>BAOK01000001.1 GCA_000509225.1 Parvibaculaceae bacterium Mf 1.05b.01 | reverse complement strand
GATCATGAGACAGAGAGCTCTGTGGCTGTTGAGGTCACCACGACGGATGCGTCTGGTGCCACCTATTCCGAGACCTTCACTATTGCCGTTGGTGATGTGAACGAGGGTCCGTCAGATATCAGCCTCTCCAATGCCTCGGTTGATGAGAACGCGGCTGGGGCCGTGGTCGGCAGCCTCTCCACCACAGACGTGGATGCTGGCGACAGCCATTCCTACTCCGTGGATGATGCCCGCTTTGAAGTGGTGGGCGGGGACCTCAAGCTCAAGGATGGTGTCTCCCTCGATCATGAGACAGAGAGCTCTGTGGCTGTTGAGGTCACCACGACGGATGCGTCTGGTGCCACCTATTCCGAGACCTTCACTATTGCCGTTGGTGATGTGAACGAGGGTCCAAGCGCCGGTGAAGTTGATCTTGGTGCTACCAATGAAGACTCTTCAGTGATCATCACAAGTGCACAACTTCTGGCCAACAGCTCAGATGTCGATGATGGCGACGCAATGAGCGTCAGCTCCCTGTCGGTTGATGCTCAATATGGCTCATTGGCTGACAATGGAAATGGAACCTGGGCCTTCACTCCAGCAAACGACGTAAGTGCAGAAAACGTTCCCTTCGCCTTCACCGTGACAGATGGCGAAACAAGTGACAGCGCAACTGCTACGCTTGATATTGCGGCGGTAGCGGATACGCCAACAATTTCGCTGGCACCTACAACCACAACAATCATTGACTCGAGCTTTGAGAGTGGGCCGGCGGACTTTGTGACCACAGCCGACGGCTGGAGCACCGACAGCGACGCGATTGAGGTCTGGAGTGAAAGTGAAGATGGCCGCACCGCGTCGGACGGTGATAAGTTCATTGAGCTTAACGATGACGCCATCGACAATTATGAGGATGCAGCCGATATTCATCAGACTGTTGATACGATCGATGGCGCGACTTATACGCTCACGTTCGATGTGTCACCGCGACCTGGATTTGATGCGTCTGTCGCCAGAATTGAAGTTCTGTGGGACGGCGTTGTAGTAGACACCATCGCCCTGGACGGTTCGTCCAACAGCAATAATGTGTGGCAGAGTTTTGAATACACAATGACCGGTGACGGTGATCCATCGAAACTCCAGTTCCGTGAAGCCGGTGTTGACCAGGATAATGGTCGTGGGATGTATCTCGACAATATCAAGCTGACCGAAACGACCGACGGTTCATCCGTGAGCGGATCAGAAGATGGCACGATAAGCCTGCCGGACATTTCAGCAAGCTTAGGCGATGTAGACGGCTCGGAGGCATTGGCGTTAAGCGTCGGGAACATCCCTGACGGCGCAACCTTGTCCGATGGTACGAACACGTTCACGGCAAGTGGCGGCACGACAAGTGTTGATGTTTCCGGTTGGAATATGTCTGCTCTGGAAGTCACGCCCGCTGCGAACTACAACGGCACCTTCAATCTGTCAGTGACGGCCACAGCGACCGAAGGATCTAACGCGTCAACCGCGTCCGACACCGTACAGATTGAGGTCAATGTCGGCAGCGTCAATGACGGGCCTTCAGACCTCTCCCTGTCGAACAACACCGTCGATGAAAATGCCGCAGGTGCGGTAATCGGCGATGTGACAACGACCGACGTCGATGCAGGCGACAGCCACACCTATGCGGTTGACGATGCCCGCTTTGAAGTGGTTGGCGGCCAGCTGAAACTCAAAGACGGTGTCTCTCTTGATTATGAAACAGAGACGACAGTAGCCGTAGAAGTGACTACAACGGATGCAGCAGGTGCGAGCTACTCCGAGACCTTCACCGTCAATGTTGGGGACATCGCAGATGCACCGGTGGAACTCTGGAGCGAAGACTTCTCCGGCCTGTCCAACGGCGCCACCTCAGACACAGGCTCCTCTGCCTGGAGTGCCACGGATGCAGGCTCAGACATCACCGGCAATCATGGCGTGGAAGGCGGTGCCTACGAGTTTAGCCAGGTAACCGATGACTCCAACGACAATACGTCGAAGGTTGTCTGGAGCAGTGAAGCGATCGATATCTCCGGCCAGTCCGAAATCGATCTGAGCTTCCGCCTGTCGGAAAGCGGCGACCTGGAGGAAAGCGGCAGCTGGCATGATACGTTTAAGGCGTTTGCCGTGATTGATGGCGTGCGCACGGAGATCATGTCGCAGGATGGCGACTCAGGTATCCAGGATGCCTACAACTTCCAGGATATTGGAACCGGCTCCAGCCTCGTCATTGAGTTTGAAGCGAAAACAACCGCTGGCTCAGAGACCTTCTCTGTTGATGACATCAGCGTGGTTGCCAATGGCTCTCAGACGCCGCTTTATGAAATCACCGACCCAGGTGATGCAATGCCGTCTCTGTCAGGTGCGACCTATACAACCGATGATGACTATGATGGGTCATCCGGCGCTGACACAATCGTCTATAACGGATCGGACAGCGACAACAAGCTGGACGGCGAAGACGGCGACGACATCCTTGTCGACGACAACACCAAAGGCGAACTCAAAGGCGACGATGGCAATGATACGCTCTATGGCCGCGGCGGCGACGATAAGCTGAAAGGCGAAGATGGCGACGACACGCTCTATGGCGGCTCTGGCGATGATAAGCTTGAGGGTGGCGACGGCGATGACATTCTTGTCGGCGGCACCGGTGAGGACGAACTTAAAGGCGGCAAAGGCGAGGACGTCCTCTTCGGCGGCGCTGGTGATGATGAGCTGAAAGGCGAAGACGGATCTGACCTCTTCATCTTCGAATCCGGCAACGGTGACACCGACACAATTGACGGCGGCAGCGGTTCCAGCTGGACTGATACCATTCAGCTCCAGGGCAATGGCGGCGGTGCTGTCAGCATGGACTGGACACTCGAGCTCGACGGCGGCTCCATTGAAAGCAGCGACATGGGCTCCTATGACCTCTCCGAAGATGCATCCGGCACCATCACTTTCGCCGATGGCTCGGAGATTTCCTTCGACAATATCGAGCGCATCGAATGGTGACGCATCACTGACAGTGAAGTTAGAAGGGCCGCATCGCATCGTGCGGCCCTTTTGCTTTCCTGTCTTCCGAATTCTTAGAGCCCCTGTTAGGTTGAAGTAGCGAGGAGGGATAACCCTCCAACAAATGGGGGGAACCATGGCAGAGAGCACAGCCGCTGATGCGGCGAACGGTAGCTTCATCACACCGACCTATCGTCGCTACGCACTCGGAATTCTGACGGTTGTCTATTCAGTCAATTATGTTGACCGGCAAATTCTGTCGATCTTGCTGGAACCGATTAAAATCGACCTCTCCTTGAGTGACACGCAGCTCGGACTTCTCTTCACCACTTTCGGCATTTTCTACGCGACCCTGGGCCTTCCCATTGCCATGCTGGCGGACCGGACCAATCGCCGAAATGTAATTACTGCCTCCATGACGATCTTCTCTGGCATGACCGCCGTTTGTGGTTTGGTGACCAGTTTCTGGCAGCTCATGGTTGCACGCATCCTCGTTGGTGTGGGCGAAGCTGGATCCAGCCCCCCGTCACACTCCATGATTGCAGATCTCTATGAGCCTAAGACACGAGCGACAGCACTGGCCATCTTTTCGCTTGGCGTCAATATCGGCATATTCATTGGCTTCCTGGTTGGGGGCTTTGTGGCGCAATGGTATGGCTGGCGCATGGCCTTTTTGGTCGTGGGGTTGCCTGGCCTGGTTCTGGCGCTGTTGGTGCACTTCACGCTGAAAGAGCCGCCCAGAGGGCATTCTGAAGGTCGCACAGAGCAGGAAGATAAAGAAGAGGCACCCGGCATCATGGAGGTCCTTCGATTCCTGCTGACCCAACCGGCCTTCCGTCACATCGCAGCAGGTGCGACCCTTGTGTCGTTTGTTGGCTATGGCGCGGTTGCATGGCTGCCCCCATTCCTTGTGCGGTCACATGGCATGGAAGTTGGCAATATTGGCCTCGCCTTGTCACTGATCATCGGGATTGCGGGCGGTCTCGGTACATACGGTGCAGGCTTCCTGGCAGACAAACTCGGCCAGAAAGACATTCGCTGGTATATGTGGGTTGTGGCAGCCGCAGGGGTCATCGCTTTCCCGTTTGGCTTCAGCGTCTACCTTTCCGAAGACCTGAGCTGGACCCTCGTGCTGTTCATCGTTCCGGCGGCAGCAGGCTCTCTCTACCTCGGGCCAAGCCTCGCGATGACACAAGGGTTGGCGCGCCTCAAAATGCGGGCGGCCGCGTCAGCGCTTCTCCTGTTCATTCTGAACATTATCGGCCTGGGGCTTGGGCCACAGGCTGTAGGTATCGTGAGTGATCTTTTGGAGCCAACCTATGGCGTGGAATCGCTTCGCTACGCGCTGCTCGTCATGACGCCATTGGGCCTGTGGGGTTCGCTGCACTTCTTCCTTGCCGCAAAGACACTCGGCGACGGACTGGAGAGGGCAAAGGCCCTCCCCGCCTGAACATCACTTGCGAGCTAGTGCTCGTGGGCCGTTGATTGTTCTTCTTTCACGAAGAACATCAGCAGCAGTCCGACGATCAGGAAGATGATCACGCTCCCGAGGCCCACCCGCTGACTGCTGGTGGTCTGAGTCACGATGGCAACCGTCAATGGCGCCAGGAAGCTTGTGGCTTTCCCGCAAAGTGCGTAGAGGCCATAGAATTCGGCCATCATGGCGGGTGGAGCGATGCGTGCGAGCATGGTGCGGCTTGAGGAGAGGGAGGGGCCGGCAAACACGCCGGTTGCGGTTGCGAGGAACAGGAACCAGCGTTCCGCACTTGTATCAAATCCCATCCCGTTGAGTGCCTCACCAAAAATATTGGTAGCAGTGATCGGCTCCATGCTGACCGCGAACATGTAGGCCGCTGTATCTGTGGTTGTGCCGACAAGCAGCATCAACCCAACGGCGAATAAGGAAACCGCGCCAACGATTGTGCGTTTTGAGCCGATATAGTCGTCGACCAGGCCGCCAAGTAGTGTGAAGGGCACCTGCATGACAATGATGATGAGGCCATAAAAGCCAATCTGTGTCGTGGGCCAGTCGAAAACACCTTTTGCGTAGACGCCTGTAAAGATGAAGACCGCAGCCTGGCCATCATAGTAGATCATGCGCGCAAGCAGGAAGATCGCGATGTTTTTGTAGTGCGGCAACTTCTTGATGGTGCCGATGACCATTGCCACGCCCTTCTTTGCGGCTTCCCTGCGATTGAGCCCGGTGCGTGGCTGGTCTGGTGTCATAAAGAAAAAGGGCAGGGCGAAGACAAGAAGCCATATCGCCGACAGCGGTCCCACAACGCGGTTGTGTTCGCTGAACGCTTTGTCGACACCGAACCAGGGTACTTCGGGCAGACCGAACATCAACAGCCAAACGGCGAAAGAGAGGATGGCGCCCAACGAGCCGACCGCATATCCAACCGCGGAGAGGGCGCCAATACGTTTCTTAGAGACCAGCGCGGGCAACATGGCATTGTGGTAGACGATGGCAAACTCAAGGCTCGTTGCCGCGATAACGACGCCAACGACCACCAGAAGAATTGCGTTTGGGTCGCCGGGCGCGGCAAACCACAATATCGACATGCCGAGAAACGCCAGGAGGGTGAAGAGGAAGATGCCGGGCTTGCGCGGGCCTGCGGCATCGGCGAGCGACCCAAAAAATGGGCTCAGCAGAGCAATAGAAATACCGGCGGTCGCCTGCACATAGCCCCAGATGGCCTGACCACGTACATCATCGCCCACGACTTCACTTGAGAAATAGGGGGCAAACACGAAGATGTTGATCAGGATAAAATAGGGGTTGAGAGCCCAGTCATAGATAAACCAGCCGAACATGCCGCCTTTTCCTGTCGGCTTTTCGCCTGTGACGGTCAGGTGGCCACCAGGCTGTTCATGGGTGATCTGTTCTTCATATGCACTGGTCACGCGAGCGCCCCTCCTCGACAAGTCTGGAATGACTGACGTGAGAGACAGTCATTCTGTGCAGGCAGTTCCTATGGCCTTCATATCGGTATGGCCTTTAAGTGCTTGAAAATCAACGAAAAATTTGACCGGTCGCGGATTAGTATGCGCTTTCTAGACATCTGGTCCTAAACACACATCCAACGAGGGACCCAGCCAGTCAGTTTCCCCAATCAAGCCGGGCCCGCAGCACGAGATCAACAAGACCCGAATCTAGGAGAAAGATCATGGCGACGAAGACACGTAAGACGACGAAGAAAGCAGCACCTGAAGCAAAGCTCCCGCTTGCTCGTGACATTTGGCTTGCCGGCCTTGGCTTTTATGGCCGCATCTATGATGAGACAATGGAACGGGCAGAATCTGCTCGTACAGAAGCCAACAAGTTCTTTGATGAGCTGGTTGACCGCGGCACGGTCGTTGAAACTGAAACACGCAAAGCTCTTAAAGACGTGCGCATCGATACAAGCGGCACAGTAGAAGAGCGCATCCAGAAGCTCCGCGAAGCTCTTCCTGAGCTGCCAAAGCTCCCTGAAATGCCAGAACTGCCAGAGATGCCTGAGCTTCTCCAGTTCCCACAGTTCAAGTCGACACGGGTTCGTGAGCTGGAAACTGAGGTCGAAGCACTGACGAAAAAAGTTAATGCCCTTAGCCGCAAAGCTGCAGCTAAGTCAAAGGCACGCAAGACCCCGGCCCGTAAAGCTGCGTAACTAGCTTTACGAGCGTTGCCGAGCGGCGTCGTGGTTCTCCACGGCGCCGTTCGTGCATTTAATGCTGATGAATTGGCACACAATGTGAGTTTCTGCTGGCGACAAACCCCCAAGCGCAGTCTAATCAAGATTAGAGAGATGACGGCCTCATGAGCGAGGCGGAATGGGGGACCCGATGCCAGACAAATCTACCGGCAGCCGAAAATCGGCAAAAGCAAAATCACCTGTAGACAAAGCTAGCGACCTCGCACGCCAAATCTGGCTCGCGGGCGTGGGCGCTTATGGTCAGGCGGTCGACGACACCCAGCAGGAAGTGACCCGACGCGTCGCGCAAGTCAGCCAAGACACATCCAAATTTTTTGAAGAACTTGTTTCCCGAGGCAGTGACCTGGAAAAGAACCTGGGTGCTCTTGGCAAGATGAGCGCGGACGTGCGGGCAGAGGGGCTTCGGCGCGGCGCGGACATGTCGCTTTCTTTGGAAGACCGGCTGTCACGCATGCGGGACATGTTGGGTTTGGCTCCGACCGGAACTGGATTTGAAGAGAAAGTCGACAAGCTTGCAGCCGATGTCGCTGCGCTGAACGCTAAACTAGACCTCGTGCTCGATCAGATGAACAAGCCAGTCTCTAAACCTGCTGCAAAAAAACCGGCGGCAAAAAGGAAGGCTGCGACCAAGAAGAAGCCGGCAGCGAAGAAAAAAACGGCGGCGCGGAAAAAAGCTCCCGCCAAGAAGAAGCCGGTATCGCGAAATTAACGGTCGGCACCCGCGATGAAAACTCGGGAACGCATCCTCAAAGCCAGTCTTGAACTCTTCAATGAAGAGGGAGAGACAAATGTGTCAACGGTCGACATTGCCAATCAAGTCGATATTTCACCAGGCAATCTCTACTATCATTTCAAGGGTAAAGACGCGCTGATAGCGGCTCTCTATGATGCTTTTGAAGAAGAGATGCGGATCGTGCTGACCGCACCAGTAGAAAGCCCGTTGAGAGCGGAAGACAATTGGCTCTACTTTTACATCGTCTTCGAGGAGATTTTTGACTTTCGGTTCTTCTACCGAAATCTCACCGATCTACTGAACAGATATCCGCAGCTCAATGCACGCTTTGATGATCTGTTGGAACGCAAGCAGGCGACATGCGTTGCACTTCTAACCAGCCTATCCGAACGAAACCTGTTGGACATCAGAGAAGATGAGACAGAACAGGTCAGTACGCGCCTGACCATGTTGCTCACATATTGGTTGAACTTTGAAGCCGTCAGGCATCCCAATGCATCGGGGCCAGACATTATTCACGGGGGTGTCTATCACGTGCTCAGCCATGTAGCGCCCTATTTCGCAGCCGGGCGTGGTGTTTTTATGGATGTTATTTCAACGCTCTATGAAGACCAAAAGGCAGATGCTGAGAAAAGAGCGAACCGGTAACGGGGCTTCGCATATGCGAAAACACAATGCCGAAGTGATTGAAATTCCGTGTGATCCAGACTCTTTTTCTTGCCAATGGTCGTCAGAGCCCCCATTTTATACCTATCGAATTTTTGTTGGAGCATTGTGACGGCTCCCGGCTTTGCCTCAATAAGGGCTATGCGGCGTTTCCAATTACAATTTGATACCCTACACACGGGGCTCGTGTGAGATTGAAGACCGGCGCGACGGCGCTGCACAGGAGAATGAGATGGCGACTGGTACAGTCAAATGGTTCAACCCAACAAAAGGGTATGGTTTCATCCAGCCGGAAGACGGCGGCCAGGATGTATTCGTACACATTTCTGCGGTTGAGCGTGCTGGACTCGCTGGGCTTGATGAAAACCAGAAGGTTTCCTACGAGCTTGAGACCGGACGAAATGGCAAAAGTTCTGCAGTGGATCTCAAGGTCCTTTAACCCCCAATGCAGCAAATTTTCGAGGGAGCGCATTGTCGCTCCCTTTTTTATTGTGTGCAGGGGGCAACGTACCCCTGCGTCATAACGAGCTTCATTGAAGACCGTTGACGCTTGCGTTGGCGCATGTACTTTTCTTCTCAGATACATTTATCAGAGAGAGAAAAATGCTTCAGCCGGTAAGCGAAACTGCCCTGGTAGACATTCCCGATGCAGGCCCGTCCCATGCGCCCATTTATCAAACGCCCGACGGTTTTGACCTCGCTGACAATAATGCTTTCACGTCCGGCTAACCTTTTGACTACTACAAAAGGTTGAGAGAAGAAGCGCCGGCTGCCTGGACGTCAGTACCGCTCGCTGCCGGCTATTGGGCTATTAGCCGCTATGATGATGTAAAGCGCATTGAACTCGATCCGGAGACCTTCTCGTCCCAACGTGGCGGCATCAATATGGCAACGGCTGAAAGAGGCAGTGGTCATGAACGTCTTGCAGGCGCTGCCCTCAACACACTGATCAGTCTGGACCGTCCCTATCACGTGCCATTGCGGATGCAGCACCGTGCTTTCTTCACGCCAGACTATATTGCCGAGTTACGAAAGAAGGTCGAAGTCAAAGTAGACGAGTTGCTGGACGACATGGAGCGTAAAGGCACTGTCGTCGACATGGTCAAAAACTTCTCCGAACAATTGCCGCTCTTCACCCTCTGCGAAATGCTGGGAGTTGACGAAAAAGACCGGCCCAAGATTGTGCGCTGGATGCATTATCTTGAGCTCGCCTCCCACATGATCACGGAACAGGCACAGGGGCGTAAAATCAGCTATGTCTTTCTTGCGAAGTTTCTTTGGAACGTCCGGCAGATGTTCCGATATGGTGAGCGGGTTCTTCAGGACCGTCGTGCCAATCCACGAAACGACTTGCTGACAGCGATTGCGCAGGCCGAGATTGACGGGGAACCGCTGTCCCAGGACTATCTGGATGGAGCGTGGCTGCTCATTATATTTGCCGGCAATGACACAACGCGCAACTCCCTGTCTGGCACAATGAGACTGCTCACGGAGTTTCCGGAGCAAAAACAGAAGCTCCTGGATGACCCCTCAAAGATCAAACAGATGGTGCCGGAAGCCATCCGGATGGTATCTCCTGTGATCTTCATGCGTCGGACCCTGATGGCAGACACCGAGATCGCCGGACAGAAAATGTCCGAGGGCGAGAAGGTGATCATGTATTACGGCTCAGCCAATCGAGACTCGTCGGTTTTTGAAAATCCCGATCAGTTTGATATCGAACGAGAGAATTCCGGCGATCATCTATCGTTCGGCGCAGGCCCTCATGTGTGTCTCGGTCAACGGGTCGCCAATATGCAGCTTGAGGTGGCGTACGAGAAAATCCTGTCGCGCTTCCCAAACATCAAGTTCACCGGCAACTGGTCCCAGGCACCGAACAACTTTGTGAATGCGATCTCAAAACTGGAAGTGGATTTAGGGACCTAAACGGCTGTGGAGTGTCTCCCTCCCGGCGCGACGTTGATCGATGATTTCGTAAGTGTTGGGAGAGAGCAGGAACTGCTGTCCGTCATTGGTAACGCGCCCTGGCTTCAGGACCTGAGTAGACGCGTGCAGCATTATGGCTGGCGATATGATTATAAAGCGCGCCGCGTCTCGAAGGACGCGTGGTTGGGGCCGCTACCAAACTGGATGGCACAAGAGGTAGGCGCGGTGGGCGGCGCTGGTTTGTTTGATGTTCCCCCTGATCAGGTGATCGCCAATGAGTATGAACCGGGGCAGGGTATTGCGCCACATGTTGACTGCGTTCCCTGCTTTGGTCCGACCATCGCATCCTTATCTCTGGGCGGTCATGTGGAGATGCGGTTTGAAAACACAGCTACTGGGGAAAAGAGGGAGACATTGCTTCCGTCCCGCAGTCTGCTGGTTTTGACGGGCCCTGCGCGATATGAGGGGCGTCACAACATTCCAGCCCGAAAGTCAGATCTTGTGAAAGGCACAAGGGTCCCTAGAAAAGGGCGTATTTCTCTCACTTTCCGGCGAGTAATTTCGGATTTAACCTAATTCCCTACACCTTGTTGGGAGTTTATTGCGGTGCAGCATGCAATCGCGTATGAAGTGTCCTCATCTGTAGCGTTTTTCTGAGCCCAGGGCCTCCCTCATCGTGATCAAGTCCACCTTCGCGGCGTTTGCCGACCGCCTTTCTATTGCCGAATGGAAGGGCCGTGATCGCTCTATCCTCTCACCGTCTGTCTTAAAAACAGAAATCCTGTCCGGACTAACCGTGGCACTGGCCCTGGTGCCCGAAGCTGTCGCCTTTGCGTTTGTGGCCGGCGTGCATCCACTTGTGGGGCTCTATGCGGCCTTTATTGTTGGCCTCATCACGGCGCTCTTCGGTGGGCGGCCGGGCATGATTTCTGGCGCGACTGGTGCGCTGGCGGTGGTCATGGTGTCGCTCGTCGCATTGCACGGTGTCGAATATCTTTTTGCGACAGTCGTGCTAATGGGCATCCTGCAAATTCTCGCGGGCATCTTCCGCCTGGGAAAATTCATTCGACTGGTGCCCCATCCGGTGATGTTGGGATTTGTGAACGGCCTCGCGATTGTCATTTTCCTGGCGCAGCTAACACAGTTTCAAGTGACCGACGCCGAGGGCGTTAGGACCTGGATGAGCGGCCTGCCGCTGGCGATGATGTTGGGTCTTGTCGCGCTGACCATGGCCATCATCTGGGTCATGCCAAAAATCACCACCGCCATTCCGGCCCCCCTTGCGGGCATCGGCGTTGTCGCAGCGATTGTAATTGCGACAGGCATTGATGTGCCCCGCGTCGGTGATCTGGCCTCCATTCAGGGAGGTTTGCCTGAGTTTCATATTCCCATGGCTCCGCTCACCATGGAAACATTTCAGATCATTTTCCCCTACGCGCTGATCCTGGCCGCAATCGGTCTGATTGAAAGTCTCCTTACATTGAACCTGGTGGGCGAGATGACGGGCAAGCGCGGAGGCGCCTCGCAGGAATGTATTGCGCAAGGCACTGCCAATGTGGTGACAGGCTTCTTTGGCGGCATGGGCGGCTGCGCCATGATCGGCCAATCTATGATCAATGTGAAATCGGGCGGCCGGACCAGACTGTCTGGCACGTCAGCAGCCCTGTTCCTGCTCGCCTTCATTCTGGTGGCCTCAAGCCTGATCGAACAGATCCCACTAGCTGCACTGGTGGGGGTCATGTTCATGGTGGTGATTGGAACGTTCGCCTGGCAGTCCCTTCGCATTCTGCGTCGTATCCCCATGACGGATACGCTTGTCATCCTCCTTGTCACCGTTGTGACGGTGATGAGCGATCTTGCTATTGCAGTCGTCGTTGGAGTCATCGTCTCTGCCCTGGCCTATGCCTGGAACAACGCTTCGCGCATCCGCGCTTTCGTCGATACCAATGAAGAGGGCGCGCGCGTTTATCAGATTGAAGGACCGCTCTTCTTCGGATCGACCGAAGGCTTCCTTGAGCTCTTCCACCCGGAAGATGATCCCGATGTTGTAATCGTTGATTTCCTGGATAGCCGTGTGGTCGATCAGTCTGCTTTGCAGGCAATCGAAGCCTTGGCTGCCAAATATCAGGCGCGCA
The DNA here is from genome assembly GCA_000509225.1 of Parvibaculaceae bacterium Mf 1.05b.01. Taxonomy (GTDB): domain Bacteria; phylum Pseudomonadota; class Alphaproteobacteria; order Parvibaculales; family Parvibaculaceae; genus Mf105b01. Next base: position 2,824,849 of record BAOK01000001.1, on the reverse strand, counting down.
ACAAGACCCTGCAGCTCCGGCATTTGTCCCATGACTGCCATCGATTGTTGCAACGGGCGGGGCAGCTAATCGTCGATTCAGATGACGATCCCGACTACGCCCTGGCGGTGGACTACTCGGTCCGGACCGGCATGTTGGGCGGTGGTCACTAGTCAGACCTGAGTGCTGGAAACGAACGATGGCCTGCCCTGCAGGTCATCAATCAGCTGGTGCCAACAGGTGGTCGACCAACTGAGTGATATGTGACGCCTGCAAGCTCCATCTCAGCCAACGTATAAATATTGCGAAGGTCGACAATGAGAGGCTGAGTGAGAAGAGATTTGACCCGGTTAATATCGAGCATCCGGAAAGCGTTCCACTCCGTCAAAATGAGAAGCGCCGCTGCACCCTCCATGACTTCGTAACTATCTGTTCCCCACTCAACACCGGGAAGCATGGGCTTAGCTTGTTGCATGCCTTCAGGGTCAAATGCTCGGATTGTAGCGCCAGCCTTTTGCAGCAATGGGATGATGTCCAGACTTGGTGCGTCGCGCATGTCATCCGTATTCGGTTTGAACGTAACGCCCAGAACCGCAAGTGTTTTTCCCTTGATATCGCCGCCGCAGGCGGCAATCACTTTATCCGCCATCCGACGTTTGCGTTCACTATTGGCTTCAATCACAGATTCAACAATCTGCGTCGGTCGCCCAACTTTCCGGGCGGTATCAGTGAGCGAAAGGGCATCTTTGGGAAAACAAGATCCGCCAAACCCGGCACCCGCTTGCAGGAATTTTTGTCCAATCCGAGAGTCGAGACCAATACCCTTCGAAACGTCTTGCACATCCGCGCCCACCGCTTCGCAAATGTCGGAGATCTCATTGATAAATGTGACCTTCGTGGCCAAGAAAGCATTGTTCGCGTATTTGATGATCTCAGCAGTCGTACGACCGGTAATGAGAACAGGGGTTTCATTGAGAATGAGAGGGCGATAGATCGATCGCATCACTTCGCGGGCGCGCTCTGAGTCTGTACCGACAACGACCCGGTCAGGTTTCATAAAATCGTCAATCGCGGAGCCCTCGCGGAGAAATTCTGGGTTTGAGGCCACATCAAAGTCGGCGTCCGGATTGGTCTTTCTGATAATCGATTCAACCTCACTGCCGGTGCCGACCGGTACCGTTGATTTGTTGACGACGATTGTGTAGCCGACAAGTTTTGGCGCAAGCTCTGCTGCGACCGCATAGACGGCACTTAGATCAGCACTGCCATCCGTTTCACTCGGAGGTGTGCCAACTGCGATGAATATCGCGTCCTGATTGCCTATGTCGTCATTGGCCCAGGAGGTAAAGCTCAGACGCCCTGCCGCGACATTCTTTTTGACGAGCTCTTCAAGCCCTGGCTCATAAATCGGAATCTCACCTTGGTGGAGCCGCGCCAGCTTGTCCTCATCATTGTCGATACAGACAACAGTATGTCCAAGGTCAGCGAAACAAGCACCGGAAACCAGTCCCACATAGCCCGTGCCAATCATGGCGATCTTCATCAGCATTCCCTCGATATTGATATCATGCGCGCCCGGCCGGACTGCTTGCCCCACTGCGGACCTATTCCGCTATGGCTGTCGCGCTGCACTCTAAACCAGAATTGCGAAGGAAAAACGTCTGAATCAAAATTAGGATGAACGCTCATCGGTGCCTTCCGCCCCAGGAGATGGGGCAGAAATGCGCACACAATCGTCTTAGGTGTTTGGTGCCTGAGAAAGCATGGAGGACATACAGGGGAGATGTATGGTGCACCCGGCACGATTCGAACGTGCGACCTCTGCCTTCGGAGGGCACATGTGAGGTGTTTTTCACTGTTTCCTGGAATTGCCTCATGTTTCGTTTTTGGTATATAAAACAATACGTAAAGGGGTATTTCTCCTTTCCTGAGTTGCCTCTATATTTCTCTGGTTTCCGTTCAGTTGGTACCCATATGGTACCCAGAGCGACCGCTGCCTTAGAAAGGGATGAGTGAAACTGATGCCGGCACGAGCAACGGAAAAACTCACCAAGCGAGTTGTCGATGCACTCAAGCCCAAGCCAGGTAGGGACTTCACAGTTTGGGATCGAGCGCTCGCAAGGTTCGGCGTCCGTGTTCGTGAGACTGGTACCAAATCGTTCATTCTCAAGCACCGCAATGCTCAAGGACAGCAGCGTAAGATGACGCCTTGGTCCTATGGTTCATTGACTCCTGAAACAGCCCGACGAATGGCGTTGAGTGAAAAGGCCAAGGTTGCTCATGGAGAATATCCCGCGCAAGCCCGCCAAACCGAACGGAGAGCACGTACGATTGCTGATCTTTGCGACGCATATCTCAAAGAAGCACTCGCTGGCCGCGTCCTTCATCGCGGCAAAGCAAAAAAACCAAACACACTACGGATCGATAAAGGTCGTATCGAGCGACATATCAAACCATTGCTTGGTAGCAAACCCATCCAAGGCCTTTCGAGAAGAAACATTGAGAGCTTTATGTATTCAGTTCGCGATGGTGCAACGGCACAAGATGTTAAAACTGGCCCCAGAGGGCGGGCACGCGTGACGGGTGGTCAAGGGACGGCGATAAAGGCCGTTACCTTGCTGTCTGCTGTGTTCAACTTTGGTGTGCGTCGCGGATGGGTTGATAACAACCCGTGTCATGGGGTGGAAAAGCCAGCGGATCGTCGTCGTGAGCGCTTTCTAAACCCAGACGAGTATGGTCGCCTGGGTGATGCTCTTGAGCTGTCCATGCAGAGAGGGGTTAATCCAACCGCTATCAACGCGATCCGACTTATCGCGCTTGTAACCCGTCACGGCCTTTGAGACAGCTTGGGTTGTTTTGCTAAGCGAGGGTTTTTGGCTCATCGTAATCCTTGAAAGGATACGAGATGAGAACGAGAACAGGGCCGAACGGATCGGCTGACAAACACGTCAAAGAGATTAAGCGTAAGACACGGCGCCAATTTTCGGCTGAAGAGAAGATCCGGATTGTTCTGGATGGCCTGCGTGGAGAGAGTTCGATCTCCGAGCTGTGCCGCCGCGAGGGGATCGCTGAGAGCCTGTATTACAATTGGTCCAAGGACTTTATGGAAGCCGGGAAGAAGCGATTGGCAGGCGATACGACACGTCAGGCGTCGTCGAGCGAAGTTACCAGCCTGAAGCGTGAGGCAAAGGATCTGAAGTAAGTTGTGGCTGAGCAAACGCTGGAACTCCGTCTTCTCAAAAAAAGCATGCTCGGGGATGGGGGCGACCACGAATGAGATATGCCGCATCTGAGAAGCTGGAGATCATACGCCTCGTCGAAGGGTCCCATTTGCCTGTCAAACGCACATTGGAGAAGTTGGGCGTCTCACGTCCAACTTTCTATCGGTGGTACGATCGGTTTTTGCAGCGCGGAGAGGCTGGTCTTGAAGATCGCAAGTCACATCCGGGGCGCGTCTGGAACCGTATCCCGGACAAGGTGCGCAAATCCATGTTGGAGATGGCATTGGCACGGCCGGAGCTGAGCCCGAGAGAGTTGGCGGTCACGTTCACCGACGAGCGCAGTTACTTCGTATCAGAGGCCAGCGTATACAGGCTTCTGCGGTCCCACGACCTAATCACCAGCCCCGCCTTCATTGTGATGAAGGCTGCTGATGAGTTCCGTGACAAAACGACGGCACCCAACCAACTTTGGCAGACTGACTTCACTTATCTCAAGGTCATTGGATGGGGTTGGTTTTACCTCAGCACGGTCCTGGATGATTACAGCCGATACATCATAACCTGGAAGCTCTGCACAGGTATGGCTGCCTCTGACGTGCAGAACACGTTGACCCAAGCTTTGGAGGAAACCGGGCTAGATCAGGCTCATGTCATTCACCGTCCACGCCTGCTGTCGGACAACGGTCCCTGCTATATCTCTGGGGAGCTGGCCGAGTATCTGGATGACAAGGGCATGACCCACACGCGCGGCGCACCCTATCATCCGCAAACCCAGGGCAAGATTGAGCGCTGGCATCAGACCATGAAGAACCGCATCTTGCTAGAGAACTACTTCTTGCCCGGCGATCTTGAAGCGCACATCGCCGCCTTCGTCGGGTACTATAACCATCAACGCTATCACGAGAGCCTGAACAACCTCACACCTGCAGATGTTTACACAGGTCGTGGACACACCATCCTGCTTGAACGCGAAAGGACAAAAAGGAGGACTATGAAACTAAGGCGCTTACAGCACGCACAACACGCTGCTTAAATACAGCCAGATTAGCCAGACACTCCAATAAGTCAGGCAACAAATTGTATCAAACTATCTGACGACGGACACCAAGAAGCCCGGGGCCGTGTCTTTGCGACAATCTCCGCTCTTCCTGGCGCAACGAACCCCATCCTCTTTAGGGCCGCTTTTATATTTACTCTGGAGGCATTGGGATAGCCGGGGGTTTCGCTGTCGTAATTGTGGATTGGTAGTATACAGACCTAGTATCTGAGGGTGTCGGGTGATTAACCAGGAATTCGTACCGGCAAGCTCGCATAGCCCTTTATCAGATTAGAAGAAATTCGTTCAGGTTCACCGACAACTTCGATAGGTGTGGCAGGCCAACGCTTCAGGATTTCTTCCCAGACAACGCGGAGTTGCATTTCTGCCAGTCTGTTGCCGACACAACGATGGATGCCGAAGCCGAAAGATAGGTGCTGCCGGGGGCGGTCACGATCAATGATAAAGCTGCTGGCATTTTCAATCACCTCTTCATCGCGGTTACCCGAGACATACCACATCACCACCTTGTCGCCCTTTTTGATCTGTTTGCCGCCGAGCTCTGTATCTTCAAGAGCGGTACGGCGCATATGCGACAATGGCGTCTGCCAACGGATGATTTCCGGGACCATACTTTCAACAAGTGTCGGATTGTCCCTTAGCTTTTTGTATTGATCCGGGTTTTCATTCAATGCAAGCAACCCACCAGTGATCGAATTGCGGGTTGTGTCATTGCCGCCGACGATGAGCAGCAGGATATTCCCGAGATATTCCATCGGTTCCATATTCTTGGTCGCCTCTCCCTGGGCGAGCATAGTGATGAGGTCGTTACCCGGTTCGGTCGCGTTCACGCGCTGGTTCCACAACTCCGTAAAATAGGCCGCGCACTCCAAGAGTTCGGCTCTGCGCGCCTTTTCAGCTTCTTCATCACCGTAAGATGTCCCCGCTGAGGCAACGTCCGACCAGCGAGTCAGTTTTCGTCTCTCATCCCAAGGAAAGTCAAATAGCGTGGCAAGCATTTGCGTGGTCAACTCGATAGATACGCGATCGACCCAATCGAAAGTTTCATTGACAGGCAGTGAATCCAGTATTTTTCCGGCGCGCTCGCGAATTGTTCCTTCAAGTATTGCTAAATTCCCCGGCGCAACGATTGGGCTCACGACTTTGCGTTGCGCATCATGCTTGGGAGGATCCATCATGATGAACATAGGCAGGAAGAACCCTTCCGTTTGATCTCGCAGGGCTACGCCACCCAAAGTGGCCTCGGACGAGTAGATGGCATGATTGGTGTCAACATGCATAATGTCGTTGTATTTGGTCACTGACCAAAACGGGCCGTAGTCACCCCCTTTGCAGTAATGAACCGGGTCTTCGTTACGCAGCCGCTCAAAATATGGCCATATCGAATTGGTCCTGAAGAGCTCCGGATCGCTCAGGTCTATTTCATCCAGCGGTATCGCATAAGCGTCCACAATCGGTCCGCCGTTTGTGGTGAGAATGGCTTCACTCATAATGGTGCCTCTTTAGGGGTTTTATGGATGCTAAAACAGACATCGACATCATTTGCCTGATGATGAGCAGCAGGTCGGCCAATGGTCATCATGATAATTCATTATCAGCAATATACCTAGCATGGAAATCATATTGGTTGTCAGCAAATATTCTTAAACCTGATGCTATCGTCATTTCTGTTGCCGCCTTAGAACAATTCATTATACTAAATAGAATATGGCAACGTCAAAGTGAATAAAAAGAGGGTTTCTGGTGTCAAAACACGATGTCGGGGATGTCTTCGTTGGTGTATGTGTCAACTATTTCGGGCGCAGTTGATCGCGCGCCATGGAGACTACAAACCCCTCAAAAAGCCATCGCTGCAGAATGGAATTCTCCTGTCGGTCGGTATCCCCCAACTCTGGCGGAGAATAAAGGGGCACTCAGATAGAGGGTGCCCCTTGCTGTTGCCGCAGACTATTTTTTGCCGAATGAAGCAACCCGCTCTTGTGCATCAGTACAAGCTCCCGGACTGTGGGCGAGTTCGTAGGCTCACCCCGCTTGGATAGACAGCTCGTCAGTCACACTCAACAAAGCTTTGCTGACCTGATTGCTGTATGTCGAATTTGCAGCGATCCGTTCGGCAAGATTGAGTGTCGCTTCCCTGGGGCAGCTCAAGCCCGCCGGTATAACAATGCCCACTGACACTGGCGATGACGGCCTGGGGCAGATCGGCCAACGCCTGGATGGCCCAGGCCTGGAAATGGGGCTCCGGCGGCCGCTCGCCCTTCTGAATGTCTTTGAGGTCGTAGGGCCGACTGAAAAGGATTTACCGGCGCCTTTCAAGATGATGCAGGCAACATGATGGACGTGTGCGCTAAGCGCTTCAACATGTCCGCGCAACTCCACGAAGAGGGGCATGTTCAGGGCGTTCAAGGCCTCGGGCCGATTGAGCGTCAGCGAGCAAACGCGGTCCTTATCCTCGCGAAGAACGAAATTGTCTATGATTTCATATTCCTTGTGTGCCCGATTGAGGTGCAATCTTTGGAAACATTATAATCAATATAGGGTGGTTTCTACCATGTTGTTCCGTGGCGGAGCCGCTGATGTGATGCGAAAGGCCAAGTCAGTCTTCGGGCTTGCTTCTTGCCAGGATCGCACATAATTTATGATCATAGAATTGACAAGGCATCGGAGCTTGAAAATGGATCTGGCATACGGCCCCGCATACGAAACCTTCCGGCAGGAAGTAAAAGACTTTCTTGCCTCGAATAAGGACAAGGTCCCCAAGGGTCTGGGAGCGGCAGGACGACCGTCTCCAGAAGCATGCGCGTGGCAACAACTTCTAATCAGGCACGGCTACGCAGCTCGCACGATCCCGAAGGAGTATGGCGGCTACGGCGCCGAACCTGACATCCTTCAGTCACGCATTATCGCCGAGGAATTTTCGGCCGCACGGGTGCCTGCGGGAATTCAGAACCAGGGCATCTCAATGTTGGTGCCGACCCTTCTGGAGCTGGGGACGGAGGAGCAAAAGAAAAAATGGGTTGAGCCCACTCTCCGAGGGGATGTGGTTTGGTGCCAGGGTTATTCCGAGCCGGGCTCAGGATCTGACCTTGCAAGCCTTCAGACCAAAGGTGTCGTTGATGGTGATGACTTCGTTATCAATGGGCAGAAGATTTGGACCAGCACCGCCCATGAAGCGGACATGATCTTTTGTTTGGTGCGGACCGAGCCGGACAAACCCAAGCACGAGGGTATCAGCTATCTTATTTTCTCAATGGAGACCCCGGGGATTGAGGTGCGCCCGTTAAAGACCATGACAGGTCATGCCGAGTTCAACGAAACCTTCTTTACGGATGTGCGCGTGCCCACTACCCAAATCGTGAGTGAGCGGGGTAAGGGTTGGCTCGTCGCCAATGCAACGCTGAAACACGAGCGCGGGATGCTGGGCGATCCTGCCGCAATGGAATCCAGGTTCCAGGCATTGGTCGATCTCATGCATGAAGAGACGTTGGACGGGCAACGCGCCATAGACAACCCGATGTTCAGGGATCGCCTGCTCAAGCTTCAAGCGGAGTTGGCGGCGATGAAATTCAACGGATTGCGGTTGCTGACCAGCGCCGCTAAGGCAGAGAATCCCGGCCTTGCGCGCTTGGTCGTGAAACTTCAGTCTTGCGAAGTTACCCACGCAATTTCGGCGCTGGCGATCGACGTCATGGGTGAGCTCGGCGTGCTTTACGATGATAGTCCTTACGTCCGCAGCCATGGTTCGTGGCAATGGGGTTACATGTTCCAGCTCGGGCTCATCATCGGCGGCGGTACCGCACAGATTCAGAAAAATATCATTTCGGAACGTGGGCTTGGTATGCCTCGTGAACCGAAGCGAGCGAAATAAGGAGATGTCCGATGGAATTTGGATTGTCGGAAGATCAGCGATTATTGCAGGACGGTGTGGGCCGATTTCTTGAGGAGCAATCACCTCTCGAAAAGGTGAGGGAAGCTGCTGACAGTAACGACTTCGTTCCGCGCGGCTTGTGGGATGGCATTCGCGAATTGGGTGTGCCGGGGATACTCGTTCCAGAAGATTTTGGTGGTATGGGGCTTGGTTTTCTCGATGCAGCGATTATTAATGAAATGATGGGCCGTCATGTGGCGCCTGTGCCTTTCGTTGGGACGAGTGTCATGGCGCCGGTTGCGCTCACGCTTGCAGGTAGCGAGGCCCAAAAGCAAAATTGGCTACCGAAAATCGCGGCGGGTAAAGTGATAGCCGGCGTGGGTGTCACCGAACGGGTTGGCACGCGCGAGAATGCCGGTGTTGATGCCAGCCAGGGCAAGCTCAGCGGTAAGGCGCTGTTTGTCATCGATTGGTCAAAGGCGGATATTTATATTGTCGCCGACCGGGACAATGGTTTGCACCTGGTCGCGCCAGACGCGCCAGGGCTTTCCCGGCGCGCGCTCAAAACCATCGACAAAACCCGCTCCGTCGGCGAGCTGGTGTTTGACAACGTTGTTTCGGAACCATTGCCGGGCGCGAACGCAGATGTGGTCGCTCGGATGCTTGATGCGGGCAGAATAATGCTCGCCGCGGACACGCTGGGCGCGGGCCAGATGATGATTGAGAAAGCCGTGGTTTATGCAGGAGAGCGTAAGCAGTTCGGCCGGGTGATTGGGTCTTTTCAAGCTGTGAAGCATATGTGTGCCGAAATGGCGGCGGCGCTCGAACCATGCCGGTCGCTGGTGTGGTATGCGGCATATGCGATGGATCAGGTTCCCGATGATGCCCGTCTTATGGCGTGCCATGCAAAAGGGCACTTGTCGGAAGTGGGGCGCTTCGTTGCACGCACCGCGACCGAAGTCCATGGCGGTATGGGCTTTACCGACCTTCTGGGACTGCACTATTGGTTCAAACGTATCGGTTTGGACCGGCAATTGCTGGGTGGCCCGGAGCAGATTCGTCTCGAAGCCGCGCGATTGCAGGGATGGGCCGCCTAACAGGGTGATTATGTTTTTCGCCACCCGCATAAACAGGACTCCGCTTCGCCAAGCGCGGTGTTCTCGGCGGCTTGGTGTCAGCTTGGCGCGCAAGGTGGGAGGATGAAATGGATATCGAGCTTGCCAAAGAGGACGAAGCGTTCCGTGCTGAAGTTCGGCAATTTATCGCAGAAAATCTGACAAAGGAACTCGCGGGAAAAGTTACGGTCGGCGCCTCCGCGGAGCGGAGTGTTCTCCGGGGATGGCAAAAATCTCTCTACGAACGAGGCTGGATTGCGGTTAACTGGCCAACCGAATATGGCGGGACCGGTTGGACGGCAATGCAAAAATTCATCTTTAACGAAGAGATGGCATTGGCGAATGCCCCACGGCTTTCTCCTTTCGGCCTGTCGATGGTCGGTCCGGTAATCTATACGTTCGGCAATGAAGAGCAGAAGAAGCAGCACCTGTCGGGCATCCTGTCGGGGGACACGGCGTGGTGCCAGGGGTATTCGGAGCCTGGTTCCGGATCCGATCTTGCTTCGTTGAAGACCAAGGCAGTGCGTGCGGGGGATGACTACATTGTCAACGGTCAGAAAATCTGGACCTCATATGCCCACGAGGCCGATTGGATATTCTGTCTGGTGCGAACGGACGATTCAGTCAAGCAGCAGGCGGGCATCACATTCCTGCTCATCGACATGAAAACGCCGGGTATTGAGGTAAAGCCGATTGTTTCCATAGACGGCCTGCATCACTTGAACGAAGTCTTTTTTACGGACGTTAAGGTGCCTGTAGCAAACAGGATCGGCGAAGAAAACAAGGGCTGGACCTACGCCAAGTTTCTGCTGGTAAATGAGCGAACTGGCATTGCCGGCGTGCCTGAGTCGAAGAGGAGCATTGCGCGGATCAAGGAGATTGCGCACAAAGAGCGGCTCGGGGATGGCGGCGCGCTGGCGGATGATCCGGCATTCAGGCACAAGCTTACGGAAATCGAAATCAAACTCACGGGGCTTGAATTTACAAACCTGCGTATCCTTGCTGACGCAGCGGCGGGCCGGCCAGCGGGGCCGTCTTCGTCCACGCTCAAAATTGTCGGAACAGAAGTTCAGCAATCGCTCGCCGAACTCGCGGTAGAAACCATTGCCTTCTATGCACAGCCGTTTCAGAAAGAGCAGTTGCTGGGAACTTCCAATGAACCGCCTGTCGGACCTGACTATGGGGTCGCCACGGCCAGCGCCTATAATTTCGGCCGGGCCGCCTCGATCTATGGCGGCTCCAACGAAATCCAGCGCAACGTGATCGCGAAAGCCGTTCTCGGACTTTGACAATCGCGCCTGGCAGACGCGGCATCCGGTGTCCGAGCTGCCCGTTGCGACATTCTCGACTGTCTTGGTTGGGGCGCTCTCCCACCAGAGGACGGCCAGCCCGCAAATGTGCTGGATGGGGTGTTGAATTTATGATGAAGGGTTTGAAGGAGTAGGGATGAGTATCAAAGGAAAAGCGTACATAGCAGGCATCTACGAGCACCCGAGCCGCAAGGCTCTTGATAAGACCTTGCCACAGCTTCACGCCGAGATTGCGAAGGGTGTCCTTGAGGATGCCGGTCTGACAAAAGACGATGTCGATGGCTATTTCTGCGCGGGCGATGCGCCGGGCCTTGGTCCGATCAATATGATCGAATATCTAGGTCTGAATAATGTGCGCCATATGGACAGTACGGAGACGGGCGGGTCCTCTTACATTGTCCATGTGAACCATGCAGCGCAGGCGATTGCCGCGGGACATTGCAGCGTGGCGTTGATCACGCTGGCCGGAAGACCAGTGGCAGACGCCAAGGAAGGTAAGTCCGCTCGCTTCTATAGTCCGGACGCACCAGATCTTCCCTTTGAGATGCCGTACCGCTTCAACGTTGTCAACATGTATGCGATGTGCGCGATGCGGCATATGCACGAGTATGGGACGACAAGCGAGCAGCTTGCATGGATCAAGGTCGCCGCATCGCACCACGCTCAGCACAATGAACATGCCAAGCTGCGCGATGTCGTGACGGTGGAGGATGTCGTCAACTCACCGATGATTGCCGACCCGCTGCATCGGATGGATTGTTGTGTTGTGACGGATGGCGGTGGTGGGTTATTGGTGGTGAGCCCCGAAGTTGCAAAGTCATTGAAACGACCCCTGGTCAAGGTCTTAGGTGCGGGCGAAGCGCCCAAGCATCTGGCCGGAGGCGATGTCGATTTGACTTATTCTGGGGCTTGCTGGTCAGGGCCAAAGGCCTTTGAAGAGGCCGGGGTTAAGCCCACGGACATTAAATATGCGTCGATCTATGATTCCTTTACAATTACTGTTTTGGAAACGCTAGAGGACCTCGGCTTTTGTGAAAAGGGCAAGGGTGGCGCGTTCGTTTCAGACGGAAATCTGATATCGGGGGTTGGTAAGTTGCCCTTCAATACCGATGGCGGGGGGTTGTGCAACAACCATCCAGGCAATCGTGGCGGCATGACAAAAGTGATTGAAGCCGCCCGTCAGATCCGTGGTGAAGCCCACCCGAAAGTGCAGGTTCCCAATTGCGACATAGCCCTTGCCCACGGCACCGGTGGACTTCTGGGCGCTCGCATGGGCAGTGCAACCCTCATCCTCGGGAGCGAAGCCGCATGAGTACCGGACAGAAAAGCAAACCCCGGCTAATCGTAAACTCGGAAAACAAGCCCTATTGGGAAGGGGCCGCGAGGGGGCAGCTCCTGATCAAGAAATGCAATGACTGCGGTAAGGTGCATTACTATCCACGCTCGATCTGTCCTCATTGTTTTGCGGACAATACCGCTTTCGTTGAAGCATCCGGCGATGGGGTGATCTACAGTTATTCAGTTACACGGCAGGCCAAGCCGCCTTATGTCATTGCCTATGTTACGATTGATGAAGGTGTGTCGATGCTCACGAACATCGTTGATTGTGATGTGGAGAAAGTTCATATCGGACAGAGAGTTAAGGTCAGTTTCGTGGAGGCTGAGGAGGGATATGCGTTGCCGGTGTTTACACCGGCCTAAGGCGGCCTAAAGCGGGTTGGGGCGCAAGCCAGAGTTTCTAAAATGGGCTGCCCTTAAAATCGGACGCTCAGCAGGGAGGAACAACATGACGTGGAATTTCGGTGATATTCTAGACAGCATTTCGGAGGTTTTGCCGCCGGATGCACCTGCTCTCATTCACGGAGATCGGGTGATTTCGTGGGGCGAAACGACTCGGCGGTCCAATAATCTTGGCCGTGCAATGCTCGCACGCGGCGCCAAGCCCGGCGACAAAGTGGCATTCTATATGCGCAACCGGCCCGAATATGTGGAAACCATGGCCGCCTGCTTCAAAAGTCAGCTGGTGCATGTGAACATCAACTATCGCTACCAGCCCGATGAGGTGTTCTACATTTTCGACGATTCCGATGCGCAGACAGTTGTCTACGGCACCGAGTTTCGCGATACCATCGTGGAACTGAAGGATCGGCTGGGAAAGGTCAAAACTTTCATAGAAGTAGCCCCGGATGGATCTGCCGCGCCCTTTGCGGAAAATTACGAGAAGATCGCTACTACAGGTGATGGTGCGCCGCTTGATATTCAGCGTTCATCTGACGATATGTTGTTTATCTACACTGGCGGAACAACGGGCATGCCCAAAGGCGTGATGTGGCGGCATGATGACATGCGCGAAGCGCAGCTTACCGCGCTTCGCGCACTCGGGCCGGTCCCCGAGAGTTTGCCAGCGCTCGTCGAGACAATCAAAGAGGCCGGACCCGGCCCGATATCCTTACCGGCCTGCCCCTTGATGCATGGTACCGGGCTTATCACCGCGATAGGCAATATGATGAGCGGTGGATGCATCGTCACGCTGGAAAGTCCGTCGCTCGACGCCGATGAGCTGTGGTCCGCCGTGTCGCGCCGTGGGGTCAATTCGTTGGCCATCGTCGGTGATGCCTTCGCCAAGCCAATGCTTCAAGGGCTTGAGGAGGCGCCGGGAAAATATGATCTTTCCAGTGTTGTATCCATTCTCTCGTCGGGTGTCATGTGGAGCACCGAGGTGAAACGGGGTCTTCTTAAACATATGCCCAACGTCGTGTTGATGGATTCCTTCGGTGCCTCGGAGGGCCTTGGGTTTGGCAGCTCCATTATGACGAGTGCCGGCGAGGTGAAAACCGCCAAGTTTCAGATCGGCGGCCGGTGCCGGGTGTTTGACGAAGACGACCAGCCGGTTGAGCCCGGCAGTGGCAAGTCTGGCATCATCGCTTTGGGCGGGCCAATTCCCGTCGGCTATTACAAGGATCCGGTAAAGACCGCCGCGACGTTCAAGACCATCGGCGGCGAGCGTTATTCGATCCCCGGCGATTGGTGCATCGTGGAAGAAGACGGCAGCCTAACGCTGCTCGGGCGTGGCAGTGTCTGTATAAACACCGCAGGCGAGAAGGTTTATCCCGAAGAAGTTGAGGAAGTTCTGAAGCTGCATTCTTTCGTCGAGGACGCACTCGTGGTCGGTGTGCCCGATGAAAAATGGGGTCAGGCTGTTACCGGAATTGTAAAATTGTCAGAGGGCGCTACGTTTGACGAGGCGGCGTTGCGCAACCATGTCCGCGCAAGCCTTGCCGGGTATAAAACGCCGAAACATATCCTCGTTGGCAATATTGCTCTTCGCGCGCCTAATGGTAAGGCTGATTATAAAGGCGTCAGCAATTTTGCAAGGCGCGAATTGGGAATCGCCTGAGCATAAACGAAGCGGTGTTAGCGGATAGTGTCCGTTGCAAGCGTAACGGGGAAAGTAGGAGGAGAGGCGAATGGGGAGAGTTGACGGAAAAATCGCCTTTGTGACAGGCGGTGCCAACGGCATGGGCCGCTATCATGCTTTGCTGCTCGCGCGTGAGGGCGCAACGCTGGTCGTGACCGATATGGACGAAAAGGGCGGCCACGCCGTGGTCGATGAGATAAATGCTGAAGGGGGGGGCAGGCCCGGTTCATAAAGCTCGATGTTGCGTGCCCGTCCGATTGGAAGAGTGCCGTGGAGCAAACCATTGCTACTTTCGGCTGTGTTGACATTCTCATAAACAATGCTGGCATTCTCGTCTTGTCCACCGTTCAGGATACGTTGGATGAGGATTTTGATCGCGTTCTTGACATAAACGTCAAAGGCGTTTTTTACGGGACGAAATACATGCTTCCAGCGATGCAGGCGGCTGGTGGCGGCTCAATCGTCAATATTTCTTCGATCTACGGTTTGATCGGCGCGCCGGCCTCGGCGGCCTATCAGGCGTCGAAAGGGGCTGTTCGGTTGCTGACGAAATCAACCGCGGTGGACTATGCGCCGTTCAAAATTCGAGTGAATTCCGTGCATCCGAGTATCATACGCACCAACATGACAAAAGATATGCTGGTTGATGAGGCCATCACGCAGCAGATCATAGGCACCACGCTTCTCGGCCGGCCGGCTGAACCGATGGAGGTGTCCTATGCAGTTTTGTTTCTTGCATCGGACGAGGCTTCATACATGACGGGGTCTGAGGTCGTTGTCGATGGCGGTTACACGACTATGTGACGCCACAAGAAAATTGGCGGCGCCCAGTACTCAGTGTCCAGTAGATGAGGGATCAACCGTCAGTCGGCATCGGTACTGCTTCGCGCTGGCTACTGAGAAATGTCATAACCGCGTCCGAGAAGACATCATTGCGATCGCCCGCCACCATATGTCCGGCATGAGCGACGTCAACAAACTCAGCGTGGGGAACGTGCTCTTGGAAAGCCCGCACGGAATCCATATCGATAAGTTCACTTTGCTTGCCGCGAATGAGCAGAGTGGGAATGGACAGGTTGCGTCCCGCAATTTCAAGCCGATCTGGGCTTCGGCTGCCTTCGGGTCGATTGTCGCCGGTGATGAAGCGTGGATCCCAGTGCCAATAGTAGCGACCATCCTCCTTGCGGCGCAGATTTTTCTGCAAGCCAGACAGGTCTTTCGGGCGGGGGCGGTTGGGCAGGTACCGTGCAACCGCGTCGGCCGCTTCTTCAAGCGATGTGAAACCTGAGTTTAGGTTTTCGGACATGAACCCGATAATCTTTTCCACCCCGTCCATACGCATCCGGGTCGCAATGTCGACCAAGATGATCGCGGAAAACCCGCGCGCGCCAATGGGTGCTTTCTCTCCCTGAGCGATAAGGCCGGCCATGCCGCCGAGCGAAGCGCCAACGAGGGCTGGTGGTTTGTCGAAGCTGTCTGCGACAAGCGTCAAATCTGCAGCGAACCTCTCAAGCCGGTAATCACCGTTCGGCGCCCAGTCACTCGCGCCATGGCCACGCAGGTCGATTGCGACGGCATGGTAGTTTTGTGCGGCAAGGGCGATGCATGTGTTCTGCCATGCATGGCGGGTTTGTCCGCCGCCGTGGGCAAAGAGCACAGGATACCCGTTGTCCGGACCGAAGCTGTCGGCGGCCAGGGTTAAACCGTCTGGCGTATTAAACGTTAATCGGCTTGCTTGAGCAGCCATCGTCGGAGGTTCCTTCTGAAATTTCATACTGTTCAATGGTAGATTAAACTATTATAATAGTTGTGATAGTCTGCCGTCTAGTGAAGTAGGTGCTTTCCTGTTTCCAAATAATGGACACGACTTGGCGCTGGTGGGACGTAAGGCTGGTGGGGCGTAAGGATTGACAATGGTTTCGAACCTGAGCGCGGCGAGAAAAGTGAATGACGATCCGCGACATCGTGGCACCAAAAGGGCTCTGTTGGTTGCGCATCAAATCGTCGACGAGATTGGCCGCAGTGACCTTGACGTGGGCGACAAACTTCTGCCGGAGCAGGAGATGCTCATACGCTATGGGGTGGCGCGGGCAACATTGAGAGAAGCGTTGCGGTTTTTGGAATTACAGGGTGTGATCCATCTGAAGCCAGGGCCGGGTGGCGGGCCTGTCGTACGGGAGCCCAAGGCGGACAATTTTGCAAGCACGATGGCGTTGTTACTGCAATTCGTTGGTGCTGATTTCCGGGCGCTCATAGAGGTACGTCAAGCCATTGGGCCTGGCATGGCGGCCCATGCCGCTGAGAGGGCGACGGCGAACGACATTGAGCTTTTGCGCGGTTCGCTTGATCGGCTACGCGATCTCGATGGAACTTCCTCAGGCTATGTCGAGGAGAACCGGCGGTTCCACGACCTTTTAGCGTGGGCAAGCCAAAACCCGTTGATTGGTTTTCTAGTTGTAGCTTTGCATCATATCACGAACGCTTCGGGGATCGGCATTACCTACAGCGAGGCCGAGCGCAACTATCAGCTGAAAGCGTATGATCGCTTCTTATCTGCGATCGAGGGCCGGAATCCGGAACTGGCGTCAACGGAAATGCAGCGGTTCATGCGCCGTTCGGACAGCTATCTTGAAAAGCGCTATCCCGATTTGATGTCCAAATGTGTGCGATGGGACGATGCGGCCGCAATAGTTCGTGATACGCGCCCCGAGCACTGACCCGAGCACTGACCCGAGCACTGAATTGACGATCGGAACAATGCCCAGCTTTGAACGCTGGTATGTAAGAGATGAAGGAAAGAACTAAATTTTTGGTTCTCTTATAAGGAGGAGATGCATGGCACTGAAAAGCCGTATTTGCGATATTCTGGGGATCAAGTATCCCATCCTGCTCGCAGGAATGGGAGGTGCGAGTGTGCCTCGATTGGCTGCCGCTGTATCTAATGCCGGCGGGCTTGGCATTCTTGGAGCTGCTGCATGTTCACCAGAACAGTTGCGCGAATGGATTGAAGAAGTGCGTTCGCTCACCGACAAGCCGTTCGGCGTAGATACGCTGTTACCCGCGTCGGTTCGAAGAGGGAGTAAGCCCCAATCGGGAGGCGGTGACATTGATCCGATGGAAGTGCTTAGCGAGTATAAAGCATTCGCTCGGGATTTTATGGACAAGGAAGGCCTTGAATCAGTTGGCCGCTCGTCAATAATCGCTGACATGGCGCCTATCAAGGGTAGTAAAAAATCCCCGCAAGTTTTCTCCAAAGAATTTTTTGATGCACAGATGAACGTCGTGATCGAGGAGAAGGTACCCGTTTATGCGGCAGGCCTTGGCAATCCAGGGCCGTGGATGGACCAGCTTCATGCTAATGGCACCAAGGTGATGGCGGTCGTCGGTGCAGTGAAGCACGCGGTACAAGTGGTTAGTTCGGGCATCGATCTGATCGTGGCCCAAGGCCATGATGGCGGTGGTCACAACTCCCCAATCGGGACAATGGCATTGATTCCCCAGGTTGTTGACGCGGTAGCGGGCCGCATCCCGGTTCTGGGCGCTGGTGGTATATCAGATGGTCGGGGGATCGCCGCTGCGTTTATGTTGGGTGCCGAAGGGGCGTGGATAGGAACGACGTTTCTTGCAACAGAGGAAGCGGGAATTGAGGATTTTCAGAAAGAGGTAATTGCCGAGAGTGGGGACGGTGACACAGTCGTGTCACGATCCGTCACTGGCAAACCCGCCCGCATTATCAAAAACAAATGGTCGCAGGCCTGGGTTGACGAAAAGAAGGAGCCGCTTCCAATGCCCTTTCAGTCGATCATTGCTGGGCCAGTGCTCGCCTCTGGCATGGCGAGCAAGCGCAAGGACATTGCGCCAGGATTCGCGGGCCAGGGGATGGGTCTTATCAAAAAGGTGCGTCCGGCCACAGAGGTTATGGAAGACCTTGTGGCGGATGCCGAAAACGCGCTCTCGGGCGCCAGCCAATACGCCTGAGGGGAAGACGATGGCCATTACAGCAAAATTACCTGAATTCAATCAGGAAATTGCGGACGCGTTTATGAATGCCAGCAATTCAATGGCTGGGCTGCCTGATTTTCTGGGGGTTCGGATTGTCCATGCGGAACCAAGTTTGATCCGTGCGGAAATGCCTGTGACTGACAAGTTGCTGACCCCAATCGGGAATATGCATGGCGGCGTGTTGGCGGCTTTGTGTGATCATGTGCTGGGCTGCGTTTGCTACCCGCATATGAAAAAAGGTCAATGGGCGGCAACCACGGAGTTCAAGCTAAATCTGCTCGCCCCGGTCAGTAAGGGAACAGTGGTCGCGGAAGCCAACCTTATTTCCATGACCAAGTCGACGGCGGTGGTGCGGATTGATGTTTCCAATGAGGGGCGGGCTTGCTGCGCCGCTCAAGGCACAGTGCTCATCCGGGACCCCCGACCCAAATAACCGGCGTACAACGCAATAACGACAGAGGTGGAAACATCATGGTTAGTGAAAGGTTGAAGAGGCGGATAAGGCCTTTGGTCGCACTGAAGGCGACAAGAGTGCTTCTTAAGAATAAGGAAGACACTGCGCAGGTTTTCCGCATTGTTGATGCCTTATCTGGGAACTCTCACTACAAGTCGTTCAAACGGTTTGTCACTTCGCCGGGAGGCCGGGATATTCTTCAGCGCCGCCTCAGTCTTCTGGATCGGCTGCGCGACCGGGAGGCGCTGGCGCGGCTTCCAGTGGGAAGCCTTGGCCGCGCCTATCTTGACTTTGTCTATGGCGAAGGTCTGAGCGCGGATGGTTTGGTGGAAGCGAGCGAAGAAGGTTCAGGGCGCCGTTTCCAAAATGACGATGCCGAACTGTTCCGCAACCGGATGCGCGATAGCCATGACCTTTGGCATGTCGTGACCGGTTATGGCCGCGACGGCCTAGGTGAGATCTGTGTGCTCTCCTTCGGCAATGGCCAGATGTACAATCACGGCATCGCTTATATTGTGCTGATTGGCATTCTAAAAACCCGCCGTGAACAATCGCAACTCCCGGTCTTCCGGGCGGCTTTCGAAGCATGGCGTCGGGGCCGCAAGGCCGGATGGTTCCCGGCTATTGCCTGGGAGGATTGGCTGCAATTGCCGCTTGAGGATGTGCGTTCCCGCCTAGGTGTTCATGAGCCGTCCGTCTATCGCGAGGCTGAGGCGGAATCCAAACGTCTCGAAGCGGAGTTCCAGGCTCAACGGGCTGGTGGAGTAACACACACACCGGCTTGAGGTGTGTGCTGGGCAACCTGTCTCGGTTCATCAGGCCAGGGCTCTTAAAGCAAGTTCATTGGTCTCTTTTCCGGAAGTTGGTTCCGCTTTCAGATGATGGTCTAGCAGACTGTGACTTAGCAGACACTGGTGGTCTAAGCCGCTTTCCGCGCGTCCCAATCTTTCAGCACCGGCATAACATGTTTGGCGAAGGCGCGCATCGAGCGCTCTGCCTCTTCGTAGCTTATGCCACCGAAGCGGAAACAGGGATTAATGTCGAAGTCGCCGAGAAGTTCGTAGCGCTTTTGATACTTCTCGATGATCTGTTCTGGTGTCCCCCAGGCTGTGACATCGAGATAGCCAGCTGCCATGCCTTCCTTACCAAATGCGCGGATAGCCTCAACGGCGTCGCCATAAGCCTCGTAACCCTTGGCGTCTTTCAAATGATCACCGGCAAGTTCGTAATGGTCGAGCACAGTCAAAAGATAGTTGGTCACATATTTGCGGCCGAGCTCTTCGGCGCGCTCAGGCACCGTGTCGCAGTAGGTAAAGTCGCAAATCATGATCGGCGGCGATTTTGTGCCGTGATGCTCCTCAAAGGCTTGGCGATAGATGGCCACCGCCTTGGCCTGCTCTTCCCAGGCGCGTTGGGCGAAGATCACCATGCGTGCGCCGATCTTGGCAGCTTCCAAGACTGATTCCGGCGACATTGCCACCTGATAAATCCGGCCCTCGAAGCTTTTATGGGGCGCGGGTCTGATCTCTGTGCGTGCTTGAGGATAGTAGGGGCCGCCGCCTTCGATGAAACCGGTCTCGATCGCTTCAATGATCATGTCGGCGGCTTCGTCGAAGCGGTCGCGCGCTTCGTCCATGTTGATGCCCATGCCGGCATATTCCTTGCGGGCCAGTCCGCGGCCCATGCCGAACAACGTCCGGCCGTTGCTGAGGTGGTCGAGGAGCAAGATCTTCTCCGCCACGCGGATCGGCATGTTCCAAGGCAGAATGACTGCACCGGTGCCAAGCTTGATGTGGCTCGTCCGGGCCGCCATGTAGCTCAGAAACTGAGTATTGTCAGGGCAGAAAGAATAGTTCTCAAAGTGATGCTCGACGGGCCAAAGGGCGTCGAAGCCCAATTCCTCCGCGAGCAGACCAAGGTTGATGTCTTCTTCATAGACCTGTGCGTCACTAACCTCGCGGTTGTAGTTTTGGAACACCATCTGTACGCCGAATTGCATCGCTTTTCTCCATCGCTTGAATTGTGCGGCAGCATTAGCGGCCTTTGTAGACTGGTTTGCGTTTTTCCATGAAAGCGCGCGGTCCTTCGCGCGCATCTTCGGTTCTAAAAACGGGCGCTGCAAAGCGCGATTCCATCTTCATCGCTTCTTCTTCTGGGCGTCCTTGGCACGCGCGAGCTGATCTACGGATCGCCTGCACGGCGATCGGACCGTTGGCGGCAATCTTCCCGGCCAGCTCCATGGCGGCCTCAACGGCCTGTCCATCTGGGACGACACGGTTGAGGAACCCCAGGTCATACGCTTCCTGAGCCGTGATTAGATCCCCTGTCAAAAGCAGCTCCATGGCGCGAGCGTAAGGTATTTGCTTGGGCAGGCGCACGGTCGAACCACCGCCGGGGAAGATCGCCCATTTGACTTCCTGCACCCCAAGCTTGGCTGATTCCACGCCAATCCGCAGATCCGTGCCTTGCGTTAGTTCCATCCCGCCTGCGATGGCATGGCCGTTGAGCGCCGCGACCACGGGCTTGCCCGCGTCGAACGTTCTCAAAAGACCGTTGCCAATAAGGTCAGGCGCCTCTAGCGCTTTCCTGTCCCACTCGTCTTCTGGCTGTCGGGCACCGCTGATGAGTGGAATGAGCTTTCCCAAGTCGGCGCCGGAACAGAATGCCTTGTCGCCAGCACCGGTGACAATGGCGACCCGAATGTCATCATCATCGCGCACTTCCTCCCACATTCCGCCCAGCCGCACCAGCATTTCGGGATTGAAGGCGTTGCGTGCCTCCGGTCGGTTTAGGGTAATCAGCGCGACATGGCCGTGCTTTTCGAAAAGAACTGGGGCCATCTGGCTGTCTCCCATCGTAACATATATATATTTTTTGTTATACAAATGTGATTTTAGTTGGACTTTGAGCAACAAGCTAGCGAAAATGATAAAAAGTCACTGATCCACTAACTGGGAGGAAATACCATGCTCAAGCGCCCGATTTCAGCGGATTCGCACATTACCGAACCGCCCAACTGCTACATTGATTATATCGATCCCAAATATAGGAACACGGCACCACATATGACGACGATGGATACGATTGGCGACGTCTTTGTGATTGATGGGCTTGATACGCCGATCCCGATGGGGCTCGTAGCGGCAGCGGGCAAAGACCCAGCTGACATCACCACGGACGGTGTGAAGTTCGGAGACCTGTGGAAGAGTGGCTGGGATGCAAAATACCGGGTTGCCGATCAGGAAAAAGATGGCATCGCAGCCGAGTTTATATACCCGACGGTTGGCATGATGCTCTGCAATCACCCTGACTTCGACTACAAAAAAGCCTGCTTTGAGGCTTATAACCGCTGGCTTCAGGAATACTGCAGTGAGGCTCCCGACCGTCTCTATGGTCTGGCGCAAGTTTCCATGCGGACCCCGGAAGATGGCGTGCAGGAGCTTAAAGACGCCCATAAAATGGGATTCAAAGGTGTGATGATGCCGGGCAACCCGGCCGTTGAAGACTATGACAGCGCTGTTTACGATCCAGTCTATGCAACGGCGGTCGAACTTGATATGCCGCTCTCCTTTCACATTCTAACCGGCAGTTCGGATTCTCTTGCGGGGAAAGTTCGCGGTCCGAAGATAAATGGATTCCTGTCGATTATTCGCGGATGCCAGGATGTCATGGGCACGTTCATATTCGGCGGCGTGTTTGACCGCTTTCCCACTCTCAAGGTGGTTTGCGTCGAGGCGGATGCTGGATGGGTACCACATTATATGTACCGCATGGACCACGCTTATAAGCGTCACCGCTATTGGATGAAGGCGCCTCCACTCAAGCGTTTGCCGAGCGAATACTTCCACGACAACATCTATGTGACGTTCCAGGATGATTGGGTCGCCTTCAAGATGAAAGACATGTGCAATGTCCGCCGCTTGATGTGGGCAAACGATTTCCCTCATTCGGATTCCACCTGGCCCTGGTCGCAGTCGATGCTGGAGGAACATGCCAAAGATCTGAGCGAACAGGAACGCAATTGGATCTGTCACGATAATGTTGCGGAACTCTATAATCTCAGCATCCAGTAAGCGGGCCGAAGGACCATAAATCATGGGATATGATCTTAAGATCGTCGGTGGGCGGATCATCGACGGGACTGGCAAGCCTGCGTATGAAGGTGATGTTGGTATTAAAGATGGCAAGGTGGTGGCACTGGGTAAGGCCCCTGAAGCCTCCGACGCGACGATCAACGCAGGGGGGCGGATTGTGGCTCCCGGTTTCGTCGACATCCACACGCATTATGACGCCCAGATAAATTGGGATCCGATGCTTTCCATTTCACCCTGGCATGGTGTCACCACTGTGGTCATGGGGAATTGCGGGTTTGGCATTGCGCCAACGCGCAAGGAACATCGGGATCTGATTGTCCGGACGCTTGAAAATGTCGAAGGCATGAGCGTGAAGTCGCTTGAGGCGGGCCTCGGCGCTGACTGGTCGTTTGAAACTTTCCCCGAATATCTCGATAGCGTGGAAAACGGCGGGTCATCGATCAATGTCGCAGCGCTTTTGGGGCATACGCCTCTTAGGCTTTATGTGATGGGTCCAGAGTCGACCGAGCGGGCGGCAACCGATGAAGAAGTCGCCCGTATGAAAGGCATTATGCGTGAGGGCCTGGAAGCGGGGGCGTTGGGGTTCGCGACCTCAAAATCGCCCACCCATGTCGGATATGAAGGCCGTCCCGTCCCGAGCCGCATGGCGGAATTCTCTGAGATTCGTGACATTGCCAGCGCCTTGGGAGAACAGAAGGCGGGCATTATACAGGCAACAGTGGGGCGCGACCTATCGTTTGACGAGTTTGCGGAGTTGAACAAAATATCGGGGCGCAACGTCAGTTGGACAGCGCTTTTGGGCGGCGGAGGTGTTCTCAATGTCGGCTCAATGGAGGAACAGCTTACCCAGTCCGCCGAGCTTGTGAAGAACGGGTATGCGGTTTTTCCGCAAGTTACCTGCCGTCCGCTGAACTTTGAGTTCAGGTTCGATCAACCCTTTTTGTTCCAGAGCATGCCGGCATTCGCGCCGGTCAACAAGGCAGACCATGCCGGTAAATTGAAGCTTTACGCTGATGCTGATTTCCGCGAGGGGTTCCGGGCGGCGGTTCAGGGGGGAATGCGGGCCGCGTGGGAGAAGACAGTCGTTTCATTTTGTTCAAATATGCCTGACTATGAAGAAAGGCTTGTTAGCGAAATCGCAAAAGAGAAAGGCGTTGATTCTCTGGATCTGGCCCTTGACCTCTCCTTGGAGTCTGATCTGACCACACGCTTTCGCATCCCCGTAGCGAATTCAAATGAAGATGACATCGCCATCCTTCTCAAGGACCCCGCGACTGTGCTCGGCCTGTCAGATGCCGGCGCACATGCGAGCCAGCTTTGCGACGCTTGTTTCTCGACACACCTTTTAGGTCATTGGGTGCGCGAAAAAAAGGTGCTTTCGCTTGAGGAGGCGGTGCGGATGCTGACATCGCGGCCTGCAGAAGTCTTTGGCATCAAGGATCGGGGGAAGCTCGAAAAGGGCGCACCGGCGGATGTGGTGGTTTTTGACCCCGATACTGTCGGTGCGAGCGCGCTGCGCAGGGTTCATGATTTGCCTGCCGGAGAGGACCGGCTGATTGCGGACGCTATTGGCGTTACGGCGGTTGTCGTGAACGGCACTCTGATCCGGGAAAATGGGACTGATATGCTAAGCGCTGGCGACAAGCTTCCCGGTCGGCTCTTGCGTAACGGTATGGCGGCTTAAATCAAGGAGACGCGACGAATGAGCCTGCAAGAACTTTCTATGGTACGGGAAATGTTGAAGGGCATGGCCTCGGATGAGGAGCGGACCCTCGAGGAATTCCGCACAGGTTATGACGAGGCTGGCGAGGCCTTCGGTGTTCCAGGCGGTGTTACGGTCGAAAAAACAGTGATCGCGGGCGTGCCGGGAGAGTGGCTTAAGCCGGATGGGGCGGACGGCAAAGGAGTGCTGCTCTATCTTCATGGCGGCGGATATGCGCTTGGATCGGTGCGCTCACACCGTCATATGTGCGCAGCCATTGCGGTGTCGTTGGGGAGCCCTGTGCTGCTGATTGACTATCGGCGTGCGCCCGAACATCCTTTTCCGGCAGCGGTCGACGATGCGCTCGCGGTCTATCAGGCGTTGTTGGACAGCAGTTATGATGCAACAAGTCTTGCCATCGCGGGCGATTCCGCGGGCGGCGGCTTGACCGTTGCAACGTTGATCGCTGCCCGCGATGACGGATTGCCGATGCCAGCTGCCGCGGTTTGCATCTCACCTTGGGCAAACCTCGAGAATGTCGGCATCTCTTATGCCAAGAATGCTGATATTGACCCGATGGTGCGTCACCTTGACCTTGAGCGCTGGACGGATGCGTATCTGGGCGATGTAGATCGCAAGACGGCCCTCGCCTCGCCGGTTCATGCTGATCTCAACGGTCTGCCGCCTGTCTTGGTTCAGGTCGGCGAGGCGGAAGTTCTCTTGTCCGATAGTGAGTTGCTCGCCCAACGGCTGAGAGCCACTGGTGTACCCGTGACCCTCAAGATTTGGCCAGACATGATCCATGTTTGGCACTGGTTTGGACCAATATTAGGCGAAGGGCGCGAGGCTACCGAGGAAATGGCCGACTTTATCCTAGAGCAGACCGGTTAGGACTTTTTGGTAGTTTTGATTTCGGGGGAAACCGGGTTGCCAGCAGCTTCTGTGATATTTGCTTTGATGGCTTCTTTCATAAGGTCAATATATGCCCGCTTTCGATCCTTAAAATGATCCTTTGGCGCGGCGATGCCGATGGCGACCGGCTCCCCGGCGCGGGTTTTGGCCACCGGCATGGCCAGCATCGTGGCATTTGGCGTCACCAGTCCGGTATAGAATGCATATCCCCGCCGTCTAATCCCGGTGAGCTCTTCCTCAATCTGCGCTTGCGATTGTGCTGCTGCCTCTGGGTTGCGTGAGAGGGCCTCTTTGATGAGTTGGGACCCCTTTGCGGTTGGCAATGCAGCGAGCTGTACGCGTCCGATTGTCGAGAAGGGCAGGAGTCGTCGCGTGCCAGGCTTCACGTAAAATCGAATGGGCGTCGTTCCCTGCAGTACTTTGATGTACTGAATGTGAACACCAGACCGAATTGCCAGGATCACAGTACAGCCGGTTTCATCTGAAAGATGTTGCATCAGACGGTGAATGTGGCGGACTGGAAGCGTCTCGGCCTCGATCCAGTTTCCCAGAAGTGAAATGCGAATGCTGGGAAAAAACGTCTTCGCCCTCTCGTCATGGTCAAGGTAGCCAAGCGCAACAAGACTTTTGAGGAGGGCCGCGCTACTTGAGTGCGGATATCCGAGAGCTTCGGCTGCCTCGTGAATAGTGACAGGCCGACGCGTCTCGTCAAAATATTCAAAAATTTCCAGAACGCGCGCCGCCGACTTGACGGTTGCAGATCGCGCGTTGGACATTTCTGATCGTGTCGATTCTCCCATGGTTTGTCGTGTCTTCCGTTCTTGCTACAAGGTGAGCGCTAGCCGCGTACCTTCTTCGAACGCTCGCACCGCGTCGAGTTCGCGCGGATCCTTCACGCCGCCAATACAGTGAAGCGGAACGCCTAGAGATTGTAACTCTGGAAGCAGCGCGTCGGAGCGTTCTTGACCGGAACATAAGACAATTGTATCCACGTTGAAAGCGCGGGCGTCTCCGCAGATTTCAGCATGCAAGCCATCATCGTCTATCTTTTTGTAGACGGCATCACCGATCATGTTGACACCACGAAACATCACTTCCAAAAAATTAGCCCACCCTCGTGTCTTGGAGAGGCCTGTTCCGAATTTGGAACTTTCTCGCCTTTGCAGCAGATAGACCGTGCGGCGCGCCGGCCAGCGGTGCTCGCTCGGCAATAGCGCGCCCCGAGCCTGATATGTAAGGTCTATGCCCCATTCCCGTGCGAAGGTTAGAGTATCTGGTTTACGGGGGTCTTGTGTTCCTTCTGGGTGTAACAAAAGTGCTGCAACATCGAAGCCGATGCCGCCGGCCCCGATAAGTGCCACTCTTTTGCCAACCCTCTCCGGTTTTAGAATGGCTTGATCATAGGTCATTACGCAAGGGTGGCCGACCCCTTCAATGTCCGGTACGCGAGGGTGCACGCCGGTCGCCAGAACGATTTCGTCAGCACCGAGAGCGGAAAGGATTGCAGCGTCGGCCATCGTCTCCAGACGAATGGTCACGCCTAAATCCGACAAGCGGCGTTCGTAGTAATGAATGGTTTCGGCGTAATCCTCTTTGCCTGGGATACGCCGGGCGAGGTTGAACTGGCCGCCGATCTGTTTACCTGCGTCCAACAGGGTGACCTGGTGCCCTCGCCGTGCGGAAATTTCCGCGGCCGCCAACCCCGCTGGGCCGGCCCCCACGATGGCAATCCGTTTTGGCTTGGTTGCGGTTTGGAGTCGAAGCTCCGTTTCCCGGCAGGCGAAAGGGTTCACCATGCAAGTGGTGAGTTTGCCGGTGAAAGCATTGTCGAGACATGCTTGGTTGCAACCGATGCAAATATTGACAGGCCGCAGCGCTGCCGCACTTGCGACCAAATCGGGATCGGACAGGAGCGGGCGCGCCATGGACACCATGTCGGCTTTTTCGCCCGCCAATATTTCTTCGGCTTGTTCAGGCGTGTTGATGCGGTTTGAGGCGACAACCGGGATTGTGACCTCGCCCTTGAGTTTCTCGACTGCCCAAATGAAAGCGCCCCGTGGGACCATGTGGGCAATGGTTGGTATGCGTGCCTCGTGCCAGCCGACACCGGTATTGATAAGGCTGGAGCCAGCGGCCTCGACACCTTTTGCTTGGGCGGCGATTTCTTCCCAGCTGTTGCCGCCCTCCACCAGATCGAGCACTGACAATCGGTAGATGATGATAAAGTCCGGGCCCGCCGTCTCGCGGACGCGTCTTACGGTCTCAAGCGGAAAACGGCGGCGGTTCTCCGCCGAGCCGCCCCAACCGTCATCACGTTGGTTAGTGCGCGGCGCGGTGAACTGGTTGAGCAGATAGCCTTCTGAACCCATGATTTCGACGCCGTCGTAACCGGCCTTTCTGGCCAGCAGGGCGGTGCGGGCAAAATCCTCAATCGTCTCCTCTATCTCTTTGGTTGTGAGAGCGCGGGGTGTAAGCGGGTTGATACTTGACGCGATAGCCGAAGGGGCAACCAAATCTTCGTGCCGCGCATAGCGCCCGGCATGGAGGAGTTGCAGAACGATCTTGCCGCCTTCGGCGTGAACAGCGTCAACGATAAGCCGATGACCGGCAACGGTTTCTTCCGTCATGACTGAGGCGCGCGGCGCCAACCGGCCGGCTATGTTGGGAGAGATGCCGCCGGTAACGATCAGCCCGACACCGCCCCTGGCCCGGGCAGCGAAAAAAGCGGCCTGCCGGGCGTAGCCGTCAGGCATTTCTTCCAGACCCGTATGCATCGACCCCATCAGCACACGGTTCTTAAGCTGCGTGTGACCAAGATCAAGTGGCGCCAGAAGATGGGAGAAAGCCGAAACCGTCATCTGCGTGATTTACCTCATTCGCCGTATGTTACTTTGGCTTGAGACAGAACAACATTGCCTTTCTGTGTCTCGCCCTGAATGATCGCCTCGCCCGCACCGGTCTTCCAAATTTTTGTGACGATGGTGTCGCCAAAGTAGACTTGGTCTGCAAACCGACCGCTAAAGGAACGAAACTTTGATGGGTCGTTGTCGCAAAGCGCCTTAAGAGCGGCGCGGCCGATAAACCCATAGGTACAAAGACCGTGTACGAAAGGGCGTCCGAAGCCGCCCAGTTTAGCAAAATCGGGATCAATGTGGATTGGATTGCTGTCGCCGGACAGACGGTAAATAGCGCCCTGCTCGGGGCGCGTTACGTCTTCCACAATAATGTCGGGAGCGCGGTCGGGCGCTACGTTAATCCCGGCTGACGAGGGGCCGCGCTCGCCACCGAAGCCGCCAGCACCGCGCACGAACAGCGTCGCATGCGTTTTGAACAACTCACCGTCGGCATCACTTGCGACGCTTTCGACGCCCAGCACTGCTGCTTTGCCTTTATCCCAGACTTCCGTGATACGGCCGACCACCGTTACGGTTGCTGAGGGGGGCAGTGGGCGGTAGAGCTCAATCGATTGCTCTCCATGCAGAAGCATTTCGAGCTTCATATCAACTTTGCCCATCATGCCGCCGAGCCCAACACCGCCAGGAATAACTGCATAAGTCGGCAGTACGTTGGGGCCCTTTCCTTCGTAAATGAAGTCGAGGTCATTTTCCGGCCGAGCGCCAGCGCCCAACGCATACAGCATAACGTCTTTCTGGGTCCAGGATACTTCTCTCGGCTCGAACGCAAGCCCGACTAATTCGTTTGAGATCGGCTTTTTATCCATGTTTTCTAATCTCGCTTTTGTGATGCAGATGGTTGTCAGGCAGTGGGGGTTTTCCCGTCCGGCGGCCAAGAATCCACACCATCTTCAAGGGGAATTTTCAAACTCTTCAAAAGTTGTGAGAACAGCGTCCAATTTCCGATGGCGACGACCAGTTCGATGCGTTCTTCAGACGACCTAAGTCCTTTAGCAAGCTCGGCCCACGTGGAATCTGAAATCATGCCCCCGTCCAAGGTTTCGTCCGTTGCCTTCATCACTGCTTTGTCAAGGTC
Source organism: Parvibaculaceae bacterium Mf 1.05b.01 (assembly GCA_000509225.1). Classification (GTDB taxonomy): domain Bacteria; phylum Pseudomonadota; class Alphaproteobacteria; order Parvibaculales; family Parvibaculaceae; genus Mf105b01. The sequence continues at coordinate 2,795,727 of BAOK01000001.1, read as the reverse complement.
AGAGAGGAGGCTGGAAGTCTTCCACTCGCGGACTGCCAGGATGTCGTCTTCGGAAATTTCGAGCATCCGCGCGACGCGCCAATGCTGCGTCCATTCATAGAGTGAGGCCGTTTTCCAGCCAATGCGCATGATAATAAGCTCGCGCAAACGTGCGTCCAGCTTGTTACCATCAAACAACAGAGTATTGAGTGTAGAACTAAGTTCCTTGGCGAGCCCGGGGTGCCTGAGTAGAACTCGAAAGACACTTAGCGGTGCCATTTGTTCGGAAATGCCGTTTGAAGCGGCGATTTTTTCCGCCTCTGCAATACTTAGTAATGGGACACGGGCCCCGGTTAAATCGCTCATGACATCCTTCCTCGATACTGCTTTTCAGGCGACGCGTTGGGCGTTGTTGTTTTTTCTCTTCCCGTCAGCGAAGAGTTACCTGTATAACATATGAGAGAAACAAAAAACACATACATGTTTATAGGTATGGGTGAGTTTCTATTTTTGGAGGTTGCGCATGTTACCGAAAAAGACCATGGCCATGGTTCAGACGGGTCCACGCAAATTGGAACGGCGCGATCTACCGATCCCCGCGATATCCGATGACAGTGCGATTATTCGAATCGAAGCCTGCGGCATATGCGGCAGCGACTACGAGCAATATGAAGGTGTTCTAAACACGCCCATGCCCGTGATCCCTGGCCACGAGCCTCTCGGCATTATTGAAGCTATTGGAGATAAGGCGGCGACAAAATGGCGCGTCGATGTTGGCGACCGCGTCGCAGTGGAGACGATGCTCTCGTGCCATTCCTGCGATACGTGCCTGTCTGGCAGCTACCACCTTTGCGACCGCCGTGAGATATATTCTTATATCCCGTTGACGTCGGAGCCGGCACTGTGGGGTGCTTACTCACAATATATGTATGTCGCCCCCAATGCGGTCGTGCACAAAATGGACAAGTCGCTGCCAGCGGAAATTGCGGTTATGTTCAATCCGCTGGGAGCGGGCTTCCGGTGGGCAGTCGAAATCCCTCAGACCCAGGTAGGTGACACAGTTGTTGTTCTAGGGCCAGGGCAACGCGGATTAGCAAGCGTCATCGCTGCCCGCCACGCCGGTGCCGGGACCATCATCGTGACCGGGCTCGCGGCGGATGCGGACAAGCTGAAACTGGCTAAATTCTATGGCGCCGATTACACGATTGATGTCGACAATGAAAATGCGGTAGAGCGCATCGCGGAGATTACCAAAGGGCGAGGCGCCGATGTCGTGATCGACGTGACGTCCTATGCGACTGACCCGGTTCGGGAGGCACTCAGTTATGTCTGTGCAGGCGGTACGATCGTTCTTGCGGGAGTTAAGGGGTTCAAACCCATTCCTGACTTCGTCACTGATATGATTGTTATGAAGGAAATTACCATCAAGGGCGCGATTGGCGTTACCGCTAGTGGCTACGGTAAGGCAATTGACCTCATTGAGAGCAAGACGGTGCAGCTGGAGAAGATGCACACGCACAATTTTTCTTTGGAAGATGCGGAGCTTGCAATCAAAACACTCGCGCGCCAAGTGCCAGGCGATGAGTCAATTCATTCATGCCTGATCCCAGAAGTATAGGTTCTCAGCTGCATAAATGGCCCAAAAATTGAAACACAGGACTAAGCGATAATATGAGTTTCAGCGATAAGTCAGCGATCGTCGGGATCGGTCAGACAGAGTATGTCAAGGGGACGGAAAAGACGGCGGTCGGCATGATGCTGGAGGCTAGTCTTGCCGCGATTGCCGATGCCGGACTGAAAGCGTCGGACATTGATGGAATGGTGACGCCGCCTGTGTACACCACGTCTGAGGAGCTAGCGGCAAACCTCGGTATTCACGTTCTCAGATACGCATCAACAGTACATATGGGGGGTGCAAGCCCGACGGCGGCGCTGCAATCTGCGGCGATGGTCGTGGCTGCGGGCGTCGCTGACCATGTTTTGGTGGTCCTTGGCTGGAATGGTTATTCAGCGCTCCGGCCCAAGCCTGGACGCCCGGCCAGTCGCCCAATGAATATGAACACGTTGACAAATACGATCCGCGGTTACTATCTACCGTATGGTGTAATGTTGCCGGTGCAAATGTACGCATGGCTGGCGATGCGTCACTCCAAACTCTACAATGTCGGTCCAGAACCGATGGGGGCGGTTGCATTGGCTTGTCGTCGCCACGCACAGCTCAACCCAAATGCTTTTACCTACGGAAATCCGCTGGACGAAGAGAAATACTTCAATGCCCGGATGATATCGGAGCCATTCCGCCTTTATGATTGCTGCCTTGAGACGGATGGTGCGTGTGCGGTGATCGTCTCGAGTGCTGAGCGTGCTAAAGATATGCCGCACAGACCAGTATTGATCGCAGGTGCCGCTGAAGGCCATCCTTATCCGGCGGACGATATTCCCTCAAGGCCTGATCCCTTCAAAATTGGATTGAGCTATGCCGCACCGCGGGCATTTGAGATGGCTGGCGTCAAACCACAGGATATGGATTTTCTGCAAATCTACGACTGCTTCACCTATGTTGTGTTATTGCAGCTTGAGGCTCTTGGCTATTTCGAGCCCGGCGGTGCGTGGGATTTCGTTAAAGACGGACAAATTGAGATCGGCGGTAAATTTCCGCTCAACACCCATGGTGGCCTTTTGAGTGAGGCACATGTATGGGGGTTGAATCATACGTTGGAGGCAGTGCGTCAGCTCAGGGGTGACGCTGGCGAACGCCAGGTTAAGGATGCCCAAGTCGGGTTGGTGAGCGGCTGGGGAGACCTTGGCGACGGAAGCGTTGCAATATTGAGGAAGGCTTCGTAATGGAACAGCCGGTGATCCAAAGACCCAAACCAAAAGTACAAGATCCCATCGAGCAGGAATTTTGGGACAAGTGTCAGGACGGCACTCTCTATTTTCAGAGATGTTCCTCGTGTAATGTCTGGCGGTTTCTCCCGCGATACACATGCGCAAAATGCGGCTCGTTCGAGTTTGAATGGACGCCATCCACGGGACGAGGCAGCATTTTTTCCTGGACGGTGACGCATCAGGCCTTCCATCCAGCTTTTGCGGCCGATGTCCCCTACGCCGCCATCGTGGTTGAGCTAGAGGAGGGTGTTCGGATGGCATCTCGGCTGGTCAACTGTTCGCTTGACGCCATAGCTCTCGATATGCCCGTGGAAGTTTGCTTTGAACGTATCGCGGATGACTTCATTTTGCCGTGCTTTCAACCGGTGGGCGGGGCAAAACAATAGGGTTTGCATATCGCGCGCACCATGAAACGGAGTAGACATGACATTGATGGCGGCAAAACCCCTGGATTGTGCCTGTCTGAAAATCGAAGCGCTTCTAAAGCCCGGCGTTTTCATAGACAGCGGTTCGGGGGCCGTTCAGCGGTTTACTGGTGAGGCGCTTCAGGGATTGGAAGAACCTTCTGATGAACAAAGAGCCATACATCTCTTCAATACCGTCCGCGATAGCATCCGATATGATCCGTACGCTTTTTCTGTCAAACCGGAACAGTATCGTGCAAGCGTCATTGCCGAGGCTGAGGCCGCATTTTGCGTACCCAAAGCGATATTGTTGACGGCGTCTCTTCGGGCCGCCGGAATACCGGCGGCCGTCGGCTTTGCTGACGTTCGCAATCACTTGAATTCCGAAAAACTTAAAGCCGCGATGAAGACAGACCTATTTGTCTATCATGGTTACGTACAGCTTTGGCTCAGCGAAAAGTCCTACAAAGTGACACCTGCTTTCAATTCAGAACTCTGCGAACGTTTTGGCGTCAAGCCGCTTTGTTTCGATGGACGCTCAGATGCGCTATTTCATGAGTTTGATGCACACGGGCAGCGCCACATGGAATATGTGGCAGACCACGGAATTTTTGCAGACGTTCCCATAGAGACGCTGTTTGCCGTTTATCGAAAGACCTATCCTGGATTTTCAGACGATGCCAGTGATCGTGGAAAGGCTGATGCCGACACGGCGTTTGCCGCCTCTGTATTAAAGTGATTTTTAGAGAGAAGTATGACGATGGAAGAATTTGATGTCGCTATAATTGGAGCTGGATTCAACGGGATTTACCAACTCTATCGACTGCGACAAGAGGGTTTCTCTGTTTGTCTACTTGAGGCGGGTTCTGATCTCGGCGGCATTTGGCACTGGAACTGCTATCCGGGCGCGCGCGTGGATTCACATGTGCCAGTCTATGAATACTCAATCGAAGAACTATGGCGTGATTGGAACTGGACGGAAAAATTCCCAGCCTGGGATGAATTGCGCCGATACTTTCAGTATGCAGATGAAAAGTTGCAGCTCAGCAAGGATATCAAGTTCAATACGCGCATGACTGCTGCGGAGTTTGATGAAGAGAATCATCGTTGGGAGATACGCACAGAAAAAGGGGAGACGATGAGGACGCGCTTTCTCGTGCAGTGCACGGGGTTTGCGTCAAAAGCGTTTATTCCAGATCTCAAAGGCCTGGAGAGTTTCAAAGGCGAATGCCACCACACCGGTCATTGGCCGCAAAACGGCCTTTCTCTTAAGGGAAAACGGGTCGGTATTATTGGAACCGGAGCGAGTGGCGTTCAGGTTGCCCAGGAAGCAGGCCGGGAGGCTGCGCATCTGACGGTATTTCAGCGTACCCCTATCCTCGCGATTCCGATGCAGCAGAGAAAGTTGGATGCCGAGACACAATCGGAGATGAAGAAAGATTACCCCGAGATATTCCAAAAGCGGCGGGAGACTTCTGGGGGTTTCGATATCAGCAGAATAGATGCACCGGCTCTCAGCTATAGCGAAGAGGAGCGTCAGGCGACCTATGAGAGACTTTGGCAGCTCGGAGGCTTTCACTTCTGGGCGGGCACCTTTGAGGACGTTCTTCTTGATGAAGACGCAAATCGGACAGCGTATAATTTCTGGCGGGACAAAACGCGTGCGCGTATTCAGGACCCGGTGATCGCGGAGAAATTGGCGCCCATGGAGCCGCCGCATCCGTTTGGTGTTAAGCGGCCATCGCTCGAACAATGGTATTATGAAATCTTCAACCAAAGCAACGTGAGCCTCGTTGATGTGGGAGAGACACCGATCGAGGAGGTGGTGCCTGAGGGGATTAGAACCTCACAAGGGGTCTGCGAGCTTGATATTCTGGTACTGGCGACAGGGTTTGACGCCGCGACGGGCGGTCTTACCCAGATCGACATACGAGGAACCGGCGGCAAGTCGCTGAAGGAGAAATGGGCGCAAGGAGCGAGTACTCAGTTTGGAATAGCGACATCAGGCTTCCCTAACATGCTGATGCTATATGGCCCGCAAAGCCCAGCCGGTTTTTGCAACGGGCCGACCTGCGCGGAATTGCAGGGGGAGTGGGTGGTGTCATGCATGAAATATTTGCGGGCCAAGGGTTTTGAACAGATAGAGGCAACGGTCGAAGCGGAGAATGCTTGGACAGCGCACATCAGCGCAATAGCTGAAATGACACTCTTTCCCAAAGCCAAGTCCTGGTATATGGGGGCCAACATTCCCGGAAAGCCACTGCAATTGCTGAACTACCCCAGTGTGCCAATGTATATGGAGCTTTGCGAAGCGTCAGCCGCCGCTGGCTATTCGGGTTTTGCACTGAGCTAATAAGCTGAAGGAGGAAGAGCTGAATCGCCCGGCGCGCTTTATCGGTCTCTTATCCCTACCAACAACTTCATCCGAGTCGGTTTGGGCCTTTGCTCACCTGAGAGTGTGGCACAAATTAGCCGCTGGCATGATGCTCACACGATGTGATGTTCAGTATCTGACGAAAGCGTTCGACTGGAACGAGGTGACGGTACCTGAGTAAAGGGTTGCTTCACCAGCGGAATAAATTGTGGTCTGGCGATGGATTAGATCCTCAGCCCGAGCGACAATTTGACTTGCTGATCAAAAGTTTCCATTTGGAAAAGGATACTGTCTTGCGCCGATGTTTCCGGCAAAGGCGCTTTGTTGCAAACTCGGATAGATTGATGGTTGTATCGGGATGCCTGATCACATGACACAGACCAGCTATCGTCAAATCCACTTTCCGTCTTCAACCGTTCAGCAGGCGGTCTGTATGCATGTCGGCTTTAGTCGCAGCTTGTGTGATGTTGAGGAATTGCTGGCGGAACGCGTAACTGATGTCTTCCGGAATGCGATCCGGCGATGATGAGCCGATTGGGACCTCAGGTGGCTAAGCGACTGAGAAAGTCTCGTGGTACGCGGCAACCGCAATGGCATCTCGACGAAATGCACGTCTACTTCGGTGGGTGCTGGATATACCGGCCACGCGCGATCAAAAGGGCGTTGACGTCATGGCGCGAGATAGCTGCTACATGAGCTGGGTAGCATAATGTTTCTTCGATCTCGCTTTTGAGTTTTTGACGAACCATCAAGGCAAGCAGCGGCGGTCTTCGCGGCATGGTTTCGTTGCACCCGACCTTAGCCGGCTTCCAAATGCCAGGGAATTGCTTGGCTTTAGGTTGACGTTACCGCAGAATTTTCTTCTCTGCTGCCGTGGTCACACTGGCATATGCAGAGCCTGATTCCACAATCGAAATTACGGTGCTCGCAATCAGATTTAGGGCTTCTGCAGACGTGAGGTTTTGAGCATATCGCAGTTGATCCCAACAGCGGGATGAATACATGACTTCCACCAAATGTCGCGCATTCGCTTCCAATGCAACGACCTCTGGTAGCGCGGCCCAAAGTTCAAGCCGTTCATTTTCGGCTTGCGATGCGCTGGTATGATTGGTCTCTAAGTCAGATTGAACTCGGCTAAGGTAGAAGAGGGTAAAATTTCTTCGCTCGTCAAAAGATTTGCATTTTTCTTCTGCGACGCTCCAAACGCGTTCGTGTAAAGAAGCGCTGCGGTCGACTTCAATTGTTGACTGTTCAAAAAACCTGAGGACATTATCCTCACATGCACTGAAAAGCGATTCAATATCCCCAAAAAGACGGAAAACAGTTCTAGGCGAGATGCCTGCCGCCTCGGCTATCTCGTTGCCAGTTGGTTTCATATTGCCTTTGCGTATCAGATCGAGGACCGCATTTACTATCTTGTCACGTGAGCGAGAGCTTCGTTGTTGTCGACCATCTGTAGTTGGTGAATTCATGACTAGAAAACTTCCCCCCAAGCGCCACTAATCTTTTCTTTGGCAACAATAGCGGGAACAGCGGGCTTTGCCGACGTGGAAAGCTGACTTCTTCTGTCGAGGGAGATGGCGGTTACAATATTATGACACACCAAAACAAATGTCAGTGTCGACGGTCATTTGTTTGAACCGAGAGATCCTATGACAGTTAAGGCTACGACACCTGAACCCTAACCAAATCTAGAAACAGGTGGCGATTTTAGCGCAACTTCAAGTGACCTCTTTGGATGGTTCGCTGTATTTCTGTGGTGTTTGTGCCACATCATTTTATAATGTCAGTATACACGACATAATATATTGACATAAAAACTGGCATTGTGTCTGCTAACAAACAGCCAGAAATCTGCGTATGGCATTTTGCTGCTGCGCCCGCGGGGGGGTGGCGACACGATACGCGGAGTTNGATATCAAGCTGTTCGGTGTATCGTTTAATACAACTCTTGGCGATTGGGGTGTTCAGGGCGAAGTGGCTTTCCGTCATGACCAGCCTCTGCAACTCGATACAGACCAAATTACGATCGCCACATTGGGTGCATCGTGTACGCTGGACTTCCTTTTGGGTCCGGATGCGATGACCGCTCTTCAGGGTCGGCAGACTTTCTCGCAAACGTCTAGTTCATGTACGGATGCAGGGGCTAACTCCTCTACAGAGTTTAACGGGTTTACCCGTGAAGAGGTTGTGACCTTCGACATTGGGACAACGGCGACCTACACAAACTCCAATCCGTTGGTTGGAGCTCTGGGTGCCGACATTGGTATCCTTCTCACAGAACTGGGTGCAATGTATGTGCCGGATGCAGCAAGTGAAGGTGACTTCAGCCAATCAGTGCTGGAGAATGTTTGTACTTCCGGTACGGACCTGCCGCTGGGTTCCTTCCTGGGCCTCAGCCCACGTACTGGCTGTCGTCCTACAGAATTCGCCTACGGTTATGTTCTCGTGGGTGTTCTGCAGTACAACAATGCGTTCGGTACGCCGATCACAGTGAGCCCACGCATCGCGTGGCAGCATGATGTGAAGGGTAATTCTCCTGCACCACTCTCAAACTATCGTGAGGGTACGAAGTCTGTCAGCCTTGCGATTGACGGTTCTTACCAGAACACATGGCGCGGTGGCATCTCTTACACCAACATCTTTGGCAATGAGAAGTACACGAAAGATGGCGACAAAGACTTTGTGTCCATCAATCTGAGCTACTCGTTCTAGGTGCAAGACTTCACTGTTGGGTCTCAGGAGACTGAGCAGTGGTTGATAATCTCAGCGATCGTAGAAGTGAATTCGTTGAGATCTGATCGTTGACTTTCTGGTTGTCGGCATCCCTCAAATGACGACATGCACAGTCAGCGCTGTTGGCGGTCCCGGCCTCATACCGGGACCGCCTTTTTGTTACAGCTGAAAACTTGCAATGGCTTTGTCGTAAACTTGTCGGTACAAATCACTTGTGAATGCAAACGCAATCAGATGACACAGATCAGCTGTCGCAATTGCCACTTGTCCCTACTAAAAACCTCATCCGGAATTGATGACGCGGGAATCGTAGCACGATTGACCGCGATGATCAGGATGTTTTTCATATTCGCGCGCTTGATGCAGCTTCGTTTTAGGTCTCGAGCCTCAATCGAAGTAGAGAACATGAGCTAGCGTCAGCAACTTTGCATCTTGCGCCGAAAGACGACTGTGAAGCCACGACTGACAGGCTGGGATCGATTGGTCGTTGTCATGCACTACTGGTTTTGCCCGACGATTCTGGCTTCAATTGTCATTGCGAAGCCCGAGACGGTGATTCGCTGGCACCGTACTGGCTTTCGGATGTTCTGGCGTTGGAAGCCCCGCAACATTGGTGGCCGTCCGAAGATTGATGTAGAGACCCGCCATCTAATTCGAAAGATCAGCTGTGAGAATCCGCTATGGGGCGCGCGCCGTATTACTGGAGAACTACTGAAGCTTGGCATTGATGTTTGCGAGACCACGGTAGCAAAGTACATAGTCAAAGCGCCAAAGCGAACCGGACAGCCCTGTAAGACGTTTTTGGACAATCATATGAACGGCATCGCCTCGAAGGACTTTGCGATCGTCCCGACCATCGGCTTCAAACGTCTCTACTGTCTCATCATTCTGGATCATAGTCGTAGGTGTATCGTATCATTTGGCGTCACCTTCCACGCCACATCAGAATGGGTAGCACGCCAGATCACTGAAGCGTTTCCGACTGATGAATTTCTTGGAGACACGGACTACGGCTAAATCTCTTTGGCAAACAGCTTCATGTTGGCCTGCAATGGTCAGAGACGAATATCGGAAGCAAACGTTGAAGGGGAGCGGTCGCCAGAAACTTATGACCCGGTGCGGCCCAGCGGAGCAGGCTAATAGCGCAGAGGCCGGAGCTTCTCTCCTTCTATATGGCCGGGCACTAGAGGTGTATTGAGACTGCCAAAGTGCGCGACTTCTTCTACGGCACACATCGTTGGTGCATCAATCTGTAGATGCAGGCGACCGATTACACGTTCAATCAGGCCAGGTTGCCGCTAAGCTGTGTCCTACGCAGTTTTGCTGGTTGATTGGCTTATTTCAGATGTGGCTTGGTATCTGAAAGAACGACTAAAGCGATCAGGAATTGAACCACCTTACAGATCTGAGATGTTGGTACTTTTGTTGGTATCAATCGATTTTCGTGACGACACTATCATTCAAAATCATACGCTCACCTGTGAGGTTCCATGCTGCCCCTGTTTTTTGGTACCCGCTTGGTACCTTTTTTATTATCAGAAGTCGGCTAATTCTGACAATGTATATAAGTCATTGAAATATTTGGGAAACTTGGCGCACCCGGCACGATTCGAACGTGCGACCTCTGCCTTCGGAGGGCAGCGCTCTATCCAGCTGAGCTACGGGTGCTCCGGTGCAAAGCGCTTTTCAGCACCAGTTCACGCGGCGGAACCTACCTCGTTCGCAAAGACATATCAATGGACCAGTTTCACGCCCCCATGCAGGTCTCTGAGGGGCTCTGGCTTCAGCTACTTGGATGCAATTCCGTCAAACAGCGCATCTATAATGGCGCGCTCTCGTGGTTCCCCTGACACCTCATCGTTGAGCGGGACGAGATTGCCGTCCAGGCGGAGCGAAACATAGCCGTGCACCATTGACCAGAGGGCAATCCCGGACGTCTCTGCGCTCCTTTGTTCCTTCTGATCGCCCTGCTCAAACAGATGGATCAGCGGTTCATAGAGAGCATCCATCTGGGCCAACAAGTCCGGATCATCGACAGCAAGACAATCTCGCCGCCAAAGCAGGCGGTAGCGATTGGGATGGTTGAGCCCGTAGGCGATGACGGAGTCAGCAAAGACTTTGAGCCTCTCCCGACGATCCTCAAGCCCCTGCTGAAGCCCATTTTGAATGGCAGACGTGAGCTGTTCGAAACTTCGTGTTGCGAGCGCTGTGAGAAGGTCCTTGCGGGTTTTGAAGTGATTGGCGGGCGCGGAATGGGCCACTCCAAGAGAGCGGGCCACGGCGCGGATGGTAACCCCATCGACGCCTTCCTGGTCCAGCAACTCAAACGCGGCATCTAACAGTGCATCTCTGAGGTTGCCGTGGTGGTAGGTGGATTTTTCCGTCATTGGGGAATTCTAGGATTCAATATTGACATTGTCCATATTTTGCTTAAATTGACACTGTCCATATTGATGTTGCCGGAAAGGATAGTTCCATGATCGCTCGTCTGCTTGTAACCTTTGGGGCCCTGGTCTGGGGTCTCGGTGTCCCTTTTCTCGAAATAAACGATACCCATGTGTTCAATCCAGATTGGACCCCGCATGCTCTTATTCACGAGGTGTGGCAGCTCTTCACCAATACAGGCTTGGCGGGCCTGGTTGTTTGGTTGGTCTGGGTGAAGGATGAAGTAGTTCTGGGAGCCATCACGGGTTTGTTTATTACAGGCGGGTTTCTCTCAGCTTTTATCATTCGAGATACTTACGGTGGCTCCATGAAATACTTGGACGGGTCTGAAAAGACTGTCGCCGGCCTGAATCTTGGCGTCTTGGGGTTCTCCATCGTGGCCGGCGGTCTGATCATCGCGATTTTGCTGGAGAAACGACGCGCCGCTTAATGACAGTCAGACCGATATTGCCTAAATTCACGGCTTGTACGCTTCTCTGTATCGGCACAGAGGAAGTGGTGGGTGTTGAGAAGGGTGATCGGTTTTGGCGAAGGCATTGCAGTTAAAACCACTAAACCTGTTCGTTGATCCAGCGATCAACCTGGTTGACCGGCGTTTAAAGGACCTCCTGGCCTATTGGAAAGACAAGTGCGCACAGCGAGACATGCCGGCCCGTATAGACATCGCGCCGGGCGACCTGGTGACACATTTGCCACGGCTGGCTCTCCTGAACGTGACCACGGAGGAGGAGGACGGCCCGCAATTCAGTGTTCGTCTCTCCGGTACAGGGATTGATGATCTTTTAGGCTCTGATCACCGCGGCGCCGTGCTGGATGACCTGCTGCCATCGGGCTCCGCGAAACTCATATCGGCTGCGTTGGGGGCCCTGGTCGAACACAAGCGGCCCATGCGCTTTTTCGCTCAGGCGCGGTTGCCTGGAAATCCGGCAGCCAGCGTTGAAGGGTTGGCATTGCCCTTGGGACTTGAGGGTGGACCGGTCAACATGGTGCTCATTGAGACCGTATCAATCCGACAATCAGATATGCCTCAATTTCCCGATCTGGAATATCAAGCGTTTGCCGAGGTCGCTTCCTGAGACGGCTCGCCGCGCTATTTGCCTGACGTGAGCTGCAAGAACACGTCTTCAAGTGCGGCTTCCTCTGTCGTCAGGTCAGCAATCTCAATGCCAGCTGCGGTGATGTCAGCGAGCAGGGCTGACATAGAATCCACGTCCGGATTGTAAACAAGCGCGAGCTCCCCATTTTCGCGAAGTAGGGCGCCCCGGCTCGAAAGTGAGGCGGGAACAGCCGAGAGGGGGCTTGCCGGGCGAATAACGACGCGCTTTTCATCAATGCGTGCAAGCAGATCCGGTGTCGATTCGCACGCAACCACCTCCCCATGATTGATGATCGCGATCTGGTCGCACAGCGCCTGAGCTTCTTCCAGATAGTGGGTGGTCAAAACTACCGTTGTGCCGCGGGCATGCAGCTCTTCAATATGCTCCCAAAGCTGACGGCGTAATTCGATATCGACGCCCGCGGTTGGTTCATCAAGTACCAGAATGGGTGGGTTGTGGACCATGGCTTTGGCGACCAGCAGTCGCCGGCGCATGCCACCGGACAGCGTGCGGGCATAGGCATCAGCTTTGTCGTCCAATCCCATTGCCTGCAAAATTTCCATCGTGCGGCGCTCGGATTTAGGCACACCGTAAAGACCTGCCTGCAGCTCCATCGCCTCATAGGGCGTGAAGAACGGATCAATATTGAGTTCCTGTGGCACGATGCCGATAGAGGCGCGTGCCTGGCGCGGATTGACGTCCGTATCAAAGCCCCAGATGGTGGCGGAACCAGATGTCTTCATGACGAGGCCGGCTAGAATATTGATGAAGGTCGACTTGCCAGCGCCATTGGGCCCAAGTAGACCGAAAAACGATCCGCGCGGGATGGAGAGATTGAGACTTTTCAGCGCCTCTTTGGCCGGTTGGCCATTGGCTGCCTTGTAAACTTTGCGGAGATTGGTCGCCTCAATGGCCGCGGGTTGACTGCGGTTGGGGGCTGGTTCACGGGGAGCGGGCACTTCAGCAACCTCTGCATCATCTGTGATTCCCTGTGCCATCTTTTTCTCCCCGGTTCGGCCATTCTATGGGCCGCTGATCGTCGCCTTAGGTGTTCTACACCCTTCCGCCTTGGCGGCCATAATGCCATATTGCCGGTCTTAACGGTGAAGAACCGTGAAGAGCAACAAGGCGGGTGGTATGGCGGCTAAGAAGAAGCAAAAAGAAGCACCGGCTGATGCCGGAAAGATGGGGACAGAAAAGCCACTCGGCAAGGGGGACCACCTCTTTCTGGTTGATGGGTCGGGCTATATTTTCCGGGCCTATCATGCGTTGCCGCCGTTGACCCGTAAGTCTGATGGGCTACCAGTGGGCGCCGTCCATGGCTTTTGCAACATGCTCTATAAGCTCATCGAGGACACAAAAGACGAGTTCGAACCGACCCACCTTGCTGTCATTTTTGATGCGTCCGGCAAGACGTTCCGGAACGACATCTATGGGGAGTATAAGGCCCACCGTCCGCCGGCACCCGAAGACCTGGTTCCCCAATTTGGGTTGATCAGAGACGCTGTCCGCGCCTTTTCTGTGCCCTCCATTGAGATGATGGGCTATGAGGCCGATGACCTGATTGCGACCTATGCCGCTAAAGCCCGCGACGCTGGTGCACGTGTCACCATCGTGTCCTCCGACAAGGACCTGATGCAAATGGTTGGCGGCAATGTCGATATGCTTGACACAATGAAGTACCGCACCATTGGCCCCGCAGAAGTGGAAGAGAAATTCGGGGTCGGGCCCGACAAAGTGATTGACGTGCAGGCGCTTGCTGGCGACAGCGCCGACAATGTTCCGGGCGTGCCTGGCATTGGCGTCAAGACCGCCGCCTTGCTGATCAATGAATATGGAGATGTGGAAACACTTCTGGAGCACGCGGAAGAAATCAAACAGCCCAAGCGTCGGCAGAACCTGATTGAGTTTGCTGATCAGGCGCGCATCTCGCGCCAGCTGGTGACGCTTGCCCAGGACGTACCCATCGAAGAGGGAATGGAAACCTTTGGCCTTCGGGATCCAGATCCGACAACGTTGATCGGTTTCTTCAAGGATATGGAATTCAACACGCTCACCCGCAGGGTCGCTGAGCGGTTTGATGTGGACGGAGATGCAATCGAAGCGACCGGCGCATACGATAACGGGGAAGCACCCGCGCCAAAAAAATCAGCAGGTTCCGCACCGAAAGAATCCAAAAAAGGCGGCACACCAGGGATCGTTGAAACGGGCCTCGACAAGGATCTGGGTAAGCTCACCTACGAGACGGTCACGACGCTCGACGCCCTTCAGCCCTGGATCGACGCAGCATTTGATCAAGGCGAAATTGCCGTCGACACGGAAACAGACTCGCTTGATGCCATGCAGGCGCGCCTCGTTGGCGTGTGTCTGGCGACCGAGCCAGGCAAAGCCTGTTACGTGCCGCTGCAGCATGGTTCTGGCGAAGGGTTGGACTTTGGTGACGGAGCCCCAGACCAGATCCCTTTAAAAGAGGCACTGGCAGCACTGAAACCGATGCTGGAAGCACCGTCTGTGCGTAAGATTGGGCAGAACATCAAATATGATCTTCTGGTTCTGAAGAATCACGGCATCAATCTCGCGCCCATCGATGACACGATGCTCCTGTCCTATGCGCTTGATGCGGGCCGCAGCGGCCACGGCATGGATGAGCTCTCGGAGATTCATCTCGGCCACAAGCCCATTCCGTTTAAGGAAGTGGCAGGCTCTGGCAAGAAGCAGATCACTTTCGATCAAGTGCCCATCGACAAAGCGACTGCCTATGCAGCAGAAGACGCTGATATCACCTGGCGCCTTTACAAACTGCTGAAACCGCGCCTTGTCCCGGAAGCGAAGACCACTCTCTACGAAACACTTGAGCGGCCTCTGGTTCCAGTTCTCACAGAGATGGAGGCGCACGGCATTAAGGTTGATCGTGCGGTCCTCTCCAGGCTTTCTGGTGAGTTCGCGCAAAAAATGGGGGCGATCGAATCAGAAGTTTATGAACTCGCTGGCGAGACCTTCAATATTGCCTCGCCCAAACAGCTCGGCGAAATTCTCTTCGACAAAATGGGATTGCCCGGCGGCAAGAAAACAAAAACCGGTGCCTGGTCGACAGATGCAAGCACGTTGGATGACCTGGCCGCGAGCGGGCATGACTTGCCGGTAAAAATCTTGGAGTGGCGCGGACTTGCGAAACTCAAGAGCACCTATACAGACGCCTTGCCTGAATTTATTCATCCTGAGACGGGGCGTGTCCATACATCTTATTCGATGGCGTCAACCAGCACCGGGCGTTTGGCGTCGACCGAGCCTAATCTCCAGAACATTCCTGTTCGCACCGAAGATGGGCGCAGGATACGGACCGCCTTTGTGGCCGACAAAGGCAATAAGCTCATCAGTGCTGACTATAGCCAGATTGAGTTGCGGTTGGTGGCGCATATTGCTGATGTGCCGCAACTAAAGCAGGCGTTCGCCGATGGCATCGACATTCACACCATGACAGCATCCGAAATATTCAATGTGCCCGTAGCCGACATGGAGCCCTCCATTCGACGGCGGGCAAAGGCGATCAATTTCGGCATCATCTATGGCATCTCTGCCTTTGGTCTGGCAAACCAGCTCGGCATCGGCCGGGGCGAAGCGGCTGAATACATCGATCTTTATTTCGAACGCTTTCCTGGTATTCGCACTTACATGGATGAGACGAAGGCGCTGGCCCATGAGCAGGGCTATGTGGAAACCATTTTTGGGCGCCGCATTCACCTGCCGGAGATTAATTCAAAGAATGGTGCGCACCGGGCGTTCCTGGAGCGCGCCGCGATTAATGCGCCGATTCAGGGGTCCGCAGCAGACGTGATCCGGCGCGCCATGATCCGCATGCCCGATGCCCTGAAAGAGGCGAAGCTTGATGCGCGTATGCTTTTGCAGGTGCATGATGAACTCATCTTCGAAGCTGCCGAGAAGAAAGCAGAGAAGACCTGTGAGCTGGTGTCGAATGTGATGATCGGTGCAGCGGTGCCCGCAGTCGACATCTCGGTGCCTCTTGAGGTGGATGCGCGCGCGGCCGACAATTGGGATGAAGCGCACTAGCCCCGAAGGAACATGAAAATGACGGTTGAATCTGAGGACGAGCTTGAGGGTCTGAAGAAGTGCGGGCGCGTGGTGTCAGAGACACTTGTGGCGATGGGTGCCTATATGGAGCCCGGAATGACAGCCGCCGAGCTTGATGCTTATGGCAGAGAGCTGCTTGAGCGTGAAGGTGCTCGCTCTGCGCCAGAGCTCACTTATGATTTTCCTGGCGCCACCTGTATCAGCATCAATGAGGTCTGCGCCCACGGTATTCCAGGTGGTCAGGTGATCCAGGCTGGTGATCTCGTGAACATAGACGTATCTGCCGAACAAAATGGGTTTGTCACCGATACGGGAGGCAGCTTTATTGTGCCGCCGGTGCGTGCTGATCACGCAGCACTTTGTAAGGCAACACGCATCGCCCGTGACAAAGCCATTCGATCGGTGAAGGCCGGATCAAAACTCAACGTGATTGGAAAGACGGTTGAGCAGGTTGCTCGGAAGGGTGGGTATACAATTATTGAAAATCTGGCGAGCCATGGTGTTGGACGCTCATTGCACGAAGAACCGGGAACGATCCGCGGCTATTATGACCCGTCCGACAAACGACGGCTTTGGCATGGTGCTGTCATTACCATTGAACCGTTCTTGTCGACCGGCGCAATTGAAGCCGTTGAACTCGACGACGGCTGGTCACTCACCACGCCGCCCGGCGTCTTTGCGGCTCAATATGAGCACACGCTGGTCGTAACCAAGCGCGGTGCTATTGTCGTCACCTGATTAGGTCAGGCGAGGGCGTTCATATAAGTCCCAATATCAAAATAGTCGCGCCAGACTTTGATCTTGCCATCTTCCATTTCAAAGATACCAAAGCACGGAAGGTCAACGGACTTGTCGCCAAGCTTTGTGCGGTCGAGACGTTCCACCATCACAATGTCGCCCTTTGCGATGAGGTTGAGAATGTCCCAATTGGTCTCCGTCCAGTCTTTGGCAAAACCTGCAATGAAGGTTTGAACATTGTCGCGTCCGGCGACCGGGTCGGTCGGCATATTATGATAGATGCCATCATCCGTGAAATAGCTGGCAATCTCTTCTGAATCGAGCCGCGACCAGGCGGCGATGAAGCTTCTGATAATTTCTTCATTGTTTTTCATGAGCACTCTCCCTTTCTTGAAGTGTGCTCATGAAATTGGCGGAAGACCAGAGTCTTTCGGTGTAAGTCAGGCAGCTTGCAGGGTTTCGCCTGGCGCTGCCCCATCAAACAAAGCCTGCATGCGAGATACATAGGCCATGAGCGTGGGTTTCGTTGCGACTGCATCTTTCAAAGGGCTTGGAATGTCAGGCCCTACAATATTGATCAACATGCCAAAAGCAGTGGCATCGGCAACGCTTGGGTCCCCACCAAACAGGAATTCCTGGTCGCCCAATATTTGGGCCAGCGCTTCAATATCAGAGATGCCAAAGGCATAGATTTCGTCCCGGCTGTGACGGCCGAGACCATGATGATAAAGGGCGGCCTCTACTGTCCTGTGCGCCTGCCGTGTGATGAAGCCGCGAATGAGCCAGGGAATGTCCGCAAAGAAGATCTCATCCTCAACCTTCGCATTCGCTGGTTCCATCCAACGGCTATAAACGGTTGCCCAGTAAAGCCGTTCTTCGAGCATCCGCTGCAGTGCGTGAGACTGAGCCTTCTGGAGTGGGCTCAGATGCCGATCAAGATCGATACCGCGGGTTCTCTTGAGATGATCCAGAATGAGGACCGTGTCACCAAGAATCAGCCCATTGTCATCGATAAATGGTAGCTTGCCCTTGGGGCCTTTTGCGGGATTGTCGACCTCTATCCGTTCATGGCCGACACCGGCCAATCGCAGAACAGTCATGAGTTTGACGACAAAACCGGAAGGATCAGGTGTTCCAGGTAGGCAGTCTTTGAACGTGTGAAGGCGGATCATTTTCGGTCTCCTCGGTGCGAAATTGGGCGAGTCTTGCTTGATGTCGGGAGAGATTACTGACACGCTCCTGACACCCTGCTGTCAGGAGCCATATGCGAGGCTGCACATTATGAGACGTGCTGATCGACTGTTTGACATTATCGAATACCTGCGTCGCCACCGAAGAGTGGTGACGGCGGCTGAGCTTGCGGAAAAGATGGAAGTCTCCGTCCGTACCATTTACCGCGACATCGCTGACTTGCAGGCGAGCCGGGTTCCAATCGATGGAGAGGCGGGGCTTGGTTATCTTTTACGAGAAGGGTATGACCTGCCGCCTCTCATGTTCAATGAGGAGGAGGCCGAGGCGCTTGCCCTCGGCGCGCGCATCGTCGCCGCCTGGGGCGATGATGAATTGGCGGAGGCATCCAAAGCAGTGCTTGCCAAGCTGCGTGCCGTACTGCCGCGAGATTTGAAGGCGCAATTTGATGCGCTGGGCGTGATGGCTCCGCCCGCACATTACCAAGAAGAAGTGGTGATCGATCTGGCGCGCGTCCGTCGTGCGGTCCGCAATAAAAAGAAGATCCGGTTCGCCTATGCGGACAAGGGAGGCAAGGCATCCATGCGGACAATCTGGCCATTGACGCTTTCCTTTTATGGGGCGGTCTGGACGGTTCCGGGCTGGTGCGAGCTAAGGAAAGATTTCCGTGTCTTCCGGGCGGACAGAATGCGCGACCTGGAAGTTCTGAACGAGCGTGTTCCGTCAGATCCCGACAAGAATCTGGCCTCTTACCTCAAAGCTGAAGGTGTCACGGACATTGGATCGCTCACCTGAAACGAGAGCAAACCTTTTGTGTCTTAAACCGCATCAACGCTTGAGACCGTCTCTTTAGAGAGCAGCGTTACAGTCGATGAGGCGATGACGCGATGGCACATATCCACCTGTAAGACCTGTTCGAAACGTAGCTGATCCCACATCTGAAACGAATAAAACGCCTCGACGCTATGTCGGACATCGGGATCCGCCGCAGCCACTTCAGGCAGCGCTGACCAAAGGCGCAATCTCTGGCTTTGTGTATGAGCAGAGCGAAGGGCATTGGCCTCTTCTTCCGTCTTGGCCCGCGAGATATAGAAGAGCAGATAGTTCCTATTCTCTTCGTAGATGGTCGCTTGCGCCTTGGCATAGGCAAGAGCACGCTCTTCCAGCGTGCCTTCAATCTTTGGCACGGCTAGGTCAACGTCAAATTGCTCCGACATGAACCCCATCGCCGTATCAAACAGCCCGTCCATATCATCAAAATGACGAAACAAAGTGCGAACCGCGACGCCGGCCCGCTCTGCGATCTCTTCACCGCGAGGTTGAAGATTACCTTCTCTGATTAACTCAAACAGCGCGAGAACGATTCTCTCGTGTGTGCGCAGTCCTCTATCGGATCGCCCGTCGCTATGTTGCGCGGCCATTCCCCCTCCAAATTTTCCCCATCTGACCCCCCCAGGCCAGAATCTCCAAGGACAAGATAGCGAATGAACGTGCTGACGGCGAGTGTTTGCGAAAGGCTGCTCGATAAAGTGATCGGACGGGTCAAAATTGACGCACGAAACGACATGGCAGGAAAACTGATAATATAATGAGCAGGAATTGCCATGGGCTGAGATTTCATAATCTCTTAGCTGACAAAAAAGTAAACAAAAAATGAGTAATAAAAAGGGAAATGAAAGTTTTAATTAGATATCTAGATATAGAGGCCTCGTTGCAAAAAAGAGACGTTTCTCAAAATATCATAATAACTGACAATTACGAAATGACAGAATGAGTGACATTCTTGTTATCTGAGCGTTACCAGAAGGACTGCGTGTGCCTTTCGGAGTTGCTTATGTGAGGTGAGCTGGCTCGTGACACGCAGAAAGTGTCAAAAAAGGGCGGGACCCAATGGGCAAAGCTCTACGGAGAACAAAGTTCTCTGCAAGTGCCGCGGTTATGACTGCGGCGTTGGCTGTGCAGCCAGCAACAGCGCTTGAATACAATTTCGGCGGTGTACAGGTGTTCTTAGACACCACAGTTTCAGCAGGCGTTTCAATGCGGGTTGCTGATCGCAACAACTTGTTTCTCCCCGGCGGTAACGGGGGCCGACCAAGTCACTAGCCTCAGTCCAAACGCCTGATGGCGTCCGTTCGCATGCAACGGCGGTTGGGGGTGCATTTAATCCCGCTTTCACACCGGGTGCAGCGGCCGGTGCTACTGCTTTTGGTGGCGGACAGGCCGTTACCTACGATTATGCAAACATCAACGCGCTTGGTGGCTTTGACAGCGAAGTCTTTGCTGGGTCCATCAATTCCGATGATAGCCGGTTGAACTTCGACAGCGGTGACCTGACGTCGGGCGTCGTTAAGATGACCAACGATATCCAGGCGAATTACGAGAACTTCAAGTTCTTCGCGCGCATCAGTTCATTCTACGATGCCGTACTCGACGACAGCAGTTCGTTCGCTCGCTCAGGCCTGACAGACGGCGCAGATGTTGACGCTGCACGGGATATTGACCTGCTCGACCTCTACGTATCAGGCGATTTTGAGGTTGGAGGACTTCCGCTCAACGTTCGCCTTGGCAAACAGGTTGTGAACTGGGGTGAAGCAACTTTCATGTTGAATGGCATCAGTTCCTGGAACCCGTTTGACGTGAATGCGTTCCGCCGTCCAGGTGCTGAGATTAAAGAAGGTCTGTTGCCTGTTTGGGGTGCCTATGCATCGATTGGGCTTCCGTACGATCTATCTTTGGAAGCTTTCTATCAGCTCGAGTTTGAAGAGCTCAGCCTAGATCGCCCTGGAACTCCTTTCTCTGGCTCTGACGTTGCACGCGTTGGATCGGCGACAGGTGGCAGCTTTGGTGCGAAATCATTCGTAACATCTGGTACAGACGGCGGTGGTTTTCTGAACCGAAACTGTTCCACACCGGATGCTTTGACCGGGCTCTTTGATACCGCTTACACAAATGCCGGGCTGACTCAGTTTGTCTGTGGAGCAGGTGGTACGAACGCATTTCTGGACTACTCGCAAGACTTGCCAATCGGACAGAGTGAGAGCTTCAGACTGGCTCTGAATGGCGGCCCAGGTGATATCGCAAGAGACCAAGATCGTCTTGCGAAAGATTCTGGTCAATATGGCCTGGCATTGCGCTGGTATGCGGAAGACCTGAACTCTACTGAGTTTGGCTTCTACTTCATGAACTATCACTCTCGCCTCCCGATTGCATCGCAACGCTACACCAACAGAGGCGACTCTGTTTTCAGAAGCTATAGTGCAGTTGGGGACAATGCGGGCACAGCTGCACGTACGAACTCACTCGGGTGTGGTGCTGCTGGAACGTTGAGCGCAGCGACTGCGGTCCTCAATCCAGCAAAGTTCGCCTACATGAACAATACGGTTATCAACGACACGTATGGTGTCTTTGCACAAGCCGAGACCGCAGTCGGGGGTGACGCTAAGGCTCTTGCGTCAGCGGCAGTACTTGCTGCCGCCGGTGGCGCCGTCACCGACAACAGCTTGCTGGAATTGGCTATTCTGAACTGCGCGCTTGTCTTTGGTCAGGTTGATCCTGGCGCAGGCCTGTTGACAGATGGCACGGAGATCGTTGCTGCTGGGACCCCAATTGGTGGTACAGAATCGATTGGGCTGTTCTTCGAATATCCTGAAGACATCAAGCTGTTTGGTGCTTCTTTCAACACCACTGTTGGTGATTGGGGCGTCCAAGGTGAGGTATCCTTCCGCCATGACCAGCCACTGCAGCTAGACACGGACCAGATCACAATCGCGACTCTGGGGGCAACCTGCATCTTTGACGCAATCCTGAGCCCAACTGTCGTGACGGCCGCAGTAGATGGTGGTCAAACCATTGCAGGCGGTACCTGTGGCACCGTAGGTGTGGGACAAACTCGTGACTATCATGGTTTCGTTCGTGAAGAAGTCATGACGTTTGACGTCGGCACGACTGCGACCTACACCAACTCAAATCCACTGGTTGGAGCTGTTGGTGCTGACCTCGGTATCCTTCTTACAGAAGTGGGTGCCATGTGGGTGCCGGATGTTCCATCTGAAGGAGACTTCAATGTTGCGCAATTGGGCAATGTTTGTACATCGGGCACGGACCTGCCGCTCAAAGGCTTCCTTGGATTGAGTTCGCGCAGTGGCTGCCGTCCTACACAGTTCGCCTACGGCTACGTCCTGGTCGGTCAGTTGCAGTACAACAACGCATTTGGCACACCTATCACATTGACGCCTCAGATAGCTTGGCAGCATGACGTGAAGGGTAACTCCCCTGCACCTCTCTCCAACTACCGTGAAGGCACCAAATCGGTGAGCCTTGCAGTGAATGGGAGCTACCAGAACGCATGGCGTGGTGGGCTCTCTTACACGAATATCTTCGGCAATGAGAAGTACACGAAAGATGGCGACAAGGACTTTGTTTCCATCAACGTAAGCTACTCGTTCTAAGTGACAAGAATTTCCGCTCCAGCCGCAAGGCTGGGGCGGGAACGGGAACCTCCCTCCTCCCTAATCAGGCGGTTCCCATTTTCACTATCGACCGTCCTGGCAGTCAGCATCCCTCAAAATGCGATTATCAGGTTTGAAATCGTGAAGTGAAAATCGGCGGTCCCGGCCCTCATCCGGGACCGCTTTTTTTATGCCTCAACGTTCTTCTCGGGCGCACCGTTTTTTCCCTAAGCACAAGCTTCGATGATGGTGCCGACGTACCGGCCTTAACGTCTTACGTCCGGGCATTGCTAGAGTGCGATTCCTGATGGATGAGACGCCGAGAAACGCCGCGCAGATCAGTGGCAACCAATTCAACGAATGTCGCAGAGTGTTGAATAGAAGCGCAAAAATGCGTGCCCCTAATGTCACGTATCACGACAGAATCGAAATTCTAAACAGATCCAATTCTTCAACGAATTTTGAAAATTGACCCTCGCACTGCCAATACCGTTCCCTCGGATTGATCGTGTGAACAATGTGTGTCGATACGGGAGGTGATTGGGTGAGGCTCCCCCCAGCACATTGTTCCAACTCAATTTATGGGGGGGACCCAATGGAAAATACTCTTGGGAGAACAATGTTCTCCGCGAGCGTCGCAACTTTAGCTGTAGCCTTATCTCTGCAGCCGTCGGCGGCGCTTGAATATAATTTCGGTGGTGTGCAGGTGTTTTTGGACACGACTGTCTCGGCTGGTGTTTCGATGCGTGTTGCAGAACGCAATATGATGTTTGTTGCGCCCGGGAACGGTGGACCAGTCAATACGACAGCTGTTATCGCGGATCCGGTAGGGCGCGCGCCTGGCACGGTTGCGACTGCGCTGCACGGGGCAACGGCGAATTTGAGTCTGGCGACGGGGGACACCACCAATTATGCAGGCTCCATCAACTCCGATGACAGCCGTCTGAACTTTGATCAGGGTGATCTGACGTCAGCGACCATCAAGATGACGAATGACATTCAGACGAACTATGAGAACTACAAGTTCTTCGCGCGCCTGAGTTCGTTCTATGACGCCGTTTTGGGAGATGGAGACTCATACGAACGCTCTGCATTGCGCTCCGAAGGCTATCCTGATGCAGCACGTGATATTGATCTGCTGGATTTTTATGCCTCGGGTGATTTTGACGTGGGCGGCCTCCCACTCAATGTGCGCCTGGGAAAACAGGTGGTGAACTGGGGTGAGGCGACATTCATTCTGAATGGCATCAGCTCCTGGAGCCCATTTGATGTAAACGCCTTCCGCCGTCCAGGCGCGGAAATCAAAGAGGGACTGCTCCCTGTGTGGGGTGCCTATGCCTCTTTGGGCTTGCCCTATGATCTCTCGCTGGAAGCTTTCTATCAGCTGGAATTCGAGCCGATTGCGCTCGACCGCCCGGGGGCGCCCTTCTCTACCTCCGACATAGCGCGCGTCGGATCAGGGTCCGGCGGGAACGAAAATGCCGCCACCTGGGTAACGAGCGGCACCGATGGCGGCGGCTTCCTCAACCGGAACTGTAGTCAGCCCCACGGCCTCACCGCTGCGTTTGACGCGGCCTATGACGCAGCGGGCCTGTCACAGTTCAGTTGTGCGACGGGCTCCAACGCCTTTTTGGATTACCAGACTGATCTGCCGATCGGCCAGAGCGAACAATACCGACTGGACCTGAACGGCGGAACTGCAGACATCCGGCGTCTGCAGGATGAGGAAGCCGACGATCAGGGGCAATATGGGCTGGCGCTTCGGTGGTATGCGGAAGAATTGAACTCCACAGAGTTCGGCTTCTACTTCATGAACTATCATTCGCGTCTGCCGATCGTTGGTGAGAAATTTTTCAACAACCAGGATGCAAGCAACTCAGCAGTTCGCACATATGTCGCATCTGGTGACAGCTCGGATGCGACCACGCGTGGGTCGCTGAATGCGGGCTGTACTGCTGGTGGGACCGCAGGTCTCGCTGCTCTGGGAACAGGGGGGATAGACAAGCTAATCTATCTGAATGGCCAAACTGTAAATGACCAGTACGGCCTGGTGACGGCGGCAGAAGCGGTGGTCGGCGATGGTGCGACCTCTGCAGATGCCCTGGCGCTTAATGCCGCAATTGGGGGGGGCTTCGCCGTCGCGGACGGTAGCCAACTGGAACTCATGATTACCAATTGTAATTTGTCACTGGCGCAAACCGATCCGGTAACCGGTCTGCAGGTTGATGGGACGGAAATACTCGTCGTGGGTTCGTCTGTAGGTGGGCTTGAATCAACGGGCCTCTACTTCGAGTATCCCGAAGACATCAAATTGTTCGGCATGTCTTTCAACACCACCTTGGGTGATTGGGGCGTGCAGGGCGAGGTTGCAATCCGGCACGACCAGCCTTTCCAGGCCGATACCGACCAGATCACACTCGCGGCATTGGGTGCGTCCTGCATCTTGGACGACATCCTGGGAGTCGACACGATGACGTCGACTGTCGATGCGCTTCAGACTTATGGTGCCAATCAAACTTGTGGCTCGGTGGCAAATGGTGAAGTTGCCGACTATTCGGGCGCCATTCGCGAAGAAGTCATGACCTTCGATATCGGAACAACAGCGACCTATACCAACTCAAATCCGATTGTTGGGTTCTTGGGCGCAGATATTGGCATCTTGTTGACGGAACTTGGCGCCATGTGGGTGCCGGATGTCCCCGATGAAGGCAATTTCAGCGTCACGCAGTGGGGGAATGTGTGTACATCCGGCACAGATTTGCCGTTAGGGGCGTTCGTTGGACTGTCATACCGGGCAGGCTGTCGCCCAACCCAGTTCTCTTACGGGTATGTGCTGGTTGGACAATTGCAGTACAACAATGCATTTGGAACGCCGATTACGGTAAGCCCCAGCCTGTCCTGGTCCCATGACGTGAAGGGGAATTCCCCGGCACCTCTGAGTAACTATCGCGAGGGGACCAAGTCGATGAGCCTGGCCGTCAATGGCAGCTATCAGAATGCCTGGCGGGGCGGCATTTCCTACACCAACCTGTTTGGGAACGAGAAATACTCATCAGACGGTGACAAGGATTTCGTCTCCGTCAATCTGAGCTACTCGTTCTAAGCACCAGGAAGTCCCGCGTCGGCCTGGCGGCTGGCGTGGGTCCACCCACTAAAAAGGCCGGGCATTAAGCCCGGCCTTTTGTCGTTGTCACTCTGACTGAGCGAATGTCCTATTCAGCAGCCTGTGCGGGAGCTGGCGCCGCATCGCGAACGTCTGGGTCCACATGGGCTTCATAAATCTTGAAGTTCTCAATGAACATGGAAACGAGCTTCTTCGCCTGCGCGTCATAGCCGTCTTTGTCAGACCATGTGTCCCGTGGGTTCAGGATCGAATTATCGACACCTGGGACCGAGACAGGCACTTCAAAGCCGAAGTTTGCGTCCGTGCGGAACTCAACACTTGCAAGGCTGCCATCAAGGGCCGCGGCGAGAAGTGCGCGGGTTTCTTTAATAGGCATCCGGCTGCCAGTGCCATAGGCGCCACCGGTCCAGCCTGTATTTACCAGCCAGCAGTCAACCTTGTGCTCTGCGATCAGGTCGCGGAGCAGGTTGCCATACTCGCTCGGGTGACGAGACATGAACGGTCCGCCAAAGCAGGTTGAGAATGTTGCTTCGGGCTCAGTAACACCCTTCTCTGTGCCAGCAACCTTCGCGGTATAGCCAGACAGGAAGTGATACATGGCCTGTGATGGTGTGAGTTTGGAGATAGGAGGCAGAACCCCGAACGCATCAGCTGTGAGCATGATGATGTTCTTTGGGTGGCCTGCGCGGCCCGTGTCTGACGCGTTTGGAATGAAAGACAGGGGATAAGCGCCGCGTGTGTTTTCTGTCAGCGACTTATCGTCAAAGTCGATCTCGCGGGTTTCCGGGTCGAGCACCACATTTTCAAGCACGGTGCCAAAACGTTGCGTCGTGGCGTAGATTTCGGGCTCGGCTTCCGCGGAGAGATTGATCATCTTCGCGTAGCAGCCGCCTTCAAAATTGAAGACACCGTTTTCGGACCAGCCATGCTCGTCATCACCAACCAGTGTCCGAGATGCGACTGCGGAAAGAGTGGTTTTGCCTGTGCCAGACAGACCAAAGAAAATGGCTGAATCGCCATCGTCACCCACATTGATCGAACAGTGCATCGGCATAACTTTTTTGCCAGGCAGTTCGTAATTCAGCATGGAGAAAACAGACTTCTTAGTTTCACCGGCATAAGACGTGCCGCCGATGAGAACAATCCGCTTAATGAAGTTACACGCGATCACCGTCTCGGTCCGGCAGCCATACTTTTCAGGGTCGGCGCGGAAGCTTGGAAGGTTGATGATGGTGAACTTTGGATCGAAATCATCAAGCTCTTCCGGCTTGGGTTCGATGAGCAGGTTCTGAATGAAAAGAGAGTGCCAGCAAAGCTCTGTGAAGACACGTGTTGGCAGGCGGTGGGTTGGGTCGGCGCCGCCGAAAAGGTCTTGAACAAAGAGCTCTTTGCCTTCTGCGTGTGCCAGCATGTCCGCGTGGAGAAGGTCGAATTGTTCCGGGGTCATTGCTTTCGCATTATCCCACCAGACGGTGTCTTTGGTGGTGTCGTCTTTGACAACGAATTTGTCCTGCGCGGAGCGGCCCGTATGTTCACCTGTGCGGCTGACAAAAGCGCCGCCCGAGGAGAGTTCGCCTTCACCGCGCTTCAGCGCAATTTCATAAAGAGCGGCTGGCTTCAAATTCCAATTTACCTGTGCCAGGTTTTTGAGACCCTGATTTTCCACACCATTTTTGCTGATGTGCCGACCCGTCTGTTTCACGTCCGCTCTCCTTCGCGTCTCGCCTGTTCGGTCGTATGCCCCGACCGTGGGTTACCGAAACTGGTTTATGGCGGGCAGACCCGCTCCAATTTCCGCTAACTGTTCCTGCAACTGAGAATCCTCAAGCGTTTCCGTGGCTGAGGGTTTCCGGCCCCATCCGGGGCCCAAAAGCCTGGCTCAGCTGGGGCGGACGACCACATCTTGGATTGCGTGGCTCACCCTATGCGAAGGCTTCTCAAGTGGCGGCCACCATAGTGAGGCGGTCGGGCTTCTGCAACAGGATTCGGGCGCGTTTCGGGACCTTTTGCCAGGGGTTTAGAACACTCTGCCTAAAGCCACTTTTGGGCCCTCAGAACAGGGTTAACCGGCAGGCGGAATGTCCCCTTATTGGGTGGGGCTGAGGGGCTCAAGCCGGTAGCACTCCGCACCATCTGAGAATTGGCCCGTCGGTGTAAAATTGAGGCCCAGCGCCAGCCTAATTGAGGCTTTGTTTTCCGGGGCAATGAAGGCCTCCAATGTGGTTTCGGGCGTCGACTGTCGCGCCCAGTCAATAGCGGCCGCCGCGGCCTCTGACATGATGCCCTTTCCCCAATGATCCGGATGGAGGTGGTATGCCAGCTCGCTGACGGGACCGAGAGAGTTGAAGCCAATATGCCCGAACATGCGGCCGCTTGAGCGATCAAGCATGGCCCATCGAAAGCCCCACCCGTCCGCAGCCGCCCGTTGCCAAAAGTCGATGATTTTGTCGCTCTCTGCAGGGGAGGCGGCGGGCATCGGGATCTCGATCCGGTCATAGTCTGTGACGGTGCCAGAATAGCGACACACATCAGGATGCGACCAGAGTCTGAACATGGGGTCGGAATGATTGAAGGAGAGGGCCGTAAGAAGGAGCCGTCTTGTCTCTATGGTGTCAATCTGGAGGGGCATGGCAGGCTTTCAGGGTTTAGCCCGCGATCAGAAGATCGCTGGGCCCAAGCTTCCGGAACCGGCCGAACCCTTGGTTGAAGCGCGCGCTCTCAATAGCGAGGCGGTAATAGTGGAAATCAAGCTCGGTGTCGTAAGTCACAGACCCCGGGTGCTTTTCAATGAAACGAGGTTTGGCGGCGATTGTCTGGCCTTTGTCCAGTGCCACGATCAGCCCATTGAGCGACAGGCGCGGCGCCGTCATAGGGTCAGGATCGTTGCTTGTGCCTTCCAGCAACAATGAAGCGCGGGGCTCTCGAAGGAGGTTTTGGGTGTGGGCCGCAATTTGCGAAAGCAGCAAGAGCGGAGCACCATCCTCCATTGTCGCGACCGCCACCAGCGTGACCAGCGGGCTTCCATCACCGTTGATAGAACCGAGCGCACCCGCGCGGGTCTGTGTCAGCAGATCTCGTGCTGCCTCGATCGACTGTTTTTTCTCTGTGCTTGCCATGGTCACTCTTTATACTCGGCCCAGTTCGGAAAGATAATCCGACTTGCACGTTGCAGCCATGGGATCCACCCATGGCTTTTTGTATTGAAGCTCAACGCCCATGACTGAACCGGCCTCCCTGCCGCCCCATGCCGACGACATGTCCCTGATGGAACATGTGAAGCGCACTTTGACACTGGCAGGGCCGGTGATTGTCGCGCGCGCCGGCATACTCGTCCTCTTTACCGTGGACACGGTCATGGTGGGGCAGGTCGGCGGCGAGGAATTGGCTTTCTTGGGTCTCGGCATGGCGATCCAGGGGGTCATCATGCTTGTGTGCATCGGCCTTCTGCAAGGCACTATGATCCTTTCGTCTCAAGCCTATGGGGCCGAAGAACACAAAAGATGTGGGGAGGTCTGGCGCTCTGGGACTTATCACGCGCTCGTCTTGGGTGTCGTGCTGGGTCTTATCTGCCTGGCAGGCGAGAGCCTTCTTTTGCTGTTCGGACAGTCTCCCTCTCTTGCCGCGGGCGGCGGCAGTACATCGATCCATTTCGGATGGGGCATGCCCGCCATGCTGCTCTATGTCGCCTCAAGCTACTTTCTGGAGAGTGTTCAACGCCCGCGGGTGGGCATGACGGTGATGCTTATCGTGAACATTCTGAACTTTGCGCTGAACGGCATGCTGATCTTCGGATGGGGCGGCACCGGTCTCGCCATGGGCGCCGACGGTGCGGTGATTGCGACCTCTGCTGTGCGGTGGGTCGCTGCGCTTGCCATGGTGGGATACATTGTTTCGTTGCCGCTACGCCAAGGCGAGGATCAGTTTGGTGTTTGGGCGCCCTGGAAAAAAATTGGTCATGATGCTGTGAGGCTGAGTGGGGCGCTCGGCACCAAGATGCGCAACCTTGGGGCCGCAACTGGCATGGCCTATGGACTGGAATCAGCGGCCTTTTCCTCGCTTGTCTTTATGGCAGGGGCGATCGGCCCGGCGGCCCTTGCTGCTCACCAGATCACCAACAATGCAGTCGCACTCATGGTCATGGCCTCCATAGGCATGGCGGCCGCGACAGCTGTGCGCGTTGGGAACGCCGTAGGGCGTCAGGACCCTGCAGGTGTCCGCATGGCTGGATGGGTTGGACTGGGCTTGGTCGCGATCCTGCTCGCTCTACCGGCCATCGCCATGCTGGTCGTGCCCTATGGCATTGCCTCGCTCTATGTAAATGAACTGGCGGTGCTTGAGATTGCCCGCTGGACGCTTCTTGCGGCGGGCCTCTTTATTGTTGCAGATGGCATGATGAACGTCGCCATGGGGTCGTTGCGCGGCATGGGCGATGTCTGGGTGCCCATGTTCATGCACATCTTCGCATTCTGGTGTGTCGGCGTGCCGGTAGCGTGGGCCTGCGCCTTTCATTTTGATCTCGGCGCTGTTGGTCTTCAGATCGGCATTGGGGCGGCGGTCTTTTTGTCCGTAGGGCTGCAAGTCGTTCGCTTCTCACTTGTCTCTAAGCGGCCGATCAAGCGGACCTAATGTTCCAGCGCCTTATCAATCAGGATCGCCGCTGCCGAGCGGGCTGAGTTGATCGCGATCTCTCTGTCAGAAACCTGTGCTGTAACAATCGCCCCTTCAAGCAGAAGGGATAGTTGATTGCCCAGCGAGGTATAGTCTGCTGCACCAGCCTCTTTCGAGAGCCGGACAATGAAGTCCGTCATCTGTCTTTTAAAGTCACGGCAGGCGTTCCGGATGGGCGTATCCGCTTCAGAATATTCACCGACAGCATTGATGAAGACACATCCAAAAAAACTTGGCGTCTCAAACCAGGCTTCGGCCACATCAAACACAGCCATCAAGCGGGCTCGAGGATCGGTGGAGACCTGTTCAACCTGGCGCATGAAATGATTGCGGAAGCTGCCATCATGTTCTTTTAGAACTGCCAGGATGAGTTCGTCTTTGGATCTGAAATGGGTATAGAGCGTTTTCTTGGAGACGCCTGCCTCTCCCAATATCTTGTCGATGCCCGTGCCATGAAAGCCATGCTCGATAAACAGGTCACGGGCAACCGTCATCAAATGATCTCGC
This sequence comes from Parvibaculaceae bacterium Mf 1.05b.01, assembly GCA_000509225.1. Classification (GTDB taxonomy): domain Bacteria; phylum Pseudomonadota; class Alphaproteobacteria; order Parvibaculales; family Parvibaculaceae; genus Mf105b01. The sequence goes on along the minus strand of BAOK01000001.1, from coordinate 2,765,041 downwards.
CGACTTTGAGGCATCGCATTTCTCCGAAACAGATTTGTTTCTCAGAATATAGGGTCTAATAGCTCTTTGTCGATCACATGACTGTGAGGTTTTGGTCCGTATGTCGGTAAAAGCTTTTAAAAACAACGTCTTATGTTGTTTTGGCGTGCAGAGGCCATGTCTTGAACAAGGAAACCGAACTGTCTATCTCTGAACCCAAGGAAACAGATCTGTTTCCTCTTCATGGAGTTTCCACCGGCTTGGGGCCGGGGAGCTGAACCAAGTCAAGGAGAAGACCCATGGTATCTGTAAAAGCATTCTTCACGGCAGCCGCTGCTGCCTTCCTCCTGCTGGGTGTCCAGGTTGCCCAGGCAGCAGATGGTCACTCAACGGTTGGTGTCGCTGGATATGATCTCGTTTCTTATCACGCCAACCCAAAACCATTGCGCGGCAATGGCCACAACGTCTCTGTCCATGACGGCGTGACTTATCTCTTCTCTAGTGCCGAAAACAAAGCAACCTTCGACGCTGACCCAGCGAAGTTCCTGCCAGCCTATGGCGGCTACTGCGCATTCGGTGTGTCTGTTGGCAAGAAATTCTTCGGCGACCCAGAAGTATGGCGCATTGTTGACGAGCGTCTGTACCTGAACCTCGATGCAAAAATTCAGGACCTGTGGCTGCAGGATGTACCTGGCAAGATTGCGACGGCTGATGAGCTCTGGGAGCAAATCGAAGACACGCCTGCAAGCGAACTCTAAACAAGACGCATCACGCAAAAGCAAACGCCCGGCTCATTGGCCGGGCGTTTTTATTTGTAGGTGGTGCGCAGAAGCCTATTCGCTGCCCCGCTCGATCAGGCGCACATAGAACTGAACCGCCTTCCCCATATTCTCAACAGTGATGCGTTCATTGGTCCCGTGAAAACGGCTTGTGTCATTGGGGCCAAGCACAATCGGGATGAAGCGATAGACATTGTCTGACACCAGCTCGAACTGCCGTGCGTCAGTTCCGCCAACAACGAGGTTCGGCGCGACAATAGCACCGTCAAACGTATCCCGAATGGTCTGCGAGATAATCTGGTACCCGTCAGACTCTGTGCTGGAGACAGCACTTGCTTCGCGACCTGGATTGAACACGCTCACCTTGACGTTCTCGTCATCAATCGCCGCTGTTACATGGGCGACAATGCTCTCAACTGTGTCACGGGGATGAATGCGGAAATTGACTTTGGCGCTCGCAGAATGCGGCAGCACGTTTTCTTTCACGCCAGCATTGATCAAAGTTGGCGCAATGGTCGTTGCCATCGCAGCCGCCATTGTCGGGTTGCTGCGAAGATTGGCCTCTACAAGCGATCCCGTGATCCAGCGGTTTGCCAGAGCAAAGCGCAAAGCGAACGGGGTTGAGGGAGCAATCGCATCCAACATGTCTGCAACCGGTCCTGTAATACCACCAGAAAAGGGAGTGTTTTCGAGCCGGTCAATTGCTGTTGAAAGGCGACCAATTGCGGTGGCGCCCGGTGGCATGGAGGAATGTCCGCCAGGTGCCGACGCTGTCAGATCAAGAGTGACGTAGCCCTTCTCTGCGACGCCAACAAGGGCGACTGGGCTGTCGACACCGGGCACCAGGCCGTCTGCAACTACGCCTCCCTCATCAGCCACCCAGTGTAGGCGAATACCACGCTCTTGAAGCAATGGTGCCATCTTCTGTGCACCGCTGGGGCCGCCGACTTCTTCATCATGTCCAAAGAAGAAATGAATGGTCCGCCGTGGCCGGTAGCCCTGCGCGGCCAGATGTTCAGCACCTTCAAGGATCGCGATCAGAGAACCCTTATCGTCTATGGCGCCGCGGCCCCATATGAAACCGTCTGCAACCTTGCCAGAAAAAGGATCCTCTTCCCAGTTTTGCTCAGTCCCAGGTGCGATGGGCACGACATCCATGTGGGACATAAGTAGAATGGGCTCCAGCGATGGGTCGCTGCCCTCCCAGGTAAAGAAGAGAGAATATTTGCTGATCACTTCCCGGGATGCGACACGGTGAAAGGCAGGATAGGTTGCCTCAGCCCAATTCCGGAACTCGACAAAGGGAGCACGTTTTTCTTCCCGCGCGAACTGCGTCGAAAGCGTTTCAAACTGAATAGCTTCGCCCAAACGGTTTGCTGCTGCGTTTGCATCGATCTCGACCGGGTCCACCGCGGCGGAGGAGGCGGCGTCTGGACCCGAAAGCGTTAGCGTGCGCACCAATGCAATCCCTACTACCAGGACCATCAGTCCAATTAGAATGAGCCCGATGCGTTTCATATTAACCCCCAGTTGCGCCCTTTGAGGGCGCTTAATAGCGTTCAGCAGCGTTTCTCCTGCCTGTGCGGTCGATTGAGCATTCTTGCGCGCTCCCTGTCAAATGGGACCTGTCGGCTTGGGATGACGGCCTGCTATAGCCAAGTCTTTGAAGGCGCGTCATAATTCGGACCAAATAACCCTCTAGGTCAGGCAGCTGGGGCAGGTTTCCGAAAAGTGTGTGCGGTTTTCGGTCAAAAACATGCGTCACAAAAAAAGACACAAGAAGAAGGATTAAGGGGCATATGCCGACGATTGCACTGGTCGATGATGATCAGAATATTTTGACCTCCGTGACCATGGCATTCGAGGCCGAAGGGTTTCACGTCCAGACATATACAGACGGTGCTGCAGCCCTTGCAGGACTTGGCGCCAATCCGCCCGACGTTGCGGTATTTGATATCAAGATGCCGCGCATGGACGGTTTGGAGCTGTTGCGCAGACTTCGTCAGAACTCGGAGCTCCCTGTCATCTTTCTGACGTCCAAAGACGAAGAGATTGATGAGATGTTCGGTCTCAAAATGGGAGCGGATGACTACATCAAAAAACCTTTCTCTCAGCGTTTGCTGGTCGAGCGGGTGAAAGCGGTCATGCGCCGTACAAAAGCCCGCGCGGAAGAGCCGGTACCTGGCGCCAAGGGGGATCTGCTTGAACGTGGCAATCTTGTCATGGACCCGGACCGCCATGTGTGCCGATGGAACAATGAACCTGTGACATTGACGGTAACAGAGTTTCTCATTCTTCAGGCGCTGGCGCAGCGTCCTGGGTATGTCAAAAGTCGCGACCAGTTGATGGATGCTGCCTATGACGATCAGGTCTATGTGGATGACCGAACCATTGATAGTCACATCAAACGACTGCGAAAAAAGTTCAAACAGGCAGATGATGATTTCGATGCCATCGAAACCCTCTATGGGGTGGGGTACCGATACAAAGAGTGATCGACCCCTCTTGCTGGCGGTCCCTAAAACGCGCCGGGTTGGTCTGGGAATTTTGATGTCATGATGCGCGGAGAAAACCAGCCAACCAATGCGAACACCGATCGCCGCAGCGTACTGTCTGCCGCGAGGGCGGGTATTGCAGGCGTTGGCACGAGCATTAAGCGTGCGACACAGATGTTTTCTGAAGCCTTCCTTTGGGCATTCAGAGGGATTGTTGCCGGTAACCGGTTCTCCAGCCTGACACGTCGTATTGTCGTCTTTCAGGTCGTTGCCCTTCTCGTCCTTGTTGCAGGTGTCCTCTATCTCAACCAGTTTCGCCAGGGCCTGATCGACGCGCGCAAACAAGCCCTTTTGGTACAGGCAGAGATTATTGCAGGCGCCGTCGCTGAGACGGCTGCGGGGACGCTTGAAGCAGAAGTGATTGACCCTCTGGCTGAACTTGAAAAACGGGATCAGTGGGTTGACCCGGATCTGGAATATCAGGACCGCGACGTGCCCATCAGCGCGACTGCGGCAGCGCCCGTTTTGCGACGCCTTATTCTCCCGACTCAAACACGCGCGCGGCTCTACGATAAAGACGGCTGGCTCATTCTCGACAGTCGCCAGCTGACGGCGTCCGGCCAGATCGTTGCGTTCGAGTTGCCACCAGTAGGTGGGGCTGAGGACCAAAGCTGGACAGTGGAGGTGATGGCGTGGCTCAGATCATTTGCGCCAGGCCCTGATTATGAACGCTATCTTGAAGCGGGTAGTCAGAATGGCCGCATCTATGATGAGGTGAACCTTGCTCTGGGTGGCTTTAGTGCCACCATGGAGCGGATGAATGATCGCAGCGAGCTAATCGTCTCGGTTGCCGTGCCTGTGCAACGGTTTCGGGCGGTGCTGGGTGTCTTGATGTTGTCTACCGAGGGAGGCGACATTGATGCGATTGTCCAGGCAGAACGGCTTGCCATTGTAGAAGTGTTTTTGATCGCGCTCGGCGTTGCGATCCTTCTCTCCGTTGTGTTGGCAGGCACGATCGCTGAGCCGGTGCGCCGATTAGCAGAAACCGCCGAACGCGTGTCCCAGGGTGTAACCGAACGTGTAGAGATACCCGACTTCACAGATCGACGGGACGAGATTGGCGACCTGTCGGGAGCGCTGCGCGGCATGACAGATGCTCTCTATGGGCGGATTGATGCCATTGAGGCTTTCGCCGCAGACGTCGCCCACGAGTTGAAAAACCCATTGACCTCTGTTCGGTCCGCAGTTGAAACGCTGAGCATCGTGAAAGATGACGCGGCTCGCGAAAAACTCATGGGTATCATTCAACATGACATCCGCCGCATTGACCGACTGATCAGCGATATTTCAGAAGCATCCCGTTTGGACGCTGAGCTCTCGCGGGAGGAACTGGTTCCTTTCAATCTGGCAAACCTAGCGGAGACCATTGTCGACCTTTTCAACACAACGGGTACGAAGGATGGAAAGTCTGTGCGTTTGGACGTGCAGGACGTCGCTGACCGTGTGGCGTTTGAGAGCCGCGGCACTGACAGTCGCATCGGCCAGGTCCTGCGCAACCTGATCGACAATGCTCTGTCATTTAGCCCAGAGGGCAGTGTGGTGACCTTGCAGGTGGCCCGCATTGGGGACGCCGTGTTGGTCACTGTCGAAGATGAAGGCCCGGGTGTACCCGAAGACAGTCTGGAGAAAATCTTCGAACGCTTTCATACCGACAGGGAAGGAGAATTTGGTCGTCATTCCGGATTGGGTCTTTCTATCTCCAAGCAGATCGTGCTTGCCCATCGCGGAACCATCTATGCCGAAAACCGTGACGAGGGCGGTGCGCGGTTTGTCGTGGAACTGCCTGCCGCCCGCACGACCGACACCAAAGCGGCACCAAGAGAAACCTCTAAACCGAGTAAAGAAACGTGAGCGTCGAGACCGTGCATGCGACCTGCGTGGCGATCAAGGGTGTCGGCGTTTTGCTCCGCGGAGCATCTGGATCGGGCAAATCTGATCTCGCCTATCGCCTGATCACAGAGCGCGGAGCGCAGTTGGTTGCTGATGACCAGACGGTCCTGACATCTGATCAGTCGTGCCTGCGAGCAAGCTGTAGAGAGGGGTGGGCGGGGCAGCTGGAGCTCAGGGGACTGGGGATTGTCACGGTGCCCCATGACCTGGATGTGCCGATAAGGCTGGTGATCGATCTGGTTGACCGCGGCGAAGTGCCGCGTCTGCCAGAACCCTCCTTTGTGATGCTTGGTGGCGTCCGGATTCCGCTCCTGAAACTCCATGCATTTGATCAGTCGACCCCGGCAAAGATCCTTGTCGCGGCCGAGCATTTGCCGCGATTGGGCTTCCCGGGGACTGATGGGCGCGTCGGAAAAGCATAAGCCTGGATGCCTGCCCCACGGATGACATCGCCAAAGGCGGATTCGCCTTGTTTTTCCGGTGAAAATATTGTCACGATAGGCCCTACCCCGATCAAAGGGGGCCTCAGGCAATCCGGGCGGCTGACCGTAAAAAGCCCACCGAGAGGAGCAGTACGCGTAAAAATGATTGGATTGGTCCTAGTTACCCATGGCCAGCTCGCCAAGCAATTTGTCGAGGCGATGGAACATGTCGTGGGTCCGCAAGCTCAGGTGATCTCAATTTCGATCGGTCCTGACGACGATATGGAGCAGCGACGGAACGATATATTGGAGGCCGTTGATGCTGTTGATCAGGGCGACGGTGTTATTCTGCTCACTGACATGTTTGGCGGCACCCCATCCAACCTTGCTATTTCCATCATGGACAAAGCAAAGGTGGAGGTGATTGCGGGCATCAACCTGCCCATGCTGATCAAACTCGCAAGTGTTCGAGACAGTGTGAGTTTGGCTGACGCCGTTGAGCAAGCGCAGGACAGTGGCCGTAAATACATCTCCGTTGCCAGTAAGGTTCTCGCAGGCGAGGGCTCGTGAGCCAAGCCAGAAACCCGTCAGAGACACTCAAGAAGACGCTGACCATCTCAAATGCTCGGGGCCTTCATGCTCGCGCATCGGCAAAATTCGTCCAATGTGTCGAAGGTTTCGACGCAGACGTCCGGGTGTCCCGGGAGGGTCAGACCGTCGGCGGCACCTCTATTATGGGGCTCATGATGTTGGCTGCTGCCCCTGGCTGCACCATTGATGTGGAGGTGGAAGGTGCCGAGGCCCCAGAAGCTCTTCAGGCGCTTGAGGCACTCATCGCTGACAAGTTCGGCGAAGGCGAGTAATTCCGCCAATTAGCGGGCCAGATGTGACCCGTAACAAAGCCTTTATCAAGATATAAAGAATTCTTTATATGAGGCTTGAAGTCCCGCCCGAGCCTTGTTATAGAAACCCGTCTTTAAGCCGCACGGGTGTTTCCGCGCGCACATATTTGCATCATCTTCCAGGAGCCTTTTGCCATGAGCAACGACTACAAAGTCGCGGATATTTCCCTCGCCGATTGGGGCCGCAAGGAAATCGCCATTGCCGAAACCGAAATGCCGGGCCTCATGGCACTGCGCGACGAGTTTGGCGCCAGTCAGCCATTGAAAGGCGCCCGCGTTGCTGGCTGCCTCCACATGACCATTCAGACTGCGGTTCTGATGGAAACGCTGACAGCACTCGGTGCCACCGTGCGCTGGTCGTCATGCAATATCTTCTCAACCCAGGATCATGCGGCAGCGGCCATGGCAGCTGCAGGCATTCCGACATTTGCTTGGAAGGGTGAGACGGAAGAAGAATTCTGGTGGTGCATTGAAGAAACCATCAAGGGTCCCGACGGATGGACGCCCAACATCATTCTCGATGATGGCGGCGACCTTACCCAGATCATGCATGAAAAATACAACGACATGCTCGACGACGTGGTTGGGATCTCGGAAGAGACAACAACCGGTGTGCTGCGCCTCTATGAAATGGCAAAAGCTGGCACGCTGCGCGTTCCCGCAATCAACGTGAATGACAGTGTGACCAAGTCGAAATTCGACAATCTCTACGGTTGCCGTGAAAGCCTGGTTGACGGCGTGAAGCGCGCAACCGATGTGATGATTGCCGGTAAAGTGGCCGTAATCGCCGGTTTTGGCGACGTTGGCAAAGGCTCTGCCGAAAGCATGCGCAGCCAGGGCGCTCGCGTTGTTGTGACAGAGATCGACCCGATCTGTGCGCTGCAGGCGGCGATGGAAGGCTATGAAGTCTCTACCATGGAAGAGATGGCGCCACAGGGCGATATCTTCATCACCTGCACAGGTAACAAAGACATCATTACTGTCGATCACATGCGGGCGATGAAGGACCGGGCGATCGTCGGCAATATTGGCCACTTCGACAGCGAAATTCAGGTCGCTGCTTTGAAGAACTTCGAGTGGCATAATGTGAAACCACAGGTTGATGAGATTGAGTTCCCGAATGGCAACCGGATCATCCTGCTGGCGGAAGGCCGCCTGCTGAACCTCGGCTGTGCAACAGGTCACCCAAGCTTCGTGATGAGCGCTTCCTTCACCAATCAGGTGCTGGCGCAGATCGAACTGTGGGAAAACCACAAGAACTACAAAAACGAAGTGTACGTGCTTCCAAAGCACCTGGACGAGAAAGTGGCAACACTGCATCTCGAAAAATTGGGTGTGAAACTGACGACACTTTCCAAAGAGCAGGCCGACTACATCAACGTGCCTCAGGAAGGTCCGTATAAGCCGGACCATTATCGCTACTGATTCCTGCCTCACGTCGAGATTGCGAAAGCCCGGCCCCTGGAATTTTGGGTGCCGGGCTTTTTCTTGGGTTTATGAGTTGGTTTTTGTATCGGGTCCGCAATGAACTGTTGCCTATCGGACTCAGATGGGTCCCAATGACACCACCTTTCGCAACCACTTGCTCAAACTACTTCTGGGCAGACACGAAGAAACGAAGGTAACATCCTCTAACTTCGGCGATTTTCGCCGTTGTCGGGGTAGCGGTAACAAATGGGGGCATCGAGCCTGATTGTGGGGGTTCGGTGCGAGATGCAGGTCATGGCGTCGGGCAATAGTGGGACCAGATCCCGCTTTCAGATGGGTTTTGGGAGCGCCGCCTTGTGGGCAGCGTCGGCTCTGCCTGTGCGAGCGGCGCCCGTCGATGCGCCTGACCCGCTTCTTGCCATAACGCCCTTTCTAGAAGTGCTCGGGGTCGCGCCTGGTCTTGCGAACGAGCCCACATTCATCATGAGTTTTCTGATTTCCGTCGGTGCCATCGCGATGGCAATGGGCTGTGCCTATTGGGCAGCGCAATCCAGCGCCAGAACCCGTCGCCAGCGGCTTGCTCATGAACAGGAAATTGTCGCCATGGGTGCCCGCGTGGACACGGTCGAGGCGATCCTGGCCTCCGAGCCAGGAGCTGTGCTGATTTGGTCGCCTGACACCATGATGGCAAAGCCCGGTACGCTGCAATCGCGTCCCCAAATCGCTGGCAGCACGGTTTCATTGGCAGACCCGGCAACGGGCAATGTGGACTATGAAGATGTGCTCCGGCGCCTTACGCCGGAAACCGCAGGCGGTTTGCGAAACGCGGTGGATATGTTGCGGTCGCGCGGCGCCCGTTTTTCACTGACGGTCCACTCCATCGATGGACGCACATATGAGGCCGAGGGACGCCCCGCCGGCGCCCAGGCTGTTGTGTGGATCAGAGATGTATCGGGTGAGCGCGCAGAGATCAGTCGGTTTGTCGATCGCGCAACAAGTGCGGAGACAACCCGTGACCGGTTTGTTGAGCATCTCAACCTTCTAGCAATGCCTGCTTGGCGCAGAGACAAAGACGGCAGGCTCGAGTGGGTCAATCAAGCCTATGTCCGTGCCGTCGATCTGGGTAGCGCAGAGGAAGTGGTCGAAAAGGGCCAGGAGCTCCTGAGTGATGAAGTGCTCGAAAAGGCGCGCCATGCAATAGCGGCGGGCGAAACGTGTCAGCAGCGCATGCATGCCATTGTCAGTGGTGAGCGCCGCGCCCTTCATGTGACCGATATGTGCTTGTCATCCGGGTCCGCAGGTGTCGCGGTTGATGTGACCGATCTTGATAATGCGGAAGGGGAGCTGCAGCGCCACATTGAGGCACACAGTGGCACCCTGGATCGACTGGCAACGCCCGTCGCCATTTTTGGCGCCGACAAACGCCTGAAGTTTTTTAACAAAGCCTATCTCAAATTCTGGGGTCTCGACGCCGACTGGCTGGCAACCGAACCCATGGACAGCGAAGTCCTTGATGCATTGCGCGGTTCAAGGCGCCTGCCGGAGCAGGCGAACTTCCAGGCCTGGAAGACGCAGATGATGGAGATCTATCAGGCGACACAGCCAGTGGAAGAGTTCTGGTACCTGCCTGACGGGCAGACGGTTCAATTGATGGCGCAAGCCCACCCCCTGGGAGGTGTCATCTATATCTATGACAATGTCACCGAGCGGCTGAACCTGGAAAGCGACTACAATACTGCTCTGAGAGTCCAGGGAGAAACCCTGGACAATCTGTCTGAAGGTGTTGCGGTGTTTGGATCAGACGGGCGTTTGAAACTGCACAACCCCGTTTATGCTCAGATTTGGCGTCTCACTGAAGAACAGCTGGCCAAAGAGCCCCACATTGGCGACATCGTAGATGCCTGCAAGGGTCTCTACGATGATGAGGCATATTGGGTTGATCTGAAGTCGAGCCTAACCTCGGTAGAGGGCAGGCGGCAGCTATCTAACCGCATTGAGCGCGCTGATGGGAGCATCATCGATTGCGCGACGGTACCACTTCCCGATGGTGCAACCCTCTTGACCTTCGTTGATGTGACGGACGCATCGCGGATTGAGCGCGCCCTTCGCGAACGCAATGAAGCGCTGGAAACCGCTGACCGGTTGAAATCTGAATTTATCAGCCATGTCTCCTATCAACTGCGTACACCTCTCACCAACATCATCGGCTTTGGTGAAATTTTGGAAGCCGAGATGTTTGGGGAGCTTCTGCCAAAGCAGCATGAATACACATCCGGTATTCTGGACTCGTCCCACGAGCTTTTGGCAACGGTGAATGACATTCTCGATCTGTCTACGATCGAGGCGGGCGCCATGACCCTTGATCTCTCCAATGTCTCCATTGCTGAAGTGATTTCCAGTGCCGAGGCCTTTGCGCAGCAGCGGGTTCAGAAAGCCCGCGTGTCTCTGCTCACAGATTGTCCGCCGGACATTGGTGAATTCCGCGCTGACGACAAACGCATTCGCCAGATTATGATCAACCTGATCTCCAATGCAGTCGCCTTTACCCAGCCTGGTGATGCGATCACAATCGGTGCAGAACGCGGCACCAACGAGCTGAAGCTTTTCGTGTCGGATACGGGAGATGGCATCAAACCAGAGCACCAGGCGAGTGTTTTTGACCGCTTCGAAGCCCGTGGCGGAGCGGACAGGCGTCGCGGCGCAGGTCTTGGGCTGTCCTTGGTGAAAAGTTTTGTCGAGCTCCATGGAGGGTGGGTGACCCTGGAATCTGAGCCCTCCGTGGGAACCCAGGTGACGTGCCATCTTCCCATTCTAATGGACGCGCCGAGCCAAAATGGCGAAAAACAGCCAGAAATGATCCTTGATCACTGAATGATCGCTCATTTTAACTGCTAAATCTCTGCAAATGGGCTTGTTAAGCAGCCCAGTTCACCCATATTCTCTCTCAAGAATTTCACGATCAATTTGCATCGGGACCGCGAGACCAAACGCCCTTGATTGAGGGCTGATGACCACCAGTCCACTGCCGATCCTGACCACACATGGGATCACACGGGCTGTTCGCGCAGAGGGAGAGACGCATGACTATTTCTGTCACCATTAATGGCAAGGGCCACGAGCTGGACGTTGAGCCAGACATGCCGCTTTTGTGGGTCCTTCGGGACGAGTTGGGTATGACCGGCACCAAATTCGGCTGCGGCGTTGCGGCCTGCGGTGCCTGTACTGTGCACGTGAATGGCGAGGCCATGCGCACCTGCACCCTGCCTGTCGAAGCTGTGGCCGGTGCTGATATCACCACCATAGAAGGGTTGAACGAAGGCGGGCCGGATCTCACGGCGCTTCAGCAGGCCTGGGTCGACCATCAGGTGCCACAATGTGGCTACTGCCAGTCTGGCATGTTGATGGCTGTCTCATCGCTTCTCTCTGAAAATGCGAACCCATCTGACGACGAGATCGACGCAGCTATCACCAATATTTGTCGCTGTGGCACCTATCCACGCATCCGGGCCGCGATCCGTTCGCTGGCAACCGCGTAAGGGGAAGAGATATGAAACCGACAAGACGACAACTTCTCATAGGTGGCACAGTAGTCGGCGGCGGCATGCTGCTTGGATATGCCACTCTCGGCTCTTCGCGACCAGAACGTGCTCAGGCATTTGCGGCAGGTGAAGGAGAACACTTCACCACGACATGGTTGAAGATAGATCCGGATAACAAAGTGACGGTCTATGTGCCCCACTCAGAAATGGGTCAGGGCGTTCATACATCTATGCCCATGATGGCGGCAGAAGAAATGGAAGCTGATTGGGATCTCGTTCAGATGGTCCAGGCGCCTGCCGATGATGTCTGGGCAAACGGGCCGCTGGCGAAGGGCTATATTGTGGGTCAGACACCCATTCCCTCAGCTCTCACGGGCGTTGTGGATGCTAGCTTCTTCAAAATTGCAGAGATGATGGTGGGCCAGATCACAGGTGGATCAACGTCTGTGCGTTTCACAGGGCAATACGGCATGCGTGTTGCGGGCGCGGCAGCAAAGGAAATGCTCATCCGCGCAGCTGCTGACAAGTGGAATGTGCCAGAGAGCGAATTGACCGCTCGATTGAGCCATGTACACCATGCCGCCTCCGGCAAGAGTGCAACCTTTGGCGAGCTAGCGGCTGCAGCGGCGGAATATTCCCCGCCCAAGAGTCCCACGCTCAAAGATCGCAAAGATTTCACAATCATCGGCACGTCCAAGCCACGTTATGACATTCCCTCCAAGGTGGATGGCACAGCGCAGTATGGCGTTGATGTTCAGCGTCCCGACTTGAAAATTGCAGCGATCCGCCAGGCTCCCGTATTTGGCGGCTCTGTCAAAAGTTTCGATGGGTCAGCGGCGCTCAATCAGCGCGGTGTCACCGCAGTTGTCTCGACAGACGATGGTGTTGCAGTGGTCGCTGACAATTACTGGCGCGCCAAACAAGCGTTGGAACTTGTAGAAGTTGAGTTTGATGATGGCGGCAATGGGTCAGTGTCGACAGAGTCCATCTTTGCAACCTTCCACGACAATCTCGAAAATGCCGAGTCGGAAGAAGATGTCGAGATTGGCGACGCGGTTGCGGCGATGGCTGAAGGCGGCGATCTCATTGAGGCTCGCTATGAAGTTCCCTTCCTTGCGCATACCTGCATGGAGCCGATGAACTGCACCATCGAATTTAAGGATGACAAGGTAGAAGTATGGGTCGGTACCCAGGACGGTCTTTCAACCCGCAACGTTGTCGCAGAAGTAGCAGGTGTTGCGCCAGAGAATGTGCATGTGAATAATTTCATGCTGGGGGGCGGCTTTGGACGTCGCGGTCCATCAGCCTCAAACCATGTTCACCAGGCAACAAAAATCGCTAAGCAGGTTGGCGGTCCGGTGAAACTCGTTTGGTCGCGCGAGGAAGATGTGCAGCATGACTATTACCGTCCTGCTGTCGCAGCCCATATGTCTGCAACGCTTAATGACAAGGGTGAGCCAACAGCCTGGGTGAACCGCTATATCCGCAAGGATGAGCCTGCAGAAGCAAGCCACATTCCTTACGCCGTAGCGAACCAATCAATCCGCTATGTGGAAAGTCCGGTCCATGTGCCGTATGGCGCGTGGCGGTCGGTCGCCCACACACAGCACTCTTTCTTCAATGAGAGTTTTGTGGATGAAGTGGCAAATGCCGCTGGCAAGGATCCGTTCGAGTTCCGCATGTCTCTGATCGGGGACAACCCGCGCCACAAGGCAGTGCTTGCAAAGGCAGGTGAAGCGGCAGGATGGGGCACGCCTCTGCCGGCTGGCCATGCGCGTGGTGTCGCCCTTCAACAGAGCTTTGACACGATCGTGGCTCAGATCGTTGAAGTGTCTATCGATGATACAGGCGAGCCAAAAGTCCACAAAGTCACCTGTGCCGTTGATTGTGGTCCGGTGGTCAATCCCGATGGGGCCGCCGCACAAATTGAAAGTGGCGTCATTTACGGCCTGACGGCAGCGCTTTACGGCGATATCACCATTGAAGATGGCGCCGTCGTGCAGGGGAACTTCCCGGATTATGACGCGGTTCGTCTGGCACAAACGCCGGAAATTGACATCCACTTTATGGAGTCAGATGCACCGTTTGGTGGACTGGGTGAGCCTGGCACGCCCTGCATCGCGCCGGCCGTGGCAAACGCCCTCTTCACGCTGACAGGTCAGCGGGTGCGTTCCTTGCCACTTATGAACCATGACTTTAAAGCGGGTCCAAGGCTGGCATCAGCTGCTGACTAAGCGGCGACAGCAGAACAAAGAAAAGGGCGCTCTCGTACAATCGAGACGCCCTTTTTTAGTGCCCCATGGACTTAACCCAGTAAGTGCTATCAAAGTCGAGAAGGATCCGGAGATGATGTGCCGTGAGCATGATTAGAAAATACAAAGTAGAAGACACGGCAGCACTGGAGGCCGCCTGGAGAGCTGCAACTCGGATCGCTCACCCTTTTCTGGATCACTCATTTGTGGAGCAGGAAGCGGATATGCTCCGACGCGTATATTTGCCGCATTCTGAGACATGGGTGATTGAAACAGAGGGAGACCCGGTTGGTTTCATCGCGCTCAATGGAGATGAGATTGGCGGACTGTTTCTCGATCCATCCTGCCATGGCAAAGGTCTAGGCAGAGCATTGGTGGATCACGCCATTGCTCTGAAAGGGCCAATGTGGCTTGAGGTGTTTGAAAAGAATTTGGCGGGCCGCCGATTCTACCACCGTTACGGTTTCATTGAGACCGGCAGGTCCATTCACGATGCCACAGGAGAGATGCTGCTCAAGGTGGCATTCAGTCAAACTCATTGATTGAAAGGTGAAGCCTGCTACTTCGCCATGTCTTTCATGTTGATGCTTTCGTCCGCGAGCTTCGCGGCGGGGATTTTTGCCTTCGCAGCAATAAGTCTCCGCGACATCATATGTTCCGGTGCGCGGTTAACCGCATCAGAGGCAATCATCACCCCGTCTTTTAGATAGAAGACCGCAAAGGAGCGCTCGTTCTCCGGATCGCCCCGCACCACCACTTCATCATAACCAGCAGAGAGCCCGACGATTTGCAGCTTCAGATCATATTGGTCTGACCAGAACCACGGTACTTGCGCGTATGGTTTTTCCTTGCCACAAATGGACGCCGCCGCAGTCTTTCCCTGTTCAAGGGCATTGTGCACAGACTCAAGACGCAACCGGGTGCCGAGAATAGGATTGGGATGGTTGGTGCAATCCCCAATCGCATAAATGTCCGGATCTTCCGTTCGACACAATTCATCAACGGCAATACCATTTTCGACTTTCAGGCCTGCTTCGTCGGCGAGCTCCACATTGGGAATGATCCCAACCCCAACGATGGCAAAATCAGCGTCAAAGGTTTTGCCGTCGCCGCAGTCGATCTTCTCGATCTTGCCGTTAGATCCTTCAAATCCGGAAACCGTGACGCCGGTCTCGATTTTGACGCCGGCTTCTGTGTGGGCCTTCGTATAAAACTTGGAGAGGATCGGATCGACCACGCGGGCAAGAACCCGCGGCGCCATTTCAAGTACCGTCACGTCAATCCCGCGCTGCGCGGCAACAGCAGCAACTTCCAGGCCGATATAGCCGCCACCTACGACGACCATCTTCCCGCCTTCATTGAACTTGCTCTGGATCGCTTCGACATCTTCGATTGTGCGAAGATAAAACACGCCTTCCAGGTCAAAGCCTGGAATGTTGAGCTCGCGAACACGGCTACCGGTCGCCAGAATGAGCTTGTCGTACCCCCGCGTGCTTCCATCATCTAGATGCACAATCTTTTTCGGGCGTTCGATTTCGACGACCTTTCGCCCGAGGACCATCTCAGCGTTGGACTTCTCATAAAAATCCGGCGGCTTGAAATAAACCCGGTCAATGTCGATTTCACCGGCCAGGAATTTCTTGGACAGAGGCGGGCGCTGATAGGGAACATAGGGCTCGTCGCCGATCACTGTGATCGGGCCTTCATAGCCCTCTGATCGCAGGCTGGCGACTGCTTGGCCGGCGGCATGTCCGGCTCCGACAATGATCACCCCATCTGACATGGTGAATGCTCCTCCCAGTTTCCTCTGAACCACACTCTTATAAAAGTGACGCATGCGTCACTTTTGTTGATCTGAATGTGCCGCCACAGCCGGTTCAGTTCAAGTGAAATGTGCGCGATGAGGCGAAGGGACGCAAGGATTCCGCCGAAAATACCCAAAAGATAGCCATGGCTCAGGTTATCTGTGCCCCTTGAAGACAGATGCATTGAACGCGTACAAGGACGCCTATGAGTAGGATCACACCACCGCCCACCGCGCAAAACGATAGCGCATGCGAAATTGCCTTGGTTGACGCCCTGGCGACGGACAGGCTCGGCAAAACGCTGGCGGACATGGTCGGCCAGCGTGACGTTATTGCACTCTGGGGGGATCTGGGAGCGGGCAAGACAAGTCTGGCGCGCGCGATCATCCAAACGCTCCTTGCTGCATCAGGCCTGCGGGAGGATGTGCCAAGCCCGACCTTCACCCTCGTGCAAACCTATGAGGCGGGCTCTCTGCCCATATGGCATGCAGACCTTTACCGACTATCTGATCCTGATGAGCTGATTGAGCTTGGATTGGAAGAAGCGCTTGAGGGCGGCCTTCTGCTCATTGAATGGCCGGACCGCATGGCGGATGAGCTCCCGGCCGAACGGCTGGACATTGAGCTGAAAGAGGTCGGCGATGGGCGCGTCGCATGCTTGACGGGGCGTGGGGCCTCATGGGAAGACCGCATTAACCGCGCGCAAGAGAAAATGTTGCAGAATGATACGTGAGACCAGGATGGCCTGCAAGAAAAGCCGAACAAGAGGGCGAGCGTGAGCGAACGAGAAGAACTTTTAGCGGCCTTCCTGGAGCGTGCAGGCTGGGGAACCGCAACACGAAGCTTCCTGCAGGGAGATGCGTCGCTGCGTCGCTACGAGCGCCTGGCACTGAACGGCGCCAACGGCGTTCTTATGGACTGGCCAGCTGGTCCCGATTCACCTTCAGAAGGCACCCATGCCGCCTATTCCAAGCTTGCGCACCTGGCCGAAGATGTACGCCCCTTCGTGGCTGTCGGTTCTTACCTCAAAAGCCTCGGACTGCGCGCGCCCGATATCATTGCTAGTGACCTAGAACATGGCTTCCTGCTGCTCGAAGATTTCGGCACAGCTGACTTCGGTGGCATGATCGACAAAGGTACGGGCCCTGCAGGCGAAGTGCTGGATGATATGTATCGCGCGGGGCTGGACGTTCTCGTGGCGTTGCAGCAGGCAGGAACGCCGGGGCTATTGTCAGTTGGGGATGGAAGCACCCATGATGTGCCTTCATTTGATGACGGTATTTACCGCATCGAAACCGCCATGCCACTTGATTGGTATCTACCCGTGGTAATGGGCACGCAGGCGAGCGACGACTTGCGGGCTGAGTATGACGCAATCTGGACAGCACTTTGGCCGCTGATTGAAGCAGGCCCCCGCACACTCTTTCTGCGGGATTTTCATTCACCCAATATTCTCTGGCAATCGAAGGGGCGCGGCTTGGAGCGTGTTGGTTTGATTGACTATCAGGATGCACTGATCGGCTCACTTGCGTATGACCCGGTCTCCTTTCTGCAGGATGCACGCCGGGACGTGCCCGTGGAGCGTGAAGAGGTGATGCGCGGCTATTATGTTCAGGCGATGAAGAATGCCGATGCTCGGTTTGACGCTGATGAGTTTGAAGCCGCTTACGCCGTTCTGGGTGCGGAGCGGGCGCTTCGCCTCATGGGACTGTGGCCACGGCTTTTGAAGCGAGACAATAAGCCCCGTTACATGGTCCACATGGCCCGCACGCAGGATTATTTGAGGCGCAATCTGGCGCATCCCGCCCTTTCCGATCTGGCCCGCTTTGTGGAAAACCATTTTTTGAAAGATGCGCCCGCCGCAGGGCAGATCGCCGAGACACCAGCGTGACCCAGATTAAACGCGCGATGATCATGGGCGCCGGGCACGGCACACGCATGGCGCCTCTCACCGATGACAAGCCAAAGCCATTGGTTCGCTTTATGGGGAAACCTCTCATCGACCACGCGCTGGCACGCTTGAGCGCGGCAGGCGTAGACGAGGTCGTTGTCAACGTGCATGCCCACGCAGGTCTTCTTGAAGCCCATTTGAAGAGGCTCTCAGCTCCGAAGATCATGATTTCAGATGAGCGCACAGACCTTCTTGACACCGGCGGCGGCGTCAAGAAAGCCAGACCCTTATTGGGCGATGACCCCATAATCACGTTCAACTCCGACAGTGTGTGGATTGAAGGCCGCCGTCCGACCCTCACGCGCATGATGGAAGCTTGGGACCCGGAGCATATGGACGCGCTTTTGATGATTGCCAGCGCCACCAACACGATTGGTGAAGTACGCCGGGGCGACTTCACAATGGAGCCTGATGGGCGTCTGGTCCGCCGGGAGGAACAGACCGTCGCGCCCTTCATGTTTGCCGGCGTTCAGATCGTCAAACCGACGCTGTTTGATGACGGGCCGGAGGGGCCCTTCTCCACCAATCTCATCTGGGACCAAGCGATGGAGCGAGGCCGTCTTTTTGGCCTGCGCATGGAGGCAACCTGGATGCATGTGGGGACGCCCAGCGATCTTGCTGACGCAGAACGGTTCCTGCGCGATCTGTAAAGCGCTTTGCGTGTGCGTGATTCATCAAAGTGCCAAAAAAGGCGTGATCTGAGCGCCGTCTTGTGGCTCCGATTAAACGCAATACGTTGTAGCCTCACCCGGATAGACTGAGGTCATGGCCCACGATTCTTTGCCAACGCTGTTCACCATTCCACCGGGCGTTCCTTTTCTGGACGCCCTGGCAAGGGCGCTTGTGGCAGACCCTGGTTTGCAAGGAACGCTTTCTGACAAACCTGAAGCGCTGGCTGACCTCACCATCCTGCTCCCGACGCGCCGGGCGGTACGCTCTCTGACGGAAGCTTTTCTTCGTGCCGGTGATGGCAAAGCTATTCTGCTGCCGCATATACGTCCCCTAGGCGATGTGGACGAAGAAGAACTGTTGCTGACCGCCGACCCAGCGGAAGCTGTTCCGGGGAGCCTTGATCTGCCGCCTGCGATTGATGGTATGGACCGGCAATTGCGACTGGCCAGACTGATTCTCGCCTGGGGAAGGGGAAGTCCCTTCGGGCCAAAAAACGCCGGGCAGGCGACCTCGCTTGCGGCAGAGCTCGCTCACCTGATTGATAGCGCGGAGACCGAGGGTGTTGATCTGTCAAAGGTGCGGGATCTGGTGCCAGACCGTTTCGCCGAGCATTGGCAACACACGCTTTCCTTTTTGGAGATAGCCCTCGACTACTGGCCGCAGGAACTGGCCGAGCGGGGACTTATCGATCCTGCGAAACGACGCAACCTGGCAATCCGTGCTGAAACAGAGGCCTGGGCATCAAATCCGCCAGCGCACCCGGTCATCGCGGCAGGGTCAACGGGCTCCATTCCTGCGACGGCTGATCTCTTGAAGACAGTTGCTCTTCTGCCGAAGGGAGCCGTGATTCTTCCCGGTCTTGATCAGGCACTTGATGCGCGCGGCTGGCAGGCTGTGGGGCCGTCTCATCCGCAATATGGCATGAAGCAATTGCTGGCGAGCATCGGAGCGGACAGAGAGCAGGTGCAGACATGGCCGCATGCGAAACCCTCAACTGTCGCAAAGGACCGCGCCGCCTTTTTGTCAGACGCGCTACGTCCGGCAGAAACCACAGATGCCTGGAGTGGGAGAGACGCGCGCGCATTCGATCAAGCCGCCGCCACAACAGGTCTCACATTGATTGAGGCACCGACCCCGCGAGAGGAAGCAGCGGCAATAGCCTGTGCATTACGCGAAACTCTGGAGGTGCCTGAGCGCACCGGCATTCTGGTAACCCCGGACCGGTCTTTGGCCCGGCGTGTGGCGCAAGAGCTTGGACGTTGGGATATTCCCATTGACGATAGTGCAGGCACACCGCTCACCGGGACAGCGCCTTTCGGTTTCCTGCGGCTTCTCGCCGTCACCGCGTCGGAAGGCCTCGCACCCGTCTCTTTGTTGGATGTGTTGAAACACCCATTGACTGCATTGGGGTTGAACCCTGCGGAATGTGGTCAGAGAACGCGCGAGCTTGAACGCGCGCTCCTACGCGGTCCCCGGCCTGGCCCGGACATAGCGGGTCTTCGGCATGTGTTGGCGCAGACAGAATTGGAGCAAGACAAGAAAGACCGGTTGGTTGATCTCATCAACCGCTTGGATGCGGCCGTTAGCCCCTTCCTTGAGTGTTACGATCTCCACGAACTGCCTTTGAGGGATTTGGTTGACGCTCATTTGCGGGCGGCGGAGGCTTTAGCGGTAAGCGATGACACCACCGGAGCCGATCGGCTCTATCGAGGCGATGCAGGCGAAGCAACAGCGCTCTTTATGGAGACGCTGCTCGCGTCGGCCGACAGCCTGACCGCTATGGAGCCACTTGCCTATTTACGCCTGCTCGAAACACTCAGCGCCGGGCAGATGGTGAGACCCCGATTTGGTCAACATCCCAGATTATCGATACTGGGCCCGCTTGAAGCCCGTCTTTTGAGTGCCGACAGGGTGGTCCTCGGCGGATTGAACGAAGAGAGCTGGCCGACAGCGGCGCCCATTGATGCCTGGCTCAGCAGGCCCATGCGCGAAGAGCTGGGGTTGGAGCCGCCGGAACGGCGCATTGGTCTATCCGCTCATGACTTTGTGCAGGCGGCCTGTGGCGCGGACGTGATCATCACCCGGTCTTTGAAGGTAGAGGGGGCGCCGACCGTTGCCTCGCGCTGGCTGTTGCGGATTGATAGCCTGCTAAAAGGTGCGGGTCTGAAAGACGGACTGACACCCGATACAAGCTATCTGAATATTGCAGAGAAGCTGGATGAGCCAAAGTCTGTGGTCCCCGGCGCCGCGCCTCAGCCGAAACCTCCTCTGGCAGCAAGGCCAAACATATATTCTGTGACTGAAGTAGAAACACTGATCCGCGACCCCTATGCGATCTATGCCAAGAAGGTCTTGCGCCTTAAACCGCTCGATCCGCTGGATGCCGATGCGGGCGCATTGGAACGTGGAACGCTGCTCCACCAGGCGCTGGAAAACTTCGCCCGGAAATTCCCCGATACTTTGCCCGGTAATGTCGAAGCGGCATTTCTGGAGATGGGCAGGCTGGCCTTCGAAACGGCACCAAACCGTCCAGGTGTGACAGCCTTTTGGTGGCCGCGATATGAAGCGGTGGCCCGCTGGATGTCGATTTGGGAAAGCGACCTGCGCACTGGGCTCACACGAACCCATGCTGAGATCAAGGGCGAGCTGGCCCTTCCGGGGTTCGATCGACCGATGACACTGTCTGCGCGCGCTGACCGGGTTGATGAACGTGTGGATGGATCCTTTGCCATCTATGACTACAAAACCGGCGCGCCACCTTCAAAGAAACAGGTGGAAGCAGGCTTAAGCCCGCAATTGCCATTGGAAGCCGCCATTGCAGCCGCCGGTGGTTTCATCGCTGACAGTGGAACGCCGCTCGCCGCACGGCCCGTATCGGTCCTGTCCTATCTCCACTTGTCTGGGGGTGACCCGGGTGCGGCGGAGAAAAAGGTGTCGCAGGATGGCAGCGCGGATGCGGCGGGCGTGTTGGAGGGACTTGTCGCCCTCTTGCAGCGCTATGAAAGCGAGGGCACACCCTTCCTGTCGCGCCCGCGTGTTCAGTTTCAGGCGCTTTGGGGAGATTATGATCACCTGGCCCGCGTCCGCGAGTGGACGGCGGCACAGGGCGGGGGTGACGTCTGATGGCGGAAACCGGCGCATTGACGGTCAATGACACCACAAGACGGCAGGCGGCTGCCGCCGACCCGACCGCATCAGTCTGGGTGTCTGCTAACGCGGGCTCAGGCAAAACCCATGTCCTTATCAACCGGGTAATCCGGCTCCTCCTGTCAGGCACGGAGCCGGAGCGTATTCTCTGCCTGACCTTCACCAAGGCGGCAGCCTCGGAGATGGCAAGCCGTCTCTATGATCGTTTGGGTGAATGGGCGGTGATGGACGAAGCAGCACTCGCGGTGAAGCTGCAGGAACTTGAGGGCGTGGCACCAGATGCGGCAAAACTCTTAAGCGCCCGCCTCTTGTTTGCCAGGGCGATTGAGACACCAGGTGGTCTCAAAATCCAAACCATTCATGCTTTTTGTGAACGCCTGCTCGGCCGCTTTCCATTGGAAGCGGGTGTGCCACCGCATTTTGAAATTCTGGATGAGCGCACGGCAACGGAACTGATGGCAGAAGCGCGGGATGAAATCCTCTCCGAGATTGGAGTGGAGGAACAGGCGGGCGCGCAAGGCGATGTTGCACACGCTTTTGAGACCGTCTCTTCGCTTGTCGGCGAATATGGGTTTGATGATCTCTTTCGCGAGATTGTAGGCAAGCGCGCCCGCCTGACCGAACAGATCGCAAGCGCAGGCGGTGTGGCCGGTATCCTGGAGCGGGTTGCAGGTCTATTGCAGGTGGCGCCAGGGGATACAGAAGACTCGCTGATTGCCACCGCCGCAGAAGCAGCCCCTCTTTCTGAGCTTAAAGAGGCTCACCCTCTCCTGGCTGGTGGAAACAAGACGGACGTCAAAACAGCGACGACTATTGCGGACTTTCTCAATGCACCGGCGGATGTGGAGGTGCTGGACGTCTATAAGACAGCATTTCTCAAGCAGGACGGCGACCCAAAGAAACTGACACCCAGCATCATCACCAAGAAAGTGCACGAAGCCCACCCGCATCTCCTGGATCTGCTGGAACGGGAACAGGCCCGCATTGTCGAGCTGGAAGAGAAACGCCGCGCGGCCCGCATCGTAGCCTCAACCCACGCACTCTATGTGCTGGCAGCAGCCCTGCTCGAACGTTTTGAGAGACTCAAGCAGCAATGGGCTGTGCTCGACTATGAAGACCTTATTCTAAAAAGCCGAGACTTGCTGAACCTCTCCTCAGCTGCCGCCTGGGTGCTCTATAAGCTCGATGGTGGCCTTGACCACATCCTTGTGGATGAAGCCCAGGATACGAGTCCGCATCAATGGGAAGTGATACAGGCCCTGGCCGAAGAGTTCCTGTCCGGCGAGGGCGCGCGCGAGTTGACCCGAACCATCTTCGCAGTGGGCGATGAAAAACAATCGATCTTTTCTTTCCAGGGGGCGGACCCGGCAAAGTTTGCGGAGATGAAAAATCACTTTGCGGCAAAGGTAGAGGGTGCCGGCAAAACATGGAACCCGGTGGACCTACTTCTGTCTTTTCGCTCCACCCGCGAAGTTTTGAGCGCGGTCGATCAGGTATTTGCGACAGAAGAAACCGCCACCGGTCTTAACGCAGACGCAGAGCCGCCAACGCACTATCCCTTCCGCGACCTTGATGCCGGGCTTGTCGAGATCTGGCCGACCTGTGTGCCCGATGAGGAAGAAGAGGCCCTGCCATGGGACGCGCCGCTAGATTATCCAAAGTCAGAAAGCCCTGAGGCGCGACTGGCGGACAGGATCGCCTCCACAGTCGCGCATTGGCTCGCCACAAATGAAAGCCTGAAAGGGGAGGGCCGTCCGATTGAAGCAAGGGACGTTCTCATCCTTGTGCGTCGACGTAACATCTTTGTTGAAGAAATCATCCGGGCCTTGAAACGACGGGGCGTACCAGTCGCCGGCACTGACCGAATGGTACTCACCGATCAGATTGCAGTAATGGATCTCATGGCCGCCGCCGCCTTTGCGCTTTTGCCAGAAGATGACCTGACGCTGGCGACTGTTTTGAAAAGTCCGCTCATTGGCCTGGATGAAGATGCTCTGTTTGATTTGGCCCATGATCGTAAGGGCTCTCTTTGGCAGGCGCTGACTGCGCGCAGAGACGAACAGTCCTCCTATCAGGAGGCTCATAGGCTCTTATCGTCCTGGCGGAAACGAGTGGACCAGATGCGACCCTATGAGTTCTTCGCGCACATGCTTGTTGCCGATAATGGGCGCCGCAATCTGAGGGCACGGCTGGGGGCAGACGTTGATGACCCTGTTGATGAGTTTTTATCCCTGGCGTTGGGATATGAACGCACGCACACCCCGTCGCTGCAAAGCTTCCTCCATTGGGTTGATGCAGGCGAAGCTGAAGTAAAACGCGAAATGGCGGAAGGGCGCGACGAAGTTCGGATCATGACCGTTCACGGCGCCAAAGGATTGGAAGCGCCCATTGTCTTTTTGCCAGACACCTGCTCGGTGCCGGGGGGGCAGCACGATCCAAAACTCATAGCTGCCGACGGTGATGGTGCCGGTCTGTTGCTCTTTCCAGGCCGGAAAGCGAATGACGACCCGGTGGCGGGGAGAGCGAGAGACCGTTTGCGCGTTGAGGCGATGAATGAATATCGCCGTCTTCTCTATGTTGCGATGACGCGGGCCAAAGACCGCCTTTACATTAGCGGCTATGAGGGAAGCCGGGAGCTGAGCCCTGACTGCTGGTACAAACTGATGGAGCGCGGTCTGGCTGGAGAGATGCAAGAAATAACCGCATGGGATGGGGAGCCGGTCAAGCGCATTGAGGGCGATCAGAAGCGGGACGTCAAACGAGCAGAAGCCGCAAAGGTCTCGCAACCAAGGGCCGACCTGCCCTCTTGGGCGTCTCAACTCCCGCCGCCGGAACCGGTTCCCGCAAGACCTTTAGCGCCGTCCAAGCTGGTGGAAGATGTCGACGAGCCCACGATTGCCTCACCGCTCAGCACTGGCGGTGCGGACAGGTTTAAGCGCGGGCGCCTCATTCATCGTCTTTTGGAAACGCTCCCGGACCTGGGTGAGGACAAGCGCGAAGCAGCGGCACAACAATTTCTGGCAAGTGATGGCCTCGCCCTCTCCGGCGAGGAACAAGCAGAGATCGCAAACGCTGTTCAAACTGTCTTGGCGGCTCCGGCCTTTGCGTCGCTCTTTGGACCCGGCAGTCGGGCGGAAGTGGCGCTTGTTGGTGAGATTGAGCGGGACGGCGACCGTCTCTTCTTGAGCGGTCAGATCGACCGTCTTCTTGTGAGCGAAGAAGAGGTTCTCATCATCGACTATAAAACAAACCGTCCGCCGCCCGCCCGTGTGGATGACACGAGCCCCGCCTATATCGCTCAAATGGCTGGATATGCTGCCCTCTTGGGCAAGCTGTATCCTGATCGCCCGATTCGGGCGGCGCTTCTATGGACAGATGGGCCAAATCTCATGGAAATACCCGCAGAAATGCTGGCTAAATCGCTTTAGTGTCACGGCCACGTGACCATGCCTTGACCCTGCAGGAGGGGCTACCTAGATTCCTCCCAACGATATTTTGGGGCTCGGGGATTCTCCGTCGGGCCCAACCATCATCAACCGGCGCATAAGCCGGGATAAAACGAAAGGCGCAACTCATGGCCACATCAAAAGTAACAGATGACAGCTTCGAAGCCGATGTGATCGATGCCAGCCAGCCTGTACTGGTGGACTTCTGGGCAGAGTGGTGCGGTCCGTGTAAGCAGATCAGCCCGGCTCTTGAAGAGATCGCAGGCGACCTTGGGGACAAGCTCACCATTGCGAAGCTCAACATTGATGAGAACCCGAACGTGCCTACAAAATATGGCGTGCGCGGCATCCCAACGCTGATGATCTTCAAAGATGGTCAGGTTGCAGCGACCAAGGTTGGCGCACTGCCAAAGGGCAAGATCAAAGAGTGGATCGAAAGCGAGATTTAAAAGCGTTTTCAGGAAAAGTGCCAAGATCAGACTTGGCCGGTTTTCCGTTCGAAAACGCGAAAATGAACAAATTCCGCTTGAATGTCTTTCTGAGAATTGAAACCGGCTCCTTCAAATGGGGGCCGGTTTTTTTATCTGCTTTCGGAGGCCGCACCGGGTTCCATTACACGCGGTGTGGGCACGAACGGCTGGTTCTGCAGGGCATTGATTGCGTCTGAAATGCGTGTGCGGTCACTGAGCAAGTGGTTGAACTGAGCGTCGCAGCCTGAAATCGGTCGTGGATAGGCGGAAATCTCATTGACCAGGGATCTTCTGGCGGCGCGGAGCGTCAAAAGGGCATCCTCAACAGCGGTCTCATAGGGTTCAATCATGTCGGGTCTCCTCCTCATCAGGACCGGAAAGTCTATGACCTTGCCAGGGTATGAGACAAATCCTGTATTCAGGCAGGGAGGCGGTGCTCGTCAGGAGTGTTCCTTTAGAACATGCCCCGCGAGGTAAAGCGTCCCGCAAATGAGAATACGCGGTGGCTCACCGGTCTCTGCATCTGCATGTCCCACCGCGCGACCGACGGCAGCCTCAAGGCTCTCCATCGGCTGAGCTTCCAGCCCACCTGCTTTCGCCATATCGGCCAGCTCGGCTGCAGGGATGGCTGCATCTGCGCCGGGCGCCGTGACAGTGAAGACCTGACGCGCCAGCCCACCGAAATTCGCAAAGAACGCGCTCGCGTCCTTGGTGTTCTGCATAGCGCAGATGAGATAGAGCGAGCGCGGCAGCTTGTCATCAAGGTCTGCCATAGTCGCCGCGGCAACGCGCCCGCCAGAAGGATTGTGACACCCGTCGAGCCAGACTTCAGCACCTTCTCCTGCCGCTGTTACGAGCGGTCCTTGCTTCAACCGTTGCATGCGGGCAGGCCAGGAGACGGACGCCAGCCCTTCCGCAATCGCTTCATCGTCAATGGAGATGCCCGGCGCCTGCCGAAGCGCCGCGATGGCCATGCTGGCATTTTCGATCTGGTGCGCGCCAACGAGGCCGGGAAGAGGAAGGTCCAAAAGGCCATCTGTATCCTGGTAGACAAGACGCCCCTGTTCTTCATAGGCCGTCCAGTCCTGCCCGCCCACAAAGAGCGGCGCGCTGACGAGCGCCGCTTCCCGTTCGATACGGTCAAATGCCTCATCCGCCTGCGGCGCGATGATGGCGGGCACGTCCCGCTTCAAAATACCGGCCTTCTCGCCTGCAATTTCGTTCAGCGTTTCGCCCAGGAAATGCTGATGGTCATAGCCAATATGGGTGATGAGGGTGATTGCCGGTTTCTCAAACACGTTGGTCGCGTCATAGCGTCCGCCCAGGCCGACTTCCAGAAGAAGGGCGTCGGCGGGGGCGCGGGAAAAGGCAAGCAGGGCGGCAACTGTGGTGATCTCGAAATAGGTGATGTTCGCACCCGCGTTCACCCGTTCGCATTCTTCCAGAATGTCGGCGAGCGCGTCTTCCGGGATGCTTTTGCCGCCAAGCACTATGCGTTCGTGGAAATTCACAAGATGGGGCGAAGAATATCGGTGGACCGTAAGACTAGCCGCTTCAAGCATGGATTGCAGAAAGGCCGATGTGGAGCCTTTGCCATTCGTGCCCGCGATATGAAATATAGGCGGCAGCTTTTTTTCAGGATGCCCCAGTGCGGCAAGTAACCGTTCTGTCCGCTCTAGCGTCAGGTCAATCAGTTTTGGGTGAAGGCCCATCAGCCTCTCAAGCAGTGTATCACTCTTGAGAGAGGAGCTGTTGTCGCTCATGGGAGTGTCATTATCCAGCAGCTTGGGGCGCTGTGGGGGCCGCAGGCAGCTGATAGTCGGACTGTGGTGCCTTTGGCTGATGCATCATCAGGCGAACAAGACGCCCCAGCGTTTCTTTCAGCTTGTGACGGTGGACCACCATGTCGACCATGCCATGTTCAAGCAGATATTCCGCGCGCTGAAATCCTTCAGGAAGTTTTTCACGAATTGTTTGCTCGATAACCCGTGGACCAGAGAAGCCCAAAAGTGCCTTGGGTTCAGCAATGTGCACATCGCCGAGCATGGCATAAGACGCCATCACGCCACCTGTGGTTGGGTCGGTGAGAACAACAAGGAAGGGCAAGCCCGCATCACGCAGACGTTGCACGCCAACAGTGACCCGCGACATTTGCATGAGCGACAGAATGCCTTCCTGCATACGTGCGCCGCCAGAGGCGGCAACCATGATGAAGGCACATTTTTTGTCGAGCGCGACTTCAATGGATTTAACAATCGCTTCGCCTGCGCCCATGCCAAGCGATCCGCCCATGAATGCAAAGTCCTGCACGGCAACAACAACTTCGCTGCCATCAAGGCGACCGACAGCCCCTGTCACAGCATCTTCTTTGCCGGTCTTGGAGCGCGCATCTTTTAGGCGGTCTGTATATTTCTTCTGGTCCCGAAACTTGAGCGGGTCTGACGGCACAGACGGCACGGAGATCGTTTCATACTCTCCACGATCAAACAGAAGTTTGAGACGCTCATCGCTCGGCAGCTTGATGTGATGGTCGCAATTGGGACAAACATTGAACGCGGCAACCAGGTCACGATGAAACACCATCTCGCCACAGGACCCGCATTTCCGCCAGAGATTGTCTGGTGTGTCACGCTTCTTGAAAACGTTCTGGATCTTTGGTCGAACAACACTGTTAATCCAGTTCATGGGCTTCTCCTATGGCGGCGCGCCAAAGCAAGACGCGGCCTGTCAATCAGCTGCTGGCGCCTAGCGGGTGCTTCGAACGCCATCAGCCAGCGATTTCACAAATTCTAACACATGTGGAACGAGCTCCGCAGTGGGACGCCCGGCTTCATCCAAATTGTCCTTAACGCAATCGACGATGGCAGAGCCAACGACTGCGCCATCAGCATGGGCGGCAATTGCGGCAACATTTTGCGGCGTTTTGATGCCGAACCCAACCGCCACTGGGAGGTCAGTTTCTGCTTTGATCCGGGCAACCGCAGCAGACACATCTGTTGTGTTGGCCGCCGCCGCGCCGGTAATACCTTTGACCGATACATAGTAAACAAAGCCACTGGTATTCTTAAGGACAGCGGGAAGCCTGTGTTCATCTGTGGTCGGTGTCGCGAGACGGATGAAATTGAGACCAGCTTCAAGTGCAGGCAGGCACATTTCTTCGTCTTCTTCTGCAGGCAGGTCTACGACGATGAAGCCGTCGACACCCGCGGTCTTGGCGTCCGACAGGAACTTCTCCACCCCGTAATGATAAACCGGGTTGTAGTAGCCCATCAAAACGATCGGCGTCGTGTCGTCCCCCGCACGGAACTGGCGTACCAGGTCGAGCGTTTTGTGCATCGTCTGGCCGGCTTCAAGCGCGCGCAGGTAAGAGGCCTGGATGGGAGGTCCTTCCGCCATCGGATCGGTGAAGGGCATGCCTATCTCTATGATATCAGTTCCCGTACCGGGAAGACCTTTGAGAATGCTGAGCGATGTCTCAAAGTCCGGGTCACCTGCTGTGACGAAAGCGACGAAGGCAGCCCGGCCTTCTTGTTTGAGCTCTGCGAAACGTGTGTCGATGCGGGTGGTCATGTGAGTTTCACCCCGAGATGCTCTGCGACGGAGAAGACGTCTTTGTCCCCACGACCGCACATATTCATCACCATCAAATGATCGCTCGGAAGATCCGGCGCAATTTTCAGCACATAGGCGAGCGCATGGGAGGGCTCAAGTGCGGGAATGATGCCTTCAAGTTTTGTGCAGAGCTGGAAAGCGTCGAGCGCCTGTTTGTCCGTTGCGTTCACATATTGAACGCGTCCTGTTTCTTTAAGCCACGCATGTTCGGGCCCGATGCCTGGATAGTCGAGGCCCGCAGAGATCGAATGACCTTCTTCGATCTGCCCATCATCATCCTGTAGCAGGTACGTCCGGTTGCCGTGCAAAACACCCGGTGCCCCTCCAGCAAGAGACGCTGAATGCTCGCCTGTTTCGAGGCCGTGACCACCAGCCTCAACACCGATTATGTCGACACTCTTATCGTCAAGGAAGGGATGGAAGAGGCCGATCGCATTGGAGCCGCCGCCAATACAGGCAACCAGACTATCGGGCAAACGCCCTTCGCGCTCCTGCATCTGTTCTTTGGTCTCGCGCCCAATCACAGATTGAAAATCACGGACCAATTGTGGGTAGGGGTGGGGCCCGGCAGCGGTGCCGATAATGTAGAAGGTCTCATCTACATTCGTGACCCAGTCACGGAGCGCTTCGTTCATGGCGTCTTTAAGGGTGCCCGCGCCCGAAGTCACTGGCACCACTTCTGCACCCAGCAGTTTCATGCGGAACACGTTGGGTGCCTGACGTTCAATGTCCTTCGCCCCCATATAGACAATACATGGCAGACCGAAGCGCGCGGCAACTGTTGCGGTCGCGACCCCATGTTGACCTGCGCCCGTCTCGGCAATGATACGGGTTTTGCCCATGCGGCGGGCGAGCTGGATTTGTCCCAGGCAGTTATTGATCTTGTGGCTGCCCGTATGGTTCAGCTCATCGCGCTTGAAATAGATTTTCGCACCGCCGCAATGTTCGGTAAGCCGCTCTGCAAAATAGAGCGGGCTCGGACGGCCCGTATAGTGCTTGGCCAGATCATCAAGCTC
The DNA here is from genome assembly GCA_000509225.1 of Parvibaculaceae bacterium Mf 1.05b.01. GTDB lineage: Bacteria > Pseudomonadota > Alphaproteobacteria > Parvibaculales > Parvibaculaceae > Mf105b01. The sequence goes on along the minus strand of BAOK01000001.1, from coordinate 2,735,176 downwards.
TGCATAGAAGGCGGGGTCTTGCTGTGCAGACTTGTAGTTCTGTTCCAGGTCGAGAATGAGCGGCATCAAAGTCTCGGCAACAAAGCGTCCGCCGAAAATTCCGAAATGGCCGTTCTCGTCGGGCCCCGTCCGATAGGAGTTAAGTTCCTGTTGGCGTTCTGGCACCAGTCACCTCGTTCAGCTGCAGGTGCGTTCAGGCACTCTGCGCTGCTTTCACAAATGCGCGGATCAGCGCTTCATTCTTCCGGCCCGGCGCGTCTTCGACGCCGGACGATACATCCACCATGCGCGCCCCAGTCCGGGCAAGTGCGTCAGCCACATTGTCAGGTGTGAGCCCGCCGGAGAGCATCCAGGGAAGCTGTGGGTCAGCGTCCGCGATCAACGACCAGTCGAACGAGACCGCGTTGCCACCGGGCAGCGCATTCGCCATAGATTTAGGCGGTTTGGCGTCAAACAGCAACAAATCAGCCACTTTTTCGTAAATATTGGCTGCCGCCACGTCAGCCGCGTCGGCGACGGAAATGACTTTCATGACCGGAAGACCGGTACGGGTTTTGATCGCTGCAACCCGTTCCGGGGTCTCGCTCCCGTGAAGCTGCAAAAGATCCGGCTTCACAGTTTGGGCGATCTCATCCACTAGCGCGTCGTCCGGGTTCACCATAATGGCGACCGCCTGGACAGTTTCAGGCAGGAGCGCTCGCAATTCTGCGGCCTGCTCGAGCGTCACGTTCCGGGGGCTGCGCGCGTAAAACATAAAGCCCACATGAGTGGCACCCGCATCGACCGCGACATGGACCATGTTGGGCGTCGAGAGCCCGCAGATTTTGACGGCGGTAGGGCTGGTCATGATGTGGAGGCGGCAATTTCCGCCTGAATGGCATCAGCTGCGTTCGCTGGATGATTGGCCTGCGTAATGGGGCGTCCGATGACCAGGACGTCTGCACCTTTGGCGAGGGCTTCCGCAGGGCCCATGACCCGCTTTTGGTCACCAATGGCAGCACCACTTGGACGAATGCCCGGCACGATAAGCTTGAAGTCTGGACCACAGTCGGCCCTGAGGAGGTCAACTTCCAATGGGCTGCAAACCACGCCGTCTAGGCCGGCTTCCTGAGCGTTGCCTGCCAGTCTCCGAACCTGGTCTGCCGCAGTATCACCGACACCTGCCATCTTGAGGTCGCTCTCATCCAGGCTGGTTAGGACGGTGACACCCACAACGAGTGGTGAGGGGCCTGCCGCTTCCATTGAAGCCTGTTTTGCCGCCTTCATCATGTCGATTCCGCCTGCCGTATGTATGGTCAGGATGGCTGGCTTGAGAGGGGTGATTGCTCGAATACCACCTGCGACGGTGTTTGGGATGTCGTGAAGCTTCAGGTCGAGAAAGATCGGGATGCCGGTCTCAGCGACGGCTTGGTACCCGGTCGGACCATTGGCATAGAAAAACTCCATGCCGACTTTGAGGCCTCCCACTTTGCCGATTAGGGATTGAGCGAGCGTCACAGCCTGAGTGACTGATGTTGTGTCTAACGCGCAGAATACAGGGTTTTTTGAGAGGGGGCCGGTCATCGCATGCTCCATTTTCGCCGTTATAGAGCATTGTCGAGCGAGCACCAAGTGTCAGACAAAGAGACGCAGACCTTCAGACTGTCCGATCGGGCGCCGTCGTTGGAACCGGCAGGTTTTCAGAGGATTCGACGATTTCGTCAGACAGCCGTTTCACATCGCGCCGCCCCTGGCGGGCTTCCTTGCGCCACTTGCCCTGCCGTGCCCAGGCGGATGCACCGCCCAACAGCAAGCCCACCAAAACACTCAAAAAGATCACCAATATCAGCGGAAGCTGAAGCGCCAGCGCAGGCGTTTCTGGTGTGAACGGGTCCAGGCTAAAGAGCACATCATGGCGATTGGCGAGCGCCAGATAGAGCGAAATTCCCGCTATCGGTATAAGAAGCAGCCACCGAAGGATCCGCATATGCCCGTCCTGTTACTCGGCTGCCTGAGCGCGCTGTGAGGACGGTAAGCGCCCGTTGATGACGTAGTCGAGGATCTGCACCACTTGCGATGGCTCTTCAGCCACAGCCATCGCAGCGCCGTCTACTTCCTTCAGCGGGTGCGTCAGGCTTGGGTCGTGCAAGGTGATGATGGATTTGCCAAGCGCAGCGGCATAGCCCGCGTCAAAGGCAGCATTCCACTGCTTGTATTTGTCGCCAAAGCGAACAACCACAATGTCGGCATCTTCGATCAGGGCACGGGTGCGGATGGCATTCACTTTCGCGCCCTTATTGTCTTTCCAGAAGCTTTGCTCTTCATCGCCCAAAATCGTCACACCACAATCATCGCTGGATGCGTGATCGGTAACCGGGGCGACGAGGCTCACCGGAAGGCTCAGTTCCTGTACGCCGTGAGCAATTTGTTCGCGCCAATCCGTATGGATTTCGCCGGAGAGGTAAACAGTCCAGGTTCGTGTCGCGGTCATGTGCATCTCCTCCAGGTAGGGACCTCGTTTAGAAGGTCACACAAAACATATAGTGAAGCTCGGGCAGTAGAGAACAGACCAAGCAGATCAATCGCCAGAAACATCAGAATCAGAAATCTAGTCTGAGCTTGAAACAGGTTCGCTCGGGACAGGAGCGGCAGTCGTTTCCGTCTCGCTATTCAGCCGGTCTCGCAATTCCTTGCCGGTCTTGAAGAACGGCACAAATTTCTCTGCGACTTCAACGGGTTGGCCAGTCCGTGGATTTCTTCCGACCCGTGCAGGGCGGCTTTTGACGGAGAAGGCGCCAAAGCCGCGCAGCTCGACCCGATCACCGCGCGCGAGCGCTTCGCCGATTTCATCAAAAATAGTGGAAACAATCCGCTCAACGTCGCGCTGATAGAGATGCGGGTTGGCTTGGGCGAGCTTGGCGACAAGTTCGGATTTGATCATGAATCGCCCCTTCTGACCTTGAGACCCCTCTTAAGAGAGCTCTGCTTTGAATCTCCCTGACACGGGAGACCGGCCTGCTACACCCCGGATTGAGCCAGCATGCGTAATTGCTGGCATCTCTTTAACGGCGGTCAGGTTGCCAAACGCTGACCAGTCCGTCAAGCGTAAGTCCCTTTGCTGCAATAGTTTTTTCGCCTACAGACGATAAAACAGAGACAATAAAGTTGGCCGTGGCATCGCTTGAAATAAGTCCGAAGCCTGTCTCGTCATAAACCACCCACTCTTCGGTTGGCAGGTCCTGGCCGACTTCATGTTCGTCAAAGAGCCAGTTGCGCGCGACCTCTTCACCGCCAATGGCATCCACAAGCCCATTCTCCAGCGCTTGAAAGCCGGTATAGATACGGCCATCGCTCAATGTCCGGGCGGTTTCTTCCTCAAGCCCACGTCGGTCCACCACAAGGTCGAGGAACCAGTCATAAGACGCATCGACCATGGCTTGCGTGGAGGCAATGGCCTCTCTGGGTGGGTCTTCATAGGGGTTGGGCTGTGCTTTCAGTTCGCCTGAGCGCACATAGTCCACATCCACCCCGATGGTTTCCATGAGCCCTGTAAGCTGTGTGAGCTGGAAAAAGACGCCGATAGAGCCAGTGATTGTATTGCCGCGCGACACGATATGGTCTGCGCTGAGCGCTGCAATATAGCCACCCGATGCTGCGACAGTCCCCAGAACGGCCACCACGGGTTTCGTTTCAGATACTTCCCGCACAGTCTCAAACAGCGCTTCGGAACCGGTCGTTGTGCCCCCGGGACTGTCAATGTAGAGCATCAGTGCCTTGACGCTGTCATCGTCGCCGATCTCGCGAATGAGCTGTTGTTGGGCGCGATCATCAACAATGATGCCGCTTACCGTGACGCGGGCAACATGGTCGCCGACAGGGCTTAAGCCCGAACTTGGCAGAAAAGCGATGATCGCGAGGCCAAGGGCGACGAGCGCGGCAATGCGCCAAAGAGAAAGGCGGCGCTTGAGGCGCCGCCTGTCAATAATGGTTTCGATGTCGAGTGACATGAAAACTCTCCAGACAGACGGGAACTAACTTGTCCCCATCATATCTGGCCGAGACTTACTTGTCGCCTTCGTCGTTTCCGTCTGCGCCCTTAAGGGCTGCACCCAGAATGTCGCCAAGTGACGCACCGCTGTCGGAAGAGCCATACTGTGCGACGGCTTCCTTTTCTTCCGCAATTTCCAGCGATTTGATGGAGAGCGACAGACGACGAGACGCACGGTCAATATTCGTCAGACGCGCATCGATCTTGTCACCAACAGCGTACCGCTCTGGGCGCTGTTCGGAACGATCACGGCTAAGGTCTGCCCGGCGGATGAAGGCTGTGAAGTCTTCTTCGCCGACACTGACTTCGATGCCGGAATCCTGGATCGCAGTAACGGTACACGTGATGGTTGCACCTTTGGTGAGGCCACCAACGCTTTCGAACGGATCGCCATCAAGCTGCTTGATGCCAAGGGAGATGCGTTCTTTTTCCGTGTCCACGTCGAGGACAACCGCATTGACCACCTGACCCTTCTGGTAATCCTGAAGGGCTTCTTCGCCCGACCGGTTCCAGTCCAGATCGGAAAGGTGAACCATGCCGTCGACATCTTCGTCGAGACCAACAAACAGACCAAACTCGGTGATGTTCTTGATCTCGCCTTCGACCTTCGTGCCTTGCGGGAAACGATCTTCGAATGCGGCCCATGGATTGTCCATGCACTGCTTCAGGCCAAGCGAAATACGACGCTTCACAGGATCGACTTCCAGAACCTGCACTTCTACTTCCTGAGAGGTAGACACGATCTTGCCTGGATGTACGTTCTTCTTGGTCCAGCTCATTTCGGAGACGTGAACAAGGCCTTCGACACCAGGTTCCAGTTCCACAAATGCACCGTAATCCGTGATGTTTGTCACGCGGCCTTTGAAGCGGGAATCCAGTGGATACTTGGCTTCGACGCCTTCCCATGGATCAGCCTCAAGCTGTTTCATACCAAGCGAGATGCGCTGTGTTTCAGGGTTCACCTTGATGACCTGAATTTTCACAGTCTCACCAATGGTGAGAACTTCGCTTGGATGGTTCACACGGCGCCATGCAATGTCGGTGACGTGCAGGAGGCCGTCAACGCCGCCAAGATCCACGAACGCACCGTAATCGGTGATGTTCTTAACCACACCATCGCGTACATCGCCTTCTTTGAGCGTTTCGATAAGCTCAAGGCGTTGTTCCGCACGTGTTTCTTCCAGAACCGCCCGGCGGGACACAACAATGTTGCCGCGGCGCTTGTCCATTTTCAGGATCTGGAATGGCTGTGGAATATTAAGAAGCGGCGTCACATCGCGTACAGGGCGAATGTCCACCTGGCTGCCTGGCAGGAAGGCCACGGCGCCATCAAGGTCAACTGTGAAGCCACCTTTAACGCGACCGAAGATATGACCTTCAACGCGTTCGTTCGCTTCGAAGGCTGTTTCAAGACGAACCCAGCTTTCTTCGCGTTTCGCTTTTTCACGGCTGAGAACAGCTTCGCCCATCGCGTTTTCGATCCGGTCGAGGAAAACCTCAACTTCGTCGCCAACGGCCATTTCGGCTGGCTTGCCTGGGGCGCCAAATTCTTTGAGAGGAATGCGGCCTTCAGTTTTCAGACCAACATCGACAATGGCGAGATCGTTCTCGATAGCAACGACTTTGCCTTTGACGACGGAACCTTCAGCACCTTCATTCGCTGAGAAGCTCTCTTCAAGAAGCGCGGCGAATTCGTCGCGCGTAGGGTTAAGTGAGTCGACCAAAATTGGTTCTCCTAAAATGACTTATCTATTCCTGCCGACGGTTGGCTCCGAGGGTCTTGGCAAGCGGGTCTATTGAGGCGCCCATTGCCCATGGAAATTGGGTTTATGCCGATGCTCTCACCGCAAAATCGGGCCCATAAACTGGAAACGCCAAAACGGGGCCGTCTGTCGCCTTTCGGATGGTTCCGAAAAACGCCTAGCCCCTTGACTGCTCGATTAGTGCGACGGCAGCGCCGAACGCCGCTTCTATAGACAAATTGGAGGTGTCGAGCAAGTGCGCGTCGTTAGCCGGACGCATAGGTGAGGTGGCCCGGTCTGTATCCCGGGCGTCTCTTTCCTTCACATCCGCTAGAACTTGTGCCTCAGAGAGGTCAGACCCCGACCCCTTGAGTTCAAGCCACCGCCTATGGGCGCGGATTTCTGCGCTTGCGGTGACATAAAGTTTCACATCGGCATCGGGACAGACCACTGTTCCAATGTCCCGACCGTCCAAAATGGCACCAGGTTCCCCCTTTGGCGGAGTTTCGGCAAACCGGCGCTGAAACGCGAGAATGGCCGCCCGGACCGCTGGCATTGCCGCCACAACAGAGGCGGCTTCGCTCACCTCCGGGGTGCGGATGGCCACAGGGTCAATTTGCGCCGGATCAAGGGTTTCAGCCGCCTCCACCCCGGCCACCTCGTCCTGGGGCTGAGATCCGCTCATGAGCACCGCATGGGCCACGCCCCTATATAAAGAGCCTGTGTCGAGATAGGCGTAGCCGAAATGCTCTGCCAAGGCGCGCGCAAGAGTGCCTTTCCCCGCAGCGGCAGGCCCGTCAACAGCGATGATCATGAATTCGCCTCTGATGAGAGAGTCGCGCCGAGGCCCCGCATCAATGCGACATAATCTGGGAAGCTCGTGGCTATCATTTCACCCTCATCGATGATCACTGGTTTTTGGGCGCCAAACCCTAATGTCAGGAAGGACATGGCAATCCGGTGGTCCATATGGGTGAGCACTGTGCCGCCACCGGCAACCGCACCTGGCGCCCCGGTAATGGCCATGCCATCGTCAAATTCTTCGACTGGGACTCCGTTTGCCTGAAGGCCCGCGACTGTAGCTGCCACTCGGTCACTCTCCTTCACCCGGAGTTCTGCGGCGCCCCGCATGATGGTCGTGCCCTCTGCATGGGCCGCGGCCACGGCGAGCACAGGATATTCATCAATCATGGATGGTGCGCGCTCAAGCGGAACCTCAATGCCCTTAAGGGCGCTGGTTTGAACGCGCAGGTCTGCGACTGGCTCGCCGCTCTCCTCGCGCTGGTTTTGAATGTCGATGTTCGCACCCATCTCGATAAGGGTCGTGTAAAGCCCAATACGGTGAGGGTTCATCATGACGCCCGTCACAGTCACATCAGAACCTGGCGTGGTCAGTGCTGCCACGATAGGAAATGCGGCAGACGAAGGGTCAGCCGGGACAATGACATCTGAGGGTGTGAGCTCGGTTTGGCCGGTGACACGGATGACAGTCACTTCCTGAGGGCCAGGCTCAACAGTCACCTCGGCGCCGAACGCCCGAAGCATCCGTTCTGTGTGATCGCGCGTTGGGTGAGGCTCTATGACCGTCGTCTGTCCAGGCGCGTTAAGGCCCGCCAGCAAGACAGCAGATTTCACCTGCGCGGAAGCGACCGGCAACGGGTAGGTGATGGGCAGCGCGACCGCGGCGCCCGCTACAGTAAGTGGCATGCGGCCACCTTCGCGAGCGTGAAATTCAGCGCCCATCTCGGTGAGGGGTGTGATGACCCGGCCCATAGGGCGCTTTGAAAGCGATGCATCGCCGACAAAGGTCGCCGTGATCGGATGTCCGGCAACGAGCCCCATCACTAGCCGCGCGCCAGTGCCGGAATTGCCGAAATCAAGCGCCGTGGCGGGTTCTGAAAGCCCGCCAACGCCCACGCCGGTTACCTCCCAGGCGCCATCGCCAATGCGCGAGACAGTGGCGCCAAGCGCCCGCATGGCCTCAGCAGTGGCCAGAACGTCCTCACCTTCAAGTAGGCCTGTCACATGCGTTGTGCCGACCGCCAGGGCCCCTAGAATAAGGGCGCGATGGGAGATGGACTTGTCGCCCGGAACGGTAATATGTCCGCTAAGGGACCTGGAAGGGGAGGCGGTTAGGGTCATTGCGTATTGCCGATCCAGCACAAACGAACCAGTCTTAGGGCTCTCATTTGTGTGGGTCGATCTTCCATCCTTTTTTGGGCATCTTGCGAAATAATATGGGCAAGGAACCGTTGGCGTGCGAATAGGTTTTGACAGGCGCGCCGGATCGTGGCAATGGGAATTTTACAGTCACAAAACCTTGGGGGAGAGCCTAGGTGAAGCAGGATTTAGGAACAAAACGCGTTTGCAGCGAATGCGCAGCGAAGTTTTATGACCTCAACAAAAATCCCACGGTCTGCCCCAAATGCGGCCATGAGGAAGCAGTCGTTGTGCCACGTGCAAAACGCAAGGCACCTGAGCCGGTTGCAGCGGCGCCTAAAGAGGCACCCGCTGAAAAGCCGGATGAGGAAGAAGAGGGCGATCTGGCCGTGGGTGCGGAAACCTCACTGGACGAATTGGCCGCTGAAGAAAAGGCTGCCAGCGGCGATGATGCGGACGGGGATGATGAAGATGATATCCTCGCCATTGACGATGAAGATGAAGAGGATGCATTCCTCCCCGGTGATGATGATGAAGACGATGATGACGTGTCAGACCTCATCCCCGGTGTAAAAGACGACGATATCTGATCGCTCGGCTCAAGACAGGAAATCTGTCGAAAGTCAGGCGCAGTGGGACAAGTTTTGCTTGATCCGGCGCGCTGCCCGACCTAGTTTCCGGCACCCGGACGGCAAAAACATATTGCGTCTGGATTGCGCACCCAAAGCGCATGACCACTGACCCCGGATTCAGATGAACAAGGGTCAGACGAAAAGGTAAGGGGCCATAGCTCAGTTGGGAGAGCGCTTGCATGGCATGCAAGAGGTCGGCGGTTCGATTCCGCCTGGCTCCACCATTTCCGAAAATTTGCAGAGCATCCGGTGGTGTCAGTCGCTCGGTAGACGGCGTCACGTCAATTTGGATACATGAGTGGGACACTTCCGAATGCCTTCCTGGAGCTTTCGCCCGGCTCCACCTTGCGTCGTTGTGAGAACACCCGACTGCAGCTCTCATAACTCCTAGCTATCCGTTCACAGCTCTTTGCTATTCTGCAAATTCACCCATTTGTCGTTGAGCAAAGATGCGCCGAACGGACGTCCGGTCCAATCGCGCGGCACCATCAACTCCATCCCGCACCTAAGAGATCTGCATCACCAATACGGTCGCACCTAGTTTTTGGTAAGGACAGGTCGTTTCAGTTATACAGGCAAGAGAACAATCGCGGGGACCGTATACACGGGTGGGTGGAGCGAGTGATAAAAACGAGAAAACACGGAGAAGAACAGCCTTATTGGCCTTTGGGTCCGTTCAAGGTGCGGTTACCGCTTGTCCATTATCGTTTGGAACTGATCGAGGCGATCCAGGCCTTGATCATTTTTGTGGTGGCGCTCGGAATGATACCGCTTCTCGAACGTTATCTCGGACTGCCTTACGATGTTGCTTTAGCTTACGTATTTGTGAGCGCGCTTGGGTTCTTGCTGCCAAGTCTTCTGGGCGTGCCCATGGTGCCAGGGTGGATCACGCCCGCTATCCCGGTCGTGCTTCTGTTTCTAGGAAATTTTGAACCGGGCCCTGACGCGATAAAAGCAATGATTGCCCTGCAACTGATCGTGACGCTCATCTTTTTTGTCCTAGGCGTCACGCGCCTGGGATCGAAGCTGGTGGATATCATCCCACAGTCGATGAAAGCCGGTATTTTGATGGGCGCTGGCATCGCCGCGTTCACTGGCGAAATAGCCGAAGGCGGCCGGCTTGCTGCCACGCCAATATCGCTCACGATTGGCTTCGTCATCACGGCCTATATGTTGTTTTCACAGTCCTTCCTTCGCATGACGGAAACGCACCGATGGGCCAGAGCCTTGTCCAGCTATGGCATGGTGCCGGGCGCGGTCGCAGCAATGGCGATTGGTTGGTCGCTTGGCGAGTATTCATTGCCTCAGATCGAGTATGGTTTCACACAACCCGCCTTTGCTGAAATGTGGAATTACCTGCCATTCAGCATCGGTATGCCAAACGCCAATATGTTCTTGCTTGCCGTACCGACGGCCGTGATCGCTTACATCATCGCGTTTGGAGATATCATTGTTGGAAAGAGTGTTCTGGCCCGCGTCGACCATCTACGCCCTGATGAAGACATTGATGTAGATGTTGACCGCGTTCACTTGGTGACCGGTATTCGCAACTTGATCCATAGCTTCTTCGCGCCCTTCCCTGGGCTCGCCGGGCCGTTGTTCACGGGTGTTATGGTCACGATGGCCGAGCGTTACCGGTACGGACGCCGGGCAATGGACTCCATCTATAGCGGCGCGGGAACATTCTACTTTGTCCTATTATTGGCCTTGTTCGCTTTGCCCCTCGTGACCTTATTCAGGCCAGTCTTGCCAATCGCACTGTCGATCACCCTGCTGGTGACCGGTTACCTTTGTATCAGCGTTGCCGCCGATGAAATGAAAAACAATACTCAAATGGGTGTCGCAGGTACAATGGGTGTCGTCCTTGCGACATACGGAGCCGCATGGGGGCTGGTCGCCGGATTGGTTCTGTATTTCCTATTGGAGTGGAGGGCGGGTTCCGACGAAGAGTCAGCTGAAGCTGAACCGCAATCACAAGCAGCTGCAGATCTCGCGTCCCACCATGAAGGAGTTGATTGAAATTCGTTGGTCACCTAATCGATCTTGTTTCTTCGGGTAATCCAATGCGGGCAAGGGTTATCTAGCCCGAGCCAACAGCTACAGACGGCTTTGTCACAAACTCGATCACTTTGAAGATGTGGATCGAGTAGCAAGATCAAATGACTTAGATCAGCTATAGAAATCTCCACTTTCCGCCTTCCATCGTTCAGCAAACGGTTTGGATGTCTGTTCGTTTCAATCTCAGTCTGCGCGATCCAGCGCTGAGGCCGTGGCGTGAGTTGGTTGCAGTCTGAGCAACTCGTCGACGACTTTCCTGTGCTTACAGTTTGAGTTTGTGACAAAGCCCCTCGCCGATATCTCGTTGTGCATTCGGAAGGGGGTTGCCGTCTATGGGTGCGCCATGTCCCGGAGATTTAGTTTCTATCGTGCCTTTTTCTTGTGCAGTTTTGATTGTCGCCGGTCGAATTTAGGGTCGTCGTACCGCGTGGACCAACAGATTCTCTAGTGGCTCAAAACTTGCTGCTGCTGGGCTCAAGTTGGACATGCCGGTCCGATTTACGTCACACGCTACCTCTTGGACCCGCCTGGTGAGTGAACCTACCGTACGTATTTTGATCTTCGATGAGGATGCGCTTCGCGCGTCTGTGCTCGAAGAAGGTCTAACCGCTGCAGGTGGCACGGAGGTCACAATTGTCTCGGACCCTCACGGTCTATTGGCAGCTATTACAAGTGCTGATCCTGACGTCATATTTATGGATCTGCAAAGTCCCAACAGAGACAGTTTCGAGAGCATGCTCGCCGTGTCCAGAGCAGTGGCCCGTCCAATTGCGGTTTTTGTTGATGATGGAGATGCGGCTCGCATCGACGCAGCGATGGATGCAGGTGTATCCGCCTACATCGTTGATGGATTGAAGAAGGAACGCATCAAATCAATCCTTGATGTCACAATTTCCCGTTTTAACGCCTTCAGCAGTCTTCGCCGGGAACTGGAAGAAACCAAGGCGGAGCTCGAAGATCGAAAACTGGTTGATCAGGCCAAGCGCCTGCTGATGAAGCGGCGCAAGCTCACTGAAGACCAGGCCTATGCACTGATACGCAAGACGGCCATGTCCAAAAACACCAAAATAGTGGAGATCGCGCGGAGCATGATCGCGGTCGCCGATCTCTTGGGGGATGACTAAGCATATGAAACCTGAACGAGTTACCGCTGGGTTTATTCCCCTCATTGACGCAGCACCGCTGATCGTCGCTCATGAGCTCGGATTTGCGGAGGAAGCGGGGATTGAGTTGGCGCTTGTGCGGGAGTCATCCTGGGCGACACTCAGAGATAGAATTGCGGTTGGTCACCTGGAGGCGGCGCATCTGCTGGCACCCATTGCGATTTCCGGGAGCATTGGCTTGCCGCCCCTTCCTGTTTCGGTGATTGCGCCCTTGGCCCTTGGAACAGGGCGCAACGCGATTACCGTCAGTCTGGCATTGGCCGAGAATCTCGCGAGACATGGGGAGCTAAATGGAAACGCCGGTCTGATCGGCCAAGCTCTTAAGGCGCTCGCCGATGAACGGGGCCCCGGCGACAAAGTCACGATTGCGGTTGTCCACCCCTTCTCAGCGCATGCCTATTTTCTCAACTATTGGCTGCGCGGATGCGGCATTCGCCCCAACGAAGATGTCGTCGTGGAAGTGTTGCCCCCGTCCTTGATGGTTGATGCTCTCAAAAGCGGCCGTATTGATGCCTGCTGTGTGGGCGAACCCTGGAACACGGTCGCCCAGAATGAAGGCGTGGGCCGCGCAGTGGTGGCGTGCGATGACATCTGGAGCGCAAATCCGGACAAGATTTTGGGCGTGCGAAAAAAATGGGCCGAAGATCATCCAGATATGGTGCTCAAGATTGTTCGGAGTGTGTTTCAAGCTGCCAAATGGTGCGATCAATCAAAAAATAGGGACAGGTTGATCGATATTCTGTCCCAACCGCAATATTTGAGTTTGCCGTCGGATCAGGTCAGGCGAAGTTTGGACGAAGACTATCTGCACTTTGGCCAGACGACGGTGCGGGCAAGTTTTGCACGCCCAGGTGCCACCTATCCCTCCGCACAACATGGCCTGTGGTTCTACAATCAGATGATCGAGAACGGCCAACTCACCCATGACAAGCGAAACATCCAGAGCATCATCGACATGTACCGACCGGAAATCTACCGGGAGGCTCTGGCCGACTTCAAAGACGCGGATGGTGAAGAAATGAGTGCGTCATCCACTTTTTTCGATGGACGCGCCTTTGAGCCGTCGATTGTCTGAGCGATACACCCGCCCTGAGGCGATTGGTTGCACTGCACAAAAATCGGACAGGCTGCTACCCAGAAGCGCTTAAGCGATAAGCACTTTAGATGCGCGATCAGCTGTCTGGATAGGGTTTCCTTAGTGTGCATGTTGGCACATTTGCTGCAGACAGATGACTGCCGTGTGACGGCGAAGGCGGGCTAACGTGGGTTCGCCAAATGGCAACGCTGCCGAGAGACTCTGTTGAAGAGAGTCTTCGTGCAGCGTTTTTTTTTGGAGTTTTTTTGCGATGATGAAAATCAAATTGGGGTCGCGCTTTGTGTCAGGCGTCAGCCTGGCGGCTCTCTTGAGCGCTGCGCCGATGATGTCGGGGGCGCTCGCAGCTGACAGCATTCTGGAAGCGTTGGACGAATCCAAACCGATATTGAACGCCCGCCTCAGGTATGAATTTGTTGATCAAGTGGGACCGGTCGATGACGCCAACGCTGTCACAGCGCGCTTCCGAGCAGGGTTGGAAACCGGCAGCTATCTGGGGTTTTCGGTTCTTGGTGAAATCGAGGTCGTGAAGGGCTTGAACAATGAGTACAACTCGACAACCAACAGCCGCACCAACTTTCCCGTCGTCGCAGACCCGGACTCACAAGAAATAAACCGGCTGCAGATCAAATATACCGGGATTGATGGTTTGGCACTGTCGGTCGGGCGTCAGCGTCTGGTGTTTGATAATGCCCGGTTTATCGGGGATGTTGGCTGGCGCCAGAACCAACAGACATTTGATGCTGCAGTCGCTGAAGTGACGGCCATTGAAGACCTAAAAGTCACATACGGATACCTGGAGTCGGTTCAGCGTATATTCGGTAGCGAGAGCGTCAACGGTTCATTCGAGAGCGACAGTCATGTATTGAATGCAAAATACGGTGGTCTGGACTGGGTGACACTGACGGCCTATGCCTATTTGCTTGATTTGGAAGAAGCACCTGGTCTCTCAACTGCGACCTATGGCGGCAGTGTCTCGGGAAGTTTCCCTATTGCTGAGGGTATTCCTCTCAACTTGTCCGCAGAATATGCGACCCAGTCAGATTATGCTGACAACACCGCCGACATTGACCTGAGCTATTACAAACTCTTTGCGGGCACGAAGCTTGGTGGTTTTACCGGTGGCGTTGCCTATGAAGTTCTGGAAGGCGATGGCACAAACGGATTCAGTACACCCCTGGCAACAGTGCATGCATTCCAGGGCTGGGCAGACGGCTTCCTGAACACGCCTGCGAATGGCATTGAAGATCTCTTCGCCGAAGTCGGATATGTCTTCACGGATGTGGGGCCGCTTCCGAAGATTATCACCAAAGCCGTGTATCACGACTTCAGCAGTGAGCGCACGGGGACAGATCTTGGGGATGAATTTGATCTCCTGCTAAAAGCCGTGATCAACCCGCATCTGTCAGCGACCGTGAAATACGCGACGCTTGATGGAACCTCAGCGGGTCCGGCCGATCGGGACAAGTTCTGGTTTCAGATCGACTTCAACCTTTGAAAGCAGCACCAGGTGCCTTTGTGCGTTGCACAACAAATGGGCGCCTCCTGCCAGGTTTGATGAAAAAGGGGGCGGCGGAGCAAGGGCTTGAACAGGTAAACCGCTGAAATCCGCCGCAATCCCACAAAAAGGCCAACTGGCACAACCTTCGCAAAGAAGGTTTCAAACAGCGTTCATTAGAGCGCACCCATACGAGGCCCCAATGGCGGGGTTTCACGGCAGCGCTGCCAATCAGGAGGAAGGTTTCTTTGCCTCTTGGTGAGCAGCGCTTTTTTTTGCCTTCACGCCGGAGTTTGTTCCGGCAGCAGGAGTGAGAAATGAAGATCAAACTTGCAAATACCTTCCGCGATTTTACGCGGCGACACTTCCTCCGATCGGTGGCTGCTCCGCTGGCGGCATTGGCCGTCGCGACCACACCACTGGCCGCCGAGGAGTTGATCCCTGAAAAAGACGAACTGAAATTCGGCTTTATTAAGCTGACGGACATGGCGCCGTTAGCGATCGCCTATGAAAAAGGCTTCTTCGAAGACGAAGGCCTGTTTGTCACGCTTGAGCCGCAGGCAAACTGGAAGGTGTTGCTGGACCGCGTGATTACCGGTGAGCTCGATGGTGCACACATGTTGGCTGGCCAACCGTTGGCAGCAACCATCGGCTATGGCACCGAAGCCCACATCATCACACCTTTTTCGATGGACCTGAACGGAAACGGCATCACCGTATCAAATGAAGTTTGGGAGATGATGAAGCCTCTCATTCCCAAAATGGAGGACGGACGGCCGCAGCATCCGATTAAGGCTGACTATCTGAAGCCGGTGATCGAGCAGTTCCAGGACGAAGGACGCCCGTTCAACATGGGCATGGTGTTCCCAGTCTCGACTCACAATTACGAGCTGCGTTATTGGCTGGCAGCCGGCGGCATTCATCCTGGATATTATTCCCCGGCGGACATTTCCGGGCAGATCGCCGCAGAGGCGCTGCTCTCCGTAACGCCACCGCCACAGATGCCTGCCACGCTTGAGGCCGGCACCATCAGCGGCTATTGCGTCGGCGAACCATGGAACCAGCAGGCTGTGTTCAAAGGCATCGGTGTGCCGGTGATTACGGATTATGAAATCTGGAAAGACAATCCGGAGAAGGTCTTCGGGATTACGGCAGAGTTTGCGGAGCAATATCCCAACACCACGATCGCGCTGACCAAGGCCCTGATCCGCGCCGGCCAATGGCTCGACGAAAATGACAATGCCAACCGTGGAGAAGCCGTGGAGATCCTTTCTCGCTCAGAATATGTGGGCGCGGATGAGGAGGTCATCGCAAACTCCATGACCGGCACGTTTGAGTACGAGCGTGGCGACAAGCGGGAGATCCCCGACTTCAATGTGTTCTTCCGCTACAACGCGACTTATCCCTATTACTCCGATGCCGTCTGGTATCTGACGCAGATGCGGCGCTGGGGTCAGATTGCGGAACCAAAATCTGACGATTGGTACGCAGAAGTCGCGGCCAAGGTGTATCGGCCTGATCTCTACCTCAAGGCTGCGAAAATTCTCGTGGAAGAGGGGCACGTGGGCGAAGCCGACTTCCCCTGGGAGACGGACGGGTATCGCGCACCTGTGTCTGAATTCATTGACGGCGTCACCTATGACGGCCGGACACCCAATGACTACCTCAAGCAGTTCCCCATCGGTTTGAAGGGCGACGATCTGGTCGCTCAGCTTTCCGAGCTTGAGTAAATGTGGTTGCTGGCGGGTCTGTTCCTGCCTGCCAGCGCCTCCATCTTTCCCAGTTCTCTAAATTGAAAGTCTCTTCTCGATGACAATGGTCTCCACACCATCGGAAGTTCCGACAAGCGCCGCAAAAGAAGAAAAGCGCCAGGCGCGACTCGCGAGGATCAATAAGGTCTCAATCTATATTGAGATGATTGGCCTCGGGTTTCTCGTTCCGATTCTGCTCATGGCGGCAGGCGACAGTGTCAGAGAGCAACTCCGCAATCTCTGGCGGGCATTGGTCGTGCCCCTTATCGGCATTGCCCTGTTCCTACTCGCTTGGGGTTGGCTTGCACCGCAAGTGCAAACTTCTCTTGGTGCAATCCCAGGTCCGCCTGAAGTGATGGAGCAGGTGAGCGTTCTTGTGGACGACCATTTTGCTGAGCGGGCAAAAGCCGATGCGTTTTATGACCGCCAGGACACCCGCAACGCGGAGCTCTTTGCCAATGGTCAGGAAGACCGAGTCAAATGGCGCACCTATACAGGCAAGCCGACAATTTTCGATCAGATATGGACCAGTCTGAAAACCGTCGCCCTTGGTTTTATTGTGGCGACAGTGTTCGCCGTCCCGCTAGGCATCGTTTGCGGTCTCTCGCCGCTCGCCAATGGGGCGCTCAACCCGCTTATTCAGATATTCAAGCCCGTCTCGCCACTCGCCTGGTTGCCGATCGTGACGATGATTGTGTCGGCAACCTATGCAGGCGGCGACGGTGCTGTCTCCAAATCAATGCTCATTTCAGCGCTTACCGTGACGCTTTGTTCGCTCTGGCCGACATTGATCAACACGACATTGGGTGTTGCGTCGATCGACAAGGACCTGATCAATGTCGGCAAGGTCCTGCAACTCTCGCAGTGGACGACAATTCGGAAGGTTGTGTTGCCTTCCGCGCTGCCGCTGATCTTCACAGGCCTCCGTCTCTCTCTCGGTGTCGGATGGATGGTGCTGATCGCAGCAGAAATGCTGGCGCAGAACCCTGGTCTCGGAAAGTTTGTCTGGGATGAATTCCAGAACGGCTCGTCAGACTCACTCTCGCGTATCATGGTCGCGGTGCTCGTGATCGGCCTGATTGGTTTCTTCCTTGATCGGGTGATGTATGCGCTGCAAGCCGCATTCACTTTCAGTGCACAACGGTGAGGGCGGTATGAGTTTCCTAGAACTAACAGATGTTTCGAAACATTACGGTGAAGGCGACAAGCGGACGGACGTTCTGACCGACATAAACCTGTCGGTGAAGGAAGGTGAATTCGTCGCCATTGTAGGCTTCTCCGGGAGTGGCAAGACGACCCTCATCTCATCAATCGCCGGGCTGATCAAACCCGATGGGGGTGAGATCACCCTGCGCGGTGAAGCTTTGCGCGGGCCGGGGCCGGACCGCGGTGTGGTCTTCCAATCCTACTCTTTGATGCCCTGGCTCAGTGTCTATGGGAACATTCGTCTGGGTATCGATGCGGTCTTTTCGTCAGAAAGCGAAGAGGAGAGAGAGGCGCGTGCGAGCAAATACATCTCGATGGTCGGTCTCGCCCACGCAAGTGACCGCAAGCCGGCGGAACTCTCCGGAGGCATGCGCCAGCGCGTCGCTGTCGCTCGGGCTCTCGCGATGGACCCGGACGTTCTGCTGCTGGATGAGCCTCTTTCTGCTCTGGATGCGCTCACGCGGGCAAATCTGCAGGATGAAATCGAGGCGATCTGGGAAGCAGACCGCAAAACCGTGATCTTGATTACGAACGATGTGGATGAAGCCATTTTGCTGGCAGACCGCATCATTCCATTGACGCCTGGTCCCTCCGCGACTTTGGGGCCGTCTTTTGAGGTCAATCTGCCACGTCCGCGGGACCGAACGGCTGTGAACAGCAATCCTGTCTTTAAGGCATTGCGCGCCGAGGTCACGGGCTACTTGCTCGACGCCAGCGAGGCTGAAAGGGAGGCTAGAAAGTCTGCTGAACGGGCGGCCCCTGACCTCATGCCAACAGCCCGCATCGAAAAAACGCCTCCGCGGGCTTATCTAGATGCTGCCAGAACCAAAAACGAAAATCGGTTCGTGGAGCTGTTTGAGCTGAAGAAAATCTATCCCACACCAAAAGGTCCGTTGACCGTGTTGGAAGACTTCAACTTGAAGATGGACAAAGGCCAGTTCGTTTCGCTGATTGGTCACTCTGGCTGCGGCAAGTCCACGGTTCTATCCATGGTCGCCGGCTTGAACGAGATATCCGGCGGTGGTGTCGTCCTCGACAATCATGAGATATCTGGCGCCGGTCCTGATAGGGCGGTGGTTTTCCAGGCCCCGTCCCTCATGCCCTGGCTGACGGCGCGGGAAAATGTAGCGCTGGGTGTGGACCGGGTTTACCCAAAAGCGTCGGCGGCTGAACGCCGTGAAGTCGTGGAATATTACCTGGAGCGCGTGGGGCTCGGCGATTCCATGCACAAACAGGCTGCAGAATTGTCCAACGGCATGAAACAGCGCGTTGGCATCGCACGGGCATTTGCCCTCTCCCCGAAGCTCCTCCTGTTGGATGAGCCCTTCGGCATGCTCGACAGCCTGACGCGGTGGGAATTGCAGGAAGTCCTCATGGATGTCTGGAAACGGACCCAGGTCACGGCGATCTGTGTGACCCATGATGTGGATGAAGCAATCTTGTTGGGTGACCGCATTGTCATGATGACCAATGGTCCGCACGCCACGATCGGGAAAATCGTCGACATTGATCTGCCGCGACCGCGCACACGCGCGGCGCTGTTGGAACACCCGGACTATTACCGCTATCGCGAAGAAGTTCTGACTTTCCTCGAGGAATATGAACATGGCGCCAAGCCGACAAAAAAACCAGACACCACCCCTGCCGCCGAAGCGGCAATTGCGTGAGGAGGAACAATGTCACCTGATGCAATAGAACTCCCCCAACGACAGCGGCTTGTCATTGTCGGAAACGGCATGGCACCGGGACGCATGCTCGAGGAATTGTTCAAGCTCGCGCCGAACACCTACGACGTGACCATCTTCAACGCCGAACCGCGTGTGAACTATGACCGGATCATGTTGTCGCCCGTTCTATCGGGGGAACGCCAGTTTGAGGACATCATCATTCACGATGACGCCTGGTATGCGGACAACCATGTAACGCTGCACAAGGGCCGCAGGGTCACATCGATCGATCGGCAGGCGAAGAGCGTAACCGCCGAAGACGGCACTGTCGCCCCTTATGACAAGCTGGTACTGGCGACCGGGTCCGCGCCCGTCATCATTCCTGTACCGGGAAAAGACCTAGATGGTGTCTTGGGATACCGCGATCTCGATGATGTAAACCAGATGCTCGGCACCGCCAAAAAAGCCAAAAACGCTGTGGTGATTGGCGGTGGCTTGTTGGGACTGGAAGCAGCGGCGGGTCTACAGCTCCAGGGCATGGAGGTCACTGTGGTGCACCTCATGCAAACCTTGATGGAGCGCCAATTGGATGCTGCGGCTGGGCATCTGCTTCGCCGGTCTCTTGAAGAGCGGGGCATCCGGATCATTACGGAAGCCAACACGAAGGAGATACTTGGGGCTGACGGAACGGTCCGCGCGGTATTGTTGGATGACGGGACGGAACTTGCCGCCGATCTGGTGGTGATGGCGGTGGGCATCCGCCCCAACGCGGCCCTCGCCGCTGAGTGTGACATTGCGTCTGATCGCGGCATTATCGTGGACGACTGCTTGGCAACCAATGACCCCGATGTGTTTGCTCTTGGTGAATGCGCCCAACACCGCGGCGTTTGTTATGGCCTCGTTGCGCCCCTCTACGAAATGGCAAAAACGCTGGCAAGTGGGCTTGCCGGGCAAAAGGCGAGCTATGCCGGCTCCTTGACCTCCACAAAACTCAAAGTGACAGGCATCAATCTCTTCTCCGCAGGTGATTTTGCCGAAGGCGAAGACCGGGAAGAAGTGGTGCTTCGGGATGCGCAGGCCGGCGTCTATCGGCGTCTCATCCTTGAAGACAACAAATTGATCGGCGCGGTCCTTTATGGTGATGTTACCGACGGTGCCTGGTTCTTCGATTTCATCAAAAATAGAACCGATGTCAGCGAGATGAGGGATACGCTGATCTTCGGACAGGCCTTTGCGGGGAGTGCCCCCCTGGACCCTATGGTGGCCGTTGCAGCCTTGCCGGATGATGCAGAAATCTGCGGCTGTAACGGCGTATGTAAAGGAACAATCCTAGAGGAAATCGGCGCTCAAAACCTGAGCGATGTTGAGGGTGTGAGAGCGCACACAAAAGCATCCGCGTCCTGCGGCTCATGCACAGGGCTGGTTGAACAGCTCCTCACTCTGTCCTTGGGCAATGCGTTCAATCCGGCGGCCATTCCGGCCATGTGCGGCTGTACCGACCTTGGTCATGGTGACGTGCGACGACTGATTGTTGCCAAGGAGCTTAAAACCCTCGAAGACGTGATACAGGAACTGGAGTGGAAGACCTCCTGCGGATGTGCGAAATGCCGCCCGGCGCTGAACTATTATCTGCTCGCAACCTGGCCCGGCGAATATGTGGACGACGCGCAGTCAAGGTTTGTGAATGAGCGCGTGCACGCCAACATCCAAAAAGATGGGACCTATTCAGTCGTGCCCCGCATGTGGGGTGGCATCACAAGTGCCGACGAGTTGCGTGCCATTGCCGATGTCGCCGACAAGTTCTCGGTCCCAACTGTCAAGGTCACCGGCGGTCAGCGTATTGACCTTCTCGGCATCAAAAAGGAAGACCTGCCTGAGGTCTGGTCGGATCTTAATCAGGCAGGCCTCGTCTCCGGGCATGCCTATGGCAAAGCGTTGCGCACCGTCAAAACCTGCGTCGGCACCGACTGGTGCCGGTTCGGCACGCAGGACTCGACCGGCTTCGGGATCCGGATTGAACGTTTCATGTGGGGGTCCTGGACTCCGGCCAAAGTAAAGATGGCGGTCTCGGGCTGTCCCCGCAACTGTGCAGAAGCGACCTGTAAGGATGTCGGCGTCATCTGCGTGGATTCCGGCTACGAGATCCACTTTGCTGGGGCTGCTGGGCTTGACATTAAAGGCACAGAAATACTCGGCCACGCATCCACAGAAGATGACGCCCTGGAGATGATCGTCGCCGTGGTCCAGCTCTATCGGGAGCAGGGCTACTACCTGGAACGCATATACAAATGGGCCCGCCGCGTGGGCGTAGAGACAATCCAAAAAGCGGTTGTCGAAGACGCCGAACAGCGCGCTACTCTGTTTGATCGGTTTGTGTTCTCCCAGAAATTCTCGCAAACCGACCCCTGGGCGGAGCGGGCACAAGGCGGAGAAGCTCATGCCTTCCGGCCAATGGCTGACCTCACGCTTGAGGCCGCCGAATGAGCAAACCGCCAAAATGGATAGAAATAGGCGCGGTGTCCGATGTGCCCGTGCGCGGATCACGTTTCATACAGGTGTCGGGCGGTGCGGTGGCGGTGTTTCGCACAAGCGACGATCAATTCTTCGCAATTGATGACAGCTGCCCGCATCTGGGAGGTCCCTTGTCGCAAGGCATCGTGCACGACCAGCGGGTGACTTGCCCGCTGCACAATCTGGTTATTGACCTTACAAGCGGCGAAGGGCAGGGGCCAGATGGCGGGTGTGTGAGAACCTATCCAATTGATGTGCAAGAAGATCGGATCCTGATGGACATCAGCACACTCAAGCAAACGAAGGTCGCCTGAGTATGATGGCTGGCGCGAGCGTGAAAACCACTTGCCCCTATTGCGGTGTTGGATGTGGCGTCATTGCTCGACAGAAGGAAGACGGCAGCGTTGAAATCTCAGGTGACCCGGATCACCCGGCGAACTTCGGGAAACTCTGTTCCAAGGGTTCTGCACTAGGCGACACGTTTTCTCTGGAAGACCGACTATTGGTCCCCAGGATCGATGGGCAAACGTCGGATTGGAACGAAGCGCTCGATAAGGTGACGCAAGGGTTTTCGGAAGCCGTCCGCGACCATGGTCCGGACTCGGTTGCCTTCTATGTGTCCGGTCAGTTGCTGACCGAGGACTATTACGTCGCCAACAAGCTGATGAAGGGGTTTATCGGCTCAGCTAATATCGACACCAACTCCAGGCTCTGCATGGCGTCCTCCGTTGCGGGGCACAAGCGTGCCTTCGGCAGCGACACAGTGCCCGGTGCGTATGAAGATTTGGACGAAGCAGATCTCGTGGTGCTGGTTGGATCCAATTTTGCCTGGTGTCACCCAGTCCTGTTTCAGCGATTGGCGGCTGCCAAGCAGGATCGGGGGACTCGGATCATTGTGATTGATCCAAGGGAAACGGCGTCGACCGAGCTCGCAGACATGCATCTGCCGCTGCACCCAGGGTCAGACGTTGCCTTGTTCAATGGTCTCCTTGGATACCTTGCAGAAAAGGGCGCGCTGGACCCCGCCTATATCGCCGCACATACAGAAGGCTTTGACGCCGCTCTCGAAAGTGCAAGCTCAATGAGCCTGGCGGCTCTGGCGGACGCAACGCATCTCGATCCAATCCGTCTTGCTCAATTTTATCAGTTGTTTGCCGAGACTGAAAAAGTGGTGACGGTCTACTCCCAGGGTGTGAATCAATCGAGTTCGGGGACAGACAAGGTCAACGCCATTATCAATTGTCACCTCGCCACGGGGCGGATCGGCCGGGCGGGCATGGGCCCCTTTTCGATCACCGGTCAGCCGAATGCCATGGGCGGGCGCGAGGTCGGCGGTCTGGCGAACCAACTTGCCGCGCACATGAGTTTTGAAAATCAGACCCATCGAGACATTGTTGGGCGCTTTTGGGATGCTCCCAATTTGGCCAGTGCACCTGGCCTAAAAGCCGTCGATCTTTTTGATCGCGTGGAGAGTGGCCAGATCAAGGCCCTCTGGGTGATGGCCACGAACCCCGCCGCAAGCATGCCGGATGCCGACCGGGTATCCGCCGCCATAGAGGCCTGCCCCTTCGTTGTTGTGTCCGATGTGACTGACACAACGAAAACCGCGTCGCTCGCGCATATCCTGTTGCCGGCCATGGGCTGGGGTGAGAAGGACGGCACAGTCACAAATTCTGAACGCCGGATCTCAAGACAGCGATCTTTTGTGGCGAGCGCTGGATCATCCAAGCCCGATTGGTGGATCATCTCCGAGGTGGCAAGGCGCATGGGCTTTCCCGATTTTTCCTATGAGAGCCCCGCGGAGATTTTCCGCGAGCATGCCGCCCTGTCTGCGTTTGAAAATGAAGGAAACAGGGACTTTGATCTGTCTGGTCTCGTGGACCTGAATGATAAGGGGTACATGGACCTGCCTCCCATTCAATGGCCTGTTGTCGCGGGCGCGGAAGCAGGAACGAAACGTCTCTTTGGCCAAGGGGGTTTCTACACAAAGACGGGGAAGGCAAATTTTGTTGCGGTGTCCCAGAAGACTCCTGCAACCGAGATCAACGCGACATATCCATTGGTCCTGAACTCGGGGCGCATACGAGATCAATGGCACACCATGACGAGAACAGGACAATCGGCCCGCCTGTCGTCGCATATTGCCGAACCCTTCGTTGAGATACATCCAGAAGATGCGCTGTCATTCGGCATAGAGATCGGTGATGTGGTGCGTGTTGCGAGTACCAAGGGGGCTATTCTCGCCAGAGCGTCGGTGACATCGCGTCAGTCCAAAGGCGCTGTCTTCGTTCCCATTCATTGGACCGCCCCCTATTCATCCTGCGCAGAGGTGGACGTTTTGGTGGGGTCGCATACGGACCCTATATCGGGTCAACCGGAGCTCAAGTTCACGCCCGTTCGGATCGAGCCGGCGGCCATGCAGTGGCACGCGTTCCTTGTCTCTGTTCACAAACCAGATCTCGCCGCCTTTCCCTATTGGGCCCTGGCGCGGACCAAACGCGGCTGGCGCGCGGAGATTGCTGGTGATGGTCCGGTTGCTGAGTTTGGTGAAAGCGCGAAAGACCTTCTCGGTAGTGGCCAGCCGGCTGACGCTGAAACGTTTTCCTATGACAATGGGGTGGGGGGTGGAAGCCATATGCAGTGCAATTCTGGCAAGCTCGACCACGCCGTCTTCTGGTCCGCCAAGCCGGTCGAAGTCGCCCGTGCCTGGCTGGTTGATCAGTTGGGTCGGGAGCAGGACCCCGCCTCGCGTTATGCGCTGCTCGCGGGTCGCGCGGGTGCTGGCCAACCGGACAAAGGCGCCATTGTTTGCTCCTGCTTTGAAGTCGGTGCCAATCAGATCACCCAAGCGATGCGAGAGGGGGCGGATACGGTTGATGCCGTGGGCGTCGCTGTCAATGCGGGGACCAATTGTGGGTCCTGTCGATCAGAGATTGGACGCCTGCTGGTGACGGCAGACATACGGGAGGCAGTGTGAAATGAAGCAAATCACTCTTGTAGGTGCGGGCCCAGGCGATCCTGAGTTTTTGACTATCAAAGCCTTGCGTGTTTTGCAGGCTGCCGATGTCGTGCTCTTTGATGAGTTGGTGAGCCGCGAGATTCTTGAAACCATCGGGCCGGGACCCACAGCGATCAGTGTTGGCAAACGGGCCGGGCGGCCAAGCTGGGCGCAAGGCGATATCAACGACCTGATGATCCGCCTGACCACAGAGGGGTGGCGTGTCGTGCGATTGAAGTCGGGAGATCCGTCGGTCTTTGGGCGGTCCGGCGAGGAGATTTCGGCTCTAGCTGCTGCCGGTATCGACGTGAAGGTGGTCCCCGGCATCACGACTGCGTCTGCCTTAGCAGCAAGCCTCAATATTTCGCTCACTCATCGAGACTGTGCGCAATCTCTCCGGTTTGTCACAGCACATGGTGCGAAGGGAATGCTGCCACCTCACTTGGATTGGGCGGGTCTATCCGACCAGGCGACAACGCTCATTGTCTATATGGGCGGGCGCACTGGCGGAGAGCTTGCCGCTAGACTAATGGCGCACGGCCGGTCGGGATTAACACCGGTAGCCGTTGTCGAAGATGTTTCCAGGGATGGCCAGAACACAACAGTCGGCCGCTTGAATTGTCTGTCTGCTCTTCTGTCACGACGCAGAGGTAGTGGGCCGGTAACGATTGTCATCGGTGAAGTGCTGAAGGGGCTTCTCGCCAGCCATCACAGCATTGAGGCTGGTGCGCAGGTGCAAAAGGAAGCGCAGGGCTAGTCCTTAGTCTTGCAGCGTGATTGTGGAGCCTCGCGTCCCGTCAAATTTCTCGATATTGGGACACATTTGTGGTACACATTCTTCGTCCACGGTATCCATAAGCCGTTGAATTTATTGGAAGAACTGGTTCGGGTGGAGCGTCCGCCTGTCTTCAGTAGTGAGAGGGCTGAGAGAGCTGGAACATCGGCAAATTGCACGCTTGAAAGCCGACTATTCAACTTCATCTTTTGACACACTGTTCTCCGCGATCGACGGGTCTGCGACAGATGTGAAGACCAAAACGATGAGGTTTGGTGACGTATGTGATGCTTACGCAGGCGAATATGCTGACGATGCTTCCCACAGAGGCATTGCCAAAAAGCGCCTGATAAGGTTTGCGCGTCGGTCAATCTCTTAAAGGAGGCTCCAGGGAACGCGACGCTAGTTCGTGATATCGACTACAAAGCGTGCCAGGAATTCCGAAAGTTACTATCGGCGCTCCCTGCAAAAAAAGGAAAGATTTGCCCGCAACTCAGCCTTAGCGAAGCTGTCGCATAAGCGGCAGTTGATGGTCGTTCTGTTGTTTCGCATACGACTCAGAAGTTTCATCTGCAGACACTGACATCAACGCTCAAGTTGGGCCAAAAACTTGGCGCAGTAGCTCATGTGGCGTCTGATGGGCTGCAGCCGATGGCGGTGCAGTTAACTGCATCGGAGCAGAGGCGTCCTTTTACGCCAGCTGAACTTACAAGCATATTTAGCGCACCGCTCTATACGGGGTGCATTGATGATGAGAAAAACTATGCGAAACCAGGGGCAAAGGTGATCCGCCGCGCCAGGTTCTGGGTTCCACTAATCTGTCTGTTTACCGGTATGCGGGCCAACGAAATTTGTCAGTTGAAAACGTCAGATTTGAAATCGACTGACGACGGGATTTTGTTCTTCGATGTGAATGACGACACAGGTGATAAGAAACTCAAAACCAAGACAAGCCGCCGGCGCTTTCCGGTGCATCCAGAGCTTATCAGGATTGGTTTCGTGGAATATGTGAACGAGATAAAGTCTGCTGGAGCAGAGGATGGCAAGTCTCAAAGGACCAAAATTTGTTCAGTACTTTCAACCGGTTTTAGATGGCCTCCGTGCGCTCGTTTCTTCGGCAAAGCCAAAAGAGGTGTATAGCTGGATCGCTTCTCATCAAGACATTTCGCCCGCTGAGATGGAGGGTACGACCAAAGGCGGTCAATCCAAATTCGAGAACAAGGTTGGTTGGGCGCGATTCTATCTGGCGAAGGCAGGCTTAATCGACACTGAACAACGTGGCGTTTGGGTGCTAACTGAGAAAGGCCGCGAGGCGAATTTGACCCACGAAGAGGCGTATGAGCTATTCAGGGAAATTCATGATGGGTTTCCTCGGGGAGCCAAGGTCATATTCCAGTGCAAAAGATATAAAGGTTCAGTTCCACCGTCAGACGTCCGGAACTTCCGAGGATCAATGACGGGTGGGATCAAGCACGGAATTTTTCTGACTACTGGAACCTTCACAAAGGGGGCTAAGGAAGCGGCAGGCGGCGACGATGAGAAAACGATCGAACTCGTAGATATCGATAGGTTGCATGATTTGCTGGTTGAAGAGGGACTCGGCGTTCGAGAGACCAAGGCCCTTGAAATCGATAGAACATTTTTCAAGCCATATCAGAAAAAAGTTGAGCACTTCGAATTTGCTTCCGGACTGCTTCCGGAGTCCGTTCAGCCAAAACACGATATCTACTAAGTCATTGATTTAATGGCGCACCCGGCACGATTCGAACGTGCGACCTCTGCCTTCGGCGGGCAGGCATTTCCTGGAGGACTCGCCCAGCTCCACCTGACTTTTTTGCCGACCTGTTTACGACATGGTTGCCCGCGAGAGCAAGAAAACGGAAATTTTGATTGTGCCGCATCTACGTTATGGTGACGAAAACCAATCGGGAGAGGTGCGTCATGAGCGAAACGCAAAAGAAACTAGGCCTGCTTGAGATCAGGAAAACACAAGCGCCTGATGAGGAGGATATTGTCAGCCTGCTTGAACATGGACACAAAGAGAGCAGGCTTGGGCATATACCTTTTGCGCAAGTCAGGCTGAGGAAATTTCTTCAGGGCGCCTTTAAGGATACCGACGGCACTGCCATTCAAGGTTTTGTGGCGCGCGTGGATGGCGAACCAGTCGGGCTCATCTCTGCGTCCATGAACCAGGGGCTTGCTTCGGAGAACTTTTTTGCGTCGACACTGATTTTTTACGTCAAAGCCGAATATCGCGGCAGCCAGATACCAGATCTATTGCTCGATAATATTACCGCCTGGGCGCGTACCAAGAATGCAAGAGAACTCCTCGTCCATGTGACCATGGGGGAAGAGTATGGCGCAGACCGCAGCAATGCCTTCTTCCGCAAAAAGGGCATGAAGTCGACCGGCGAAAATTTCAGTCTGCGTTTGGACGAAGAATGAGCGCCTAGTTTACCGGCTGCGCGTCGCCATTGCTGGCGGACTGTTGAGCGGCGGCAGCCTCTGCGGCGGCGCGGGCATTGGCGAGCACTTGGTCGAGCGTTGTAACACTTCGTTTGCCGTCTTGCCCGGTCATATGCATGTTCACCTGTTTGCCGGCAAACACGGTCTGCTGCAGGTCGGCGAGCATCTTGTCCTGATGGCCGAAGGGGGCGATGAGCTCCACCAGCCAGAAATTCTCGCCGGAATTCCAGTCGCCTGGCGCAAGGCGGTTCTGGCCGGAGCTCAAGCGCGCGGCGACTTCGTCAGAGACTTTCGCCCAAAGCGCCACGCCCAAAGGCTGGTCCTTGCCGGGGAAGATGCGGAACTGCCGGTGCAGCAAAGGCGGCATGGCCATCCATTCCAGGTCAGAGACGAAGAAGTTCCGGTGGCCCTTGGACTGGGTCATGAGCCAGGTCACCTGCCCGAAAATATCCGACACTGTCGGCACAGGCTTTGCGCCAGCTTGCGGTGTCTCTGGGCCCGTTTCAGAACTGGTGGGCTTCTCGGTCTCACTCATCTCAAGGCTTTCCTTCGTGTCGTGGCGTCATTCAAGCAGGAGCGCATCCTAACCAGCTAAGGCCTCCCTGTGTCGACTCTTTTCTAGACCAAAAATGTGAGCAGTCGACCCAGGGGTCCGGCTCTGCCGTCATCCCGGACGCGTAGCGATCCGGGATCCATAGGGCTCTCCGGCACAACTCAGAGTCAATATGGACCTCGGATCAAGTCCGGGGTGACGCTTAGTGTAGAGGTGTCGGCCCCTCGACATACAAATATTGTCACCACCCGATTTATTCGGGTGGTCCAGGGTGAGGGGCGCTGGCCGCGCCATCATCAAAACCGTTGAAGAAGTCGCGTAACGCATCTGGGTGATTCCTTCCGAGTGAGCTGACGGTCGTTTCGCTCAAAACCGGGCACGCGGAAAAAGTGCGTGGTCGGACGAATACACGCGATGCAAGAAGTGTGGTGTATTTTTGGGGCAAGCTAAACCGGAGGGTCTAGGCGCGAATTCGCACCGCTGAACTTATCCACAACTCATTTGCGCGAACTTACAATTGTGTCTTGAGGCTTACCTTGCCTGCAGTGCAGGTTTTGTTTCGAGGTAGGCGTGTTGCATCTGTGGAGACACAGCACGTGCCAAAAGGCTCACAAGATTAGTGCGCGCTTTTGGCTCTGAAGATGCAACACGATCTAGTGAGCACCGCTTGCGACGGCGCTCGAGTGAAGGGGTGAGGGTGCGTTGTCTATAACGAGACTTCAAAAGCTTGCAATGTCGGCTGCTCTTGCGTGCTTGGTTCTGTTAGGCACAGATGCCCGCTTGCTGGCAGGTGAGGGGAACGCGGCATCACAAGCTCTTTCAGATTTGGTAGATGCAGTTCTTCAAGATTCGGTGTTTGCTGCATATGAAGATTGCATGGACTGTTCGGCAGCTGACCTTACTGCTCTGGTAGGGTCGAAGACTTTTAGAAGTGGGGAAAGCATTCTCTCAGCAATTCGCCATGGCATAAACGACCAACCCGTATTTGATGTTTCTGAAGTTGGGAGACTTCTAAACTCCAACGAAGATGCAGTAAACGGGAGCTGCATTCGGATATCCAAGAGTTCTTTTAGGTGTCAGTTCCCAAGAGTCGTGAAGTATCCCGCGAACTCTATAGAGCGGGCAAACCAAGGATTTCCTAGCTTCGTTCCTTTTTACCTTGTTGTTGTTTTATCAGTGGATGAAGCAGGTGTGCTGAGTGCAAACACGGTACGCTTCGACGTTCGCTCAATCCCTTAAAGGAGTAGGGCAGTGACTCTGGAGATTTATCGTCGTACTTATAAGGTCTCCGACAGATCGGTTCCGGGGCCGGATTTGTTGCCCTTATCTGATAGCCATCACAACTATCTGGCGTTGGTTGAGACTAGCGCAACAGGAGCACAGACTGTCCTAGCCGAGCTCCATGGTACACCTGATAGCATATTTGACCCTAATCTTGTGGTGTATGAGAGGACACCGGCTGATGTCGATTTACGATTGTCAACGCTGGCTGACTTGGGCAGTGACTTTAGGGACGTCGGAGGGATAAACGAGCTAAATCAGTTTGATGTAGGTGTCTCGGTCTTCTCAGGTTCAAGTGATGCGTCTGTCATTCGGAAGTGGGACGAGATGCGCCATGTGGGGTTCTCGCTCTCTCAGGATGGTCGCGACTACAATATTGACACGCGGAACAGCAATACCGCTGAGAGACATATGAGCGAGTCAACCGGCCTACCGTGGTTTCAACCGCCACCGGCCAATGTGGACACAATTGGCGCTGACTATGTAGCTCCCGGCTCCGAAACAGTATTAGATCCCGCCAATCAGATTAGTTTTAGGCCACCCATAACCTACATAGATGGGGTGCCAAGTTTTTCAGTTCTCTCGTTGGACTCACTCCTGAATGGAGTTGAGTTTGTTCCTATCCAAACTGCAGTAGCGATAGTTGGTCCGGATGGGGGAGTGGCTGGTTATCAATTTTCCGGGCAGAACGCTCAGTTTGGCGATGTTGTCGTTAGGGTGGTTCCGACTGGAGAGTTTGATGCACTTGGAAATGAGATGTTCTCGGTGCTCGCCGACTTCGAAAACCTTGGCGGAGGACCCGGACGACTACAGTGGACAACCACAACGCCTGAGAATGCAGACGGCACAATCGATTACCAACTAGTAAAAAGTTCTGGTATTGCTGGTGGCGATGGCTATGTGGTGGAACGACCGGATCAACCACCAGTTACTGGCACCGCCATTGGCGAGGCATTTGGGTCGGCACTCGGGAACTACATCGCAGGTGACAATGCTTTTGCGCAGGTCGCGATTGGCGCAGTCTCCTCAACTTTCTTCGGTAGCATAGGCGGCACAATAGAGGAGCTGTTTGAGGGGGACAGCTTTGATGAAGCCGCCAGCCAGGGCTTTGCCAATTTTGGTGACCGTCTGGGCGCGAAAGCGGCCAACCTTGCCATTGGCCAGATCAGTTCTTTCATTGTCGGGGAGCTTATCGGGGGCGACAGTTTCGCTGCTGACTTTGGCCGCGCGACAGCCAACTATTTTGTGTCCTCTACAATTTCACAGGCTGTCGGGTTTGAGGTAGCGGGTAACGCGTTCGGCAGTTTCTCGGTCGGCGGCTTCACATTTGACCCCATCACGACCATTGCCAGTTTCTTCGCCTCTCAGTTGGCCAGCTCCATCGTTACCCCAGCAACTCAGGAAGCTGCCCTTGTCTCCAGCGCTCTCAGCGGCATTGCGGGAGCCTTTGGCGCAACACTGGGGACCGTCGGATCCATTGTGCCGATTATTGGTACCTTCGTTGGGGTGCTCGTTGGCCAAGTTGTTGGCACGTTGCTGGGCAATATCCTGTTCGGTGATCCAGGCACGCCTCATGCCTTTGCATCTGTTGTCCTGCAGCCAGATGGCACCCTTGATGTGCCCGGGGTGGGATGGTCCGAAAATGGGGGCAGCGTTCAGGACGCGATCAACATCGCCAATGGTGTGGTTTCTGGCCTCAATCCGATCATTGAGCTTTTGGGGGGAGATGCACGTTTCACCGGCAGCACGGGGACCAATTGGTACCTGGAGATCGGATACAGGGCGGGCGAAGGCTTCCAATGGAACAAGCCGGGCGTAGGGTATGTAGGAATTGTCGCCTTTGAGGATTTGTTTGCGGACATCGCCAATGAGGTGGTCACAAACCGCCTAAGCGGCGGAGACGCATTCGGACGTCGGGTCTATCATTACGGCACCTGGACAAACGCCGAAGAGCTGATGGTCGAGCTCACGGTCGCGGCCGACTATCGCTCCTATCTTGAAAATCGTGCTGTAATTGATTTTTTGATTAGTGATGCGCCGGACACTGCCTTCTCCATCGGCTGGCTCACCACTATCGCCCAGGCGGTGAATATGGGTCTTACCAATCCGGATGCGCTGCAGAACAAAATTGACGGCACGGCTGGCAATGATGTGATCACGGGTACTGCCTATAATGATGAGATTATCGGCGGTGCCGGAAACGACACGCTGGATGGGGGCATTGGCAATGATCTGCTTCGTGGCGGCGCGGGTAATGACATTTTGCGGGGCGGCGCAGGCCAGGACTCCGTCTCCTACGCGGAGTTTACGTCTGGTGTTGTCATCGACCTTGTGGCGCTCGCCGTCACTGGCGCGGGCGGTACAGACACACTTGAGTCTATTGAGCGGGCCTTTGGCTCTCAAGCGAACGACACCATCATTGGGTCTGCAGGCGCAGAAATCCTGTCCGGCCTCGGGGGTGCAGATGCCATTCAAGGTGGTGCTGGTGATGACACGATTGAAGGCGGTGCCGGCGCGGATGGTCTCGATGGTGGCGCAGGCTTTGACCTTGCAAGCTATGCGGGCTCCAATGAAGGCGTTCATGTAACCTTGCAGGCGAATGCGAGCACGCCCGGCACTGGCGCCGGTGGTGATGCGCAGGGTGACTCGCTGCTGGGGTTTGAAGGCATCATCGGTTCGCTCCACTCAGATATTCTGGTTGGGAATGCAGAAGACAATCTCCTGATTGGCAATAGCGGCAACGACTTTCTTGAAGGTGGGGCTGGCGCAGATGAGTTGCTGGGCGGAGACGGCGCAGACTTCGCGGTCTACACGAATTCCAACGCAGGGATAACGGTCAACCTTGAGACCGGCGAAGCGACAGGTGGGCACGCCGAAGGCGACACGTTCGACTCTATCGAATATGTCATTGGCTCGGATTACAACGACACCATCACCGGTGATGCTTTTGGCAATGTGATCGAAGGGGGGCTCGGCGCTGACATTCTCGACGGGGGCGAGGGCATGGACGCGATCTCCTATGCCAATTCCTCCGCCGGGATTCATATCGATCTGGTCAATCAGACCGTACGCTCACTGGACGTGACTGCGCTAGTTCAGAGCGATGCGCAGGGCGATACGATTGCCAATTTCGAGCATGTCATTGGCACCAATTTTGATGATGAGATCATTGTTGGTCACGACAATGCGGTGATCCTTGCAGGCGCGGGCGATGACGTGATCACGCCCTTTAGCGGGAACGTATCGATTGATGGCGGGGACGGGTATGACACGGCGGACTTCAGCCGCATTGATGCGGGCGGAGATTTCCAGCCGCTCTATGCCGCCGGGCTTTTCACCGGGTCTCAGTGGCAGGATGTACAAGTCTTCCAGGGCAGCGACATTTACGCGGTCTGGGATCAGGCGCTCCAGGGCGCCGCTGTTGATGAAAACAGTTTCGGTGCCAACACAAACCAGTATGACATCAAGCTGCATTCCATCGAGATGCTCCGCGCGACCGAGTTTGACGACCGTATAGCGTTCAATGATATCGGCCAGCATGTGGACGCCGCGGGCGGCAATGATCAGATGATCGGTCAGTCCGGCAATGATGTGTTCTATGGCGGCACCGGCGATGACGCGCTTGATGGGGCGGGCGGCGCGGATGTTTTGCATGGTGATGCGGGCAATGATGTCCTCCATGGGGGAGCGGGGGCTGACGTACTTTATGGCGGTGCAGGCAATGATACGCTCCAGGGGGACGGGCAGTTTAACGCAGCCCCTTATGAAATCTTCCTTACGGTGGATACGGGCCCGCAGGGAAATGACTATCTTGATGGGGGTGCGGGCGATGATATTCTGCGTGGCGGTGGTGGCAATGATGTCTATCGATTTGGGCGAGGGTATGGCTCTGACACGATTATCGACTCCAATTATGTAGCCGGACCACCTGCCGGCAAGCTCAATCTGCCAACCGCCGAACTAGCTGAAGCTGGCAATGATACGCTTGTGTTTGCAGATGACATTCTGCCGACCGACATTGAAGCGACGTCAATCGGGGATACGCTGGTTCTCAAGATCAAGGGAACAAGTGATCAGATCACCATCACCGGCATGGGGCATTCCTTCACGGCGATTGAGAGTCTCCAGTTTGACGCGCTTGGTCTGACGGTTGATCTGACGGGTCTCGGTGCAGCGGGCGCCGCATCGGTTGTTTCGTCCATCGGGAATGATGCTGAACTGTTTGTAGATGGGGGAACCTTTACCCCTCATCTGGCAACCAATGTTACCGAGATCGCGGGTCTGACAGACTTCAATAATGACGGAACCCTGGATGTCGCTGGGGTGAACGGAGGTAATGCTTTTGTCGCCTTCGGATCCGGAGACGCGTTTTCCTATGCGCAGGTCGACAGCAAGGGTAATTCGATTCCAAGCAGCGGGATTTTCCATGCCGTTGGAACTGGAGTCGGTGTCGAATCTGAGACGGCTGATATTGATGGAGACGGCGCTGCTGAAATTGTGAGCTGGCGCTCCTATGGAACAAATCAACTCGACACGCGATTCAGTGTTTCTGCCGATGGTATCGCGCCGAACGTCTCCGCAGCATTGTCGCACACACCTTTGGATTGGGTTGATGGTCAGACTTTCCATGGCGGAGACGTGGATGGAAATGGTCGGGAGGAGCTAGTCCGGGTTCGGTCATTCTCATCGATTCCGGTTTATGTTGAGACTGTGAGCCTTGATAATAATGGGGCATACACCACAAGTACGCAGAACGTTAGCGTTGGTACCAGCGGCTTGACGTCCGCGACTCCGTACACCTGGCAACTTGCAGACATCAATGCCGACGGTCGGGATGACCTGATCGTCATTGCAGCAAGTGCGACCTATGTTGCCCTTGCTCAGCCCACCGCCTTTGGCACACTCACACAGACGTCAGCAGGGATCACCTATGATGTCTCCAATGTCACCAAATATGCCACCGGCGATATAGACGGTGATGGTTATGAAGACCTGATAAAGATCAATCAATCCACGATCTCAGTCGCCTTCGGCAGCGCCAGCGGCATACTGACGACAGACCCTGCGTTCAATGTGAACACGCCTACTTCTGTGCAGGACATGTTTACTAGCGGGGCATCGTTTGAAGTTCACCTCGCCGATAAGAATGGCGATGGGCGCGATGATGTCTATGTCGCGGGCACGTCAGGCGTTGTGGTCTTAACGAACAATTTTGCCCACGAAGTTGGAACGGCGGGCAATGATAGTTTTGTTGGTGGAGCGGACAGCGATGTCTTCGCTGGCCTCGCAGGCAATGACTCGCTAGTAGGTGGCGGCGGGCGGGACGGCCTTCGGGGAGATGAGGGTGCGGATACGCTCAATGGCGGTGCGGGCAATGATTATCTAGAAGGTGGGGCTGGCAATGACACGCTGATCGGCGGTGCGGATCATGACCGTGCTATCTATCATAGCGGGGCTCAGTACTACACGATCACGCAATCCGGTGGCAGCTGGATTATCACTGACATTAATGGTGCAGACGGCAATGACGGAACCGATACGCTAACGGGTGTCGAGGAAGCCTATTTTGACGGCCGGATCGTCAAACTCGACGGTACGAATAATAGTCCATTCGCCACCGGCCCAGCACAAGGCCAGGTGATCGACCCGGGTACAGCGTATTCCTACACGCTTCCCGCCGGTCTGTTTCATGATGTCGATGCTGGGGATACCTTGTCGCTGTCGCTTGTCATGGCGGATGGGCGGGCCTTGCCTTCCTGGCTGATCTTTAATGCTGCGACGCGAACGCTTTCCGGAACGCCGGGTACTACGGACGCAGATGTTCTTGATCTTTTGGCCGTTGCCTCTGATGGCAGTGCGCAGGCCTCGGCGCCGTTCCGTATTGCCGTTCGAGGTTCAGTGTCTGGCACCGATGAAGACGATACCCTAGACGGTCTCGGTATCTATGAGCGGATGTCGGCAGGGGCCGGAAACGACACGCTCAAAGGCAGCGCTGGGGCAGATATTCTGGATGGAGGCGCAGGTGTCGATACGATCGACTATTCAGGTTCCTTCTTTGGCATCAACGCAAGTCTAACAGGTGCTGTTGGAACATCGGGCGATGCCTGGGGCGACCAACTCTCCAATATTGAGAACATCATCGGAACGAAACATGCGGATGTGATCTATGGATCGTCCGCAGATAACTACATTGATGCAGGTACTGGCGACGATTGGATTGATGCAGGTGCTGGCAACGATACGATTAAAGTGGGTAGCAGATCTGCATATGTGATTGGTGGTTCCGGTTGGGATATTGTTGATTACAGCGGAACGCCGGCAGCATCCAACGGTGCAGGAATGTTCGTCAATTTCTCTCTTCCCCCAGGGTCCATTTTGACACCTAGTCTTGAGGGTGTTGAAGAGCTCATCGGAACAAATTGGGCTGACGTTTTCACAGGCGATGCGAATATAAATGTTTTCCGAGGTGGACTTGGTGATGACATATTCGCTGGCTGGGGCGGCAACGACACGCTTGAGGGCGGCGCTGGCGCTGACAATCTGGATGGTGGAGATGGTTCTGACACAGTCAGTTATGCAACCTCCGATGCGGGCGTCACAGTTAACCTGACAGCAGGATCAGCTTCAGGTGGACACGCTGAGGGTGACCTCCTTACATCCTTTGAAAATGTGACCGGCTCAGATCACAATGATCTTCTCTATGGGGATGCAGGCGGCAACCAGCTGCGCGGTGCAGCCGGGCATGACCATTTGTGGGGCTATGGTGGCGCCGACTATCTTGATGGCGGCGCGGGAAGCGACTATGCCCGCTACGACTATTCTACGGCGGGCGTAAACGTCAATCTGAGCGCAGATACCGCTACCGGCGGTCACGCCACTGGCGATGTGCTGGATAATATCGAACATCTTATCGGGTCAGCCCATGCAGACCTTTTGACCGGCGATGGTAACTCTAACCATCTCTATGGGCTAGGTGGGAACGACACTCTCTATGGTCTGGCAGGCAATGATGTGTTGCTCGGAGGCGCAGGTGCGGATGCTCTTTACGGCGGCGACGGTATTGACCGGGCGCAGTATTCGTCATCGACTGCAGGCGTTACTATTAACCTGTTCCTGACGACGGCACAGTCTGGTGGGTATGCTCAGGGCGATATCTTGTCGAGCATAGAAGATGTCTTCGGCTCCAACCATGCAGACACGATATCCGGTGATAATTCCGCTAATACGTTGTGGGGGTATGGTGGGAACGATGCCATCTACGGCAATGGCGGCAATGATGTCATTTACGGCCAAGATGGAAATGACACTCTGATAGGTCAGGGAGGGGCTGACCATATTGACGGTGGTGCTGGAACGGATTTGGCGAGCTACCACGGGTCAACGGTTGGCGTCACCATCAACCTGACAACAGGTGAAGCGACTGGTGGTACTGCAACTGGTGACACTTTGGTCTCTATCGAAGATCTGCAAGGGTCAAACCATAATGACGTGCTCACAGGGGATGCAGGTGCGAACCGGCTTCTAGGACTTGCCGGCAATGATACTCTCGAGGGTGGCGCAGGAGCTGACACGCTTGATGGTGGTGATGGGATTGATACAGTGAGCTATTCAGCTTCGTCAGCCGCTGTTCTTGTGAACTTGGGCATGAATCAGGGGTGGCAAGGAGATGCTGAAGGGGACACATTTGTAGGTATTGAGAACTTTATTGGCTCTGTGTTTGATGATCAGCTCGTCGGTGATAGTGGAGTCAATGTACTCGCGGGTGGCGTGGGCGACGATATACTGAATGGGGCTGGTGGAGCCGATCACCTTGATGGTGGTAGCGGGTCTGACTGGGCTTGGTACTCTCTCTCCAATGCTGGAGTGAATGTAAACCTACAGACAGGTGTCACCTCAGGCGGTCATGCTATTGGAGATACATTTACTTCTGTCGAAAACCTACATGGGTCCTCCTACGCAGACACACTCGCAGGCGACGCTGGAGACAATATCCTCCAGGGCGGTGCCGGCGCAGATACGCTTGATGGGGGGGCGGGAAACGACGTTCTCCATGCGGTAGCTGATGGGGATATGCTTGATGGAGGTGCTGGGACCGATACCGCGAACTACACAAATGGCACTCGTCGGGTGATTGTCGATCTTGCTGCGGGACAGGCGACAAGCGCCTACTTCCAGTCAACCTACAATGCCTATGGCGCTTATAGCGTTGATACCGGTTGGTCTGATCAGGACACCTATCCGCGCATGTTGGGGGACGTAAATGGCGACGGCATAGATGATGTGGTCGGTTTTGCGACAGACGGGGTCTATGTCTCGCAAGGTAATGCAAACGGGGTCTTTTCGTCGGCCTACCTCGCCTATGGTGCTTACGGTGTCAGTTCAGGTTGGTCTGACCAGGACACCTATCCGCGCATGTTGGGGGACGTAAATGGCGACGGCATAGATGATGTGGTCNTAGGTGATGTGAATGGCGATGGCCGAGCAGATATCGTTGGCTTCAAGACCGGAGGTGCCTATGTGGCTCTGGGTCAGTCTGACGGCACCTTCTCCGGCGCTATTTTGGGTCATGCTGGATATGGGGATGCTGCCTACGGGTGGACGAGCCAAGATGCTACACCGCGTTTCTTAGGTGATGTGAATGGCGATGGACGAGCAGATATCATTGGCAAAAAGGACACTGGTACGTACATCGCACTGGGACAGGCCGACGGCACTTTCTCAAGTGCATTCTTGGGATCTTCGTCATTTGATCCCCTATTTTCTTGGGCCGACCAGAATTTCACTCCGCAGCTGATTGCGGATGTAAACGGAGATGGGAATGCGGATATTGTCGGCTTAGACGCGGACAGCGTGAGTGTCGCCTTGGCGAGTGGCGTTGCTAGCACGAGTGGCGTTGAAGATACTCTCTTGAACATTGAGAATGTTGTCGGAACAGCATTCAGCGACACGCTAATTGGTGACGAGAATGCAAACACCCTTACTGGAGAGAGTGGCGCTGATACTTTGATGGGCCTAGGTGGCGCAGATGTTCTGTATGGCGGTGCTGGTACTGACCTTCTGTTTGGCGGTGAAGGCGCGGACCATATTGATGGGGGGGACGGCTATGACAGCGCGTCCTACCAGAATTCAGCATCGGCTGTTGCGGCGAACCTGGCGACTGGGTCTGGCTCTCTTGGTGAGGCCAATGGCGATATCCTAGTCAACATCGAGAGCCTCTATGGGTCTGCGTATGATGACACACTGATTGGAGATGCGGGAACCAACAGTCTCTGGGGTGGTGCTGGTGCTGATACTCTTGATGGCGGCGCTGGCGATGACATAGTGTCCTACGCCTCATCGACAGCAGGTGTCACCGTTGATCTTCTTGCTGGGACTGCATCAGGAGGTCATGCGGAAGGCGATGTCCTTACGAACCTGGAACACATAGTTGGGTCTTCCTACGATGACCAGCTCTGGGGCAATGCAGACGCCAATACGCTGTCTGGCGGTGGCGGCGATGACAATCTAATCAGTGGCGCCGGCGCGACTGTCCTTGATGGGGGCGGCGGAACGGACTGGGCCAATTACACTCGATCTGCATTTGGTGTGACGGTGAACCTGGAAACTGGTGCGGCAAGTGGCGGTGATGCTGCCGGTGACACGCTTGTTTCGATAGAGCGTCTCTGGGGCTCTGTCCA
The DNA here is from genome assembly GCA_000509225.1 of Parvibaculaceae bacterium Mf 1.05b.01. GTDB lineage: Bacteria > Pseudomonadota > Alphaproteobacteria > Parvibaculales > Parvibaculaceae > Mf105b01. Next base: position 2,695,918 of record BAOK01000001.1, on the reverse strand, counting down.
CAATGATGTTCTTACAGGTGATGCTGGAGCAAACTATCTGGGGGGGTATCAGGGTGATGACGTCCTGCACGGTGGTGCTGGGGCAGATGAGCTCTATGGCCACGATGGCAATGACGTTCTTGAAGGGGGCGCAGGAGCTGACACGCTTGATGGTGGCGCTGGCAATGACACAGTTTCCTATGTTTCCTCGTCTGCCGGGGTCACCGTTGACCTGTTCTGGACGACAGCCCAGACCGGAGCTGGTGATGCGGTAGGCGATATTCTCTCGAGTATTGAGAATGTGGTGGGTTCATCACATGGTGATGTGCTCTATGCCGCGACAGGTGGGTCAATTCTCACCGGTGGCGACGGCGATGACAATTTGGTCGCCCGGGCTGGCGTGGATACGCTGGACGGCGGCGGAGGAGTTGACTGGGCGAACTATTCGCTCTCGACAGCGGGCCTTAATGTTGACCTTTCTTTGACAACAGCCCAATCAGGAGGGTTCGCAGAAGGCGATATTCTCATTGGTATCGAGAAGGTCTATGGCTCAAACGTCGACGATACGATCAGAGGTCACGCAACAGATGACTATCTGGTGGGCTATGGTGGTAACGATGTCCTGGAAGGCCGTGCAGGGGCTGACATACTAGATGGTGGTGATGGCGTCGATACGGCGAGCTATGCAGGATCAGCGGCTGGAGTGACGATTGATATTCGTCAGCCAAATGGTGCAGGTGTCGGCGGCGATGCTGAGGGTGACGTGCTTGTCGGCATTGAGAACGTTACTGGGTCTTCCTTTGGCGATACCCTTTGGGGAAATGATCAGGCCAATGTGCTGATCGGTGGCGCTGGCAATGACAGCTTTGTTGGCGGCGCAGGAAATGACACGATCCACGGTGGTGCTGGTAACGACACATTGCGAGGACAGGCTGGCGCAGACGTTCTAGACGGGGGCGATGGTGTTGATACAGTCCGCTACGACTGGGACGCTGGCCCGGTCACCGTCAATTTGGAGACAGGGATTGCATCCGGAGGAGATGCGGAGGGCGATACGCTTATTAGCATCGAGAACCTTGTTGGTTCTGCTCTGAATGACGTCCTGACCGGGGATGCAGGGAACAATAGTCTTTCGGGTCTCGATGGCGATGACTTGCTCTCTGGTGGCGCGGGTAGCAATACGCTTGATGGTGGGCTTGGGTCGGACACGGCGGTTTTCAGTGGCAATTTTGGTGACTATGCTCTCTCAATCTCCGGGAGCGGTGGCACCGTGTCCGGTTTGGGAGAGACAAGCTCTCTCGCCAATATTGAGACACTGAGTTTCGCCGACCGGACGGTGACGCTCGATGCGCTCAATAATGCACCCATCCTCGTCTCTGCCATCAGCAATCAGACTGTGTTTAGAGATGTTCCACTCTCCCTCGATGTCAGTGGCAACTTTGTTGATATTGATGCTGGTGACGTGTTGAGCTTTTCGGCGACGCTCGCAGATGGCAGTGCGCTCCCTGCCTGGATGAGCATTGATGCGGCCACGGGTATTTTGTCAGGCACAGCGACAACATCCGACATGGGCTTACTTGCAGTCAAAGTGATGGCAACGGATGGATCGGGCGCGACGGCTGAGACTTTGTTCGATCTTGATGTGACACGTACGAACGTTGCCCCTGTTGCTGGCACGCTTGTAGATCAAGCAGGGTCGGAAGGTACTGCTCTTGCCTTTACGATTCCCGGCACCACATTCACCGATGCAGATACGGGCGAGATTCTAACGCTCAACGCAACTCAGTTGGATGGTTCGGCTCTGCCGGCCTGGCTCTCGTTTGACGCTGCGACGGGCGCGTTTTCGGGCACGCCGACAAACACATCTGCAGGCGTCTTGTCCCTCGCCGTGACAGCAACGGACACGTTCGGCGAAACGGCAATCGCCGCGTTCGATCTCACGATTGCGAATGTAAACGATGCGCCAACAGCTGCAAATACGACGGGCTCGGTCGATGAGGGGCAGGTCTATACGCTCGATCTCGCAACACTTACCGCTGATTTGGATGGCGATGCGCTCACCTACACTCTGCCAACTGTTCCCGGAACCGGGACTGCGTCGGTTGTCGGTAGCGTGCTGACCTACACATCTGTTGTGGGGGGCTTTGGTCCGGCAAGCATCGGCTATCAGGTGAACGATGGCAATGGGGGCTTGGCAACCGGCACGGTTGACCTTACCGTCAATAATATCAACTTCGCGCCGACGATTTCGGCGGTGAATGGCTCAGTCAATGAGGGGCAGAGCGTCTCGATCAATCTCGCTTCCTACGCCAGCGATTTGGATGGCGATGCTCTGACCTACACGTTGACCGGGACGCCGAGTGTTGGCTCGGCATCGATCACTGGTAGCACATTGACTTATAACTCCGTGATCGGTGGATTTGGTGCTCAGGCGCTTGGGTTCACGGTGTCAGATGGGCAGGGCGGGAGCGTAGCGGGCACGGCGAATGTTGGGGTCAACAACATTAACTTCGCGCCAACCGCGTCTAATTCTAGCGGCACGGTGAATGAGGGGCAGAGCTTCTCGATCAACCTTGCAGGCCTGACGTCTGACGTTGACGGCGATGCGCTCACCTATTCGATCAATAGTGGCCCCGCCGCCGGGTCGGCGTCCATCTCTGGGGCCATGCTGACATACACGTCGGTAAATGGCCAACCCGGGAACTATAATATTGGGTACACGGTTTCTGACGGACAAGGTGGCACGGCAAATGCGAATATCAGCGCCAACATTCTGGATATCAACTACGCGCCAACGGCGGTAGATAATGCTACAGGTGCGTATACGAACTACTTTTTTGTTGGCCTGACTACCGCTTCTGCCTTGCTTTCCAATGATACTGATCCGGATGGGGATACGCTTACGATAACTGGGTTCTCAAATTTCGTTGGTGTCAATTCGGTGCGGTTTGATCCTGCAAATCCTGATCATATCCTGTTCAACAGCAATGTCGGGTTGGCGAGTCACTACGGTTCATTTGTGTATACGATCAGCGATGGCCATGGCCATTCTAGCAGCGCGACATTTTCCTACGATTTTACCTATGAACCGCTTCCACCGCCATCCAAACCTATCGTCTTTGACCTCGACGGTGATGGACTTGAGCTGGTCAATGCAGATGAGAGCGATATTTTCTTCGATCTGAACGGTGACGGCGAGGCTGAGGATACCGGCTGGGTCGACAGCGATGATGCATTGCTTGCCTATGACAGGAATGATGACGGACTGATCACGGATCATGATGAAGTCTCCTTCGTTGACTACAAAGAAGGTGCACGGACCGACCTGGAAGGTCTGCATGCTTTCGATACGAACGGTGACGGTGTACTTGATACCAATGATGCCGAGTTCGGGTCTTTCAATATCTGGCAGGACGTCAATCAGAACGGTGTGTCGGATGCGGGAGAGCTTCGATCGCTGACGGCAGCCGGTATCGCTTCGATTGCACTCGTATCTGATGAAACGGTGCGGGTTGCGGGAGACAATGTCTCCTTCGGCATCGGGCAGTTTACCCGGACCGATGGAAGCACGGGCAACTTCTCTGACACAGGCTTTGGAACAGGTCAGGGGTTGGGAGAAGCACCAGCGGGTCTTGACCATGTAGCTGATGAAAGCGGCCTGATCGCTGGCGCGGACGTTATCCAACTTAATGCCTCTCTCGAGGACGTGCTGGAGGGGCATTTCGAGTCTTCACTCCTGATGTCGCCCGGAGTTGATGCGGGGTCACAACCCACAGGGGACCAGAATATCGCTGGACTGGTTTCAGCGATGGCTGCTTTCGATCCGAAGACGGGCGGAGAGGCGCAGATCAACACGACCGATGATGACCACCAGGCGCCAGCAATCGCAGCGTGGGTTGCCTGATCTGGTATGGCTCACGCAGGTTCAGTTTGGATAGGTGCTTGTTGTGTCAGATAATTCAGTAGCGGCTCAATCACCTGGCCGAGGCCAGCTCCGTGTTCGAATAGCTAAGGGTGATGCAGACTTTGAAGAGATCTTTAGACTTTGTGCACTGGCCCATGGAGAAAGCCAGTATGGCCACTTGCCCCTTGATGAGGCAGGTCTGCGGCGGCAGATCGATCACGATATTAACGCGATCAACACTAACGGCATCATCCTTGCTGAACAGGTGTCGACCGATGGCACAGTGGAGGTTTTGGGTTTGCTGAGTGCCGTGGCGGGCAAGCTGACTTTCGTGGACATAATCTCGGCCTCAGCCCTCATTTTTTATATCAAACCTGAAGCTCGGAATATTCGAACTGCATCGATACTTCTCAAGGCTTTTGAGAAGTGGGCTCAAAACCGCAAAGCCTATGAGCTTGCCATCCACGTCACTATGGGGCGCGAGGAGGATGCACGTGTCAGCCGTCTATTGAGCCGCTTTGGTTTTAAGTCGACTGGTGGAGGCAGCCATTTTAAGCCGCTCTGACGCCGGTCGTGTGACGCTTTGGTGCATCCTGTTTGCCGAGCGGGCGGGCGTTTGCCATTTTCCGAAATAGAACTTCTGATTTTTGCGTGAAACTGAGTCATTATAGAGCGAGCGAAACGACTGCTGGACAATAATAGCAGCGAATAAACGAACCTGGGGTGAGGGCAAGTGGATAGCGGATTGGGGAGTATTGCGCTTTTGACGCAATACTATCGGTTGCCTTTTGAGCCGTCACAAACGGCGCATGAGCTTGGGCTGACCGATGGTGTACAGAGTGCCGATGATCTGTTGCGGGTGGCGAAGCATATCGGGTTTCAGGCACGCAGGTCTGCATCGACGTTTGACCGGCTTGCCCGCGTGTCGCTGCCCGCTATTGCTGTTAAGAAAGACGGTTCATTCCTCGTACTTGCGCGTGCTGCCGACGACAAAGTTCTGGTTCAGGAACCTGCAGAGCAGGCTCCGCAGGAACTCACCCGCTCGGATTTCGAAGCGCTATGGACCGGCGACCTCATCTTCCTGACGACGCGGGCAGGGCTTGCCGGTGATCAGCGAAAATTCGATGTCAGCTGGTTTGTTCCGGCGATCGTCAAATATCGTAAGCTGTTTGGCGAGGTGCTTCTTGCATCCTTTTTCCTGCAGATCTTTGCGCTGGTCACACCGCTCTTTTTTCAGCTGGTGATCGACAGGGTCCTTGTGCATCGAGGCCTGACAACGCTAGACGTTTTGGTTTTTGGCCTCATAGCGATTTCGATTTTCGAAGTGATCCTTGGGGCCCTGCGAACCTACACTTTTAGTCATACGACGAGCCGTGTTGATGTCGTTCTCGGTGCGAGTCTTTTCAAGCATTTGCTCGCATTGCCAGTCAGCTATTTCGAGTCACGGCAGACAGGCCAGACTGTTGCCCGTGTGCGTGAGTTGGAAACGATCCGATCCTTCTTGACCGGATCTGCGCTCACTCTCGTCATCGACATATTCTTCACCGTCGTATTCTTTGCGGTCATGTGGCTCTATAGTCCAACCCTCACGCTTGTCGTGCTTGGGTCCATTCCTTTCTATGTGATCTTGTCGATCCTTGTGACGCCGATGCTGCGGGCCCGGGTTGAGGAACGCTTCCAGCGCGGTGCTGAAAATCAAACCTTTCTTGTTGAGTCCGTCGTTGGGGTGCAAACCCTTAAGGCGATGGCGGTTGAGCCGCAGATGCAACGCAGGTGGGAAGACCAACTTGCAGGATATGTGACTGCCAGTTTTAAAGCTGCCAATCTTGGCAATGTGGCGGGCCAAGTTGCCCAGTTCATCAATAAGATTGTGATCGCACTGACGCTGTGGATCGGTGCCCGATTGGTGATTGAAGGTGGTATTACAGTTGGTCAGCTGGTCGCCTTTAATATGCTTGCGGGGCGGGTGAGTGGCCCGATTTTGCGTTTGGCCCAGTTGTGGCAGGACTTCCAACAGGCACGGATCTCTGTGGACCGGCTGGGTGACATCCTGAACCAGCCCACAGAAACCACGGGCGGTGCCGCTCGCTCCAACCTTCCAGCCCTCAACGGCCGTATTACCTTTGACCATGTAACTTTCCGCTACCGGCCCGGTGGCGCAGAAATATTGAAAGATGTGTCTCTCGAAATTCAGCCTGGCGAGGTTCTAGGGATTGTCGGGCCGTCTGGCTCAGGAAAAAGCACGCTCACGAAATTAGCACAGCGACTTTATGTACCCGAAAGCGGCCGGGTGCTTGTTGATGGGGTGGACATCGCGATGATCGACCCTAGCTGGCTGCGCCGACAGATCGGCGTGGTGTTGCAGGAGAACATGTTGTTCAACCGTACGGTGCGAGAGAATATTGCACTGGCAAACCCTTCCATGTCGATGGAGCGCGTTGTCGCTGCAGCGCAGCTCTCGGGCGCGCACGAGTTTATTCTGGAACTCGCGAATGGCTATGACACGGTCCTTGAAGAGCGTGGCGGCAACCTCTCCGGTGGGCAGCGCCAGCGCATCGCGATTGCGCGCGCTCTTGTCACCAACCCGAAGATCCTCATTTTCGACGAAGCGACCAGCGCGCTAGATTATGAATCTGAGTATCTTATTCAAAAGAATATGGCAGCGATCTCGCAAGGACGCACGGTGATGATTATCGCGCACCGTTTGGCCGCGGTTCGCAATGCAGACCGCATCATCACCGTAGAAGAAGGGCGTATTACCGAAAGTGGCACGCACGACGAGTTGCTGAACCTCGGTGGGCGCTATGCAAGCCTGTATCGGCACCAAACGGGTGCTCTTGACCTGCCGGCGGAGTGACGCAATGAGACAGTTTTGGGAAGAGGTGAAGAGATATTGGGAGATTGCCAGGGTTACCTGGGAAGATGAAGTTCGCAATCCCAAGCCTCCCGCACGCACCAAGCCGGAGCGAGAGTTTTTGCCTGCCGCGATCGAAATCACGGATACACCTGCCTCCCCGGCGGGACGTATTCTGGCCGGTTTGCTAATCGGTCTTTTCGTCATTGGGATCGCCTGGTCAATCATTGGAAAGATCGACATCAATGCGACTTTGGTGGGACGCGTGATCCCGACGGGCAAGGTCAAGGTCATTGAACCTTTAGAAACAGGCTCTGTCTTAGCAATTCATGTGCGCAATGGAGAAAGGGTGCAGGCGGGCCAATTGATGGTTGAACTCGACCCGACTGACAGCACGGCTGACAGAGAGCGGCTAGCGCGAGACCTGATGGCTGCGGAACTCGAAGCAGCACGCCTTCGCGAAACCATCCGGGCGGGGCGCGAGGGGCTTGGGGCACGGGAGGTTTCAATTGAGACGACCATCCCGATGGATGCAGAGCTGATGGCCATGCAATCAGAGGTTCTGCTGCGCACTGTCGCCGCGCACCAGGCAGCACTGGATAGTCTGGCTGGTGAACGAGAACAACAAGTAGCGGCCCTTGCTCGAATTACGTCGAGTGTCGAAGAGCGAGAAAAGCTCGTTGGTGTTATTGGTGAACGCGTCAACATGTACAAAACGCTGCTCGATCGCGAGACAGGGACGAGGACGAATTATCTGCAGGTTGCCCAGCTTTTGTATGAAGAACGCGCAAATCTTCGTACAGAGCAAGGCCAGATGGCAGAAACAGAGGCGGCGATTTCAGCAACCTATCTGCGCGAACAGGAGACAATTGCAACCTTCCTAAGCAAAGCGGTGACGGATCTCGCAGATGCTGAGTCCCGGGTCTCCGGCCTCACTCAAGAGTTGATCAAAGCCACTCGTCGCGAAGCGCGAAACCGGCTTCACGCGCCCGTGTCAGGCATTGTACGTCAGCTGGCAGTCCATACCGTCGGCGAGGTCGTGACTACAGATCAACAGATCATGATCATTATACCTGAAGATGCCGGACTTGAAGTGGAAGCCATGCTTCTCAACAAGGACAAAGGTTTTGTGCTCGTGGAGCAGGGTGCCGAAATCAAGGTTGATGCATTTCCATTCACCAAATACGGCACGATCAATGGCATTGTTCTAGATGTATCCAACGATGCGATCGAAGAAGAAGGGACCGGCTTGGTGTTTCCTGTGCGTGTGTCAATGGATCGTGCGGTGATGCGCGCCGCGGGTGAAGACAGAGCACTCACGCCCGGCATGTCGGTCACCGTCGAGGTGAAGACAGGCAAACGGCGTGTCATTGAGTATCTGCTGACTCCCTTGTTGCGCTATCGCGATGAAGCGATTAGAGAGCGGTGAGCTTGTTAGAAGAGGACTACGTCCTAGCAGACCGCTTAGATTAAATCTTTACGACGGAATGTAGCTTGATGGGTATTGCTCACAGGTGTAGTAGAACTTGGTACACATTCATCTTCCGCGGTGACATAAGTCATTGAATATATTGAAAGAACTGGTTCGCCTGGAGCGTCCGCCTGGCTCCACCATTTCCCTGATTATCTAGAGAAATACATACCTCTCAGAATGCTGCGGCGCTTGCGGCACGATTTGGGGTACAAATGTGGTGCACATTTCGTTTTTTCCTGGAGGCCTCGCCCGGCTCTTTGGCCACGCACAGGCGCGTTGCCGCCTGACAAACGTTCTTTCGCCCACCTGTCGCGTTGTGGACAGGCCTCAGGTCGGATTCAATATCGACTGCCACCGATCAAGATAGACTTGTAGCAACTCGATCAGCGTGCCGTCGGGATCCTTGCACACAGCGATGTCTGCGAGCGCCCCATGACCTTCTTGGGGTTCGGAGAGAAACTCCACGCCGTCGGCTTTGAGGCGGGCAACGTCTCGCGGCAGATCCTCCGATGTAAGACAGATTCGCACAAGGCCGGTGTCTGCGTTCGTCAAAGGCGTATTCTGGTCCAGACCGACGAATTCTGTGAGGTCGAGTTTCGGGAAGCCGTCACCCAGCTGCATGATACAGGCCCGGCCACGGGCGCCGTGGGTGATGCCGAGCGCTGTTGCGGCACCGTCCGGAAGGTTCTGATGTTCCGCCGTGGTGTCTAGACCCAAGTAGGGAATGGCGGGGATGAAAAGCTCAAAGCCCAGCTGCTCATAAAAAACGATGGACCGGTCCAGATCACGAACGTTGATGTTAATGTGACCCCAGCCGAAGCTCGGTTTGTTGTTTGCCATATGTGGCCCTCAATTTTCTAGTTAGAGGAAGACTAACAGAGAATGTGCCGGACACGCGCGATGTTTTGGGTGTCGCCTCCGTTGAGCCACCAGACAAAGACGCCGCGAGCAAGTTCGACGCGCCAATACAGTGGATAGACGATCACTGTCAGGCAGATAAGACCATCCCAAGGAATACGGGATGGCCTGGTGAGTCGTGAAAGCCCACTCTCGAAGTCAGTCCAACACGGCCTTGACCAGTGGTCCATAGGGCGAGTTTCCTAGCATTGCGAGTTGCTGCTCGGCAGAGACGGAGTTAATGGCTTCCTGAGGCCGGGAAACAGGGTGGAGAGCACGTCTCAATGGTTTTGTCCCCGCTGGCATAGCGATGATCTCGGCAATCGCGTGGGGAATGTCCATTGGGTCAGTGTCGCTGGTGCCGCCGCCAGGTGCACCCATGTTCGCAGTCATTTGGGGGTAGGCGTCCAACAGCTCTTGCGAAGAACGTGCTTTGAGCGCCCCTGACAATTGGCTCTGGTTCTCCCATATTTCTGTTGGATACCCGCCGGGTTGAATGGCGGTCACTTCAATGCCTTGTGAAACCGTTTCATAGGCGAGTTGTTCGCTTAGTGCCTCTAGAGCGAATTTGGTTGGCGAATATTGCCCGATCCCAGGAATAATCACGCGGCCCAGCTGAGATGTAATGTTGATAATATGGCCACTGCCCGCATTTCGCATTGAAGGAAGGACGGCCCGGATCATTCTCTGAGGACCAAAAACATTGGTGTCAAATATCAGCTGCGTTGCTTCCAGGTCCTGAACTTCAATAGGCCCGGAAAAGGCAATGCCTGCATTGTTGATAAGGACATCCAATTTTCCGTCTGCCACTGAAAGCGCCTTTGCGACGCCTGCCTCCACCTGATCATCCTTGGTGACATCAATCTCGATTACGGTAATGTCCAGATCTTCCTGATCAGCAAGCGCGGTAAGATCATCAGCTTCTGCGCGCGGCAGGTTACGCATGGTCGCGAAGACTTTCGCTCCCAACCGGGCATAATGTTCTGCGCCAAGACGCCCAAAGCCTGATGAGGTGCCGGTGACTAAAATCGACTTGCCGCTGAGATCAGGTTGGCTTGCCTCATCGAGAGCCTGAGCTTTTGCTGCGACTGCGGCCGTCGCGGCAATCCCTGCGCCCGCGATTAGGTGACGACGATTAATGTTCAATTTGTCGGTCATGGCGTTTTCCTTTGTTACGTAGACAGTGATGATGCTGATGTCGGCGTGACGGTGGTCGTAGGCATATCAACCGCGTCGGCCATGCCCACCTAATCTCTTTGGCCTCTAAGGCGCGACATCTCCAGCAGTGTCGAGAGGAACGAGACGCCAAAGAGAACCAGTGTCATTATGTTCAAGTGCAATATAGACCAATCCATCGGCGCCCATTCCGACATCACGAATGCGCCCGAAATCGTCGATCAGCTGTTCTTGCTCAATCAGTGAGCCGTTTTCGATACGGAGACGGTAAAGCGAAATTGCTTTGAGGCTTCCAACAAGCAGGTCGTTGTTCCAGGAAGAGAATTGCGATCCGTCATGAAAGGTGAAATTTGAAATTGCTGGCGCCGGCGTAAAGTCGACAATGGGTAAGACTGTGTCTTCAATCGGGAAGTCCAGACCTAGGTTCTGTCCGATGGAAACTTCTTCACCATTATAGTCGAGACCATTGGTATAGAGCGGCCATCCATAGTTCTGTCCGGCCAGGATCTGGTTGATCTCGTCTCCCCCCCGAGGCCCCATTTCCGTGTTCCAGATTGTACCGCTTTCCGGGTGCGCGTCCAAACCCTGGCCCGTCCGGTGCCCGTAGCTCCAAACAGTATGAATTGTTGATGCTTCGGGGCGTTCATCTTCGGCAACCCAAAACGGATTGTCTTTAGGAGCAGTCCCGTCGTCGCGGACCCGGTGGATCTTTCCGAACGGCGTGTCCAATTGGTGGAGCTTGTCGTAGGTGTTTTTGCCACCGATCGAAATGTACAGATGCCCACGACCGTCAAAAGCCAAACGCCCGGCGGCAACACCGTCAGGGACGGGCGTATAGTGATCTTTATGAACTGACCAGATGGTTTCCTGGTCTACCCAGCGGCCATCTCTGATCCGTCCACGGACAACGCGGACCATTGTCGCGGGAACCAACCATCCACAGGACCACTGGCACCGGTCAGTGTGGGAAAGGTATATCCAGCCATTCTCTTCAAACTCAGGATGTAGCTCAACGTCCAGCACGATGCCATAATTGAGCCAGGCGCCCTCCACGCTAAGCAGCGTCTCCCAAACCGGAGGCGTATCAGTGATCAAAGGGCTTTGCCGACCCAGCGGATCAACAAGCGAGAGACCTCTGGTTTTCTCGGCGACCAGGATGTTGCCGTTTGGCATATACGCGAGCGAGTAGGGCCTGCTTACCAATGTGGCGAACCGCTCAAGTCGGAAATTATGATGGATCGATTGGATGTCTCTGGATTCAGTGGGTTCAGCGCCATAGGAGTCAGCAATGCCAGGATAGTTTTGACGACGTTCGCTGATATAGAGGGCCAAGCCTTTAATCAGCTCTGGCGATAGTTCGTCTTGCCAGCCGGCCATGGTGGTACCCGGAAGACCTTCGGCAATGACCTTAATAATTTCAGGAACGGTCTCACCATGTTTGGGACCCGGACCGATAAGAGCTGAACCAAATTCGGTTCCCGCCAGGCCACTGCCGTGGCAACTCGCGCAATGTTCGTTCCAGGCGACGAAGGATGGTTCCCGACTGTCTCTCGTGACAAAGTACCAATACCCGACTGCGGTAAGACAAACCGCCACCGAACCAACACCAATTAGGATTCTGAGCCAAAGTTTCACGGTTCCTCCCGTCCAGCATGCACCTGACATTGCTTCTTCGCTGCAGGGTCCGTCAAAGTATGAAGAGGCGCAAGTTCTTTGGCTATCATGAATGCAGGCGGCAAAGCCCGGCAGAAGGTCCCTGGCAGAGCAGTTTCTCTACATTCTTTCAGCCCGTGAGCTTTCTCAGACAAAGACCAGGCGCGACGGCCATCAGGAGCAACGACCGGAGTGGCTTGTTCTTCCGCCCAATAGTCGATATTTCTTCGGGATAAAACAATCTTGAGGACCACCCATGCAGTTTGATGACGTAATCCAGGGCCGTCGGAGTATCCGCGGCTATAAATCAGACCCTGTTCCGAAGGCTCTAATCGAAGAAGTTCTCGCGCTGGCGATGCGCGCACCCTCGTCGATGAACACCCAGCCTTGGAGTTTCTACGTCATCTCCGGCGAACCTTTGGACCGCATCCGCGCCGGCAATACGGAACGGAACCTGGCAGGGGTCCCGCACTCTCGCGAATTCCGCATTGGGCAGCCTTTCGACGGCAAGCACCGGGAAAGGCAGATTGGCGTCGCCAAGCAGTTGTTTTCAGCTATGGGGATCGCCCGGGAAGATAAAGAAGCACGCCAGGATTGGGTGCTGCGGGGCTTTCGCCAGTTTGATGCACCGGTATGCGTGATTGTGACCTATGACCGTGCATTGGCCGATAGCGACGATACACCGTTCGACTGCGGCGCGGTGACAACCGCACTCGTGAATGCGGCCTGGTCGCGCGGGCTGGGGGCCGTGATCAATAGCCAGGGTATCATGCAGTCTCCTGTCGTGCGCGAGCATGCAGGCATTGCCGATGATCAAGTCATCATGAAAGCTGTTGCACTCGGCTGGCCTGATGACAGCTTCCCGGCCAACGAAGTGGTATCAGAACGCAAGAGCGTCGAGGACGCGACGGTGTTCGTCGGTTTCGACGACTAGATTTGTGGCAAAACATGCCTCATCTCTGGATCTGTAAGCCAATCCCTTTGGGGGCTGCGCGGGATGCGCAGTGCACCCGGCGCCGTCATTCTTGGTCGTCCAATCAGGTGTCGTTCAAGAAGATTTCTTGCGAAAGCTGGGCCAGCGCCCTGCCATAGCAAATTTGCCCTAACCGGTTTCCAGGACATTGATGCCTTTGTTGAAAGGCGCAGCCCGCTCCACGTCATATCCTGAATTGGCTTCGACAGAAGGATCCCAGATCAGTGTGTATTCTTCCTGTGGGAGCAAGGCCTTCACCTTCCGTTGATTGTCCTCGCTAAGGTTTGCAAACTCTTCGCGCAGGCGCTCGAGACAATAAACCCGGTATCGCGACACGGGCATTTCTTTGTAGGCACAGCCTTGTACGGTCATCTCAAACTGTTTTTGGCCTTGGCCATAGGCAAGCGCATTTTCTTTCAACTGAACCAGGTGGGTCTCAGCAATCTCTTTGAGCAGCGGGCCTGCATCGTCCGGGACCGCATCCAGGAGGGACGTTTCGCCGGCGGTCGCATGCGCATTCCAAACCCGCGCCACCCACTCGGCCATGGCGGGCCAGTCATTGCGCATTATCGCGGCGGGGGTGGGGTCTTGCCCGAAATGCCGAAGCATTGGCCCCATCATCCCAATGTCAGCAATTGAGGGTGTCTCTCCGAGCAGATAGGGCCTGTTGTCGAGCATGGAAAGCATACCGCGCATGGCATTGAAAAAACCCGATTCCACATGATCCCAGGTGTCCTTGGTGACGCCATCTCGTTTAACAAACAAAGTATGTTGGCGCTTCTTGACCAGGCGTCGCCGAAAAAAGCGCGGCAAGCGAAGGTGCGTTGTGAGCTCGTCGGCAAGAATTCGGGAGAGGAGTTCCCGATCATGCTCATAGCTCCATCTGTAGTGCATGGCAGACCGCCACAACCATTCGTCTCCATAATCTTCTATAAGAAGGGCGATAAAGCGAACGACCGGATCGCTCGGCATGACGGGCCGGTCAGGATATTCGGATTCCAGCTGTTGAATGATCGGCGTGCTGTCAGACATCCAGCGTCCATCGGGCCGCTCCACGATGGGCACCTGGATCGCGCCGGCACGTTCACGAATGTATCGCTGCTCTGCGAAGGGATGCGCCATGTCATAGGCGATGCCCTTGTATCGAAGGTAAGCCTCGAGTTTGCCGGTATAGTAGGAAACTGAAACGCCCCAGACTTTCATTGTCTTTCCTCCCTGAAGTCGCCCCCGCCATAGGAGCCAATTTGACAATACCGAGGGGGGCAAGCCTAGAATGCTAAAAAGTTACATTTGGGGTCGAATAGTGAAAGTCCTGCGTCCGAAGAGCAAAACACTCCGCGATTTGCTTCCGGCAGAAGTCATGGACCAGCTGCTCTCAATGGGGGCAACAAAACGATACGCCGACGGCCAGTTGATCCAGGACCGGGGCGACAGACGTGCAGGCCTGACAATCGTCAAGACCGGTGAAGTGATCGCGGGCAATGTCGGACAAGACGGATCGTTTCTCACATCAGCCCTGCTGCGCGCAGGTGAAACCTTTGGCGAACAGACCCTGTTCTCAGATCTGCGGCGCACCCACACCTTATGGGCGCACGGATCTGCAGAAATCACGTTTGTGGAGGCAAAGGTGTTCTTCCACTTGTTCGATGAGGAGCCATCAATTGCTCGTGCTTTGCTGACACTAACGGTTCAACGCAATTATGAGATGATGAATTTCATCGATTCTCAGCGGCGGTTTTCCCTGAAGGCTCGGGTTGCCCGATTGCTGCTTGCAACCGTGGACACCAACGAAAACCAAGCGAGCATTGAATGTCGTCAGGAAGACCTGGCTTTCATGTTGGGGGTCTCAAGAGTTGCCACCGGCAAGGCGCTCAAAACGTTGGAGGAGAAGCGCTTGATAAAGCTGCGCTACGGACGGGTTGATATCAATGACATAGAGGGCGTGCGGTCGTTGATCTCAGATGAAGATCAGTTTTTTTCAGTCGAAAATGATTGATGTTCGGCTCTTTCTTTTCACGTTTCTCTGAGCCTATATCGGTATACGGTGCGAGATAATTCTTACCGCTGAAATGGCTCAAATAAAGAATTGGATAAATCGTGACGACATATTCTGACAAAATCGTTTGGATCACCGGGGCATCATCAGGAATCGGTGAGGCGCTGGCGAAGACATTTTCCGCCAACGGTGCAGACATAATTTTGTCAGGTCGTCGCGTAGATGCTCTGCAGGCAGTTGCTGATCAGCTGCCAACAGAAACGCTCGTGCTTCCCTTTGAGGTAACAGACTATAGCGAGCTTGAAGCTATTGTTGTGAAAGCATGGGACTGGAAGGGCAAGGTAGATGTGCTCGTCAACAATGCGGGGGTGAGCCAACGGAGCCTGGCAATTCACACGGCGCCGCAAGTCTATACGGACCTCATCAATATTGACCTGATCGCGCCAATTTGGCTGACCCAGCTGCAATTGCCGCGGATGGTTGAGGCGGGCGGTGCCCATATCATCGCCATCAGCTCAGTTGCTGGTCGCTTCGGTCCGCCGCTTCGCACCGCCTACGCGGCGGCGAAACATGGACTGATCGGGTACATGGATGCACTGCGCACAGAAGTGTCAGCGCGCCACAATATCAATGTGACGAATGTCCTGCCTGGGTCTGTTGCGACCAATGTGTCCCGCAACGCTTTTACCGCCAGCGGCTCAATTCGCGGCAAATCGGATGCGGCGATTGAGGGTGGGGATGACCCGATGGATTGCGCAAGGGCGATCCTTGAAGCCGTCGACAACAATGTTCCAGAACTAATCTTTGCCAGCGGCATGGAACTGGACCTGGCAAAACTGCGTCATTCCGACCCGGAGAAACTCTTCGAATTGGGGTCTCAGTTCGGCGCGCAGATCGCGGAGCAATATGAGTCTGGAGATGATTCTTGAGCCGCCCCGAACACCTCAGCTGACGCTCTAGATTTTCGTGGATGTGTCCAGGTTCAAGCCATTAACAATATCCTCGAAAACCTGGAGTTCTCTTTCAAAGAGCTGGATAGCGCCCTGCTGCGAAATGGGTTTGCTCATGTCCTTCACGTCAAAAAAGCCCAACTCACCGCGACTTGAGGATTTCGTATCTATCGCAAGATAGAGATGGCTCCGCTCGAAGGCTGCTTGCAATTGTGCATCAGGAAACACTTGGCGAATATCAAGCAGGCGCTGCATGAAGCTCGGTGTTAGCAGATAGCGCGCCTCGACCTGGTCGCTGCTATAGACCTGAAACTGTTTTTCAAACACAGGGTCTTCAAGCGTAACCCGTTCACCCTTTTGGGAGAAACCGGCAGCCCAGTTGAAAAAGCCGGAGTCTGTGAGAACGACCGTTGATCCTTGAAAGTCTTTTGGGAAACTGAATCGGGCAAGAAGACCGGAAAAGACAGTCCTGACACTTTCGGATTTTTGGTTCTTGGTCCGCATTTTGGCAAGCGCTTCGAAAAGCTCAAATCGAACGCCATTAAGCTCCCCTTCAAACAGGTCTTCAACGGTTAGCTCATTGTGTGATCTTAGGAGACCGAGATCGCTATAGATATCTACGCCGCTTTCAGGTGGTCCGTCTGCATCAAAGCGCCAGCCACGGGCTTCCGCCATGTGAGACAGGATATCTGTCTTCATCCGCTCTTTGAGCTCGAAGAGTTTGAACTCAGCGATCATGTAGGTGAGGCCCGCTCCTACAACAGCAGCGATCAGCCCTTCTGGTCCAAAAAACATCGCAGAAACGATGGAGGCGGCGGCGACAAGAGGCACGCCGAACAGCCAAACCTTCTTGCGCCAACTCAAGGCTTCCAGTCGCTCTTGTTCCAGCTCGTCGAACAAATTCGGATCGAAACTATAGGGGCTCATGACTTCGGCCTGGAAGTTTACAGGAAGGGTGTTGGCCCAGATCTAACCTGACAGGATGTCGTCTGCGTCAATAGGTTTCCGCTCCATCTCATCTATCTCAAAGAACGGCATGGCTTTGACACCAGCTAAAGCAGCAATCGTCGACGACGGCCAGATCTCAACGGCATTCTGGAGATCTTCGACCGCTGAATTGTAGAAGCGCCGAGCAGCGGAGATGTGTCCTTCCACTTCCTGATAAGTTTCTTGAGCGGTTTTCATCGCTTCAACGAAGCGAGGTTCTGGGTAGTTTTCTGCGACAGCAAACAATTGGCGCATGCTTTGCGCGAGACCGGATTCTGCTTCCAGGCGGCTTTTGATGGCGTCCGGATCGTCGGTGTCCGTCGGGGTCTCAGTGGCGGTCCGAAGCCGTGTCACCTCTTCGATGAGAGACATCTCCTGCTTCATCGTCTCTTTTGCGATCTTGAGGACATTGGGGATCAGGTCATGTCGCTTTTTCAGTTGGACATCAATTGTCGAAAAAGCGTTGCGTGCCCGGTTTCGCTTTTGGATAACCGACACATACAAGGAATAGCCGATTGCCGCGACCACGCCGATAATGATGAGAAAAATCCAGGTGCTATCCATGTAACGCCTCCAGCCTGCACCGCCTGCGCGGCACTCAGTTATTGATGATCCAGTCTACAGTCTGGGCACGCAACATAATAGACCCATGCTGAGCGCCGGATGAATGCGCGACCTGCGCTCGGACCAGGCGAGTGCGGGGTCAGTCGATGGTCGCGCCATGCTCGGCTTCTTTAAGAACCCGCAGAAAGTTACCACCCCAGATTTTCTGAATATCTTCAGCCGAATAGCCAGCCCGCACCAAAGCAATGGTGACATTCAACGCCTCGCTGGCGTCCGTGTAGCCCTCAATGCTGCTGCCGTGGTTAAAGTCGTTCCCAATGCCGACATGATCGGTGCCAATGCGGTCAACGATATAGTCAATATGGGCAATCATATCCGAAACACTCCCGCGCCCGATGGTTGAGCGCATTTCAACCAGAAAGGCACGTTGAGCCGTTGGGTCTTCCAACTCCCAATAAAGCTCATAGGGGTAGGAATACTCTTCTGGAAGGCCGGCTTTGATACGGACGGCTTTGACCGCTGCAAGGGTGTCGGGATCTGAGAGTGCGACCAGGTAGGCACCGAAGGCAGCCACATGAATGACGCCGCCCTTCTCGCCGATAAGGTCAATCTCTTCGTCCGATAGATTGCGGGTGACGTTTGAGATGGCCCGAACATTGGAATGACTTGCGATCACCGGCGATCGGGACAAGGAGATAGCCTGCAATGCAGCAGCCTTCGACATTTGTGAAATATCGACCACCCCGCCAAGCGCATTGATGCGCTCAATAGCAGCAATGCCGAGAGGCGAAAGACCGCCATGCTCTTCTGTTGGTTCGTATGACTTGGTGGACCCGTCATAGATGGGACGCGACGAGTCCGAGAAATCATTGTGGCCCAGATGGTTGAGTCCAAACACGCGAACTCCTGCATCATAGAAATAGTCGAGTACGCCTACATCGCCTTCAAGGGATCGGGCATTCTGGAATCCCAGGATGATCGCAGGATTGCCGGCCGCTTTCGCCGCTTCAATCTCCGCGGCCGATGTTGCCAGCACAACGTGGCCATTGGATTCTTCAACGAGCTTCAGTGCAGCGGCGAGCTTCTCATCTGCAATTGTGCGGGCTTCCGCGTCGCCTTCAGGTGTGCGGGGCCCCGGTCCGACAGCAATCGACATGACCACAGCGTTGACGCCGCCGATGGTCAGTTTCTCAGGGCTGACTTTTGAAACGCCGCCCTCCCCAAGATAGCTGAGCGAAGTCGACGGAATGACGATGTCTGCATGAGCGTCAAGCACCAGTGCGTCGGTGTGGATTGCCTCTACCTTTGCGATGATCTCAGTGTCTGAAAGGGCGGTCTCTGCTTGGAGCGGCAGTGAAAGGGTGATGAGAAACAAAAGGCCACCCAACACCCGTTGTAAGGCGGTGTGACAAATCGCTAAGCTATTCATGCGGACCTCCAGGCATTGGCAGGATGGATATTCCGCCTGCTAAACAGGTAGTGTACAGATTATAGAAGGCGGTCCAAACGCTAACTGCCGGCGGTCTGGTTGGGTATGGTTTTGGGGTAGGCATGAATTGGTTCAAAGAAAACACAGATGCACTGCAGACACATGGCTCCTATGTCTGTTCTAGAACGGCCTGGGAGGATTGCCCGGTCGATCTCACCTCCATAATTACACAGGTCCGCTCGACACAATGTCACGCTGTCAGGGTCTGCGTTGTCGATGATTGATCGTCGCCAGCACGTGTAATTCGACAATCTGCAGATGGGGCGCTAGCCGGACGCGATGGCCCTCTGATTTGACGCAGCGGCATCGGTCATTTGCATGAGAGGCTAAACTATTGGCCAGACTTTGATATGGTGGCGCAAGCCAAATGCTCGCCACAGACATATCAAGGGGCAAACAATGACCGCAGCAAGTGATCTGGACGGTTTCCGATCAGAAGTATCCGAATGGGTGCAGAGCAATTTTCCTTCCGCACTCAAGGGCTTTGATCTTGGGGCAGACAGCCCCAGCGACAAAGGAGTGAGTGGTGAGTTTCGGGCGTGGCGCCAGGCTCTTGCTGACAAAGGTTGGGGCACGCCGACTTGGCCCAAAGAATATGGTGGTGCCGGGCGAAGCGACCCTGAAGCCAAAGTCATTCGTCAGGAAATCGCCAAAGCCGGTGCCTTCAATCCAATTCCGCCGATGACAGGCATGGGCGTAACCATGGTTGGCCCGACAATCCTGGAATACGGAACTGATGAGCAGAAGGCAAAGCACCTTCCCGGCATTGCAAGCGGAGAAGTTCGCTGGTGCCTGGGGCTGTCGGAACCCAATGCAGGGTCTGACCTGGCATCTCTGAGCACCAAGGCCGTGGATGAAGGCGATGCCTTCATTCTCAACGGCCAGAAAATCTGGACCTCTGGCGCACACATATCGCAATGGTGTGGCGCTGTCGTGCGAACTGATCCAAAGGCGAAGAAGCGGGATGGCATCAGTTTTGTCATGTTGCCAATGGATCAAAAGGGTGTTGAAACACGCCTCATTAAGCTGATTTCTGGCGCGTCTCCGTTCTGTGAAACCTTCTTCAACGAAGCGCGCGCAGACAAGAGCGATCTGTTGGGCGATCTCAATGACGGGTGGAGCGTCGTGAAGCGCTTACTGCAACACGAGCGCCAAAGCCAGACGTCGGCGCCTGCCGCAGTAAAAATTGACCAGGAGCCTTTGCAGGAACAGGCGAAGCGCTATGTAGGAACGTTGGAAGACGGAACGCTTGCGGATCCGGACCTGCGCCTGCGCGTGGTGGAAAATCTCATGGATGCGGAAGCCCACAAACTGACCGTCTCCCGCATCACCGCAGAGGCAAAAGGTCAGGTGAAGGTAAGCGCAGCGGCATCGATCCTCAAAAATTCAATGACCAGAGTTGCGCAGACCAAAGCAGAACTGACACTCGAGATGATGGGCAATCAGGGCATCGGCTGGGAAGGCGAGCAATTCTCGGAAGAAGAATTGCGGAGCGTCCGCGATTGGCTGATGGGCAAAGCCATGTCTATCTATGGTGGATCCGCTGAGATCCAAAACAATATCATCTCCAAAAACATTCTGGGCCTCCCAGAAACGACACAGCAAGGCTAACGGGGCTTAAGAAACGATCATGGCTGCACTCACAGAAGAACAAACGCTTATCAAGGATCAGGCGACCTCTTGGGCGAGCGCCGAAGCGCCGGTCTCTAAATTCCGCGCGATGCGGAACGAAGGAACCGATATCGGATTCGCAAAGCCCACCTGGTCCGCCATGGTGGAAATGGGCTGGACCGGCATCCTGGTGCCGGAAGAATATGGCGGATCAGATCTTGGCTACCTGACCTTCGGGCTGGTTCTTGAGGAGCTGGGTAAGCAGTTGGCCGCGTCCCCACTGTTTGCCTCGGCCTATGTTGGCGCGACCGCCCTGCTTCTTGCAGGTACAGAGGCACAAAAGTCGAGCCATCTGCCGCGTATCGTAGACGGCACAGAAATTGTGACGCTCGCCGTTGACGAGGGGCCACGCCATGCGCCCGCGCGTACAGCGCTGGAAGCGAAATCCGAAGGAGGCAAACATGTTCTCACAGGATCAAAGACGCTGGTTTTAGAAGGCATGTCTGCGACGCATTTCCTTGTCGTTGTGCGCTCCACCGGAAAAGTGGGGGAGGCACAAGGCCTCTCTCTCTTTATTGTTCCAGCGGACGCGATGGGACTATCTCGGCGTGCAATGAAAACCATGGACAGCCGCGGCTACGCAGAATTAAATTTTGACGGTGTCGAGGTCTCAGATGCGGACCTCATGGGACCGGCTGGTCAGGCTGGGGAAGTGTTGGACGAAATACTGGACCGCGCGCGAGCAGGCATTGGCGCAGAGATGCTGGGTGTTGGGTCGCAGGCATTTGCCATGACGCTTGATTACCTTAAGACGCGCAAACAGTTTGGTGCTGTCATCGGATCTTTTCAGGCGTTGGGCCATCGGGCAGCGGAACTCTTTGCGGCGATGGAACTAGCGCGCTCATGTGGAGAGGCGGCGCTTCAGGAGATCGACGCCCAGAGTAACAGTGTAGCAAAAGCCTGTTCTCTTTCAAAAGCGAAGGTTGGAGACTTTCTCCACACCATGTCCAATCAGCTGATCCAGATACATGGCGGCATTGGCATGACCGACGAGTTTGATGCGGGCCTTTACCTCAAACGGGCGCGTGTTCTTGCGACGCTTTACGGGAATCAGTCCTATCACCGGGACCGCTATGCGCGGCTTCTAGGATTCTAGCTTGTCAGTGCACCTCGGCAACGAATAGGCGGCGCGCCATAGACTGCATGTGATCCGCATAGTCAGCGCGCGACCAGCCGCACTCGACTGTGAGCTGCTCCCAGTTTCTGAGAGACAGCAGCGTCCATAAAATGTCAGTCGCCTGTTCTGGGGAATAGTCAGCTATGAGTGTCTTGTCGCGTGCCAGCGCCAGGATGGCGGCCTCGCAGCCTTCGCGCATATCCTGCATCCGCTTGTCCCAGGCGGCTGCCGCTTCCGGGTCAGTGTCGCGCAGGGCCAGCAGCGCTTTTCCAATTCCATAGATCTCTGGAAGAAAACCTGCCCAGGCGCTGATAAAGGCATCCAGCCGCTCTATCCCGGTCTTGGCTGTCCGGCTCGGGATGAGCCGTTCATCGCCCCCGTGAAGTTCGTCCACATAATGGGTTGTGGCTATGAGCAGGTCTCCACGGTTTCGAAAATGAAGGTAAAGCGCCTGCCGGGTAATGCCGACTTTCGCCGCAATATCGGACATACGGACGCTGTTTCCCTGGCCGGATTCCAGCAATTCCAGGCTGGCAGACAGGATTTTCTCCCGAGTCGATTTTGAACCACTTGACATGATGTCTAGTAACGCCTACTTGTCATCGTGTCAATTGACACCGTGTAAAGTTAGGAGCTGACCATGAAGATCATCATTTTTGGAGCAACAGGGTCCTTGGGACGCCATCTGGTCGATCAGGCGCTCGCCCAGGGCGAAGACGTAACCGCCTTTCTGCGCGATGCTTCTGCGTTGGACCAACATCATCAAAACTTACGTTTGGTAGAGGGGGATGTGCTTGATCCGGCAGCCGTCGACGCAGCGGTCGAAGGGCATGACGCAGCCCTCATCGCTCTTGGCGCGGGACGGAAGGGTGGCGTTCGCGCTCAAGGAACGAAACACATTATCGATGCAATGGAGCGTCACAAGGTGCGCCGCCTTGTCTGCCAAACCACTCTGGGCGCTGGCGACAGTCATAAACATCTCAATTTCTTTTGGAAGCACATCATGTTTGGCTGGCTGCTGAAACAGGCCATGGCTGACCATGAAGAGCAGGAAACCTTCATCCGGCAAAGCAACCTTGATTGGATCACGGTTCGTCCCGCTGCATTTACCGATGGTCCAGTGACCGGCAGCTACAAGCTTGGCTTTCCTCAGTCTGAAAGCAGTTTGGCGCTCAAAATTTCCCGTGCAGATGTTGCCAGCGTCATGCTGCAGCAAATAACCGCAGACACCTACCTGCGCAAATTCCCCGGACTTTCCTACTAACTCAGCCTGTGAAGGGAGCATGGTATGACGCAGACTTGGCTTCTTCTTACTTACGAAATTTCTCTGATTTCCTGTGCCTTGGTTGCCGGTGTCTTTCTGACATTTTCTGACTTTGTCATGAGGTCTTTGAACGGCGCCACAACAAGTGCGGGCGTGGAAGTGATGCAGGGGATCAATCGAGAGGTGTTCAAAACCATCTTCATGGTTTTGTTGATCGGCATGTGGGGTGTCTCGGCAGCTTTAGGTGTCGCAGCTTACCTTGGCGTCCTGGGAAGCGGCAGTACCTACATCCTCTGGGCGGCAATTACCTATTCCGTTGGGGTCGCAAGCGTCACGCTTGTTTTTAACGTGCCTATGAACACCAAACTGGCGATGAAGGCCTATGACAGTCCCGAAGGGGCCGCCTATTGGACAGACGTCTACTACCCCCGCTGGACATTCTGGAACTGGGTGCGTGGCATTGCTTCAGCTGTCGCCGCCGTCCTTTACCTCAACGCCTGCCTGCAGCTTGTGCAGGGCTAATAGAAATATTTCACGAAAGGACCATGATGATGGAAAACACATTGCGACTGAAAGCACTTCTCATTGTAACGGGTTTGATCGGTGTGGGCATTGGGGGCGCTATCCTGTTTATTCCCGCCGAATTTCATGGCACCAGCGGGATAGTGATTGGGAGCGACGAAAACCTGTTGAGCGAAATGCGCGCTGCAGGCGGTGCTCTCCTTGCCTGCGCACTCATTGTCTTTCTCGGGGCGTTCATTTCGCGGCTCACCTTCACCGCACTTTTGCTGTCGACGGCTCTCTATCTCTCCTACGGTGCGTCTCGCCTGGTGAGCATGTTTGTTGATGGCTTGCCATCTTCAAACCTTATGGCGGTAACGGTGTTTGAGCTCGGCGTTGGGTTGGTTTGTGCCTTGGCATTGGCGACCAGAAAACCGTCAGCGAACCCCGACGGCAATGCGACCGCCTAGTCAGGTTTCAACGTCTCGCCTTCTGATGTGATGTCATCATGTCGGTCGTGGCGGGGCTTTATGGTATGTATCAACCCTATCGCGCGAAGATGCCGCAGGTTGGGAGTTGTGCATGCAAAAAGATCAATATGGAAACCCGCTGACGACCAGCTCGGTAAAGGCGCGGGACGCCTATGTCCGGGGACTTGAATGCAATCTCGCCGCAACCTCAGGCGCTGAAGAGGCGTTTCAGGAAGCGGTTGCGGAAGACGAAAACTTCGCTCTCGCACACCTGGCCATTGCCCGCAATCGTCAGGTTGAGGGGCGCGGCGTCAGCGGGCGTGAACCCTACTCGGCCGCGAAAGCCTGCGCGGAAAGCTTGAGCCCGCAGGAACAGGGGCATTTGGCAATCATCGGATCGCTTCTCGAAGGAAAGAGCGATGGCGTCTATGAGAAGGCGCATGCCCATCTGCAGGAATTCCCACACGATGTCATGATTGCCCAGGCCTGCCTCGGTGTGTTCAGCCTGATCGGGTTTGGCGGGCAGCCAGGACGCGAAGCAGAGAACCTCGCTCTGTCGTCCATGTTGGCGCCTCACTATGGCGATGACTGGTGGTTTCTCTCCACCCACGCGTTTTCTCAGATGGAAGCTGGGCAGTTGGATCCGGCGGCCAGGTCCATTGAGCGCTCGCTCGCGATCAATCCAAGAAACGCCAACGGCTCTCACCATAGGGCACACCTCTACTATGAATTGGGAGAAACCAAAGCGGGGCTTACCTATCTGAAAGACTGGATTGCTGACTATGACCCGCAAGGTGTCATGCATTGTCATCTGTCCTGGCACATTGCCCTTTGGGCGTTGGCCGAAGGTGACGTGAAGACCATGTGGGAGGTGGCGGATGCTGCCATTGACCCTGAAACCAGCTCCGGTCCTGCGCTCAATATCGTAACCGACATGCCTGCGCTTCTCTACCGCGCGGAGCTTGCGGGTGTGGAGGTGGCACCGGAACGGTGGCAAGCCATCAGCGACTATGCGACGGCGCGGTTTGCCAAACCAAGGCTCGCCTTTGCAGATGTTCACGCCGCGCTCGCCCACGCGATGGCAGGCAACGCAGAAGGTGTTGCAACAATCGTCGAAAAGGCAAACGGACCGGCTGAAGATTTTGTGCGGAGTCTAGCGGAAGCCTTTCAAGCAATTGCAAAGCAAGATTGGCAGCTCACGACCGAACATCTAACAAAATCGATGTCCGACCATGCACGGATCGGCGGAAGCCGTGCACAGCGAGATCTGATTGAACTCGCTATGGCAAGTGCACTCGCCCGGCAGGGAAAAAGCGATGAGGCAGCAATGCTATTGCATTGTCGGAGGCCTATTGCCTTGGGCGCCGCCGCACAAACGATTTCAAACTAAAACTCAAGAACAGGTATTGATCAGAATGACTGACACTATTTCAGACGCTGCGCGCGATATTGGCGACCGTGTAGAGACCTTCGTACGGACAGAAATTGCCCCTTACGAACAAGATCCCCGCGCAGGGTCCCATGGGCCTACCGAAGAGCTTGTTCGGGAAATGCGGGACAAGGCGATCAATGCCGATGTCATGACACCGCACATCAGGAAAGATGGCGGGCATTACAGCCAGGTTGAGACGGCTTACATCCTCAAGAAGTCAGGCCTATCCCCGCTCGGTCCTGTCGCCTGCAACACAATGGCGCCGGATGAGGGAAACATGTTCCTGCTTGGCAAAGCCGGAAGTGAAGAGCAGAAGGCGCGTTTCCTGGCACCGCTGGTGAGCGGCGAAGCAAGATCAGCCTTCTTCATGACAGAGCCATCGGCTGATGGTGGAGCGGGGTCCGACCCGTCCATGATGCAGACAGAAGCCAAACTCGACGGCAATCATTGGGTCGTCAATGGCAAGAAGACCTACATTACCGGCGCTGAAGGCGCAAAGGTCGGCATCGTCATGGCAAACTCTTCTGAGGGCGCCTGCATGTTCCTGGTGGATTTGCCGGACCCTGCGATCAAAATCACCCGCGTGTTGGAGACGATTGACAGCTCCATGCCGGGAGGACACGCAGAAATCACTATCGATAACCTGCGCGTGCCGGCCGATCAGATGCTGGGGCAACCGGGGCAGGGGTTCCGCTTTGCGCAGGTGAGGTTGGCGCCGGCGCGGCTCTCCCATTGCATGCGCTGGTATGGGGTTGCCGTCAGAGCACAGGAGATTGCAACAGAATATGCCTGCCGCAGGGAGGCGTTCGGCAAGCTGCTGATCGATCATGAGGGTGTAGGCTTCATGCTCGCGGAAAATCAGATCGACCTTAAACAGTCAGAACTGATGATCGATTGGTGTGCAGCGACGCTCGACCTTGGCGAAGACGGGAACGTCGAAAGTTCGATGACGAAGGTGTCGGTGTCGGAAGCGCTTTTCCGAGTAGCAGACCGGTGTGTTCAGGTGATGGGCGGCATGGGTGTAACCGGCGATACAATCGTTGAGCAACTGTTCAGGGAGGTACGGGCTTTCCGCATTTATGACGGGCCGACCGAAGTCCACAAATGGTCCCTGGCAAAGAAGATTAAGAAGAAAACGCTGGCCGCAATGTAAGGCTCCATAGGTTTTCAGGGGCACCGATATGGCGCCCCTGAGACCAGTTTAACTGTAGCGGTAAGGGCGTCCGGCCTTCTGCATATCCGCATTATACTTCTTGAAGATCTCTACAACCTTCGCCTTTGTTGGTGACTCCGCCGCGATCTCATCCCAGAAGACGAGAGCTGCTGCTTCCACCGTCGCCCATTCTTCATCTGGAATAGAGGTGAGCTGCATCTTAGTGCCGTCGACACGGAGGGAGGCTTCACCACCCCAATACCACCACTGACGGTAATAGTGGGAGCTATCCATAGTGATTTTGAGCAGCTCTTTCAGGTGATCTGGCAGCTCATTATAGCGATCCATGTTCGCAAAGAAGGAGCCAGCCCAGGCGCCTGAGATATTGTTGGTGAGGAAATAGTCGGTGACATCGGCCCAGCCGACTGTGTAGTCCTCGGTGATGCCAGACCAGGCGACACCATCCAGCTCACCGGTCTGCACCGCAACCTCAATATCCTCCCACGGAAGTGTCACGGGCACGACGCCAAATTGACTGAGAAAACGTCCAGCCGTCGGGAAGGTGAAAACGCGCTTGCCCTTCAAGTCATCCAGGCTTCGGATCGGGTCTTTCGTCGCAAAGTGGCATGGGTCCCACGCACCAGCGGAGAGATGTTTCACCCCGACTTTTGAGTATTCTTCATCCCAGATCTCGTTGAGGCCGTATTGATTGAACAAGACCGGCACGTCGAGGGAGTAGCGAGACGCAAAGGGGAAGTAGCCGCCAAACACGGTCACTTCTGTGGGTGAGGCCATGGAATCATCATCGGATTGTACAGCGTCGATGGTCCCGCTTTGCATGGCGCGGAAGAGTTCGCCGGTAGGGACAAGCTGGTCAGCAAAAAAGAGTTCGATCTGCATCTCATCGCCAGCGACCTTATTAAAACTATCAATGGCAGGCTTGATCACATGTTCTGCTAGAGCAGGCCCTGCATAAGTCTGCATGCGCCAACGGATAGTTGTGTCTGCGTGAACGGCGGGAGCGGCCAGTGTGGCAGCACCGGCAACACCGGCAGTGGTGAGAAACTTACGTCTGGTCGTCATATCTCGTCTCCTTGTTAGTCGATTGGATACTCAGTCAGGGTATTGGGCAGTGATACGCAGGCAGCGCCGTTTGAACCTCTTCCTATTTTCCGTAAACAACCTCCGGTAGCCAGAGGGCGATCTGCGGAAAGGCCATGATCAATGTCAGGGCCAATAACATCACCATAACAAACGGAAAGATGGAACCATAAATGTCGTGCAGGCTGATTTCTGGCGGCGCCATGGCGCGCATAAGGAACAAATTATATCCAAAGGGCGGCGTCATATAGGCGATCTGTGTGGTGATTGTGTAGAGGATGCCGTACCAAACGAGATCAAAGCCAAGCGCGCCGACGAGGGGAACATAGAGCGGCGCAACAATAACGAGCATCGCTGTATCATCCAGAAAGGTTCCCATCAGTAAAAAGCTGAGCTGCATCAAGATGAGGATCATCCAGGGGTTGAGGCCCAGCTGATCTGTGAACAGATTGTCGATTGCGCGAACGGCACCAAGACCGTCGAACACCGCGCCGAACCCCATAGCGGCCAAAATGATCCACATGAACATGCAGGAGATGGCGAGCGTCTGGCGCAGAGAGGTCTCAAAGACGTCCCGTGTCATGCGTCGCTTGAGGATGGCTGCAAAGAATGCGGCTAGCGCCCCAATGGCGGAGCTTTCAACCAGCGAGGTCCATCCATTTACAAAGGGCACCATCATGACCGCAAAAATGCCAACTGGGAGCAGACCTGCACGCAAGAGACGGAGTTTCTCAGCCAGCGGCACATTACGTTCGTCTTCTGGAAGGGCCGGGCCCAGCGCCGGATTGATGCGGCAGCGGATGTAGATATAGGCAATGAACATTGCTGCCATCATGAGTCCGGGAAGGACACCCGCAAGCCATAGCTGCCCCACTGGCTGCCGGGCAATCATCGCATAAAGGACAAGAACAACAGACGGAGGGACGAGAATGCCGAGCGAAGAGCCCGCTTGCACAACCCCTGTCACCATTCGTTTGTCGTACCCTCGCCGCAATAGCTCGGGCAGGGCAATGGTTGCGCCAATCGCCATGCCAGCAACAGAAAGCCCGTTCATTGCAGAGATGAGCACCATGAGGCTGATGGTGCCAATGGCAAGCCCGCCATTCACCGGCCCCATCCAGACATGAAACATTTTGTAGAGATCATCGGCGATCTTGGATTCAGACAGCACATAGCCCATGAAAATAAACATGGGCAGGGTGAGAAGCGGATACCACTTCATCAGTTTCATGGCAGAGGAAAAGGGAATGAGCGAGCCGCCTGTTCCCCAAAGTGTCAGCGCTGCGATGGCAGCAACTGCACCGATGGCCCCGAAGACGCGCTGACCCGTCATGAGCATCAGCATCATTGAGGAGAACATTACGATCGCGATCAGCTCGTAGGACATCAGAGCTTAACCTCGCGTATTTCCGCAATGTCCTTAAGAAGCTCGGAGGTTGCTTGCAGCAGCATCAGGAAAAAACCAACCGTCATGATGGATTTGATCGGCCAAAGGTAGGGCCGCCATGCGGTCGGGTTGCGTTCTCCGTATTGCAGGGAGTAGCTGGTGCTGTCTATCGCGCCATAGAGCAATACGCCTAGATAGAAGATCAACAGCAACACGGTAAAGCTATCGAACCAGGCTTTCTTACGAACCGACCAATTGCCATAGAAAAGATCCATGCGCACATTCGAACCAAGTTGAATAGAGTAGGGACCGCCTAGAATGTAATAGGTGACCATGGCGAACTGCGCGACTTCGAGCGTCCATAGCGAAGGCAGGAAGAAGGTCTTGGAAATGGATGACCAAAGCAGAATGCCCATCATCACAAAGATGCCATACATCATGACGCGCCCGATGCGATAGTTGATGGCGTCGACCGTGCGCACATAAACGCTCACAAATCGGGGCATTGGGTATCCTTCAATGTCGCTACACCGACATCGTGATACGTCTTTGAGATATGCACAAGGGGTTCGCCCTCGCGGGCGTTGAACTATTGGCTGTAAATTGTCGCGTTCCAGATGCCAGC
Organism: Parvibaculaceae bacterium Mf 1.05b.01; assembly: GCA_000509225.1. Classification (GTDB taxonomy): domain Bacteria; phylum Pseudomonadota; class Alphaproteobacteria; order Parvibaculales; family Parvibaculaceae; genus Mf105b01. Next base: position 2,666,301 of record BAOK01000001.1, on the reverse strand, counting down.
GGAGGTTTTGCCTATCGCGTTGGCATCGTCTGGTTCCGTACGAAGCATATTGTCATTCGCGAGTGCATTGTTCATGAGAATGAGCGCACGGGCTGTGCGATCAGGGTCAGTAACTTTCGATCGTCCGAGCATGATCTGCTGACGAATGAAGCGGGCTGTCTTCTCGATGAAGTAGTCGATGATCCGCTCCCGCCACTCGCTATAGACCTGCGCGCTGTTATTGGATGCCTGTTCCAAAGCGCGCATAGCGGTATGGTGCGCCTCCATCGCGACGAACATGTCTGTCAGGTGATCTTGTGTATCGGCCAAATAGTTATCGCTGCCATTGCCGTCGAGCCAGTCATCGACAGGGACTCGGATAGCTTCTTCAAACCTATCCATAAAGCCCAATGCCAACTCATCTACACTTTTAAAGTAGTGATAGAAGGAGGATCGGGTCATCTCAGTGCGCCGCATAATGACGTCGACTGTCAGGGATCCGAAGTCGACATCTTCCAATGCCGCGACTGTCGCGTCGATAATCTCCTCGCGGGCCATTTCCGGCGTGCGTCTTCTTCTTTGGGGTTTGCCCGGCATTTTTGGCTCATTCCTGCGGTCTTTGAACGCTGCGAAGAAGGCTGTCCCCCATCGCGAGCCTAGTGTAAGTGGCTTATTGACAGACCGTCAATAGTGGATCATTCTTTATGTACTATCGTGGTGATAGGAGCGACGAGGGAGGACACCTGTATGAACGTGCATGTGAATGAAATGTCTGCTGGCCCAGGTGCTGATCGGGGGGCAAGTTGGGCGAAGGCGGGGACACAGCCTCGGATCGCGATCATCGGCGTTGGCATGTCGGGCATTGCCGCTGTGGTGAAACTGAGGAAGGCCGGCTACACGGATCTGACCGTCTATGAAAAGACAGACAAGGTTGGCGGTACGTGGCGGGAAAACCAATATCCCGGTCTCTCCTGCGACGTGCCCTCACGCTGGTATTCCTTTTCTTTCGCGCTAAATCCCGATTGGACCCATCGCTTCTCCTATGGTCCTGAGATTCAGGCCTATATGGAAAAGACGGCAAACGATTTCGGTGTCACGGACATTGTGAAGTTCAACACGCCTGTCACAGACCTGACCTATGAGGCCCCACACTGGCGGCTGACCACGGGTGCGGGCGACGTCGAGCAATATGACATCGTCATCTCAGCAACCGGTGTTTTGCACAATCCTGTTCTCCCAAAGATAGAGGGTCTGGATAGCTTTGAAGGCGACATGTTCCATACAGCCAGATGGGATCACTCTGTGCCATTGGAAGGGCGTAAGGTCGGCATTATTGGTACTGGCTCTACGGCTGCGCAGATCATCGGTGCGATCACAAGTAAGGTCGGAAGGATGAACGTGTTCCAGCGGACGCCACAATGGATGATTCCCCTGCCACAGCGGGAATATCTGGGCATCACAAAGTGGTTGATGCGCACATTCCCAGCCCTTCAGAAACTCACTTACAATTTTTATTTCAAAACGATGGTGAAGCATTTTGGTCAGGCCACTGTTGGCGACCAGAAGGAACTCGCGAAGATCCAGGAAGCTTGTTCCAAACATTTGGAAGATGCGGTGAAAGATCCGGAGCTTCGCGCAAAACTTACACCGGACTATCAGGCGGCTTGTAAACGTCTGATTTTCTGCTCGGACTTTTATCCCGCGATTACCAGTGACAATGCCAATCTCATTACCGAAGGGATTGAACGTATCGTCCCGGAAGGGATTAAGACGGTCGACGGCAAAACCCACGAACTGGATGTTCTGGTTCTCGCAACGGGCTTTGACGCCACGTCCTTTATCCTGCCCACGAAGGTGACCGGCGAAAACGGTCGTGATCTGGGTGAGGCATGGGATGGCTCACCCCGTGCGCATCGAGCGGTTGGCATGCCTGGTTTCCCTAATTTCTGGATGCTGGAAGGGCCGACCGGCCCTGTCGGCAATCTGTCTCTGATTACAATTACAGAGCATCAAGTTGACTATGTACTCTCTATGCTCAACAAGATGCGCGACGAAGGCCTAGAAGGCATCGCACCAAAACAAACTGCCTTTGACGCCTATAATGCAGAGATGCAAGCCCGCGTGCCGACAACAGTATGGGCCAGCGGCGGCTGCGACAGTTGGTACTTCGACAAATCAGGTGTGCCCAATCTCTATCCCTTTTCGCCAGACCGCTACCTGAACGATATGCATGATCCGGATTTTTCGGAATATCGATTGATTGCTGACAGTAGAGAGTCGGATGCGGTTCAAGCTGCCGAATAAAAGGCGGGCTGAGTGACGGACTTACGTCTTCACAACTCTGATTTAGATTTGATGATCTCGCCTTCCAATGGGGGCGGGATCGTTTCGTTCGAGGGGTTTGGTGAACCTGTCTTGATGTCTGCGCCCGACCAGATTGTTGCACCAACCGACCCGGCTGCATTTGTTCTTCTTCCCTATTGCAATCGCATCGCTCATGGGCGCGCAAGGTTTGCCGAGCAAACCCTTAAACTCACACCCCCGTTTGCCGGAGAACCTCACGCGCTGCATGGCGAAGGCTGGGTATCGCCGTGGAAGGTGAAAGCTCGTGATGAAGTCTCCGCCGAACTTTCCTACAGGCATGAGCCGACCGACGGCACCTGGCCATGGGCTTTTGAGGCCACGCAACATTATGGCCTATCGGCTAATCGCTTGGTCCATCGTTTGGAGATTCAAAATAAATCAGAATTTCCCATGCCAGCGGGCCTCGGCTTTCATCCCTATTTCCCACGAAAACCAGGAGATGGCTTTAGGGCGCAGGTTGGTGGGAGGTGGAATATAGCCGACGACCGGCTGCCGGAAGATCATGGCGTGGGCGGCCCGGCGGACTACTGGCCGCAAAGTCAGCTCCCTGTCGATGTTCCCTTGGATCATTGTTTCACCAGCTGGGATGGCGAACTAACGATCTCCAGCGATGATATTCGGGTCAGCCTGACAGCGTCTGAAGAGCTGGGTCTGCTCCACGTCTATGCGCCGAGCGGCGCGGATTTTTTCTGTGCAGAACCCGTGTCCCATATGCCCAACGCGCTCAACCGGCCCGGTGAGCCCAATCAAATGCATGTGCTGCAGCCTGGCGACACATTCAAAGCATCTGTCTGCTATCTCATTGAAAAACCAGCCTGATGAGCGTCAGTGACTAGCTGCCTCTTTCTGGGCCGAGATTCGTGGTTCGCTTCTGGGCTCAAACGTGTAACTTGTCGGGCATAAACCAACTCAAAAAGAAAATCTTCTGAACAGGAGGAAATACATGTCAGACGTTGATGCAGACCTATTTCAGCTCGCAATGTCCGAGGAGGCCCGACCTCTCATGGATGCAGTACAAAAGCATATTGTTGAGAATGTCGACCCGATCACCGAAGAATTCATCAAACTCAATGACGAGAAAGAAGACCGCTGGAGCTGGCATCCGCGCCAGCTGGAACTTTTGGAGAGCGCCAAAGACAAGGCGAAGGAAGCTGGTCTCTGGAACTTCTTTTTGCCTGATGATGAATCTGGGGCAGGTCTCAGCAACCTGGACTACGCTTACATTGCCGCAGAGCTCGGCAAATCACCGCTCGCATCCGAGTCGTTGAACTGTAGCGCGCCAGACACCGGCAACATGGAAGTGTTGGAACGTGTCGGCACCGAAGCGCAGAAAGAACAGTGGCTGAAACCACTCTTGAACGGCGAGATCCGTTCTGCTTATGCCATGACGGAACCAAATCTCCCGTCTTCGGACGCAAAGAACATCAGCACAAGTGCGGTGCTGGAGGGTGACGAATGGGTCATCAATGGTGAGAAGTTCTATATCTCAGGTGCAGGCGACCCTCGTTGCAAGATCATGATCACCATGGTGAAAACGAGCCCCGATGCAGCACCGAGCAAACAGCAGTCACAGATCCTTGTACCGATGGATACACCAGGTGTCGAAGTTCTCGAAGGCATGCAGGTCTTCGGTGAAGATCATGCGCCGCGTGGGCACATGCACATCAGATTTACAAATGTGCGCGTACCAAAAGAAAACATGCTTCTGGGCGAAGGACGTGGTTTTGAAATCTCTCAGGTGCGTCTAGGCCCTGGTCGCATCCATCACTGCATGCGGTCCATCGGGAAAGCGGAAAAGGCGCTCGAGTTGATGGTCAAGCGCGCAGGCTCTCGCGAAGCATTTGGCAAGCCGATTGCGAAGCTGGGAAAAAATGTTGAAGTCATCTCGCGCGCACGTATCGAGATCAACGCCATGCGCCTGGCGGTTTTGCAGGCTGCCAAGGCTATGGACGTTCTCGGCAACAAGGAAGCCCGCGTCTACGTGAGCGCAGTGAAGGCCATGGTGCCGGAGAAAGTATGCCTGATCATCGACCAGGCCATTCAGATGCATGGCGCTGCGGGTATATCTCAATGGACACCGCTGGCAGGTCTTTACACAGACATGCGCCATCTGCGCTTCGCTGACGGCCCAGATGAAGTGCATCACATGGTTGTGGGGCGTGCGGAACTGCAGAAATACGACTTATGGTGAGATAGAGTAGAGCCCGGCTCGAAGCCGGATTTCGACCAGAAATATAGAAAACCCCTTGCGAGCCTTAGGCTGGTGAGGGGTTTTTAACGTGAAAAGCTTAATTTCTGGGCAGATCGCTATTTGTATCAGAGCTGATACAATTTCGCAGAAGAAGGGGTGCCTTCGGGACACGTTGGCCCGCGTTGGCACCTAGTCTTCTGCTGCTTGCGTCGAACTGGGAGAATATCGATATGCATGCATCAAGGCGCCAAGTATTGATGGGCGCGGCTGCAACCTCTGTGCTGGCCACGGCTGGCTGCGTGGGGTCCTTTGGGTCCTCATCTTCATACCTGACACAGATCCTCGAACCTGCAAATCAGAACACGGTTTTCCACTGGACTGATGTCGTGATGCAGCAGGTACGTGATCAACGTGTGCCGCCACCTCGGGCGGCATATAATTTTTCTCTTCCCCTGGCTGCCGGCTTTCTCGCGGCAAACGGGATAGAGCAGACATATGACGAGCCCTATGGAATAGGGGCAGGTCCATCCGGTGCTGACCCTGAAGTCGCTTATGGCGTCGCTTTTGCAATTGCCGCGGCCGAAGCTTTTCAACAGCCTTTCATATTCGAACGACGAGCCTTTCTGGACAGGTTCCCCGATGGTGACGCGAAACAGCGGGGCATCGAATGGGGGGAGCGCGTCGGTAGTTTCGTTGTGGACATGCGAACCGATGATGGCTCTGAGCCCAGTGAGGTGAATTTCTATTTGGACCGCTATCAGAGGCGTCCCGATGAACTCCGGTGGAGCCCTACAGGACCATTCTACTCGGCGTCACCTGGACCGGCATTCGGGTCCTTCGCTCGCGGTCTTTTCCCCGGACAAGGGAAAATCAAACCCTGGACGATGACGTCTGGATCTCAGTTTCGCGCGGTCGATTTCTATGACCCCAAAAGCCCTGAATTCGCGAATGAGTTTGCCACGATTAAAGCTCTAGGCGGCGGAGATAGTACAATCCGGACTGAAGATCAGTCTCAGATTGCCCTGTTCTGGGAAGATGGCCCTTGGGGGATCACGCCTCCTGGTCACTTCATCTATATCGGCATTCAGCTCCTGCAAGACAAAGGCATGAGTTTCATAGAACTAGCCAGGGCATTCGCCTTGATGGGGATGACCCAGGCGGATGCGTCAATCAGTGCGTGGGACAGCAAGTATCACCACGATATTGTGCGACCGGAAAGCGCCATTCGGGTGAGAGCGCCCAAGTTTCATAACCCTGATCCGCGGGTAACCGCACAGTCGGACTGGCAGAGCTACATCCCAACACCGGAATTCCCCGCCTACACATCAGGTCATTCGACCTTTGGGGCGGCCGGCACTGCAATGATTGCCCATTTTCTGGGGCGTGATGAGGTGACCTTCTCCGGAAGGTCTCCTGACCAGGTTCTCTGGCCGGAGCTGACCGGTGTAACCAGACGCTGGACGAGTTTGAGCCAGGCCGCGGAGGAAAATGGCCTCTCTCGCCTTTATGGTGGCGTTCACTGGGAGCTTGATCATGTTCAGGCCATGAAAGCAGGCCGCGCCATTGCACGACAAGCCTATCAGACACTTTTTGTGAAGAGGGCTTGAGGCATGACTAAGAACAATCAGAAACTCTTGCTCTCCACCGTCTCAATCACCGCGTTGTTGGGGGTTGCGACGGCTGCATATGCAGATGGCGTATCTCTCAACTATGAAAGGCTCTCCTTCTTTGAAGAACCGCTCGCCACAGAAGTCGGCGATGTAACGCTGGAACTCAGAGGAACGGTAGATCTTCCCGTATCAGTCGAACTGGAGCGTGACGACAGGGAAGATTATAATTTCACCGGAAATTTTCAGGTCAGCGCAGAAACCCAGACAGCTAATCAGTTGACGCTGGGCGCCGCCTATTTTGGTCAATATGCGACTGCAGATAGCGATGATCACTACACAGACAACGTGGCGGGCTATGTCGGCGGCGTCTGGGGCACGGTCATTGCTGGTAATGTCGCAGGTATCGTCCGTGAAGAGACAAGGCGGGCGAGGGGTGTCGGAAATGCTGAGCTGGCTTTCGATGCGACCTACGGCGCCCTGGATGATCTGGGTGGTTCCTATGTCGGTCGCTATGGCCCGGTCGTACTCAGCGGTACCATTGATGAAGATGCAAATGTCGACGTCGGCTTCATGTTCCAACGTCCGCTTGGCAATAAGGACTACCGCTTTACTGGTCGGTACTCTGAGGGGACCTATACAGCTGCAGATGGCTCAACCGTCTTCGACACACAAGCGGTGGGCGCGGTGGCTGAATTCGTGTATGGCAGCTCAACATTTGATCTCGGCGCTGGCTACGAAGATTTTGCTTCCACGGCTGTAGATGTTGATCGATGGTACCTATCAACCGGGGCCCAGACCAAAATAGGCGTTACCAGCTTCTCTCTCGAAGGTCACTATGGTGAAGTAGAAGGCGAAGAGGAGGTCGCGGCCTCATTTGGTGCGGCCTATGACATCGCCCGGGGCTTGTCAGCCAATCTTGGCGTCAATTACAGCTATGCTCCCATAACAGTAAATGGGATCAGTTTTAACGACGCTCAGGAAACAAAGGCTATCGTGTCTTTGCGGTATAGTTTCTAGACTAGGTTAGTCGGCGCGAGGCAAGGCTTGCACGCCTTGCGCCGACATTACTGAAGGTTCGACAAAAGACAGGGGTTGTCGACAAATGGAGCGGTTCGCCCGCATTCTGGTTGTAGATGATCAACCAGATATACGAGAAGCACTCGGCGCTCACTTGGAGCGAAGCGGGTTCTCTGTTGCGCTCGCGCAAAGTGCCAGCGCAGCGCGCTCTCAAATTGAACAAGATGCGATAGACCTTGTTGTGCTCGACATCATGATGCCGGGAGAGGATGGGCTGAGCCTATGTCGGCATTTGCGTGAAACGCAACAGCTGCCCGTTATTCTACTAACGGCTTTGACAGATGATACTGATCGTATCGTTGGGCTGGAACTTGGCGCCGACGATTACGTCACTAAGCCATTTAACCCCAGAGAGTTGGTGGCACGGATTAAAGCTGTTCTTCGGCGAACCCAAAACCCCACGGACGTCACCCAGAATATGCACCTAAAACGGTTTGGGACATGGGTGCTGAACCTGCATAAGGGTGAATTGACTGACCAGGATGGCACCATTGTTCCGTTGAGCGCGGGCGAGATGCAGTTGCTCACAGTGTTTCTGGACAAGCGCGATTCTATTCTGACCCGTGATGAACTGATCGACCTGACAAAAGGACGGGATGCGTTGCCATTCGAGCGCAGCGTAGACAATATGATCAGCAGGTTGCGCCGCAAGATAGAGCCCAACCCGAAAGAACCAATCTATATAAGGACGGTCTGGGGCGGCGGGTACCGGTTTGTCACACGGTCTGACGCACCGTGACCGATTTGCTTCGACTGCGTACCCTTCCCGGGCAGCTCATCACGCTGTTTGTTATTGTTCTCCTGGTCTCTCAGGTCGTCAATGTCTTGCTGATCGTCGGCGAACGTCGGCTGCAAGCGCGCTCTACGCTCTATGTCTCAGCTATTGAAAAGATGGCCGAAGGGACCGCTCAAGTCCTCGAATTTCCCGGCAGAAGATCAGGACCTGGATTCGCGCCTGGACCCCGAAACAATCGGGGCACCCCGCTTCGCATCGAGGTGGCCTCGTCCTCAGCGATTGATCGTCTTTCCGCGATCGAATGCCTGTCTTCTTACGAGGAGCAGCTCAGCAACTTGTTGCAAAGTCGCAATGTGAACTTTGAATCTGTGCGTGTCTGCCGGGGAGATAGGTTGCAGCGACCGGGGCGTCAATCTGGTCCGGCAGGCGCGCGCCCGCCCCGCGAGGATATGCGCCGTGATCGCGAGCCGGGCATGCGCCCGCCCCCACCGGGGGGGCATCACCCTCCGCCCGATCCGAGGGGGCCGCCCGGCCCGGGTTTTGAAAACATGATTATGTCTGTGCATTTATCGGATGGTCGGTGGATTAACGGTATCACCGGTCACTATCCGCTGGAAAACATGACACCTCGTGTGTTTTTGGCAACTGGCGGCATGATCTTGGTAACGGTTTTAGTCGTGGTCTTTTTTGCCAGGCGTATAACACGCCCCCTGACCAATCTGGCTGAGGCTGCCGATCAGTTGGGCCGTGGTGGGCATGGAATATCGCTGAAAGAAGAAGGGCCAACCGACCTACGGTCGGCCATCGCCGCTTTCAATGCCATGCAGGAACGGCTCACCCGCATGATTGAAACACAACGGACGATGCTTCGGTCTGTCGGACATGATCTGAGGACGCCGCTTACGTCTCTGCGCATACGAGCCGAGATCATGGAACCGGAAACCGAGCGCGTCAAAGTCATCGCCACTCTCGATGAAATGAAGACAATGATGGAGGAAATCCTGACCTGGGCGGAGGATGCCTCAGGTATGGAGGAGCTTCACCGGGTCGACCTTAACGCTTTGCTGACCAGCTTGAGTGATGACTATCAAGATGTAGGGGCGAGCGTGACCTATGAGGAGGGCGTACCCATCATCGTTCTATGTAGGCGCGGTTCTTTGCGTCGAGCTCTCCGAAACCTCATCGACAATGGTCTGAAATATGGGAGTGAAGTCAAAATTTCGGCTGTCCCTGACGCCGAATCCGTTCGGGTCTGCATAGATGACAAAGGACCCGGTATTCCAACAGAGGATCTACGCGACGTCCTTAAACCATTTGTCCGACTGGAGATCTCGCGTAACAAGGATACCGGTGGGTCCGGATTGGGCTTATCGATCGCCCAGTCGATCATTCAGGCGCATGGTGCGGAATTAGACCTCCACAACAAAAAGTCGGGCGGTTTACGTGCATCTTTCAAGTTGGCACGAGAAACCTGAATGCAACGCTCGATCGATCAACGTCAGGTCGAATAAGAAGGGTCATACATATAGTCGCGGATGACCTGGGCATATCCTTCAGGGTACGAAGCCTGCGCAACACCCTCACGACAAGCCGTATCGGCGACACGCTCGGCGATCTTTGCTGAGACATTTCGGATTGTGGGCAGTCTTGGATAGATCGCGCCTTCCGCAATGTCTTCGTCGGTCACCTCATCAGAGAGTGCTTCTGCGGCTGCCAGAAACATGTTTTCCGAAATGACCGTCGCGTCCGCAACAATAGCCCCCAGCCCAATGCCTGGAAAAATATAGGCATTATTGCCCTGAGCAGGGCGATGGGTGTGACCATTGAGGGCAACTTTTTCAAAGGGGCTCCCACTGGCGAAGATCGCCCTGCCATCGCTCCATTCATATGCTTGCTCGGCCGTGCATTCAGCGCTCGAAGTCGGATTGGACAAGGCAAAGATTGTCGGCCGGTGGTTGATTTCCGCCATCGTTTGGACCACCTCTTCGGTGAACGTGCCTGGTGCACCCGTGGCACCGATCAACACATCCGGTTTGATCGTTTGGATCGCAGAGAGAAAATCCAGTTCTCGATGTTCATGTGCATAGGGCAGATTATGAGGCATCAAATCCGCGCGGCTCTCAACAACAAGACCCTCGACATCGACAAACCAAAGCCGCGCGCGGGCCTCGTCATCGGGCAGTCCCTTTTTCTGAAAGGCAGCGCAGATCAGGTCTGCAATGCCCGTCGCGGCAGATCCCGCGCCAAGAAACATAATTTTCAGGTTTTCGAACTTCTTGTCCGATATGCGTGTGGAGGCATAAACACCGGCGAGGGCAACAGCAGCGGTGCCTTGAATGTCATCGTTGAAACAGAGCACCTGGTCTCGATAGGTATTCAGCAGTCGATAAGCATTGGGTGTTTGAAAATCCTCAAATTGAATGAGTGCCTTGGGAAACTTCACCTGAACGGCATCGACAAACTCCGCCACCAGCGCATCATATGCGTCACCGCTCACGCGGGGGTAGGGATAGCCAAGGTAAAGAGGGTCTTGGCGAAGCTCTTCATTCGCCGTACCGACATCAAGCATAACAGGCAGACATTGATGGGGCTGAATACCAGCGCAGGCAACGTAAAGCGCGAGTTTCCCAATGGGGATGCCCATGCCGTTTGCTCCAAGATCCCCAAGGCCAAGGATGCGTTGGCCGTCGGTAATCACGATCACGCGAATATCCTTTTCCGGCCAGTTATCGAGCATTGAGGAGATGTGGCCGCTGTCTTCCGGGGTGATGTAGAAGCCCTGCGGTTTTCTAAAGATGTGTGCGAATTCTTTGCAGGCCTGCCCCACGGTTGGCGTGTAAATCAGAGGCATGATCTCTTCGATGTGATCGATCAGGGTTCGATAGAAGAGTGTTTGGTTGCGCTCCTGAAGAGCCGTCAAGAAGATGTATCTCTCAATATCGTAAGCCTTGCGGCGCATATTCGCGAGAACACGCATCTTCTGTGTGTCGAGGTTAGAAACGTTGTGGGGTAGTAAACCGCGTAAACCGAGCGCGTCGCGCTCCTCCCGCGAAAAGGCGGTCGATTTTGTTCGAACCCTATCGCTCAGCAACGAACGACCTAGTGCTTTCCTCATAACGCTTACCCTCATCTTGTCGCGCAGAAACCTTTGCAATCATAGAGAGACTATAGGTTTTATCCGTTCACGGAGATCATTTGTCGGTCAACTCGTAGTGAGGCAGCAGTGATTTTTGGAATGGACCACTCGCGGTTGGATCATAGTCATTTCCCACCTGCGATCCCGTCCTTCGGGCGTGAAGGCAAGCGACTCCAGATTGCTTCCGCCAGACTGAGTGCAACGACAAAAAGGAGAAAAACAGCGACGATGCGCAGGTCATTGAAGTCGGTACCTTTGGCCCAGGCGGGAAACTGACCCCATGCAAAGTAGACGCCGTAGCAGATGCCTGCAGCTACCGCGAGGCCGACCACATGCCAGATCAATCGGACGAGCATCACAGGACCTCCACACTATTGAGGTCGACTTTGAAGACCATCAGATCGCCCCGCCGCTCAATTTGACCATCAACTTGCACCCGTGCTGCGACAAACCGCTGAAGCTCTTTGTCGATCGGGTTCCCGTTCTGATCGGAAAGGAGGAAAAACTCTGTTCCCTCTACCGGCGCAGTGCTGACGAAAACGGCCGGCACGCCACCATTGAGACACAAATTGGCGCAGGCTTTGTGGGCGATTCCAGTGCCCGGACGCATGGCACCGACATAACACTTGCCGTCGCAAATTTCGCCGGTCAGGCGCCAGGTGCCGAGATCTGTAACGGAGAGATCAATCGCTTCGCGTGCATCGTCACTCAGCCCATCAACTGATGCTTGTAGAGGGACACGACGACCTACTTGAAGCATGTCGATCGTGCCGCGCTTTAGCAGCACGCCACCGACATCAACAACTTTCCCTGCGAGCGCTGCAGCCGTCGCTTGCACGCCTCGTTTTCCCTGACCTGCGAGAAGAAGCGTGTGTCCTTCCGGGTAGGTTTCATTCGGAGCGACCCGGACAAGAGGATAGGGCGCCGTCTCCAGAATGCCGGTGAATGCTTTGTGCTGAAAGAAGAACCGCCCTGGCCCAGGGTCAGGCTGCGTAGCAGAGATAAAATAGCCCGCACCCGACATCGCGCCGACAAAGGCCAGAATGACCAATATTATGAGCGCGCGACTACCTCGCGGCACGCCACGGATGTAGCCCACAAAAAAATCGTCATGTGTCTTGGCCATTAGACGCTCTCCCCGATAAGGACCGGATCAACATGTGTTCCAGGTGGGTTGGGTTTTGGGTCAACAAGAATGTCACCATCTTTAAGAAGCAGGCGGTAGGTGGCGATTTTTTCGGTGAAAGGAGTAGGTGCACACCCATCTTCAGGTCGGTATTGAAATCCGTGCCAGGGGCAGGTGATGCAACCATCAATAATGCGCCCTTCGCCCAAGGGGCCGTTCTGGTGCGCACACGCATTTGATGTGGCTGAGAGCTTTCCGTCATATCGAAATATCGCGATGCGTTCGCCGCCTGGAAGCGGCACCACATGTCCATGCTCATCTTCAAGGTCTTCTAGGCGTGCAACATTGACCCAATCACCCTCAATCATTGCCGTGGTGGATCGATCTGCTGTCGTCTCGCGCTTGCCAGCTGCAATATGGAGAAGCAAAACGGTAGCGGAAAAGAAGAGCACAAGAACAGGGAAGATAGGGTCTGTCGCGCCTTGCATGTAACCAAAAAGCACATGTGCCACCAGGGAGGCGTAACCCACATAAATCATCATGTGGAGCGCTTTCCAGAAGGGTGGCGTAAAGAACTTCAACCAGAAGTCATGGCTTGTCACCGCAAGGACCAGCAGCACAAACAGCGAGAAAATGCCGAAAGCTTCAAAGGGGAAGCCCAGGAACTGACCATAGTCTACATTGCTGGTGATAAGGGCCACATAGCGGTCAGTTGGTGAAAAGACATAGTACCAATCAATGACATAGCTGGCGTGGGTCAGCGCGACAGCGAAAGTCAAAACACCCAGGTGCCGACGGTTGTACAGCAATGGAAGAAAGCGCTTATCAAGCCGGGCAAGCGGACCGATGCATAAGATGATCGAGAGGAGCAGGAACGCGCAGGTGCCAAACGCACGCATGCGCAGAATGGGGTAGTTCACCTGCTGCGACCGTTCGATTTCCATAGGTGCGAACTTGAGGAACAGCACGATGTAAAGCACGATGCCTGCAAGCGTCACGAGGTCATATACGTACTTGTTTGGGTTCCACTGAACCGGAGTGTATTTGACGCTCATCGGAGCTCTCCCTGGCTGGCGGTAGGAGGGGAGAGTTGGATTGGCGCGTGATCAGAACTTTGCTGATAGTGAATGATGCCAGCAATGGCAAAAAGCAGCGGCAGAATGAATGCCAATCCGCGCCAGATCGCAAAATGAGCCGTTCTATGGCGTCTTTTCATGGGTAGCCTCTAGCTCGTTTTAAGTTCAAGGCGGATCCACCGCAGGACGACCAAAGGCCAGAGACTGACAATGGCCGGGATGAGCAAGGGGCGAAACAGATAGGCGCCGCGAGCGTCTTCATCGATGCGGTCAATGCCGATCAAGAGAAACAAGGCGCTCACACCGACGCCCACGAGAGCGTACATGCGCAACGCGGCCAGGGCCATTTCAGCAAAATCCATATTCCCCCCAGAATTTGACCTACGATACCGGCTCGTAGAGCCTCAAAGACTATTGAGTCTTGCTTCCTATGTGCAATACACAAGTGCAACATTGTGATCAGTTTCGCTCTCAAATTCGTCATGTGTTCGTGAACGGAATTTCCGCTACTCATTTCGCAGTGGCGAAAGCTTTATCGAGGGTCAGGTGTCCCGTTTTTTTTCAATCAATCTGCTCATGATTTGTGCATTCTTGAATCTCCTTGCGCCGCCCGCGGCAGCGTGTGGAGCGAGCGACACAGATTGTGTCGTGCGATCAGGGGACTATCGGATTTACCTGCCTGACAGTTTGGCAGGTGACCGCCCTGCCGGAGCCGTCCTCTTTTTCCATGGGTGGAAGGGGTCGTCGGAAGGTGTCATGCGCAATACGAACCTGCAGGCGATGAGTGATCGTCACGGCATCGCCCTCATTGCCGCGAACGGTCTCCGCGGCGGCTGGTCATTTCCCGGGGCGCCAGCAAGAGCCAGAAACGAGCTCGCCTACGTGGGAGAGGTGCTGGATGACGTCCAGGCCCGGTTCCATGTACCAAGGGACAAGATCCTGGCATCTGGTTTTTCTTTAGGTGCCTCGATGGTGTGGAGTCTGTCATGTTATATGGGTGACAGGTTCGCGGGTTTTGTGCCTGTAGCGGGCACGCTATGGAATCCGCTTCCAGAAACCTGTCCAAGTGGCACGCCAAACCTTATGCATTATCACGGGCAAAAAGACGGGACCTTTCCATTGATCGGGCGCGCGATCGCTGGAGGCCTCTATCGCCAGGGAAATACCTATGAGAGTTTTGATATCTGGCACTCCCAAGGCCAGTGTGAAAAGGAAGAGCCGGAGATCCTGGAAGCTGAACCGTTCCGCTGCGAACGTAGATTGAGATGCGACAGCAGCGTTTTAGAGCTTTGCGTCCATGAAGGCGGCCACATTTATCGTGCGGCCTGGATTGAGCGCAGCTGGGAAATTCTGTCCGGCCTTAAAGGTTGGTAGAGTGGCGCGTCGACCATAGAGAAACAATCATGACCACTGAAAACCACCAAGAAGGGACCGGCGCGCTGTCTGGCCTTACTGTACTGGATCTGTCGAGGATCCTCGCCGGACCAACGGCGACTCAATTGCTCGGCGATTTGGGCGCAGAGATCATCAAAATTGAGCGGCCTGGCAAGGGGGATGATACCCGCGCCTGGGGTCCCCCGTTCCTGAAAGATGCCGAAGGCAAAGACACCGAAGAGAGTGCCTACTACCTATCGTCAAACCGCAACAAGCAATCCGTCGCGATCAACTTGGCAAGTGAGGAAGGCCGCGAGCTCATTCGTCAATTGGCCGACAGCGCCGACATTCTGGTTGAGAATTTCAAAGTGGGAGATCTTGCGCGCTATGGATTGGACTATGAGACGCTCTCCAAACGAAATCCTCGGCTGATCTATTGTTCTATTTCAGGTTTTGGTCAAACCGGCCCCTATGCTCCCCGTGCTGGTTATGACTTTCTCATTCAGGGAATGGGCGGGATCATGAGCATTACAGGTGATCCTCTGGACCATCCGCAAAGCACAGGACCGATGAAAGTCGGGGTCGGCATTGCCGATGTCATGTGCGGCATGTATGCGACGGTCGGAATTCTGGCGGCGTTGGAAGCGCGCCACAAATCGGGAACTGGTCAGCACATAGACATCTCACTTCTGGACAGCCAGGTTGCCTGGTTGGTGAATCAGGGTGCCTCCTATCTCGTCTCAGGAGAAACGCCCATGCCCCTGGGAAATGGTCATCCGACCATTGTGCCTTATGAAACCTTTCCCGCGTCTGACAAGACCTTCATCCTCGCAGTTGGAAATGATGGTCAGTTTTCGAAATTCTGTTCGGCCGCAGGCGCAGAGCATCTATCTGTCGACGAACGCTTTGCCAGGAATGTTGACCGCGTGCGCAACCGTGACGTGCTGATCCCAATATTGCAGGACCTGACCCGACAAAAGTCAGCGGCCGAATGGATTGAGCTGTTGGAAGGGGCCGGCGTGCCTTGCGGGCCGATCAACACGATTCCAGATATTTTTGCAGATCCTCAAATTCAGCACCGAGAAATGAAAGTGGAAATGCCTCACCCAACCGCAGGCAGCGGAAGTGTTCCGCTCATTGGCAATCCACTCAAACTAAGTGAGACGCCTGTTCAGTATCACCGATCACCTCCTGTGCGAGGTGCTGACACCAATAGTGTTCTGGCAAGTAAGCTCCATCTCTCAGATGAGGAGATAGCTGAGCTAACGGATGCAGGCGTGATAGAGGACAGGAAAATATGAAAACCGGCGCGCAGATCATTGCACATCATCTATATGACGCAGGGTGTCGGACAGCCTTTGGCATTCCCGGTGGCGAAGTGCTCGCATTGGTTGATGCGCTGACCCAAAGTGGCATCCAGTTCGTGCTGACGAAACACGAAAATTCTGCGGGCTTTATGGCGGAAGGTGCGTGGCATGCAACCGGCGCGCCTGGCATTCTTGTCGCCACGCTTGGGCCGGGAGTCGCCAATGCGGTGAACGTGGTGGCCAACGCCCATCAGGACAAGGTACCGCTCATCTTCCTCACCGGTCGTGTCGATGCGGCAGAGGCTGAAACCTATACCCACCAGGTCTTTGATCATCAGGCACTGTTGCGGCCCATTGTTAAAGCAAGCTTCTGTGCGGCACCTGGTGCTGTCGGCGCAATGATTGAAAAGGCGCTTCTCATCGCCACGGAAGGTCAACCAGGGCCGGTCCATATTGATGTGCCGATTGGAACCGCGGAGGGTGCGGCACCAGAGGAAGATCGGCCTTTCTCGTCAGCACCCGCCCTTGGCGCACCGCCGGTTGTCGGGCTTGAGCGTGTAATTGCAAGTTTGGAGGCAGCCGAGCGCCCCCTGGCAATTGCAGGTGTCGACGCGGTCAATGAAGAGGCTGGACCTGCCATTCAGGCTTTTTGCGAGCGCTATGGTGTTCCCCTTATTACCAGCTACAAAGGCAAAGGGCTGATCAACGAGACCCATCCCCTGGCTATTGGGGGAGCAGGGCTGTCGCCCAAAGCAGACAAGGTGTTGATGCCACTCATCGAGCGGTCTGATTTAATCTTCCTGATTGGATATGACCCGATTGAGATGCGGGTGGGCTGGCGCAATCCGTGGGGGCCTGAGAAACAGGTGGTGGAGATAACGCCTGTCGTTCGGACTCACGGCATGCATAGGGTGAGCGAGTGCTTCCTGTCA
This sequence comes from Parvibaculaceae bacterium Mf 1.05b.01, assembly GCA_000509225.1. Classification (GTDB taxonomy): domain Bacteria; phylum Pseudomonadota; class Alphaproteobacteria; order Parvibaculales; family Parvibaculaceae; genus Mf105b01. The sequence goes on along the minus strand of BAOK01000001.1, from coordinate 2,649,393 downwards.
CCGATAGCAGACACGCTGTCTGCATTGTCTGAAGCCAAGTCGGGTGAGACATGGACGAATGGTGAAGCAAGCTTGGTAAGGACCGATCTGGCGACCGCGTTCACCACCACAAGCGAAGGCTTCTCCCCTGGCCATGTCTACGACACCTTGCGAATGGTTCTACCGGACAACACAGTAATGACGACGGATAGTGGTGCGCATCGCATCTTGTTGTCGCAAAAATGGACAACCCATGCACCTCGCACGCTCCTGCAATCCTCAGCGCTCTGCACAATGGGCTGTGCTGTACCAATAGCAGCTGGATATAAGCTGTGTGCGCCTGACGTGCCTGTAGCAACTGTCTTGGGCGATGCCGGCCTTGAAATGATCTTAGGCGAACTCGCCACTATTCGTGATCTAAAGCTCCCACTCGTTATCACCGTGATGGTGGACGAAAGCCTTGGCCTCATCGAAATGAAGCAACGGGCAATGGGGCGCGCCAATACGGGCGTGGATTTTGACGGAACGGACTTCCCTGCAGTTGCAGATGCAATGGGCGGTAAAGGCTTTTGGGTTGATGATGTCGAGACGCTGGAGCGAGAGGCATCAGCAGCTCTGAACCGAAACAGTTTCACTCTGCTTGCCTGCCGTATTGGGCGGCGCGCATATGATGGCGCTTTTTAGGCAGGCATCGCCTAATTAGGAGGCATTGTCCGCCACTCGATCACAAATCCGTGTGCGGTAGATCGCAGAAAGCAGGCGCCTCATCGCGTACTCTCAAATGCAAGTGAACAACGGCTCAAGTGTGTAGAAATCAACTTCTAATTGGTGCTACGGCTAGTGCTGGGTACGCGGCATAAACTGAGAGTGACCAATGACACACACAGACGCATTCGGATCAGATGTAACTCTGGAGCAGCGGACAACGCTAGATCAGTGGAATAAGACATCCCGCGCGTTCTTAGCCCATGCATCTTCCACCCCAAATCATCTTGCAGCCGTCCTGGAGGAAGCGCCGACATTTGCGCTCGCTCACGCGTTTCAAGGTATTTCCTATCTGTCATTGGGCCGCAAAGAACTGATTGAAAATGCGCGCGCAGGTCTGGCAAACGCGAAGCAGGCTGCTGCGATCGCTGGGTGTACCAGAAGAGAAGAACAATATATTCAAGCGCTCGAAGCATGGCTGACAGGCAAGCCGGTGCAAGCAGCTGTGATCATGGACAATGTGTTGGCAGAGACACCCGGTGATGCCATGGCGCTCAAGCTGGGCCATGCCATTCGCTTTATCTTAGGCGATGCAAAAGGCATGCGGCGCTCCATTGAAGCAGTTCTGCCCGTCTATGACCAAGCCCACCCGGCAACGGGATACGTGCTCGGATGTCACGCTTTTTCAGTAGAAGAGACCGGCGACTATGAGCTTGCGGAGGCCCAGGGTCGCACAGGCCTGGAAATGGCGCCCGATGACGCCTGGGGGCTCCATGCGATTGCCCACGTCTTTGATATGACCGGTCAGCCTATGGCAGGTGCCGGATGGCTTGGCGGTCAAACAGAGAGATGGGCCCATTGCAACAATTTCGGATTCCATGTCTGGTGGCACCTTGCGCTCTTTTTGCTCGCAATTGGCGCGACCGACGAAGTGCTTGATCTCTATGATCATAAGTTCCGTCTAGAACACACCGATGATTATCGCGACATTTCAAACGCAGCCTCAATGCTTGTCCGCCTGGAAATCGAAGGTGTGTCGGTGGGAAACCGCTGGGATGAGCTTGCAGATATCTGCGAGAAGAGAGTCCAGGATGGGTGTGTTGTCTTCGCCGACCTGCATTACATGATGCCGCTCGCGCGCCTAGGCTGGTCGGAGGCTGCAGAGGCTCTCATCGAGACGCTCACGAAGAGCGCGACGAATATGCACAGTGATATGAGTTCGGTTGCCAGCACTGCCGGCGTGCCGGCCGCGCGGGGAATACTCTCATACTACCGCGGGAACTATCGCGAGGCCTACCGTCATTTGGCGGCAGCGCGTACCACGATGCAGAGCGTGGGCGGCAGCCACGCGCAGAGAGATGTCTTTGAGCGACTGACAGTAGATGCAGCGATACGAGCGGAGCTCTCGAATGATGCAATGCTGGTTTTGCAGGACCGCGAAAAGAACCGAGGCGCGCCAGATGCGTTTTCAACCGCGCGCCTGAAACCTTCCGACGCAAGGTCTGTCGACGAAGAGCCTCTGGTGATGGGTGCTTCAGCGCCGCTCCTTGCCTAAAAATAGCCACTACTCTTCGACAATTCTACGCTGTGGGCCCTGGGTGTATGGCCCCACAAATGGGTATTAAGCGGCTCTCTAAAAGGGTATGAGGACCGCTGCAGGTGGTTCGACATGGGGACTTTTTTCACGTGACAGAAATTCAGAAACGGCCAAGGGACCCGCGTCTCGACTTTTTCCGCGGGCTCGGAATGTTCATCATTTTCATCGCCCATGTTCCCGGAAACTCCTGGACCTTGTGGATACCTGCGCGCTTCGGGTTCTCTGATGCCACCGAGATCTTTGTCTTCTGTTCGGGCATGGCCTCCGCAATTGCCTTTGGTCGCGTTTTTAACGAACACTCCTGGTCCATGGGGACCGCTCGAATTCTCCATCGGATCTGGCAGGTCTATTGGTCCCACATCGCAGTGTTCCTGACGATTGCCGCCATGCTTGTGACCATTGACCATCTGGGCGGGTTTGATGGTTTGTATGTCCGTAAGCTCAACCTTCAGCACTTCTTTGCGCGGCCCGCTGAGAACATGGTTGGCTATCTGACGCTGACCTATGTCCCGAACCTGTTCGATATCCTGCCTATGTATCTGGGAATCCTCGCGCTGGTGCCCCTTGTGATGGCTCTAGGGATGCGCCACCCGGCCCTCGCAGGTCTGCTGGTCGCCGGGCTCTGGCTTGCGGCGAATTTCCATCTCCTGGATTTGCCAGCAGAGCCTTGGTCTGATCGCACCTGGTTTTTCAATCCTTTTGCCTGGCAGCTTGTTTTCTTCACCGGATTTGCGTTTGGGCTGCGCTGGCTACCGGCTCCACCTGTGAATAAAACACTCATCATTCTAGCTGCACTGTTTGTTGTTCTCACCATCCCCTTTGCCTGGTACCGCGCCTATAACGCGCTCCCATTCTTTGCGGAATGGAGAGGAGAGATTTCTTTTCTCATCAACAAAACGCGCTTCGGATTTTTCCGCTATGTGCATTTCCTCTCCCTCGCCTATTTGGCTTGGGTTGCAGCCGGAGAGGGCGGAAAACGCCTTCAAGGCGGGGTGATCTGGAACCGGTTTGTCATGATCGTGCAAAAGGTGGGACAGCAATCCCTGGCGGTCTTCCTGGTGAGCCTAGTTGCTGCGCGTTTTGGTGGCTTCCTGCTTGATCAGATGGGCCGGAACTTTGGTTCTGCGGCGGTTGTAAATCTGGGCGGCTTTGTTCTGCTGATCGGGATTGCCTACTCTGTCGGGTGGTTCAAGGGGCAGCCTTGGAAGCTCGCGCCGAAGGCACCACAAGCCTGATCGAATAACTCAGTCAGGCAGAAGAAGGAACGGTGCCCGGCACTGGGAGCGCCGATGCGTCTTCGTCCTCAGGCAGCACGACGGCCTCTGAGGGCGACAGCTGACGATGATATTGATCAGCTAACATGACAATGGGAGGCGTCGTAAACTGCTCCGGCGCAACCAGGAGGCCAAACCGGTCGAACAAGGCCCCGGGACGCTTTGCCAACAGGCTAGAAAGCGGGGCAGCTAGCACAAGTCCGGTGACCACAGGAATGAGCCAAAGCGTAATCACACCTGCTGCGATCCCATAAAGAAGCCCGAGACCCAAGATGGTTTCAACGGCATGGCAGCGGAGCAGATCACCGAAATCATCGCGAGCAGCGGAACGACGTTGGGCATTCCAGCCCTGTTCCCGACCGGCCAGTGTTTTTACAACCGCCAGCGTCTGTTGGACCATGAGAACTGGTGCAACTGCTGCAGAGAGAAGCACTTCAATGATGAATGAGCTCGCAGTGCGAAGATTTCCGCCCCAGGCTTGCGCGCTGCCGCGGCGGAGAATCTGGCTCAAGAAACCCAGCACTTTTGGCAGAAAGAGAACGCCGATCGTCACCGCAAAGATCAATTGCATAGGCGTCACATCGGAGTTGATGGTCAGGCTGCGACTCACGCTTTGCCAATGATCTACAGCAAAGATCGATGCCATAGGGTCCACAGTTGTGAATAGACCCAGACAAATGAACATGAGCCACATGGGAGCTGCCATATAGGCCATGATGCCGTGAAGGAGGTGGAAACGACTAAGGGGATGCAGACCAGCAGCGGCAACCACACCGACATGCTGGAGATTTCCTTGGCACCACCGTTGATCCCGAACGACATGATCGATCAGTGTCGGAGGTGTTTCTTCATAGCTCCCGCCAAGCTCGGTCATCAGGCGAACTTTCCATCCTGCGCGGCGCAGCAACGCCGCTTCAACAAAGTCGTGGCTCATCACAACGCCGCCGAAGGGTCCGGTGCCTTTTAGATTGGGAAGTCCTGCGGAAGCTGCAAAAGCGCGCGTGCGAATGATCGCGTTGTGCCCCCAATAATTACTTTCGCCCGAAAACCAGGAGGCGAACCCTCGTGCAAGAGTTTGTCCATAGGCAGCCGTCGCAAACTGTTGAAGTCGTCCGAAAAGAGTGTTGGTTTTGATGAGGCGGGGCACCGTTTGAAAAAGACCCACGGCTGGGTCCGACGCCATCTCGTCTGTCAAACGACGGATGGTTCCGCCCTCCATAACGCTATCCGCATCGAGCACGACCATAGCGTCATAAGCGCCTCCCCAGCGCCGCACCCATTCTTCAATATTCCCAGCCTTGCGACCCGCATTGTCTGCACGACGTCGATAGAACAGAGGCGCATCGGGCATGAGTTGCTTCGCTCTTTCGAACATCGCGACTTCATCTGCAGCAGCGATGCCATCGCGCGTATCGCTCAAAACAAAGAAGGAATACGCATGCATGCTGTCAGTCTCATTGAGGCTTTTCAGCATGGCAGTGGCATTTGCAAAGACGCGACCCGGGTCTTCATTATAGGCGGGCACGAGAAGGGCGACTTTCATTGGATTTGCGGGCCGAGGCGAAGCAAACGTGTCATGGTTGCGCCTTAAAAAACCAAGGATCACGTTGACGCCGGAAAGTGAAATCCAGAAGAAGTTCGCGGCAAAGAGGCAGGCAATGCCGATTTCAGATGGCGTAACGCCGCCTACAGAGAACGCCGCAAGTGTTTCGTATAGCAGCCAGAGTGTTGTGAGGGTGGCAATGAAAAAGACAGCTGCGCGCCTCAATGAGAGGAGTCCGCGGTTTTCGGCTTGGTTTTGCGCCGCAGCAGCGGGATCTGTGAACGGGACATCAAAACACTGGGCGGGCATTGCCAGGGGCGCCTCAGGCGGCAAATGTGCTTTTGTTGAGGTCACTGACGCGTCCATCGATATAACCACTTCTCGCTAGCCTGTTTCCCATTCTGTCGCAGCGCTATGCGAAACTCCGATGAATTCTCTTCTTGCGGATCATATTGGAAGGTTAAGCGAAGGCCTCCAGTATGTGGGTTGGCTTCAAGAACAGGAAATTGAGCGATGCCTTTGCTGGTGAAAACTTCTGGGACAAACTCATCTACAAATTGCGCCGTGGCAAGACCGTTCAGACCGTCTTGATGCGCATAGTCGATGACAACGATTTTACCGCCTTCTGGCCGCGCGCCAATACGGGTATTAATCACTTTCAGGAGACCATTTGTGACAGGCGCGCTGTCTCGCCAAGAGAGTGTATAGGAGAATTCATATCGCTCGCCTTTGAGAAATGGCGCAGCGGGGCGCCAGTATGCGACGATATTATCAAACGTTTCTGTCTCGGTTGGCAGTTCCACAAGGGTGACTGAGCCCTTTCCCCAATCGCCGTGCGGTGTCACCCAGGCAGAGGGACGATCATTATAGTCGAGAGACAGATCGCCAAAATCTTCGAACTCACGGGAGCGCTGAATAAGTCCAAAGCCTCTAGGGTTGCGGTCCACAAAGGCACTCTCCTGAACCCCTAAAGGGTTGGCGAGTGGTCGCCATAGCCATTCTCCCGCACCATTATTGATCGCTAAGCCATCTGAATCATGTGCACCGGAGCGGAAGTCGTCGAAGCGATGTCGGTTCGTCTCGTCAAACAGGAACATGCTGGTCAGCGGCGCTAATCCAAAATTGGTGAGATCGCGTCGCGGAAACAAAACCGCCGAGACATCCATATCGGTTGTGGTGCCGGGTTGAGTTTTAAACGTGTAGATGCCGGTTATGCCGGGCGAGTTCATGAGTGCGTAAAGCGTGATCGGTTGATCGGCTTCCGCACTTCGTTGAATCCAGAAATCGGTAAAGATCGGAAACTCTTCGCCGCTCTCTTCACCAATATCGATCGCGAGTCCCCGCGCTGAGAGACCATATACATGGCCTTTGGCAATCGCTCTGAAGTAGGAAGCGCCTTGAAAGACGAGAAACTCATCAAGCGTGTCGGGAGAATTGAGCGAGCCATGAAGGCGAAATCCGGAATAGTCGCCGCCAACCTCAGAGAGGTTGTCAGGTGCGGTCTCCCCTAGCGAAAAGAACGCTGGATCAAAGGGAACAGGGACCACCTTGCCGTCTTCGATGAGGTTGATGCGCACAGGATTGTTGAGAGCCCGCCCGGGCGGCAGCAGCTGGGCGGTCACGGACTCATTGGGGGAAAGAGGCAGAGAAAGGTCAGATTTAAACCGGATCGCTCTGTGTTGATCAAACGTCAGTGACGCCCAGCGCTCACTCGTCGGGATCGCGGGCTCATAGGTACGTTCTGACAGATATTTTGCGTGCTGGACAAGGCTTTCATGCGTGAATGGCGCCATAGGTCGCGGCAAGGGCGTGCCGACAATGTCAGCACTATCAGCAAACCCTCTCTGGGCAAATGGCACGCTGAGGGCGGTCGCTAATGCGACGGCGAGGACAAACGCGATATTTCTAATTCTCTTAGACATGAGCTGCCCGGTATCGCGAGGATTTGTGGAGGAAGTAAGGCAGCCGCCATCGCGGTCAAAGCCCTGGAGAATCTTCTAAAGCTTGAGATAGTTTAAGGAGAAGCGGAACGCGTCGCTCGCCAATGCGGGCCGCTATCGCTGAGATCTCAGATCGGCGCCGGGCGGTCTCCGTATTGTCCATAATGTCAGCTTGAAAGCCCTCCAGAAAGAAACTGGGCGGCACGTCGAGCACACCTGCTGCCTCTGCAACGAGCTTAAGGCTGAGACCGGCTTCTCCAGCCTCCATCACTTCTATATGGGGCTGCGTGACTGACAGCAGAGAGGCCAGTTCAAGCGTTGAATATCCCTTGGCATTTCGCGCATGGGCAAGCCTGGAGCCAACATGTTTTTCAATAGTCGAAGCCATAGGGTCTCCGAGACGATCCTGGTTACTGAATAGATGGGGGAGCATTGGCTGGTTTCTAGCATGTGAGGCCGCCATATGCGTTCACGAGACCCTCGCTTTTGATGACAATTGCTTGTTCGAGCACGCGCCGTCGGATAGATGTTGAGAGCTAGGAAAAAAGTCCTGTTCTAGGTGATTTTTCGCCTTCAAAGAACAGGATTCCCTTCACCAGCCCAATGGCTTATGGCGCAAGAATGAGCCGGTTTTTGACATATCTCATGTGACCTGACGTTTTGTCAGTTTATTATTGGCGCCAATACAAATAATCAAAAAAGAGGAAGCACGAGAATGGCGGATACACAGACGCTGGAAAAACCGACTGACCAGAAAACAGAGCATTTCGACGTCCTGATCGTTGGCGCTGGGATCTCTGGCGTTGGCGCGGCATACCATCTGAAGGAACAGTGCCCTGACAAGAGCTTCGTCGTGTTGGAAAGTCTTGAGAGCTTTGGTGGCACCTGGCACATGCATCGCTATCCCGGTATCCGCTCAGATAGCGACCTCTATACATTTGGATACAGGTTCAAGCCATGGACGGGCGCGCCAATCGCCAGTGCCGAAGAAATCTTGAGATACATGGGCGAGGTGATTGAGGAAAACAATCTTGATGACCACATCCGCTATGGCCACAAAATCACTTCAGCAAATTGGTCGTCAAAAGATCAAGTCTACAAGCTTGAAGGTGTACGCACAGACACCGGTGAGAAAGTTCATTTCACCGCAAACTTCCTGTGGATGTGCCAGGGCTACTATCGCCACTCAGAGGGCTATACCCCAGACTGGGAAGGAATGGATGATTTTGGAGGCAAGATCGTTCATCCGCAAACCTGGCCGGAAGACCTCGACTATAAGGGGAAAAATGTCCTTGTCATTGGCTCCGGTGCGACAGCAGCGACCCTTGTTCCCGCGATTGCCGGGGATTGCAATCACGTAACCCTGCTGCAGCGCTCGCCGACATACTTCATTCCAGGCCGCAACGAGAACGAACTCGCCGATCTGCTGCGGGTGCTCGACATTGATGAAAGCTGGATCCACGAGATCACCCGCAAGGCGATATTGTACAATCAGGCCGAGTTCACCAGACGGGCTTTCGATGAACCAGAAGTGGTGAAAGAGGAACTGTTAGCGGGGGTGCGGGAATATCTCGGCCCTGACTTCGACATGGATACCCACTTCACGCCGAAATATCTGCCCTGGCGTCAGCGTATTGCCTTCGTGCCAGATGGCGACATTTTTGAAGGCGTCAAATCCGGCAAGGCCTCTATTGTGACGGATGAAATTGATCGGTTCACCAAGAAGGGCATTCTGCTGAAGTCGGGCAAAGAACTCGAGGCAGACATCATTGTGACGGCAACGGGCTTCAATCTGTCTGTGCTGGGGGATATCGACTTCAGCATTGATGACAAGCCACTTAACTTCGCCGACACGGTGACCTATCGCGGCATGATGTTTACAGGCGTGCCGAACCTCGTGTGGATCTTCGGCTATTTTCGTGCCAGCTGGACGCTGCGTGTGGACATTCTGGGTGATTTTGTCGCCCGCCTGCTCAATCACATGAAGGAAAAAGGTGTTAAGAGCGTTACACCTGTCTTGCGCGAAGAAGATGAGGACATGGAGCTTCTGCCGTGGATGGATCCAGAAAACTTCAATCCAGGCTATCTTATGCGCTCAATGCATCTCCTGCCGAAACGGGGCAACAAGGCAGAATGGCAGCACACCCAGGATTATTGGGCGGAGAAGGATGAGCTGCCAAAGATTGATCTGGACGATCCAATCTTCGACTACAAATAGATCGGCATCGCCGTCTCACAAAGACCTATATGAGATTAGGGTCTATCCGGTTTACCCTCTTCCGTGGATCGAATCGCGGGGGAGGGTTTTTCGTGGACGAGCAAAAAAACGGGTCATCAGAGAAGGATGCCCAGAGGAGTATCTTCCATCATGAGGGGGAAAACCTCCCGAGCCATGGACACCATGATGAGGAAACACTCAAAGAAGACGTCGTGCGTCTTTATTGGCGCGCGAATCTGAGACTCCTTGGCGGTCTGCTCGTCATCTGGTTCGTCGTTTCATTTGGTTTTTCCATCCTCTTTGTAGATGCACTCAATCAATATTCCCTCTTCGGTTTCAAGCTCGGCTTCTGGTGGGCACAGCAGGGGTCCATCTACGTATTCGTGGCATTGATTTTTGTCTATGTCGTGCAGATGAAACGCATTGAACGCCGCTTCGGCGTCGACGACGACTAGGGGCGATCATGAGCACAGCAATCCTGACATATCTTTTCGTGGGCGCGTCATTCACGCTCTATATCGGCATCGCCATCTGGTCGCGGGCCGGAACAACGAAGGAATTCTACGTCGCCGGTGGCGGCGTGCATCCGATCGCAAACGGAATGGCGACCGCAGCAGACTGGATGAGTGCCGCTTCATTCATTTCCATGGCGGGTATCATTGCATTTCTGGGCTATGACGGGTCGGTCTATCTCTTGGGCTGGACCGGCGGTTATGTTTTGCTCGCGCTTCTTCTTGCGCCTTACCTGCGCAAGTTCGGACAATTCACCGTCCCGGACTTCATTGGTGAGCGCTACTATTCAAGAGCCGCCCGGATCGTAGCCGTCATTTGCCTGATCTTCATCTCATTTACTTACGTCGCTGGGCAGATGCGCGGCGTAGGAATTGTGTTCTCACGCTTTCTCGAGGTCGACATTACTGTTGGCGTGATCGTGGGGATGGGCGTTGTGTTTGTCTATGCTGTGCTCGGTGGCATGAAGGGCATCACCTATACCCAGGTCGCGCAGTATTGCGTGCTGATTTTCGCCTACATGGTACCGGCGATCTTCATTTCAATTCTGATCACAGGAAATCCCGTGCCCCAGTTGGGGCTCGGCGCCACGGTGGCCGACGGGTCAGGGCTCTCTGTACTCGCAAAACTGGACAAGACCTTATTGGACTTAGGCTTCAGTCCCTATACAGAAGGCTCGAAGGCGACCATAGATGTGTTCGCCATCACCATGGCCCTCATGGTCGGAACCGCAGGTCTCCCCCATGTCATCGTGCGGTTTTTCACAGTACCCAAAGTGTCGGACGCTCGCCTGTCTGCGGGCTATGCGCTCATTTTTATTGCGCTTCTCTATACGACCGCGCCGGCTGTCGCTGCCTTTGCGCGTCTCAACTTCGTTGAGACCATCAACAATACAAGCTATGCGGAAGCACCCGGCTGGTTTAAAAACTGGGAAGAGATCGGTCTTATCGGTTGGATCGATAAGAATGAAGACGGGGTTATTCAATATGCAGCGGGCGCCGCTTTTGCAGGCAGCCCAACTTATAGCGATGAGAACGGCGCGAACGGTGAACGTGGTTTGACCAATGCGCCGACCGACAGTGTCAATGAAGTCTATGCTGATAGGGACATTTTTGTTCTTGCCAATCCTGAGATTGCAAGTCTGCCCGGATGGGTCATCGCGCTCGTTGCTGCCGGTGGTCTTGCGGCAGCCTTATCGACTGCCGCGGGGCTTCTTCTTGTCGTTTCGACATCGATATCTCACGACCTGCTAAAGAAAACACTGATGCCGGAAATAACCGAGCGCCAGGAGCTGCTTTATGCCCGCATTGCCGCGGCGGTGGCGATTGGTGTTGCAGGCTATCTCGGAATCAATCCGCCGGGATTTGTGGCGCAGGTCGTGGCGTTTGCATTCGGCTTGGCAGCAGCATCACTCTTTCCGGCAATCCTGCTCGGCATCTTCGTGAAACGAATGAACAAAGAAGGTGTGATCGCTGGCATGTTGTCCGGCCTCATATTCACCTTTGCCTATATCGTGTTCTTCAAATTTGTGTCGCCAGAGCTCAACAGCTCAGAAAACTGGTTGTGGGGCATCTCACCGGAGGGGATTGGCACGATCGGAATGCTGTTGAATTTCCTGGTTGCCTTCTCGGTTAGTCAGGCGACCAGCCCACCACCAGCTCATGTCCAGGATCTTGTCGATGATATCCGCGTGCCGACAGGCGCAGGAGTGGCTCACAAGCACTGACTTCCTGCTTTTCGGGCATGGTTAACAGGAGATCGATCAGGCGGCGGGCCTTTGCTTGGTTCCCCCGCACTCTTTTGCCGATATAGGTCTGTCGCGGCCATAATTTCCCTGCTATGAGAGGCCAGTTGGCCGCACGCGCGGCGCCGCACGAAGGAAGAAGAATGGGCAAGTCGGCACTGATCACCGGCATTTCCGGACAGGATGGGGCGTATCTTGCACGCCTGCTCGTGGACAAGGGGTATAAGGTTTACGGGGCGCAGCGCAGGGGCGCGAGCCTCAACACAGCGCGTCTTGAAGAGCTTGGCGTTTTGAATGAAATCGAAACGGTCCCTTTTGAGTTGTTGGAATACGCAAACATTTCAAGCGTTCTCAATCAGGTCGCACCAGACGAGGTTTACAATCTGGCAGCGCAGAGCTTTGTAGGCACCTCGTTCGACCAGCCGCTTTACACAGGCGATGTTGACGGGATGGGTGTCCTGCGGATGCTGGAAGTCCTGCGCAGTATGGGAAGCAAAGCCCGCTTTTATCAGGCCTCGACGTCTGAAATGTTCGGCAAGGTCAAAGAAACCCCGCAGAACGAAGAAACACCGTTTCATCCTAGAAGTCCGTATGCGGTCGCCAAGCTCTATGCGCATTGGATCGTGGTGAACTATCGCGAGAGCTACAACATGTTCGCGACATCGGGCATCCTGTTCAATCACGAGTCACCGCTGCGTGGTGCGGAATTTGTGACCCGCAAAGTGACCCTGGCGCTTGCGCGCATCGTACAGGGTGAGCAGGACGTGTTGAGCGTCGGCAATGTTGAAGCTGAACGGGACTGGGGCTTCGCTGGAGACTATGTGGAGGGCATGTGGCGCATGCTCCAGCAGGATGAACCGGATGATTACGTTCTGGCGACAGGACGCACCACGAAGGTTCGCGACTTTATCACGGCTTCTGCTAAGGCCCTTGATCTTGATCTCGAATGGGATGGGGAGGGCGAACAAACGACGGCAACGGACAAGAAGTCCGGCAAGGTGATTGTTCGGGTTGACCCGCAGTTTTTCCGCCCAGCAGAGGTCGAGCTTCTCCTCGGAGACGCAGCCAAGGCAAAAGACAAACTTGGGTGGGAGCCTACCGTGCAGCTGGAAGAGCTCACAGAAATGATGGTCCGAGCAGACTATGACCGCATCAAAAACGGGTCGCTTAAATTCTGAGGCCCAAACCTAAGGCAATCATCGCATCAACAACCTGTGGCCAATAGAAAAGGCGCTTTCCAGAAAACCGGACAGCGCCTTTTTTGTTTCCGGAGCGCTCAATATTTCGTCACCGGTTGCAATGGCGCCGACAAATCCTTGCGTGTGCCAGTGCCCGGGCGTTGGGGCGTCGGGCAGCTTTGCAGGGTCAAGGTGCGGCCAGGGATTGACATAGAAATAGGGTTGGCCATAGCTCTCATCGCCAGGCGACATGCCAACACCGATGCCCTTGGCTGTTTCAGCATCGCCCGCTTCCAGGCTGACATAGGTGGCAATATCGAAATGATGAGGCCAGCACCGCACGGGGCTGGCGCCTGGGTTCAGTCCGGCATGATCTGCCGCGAGTTTCCTAAAAGCCCTATCGGCAAGGTCGAACCAGGCGGCAAGCGATTTGAGGCCGTCAGGGAGCGCGTCGGGAATTCTTGAGATCGTCGCGACATCGTCCGGAAGGTCATAAGGAAGCGACACATTGGCGCCAGGCTCTAGCGCAACGCTTTCAAGCACATCATCAAGCCAGGCTGCAGCCTCCGCGAGGCGGTGGCCTGCGAGCGGGTAGACCGACGTGCCGGTTGCACTGTCGATAAGGCAGAGTTCGAAGGGAACGAGCGAGAGGCCAACATAAACCTCACCATTGGCCCCGGGAAGGGGCTGGCTCGCAAACCTTTGTGCGTCACCATCCCAGCTAAGATTGGAGTGGCTGTCATCGGGCGATGCTGCCAGATTGGCACGGGCTGCTTTTGTTAGAAGCTGTGCTGCTGCATGGGCAAGCGCACGGGCGGCGCCGAGTTCGGCAGGCAGTATTGCTTCGATGTGCTGATTGCGGGCCATATATTACCTCATGCCGCCATAGGCGACACCTGAAAGGTCCGCCATTTCGTGTTTCCAGGTGGTCAAATCATCCTGCGAAAAATGCGACAGGTGCGAGTGCCCGCAGGCACGTGCCATGACCTTCATAAGTTCAGTCGACGCCTCAAAGAAGTTTTTGAGTTGGTGGGCAGACTTCTCGATCACCAGCCGGTTCATCAGATGAGGCTTCTGTGTCGCAATGCCGACCGGACAATTGTTTGTGTGGCAGGCGCGCATCGCGATGCATCCGATGGCTTGCATCGCAGCGTTGGAAACAGCGATCGCATCGGCACCGAGCGCAAGTGCTTTCACAAAATCTGCCGGTTTACGAAGACCGCCCGTGATCACCAGTGTCACATCCTTACGCCCGGCGTGATCAAGATGTCGTCTGGCGCGCGCAAGCGCTGGGATGGTTGGTACTGAAATATTGTCCCGGAATATGATGGGTGCGGCACCAGTGCCACCACCACGACCATCGAGGATCACATAGTCCACCCCCACATCAAGTGCTGCATCGATGTCTTTTTCGATGTGTTGGGCAGACAGCTTATAGCCGATTGGAATGCCGCCCGTTCGTGATCGAACCTCATCCGCAAATTCTTTGATCTGTGAGACTTCCGTCCATTCAGGGAACCGCGGAGGTGAAATGGCAGATTCGCCTTCGTTCAGGCCACGGACTTCCGCGATCTTTCCCTTCACTTTGTTTCCCGGCAGGTGGCCGCCTGTGCCTGTTTTGGCGCCTTGCCCACCTTTGAAATGGAAGGCCTGGACCTTGCTGAGTTTGTCCCAATCAAAGCCGAAACGGGCTGAAGCCAATTCGTAGAAATAGCGGGAATTCGCCTGTTGCTCTTCCGGTAACATGCCACCCTCGCCAGAGCAGATGCCTGTCCCGGCCAGATCGGCGCCGCGTGCAAGTGCTACTTTGGCGGGCTCTGAAAGCGCGCCAAAACTCATGTCAGAGACCATCAAGGGAATGTCGAGCGTCAGGGGCTTTTGTGCGTTTGGGCCGATAACCACCTCTGTTCCGACATCATCTTCGTCCAGCAATGGCGGTTTGTGAAGTTGAGCCGTGAGCAGTTGGATGTCATCCCAGTCAGGAAGCTCAGCGCGGGGCACGCCCATGGCATCGACAACCCCGTGATGGCCGGTCTTGGACAGTCCATCTTTTGCATATTGTTGAATGAGCCCGTTATAGGGCTCCTCTTGCGTGCCATGGCTCGTGTCGGCATAGAGGCCGAGATATTCATCACGGTTGAACGGCTGAGGGTTCTTCTCCGCCCAGGCGGTGACTTCTTCCGTATCGACATAGACTTTGCCGCCTTTCACCCAGGAGGTGAATTTTTCAAGAGCTTCAGAATTGTTGTATTCGGAAACGCCCGTGTCGAGCCGATAGTCCCAATTGTGAACGCCGCATATGAGGTTGTCATTGTCATCGACAAATCCGTCGGACATAAGCGCTCCACGGTGCAGACACCGTCCGTAAAAAACCGAGATCTCTTTGTCGAACCGAACGATCACGAGATCAACTGTGTCCACAAGCGCATAATGCGGTTCCCGGTCTTTCAAATCATCAAGCTTGGCGATCGCTACTTTTTTCATCACGGGTCCTGTCAGTGAGTTAGGTATTGTCGGTTATCAGCGGCTTGGCCGAGTGCGTAATGGGTTCGGCCTCGGGGCATTTGCCTTTCGACTCGACATGGGCGCCGTACCAGCGCGCGGCGGGCAAGGCGGAGAGGCCATGAAGAAATGCGCTGATCCATACTGCGTTGATCGCGATATAGAGAATAGGCTCGCCTATCTCCATGTCGATCTGCTGAACAATCAAGAGCGCAAAAAGCGCCGTCGCGAGACCTCTGGGACCGAACCAGCCAAAGAACAAGCGTGTGGTCGTCGACGCGTCGGTGCCGATGAGTGAGAGCCAAATGGCAAGCGGGCGCACGACAAACAGACTGATGAGGATAAGGGCGAGTGTCGACCAGGTAAGGTGTTGAATTGCTTCCGGGACGAGCGCAGCACCAAGCAGGAAGAATGCCGCCCAGGTCAGCAGCTGGCCTTCGCTTTCTGTGAATTCATAGATGAACTTGCAGCGTCCCTTCACCACATTGCCGAAGCAGAGTCCTGCGACAAACGCGGAGATGAAACCATTGCCATCAACGATTGTCGCCGCGAGATAGGCAGCACCTGCCAGCGCGATGGCCCCAACCCCTTCATAGGTATCAGAGGTGAAGTCCCGGGATTTCGCCCAAATCAGGACCCGTCCGCCGAGATACCCCGTGGCGATCCCGACAAGCGGCCCTAGGATCAGCTGCTTGGCGCCGAAAAGAGCCCAGTCGACGCCGTTTTGGTCCATTGCTTCTGCCGTCAGGCTTGCAAAGAGGAGAATGGCTGGCAGCGCAATGCCGTCATTGAGGCCGCTCTCAACGGTGAGGGCGCGGCGGGGACGTTCCGGCACATCCGGATTGGTGACGACGGCCTGACCAAGTGCTGCATCGGTTGGCGCAAGTATGGCCGCCATGAGAACAAGTGCCACAAGTGGCCATCCGGGCAGAAACGGCGCCGCCGCAATCGTGCCCAATGCGATGGTGAGGGGCAAGCCGATCAGCAGCATGCGCTGCGGCCAGATATGCCTTTCTTTCAGGGCCTCGAGATCGATTTGAGAGGCATCAAGAAAGAGCAGAATGACCAACGCAATTTCAGCGACGAGGTGAAGGGTTTCTTCCGCATCTCCATGCAGCATCATACCTGATTGGGAGAGGAGGAACCCAAAACTCAAAAAGACCATCGGCGCGGTGATGACGGTGGTCGTCAACCGCTTGGCGATCATCGTATAGCCCATCGTAAAGACGGCAGCGATCAAGAGCACCGAAGTCATGTTCCCCCCAGAAAGTCTGTGAGAGCTCACGCTCCCACCAAACTAGAGCCAACAGGCTACACGGATAGGGGGGGGACGCGAAATCACGACCGCGGGGGTGATTGATCACATTTTCTCGCAAACCTGTGGGAAACAGTGTTTACAGGATATTCTGGGAGCGGAATGCTCATAAAAAAGGCTGTTCCTCTGGAACAGCCTTTTTGTCACTTTGACGATTGATGTCAGGTTTCGAGCTTAAGCAGCTTCTTTTTCTGCTTCCTGTTTTGCAGCCGACCCTGTCGCACGGGAAAATGTCATCGTGCCATCTTCCACTTTGCCATATCCAAGCGTCACAATATCAAGCGCATAGTTCTGGTGTTGTTTCCAAGGGGCATGTGCACCCTGCTTTGGAAGAATGCCCTGAGCGCGCTGGATATAGCCTGAGGAGAGGTTCAGCCAAGGTTCTTCTTGCATGCTGTCATCTTCCAGCACTGGCATGCACTGTTGCGTGCCTGTTTTATCCATGTGGTTGATCAGGCGTGCGACATAGCCGCAAGTGAGGTCACACTTCAATGTCCAGGACGCATTCGTGTACCCGAACGATGAAGCCAGGTTTGGCACGTTGGAATACATGATGCCTTTATAACTGATCGTGTCGGCAAAGTTCACAGGCTTGCCGTCAACGCTTACCGTCATGCCACCCAGCACTTCGAGTTTGAGGCCCGTTGCAGACACCACGAGATCAGCTTCCAATTCTTCGCCAGAAGAAAGCTTGATACCGGTTTCGGTAAACGTCTCAATCGTGTCCGTCACAACAGACGCCGTGCCTGCATTGATGGCGTCAAACATGTCGCCATTTGGAACGAGGCAGAGACGCTGGTCCCAAGGATTGTATTTCGGCGTGAAGTGCTTCTCCACATCATAATCGGGTCCGAGCGCTTCGCGGACCTGGTTAAGCAGCAGCTGTTTGACCTTCCCAGGTGCTCTCTTGCAGAGATTGAAGAAATACATGCCTAGAAGCACATTCTTCCAGCGTGTTATCCCGTAGGCGAGTTTTGCCGGTAGGTTGCGACGCAGGAAGTTGGCAATCGCATCCTGTGAAGGACGCGCCGCCATATAGGTTGGTGAACGCTGCAGCATGGTGACATGTTTTGCTTCGCCAGCCATCTCTGGGATGAGTGTTACCGCAGTCGCCCCCGACCCGATCACCACCACGTTTTTGTCTTTGTAGACAATGTCGTCAGTCCACTTTTGCGGGTGAACAAAGCGGCCTTTGAAATCATCAACACCAGCGAAGTCCGGCGTATAGCCTTCTTTGTAGCTGTAATAGCCGCTGCACATGAACAGGAAGTTGCAGCTCATCTGGATCATCTCGCCATCGCGTTCAACGTCCAGCGTCCATTGCGCATCGGCAGTGGACCAGGCGGCATTCTTCACCATGTGGTTGTAGCGGATCTTCTTGTCGATACCGTTTTCAGCCGCCGTCTCCTCCAGGTATTTCAGAATGGACGGGCCGTCGGCAATTGCCTCGGCGTCGCGCCACGGCTTGAAGGAATAGCCAAGCGTGTACATGTCAGAGTCTGAGCGGATGCCGGGATACTTGAACAAGTCCCAGGTGCCGCCCATTGTGTGGCGGCCTTCGAGAATGACATAATCCTTGTTCGGGCAGTCCTTTTGCAGGTGATAGCCCGCGCCAATTCCGGAAATTCCAGCACCGACCACTACAACATCAATATGTTCCATTCGTGCGCATTCCTATAAAATGACAAATTATCAGTTTGGCGGACCATAGCACGAATCTGGGGTGCGGAAGCAAGGGGTCAAAAATGACCGAAAAGAGCGGTTTTTGAGGTGCTCCGGTCGACATGGACCTGCGAAATCTCGATTCGAGCACAAAATGCAGAGGTCTTTTGGGGTGGATTGTGAGCGAATTGAGTGCGCTGGTGAAACGATGCCGCTACGGAAGCTTGGGCCTTTGAGGGCTCGTTTGAATTGTCCAAACTCTTGTGATGAACTCCGCCCGCGTCGCAACGGGCGGCGGCAGAAAAGTCGGAGGCGGTTACATGAAACTCTACCATTGCACGGGCGCACGATCGGTTCGTCCGCTCTGGACATTGGAAGAAATGGGCCTCGACTATGAATTGGAGTCGATGAAGTTCCCGCCCCGGTTCCTGCGAGATGGCTATACAGACCTCAACCCCATCGGAACTGTTCCCTATTTCGTTGACGGCGATGTTGAGATGACAGAATCCGCCGGCATCTCGCAATATCTTGTGGATGTGCACGGGCCGTCGGATATCGGCTTGAAGCCCGGCGACAAAGACTATGGACCCTATCTCAACTGGCTTCACCGAAGTGATGCGACGCTGACATTCCCGCAGACGATTGTTTTACGCTATACCCAGCTGGAACCGGAAAAACGCCGGATCAAGCAGGCGGCAGATGACTATGCCCAATGGTTCTTTTCACGTCTGAAGTCAGTGGAGCTGGCAACGGCAGATCGCGAGTATCTGTGTGCCGACCGGTTCACCATTGCCGACATTTGTGTGGGCTACGCTCTCTACCTGGCCGACACGCTGGGCTTCCGCGAAGGCTTCAAACCGAATACTGAAAAATACTATGCACGATTGACAGAGCGCCCAGCTTTCCAGCGCGCCATCGAACTATAGAGAAGCAAGGACTCTCCATGAGCACGATCAGCGAAAAAGAACTGAGCGACTATCGCAGCGAAGCGGCGGCCTGGTTTGCCGAGAATACAATTGCCGACCCCGGCTTCATGCTCCCGCTTACCTTCATGGAGGTGGGGACAGATCAGCAGTTCAACTTCCTCCGCGATTGGCAGAACAAAGTCTATGAGGCGGGATATCTGGGCGCTGCCTGGCCAAAAGAATATGGCGGCGGCGGGCTGGATCAGAAGTTCCAGACCATTGCGACAGAAGAAATGGCGAAGGCTAACGGCCCTATCATGCTGAATGCTATTGGCCTCAATTGGGCTGGCCCCCTCATTCTGGACATGGGGACCGATGAAGAACGCAAGCGTTACATCAAAGGCATTCTGTCGGCAGAGGACATCTGGTGCCAGGGATTCTCAGAGCCGGAAAACGGATCTGACCTCGGCAATGCCCAAACCAAAGCCGTGCGTGATGGTGATGACTGGGTGTTGAACGGCTCAAAAATCTGGACCACCCAGGGTAACTACGCCAAATACATGATCCTGCTGGCGCGAACCAACCCGGATGCGCCCAACAAATATGCGGGTCTCAGCTTCTTCCTCTCGCCCATGCAGGTGGATGGCATCGAAACAGTGCCGATCCGCAAGCTCACGGGCGAATATGGTTTCACGCAAACTTTCTTCACCGATGCCCGGATACCCGGCGAGAGTCTTATGGGTAAAGAAGGCGAAGGTTGGCTGGTTGCCATGCGGACATTGGAATATGAGCGCGGTGTCAAAGGCGGACAGCCTGGCGGATATGTGATGCGCGCGTCAGATCCGTTTGAAATTGTAGAGCTTGCACGTAAAGCGACGCGTGGCGGCAAGCCTGCCTTGGAAGACCCCGTCATCAAGGATCAGCTCATCCAGCTGATGATTGAGGCGCGGTCCCTGCAGCTCAACTCCAAGCGCGGGCACATTCAACCTCTGGTGCAGGACAAGCCTGCGTCCCTTGCGCTCTCAAGCAAGCTGATGGCGACGGAATTTATGCGCCGATTGAATGAGTTTGCGATCACCTTGCAGGGTCAACGCGGTGCATATTATGTGGGTGAGCCGGATGCCTATGACGAAGGTCTTTGGCAGCGCGCCTATCTGAACTCATTTTCGGCGACGATTGGCGGTGGTACGTCGCAGATCCAGCGCAACATTATTGGCGAGCACGTGCTCGGCCTGCCAAAAAGCTGAACCGGGTTGAAGGGCAAGCCTTTCAAAGAAAAGTGGACTCCGGTTTTCCGTCCGGAAAGGCGTTCTGAAGGAAAAGTAAACATGTCAAAAAAAGCAACCATCGGCTTCAGCGAAGAACAAGCACAGCTGCTTGAAGTGGCAACAACATTCTGTCGCGACAAATCGCCAATCGAAAAAGTCCGCTCCCTGCTGGAAGACGAACGTGGCTATGACGATGCGATCTGGACAGAGATGGCAGAACTTGGCTGGCTTGCCATAGCCGTGCCAGAAGAATTTGGCGGCATCGGACTGGGAATGGCTGAAGTCGTCCCCGTTGTCGAGCAGATGGGCCGTGCCATGATGGCAGGCCCCTTTGTAAGCACGACCCTTGCAGCGCAGGCAATCCTCGTAGGTGGGACCGACGACCAGAAACAGAAATATCTGGCTGATCTCTGTGCAGGTACGAAAGCCACCCTTGCCCTCAGCGAACCCCATGGTGACTGGGATCTTGGTCATGTGGAGTGCACAGCGGAGCGCACAGGCGACACCCTCAAGCTCTCAGGCCGCAAAACCTTTGTTGAAAATGCGGAGACTGCAGAGCTTCTTCTAGTCTCCCTATCTCTCAACGGCGCCCCAGCGCTTGTGGTGATCGAGCGATCTTCTCTGCCTGAAGGCGCGCTCCGTCGCGAGGTGGTCATTGACGAAACACGCCGGTCCTATCAGGTGACCCTTGATGGCGTCGAGGTTTCTGCCGACGGGTTGCTGGATCCCGCGCTGACAGCCGCCGCACTTGCGCATGTCGATCTTTGTGCCTCGCTTTTGCTCTCGGCTGAAATGTGTGGCGCGGCGATGAGCTGTATCGACTACACAATCGATTACCTTCAGACCCGTAAACAGTTTGGCAAGAAGATCGGGTCTTATCAGGCGCTGAAACATCCGATTGTGGATGCCCATGTAGGCTATGAGCAGGCGCGCTCCCATCTCTATTGTGCGGCGTTTAACTTTACGCAGCAGGGTGAAGGGGAGGCCGCGACCCGGATCGCCAAGGCTCAAGCCGGCGATGCGCTCTCCTTTGCGGCCGACAGGGCCATTCAGTTCCATGGTGGTTTTGGCTTCACATATGACTGCGATGCTCAGCTCTATCGGCGCCGCTCGCTCTGGTGCGAAAACCAGTTTGGCGACGCTGCATATCAGCGGGCAAAGCTCGCCGACCTGCTTCTTTAACAGACACGTGTCATATTGACGTAGCGTCCCCGGTTGTGTTCACCAACGGGCAGAGTGTTGCACGAATTTGCACGTGAATGATGGTTGCCCGATGAGGCTCCTTGGTCCATTTCTATAAGGGATGGGCGCTCGAGGAGGGTGTCTAAAGGGAGGAACATCATGTCCGGCACTGACCGTTATCCACATCTGTTTGCACCACTTGATCTGGGGTTCACCACGATCAAGAACCGAGCCCTTATGGGATCGATGCATACCGGGCTCGAGGAACGCGAAGATGGGCATCTGCGTATGGCAGAGTTCTTTGCCGAACGCGCCCGTGGCGGTGTCGGCATGATCATCACCGGCGGCATCTCACCGAATGAAGAAGGGGGGCTCGGTGCAAAGCTTTCGACATCTGAAGAAGCGGCGCGCCATAAGGTCATCACCGACGCTGTACATGCAGCCGACCCGGACACCAAAATCTGCATGCAGATCCTGCATACCGGTCCCTTGGCACCCCATGACAGGTGTGTCGCGCCATCGCCGGTCCGATCCCGCATAGCGCGCTTTGTGCCGAACGAACTTGACGAAGCAGGTATCGAAAAGCAGATCGCTGATCACGCGAACTGTGCGGCGCGCGCCAAAGAAGCGGGGTATGACGGCGTTGAAGTGATCGGCTCGGCGGGATATCTGCTCTCGACCTTTCTTGTAGAAAAAACCAACCTGCGCACTGATCAGTGGGGTGGCACATATGAAAACCGGATGCGCTTCCCGCTGGAAGTCGTTCGCCGCATCCGTGCGACCGTGGGCGATGACTTCATCCTGATCTTCAGAATTGCCGCCATGGATATGCTGCAAGGCGGGATGTCATGGGAAGAGGTCGTTCAACTCGCCAAAGAGTTGGAGAAAGCAGGCGTCAGCATCATTTCCACCCATTTCACTTGGCACGAAAGCGCCGTACCCACTATTGCGACCATGGTTCCGCGTGCGGCCTTTACAAGTGTGACCGGCCGCCTCCGCAAGGAAGTGAGCGTTCCCTGCATCACGTCTAACCGCATCAATATGCCCGATGTCGCTGAAGAAGTGCTTGTGAATGGCGATGCGGACATCGTCTCCATGGCCCGTCCGATGTTGGCGGATGCAGAGCTTGTCAAAAAAGCCGCTGAAGGCCGCGAAGATGAAATCAACACCTGTATTGGCTGCAATCAGGCCTGTCTCGATCATACGTTCGGCGGCAATCAGGAAGTGTCCTGCCTGGTGAACCCACGGGCCTGTCACGAAACGCTTCTGAAATACGAACCAGCAAAAGCGCAAAAGAGAATTGCAATCGTCGGCGCCGGACCCGCGGGGCTTGGCTATGCGACAGTGGCGGCCGAACGCGGGCACAAGGTGACGCTCTATGATTCCGCTTCGGAAATCGGTGGGCAGTTCAATTTGGCAAAACGTATTCCCGGCAAGGAAGAGTTTTACGAGACACTTCGCTACTACAGCAAAATGATCGACGTCCATGACATTGATCTGCGTTTGAATGCCCGCGTCTCAGCCGGCATGCTGCAGAACGAAAACTACGACGAAATCGTTGTGGCGACAGGCATTGAGCCGCGCACACCGAATGTGGAAGGCATCGATCATCCCAAAGTCGTGCGCTATGTGGACGTCATTACCGGTAAGGCCAAGGTGGGTAAGAAAGTGGCGATCATGGGCGCAGGTGGTATTGGATTTGATGTCGCTGAGCTGATCACCCATGAAGGAAAATCCAGTGCACTTGATATTGATGTCTTCGCAAAGGAATGGGGTGTCGATTTTGAAAACCACCCCCGTGGCGGGGTGACGGGTGTGGAGCCTGTGATTGCGAAGTCAGATCGCGAAGTCATGCTCCTTCAGCGTAAGACCTCGTCGGTTGGTCGGGGCCTGGGCAAAACAACAGGCTGGACACATCGGCTGACACTGGCGCGCCGAGGCGTGAAAATGATGAACGGTGTGGAATATTTGCGCATCGACGATGAGGGCCTGCATGTGCTCATTCAAAATGATCCACAGACGCTGGATGTGGATACGGTCATCATCTGCGCAGGGCAGGAACCGCTGAGGACACTCTTTGATGAGCTGGAAGCAAGCGGCGCAAAAGTGAGCCTTGTTGGTGGCGCATATGAAGCCATGGAGCTCGACGCGAAGCGCGCGATCAACCAGGCGAGCTACTTAGCTGCAGCTGTGTAAGGCGCTTTTGTGACTGGTGAATGCTTGCGGCGGAACCCTGAACCGTGGGAGGTTGAAACCTTCAGGTGGAGTGGTCGGGAAGCGCCTCATGCCGGTTTTTGAGCCGACATCAATCGAAATTCTGTTTTGGGAAGCGCTGGCGCTGATCGTGGCAGCCTGCATCTTCGCCCCTCTTTTTCGCGCATTGAAACTGGGCGCCATTTTGGGCTATTTGACCGCCGGCTTGGCAGTTCAGGTAACGCTGTCTCTAAGCTTCTCCGCCCACCCCGAAGACCTCTTACATTTTGCCGAGTTTGGCGTCGTTCTGTTTCTCTTCGTCATCGGTTTGGAGCTCAAACCCTCAACGCTCTGGGACATGCGTCGAGACATATTCGGACTTGGCCTGTTACAGATGATGGGGTGTGGGGCGGTATTGGCGGTTCCTGCCTTGTTGGCGGGGTTTTCCGTGCCCGTGGCCGTAGCAATCGGCCTGGGCTTGGCGCTTTCCTCTACTGCACTTGTGATGCAATTACTTGAAGAGCGCGGAGACAGAGGGACGACCTATGGGAGGAAGAGCTTCTCCATCCTCCTGTTTCAGGATCTGGCTATCGTGCCGCTACTGTTGCTTGTTGCAATCTTGGCACCCGCCAGCGCTGACCTGGGACTCCAGGAAAGTCTCACCCGTCTTCTGTTTGCCTTCTTGGCAATTGCGGGGCTCATCGGCCTAGGCCGCTACTTGCTCAACCCGATGTTCCGTCTGCTTGCCCAGACGGGCATGCCCGAAATCACAACTGCTGGTGCGCTGGGGGTTGTCATTATGGCAGCACTTCTCATGGACCTGGTTGGTATGTCCTATGCGATGGGCGCATTCATCGCTGGTGTCATGCTTGCGGAATCAGAGTATCGGCACGAGATTGAGGCAGATATTGAGCCATTCCGCGGACTCTTCCTCGGTCTCTTTTTTATGGCTGTAGGGCTTTCGTTGGACCTGGGTGCAGTGGCTGCCAACATCTGGATCATTTTTGGTGCTGTACCGCTGACAATGGCCGCCAAGGCTGCGGTGATTTACTCCCTGGCGCGCGGCACGGGAAGCGACCATGCAACGTCGATCAAGACGGCTTTTGTCTTGCCGCAGCACGGCGAATTTGGATTTGTCCTGTTTGCCGCGGCTTCGACGGCGGGCCTGTTTACCGACGCGCTCGCCTCAATCCTGATTGCAATTGTGACCGTGTCCATGGCGGCGTCCCCACTTTTTGAGAAGTTGGGTCTCTTGTTCATGAGGGAACAGCCGCAAGAGGAGATGGTCGAGGACTATTCCAGCGCAACTGCCAATATTCTGATGATTGGGTTTGGCAGGTTTGGACAGATCGTTGCGCAGCCGCTCTTTGGAAAAGGCTGCAATGTCACAATTCTAGATGCAGACGTTCATCGGGTTAATGAGGCGAAGAAGTTTGGTTTCGCCGTTCACTTTGGCGATGGGACAAGGCGCGATGTCTTGCGTGCAGCAGGAGCTGAGAAGGCGGACATCATTCTGGTCTGTATAGACAATGCAGCGGCTGTAAATCAGATCGTGGACCTGGCAAAGTCTGCATTCCCGCACGCCAAGCTCTTCGTACGCTCGTGGGATCGTGCGCACTCGATTGAGCTCCGGCGGAGTGAGGTAGAGTTTGTTGTCCGCGAGACTTTTGAATCGGCCCTGCGGATGGGGGCTGTCGCTTTGGAGGCTCTTGGCACGACAAAGGACGAGGCTGAAGATGTAATTGCGGACATCCGCAGACGGGACCGGTTGCGTTTGGCAGAGCAGGCCGCGGGTGATATGCGGTCGGGCATGGAGCGGCTGCATGTGCAGGCAGTTAAACCTGAACCGCTCCCTCGCGAAGACTAAGTTTGAGATGAATATGGGCGCGACCGCGCGAAACCTTGGGAGTTAAATGAGAGATGCGAACTGTTTTAGCGACAATGGGAAGCCTGTTAGCGGTGGTGTTGTTGGCGACCTTTGCTGTCGTGCTGCTCCGCGCTGAAGCAGGCGCGCCGCCACCCGTTGATGCGGCTCCCCTGATCGCGCAGGCAGCCAAGTACGAGGTGACGATCCATCGCGATCATTTTGGCATTCCCCATATCTACGGTCAGACAGATCCGGATGTCGCCTTTGGTCTGGCGTTCGCGCATGCAGAAGATGATTTTGCGACCATTCAGGAAGTAGCGATTGCCGCAAGAGGCCAGCTCGCAGCCATCAAAGGAATAGATGCAGCGGTTACAGACTATCTCGTGCATCTTTTGCGGGTGTGGGAAGCGGTAGACGCCAAATATTACACACATGTATCGCCCGAAGCCCGCGCGCTGGCGGAAGCCTATGCTGACGGTGTGAATTATTATGCCGCACTGAACCCCGATGAGGTTGAAGCCGGACTTCTGCCGATGACCGGGAAGGATGTGGTCGCAGGATTTACCTTCAAAGCTCCTTTTTTCTACGGCATGCAGAACCACATTCTCGAACTCTTCGAGCCGGAGCGGAAACGTGAAATGTCGATGGGCCCGGAAAATGCCTTTCTGCTGACCGATGAAGCGTTTGCCCATGCAGGGTCCAACGGATTTGCCGTTGCACCGTCAAGGTCTGCTGATGGAAAAACCCGTCTGCTTGTTAACTCCCACCAGCCCTATAAAGGCCCGGTTGCCTGGTATGAAGCACGCTTGAAAAGCGAGGAGGGATGGGACGCGGTCGGTGGCGTGTTCCCCGGCTCGCCACTCATGCTGCATGGGCATAACCGCCGGGTTGGGTGGGCCTCAACGGTGAACAAGCCGGATCTCGTCGATACCTACGTTCTTACCGTGAACCCGGATAATCCGGATCAGTACCTGCTGGATGGGGAGTGGCGGGAGTTTGAGAAAACAAGTGTCGATATCAAGGTACGACTCTGGGGTCCGTTCTGGTGGACCGTTTCGCGCGACGTTGAATATTCCGAGCATGGGCCCGTCATTCGTCAAGAACATGGAACCTATGCCGTTCGCTATGCAGGTATGGGCGAAGTCGGCAACCTTGACCAGCGCCTCGCCATGAACAAAGCGGGCTCTCTGGAGGAGTGGCTGGCAGCGATGGCCATGCAGGCTCTGCCGTCCATCAACTATATTTACGCTGATGCAGATGGAAACATTGCGCTCCTCTATAATGGCCAGATGCCAAAGCGGGTGGAGGGTTTCGATTGGCAGGAATATCTGCCGGGTGACAGGTCAGATCTGATCTGGAGGGAATATCTGCCGTTTGAGCATGTCCCGCTTTTATTGAATCCGAAGGCGGGATTCATCACGGAAGCAAACAGCACGCCTTTCAGGGCGACCGCACCGGAAGATGATTTGAAGCCCGAAGATTTCTCGGCAACACTTGGCATCGAAACGCGAATGACCAACCGTGCCTTTCGTGCCTTGGAGCTGCTTGGGTCAGATACCTCCATCACCGCAGAAGAGTTCCGCGCTTACAAATATGATCACGCCTACTCGACTGAATCAGAACTCGCTTCGCTGATCGCAGAAGTGCTCGCTGTCGAGGCAGGCAGCGATGAAGATCTGAAACAGGCCCAGAATATCCTGCGGGATTGGGACCTTCGGACCGATTATGAAAGTCGTGGCGCAGCGTTGGGTGTGTTGATGGGAGAACCAGTTGTGCGCGCACGGCTCGGCGGTAAGGAACCGCCCGCGCCATTAGATAGCCTGCAAGAAGCCATTGCGCATTTGAAAGAGCATTTTGGGCGTCTCGATCCCATGTGGGGAGAGGTGAATCGCATCATTCGGGGCGGCGTCGATATGCCGATCCAGGGCGGGCCGGACATTCTGCGTGCCGTCTATGGCAGGAAGGCTGACGAAGATGGGCGCCTTGGTGCCGAAGGTGGAGATACCTACATCATGTTTGTTGAGTGGGATGAAGACGGTGCTGTTACCTCAGAAAGCATCCATCAGTTTGGCTCCGCGACGATTGACGAAACATCGTCGCATTTTGCAGACCAAGCCCCCCTATTTGCAGAAGAAAAAACAACGCCCGTCCTGCTGGATTGGGACGCGTTTGAACCAACCATTGCCGAAAGCTATCGGCCTGGCGGGCGTGCGGCGAGATGAGTTGCTGACAATCTTGCGTCAATCTGATTGAGTGCGGCGCATGACAGATGCGTTCCAGGCCACAGATGAATTCGCTGCCCAGTTCGACAGCCTGCTTGCCTGGCGACGTGACGTGCGCCGCTTCAAAACAGAGCCGTTGGCACCGGGCCTCCTTGAAGAACTGATTGACCGGGCCTGTCTCGCTCCCAGTGTCGGAAACGCGCAACCTTGGCGTTTTGTCTCTGTAGAGAACCCTGATCTCCGGCATGTGGTTGCTGAGAGTTTCGAAATCGAAAACGCGGCGGCGGCCAAGCTCTATAAAGATGAGCAAGCGCGGCTTTATTCCGAACTGAAGCTCGCGGGTCTGAAGGAAGCGCCGGTCCATCTGGCCGTATTCTCAGACACTGATACACTGCTTGGCAGGGGGCTTGGGCGCCAAACCATGCCAGAGACGCTTGTTTATTCAACAGTCTGCGCCATCCATACGCTCTGGCTGGCCGCCAGAACGAGAGGTGTCGGGGTCGGTTGGGTGTCGATTCTCGACCCAAAAGTGATCACGCGCACATTAAATGTGCCAGCCAATTGGCAGTTTGTTGGCTATCTCTGCCTTGGCTATCCCATTGAAAATCATGACGATCCGGAGCTTGTGCGCCCCGGCTGGCAGGAGCGGATAGATCGATCAAAAGTGCTTTTGCGCCGTTAGTCAGGCCGCCTCTCCCTTGCCGCCACCTGGCGTATGCGCTAAACCCACCCGCAATGGTGCCCCGTTCTTTGGGGGTAAAAGGGAATCCGGTGAAAACCCGGAACTGTACCCGCAACTGTAAGTGGGAAGTTTTCTGCCGCCAGTAAATGTCACTGAAGTGCCTTTGGCACTTTGGGAAGACAGGCAGCAAACGTCGATCCACAAGTCAGGAAACCTGCCATTGCGTCGTCCGTCCCCGGACCGGGTCATGTCCATGGGAGCGGTTCTCGCAGTGACGACAATGTTTGGATGAAGGGCGGCTGGTTCCGTGCTCCACGCATTGTTGTGCGCGGCCGGGTCAGTGTCCTTCCTTAACTGGGGACATTGAAATGTCATTGCTAAAGAAACTTCTTCTAACGACCATCCCTGTCTGGGCAGTTGCGCAGCCCGCAATTGCGGCAGAGCAGGCTCCTGAGATCGTTGTGACTGCCACACGGACGGAAATCGCCACCAACCAGGTCGGCAGTTCTATCTCCGTGCTCACAGCAGAACAGATCGAAGAACGCCAATACGCCTTTACGGTCGATGCAATCCGCTCACTACCTGGTGTTATCATAAATCAGAATGGGCCTTTCGGCGGATCGGCGTCCGTGCGAATTCGCGGAGCATCTTCAGACCAGACATTGGTGCTGGTTGATGGCGTCATCGTCAATGACCCGGCAAGCCCGGGCGCAGGATTCAATTTTGCCAATCTCGATCCAAATGACATTGAACGGATAGAGCTGTTGAGAGGGCCGCAGAGTACGCTGTACGGATCTCAGGCTATTGGTGGTGTCGTCAACATCATCACAAAACGGGCTGAAGAACCGTTTGCCTACAGCGCATTTGCAGAGGCGGGTTCATTCGACACGCTTCGTTCCGGCGGAAGTGTCTCGGGAAGGCTGGACGATACGGATTACAGATTTTCTCTCAGCGGCATTCGCACGAATGGTATCTCCAAGGCTGATGAGAATGATGGCAATACGGAAGAAGATGGCTACAAGAACTACACCTTCAGCGGAAATGTTGGCTCAAACCTGACCGAAATATTACGTGCTGAGGGTGGGCTTCGTTATTCAGACAGCAGAAACGAATTTGACGCCAGCGGTGGTGTTGGGGGTGATGGAGACCGTGTGGGGCATACGCGTGAGTTTCAGGCAAATGCCTCACTTCACCTCAGCACATTTTCAGGTCAACTTGAAAATAGCCTGACGGGCAGTTACTCCCTCACTGACCGTGACAATGACTCAAACGGCGCTCGTTCTTTTAGCGCAACCGGCGAGCGGACATCGTTAGAGTATCTGGGTACGGTTACCACGTCAGATATCTGGAACGCCATTATTGGCTTAAAGACTGAGGACACAGAAATTAGGGGCACATCGTCAATTCGAACCGACAGTGTTTTCGGCCAGGTTCAAGTGCTTCCGCTTGAGGGCCTTTCGCTTATTGGTGGTGTTCGTCATGACGACCATGAAAGCACTGGCGGCGTTACCACTTTCCGTTTCACAAGCGCTTACGAGTTGGTAGAAACAGGCACCGTGTTTAGAGGGTCCTGGGGCGAAGGTTTCAAGTCGCCGACACCGTTCCAGCTAACTTTTTTCTGCTGTGGGGCTACCGGGCCGAACACCAACCTGAAACCAGAGGAATCTCGAGGCTGGGATCTAGGCGTTGAGCAGGAATTCTTGAACGGCAAAGCCGATGTTCAGGTGAACTACTTCCAACAAGATGTCGAAAATCAGATTGATTTTTCCTTCCCGGCAGGCGGGTACTTGAACATCGATCAGGTTGATACAGAAGGGTGGGAATTTATTGCATCAGCTCGCCCGGCCGACTGGATTGATCTGAGCGCGAACTTCACTCATCAGTCTGCCATAGATGTGTCCACGGGCAGTCAGCTGGTGCGAACACCGGCAAACATCGCAACGCTCAATGTCACGACTTATCCAGTGGAGGCGCTAGCTTTGGGTGGTGCGGTAACGTGGAACGACGACGAAACAGACCGCAATGGTCTGGTGCAGGACTGGTTCCGGGTGGATGTGCGAAGCTCCTATCAGCTGAATGATCAGGTGGAGCTCTTCGGACGTGTAGAGAATTTGCTGGATGAGCAATATCAGGACATTCTGGGCTTCGGCACACCTGGCATCTCCGGCTTCTTTGGTGTTCGGGTCAAAGGATGAATAAAGCGGCAATCGGTTTAGGGTTCGGTCTTCTGGTCAGCGGTGTGTCCGCTGGCCAGGCGGCAGGCCCGTCGGTTGCCTCGCTGGACTTCTGCGCTGACCAATATGTCTTGGCGTTGGCAGACCCTGATCAAATCGTCGGGGTCTCGCCTCACGCGGAAACAGAGTTTTCCTACCTCGCAGAAAAGGCCAGTGGCATTCCCAAGATCCGGCCAACGGCAGAAGAAATATTGGTCCTGGAGCCTGAGATGGTCGTGCGCTTATGGGGTGGCGGCTATGGCGCAAAAGACACATTGGAACGCTATGGTATTCCCGTCGTACAGGTCTCCCTGGCGGTCACACTAGAAGAGACAAAAGAAAATCTTCTGGCAGTCGGTGAGGCCCTTGGACATCTGGACCGCGCGAAGGCCATCGCGGTGGATCTGGAGACGCGGATTTCCGCAATTCAGGCGGTTCCAGATGAGGAACGTCCAGTGGCGCTTTATGTAACACCTTCTGGGACGACGACAGGTCGTGGCACTTTTATCCACGAGATGATGACAACCGCAGGAGTCGACAATATGTCGGCAGCGCTCGGGACATCACCTTGGCACCCGGTGAATCTGGAAGCTTTGGCGCTTAGCCCGCCTGACATGATTGTCGCAGGGTTTTATGACTTGAGATCAGGCAAGCTCAGCAATTGGTCTTTGTCCCGTCATGAGTTTTTGCGGCGGCAAGGAGAGATCCGACCTGTCGCGCGCATTCCGAGCCGCGAGATCGCCTGTGCCGCGTGGTTTGTCGTGGACGCCATTGAGGAAATCGCCGCCACGCGCAGGTCGTTGTCACCCGACGCGGCGGAGCAGTGAATGTTGGGTGCCCTCTATACTCCTTGGCTGCTGCTAGGGGCTCTCGCAGCTGAAGGGCTGCTTGGGTACCCCTCTGTTTTCTGGCGCACCATCGGCCACCCTGTTTCATGGATGGGGCGGTTTCTGAGCCTCGGCGAAACTTGGATGAACACCCATGGTCGGCGCCCCCGACGGGACTTCGTCGCCGGTATGGTTTGGCTGGCTGCGGGCATCACGTTACTTGGTGGGATGGCCTGGGGTCTGAGCATGACCCTTAGCCAAATTGCTTATGGATGGATAGGGGAGCTGCTCATTATGGCGACGTTGATCGCAAGCCGTTCTCTCTATGCCCATGTGCGTGATGTGTACGCTGCTCTCTCCACGAACAATATTGAGCAAGCACGTGAGAAGGTATCCCTCATTGTCGGAAGGAATACTGACGCATTGGAGGAGCCGGCCATTACCCGCGCAGCGATAGAGAGCCTCGCGGAGAATGCCTCCGACGGCGTAATCGCGCCGCTGTTCTGGGGCCTTGTTGCCGGTCTGCCGGGCATTGCGGTCTATAAGCTGGTTAACACAGCAGACAGCATGTGGGGTCATAGAAGTGAACGATATGAATGGTTCGGCAAAACCGCGGCGCGCCTGGATGATCTTGTGAACCTGATCCCAGCGCGGCTGACCGGTATCCTGTTTTGTGTGGCTTCTCTTGGCGTGGGACACAGCAGAGCTGCCTTTCGGGTCATGTGGCGTGATGCATCAAACCATCTGTCGCCAAATGCTGGCTGGCCGGAAGCGGCTATGGCCGGCGCGTTGGAGTGTCGCTTGGGCGGGCCGCGAGCATATCAGGGGCAGGTCACAGACGGTGTGTGGCTCGGAGACGGATCGGCAGACCTGGACGCAAGCGATATTCGACGATCATTACAGCTCTATCTGATAATGCTCGGACTGGCTGTGTGCCTGATCTTGGTCGTCGCCCTCCTTGGGGGGCATATGCTTTGAAGACACTTCTGCATGGTGGTGACCTCGAAGCATTTGGCCGACAAAATCCAGAGGCAACAAGGCCGTTGATAGATCTAAGCACCGGCATCAATCCACACGCTTATGAGACAGGTGTCGACAAGGGCTGGATGACCCGGCTGCCGAACCATGTCGATGAGGAAACATGTCGCCTCGCTTTTGCGACTTATGCAGGTGTTGACCCAGCGCTTGTGCAAGTGATGCCGGGCACTCAGACCATCATCTCTGGCCTGCCGCATCTCTTTCACAAAAAACGCATCGCCATACTGTCGCCAACCTATGGAGAGCATGATGCGAGCTGGCGGGCCGCAGGGCATGTTTTGGCGCAATATCCGGCGTCGGAAGTTTTGACCGCAGACGCTGACATCATTGTTGTGACCAATCCCAACAATCCCGACGGTTTTGTTTTTGAGGCAGAGGCGCTCCGCGCCTGTCAGGCGCGTCAAAGGGAACGTGGCGGTTGGTTGATCGTTGATGAAGCCTTTGTGGATTGCACGCCTGAGTTCAGCGTCGCGCCAGATGTCCAGAACGGCGGCCTTCTGGTTTTGCGGTCTTTCGGAAAGTTCTTCGGGCTTGCAGGTCTGCGTCTCGGTTTTCTTCTGGGGCCTGCCGAAGTTTCGGCGCCCTTGGTAGAACGTATGGGGCCATGGGGTGTGAGCACCCCGGCGCTGTGCATTGCGGCTAAGGCCTATGATGATACGGCGTGGATTGCTGAAACCCGAAAAAGTCTACGCGAGCAGATGGAGCGCTTGCGGGACCGGGTGACCCCGCTGCTTGGCAAAGAAGTAGGACTGACACCTCTTTTTATGTTGCTGGAGTGTGCGGATGCCAGGGCGGCGGCAGCCCTGATGGCAGATCATGGAATTTTCGTCCGCACATTTCCGAATATGCGAGACTATCTTCGCTTGGGCCTGCCGGGCGAGCCGTGGGCGTGGGAGCGTCTCGAAACCGCTTTGACAGAATGGGAGCACAAAAATGAGTGCTAAAGATGAGAACGCGACACATACAAAAGAGATGAAGAAGGTTCAGTCAGCGCACCGCGAAAAAATGTCGGAGAAGAAAGAGGCGGACCGAGGCTTGTTCCTGATCCTGACAGGAGACGGTAAGGGCAAGTCGAGCTCTGCTTTTGGATCAATCATCCGTGCGCTCGGATGGGGGCATAGCGTCGGGGTTGTGCAATATGTGAAGGGAAACTGGAAAACGGGAGAACGCCAGTTTTTTCAGAAATATCCTGACCTCGTCACCTGGCACACAATGGGTCAGGGCTTTACCTGGGACACCCAGGACAGGGAAAAAGACATTGAAGCGGCACGGGCGGCATGGGATGTATCCACGAAAATGTTGGCGTCCGGCGAGTATGACCTGGTGGTCCTCGATGAGCTGAACATTGTCCTGCGATACGACTACCTGCCGGTAGACGAAGTTCTCGCGGGTCTCATGAACCGCCATCCGCGCACAAGCGTTATGGTGACCGGACGGGATGCCAAAGAAGAGCTTCGCGTTGAAGCCGATCTCATTACGGAGATGACACCGATTAAGCACCCATTCGAATCTGGGATTAAAGCAAAGCGGGGCATCGACTACTAATGAGCCGACGCTCACCATACGCCGCCTCAATGCTTCTGGCTGCCCTGCTGCTGACAACGATGGCCGCAAGCCTCTTCTTGGGCTATGCGCCCTTAGGTGTCGGCGAGGTTTTTCAAGGGCTCTTGGGCGTAGGCGACGAGCGCTACGTCTTCATCGTGCAGGACATCAGAGCACCTCGCATTGTTTTGGGCGCCATGGTGGGCGGCTCTCTGGGCCTCGCAGGAGCGGCTATCCAGGGGCTTCTCAGAAACCCACTGGCAGACCCAAGTGTGATTGGTGTGTCGTCAAGTGCCGGGCTCGGAGCAGTCGTCGCGATCTATTATGGCTTCGCCGCTTCGTCAGCAATCTTCGTACCGGTATTTGCGATCAGCTTTGCCATCGCCGCCATGTTGGTTTTGGTGTGGCTCGCTGGCAAGGACGCCAGCATCCTGACGCTCATCCTGGCGGGTGTGGCCATTTCAAGCCTCGCCGCCGCCTTAACATCGCTGGCAATGAACCTCTCGCCCAATCCGTTTTCGCTGAACGACATTATCCTTTGGCTGTTGGGGTCGCTTGCCAATCGCAGTTTCACCGAACTTTGGATTGCGGGGCCTTTCATGGTCGCAGGCTGGGTGCTCCTTCTGTCGACAGCACGCGCCCTTCCGTCCCTTAGCTTGGGAGAAGATGCAGCAGCGTCATTGGGGGTCGATCTGCGACGGGTGCGGCTGCAAACTGTTTTTGGGGCGGCTTTTGCTGTTGGCGGGGGCGTTGCGGTAAGCGGTGCCATTGGCTTTGTCGGCCTTGTGGCGCCACACCTCGTTCGCCCGTTGGTAGGGCATGACCCAGGGCGCCTGCTGGTGCCAAGCGCGCTGGCGGGCGCACTGCTCTTGGTCCTGGCAGATATTGGTGTGCGCACAATCCCAGGGGATGCGGAACTCAAACTGGGCGTGGTGACCGCCTTGCTCGGCGCACCGTTTTTCCTCTGGCTCATCATCTACACACGGCGGTCCATGCGATGATCGCTGCGCAGAACATATCAGTGTCGCTGGGCACCCACGCCGCGGTCCGCAATGTCTCCATGGAAATAGGGCCTGGTGAGATAGTGGGGTTTGTGGGGCCAAACGGTGCGGGCAAAACAAGCCTTCTGCGATCCCTCTTGCGTCTCGTGCCGGTGGACAGGGGCTCAGTTTTGTTGGACGGCACCGATATTACCGCTGACGCGCCGCACAAACATGCACAAGCCATTGCCTATCTCCCGCAGGGTCAGAGCGTTGCCTGGCCATTGACCGCCCGGCGTCTGGTGGCGCTTGGCCGTGTGCCACATCGCTCCACATGGGAAACCCTGAAGCCTGAAGATGAGCAGGCAATCGATGCAGCATTGGCGGCAACAGACGTTGAGTCATTTGCCCATCGCCCGGTGACAGAGCTCTCAGGTGGCGAGCGGAGCCGGGTCCTGCTTGCACGGGCTCTTGCGGTACAGGCGACAGTCCTGCTGGTGGATGAACCCACCGCCTCCCTCGATCCCTATCATCAGCTGACTACTATGGAAGCCCTGAAGGCGACTGCAAGCGATGGAACTGCCGTTGGGGTCGTGCTGCATGATCTCAACCTGGCTGGCCGCTATTGTGACCGCCTCTGTCTGATGCACGAGGGGAAGCTTGTCGCAGATGGAACGCCCGACCAGGTATTGAGTGACGAAAATCTCGCCCGTGTCTATCGCATCGGTGTGCGCCGGGATGACCGTGGAGATGTGGTGGTTGATCGGCGCCTGAGCGAC
Source organism: Parvibaculaceae bacterium Mf 1.05b.01 (assembly GCA_000509225.1). GTDB lineage: Bacteria > Pseudomonadota > Alphaproteobacteria > Parvibaculales > Parvibaculaceae > Mf105b01. Next base: position 2,613,528 of record BAOK01000001.1, on the reverse strand, counting down.
GCCCCATGACAAAGGCGCTCATGCTTCAGGGCACAGGGTCCGATGTCGGCAAGTCCGTGCTTGTTGCGGGGCTGGCCCGGGCTGCAGTAAATCGGGGGTTGTCGGTCCGCCCGTTCAAGCCGCAAAACATGTCAAACAATGCCGCTGTTACTGTTGAGGGGGGCGAGATCGGTCGGGCACAATGGCTGCAGGCGCGTGCCTGCAAAGTGGCACCGAGCATTCACATGAATCCGGTCCTTCTCAAACCCCAAAGTGACGTCGGAGCTCAGATAGTTGTGCAGGGGAAAGTCTGGGGAATGGCGGAGGCCCGGGATTATCAGACCCGCAAAAAGCAGTTGCTGGCGTCAGTCATTGAAAGCTTTGAAGCGCTAAAGGGGGATGCAGATCTCCTTCTGGTAGAGGGCGCAGGCAGTCCTGCAGAAACCAATCTGCGCGCAGGCGACATCGCCAATATGGGCTTTGCAACCGAAACCGGAACGCCAGTGGTCCTCATTGGGGACATTGACCGTGGGGGGGTCATCGCAAGTCTTGTCGGCACCCATGCAGTGCTCGATCCTGCTGACCAAGATATGATTAAAGGCTTCCTCATTAACAAGTTCAGGGGCGATATCTCTCTCTTTGACGAGGGATTGCGGGAGATTGAGCGACGAACCGGATGGCCAAGCTTCGGTGTCCTGCCTTGGGTTCGTGCGGTTGCTGATCTGCCTGCTGAAGATGCGGTGGTGCTGGAGCGCAGCCAGACACATGCGGCAGGCCAACTCAAAATAGCTGTGCCCATGCTCTCGCGCATTGCGAATTTCGACGATGTCGATCCGCTCGCACAGGAAGAAAGCGTAGATTTGCAATTCATCCCGCCAGGCAAACCGCTTCCGGGTGATGCAGACCTGGTCATCTTACCAGGCACCAAATCAACGATTGCAGATCTGGGTTTCTTCAGAACTCAAGGGTGGGACATTGACCTGCAGGCGCATATCCGTCGTGGCGGATGGGTCCTGGGTCTTTGCGGTGGGTATCAGATGCTGGGGGCACAGATAGACGACCCTGAGAGCATTGAAGGCCCGGCGACACAAACACCGGGTATCGGGCTTCTCGATGTGGCGACCATTATGCAGCCTGAGAAACAGGTGCGCACTGTCAGAGGAAAAGCTGCGATCTCGGGCGCCGCTTTTTCCGGATACGAGATCCATATCGGTGAGACCAAAGGGCGGGATCTGGAACGCCCGTTCCTGGAAGTCGAAGGCATTCCACATGGCGCCGTTAGTGAAGATGGGCACATTATGGGCGCTTACGTTCACGGACTTTTTAAGAGTGGCGCGTTTCGCAGGGACTTCTTGAGCCAGTTAGGCGTGGCGAGCGACGGTAAGAATCACGACGATAAAACCGACCGCGCCCTGGATAATCTGGCGGATGCAATGGAAGAGGCGCTCGACGTGGATGGACTTCTTAGTCTTGCTGCGGTGTCTTCAAAATAAGAGGCAGACCCGCCATCACGACAAGGACAGCGTGAATTTCTGCCGCCAAGGATTGATGCAGCCACCCCGCTTCGTCTCGGAACTGCCGTGCCAGTGCATTGTCCGGCACGATACCCTGACCCACCTCATTTGAGATGAACACAAGCCGCGCAGGGCAGGCTTTGATCGCGGCCAATAGGTTGGAGGTGGCAGAAGCAATGTCTTCTTTTGCCTCCATCAGATTGCCCAGCCAGAGCGTCAGGCAGTCGATGAGAACGATGTCTTTGTCACTCACCTGATTGCGCAGGACGCCTGGCAGATCGAGGGGCTCTTCAATCAATCGCCAGTCTGTTCCACGGCGGCTCTGATGATGGGTGATGCGCTCCGCCATTTCATCATCGCGGGCTTCGGCTGTTGCCACATAGACCAAATCACCCGAGGCATCTGTCACAAGGCCTTCGCCGTACCGACTCTTGCCCGACCGCGCACCGCCGAGAATGAGAGCCGCGAAAGGACCTGCGTCTGGCAGATGGAAGGCATTGGTCATTGGAGTACCCTCAAATGAAAATGACACAGGCCAGAAGCAGCAAACTCTCTGAAACCTCAATCCCTGCACCGAGGCTATCACCGGTCTGGCCCTTTAATCTTATCTGTAAGTATGCTCCCCAAACCAGAAGGATGAACGGTGCTGCCAGAAAGACGGGCGCACTCCAGGCGCTCACCAGGAGGAGGGCCGCCCATGCCCAAGGTGTGAGCGGGTTGATCTCCCACGAAAACCGCTCCCCCATGCCTTCTGCTTCAGTGGATTGCGGATGCAGGACCGGCAGGTACTGGGCCCAGAAAAGCGGGCCAAGCCGTGCCCAGGCGCAGAGCGGGATCAAAACCCAAAAGAGCTCTTGCTCGGCGATCAGCATCAGGAGCACAAGCTTCACGGCCAATTGCACGATCAGGCTTACGACGCCAAACGTACCGATATGGGGATCTTTTAGGACCTCATGGAAGCGTGTTTCATCTGCGTGCGCGGCACCCAGCGCATCGGCAAGGTCTGACAGACCATCAAGGTGAAGTGCGCCGGTGACGAGGGCCCACGCGCCAAGCGTCAGCACGGCACCCACCCAGGGATCAATAAGTGATCCGCTCCAGAGCACCGACGCTAAAAGAGAGCCGACGATAAGACCGACGGCAGGGAAGAAGCTCGATGCACGGCTGAGCGCCCTTGGTTCAAATTCGGTCACTTGAGGTGTGGGCAGGCGCGTTAAAAACTGCACCGCGAGAATGAAAGAAGTGAGTGGCGCCGTCATCCATCCCCCTTTAACGCTGTCAGCTGGACGTCAAGAGTTGCGTGGTCAGGATCGTGATGTGCAGTTACCTCCAGCACGCTTGCGGTCGGCAGAGAGACTTTCCAGGCAGATGCGAAGGGAAGGCCAAGCTGAGTAACGAGCAGAGACCGCATAACACCAGCATGAGTCAGAAGAAGGACGCGCTGCCCTTGGGCCGCGCGCGCTATCTCCTCAAATGCCTCTGCGGTGCGGGCGCACATCACGGCCCAGGGCTCACCGCCCGGCGCCGGATTTGCAGTGGGATCATTCCAGAACGCCGTGAGTGCTTTTTGGTCGGATGTCCAGACTTCTTCCGTCGACTTTCCTTCCCAGTCTCCGAAATCCATTTCTCTGACCCGCGCATCAACATCTAGCGGAAGCTCGAGGCTTTCGGCAAAGGCATGACAGCGCCTAAGCGGCGACGTGATGACCCGGTCCCACGACTCGTCTTTTGTGCGGGCCGCAAGCGAGCGCCATCCGGCGTCTGTGAGCTCCGGGTCGCTGCTACCGCAAAAAAGACCGGTGAGCGGAGTCTCACCGTGGCGCAAGATGGTGATATGTGCGGGATTGTTCATGTGATCGACGATACGCCGGCACTGTCAAACGTCGCCATCTCATTATGAAGAGAGCAGGCAAGCCGAAGAAGGGGAAGTGCGAGAGCAGCGCCGCTGCCTTCTCCGAGGCGAAGTCCCAGATCAAAAAGCGGATTGGCATCAAGCGCGTCAAGCACCCTTGCATGGCCACTTTCCGCAGACCGGTGAGAGAAAAGAAGCCAAGGACGAATAGACGGGTTTGCGCTGACAGCAGCGAGCATTGCTGCTGTACAAATGAACCCATCAACCAAGACAGGCACACGGGCCTGTGCGGCGGTGATCGCAGCACCTGCGAGAGCGGCAATTTCATGTCCACCCACTTTACGAAGGGCTTGTGCTGCGTCAGCGCTCCCTGCATCCAGCTTGTGGAAGGCAAGGCTCTCGGCAATGACGCGGGTTTTGTGTGAGATGCCTTCAGCATTAAGACCGGTTCCCGCGCCAGCAAGGGCAGCAACATTTCCGTCCGTGAGGGCTGCTGCGACAGCACTTGCTGCGCTGGTGTTCCCAATGCCCATCTCACCGAGGAGAAGCAGGTCGGCCCCTTCGCCAATGGCCCGCGCTGCTGCGTTCCGCCCGGCTCCCAGCGCGTGGAACAGTTCATCTTCGCTCATGGCCTCAAAGCGCCGAAAATTATCAGTGCCGTGGGCAATCTTGTCAGCATGCACGCCATGCGGCACGTCGTGCGCCAGGGTGCCGACATCGACTACCTGCAGCGCCGCGCCTTGTTCGCGCGCAAGAACAGAGATGGCAGCACCGCCGGTAACAAAATTTGCAAGCATCTGGCCGGTGACTTCAGACGGATAAGCGGAAACGCCTTCCGCAGTAATGCCGTGATCACTTGCGAAGATCAGTATATGCGGCTTTGAGACCGAGGGCCGATCTGTGTTGCTGAGACTTGCAAGTTGGATCGCAATGTCTTCCAGCTGCCCCAGAGACCCAGCGGGCTTCGTCAGCCGCGCTTGGCGTGCCTGCGCCCGGGCCTCTGCCGCCGCATCCGGCTTTGGCGGCGCACTGGTTACCCAATTTGGAAATTCACTCATAACCCGCTTTCAACAATGCATTTGCGGGCTCTTTGTAGCAGAAATGCGCGCCGTTTTGACCGCTTGTCCGTGATTTAGCGCCAGCCTGCTCGGTCGTAGATTCTAATCGCAAGCGACTGATTTTCCCCAAGGGCAGAGGCGTTAATCTCGTCCTCTTTGAAGGTGCCCAGAGCAGTCACGGGGCCTTCTGCGTCAACACTGGCGACAGCGGGATATTCATTATTGCCGTCAGCGAGCACCTTCTGTGCCCAGTCACTGGTCAGAAATTCCAGAAACCGAACCGCATTGTCCTTGTTAGGAGCGTGAGCAAGCAGCCCGGCACCGGAAATGTTAACATGGGTTCCGCGGGTCTCTTGTTCCGGGAAGATCACACCGATCTTGTCAGCGACAGCTTGGTCAGCCTCGTCTTCTGATCGCATGAGGCGTGCAACATAGTAAGTGTTGGCAATGCCCACGCGGCACTCTCCAGCTGCAACCGCACGGATCTGCGCTGTGTCATTGCCCTGAGGCGCGCGGGCGAAATTGGCGACAACACCCTCGGTCCAGGCTTCCGCCGCCTCTGCGCCGTCATGCGCCACAATCGAGGCAAGAAGGGAGATATTGTAGATATTGCTCGACGACCGCACACAAACCTGGCCCGCGAGGGAAGGGTCCGCCAGATCGGCGTAAGTGGTGAGGTCTTGAGGCGCACCTGCATCCTTATTGTAAATCACCACACGTGCGCGCTTTGAAATACCAAACCACAACCCGTCCGGATGTCTGAGATGGGCTGGGATACGCTCTTCAATCAGTGTCGATGTGATGGGAGCAAAGAGCCCGGCTTCTTCCGCGCGCCACAGTCGACCCGCATCAACAGTGAGGAGAACGTCGCCGGGGCTGAACTCTCCCTCTTGTGTTAGGCGCGCGAGTAGCTCTTCGCTCTTGCCTTCGATCAGATTGAGCTTGATGCCTGTCTCTTCGGTAAAACGCTCATAGAGCATCAGGTCCGTGTCGTAGTGCCGGGCGGAATAGATGTTGAGTTCTTCAGATGCCTGACCATTGGAAACGGCAAAAATGACCAGAAACACGCCGATAATGGGGATCAGAGCTTTGCCGAATGTTTTGGACACGGGGCGGGCACCTTTTTAAGAATGACTATCAATTCCGAGAAATGTAGGGCCGCCACCGGTGCAAAACAAGGGATATTGCGCTCGATGGGTCAGTTCGCCGCGGGAAAAAGGAAGACGCCCGTGCCTCCAAAGGATGCGCGAACAGGTGTGCCTTCTTCAAATTCTGATGCATCAGCCATATGAACCCGGAGCGGCGCGTCGTTTGCATTGTTGGTGCCAACAAGCACAAGCCAATGACTTCCACGAAACCGCCTATCAAGAACATGAAGTCCCTCGCCCTCTGACGCGGGCGTCAGGGTCACACTGCTCGGACGCACCACAAGGTTTGCGACGGTCCCATCAGCGTGCCCGTTTGTCGACGAGCTAACAGGGCAAGTCCCATAGTCGAAATGCGCTTCGGCACCAGAGATTTTTGCCCGAAACGTCTGGGCATCGCCAAAGAGAGAAGCGACAAGCGCTGTTGCAGGTGCGTTGTAGAGCTCAATTGGCTCGCCGCATTGCAGGATATGGCCGTCATCCATCACGGCAATTTTGTCCGCCATGTCCAGGGCTTCGTCCGGGTCATGTGTCACCATGATGGTGATCGCACCCGATTGTTTGAGGGCAAGGCGCGCATGTTCGCGGAGCTGCCGCCGTCGTGTCACATCAATGCTGGCAAAGGGTTCATCCAACAGGATCACAGAGGGGGCTGGCGCGAGCGCACGGGCAAGAGCGACCCGTTGCTGCTGACCGCCTGACAGGGTGTGAGGGTAGCGCTCGCCAAGCCCTTCAAGGCCCACATCGGCGAGGGTCCGTGCAACAATTTCTCCCCGATCTGGGTTGGACCTCGGCAAACCGAACGCCACATTTTCTGCGATCGATAAATGGGGAAAGAGGGCATGATCCTGAAAAACCATGCCAATCTTGCGTTCTTCCGCCCGGACATCCCGTCCAGGTTGAGAAAGCATATTCCCGTTGAGACCAATGCTGCCGGCCTGAAGAGTTTCAAGCCCGGCAGCCAGTCTCAGAAGGGTTGTTTTACCGCTGCCAGATGCGCCCAGAAGACAGAGTATTTCCCCGTCCGCCGCCGACAGGCTGATGTCGGTGAGCACTTTTTCGCTGCCATAGGCATGGGCGATATTGCTGAAATCCAAGGGCATGCGCGACTAATTGGCTCGATTGAGGCTAGAATTGCGATTGAGGCGCAAAATTACTTTGCGCAGGCGAGCGCTATTTGTATCAAGTGTAGAATGTCAGTCACCCAAAAAGATCATGGTTCTTCAGGAATACCCACCAGTGGGCGCCCGCGGTTTGCTTCGACGCTCGGCTGGCCTGTGGCGACAGCCCTGGTGGCACTTCTTGTCGCGGCCCCCATTTTGGCCGTGCTCTGGAGTCTGACACAGACAAGCGGGGATGCCTGGGTTCATTTGGGCAGCACCGTCTTGCCCGGCTATGTGGGGAACACGCTCCTTCTGATGGTGTTGGTCGGCATCATGACCATCCTGTTGGGCGTGGGCAGTGCCTGGCTCATCGTCTCATTTGAGTTTCCAGGCCAACGCATCTTGAGTTGGGCTCTGGTGCTGCCACTTGCGATGCCGGGCTACATCATCGCCTATGTCTACACAGACCTTTTGGAGTTTGCCGGGCCTGTGCAGACTCTGCTCCGAGACATCACTGGCTGGCAGGCGGGCGATTATGCCTTCCCGCCGATCCGCTCTCTAGGCGGCGCAGCGCTCATGTTGAGCCTCGTTCTTTATCCTTATGTCTATCTCCTCACCCGGACCTCCTTTCAGCGCCAGTCTGTTGCGCTTGTTGAAGCAACCCGCGTGCTGGGCGTGTCGCCCACCCAAGCCTTCTTGCGTGTCGCGCTGCCGTGCGCCCGTCCAGCCATTGCCGGTGGCGTGGCGCTCGCCCTCATGGAGACCATTGCCGACTATGGTGTGGCCGACTATTTCGGCGTCTCGACGCTGACAGCGGGGATCTTCCGTACCTGGCTTGGTATGGGAGAGCCGGTTGCCGCTGCACAGATTGCCGCCGTGCTCTTTCTCTTTGCAGGCGGACTTGTCGTGCTGGAGCGCTTGAATCGCCAGGGGACAGTGGCCAACCCGCTCGGGCGTGACGTGGCCGCCGCGCGCATCGTCCTGCCCCCGTTGAAAAGCCTCGCAGCGTTTCTGGCCTGTGCATTGCCAGTGACGTTTGGCTTTCTCTTACCCGCCTTCGTGCTGATCCGCTATGCCATCAATGTGGGGGATCCGCTTCTCGGGTCCCAGTTCCTTGCCTTCGCGGGAAACTCGCTCACAGTTGCTGCGGCCGCGGCACTCATTGCGACGGGTATCGCACTGTTCCTAGCCTATGCAGAGCGCAGAGATGCCTCAATGCAGAACCAGCTTCTCATTCGTTTGGCGACCCTTGGCTATGCCCTGCCGGGTGCCATGATTGCCATCGGGATTCTCGCCCTAGCGGGCACGCTTGATACGAAGCTCGCGATATTCATGCGGGACACGCTGGGCATGGAACCGCGATTGCTGCTGACGGGAACGATTGCGGGTCTTCTCTTTGCTTATGTGGCGCGTTTCCTGACCGCCGCTTTCAACAGCACCCAGGCGGGCCTCGAAAAAGTTCACGGCACCCTGGATGATGCAGCCCGCATGCTGGGTGCAGGGCCCGGACGCGTGTTAACCGCAATCCATCTGCCCTTGTTGCGGGGGCCGCTGCTCGCTGGTTTCCTGCTGGTGTTTATCGATGTGATGAAGGAATTGCCCGCGACGCTTCTGCTGCGTCCCTTTAACTTCGAAACACTGGCGACGCGCACATACAGACTGGCATCTGATGAGAGGCTGGCAGAAGCATCCACCGCCGCTCTGCTCATCGTGGCACTCGGTCTCATCCCCACCATCATGTTGAGCGTGTCGATTGCACGCTCAACATTTCGGCGATAACAAGCGCGCCTCTTAGCTGCCAGACAGAACCAGGTCTTTCTTCAAGTGTTTCCCAGCAACGTAATAGTGGAACGCTGCCCAGATATTCACAAAGGTGAAGATGACCAGGCTGTAGCGAAGCGCTTCCTGGCCATAAGTGGGTTCAAGTAAGTCCGTCACCACACCCACGAGCGTCGGACCGAGGCCAAGGCCAATAATGTTGATGATGAAAAGCAGGATGCCCGCGGCAACAGAGCGCATTTTCAGCTCAACCAAGCCTTGGGTCTGACTGAAGGTGGTGGCCTGATAGAAGTTGCCCAGGAAGATCGGAATGATCATTGCGATAAAGGCAATGGTCGCAGTCCCGGCCAGATAGGCATAGACGCTAAAGGGTATGGAAATCACCAGCGCGACCGCTGTCGTCCAGAGGTACCAGCGCGTGTCTTTCGCCCCAAACTTATCGGCAAAATATCCTCCAAGCGCAATCCCAAGGCCGCCTGGAATGCCCAGAATGAGCCCAAACCAAGTGCCGATCTCACCAGTTCCCAAACCGAAGGACCGGATGAGGAAGGTCGGTACCCAGGTGACAACCCCATAACCAACGAAGGCTGTGAGCGCTGCTGCAAATGCCAGATGGCGAAAGGATTGTTTTTTCCAGAGGTAGGAAAGCGTGTCTCCGATGGAGGGCTGTTCCCCAGACGCGACCCGCCCCTCGGCCATGCCCCGCTCAGGTTCTTTGATGGCAAACCGGACCAGAAACGCGAGGAGAATGCCTGGAATGCCGACGACAAAGAATGCCATCCGCCAGCCGAAAAATTCATTGATCCAGCCACCCGCAAAAAGACCGAACATGATGCCAACAGGAATACCGAGCGAATAGATGCCAAGCGCTGTGGCGCGGCTTTCTGCCGGGAAATAGTCAGCGATCATAGAGTGGGCAGGTGGGCTGCAGCCTGCTTCGCCGACACCAACGCCGATACGTGCGATAAGCAGGTGCCAGAAATTGAGCGCAAGACCAGAGATTGCTGTCATGAAGCTCCAGACGCCAAGCGCCAGCGCAATCAGATTCCGGCGATTGCCACGGTCAGCATACCGGGCAATAGGGATGCCAAGCGTCGCGTAAAAAAGAGCAAAGGCGAACCCGGTCAAAAGTCCCATCTGAGTGTCATTGAGGCCGAGCTCTAGTTTGATGGGCTCAATCAGGATCGACAATATTTGCCGGTCAATAAAATTGAACGTATAAACAACGACGAGCAGACCAAGCGCCAGATGGCGTCCGGCATGGCTCCGTCCCTGAACGGTAGCATCGACCATAATTCTCCCCCCGAGAAATTTAACTCCGCAACCCTAGCAGCTTTTCTGCAGGGGGGAAGACTAAGCTCCTGCAGTTCGAAGATGTTTTGGTGGTGCAATCCGCTCCAGGAGCGCCGCGAGCGCCGGCAACCCGACAATGGCGCAGATCATATTGGCAATGAACATGAAGGCGAGCAGCGCGCCCATGTCCGCTTGAAACTGCAAGGGCGAGAAGACCCAGGTTCCGACGCCACCTGCCAGCATGATCGACGCGTAAACGACCGCCATGCCGGTGCTCAACAGAGCGCCATGATAGGCGTCGGCGATTGCAAACCCTTCGCGCTGGAAAATGCGGATCTGGCTATAGAGGTAGAACGCATAGTCAACGCCAATGCCTGTGGCAAGTACAAGCACGGGGAGGGTGGTGACCTTGAGGCCGATCCCAAACACCACCATAAAGACATAGCCCAGCGAGGTCGCGAGCAGGAGCGGCACGCAGCAGCAAATGATGGCCCGCCAGTCCACATAGGCGATCAGGACCAGAATGATGATGGTGAGGAACACATAAATCAGAAGGGGCGCTTCTGACGCCTCCACAACTTGGTTGGTCGCGGCAATCACACTGACGCCGCCAAGACCAATCCGCGCATTCACGCCGTCAAGAGGGTGTGCCGCCGCATAAGCGGTGATTTCATCAATCAGCCGATCAATCGTCTCTGCCTTGTGGTCCACGGTATAGATAAAGAGAGGCAGGATCGTGCAGGTATCGTTTAGCAGCCCGAGGGCTGGATCAACTTGCGCCGTGGCGGAAATAAGCTGCCGCTCTGTCCCGGGCAGATTGCGCCATTTCAGATTGCCCAGTGCCGAAATAGAGGAGGCAATGCGAGCGGTGGATGCGAGTGAATCGACTTTCAGGACCCCATCAATTGACGAGAGATCCCTCGTCATCGCGTCCAGATATTTCATATAGCCTGGATTGATGCAGGCATCCTGAGGTGTCTCGAGGACAAGTACGAGGACATCCGTTCCCACATCGAAATTCGACGTGATGAAGGCCGTGTCCTGATTATATTTGGAATCGGGTCGCAGTTCAGAGGCAGCTGGTGTGAGGTCGCCTACGTGCCTGTATTGCGCCCCGATCGCAGACCCGACAAGCACGACAACCAAACCACCGGCAATCAGAGGTGCGGTTCCGGGCTTCGCAACGCCTGCAATCCAGGTCATGATCCGCTCGCGGAAAACACGGGCCTTAATGAAGAGCCGTACCTGCTTCTCATCCCTGCGAAAGTAGGATGCAAGCAAAGGCAACATGATGAGGTTGGAAATGATTTTAAGGCCAACGCCTATGGTTGCGATAATGGCGATGTCGCGCACAACGCCCACAGGGATCAGATAGAGCGTGATAAAGCCTACCAGGTCCGTGATGAGCGCCATGGAGCCAGGGACCAAGAGCCGTCGAAATGTTTGGCGGGCGGCGTTGAGACCATCGGATCCTTTGGCAATCTGGGTTGCGATCAGATTGACCTGCTGCATGCCATGGCTAACCCCAATGGCGTAGACAAGGAAGGGGACGAGGATGGCGAGCGGGTCAAGTCCCATGCCAATCAGATTGAGCACACCCAATTGCCAAACGACAGAGACAAGCGAGCAGCCAATGGCAAGGGCGGTTAGAATAAACGACCGGACATAGGCAAAAACAGCAACGCCTGTGATCACAAAGGCAAGCAAGAAGAAGCTCGTTGCAATGATGGCGCCCTCGGCAATGTCGCCGATAAACTTGGGAAACCCGATAATGGCGACGTCGCTTACGTCATCGCTGAAGGGCGCTCTGATTTTGGTTTCCAACAGGCTCGCCACATCAAGGGCAGTCGACTGCGCGCTCTCAATGTCACCAGATGCGCCGCCAGGCGCCTTTATTTCAAAGGCAACAAGAACTGATGTTTCGTCTTCCGAAACAATCGCACCAATCCAGTCACCGGCAATTGTACGCGCACGTATACCTGCAATGTCTTCGTCAGTTAACCGTTCAGGTGTGATGGTGCCGGGAATCAGGTCTTCCATCTGAAAACCGAATTCATCGATCGTCAGCGCGCGGGTGGTCGGATACCAAAGGGAATAGAGACGCGAACGGTCGACGCCAGGAAGGTAGGAAATTTCTTCTGTGATTTTGTGCAGGCGCTGCAGAATTTCCTTGTTCCATATGGTGCCCTCCTTTGCCTTGAGGGCCACAAGCACCAGGTTGGCGCCTGGCATTTCCTGCTGATACTCAAAATAGGTCTGAAGATAGGGATGTTCAGTTGGAACCTGTTTCAGGAACCCCGCTTCCAGTTTGAGGCCCGTCGCAAAATACCCGGTCGCGATCGTAAAGATCGCCATGACGATCAATATCGCGAACCGAAACCGAAAAATGAACTCTTCGAACGCCTTAACCATCAGCTTCCCCCACCGTCAGCTTCCCCAAAAGCTGGTCATCCCCTACGCCTGCCACGGCGGATCAGTGGGTGGGAGAATGACAGCAACCGGGGCGCCCAGCAAGAGGAAGAGGGCCAGAACACGACCTGAACGCACACAGATTTAAATGACTATTGGCAATTGCGTTTGGGCGGTCATGTGTGAACAATCGGCACCTCAAAGGCCGCAGGAAATCAGAGGCGCAGGCCAGCGGGTAAGGGGGACCGATCATGCTCAAAGGATTTAAGAAAGCCGCACTGAAGGCAATGGGTGCAGGAAAGAAGGAGCAATCGGCGCATCAGGAATTTGACCGCACCGTCGTTGCGGCGGCAACGCTCATGGTGGAACTCGCCCATCTCGACACGGACTTCGATGACAGCGAGCGTAACCACATCATCGACATCATCCGCAACCGTCTAGAATTGCAGCCTGACCAGATCGAAGAACTGCTCTCAGTGGCAGAAGAGCGGCATGAAGAGGCTTACGCGAATTGGATTTTCACAAAGACGATCAAGGAAAACTTTGATGTTGCCGAACGCGGCGAGCTCATGACCTACCTGTGGGAAGTCGCGCTGGCAGATGGTGAACTGCACGATCTTGAAGCAGATTTGCTTCTACGTATTGGCCAGGCCATTGATCTGCCGGAACATGAGCGCATCAAATCCTTGTTGCGGGTCACAGCGCGCCTGAACGCCTCTTAAGATCCGATAATGCCAGGAAGCAGAGTGTCGAGCAGTGCCTCGGACTTTCCCCAATCATAATTGCTGGTCGTGATTTTGTTGTGGGCAATGCCGTTGAGGGCGCATATGAGAGCATTCAGCCTGGCGGCTGAGGATTTGCCTGAACCTGTGGCATCACCCAGCAATTTCCCAAAAACGTCGTACCTGGCGACAATCGGGCTCGCGTCCAGAAAAACTGAGACGTCTGTTTGGGAGACCCCGTCCGACATGAAGACCATGCGGTACCGGTCCGGCTGGTCTATCCAATAGGCGAGATAGTGGAGACAGGCCGCGCGCAGGCGTGCCTTGGGGGCTTTTTTGGACGTCGCGATCTGGTCAATCTGATCGAATAGCTCCACAAAAAATGTCGCCCAGATGTGTTGAAGGATGTCCCGCTTGTCAGCGAAATAGGCGTAGAGGGTTTTCGGCGTGACCCCGGCTTCTTTCGCAAGACGGCGCATGGAGATCGCTTCTACGCCCTCGCTTTGAAAAAGGGTGCCTGCAATGGTACCGACCCGGCCTCGCTCGTATTCAATATCTGCCTCAGCCCTGGGCGGTCGTCCACGGCGCTTCATTTCATTCATGGAGGGTCCTTGATTGGCCGAGCGTCGTTATTAAATATAACGCGTGGTAGAAAATAATCAAGGAAAACGGCATGCATGAGGCATCACCGACCATCTTCAGAGCCGTCCTCTTTATGGCTGGAGCATTCATTATGGTACTGGGGCTCGACATTGGCCTTGGCGGCATCACGACACGCGGCTGGTTGGGCTCAAACGATTTTGTGGCGATCACAAATGCGCACGCATACGCAGTTCAGGACAACCATGTAAAATTCTTGGGCGGCGTTTGGTTGGGCGTCGGTCTCGCACTATGGGCAGGTGCATGGAGCCCGCCGCGGTACGCGCAAGTGCTCCGGCTTGCCTTTGCCTTGATCTTTTGCGGCGGCGTGATGCGATTGCTCTCAGACAATCCGGAAATAGCGTTTGGACCAGACATTATTGGCTCGCTTGCCGCCGAATTGATCGGTATGCCGATCCTCTATGTGTGGCACCGCCGCCTGGATGCCACACATCTCGACTGACAGTGACTAAGGAGCGACGATCAACGTCTCCACGGTGCCAAGCTTGTCAGCGTGGAGTACGACCTGATTGCCGGGCTTAAGAAAGTCTCCGCTTGCTTTTGCATCTTCAATGACGGTTTCAATGACCCATTGAACAATCGAGCGATCCCAGCCACCGAAAAGCCAACTGAAGGCGGCGCGAAGATAGACAGAGAGACCGATGTCGCCCTGGAAGATGGTGCCGCTTGGTGTGCCGCCAAGCAGGGCGGTGCGAAGCGGGATGGTCCCATTGTCGAGGGGCAGCATGATCGGCGTACCTCGATAGTCCCAGACCATGTCGCGACGCTGATCGATCTGACCGAGCATCTCCTCAAAGTTCCAGACCGCCTGACGCTGGAAAGCCCGTTGCCGCTCTTTGCCATCGACAGAAAGCGTCAACTCTATGTCTGGAACGAAACTCTTTCGGTCGCGGGGGATGACAAACAGATCGCCGATCGGCATGAAGCCGGGTGCGCTCTTGCCCGTTGTGAAGCCTTTGCCAGATGCCGGATCAAACGGATCGAGGTGACGCAGAAGTGCTGCCCGATCCGTAAAATCGTTACAGAGAAAGAGGCCGACATGCTCTGGCGGATTGTTCAAGTCAATCACGTCAAAGCCCACAAAACAGAGCTCCACCTCAAAGTCTAACAGCCAATTTTCTGAATAGGGCAGCTCACCGGCTTTCGTTGGCTGCACCGCTTTGGTGAAGAGGAACGGACCATCCTCCACGGTTGCTTCTTCTGCGTGCTCTGGAAAGTTCGTCCCTGCAGCAATATGGCGGTCGGTAAGCGACACGGGGATGAGAAGATCCGATGCCGAAGTCTCTAACTGCGTACCGGATTCCGAGATCAGCGTGTCGAGACCTTCAAATCCCAAGGCCTGAAAGGCCGTGATGGGATCGTCAGGTGCGCCGGTGAGCACAACCCCAGAAACATCTCCGTCGACGTAGGAACTCACCGACATCAGCTGGGGGCTGCCATTCACCGAGACCCGCGCAAGGGTGAGAGCCTCGCTCGGGTCAGCGATTTCAATGGTCGATGTCGACGCGGATGCTACACCTGTCAGTGAAAGGTGAGCGGCGAAGATCGCTGCAGCGACGCCAGCGAGAACGGGCGAAGGGAAAAACTTCATCTTGAGGATTCCTCTGTTCGGGCTTTGCGCGCCTTAGGCTGTGAGCAGGTAAACACCCACCCCACTGATGATGAACAGGATGGTACCGCCACCCAGATTGGTGTCCACCAGATATGTTTTGCCAAAGAGCTTCCAGTGCCACGGCTTGATCCCATTGACATCTTTCAGCGATCCTTCGAACAGGCTCATGGATGCAAGTGTCGCGTAGAAGGCGATAAACCAGACATATAGCAGGCAAACAGCAATCCAGGTGTGGGTTATCTGGTCGGCTGCTGGTAGCCAGAGCAGCGTCAGAATGATCATAGAAACACCTGCCTGGGTCAGGACCTGCCAGACCACGTGGAAGCGGGCATGGGGCGTCCATAGGGGGTTGGTTGCGTGAGTCTTGTTGAAGTCAGCAACCATCGGTCCAATGCTGATGGCGATGGCGATCAGGGAGAAGATGATGCGGGCAACGAAGGTCGGTTCCATGGTGTATTCCTCTCAAGCATTATTCAGATAAGGCCGGCGTAGGACCCGCCGTCGAGTTGAAGATTTTGGCCGGAGATAAAGCCGGCCTGGGCACTACACAGATAGGCGCAGGCGTCACCGAACTCAGCCGGGTCGCCCAGGCGTTTTGCAGCAATGGTCTCTGCCATCTCTGCGCGGGCTTCGTCCCGCGTTATGCCTTTGAACTGCATGGCAAGCTGCGCCATCTGTTCCTGCCGGTCTGTGTCAAACCGTTCAGGCAGCATATTGTTGAGCGTGACATTGAACGGCGCCACGTCTTTTGACAGGCCTTTGCAAACGGCCGTCAGACCAGACCGGGCCGCGGTAGACAGGCCCATGGCGCTGTGGGGTGACTTCACCATCGCTGAGGTGATGTTAACGATCCGCCCAAAGCGGCGCTCCTTCATGCCGCCAATAAGCGATTTGATCATGAAAACCGGTGCGAGCAGATTGGCGTCCAAAGCGGCCTGCCAGTCGTCCAGTTCCCACTGCTCAAACGCACCGGGCGGCGGGCCTTCATTATTGTTGACCAGAATATCGGCGTCTGGCGCTGCGGCGATGAGCTTGGCCCGACCCTCCTTGGTATTGAGGTCGCCTGCAATGGCGGTCACAGTACCGGGACCGGCAGCCTCAAGCTCAGGTTTGGCTTCCGCCAAAGCTGGGGCCGCTCTGCCATTGATCACCACATTTGCGCCTTCGCGGGCGAGCGAGAGGGCGCAGGCTTTGCCGAGGCCCCGCGACGATGCGCAGACGATGGCCGTTTTTCCTTTAAGCCCGAGATCCATGAAGGAGTTCCTTTTCTGTGTGCGAAAGAAGCGAGGCCAGATCGTGTGAGAGCTGCTCAGCCGAACAGGTTGCGCTATATCGGTGTGCAATATGTCGATCCGGGCGAATGAGTAGGGCCCCTTGATCCGGCAAGCCAGTGAAGTCTGACCAATCGGTGCCTGCCTCATAATCGAGACCGTCTACCAGCAAAGCTATCGGCGCAGGGAAAGTAGAAATCAGCTCAGCCCACGCGCCTCCATCCGGTCCCGCAAGAAGCGTGAAGCGGTCCATAGGAATCAAAGACAAAAGCGATTTTTCTTCCTCGCTCTGTTTCAGCCATTGATGAGGAAGGATGGCGCCGGACTGGGTTGATGGCTCATATCGGCTGATATCAATTGGTGCGGCCTTGTCGACAGGTTGGGCGTTGAGGACCGCCTCGGATACATATCGATATCCAAGCTGCAGATTGAGGCTGTCAAAATGCGGTCGTTGCACCTCGATGGCAGGCGCAAGCTCCGGGAAAGTAGCTGGGTCTTTGCACAGAGCGTCAAACCGTTCTCGCGTTTTCTCCGGATCGGGACCGTAGAGAGCACCAAAGAGTTCAAATATTTTGCCTGCATTTTCGAGGCTTTGTTCTGTATTGATTTGCGCGACCGGACGGCGTTCGGTTTCATAACTGTCCAACAGCGCGTCACCGGCCCACCCGTTTTCAACGGCGGCGATTTTCCAGGCGATGTTCTGCGCATCACCAATACCGGTGTTGAGGCCAAGTCCGCCGGTTGGTGGAAAGCGATGGGCTGCATCACCCGCCAAGAAGATTCGCCCGGCGCGATAACGTTCCGCGACTTGGGCGCACATCGTCCAGGGGCCAACATTCTTGATCTTAAGGTCGGGGAGGGAGGCACCGACGGCTTTCTCGACCAGACCTCTGCATGTCGCATCATCAAATGAGTCTGGTGATGCGGTTGATGGATCAAACCCGTGCATCAATACCCAGGTCTTGCCGTGGTCATAGGCGATCAAGGCGCCCTGAGCCTCTGGCTCAAAGAGAAAATAGAGAATACCCGGTCTGTCAGCCACAAGAGGACGCAGGTCCGCCTCAAAGTGGATCATCATATTGTGCTGTAGGCCTTCGGGGCCATCCAGGTTGATCCCGAGAGCCGAGCGGATGGGTGAATTTGCACCATCGGCGGCAATCACATAGCGGCAGGAAATTTTCTCCGCCTCCGTTTCGGTGGACGTTACGGAGGCGGTCACGCCATCACCGGTTTCCGTCACACTCAAACATTCAGTTCCCCGAAGAAGCGTCACCTGCGAGCAGCGGCGCAATTCAGCCTCCAGCAATTCCTCAAAATCAGGCTGCGCGATGTTGGAGAGCGGGAAGGGGGTGAGATCCTTTACGTCATCCTGCTGCCGTTCATAGGGCAGGTGCCCGAAATGCGTCCCGGTGAGTGTCGAGGCGAACCGAACCCATCCGGCTTCATCTGCAGGGGCGCCGGTACTGCGTATCTTTTCCGCAGATACCCCAACAGCCTCACAGATCTCGAGTGTTCGGGAATTTACCGCATGTGCTTTGGGAGCCGTCAGGCGTGTTTCGCGACGATCAACAATGATTGACTGAACGCCCTGGCGCGCCAGTAGAAGCGCGGCCATTTGTCCAACAGGCCCAGCGCCAACAATAAGAACTTGCGTTTCCAACTTAACGTCTCCATAAATGAGAGAACTCTCAAAAATGAGAGATATGTCAAAAATGGAAATGTGTCAAATCGTGAGCGTTTCTGGGGTCTAATAAGGCTCAATTGACTGGAAAGGAGAGTCCACGTGTCCTCACAGGCGCTATTTCGAGATCGGAGCAAGGGCTTGCCCAAGCGGGACCGCACGCGGTTGGCGCTTATCGACAGCACGGTGGAGGTGATCGCGCAGAAGGGCATGGACCTCGCAAAGATCAGCGACATTACCGAGCATGCGGGGCTCGCCAATGGCACCTTCTACAACCACTTTGCGGACAAAGATGAGATCCTGACCGAAGCAGCTCAGCGTATCGCCGTCGAGATGGCGCGCGAGATCGACAATGAGATGAGGACCGTAGACAGTGCGGTTGCTCGGATGGTTACCGCAACAACCCGCGCTATCCGCATGGCGGTCAGTGAATCTGCTTGGGGTGCCGTGATCATTGGTGCGCTTCAGCACTTACCGTCAGTGCGCGGAGACATCTTGCAGTTTCTGAAAGCGGATCTTCAGCGTGGTATTGACCAAGATCTCTTCGACATTGAATTGGATGAATTCTTCCTGGACCAGATCGCAAGCCTGCTTGCGGCGAGCATCCGCACACAAATTGACACTGGACCCGATCCCGTCAAAACGGCCAGGACCTGTGAGAACATATTGCGACTTTGCGGGTTTACACGGGCCAAAGCGCAGAAGGCCGTCGCTGCACACACGCCAGAATGACGGCTGCCGGGACAATTTGTTTCTCGGGCGCACACTGCCTACCATGAGCGAAAGCCAGCCGGGAGTGCGCAAAATGATTCAGCAACTCAAAGCGATATTTGTCCGTTTACCGGCCTGTCTGACTTTGATGTTCCTAACAGGAGCGGTGCTTGGCACCACGCCTGTCACTGCAGAAGAGCTGAAACATGTTGAGGCCAATGGCATCATCTTTGCCTACCTGGAAGAAGGCGAAGGGCCGCTCGTGCTCCTGTTTCATGGGTATCCGGAAACCGCCCGCAGCTGGGCGTCGGTACAATCTCGCATTGCTGGGGAGGGCTACCGCGCCGTAGCGCCGTTCACACGGGGTTATCCGCCCACAACCGCGAGCGAAACGGGCGACTATAGTGTTCGTGTCTTGGGGCAGGATGCGCTGGCGCTGATTGATGCCCTGGGAGAAGATAGCGCTATTCTGATTGGTCATGATTGGGGGGCATCGACGGTTTACGAGGCGGCCACAGCGAATCCTTCGAAGGTTACGAAACTGGTTGCCCTCTCTGTTCCCCATGCTCGGGCAGTTGCGGACGATCCGTCGATCTTTCTCGAGGCTCCGCACTTTCTCTACTACCAACTGCCCTTCATTCGCGAATGGGTGGCCATGAATGATTTTTCTCATATTGATGGGATCTATCAGGCCTGGGCACCCACCTTCGACGTTCCAGAGACGGAACTTGCCGACATCAAAGCGACCATGGGGGAGCCTGATGCCCTGGATGGGATCCTCGGGTATTACTGGGCACTTTTCGACAGCGATCTGAATGAAGGCCGCGTGTCATCAGCGGAGTCAGAAATCAGTGTTCCGACTCTGGTGATTGCGGGAGATGCGGATGGCGCCGTGTCAATTGAGCGCTACGCTCTTGCAGAACCAGCTTTCACCGGCGGCTATCAATTCGAAGCCCTAAACGACATCGGCCACTTTCCCCAGCTGGAAGCACCGGAAAAAGTGGCCGACCTCATTGTCGATTTTCTCAAAGACTAGCTTGCGAGCTTCACGTCCATCGTGGTGCGCAATTCCTTCTTGAGGAATTTGCCGCTCGCATTGCGTGGCAGGTTTTCAGCCTGTGTCCAGATGTAGCGCGGGATCTTGTAGGCTGCGAGCTTCTCTTTGCAGAACGCCCGGAGTTCTTCTGCCGAAACAGTCTTGCCTGTAGCAGGAACGATCACGGCACCGACTTCTTCGCCCAGTCGGTCATCAGGCACCCCAAAGACGACACATTCGGCCACCGCGTCATGCTCGAAAATCGCGCTCTCGACTTCAGAACAGAACACGTTTTCACCGCCTCGCAGCACCATGTCTTTGGCGCGGTCGACGATGAAGATGAAGCCGTCTTCGTCGATCTTCACAATGTCGCCGGTCCGCAGCCACCCATCCTGAATGGCTTCAGCTGTAGCTTCTTCACGGTTGAGATAGCCTTTAATGACCGGAGCACCGCGAACGCAAAGCTCGCCAGCTTCCCCAGGCTTCACTTCATCCCCATTGGCATCAATGCATTTGGTTTCAAAAACAGGCATGGCCCGTCCCGCACTTGCAGGCTTGTCGACGAAATAGTCAGCGCCAACAGAGGTGATGATGCCACATGTTTCAGTCATGCCATAGCCGGTTGAGGGCCGCGCATTTTCCATTGTGGTGTCGAGCTTGCCGACCAGGTCAGGTTGCAACTGAGCACCGCCGCCGCCGATGGAGACCATGGTTGAGGTATCTGTCGTTGCAAAGTCGGGATGTGCGATGATCTCTCGAGACATAACCGGCACACCACTCAAATGGGTGATCTTTTCTGCTTCGATGAGACGAAGCGCTTCGCCCGCGTCCCAGCGATACATATGCACAAGCTTCCCGCCGCTGACCGTGGCCGCATGGGCCACGCAGTTATTGGCTGTGACGTGGAAGAGTGGTGTCGCCACAAGCGCAGTCATGGCTGCAGGCTCAGTAGCCTGGAGTTCTGTGACCGCAGCCTCACCTTCGACCATAGCAAGGGCAAGCCCCTGACACTGGGCAGAGAAGGCGATGTTCATGATATTATTCACGCACCCACGATGGGTAAGCTGGGCACCCTTTGGGCGACCCGTCGTGCCGGATGTATAGAAGATGCAGGCATCATCATCTGGCGCGATGGTGACATCGGGCATGTTCGGCGTGGTTGCTTTCACGTCCGACCATGGCGTCACGCCTACAGTTCCTTGAAGAGCTTCTGGTAAGCGAACACCAGCGACCTTCATATCTGGGAAGGCGTCGCGGACCTGCAGAAAGCGCTCAAGGCGTTCGCCATCTGCGATCAAGACCTTGACGTCTGAATCTTCAAGGCCGTATTTCATTTCATCCGGCACCCACCAGGCATTCATGCCGACAGCTACGGCGCCGATTGAAATGATCGCCCAATAGGCAAGCATCCACTCTGGATAGTTGCGCATGGCAATGGCGACGCGGTCATGTTGTCCAATGCCCTGGGCAGTCAGCCATGCAGCAATCGCAGCCACTTCATTGTGGGCTTCGGTATATGTCCACCGCTCGTCCTGATAAACAAGATGGTCCTTGTCGCCATGGGCTGCGGTGAGCAACCAGATATCCCGCAGGCTTGCGGGCGCATGTTTGAACGTTTTGATCGTCCGGCCGAGCGCGTCAACGGTATCGACTTCGAACATTTGTCCTGGCTGCGTCAATTCAGTCCACGCAGCATCCAATTCTTTATACATAGGCTGGAAACCTCCCCAGGTTTTCGTTTTCACATCGATACCCGGAATTGCGAGCAAAAACAACGAGATCGAGCAAAAGAGCAGGACACAATGTGGATTTTTTCCACTCAGTGCCCCGTCTCTTGGATTGTCACAAGCTAGATCTTAAGAAGTCAGGACGAACTCCTGGAAAAGCACCCCGCATTCATAGGGCTTGGACAAGGTTAACCGGGCGGAGATTGGCCGGTCGTGGGGCCCAAACAGCCTGACCCCGGAACCATAGAATATCGGTGCCCGCTTCAATCGCAGCAGATCAATGCGGTTGTGCGATAAGAGCCAACCGGCAAAACCGCCCCCACCGCACAGATAGATGGGACCGGGGCAGGTTCGCTTCAGCGCATCAATCCGATCGAGCGGAGCACGCTCAACAGTCTCAACCTCCGAGTTCTCCGGAAGAACGATGGTCTCGGAAAAAACCAGGGATTGCATGGCCGGATAGGGGTTAGCGCCAGGCGGCAGCCCATGGCCGTAGCCGAACTCATAGGTTCGCCGACCCATCAAGGCACATGAATAGGTCGCCATCCGCTCAAGATAGTCGTCAACCACTGGGCCGGAATGGGGAAAAAGAGATACGTCGTCGGACGCACCACAGATGAAACCGTCCGCCGAAACGGCGACGTCATAAACAATCGGTTGCATGAAAGCTCCAAAGATCAAGTAGCCAGAAAGTGCGGGCGGCCCGGATGCGGCGCCCGTTTTTGCGAATTTTCTGGTGGTTACTTGATCACTGTCAGAGCACTCCCAAGAGAAGGTATGACTATATCACAGCCTCTCTATTGGGAAAGATGGCAAATCTAGGCCTCGCGAACAGCTTCTTCGGTCCAGTAGCGGATCTTGTCGAGCAACTGATCAATGGCGACCGGTTTTGCGAGATAGTCGTTCATGCCGGCATCAATACAGCGTTCGCGGTCACCCGCCATGGCACTCGCGGTGATGGCGATAATGGGCACGCTGGCAATCTCGCCACCGAGCTTGCGAATGCGTTTTGTGGCTTCGATGCCATCCATATGAATCATCTGCACGTCCATGAGTACCAAATCATAAGGAAGCGAACGCGCGGCGCTTACAGCCTCGCGGCCATCGCCCACCGTATCCACAGTCACCGGGTGTTTCTCCAGGGCGCTCTGGATGAATTTCAGGTTGGTGGGATTGTCATCTGCAAGGAGAATGCGACAGCCTGCGCCGTCACCGGATGGTCTCTTGGGCGCGGGCGCCGTTTTCTGGACCTTCTTGGAGGCCTTTGCTTTTGTCGGCAGGTTTTCGAAGAACCGGTTGAGTGTGTTAATCAGGCGTCGCTGACTTATGGGCTTGGGCGCAATTGCATCAAAGCCCCAGTCCTCTGCCTGGCTTGCCGTGGCAATGCCGGAAGACGAGAGGATGAGTTTCACAGGCTTAACCTCGGCATCATCCTGAAGCTGAGCGGCGAGCTGAACGCCGTCCATGCCGGGCATCATATGATCGATAATGACCGTCTCAAAGGGTTTGCCCTTTTCCTGGGCTGCAAGAATAAGATCGCGAGCACCGAGGGGATCGTCGATCGTTTCCACGCGGCACCCATAGGCTGCCAGCATAAGACCGATAACACGCAGATTGACTTGGTTGTCATCGACAACAAGGAGGCGACGTCCGCGCAACGTCTGGGCATCGTCGGAGTCGAGATAGCGCTCATCACCATCATCTGCTTCCAGGACGATACGCGCCCTAAACGTACTGCCTTCGCCAACCTCGCTCTGAACCTCAAGTGTCCCTTCCATGAGCTCCACAAGGTCGTGGCAGATGGAAAGGCCAAGACCGGTGCCGCCAAACTCGCGCGTGGTGGAAACATCGGCTTGCGTGAAGCGCTCAAAAAGTTGGGCCTGTTGTTCAGGGGAGATTCCCATGCCCGTGTCGCTGACACTGAAAAGAACAGCGACCTTGTCACCTGGAAGGCGGTCTTCCAGGCGCACCTCAAGGGAGATGCCACCTTCTTCTGTAAATTTGATCGCATTGCCAATAAGGTTGACGAGGATCTGGCGGATGCGCCCCTGGTCTCCGATCAGAGAGACGGGAATGTTCGGGTCCACATAGGACGCAATTTCAAGGTCTTTCGACTGAGCGCGCACGGACATCAAAGCCATGACACTACGAATGAGCCGTTCAATATTAACTTCGGTTTCGTCCAGATCGAGCGCACCGGCTTCAATCTTTGAGACGTCCAGGACATCGTTCAGGATCGAAAGAAGAGATTCACCGCTCTCGGCAATGGTCTCAACATAGTCTGCCTGCCGCTCATCAAGCTCCGTATCTTTAATGAGGCTCGCAAATCCCAACACAGCATTAAGCGGTGTGCGGATCTCATGGCTCATATTTGCAAGAAACTGCGACTTGGCCCTCGACGCGGCCTCCGCCTCTTTCTTCATGTCTTTAAGCTCTTGCTGTCGCACCAGCTCGTCGGTCATGTCGATAGATGTGCCCACCCAGCGATCGCCCGTCATAGGTCTGTGCGTGATCAGGAGTGTGCGGCCGTCAGGCATGGCTGTCTTTAGGGGCTCGCCGTCCAACAGCATTTTTACCGCAGCTTCTGCAAGCTCATCCAGACCGTCATCTTCGGAATATTTTGTGAGGCTCACCAGGGACGCAAGCATTGCGTCCTTAAATGTGCCACCTGCTTCAATAACGTCGTACCAGTCTTTAAAATCTGTTCGCGCTTGTGCATTGGCGTAGAGCACACGGAATTCGCTGTCATAGATGGCAAAGCCGTCATCGAGAGCCTCGATGGCTTCCGAAAACAGCGCCTCAATGTCACTGGCGCTCGCATTGCTGGCGCTATGTTTTGCAACAGCCTCGACCATCTCACTCCCCCGAGAATTCAGGGGTGTATTTAGTCAGTACAAGGTTAAAAAAGGTAAAATCCGGTTTCCATTGGGCCTGTCAAATCGTCCCGAAACTGAGACAATCTCGAATATTCCCCTGAATTCGCTGTTTTTGCATGCTCTGGGATCAGAGCAAATCCGAGTCTGAGATGATTTCCACCAATGCAGGTCCGTCGTACGCCAGGGCCTCCTGGATCGCCTGGGCGAGTTCTGCCTTGTCAGTCACCTTAACGCCGTGACCCCCACAGAGCCGTGCATAGGCAGCGAAGCTGGGATTGTGCAGCGTGGTTTGCCAGACCGGCCATTCACCTGCCTTCTGCTCTTTGGAAATTTTTCCAAGTTCGGAATTGTTGAGCAGGATGTGGGTGATATTCATCCCGTATTTCACGGCAGTGGTGAACTCCGCCATATACTGTCCAAATCCACCATCGCCGGAAACGGAGACGACCGGCCGGCCCGCATATTCCGGGAAATCCTGAACCGCTGCCCAGGCACCCATGGCGGCTGGAAACGAGAAGCCAATAGAGCCCAGATATCCAGACATGAGCACGTCCTGGTCAGTGCACTCAAAATAGCGCCCGAAGGAGTAGGTATTGTTCCCCACGTCAACGGCAATGACTGCGTTTTCGGGAACTAGCTCCGTAAGCGACGCAAAAATGCTGGCTGAGTTAAGGCCGTCGCCTCGGTCATCCTGAGCGCGGCTCTTCTTTTCGTCGCGCCAGATTTGCCAGCGTTCAGCGATCTCCCGTGTCTGGTCTTCTGCGGTGAGGGTCTTTGGCAGTCCTGCCTCAAAAGCGGCAAGTGCCTGCCCAATGTCGCCGAGCACCGGGCAATCGACAGGGTGTGTCTTGCCAAGATGCATGGGATCAAAGTCCACCTGGACAATGGGCTTCGATTTTTCGATGCCGGTATGATCGGAGAATGAGCTGCCAAGGGCGATCAGCAGGTCAGCTTCATTCATGAACCAGCTGGCAATCGGTGTGCCGGAGCGTCCGAGCACACCAGCCCCACAAGGATGCTTGTCGGAGATCAGCCCCTTGGCCTTGAATGTTGTGAGCACTGGTGCGTTAAGGCGCTCGGCAAAGGCAATGACCGCGTCAGACGCATCGCGCGCGCCATAGCCAGCAATAATCACGGGACGTTTGGCTTTTGAAATCAGATCGATCGCCTGAGCGATAGAAGCATCAGACGGTGTCACAGCCATATCCCCCAGACGACCATCCGGACTGCCTGCTTCGACGCTGTCGTCGGCAGGGATTGTCTGCACATCGTCCGGGAAGATGAGATGGGACACATCTCGATTAAGAATTGCGCTTCGACAGGCAAGCGTCATCAGTTCCGCATGTTTGGAGGAGTGTAAAACTGTCTGCGAGAAATGGGCGACACTCTCAAATGCAGAGGCGAGATCGATCTCCTGGAATGAGCCTGGGCCAAGCACCTGAACATTCACTTGCCCTGTCAGCGCAAGCGCAGGTGCCCGGTCGACTTTGGCATCCCACAAACCGGTAAGAAGGTTGGTTGCACCCGGGCCTGCAATGGCAAGACAGGCCGCCGGCTTGCCGGAGAGTTTCGCATAGCCTGAACAGGCAAAGGCGGCAGCACCCTCATGGCGAATGCCGATATAGCCAAGCTCGCCGTCCCGCTCTTTCATCCGCAACGCTTCGGCGACACCAAGATTGGAATGGCCCACCATGCCGAAGACGCGTTTCACGCCCCAATTGATCATCGTGTCGGCCATGACATGTGAGATCGTGCGCGGGCTTTCAGGTTCTGCGGGTACTTCCACATAAATCCCGTCATCGCGCACTTCAACAGGATACATTTGCTGGCCGGTATCTTCGTGACCCCCCGGAGGTTTGCCGGTCAAGGGGTCAAAATCCCACCCATGCCAGGGACAGCGCAGCCAGCACTGGCCATCAATACCGTCTTCAATCGAGCCTTCGCCGAGCGGCCCGCCCTGGTGGGGACAGCGATTGTCCATGGCGGCGTACTGCCCGGAAAAATGTGTCAGCGCGAGAGAGAGCGTGCCTGCTGTAACAGTCATGACGCGACCTTCTGCGAGGTCGTCGACTTCAGCCACTTTGGCCCAGCTTGTTTCGGTATTTTCAGCAGTCATGAATGCCTCCCAGCGCCCTTATGTTCCCAGACATGATCTGGTGTCTTGTCGGATCATTGGAGGGGATGTCAGTATGGCCGTCAAATCACACTTATTTGGGAACGCGTTACTTTGACCTACGACCACTTCACATTGCCGACATCTCCAAATGATCAGTGTCCGGTGGTTCATCGCTGGCAGGGCGAAGAAGACCCCCGCGCCATTCTCGTGATTGCTCACGGCATGGGCGAGCACGCGCTGCGTTACGCCCGGTTGGCGGAGGCAATGAACGCTGTCGGCTTTGTTGTCTATGCCAATGATCACCGCGGTCACGGCGCAACCGTGCCCGATGCCTCAAAATTGGGCGACTATGGGGAAGCAGGCTGGCGCGGTCTTGTGGATGACGAAAAAGAAGTCATCGCGCGTGCGAAAAAAGACTTCCCCGGATTGCCGGTCGTTCTGATGGGGCACTCAATGGGGTCCATGGTGTTGCAGCACCTGCTGACCGAAGCCAGCGAGCTGATTGACGCGGCTGCATTGAGTGGGACCACCGCTGTAGACGTGATGGCTGCGGCAGTGGCTGACCCAGACGCGAATGTTTTTGAAACATTGAACGCTGCGTTCGCGCCAACCCGAACAGAGTCGGATTGGTTGAGCCGTGATGACGCCGAGGTGGACAAATATGTCGCTGACCCACTGTGTGGCTTTACGGTATCTGATGCCTCCTCCGCCTCGTTGGGCGAGGCAGGTGTCGCCTATTCGACGCCCGAAGCCATTGGCCAAGTTCGCAAAGATCTGCCTCTCTATATCTTCTCTGGTGACCTCGATCCGGTGGGATTGAATGGCGAATTGGTCAACCTTGTTGCAGAGCGATATCGCGATGCGGGGATTCAGAAAATAGATCTAAAGCTCTATAAAAATGCCCGCCATGAGCTGTTCAATGAGACGAATCGCGCAGAAGTGACCTCTGATTTTGTGGACTGGGCCAAAAAATCTGTCGGGTTAGGCTGAGAATTCTAATTTCCAGGCCTAAGGCTGGCAAATCGCAGAAATCTCCCCATTTTTACTGGGTATTTGGCCCGGAAATCATACCGCTTGGACGGAAAATGTGCCGTTTGATTAACATATTTGACGCGTAATTTACATGAAGCGTGCCAAATGGGGCTAGCATGCGCTCTATTCGCACTGCACAATTGTTGCAGATGTAAACAGTCGGAGATCGCTTCCAGATGAAGAACGCGCAAAAGAGGATGGACGACGCCACCACTTATGATGAGTGGAAAGAAGCGGCACACGAACACGATGTGCTGTCCGGTGCTGAAGACTGGAAGCGGCAGGAACACACAAGCCGCTATGATTATGCGACGATCCGCGAACGTCTTCGGGAGATCCGCAAGGCCCGGGATACGGGCGATGACCGCGCGCTTCTGTTTGCATTGAACGAAGGCATTCATGGCAATCTTGGCGGTATGGGCAAGGCCTCGCTCTATACGCGGTCGAAAGTGGGCACAAAGCGTCTCATTACTGACTATGTAGATGAGGTAACACGCTCTCTCATTCACATTTCAAAGGTGCGCTCCAACGTCATTACCAAAGCGGAGAAGCTCGACTTCTTCCATAGAGCAAGCCATTGCTTCGGGCGGTCTGCTCTTATGCTGAGTGGGGCGGGTGCCCTTGGGCCATTCCATATCGGCGTGATCAAAACGCTGGCGCAGGAAGGTCTGCTGCCGCGGGTCATCTCCGGATCAAGCGCAGGCGCTTTGACCGCAGCGGTGATCGGAACTCATTCTGATGAAGAGCTCGTCCCTTTCTTTGAAGCGGACATCGAGATTGAAGCGACAATCGAGGAAGCGCATGTGACTTCCGTGCTGGGGTGGCGTGACCGCATCCAGACAGAGGATTTGCGCGAAATGGTTGAGGCCTGGATTCCAGACCTCACATTTGCCGAAGCCTTTCAGCTGACCGGTCGTCACATCAATGTCTCTGTTGCGCCGACCAAGAAAATGCAGGCATCGCGTCTCTTAAACGCGATCACGTCGCCAAACGTGCTGGTGCGCGAGGCGGTGATGGCCTCTTGTGCTGTGCCAGGTGTTTTCCCGCCTGTCATGTTGATGGCCCGTGACGCTGATGGTGAAAAACAGCCATACCTTTCAGATATGCGCTGGATCGATGGTTCCGTCACAGACGATATGCCGGCAAAGCGCCTCGCCCGTCTTTATGGGGTGAACCACTTCATCGCCAGCCAGACCAATCCGATCATCCTCTGGACCATTCAGAACCCCAATGGCGAAAGTGGCTTGTTTGGCCATCTTTGGAATTTGGGCAGCCGTGCCACCAAAGAATGGTTCCGCGCAACACGCAATTTCTCTGATCAGATGACGCGCAGCCTGCCAAGTGTGAATTCTGCGCTGAACATGTTCCACTCCGTTGCGCTTCAGGAATACACGGCGGACATCAACATTATCCCGCGCCGCCGTTTCTGGGACCCGCGCAAACTGCTCGCTCCACTCGACCGTGAAGAGATGGAATATCTGATCGCGGAAGGGGAAGCTGCAACCTGGCCGCAGGTTGAGATGATCCGCAATTGCAGCATGATCAGCCACACGCTGGACAATCTGCTTGAGGAAATTGAAGGCGACGTGGTTGGCCTCTATCGACCAACGGCCACTCCTATCGGCACCAAAGCAGTCGCTTAACCAGGATCTGCTTCTGACCCAGCGGCCATTCTGAGCAAACCTCGGAATGCCCGTTGCGGCGTCGCGCCGTTTTGCACCACGTTAAAAACTTCCTCGGCGATCGGCATGGTGACGCCGGCTTCCTCGGCAATCTTCATCACCACCGGCGCGCTCTTGACGCCTTCAGCAACCATGTGCATCTCGTCGATAATCTGCTCAAGCGATTGGCCTTTACCGAGTTTTTCCCCGACATGACGGTTTCGGCTTTGTGGACTGGTACAGGTCGCAACCAGGTCCCCCATGCCCGCCAGACCGGCAAATGTCTCCGCCCGTCCGCCGAGCGCTTCCCCAAGCCGGGTGAGTTCTGCGAGACCGCGCGTGATAACGGCAGCGCGGGTATTATCCCCAGCGCCCAATCCATCGCCCATGCCCACGGCAATCGCGATGATGTTCTTTAAGGCGCCACCCAGTTCGCAACCGATCAGGTCATTATTGGTGTAGACACGAAAAAGGCCGGACTGGAACACGGATCGAAGAGAGTTGCAGACGGTTTCGTCTTCCATGGCGAGCACACTCGCCGCAGCCGATCCGGCCATGATTTCGCGGGCAAGGTTGGGTCCGGTCAGCACACCTGGGGGGTGACCGGGCAGGACCTCGGAAATGATTTGGGTCATGCGGAGCGACGTGCCTTGCTCGAGCCCCTTCGACAGGCTGATCACAGGGACCCAAGGCCGAATGAAGGGCTTGGCGTCTTCCAGCACTTTTCTGAATTGCTGGGAGGGAATGCCCATCACGATGACGTCGGCATCTGACACGGCTTCTTCCAGAGAGGTGGTGGCGCTCAAGGTTTCCGGCAGTTTGGCGTCGGGCAGATATTTCCGGTTGGTGTTGAGGACATTCACTTCGGTGGCCGCGTCAGGGTTCCGCAGCCAGAGCTTGGTCTCAGCATTGCGGGCGACCAGCGCGGCAACGGTTGTGCCCCAGGACCCGCCCCCTAGCACGCTGACTTTGAGATGCATCGGGTTATTGCGCTCTTGGCGATTGCGGATCTGGTCGTTCATATGGATGGCGTCTCCCTTTACCAACTTGTTTTTAAGGATGTTAAGCGTAAGTCACGGGCTCTGCCAACCGAGGGCGGGCGGTCGGGGGCGGAAAAATGTCCTAAATACGGGAAGTTGCACTGGCATAAGGTAAGTCTCTCTGTGTACGATCAAAGGCAAGACGGGCAAGCGATTGACGAATTGTCAGTTGTGGGGAGCTGATCTTGCTGGGGACGACAAGGACACGCCTGAAGGAAGGGCTCCATGCGGCGCATATCAAATACAGACGCTTCGTTTTTCTACGCAGACACTCAGCGCACACCGAGTGTCGTAGGTGGGCTGATGATCTACGATCAATCGACCGCTGGTCGTGGAAAGGTACGCTTTAAGGAGATTCTCTCCTGGATTGAGGATCGTCTCCATCTTTGGGGCCCGTTCACACAGCGCCTGGTGCGTGTACCCTTCGATCTTGATTTGCCCTATCTGGCAGAAGATCCGAATTTTGATGTTGAATTCCATGTCCGCCATCTGTCATTGCCCAAGCCGGGTGACTGGCGTCAGCTTTGTATTCTCGCATCGCGTCTTTACTCACGCCCACTCGATATGAACCGCCCCCTTTGGGAGGTGAACGTCATTGAGGGACTGGACAAGGTTGAGGGGCTGCCAAAGGGCAGCTTCGCTGTGTTGGTGAAGCTCCATCACATGGTGGTCGACGGAATGGGGACGGTGTCGCTCTTGCAGGCCCTTCACTCAGAAACCCAGAAGGCCGCGCCGCCGCGGGCGCCATTGCAAGAAGCCAAGACCGCCAAACCGTTGCCCAGCGACATGGCGATGATCACCAAGTCGCTCCCGTCTCTGGCTCGTCAGCCGCTGACGACCGCTCAGTCGGCGCTCTCGCTGGTGAGGGGCGAGTTGAAAGCCCGTCGGCTGAAGTCTGAAAACAATGTGGCGAGCGCGCCGTCAGCGCCGATGACCCGTTTCAACAAAGAAGTCTCGCCCTACCGCGTCTTTGAAGCGGTCGACTTCAAACTGGATGATTTCAGGCACATCAAAAAGCTGGTGGAACGCGCGTCAGTGAACGATGTGGCGATCGCCGTTTGCGGTGGTGCGATGCGCCGCTACCTAGCGGCAACAAACGAACTGCCAGATGAATCGCTGGTCGCCATGTGCCCCATTTCCGTGCGCACTGGGCCCGCGGGTATGGAAGCTGGCAACCAGATCACGGATATGACGGTCGCTATGGGGACGGACATTGCAGATCCGCTGCAACGGCTCCAGGCGGTGAAAATGCGTACCGATGATGCCAAGCAGCTGGCTCAGACCCGCGGTTCGGAAATGCTGGAAAGCGTGATGGGGCTTGTCAGTCCCGCAACCGCATCCTGGTTCTTTCGGTCGGCAGAAGGCATGAAGTGGATTTCCCGCATCAAGCCGGTCTGCAATACGTTTGTCTCAAACGTTCCGGGCATTCCCCATGACATGTATTTTTCAGGCGCGAAACTCGTCCGATCTTATGGTTTGGCACCGCTCGGAGACGGCATGGGGATTTTCCACGCCATTACCGGCTACCAGGATCAATTGTCGGTCTGTGTCACGGCCGACAGGGAAATGCTGCCTGATCCGTCTTTCTATGCGGAGTGTGTGCAGGCGTCGTTTGAAGAATACAAAGCACTGGTTGAAGACGATGATGGGGAAGATCAAACAGTCGTCTATCTTGAATAGGGAGAGAGGTTTCCTCAACGGAGACCTGGAGGAGAAAGTGTGTCGGAAAACGTCGTAGTGCAGATGCCGGAAAGGGAAGCGGAAACCGTTTTCCTTGTGGAGGCTGGCAGCTCGTTTGAGCTCAATTGCATTCGCAAGTGGATCGAAGAGCATCCGCGCCATTCTGAAAGTGACGCCAAGCTCGTCGTGATCGGCGATGCGCGCGACGGTGGCCACAAAGAACTGAAAACCCTGATGGATGGTGGCGATATTTCAGGCGACCCCTGGCTGCAGCCGTTGCGGGTCATCTGGAAGCCCAGCGAAGACGTGCGCCACGGCAAGTCATTTGTGAACACCTGGCTCGCAACCGTCTTCGAAAAACCCGGCCGCTTTCGGCAAAAGCTGATGGGCGGCTCCGCGCCAGACAGATTGCGGGTGGCGGAAGGACAGGGTGCTTTCTTAAGTACGGTTCGTGAACGCTTTGACGAAACCTGGGGATCAGAAGGTGTCCGGACGACCCGGTTGCCGGAATTTGTTGTGCGCCAGGCAGTAATTGCCCTTGATCGGGCAGAGCGCAGCATTCGCGGTGCGCGCTACAAGGTTGCGCGCCTCCTGATGGGAGATGTTGTCTCCAGCCCGTCTTTCCAGCGCGACCTTGGCGCGCTCGCAGGAACCTTGGGTCGATCTCTTTCCGAAGTTGAGACAGAGACCAAAACCTATCTGGACGAAATGAGCGCGCGCCAGACGCCCGTCTCACTTGATATTGCAATGGGCCTCTATCGCCGGGCCTGCCGTAGTCATCACGACGGAAACATAGACTATGAGCCAGAAGAGCTAGAGCAGCTCCGTCAATGGATGGAAGAGGGACCGGTCGTTCTGTTGGTCACCCATAAATCCATGCTGGACACCATGGCGGTCTCGACCGTGCTCTTTGAGCACAACATTCCCGTGCCGCTGACATTTGGGGGTATCAACCTCAACACGTTTGGTATTGGTCGTTTGGCGGCCAATTCAGGCGTCATATTCCTTCGCCGCGCGTTTCAGGACAATGACATCTACAAGGCGACCTTTCGCCGCTATGTGGACTATCTGGTTGAAAAGCGCTTCTCGCTCATGTGGGCTCTGGAAGGCACGCGGTCACGGACCGGAAAACTGCTGCCGCCGCGCTACGGCCTGATGAACTATGTGGTTGAGTCCATTGTTAGAACCAAGACCCATGGGCTTCGGTTCGTGCCTGTCTCGGTGACCTATGATCAGATCACCGAAGTTGATGACTATGTCATTGAGCAAAAAGGGCAGGACAAGAAGCCCGAAGGCGCCAGCTGGTTCCTGAAATTCATCACCGGCAAAGGATCAGATCACAAAATCTACGTCCGCTTCGGAGAGCCGGTCACCGCATTGGATGTCTTGCCTGGCGAAAGCCTCAACGAGGATTTACCGGATACAGATAAGAAGAAGCTGGTTGAGCAAATTGCGATCCGCGCCGCTGTTCGATTAAACGATGCCTCGCCAATCAATCTGACCTCGCTTCTGACCTTGATCCTCTTGGCCAACGGCCCGCGGGCAAGAACGCTGGAAGGGCTTACCCGCACCGTCTGTTCCTGGATGGACCTGGTGGACAGTCGGAACATTCCGGTTGTCGGTGGCAATGACAAGCTGCGCACCCCAAGCCAGATTGAAGCGACCCTGACTTCCTTGGAAGAAAATGGGGTTGTGACCCGCCATGATTCAGGGCTCGGCGCCGTGTTCCACATTGCCGCCGGGCAGTATCACAAGGCGGCCTATTACCGAAACACAGCGATCCATTTCTTTGTCACTGACGCCATTATTGAACTGGCCCTGCTCCATGCAGCAGAACAAAAGGACACGGAGATGGCGTTCTGGCGCGAAGCCCTGGCGCTCCGCGATCTTTTGAAGTTCGAGTTCTATTTTGCCACCCGCGAAGATTTCCTGAAGGAAGTGCGCGAGAAAATGGCGGAACGCGATCCCAATTGGCAGGCCCGCCTGCAGGAAGGCGAAGCGTCAGCCCGGACCCTTCTGGAAGCCCGCGAGCCTGTTGTGTCGCAGGGCGTCCTTCGCTCCTTCATCGATGCCTATCAGGTGCTGGCCGATGCGCTGGTGCAGCGGGGTGGGCAACCTATTGAAAATAAAAAGGAATTCCTGCAGCTCTGCATGACCTATGGAGCGCAGGCCCATTTGCTGCAGCGGGTATTTTCAGAAGAATCCCTTTCAAAGACCCTTTACGAAACTGCATATAAACTCGCAGATCATAGAGGCCTCATTGCTGAGAATGGCGAGACTTTGACGGGAGACCGCAAGATCTTTGCTGACCAGGTGCGCTCTGTGAGCCGCCGACTGGAAATATTGTTGGGGCTGTCCATCAGCCGCCAGACCGACTAGACGCCAATCAGCCCAAGCGGGCCAAACAGGTTACGACCGACCAAAGGACCAAGTGAATGCCAAGCTATCGTTTTCTGATCGATGAAGTGGAAAAGGGACCCTCCGGTTCTCACATTGCCGCTTTTTTCGACATGGACCGGACGTTGATCTATGGCTTTTCCGCGCAGGATCTGATGATCGAACAGGTGACCAGCGGCGAGCTCTCTATCGGTGAGGTTGTTAATCAGGCCTCTCACGGGATTCAGTTTGCGCGTGGCAAGATCGACTTTGCAGAAATGGTGAACAGCACCGCGAAACATCTGCGGGGTCAGGTTGATAGCCGGAACTATGAATTTGGGCGCCGTGTCTTTGAAAAGCGGGTTGCTTCTCGCATTTATCCAGAATCCAGGCTTCTGATTGATGCCCATCTCAAAAAGGGCCATGTGGTTGTGATCGTGTCCGCTGCAACACCTTATCAGGTGGAGCCAGTCGCCAATGATCTAGGCGTTCACAGCTTTCTCTGCACCCACTTGGAAGTACAGAACGGCATTTGCACTGGCAAGGTGGTTGAGCCGGCCTGCTATGGCGAAGGAAAATCCATCGCTGTCCGTAACTTCATTGCAGACCGGAATGTTGATCTTGCTGAAAGCTATTTCTACAGCGATGGGGATGAGGATCTTCCGCTCCTGGAAATTGTCGGCAACCCGCGCCCACTCAATCCGAACAAGAAGCTGACGTCGGTCGCTAAGTCTCGCGATTGGCACATCACGCGCTTTGAAGGCCGTGGGCGAACGTCAGCGAAAGACGTGGCGCGGACAGGCCTTGCGTATCTGAGCGCAGCCCCCGCTGCCGCGGCAGCTCTATCTGCCTATTCCATCAATGGCTCGGCGCGTCAGGCGCGGAATATTTTCCAGGGCCTTTGGGGGGAGCTCTCCTCCGCGTCCATCGGCCTTGAGCTCGATGTGAAAGGGCGCGAGCATTTATGGTCCCATCGCCCGGCGGTCTTTATGGCGAACCATCAAAGCGCGGTGGATGCCATTGCCGTCCTAAAACTGGTGCAAAGCGACTTCACGGCGATTGCGAAAAAGGAAGTGCAGTCCCAGCCTGTGATCGGCCAGATGTCTGAAGCCATGGGCACCATTTTTGTGGACCGATCCGACAATAAGGCGGCCCGTGAGGCGCTGCAGCCTGCTGTGACGGCACTGAAGAGCGGCACATCGATCATCATTTTCCCGGAAGGCACCCGCAGCCCAACCAACAAGCTCTCCAAATTCAAGAAAGGTGGTTTCCACCTGGCCATGCAGGCTGGCGTGCCGATTGTGCCGATCGTGCTGCACAACACGACAGACGCCATGCCGAAGAGCGCCTTCATCGCGCGGCCGGCAACAGTTCATGTCACTGTGCTGCCGCCTGTTGAAACGGCGGACTGGGAGATTGAAGACCTCAATGAGAATATCGACATGGTCAGGAAACAGTTTCTGAAAGAGCTTGATCAGGACTCTGCTGATACGTCTAAGGATGTGATCCGTCTGGCTCAGTCTGGCAATAAGCCTACAGCACCGGTCGAAGATCATGGCAGCAAGCCCAAAAAAAATAAGGGCTAAGGGTCACCTCTAGGCCGATGGCTTATCCCCGGAGGGGGATGAAAAACCAAGGCGCTCCGCGCGTCGCATTTCGCATAAGTCCCTACTTTTCCTCGGCTTGTTTCTCGCGCACCACGACCCATTTCAATACGAGAAACAAGAAAAAGAGGGCACCTAAGTGGGCGACGCAGTACTTTCCAAAATCCAGGAATTTCTGAAACTAGAAGCCGCTGGCGGCATTGTTTTAATGGCCGCTGCTGTCCTGGCGCTTGTCATCGCGAACTCAATTTTCGCCGGATATTACGACGCCTTTTTGGCAACGCCTGTCGCTGTGGAGTTTGGCGCGCTCAAGATCGCAAAACCTCTTCTCCTCTGGGTGAATGACGGCCTGATGGCGATCTTTTTCCTGCTGGTCGGTCTCGAGATTAAACGGGAGTTCCTGCAAGGCGAACTCTCCTCCCGTGATCAGGCAGCTTTGCCCTTCTTTGCAGCTGTTGGGGGCATGGCGCTGCCGGCTCTTGCCTATGTTGTCATCACTTGGGGCGACCCCGTTCACATACGCGGTTGGGCGATACCTGCCGCAACCGACATCGCTTTTGCGCTTGGCATTCTCTCGCTAATTGGTGCCCGCGCGCCGCTGTCGCTCAAAGTGCTTTTGACCGCGATTGCGATTATCGACGACCTGGGTGCCATCATCATCATTGCGCTCTTCTACACGGAAAACCTTTCGGTCATGTCATTGGGGCTCGCAGCGATCGGCCTTTTCGGCCTTGCCGCCCTTAACTTTGCGAACGTGAGACGCTTGGCGCCCTATATCATCGTTGGCGTTTTCCTCTGGGTCTGTGTGCTGAAATCAGGTGTCCACGCCACCCTGGCCGGTGTTGCCATTGCTATGGCACTGCCGCTTAGGGGCGACACAAAAGGCGATGAGCATGGCGAACCGCCACTGCTGCGGCTGGAGCATTCGCTTCTGCCGTGGGTGGCTTTCGGGATTATGCCGCTCTTCGGATTTGCCAATGCCGGCGTTTCATTTGCGGGCATGGGGCTGGATAGCTTCGCGCATCCTGTCACCGCAGGCATCATCGCAGGCCTCGTGATCGGCAAGATGGCAGGCGTCTTTGGGTTTGCCTGGTTGGCCATCAAGTCAGGCATTGCAAAAATGCCAGTGGGAGCCAACTGGATGCAGATCTACGGGATTGCCTGTCTTTGTGGTGTTGGCTTCACCATGAGCCTGTTCATTGGCACACTCGCCTTTGAAGACCCATCCTACGCCGCAACAGTGCGTCTTGGCGTCCTGATTGGCTCGCTCATCTCAGGTGTTATCGGATATGTCTGTCTGCGCTTCCTGTCCGGAGCGCCGGCGACAGCCGCTGTCGCACAGTGATCGTCACCAAGGCTCGCGTTTCGCGACAGGTCTCTAAAAGTGCTCGTCCCGCAATACTTCAACGTCTGAGGCGTAGAGCACGCCAATGGCATCACCAATGGCTTCCTTGATTGCTGTCATGACGGTGCTGGCGATGGACGGATCGACCACGCAGATCACCATGACGTTTTCAAAAGCCCCGCTTAACCCGCTACCACGTCGGTCGCCATGGGTGCCGCTTCCCTGAAGGTTAGGCAGCACTGTATAGCCTTTGGCACCAGCATTCTTGGCAGCCTCCACCACACGCGGGGCATAGATTGCCTCTACGACCACTTCAATTTTCTTCTTTGTGAACATCTGCATGATCGTCTCCCGTTAGCTGTAAAGGGTGGCTATCACCGCCGCATAAAGCGGGATGCCGACCAGCACGTTGAAGGGAAAGGTAACCCCCAGCGAAAGGGGGATGAATATGCCCGGGTCTGCTTTGGGCAGGGCGAGTCTGATGGCGGCGGGCACCGCGATATAGGAGGCGCTTGCCGCAAGAACAGCGAGCAATGTGGTGCCACCTGCTGAGAGGCCAACTGCATAGCCGGTCGCGCCGCCAAGCACGGCTCCGATGATCGGCATATAGAGCCCGAACGCAATCGCTGAGGGACTAAGCGACGAGGCGGTACGAAGACGGTGTGCTGCCACGAGCCCCATATCCAGCAGGAAGAGACAGAGCACGCCCTGGAACGGATCAACAAAGAATGGGGCGACTGTCTCTAGCCCTTGTTCTCCGGTGGCCCAGCCAATCACAAACCCGCCAAGCAGCAACATGATCGAGCCGTTGAACAGAATTTCCCGAAGCATTTCGGGTTGAAAAAGCGGCGGCTTGGTACCGTTCTCGGCGCCCTTTTTGCGTGCGAGCAGGAGACCGGACACGATCGCCGGTGTTTCCATCAGTGCGACCATGGCGATGATGTAGGCCTCATAAGTGATGTCGAGACTGGTCAGAAACTGAGTGGCTGTGACAAAGGTCACGATGCTCACGGAGCCGTAGTGGGCAGAGACAGCCGCGGAATCAATCGTGGAGAAGCGGGTTGTCATGCGCAGCAGGAAAAACGCGATGTAAGGGATCAGAAAACTCAGCAGGACTGCGGCAATTAATCCAGGCAGGATAGACATGCCAGCGTCGGAGGAAGCGAGGCTCGCACCTCCTTTGAGCCCGATGGCGAGCATCAGATAGATCGATAGCCCTTTGGCGATCGCTTCTGGTATTTCCAGATCGCTTCGAAGGAAACCGGCAAGACCGCCCAGTAAGAATGCCAGTATAGCTGGTGAAACCAGATTGCTTGCCGCTACCGCGAGTACATCTGCCATAAACGCAAACCCTTTCCTGCGTCGATGCCTCCGCGAAGAGGTCATCCGTCACAAAGTCACCGGCAAGATAGAGGTTTTTTTTGTGCAAACAACGGTAAGGAAAAAGAGGGTATTGAGCTCGCCAATAAGGGGGGAGCGCTTTAGACCTAGATGCCTATAAACGGTTGTGCGATCCGAGCGCCCAAACTCTTGAACTTGAGTGGTGCGTCTGTGATGGCGAGGCAGATACAGTCTTCGCCAGGCCCGGCAACAGGCATGTGCTCAACATCATCGTCGGCAGCTTCAACGTCACCGCGCAGGAATTCGCCCTGGTGCGTTGTGAAAGATCCTGTCAAAACGAGCGTCAGTTCTTCCCCCCTGTGCCCATGGGCTGGAACAGGCTGGCCAGCAGGCACTTTCAGAAGGCGGGCTTTGCCTTCCCCGTTCCGAAGAGTGATGGGGATGTGATACGCACCTTTGCCGAGCCGCTTCCAGTTCAACGCATGGAGGTCTCCGCCCAGGTAGGACTTAAGCGGTTCCGGCAAGACAGACGGGATTTCAGTTGTCTGCTTCTTCGCCCCAACGGCCTCTTCTTCCGGCTCAGCGGATTCAAGCTTGCTCATCAATTTGTCAAAAGCGTCTTCACTCAAATCGACAGGCGTCAGCTCATCCAGCAGCGCGCCACCGAGCTCTTCAGCGTCCCGCGCCGCTTTCCGACAGGAAGGGCACAGGGCCAGATGGGTCGCGACCAACAGGCTCCAGGATTCAGGCAAGCTGCCCGAAGCGTAAGAGGCAAGGATTTCGTCTGCAATGTGATGGCGAATAGTCATACGCGTCGTCCGTCGGTGGGAGGTAGTCTGCTATCATCTAAAGTGGAGCGCAGCTTGCCCAGGGCAAGCCTCAGTCTCGATTTCACGGTGCCGAGCGGGATTTCCAGATGCTCGGCGATGCGTCCGTGAGACATGTCCTCAAAGAACGATAGTTTCAGAATGGCTTTTTGGTCTTCAGAGAGGTGGTTCATGGCTTCCAGAAGCTGCATCTCTGACTGCTTCTGCTCGATCACGCTATCTGCTGCTTCTTCCGGCTCGGGTATGAGGCTCGGATCATTAGGGTCCAGTTCAGGTCGGTTTTCGCGCCGAAAAACGTCAATGCGTTGATTTCGGGCAATTCGGAAGATCCAGGTGGAGGGTGCGGATTTGGAGGCATCAAACTGGCTGGCTTTCCGCCAAACCTTGATCATGGTTTCCTGTGTGAGTTCTTCCGCCTGTCCTGGCTGGCATCCAAGG
The DNA here is from genome assembly GCA_000509225.1 of Parvibaculaceae bacterium Mf 1.05b.01. GTDB lineage: Bacteria > Pseudomonadota > Alphaproteobacteria > Parvibaculales > Parvibaculaceae > Mf105b01. The sequence continues at coordinate 2,573,640 of BAOK01000001.1, read as the reverse complement.
CGCATGACATAGGCCTTCACACGCGGGCCGAAATAGGAAAACAGGGACTTGAATGCTCTTTTGTCCTGATGCGCGCCAACTGCCTGCAGGCATGCCGCATGGTCGTCAATGTCAAACTCTTCCACTAGCGCTTCGGCCATTTCTGGATTGGGTGCTCCAAGGTCCTGCGGGGCGTCATTATTGACGACCACCAAGCGCAGTCTACTGCGCTCGCGACCTGAACCGGAAATATTATCGTGCATACTCATAATATGTCTTACGCACCAAAATGGGTGTTAGATCAGCATGTTTTTACGTGATTTTTCCTGATCTAACCCCGCGTTTCAGCCGTATTCAAATAAACACACAGAAAAAGGCTGGTCATTTGCCCTACGAAGCGTCCCTCCCCAAAACACGCAAAAAAATCGCCATTATCGGGTCTGGAATTGCGGGCATGTCCGCCGCCTGGTTATTGAACAAGGAGAATGACATCACTGTCTTTGAGGCAGGGGACCATATTGGCGGACACTCAAATACGGTGGATGCAGGCCGGGGCGAAAAACCACTTCCGGTCGATACGGGCTTCATCGTCTACAATGAGCAAAACTATCCAAACCTCGTGGCTCTGTTTGACCATTTGAATGTGCCAACCAAGTCGTCTGACATGTCCTTTGCGGCATCCATCGACAAAGGCCGCTTTGAGTATAGCGGGACCGGCTTGAACGGCCTGCTGGGGCAACGCGGCAACCTGGTGAGCCCCCGCTTCTGGGCCATGATGTCCGACATTGTGCGTTTCTATAAGACGGCTCCGACCCTTGATGGAGCGGCGTCCTCAGCAGAAATCTCGCTGGGCGACTATCTACAGGAGAATAACTATTCCGACGCATTTATTCGCGATCACATCCTGCCCATGGGGGCCGCGATCTGGTCGACCACTGTCAAGGATATGCTGGATTATCCCCTGGCGACCTTCGTGCGGTTCTTCGAGAGCCATGGCCTGCTGAAATTCAAAGACCGGCCCAAATGGCGTACGGTTGATGGGGGCAGCCGAGAATATGTGAAACGCCTGACGGCTTCCTATCAGGGAAAGATCAGACGGGAAGGCGTGGTTGCGGTCACACGGACACTCAACGGCGTTGCAGTTATGACTGAGAGCGGCAACCAACACCTGTTTGATGATGTTGTCCTGGCCACCCATGCAGATGATGCTTTGACACTGTTATCAAATCCCAGTCAGGGCGAGCAGAGGCTGCTCGGTGCTTTCCAATACACCGACAATGACACTTACCTCCACACTGACGCGCGTCTTATGCCTAAGCGTCGCCGCGTCTGGTCAAGCTGGAACTATATTGATGACGGCGCGGCAGATGCGGGTAAGCAGCTGACGCTGTCATACTGGATGAACCGACTGCAGGGGATTGACGAAAGCCACCCGCTTTTCGTCACGCTGAACCCGCATATTACCCCGCGCGATGAGACCATCATTCGGAAATTTTCCTATCAGCACCCGCTCTTTAATCGCGCGGCCATTAAGGCGCAGAAAGAACTTTGGCAGCTGCAGGGACGAGATCGGATATGGTATTGTGGCTCATACTTTGGCTACGGATTCCATGAAGATGCACTCGAAGCGGGGCTGGCAGTGGCTGAACAGCTGTCCGGCACGCTCCGTCCCTGGAATGTGGCGTCAAACAGCTCGCGCGTTAACACAGAGGTGGTTCTGCCCTTGGCAGCCGACTGATATCCATGTTCTCAAGCCTCTATAAAGGATTTGTTGATCACGCCCGGCGGCGCCCGACGCGCCACACGCTGCGCTATCGGGTCTTCTCGCTTCTGCTCGATCTAGATGAGCTTGGTGAGATCAATCGCACCAGCCGTTTGTTTGGTGTCAACCGCCGGTCCCTATTGTCCTTTTGGGAAAAGGATCATGGGGCAGGAGAGCGCACAGGCCTGAAAGACTGGGTGGCGGAGCATGTCACCCAGGCAGGGTTTTGCGCAAAAGACATGCGTGTGCGCGTCCTTTGTTACCCGCGTATCCTCGGCTACGTCTTCAACCCGTTGACGGTCTATTATTGCTACGATCCCAATGGCGTATTGACGGTGACTCTGCACGAAGTGCACAACACGTTTAATGAGAAACATACTTACGTCTTGCCTGCACCGGTTGATCTCCGCGGGCGTGTCCGTCAGGAGACTGAAAAGCGCATGTATGTGTCACCCTTTACGGAAATGGACGGGCACTACCAGTTTGAACTGTGTCCGCCGGGCGAAACCGTCCGGGTGTTTATCGGCCTGAGTGATGCGGAAGGCCCGCTCCTGTCAGCTTCATTTGAAGGGGACCGCGAACCTTGGAACGACAAGGCGCTGCTGCTCACCTTCCTGCAATACCCCCTGATGACGCTCAAGGTCACTGTGGGCATCCACTATGAAGCGTTGAAGCTGTGGTGGAAGAAGGTGCCGATCGTTCGCCATGAGCCGGCTGCTGAACGCATCACAGCGACTCACGCCCCGATCAAGATAAGATCAGAAGCAGCGGACTGACCCAGTCACGTTCAAGCAGCGTCACGTTCAGGCAGCAAGGGCAATCTTGTTGCGGATCGACGATAATGCCCAACCGATAACAGGGAAATGTTCGTAAAACTCCCGCGCCGCATCCCAGTGATCAAAATGAGAAACCACCTGGCCATTGGCATTGAACTGCACCCGGCTCATGCCTTCAAAGGACCAGGGCTTCTTGCGCAAGGTTGAGTGCAAGCGCCAGTAAAGCATACCGGTGTCACCGTCAGCTGCGCTTGAGACCGCACTATGGAGGATCTCGAAACGTACGTCGCCTACCGTGTCGAACATGTGCACGAAGATCTCAGCCATCCTGTCAGCGCCGATTACTTCATTGAAGGGATCGCGGAAATGTACGTCCGGCATCACAAAATCGGGAAGAGTCTCAAGGCTCTCCCTGCTGAGCGACCCCATAAAGCGGGCATATTTGTCGAGAGCGGTGGTCATGTCGTGATCATCCGTGAAGTTACTGAAAACAGAAGACGGTTCGGCAGGAGGCGCAAAACCTTCATCAGGAAGGCGAAGCGGCGAGGGAAGACGATCTCAAATTTGTGAGCCTCAAGCCCCCGATAAATAGTGGTGGCTGCGTCCTCTGCGGTCACAAGGAAAGGCATCGGAAATTCGTTCTTCTCTGTGAGTGGTGTCTCAACAAAGCCCGGATTGATGAGGGAGATGGAAACACCTTCCCGGTCGAGCTCCGGCTTCATCGCCTCAACCATATTGATGAGCGCCGCCTTCGTGGCGCCATAGGCCGCCGATGTGGGCAGGCCCCTGTAGCCGGCAACAGAGGAGACGACCGCGATCCGACCGCTCTGCCGTGCCCGGAAGACCGGTAGCAAAGCGCCGAGCCCGTTCACCGTTCCCATCAGGTTCGTTTCAACCAGGTGGCGCACCGTGTCGACAGAGAACTCTGACGCTGACATGGGCTGATGGGTGCCCGCGTTCAACACCGCAAGGTTCAGAGGTCCCAAATCCTGTTCGATTTGGGCGAGCACATTCTGATTGCCTTCGATGTCGATAATATCCAGCGGATAAGCATGGATCGCGCCCATTGAATTGCTGGAGGCCACCTCTTGGGCGAGTGTTTCCAGATCGTCAGTGGTGCGGGCGCTTGCCGCGACGGTCCATCCATCGGCGGCCATCTTGAGCGCAAGCGCGCGTCCAATACCCTTACCGGCACCCGTGATCCAGACTGTTTTGGGTGTGTGGCTCATCGTGTTGCCTCAAGCGAGGCGCTGGCGACGCATTGGCGGCACCGCAGCTCGATCAAGGATCCATCATCGCCGGGGAACTGCATGGCGACCCAGCGGCCATCCGCGTCGTACCAGACTTCGTTCTGGATCGCGCCTTCATACTTGTAACGCGTGGCGTCCACCATGCCCGCATTGGTGGTGACACGTTCTGTCCCAAGCGGCACCAGCCGCACGTCGTTCACTTTGCCTGTGATCGTGTTCATCAGCTGCGTGCTGCCGATCACGCCAGAGTTCCAATGATTGGTTGGGTAAACGCCCATCGCAGTCGTCTGTCGGCCATTCGGACCATCAATTGTGAGCGTGTCTTCGAAGACAGACGCTTCCACTTCAGAGATGTCGCCATTGCGGTCTGTTCTTGCGCTCAGCGCAACAAGTTGTCCATCTTCCCAGAGGGCCTCGGACTGATATTGTAGCTCAAACAGTGTGACGAAGAGCAGGCCGATTTCGAGTTCGAAATTCGTCGTGACTTTCAGGCCCGCGGCCTCATCGCGGAAGGTGACATTGTGCGACCCGATGCGCGCATCATTCCGGTAGATGTCAAAGGCGATGGAGTCCCCATAGAGGGCCCGCGCCTGCTCGGTCATATCTGGCGCGGAGGCTGCAGCGTGAGGGGGCACGCTGAACGCAGATAGACAGGCCGCAAGAGCAAGCGGCTTTAGGGGCAGGCGCGGGGTAAGGGCTGAAAGCCTCATCAAAATCTCCATGAAACGGCGTTATTGATTGGTATACGGGTGCGAGGCGGGACTGGATCAGCCAGAAATCTCGAGGTTTTTAGGCCTTAATCGACTGAAATGCCTCAAGGGCGCGGGTCCGCGCCTGTTTCCTGTCCACAATGGGACGCGGATAATTTTCACCCAGCCGCAGACCGGCCTCTGCCAGAATATCCGCTGGCGCTTCCCACGGTTTGTGGAGGTATTTTTTCGGAAGTTCTGCAAGCTCCGGCACAAATCGGGTGACATAGGCACCATCAGCGTCAAACTTTTCACCCTGCAAAACCGGGTTGAAAATTCGGAAATAGGGCGCCGCATCGGCGCCACACCCTGCCACCCATTGCCAACTGGCCGTGTTGCTCGCTGGGTCCGCATCAACCAGCGTGTCCCAGAACCAGGCTTCTCCTTCCCGCCAGTGAATGAGCAGTTCTTTTACCAGAAAGGAGGCGACGATCATGCGCACCCGATTATGCATCCAGCCTGTCTGCCAGAGCTGGCGCATGCCTGCATCAACGATGGGAAACCCGGTCAACCCTTTTTGCCAGGCCGCGAGGTCAGTGCTCGGGCCCTCGGTCCAGGGAAAATCATCGAAGGCGGGGCGGAGCGGCTTTTCCGGCAAGGACGGAAAGTGATGGAGCAGGTTATAGGAGAAGTCCCGCCAGCCAAGCTCGCGCAGAAACCACTCCCCGTCGCGGGCAAGATCCGGGTTTCGCGCCATGGCGTCTTGGGTTCGATGCCAGATCGTGCGCGGGCTGATTTCTCCAAACCGAAGATGTGCTGAAAGCTTTGATGTGCCGGGCGAATGACCAGGATGATCGCGCATCTCTTTATAGGACCGCAGACCATCATCAAGGTAAGCATCAAGCGTTTCTAGGGCGTGAGCCTCACCGGGCGTGAAAGCGTCTGAGAGACCCGGTGTCCAATCAAAGCCATTGGGGAGGAGATTGAGCGCGTCCAGATCGAGAGAGCCTGGCTGTTTGGCCACAGGCACAAGCGCGGTGCACCGTACCAGCGGCCCAAAGCTCGCCTGTTTTAGACAGGTTCGCCAGAAAGGGGAGAAGACCGTGTAGGGCTTGTCCTGTTGTGTTCGGATTGTCTCTGGTGGAAAGAGGACCTGACCAGCAAACCGTTTAATCTCAACATCCGACTTTACGCCCCAGTCATGAAGTGCCGCCTCGCCTTTCTGGACCGACGGGTCGTAGCCATGCTGCAGAAAGACGCGGGGCGCACCGGTCTCCTCAACAAGCTCCTTCACGGCATCAATCAGGTCGCCCTGACGAAGAATGAGCGGGGCGCCGAGACCCTTAAGGCTCTTTGCAAGAGATTGAAGCGAGCGGTGGAGCCACCAGCGCGAGGCATTGCCAATCGGACGCCCAAAACCCTCATCAAGCACAAAGATGGGCACAACCGGGCCCAATTCCGCTGCAGCAGTAAGCGCCGGATTGTCGCCGACCCGAAGGTTGGTATGAAAGAGGACGAGTGTGGGGCTCATGATGGGATGCGTTGATCGGTGTGGAGAGGTAGGATGCAGGTAACCATATAGACCGATGCCCCCAGAAGACCACCAGGTTCAAATCAGCGGGGCGTTTTTAGCTTCGGAGGAAGACATGAGTGACACACCAAACATGAGTGAGCAGATTGCAGGGCAGGGCGGCATGATCCCGGCGCACGGTCTGACGGCCGCAATCCATATTGGCGAAAGCGATCTGCCATTCGTTGACCTAGGCGATGGAAGCAAATTGCAGTTGTTGCAGGTCGACCTCAACCAGGGGCTTTGGGTTGTGCGCACGAAATTTGCGCCAGGTTATAAAGTCGACAAGCACTACCACACAGGCTCAGTTTTCGCTGTGACGTTGGAAGGCAGTTGGTATTACAAGGAATATCCCGACTATGTGAACACGAAGGGGTCCTACCTTTATGAACCGGCCCACTCTGTACATACGCTGACCGTGTCAGAAGATAATGAAGGGGAGACAGATGTCTGGTTTGCCATTTATGGCGCCAACATAAATGTGGATGACGACGGTAATGTGATTGGCATTGTTGACGCGCAGAGCATTCTCGCGGCCTACCAGGGGCTCTGTGAGGCACAGGGGCTCTCTGCCGACAAGGTCATCGTGTTGGGCGCGCCGACCTGATCATCTTGTTAAGCGGACGTGGTGTCGTCGGCCATCTCTAGTAACTGAAGAAGGCCGAGCGCCGCCGCTTCGGCTGCATGCGTCGGGCGTGTAGCATCTCCAATGCCGGAGAAGAATTCATTGGCTTCTGTGAGGCAGAGGATTGCATAGGCGGTCTCCCGGCACCTTTCAGGGGCGGCGGCTGGGTAGGCTTTGGAAATTGTCTCGCTGATGCTGGCGATCGAGCGGTCATACCACCCCCAGACAATAGAGCGGATGTCCGGGTCTCGTTCAGCAAGCCCCCAGATCTCCCGGCCAATAACATCATTTCCGGGAATGCGTTTATACCGATCGCTGCACAAAAACTGGATAAGGCTTGTGAGTTCCGCTTGCGGCGTAGCCCCGGTGATCGCTGTATCGACCTCAACGGCGAGTTTCTCACCAACACGGGTCACAAACGCCAGAACCAGTTGCTCCTTATTCCCAAAATAGTGGCTGACCATTTGGAGCGACAGGCCTGACTGGTCGGCGATCCGGCGCATGGACGCTTGTCCAATGCCATGCGCGCGCACAGAGACTTCCATCGCATCCAATATCTGGTCGCGCCGCTCCGGCGCTTTACTCGGTCGACCCACCATGCGCGTTTTCCAAATGTCCAATCAGGGCATCGCGCGTGGTGAAGACATTATCAAGGCGAACAGCGCGCATCTGTTCGACTTCCTGCTCTGTATAATCGGCGAAGCCCGCCACTGTCTCGTCATCGGTGAAATTTTTCACGATCCAGTTGAGCGTCGCGGCCAACCGATCATTGGGAAGTGCCGACATGGCGGAGCCTGGAACCTGCACCAGAAAGGCGCGGCCACCCTCAACAGAAAGCAGAAGCGGAAGTGTGGCCCGCATATCAGGAACTTTGTCTGGAAAGCCGCGCCCATCAGGCACATGGCACCCCTGACAATGGATCATATAGTCCGCGCGTGCCCGTGCCTCGCCGGCGAAGACGGCGCTGGTTGTGAGCCCCAGGCCGAGCAGACCGCTGAGGAGGCGGGCGCCAAATATTCTAAGCGTCGTCATCGACACCGATAATGATAGCTGTTGAGCAATTGTAGATAATGTCGGCGCTGCCGCCTGCACACCAGTTGATATTGTTGGCAGCCTGCGGAAGGTACATGGGCTTATCGCCTTCATTGCGAACACAGCCGCATCGTCCACAGCCGCTTTTGCCGCAGCAATCATTATAGGAAATGATGTAGTGCTTATTGTCGCCCGGGTTGAGGCAGGTGCCGACCCAGGTGATGGGCGACATGATGGTGCCAGGCGGGCAGGCAGTGTGAGTGCCGCCACAACAGCTGCAGAGATATCCATCAATCGCGCAGTAGCGCCAATAGTCGCAGCTTTCAGGATCGCCCGGATCATTAGCGACTTCCTCACCGCGCACACGGGAGACCGGGAGAAGAGGGAAGGCTGCAGCGCCGGCAAGAAGGGTGCCGATGCCTGCGACAACACTTCGCCGTGACGAAAGCCGGGCAGTCGTTCGGGCTGTTTTTTCTATGAAAGTGTCAAACCAGGTCATGGCATTTCAGGGCGTGCGATTAAGCGCGCTGCTGCTCCTGTTCCATATAATCTTGAATGGAGGCGACGCCTCTTGTCTTTGCTTCAAACAGGCTTTCAATATGTTCCCGCGTATTGGTGAGGCCATGGGCGACCATGATTCCATGCTCATCAACCAGCGCGGCATAGGGAAGCTTGCTGACGCCAATCGTCAGGCCGAGGTCGGATGAAAGCACGTAAGGATAGTCGTCCAAACGCTGGTTCTTCAGAAAAGCATGATGTGCAGACGGCTCCCCGTCGCTCGCCAGAACGACGTCCAGCCACGCGGCTTCCCGGGCACGCACCGAGGCAATGACGGGAAGGAGGGATTTACAGACCGGACAGTCGGGCGACAAAAAGAACAAGAGCGTTGATTTGCTGGCCGCGGTCCCGGCCCCCACTTCCACCTGTCCGCCCGTCAGCGAAGGGAAAGAGAAAGGAGGCAAAGGCTCATCAGCTTTCATGCCTTTGGCGACAGTCAGCGCACCGACAGGTCCCATGCGCTCGTGCAGGAGGCCGATCTGGCGGGTAAGCGCAAAGACGATGAGACCGAGCGCCGCAATAGCGACCCAGCTCACGATGTTGGAAATGATAAGAGCGTCGATCATGGATGTGTTCCTTCGTGACCGAGAAGCGCTGCATTGCGCAGCAAATGTTCCGCTGTCGCATAGATGAGCAGCAGAAGGAGAACCGCGAAGCCTGCGGTAGCATAGTCAAACCAGCCAAGTGCGCGGCTTGATACAGGGAGCAGGAGGAAACCGGCGGTGAGTGCCAGGATGCTGTTACGGAGAACCAAACCCCAATGGATTGTCTGATCTGCGCCAATGCCGCCACAACCACAGTCAAGCGTGTCGCGCCCACGCAAAAGGTTGATCGCGATGGCGCCGCCATAAAAGATCCAAAGAGTGAGGGCGGCAAACACGGGGAACGCAGATACGCTGAACAGGAGCAAGGAGAGCGCGATCGCAATTTCCGCAACAGGGATAATCCTGGAAATGGGTCTTTCAAAAGCTTGCGGGAGCAACTTATAACCGGACACAGCTTGCCAGAACACGAACGGATCGCGCAGCTTATGCCAGGCGGCACTCAGCAGAAGAGCAGCGAAGGCGCCTCGAAAGGCAATGTCGAAAACGGGGTCAATCATCGCGGGTCACCAGGGCTGGATCATGCTGGGGAGATTTCCAAGCTTAGGCACGCTGCGCTGGTAGCTGCCATCTCCCGCATCATAAATATCCAGGCCGAATTGCACCGTGTCGATGAGGGGGGCCTCACCCTCTGTAAGATAGACCCAGACCTGCGCAAAAAACGGCATGGGGATATGTGCCCCAATCCCATAGAGAAGAGGGGCATCATCCTGTGACACGGCGATGGAAATTGTGAGCTCCTGCAGTTCATAGGCCTCAATCTTCTCACGGGTTTTGAGGTCAAACACCCAGACATGGGTCCCCGGATCTTCAAATGTTTCTGGTGGTCCCTGATGGGTGAGCAGGTAGAGCTGGCCGGACGTCGCATGAAGCGCCAGATGCTGGAACCCGCTGATGGACCATTCATCCTCACGTTCGTCCTCTGTGATGAGAGGCCAGGTAGCTGCGAGACGGACACCATCAGCATCCATCTCAAAGTCGTACACATCGCCCGCCAGCGACACGAAATACCAGTGGTCGCCGCGGCGGACACCGGAAATGCTGATTGGGTCTTCAAATGGATCAAAAAGGGCGGCGGACCGGCTCTTGCCTGTCACAGCACCATTTTCATCAAACGTATAGGTGAGGAACGATCCATCGCCGCAAAGCAGATGGAAGCTGCGCTCACCGCCGCCATAAATATTCGGGCACCCCGGCGTGTCGATCTCGGCGATGAATCCATCACGCTCAAGATTGACAAGGGTGAGGGAAACCGCCGGGGTGAAGTTCATCTGCGCGAACAGGCTCTGGTCATCGCTCAGCGATGACGTGCCTTGCATCTTAACAACGCTTGCGCGTTTGGGCGGGATCGTGACTTCAGAGCGGACCTGGAATGTGGTTGCGTCATAGGTGACCAGCACGTCAGAGCGCTCCCCCCGTGTGGTCCGACTGAAATGGGTCTCTGCAGAGATGATCCGCTTTCCATCAGACGGGAGCTCAATCCCCGTGGTCCAATAACCAAGATCAAGCATTGAGAGGAAGCGGCCTGTATCGGGATCGATCAGATAGGCCCGACCATGTGCCTGATAGGGCATGTTCATGTCGGTCACCCACACGAGCCGGTCATGATCCTGGCGGGAAAAGCTCACCACTTCACCCATCGGATCCTCCGGCAGGTCGGCGGCCTGTGCGGTTTTCGTCGACACGGCAGAGACACCGGTGAGCAAGGCACTTACAAGCAATACAGCGGCAGAAAGAAGTGTTGGGAATGTGCGCATGAAACCTCGCCCCGGATCAAGATGTCCCTACCTTTAGTGGAGTCAATTTAATTTGTCAAACGATCGTATGACAAATTAGAAGGCTTGCATTTCTGATACCGCGCTGGCTCACTGCTGCGGAAAATATAAAGGAGAAGGGGCAGATGCTCACCAATGTTGACCGGGTTCAGCTTGTCGTGGCCAATCGATCAGATGCAGCAGAGGGGTGGGTCAAACTGCTGGGTGCAGAGCATGCCCGCGATGACAAAGTGGCATGCCTTGGTGCATTGCGGTCTGTCTATCAGGTAGGCAGCTCGGAAGTGGAGTTCCTGGAGGCAGACGGAACTGGAGCCGTGGCGGACAGCCTGACAGCACGTGGACGACCGCATCTTTTTGCCGCTGGTGTGGCAACGCCGGACCTGGGTGCGCTGATCGCTCATATAGAGACGACAGGGGCGAGCCTCATCAAAGAAGGCAATCATGGATATGTGACCATCAGCGAGGCGGGACAAAATGATTTGCGTTTTGTGGTGAGCGAACGGGTTGAGCGTGATCCTGTGGGCCTCATTGATCGCCTCTATGAAGCGACCATCCTGGAAGATCCCTTTCAACCTCTCATTGACCAGATTACCGACCTCTTCGGATTGAACGCAGATCACTACAGCCGCATCACATCTGACCATTTCAAATATGATGGCTACCTAACTCTCTTCCATCCTGATGAGCTCGACCGGTTTGAGATCATAACGCCCACCTCGCCCGAAACGACCATGGGCCGTTTCCACGGTCGCCAGGGCAGGGCCTTCTACATGTCCTTTGCCGAGACACCTCATATTCTGGAGATCGAGGAGCGGGCAAAGGAGGCGGGAGCAGGATTGACCATCGACCGGCCAGAAGGGCGCCCAGAGTCAGAGATGGCCGATCAGATGTGGCTCCATCCGCCAGCGCTTGGCGGCATGATGTTGGGCTTGTCGCGCCCGTCTCGCGCCTGGCATTGGTCTGGACGGCCTGATCGGGTGATTCAGCTATAGTTGGATAGGTAACCTGTTGTTTTTAATGAAAAATCAGCACCAGCTGATGGCAAAAAAGAGCTCGAAAGGGCTTGAAACCCCACAAATAGTTTCCCACCTTTATCCCATAGCGGGGCCCACCATCGGGACCGCTATGAGCATTTCCAGCTGAAGTTGCAGCATTTCAGCGTCCGGAAATGCGGAAAAACAGATCTAGAGACCGGGTTTGATTCCATCAAAATCGGGCTCTAAAGGAATGTTCGACAGTGTGCCCGGACAGGGGCGCTGGTCGAGGCAAGTTGCTTGAGAAAGGACTTTGGCTATGACGCGAATGGCGCGTTTCGACAGTCCCTTTTTGTTGGGATTTGATCAGGTAGAACGTCTGCTCGACAGGGTTGCCCGCACGGGCGCTGACGGCTATCCCCCCTACAATGTGGAAGAAGTGCAAACGGACAAAGGCGGGCAGCTGAAAATTACGCTCGCGGTTGCCGGCTTTGCAGCTGAAGATCTCTCGGTCACGGTGGAATCAAATCAACTGGTTATTCGCGGTGGTCAATCCGATGAGGAGGATCGCACTTTCCTTCATCGCGGGATTGCTGCAAGGCAGTTTCAACGGGCCTTTGTGCTGGCAGAGGGTATTGAGATCTTGAGCGCTGATTTGGAGAACGGGCTTTTGACCATTTCCTTAGAACAGCAGACGCCCGAAGAAATCGTCCAGCAGATTGAAATTAAAACCCACGGGTCTTGAGTATCAAAGGGGTCCTGAGCCGAAAGTGCACAGGATTGCCACCTCGCCAGGGCGGTTTAAGTAGTTTTGAGCCGCGCCACAAAGAGCGCTTCCAGGAAAAGTGGTTTCGGTTTTCCGTCCGGAAGTGCGGCGACAAAAAGCTCGAAGGAGCGAAAAAATGTTCGATCAGACAGAAGAAAACTCAACAGCAGAACAATTGATCCCCGCCGGGGAGATAACCCAGGACGTGCTTGCAGAAATTGGCATGCAGACGCATGTCTACGCGCGCCCAATTCAGGCGAAAGAAATTCTTGAGGATCTGAAGGGGCAGCTTGATGTGCCGCCGGAGACCTGGCTCTACTCAGTGCATGCGGCGAACGGTGTCCGCGTTGCCATTGTAGACAGTCGGGAAGCAGCCTTTCAGGGTGCCGCGGCTTATGGCTATCAGGCGCTCAGCGTTCACTAAGATGTATCGGTCAGGCTGCGTTTGAAGCCGCTGGCTCTGTGAGGAGAGCAAAAAGGGCTGCGGCATCGTCGGTCGCGCGAAGTTTTTCAACCATCGATTGATTGCGCAGCAGGCGCGAGACACGCGCCAGCGCTTTGAGATGGTCGGCACCGGCTGATTCAGGTGCCAGAAGCAGGAAGATCAGATCGACCGGCTGATCATCAACAGACTCAAACTGAATAGGCGTTTCCAGACGGGCAAACAAGCCGTGAAGACGCGTAAGCTCGTTCAGCTTGCCATGGGGGATCGCGATCCCTTGCCCAACACCGGTCGAGCCTAAACGTTCGCGCTCAAGCAGGGTCTCAAAGATGGCACGTTCCGGTAGTCCGCAAACCGCCGCTGCTTTTGCTGAAAGCTCTTGCAGGGCTTGCTTTTTACTCGTGACCTTGAGATGTGCAGTCACACCTTCTGGGGTCAGAAGTTCATCCAGATCCATGATCCGTTTCCTGTTTATTATTCCCACTGGGCCTGCCGAGACCCTGGTCGGAGCTTTCTGATAGGCACCCCGCCGAAACGGCGTGACCTCCCCGGTGCGCTGTGCCCGGGGCCGGAGCCCTTTAAGCCTTTTTCGAATCGCTAGCGGCATCAATCCAACCAACATTGCCATCGGGACGGCGGTAAACGAGATTGAGCCCGCCATCGCCATTTCTGAACATCACCAGTGGTGCGTCAGAAATGTCGAGCTGCATAACCGCATCACTCACAGACAAGACAGGCACGGCGGTTGTGCCTTCTGCGATGATCATGGGTGCATCGTCGCCTTCAGCAACGTCTTCTTCGCCTTCATTCGCGGCCAGCACGAAGGAGGGAACATCAAGCACCGGAAGGTCAGCCTTAGGGCTATTGTGATGGTTCTTCAAGCGTCGCTTATAGCGCCGCAACCGCTTTTCGAGTTTCTCAACCGCATCATCAAAGCTGGCATATATATCGCCGGCTTGCCCTTGGGCTTGCAGGGTCATGCCTGAGCTCAGGTGGACCGAGCAATCGGAGCGAAACTCATGTCCGTCCTTCGCGAAAGTCACCTGCCCATCCACAGGGCGATCAAAATACTTGCCTACGCTGGCGCTGAGCTGATCTTCCACATGGCTGCGCAGAGCGTCGCCGACATCAAGATGAATTCCGGTAATTTGAACCTGCATCAAGGACCTTTCCAAGCGCCGTTAAAATCTAAGAGACCCGACTGCATCAAATTACGCCGGATTCGGTGTGCCACTATCTAGTAATCAAATGCCGTTATCTGATCGGCCTCGAGCATGTGTCTCGAGGAATGGAAAAACGGAGTTCGCTGCTGCGTCACCGAGCCCTTTTCAATGCTCGGGCTAGGGAGAAAACAGACCCCGGCGGCGCGAGCGGGACGGAAACTAGTGGGCCGTCCCGACCCTGTCAACCAACTCAGTTCATGTTCAAAATTATACTTCAGAAACAGTGTGTTAGGGCAATTTTTTACTGAAAATTTTGAGCCGAAACCCGCGGGAAATCACTTGACGGCAGAGAGAAAAAGCCGTCACACCATTGCGCGTTTTTCGCGTCGGCGTTGCACCGAGGACGGGATTTGCATCGCCTCGCGATATTTCGCCACAGTCCGTCTGGCAATCTCAATTCCATTGGCCCGCAGCAGGTCAACAATCGCGTCATCAGACAGGACGGCATCGGCGGTCTCCGCATCGACCAATGTCTTGATGCGATGGCGCACCGCTTCGGCTGAATGGGCGTCGCCGCCCGTGGCTGACGCGATGGAGGACGTGAAGAAGTATTTTAGTTCAAAGATGCCGCGCGGCGTTGCCATATACTTGTTGGACGTGACGCGGCTCACCGTCGACTCATGCATTGAGATTGCATCGGCCACCATTTTCAGGTTGAGCGGCCGAAGGTGGGAAACGCCATATACTAGAAAGGCGTCCTGTTGGCGGACAATTTCTGTTGCGACCTTCAAGATTGTCCGCGCCCGTTGGTCAAGACTCTTTACGAGCCAGTTGGCATCTGCAAGACAATCGGAGAGATAGGTTTTTGCTTCAGTGTCTTTGGCTGAAGCCGCGATGACTTCCGTATAATATTGTTTGTTTACGAGGACCCGCGGCAGTGTTGCCGTGTTGAGTTCAATGGCCCAACCGCCATCTGATTTTGGACGGATGAATATGTCGGGCACGACCGGTGTCACCGGTTCTTCGCCAAACACATTGCCAGGTTTCGGGTTGCAGTTGCGGATGTCGTCAATCAGGCAGGACAGGTCGTCTTGTTCGATCTGGCAGGCTTTCATGAGTTTGGCCATATCGCGCTTGGCAAACAGATCAATATTCTCGAGAAAGCGCTCCATAACCGGATCAAGGCGATCTTTCTCAGCCAGCTGCAAGCGCAGACACTCGCGAAGGTCGCGGGCACAGACTCCAATAGGGTCAAAGGTTTGCAGAACACCCAGAACGGCTTCCACGTCCTCAATGTCCACACCCAGGCGATCGGCAACCGACTCAAGGCCGTCCGTCAGATAACCGGATTCATCGACCAGGTCGATGAGATAGGCGCCGATCATTCGGTCAGTCTGGTTTTTGAGCGCGACCACCATTTGATCAGTGAGATATTCAACAAGGGTTTCAGCGCGGGTCAAAGAGCCTTCAAGTTCGCCTTCGCCGTCAAAGCTGCCACCACCTTGGCTGCTGGTGGATTGCCAGTCAGAACTGGACATACCCGGTGTCTCAGCATCTGCAACAGGGGCGTCAGCCACACTCTGGTCCGCATAAACATTGTCATAGTCTGTGTCCATGTCCCCATCGGGGGCAGGCGGGGCATTTTCTTCCGAAAGCGCAAGTGTGGAGGCATCGCCAACATCACCGCCCTCAACAGCATCGCTGGTGTCGGGACCATCGGCGAAATCAATATCGAATTCTTCTTTGTGCGGGGTCTCGCCTTCGGTCGGTTCAATCAGACCTGGCTGATCATCGTCGCGGGCTTCATCCAGCAGGGGGTTTTTTTCGAGCTCTTGCTCGACATAGTCCGCCAGCTCCAGATTGTTCAGTTGCAACAGCTTGATCGCCTGCTGCAATTGCGGCGTCATAACAAGCGACTGGCCTTGTCGGAGTTCTATCCGTGGGTTGAGTGCCATGTCGCATGTCGGTTCGCCGTCTGATCAAAATCAGAGGCTAAACCTATCCCCCAGGTAAAGACGACGGACATCCTCGTTGCCCACAATTTCTGATGGTTGTCCTTCCATCAGAACCTGCCCGTCGTGAATGATGACAGCGCGATCGATGAGCTCGAGCGTCTCGCGCACATTATGGTCGGTAATCAAAACGCCAATGCCACGGTCTTTCAGGTGCGCAACGAGGTCGCGAATATCGCCGATGGCAATTGGGTCAATCCCGGCAAACGGTTCATCGAGCAACATGAATGAAGGTTGAGTTGCAAGCGCCCGTGCAATTTCCACACGACGTCGTTCACCACCAGAGAGGGCGATGGACGGTGTGCGTCGAAGGTGAGTGATCGAAAACTCAGCGAGCAGATCATCCAGCTGCGCTTCGCGACGATCACGGTCCGGCTCAACGACTTCCAGAACCGCGCGGATGTTTTCTTCGACGGACAGACCGCGAAAGATAGAGGCTTCCTGTGGCAGGTAACCGATGCCCAGCCGAGCGCGCCGGTACATGGGCAGATCGGTAACATTGCGTCGGTCCAGGCCGATATTTCCATAATCCGGCGAGATGAGCCCAGTGATCATGTAAAAGGTCGTGGTTTTCCCGGCCCCGTTGGGACCAAGAAGGCCGACCGCTTCGCCGCGCTGCACTGAGAAGCTGACGCCCCTTACAACGGGGCGCCGCCGGAAGCTCTTGCCAATCTTGTCTACAACCAGACCGTCATTGCTGGTCACCAGGCGTGGGCCGCCCTCCGCGTCAAAAGCGGTGGATCCGGCGTTTGTGTCGCCCATAGATGTGTCGATACGGTCGGTCATGTGCCCCCATCAAAGCGTTGTTGGCATTAAAATTGTATGAAAGAAGAAATTAACCAAGCAAAATTACTGCTGTGGCGCCTGAAAAAGCCCTCGAACCCGCCCGGAACTTGGATTTTCCGTGTCTGTAGCGGTCACCCCGCCTTCGACGCGTGCCTGCCCGCTATTAAGGTCGATATTGAGCCGCTGCCCACGAATGACATTTTCACCTTGTCGCAGGACGACAGCATCGCCCATCGTGATATTCTCGTCAGCGACCATATAGAGCGCCCAATCACCGGACGCGGACTGATCGTCCTCTGACATGACATGGACATTTGATTTCGCATCAATCCGGGTGATTTCGGTACCGCCTGTCCCATCATCGGAAGATGGCGCTCCATCTGCTTTCTGAGCATAGGTGACAATAAGCCGGTCAGCGCGGAGACGTATGACCCCCTGCACGGCGATAACATTGCCTATGAAAGTTGCCGTCTGAGCGTTCTGCTCAACCTCAAGCGTATCCGCCTCAATTTCGATCGGCGCATCCGGATCGGTCTTAAAGCCGACGGGACTGTCATCATCTTGAGCCTGCGCGCCAAAAGGCAAAAGGAGGAGGGCAATGCCCGCCGCCATCATGAGTTTTCCCAAGCGACCAATCACACCATCACTCCTGCACACATCTACCACCGACTATCCCGCCTTGTAATACACAACGACACGCACACCACCGGTGAATACGATCTTGTCACCATTATTCGATGTTTCAACGCCATTTGCGTTGAGCGTCCCCACTGGCCCTTGGCCATAAACTGGCTGGTCGCTGGTCAGCGATCCCGCCCTGAAATCCATATCGGCTGTTTGAGCATGAAATTCATACCCATTTGCTGAAAAGACGCTGATATCTTCCCGCAGCTTGAGCGTTTCAGCTTCTGTTTGAAGCGTTCCGAAGCGCGATGTCACCGATAGCCAATTGCCGCCTTCGTCCAACATCAAGTCAGCTTCAATATTTTCAAGAAAAATCAGATCCGGATTGTCGACCTCTTGGGTCGCCGTATCCGCAGTGACGACGTAGGGGCGTCCGCGTCTGTCGACACCGGTGATCCGGGGGCTCACCATCCGCAAGTCGTCATTGAGACGTCCAACTTCGCGAAAGGTAGGCGTGATTTCCGGTCTTGAATTGAATGTTGTGGATGAAACAAAGACGCTGATGACAAGAATGATTGCGAGCGCAGGAAGCAGGATCTTCATTCCAAGAACAAAGGCGCTGTACCTGCTGCGTTCATCGCTGGGCTCAAGGCCAATGGCAACCCCATCTGGCCCACTATCCGGCGAACCAAAATTCTGGGCAGACTGGCCCGGTGGCGATTGCACGCTCATCAGCATCCTTCGTAACGCGAGTGTGGCCCCTAGCCGTTCACAGTATGCGCTGGCAGCCAAAGGGGGGTCAACTGCAGCATTCTCGTGAAACCAAGGCTGGCTTAGTGAGAGAAAATGTCCTCATCCGGCCATCCGGCAAGGTCCAGTGATGCCCGAACTGGCAAAAAGGCGAAGCAGGCCTTGGCATATTCCATACGGCCTTCACGCTCCAGCATGCCGTCGAGCACTGTTTTCAGCTTGTGCAGGTGAAGCACATCCGAGGCGGCGTAAGACAATTGAGCCTCTGACAGTGTTTCAGCCCCCCAATCGGAACTCTGCTGTTGTTTGGAAATCTCCACCCCAGCGAGCTCTCGGCACAGGTCTTTCAGCCCGTGACGGTCTGTATAGGTGCGCACCAGCTTTGAGGCGATCTTGGTGCAATAAATCGGGGTCGTCACAACACCCAGATATTGCTGCATAACCGCGACATCAAACCGGGCATAGTGGAAAATCTTCGTGACATCCGGGTTCGCTATTAAGGCGCGCAGGTTGGGAGCGTCATAGCGCGCCCTGTCGAGTTGAACGATATGGGCGTTTCCGTCACCGGCAGACAGCTGCACCAGACACAGCTTGTCCCGGGGGATCTGCAATCCCAGCGTTTCACTATCGACCGCGACAGAGGTGCCGAAATCGATGTCTGCTGGAAGGTCGCCTTTGTGGAGTGTGATGCTCATGCCGGTTCTCGTGTTGCCGTGAGGGGCAAACCCGTTTTGCGGCGAACGCCCATCCTGCAGCAAACACTTTGCTGCATCTGAATAGTTGGTTCCCCAAAAACAGAGAGGATTCGAAAAACCCCGCTAAGGAAACCCATTTCATTCCCGGCGTTTCGCGTCGCGAAAAGCCTTTGGTGCCCAGGAGAAGACTCGAACTTCCACGCCCTTGCGGGCACTAGCACCTGAAGCTAGCGCGTCTACCAATTCCGCCACCTGGGCCCAAGGTGCGGAGACTTATCTCCCGTACCCAGGTTTGTCAATCATACAGCAGCGTTTGGCGGCAGAATAGAAGGGTTTCGGGCGAATCTGGTTTTTGAACTGGATGCAATCTCTGCGGCAACCGGCCTCTATACGCCTGTGCTCAGCTGCGCTATCAAGGCGTATCGGCAGGCGATGGCGACTCTGATGTTTCGAGGGGAAACACAAACAGGGCCTCAGCCAATCGGTTTGAAGCCAGAATTTTTCAAGAGGGACAGCGGCATGTCAGCGGGCACATCTGGATCAGAGCTTAGGGCAGGGGATCTTGTAACAGTTTTTGGCGGGTCCGGTTTTGTCGGACGCTACCTTGTGCGGGCGCTGGCAGAACAGGGTTATCGGGTCCGTGTGGCTGTGCGTCGGCCCAACGAGGCCCTCTTTCTGAAACCTATGGGGGATGTGGGGCAGGTTCAGCCTGTGCAGGCCAATATTCGCGATCGGGCATCCTGTGCCGCGGCCATGGAAGGTGCGAGCGCGGTCGTCAATCTGGTGGGTGTCCTCTACGAAAGCGGCGCGCAGAAATTCGATGCAGTCCACGCAAAAGGCGCGAAACAGCTTGCAGAGCTCGCCGCGGGCGCTGGCATCACCAACTTCGTCCAGATGTCGGCCATCGGGGCCGACGCTGACAGCACGTCAGCATACGCGCGCTCCAAAGCCATTGGGGAAGCCGCTGTACTTGAGGCGATTCCGACGGCAACTATTGTGCGCCCCTCCATCATTTTTGGACCGGAAGATCAGTTCTTCAACCGCTTTGCTGCCATGGCCCGCTTGGCCCCCGCACTTCCTTTGATCGGTGGCGGCGAGACCAGATATCAGCCGGTCTACGTCAAAGACGTGGCTGCCGCGATGACGATCGCTCTGCAACAGCCTCAGTGGAACGGCAAGGTTCTGGAGCTGGGCGGCCCCGAGGTCGCAACCTTTGCGGAGCTGATGGAAATCACGCTCAAAGAAACTGGTCGTTCGCGGCCGCTGGTAAAGCTGCCCTCCTTCGCTGCGAAGGCGATGGCATCTGTGCTTCAGTTCCTGCCAGCTCCGCTGCTGACCGTGGATCAGGTGGAGCTCCTAAAGCACGACAATGTGGTCAGCGACGGCGCTCTGGGGTTCTCTGATCTCGGCATCGAGCCCTCTGCCATGTCGGCAATCCTGCCGGCCTATCTCTATCGTTTCCGGCGCACCGGGCAATTCGCGGACGGTGTTGCCGACGATGCCTGAGTTGGAGCGCTTTTTTTGCAGGTGACACCGGTCGATATCGCGGCAACATCAGTGCTTTATAGGTACAGCCAGCCAAGAAGGCCGACACCCAACACAACCCTGTAGATAACGAAGGGCGTAAGGGTCATGTACGTCATCATCTTTAGAAAGAGATGAATGGCAGCCAGGGCCACGGCGAAAGACAGGAGGGCTGCGATGCCCATGTCTGCCCCCAAACTGACATCACCCGTTTCGTAGACTTTGATGCTGCTTGCGACCGCCCCCCCAAGGATGGTGGGGATGGAGAGCAGCATGGAGAACCGCGCAGCACCCTCACGCTCAAAGCCAAGCATGCGCGCTGCTGAAATTGTGACGCCCGCCCGGCTGGCGCCAGGGATGAGTGCGAGCACTTGTGCGCCACCAATGATCATCGCAGCGCTCCAGGTCATCTGTTCAAGACGCCGTGTCATAGCGCCCGCGCGGTCAGTGATCCAGAGCACACCAGCGAAAAAGAGATTGGCCCAGGCCACAATCGCCGCAGCCCGCAGAACATCGACATATCCCGTGGAGAGAAGGAAATATCCCACAAGGACCACCGGGATGGTGGCGCCAACGATATAGAGCGCCATGCGTCCATCGTCGGTGAGGTCGCCTCGCAACAGGGCGAGCCCGCCCAGGGCCATTGCCCAGACATCTCGCCGGAAATAGAGCAGAACCGCCCCAAGGGTTCCCGTATGGACAGCAACATCGACGAGGACGCCCTGATCTGCCCAGCCCGTCAGCTCATGAACGAGGCTCAAATGACCAGATGAGCTTATGGGCAGAAATTCGGTTATGCCCTGAATGAGCGCAAGAAGGATCAATTGTTCCAAAGACATGGATTTAGGCGAGCTCCAACAAGGTGCAGAAGTGTTATATTATTTGCACGCCTATTTCCATTGTCTCGAGCATCTCCAGCTGAAGTTAAAGCACTTCGGCCTTCAGAAATGCGACAATCTAGAGAACTTGGAGTGTGGCCTTGGAATTGATGGAGCAGCGTCATGAAGATTGGAACCTTGGCTGAGCGAGCGGGACTTTCGACAAAAACCATCCGCTATTACGAGAAAGTGGGCCTCATTGATCCGCCTCCACGAACTGAAGGGGGCTATCGCGCCTACGTGGATAACGATATCGATATTTTACGATTTGTAGCGCGGGCACGGGGCTTGGGGTTTTCTGTCAAAGAATGCAAGGCCTTGCTCACGCTTTACAGCGATCGATCTCGGGCATCCGCAGATGTAAAGGCGCTCGCGCTTGCCCACATAGAAGAGGTGGACCGGAAAATCAAAGAGCTTCAGTCCATCCGTCTCACCTTGGGTGAACTTGCCACAAAATGTCATGGCGATGACCGCCCGGACTGTCCGATAATTGAAGAGTTGTCGAATATGGGCGAAGCGCGGTAAGGGTGAGCACCCGATTCAAAAAAGTCAGTGCCCTAATCTTGCCCCATCGTTTCCTGCAAATGGCACTTGTGTAAACTGAGACTCATGCCCCAACTTTATCATCTTCCCGTTTCACCTTCCTGCCGCACCATTCGACTGCTTCTGGGTGAGAAGGGAATTGAACCGGCACTCTTTGAGGAACGTGCCTGGGAACGCCGCGAAGATTTTCTGCGCCTCAATCCCGCTGGCGAAATTCCAGTGCTGGTCGAAGATGATGGTTTGGTGGTTCCGGGCTTCTGGCCACTCGTCGAGTATTTGGATGAGAAATATCCCAATCCTTCATTATTGCCGACGGAGGCAGCAGACCGGGTCGAGGCAAGACGGGTCGCTGATTGGTTTGCGACCAAGTTTGCAGCGGAAGTCTCTGAGCCTCTCATCTATGAGAAAGTCACAAAACGCTTCCTCAGTGTCTCCTCAGGCGGCGGCGGTCCGGAAATGGCTGTGGTTCGTGCGGCGCTTCACAATATTCGCTACCACCTCGACTATGTTTGCTATCTCATGGAAAGCCGAACATGGCTTGCAGGCGATGAGATCAGCATTGCGGACCTGGTCGCCGCCGCGCATTTCTCTTGTCTCGACTATGTTGGCGATGTGCCCTGGCGTCAGTATGAGAGCGCAAAGGAATGGTACGTTCGGATTAAGTCGCGGCCCGCGTTTCGCACTTTGCTAGCCGATCATGTCGCGGGCATGCCGCCGCCGCGTGCTTATGCAGATCTGGATTTTTAAGGCCCATGTCGGCGACTGAGCAAACAGATGTCGCTGCTCTCAAAGCAGAAATTGTTGCGCAGGCAAAAGCGGCCGGGTTCGACGATGTCGGTTTCTCTCCTGCGGATTTAAGTGAAGAGACGCAACAGAAATTCCAGCACTGGTTGGATCAGGGTGCCCATGGCGATATGGCCTGGATGGAGGAGACACGAGAGCGCCGTGCCTCACCAACAGCGCTTTGGCCGGACGTGAAAAGCGTCATTGTCTTGGCCATGAATTATGGACCAGACGGCGACCCGCTTGAAACGCTGCAACAGCCTGACAAAGCCAACATTTCTGTTTATGCCCGAAACCGGGACTATCATGATCTGGTGAAAAAGCGTTTGAAGCGCATTGCGCGTTGGCTGGTTGAAGAGACCGGGTGCGAGCTCAAGGTTTTTGTGGACACAGCGCCGATTCTCGAAAAGCCCGTGGCGGCGGGTTCGTCGCTCGGGTGGCAGGGCAAGCACACCAATCTTGTGTCAAACGAACTTGGCAGCTGGTTTTTCATTGGGTCAATTTTTACAGACATGGCGCTTCCGCCGGACCAGCCTCACGGCGACCAGTGCGGCTCCTGCCATGCGTGTCTCGATGCATGTCCAACGGATGCTTTCCCCAATCCCTATGAGCTCGATGCCCGTCGCTGCATTTCCTATCTGACCATTGAGCATAAGGGGCATATCGCGCCGGAGTTCAGAAAGCCGATGGCAAATCGGATTTATGGGTGCGACGATTGTTTGGCGGCCTGCCCCTGGAACAAATTTGCCCGTGCTGCGTCGGAAATTTCCCTTAAGCCACGTGAGAGCCTAACAAGTCCAGACCTTCGGGAACTTCTCGCGCTCGACGATGCTGCGTTTCGCGCGTTCTTTGCTGGGTCCCCGGTCAAGCGGATCGGACGCGATAGATTTCTGCGCAATGTGCTGATTGCCGCCGGCAATTCAGGTGACGAGACCTTGCTGCCCCATGTCACAGCTCATCTGGACGATGCCTCTGAATTGGTGCGGGCCATGGCGGTTTGGGCGTTGGGACAACTTGCAGCACCGAAAGACGTGGAACGCGCCCGCGTTGAATATGGTGACCAAGAAACAGATAGAGACGTTAAGGCTGAGTGGGCGTGCTTGCCGTCACTTCCGCGATAAATCCACTCGCTGCCAGGGCCGCAGGGCCAGGTGATCCATCTGCGCGCCGGTCTGTAGCAACGATCATCTGCCAGTCTTCAATGGCACTTGCCTCATTGCCCATTTCAAAACGAATGAGGCCGCGCTCTAGACGCGCCGCGACTTCGTCGACGCCATTTGCAAGCGCCGCATCGATATCTGCCGCCGCTGCGTCAAGCTGCTTGCTTTGACGATAGAGGCGTCCTCGAAGCAGGTAAGCGGCTCCATAGGTTGGGTTCCTTGCAATGGCCAGATTGACATCTTGCAATGCAAGGGCAGTCTGCTTGTCTAGTTCATAACCGCGCGCCCGCCCAAACAAGAGCTCCGGGTTTTCTGGAATAAGGGTAAGGGCCTGCGTGAAAGCGCCGGTCGCATTCGCCCCACTATTGGCCAACAGCCAGGCGTCACCTGCCTGTTGGTGGAGCAAGGCCCTCTCCACATCTTCCATTTTCTGGCCCTCAACAGCCGCGCGGGTAAACCGATCAGCGGCCGCCTCAAAGAGACCAAGTCCGACAAGGGCAAGACCTGCGCAATGGGAGGCACCTCCTGTTAGGTCCGTCTCAGCCCATACGAGCGCGGCGTCATAGGCGGCGTCCGGGTCAACACGGGCAAGCTCAACGCAGGAATTGTAGCTAACAGCTTGTGCGTTCGCTGCCGTCGCCGAGGCAAAGGCCATAATGAGGTAAAGGGCACTTAGCATCGCAAGTGGTCGGGTGAAAGTCTCTGTGATAGGCATCATGGCGCGTAAGGTTCAACATGTGCCCCGGTTTGGCAACAGGGAAGTTTGGACAACAGGGAAATAAGCGTGACAAACAAACACCTCTTTGCATTTGGATTCGGCTCTACGGCCTCTGTCCTGGCTTCGCGTCTTCAAAGCGGTGGCTGGCACATCTCTGGCACCTGCCGCACGTCGGAAAAAGCAGAAGCAATCAGATCTAAAGGCGTCGAGACCCACCTGTTTTCCAGCGATAAGAAGCTCCCACCGGAAGCTTTGCAAGGGGTGACACATATTCTGCTCTCCATTCCGCCGGGTGCCGACGGCGATCCAGTATTGCGCATGATGCAAGACGAGATCGTGAGCCAACGTACGACGCTCAAATGGATCGGTTATCTGTCAACCACTGGTGTGTATGGCGATCGGGCGGGCGGGCTTGTTGATGAAACAATGGAGATGGCCCCGACGAGCGACAGAGGCCGACGGCGCCAGGCAGCCGAAGAGGCATGGTTTGCACTGGGGCGAGAGGCGGGTGTGCCCGTTCAGACATTTCGTCTGGCAGGGATTTACGGGCCGCGCCGCAACCAGATCGTCTCGCTCCGTACAGGTAAAGCGCGTCGCATCGTGAAGCCAGGTCATGTCTTCTCCCGCATTCACGTCGAAGATATTGCATCCGTTTTGGAGGCGTCGATTGCGAGGCCCAATGCTGGTGCTGCCTACAATGTGTGCGATGACGAAGCGGCCCCGCCGCAAGATGTCGTTGCCTTTGCGGCAGATCTTATTGGCATGACCCCACCTCCGGAAGTGCCTTTTGAGGACGCAAATCTCAGCCCCATGGCCCGAAGCTTTTATGCGGAGTCAAAACGCGTTTCCAACAGGCGCATCAAGGAAGAGCTCGGCGTAGAACTGCGGTATCCTACCTATCGAGAAGGTCTTCGCGCGATAGCCGAGTCCGGAGACTAATTGCCCCAGATCAAGGCAGCGCGACGGCCGGAGGCCTAGACTCACTCTCAACTGAGAGAAGGAGGTCGGTCATGTCCCACCATTATCACGCAGTCGTCTGGATTGATCATCACGAGGCCCGTGTCATCGAAATCGGCAAAGATGAAGTCGATGAAATGCACGTGAAGCCACATCATCCGATCAAACACCTGCATACCAAAGCCGGATCAAGCGCCAGCTGGCGTGCACCGGAAGACATCAAGTTTTTCAAGTCGGTCGCTGAACGGCTTGCACCTGTGCAGGAAGTCCTTGTGGTTGGCCCTGCCAACGCGAAAACGGCCTTTGTGAAATATCTGCACAAGAAAGATCCAAAGACAGCAGAGAAAGTTATTGGTGTTGAGAGTGTTGACCATCCAACCGATGGACAGCTGGTGTACTATGCCAAAGCCTATTTCAAACAGGCGGACCGCATGCTGCCGCAGCTGGATTAAGCGCCAAGCTCATTGAGCAGTTTGTCGAGTGTTTGGGTGAGCCGTTCAATATCATCAGGTTCTGACAGTCTGTGGTCGCCGCTCTTCGTGAGCGAGACCGTGACATCATCGCTCGCAAGCGTTTCGGCGAGCAGCATGGCGTGCCGCCAGGGCACATCCTCATCTGCCATGCCCTGAAGAATACGGACAGGGAGGGTGAGGGGAATCGTATCTCCCAGCAGCAGATGTTCGCGGCCATCCTCAATGAGGCTGTAGCTGATTTCATAGGGCTCATCATAGTCCGATGGCTGGCGGTAGATGCCCTCGGTCCGCAATATCGTTCGGATTGTTTCATCGAACCCCTCCCACATAAGTGCTTCGGTAAAATCAGGCGCCGGAGCAATCAGAACCAGAGCCTTGATCTGCGCCGGGCGGGCGAGCGCCGCCAAGAGCGCAATCCACGCCCCCATGCTGGAGCCGACCAATATCTGGGGACCCTCGCAAAGCTCATCCACCACAGCCAGAGCGTCGTCGCGCCACCGGCTGATGGTGCCATCGACAAACCGTCCGCTCGACTGACCATGGCCGAAATAGTCGAAGCGCAGATAGGACCGGTTGTGCGCTCTGGCCCAATCAGCCAAAGCGGTCGCTTTTGTCCCGGTCATGTCGGACTTAAACCCACCGAGCCAGGTAACACTCGCAGTGCCGCCAGCAGCTTTTTCCTGCAAATAGGCGAGCTTTTCGCCACCGGGTCGCGAAAGAAAAGAAACTTGGGTCTGGGTGCTCATCGGCGCATCCTGTAAAAGAGGTGTCGCAATATCCAGTTAGACAGCGAAAGCTTGTGTCCGTGTCCTTCATTGCCTACCCAATGATATTGCGCAACCTAGAGCATATTCCCGAAAAGTGTGCGCGGTTTTCGGACAAGAATATGCTCAAAAAAGACTTAGGGTATCTGAGTGACTCGGTTTTCATTCAAATGCCCTGGGATTTCGATCAAATACGAGAGTGCCTCACGTGACCATCAAGCTGGTGCAACCCGCAAAACCGACTGTCCTTCAAGTCATTCCGTCTTTGGGGACCGGCGGCGCTGAGCGCACAACAATTGATGTTGCGCGCGCACTGATGGCGGACGGGTGTAGAGCGATCGTTGCGAGCCGCGGTGGCAGATTGGTCAGGGAGCTGGACCAGATGGGCGCGGAGCATATTGAATTGCCGGTCCATTCAAAAAACCCCGTCGTGATGGGCCTGAATGTGGAACGTCTGACGCGGCTTATCGAAAAACAGAATGTAGACATCGTGCATGCGCGCAGTCGGGCCCCGGCCTGGAGTGCTTTGGCTGCTGCCCGGCGCACAAAGCGGCCCTTCGTGACCACCTATCACAGCAAGGTCCATGAACGGCCCCGCCTCAAGGTTTTCTACAATTCAGTCATGACCCGCGGTGCCGTTGTCATCGCCAACTCCGAATTTACCGCCGAGCGCATCCGAAAATTTCACGGGGAAACAGGGGCCAAGATCGTCACCATTCCCCGCGGCACAGATATGTCAGAGTTTGACCCTGCCGGCCCAGCAGTGAAGCGCGGCGAGGTCTTGCGGGAACAATGGGGTGCTGGCAGTGGAGACACGCTTTTCATGCTTGCCGGACGCCTCACGCGCTGGAAAGGTCAGTTGCTGGCAACCGAGGCGCTCGGACGCTTGAATGCCCGCATGGGGTCGAGCGCGGCCAGTGCCAAGCTGATCCTGGTCGGCGACGCCCAGGGGAGAACTGACTATGAAGATGAAATCAAGGCCGCGATTGAGGCTTACAATCCGGCACTGAGAGTGCGCCTGGTGGGCCATTGTGACGATATGCCAGCCGCGTGCAGTGCCGCCGACATTGTTCTGGCTCCCTCTCTTGACCCAGAGCCCTTTGGACGAAGCGCGGTTGAGGCGCAGGCTATGGCCCGTCCTGTTATCGTCGCCGATCATGGGGGCGCCAAGGATACGGTTCTGGACGCCTCAGACTCTGGGGGCATTCCAGCAGCGACAGGATGGCGGGTGACACCGGGTGATGCCGACGCTTTGGCAAGCGCAATGGCGGAGGCTCTGGCGATGAACAGCACAGATCGCCAGGCGATGGGCACCCGGGGGCGTGCCTTTGTGGCAGATCAGTTTTCCATGAAGGCGATGACGGATCGGACTCTGGCGGTCTACCGCGACCTGGTCGACAGATGAGTGCACAGGCGATTATGATCATTCATCTGGGAAATCGAGAAAACAGCGACGCAGTGCTGAAATTTGTTCAGGAATTGCTCGAACGAGGCGACAGCCTCACCATTCTCGCGTCATCAGAGACAGCCAGCATTTATGCGGATTTTGCCTTAACCGTGTGGCCAGACGGCGCCCCTCGGGGCTTTTTGAGGCTCTTGGCGCTAGTTCGCCGGATCTCCTGGGCTCAGTTTGCGGAGATCCACGATTTTGATGCCTCCCGGCGCACAAAAGCCTACAGGTGGTTCGTTCGTCCAAGCCCTACCTGGTACCTGTCCTCGCTGGTCCGTGTCTCTGGAAGCACAGCCCGCTCGGGTTAAACACCTGTAAACACAAAGCTTCTTGACTCCCACGGTGAGCGTCGTAAACCTTAATCTTATCACGTGCGAGAAACAGTTCCCGCGCGACCCATAACTATAGGAGGGTTTCATAGCCCGTAGAGCCGTATTCGCGCAGCCAACGAAAGAAGGACCGCGCGCCAACCGAGACATTACCGTCCCTAACGTCATGTTGATTGATGGTGAAGGTGAAAAACGAGGTGTCGTCTCGCTTGAAGATGCCCTTACCCTTGCAGATGAGTCTGGCCTTGATCTCGTAGAGGTCTCGCCGAACGCTGACCCGCCCGTATGCAAACTTCTGGATCTTGGGAAATATAAGTACCAGGCACAGAAGAAAGCTGCCGAGGCGCGGAAGAAGCAGAAGACCGTCGAAGTCAAAGAAATCAAAATGCGCCCGAACATCGACACGCATGACTATGACGTGAAGATGAAGAACATGCTGCGCTTCTTCGGAGAGGGCGACAAAGTCAAAGTGACTCTTCGCTTCCGGGGTCGTGAGATGGCGCACCAGGATCTCGGCATGAAAGTGCTGAACCGGGTCCGCAGTGATCTGGAAGAGATCGCAAAAGTCGAGCTCTATCCAAAGATGGAAGGTCGCCAGATGATTATGGTGCTGGCGCCGCGCTAATCTCCAATAGACTTTGAGAATTCAAAACGGGCTCTGTTTCAGGGCCCGTTTTTGTTTGCACTATTATTGTCACCACCTGGTTCTCTTGCATGTCACCCTCGGGCTTGACCCGAGGGTCCAAGCAGCTTTTCCCCTCAGTATGTATCCTCGTGTCGAGCCCGAGGGTGACAGGACAGGGCTAGTTGCCCGTAGAACAACGTCATTCGCGAGAGTGCATTTTGCATCTCACAACACATTCAACCGATCCATCCGGTCGGTAAGGATCGCATCAATCTGAAGGTCTGTGAGCCGTTTCATGTCGTCGGGCATATCAACAGTCCAGGCAGAGACGGTGAGGCCAAGCTCTTTCGCGAGCGCCGTAGTTGTTTCATCAATATCCCCATGCCAGGAAAACCAGCCATCGGACGGACCGGCGGCAATGGCGCGCAGCACACGCGCATCAAAACTGGCACCTTCCTGATGCCGCCAATCAAAGCCGCCAAAAAAATCTGCCCCATTGGCTGAGGTGGCACGAAGCGCCGCCGCACCCTCGCTGTCATTCGCAATTGATTTGTCATCGGGATCAATCGAATAGAAGGGAAGGGTCGTGAAGGCATTGCGGATCGTGGGCGCGCGTTTCTTCGCCTGGGCGAGTGCGCGCCAGTCGAACGAAACGAACACTGTCTGCGCGTCAAAATCTTTTTGTTCAATAAGGTCCACAA
This sequence comes from Parvibaculaceae bacterium Mf 1.05b.01, assembly GCA_000509225.1. Classification (GTDB taxonomy): domain Bacteria; phylum Pseudomonadota; class Alphaproteobacteria; order Parvibaculales; family Parvibaculaceae; genus Mf105b01. Next base: position 2,543,905 of record BAOK01000001.1, on the reverse strand, counting down.
CAATATTGGCAAGCGTCACCGGGTCAGAGGATTGAGTCAGGTCCATAAGGTCGGTTTTCAGTTCCGTATAGACCACAAAGTCTGGGCCAGCTTTTGCTTTTACCAGATCAATCACCGCTTCAAGCGATGGAATGCGTTCCCCATCGAGCGGCGTCTGGTCGGGATAACGCGCTGAATAGCGCGCACCAGGCTTCAAGCGTCCAATGTCATAAGCCTGCAGCTCGTCGAACGTGAGGTCTTTGATGAGGGGCGTGGGTTTCGCGAGCCACTCACCGTCCGGTCCTCGTGCAATGGAAGGCTTCAGGGCTTCATCGTGATGCACCACGGGCACGCCGTCTTTCGACAGATGCACATCAAGCTCAATGCCTTCCGCGCCGTCTGCAATGGCGCGCTCAAAAGCTCCCATCGTGTTTTCCGGCCAAAGTCCTGTGCCACCGCGATGGGCGATCTTTAGGGGACGTCCTGAAGGATTGGGCATGGAAGGCAACTCCGGTGAGAAGAGGGAAAGATCACCCTCCAAAGGTTTCGTGACATCTTCGCGAAGCTGCCCGGCGACCGCAAGTCAGGAGCAGAACCCTGCGTTATCTGCCGGGGATGGTTTGAGCATTGTACCAGGCGAAGAACCGATCTAGCCTTTCATCATTGATATTCAGCTGAGGGTCAAAGGCCCGGGAGGACAAGCATGAAATTCGGTGTCTTTTACGAACTGCAATTGCCCAAACCCTGGAAAGAGGGCGACGAACACAAGCTGTTCCATGAGGCGCTGAACCAGGTGGTCCTCGCTGACAAGTTGGGTTTCGATTATGCCTGGGAAGTGGAACATCACTTTCTGGATGAATATTCCCACTCAAGTGCGCCGGAAGTTTTCCTCGCAGCAGCCTCAACCCAGACCAAACGCATTCGGCTGGGCCACGGCATCCGGCAGGTGATCCCGAACTATAACCATCCCGCCCGCACGGCAGAGGGCATTGCAACTCTCGACATCATGTCGAATGGCCGCGTGGAGTTCGGCATTGGCGAAGGGGCGACCCGTCTTGAGCTGGGGGGCTTTGACATCAACCCGAAAGAGAAACGCGCCATGGCGCTGGAGGCCGCAGAGCAGGTCGCCAACATGCTGGTACTTGATCCTTATCCGGGCTTTGAGGGCAAAAGTTTCTCCATGCCCTGCCGCAATGTGCTGCCAAAGCCCATGCAGAAGCCGCACCCACCCATGTGGATGGCGTGCACCAATCGCGACACGATCAAGGTGGCGGCATCCCTCGGCGTTGGCGCGCTGGCTTTCTCCTTTGTCGATCCGGAAGAAGCCAAAGCCTGGGCCGACATTTATTACGGCATCATCAAGTCAGATGAGTGCAAGCCCATCGGCCACAGTGTGAACGCCAACATCGCCATGGTCTCAAGCTTCTCATTGCATGAAGACCGCGCAGAAGCGATCCGCCGGGGGGCTGAAGGCTTTGAGTTTTTCGGCTATGCGCTGGCCTCCATGGTCACAAAGGATCAAAAGCCTGGCCGCACAGACATGTGGGGCGAGTTTGTGAAGCAGCGTGGCGACAGGACCGAGCAGATGATCCAGGATTCTCAATCCCTCATGACCCAGCCCGCAGGCATTGGTACGCCCGACGACATGACCCAGCACCTGAAAGCCTTCCAGGCGTCAGGTGTGGATCAGGTGATCTTCATGCAGCAGGCCGGACGCAACAAGCATGAGCATATCTGCGAGTCGCTGGAACTTTTCGCCGACCGGGTGATGCCTGAGTTCAAGAAGGATGTGGCCGCGCGTGAGGCGAAGAAAGCCGAGGAGCTTGCGCCTTACATTGAAGCAGCCTTGGCTCGGAAAGAGTGGATGGAACCACTGAAGGACGAAGACATCCCCTACATCCGCGCCGCCGTCTCCTCACCCCAGGTGAATAAGTCGACCGCTGCGGAGTAGCACGCGAATGCTTTAGTTTCTTGGCACCAGGACATCTATAGGAGCTATATCAGTGTTTTGATTCAGTTCACATGACGCGAGTACCGTTCGACCATATTTGGAGTTCCGCACTATCAAGTTCGAGTTATTAGCTAACACGTTACCATTCGTGCGGTCGACTATCTGGTTACCGTATTCTTGTATGTACGTTCCGTGGCTATGCCGCTCCCGCACAACGCGATAGCCTTCAAATTGATACTTGGCTTCAAAAGATGAAATGGGGCGGCCTACCACACATTGGTCTTCCAAAATCTCCGGGTAACTGCGTATCGCTGATTGCAGGGCGTCGTTTGTTTTTGCCATCTGGTCAAAGCGAGCACAATTGTCGCCAGATCGTTTCGCAAATTCGTATCGGTAAAACCCCGCGGGAGCACCTACGAAATCAAATCTGTTCTCTCTTCTCGTTGGCGCTATTTGAAGTTCTGCTTCAACATAGCTAAAGCCGTTGAGTAAATTCTTGAGACACCAATAACTACATCCGGATCCCCATTCCTCTGTCGGGGGATTCTGAAGACCGTTGCCATAGTTGACGGAGGATCGGTAGACAAACCCATCAACATTTTCAGCGGTTCTGAAAACTCGAGCGCCGCTCTTTTCTTCGCAATATGGCGCAATTGATATCCTTGCAGCTGCGATTTCTTCCTGGGAGGGCGCAGGCAAAATGGCTCGGAGCATTGATGCGCCGCTGCACGAAGCAAGGAGGATAGTCGTGACAAAAAGGAGTGCAAATTTGACTGCAGTCTGAAACACCTCTCACTCCTCGATCACTTACGAATACTTATCTGGGATCTGCGGGCCGTGCTTTAAGCTACTTCCACGACATCTCTCACCAGCTTGACCTCTTTTTGGACGCTGACGCAACTGGGGTTTTCCTCCGCCACCCCTTGCTTTTGGCCCAAAACCTCGTATAACTCGCCCTCTTCAGAACCGTCCGGCTCATCTAGGGCATGCCGAGGCGGTTCAAAATGCCAAAAAGGCTAGGGTTTCCCTTGGTTTTCGAAACCCCGGCGCAAAAATCTAGAGACTTAAGGAGAGCAAAATGCCCAAGCTGAAGACCAAATCGAGCGTGAAAAAGCGCTTCAAGCTGACCGCTTCCGGAAAAGTGCGGCACCCGCAGTCCGGCAAGCAGCACGGCATGATCAAACGTACGAACAAACAGATCCGCAATCAGCGGGGCACGGCCATTCTGTCCGACCCGGATGCGCGGATTATTAAAAAGATGATGCCGTACGGCTAAGGAGCAAGATCAATGTCACGTGTAAAAAGAGGCGTCACCACCCATGCCCGTCACCGCAAGGTGATCAAAAAGGCAAAGGGTTTTTATGGCCGCCGCAAAAATACCTTCCGTATTGCCAACCAGGCTGTCGAAAAAGCCGGTCAATACGCCTATCGCGACCGCAAGGCCAAGAAGCGGAACTTCCGCTCTCTCTGGATCCAGCGGATCAACGCCGCCAGCCGGAGCCACGGGCTCACCTATGGCCGATTTATCAACGGTCTCGGGCGCGCTGGCATCGAGGTTGACCGGAAAGTTCTGGCTGACCTCGCCGTCCACGAGCCGGAGGCCTTCAAGTCTTTGGTCGACCAGGCGGAAGCGGCACTTCAATAAAGCGGAATATCCGGCGGCATTCTGAACTCAGATAATCTGCCGGTCTCCTACATTGAACGTCCAACATTCGAGAACCCCGCAGCTTCTCTTGGGCCGCCTGAATAAAAGGCAGCTGAAGATTGCGTGCGGGGTTTTTGCGTTTAAGCCGTTCCTGTATCAAGGGCGGTGAGATTCGGAGCATTTCCAGGAAAAGTGCCAAATCAGATTTGGTGGGGTTTTCTGCCCGGAAATGCGACCGAAAAAAGGATCGAGGGATAATGAGCGATCTAGAGAAGATTGAAGCGGACGTTCTGGCAGCTGTATCAGGCGCTGGCACCGAAAAAGACCTGGAAGAAGTGCGCGTGGGCGCCCTTGGCAAGAAGGGCAGCATTTCTGAGCTCATGAAGGGGCTCGGCAAAATGAGCCCTGAAGAGCGCAAGGAAATGGGCCCCGCCTTGAATGGCCTCAAAACCCGTGTCGGTGATGCGATTGCGGCTCGGAAAGCCGAACTGCATGAAGCCGCTCTCGAAGAACGCCTAGCCACCGAAAAAGTCGATGTGACGCTGCCGGTGCGCTCAACGCCCATCGAGCAGGGCCGCATTCATCCGCTGACCCAGACCATGGACGAGATCACCGCGATCTTCTGTGATCTGGGCTTTGCGGTGGAAGAAGGTCCGGACATCGAGACCGATTACTATAATTTCGAAGCGCTGAATTTCCCCGAAGGCCATCCGGCGCGGGAAATGCACGACACCTTCTATTTCCATGAGCGCGAAGACGGCACCCGTCCGCTGCTCCGCACCCACACAAGTCCCGTGCAGGTGCGCACCATGGAAAAGAGCAAGCCGCCCTTCCGCTTCATCGCGCCCGGCCGCACCTTCCGCTGTGACAGCGACCAGACCCACACCCCGCAATTCCATCAGGTCGAAGGCCTGGTCGTGGATCGCGACACCCATATGGGCCATTTGAAATGGACGCTGGAAGAATTCCTGCGTGCCTATTTCGAAACCGAAGGCGTGGAAATTCGTTTCCGCCCAAGCTTCTTCCCGTTCACGGAACCTTCCATGGAAGTGGATGTGCGCTGCGCCCGCCTCGGCAATGAAATCCGCATTGGTGAGGGTGACGATTGGCTCGAAATTCTGGGCTGCGGCATGGTGCACCCCAATGTGCTGAAGTCTGCGAATATTGACCCGGATGAATTCCAGGGCTTTGCCTTCGGTGTCGGCATCGACCGGTTGGCGATGCTGAAATATGGCATTCCGGATCTCCGCGCCTTCTTTGAGACAGATCTCCGCTGGCTCCGCCACTATGGGTTTGCCGCGCTGGATGTGCCAACTCTGGCGGGAGGGCTCAGCTCATGAAGTTCACCCTCTCATGGTTGAAAGATCATCTCGACACCGACGCGACCCTTGATCAGATCGTCGACAAGCTCACCATGATCGGCCTTGAGGTCGAAGAGGTGGTGGACCCGGCGGCAGCGCTTGCGCCCTTCGCGGTTGCGCGCATTGTTGAAGCTGGGCCACACCCCGATGCGGACAAGCTGAAGCTCTGCAAAGTGGAAGCAGTCGTCGATGGCAAGACCGAGATGCTGCAAGTCGTATGCGGCGCGCCGAACGCCAAGACCGGCCTGCTCGGCATCTTTGCACCATCGGGTGCCACGATCCCCGCGAACGGCATGGTGCTGAAGCCCACAAAGATCCGCGGTGTTGAATCAAACGGCATGATGTGTTCTGAGCGCGAGCTTGAGCTCTCTGACGAGCACACCGGCATCATTGAGCTCGACGGTGACTTTGCTGTGGGCACGCCGGCGTCGGAAGCGCTGGGCAAAACCGATCCCATGATTGAGATCGGCATCACGCCGAACCGGCCTGATTGCCTGGGTGTCTATGGCATTGCGCGTGATTTAGCGGCTGCTGGTCTCGGCACGTTGAAAGAAACCGCTGTTCCCAAAGTGTCTAACGCGTTCGAAAGCTCTGTCAGTATGGAGCTTGAGTTCGACGCAGACACAAAAGACGCATGCCCCATTTTGGCAGGCCGCATGGTGCGCGGCGTGAAGAACGGCCCAAGCCCCGCCTGGATGCAGGAGCGTTTGATCGCCATTGGTCTGCGCCCCATCAATGCCCTGGTCGATATCACCAACTACCTTTCTTACGATCAGGCCCGTCCGCTGCATGTCTATGACGTGGCAAAGCTCAACGGCAATGTGCGCGCCCGACTTGGCAAAGGCGATACCTTCACAGCGCTCGACGGCAAAGAATACAAAGCTGATGAGACCATGACGGTGATTGCCGACGATGCCCGTGTATTAGGTTTTGCGGGCGTGATGGGCGGAGAAGAAAGCGGGTCGACGGACGCAACGACGGATGTTTTCATCGAGAGCGCCTACTTCGATCCGCGCAGAACGGCGTCGACAGGCCGAAAGACGGGCATTGTGTCTGATGCGCGCTACCGGTTTGAGCGGGGTATTGATCCGGCCTCGACACTGCCGGGTGTTGATCGCGCTGCAGCACTCATCATGGAGCTCTGCGGAGGCGAAGCATCGAACATGGTTGTCGCCGGCGAAACGCCGGACCATTCCCATGTGATCTCATTCGATCCGGCGCGGGTGGCAAAGCTCACCGGTGTTGCATTGGAAACCGCAGAGATTGAAAAAATCCTGGGCGACCTCGGCTTCGAAGTGACAATTGGTGAAGGCGGGCGTCTCGATGTGACACCCCCAAGCTGGCGCCCGGATGTGTTTGGCGAAGCGGATCTGGTGGAAGAAGTCGTCCGTATTCACGGGCTTGAGGAAGTCACGTCCACACCGCTGCCAAAATCACATGCTGTGGCGGACCCTGTGCTTAACCTATCCCAGAAGCGCTTGCGCAATGCCAAGCGCGTCTTGGCCTCGCGGGGCTTCGTGGAAGCGGTGAACTGGTCCTTCATTCCAAAGGCTCAGGCGGAACTCTTTGGCGGCGGTGAGAATGCGATTGCACCTCTTGAGCTCGCCAATCCGATCTCCAGTGACATGAGCCATATGCGGCCTGCCATTCTGCCAGGCTTGATCGCGGCAGCCGGGCGCAACATGGCCCGTGGCGCACGTGACATCATGCTGTTCGAAGTAGCGCAGCAATATGAGGGCGACCAACCGACAGATCAGATCAATGTCGCGACCGGTGTCCGACAGGGCACGGCCGGGATTAATGGTGCCGGACGTCAGTGGCAGGGCGCAGCGAATGCGGTTGATGTTTTCGACGCCAAGGCCGATGCCGCCGCACTGCTCGCAAGCCTTGGCGCAAAGGTCGACAATCTACAGGTCGCAGCCGATGCGCCGGCCTGGTATCACCCGGGCCGTTCAGGCGTTTTCCGTATGGGCCCAAAAAATGTGCTGGCGAGGTTCGGTGAAATTCACCCGAAGATTCTAGATGCGCTCGATGTGGCAGGGCCGATTGTGGCTTTTGAAGTGATGCTCGACGCCATTCCGAAGCCGAAAGTGAAGCCGACGAAAACCAAGCCGGGCCTCACGATCCCTGATCTTCAGCCTGTGCGTCGGGACTTCGCCTTCATTGTTGCGAAGGATCAGGCGGCGGATGCGCTGGTACATGCAGCGGCGGGTGCGGATAAAAAGCTGATCACCGGGGTAACGCTCTTTGATGCGTTTGAAGGCGGGAGCCTCGGCGCGGATGAGAAGTCCCTCGCCATCGAAGTGACGTTGCAGCCACGGGATAAAACCCTGACGGACGAAGAGCTGGAAGCGGTGAGCGATAAGGTCGTCGCGGCGGTCGCCAAAGCAACAGGCGGCAAACTGCGCGGCTAGGTCTCTCCCAGGAGGCGGTCCAGCATGTAGCGCCACGTTGCTGGCCGGTCCATCTTGCCGCCTGTCGCTCTTGTGTTCTGGGCGCCGATGCTTGCGAGATAGGCAATGTCGGCCGCGGGCCGCGCATCTGCCTTGTCCAGACCGGCCTCCTGAAAGAGGTGTGCGAGATAGGCCCGTCGTCTTTTGTCGACGCGGGCAAGGATCGCTCCTGCCGGATCATAGCTTGCGGCCCAACCGCGCAACACGCCTTCTGCTTGTGCACCGCCATAGGCATCCGGTGCAGCGCTGATCGCATGACCAATCAGGCGTTCCAGTTTGGCCCTGCCTGACCCTCCATGGGCCTCCACATCATCGATAATGTGATCTGTGGCGATCTTCTCCCAGTGGTCCAGCATGGCGGCGTGAAGGGCTGCGCGGTCCTTAAAGTGCCAGTAGAAACTGCCTTTGGTGATGCCTAAGCTTTTGGCCAGCGGTTCGACATTAATGGCCGAGGGCCCATCCGCGACAAGCGCCCGGAATGCAGCAGCGATCCAATCAGTTTTGCTCAATTCTTGAGGTTTTGCACCCATGCAAGGCTCCAGCGACAAAATGCCATACGGATCCGTATTGACGCCGCTAGCATATCCAAGGAGAGTAGCCATACGGAAGCGTATGGAGATGTAAATGCCGATAGATCAGATAGCGCTCATTGTCGCCGCACTCGGTGCCGTGGGCATTGGGCTCGCCCATTCAATTCTGGGCGAACAGGGGATCGTCAAGCCGGTCCTGAAACGCATGAATTGGAACGGCGTCCCACCGGATGCGGACTTCCTGAACAGCACCGTTCGGTTCGCCTGGCACATCACGACATTTGCGTGGACCGGGCTGGCCGTCATCCTGTTGGCACCACTGCTTGGCATGGAGAGCAATCCTGCTTTCGTGCCGCTTACGATCGCAATGACATTCGCCATCACTGGCATCGTGACTCTGGTCGCCTCAAAGGGACGGCATCTTGCGTGGATTGTCTTTCTCGGCATCGCAGCAGGCGCTGCGTGGCCCTATTTATAGGAGAGGCGCGGTATGAACCTGTATGCGATGGTTGCAGCAGTTCTGCTGGCCGGTGGCGTTGTGATCCATGTCTTCTTGGCTGGACGCACCGTCCACGCTGAGATGCAGGCGGCTCTTACTGGATTTCCGAAGGCCCTGGAGAGCCTCACCTGGCATGCAGTGAGTGTCTGGCTTGCGCTACATTGTCTGTTGGCTTTGTCTGGCGCGTTTTTCAGCCATGCTTTGCTGACAGGTGCAATTGCCTTTGGCGCTGTCCATGCAGCGCTGCTCGGCGTTCTGTGTCTTGTTGTTTCCCGTGTCCTCTGTCAGTCCTGGACGGCAATGCGACAGGGGTACATTTTTCTGGCCATCGCCGGCGCGATGGGAGGAGCCGCTGCGACGTCAATTGTCTGATTGAAGTTGAGGCGGCTTGGAATAGTCAGTTGTCGCGGGCCCCTCAATCTCCCGAATGATGCCATACTCGTCACGTTCCGGCTGATCTTCATCGTAGGAGAGGTTGACGCTGGTACCACCTACGCCTTCTTCCCGTTCGAAGCGTTCGTCCATCGCACCAGGACGGATGGATTGATACTCTTCCTCAACAACAAACGAGTCGCTCTGCGTTGATAAGTCAATCGCGGGTTTCGCGTCGTCAGCAATGACGGCTGTAGAAAGAAAAACAAGACTTGTAGAAAGGACAACAAAGGAACGCATAACTACTCCGCAACTGCGTGGCACTGAGCGTGTAATTTACCGGAGCTTCCTCAAGAGGTTCAAGCGAATGGTTTGACAGACAACCCGCCAATTGGCGCTGCAGCCCGCCAGATCTTGCTGACATCATCATCGAAACCTTAGGGAGATGTCGCAATGAAACTCTATTCCGGTCCGCTCAGCATGTTTGGGGCGAAAGCCGAGATCGCTTGCCATGAAAAAGGGATCGACTTTGATCTCGAATTTGTCCCTTTTTCTCTTCGTGAACTTTACGCGCCTAAACATGAAGTCGTGAAACGGGTCAACCCGAAGGAACAGGTGCCGGTCCTTGTTGATGGTGACCTGGAGATTTTCGATTCAACCCAGATTTTCGAATATCTGGAGGATGTGCAGCCAAAGCCGCCTCTGTGGCCTAAGGACGATAAACAAAGGGCGAGAGCACGCCTGGCTGAACTGACATCGGACGAAGTCTTTTTTCCAAACATTGTCTCTCTCATGCCAGCTGGTGCACAGCGCGTCGGCCCTGAGGGAGTTGCTGCCGCGCGTGTCGCGATACAGGCATTCTACGCCAGAGCCGAGAGCGGGCTGATAGGGGATTATCTGATCGGTGACTACACCTATGCAGATATTGCCTTCTATATGGCATCCTACTTTGCCGGGTTCCTGGGTGAAGCCATTCCCGCCGCATGCCCCCGCCTAACCGAGTGGCATCATCGGGTAGGAGCACGTTCTGCAGTGCAACGGGTGGTGGAACCCATGACAGTCTTTCTGAATTCCCATGGCATCGAGGCTGCCTAACGTAAGGATGCGCAAGGTTGGTCTCAAACAGGTCCTTTTGCGCACTACCGCTTTAAAACCCTTCGCTACCGCTTTAAAACAGATGGAGCGGAGGGGACATGCAGACATCATCATCAGCGAACGGCAACTGGCTCAGACGGGTGGTCGACCGCCAGCTTACCATCGACTCCTGGGACAAGCCTGGCTTGTCGCCGACCAACTGGATCCTGATTGTCCTGATCTTCTCCAGCGTGGTGCTGTTCACCCTGGAAACGGAGCCAGCACTTGCGGGCCCATGGGCCGAGGCGCTCAATTCAGCCAACCTGATTATTCTCTGTGTCTTTGGCATTGAGTTTCTATTGCGCCTTTGGGCGGCGGGAGAGACGCGGGGGATTCGCGGCGTTGCTGAACGGGCGCGGTATGCAGGCCGCTTCTGGCTGATTGTTGATTTTCTGGCATTTGCGCCGGAGCTCTTGATTGTCGCACTCGTGTCGGCGGGTATTGAGATCCCTTTCTCTGTCGAAGGCTTGAAGGCCGTCCGACTGATGCGATTGGTGAAGCTCGCTCGATTTGTGCCGGCAGCCCAGATGTTGGTGGATGTGATCGAGTCCGTCTGGCGCCAATTGCTGATCAGCTTTTTCCTCTCAATAACGTCGGTCTATTTTGCAGCTGTCGCCATTTATTATGCCGAAGGCGCAGTTAACCCAGAATATTTCGGCTCCATCAGCAGGTCCCTATGGTGGGCGGTTGTGACGCTCACAACAGTGGGATATGGCGATGCCTATCCGGTGACGGGCCTGGGTCAAATGCTCGCGGGGGTGATCGCCCTGATCGGAATTGGGATCATCGCCTTGCCCTCGGGCATTATTGCAGGCGCGTTTATGGAGCGACTTGAGGCTGATCGGCGCGCGAAATGAATTTCTGACACCAGACAGGAGCTAAGCGATGGAACTCAAAACGATCAAGGTCGAGCGTGAAAGTCAGATCGCTACTGTCTTTTTGTCGAGACCCCATCGACGCAACGCCTGGACCGGGCGGATGCATACGGAATACCGCCATGTCCTGACCGAGCTTGACCATGACAAAGATGTGCGCGTGATCATTGTGACAGGCGATCCCGAGGGCAAAGCCTTTTGCGCGGGGGCGGATACGGCTGCGCTGGAAGGTCATTCCGAGAAGGGCCGCTATGACAGCGGTACCACCGATGATATTTCCAGGCCGGGCTATGGCATCCGCGATGAGTTTGACGCGACTTTTGCCTACCATTTTGGTCTCTCAAAACCGGTAATAGCCGCAATAAATGGCGCGGCTGCCGGCATTGGCGTGGTCCTCGCGGCCTTTGCAGATCTAAGATTTGCGGTGAAAGGGGCCAAATTCACGACCGCGCATGGTCGCTTCAACTTCCCGGCCGAATTCGGCCTCTCCTGGGTCCTGCCCCGGATTGTCGGGCTTACCCATGCAAATGACCTGCTTCTGTCTTCCCGGGTCTTTTTGGCTGAAGAAGCAATGGAGATGGGATTCCTAAACAAATGTCTGGAGCCAGAAGCGCTCATGCCCGCCGTTTATGAATATGCCCAGATGCTGACCCAGTCAGCCCCTGGCTCGCTCAGGGAGACCAAATGGCAGGTCTATAGCGACCAGCACAGGAGCGCTGGCGCGGCTGTAGAGGAGGCTGAGCGCCTTCTGGAGGAGATGGCGCAGCACCCTGACTACAAAGAAGGCATTAAGGCCTGGATGGAGAAACGTCCGGCGAATTGGGCTGGGGGCGATGGGTCCGAATAGAGCGCGCCTTGGTCCGCCGAGCGCGCGGCTCTGCTACCTATTCTATAATGTTGGAAAGAGGGGCTAGCAGTGATATATCGCGCCCATGACAGACCTCGCCCATATTCGTAATTTCTCCATCATCGCCCATATTGACCACGGCAAATCCACGCTGGCCGACCGGTTGATCCAGACCTGTGGCGGTCTCACGCAACGTGAGATGAAGGAGCAGGTGCTCGACAGCATGGATATCGAGCGGGAGCGAGGCATTACCATCAAGGCCCAGACCGTCCGTCTGGACTACAAGGCAGCGGATGGGATCACCTATGAGCTCAATCTGATCGACACACCCGGCCATGTAGATTTCGCCTATGAGGTGAACCGGTCGCTGGCCGCCTGTGAGGGGTCGCTCCTGGTCGTTGATGCGAGCCAGGGAGTGGAAGCGCAGACCCTCGCCAATGTCTATACCGCCATTGAGGTCGATCATGAGATCGTGCCTGTGCTGAACAAGATTGATTTGCCAGCAGCTGAGCCCGACCGGGTGCGCCAACAGATTGAAGATGTAATCGGTCTGGATGCTAGCGACGCTGTGGAGATCTCGGCAAAGTCGGGCCTCGGCATTGACGATGTGCTGGAAGCCATTGTCACCAAGCTGCCGCCGCCTGAAGGAGACCGCTCAGCGCCTTTGAAGGCGATGCTGGTCGACAGCTGGTATGACGCCTATTTAGGCGTGGTCGTGCTTGTACGGGTCGTGGATGGCGAGCTCAAAAAAGGTCAACGCATCAAGATGATGGCCACAGGTGGTGTGTACCCTGTGGATCAGGTTGGCATGTTCCGGCCGAAGAAGGAAAACCTGCCGTCGCTGAAAGCCGGAGAGATTGGTTTCTTTACAGCCTCCATCAAAGAGGTGGCCGACACCGCTGTTGGCGATACCATCACGGATGAACGACGGCCTTGCGAGACAGCACTTGGCGGCTTCCATCCGGCCCAGCCGGTTGTCTTCTGTGGTCTCTTCCCGGTAGATGCAGCTCAATTTGAAGATTTGCGTGAGGCGATGGCGAAGCTGCGGCTGAACGATTCAAGTTTTGAGTTTGAGATGGAAACCAGTGCAGCGCTCGGTTTCGGCTTCCGCTGCGGTTTTCTGGGGCTTCTCCATTTGGAGATTGTGCGCGAGCGGATCGAGCGTGAGTTCAACATTGATCTCATCACCACAGCGCCAAGTGTGATCTACCACCTCCATATGACCGATGGGACGATGGAAGAAATGCACAATCCGGCTGATATGCCTGATGTGATGAAGATCGACCACATTGAAGAGCCGTGGATCAAAGCAACGATCCTGGTCCCAGATGAGTATCTGGGTGCTGTACTGAAGCTTTGCGAGGACCGGCGCGGATCCCAGATTGATCTCACCTATGCCGGTTCGCGGGCAATGGTCGTCTATCGGCTGCCGCTCAACGAAGTAGTCATCGATTTCTATGACCGTCTGAAGTCGGTGACGCGCGGATATGCAAGCTTCGACTATCAGATTGAAAGCTATGAGGAAGATGACCTCGTCAAAATGTCGATCCTGGTAAATGAAGAGCCGGTGGACGCGTTGGCCACCATTGTTCATCGCTCCCGGGCGGAACAACGCGGTCGGGCCATGTGTGAGAAACTGAAAGAGTTGATCCCACGTCACCTCTTCAAAGTGCCGATCCAGGCCGCCCTTGGCGGGCGCATTGTGGCGCGCGAGACGATTGCCGCGATGCGCAAAGACGTGACGGCGAAATGTTACGGCGGCGATGTCAGCCGGAAGCGCAAGCTTCTGGACAAGCAGAAAGAGGGGAAGAAAAAGATGCGCCAGTTCGGACGCGTCGACATCCCTCAGGAAGCCTTCATTGCTGCTCTGAAGATGGACGAGAATTAGGAGCATTTTCAGCAAAAGTTGCAGACTTTTGTGGTTCGAAAATGCGACCGGGTTGAGACTCGAGCATTTTCAACAAAAGTTGCAGACTTTTGTGGTTCGAAAATGCGACCGGGTTGAGACCCGAGCACTTTCAGAAAAAGTTGCAGACTTTTGTGGTTCGAAAATGCGACCGGGTAGAGACGCACGCTCGGCGAGTTTCTTGCTCAGGTTAGGCGCGAGACCGCGTAAGCTTTCGCAGGATTGGATAGGCGCCAAAGATAGCCGCAAGCAATCCTAGAGAGAGGATAGCGGGCAGCTTCAGCACCGCCACGATGGTCGGGTCCCACAATTCAGGCGACACGTAGCGCTGGGTCACAGCCTGCATCAGATTGAGACTGTCGGGCGACAGAGAGAACCAGATCTCACCACCTGTATGGAAGAAGCCGCTGCGCGCAGGAGCCCCGAACAGGTCAAAGAGACCTGCACCCAGAGCCGCCAGAGCAAAAGCGCCCGATAAGAGTGTCAGTAGAAGCCGCACAATGAATGTCCAATAGAAGTGCATAACGGAGCGATGCCCGAGAGCATGCTCCGTTATGCGGGCGTCCTACAATGCGAAAACTTCCCCCAAAGCGTTCGCCGGGCCACCGAGTCTGGAAGATATTTAGTCGCGACGACGAAAGAGGAATGCGATCAGGATACCAATCACGCCAAACACAGCCCAAGACGGGAATGTCAGAAGTGACGTAAATCCTGGATCTGCAACAACACCTGGCAGTGTTTCGGCTGCCCACGCGTTTGTTGATTCCAATGTTGCGGGATGAAGCAAGGTCCATAACTCACCCAAGGAGCGGATTTTTACTTCCCCGGCTTCGAGTGTCTGTATTCCGTCTGCACCCAATACCATGAGCGCAGCTGCAATAAAGATAAGTCCGATTAGCCTGAAAACGATCATTATTCTTTGGCCCCCCAGCCATTTACTCATCGCGACATATCACGACTTAACGAAACGGTAACTGCTGAAGCGACAAACGACAAGATCTCGCGTTGCGATGATTTTGCGACGAACGCTTACAGGTGTTGATTCAAAAGGGGCGTGGGGTATATTGCGCGCCAAATCAGGTGGTTAAGAAGCCGCTGACTGCGGAGAGGTGGCCGAGTGGCTGAAGGCGCACGCTTGGAAAGCGTGTAGGCGGTAATCCCGTCTCGAGGGTTCGAATCCCTCTCTCTCCGCCACCATTTTCCTTCAGATTCAAACACTTACAATTATGTCAGACAAGCTGACTCATTTTTGACTGGACCGACCGCCCCGTCGGATCGGCGTATTTTTGCTCCCAGGGGCTTGTGAGTCTCAATCACTCACCGCCTCAAATGAGGGGCAAAAAGCCACCTGCGACATGTTTGCATCACCTAAATGAGAAACATGGTTAATCAATCCTGAAGGGTTGATGTTAGCTTGTGCGGCCGACCGCAGACGTCCGGCGGGGGCGCAGAAAATACTGATTGGTGAATGTAATGCCACCCGTCAGATACTGTCCGATGGGAGATGTGTAGGTGTATGTAGCCTCGGCAACGATTACGCTGGAGCCCGCAGCAGCGAGGCCAGCGGGCAATACATAGGGCGAGCCGGGCGCAAAAGCTGTCCCGTTCAGAGCGTCGCTCCAGTCAACCGTCGTAACACTGTTTTCATCAGCGACAACGCTGGCGACCACGACCGTCAGCGTGGTTGAGCCAAACGGTTCCATAATGGTCGTGCTGGCGTCGAATATGTCATCCATCAGGTTATCGTCGATCACAACCGCCTGTGCGACCAGATCAGCCACAGCACTTCCTGTTTTATTGAGCTTCCGGTCAGCGAGCAGCGCATTACTGAATTCGACCGCTCCAAAGTAAATGGAGAGCATCAGTGGTAACAGGAGCGCAAACTCAACCGATGAGGTGCCCTCATTTCTTTTGAACAAGGTCCGCGCGAGAGAACTGGTCTTGGAGAAGAAAAGGGCCATGATCAAACGCCTCCTGCCAGAATTTCACCGAATGGCTCATTACGGAATACTGAACTGGATGCGATCAGGCGATTGCCGCCGGACATGTTCTCAAGTCCAATACCGATAGGTGTCAACACGTCCCAGACATAGAACGCCCGAACCAGGACCACATCGCCTGCACCGCCGATATTATATTGGAAATTGTTTGAGAGATTCCCATTCTCATCGATCGGGCTGTCAGCGTTGACGGCGCCGAACTCGTCGAACGTCCTCACATCGACAATCAGCTTCTGGTCGCAGTTAAAGAACAGCGGACTCTTGGTGCAGATCTCGGTCTTGAATTCCGCAGCATTCATGCCGTCATTATGCGCAATGCCAGTCCGCACCATGCGGGCAGCATCTTCCATTGCCCCCTCCATGGCCACAGAGGCAAAGAAGATGAGCGTTGTCTCAATCAGCGCGAAAAGGAGTGCAAAGAAGGGGAATGCGACGAGGCCCATTTCGACCGCCACGCTGCCGCCTTCATCCTGCCTATAGGACTGAGAGGCCGGCAAACGTCGCCATTTCCTCAATAGTCCCGTTCTTGTGCCCTTGTACGTCACGGGGTGCCTCGCTCTTTGACCTAGCGCCTGTCAGGATTTGACAGTTCTTTCCTTTCACGAGGAATAGGGGAAAAGGTTTTCTGGAGCGTCAGTTTTGGTGGGGCAATTTGAGCTAAAAGGGACGCGAATTTGTCTCAAATTTTATCCATTTCCCACCCCGTCAAATAGCGACAATTTGAGCCAAAATTTACCTTCGTCATTGAAGCCCCCTTAACACCGGCGGCCTAGTCTGATCCCGATTTCAATCCCCGGCACGGGAGTGTTCCGAGAACGGAGCAATGAGAATATGGACCAGATTGGCAATAGAATGGCGCTGGCGGCGTTTAAGTTCCTCGCGACAATTGGCGAGTTCCGGCGCAACAGGCAAGGCAATGTCGCGATCATCTTCGCAGTGGCGCTGATGCCGATTATGGCCGCCGCCGGAATTGGCGTCGACCTATCGCGTGCCTACCTCGTAAAGGCGCATCTGACACAGGCATTGGACGCTGCCGGGCTCGCTGTTGCTGGGTCACCTGGTGCGTCAGAGGAGTATCTGGAAACACTGGCGCAAGACTTCTTCAATGCGAATTACCCCACAACTGAGATTGGTGTTCCAGGAGAACTTCATCTGAACCTTGGAGACAATGTTGTCACCTTGTCTGCGACAGCGACCCTCCCGACATCGCTGCTGGGTGTTTTCGGTATCGATGAAATGGATGTTGGCAGTGAGATTGAAGTCACCAGAGAGAATAAGGCGCTTGAGATCGTCATGGTGCTTGATAATACCGGCTCCATGGGATCAAACGGCAAGCTTGGTGCGATGAAGGAGGCTGCGACATCTCTTGTGAATATCCTCTTCGGCGACAACCCGGACCTGGACAAAATTCATATTGGTCTTGTTCCTTTTGCCGCTGGTGTAAACGTGGGAACCGAATTCCCCACAACCGCCCTTGATATGACCGGTGCTTCGAGCATTCACGGTGAGAACTTCAAATTCAGCACAGATCCCAATGTGAACAACCTGTGGGACCTTTATGATCAGATCAACAACCGGTCCTGGGAAGGCTGCGTGCAGACGCGCCCTGAACCGCTTGACGAAAATGATACGCCGCCAAGTGCCGGTAACCCGGATACATTATGGGTGCCGTGGTTTGCGCCGGATGAAGGCGATGCCAGCAAATATGTGAATGATTATTTGGATGATGCTGATCCGGATCAGAATGATGGGCCGGAGCAGAAGGATATTTCCAAATATGATGGCGCTTGGGTGAGCTCCTCAAGCAGAGGACCCGATGCAGGATGTACCATGCGTCCGGTGACGCCGATGACGAACGACAAAGATCTCCTCATTGACGATATTGATGACATGAACGCCAGTGGCGTTACGCACATCCCGGTTGGTCTGTCCTGGGGATGGCGTCTCATCTCGCCTGGCGAGCCTTACACAGAAGGGCGCGAATATGATGACCCGTCTGTGGACAAGGCGATCATTCTTTTGACCGATGGTTCAAATGTTTTGGGAACGCTGAACAATCGGAACAGATCCAGGTACACGGCCTACGGCTACATACGAAAGGGTCGGCTTGGCACGACCAACAAATCAGCTGCGGAGGATCGTCTTGATCCAAAGACAGCAGAGATTTGCGAAAACATCAAAGATGAAGGCGTTAGGCTTTATACGATCACGTTCCAGGTTTCAAACAGTGACACACAAGCGTTGATGGAAGGGTGCGCAACCAGTCCCGCATTATATTTTGACTCACCAAGCAATGAGGAATTGCAGACCGTCTTTCAAGCCATTGCACGAGACTTATCGAATCTGCGCTTGAGTAGATAGAAACACCGAACCAGACGACACAAAAAAGGGGCTCCTCAAATAGGAGCCCCTTTTTCTGTGATGGTGCAATATGTCTTATTCGGTGTCTCCAGACGCTGCCGCATCGGCATACCCGGTGACGCTTTTGGTCGTGGATATCAATGAATCTGTCAGCGTCGGCTCATCGGCAGTATCTATCACTCGAACGCATCGAGGCGCACATGAGTAGGACAACTGGCTCGCGCCACGATTGACCACCATGTTCGTGCCTCCTGACTCTGTTACCCTGACATCGAGATTGGCAACTTGCCGACCGGTCGCATCAAGCGCGATGAGGTTGGTCATGCCATAGGTCTTTCCAAAGACAACAAGCGTGTTGTTGTTGCTGATGGAGACATCTGCGATCGCCGGATTGCCGACAATCAGGGTCGACGCAGTGTGCTTGAGTGTGTGTAAATGCGAATGATTGACTTCGACTCTGAGGTCTGCTGCCCAAGCAGGGAGTGCCAATAGGCCCCCGGACAGTGCTGCGGCACAGGCGAGAGCGCGACATGGCTGCTTCGAAACGTGCGTCATCTACATAGATCCCTTCAGTTGCGACAGGTTTGGTCGCAGGGTTGTTTAGGACAGGCCCAACCTTAGGCCTGAAAGGCTAAACGCTTTGCAAATGAGATAGTTTGCTGAAAATTCGGTTGGATGGACCGTCCTGGCATCGTGCACGCCCACCGTGGCGTGTGTTTTTGATCTTCTTGAAGTGTTTCAGTTCTCGATCCTCTGCAGTCACCGATTTTTAACCAACCTATTGCGAAACAGCTATCGCAGGGAGATTGAATATTTGAATAGACAAAGTAGTGATGTGATAAATGGAATTTTAAATTGTATTGAGTAAAAATGTTCAAATAAAAAATCAGGATGTCAGCGTTTTTCATCTTCAGATTAACTTGGAGGTAAGGCCTGCCAAGTAGGTTGGATGAGCTCAAAGACAGTGGTCGCAAGACGGTGGGTTTGGGCTGGTGCTGTACTAAGAGTATTTATGAGGATCTAGTTATGACTAATTTTATGAAGCGTTTCATGGACAATGAGTCCGGTGCGACTGCCATTGAATATGGTTTGATCGCTGCGGGTATTTCAGTTGCGATCGTTGGTGTTGTTGGCACGATCGGTGGCGATGTATTGGCGATCTTTAATGCCATCGATACTGCACTTGTTGCACCTGTAGCAGGCTAAGGCTCTTTTCAGGCGTCCTGGCATTTAGGCCGGATGCTTGGCGAGACTTCAAAAGTAAGACCGTTGACCGCATAGCGAGTCAGCGGTCTTTTTTTGTCGGCATCAGGCTGAAAACACTGGGTGGAAAAACGCACCATCTTTACGCCGTGTTTACACCCGTCGAGACACTCTCTCATTCTGAGTTCAACTGTTCAAAGTACTTGTTTTCATTCAACTTTTAGGCTTTTGCATGTTGCAGACCAGCATCCTCACCATCTTTCCAGCGTTGCTCATTGTGGCAGCGGTCAGCGATCTGTTGACCTTTCGGATTCCGAACTGGGTGTCGCTCGCGTTGGTGGGGCTTTTTGTCGTGGCTGTGTCTTTCGCAGGAATGAGCTGGGCGATGATCGCTGGCCACGTTGCGCTGGGATTGGCGCTGCTGTTTGCTGGAATGGCAATGTTCGCGATGAACCTTTTGGGCGGTGGCGACGCCAAACTCATGGCGGCAATCGGCCTGTGGATAGGATGGCCTTCCCTGCCGGTCTATCTCGCCTGGACCGCGATCATTGGCGGCCTCCTCGCGCTCTCATTGCTCATGTTCCGTCGGGTGCCAATGGCAGCTGCGATGCAGACAAGACCCTGGATTTCACGACTGCACGACAGAGAAGCGGGCATCCCTTACGGGATTGCACTTGCTGCTGGTGCCCTCTTTGCTTTGCCGCAAACGGTCTGGTTTGCGCTGGCAGTGTCCGGCATCTGATCAAAACCTCGGAAGGAAAGTCCAACAACAGACCGCATATGCTGGGAACTGTCCCAGGAAAAAGGCGTAGCAAAATTAACTATAAGTTGATCGAAAAGTCGTTTGATAGGGCAGATCGATCTCTCACAGCCGGAAATAAGGTGGTGATCCTGTGAACGCGATGAGAATTGGAATTTTGGCATTGGCATTGGTTGCTGCGGGGCTCGCGGCATTCCTTGCACGATCACTCGTGTCCACCGAGACGCCGCAGGTCGTTGTGCCACAAATCATCGAGCAGCCAATGGCGGAAGTGCTTGTCGCCGCTGCTGATATTCCACTGGGCCAGCGTGTTGGCAAGGGCGACCTTGTTTGGCAGCCATGGCCGGAAGATGCGGTCTCTGGTTCATTTGTGACGCAGGATGTGCAGCCAAATGCCTTGGATGTTTTTGGCGGCGCAATCGCGCGCAGTCCAATTCTTGCCGGGGAACCTATTACATCTGGAAAATTGGTCAGTTTCGAAAATGCCGGCTTTATGTCGGCACTTCTGTCGCCTGGCATGCGAGCTGTTTCGACCAGAATCTCGCCGGAGACGGGCGCTGGCGGCTTTATTCTGCCTAATGACCGTGTAGATGTGATTGTGACCATGCGTCTTCGCTCTGGCGGCGAGGACGGTGGCAATGGCGATGGCTATCGAAGCGAAACCATTCTTCGCAATGTGCGCGTATTGGCCATTGATCAAACATTCAAAGAGGTAGAAGGCGAACAAGTTGTTGTTGGTAAGACCGCCACGCTGGAAATGTTGCCGGCGCAGGCCGAAGGTTTTGCCCTTGCAGCGGCTCAAGGTGAGCTTTCCCTGGCATTGCGGCCATTGGCCGACAGCGCGCGGACTGACCAGGTGCCGACAAGTGTTTCCAACCAGCAGTCAGGGCGCAGCAGTGCAGGCTACGGAACGTCCGTGCGTATTCTGCGCTATGGCGTTGAAACAACCCAGACAACAATAGCAGGGAGAGGGCAATGACCTGGATGGCTGTGTATCGCTATCGCTTCCTGTCGCCGGTAAAGCTCCGGAGAGCTTTGGCATTTGTATTTTTGGGGCCGCTTTTCGCTGTCTCCGGTCTGACGCCTAACAGTGCCGTTATGGCAGCGGGCGACGCGCAGCTCGTGCGCATCACCGAAGGCGGCGCAAGCACCGCATCTCGAACCCTGACCCTCGGGCTCAACAAGGCTGCCATCATAGAGTTGCCGGTGGATGCGAAAGATGTATTGGTGTCCAATCCAGCCATCGTGGATGCTGTCGTTCGCACTGCGCGCAGGACCTACGTCATCGGCATGGAGATCGGCCAAACGAACGCCTTTTTCTTCAATGCGCGCGGCGAGCAGATTTTGAATTTGGAGATCCGTGTAGAGCGGGACCTTGTGGGGCTTTCCGGCATGATTGCCCGTTTTCTGCCCAATGCACGTGTGAACGTCGAGGCGGTCAATGACAATATTGTTCTATCTGGTTTTGTGCCCAATGCGGCTCAAGCTACGCAGGCCCGTGATCTTGCTGCCCGCTTTATCGGTAACCCAGATCAGATCCTCAACATGCTGGCAGTCGAAGGCAATGAGCAGGTCAATCTGCGCGTAACCGTCGCGGAAATGCAGCGCAGCTTGATCAAGCAGTTGGGGGTCGATCTAACAAGTTCCGTGGACATTGGGAGTTTGGCGTTGAGCCTGGCCACAGCGAACGCTCTTTCTCTTCAGGGTGGCTCTCTTGGTGGTTTGACATCTGCGCCGAACGGGCTCCCAGCGACCGGCGGTTCAGACATTACAGCGGCCTTGAGCGCACTTGAGCGCGCAGGGCTTCTTCGCACGCTTGCAGAGCCCAACCTCACCGCAATCTCTGGTGAGTCCGCGAGCTTCCTTGCCGGCGGTGAATTCCCTGTGCCGACGTCCCAGGACCGAAACGGCAATGTGATCTTGGAGTTCAAACCTTTCGGTGTCGGGCTTGGTTTTAAGCCGGTCGTGCTTGGCGAAGGGCGAATTAGCCTGCAGATTTCGACAGAAGTTAGTGAGCTAACCTCTGAGGGGTCGTTTGTGTTCGAAGGAACCAGCGTCACAGATATAAACGGAAACACCATCCGACAGGACGGCGTGACGGTACCGGCACTGCGCGTGCGTCGCGCTGAAACGACGGTTGAACTGCCAAGCGGCGGTTCCATGGTCATGGCTGGCCTGCTGTCTGAAACGACGAAACAAAACATAGATGGTGTTCCCGGTATTAAGGACGTACCGGTGCTCGGCTCGCTCTTCCGAAGCCGCGACTTTCAGGACAATGAAACTGAGCTGGTCGTTATCGTCACGCCTTACCTCGTGGACGCAACCAGTCGCGATAAAATCGTCTTGCCGACAGATGGATATGCACCAGCATCCGATCTCGACACATTCCTGATGGGTCGCCTGAATGCGACTTATGGAGTTGCGGGCTCTGAGGGCTCGGATGGTGCTTTGCAGGGCCCTGTTGGCTTTGTGGTGGATTGAGGGAGTGGAGAAGCTGATGACGAGATTGATCCTAACCCTGCTCGTGTCTTTTGGTTTGAGCGCTTGCGGTGCCTTCAACGGACGCGAGGACGCGCTGTTTGACGCGAGATACCAGCATCCAATCAGCGTCGACCCGCAAGTCGTGACGTTCCAGATGGACGTTCCAAAAGACAAGGTAGCGCTTACTCTTGCGGACAAAGCAGCAATCGACGCATTTGCGCGGACCTATAAAAGCCGCGGGCACGGCGCTCTGACCATCGCAGCGCCCAGCGGATCGCCGAATGAAGCTGCGGCGGTGTCCATCGTTGCAGAAACACGGGCGGCCCTCGCTGATGCAGGTCTAAGCGGGTCAGAAGTTGGGTATGCCGCCTATCGGGCCTCCTCAGCAAACAGCAGCGCACCTGTCATCCTGACCTATCGTCGATATGTGGCGAGCGCAAGTCCCTGCGGCAACTGGTCGAAGGATTACGCGTTCGCACCGAACAACGGGCGGACGCCAAACTTTGGCTGCGCCTCCCAGAGCAATCTGGCCGCGATCGTGGCAGACCCTGCAGATCTGATGGGGCCGCGTGAATGGGGCCCGGCCTATGCACCGCGCCGGGATGAAGTGGTTGAGAAATATCGTACGGGCGAGGTAACGGAAGCAGCGGAATCCGGTAATGCCTCAGGATCAGTGAGCGAAGTGGCTGAATGACCAACGCAGAACAATTACTACCGGAGGATCCGGTATTCGAAGATGACGATGACGGTGATGAAGAGTTCGTCACCCAATCTGTCGTAAAACCGGTTCCCAGAATCTCGATTGAGGTCTTCTGTGAACAGCCTGATACCGGTGTTGTCATTCAGCGGGCCGGCGAAGACCGCCGCCTCGCAAAAGCCCACGTGACGGTTCACATGGGCGGCATTCCGGCTGCAGTTAAGTATTATAGAGACACTGGCACACCGAGCCTGATCATTGTCGAAACAGTTGAGGGTGGAGAAACACTCTTCAAGCAGCTCGGCGCATTGGCAGAGGTCTGTGATGCGGGGACGAAGGTCGTGATTGTCGGCCACCTCAACGATATTACGCTCTACCGTGAGATGATCCGTCAGGGTGTGAATGAATATCTTGTAGCCCCGCTGTCTCCAATCCAGATTGTCGACTCTGTGGCGCGTCTTTATGCCGACCCGGATGCGCCCCCGATCGGCCGATCGATTGTATTCCTGGGCGCACGCGGCGGTGTGGGGTCCAGTACGCTGGCGCATAATGTGAGCTGGTGTATCGCAGAAGAAATGCGTGAAGACGTCACCCTGATTGATATGGACCTTCCTTTCGGTACAGCAGGCCTCGATTTCAATCAGGATCCTGTGCAAGGTGTGGCGGAAGCTCTGATGCAGCCAGAACGTCTTGATGATGTGCTGCTCGACCGGTTGCTGGTGAAGTGTACAGACCGTCTCTCCATTTTTGGCGCGCCGGGCACACTGGACCGGGACGAAGATCTCCTGCCGGAAGCCTGCGAGTCTGTCATTGAGACGGTCAGAGAGACATGTCCCTGTGTCATAGTAGACATGCCTCATGTGTGGAACCGCTGGTCACGCCAAACGCTGCTCAATGCAGACGAGATTATCATTACAGCCACGCCTGATCTTGCAAGCCTGAGAAACACAAAAAACTTCCTGGACCTGGTCAAGAAGCAGCGGACGAACGATGCGGCACCTCATGTCGTGCTGAACCAGATGAGCATGCCCAAGAGGCCCGAAATTCCTGCCGATGATTTTGCCGAAGCGATCGAACAGGAACCGACCTTGCTCCTGCCGTTCAACCCGGTCCTGTTTGGCACTGCCTCTAACAATGGCCAGATGCTCCAGGAGATTGACCCAAAAAACAAGACAACTGCCGCCATTCGGCATCTGTCGACACTGGTCACAGGTCGGCACGCAGTTGTTGAAAAGAAAAAGGGTTTGCTCTCGTCATTGCTCGGTGGAAAGAAGGGATAACCCATGTTCGGCCGGCGAGATTCTGCAAACGGGCGATCATCTTCAGCGCCCGCTGAAGGGAAGGCGCCACCGCCTCCGCCTGCAACATCGGCCGCGCCGAAAGCTGCGGCCCCCGCACCCGCAAAGCCAAAAGTCACACCGCCAAAGCCAACAGCCCCGCAACCTGCACCTGCACATGTAGGCGCTGATGTTCGCTCGCCTGAATATTTCCAAACGAAGACAACAATCTTCAATGCGTTGATTGATACGATCGACCTAACCCAGCTCGCGCAGCTTGATACGGAAAGTGCGCGTGAAGAGATCCGCGACATTGTCAGCGAAATCATCGCGATCAAAAATGTCGTCATGTCTATCTCCGAGCAGGAAGATCTGCTTCAGGACATTTGCAACGACGTGTTGGGTTATGGCCCGTTGGAGCCGTTACTCGCCAGAGATGACATTGCTGACATCATGGTCAATGGCGCGGGCCTGACCTTTATTGAGGTCGAAGGTCGTGTCGAGCCGACCAATGTGAAGTTCCGCGACAATTCGCAGCTCTTGAACATATGTCAGCGCATTGTGAGCCAGGTGGGTCGGCGGGTCGATGAATCGAGCCCAATTTGTGACGCGCGCCTTGCAGATGGCAGCCGCGTCAACGTGATTGCGCCACCTCTGGCGTTGGATGGGCCGACCCTCACCATTCGTAAGTTCCGCAAAGATAAGCTGACGATGAACGATCTGGTGGGTTTCAAGTCGATCTCTCCGGAAGGGGCAGATGTGCTCGCGGTGATTGGCAATGTCCGCTGCAACGTCCTCATCTCTGGAGGTACCGGTTCCGGGAAGACGACCCTGCTCAACTGTATGACCGGCTTCATTGATACCGACGAGCGTATCATCACCTGCGAGGATGCGGCGGAACTCCAGCTCCAGCAGCCACATGTGGTCCGGCTCGAGACACGCCCGCCCAATCTGGAAGGGCAGGGTGAAGTGACCATGCGCGACCTGGTCAAAAACTGTCTGCGTATGCGGCCTGAGCGGATCATTGTCGGTGAGGTGCGTGGACCAGAGGCGTTTGATTTGCTTCAGGCAATGAACACTGGCCATGACGGCTCAATGGGAACTCTTCACGCCAACTCCCCGCGCGAGGCGCTCTCGCGTTTGGAGAGCATGATTACCATGGGTGGGTTTGCGCTTCCTTCGAAAACAATTCGCGAAATGATTGTCGGTTCTGTTGATGTGATTGTGCAGGCGGCGCGTCTCCGCGACGGATCACGTCGGATCACTCATGTGACAGAAGTGCTGGGGACCGAAGGCGACGTGATTACGACCCAGGATCTCTTCATCTACGACATGGATGGCGAAGATGATCAGGGAAAAATTATTGGTCGGCACAAGTCAACCGGCATCGCGCGTCCGGCGTTCTGGGACAAAGCGCGGTACTACAATCAGCATCACAAGCTTTCCCAAGCACTTGATCGAGCGCAGGACTGAGGCCGGCGATGGACCAAACAACAATCGCAATCTTTGGTGTTGCTATGCTTGTCGCCATCTGTGTTGGCGCAGTGGGTCTTCTATTGGCAGGCGCCAAGGGGGGTAAGTCGAGCCAGCGCATGGCGAGGGTCGCGCGCGGAAATCCTAGGAAATCTGCTGTTGAGGACAAGGACGATCTTCAGTCTGACAATGCGGGGCCACGTCGAAAGCAGGTTCAGGAAACCCTGAAGGAAATTGAAGCAAAACAAAAAGCTGAAAAAGAAAAGCTGACCGTGCGACTTCGATTGCAGCGTGCCGGGCTCGAGATTACGCCAAAAACATTCTACATCGCGAGCGCAGTCACCGGGCTGTTTGTGGCAATCGGCATGTCACTTTCTGGATTGCCCATTGGCGCTGTGGTGCTAGGCGGGTTTGCTGGCGGATTTGGTGTGCCCCGCTGGTTTGTCAATTTCAAAACCAAAAGACGCCAAAAAGCGTTTGTGGAGGAATTTGCCAATTCCCTGGATGTGATTGTCCGTGGTGTGAAGGCAGGTTTGCCCATCAATGATTGTCTGAAAATAATTGCGAACGAGAGCCCAGAGCCAGTCGGCAGCGAATTCAAAGAACTAGTAGATGGTATGGCCATGGGCGTTACCGTTGAGCAGGGCCTGCTGAAAGTGTATGAGCGCATTCCGCTTTCTGAGGTGAACTTCTTTATGATCGTGCTTGCCATTCAGGCACAGGCTGGCGGTAATCTGTCTGAAGCCCTGGGCAACCTGGCGAATGTTTTGCGCGATAGAAAAAAGATGCGGGCGAAAATCCAAGCAATGTCGCAGGAAGCCAAAGCGTCTGCTGGTATTATTGGTGTTTTGCCTCCGGGCGTGATGGGTCTTATCTACCTTACGACCCCTGACTATATCAGCGTCCTCTTCACGACCACGTCAGGAAACATGATCATTTTTGGAAGCCTGGTCTGGATGGGCATGGGAATACTGGTAATGCGCAAAATGGTCAATTTCAACTTCTAGAACGGGAAGCGATGAATGTCTCCACTCATTGAGAGCCTGTTCAGTGTAGAGAACATTGTCACGATGTTGATGGCCTTGGCTGCGTTTGCAACGGTGCTGACGCTTGCCGCACCCATGCTGTCGACAGACAAACTATCAACGCGCATGAAATCGGTGTCGAGCGAACGGGAAGCCTTGCGTCGTGCCCACCGCGAGCAGTTGGAGCGGGAGCGCGAAGGCAAAAAGCTCCGCCAGGATCCCAAAACCTTCATCAAGAACTTCGTCGACAAATTGAACCTGATGGAGCTGATGGAGAGCGATGCAATTCGCGGCAAGCTGAAAAAAGCAGGTTTCCGTGGGCATGGGCCTGTCTATTCCTTCATGTTTTTCCGCTTCTTCATGCCAATCATCCTGTTCGTAGTGACGATGTTCTATCTGTTCTTTGCGAACTCGTTTGGCCTTGAACCATTAGCGCGCGTTGCGGCCTCTTTTGGAGCGGCTTTTATCGGCTTCTATCTGCCAAATGTTTTTGTAGAAAACATGATCGCGCGCCGACAGGAATCGATCAAAAAGGCGTTTCCAGACGCCCTCGACCTGCTGCTCATCTGCGTCGAGTCAGGCATGTCTGTTGAGGCGGCTTTTCACAAAGTAGCAGGCGAAATCGGCACGCAGTCCGTCGAGCTTGCAGAGGAGCTCAGTCTGACGACTGCGGAGCTGTCCTATATTCAGGACCGACGCCTCGCTTATGAAAACCTCGCGACCCGAACCGGGCTTGATGGGGTAAAGGCGGTGACGATGAGCCTAATCCAGGCGGAGCGCTACGGGACACCTCTGGGCACTGCACTTCGAGTCATGGCTCAGGAAAATCGCGATATGCGCATGGCAGCGGCGGAAAAAAAGGCCGCGGGTTTACCGCCCAAATTGACCGTGCCGATGATCACCTTTTTCCTGCCGGTGCTTTTCTTTGTGATCCTGGGTCCCGCGGTTATTAATTTCTATCAGTAAAGACACGGCTCGCTCGTGATAGGCCTTAAAAAACCCGCAGCTGGACGTGCCAGTGCGGGTTTTCTCGTGTCTTTGGCCTGACGAAAAGCTTCTTAAGGTGTCGGGCCTGAAGTCTGCCACGACGTATCAAGTGGAGCGTCGAGAGCTTCCATCTCCTGCCAGAGCGCAGGTTGGGCCAACATTGACCGGATGGTTGTCATGTTGCTGGAGGCAAGGCTCGGAGGAAGATCAGCGCGCGCCAGGCGCTCTGCTTCTTCAAAATCACCCTTTAGTCCCAAGACCAATGACAGGTTTTGACGCGCATGTGCGCCGGCAGACGGATTGGCCACGGCGCGGCGAAGGGTTGTTTCGGCGGCAACGAGGTCGCCTGAAAGTGCATGTGAAAGACCAAGATTGGTCAGAATGGTCGGATGATCAGGTGCGAGACGGAGAGCGAGATTGTATTGGTCCTTGGCTCGCGCGTGCTCACCCATTTCGTCTAGCGCGACGCCAGCGGCTGACAGAATGGTCCAATCATTAGGGCTCAAGACAGCAGCTTTAGCCAGGAGCGCGGAGGCCTGGTCCGGCTTGCTACTGGCGGCGAGTGTCTTGCCATATTCCGCCAAAATGGCTGGATCATTGGGGTGAAGCGCATTTGCTTGGCTCAAAACACCTAGCGCCTGTGTGAGGGAGCCCAAATGGCGCAGTCCGCGCGCATACTGCGCAGCAGCTTCCGCATTCTGGGGGTCTTGCTCATAAATACCACCCCAATAGGCTGCGGAGGCAACAAAGTCCCGCGGTTCAGAGAGGTGCACAGGAAGATTGGCCGCAGCGCCCAGCCCCGGACGCTCAGGTTCTGCATTGGTTGCACACCCGCCAAGCATCAACGCGCCGAGCGCGGTGCCCGCAATAGACCGAGCAACCACAGATCGGGCAAGGACAGACCGCTTAAGACCAGAGTGTGAACGAAGGAGTGTTGGATAAGCCATTGGTTTCCACATTTCATAGCAAATCGGTGGACACATGCATTTGTCCACGCACCATCCTCGCTTACAGGTCTCAAGAAAGGTTTAAGCATAAACTTGGTCTCAAATTGCCTGTACCTCTTTCGGTCGGTGCTGCCTTGTTTGTATAGTGGGCCATGGCGTCAGATCGTTTCGACAGTTTCATTTTAACAATCCGTAAAGGAATAGACTGGCTCGGCTTTGACCGGGTCTTGCTGTTTGTGCTCGGTGCCGCGGTTTTGGGCCTTCTGGCTTTAGGCATGGGAAAGAGCCTTTATGGGGGCGATGAAAATGATGCCCGGGTGACCTTTTTCCAGATAGGGACAGGCTCGACGGGTGGGACCTATTTCCCTATGGGGGAGGCACTGGCGGCCGTGATCAGTCGTCCACCCGGTTCAGATCCTTGTATACCGGGCGGACGGTGCGGGGTTCCGGGCCTGGTGGCCATTTCCAAAGGCTCAGCTGGGTCGGTTGCCAATGCGAGAGCTGTTGCAGACGGTCGTCTGGAATCAGCGCTTGTTCAGGCAAATGTCCTGGAGGACGCATTTCACGGAAGAGGGGCATTCGACGGCGAGCCGCCGCGTGAAAATCTTCGCGTGATTGCAAACCTGTATGTGGAGGCCATCCACCTCGTCACAGCGCGGGGACTCGACATCAATGGCGTTGAGGACTTGAAAGGTCTGCGGGTGTCAATCGGCTCCGAAGGTTCGGGCACGCGCGCGGATGCGATCTCCATCCTCAAAGCCTTCGGTGTATCACTCACCGATATTGAGCCTGTCAGTGCAGACGCATCTCGGTCAGCGGAATTGATTCTGTCCGGTAATCTGGATGCCTATTTTCTCGTGGCGGGTGCGCCAGCGCGTTCTATTGAAGATCTCGCGGTCAGAGGAGCCATCGATATCGTGCCGATTGAAGGCGAACCCGCGGATCGCTTGCGGATCGACCGCACCTTCTACAGCAATTTCATCATCCCAGAGAATACATATCGATTTGTGGACGATGCAAAAACCATCGGTATCGGAGCGCTCTGGATTACCAGGTCGACAACGGACTCGGATCTGGTCCATGCCATCACCCGCGCCTTGTTTGATGATCGCAACAGGGAAACGCTGGTCACGGCCAATGCAAATGGGCGTCACGTCAACCCAAATGCGGCTGTGCAGGGGGTTCCCATCCTTCTGCACCCGGGCGCGGAGCTCTTCTATTTCGAGAAGGGCATTCTGGAGCGTTGATGTCTATCAGCTCTCTTCGACGGCTAAGTCACGGACAACCGCCTGGGCGACGATAGCCCGCTCGCCGTTGAAGGTAATCGCCGGTGACCCGTGCAAGCGGTAGCCTTCATCAAGCGCCTTGGAAACACGTTCACAAAACGCATGGTCATCTGGGCCGGTGAGCAGTCGATATTTCAGATCAGACATGGGCATTCCTTGAAGGGTGTAGAGATCAGGTCAAGCAGGCGCTGGGATTGCAGGCCATTCAGACCCTCTATACTGTTTGCGGGCGTTTGAGCAAATTCAAAAGAGGTCGCACCAGTGGAAGATGTGTTTGTAACAGATAAAGACGCCGTCGCCCTGCCGGTCTGGCCGGTGCGGTCCGGCGACGTGCAAACATGGTGCGATGCGCACGCGGGCGCCGGGGCTGCCTGGGTCGGGACATCCGGTTTTGCCGGGGAGGCCGGCCGCGTTTTGATGCTTCCAGATGAATCCGGCAGCCTCGCCGGCGCGCTCTTGGGGCTAGGCAAGGCTGATGATCCCTTCATTTTTGCCGCTCTCTCCGAAAACCTGCCTGAGGGTACCTATCGGCTCGCCAGCATGGAGGGACTGGACGCGTCGCAGGCGGCTCTCGGCTGGGCGCTCGGCACCTATAGTTTCAGAAAATATAAGTCCCGTGAACGGGACCTGCCGAAGCTCGTGCTGCCAGACAATGTTGATCTGGGCGAACTGACAGACATTGTCGACGCGGTTTTTCTCACACGCGATCTGGTCAACACGCCCACAAACGATCTGGGGCCTGCGGAGCTGGAAACGCAAGTCCGACAGGTCGCTGATGGGTTTGATGTGTCTTGCTATGTGATCACCGGCGACGATCTGCTCACAGAAAACTACCCCATGGTGCATGCGGTGGGACGCGCGGCGGCGGAGGGAGCGGCACCTCGTTTGATAGATTTCACCTGGGGGGATGAGGCGGCACCCAAAGTAACGCTGGTAGGCAAAGGGGTGTGCTTTGACACAGGCGGGCTCAACCTGAAGCCCGGCAATTCCATGGCGCTGATGAAGAAGGACATGGGTGGGGCCGCCCATGTCCTTGCACTGGCACAACTCATCATGCGGGCAAATTTGAATGTGCGCCTGCGCGTGTTGATCCCTGCAGTTGAAAACGCCGTCGCGGGAAATGCCTTTCGGCCTGGCGATGTCCTGCCCAGTCGCAAAGGTTTAAGTGTTGAAATTGGGAATACCGACGCTGAAGGACGGTTGATCCTGGCAGACGCGCTAACAGAAGCTGACAGTGAAGAGCCGGATTTGTTGATTGATATGGCGACGCTTACCGGGGCCGCCCGTGTGGCCTTGGGGCCGGATCTCCCGCCCTTCTATACACATGATGATGCATTTGCGGCGGCCTTGAGCGAAGCGGCCGAACAGACTGCTGATCCCTTGTGGCGAATGCCGCTATGGCAAGCCTATGACGGATGGCTGAGCAGCAAGATTGCTGACGTCAATCACATCTCTGACGGAGGCTTTGCCGGGTCCATTACAGCGGCTCTCTTTCTTGCGCGCTTTGTGGAGAAGGCTAAAACCTTTGTGCATTTTGACGTCTTTGCTTGGGTGCCGCGCGCCAGGCCAGGAAGACCCGTCGGCGGCGAAGCGCAGGCCATTCGGGCGCTTTTCGTCTATCTCAAAAAGACATATGGCTACCGCTGAAACTCTTGGCGTGGGACAGGTAGGCGGGTAGACTGATCCGGCTCCGAAACGGAATTCGAGCCCCTGATTCTGAACCCGGGAACCCGATGGACTTAAAGCCGCTTGATGCGCTGAAGCTATGGCACGACGTCGTGCTTGATACCGTGCGCCGTGATGTGCCCGATCTCTCAGCTCGGCAGCTTGCAATCCTGCTCACTGTTTATCTGGAGCCACCGCCCCACACAGTGCGCGGCTTGGCCTCGAAGCTTGATGTGTCCAAGCCGGCGATAACCCGCGCGCTCGACACGATGGGCCAGAAAGATTTGCTCAAGCGAAAACGCGATGACACGGACAAGCGCAATGTGCTGGTTCAACGAACCGTGGCGGGCTCCGTCTATCTAAGTGAGCTGTCAGACACGATTATATCCAAGGCAAAGGATCACCTGGCGTGACGAACAGGAATGGTTTGGACAAACGGCTAAACCCTTACCGGGCAGATCTGGCAGCTGCCTACCTGCGAGGCGAGGTGGATGCTGACCGGTTTGTGGAGAGCGAAGACTTTCAGGTGGGCGCACCGCGCGCACCCTTGCTCCGCCGGGCGGAAGAGCATGCACCCATGGATACCGAATTGCTCTACGGCGAAACTTTTCGCGTTTACGAGACAGCAGGGGACTGGTGTTGGGGCCAGTCCGCCGGGGACGACTATGTCGGCTATGTCTCAGCGAAACTGCTGCGGCCATCAAAAGGTCCTGTCACTCACCGGGTGGTGGCTCTTCGAACCTTTATCTATCCCGACGCAGACATCAAATCACGCCCGGCCATACCGCTTTCTATGAACGCGAAACTGGTCGTGACGGGCACTGCAGGAAGATTCGTTGAATTGGCGAGCGGAGGCTATGTCGTCTCCACCCACCTGTCGAAAATTGACACTTTCGCATCTGACTATGTCGCAGTCGCTGAGGAGTTTTTGGGCGTGCCCTATCTGTGGGGTGGGCGCGATGCGCGGGGTCTGGATTGCTCCGGGCTTGTTCAAATGAGCATGGAGAGATGCGGCATTGCCTGCCTGCGGGACACTGATCTGCAGGAAGCTACGCTCGGCGAAGCGTTGCGCGATCCTCAGGATCTATCAAGCTTACAGCGCGGCGACCTCATTTTCTGGAGGGGGCACGTGGGCATGATGGTGGACGGGGAGACGATGCTTCATGCCAACGCAACCCATATGCGCACTGTAAAAGAACCGATTGTTGAAGCAGTTCGCCGGATCGACAAAAGCGATGGGCCGGTCACAAGCATCAGACGGCTTAAGGCCTCAGGCTGATGCCTCAGGCTGATGCCTCAGGAAGAGGCTTCACCGGGGCCGGTTTCCAGGTCAAAAGCCGCAGCCATGAGTGTCTTTGTATAGTCGGTCTCTGGCGCATCAAAAATCTTGTCAGCCGGACCCTGCTCAACAACTTTGCCTGCCCGCATGACAATCACCTGATCTGCCAGGGCGCGAACGACTTTCAGGTCATGGCTGATGAAGAGATAGGCCAGGTTGTACTTCTTTTGCAGCGCGCGCAGCAGATCAACAATCTGCGCCTGCACAGACATATCCAGCGCGCTTGTGGGTTCATCCAACATCACAAATTTCGGCTGCAATGCCATGGCACGCGCAATGGCAATACGCTGTCGCTGACCCCCGGAAAATTCGTGCGGATAACGGTCCTGCATCGCCGGATCAATCCCCACTTCCTGAAGGGCTGATGTCACCCGCGCGCGCCGTTCAGTTGGGGACAGGCCTCTATTTTGAACGATGAGACCTTCCTCCACGATTTGTGAGATGGAGAGGCGCGGCGACAGAGACCCGAACGGGTCCTGAAACACGATCTGCATATGCTCACGAAGAGGACGTACGTCTTTTTCTGAAAGCCCGTCAATCTGCGCCCCCTCAAACCGGATCGGGCCATCACTGGAGATGAGTCGAAGCAGAGCAAGACCAAGGGTTGTTTTGCCGGACCCGGATTCACCGACAATGCCAACTGTCTGGCCTTCCTGGACAGCAACGCTGATGCCATCGACGGCTTTCACGTGGTCAACCGTCTTGCGCAGAAGCCCCTTTTTGATGGGGAACCAGACCTTGAGATTATCTGTTTCCATCACTACAGGTGCGTCACTGCGCGGTGCGTCTGGGCGGCCTTTTGGCTCGGCAGCGAGCAGATGCCTCGTATAGTCATGTTGTGGGTTGGAGAAGATTGTCTCTGTTTCACCCGTCTCAACAACTTCACCGCCCGTCATCACATAGGTGCGGTCTGCCATTTTCCGCACAATGCCGAGGTCATGGGTGATGAGCAGCAGGGCCATGCCCATTTCGCGCTGCAAGTCTTTGAGGAGGGCCAGGATTTGAGCCTGGACTGTCACATCAAGGGCGGTTGTCGGTTCATCGGCGATAAGCAAGTCCGGTTCATTGGCAAGTGCCATGGCAATCATGACCCGCTGCCTTTGGCCGCCGGAAAGCTGATGGGGGTAGGCGCCGAGGCGCCCTTCTGCGTCCCGAATGCCGACTTTTTCCAGCAACACGAGAACTTCTGCGCGCGCAGCCTCGTTGCTCAATCCTTTATGCCGGATCAGAACTTCTCCGACCTGCCGCTCAATCGTGTGCAGCGGATTGAGTGACGTCATCGGCTCCTGGAACACCATGGAGATCTGATTGCCGCGCACAGACCTGAGCGCGTTTTCGTCGGTGCTCATGAGGTTCTCGCCGCGATAGCGAATGGCCCCGTGAGGGTGGGACGCCTGCGGATAAGGCAGCAGTTTCAGGATCGACAGGGCAGTGACCGACTTGCCGGAGCCAGACTCACCGACCAGAGCGACGGTCTCGCCTGCATCAATGCTGAGAGAGACACCTTTGACCGCATGCGTCACCTCTTCGCCCTGACGGAAATCCACATGAAGATTGTCGATCTCGATCAGCGGCGTGTCGGCGCGTCCGTCTTTGGTGCGTTCTGTCATGCCGACATCGCTCATGTCCCCGTCCGTCATGTCCCCGTCCGTCATGTCAGAGTCTTTCTGGGATCAAACGCATCCCGCACGGCTTCACCAATAAAGATCAGCAGGCTCAACATGATCGCGATGGTGAAAAAACCAGAGAAGCCGAGCCATGGTGCCTGCAGATTGGCTTTGCCCTGGGCGAGCAATTCGCCGAGCGACGGAGAGCCCGGTGGCAGGCCAAAGCCCAGAAAGTCGAGCGAGGTGAGGGTTGTAATGGACGCATTCAGGATGAAGGGCATAAAGGTAAGCGTTGCGACCATCGCATTGGGCAGCAGGTGCTTGTAGATGATGGTGCCGTTGGAGACACCAAGGGCGCGCGCCGCATTTACATATTCAAAATTGCGCCCGCGCAGGAATTCGGCACGCACAACACCCACAAGGGCAACCCAGCTGAAGAGCAGAAGAATGCAGAGCAATATCCAGAAATTGGGTTCAATGATCGCGGCGATGATGATCAGAAGATAGAGCTGCGGCACACTTGTCCAGATTTCGATGAAGCGTTGGAATATGAGATCAAGCCAGCCGCCAAAATAGCCCTGGACCGCCCCGGCGGCGACGCCGATGATAGACGAGAAGACAGTAAGCGTAAGGCCAAAGAGCACTGAGATACGGAAGCCATATATGAGCCGGGCCACAACATCGCGACCTTGATCATCTGTGCCGAGCCAGTTCTCCGTGCTCGGCGGTGCGGGAGCAGGAACCGGCAGATTGCGATTGATCGTATCATAGCTGTAGCGAATGAGCGGCCAGATCATCGTTCCGTCTGCCTCAGAAATCAGTTCCTGAACAAATGGATCTCGATAATCAGCTTCTGTCGCAAAATCACCGCCGAACGTTGTCTCCGCATAGGTGTTGAAAGCAGGGAAATAGAGGGAGCCGTCATAGGTGAGAATGAGCGGCTTGTCGTTGGCGATGAGCGGTGCAAAGAGCGTGAGGAAAAACAGCACCAGGAAAATCCGAAGCGACCAGAATCCGCGCCGGTTGGCTTTGAAGTTCCGCCAGCGACGTTCATTGAGCGGCGTCATCTGCGGGATCGTGATGTTGAAGCGCGCGAGCAGGGAGCGAAACATCAGACCTCCCGCGTTTCAAAGTCGATACGCGGGTCAATCCACGTATAGGTAAGGTCACTGATGAGTGTGATCACAAGGCCGAGCAGCCCGAATATATAGAGCGTGCCGAAGACCACGGGATAGTCCCGGTTGATGATGCTTTCAAAGGAGAGAAGGCCGAGCCCGTCGAGCGAGAAGATCGTCTCAATGAGAAGGGAGCCTGTAAAAAAGACGCCCACAAAAGCACCTGGGAAGCCCGCAATCACAATCAGCATGGCGTTTCGGAATACGTGACCATAGAGAACTTCGCGCTCGGTCAGCCCTTTCGCACGCGCTGTCACCACATATTGTTTTTTGATTTCATCAAGAAAGGAATTCTTGGTGAGAAGCGTCGTCGTCGCAAAACCGCTAATCACCATTGCTGTAATGGGGAGCGCCAGGTGCCACATGTAATCAGTGATTTTGCCGAAGAGGGAGAGCTCTTCCCAGTTATCGGAGGTCAAACCGCGGAGTGGGAAGACATCGAAATAAGACCCGCCGGAAAACAGCACAATCAGCACCACGGCAAACAGGAAGCCCGGGATGGCATAACCCACAATAATCACCGCGCTCGTCCAGACATCGAGGCTCGAGCCATCGCGCACTGCTTTCATGACACCAAGCGGGATCGAGATCATGTAGGTGATGAGTGTCGTCCAAAGCCCGAGCGAGATGGAGACCGGCATTTTTTCAACGATGAGATCAATAACCTGCACATCGCGGAAATAGCTCTCGCCGAAATCAAACCGCGCATAGTTCCATACCATGAGCGCAAAGCGTTCATAGACCGGCTTGTCGAAACCGAATTGTTTTTCTAGGCTCGCAATAAATTCCGGATCAAGGCCTTGAGCACCGCGATATTTCGCGGTGACATCGCTTACGGCCGCCCCACCGCCGGAAAAGTCGCTGCCGGCGGTGCCGCCGACCCGCGCCGTGGCAGAAACTTCGGTGCCCTGGATTTGCGCGATGATCCGCTCAATAGGACCACCTGGCGCAAACTGCACAATCGTGAAGCTCACCAACATGATGCCCAAGATGGTGGGGATCATCAGAAGAAGCCGTCGAATGATGTAGGCGGCCATGGTCTAGGTCCGGTCTTGTTGAGAGGCGGGCGGAAATGCCCTCAGAATGCATAGAGAGTCTAACTGAATCGCTACCATGTCCCAAATCACTCAGATTGGTTCGCCTGTGGGGTGTTCTGGGCCTTTGCCGGATCAATCCACCAGGTGTCGAGAATACCCCGCTTGTCTGTGATGGCGCTTCCGCGTGAGTAGCGGGGCGCCTTGTCTGGCCGGGCAAACACGTCCCAGAAGGCGAGTGTATGAGACGCCTTGTACCAGTGGGGCACCCAGTAAAAGCCCGCGCGCAATACCCGGTCGATGGCGCGCGCCGCCTGGACCTGTTCTTCGCGGCTCTCAGCATTGATGATTTTATCCATCAAAGCGTCAATGACAGGATCGCTGATGCCTGACAGGTTGAAGCTGCCCGGAGTCTCTGCCGATTCCGAGCTCCAATAGTTGCTGATTTCGACACCCGGCGTTGCGGATATGGAAAAACGACGCGACATCACATCAAAGTCGAAGACTTTCACCCGTTCCTGATACTCGGCCGAATTGACAGGTTTGATGCTGGTCTCAATGCCAAGCTGGGTGAGGTTGGCTTGAAACGCCGAAATCACCCGCTCAAAAGTGGGTGCGTCGTTGAGAAACTCCACAGTGAGCACGTCGCCTGCAGCATTTCGTCTTTTGCCGTCCTGAATGGTCCAGCCCGCCGCGTCGAGCAATTTACTCGCCTGTAAGAGGAGGCGTCGGTCTTTGCCCGAGCCGTCCGATACCGGTGGTTCGATGGCGTCGTCAAACACCCGCGCCGGGAGTTGATCCCGATAGGGCTCGAGCAGTTCCAATTCTCCAGGACCAGGCAGGCCTTCGGCCCGCATCTCCGAGTTTTCGAAATAGCTGCCGCTGCGTTGGTAGAGGCCAAAGAAATGATTGCGATTGGTCCACTCAAAGTCGAAAGCAAGGCCCAGTGCCTCGCGAACCCGGACGTCTGCAAACTGATCTCGGCGCGTATTCAGGAACCAGCCCTGAGCGCCAGACGGCGTTTCGTCCTGCATGGTCAGAAGGGCGACACGCCCATCTTCGACGGCAGGGAAGTTATACTCCGTCGCCCAGACTTTGGACGTGAACTCTTCGCGCAGCAGATATTCTCCGGCCTTAAACGCTTCGAATTGCGCCGTGCGGTCCCGGTAGAACTCATAGCGCACCGTATCGAAGTTCCAACGCCCAACATTCACATTGAGGTCACGCGCCCAATAGTTGTCGACCCGCTCATAGGTAATGTATCGGCCTTGCTCATACTCTTTCACCCTGTAGGGACCGCTCCCCAAGGGGGCGTCGAGCGTCGTCTTTTCGAAATCATGGGTCGTGTAATAGGCCTTGGAGAAAATAGGCAGCCCTGTGATGAGCAGCGCCAGGTCGCGGGTCTGGTTGCCGGTGAAGGTAACTTTAAGTGTATGTGGACCGAGCGCCTCCGCGCCCGCCATCTCGCGGATGGTGAGCGAGATCAAAGGGTGCCCCTTTTCCTTTAGGAGCATGAGGGAGAAGGCCGCGTCTTCTGCTGTGAGGGGGCTTCCATCATGGAAACGCGCTTCCGGGTGCAGCTCAAAGATAATGCTGTTGCCATCGTCTGCCATGTCCGCCGTTTTGGCCACAAGGCCATAGACCGCATCAGGTTCATCTCCTGAGCGCGTCATCAGCGTATCGAAGGTAAGCTCCGCCCCCATCGCCCCATTCCCTTTAAGAATGTAGCTGTTGAGGCTGTCAAAGGTGAGCGGCGATTGGTTGAGAATCCAGCTTGGGCCAATCTGGCTGAAAGCACCGCCCTTTGGTGCGTCAGGATTCACATAGGAGAAATGCGGAAAATCCTCCTCATACAGAAGGTCTCCAAATATTGACAAGCCATGGCGTGGCTCTGCAATGGCACTGCCCGAGAAGATGGCAAAGCTCATTGCTGCGATCGCGGCGCCCGCCCCAATGCGGCGCATCAGTTCTGGGCCTCATCGCCTGTATGCCACCAGATAGTGGGGAAGCCTGGATTGAACGCAGGCGTCGGATCGGGATGCGCGATATGAGACCAGACCGCAGCGCGGGTGAAGGGGATATGCCACTGCGGCACGATGTAGTGGCGCCAGAGAAGTACACGGTCAAGCGCGTGGCTTGCGACGACAAGAGCTTCCCGGTCCGTCGCGAGAATGATCTCATCAATCAGCGCTTCGACAACAGGATCGCAAATACCGATCACGTTGCGGCTGCCATTGCGGTTAGCAGCTTCACAGCCCCAGAATTCCCGTTGCTCATTGCCCGGTGAGAGCGATTGCCCGGCGCTGTGAATGATCATGTCAAAATCGAAACTGTCCAACCGGTTCTGATATTGGGATGTGTCGACAATGCGAATGCTCCCATTGATGCCGAGTTTTTTCAGTGCCTGTATGTAGGGTTGCACGACCCGTTCAAAGGTTGGCGAAACCAGCAAGAACTCAATATCCAACGTCCCGCCGCTCTCATTATTGACCAGAACCCCCTCTTCATTGACCGACCATCCGGCATCTTGAAGCAGCTTCGTGGCGGCGCGCAGGTTGCGCCGATTGTCGCCGCTCCCATCGGTCGTCGGCACGCTGAACGCCTCTGTGAAGAGAGAGGCGGGTAGTTGATCGCGAAAAGGTTCAAGAAGGGCGAGCTCTGCGCCTTCGGGCAGGTCGCTCGATGCAAGTTCTGAATTTTCGAAATAACTGTCGGTGCGTGTGTACTGACCATAGAAGAGTGTTTTGTTGGCCCACTCGAAGTCGAAGGCAAGGCCGATTGCCTCGCGAACACGGACGTCAGTAAACTTGTCGCGACGCAGGTTCATGGCAAAGCCCTGCATGGGTTCAGGGTTTGATGTGTAAAGCTCCTGCTTGCGCACGAGCCCGTCGCGGGCCGCGGGGAAGTCATAAGCTGTGGCCCAGTTCTTCGCGGAATTCTCGAGACGAACGTCAATCTGACCGCCCTTAAAAGCTTCAAGAGCAATGGTGCTGTCACCGAAATAGGTAAACCGAATTTCATCAAAGTTGTGGGCGCCGATATTTACATTGAGATCAGCCGCCCAATAGTCGGGCACCCGTTCAAAGGTGATGCTGGTCGGCGCATCAACTTTGGCCACCCTGTAAGGGCCACTGCCAAGGGGAGGCTCCAGCGTGGTCTCGTTAAAGTCGCGCGTCTCCCAATAATGTTTCGGCAGGACCGGTAGTTGCCCAACGATCTGTGGCAGTTCGCGATTGCCCGAGACGGAGAAGTTGAAACGCACTTCAAGAGGGGAGAGCATCTCGACGCTCTCCACATCTGCGTAATAGGCGTTATAGAAAGGCATGTTCGTGGTCAGCGTTTCAAGAGACCAAATGACGTCTTCTGGTGTCACCCGCTTGCCATCGTGCCACTTTGCGTTCGGGCGCAGTTTGAAGGTGACGGAAGAATAGTCGTCCGGGTGCGATACACTTTCTGCCAAAAGCCCATACTCGCTGGCGGCCTCGTCCAAAGAACTGGCCATCAGAGTGTCGTAGAGGAACGTCGAGACACCCGCAGCAGCCCGACCTTTGACAATAAAGGGGTTGAGGCTGTCAAAACTGCCAATGCTGGCATAACGCAGCGTGCCGCCTTTGGGTGCGTCCGGGTTCACATAGTCAAATCGTTCGAAACCAGCTGGATATTTGAGCGATCCGAAAAGGGAGAGACCGTG
Organism: Parvibaculaceae bacterium Mf 1.05b.01; assembly: GCA_000509225.1. Classification (GTDB taxonomy): domain Bacteria; phylum Pseudomonadota; class Alphaproteobacteria; order Parvibaculales; family Parvibaculaceae; genus Mf105b01. Next base: position 2,503,345 of record BAOK01000001.1, on the reverse strand, counting down.
CCGCTCAGCATTCTCTGCAAAGGCGGCGCCGATGCCCACCGCCAGAGCCAAACCCGCACCTGCAAAACGTCCAATCCACGCCAAACCAACTTCTCCCTCAGATCTCAAGCGATGTCCGTCTCATTCCACGAAAGGATTGTGGCAAGACTGCGATACTCAATAGGCGAGGTTAGCATGAAAAAAGGCGCCGATCCTTGCCGGACCAGCGCCTCTTAAGAAACTTTAATGTGCCCAAACAGGGGTGGCTTACTCAGCGGCAGGCAGCGGCACGTTCGAACCTTGCGCGTTCAGATAAGCAATAATGTTTGCTCGGTCGTTTGGCTTGCGCAGCCCAGCGAAGGACATTGTGTTGCCAGGGGCATAATCTCTTGGTTTTTCGAGATATCCATCCAACCGATCAAATGTCCATTCACCTCCAAGGCCCTGCAGCGCGCCAGAGAAATTGAAACCGGCTGCTTGAGCAACAGGGCGTCCAACAACACCATAGAGGTTAGGTCCAACCTTGTTGGCGCCGCCTTCATCAAACGTGTGACAGGCTGCGCACTTCTTGGCGACCTTTTCGCCTTTGCCAATGTCTGCGCTGGCAAGCAGGGTTGCAAGGCTTGGGCCTTCATCTGCGACCGGACCAGCGTCACCGCCTGCAGGCGCGCCGCTATCAGCAACCTCTACCGGATAAGAGGCAGGGTTTGCCGCTTCGGGCGAAAACATCACGGAGGTCAATTCCCGCACGCCCATCAGAAGCAGGATCGAAAAAAGGAATGCACCTGCGATTTTGTTGAATTCAAAACTATCCATGGAAAAGCGGCTCCGGCCTTAAAAAGTCTCTGGGAAGGGTCTCGGCAGTCACAAATGCACCCGCAAAGCCCCCACCCGCTGGTTGGCGCGGAGATTACCCGCTTCCGTGAGGGCCCTGCAACCCGTATAACAGCCCAAAACATGCGGCGCTCTGCCGCCCTCTTGGAGCCTGCGCCGGACGGGTGAGCTGTTCGGGTGGGTGGTAAGAGGCCGAATCACCCATTTTTACCCCATCTGAGCGGATATCATGGCTACTTCCCCAATTATCCTCATTCCAGCCCGTTTGGCCTCAACCCGGCTTCCTAACAAGCCTTTGGCCGATATCGCGGGCGTCCCGATGATTGTCCAGGTGATGCGCCGCTCAGAAGAGGCAGGCATTGGCCGTGTGGTGATTGCAGCGGCCGAGCAGGAGATTGTGGACGCTGTGGAAGCGGCAGGCGGCGAGGCGGTTCTGACAGATCCGGACCTGCCATCTGGCTCAGACCGGGTATATGCGGCGTTGAATGCCATTGATCCTGATGGAACGCACGATGTGATTCTCAACGTTCAGGGCGATCTGCCGACGCTTGATCCGACCATCATCAAAGCGGCTTTAGATGTGCTGGAGACCACGCCGGCCGATATTTCGACCCTGGTGACAGAGATCACGGATGAAGACGAACGGACAAACCCGGATGTCCCAAGAGCAATTTTGGCGCTGGAACCAGGGGCACAGGTTGGCCGGGCGCTCTATTTTACGAGGGCGGCAGCCCCCTATGGTGAGGGGCCTGACTACCATCACATCGGGCTCTATGGGTTCCGCCGGGAGGCTCTGGCGCGTTTTGTCGCCCTGCCACCCTCACCACTCGAGGTGCGCGAGAAATTGGAGCAATTGCGCGCGCTGGAGGCGGGCATGCGCATTGATGCGGCCCTCGTTGACACTGTTCCGCTCGGTGTCGATACTCCCGCCGACTTGGAAAAGGCCCGCGCAGAACTGGCCCGCGCAGAACTGGGTTGAGCACCAGCCAGGAAAAGTACCGGATCAGATTTGGGCGGTTTTCCGTCCGGGTGTGCGATAAATGAAGAAAGGGTGGCTCACGCCGCTGACCAGATGGCCCAGATGGCAAAATCAGCATCTCCGGACAACACAATCGCCTTCCAGGGTGAATTGGGAGCAAATTCCCACATTGCCTGTCAGCAAGCCTATCCGGACATGGATGTGCTGCCCTGCGATACGTTTGAAGATGCGTTTGCCGCGCTGACCGAAGGGCAGGCGCGCCTTGCCATGATCGCGATTGAGAACTCACTCGCAGGCCGGGTGGCTGACGTTCACCATCTGCTGCCGCAATCAAAGGCCTATGTGATTGGCGAGCACTTCTTGCCCATCCGCCACCAGCTATTGGGTGTCAAAGGGGCTGACCTTGCAGATCTCAAAACGGTTCAATCGCATGTCATGGCGCTGGGCCAATGTCGCACGCTTATTCGCGATATGAAACTGAAGGCGGTGGTGGGTGCCGATACGGCTGGGTCCGCGCGCCAGATCGCCGAAGCAGGCGACCCGAGCCGGGCGGCCATCGCGACCAAGCTCGCCGCTGATGTTTATGGTCTCGATATCCTGAAAGAGGATATTGAGGACGCTGCCCACAACACCACACGTTTCCTTGTGATGGCGACAGAGCCAGATGATGCGGAGCCGGAAGAAGAGCCCGTGATTACGAGCTTCATCTTCCGGGTGCGCAACGTGCCGGCCGCGCTGTACAAAGCCATGGGCGGCTTTGCCACAAACGGCGTCAACATGACCAAGCTGGAAAGCTATCAGCTCGGCGGCTCCTTCAATGCCACGCAATTCTATGCGGACGTGGAGGGGCATCCGTCCTCACGCAATGTACGGTTAGCGTTGGAGGAGTTGGAGTTCTTCTGTTCTGAACTCAAGATCCTGGGCGTCTACAAGGCCAGTCCTTTCAGAGCTGAGATGCCGGCGACCGACTAACGCCTATCTGAGACTGTTCAGGAAGGCATCCACTTCGGCTTCCGCGCGTCGCCGTTTTTCTTTGCTCGGGTCAAGGGTCACACCAATCCCCAGACCATCGATCAGCGTAACAAGACGATCCGCTAGGATGGTGGCGTCACTTTCTGACGTCAGGGCGCGCAGGGCAGACTGGAGCGCCGCGCGCCATTCAGCGTAGCGTCTCTGGTTTTCTACCGCGAGGTCCTTGTGCCCGATGCTCGCCGCCCAGAAACTCAGCCACACCTGCCATTCTTTAAGCCGGCGTGTGTCCAGCGGCAGGCTCTCCATCAGGATCGCTCGAAGACGTTTTAAAGAGTCAGCTTCACTCTCTGCGATAGCTTGCATTCGCTCAGCAGCTTGCGCATTGGCCATGCGCAGCGACGCAATCAAGAGTTGGTCGCGGCCCTCAAAATAATGCGCAATCCGACCAGTTGTGCAGTTTGCGGCATCGGCGACCCGTCGCAGTGAAACACCTTCCAGTCCATCTGCACATAGGACGTCCCAACTGGCCAGAACCAACTCGCGTCGGCGTTCATTGGGGTCAATTTTCTTTGGCATCAATCCCAACTGAGATGGTGGTTGCGTATGCGAACATTTTAACATTACTATCGTTACGTAACAAACGTAATGTGGAGTGTGTTGTGAGATCAGATGACGTTTTTCGGAGAATGCGCCCCTGGATGCTGGGCACTGACTGGCTCCTTCTGACCTATTGGTTCGTCACTACGCTGGTAGCTCTGGGTATTTTCTCAATCCCGGAAGGCTATTTGTTCAAGGACTATTACGACCCGCGCGTGGTCGCCTGGAACTGGTCGTTCTTTCCCCTAGATGTGATTTTCGCTGCGCTCGGCATTTATGCAGCACGATTGTTCACCAAGGGGGACAATCGCTGGTTCGGCTACGCATTAGTATCTGCAGCGCTCACATTTTGCGCTGGTTTCATGGCGATATGCTATTGGGTGATCCTTAGTGATTTCGATCCAAGTTGGTGGATACCCAACATTATTATTGCCGCTTGGCCGGTCTGGTTTGTGCCGAAACTTATCCTTGCAATGAAATAGTCAAGAGCGGCGGCGCGCGGCGAGATAACATCTTCTTGTCTTCTTGTTGGCTTCTCAACTCAATGCAGAATGTGTATCTCTTTGCCTGCGTCATCCAATTGACAAATATGATATCAGAACATTCCTTCGCGAAATCATTATGGAGTTGGTTTGGTTAATCCGTCGACATCTGGCCGCTCAACACCCTTGCTGACCAAAGCTCGGATCAGCGATACATTTATGGCCTCACTGTTTGTTGGTGCTTGCTATGTCATCTATTTTTACTTTGGCGACATAGACTCGTTTCAGGAGAATGGTCTGTTTGAGACTGGCCAGAACTTCCTCTTCCTCGCAAGTGGCATTGTTTTTTTGCTACTGCAGCCATGGCAGATGACAAGGCACATAGGTCGGTCATGTGCGGATTGGTACTATTCTGCATGAGCTTGCTGGCTCGCGAAGTGGATGTCCGTGGCACCAGCCTGGAGCCCTATCTTGGAAGTCTCACTCCCTACCGTATTCCTTATATTCTCTTGCTGATGTTTTGGGTGGGACTGATGTACGTCGCTGTGAGGGGCGCAGGCGCTACCTGGCATGCCGGCGTGAAATGGTTACTTAGCATTGCAGGCGGGTGGTTCTTTGCGGGCGCTGTCCTGTACATCGTTGCCGACATGGCTGACAAACATATTTTCACAGACGGCACGACTAATTACGGAATCAACCGTTCTGAGATGATAGAGGAGGCGCTGGAATTCATCGGAGCGTTATTCGTTTTATACGCGAGTTATGTCTCCGTACGTAGACAGTGGCGCCTCACCATTTCTCAACGAACGCTTTCACCAGATGATGGGCGATAGCAAAGGCAGGCGGCACAAAGAACCCGTCCGCTTTGCCGTCAAGAGCCGCTGCCAGCTCGTCTCGTGTGAACCAGCGACCTTCTGACAGTTCAATTCCGTCAATCTCGAAATCCTCGCTGGTCGCTTCCGCAATGCAGCCGATCATCAGACTGGACGGGAAAGGCCAGGGCTGGGTGGAGTGGTAGCGCACTGACTTAACGTCAATCTTGGCTTCCTCATCCAGTTCGCGGGCGACAGCTTCTTCTATGCTCTCGCCAGGCTCTACAAAACCAGCGGCCGCGGAATACATGCCCTTCGGGAAGATCTTCTGACGCCCAAGAAAGGCCTTGTCGCCGTAAGTTGCCAACATGATGACGACCGGGTCTGTCCGTGGGAAATGCTCAGCATTGCAGGACGGGCAGGCGCGCTTGTAGCCGGCTTCAGCAACATTGGTCGCTGCGCCACAAACGGCGCAATGGCCGTGGCGGGCATGCCAGTCGATCATCGCTTTGGCTTGCGCGAGGATCGCAAGTTCTGTGTTGGGCAGTTCGCCCATCATGCCCACAGCGCGCAGATCTTCAAATCCGCCCATGCCCTTGAAAGGGCCCTCTCCCTCTGGATCTTTAAGACTGGACACATCATGGGCGAAGAGCGATTTGCCCCGACGATTAATGCCAAGGAAGACCGTCGTGCCGCCGGGAGCTGCGGACTGAACCATATTGACCGGCAGCCAGCCCACGTCTTTTCCAGCACCGGGCTGCTCTTCTGGCAGCACAAGCGGCTTCAGATTCCATAGAGGCACGGCAAGGCTGGCGGTATCAGCCAGCTTCTCAGCAATCCAATCGGGATTCGTGCGGAAGTGACCCGCGCGGTCGAGGGGATTATTGGCAAAAATGTTGGGATTGGCTTCCAGTGCCATGGACCTGCCTCCAATGTCGGGGATTCTCTGATTTTGATGGCGGCAAGGTGGCATGGCCCCCCGCTAAATGCAAAACCCCGAAGAATGGGGGGTGATTTCTAATCCAATTCTTGCCAATTCCCTCGCGAACCCTGATATAGTGTCCCCGGGAGGTTGGCGGTGGACGAGTTTCTCGCCAACCCGGTCAGGTCCGGAAGGAAGCAGCCGTAACGAGCCCTACTCGGGTCTCTGTTCCAGCCTCCCACTATAGAATTCCAGCCCATGCGTCGGAGAAGAAGGCGAAAAGCCCCTCAGGCGTCAGGCCTGCCAACCGGGGAGCGGCAAACCGCCAGATGGATGACGTCGCTGACAGCGCACCTGAAGAGGCGCCAACCCCAGACCTGAGGCCCGATCCCGCTACCGAGCCCGGATTCGATCTAGGGGGGGCACCGGCCGCCACACCTGACGCTGGCTACCGCGTTCTTGCCCGTAAGTACCGTCCCACAACCTTTGATGACCTGGTAGGTCAGGAAGCCATGGTGCGCACGCTCTCAAATGCCTTTGAGAGCGGTCGGATTGCCCATGCCTTCATGCTGACCGGTGTGCGCGGCGTCGGTAAAACGACAACAGCGCGTATTCTTGCCCGGGCGCTGAACTACTCGAAGGCTGAAGGCGACAAGCCCACCATTGAGCTCCACGATTTTGGTGAACATTGCGAAGCCATTATGGAATCGCGCCACCAGGATGTGCTGGAGATGGACGCCGCATCGCGCACCGGCATTGACGACATTCGCGAGATCATTGAGAGCGTGCGCTACAATCCGGTGAGTGCGCGCTACAAAGTCTACATTATTGACGAAGTGCACATGCTTTCAAAGGCAGCTTTCAATGGGCTGCTGAAGACGCTGGAAGAACCGCCAGAACATGTGAAGTTCATTTTTGCGACGACAGAAATCCGGAAAGTTCCCGTCACCGTCCTCTCACGCTGCCAACGCTTTGATCTGCGCCGTCTAAGTGCGGAAGAGCTGATGGGTCTTCTGAAGAAAGTTGCCGACAAAGAAAGCGTGGCTATTGAAGACGCTGCCCTTGGGCTGCTCGCCCGCGCGGCAGAAGGCTCGGCGCGCGATGGTCTGTCGCTGCTCGACCAGGGCATTGCTCACGGCGCCGGTGCCATCAAAGAAGAAGATGTGCGCGACATGTTGGGGCTCGCCGACCGGGCCCGTGTCTTTGATCTGTTCGATCTGGTGATGAAGGGCGAAATTGCCCCGGCTCTTGCAGAGCTGCGCGATCAGTATGATTCAGGAGCAGACCCTGCAGTCGTTTTGTCTGACCTGGCCGAACTCACGCATTGGTTGACGCGCCTCAAGCTCGCGGAAAGTGCTGCCGATGACCTGACAGTCACAGAGACCGAGCGCGTACGAGGCCAGGAAATGGCGAAGGCCCTTCCAGTGCGTGTGCTCTCTCGGACCTGGCAGATGCTGTTAAAAGGCATCGGGGAAGTGCAGGGCGCGGCCAAGCCGATTGCAGCGGCGGAAATGATCCTGGTGCGCTTGGCTTACGTGGCAGACCAGCCGTCGCCTGAAGAATTGGTTGCCAAGCTCAAGGACCAGCCTGCTGGAGCCGCTGCCGGGGGGAGCGCTGCGAACATGGGGGGTGCGCCGAATGGCGGCGCGCGCGCAAGCATGAGGGGCGGGGGTGGTGCTGCGCAGGCTATCGGGCAGTCTCAACCGACGCCACAGGGACAGCCTGAGCCTGCCCGAGCCCCGGAGTTTCGGTCCTACGCAGAGGTCATCGCCTATGCCCAGTCACAGCGGGACATTAAACTCGCACACTTGATGGAGTCTGGCCTGCGTCTCGTGCATTTCGAGAAGGGCCGCATCGAAGTCAACGTCGTTCATGGCGACAATTCCGTTGCAGGCCAGCTTGCAGAGAAGCTGCGTCAGTGGACTGGCGAACGGTGGCTCGTGTCCATCTCCAAGGCAGAAGGCGCACCGACTCTTCGCCAGCAAAAGGAAACCCGGCGGGATGAACTGCATCTCGAAGTTCAGGAAGATCCGCTGGTGAAAGCGGTGCTTGAAGCGTTTCCCGGCGCGAAGATTAGAAATGTTGTGGAGCCAGAACTTCTGGGTCCAGCGCCTGCTGAGGGCGAGAGTACAAAAGACGAGGATGCGGATTGAAAAACCTGACCGACATGATGAAGCAGGCGCGCGAGTTGCAGTCAAAGCTCGCCGAGACCCAAGCTGAACTTGAAAATGCCGAAGTGGAAGGTGCAAGCGGCGCGGGGCTCGTGCGCGTCACCCTGTCGGGCAAAGGCACCATGAAGCGGCTGCATGTCGACCCGTCGCTTATGAAGCCCGATGAAGCCGAAATCCTGGAAGACCTGATTGTGGCGGCCTTCAACGATGGAAAGGCGAAAGCCGAAGCGCTGGTGGCTGAACGCATGAAAGAACTCACCGGCGGTCTGCCGCTGCCGCCTGGCATGAATTTCGGTCTCTAATTATGAGTAGTCTCTCCGGCCCTGAGATTGAGCGGTTGATCCAACTGCTTGGGAAGCTGCCAGGTTTGGGTCCACGCTCTGCGCGCCGGGCTGTTCTGCATCTGGTTAAGAAAAAGCAGACCCTGCTGGAGCCACTGGCGGTCGCTATGGCTGACGCTGCGGAGAAGGCTGTCATCTGTACTACCTGCGGAAACGTGGACACACAAGATCCCTGCATGATCTGCATTGATCCGCGCCGGGAGCCCAAAAGCCTTTGTGTCGTGGAAGATGTCGGCGATCTCTGGGCGCTGGAGCGCGCCGGGGCCCACAAAGGGCGCTATCATGTGCTGGGCGGCACGCTCTCTGCGCTTGACGGCATTGGGCCGGAAGATCTGACGATCGGTTCGCTGTTGGAGCGCGCCTCTGGCGACGAGATTGTCGAAGTGATCCTTGCCACCAATGCAACTGTCGATGGCCAGACAACGGCCCACTACATTACCGACCGTCTGGCGACGACAGGTGTCTCCGTCACGCGCCTTGCCCATGGTGTGCCTGTGGGCGGTGAGTTGGATTATCTCGATGACGGTACGCTCGCGGCAGCGATGAAATCCCGCCGCCCGGTCTAAACCACTTTATTGACAGCAATGCCCTTCATCTGTTCCAGACGCGCTTCCCGCAAATAGAGAAACATTGGCAGTCCGCAGGAAACGCCCACTAGGAAGGTGCCAGTAACCGGCATCCATAACCGGGCCATGCCAAGGCGCTTTCCTTCCATCAGGATGAAGGGAATGAGCACTGTGGCGGAGATGATGACATCCCAGCCAAAGAAGCCGCTAATGCGATTAGCGAACAATTCTGCAAAGAAGATTGGAATGTCGAGACCGTGTTCCGAGAGCCAGGGCAGGAACTGCGACAGTGGCAGGAGCGTGCCTGCCACCATCGCACTGAAGTAGAACCAGCGGAGCATGGGCTCGTCTCCCCGTCAGTCCGCGCTTTGCGGATTTGCCGCTCGCTTTTCCCAATAGGTCTTCGTTGCCCTGAAGACCATGGGCCCAAGTATGATGAGGCCGATCAGGTTCGGGATCGCCATCATGGCATTAAGCGTATCAGCCAAGAGCCAGATGAAGCCAAGGTTGAGCGTTGCACCCACCGGAATGGCGACAATCCAGATGACCCGGTAGGGCAGGATCGCAAGGTCACCAAAGAGATATTGCACAGACCGCTCACCATAATAGGACCAGCCGAGAATGGTGGTGAAGGCGAAGACAGCCAGTGCCACGGAGACGATCTCCGCACCCCCCGGAAGTGCCATGGCAAAGCTCGCACTTGTGAGCGCAGCGCCCGTGTCGCCGGAGGTCCAGAGGCCCGACGTGATGATCACAAGGCCGGTCATGGTGCAGACAATGATCGTGTCGATGAACGTGCCGAGCATCGCAATGTGACCCTGACGAACAGGGTCATTGGTCTTGGCAGCCGCATGCGCGATGGCCGCAGACCCAAGTCCCGCTTCGTTGGAGAACACCCCCCGGGCAATCCCGAAGCGAATGGCAGCAGCGACAGTTGCACCCGCAAAACCACCAGCCGCTGACGCTGGCTCAAAAGCGTGATGGAAGATGAGGGCAAATGCATCTGGTATAGCGGCCGCGTTGATCACGAGGATCACAAGCGCAGACCCCACATAGAGAATGATCATGAGGGGAACGAGGGCGCCTGCCACATCCGCGATGCGACGAATGCCGCCGAGCAGAACAGCGGCCACAATCGCCATCATGATAAGGCCTGTTGCGATGTGAGGCACGCCGAAGCTGGAGCTCATGGCGTCAGCCACGGAGTTAGCCTGCACGCCATTGCCGATGCCAAAGGCAGCAACAGCTGCAAAGAGAGCAAAAAGCGGTGCAAGAAGCTTGCCGAGGGTTGGGTATTTTTCCCCGACGCCGTTTTTGAGGTAGTACATCGGCCCGCCAACATGATTGCCTTTGGCGTCCGTTTCGCGGAACGTGACGGCGCAGACAGCTTCAGCATATTTCGTCGCCATGCCAATGAGCGCGATGAGCCACATGTAGAACAGCGCGCCAGGCCCGCCGAGGAAAATTGCGGTGGCAACACCTGCAATATTCCCGGTGCCGACCGTCGCAGACAGCGCGGTCATCAAGGCCTTGAAGGGGGGAATGTCGCCTTCGCCCTGGGTCGCAGGGGACAGCAGCAGCTTGAAACCATGTGCGAGCTTTCGCAGGGGCATGAAGAGAAGGCCCGCCATCAGGAAAACCCCCGTCGCCCCGATCAGGATGAGCATGGGCACACCCCAGACAATGCTGTTCACCTGCCCCACAAAGGCTTCGATCATTTCCATGTGCCGTCCCCCAGACGTGTTGTATTAGTGGCGTGTTCTATTCACCGGCAAGCAGGTCCGGTTGGCTTCCAGCCACCTTGCCGCTTGATTGTAACGTGCTCTCAGAAGGCGGGGATAGTTCGGCGGGATCTTCCAGCTCGACTTCCTTAATCCGCTCGCCTTTCCGCGTTATTTTCGCCGTCGACGTCTCGATGTCGCGGATATCTTTCTCCGCCTGCGCGAAGTGTCCTTTGAGCTTGTCCACCCGGGCGTCGAGGCGGCTCACATCTTCCAGAAGTTTCCCCACTTCGGCCTGAATGACGTGGGCCTGCTCGCGCATCTGTGCGTCTTTGAGCACGGCGCGCACCGTATTGAGTGTCGCCATCAAGGTCGTCGGCGAGACGATCCAGACCCGGGCCTTGTAACCCTGATCCACCACATCCGCGAACCGGGCATGCAGTTCTGCATAGACCGCCTCGGACGGCAGGAACATGAGCGCAGACTCCGCCGTCTCGCCGGGAATAATGTATTTCTCTGAAATGTCCTTGATATGTTTCTGCACGTCCGTGCGCAATTGGCGGGTCGCCGCCAATTTTGCGGTCTCATCAGACGCATCAACCAGCCGCCGATAGCTGTCGAGGGGGAATTTACTGTCGACCGCAATGGAGCCCGGTGGGTTCGGCAGTTTGATCAGACAATCTGGGCGGCTTTTATTGGAAAGTGGAGTCTGGAACGAATAGGCGGACGGCGGCAGGGCGCTCGTCACCAGGTCATTCAGCTGAATTTCGCCAAAGGCGCCGCGGGCTTGTTTGTTGCCGAGCACTTCCTGTAGCCCGACGACCTCTGTCGTCAAACTGTCCAGTTTCTTCTGCGCTTCGCCGATGACGGCAAGGCGGGTGTTGAGCATGCCCAATTGCTCGCCTAACTGCTCACGGTTTTTCAAAGAGGTTTCTGTGAGGTTTTTGCTGACCTTCTCCAGCCGCTCATTGAGCGTCTGGTTGGTCTTTTGTGTGTTCTCCGTCAGGCTTTGATTGAGCCGCTGGCTCACCGCATCAAGCCGCTCGTTGAGCGCTTGATTGAGCGTCTGTTGGCTGGTCGTCTGACCTTCCTGAAGCGTCGCCAACCGGCCGGCCAACTGGCTCTGCATATCGGCAAGTTGCGCCAGCTGCTGCTCAACCGGATTGGGACCCGTTGCTTCGTCTACCGGCTTGCCTTTTTGCAGACGCAGCATGAGGGCCACGGTCACCACAACCGCGGTAACCACCGCCGAAACCAGATAGGGAAGAATAGAAGCGTCCATCGAATCTCACTTTTTTGACCAGGAGCCAACTATACCCGAAATCAGAAAAGGCGCAGTGCCCTTGACCTAATGAGCGCGGCACGGCCATAAATAAAAAGGGGTAAGTCCTGGAGACGAGGGGATATCATGCAGTTTTTCAAGAATATGAGCCGTTTTGTGGCTTGGCCGGTCGCCGCTCTCGCATTGGCGGCCTGCGGTCCCGTGATCGAAACCCATTATGACTATGCGCCCCCGGCGAGTCAGGCAGGCATGCAGTGCCTCACCGCATGCCAGGAGGGCCAGAACCAGTGCAACCGGGATGCAGCGGAGGCCGTTCAACAATGCCGCTACAATGAAGAGCGTCGTGTAGAAGACGAATATTACGAGGCTCGGGAGCGGTACAATGAGGATCGTCTGCTCTATGCAGCGGCACCGGAGAAATTCAGCAAGCCGACTGAGCCGACCAAGGGCTATCCCTCTTACTACCAATGCGACAATCAGGGCTCGCAGTGTCAGGCCAATTTCAACATGTGCTACCGCTCCTGCGGTGGCCAGGTGCGGGAGCGCCAGGTTTGCGTCGCAAACTGTGAGGAATAGAGACTTGCGTTGCAAACTGCGAAGAATAGAGGCTCGCCGCCAGTTTTCACTTGCCGCGCAGTGGCCGGAATGGCTTGGTAAGGCTTGACGGCAGAACGCCAGGGGCCTATTTCGTCCCCATGGCCATTCGACCAATAGTGACAGCTCCCGACAGACGCCTGAAACAGGTCTCAACACCTGTGGAAAAGGTGGATGATGAGCTGCGTGCGCTGATGGATGACATGTTGGAAACCATGTATGACGCGCCGGGCATTGGCCTTGCTGCCATCCAGGTAGGCGTGCCCAAACGTGTAATTGTGATGGATCTCGCGCGAGAGGGTGAAGAGCCCGAGCCGCGCTACTTCGTGAACCCTGAAATCATCTGGACCGATGACAGCGAGACCAGGGTTTATGAAGAAGGCTGCCTGTCGGTGCCTGAATTCTATGACGAGGTTGAGCGCCCCGCGAAATGCCGCGTCCGCTTTCTTGACTATCAGGGCGAAATTCGCGAATTGGAGTGCGACGAGATGTTGGCCACCTGCCTCCAGCATGAAATGGATCATCTCGAGGGCGTGCTGTTCATCGATCACCTCTCCAAGCTGAAACGCGACCGGGTTTTAAAGAAGCTCCTGAAAGAACGGCGTTTGAAAGAAAAAGAACTGGCCTGACTGGTTCTAAACACGCACTTTTAAACCATGACAAACCCCAAACCTCTCCGCATTGCGTTTATGGGCACGCCAGATTTCTCAGTGGGCGTGCTTGCTGCTCTTGTTGAGGCGGGCCATGAGCTTGTCGCAGTTTATTCGCAGCCACCGAGAAAGGCTGGCCGCGGCATGGACCTGAAAAAGTCTCCGGTACATGAGTTTGCGGAGGCAAAAGGCCTTGAAGTCCGCACGCCTAAAAGCCTGAAGGGCGAAAAAGAGCAGCAGGCATTTGCTGACCTGGATTTGGATGTGGCCATTATTGTGGCCTACGGTCTCCTGCTCCCAGCGCCCATTCTTGAAGCCCCACGCCTTGGTTGCCTCAACCTCCATGCCTCTCTCCTGCCACGTTGGCGTGGTGCCGCGCCGATCCAGCGGGCAATTATGGCGGGCGATGCGGAGACCGGCGTGATGGTGATGCAGATGGACGAAGGGCTGGATACTGGTCCGGTGCTGGGCACAGCACAGATTGCGATCACCGGCGACATGACGTCGTCACACCTGCACAATGAGCTTGCCACCATCGGGGCACCTTTGATGGTGGAGACACTGGCGAAGCTTGCGGCAGGCGAGGTCATCCCGGTTGAGCAATCAGGTGAGGGTGTCACCTACGCCAAGAAGATCGATAAGGCGGAAGCGCGCATCGATTGGACACGGCCCGCCAAAGAACTGGACTGTCACATACGCGGACTTTCCCCTTTTCCTGGCGCCTATTTTGAAATCATCCGCAAGGGCAAACCTGAACGGGTCAAAGTTTTGCGCGCTGAGGCTGTGTCAGGCAGCGGTGCCCCAGGGTCGGTGCTGGACGATAAGCTCACCATTGCCTGTGGCGAGGGCGCGTTGCGCTTGGCGGAAGTTCAGCGGGCGGGCAAAGGACGCGCAACCGCCGAGGAGTTTCTCCGGGGCTTTCCCCTGGCGAAGGGCGAAAGTGTTAGCTGATGCCCCGCTACAAACTCACCATTGAATATGATGGCGGCCCTTATAATGGATGGCAGTCACAAACAAATGGGCGCGCAGTCCAGGATCAGGTGACGAAAGCGGTTCGTGCCTATAGTGGCGAAGAGGCAGAAGTCTTTGCGGCGGGGCGTACCGACACCGGCGTCCATGCACTCGGTCAGGTGGTTCATCTGGATCTGGAACGGGGCGACAAGGCCGACAAGGTGAAGGACGCGATCAATTTTCATTTAAAGCCCGCACCCATCTCTGTTGTTGCGTCAGAACGCGTCAGTGACGAATTTCACGCGCGCTTTGATGCCACAAAACGTCACTATCTCTACCGCATCATCAATCGCCGCGCGCCACTCACGCTTGATCTCGGGCAGGCCTGGGCTGTGCCCGTGCCCCTTGATGCAGACGCTATGCACCGGGCGGCGCAGGCACTCATCGGAAAACATGACTTCACGACCTTCCGGTCCGTTCATTGTCAGGCTAAGTCAGCTATTCGAACAATGGATGAGATCACTGTTTCTCGCTATGGCGAAGAGATCGAGGTGATCTGCCGGGCGCGTTCCTTCCTGCATAACCAGGTCCGCTCCATCGTCGGCTCCCTCAAATGCGTGGGCGAAGGCAAATGGCGTCCAAAAGACATGGAAGCAGCGTTGAAGGCAGCGGACCGGTCCCGCTGCGGACCGGTGGCACCCCCAGATGGCCTCTATCTGACGGCAGTCGACTACGACTGACTTTTTGCCTCTAAGACAGTTGAAGGTCCACCAGCTCGACGGCATCAGCATCAATCTCAGAGCCAAAGAAGAGGCCGCCCACACGGGCAAAACGCTCCGGCGCATCCGTCGCCAGGAACCGCTCGGACCCCTTTGACGAAGCATCCGTCGCAAGACCGTTTTTGCTGAGGGCCGCTGCCACCGACTCAGCGGTCGTCGCGGCGCTGTCTACCAGGGTCACCCGGTCACCAAGAACTCTGGCGATCGCAGGGGCGAGCACTGGAAAGTGGGTGCATCCCAGAACAAGCGTGTCCGGCGCCGTTTCCGGATCATTAAAGAGGGGTTCGAGATATCGCTGAGCTGCGGCTTCCGCGATGGCGTCGTCGCCCCAACCTTCTTCTGCCAGCGCAACGAAGAGAGCACAGGGCTGCTGACGAATGTGGACGTCCGGCGCGAGTGCAGAAATTGCGCGGGCATAAGCGCCCCCTTTGACCGTGCTTTCGGTTGCAAGCACCCCGATCCGTTTTGTTTTGGTGGCGGCAACGCCAGCGCGCGCGCCAGGCTCCACCACGCCAATGACAGGAAGGGGCGCATGTTGCTCCGCGAGTGGCTCAATCGCGACGGCGCTTGCGGTGTTGCAGGCAATGACGACCATCTTCACATCATGAGCAAGCAATTTTTTGGTGGCCTGCAGGGCATAGGCGGTGACTGTATCGGCGCTTTTTGTGCCATAGGGAAGACGCGCCGTGTCGCCCAGATAGACAAGGTCTTCGTGCGGGAGTGTGTCACGCAGTGCCCGCAGTACAGTGAGCCCCCCCATACCTGAATCAAAAACGCCAATGGCACGCGGATCACTCATCTATTGCGGCCCGACGCCCAGAAAGGAACTGGCGACCATATTGATCAGGAAACCCAGACCAACTTCGAAGGCAACGATACCTGCGGCCGTAGCAGATGTTGTTCTGAATGCCGTAACGGCGATCTGCCAGTGATAGAGAAGGGCCGTCACAAAGACCAGCAGGATGAGGAAGGCTGCAGTTTCGATGGTGGCGATCCCGAAACTGTAAAGCACATAGGGCGGTGCCAGTAAGACCGCAACCAGCACAGACGACCAGTTGAACACGATGATGTAGGGCGCAAATTGGTGCGTCAGGTTCAGCCTTCGGCAGATAAACACCATCGAAAGGGGATAAAGGACCCAGAACGCCGCATAGGACAGGAGCTCGATTGTGGTGTAGCCGAGCAGTGAATTGGTCACGACGATGTCGGCTTCTCCGATCATCCGCCATTCAGCGCTGATAAAGACCAGATAGAAAGGCGTCGCAAAGATGAACGCAGCGAAGGACCGCCAGAAAGCATCGGCGCTGAAATCGAAATGCGACAGGGCAGAAGGGTCGCGTTGGGCGATTTTCCAGGCACCGATGAAGGCATTGATGATTTCTGTGCTTGTCGGCATGCGCTCTACCTGAAATAGCCCCTTAGAACAGTTTCGTAGATGTCGGTAAGAGCAACAATATCGTCGACCTTTGCATGTTCATCCACCTTGTGCATGGACTGGCTGACGAGCCCGAATTCAACAACCCGGGCGTAATTTTTGATAAACCGGGCGTCAGAGGTCCCACCGCTGGTTGAAAGCTCCGGCGTGCGTCCCGTCGCCTGTGTTGTGGCGTCAGATATCAGCGCGCTCAATTTACCAGGGGCAGTAAGAAAGGCATCTCCACTCGCAATCATGTTGAGGTCATAGGCGCCGCCCATCTCAGCGGTCACGGCATCCAGATGGGCCCGCACCCGGGCTTCCAGCGCGTCTGGTGTATGCAGGTCATTGAAGCGAATATTGAACCGTGCTTTCGCTTCTGCAGGAATGACATTGGTCGCCTCGTTTTCAACGGTGACCTGTGTGATCTCAAGATTGGACGGCTGAAAATGGTCGGTGCCCTCGTCCAGCAGATCGCTTGTCAGGCGCTGAAGCATGGCGATGAGACGCGGCGTCGGATTATCAGCGAGGTGCGGATAGGCCACATGGCCCTGTGCACCAAATGCGGTAATCCAGCCATTCGTGCTGCCGCGGCGACCGATCTTGATCATGTCGCCAAGCTCTTGAGGGTTGGTAGGTTCGCCGACAAGGCAATCATCAATCACCTCGCCCTGGGCCTCCAGCCATTCCAGCACTTTCCGGGTGCCGTTGATCGCCGGTCCTTCTTCGTCACCTGTGATCAGGAAGCTGATGGAGCCCTTAATGCCGCCATTAGCAACAAGCCGCGATACGGCCGCAGCAAAGGCAGCAATCGAGCCTTTCATGTCCGTAGCGCCGCGTCCGAGCAACAGGCCATCTTTGATGACGGCCTCAAACGGGTCGACGCTCCAGGCTTTAGCATCGCCCACAGGCACAACATCGGTGTGACCGGCAAAGCAGAAATTGGGGGCCTCGGACCCCAGACGGGCATAAAGATTGTCGACGTCCGGCGTGTCTTGATCGCTGAACGGAAGGCGTGTGCAGACGAACCCAAGCTCGGTGAGGCGGGCCTCCAGCAAATTAAGGGCGCCGCCCTCAACCGGGGTGACGCTCTGACAGCGGATCAGGTCTTGCGCGAGGGAGACTGGCTCAATCAGACCAGCATCTGTGGGTGCATCGGTTTCCATGACACCCGGTTTACCCGGTTGTGCCCTTGAGGGTCAAACAAGAGGGTCAATCAAGCGGTGAAACCATCGCGATCTTCGCGCTTGATTGGCTTTAGTCGCGCAGAAGCTCGTTCACAGAGGTTTTGGACCGTGTGCGCTCATCTACGGTTTTGACGATGACAGCACAGGCAAGGCTCGGACCAGGTGTCCCGTCTGGAAGTGGTTTGCCAGGCAGCGCACCAGGGACCACAACCGAGTAAGGTGGAACATACCCGATATGGGTCTCGCCCGTGTCGCGGTTGACGACCTTGGTTGTCGACGTGATGAACACGCCCATGGAGAGCACCGCGCCGGTCCCCACAATAACGCCTTCTGCCACTTCAGACCGGGCACCGATAAAGCAGTTATCTTCAATAATGACGGGTCCGGCCTGAAGTGGTTCGAGAACACCACCAATGCCAGCGCCACCTGAAATATGCACATTCTTGCCGATCTGGGCGCAAGACCCGACCGTTGCCCAGGTGTCGACCATGGTGCCGCTGTCAACGCGGGCACCCAGATTGACAAAAGAGGGCATCAGGACAGCGCCAGGTGCGATATAGGCTGACCGACGCACAATCGCACCTGGCACCGCTCGGAAGCCGGCAGCAGAAAATTCCTGCGGTCCCCAACCTTCAAACTTCGAAGGAACCTTGTCCCACCAAGTCGTGCTGTTGCCCGGACCGCCTGCGATGGTTTCCATGTCATTCAGGCGGAAGGACAGGAGCACCGCTTTTTTCAGCCATTGATTGACCACCCAGCCTTTGTCGCCTTTCTCGGCAACGCGAACCTCTCCATTGTCCAACAGCGTCAGGGCCTCGTTGACCGCGTCGCGCACGTCACCGGTCGTTTTGGTGTCGATGGCGTCCACATTGTCGAAAGCCGTGTCGATGATGGATTGAAGCTCTGCTGGGGTCATCTTGGGGATCCTTATGTATCGGCAGCTTTGGCGCGTCTTCGAGCGCCGCGGCACCATAGCGGGGGGCGGGGGGTTGTCAACCGGAGCATTTCCGGCGGAAGTTGCAGCTTTTGAGCGTCAGGAAATGCGCCGAAACAACGGACTAACCCACCAGGCTAGAGACCTTGAAGAAATTCCGTCAGATCATCGGTCACATGGTGGACATGGGCCCCGTCGGAACCTTCATGAGACATTTGCTGGTGCTTTTCCGGGCCGGGCTCTCCGGGCCGCACCCAGACGGTTGTCATACCCATGTCGTGGGGTGCCTGCAGATTGCGGGCGATATCCTCAAACATGGCCGACCGGGTGGGGTTGATACCCGTCCCTGATACAAACCGTTCATAGGCTTGGACGGCGGGCTTGGGTGTGTAGTCGACGGCCACAATGTCATAGACCTCGTCGAAATGGTGGGTGATTCCCAATTGCTCCGTCACGTTTTCGGCGTGAGCAACAGTCCCGTTGGTGAAAATGACTTTGCGGCCAGGCAGGCGCTCGATCGCCTGGTTGAGATCATCTGCCGGCGTGATATGGCTCACGTCAATTTGGTGCACATAGTCCAGGAATGCCTTCGGCGCGAGATCATGCACTTTCATCAGGCCGCTGAGCGTGGTGCCATGTTCAACATAATAGTGCTTCTGCAACCGTCGGGCTTCTTCTGGATCAACGTTTAAATAGTCTGAAATGAAGTCCCGCATTCGCACATCCACTTGCGAAAACAGATCGCATTCGGGCGGATAGAGCGTGTTGTCCAGATCAAACACCCAGGTCTCAATGTGGAGAAAATCGGGGTTTTTCAGGCTTTGCTTGGGGTCTGTAGACATATCAGGGGCACTCGTGGTTCCAAGCCGCACTCTGCCGACGCATTCACCAATTGGCAACCAACTTAAATCACTGCTTAAAGGCCCATTAAGAGCCAATTGGTAGATTTGAGCCCAGTATTCTTGAGGTCAAAGGTTCCTGGTTTGATGTCCACCGCGCAAACTGATGTGTCTCCTTCGGAGCTTCTTGATGATGTTGCATCAATCGCGCCGCGTGAGCTGCTGCGGCGCTTCCGTGGACCGGGCTTGTTGTTGGCGCAGGACGGCGCGGTACTCGCAAAAAACGATGCGGGCGAGGAGCTCATGTCGCTCATGGGCGCGACGTCTGGACGACCGCTCGATCAGATCAGCGAAACCGCGAACGCCTTCCTACATGTTGGTCGTACAGGTGTGCCTCTTTCCAAGCGCATTGTCGTGCCGTCAGCAGCGCAGGCGGAAGGCAACTTGACCTATGACATCACCGCCCTCCCGGTGGACCTTTCCATGAGTGTTGGCGCGGGCATCCTGTTGCTGGCCCGCAATGTCTCATTGGAAGGAAACCTGGTCGAGGCGCTTGTCAGCTCCCGCGCCCTATATCGAGACCTTGCGGACTGCTCCGGCGATTTTGTCTGGGAAGTTGATGCGTCATCGAAATTCTCATTTGTTAGCCCCCAGGGCATTGTCGGCTATCTGCCACTGGCATTGAATGGTGCGTCTCCTGCGGGCCTCGCCATGGACCCCCACGAGGCAAGTCATCTCGTGGCGCTGTTCGCGGCACGAGAACCGATTACGGAAACCGAAGTCTGGATCAGAGGCGAAGACGGGAATGCCGCCTGTCTTGTCGCCTCGGTTCGGCCATTGACCGATGATTGTGGAGAATGGTGTGGCGCGCGCGGTGTCGCGCGCGACGTGACCGCTGACCGCCGCCGGGCGCGCGAACTGGACGAACAGCGCGATGACGACGCGCTCATCTCTGCGATTGCGCGCGCAATCCAGCAGGAAATGCAGCCCCACGACATGCTGCGGGCAGCAGCCCGCGTTCTGGTGACATCTTTCCAGGCTGCCGCCGCATGGGTTGTGCCTCTCCAGGCCGACGGCACACCGTTGAAGCCAGCTGCGCGGCACATTGACACGACCATGGCAACCGATCTGCCCGATCCGGATTTTGGCACTCTGATGGACACCGCTATTCCGTCAGATGCGCAGGCGCAGGCCTACCAGATTTGGCGGGAGGGACCGTTTCTCTGTCTTCTCACCCATCATTGGGATGTCATGAACGGGTTTGTCGTCCTATTGGATACAGCCGGCCGCGCAGAGGCCATGCTTGCCCATGCTGCCGACCATCTCTCGAACGCGATTGAACATGCCCGGCAACTCCGTGAGCTGGATCGATTGTCCCGGACCGATGAACTGACGGGACTTTTGAATAGGCGCGCCTTCATTGCCGGCGTGAGCGACAGCTTGTCTCTATATACCGGTGAGGATGCAGCTGGCAATCTCATGTTCATCGATATGGACAATTTCAAAGCGGTCAATGACACCTATGGTCATCCTGTTGGCGATGCATTGTTGACATCACTTTCCTCCCTGATGGGAGAGGTGATAACAGACCTGCCCGGTGGAGATCATCTTGCCGCCCGATTGGGGGGTGATGAGTTTGCCATGTGGATTGGCCATTGTGGCGAAGCGCCTGGCGCTCTTGCCGCCCTGACAGCAGAACGGCTTGTCCGGGCATTCAATGTTGTCGCAGCGGAATATGGCGAAGAGGTTCTGCCAGGCCTCTCTATCGGTATCGCAAGCGCAAAGCCTGGCGAAGAGCTTCAGAGCCTCATGGCTCGCGCCGACCACACGCTTTACGACGTGAAGCGGTCTGGCAAGGGAACCTGGAAAATGGCGTCTGAGAACAGCCTGGCGATTCTTGAACCGGCTGCGCAGCCAACAATCGGCAATGGGATAATCGGGGAACTGTCCGAGGGGACATCATGAAGAACCTGTTGAACAAGATTTTCTCCTGGCGGCGGTTGCCCGATGAGCTGAGCTATGAGGACGCGCGTGCTGTCCTGGAGAAGCATTCCCGGGCTGCCAAACGGGAGCTGGCCTCTCGGACTGATGCGCCGCGCGAAGTGCTCTATTACCTGTCGGAAGACGAGATGCTGGATGTTCGCGTCGCGGTTGCCGCAAATCCGTCAACACCCATCCAGGCCAGCGAGATTTTGGTAGACGATCCTGAAGAGCTTGTGCGCGTCGAACTTGCACGGCGGATCTCAAGGCTCGTACCCGGTGCTGATGAAAACATGCAGGGAGATTTGCTCGAGCGGGTGATTGCACTTGTCGAGAAGCTCGCCGCTGACAAACTGCCGCGTGTGCGGGCCATTGTCGCTGAAGAAATCAAGGCGACCAACAATGTTCCACCTCGCATTGTCAAGAAGCTCGCCAATGATGTTGAGATATCTGTTGCAGCGCCGGTGCTTGAATATTCGCCGCTCCTGTCCGATGCAGACTTGATGGAGCTGATCGCTGGCAGCGCGGTGGATGGCGCTGCGGAAGCTATTGCGCGACGCGAAAACATGGGCGACGAGATCGTCGAGAAGGTAGCGCAGTCTCTGGACATACCAGCTGTGACCGCGTTGCTCGCCAATCCAAACGTGCAGATCAGGGAAGACACACTCGACCTTCTCATCACGACAGCAATTGATGTCGAAGCGCTTCATGAACCTCTGGTGATGCGGCCGAACCTCTCCATCCGTGCCATCAAACGTATTGCAAGTTTTGTCGCCAGGTCCCTTCTGGAGGACTTGTTGGCACGCGAAGGCTTAGACGAAGAAACGCAGAAAGAACTGCGCGACCGTGTCATGGAGCGCGTTGAGGGTGAAGATGGCACGGAAAAGCTCGATGCCACTCTTGCATCTGTTCGCAAGGCTTATGAAGCAGGTAAGCTGGACAATGCCTTGGTCACCACGCTTGCAGATACAGGGCAAAAAGAATGCGTGAGCATGGCGCTCTCACTCCTGATTGGAGTGCCCGTCAAAAAAATTACCGAGATTATGGACGCCAAGTCTCCGGAAGCGATCACATCGGTCTGTTGGAAGGCGGAGCTCAGCATGAGAACAGCGTTGGCTGTTCAGAAGGCGCTCAGCATAAAGCACACGGACCTTCTTCTTCCCAAAAACGGGTTCGAATACCCGCTTGAAGACAAGAAAATGAACCTGCAATTGGCATTCTTCGAAATTGAACCCAAGGGAGAGGCCGGTTAGCTATTTAAGCGTTTCTGTCCACACAAGTGCTTCACCCGTATCGATCCGTTTAAAGCCGGTTTCATCAAACCCACGCTCGGGGCATCCTTCCCGGCCCTCAATTTCAAACCTTGTGCCCTTTGTGCAGAAAGTGTGATTGCCCGCCCAGACGAGATCCTGGCTAGCGCGGCGCGCCACCAGCCCGCCGCCATCAACAGCTTCTGCATAGGTGTAATAATATTGCTCTTTCAGTTCGCCCTTGATGGCTTTTTCGCACCGATCCGGCTCGATGCGGATCCAACCGCTGGAGGCAAAATCTTCACCGCTTTGGTAGCCAACCGCAGCCCAGACGAGAAAGTCTGTTGTGTTGCAGATCGACAAGCCGGTGGCGGCCTGGCGCTGATCAGCGCTTTCGATAAGTGCATTGAAGAGAGCGGGTGTGATTTTGCCGTCTGCTCGGAGGTTCTTTGATTGCTGAAAGTTCGTAATAGCCGTGGTTGTGCGTCTGCCGCTCAGGCCGTCGATCTGGGAAATTGAGGCGCCTGTGTCGCGCAGCAGTCTCTGGGTTCCGGCAATCTCGGCACGCTTCCGAGTGTAATTGCTGGGTTCTGAGAAGGTCGTCGTCCACTTGTCGCCTGTGCGCGTTTCTACGCGGGTGAAGTCGAACCCATCAAATCCCCGCGTGGCGCAATTTGTCCGGTCATTGACGAGAAAATCCCCCGGCGCTGTGCAGAAGCGATCGGATCCGCTGAAATATTTTGTGCCACCTTCATGAGCGTCTATTGAGCGGGCAAAAACATAATATTCGTCATGTTCAATGCGGCCGGGAAGAACCGCGTTGCAGGCGCCGGGCAGAATGCGAAACCACCCCTGGCTTTGCCACCCTTCGTCGGATTCATACCCAATCGCAGCATCCAGGACATAGGTGGTGGTGTTGCAGAAGCGATATTCCGCTTGCACCGGAGAGGCCAGGACCAGAGATGCGAAAAGGAACGCGATGCAGAATAGGGCAGTCGCTAAGGTTCTGTCCGGAGCGGACCATCGCAGACCGCCGCTAACGTCGTTCATAATTCTCGACCCAAAACACGCGCCCCCCGGCCAAGTCTCTTTGGCAGACAATAGCATTCTTGGGAGACCTGCCAAGTGGTCTCAGGTCTCAACGGCGAGTTTGTCGTCTCTTGGTTACTAAACGTCTTTGATGAGGGTGCCGACACCATGTTCGGTAAAGAGTTCCAGCAGGACAGCATGGGGCACGCGGCCGTCCAGGATGACCACAGCCTCAACCCCTTCATTTACAGCGTCAATGCAGGTTTCAAGCTTCGGAATCATGCCACCGGAGATGGTGCCATCTGCCATCAAGGCCTTGGCTTCAGCAACAGTAAGGCCGGTGACGAGCTTTCCTTCTTTGTCGAGAACGCCGCTCACATCGGTGAGAAGGAGAAGGCGTTTGGCATATGTGGCAGCAGCGATGGCGCCCGCAGCGGTATCGGCGTTGATATTGTAGGTGTCTCCGGTCTCTGACACACCAAGAGGCGCAATGACCGGAATAATGTCAGAGGCAATCATGGTTTCCAGAATTTCCGGGTTTACCTTTTGAGGTTCTCCTACGAAGCCAAGGTCGACTGCCTTCTCAACATTTGAGTCCGGATCGTGCTTTTGAGCGACTTTCCGAGCAATAAGGAGATTGCCATCCTTGCCCGAAAGACCCACTGCCCGCCCGCCCGCTTGATTGAGCGCGCCGACAATCTGCTTATTGATGGAACCTGCCAGCACCATCTCCACAACTTCGACCGTGTCTTTGTCGGTCACCCGGAGGCCGTCGGAAAACGTGCTTTCAATATTGAGCTTTTTCAGCATGGCCCCAATTTGCGGACCGCCGCCATGGACGACGATCGGGTTAAGGCCAGCCTGCTTGAGAAGGACAATGTCTCGGGCGAACTGAGCTGACAGCTCGGCATTGCCCATGGCGTGCCCGCCATATTTGACGACAATCGTCCGCTTGTCATAGCGCTGCATGTAGGGCAGCGCTTCAGAGAGGATTTTTGCCCGGTCGACACCGGTCTCTGGGTCGTTTTCTTGGTCGATCATCGCTGCTGTCTGATGGGTGCGCCCTACTTGCGCAAGCGCACGCCTGTCCCCTGCATTGTGAGCCCGGTATCGTGCCAGACTTTACGTGTCAGCTTTATATCCCATGGGCGCAAGCTCTGCCAGTTCGGCAATATGGGCGCGGAGTTCAGGAATGCCTGTACCCTTCTCTGAGGAGGTGACGGCGATTTCTGGAAAAGCAGCGACATGTTTGCGCAGCTGGGTTTTAGTCGTCTCCAGCCGTTTTTCAATCTCACCTTTTTTAAGCTTGTCAGATTTGGTGAGAACGATGAGATAGGAAACGGCGGCCTTGTCCAGCATGGCCATCACTTCTTCATCATTCTTCTTGATGCCATGGCGCGCATCAATAAGCAGCAGGACCCGGCGCAATGTGGCGCGTCCCTGCAAATAGGTCATCACCAGATTGGTCCAGGTCGCAATCCGGTCCTTGGATTCGCGTGCGTAGCCATAGCCGGGCAGATCAACCAGAAACAGACCTTCGCGGCCGGGTTGGCCAAGGGTGAAATAGTTCACTTCTTGTGTGCGGCCGGGCGTATTGGATGTGCGCGCGAGGGTCTTGCGGCCCGTCATGGCGTTGACGAGGCTCGACTTGCCCACATTGGACCGCCCCGCAAAGGCGATCTCAGGGAGCGCGTCGTTTGGAAGTCCGTCCAGGTTGACGACACCTTTCACGAAAGTGCATGGCTGCGCAAAAAGCCAATGTCCAGCCTCCAGCGCTGCCTTCTCTTCAGGAATGTCGTCGTCCATCGCGGGTTAAGTTTCGTCTTTGCTGGCAGAGCGCTTAAACAATTTCTCAAAACCAAGGTTTGAGAAAAGCTCAATTGGTACGCCCTGGCGGCGCATGATGACGCCTTGTTGCAGAACAGACAGCAGGTTGTTCCATGCCCAGTAAATCACGAGGCCAGCAGGGAAGCTTGCCAGGATGAAGACAAAGAAGACCGGCATCCAGGTGAAGATCATCTGCTGCGTTGGGTCTGCGGGTGCAGGGTTCATACGCTGCTGGACAAACATGGTGATGCCCATGAGGAGCGGCCAGACACCGACCATCAGAAGCGATGGTGGATCCCACGGGATCAGTCCAAACAGGTTGAACAGGGTCGTTGGATCGGGCGCGGACAGATCCTGGATCCAGCCATAGAAGGGCGCATGGCGCATTTCGATGGTGACAAAGAGGACCTTATAGAGCGCAAAGAAGACAGGGATCTGGATCACAACCGGTAAACAACCGGCAAGGGGGTTCACCTTCTCCTTCTTATAGAGCTCCATGATCTCTTGCTGCTGCTTCATCTTGTCATCAGCATATTGGTCCCGCAGCTTTTCCATGTCGGGCTGCAGCTTCTTCATCTTACTCATCGCTTCGTAAGAGCGGTTGGCAAGCGGGAAGAAGAAGATCTTGATGATGACCGTGACGATCAGAATGGCGATCCCGAAATTGCCGACAATATCGAACACATAGTCGAGGCCAAGGAAGAGGGGTTTGGTCAGAAAGTAGAACCATCCCCAATCAATCAGAAGCTCAAAACGAAAGATGCCTTCTTCATCATAAGCGTCGATCATGTCGACCACTTTGGCACCTGCATAAAGGCGCGCCGTATGGCTGACTGTAGCGCCAGGTGCAGCCGTCAGCCCGTCAATGACAAGATAGTCGGTCTGATAGACATTCTTCCGTGGGTTCGGCCCCTCTGAGAAGCGCGCGTCAAAGTTGGCGCCTTGTTCCGGGATCAGAACCGTCGCCCAATATTTGTCGGTAATGCCAAGCCAACCTTCATTGGCGGTATATTTGATTTCACGCTCGTCAAGGATGTCGTCATAGTCAATTTCGACAAGTCCTTCTTCTTCACCCAGCACCCCGATCATGCCTTCATGCAGAATGAAGAAGCCTTCAATCTCCGGCGTGCCGGTGCGGGACACCAGGCCATACGGGTAGAGCGTGACGGGCGCCCCTGTATTGTTCACTACGTTCTGCTCGACGGTGAACATGTAGTTCTCGTCAATCGTGAAGGTGCGGTTGAAGACGAGGCCTTCACCATTGTCATAAGTGATCGTGACGGAGCCGTTCGCTGCAAGCGATGAGCCTGCAGGGGCTGTCCAGACGGTTTCGCGTGTTGGCAGTTTTAGGCCAGCAGATGCAGGCGCAGACCAGCCGAATTCAGCGAAATAGGGTGAGATGGAATTGGCCGGCGAGAAGAGAACGATTTCCGGTGAGGTGGGATCAACCGTCTCGCGATAGGTGTGCAATTGCAGATCGTCGATCCGCGCACCAGTAAGCGAGATCGAGCCTGCGACCAGATCTGTATCAATCTGAACGCGCTCGCTTTGCGTCAGCGCCAGGTCACGGGGCAGGCCGGTAAGCAACGTGCCGTCGCCCAGATCAGCGGGGCTGTTTGGGCGGGTCTCAAGCACCTGGGGGATAGCGTTTTCAGCTGCTTCTTCCTGCGCCGCAGCGATTTCTGCCTGCACAGCGCGCTCGGCTTCCATCTTCGGCTCAATGAAGAAGTACTGCCATCCCGCAAGAACGGCCATCGAAAGGACGGCGGCAAGAAGTAAATTCTTATTGTCAGACATGATCGAAGATCACCCTTGTTTCTGAGATGCCTGTCGCCGCTTGTGTGTATCGCGTGTCTTCTCCGCGTGCACCTTGGCGAGAGCCGTTTCGAGATCTCTTGTGAGATCGGTGTATGAGCGGGAAATGGTTCCCGCGCGCCCTATTAGGACGTAGTCGTACCCCGGACGGGCGGCAAGTGCCAGAACGTCAGATGCGACAGAACGCAGCCGGCGTTTCGCCCGGTTTCTGATATGGGCTTTGCCCACTTTTTTTGTAACGGTAAAGCCGACTCGTGCCTCTGCATTGGGCTCGGCCAATGTTGGCTTCTGTGCCGGTGTTTGCTTCTGGGCCTGAAGCACGAGCCCTGGAGCCGCCCATTTGCGGCCTTTGGCGGTTTTCAGGAAATCGCGGCGGGCCTTGAGGCGCTCCATCGGGTCCTCACAAGATAAGGGGGCTCTCCGCATCAGAAACCCTGCTTAAGAGGGTCATCTCGCCCTTAGGGAAAGACTAAGCAGAAAGCTTCTTGCGGCCTTTTGACCGGCGCGCAGAAAGGATTGCGCGGCCAGCTTTTGTTGCTTTGCGAGCGCGGAAACCATGACGGCGTTTGCGAACGAGTGCGCTTGGTTGGTATGTCCGTTTCACGGGTCTTCTCCGACTAGGGCTCCTGACCAGACCATCGCTGGTGTGCCCCCATAACAATAGAAGCCGCGGGCGGATGCCCAACGGCCAGACTGGCCGCGTGTATAAGCAATGGCGGGGGGCAAGTCAACGACTGTCCGGGCGCCTCTTGAAGGTAAATGCCGCAGAATTCAGCCAATTTTCGGCTCAAATGACCGAGGAGACCGGAAAAGTCGCGGAATCTGGCGCTCTAGTGCCGATCACTTGGGGCTCACCTGCTCTGACACTCTCTCACAAGCAGGTGACTTTTGCGGGTTTTTTCGCATGGACCTCCTACCTTCAGCTACACACAGAACATTGCGCCCAGAAAGCAAACCAAGAAAGCATAGCAGCCTGGCGCAGGAAGGAGGCGATATGGTCCTGACAGTGACAGAGCGGCATTATCGACGCCTGGGCGGTTCAAAAAAGCGCTCAAGGCCCATTGGGTTGTTCTTTCTAGGCATAATCGCCCTAGGTTGGCTTTTGATTGGCGCGACCCAGGTCCCGGCAGCTGATGCCTGGACCCGGTGGAGCGCATATGAGGAGAGTTCGACCATGACCATAAATCATTCCGATTGGCAGTCTCTTTTGGATGCCTATCTCGTGCCCGGTACGGACGGCGAGGCCAACAAGGTCGATTATGCGAGCCTGGCGGCGAGTGAGGAAGATCGTGACAAGTTGGAGCTCTACATCACGAGCCTCGAAGCAGTGGACGTGGATGGGCTGGGTAAGAACGAACAGTTCGCCTTTTGGGCCAATCTTTACAATGCCGCAACGGTCCGGGTGATCCTCGATCACTACCCGGTCAGTTCCATCCGCAAGATCAGTATCTCGCCTGGCTTTTTCTCAACAGGCCCCTGGGGTGCGAAGCTCGTGACCGTTGATGGCGAGCGATTGACGCTGGACGATATTGAACACCGCATTCTGCGCCCGATCTGGAAGGACCCTCGTGTTCATTATGCAGTAAACTGTGCATCCATCGGATGTCCCAACCTGCCGACCAAGCCGTTCACCGGGAAAACCCTCGAAGCAGATTTGGAAGCCGCGGCACGCGCTTACATTAACAGTCCGCGCGGCGCGACCTTTGACGGAGGCGCACTTCGAGTCTCCAAAATCTATGATTGGTACTCGGAAGATTTCGGAAAAAGCCCCGCCAATCTTATTGCGCATCTGCGGTTATATGCCGAAGGTGATCTTGCTGAGAAGCTCGAAAACACAACACGCGTCCAGGGATACGACTATGATTGGTCCCTGAACGATGCGTCTGGTTCATGAGGAACCGACTGGGAGGAAAAGAATGAGCGACGAAAGTTCAGATGTGAAGCAGTCGGGGTTCAGTCTCGGCAGATTGATACCCTTGGTGATACTCGCCGCAGGACTTGCAGCCTTCTTTGTCTTTGATCTTGGGCAATATGTCAGCCTTGATGCTCTGAAAGAGAACCGCGAATTTTTGCAGACCTTCGTCGCTGAAAACACGGCGCTGGCGTTCACGGTCTATATGGCAATTTATACAGTCATGGTCGCCTTCTCATTACCGGGTGCCCTCATTGCAACGCTGACCGGCGGCTTTCTTTTCGGCACCATCTTTGGTGGGCTGGCCACGGTGGTTGCGGCGACCATCGGTGCAACCATCGTGTTCCTGATCGCCAAAACGGCCCTCGGCGACACATTGCGCGCAAAAGCAGGTCCCGGCATTCAGAAAATGGAAGCGGGCTTTCAGAAGAATGCATTCTCTTACCTGATGGTGCTGCGTCTGGTGCCTCTGTTTCCATTCTTCCTCGTGAACCTGGCGCCAGCCTTCTTAGGCGTGAAGCTGCGCACCTTCATTGTGGCGACCTTCTTCGGCATCATTCCTGGCACCTTTGTCTTTGCCAGTGTTGGCAATGGTCTCGGCGCAATTTTTGATGAAGGCGGGGAGCCCAATCTCGGCATTATTTTTCAGCCGGAAGTATTGGGACCAATCCTGGCGCTTGCCGCTCTGTCGCTGGTGCCTGTCATCTACAAACGTTTTTCAAAAGAAGAAGCATAAGGGCCTCCTCTATCTGGGAGTGTGAGGAAACATCATGAGCAATGTGATTGAAGCGGACATTTGTGTCATTGGAGGCGGGTCAGGTGGCCTGTCTGTGGCGGCAGGTGCTGTGCAGATGGGCGCAAAAGTTGTCCTCATCGAAAAAGGCAAGATGGGCGGCGACTGTTTGAACTATGGCTGTGTTCCTTCCAAAGCGCTGATTGCAGCGGCCAAACATGCCCATGGTATGAGCGATGGCGCAGCCTTTGGTGTGAAGCCACAACCGCTAGACGTCGACTTTGGCCGCGTTCATGATCACATCCATGAAGTGATTGCAGGCATTGCACCGGTGGACAGCGTGGAGCGGTTCGAAGGCTTGGGCGTGCAAGTCATTCAGGCTGCTGCGCGCTTTGCGAGCCCACAGACCGTGAAGGCAGGCGACCAGACCATCAAGGCCCGCCGTTTTGTGATCGCAACCGGGTCATCTCCCGCTGTTCCGCCCATCCCCGGCCTCGACACGGTGCCATTCCTCACCAATGAAACCATGTTCGACCTGAAAGAACGCCCGGATCATCTCATCATTGTCGGCGGCGGCCCCATTGGGATGGAGTTGGCGCAGGCGCATCGTCGCCTCGGCGCAAAGGTAACCGTGCTCGAAGGTTTGAAAGCGCTCGGCAAAGACGATCCAGAGCTCACCGCGCTGGTGCTTGATGCCATTCGTGAAGATGGAGTCGATATTCGCGAAGGTGCGAAAGTCACCTCCGTTGCGAAAGACGGTGAGGGCGTCAGTGTCTCCATCGAGACAGAGGCTGGCGAAGAAACAGTGTCCGGATCACATCTGTTGCTTGCTGTAGGCCGGCGTCCAAATGTCGACGGGCTCGACCTTGAAAATGCGGGCATCAAATATGAGCGCGCCGGCATCACCGTTGACGCACGGCTCAGAACCACAAACAAAAAAGTCTTTGCGATTGGTGACGTCGCAGGTGGCCTCCAGTTCACTCATGTAGCTGGGTACCATGCGGGCATCGTGATCCGGAACATCCTGTTTCGGATCCCCGCAAAAGCCGACCATTCTTCCATTCCCTGGGCAACCTATACCGATCCAGAGCTTGCCCATGTGGGCGAGACGGAAGAGGAAGCCCGCAAGAAACACGGCAAGATCGAA
Organism: Parvibaculaceae bacterium Mf 1.05b.01; assembly: GCA_000509225.1. Classification (GTDB taxonomy): domain Bacteria; phylum Pseudomonadota; class Alphaproteobacteria; order Parvibaculales; family Parvibaculaceae; genus Mf105b01. The sequence goes on along the minus strand of BAOK01000001.1, from coordinate 2,472,646 downwards.
GTGTTGCGCTGGCCACTTGCAGAAAATGACCGGGCACAAGCCGAACGCCGGACACGTGGTCTTGTTAAAGTCGTAACCGACAGTCATGGACGTATTCTGGGTGCCAGCATTGTGGGGCCCCATGCTGGTGACCTGTTGCAACCCTGGGTGCTTGCCAAGTCTCAAGGGATGAAAATTGGGGCGATGGCCGGGGCGGTTGCGCCATACCCGACCCTGACTGAAATCAGCAAGCGGGCCGCGGGTTCCTACTACACGCCGACGCTCTTTAGCTGGAAGACGAGAGCAATTGTGAAGTTCCTTGGCCTGTTCGGATAGGGTCCCTTTCCGCTATACTCTTGGGCAGCGCATAAGCGACGCGCAACGGAAAACGGGCGGAACATGGATCGAGAGATCAGCGATGCGACGGATGCCAGTAAAGACGCCGAGCCGCGGGTCATCGCGGCACCGGTCACACGTCTTGTCGCCCCCTTGCGCCGCAGTCTGTCGGCACAGCTCCTGGTGCTCACCGTTCTTTTTGTGATGCTGGCAGAAGTGCTGATCTATGTGCCCTCACTCTCCAATTTCAGAGACAGCTGGATCAAGCAGCGCCTGGCACAGGCACAGATCGCGACTCTTGCCCTTGAAGCAACGCCGGACAATATGGTCGCGAACACGCTCCGCGATGAACTTCTGACGAACGCTGAAGCCTTTGCCGTTGTTCTGCATAGAAACGCGGCGCGTCGATTGATTCTGCGCGATGACATGCCGCCGGCGATTGACGCCACCTATGATTTGCGCGATGCCACCTTTCTCGACATCATCATGGACATGTTTGACTGCCTGATGGCAGAAGATGGCCGTACCATTCGGGTGATCGGCAAACCTCGGTTTGAAGGCGGCGACTTTATCGAAATCGTTTTCGACGAGACGCCGCTCCGACAGGCCATGCTCGATTTTTCGACCAATATTCTCAACCTGTCGATCCTGATCTCCATCATCACGGCCTCTCTTGTCTTTTTTGCCCTGAACTTTTTTCTAGTCCGCCCCATGCGACGCATCACCGAAAACATGGTGGCGTTCAGCAAAAAGCCGGACGATGCGTCCCGTGTCATTGAACCATCAGCCCGGTTGGATGAAATTGGTGTTGCCGAGCGGGAATTGGCTGACCTCCAGACACAGGTGCGCTCGACACTGAACCAACAGGCGCGTCTCGCCTCGCTTGGAACCGCGATCAGCAAGATCAACCATGACCTGCGGAACATATTGGCGAGCACGCAGCTGATTTCTGATCGCCTCGGCGGTGTGGATGATCCAACGGTGCAAAGCTTGGCGCCGCGTCTTTTCGCATCCATTGATCGCGCCATTCAGCTATGCACCAACACGCTCAAGTTTGGCAGCAGCGAGGAAGCGCCGCCGGACCGTCGCCCTGTGGCGTTGAAAGACCTCGCCACCGAGGCGATGGAGGCGATAGGCCTGGACGAAAGCAGCCCTGTCGCCATCCGCATTGATGTCGCCGATGGGTTGGAGATTGACGCAGATCCGGATCATTTGTTCCGTATTCTTCTCAATTTGGGCAGAAATGCCGCTCAGGCCATGGAAGCGGGGGGAGAGATTTCAGTATCAGCCGTCAATGATGTAGACTCAGTCACCATTGAATTGGCTGATAACGGGCCAGGCATTCCCGACGCTGCCCGTGAGCGTCTCTTCCAGCCGTTTGGCGGAACCACCCGTCAGGGCGGGACAGGGCTCGGTCTTGCAATATCTGCGGACCTGGTTCGGGCGCATGGCGGCACGCTGGACCTTGTTGAAACCAGTGCCAATGGAACACGGTTTAGAATATGCATACCTCACCGCAAGGAATTTGTCCGCGCGGCGCAGTAAAAGCGATTAAGACGTCGACGAAAGTCTGACGAAGAGCTTCGAAAAGGAGAGGTGCACCATGGAACAGATTAGAGACGGCTCGCGCGTGCTGGTCGCAGACATTGGCGGCACCTATGCGCGTTTCTCCTACGTTGATGCTGAGCTGGGTATAGAGACACTAACACCGCCGATCGTGCTGGAAACGGATGACTTTGCGAGCTTTGGTGATGTGGTGCAGGAAGTTTTGGATGAAACAGGGCGCCCAAAAGTAAGCGCGGCAGCTGTTTGTGGTGCCGGGCCGATTATTGTGAACAACGGCGATGCGTCGATTGATATGACCAACTGCCCCTGGCAACTGACAGAGGCAGACTTGAAAGCCCGATTGGACACGCCTCGTGTACAGCTTGTGAATGACTTTGCCGCGATCGCTCATGCCTTGCCGCTGTTTGATGATGAAGAATTATTGCAGATTGGAACCGGCGTGCGCGACCCGGCGGGACCACTCGCGGTTCTCGGGGCCGGCACCGGCTTAGGTGTTGCAGGTCTCATTCCAGACGGGCGCGGGCAATATGCGCTGATCGATGGGGAAGGTGGTCATGTCGATATTGCGCCTGCAAACACGCGTGAGATTGCCATCTACGAACGCTTGCTGAGACGGTTTGGGCATGTGAATGCGGAAACCATTCTGTCGGGTAGTGGTCTTGAAGCGCTTCATGACGCCCTATGCGAGATGGAGGGCCTCGAATGTGAACCGGTCAGCGCGCCGGAGATTGCAGCACGGGCGGCGACAGGTGGTGAGCCGGTCAGCGCCGAAGCTGTCCACTGTTTTACAAACTGGCTCGGTGCTGCGGCAGCCAATGTGGCCCTCACGATAGGGGCGACGGGGGGCGTGTATATTGCGGGTGGCATTGTTCCGCAATGGGGTGGCCTTTTTGAAGGGCCCCGGTTCCGCGCGCGCTTCGAGGATCGCGGAAAAATCAGCGCCTATGTGAAACCGATTCCGACATATCTCGTGATTGCACCCGATCCTGCACTCAAGGGGCTTGCTCAATTGGGATCAGCCCTTTTGACAGACTAGGGTGTACCGCTCAGGACGACGCCTTCACGGCGCGGATCAGCACCGCCTTCAAGCCCGCCTTCCAACCGGCGGATGCCATGGAGCCCGCTGGTGATTTCTTTCACAATGACCTCATGGCCGAGCTGTTCCAACTCATCCTTTAAATCCGCAACCGCGGTGCCTTCTTCAATTTCCAGCGGGCCATTGCGATTCACATGTCGCGGCTGATTGATGGCTTCCTGCATCGGCAGGTGATGGTCGAGAAGCGCCACTAGCGTCTGGGTGACATAGGCAATGATGCGACTGCCACCAGGAGACCCGATCGCCAAATGAAAATTCCCGAATGCATCAAAAACCATGCTTGGTGTCATGGAAGACCGGGGTCTTTTTCCAGGGGCCACTGCATTGGCAACGGGCTTGCCGTCAATCACCGGTCGAAAGGAGAAATCGGTGAGTTGGTTATTGATGAAGAACCCGCCGGCCATCAGGTGGCTGCCAAATGGGGCTTCAACCGATGTTGTCATGGACACCACATTGCCTTGCGCGTCCACAATACTGAGATGGCTGGTCGACGGACGAGACCGGGACTCGTTCGGCGCGTAGCGAGAGCCCAGATCGCCTGAAGCGTCCGGCACGCCCGCCTCCGCTTTCCCGAGGCTGCTTGAAGGATCGATCAACCGTGCACGAGAGGCGAGATAGCCTTCATCAAGCATGGCTGCAACAGGAACATCGACAAAATCTGTATCCCCGATATAGAGATCGCGATCAGCATAGGCGAGACGACTTGCCTCTGTGATGAGATGCACTGCTTCGACAGAACCGGGTTTCAGCGCGCCCATGTCAAAGGATCTAAGAATGCCGAGGGTCTGCAGACTGGTAAGGCCGCCGGACGTTGACGGCGGCATGCCGCAGACATTATAGACGCGGTATTCAAGGCAGATGGGCTTGCGTTTAACAGGCTCGTAGGCTGCCATGTCAGCCATGCTGAGCGTGCCTGGACGCATAGGGGCATTTTGGGAGGCCGCGACAATGGCTTCGGCTAATTCCCCTTTGTAAAACACATCAGGGCCCTGCTCGGCGAGCAGCCGCAGGCTCTTTGCATAAGCCGGGTTTTTAAGCCGCGTGCCAACGGCGAGAGGGACGGCATTCCCGGTCTCATCTTCTGTAAAGAAATAAGCACGTGACCAGGGCAGGCGCGGCAGCGCTGGTGACCAGGCAATCATCATATTGAGACGGGGCGTGACGAGAAAACCGTCTTCCGCGAGTTGGATCGCAGGTTGAAAAAGGTCCGCCCAGGGCAAGCGTCCGTGTTCTTTATGTGCGAGATGAAGCATGGCTATGGCACCGGGCACGCCATTGGATTGTCCGGTGACCACAGCGTCAAAAAAGGATAGAGGCTGTCCGGCTTCATCAAGGAAGAGCTGAGGTGTTGCACCAGCCGGTGCTGTTTCGCGCCCGTCATACGCTTCAAGCAGGCGGGCGCGCTCGTCCCAATGCAGCATATAGGCACCGCCCCCAATACCGGACGATTGCGGTTCGACAAGTGTGAGAACCAACTGTACCGCTATGGCTGCGTCAACGGCGGAGCCGCCAGCTGACAAAATTTTCTGGCCCGCTTTGCTGGCCTCTGGGTGGGCAGAGGACACCATATATTCGCCTGTGCCGCTGCGACCCGGGGCACCCGAATGGCTCCACCAGATGCCAAGGGGAGCAGAGACAATGGCAGCGCCAATCAGGACAAGCAGAGCGCGGGAAAATTTCATCTAGTTCTCCTTGTGAGGGAAAGCCCCTCTTAGGGTTCATGCGGTCGCGTTGACCCCAGCATAACCAACGGACATGCAATTGACCCAGAGGCAGCAGATCGCTAGCGTCCGCCACCAATGGTACGTCTATAATGCGTGCCTCAGCGTGCGAGGAAAACCATGGTCACATCGTTCCCCCCAAATGGCCTAAAAACTGGCCCTCGTAACTTGATCACGGATGTCGATGGGATCAAGGTCGGTCAGGCAGAAGATAGTACAGCGCACACGGGCGCGACGGTGATCCTGCCCGACGCACCGGTGACGGCAGCAGTAAATGTGATGGGCGGTGCACCTGGGACCCGGGAGACAGACGCGCTCGACCCGAGCAGATTGCTCGGCGGTGTCATTGATGCGGTCACGCTCTCTGGTGGGTCGGTTTATGGTCTCGATGCAGGCTCAGGCGTGACCGCCTGGCTGGGCGCGCGCGGCCGTGGCTTCGAAATCGCTGGCAGTGATGTGCGTGCGCCTATTGTACCGGGCGCGATCCTGTTTGACCTCTCCAATGGTGGCGACAAGGGTTGGGGCGAAGAGCCTCCTTACCGGCGGTTAGGCGCCGAGGCAGCAGCGACTGCCTCCGATAGGTTTGAATTGGGAAATGCCGGCGCTGGCTTTGGCGCGCGCGCGGGCAGTATTAAGGGCGGGACTGGCTCCGCGTCACTTGTATCCGACGACGGTTTGCAGATCGGTGCGCTGATGGCGGTCAATTCCTACGGGTCGGCACTTGTCCCAGGGAGTAAGGCTTTTTGGGCTGCACCATTTGAGAGGGATGGGGAGTTTGGTGGCATCGCTCCGGCTTCTCTGTCGCCGGATGCAGAATGGCTTGAGGGAACAAAGGCGGGCAATCCGGGGCTCCGGCAGAACACCACCATCGGCATTGTTGCGACCAATGCGGACCTCACCGCTGCGGAATGCAACCGCGTTGCGGTGATGGCCCATGACGGTCTGTCGCGCGCCCTTCGTCCCGCCCATGCACCGGTGGATGGCGATGTGATCTTTGTCATTGCAACCGGCACGCATGCTTTGGGCGATGACATGCGTGTGCGGCATCTCTCCGAAATCGGGACGTATGCGGGTGATTGCGTTGCCCGTGCCATTGCACGCGGTGTCTATGAGGCCGAGACGCTCGGAGACATGATCAGCTACAAAGACGCCATAAAATAAAAGTCCCGCTCGTCATCGCGTTTTCAGGATAAGTGTGTGCGGTTATCCGCCCGATAACGCGATATACACCAAAATGAAAGCCCAGGTCTGATCTGGTCAAAACTGGGCTTCAAAGCAGGGCTTTTAAAAAACTATGTAATGCGACTTAGCGCACGTAGATGCGCACTTCGTTGGAAGACACACCAGCGCTGGTTGTCGCTGACAGCTGCACCCGATCAGGGGGCAGGCCCATGTCGCTCATAGAGCGAAAGACCCGCTCTGCATTTTCGCGAGACTGGGATTGTGCCAGCTGAACATTTGCCGCAGTTCCACCCGCTGGTGAAACCGCCAGAACCGTGAACTCAGCACCTGGGCGAAGCTCAAGTGCCTGGGAGAGGGCCGTATAGAGCGAGCGCTCATATTCAACGCCAGGGCGGTCAAATCGAATGGTCACGAGTGGTGGTGTGCCAGGAACTTCGCCTGCTGCGCGCGGCGCGGCAGCAAGGTTCGGCGCTGCAGATGGTGTCTGAGAAACAGACAGTCCGCCACCGTAGATCTGACCACGTTTGATCGCATTGGAAAGTGTGTTCAGCGCGGCCCGCTCATTGGCGAGATAGGTCGTCTGCCGCGCCGTGTCTTCCCGCAATTCGCTGAGCAGGCTGTTGATCACAACGATCGTCTGCTTGGTATTGTCCTGCAGCGTTTCGAGTTGAACATGGTCAGCGTCAACCGCGCCGGACAGTCCAAAGGTCGCCTGGATCGTATCCAGCAGATAGGTCGCCGTTGACGCGTCGCCTGCGATGGCAGTTGACAGCGCTGTCATATTGTTGATGTCGCGCGCCATCTGATCGAGCTCTGCCTGGGTCTGGTTCCACGCAGACACAAGGTTCGGATTACCTGGCGTGGTGCCAACCTGCAGTTTGGCTTCAATCCCGGCCTTGCTTGCGTGATAGGCGCTGGCATGGGTGCTGGTCTGGGAGCGGATGCTCTCCAGCTCAGCAGAGCGGGTGTTCATGGCTGTCTGAAGCCGTCCCAAATCACCCCGAAGCTGCCCAACGCGGGCGCCGACGGGCGTTCCGGTCGCCTGTCCGGGGGTGACGGTCAAGCCAGCAGCGGTGCTGGTTCCGAGCGCTGGGGCAGCATTTGCCCCTGTTTTAGCTTCATCACCAGCGACGGTCGGCCAGATGACCTCGTCGGCAAAGGCGCAGCCGCCGAGCGCGAGCATCGCACTAAGGGCCAGAAGGCGAAGGCTTTTAGGTCCAATCTGACTCGACATGATTTTTTAAATCCACACCCGTTATATGGCCGGTTTCCGGGGGAAATCCTCAGGAATTCGGCAGTTCGGCGGCTTGGCAGCCGCACCCGTTGTTTAAGGAACATCCAACAAAATGACTGGATTTTGGGAATAGTGACCGACTTTTTGAGCCGATCGCACCCCTCCAACGCTTAAGCCATTAATTGGCCTCGATGCCCCTCTTATAGCCGCCGCGCGACAAGCCAACTGTCATGCCGCGCGCATGACGGCACTTCGCGGATGCGAAAGCAATTTAACCAAAGGGATTTTAGGCCACAAGTCCTTATGGCGAAAGCAAGAAGTTTGATTTTCCAAGGGTTAGGGGCCTCCGATTGGGCGACCACAACCCAGACCGACCTCTTGCAGACGCATAAATCCAAATTTCCTAAAAAGGACGGGTCTCTGCGGCTTGCCTTTAAAAGGGGATCGCTATAAGAGTGTCGCTCTCTGAGGGCGGCAGCGCTCTCAGTCTCGGATGGCGGCCCATGTGTGCCGCAGCCGAATGCGCACCGGTAGCTCAGCTGGATAGAGTACTTGACTACGAATCAAGGGGTCGGGAGTTCGAATCTTCCCCGGTGCGCCACTTTCCATAATAAATAGACGCCGCAGGGCCATTCTAGCTCAGGCCGCTTCTCCATTCGGGGGAAAGCACGGACAAAGTAAAGACCGTTCTTCCCGCGCCAAGTAACACTTAGTCTAGGCGCTTTGCTCATTTGACGAGGCCGCATCAGGTTCAATCGACCGGTCTGAAGGAAAGGTAAGCGTGGCTGTGGTGCCCACACCTTCCTTGCTCTCAAAGCTCAATGTTCCGCCGTGAAGCGCCATATGCCTTTGGACGAGAGTGAGACCTAAGCCGCTGCCTTCGAACTCCCGTTCAAGGCGTGCATCCACCTGAAAGAAAGCGTCGGTGAGTTTTGGGATGCTTTCTTCCGGGATGCCAATGCCCTCATCACACACATCAATCCTGATCGCGCCGCTGTCATTCACATTGGCTTTAAGAAGGATCGTTGAGCCACTTGGTGAGAACTTCACGGCATTTGAGAGGAGGTTCAGCACCATCTGTTTTGTCAGACGAGCGTCCGCCCAGAGGTCTGGCAGACCATCAGCAGCATCAATCTTGATGTTCCGGTCTTTTGCCGCTGGCCATCCTTCGGTCAGACGTTTGACGCTTTGCAGAAGGTCTTCAACTTCCAGTTCATCTTCATTGAGACTGAAGTCGCCGGTCTCTATGCGGGCGACATCCAAAATGTCGTTCACGATCGACAACAGGTGCCGTCCGCTGTCTTCAATGTCGTTGGAATAGCCGACATACTGTTCTGAACCCAGCGGCCCAAAGGCTTCCGTCTTCATGATTTCCGAGAAACCAATAATGGCATTAAGCGGTGTTCTGAGCTCATGGCTCATGTTTGCCAGGAATTGCGTTTTTGATCTGTTCGCAGCAATCGCCTCCTGAAGAGCGTCATCTCTATCGAGCTCCGCCTGTCGGCGTTCTGTAATGTCGCGGAACGTCGCGGTGAAGATGGGGCGGCTTTCTATGTTCTCCGCTTCCTCAAGAACGGATCGTGTCACCACATATTCGATGATGCGCGTTTCGCCGGAGGGAGTTGGGAACTCCACCTCCTGCAGGTTTTCCACACGATCTTGTTCCCAGGGGGCCCACCAGTCTGTGCTGTTGGGGAGTACATCTGACAATTTCTGCCCGACAAGTGCGGTCTCGCCTTGGACCTGTAGGATTTTCCGAGCTGCGGCATTGCCGCTCTCAATGCGTCGGTCTTGATTGTAAACAATGATCCCGTCAAAACTATCTTCAACGACGCGGTCTAGCATTCGCCCGTGGTTTTCTTTTTCCACTCTTTCGCGGGCGACCTGTTCACGCCGTGCTTCCAGTTCTGTTGTCGTTACAGAGATACCCATGAGGCCCGCGACAAGAAGAATGGCGCCGGTGTCAACGCTGATAGCGGCAAAGTGCTGAATACCAAAGGCGGTGAGTTGAACTGAGGCGCAGAAAACCAGAATGCCGAGCAGGTAGAAGCCAAGGCTTGAGAGGCGCTGAGTGAGCGATAGCAGCAGCAGAGTGAGGGCGGCGAGCATGAGCGAGAGCAGTGTGCTCGTTCTCCATATCTCTCGTTGCTGATGGATTGTTTCAAAGGCGAGCGCCTGAAGGACCGGGCCGGACACCACGCCGATGATGGGCAGGTTGAGCTGATCGCCCAATTCCACCGCGGTCCCGCCGACAATGATGCGCTTGCCTCTTATGTCGGCCGGATCAAAATCCCCTGTTAGTAGATCGATGTAGGAAAGGCGCGGTATGGAGTTAATCTCTATGCCGTAGTCAACATAGAAGGCTTGTTCGTCACGCAATGCCCGTCCTGCCAAAGTTGCTGCGAGCGAGTACTGGAACTTGTCGTCAACAAAGCCACCATAGGTCATGGTCCAGATGCGTCCGTCGGACGATGGATAGACGTTTACATTCGCCAGCCATGAATGCTCCCGAAAAAGCGGATCGGGTTCTGTGCGCAGTGTTTCCCCGGACTTCTGTCCGGCAGATGCCAGTTGGATGAAAGAGGGTAGGATCACCTGTCCACCGGCACGCTTCAGTGCTTCAACAAGCGCCGTATTTTCTTCGTCATACGGGCTGCGCGCGAGCTCGACGTCGAAAGCGATGGCGCTCGCACCAGCCTCATGCAGCGCGTCAATTACTTTGGCATGGTCGGCTCGGTTGAAGGGCCATACCCCCAACTTATTGATGGTTCTCGCATCAATTTGGACGACGACCAGTTCACGGCTCGCAGGGCGGGTGTCGATGTTAAAGCGGAAACCCAATAGGGCGCGCTCAATCGGCTCCAGGACACCAAGTGTTCCGAGAAGTAACGCCAGGCAACCTACAATGATGGTTTGCCGATAGGTCTTCATGCTGCCGCCCAAAAAAGCCCGCTATGCGCAAAGTCACATAGCGGGTTGATTTTAGATAGAAGGGCTTACATTCAGCTTAACTAGACTTTCCCGTTACCTTTTCCATTGCCGCCTGCGTTGGAATTAGCATTTCCGTTACCATTCCCATTGCCTCCTGCATTGGAGTTGGGGTTGTTCTCGAGCCCAGGCGGCGTGGCGCCGGTCTGCCCGACAGCCAGTCCGTTACCATTGCCTCCGGCGTTGGCGTTCGGGTTGTTGGCAAGGCCTGGAGGTGTTGCACCAGTCTGTCCAACGGCCAGCCCATTACCGGTGTTACCTGTATTGGCGCTAGGATTGTTTGTGAGCCCAGGTGGTGTCGAATTCGTCAGGCCAACAGCTACACCGTTCCCATTGCCACCGGCATTTGACGCCGAAGTCTGAGCAAGACCTGGCGGTGTTGCGCCGGTGTTACCAACCGCCAAGCCATTGCTGGCTGCAGCGGCACTGTTGCCACCCGCATTGCTGTTTGGGTTGTCGGTGAGGCCTGGTGCTGAACTGCTTGAAAGTGCGGCTGTCGCGGCGCCAGAGTTTCCTGATGTATCAGATCCTCTCTCTGAGAGGCCTGCTGCGACAGCGTTTGTGTTTCCGACAAGACCAGCTGGAATATTGCCTGATGCACCGGCTGTTCCAACTGTATTTTCGCTGGTTGCACCTGTTCTCATTGCGCTGTTTGACGTGTCTGCATTGGACGACGCGCTGCTGACCCGGCCGTTGGAAACGGTGGCGCCGCGGGCGAGTCCGTTTGTAGACATGCCAACATCAAGTGCCGCTGTTCCGACGCTTGCGACGATGATCGGCGCAGGGGCTTTGATAGGTGCCGACGCCTGTGTTTGGCGCGGCGCGGGGATGGCCTTATTGACGCGGGCAGGGGCTGCCCCACGGGCCGGAGCCGCTGCGCCTGGTCCACCGACAGACAGACCAACGCCTTGGGCGGCAGGCGTGTGGGCGGTCTGACCCGGGCGGACCATTCCGACATCGCCGGTATCGAGGTCAATGACTTCGACCGCGCCTTCCACAACATGAACTGCCGCACCACTTTGATCCACAGTCACTGTAAACTTGGTGCCTTTCACCACAGCGGCAAGGAAGGGGGTTTCAACTTCAAAATGCTGCTTGGCGCGTTTTTCAACCTGCAGCAGGATCGTACCGAAGCTCTGCAGAATGGTGGTCGCCATTCCATTGTCGTTGTGTTCGGGGAGTGCGAGGGATGTGCGGGGCGAGACGATAATGGACTCATCACCGCGAACCAGAATAACGCGTCCGTCGTCGCCGGTTTCGATCGTAGAACCGGCCCGCAGACTTTCGTTTGGGTTTAGGGCGACGGGCTGAAGGGCAGCCTGTGTGACCCAGACAGTGCCAGCGTGGCTTTCTACGTTCCAGGCACGGTCTTCAAGCGCGAACGCCTGCGAAGCGACACTCATGGACGCGAGCATCAGCGTGATGAAACCCAAATAGCGAAACAGACCATTGGTACGCATGGCACTTACTCCTAAAACTCGAGCGCTTTTGCACTCACTCGAACTTTAAGAAAAAGGAGCCTGAATTAAAGGAAAACACTGGTTCTATGCTAAGGATTTCCTCCGTTTTCTGAGCAATTTTAGTCTCATTTGATCTATTCATAAATTGCTAAGGATAGAACTTCAGTATGTGCCTGGGTGGCAGAGATTTTGGGTTGCTGAGAGACACATGGACGGGTTCCGCAATTGCGCTGGGGGCTGCACGGTCGGATTGATCTGTCTGACGCTTGTTTGTGCATTCGGTGTACACTCAGCGCACGCATCAGAGGATCCCGGGCAGGTCCAACGACGTATTCAAGATACGGATAGAGAAGACCTTGTTGATCAACCTTCTGATCCGCGCCTGCCAGGTGTGGCTCCCTATCGGCAGCCAGATACGGAACGTTTCACACTTACCGGCGTTACGGTGAGCGGTTCCACGGTTTTTTCCGGTGAAGAGCTCGCACCCTTATACGAACGCTTCATGGCAACAGAGGTCGGTCGATCTGACCTAATGGATATTGCCGACGCAGCCACCAAATTCTATCAGGACAGAGGATATACACTGTCCCGCGCATTCGTTCCGCCCCAGTCCATTATCGCTGGTGTTATCGAGCTCAGAATTATTGAAGGCTATGTGAAGGAAGTGCAGGTACGTGGTGACACAGGCGGTGTTGACTTTGCACCCTATACCCAAAACATTCTTGCAGAACGTCCCCTCTCACAATCTACATTTGAGCGCAATCTCCTGCTGATGCATGATCTGGGCGGTCTCAAAATCACCGATATTGCTCTCGCTGAGGAAGTGGACGGGAGCGGCGCGTATACGCTAGGTCTGACCTCTACATATGATGCCTGGGAAGGGTCACTCTATGCTGACAATCGCGGCACGGACGCGGTCGGGCCAGTTCAGCTGGGTCTGTCCGCGAGTGCTAATTCGCTGCTTGGGCTAGGAGAAATTCTGACGGCGTCGGCTTACACCACGCCCACCGATCCCAATGAACTTCAATACGGGCAACTACGCTTGCATCAACCAATTGGCTCTGACGGGTTCGCGCTTTCGCTCTCCGGGGCTTATAGCGCGACCGACCCTTCCGGCCCGCTAAGTTCAATAGGCAGAGAGGGGGCGTCAGTCTTTGGAAGTATCGAAGGGCAGTACCCGCTCATTCGGATGCGTAACGAGACTTTGTGGCTCCGCGGCAGCTTTGATATCCGCAACGTCACTGACGAGACCGAGTTCGGCATTATCTTTGATGACCGGCTCAGGGTTGCTCGGTTGAAGGTCGAGTATGTCCGCACGGACGAGTGGAATGGTTCGAACTTTGTCAGTGTGGGTATTGATCAGGGGCTTGATATTCTGGGTGCTTCAGGTGCCGGGCATCGTTTTGCGTCTCGTGCAGACGGTGAGGTGCAATTCACCAAATTGGTTGCGGAGTATTACCGTTGGCAGCGCCTATGGGGGGATGAACTGGCTCTCGCCGTCCGCGTTGCTGGGCAGAAATCCTCCGCGCCACTTTTGTCATCAGAAGAGATGGGACTGGGCGGTGCTCGTTTTGGGCGTGCCTACGAATATAGTGAGCTGACAGGGGATGATGGCGTCGCTGGATCGGTTGAGCTCCAATACACCCCGGGGCTTCGCACACCCATCGCCGATAACATTACCTTCTATGGCTTCTTTGACATTGGGGCTGTGTGGAACCGAAATGCGGCGCCTGGATTTGAGCGACAGTCTTTGGCTTCCGCAGGTAGCGGTATCCGTTTCCGCGTGCTGGAGCAACTCAGTGCCACAGCTGAACTCGCTAAACCCCTCACCCGTGATAGCAGCCGCGGGACTGACCGCGACCCGCAGTTCTACTTCTCGCTTTATAATCCGCTTTAAGGGCGGCTGGTTCGCCCGCGTCGCCGGCTGCCGGATACCGACTCTGATTTAGGCAAATTAGAGACCTAAGGGGCAGGTGGGTTGGCAGATTCGATAGGAACCTCTGTTCCGCGATTTTTGCGGTCCAAAATGGCTTCCCATTGCGCCAATGTGTTGAACAATGTGTTCGAACTTTCTTCGTTTAGGCGCGCCATTTTCCTCACACCAAACTCACCAGCATAAGGCCGACGGCGCCAACGGCACCGAATGCCGGGATAGCGATGATTTGGAACGAGGGCACTTGGGCAAGTTTCCATCCTGCCTCCCGCAATGTGATGGCGATGAGCGCGCCGTTCACGAGGGTAAACACCACAAATGTGATCTGCGAGGTTGTTTCTGCCAGCCGCGCCAAGGGAAAGGCAAGGGCGAGCACCAGTGTTACGGCAGCGACAATCACAGTCGCGGTGACCGGCGTGTGCGTACGCGGATGCACGTAAGCAAGAAACTGCGGCATCTCCGCTTGCCGCGAAAGCCCATAGAGCACCCGCGACGCCATGATGATCTGGATGAGAATGCCATTGAGCGCTGCCAGCACCCCGATGCCTGATAACAAGGCAGGCGAGATAAGTCCGGTCCGCTCTGCGATGAGAGAGATGGGCGCCCCTGCCTTTCCCAGTTCCTCTTGCCCGACCAGCGAGATGGAAATCGTACTCACCAGAAAATAGAGCACCACAGTGACCAGCAGTGTGATCGCAATGGCGGGTGGAAAAATCTTTTCGGGTTCTTTCACTTCCTCGGCGACATTCACCATGTCCTCAAAGCCGATAAAGGCATAAAAGGCGAGCACGGCAGACGCGCCGATAAGTCCAATGGCGTGCAACTCAAACGTGGCGAACGGCGCTTTCATGCCCGCCCAGATGGCGGGGGTGTCGGAAACAAATCCCCCACCGATGATGAGGAGGAGCCCGCCGACTTCAATGAGCGTAAGAACAGCCGCCGCAATGGCAGATGCTTGAATGCCGAGAATCGCGAGCCCCGTGAAGACCACGATGATGAGCGTGACAAGGAGCGGCGAGGGGATGGCAATGAATTCCTGCACATAACCAATGCTCCCCACAGAGATGGTCGCTGACGATACAATTCCAGCAGATGCCACCAGCAGGCCGATGACGATGGCCAACCATTTCTGACGATAGCCTTCTTCCACGTAACGGGCCTCGCCGGCGCTCACGGGGAACCGAACCACAAGCTTGGCGAAGGAATAGGTCGTTGGCGCGATGAGGAGGGCCGCGAGCAAAAAGGCATAAGGCGAAAAGACGCCTGCGGCATGACCAATCTCACCGATAAGGACGTAAATGCCCGCGCCCACTGTAACGCCCAGCCCATAGAGCACGAGCAGCGGCAGATTAAGACGCCGTGCGAGCTGAGGGCGTGAATGCCCAGCACTTGATTGTTCTCCCACCCAGAACCTCCTGAAACAAGACCACCCCGTTCCAGGCTCAGTGTGAGAGTCGCAGCCGGTCCTGTCAAAAGACCGGTCGTCGCAGCAAGAGCCGCCACCTTGCAAAACAACAGGAAAATTTGTTGTCGGCAGGAGGAATTGGGCGGCTGCTATGGTATAAAATGGGATCAAAACAGACGCCGCAAAAGGTGCTTTCATGACCAGAATTTTCCGCGACCCTCTTTTTCACTTCGCCATCGTAGGCTTTGCACTTTTCTTCCTGTTCTCCGCTTTGGGCCAAGCTGAAAGTGACGCAGACAGCAGTGAAATACGGGTCGACCGTGAAACCATTCTGACCTTTATCCAGTACCGCACGCGCAGCTTTGATCGCGAGATGGCAGAACGCCGGCTTGAGGCGCTGAGTGAGGAAGACGTTAAGCGCCTGGTGGACGAATATTTGCGCGAAGAGGTGCTTTACCGAGAAGGTCTGGGCCTTGGGCTGGATGCGGATGATTATGTGATCCGCCGTCGTCTCATCCAGAAGGTGGAGTTCCTGGCCGAAGGGTTTGCAAGCGCAGCTGTTGACCTGACCGATGAGGACCTGCAGGCGCATTTTGAAGCCAACAAACAGGACTATTTCGTCGCGCCCTCTATCACCTTCACTCACGTCTATTTTGACAAGGCCAAACACGGAGACGCGGCCTTGGCGCAGGCAGCAGACGCGCTCACCCGATTGAATGCTGAGCGGGTGCCTTTCTCAGGCGCGCCTGGACAGGGAGACCGTTTTCCGTTCCACCTCAACTATGTAGAGCGCACCTATGATTTTGTCGCCAGCCACTTCGGGCCTGAGATGACAGCGGAGCTGTTCGCTCTCACGGCAGAAGACGGCATTTGGCAGGGCGTGTTCAAGTCTCCCTATGGCGTGCACCTTGTCATGGTGACATCCGTGTCTCAGGGGCAGGATGCAAACTTTGAAGACGTGAAGACGCGCGTGACTGAAGACGCGCGACGCGTGAAGTTGGAGGCTGATAAAGAGGCAGCGATTGCAAATATTGCCGCTGAATATGACATTGAGATCGACCTTGGCACGGGTGCGCCAGAATGAGCCGGATTCTCTTTGTCCTTTCGGGCCTCATTGTTTTTCTGAGCACCCCGCTATCTGCCCATGAAGGCAGACCACTCTTCATTGAAATTGAAGAGAAAGAGACAGGCGCTGTTTTTCTGAAATGGCGTGTGCCGTCGACTATTGATCGGAACAATGCACCTCAGATTACATTGCCAGAGGCTTGCGAGCGCGTTCAGTCACCCGAGACCGCAGCGAGCCCTGCTCTCAACATTGGCCAGGGCCTTTATGATTGCAATACGCTTGAAGGTGCCTTGTCCGTATCAATCACCTATCCGCGGGGAAACCCGGCTGTGTCGTCTTTGGTGCGGGTTATCCGTCCCTCAGGCGAAGTCCAGGTCATCCGGAATGGGCCCGATGCCATTCTGATCGACATTCCGAATGCAGAAGATGCGGGCAGTGTCGCCAGTGAATATCTGAAGCTCGGCATTGAGCATATTCTGACGGGCTATGATCACCTTCTGTTTGTTGCCTGCCTTTTGATGCTGGCGGGAACGGTGAGGCGCGTACTGCTCATTGTGACCGGCTTTACACTGGCTCACTCTGTGACGCTCGCACTTGCCGCCCTTGATATTGTGAGCGTGCCGGTGGCGCCGTTGGAAGCTGTGATCGCTCTCTCAATTGTCTTCGTTGCGGCAGAGCTTGCCCGCCCGGCGCGGGACACGCTGACATGGCGCTACCCCATCCTGATTTCTAGCGGTTTCGGACTTTTACACGGCTTTGGTTTCGCCGCCGTTTTGGGAGAGATCGGCCTGCCCCAAACGGAAGTACCGCTCGCGTTGCTTTTCTTCAATCTTGGTGTTGAGGTTGGACAGATCGCCTTCATTCTCTGCCTTGTCGCGATTACCTTTGTTGGGCTTCGCGCTATCGCGTTTGTCAAAGAAGATGCAAAGACATGGGGCTTAAGTGAGGTGACGCTGCCCGCCGCTTACCTGGTGGGAAGCCTTGCCGCTTTCTGGACCATTGAGCGTTTTATCGCGGTGGTCGCCTAACAAAAAGGGCAGCCGAAGCTGCCCTTAGGTGTGACACGCTGATCAACCGAGCGTTTCCAGGAAAAGTGTTGAGCGGTTTTCCGTCCGGAAACGCTTCAGAACAATCAGGGCTTGTACCAGATTGCTGAAGAGTAAGCCCGTTCCTGTATGGTCGCAGGGTGATTTGTTTCCGCAACATCAATGCCGAGCGCAAGCGCGTCAAACAATGAATGGCGCGGTGTCGGGATCTCAAGCACCCGTGCATAATAAAATGCGTTCTGTGAGGCATCAAAGTCCGGGTCTTCCCAAACCGCTGATAGTTCTGCAGCACCAATCGAGTTTTCATAGCGACCCGTCGCAATGTCGACCGTGTTGCCGACAGCGGGAATTTTCCCATTTGCATCTGCGACGCGTCCGTCTGACCAGACAACGTCATAGACACGCTCCTGGGCTTCGCCATCAGCACCGAGCCAGCCCTTCACAATCTGTACTCGGTCCAGATTGCCCGACTTCGGATCTTTCGTGGCGCGGACGAGGAACTTAGGTGCTTGACCCGCAGGCGCACCAGTAAGGTCACCGCCCATGGGCACACCACCGGCATAGCCAATGTCGGCAAGGTCCCCGGCTTCTGCCGCTGCCCCGTCATAGTCCCAGCCGCCAAAGAAGCGCACGGCAATCCGGGGGCCTGTGGTGCCATAGACTTCGCGACGCTTAAAGGCGGCGAAGATGGATTCCCTTGTATTCTCTTCAGCCCACACAGCGGCAAGGCCGGATGCTGACATGGACCAGCCGTTCGGCCCAAGACTGCCGCCAGATCCTGTGCGCCAGCCGCCGGTCTTGCCGAACGGCGTGGTGTCGCGCGGGAACTTGCCCCAGAAATTTGGTTCTTCCGCTGACGCAAGGCCGGTATGGCTGTCCGTCGATCCGATGACGCCAAAGGCGAACGGGTTGGCGCCGATCCTGTTTTCAATCTCAAGGCCGCTCAGCAGGGCGGAGCGAACATAGTCGCCGGCGACGGGTGCATATTCAGGCGCGTTCTGCTGGATGTAGTGAGTATAGGTTTCAAAGTCTGCGAATTCATCATCGGGCGACAGAGACGGGTGGGTTTCACTGTCCCCTTTGAACTGCGTGATCTCTGCAACCGGTTCCCATTCCATGCGGGTTGCTGCCATCTCCGCAGTGATCGGCTCGCTTCTCAAGTTCGTTTCAGAGAACATATAGCCTTTGGAAATATTGGAGTTGTGCGGAATGGCCACAAACTCCGCGCCCGTGCGCTCTGAGGTTTCATCAAGCCAGTTCCACAAATCTTCCGGATAGTTGCTGTCAGAGGTGGAGAAGGGTTGAAACTGACCCGCAACATCAGCCCCGTTTGGTGTGAAGACAACGCGGTGCATATTGGCGCCCGCGGGAATGGAGCTCCATTCCCAGCCAATAAAGGACGTAAACTTCCCAGGCTCATAGTGGCTGTCGGTAACGGCGATGGTTTCCTGCCAGCTTGTGCGCGCCATGGTTCGCCAACCTGGTATGCCTGCCCCCAGCGGGGCCGCGGCGGCTTCTTCAACTGACATGGGCTGAGGCAGGAATGATGCAAAGGCCGCCATGCCTTCATCATCGGCAACCACACCGCGCAACCAGCGCTGCGCATACCAGGCGCGCGCACGATCGACCAGGCCCATATCGTCTGTGGGAATACCCTTGTCGACAATGTGGCGCATGCCGCCCAGCATCACCGCGTGGTCAGCGATGACAAGAAAATCGAGCGGCGTGTCAATTTGCACGCGGCCTTGGTGACCAGGGTTCACAACCGGCAGGCCTTTGGCATAGCGATAGGCCGTATCAGGATCCGCCGTCATGTTCCTGTTGAGATAGGCGTCAAACGAATAGGACGTATGAAGATGCGTATCGCCCCACAGCAATTCTGTGTCGGCGGCATGTGCGGCCTGGCCTGACAGGGCCAATGCGAGTGCTGTCGCGGTACCTAACAGGTGTGTCTTAAAATCTCTCGTGCCCATCGGACGTCCCCTCCCGTTCGCCGCGCTGATCGCGCAGGTTCCTAGCTTTAGGTTTTAGGGGAATGGAGGCAAGCCATCAGCGCCAGATTTAACGAGTTCCACTCTGCGGAATAAAAATCAAGCTCCGCGAATAATGGCCAGTACACCGGCCAACTGTGCTTCGATGACATCTGCGGCGTCCAACTGCTGAACATTTTTCATACGGTTCCAGGAATCATAGGAAGCGACCTGGTCCGCCGCATATTGGAGAGCGGGAGACAGTTCTTTTACTTCGGGCAGATTCTTGAAAAGAAAGGTGCGTTGAAATTCGGCGAAGGCGTCGTACGAGCGGGTTAAGTAGGGCGACTTCCACTTCCGCGCGATCGTACACATCATAAATGGGTGAACTGTTTCGAAGAAATGGGCGCGGCGCTCAATCAGCTTGCGGGCGCGATCTTCCAAGGGGCCATCTAGCCTTTTTAGATCAAATTGAGGAAATACCCGCGCCTTAATGACCTGGTCAACTTCCTGATAGAGCGTTTCCATATCCTCAAAGTGGCGGAATACGGTACGAAGGCCAACATTTGCCCGCTCGGCCACCTCTTCACTTGTAGGTGCCGCGTTCCCGCCCCCAACAAGTTCCACCATTGCCTCGACGATTGCCGCGCGTGTGCGCGTGCTCCTGTTCAGCCGACCATCAACTTGCTGTGTTGTCTTGTCTTCCGCGATGGACACCTGAGGATCTCCTGTCTTCAATCTACCTAAGCGTTTCCAGGATAAGTGGAATCGGTTGTCCGTCCGGAAACGCGCCCAAACTATGGCCCAAGCGGTCTTGTGGCAGTGCAGACAAAACCGCTCTGGACGAGAATAACTAATGGCACATATAGTGTCAAAATTAGATATTCTCATAATGCTGTTGATAGCAGAAGGAGCGGGAAAATGGATGTCGTAAATGCAATGCGCCCCAACGAAGCGCAGATAAAAGAATGGACCAGCGGCTCGGTCGAGGGACCGATTGTCATGGTCAACCTGCTCAAATTCTATGACAAAGCGCAATATGCCGATGGCCGCGACCCAGACATTAGTGGGGCGGAAGCCTATCAGCGGTACGGCGCAGAAGTGTCCAAGCTCGTAGAAGGCTTAGGCGGGAAAATGATTTATGGGGGCGCAGTCACGCTGACTCTCATCGGAGAGGTGGCGGAAGACTGGGATGTGATTGCCTGCGTTCAGTATCCGTCGCGAAAAGCCATGCTCGAAATGACCATGTCGCCGGAATACCAGGCGATTGAGGTGCACAGGGACGCAGGCCTTGCGGGGCAGCTCAACATTGAAACGGTTTCGGGTTTTATGTGAGCGACACCTAAATGTGATGGGCTGACCGGACGCTCCTCGTTAGGCTCGGAAAATTGATAACAGACTGTTTTAAGAACAGCGAAAAGGGAGGCCTCCTATGGCCCTGACATTCTACGATTACACACCTGCACCCAGTCCACGACGGGCCCGCATCTTCATGGCAGAGAAGGGTGTTACGGCTGAGACCATTCAAATTGATATGGCAAAGGCTGAACAGCTGACGGATGAATTCAAGGCAATTAATCCGGCCTGCACCATTCCCGTTCTGAAACTGGAAGATGGCACCGTCCTCACTGAGAATGACGGCATCGCTGCCTATCTGGAGGCCGCTTACCCGGAGCCACCCCTTCTCGGTGTGACGCCGGAAGAAAAAGGCCTAGTTGCCAACTGGCAATCCCGCATGTTGATGGAAGGTCTGTCAGCTGTAGCTGAAACGCTGCGCAACTCATCGCCGGGCATGAAAGACCGTGCCACCACCGGGCCTGTCAATTATGCGCAGATCCCCGAACTGGCCGAGCGCGGGCGTGCGCGCCTCACCGTTTTCATGGATACGCTCAACTCCCGCCTGAAGGATCGCGAGTTCGTCGCCATTGATACCTATAGCTATGCGGACATCACGGCGCAGGTTGTCGTCGATTTTGCTAAATGGGTGAAGGTCACACCGACTGATGCGCATACCGACCTTGCACGGTGGCACGCTGCAGTCTCGGCGCGGCCAAGCGCTTCTGCTTAAGAGGCTGCAGTTTCTTCCGGACGTTTGCCGTCCAGAAACCAATCAAGGATGCGGGCATTCTCTTCGCGAGGGTAGGTGTGACTAAGGTCGCCAATCTCGCGATAGACAATGTCCGCGCCGCCGCCGCCAAGAGCGCGATAGGCTGTCCTGGCAATGTCTATCGGGAACATCCAGTCTTTGGCACCATGGGTCAGATAGATCGGCAGACCTTTAATGCGTTCGCCGTCCACAACTTCCAATAGGAACGGATGAAAGCTCGCAGAGATGGGAGCAAGGTGCGTGAATTTGGAATCGCTCTGCAACCCTTGCACATAGGTGAACGTGCCGCCGTCGCTCATGCCTGTGAGCAGGAGCTTGCTCGTGTCAATTGACCAGTGCTCTGTGACATGGGCGAGCATGCGGTCCAGATTGGGGCTATCTACGTCATCGCCCATGAGTGACCAGGTGCCGTCTGAAGAGCTCGGGCTTAAGAGGATGACGCCCCGGCTGCGCGCCGTTCGGATCCAGGACCAGAGAAAGTCTCGTCCATGTCCGCTGCCCCCATGCATTGCGACCATGAGGGGATAAGATTTTGAAGGATCATAGTTTTCCGGCACATAGAGTGAGAAACCGCCGCGTTCTTTCTTCTCATTGCCGAAATGATGCACCCCAACGCTCATGCCATCGGTGCGTTCTGCAGCAAGGGCCTGCAACAGCTCCTCATCGTCTCGTTCCTCATCTTCCAGAAAAAACCGACTGACCGGCGGCAAGACAGCAGCCACAGGATAGAGCGCTTCTAAGGCGCGAGAGGAATGTCGCAACGCACGGTAGGCCGCCATAATCCCATTCTCTGGATCGCCTAGCGCCGCACGCAATTCTTCATAGGCGCGCAACACGGAAGTAGAAGATGTGACGATACGGTCACGAAAGGGATGAAAGTCCTCAGGCCAGTTTGCGGCCTGGAAAGCGCCGAGTGCCTCTTCGACACCTTTGTCGAGCGCCCCGACATGTTTGACGACTTCTTCGAGACGCGGTGGGTGCAGGTGCCGACCGATAAACAGAAGCCCTTCCAAAGAATGCAGCAGCGGCGGAACCAGCTCGGTAATCGCGTCAGACAATTGATCTGTATTATCGTTCATGAGAAAGCGCTCGATAGGGGGTTGGATGCGCGCAGTGTGTCATCCTCGGCCCGCGCCGTCCATGAGCGGTCACTCTTCAGAAGTGATCAACTGGCTTAAGTGTCGAGCGGTTAGGCGTCGATCCGCAGATATGTGAGTATGATCCAGCGCGCGAAGAAGCCAAAAGCGCCTGATGTCGCAACGGCAACCAGCATTCCTTCTGCCGAGAACGAAGAGAAATCACCCAGCCACCACCCGCGCAGAAACCCATAGGCCGGATAGATGACGAAGAGCATGTAGGCCGACAACCCAGCCCCAATACGCGCAACCAGGGCGTCGTTAAAAGTGAAAGGGCGGACCGTCGCGGCATCTGGCAGCGGCAAGTTGGACATAGGCGTGATCCTTCTCAGAACGGCTTCACGATGGCGAGGTAAAAGGTGAAGGTGATCGACACGATAACGATGGGCGTGGTGATGATGAGAAACCACCAATGCGTGTGGATCGCCTGTTCATAGGCGATGCTATTCCCTGCCTCGCGCAGGCGCTCCTTGTTGCCGCCAAAATGCGCAAGATGAAAGTCCGCAATTTCAATCGGCAGAAAGACAAGAACGATCAGGACAAGCTTCATGGTGAACCATCCGCTGTCCGGCGTCCACCCGCCAGCAAGCATCAGCAGCGGACCCGTAATGAGCAACATGGGGAAGGCAATGTGCTCAAGCTTCGCGCCCTCATCGAACCGTTCCATGGCCCAGTTGCGAAGCCGAATGCGCTCGGGGTCATGCGGTGCTCTTTGCCAGTCGCGGAACAAGGGAACCAGATAGTTGCCATAGGCAACAGAAGTGCTCCAGGCCCACATAGCCGCAAACACCACGTGCACAAACTTGAGTGTCACGTAATGATCGCTGAGTAAATCGTTGGCTGTCGCAAGTGCTGTGTCCATGGTCGATCACTCCCCCATTAGTGACCGTGGGTGCATTGCTTATGAAGCAGCATCCTCAATTTCAGTGGCCACGTTTGGCACGTCGCCCCATTCTTTCGTAAGGCCTTCAAGCAACGCATTGATGGTTTGGTCTCCTAGACGGTCGACCAGTGCCGCTTCCAGGTTCGACATAATGTTCGCTGCGGCTATGTGTACGGGCCGCCCTTCACGCGAAAAACGGATCAGTTTGCAGCGTTTATCTGCCGGGTCAGGTGTGAGCTCTATCAGCCCTTTCTCTTCCAGCTCCCGGACGGCTGAGTTGATCGACTGACGGGTGACGCCAAGCGTCCGTGCAAGATCACTCGGGCGTTGGATGCCAGAGGCGACATAAACCAGCACCATCGATTCTAGACGACGTACGCTCGGAAGCCCGTGGGCTTGCAAATTTTGCTGCAGGCCGCGGTCGAGCCACATAAAGCCTTCGAGCAGGCTCGTCATCAGACCCCGTCCGACGGGAATATTCTTTTTCGGCCGCTGCGTCATATCTCCCCTCACGTGGGTAGCTTGAATATATTGTAAGTTTATCTTACAAATAGCAAAGACAATTGTGAGGGAGCAAGCCATGCCCAGACTGGCGCAGGTGGCGAAAGCCGATGCGGATCCGTTTATCGATCAGATCTACCAGCTCTTGTTTCAAGATCGGGATCCGGTCGAAAACCCAGGCACAGCAACCGGAACCCCCGGCAACTGGTGGACTGTCTTCGCACTTGTGCCTGATTGCTTCAAGCATGCGGTGGAAGGTTTTCAGTTTTATCGGGATCCCAATCGCAAGCTCAGTCCCAAACTGCGTGAGTTGGGGCAAACCCGTGCAGGCTATGTGCGCGGGTCGCAATTTGTCTTTTCGCAGCATTGCAAGTCCTGCCGCGACGTTGGTTTCTCCGAAGAACAGATCGAAGCGCTGCCACACTGGCATGTGGCAGATTGCTTCTCAGACGTTGAGCGCGCGGTCCTTGCCTACACAGATGAGATGGTCATGGATAATGGCCGAGTATCAGATGGCACATTTGCGGCGTTGAAGAAGCATCTGAGTGATGTGGAAATCCTGGAGCTCACCTACATCACCGCAATGTATGAGATGCACGCGATTATGAGCCGCGCGCTCCGGCTCGAATATGACGATGTAGAGGAACGCGTGATCGAAGTGCCGATGCCAGATGGCGACGGGTCATCCGATGTGATGAGCATGGTCGATACAGACAAATAGACGGAGGAGAGAGCATATGGGATATCACCATTTGGCGCTTGCTGCGAAAGACATGAAAGCCATTCACGACTTCTATGAGGGAGTGATGGGTTTTGATCTGGTGAAGGTTGAAGTGGCGCCCGTCCCTGAAGGTGGGTGGGCAAAACACTTCTTCTACCGTATGGAAGACGACAGCAAATTTATTGCGTTCTGGGAAATGCATGAGGTGCCCGGGACGGAGGGGTTTGAAACCAACCTGTCCAAAGCAGCCGGTGTGCCTGATCAAATCAATCACATCTCCTTTGACGTGCCGGATGTGGATGCTTTCAACGTGCGCATGCAGCAATGGTTGGATGCCGGATATGCTGTCTTGGAGCTGGACCATGAATGGTGCCGGTCCATCTACACAAAAGACCCGAACGACAATTTCGTCGAATTCTGCCTGACGACTGGTGAATTTACAGCTGCGGACAGAGAACATGCCCTCGCGCAGCTGACGGCAACAGAGCCATCCTTTTCAAAACCACCCGTCAAAATGGAAATCCACAAGGCGAAGGGATCTGCTGCTGCGGAATAAACAGGATTCTGCTTTCTTGATCTCTTCATGCGACACCGTCACACTCTGAGACGTTAGATGCGGTCGAGCAAAAGAGGTCCTGGGGGAGAATTATGTCTGACGCATCCGTGCGCGAACCTTTTCGGCTGGCCATTCCAATTCTGTTGATCCTGCTGGTGCCGCTCGCCCATTTTACGGTGATGGGCGTGGCGTTGCTTGAAACAGGATGGGTGCTTGTCGGGCTGGGTGGTGCCGCCTTTGCCGTCTTCATGGTCTTCTCAGGCGTGAGCGTAAGTGCAGGTGGCGTGCGCGATCCGCTTGCAACAGCTGCTTGGCTATTGTTGATTGCCTATCTATTGCACCAGTTTGAAGAACACGGGATCGACCTCTACGGTCGCGCTTACTATTTCATTGAATACGGCAATGCGCAGCTTGCCGCTCGATACGGTGAGGGTGGTCCCCGTCTTACTGATCTGGCGATCTATCGCATCAATACACTCGCCGTCTGGGTTCCGTTCCTGCTTGCGATCTGGGCGGGGCGCCGCTTGCCCTGGGTAGGGCTTGCCGCGGCCGGTCTCATGCTCACGAATGGTTTGTTTCATATCCTGATCGCGCTCACAAATGGGGAATACAATCCGGGGCTTGCAACATCACTCGTGCTGTTCTTGCCCATCTCGATTGCCTATTTCCGACATGCACGCAGAGAGGCGAATGTCAGCCTTGTTATGATTGCCGGTGGCATTGCATTCGGTGTGGCGGGGCACGTATTGCTCCCAACCATTATTGCAGCAGCTGGAATACCGGAATGGTCGCCACAGCTTCTGGCAACCTTTGGATTTCTGATTTTCGCACCATTGGTGGCAAACATTCTATTCCGTCTGTTTCGACGCACTTAAGATAAGGCACAAACATGCTGGCTGGTTTCATCCTCTTTCTCGCCCTCTTTCTCCTCGTGGGCTTTCTCTCCAGCCGCAGAAGTGATGGGTCCGCAGGTGACTATTATCTTGCCGGACGCTCGGTCTCTCCCATGCTTGTCGGCCTGTCTGCTGTTGCGACAAACAATAGCGGCTACATGTTTATCGGCATTATGGGCTTCACCTATGTGTCGGGTCTGAGCGTCATTTGGCTGGGGTTTGGTCTGATACTGGGAGATTATCTGACGTCCCTTTTTGTGCATCGCCGATTGCGGGAGGTTTCGCAGACACGTGATGCGCTGACATTCTCTGGGGCCCTGGCGACGTGGCAGGGCGCGGAGATGCGGTGGCTGCGCCTTGTGGCATCGTTGATGACCCTCATCTTCTTAGGCGCCTATGCCGCCGCACAACTCAGCGCTGGCGGCAAAGCACTGGAAGTGCTGCTCGATTGGCCCGTGGAGTGGGGTGCGGTGATCGCTGCCCTCATGGTAGCAAGCTATTGCATGATCGGCGGTTTTCGCGCGTCAATCTGGACAGATGCTGTTCAGTCAACTGTCATGTATGTGGCCATGGTGTTGCTCATGGTGGTCGCCCTTGTCTCATTTGGGGGCATTGGCGCGTCCTACCAGGCACTTGCTGAAATTCCCGACTATCTCAATTGGTTTGCAGCGGGAGATCTTTTGGTGCCCGGCGCATTTGGTGCGCTCCTTTTTGTCGTTGGATGGATGTTTGCTGGCGCCTGCGTGATTGGCCAACCGCACATCATGATCCGGTTTATGGCGCTGGAAGATCGGGAGCGAATGGGCACTGCGCGTGCCTGGTATTATGGCTTCTACGCAAGTTTTTTTGCTATTGCCATCATCGTCGGCCTGATGACACGTCTGCACTTAGGCGACATCGGCTCGATGGACCCGGAACTTGTATTGCCAGTCATGGCGGTGGATTTGCTTCCAGCCTTTCTTGTCGGCCTCATCCTGGCAGGTATCTTTGCCGCAACCATGTCGACGGCTGACTCGCTGCTTCTGACTTGTGCTGCAACGCTCACCCACGACCTGCTGCCCTCAAATCTGGAACGCCCGGCTCTCCTGCGTGGTGCAACGGTTGCCATGACCGCATTCGCACTCGCCATTGCCTTGTCCGGAAGTCAGAGTGTTTTCTCTCTCGTTATTTTGGCTTGGTCGGTTCTGGGGGCGAGTTTTGGACCGTTGCTCATTCTGTTGGCGTTGAAACGTTCTGTTGCCGAGCCACAGGCCATTGCCATGATCATCGCAGGGTGCGCAGCAGTGCTCATCTGGCGGCATTATGGTTTGCAGGGGGCCGTCTTTGAAGGCTTGCCCGGCATGGCGGCGGCGTTTGCTGTCTATCTTGTATCTGCTCCGTTTTTGACGAAGAAAGAGGCAGCCCCTGCGGGTGCAGACTAGTCAATCCACGAACAGCAGTGCGTCGATCAGTTCATTGGCTGAGGCAATGGACGCTTCTGATGAGGCGCTCTCGCCGCTGAGCGCTTCATATTCCTGCGCAAGTGTTGCAAGCGTCCCGGCAATTCCAATAGCGCCGTAATAGAGCTGGGCCGGATTGCCCTGGCGCACGCGGCCCTCTGCTTGGCCAGCGCGAATGCGTGTGCTGACAGTTTCAAAGTTTTCTTTGAGATAGGTGTCGAGCAACCAGGCAAGGCGGTCGCTTTTCATACGGCCTTCAATGGTCATGATCCTGTGGAGTTCTGGTGTCTCCGCACAAAAGGACACAAACGCATGCATGTTTGTACGCAAGAGCTCGATCGGATCGTCGCTGGACGGGGCATGCCGCGCTGCATGATCAGCGAACGCAGCGAACAGATCATTCATCACAGCTTTCCAAAGACCGAGCTTGTTTTTGAAATGGTAGACGATCAATGAGTGATTGATCCCCGCCTCGCTCGCTATGCTCCGAGTCGACGTGCCTTCAAACCCGACCGATGAGAAATGCTGACGGGCAATATCCAGAATGCCTCGTTTGGTGACTTCGGACCGTGTGGAAGGTGCGCGTTTCATAATTTCTCCGCAGATTTCCTCTTCTTTCTGACATGTATTGACCATATGGTCAAATACCTCTATATACTGACCACATGGTCAAATTACCTCAAGGGTGATGTCGCATGAAGGAAGTACCGGTATTGATCGCGGGTGGTGGGCCGGTCGGCATGATGCTGGCGCGTGAGCTCAGCCATCGTGGGGTGCGATGCATGGTTGTGGAGCGCAACGAAACCACGACCCGTCATCCAAAAATGGACATCACCAATGGTCGGACGATGGAACATTTCCGGCGCCTGGGCATGATCAAAAAAATGCGTGACGCCGCTGTGCCGAGCTCCCACGTCTTCGATGTGTCCTGGATTACTGATCTCTCCGGTCATGAGCTCGCCCGCTTTTCTTATCCAAATGTGGATCAGGCCCGCGACATCATTCGCCACGTCAATGATGGCTCGCAGCCGCTGGAACCGGATATGCGTGTTTCCCAGGTGGTGCTGGAACCCGTCTTGAAGAGTTTCCTCGATGAAGATCCGCTGGTGGATGTTCGTTTCGGCTGGGCATTTGTGTCTTTTGTTGAAGATGGCAACAGTGTGACAGTCACGCTGCGGAACTCAGAAACAGAGGAAGAAGTAAAGGTGCGTTGCCAATATCTGGCTGGGTGCGATGGCGGCAACTCCAAAGTCCGCAAACAATTGGGCATAAAGCTCAGCGGCACACCGGACGTGGCGACCATGTATATGGTGCACTTCAGATCAGAAGCATTGTATGTCCTTCAGCGATGGGGGGTGGCCTGGCACTACCAGTCCGATAAAGGCACCCTCATCGCACAGAACGACAAGGACATATGGACGCTCCACGTGCCCCTACCTGGCGGCACGGAGACCGCGGGCATTGATCCCGACGCTTTGGTCCGGGATTTTGCCGGGACGGATTTTGAGTTTGACGTCTTGGTTCACAATGCCTGGGCACCACAACTCCTGTTGGCAGACAGATACAGCCAGGGTCGGGTATTTCTCGCCGGTGATGCGGCCCATCAATATGTGCCCACCGGCGGCTATGGCATGAATACCGGCATGGGAGACGCGGTTGATCTTGGCTGGAAGTTAAGCGCGACACTTCAGGGCTGGGGTGGGCCACACTTGCTCGCCTCTTATGAAACTGAGCGGCGCCATGTGGGCGAGCGAAACCGGCAAGGATCAGAACGCCATGTCGGCGTTCGGTTCGAAATCGCCATGGCCTATCTGGAAGGTGTCGATACAGATGCCACCCGACAGGCCGTGGGCGACAAGATCCTGGAGCTGGGCAATGCCGAAAATGAGGCTCTGGGAATTGAGATTGGGTATCGCTACGACGCATCTCCCATTATCTGTCAGGAAGTAGGCGAGGCACCTACCTATGATCTGATCAACTACACACCAACAACTTGGCCGGGGGCACGACTGCCCAGCCTGTTCCTCGAGGATGGGCGAGCTGTCTTTGATCTTCTGGGTGAAGGGTACACGCTCGTCGCATTCGGTGGTGCGGATCTGTCAGAATGGCAAAGAGTCGCGTCGGATAAGAAAATCCCGCTTGATCTTCTTCAACTCACAGAACCTTCTATTCGCGCTATCTATGGATCTGACCATCTGCTCGTTCGGCCCGATCAGCATGTATGCTGGCGGGGAAATAACCTGCCGGATGATCCCGGAGAAATATTAGACAGGGTAACAGGAAACTAAACGGAACATGCCTAAGCCAACCGACATATTGATTGCTGGCGCCGGAATTGGTGGGCTGACAGCAGCACTTGCCTGCGCTCAAAATAATCTGAAAGTCGCGGTTATCGAACGCGCATCAGAATTGGGAGAGGTGGGCGCAGGGCTTCAAATCGCCGCAAACGGGACACATGTCCTTGAGAAACTGGGGCTTGGCGCCGAGCTGGAAAATATCGGGTTCCGGCCGGAAGCGGCGACTCTTCGCCTCGGCCAATCGGGCAGAACCGTCTTTTCAAACCCTCTGGGGGAAGCGGCCCGCGAGCGCTATGGCGCCTGGTACTATCACGTTCATCGCGCAGACCTGCACCGGATATTGGCAGAAGCCGCGAACGTCAATCCCAACATCGATCTGCAATTGGGCAAGGCGGTCACTGGGTTTGTGGAAAAAGCGGGCTTAGTATCAGCCGCGCTGTCGGATGGAAATTCAATAGGCGCCGGTGCCCTTATTGGTGCAGACGGCATTCACTCAAGCGTGCGAGAAGGCCTGTTTGGCAAAGATGCTCCGCGTTTTACCGGGAATGTCGCCTGGCGCTTGCTCGTGCCGACAAGAAGTCTGCCCGCTGGGCTTATCCCGCCCCATGCCACCGTGTGGACCGGACCGAAGGGCCATGCGGTCACCTATTATGTGCGTGGCGGAGAGCTCGTGAACTTTGTCGGTGTCGTGGAGCGGGAAGACTGGCAGGTGGAAGGCTGGCTTGAGAGTGGTGACATCAGCGAGTTGAAACAGGGCTTCGCTCCCTGGTGTTCAACCATTCATCAATTGATAGATGCCGCCGATGAAACCACCTGTTTCAAATGGGCTCTGTTTGACCGCGACCCGCTTCCATCCTGGTCCAAAGGCCGAGTGACCCTTTTGGGGGATGCCTGCCATCCCATGCTGCCTTTCATGGCGCAAGGTGCGTGCATGGCAATTGAAGATGCCTGGGTGCTTGCCACCGAGCTCGCTACGGCGGAGGATCCCGCGCAAGCCTTCCTTGACTATGAGGCACAGAGGAAAAAGAGAACCGCCCGCGTTCAGATGGCGGCGCGTGCCAATGCGAAAAGGTTCCACAAGGGAGCCCCGCTTGGGCAGCTTGGAACCTATGGTCCCATGTGGCTTGCGGCACGGGTTAAACCGGACCTCCTCAACAAGCCCTTTGATTGGATCTACGGGGCGAACGTCACCAAAGCCTAGTTGAACCAGAAATGCAGGCCGGCCCTTAAGGTGAGCGCGTCCTCTGCCTCACCGTCCTGTCGCATAAGGCTGCGTGTCGCGCCAAGACCCGTCTCATAGTTCAGTTCAAGGTAGGGTACGATCTCTCGCCTGATGTCATAGGCCAGTTGCAGGCCGGTTTCGAGGGTTGCTAACCCTCGCGCCCGATGGCGTTCATCCACATCCTGGAGGAACAGCTCGGTTTCGATAAAGGGTGTCAGACGCAGGCGTTGAGTAAGGTGGATATCCCAGTCTCCCTCAAGTCGAATGTGGGCATCTCCATCCTCGCTTAAGAACAACGCAATATCTGTCTCAATGAATTGTGGCGCCAGCCCATGAACACCGATGACGCCATACAGGAGCGATGTAGGCTCGGCGTCAATACGGATGCCGACCTGTCCGTCCCAGAATACGTTGAGCATCTGAGAGACGAGCACCTGAAACTCGGCGCTTTCAAACGTCCCGTCTTCCCACTCCCCTTCGCTCTTAACCCAGGCCTTATGGGTGTCGCCGCCATACCAGGCTTTCGCATCCCAGGTCACAAGCCGCTCTGCTTCTCCCCAATTGCTGGCATCAATATCCGCCTCCACATGTTTGAAAAGCCGCTCCATGTCGGCGGCTGTCGCACCTGTCGCTGAAAGGCAAAAGAGAAGAACGCAAACAAGTGAACGGATCATTGGCTGACCTCCGCATTGACACGCGATACAACCACCTTCGACATCATGCCGGACGCCATGTGGTAGAGCAGGTGGCAATGGAAGGCCCATTCACCGGCCTCGTCTGCTGTAAAGGTGACGGCGTAACGTCGCCCGGGGCCAACATTGACAATGTGTTTTCGCGGGCGGTTCGCAGGGGGCTGTCCGTTCTCCAGCTCTACGAACATGCCATGCAGATGCATGGGATGGTTCATCATCGTGTCGTTTACATAGGTGATGCGAACCCGCTGGCCATAGTCCAGATAGATGGGCGTGGCTTCAGAAAACTTGTCACCATTGAGCGTCCAGATGTAGCGCTCCATATTGCCGCCGAGCGTCATGGTGAGTTCCCGATCGGGCTCCCGCAGATCGTCATTTGGGGTAAGGGCCACGAGGTCCTGATAGGTCAGGACCCGAGCGCCCTCCGGCGCATCCATCGGTGGCACATGCTCATTGTCGCGGGTTACAGGAGGTATGCCCATCCCCATAGGCATGGCATGGCCCATTGCGGCATGGTCCATCGTCGAATGGTCCATCGTCGAATGGTCCATGTCGGACGTGTTTTCATTTGTGTCAGCGCGATGTTGGGCGTGATCCATGCCCGCGTGCTCGCCTCCCATATCATCCATCGTAAGAAGGTGACGTTTCCGTTGTGGGGGCAGGATCACCAGTGCACCTTGAGTTCCGCCCAGTTGACCAATGGCAAATCCGGAACGGTCCATGGCTTCGGCGATGATCTGATACGCGTCGTCTTCCTTGGGTTCGACGATCACGTCGTAGGTTTCGGCAACGGCAATACGAAACTCGTCCACGGGGACAGGTCGGACCGCCTGACCATCGGCCTCAACCACTGTCATTTTAAGGCCGGGAATCCGAATGTCGAAATAGCTCATGGCGCCCGCATTGATAAAGCGAAGCCGCACGCGTTCGCCGGGCTGCATATCGCCGAACCAGGGTCGGTCATTGGGTTGCCCGTTCAACAGAAACGTATATCCGCTGACGTCTGACAGGTCGGTAGGGGTCATGCGCATATTACCCCAGGCGAGCCGTTCGTTAGTGGCTGCACTCAGACCTTCCGCAGAAGCAAAATCGAAAAAATCACCAACTGTGCGCTGTGCATAATTGTAATAGTCGCTCATCGATTTGAGGTTGGCGTGGACATCTGCCGGGTCGGTATCGAGCCAGTCTGACAAGACAATCGTATGCTCGCGGTCAAAGGGGACAGGATCTGCTCCACGCGGTTCAATGATGAGCGGCCCATAGACACCTTGTTGTTCCTGATAGGCGGAATGGGAGTGATACCAATAGGTTCCTGCCTGCCGAAGGGGAAAGCGATAAGTGAAGGTCTCGCCCGGGGGAATGCCGTCAAAGCTGATGCCGGGCACGCCGTCCATTTCTGGTGGGAGCAAGAGCCCATGCCAGTGGATGGAAGACATGACATCCAACCTGTTCGCGACGTGAATCACGACATCCTCTCCTTCGAGGAACCGAAGAGGAGGGCCCGGCACCTGACCATTGACCGCCAGCCCATGCGACGGTGTGCCGGTGAAATTGACCCCAATCTCACCGATCGACAGTGTGTATTCCCTGGTCGCACTAGCTAAAAAGGCGGAGTCCCTCGCGAGGCTAGGGCGGGCCGTAAACAAAGCAGCCAGAGTAGCGAGAAACTGACGACGACCGATCATGGGAGCTCCAATTCGGAAAAACGGGGTGCATTCTCATCTTGATGCTTCCCCTTAGGGGAAGGTCAAGCGAGACGATGCAAGAAAGCTCTTGAGCTTGCCCTAAGGGGAAGGTGGAGAATGCTGGAAATCAAATCACCTGGTGCCACGACTCATGTCCAACTCTCTAGCTGCAGATACCCAAACGACCATGGCGATCGATCCAGTCTGCGGCATGGAGGTTACGCGCGAAGCAGCACGACATACGTATCAGCATGAAGGACAGGGCTACTATTTCTGCGGAGCGTCGTGCCGCGAGAAGTTTGCGAATGACCCTCATGGCTATTTGAGCGGTGAGGCGCAGGCGGCGGCGGAAGCAGCCGCCCGAGAAGCGGCATCTGCAGGCGCACTATTCACCTGTCCGATGCATCCGGAAATTGTAAAAGACGGACCCGGCAGCTGTCCGCTCTGCGGCATGGCGCTGGAGCCCCAGACCGTCTCTCTCGATGACGCACCCAACCCGGAACTGGTTGATTTTACCCGCCGGTTCTGGATCGGACTTGTTTTTGCGCTTCCGCTACTAATCTTCGAGATGGGGGGGCATGTCTTCGGGCTCAAGGTGCCTGTCGGCCCTGTCGCCTGGGCATGGACACAACTGGCCGTGTCGACACCAGTGGTCTTATGGTGCGGCTTTCCTTTTTTTGAGCGCGGCGTGCAGTCGGTGAGGACGGGTAATCTCAACATGTTCACCCTGATCGCGCTGGGGACGGGCGCCGCTTATAGCTACTCCGTCGTGGCAACTGTGGCGCCGTCGATCTTCCCTGAGGGCTTTCATAAAGGCGGACAGGTAGCCGTCTATTTCGAGGCTGCGGCGACGATTATTGTCCTGGTGCTCCTCGGTCAGATATTGGAGTTGCGAGCGCGAGAAGCAACCGGCAAGGCATTGCGGGCCTTGCTTGACCTGACTCCACCCACGGCGCTTCGACTGTCAAGCGGGAGCGACCACGAGGTTGCAGAGGAGATCGCCCTGGAGGATGTCGTTATCGGCGATCGATTGCGTGTCCTGCCCGGTGCCAAAGTGCCGGTAGATGGACGTGTTGAAACCGGTGAAAGCTACATCGATGAAGCGATGATCACAGGCGAGCCAGATCTCATTGCAAAATCATCGGGTGATGTATTGATTGCTGGGACGGTGAATGGTGCGGGATCGCTCACCATGCGGGCAGAAAAAATAGGCGCGGAAACCCTTCTTTCCCGCATTGTACAGCGGGTGGCTGAAGCCCAGCGCAGCAGAGCGCCTGTCCAGACCCTCGTCGACAAAGTCGCCGCCTGGTTTGTGCCGTTGGTCGCCGGGGTGGCTGCCCTGGCCTTCGCCTTTTGGATGGCGTTCGGCCCAGAGCCAGCCTTCGCCTACGCGCTCATTGCAGCAGTATCGGTTCTCATCATCGCCTGTCCCTGCGCTCTGGGACTTGCGACGCCGATGTCGATCATGGTGGCAACGGGTCGTGCAGCATCGAACGGCATTTTGGTGCGCGATGCGGCAGCCCTTGAGGCGCTATCCAAAGTGAATGTATTGGTGTTTGACAAGACAGGGACGCTGACGGAAGGAAAGCCCCGCGTAACTGACATCCAGCTGTTCCCTGGGGTGGAGGAAACAGAATTCCTGCTGCTGCTCGCCAGTCTTGAGCAGGAGAGTGAACACCCGCTGGCTGCTGCTATTGTCAAAAAAGCAGAACAAGCCGGGCGTTCCTTGGTTGCTGCAGAAAGTGTGGAGGTGATGCCGGGATTGGGCATTGTGGGAGAGGTCCTCGGCAAAAAAATTGTCGCAGGCAATCGCGCGTTGATGCATTTGCAGGGCATTGATGTACCCCTGACGAAGACTGGTGACACGACGCAGATCTATGGCGCCATTGATGGCGTGGCAGCTGGGTGGTTAACTTTCGCGGACCCGGTTAAGCGAGGGGCAAATGCAACTCTGAGCGAACTCCGAAATCAGGGGTTAGACCTGATCATGTTGACCGGAGACGCACAGGCGCCTGCGGACAAGGTGGCCGACCAACTCGGTATTGAAAAAGTGATTGCCGGCATATTGCCCGACGGCAAAGCACAGGAAATCGAACGGCTGGCGAGAACCCGTCATGTTGCAATGGTAGGGGATGGAGTTAATGACGGCCCGGCGCTTGCGCTCGCTCATGTGGGCATTGCAATGGGAACGGGCACTGACCTCGCAATGGAGACTGCAGGTATTACGTTGGTAGGGGGAGACCTGTCAGCCCTGGTGAGGGCTCGTAAGCTCGCTCATCAAACCGGGCGAAATATTCGTCAGAACATTATCTTTGCATTCGCCTACAATGCGTTTGGCGTGCCATTGGCAGCAGGTGTGCTCTACCCTATTCTGGGCATGCAGCTGAGCCCAATGCTGGCCGCCGCTGCGATGTCCTTAAGTTCAGTCAGTGTAATTGTTAACGCCCTCAGGCTTAGAGCATCGAAACTGTAGCCTCGTTGGCGCCACACCGACGGCAACCCATTGGAATTTCATACTTTCTTAGCCATGATTTAACCAATCAGGCCGCACTATGACGCCAAAGTTGGGCCAGGTGAAACCCAGCATGTTTTCTTGGTGAGCTCCGCACATTAGATGGCGTCTGAAACACAAATGACCGACTCTGAATTCCTGTACCGATTTCGGTCCGGGTTGGTGGCGGCATGGATCATGCCGCTCGCGATCACTTTTGTCGTTGTCAGTTTTCTGGGCGATTATACCCTTGGGCAATTGATGCAAACTCTCCAACACTTGGTGAGTGTGTATGCGGTGATCGGTATTGCGCTCAGCTATGCGGCGCACGACAGATTCATGCGCAGGACGGTAGAGCTGGCTGGCGCTCCCGACGAACGCTCTCGTGAAGAGGCAGAGCACCGCGTTGCCCGATTTCCCTATTTGTTTGCAGGTTTCTATCTGCCCTATGCAGCGGCCGCGCCGCTTGTTGTGAACTTCAGTGTGAGCCAACAGCTGGGCCGCAGCATCTCTCTCGGTGATCATCTGTTTGCAATTATGGGTGTCGCTGCTCCTGCCTCGATTATGATGCTCATTGCCCTCTACGTCTTCGCGGATCTTGTAGGCCAGTATTTCGGTCCCCGGGGTTTCAAGACTCATTTCTTGTCTCTTCGGGTAAAAGTATTTGCACTAGGTGTCGTGCTGCCGATGACCGTGAGTTCTGTACTGATCCTTTATGTAGAGCAGGCATATGGTGGCGCGGGTGCGGGGATTTTTCTTGTCTGGCTTGCGCTGGTGGCGGCAACTCTGCCGGTTGCCTATTTTGCTTTGAAGAATTTCAAGAAAGGCATCGATCCCCTATGGGATCTGCGATCACAGGCGCTCACTGTCTTTGATGATCTGGACACAATTATCGAGCCAGTCCCTGTTTCTCTGGATGAATTCGGCGATGTCACTCGTGACTGGGTCTCACTCACGCGGCGCATGACAAGCTACTGGCGTGAGCTGCATCGCACGACAGAGCATTTTCAGACTCTGATCAATGCGATTGAAGAGGCAATCGCCATTGTTGATTTTGATATGAAGGCAGTCTTCCTCGGGCCTGGCTTTGGCGAGTGGTTTGATGAACGCCCTTCAGAATTTATTGGGTACAAGATTTCCGATCTGGTCCATCAGGATGATGTCGAGCGTTTTTTGGAACTGGCAGCTGAGGCGATTGATGCTCCGGATCACAGGCCAGAAGGACAATTCCGTTTGCGGCATCCTGATGGCACCTACCACAGGGCTTTATGTTCCTGGCGGCACATCCATTTGATCTCCGGCGAGCCATCACTATTCCTCAGCCTTCGTGATGTATCTCAGCAATTGACCGCGCAGGAACGTTTAAGAGCCGGGGAAATCAGGCTGCGCACAATGATGCAGAGCGTTGCCGACGGTATCTTGTCGACGGACGAAAACGGCGTCATCCAGTCTGTTAACCCGGCGGCATCGAGACTATTTGGATATGAAGGCGAAGAGCTCATAGGCTCGAGCGTTGGTATTCTCTTGCCGTCCTATTTGACCCTGGCACTCCAGCATGCGTCTCCAGCGGGCGGCTCTGCTGATGGTTTAGGCCGTTTGGTCGGACAGGGTGGCCAGGAAATGCGGGGCCAGCGCAAAGACGGCGAAACCTTCCCTATCGAGCTTTCTGTGACGGAAATGCGCATCGGCGAAGAGCATTATTATGTCAGTGTCGTCCGCGACATTACCGAACAAAAAGCGTCTGAGGCTGATCTCAGGGCGGCTCTGCACGATGCAGAATCTGCCAACAGGACGAAGTCACTCTTCTTGGCAAACATGAGCCACGAGCTGAGGACACCGCTAAATGCGGTGATCGGCTTCTCCGAAGTGATGCAGCAGGAGATGTTTGGCCCGCTCGACAATGAGCGGTACATGGATTATGTCGGCAGCATCCACGATTCTAGCCGACACCTTCTGTCAGTCATCAACGACATTCTGGATATTTCGCGTATCGAATCCGGCGAAATGGAACTTGACGACGAATGGCTTGAGCTCGATGAGGTGCTCGATTGGGCAAAAGACCGTGCAGCGCCCACCGGGACATCGGCGCAGCATGCCCCTGTTCACCTGGGCGACCTCGATGGTCTACCGGAAATCAGCGCAGATCGCCGCGCGTTAAGGCAGGTCGTTCTCAATCTGCTTTCAAATGCGATTAAATTTACGCCTGCAGATGGTCGGGTCGATCTGTCGGCTCATGTGAATGATGCGGCAGGCATATCGATTGTTGTACAGGACACAGGAATTGGTATCCCTGCAGACCAGGTTGACAAAATGACCCAACCTTTTACTCAGTCTGACAATTCGCTGGCCAGACGGTTTGAGGGCACCGGTCTTGGTCTTGCGATCACCAAATCACTGGTCGAGGCGCATCAAGGCCACCTGGATATCGAAAGCACTGAGGGTGAAGGCACAACCATTACAGTGCGCCTTCCCGCTGCCAGGGTGTCGTCGGACCCGGTGTCACCGCAGGTTGAGGCAGAGCTCGCTTAGGTTTCGAGGAAGCCTTCCACCAGCTCAAGGAATTCACTCAACTGGTCATGATGGACCCAATGTCCTGCATTCTCGATATTCACGACTTGCGCATTCTGGAAATGTTCAG
Source organism: Parvibaculaceae bacterium Mf 1.05b.01 (assembly GCA_000509225.1). Lineage (GTDB taxonomy): Bacteria > Pseudomonadota > Alphaproteobacteria > Parvibaculales > Parvibaculaceae > Mf105b01. The sequence continues at coordinate 2,434,403 of BAOK01000001.1, read as the reverse complement.
CGCGGCCATCTTTTAAAGGGTCGCTTGCCCAACTTTCTGTGCCGCGGATCAGCAATGTCGGACAGGTGATACGGGACCAGAAATGCTGGGACTCCGCCGGCGTGAAACCAGCCGGCGAGAAGGCGCGCACATAATTGTCGAACTTCCAGCTATAGGTGCCGTCCTCATTCTGGCTGACGCCATGGACTGTCAGATGGCGCGCGTGCTCCGGCGAGAGGTGCGGGTTCTCATCCTGCATCCGCGTGAACGCATCAAGAATGCTGTCATACCGACGCGGCTGTCTGCTGGACAGCTTTCGCATTTGCTCCACCCACTGGGCAGTGCGCTCATGGATGGGCGTCTTTTCTCGTTCTTCGATCATCTTTGGAGACGGGCCCAATCCTTCAATGACCACCAGTTTCTTGACCGTTTCGGGATAAAGACCTGCATAGCGCAGTGCAACCGCACCGCCCATGGAATGGGCGATAATGGTGACTGGATTGAGCTTTTTCTGATGAATGAGCTGCGCAATGTCATAGACAAAGTCGGTAAGGTCGTAGGTCCCGCCAATCATCCATTGGCTGTCGCCGTGGCCGCGCAGGTCAGGCGCAATGATGTGATGTGTGTCCCTAAAGGACTGGGCGACCCAGTCCCAGTTCCGGCAGTGGTCGCGCCCTCCATGCACCAGCAGGAGAGGTTCAGCCTCTTCATTTCCCCAATCGACATAGTGCAGCCGCAGCCGCTGCGAAAAATAGGTGTGAGAAGTGGGGCCGGGGCCGGTAAGCGCGTGGGTCGCTGCCATTCGAACAAGTCCTTGAGATTTCGATTTGGCTTTTAGTTTACGTGATCCGCTGCGCTGCAGCAAAGCCGGATATCGCTAGCTCGCTGGGAGCGTCAGCGTGACGACCAACCCGCCTTCTGGAGCGTTTTTGAGGTGGACGTCGCCGCCATGTCGCCGCGCGATGGTCCGGGCAATGGCAAGGCCGAGGCCTGTCCCGCCTGTTTCTCGATTTCGAGAGTCCTCGACCCGGAAAAAGGGTTGGAAAACTTGTTCATGCAGCTCAGTTGGAATGCCGGGTCCTTTGTCGGAAATGGTGAGTGCAACGCCCTGTGGTTCGGAAGACAGACGCACATCCGCCTCCGAGCCGTAGGCAATGGCATTGCGGATCACATTGGAAATCGCGCGGCGCATTTCATTTGGACCGCACCGATAGGCAAGCGATGTCGGACCATGATAGCGCGCGGGCCCATCGGTTTGCGTCAAGTCCTCGGTTAGGCTTCTCGTGAGTTCTGCAAGATCAATGACCCGTCTTTCTTCAACTTCGGTTTCCCCGCGCGCAAAGGCGAGTCCCGCATCGAGCATGGCTTGCATTTCTTCAATGTCGGCTTCAGCTTTCGCTTGTTGCTCCGCATCTTCGATGAACTCTGCCCTGAGGCGCAAACGAGTAAGGACGGTACGCAGATCATGGGCAATTGCCGCAAGCATGAGTGATCTGTCATCAATCATGCGTTGCACACGGGTCTGCATTTTGTTGAATGCCTTAGAAGCGCGTCTAAGTTCCCGCGATCCGGTCACCGGCAGAGGGTCGACATTGATGTCACGGCCGAGATTCTCTGCTGCTGCCGAGAAAGTCCGCAAAGGGCGGACGAGACGATTGCTGAACCAGATGATGGCAACGGCGACCAGCAGCCAGAAAATCCAGGGGCCGATGCCGGAGGAAGGCTGTTGGAACATGCCAAAGGCTCGGATCGGGAATTCATAAACCACCCAGTTTCCGTCCAATAGCTGAACAGAGAGGGTAATGATCCCATCCCAGTCCCACTCACCGCGATATCCGATACGAACCTCGCGATTCTCCAAGGGCCCCAGAAGTTCGCGCGCCTCTTCCTCGAAGTTGCCTCCTCGGTCCGGACGAAGGCGGTGCCCGGCATCCGGCGCGCTGCTTTGCACACTTACACGGAGAAAGATGCCTGTGAGGGCCTTCGTTAGGGCCTCGCGTTCCTCTTCGTTGGCACGGTCCAGAAGCTGGGTTGCGGCGATAACTTGTTCAGCCGCCACCTCCTCTGGCTCATCGAACTCCCAGCGGTCATTGTCACCAAAGATCCAGCCGACCAGCTGCACCACAAACAGAATGCCGACAACCATAAGGATGATGCGCCCGGCCAGTCCTCCCGGCAGGAACCTGTTCGCGTTCCGCCGAAATTTTCTGCGGAGTTCTCTTGCCTCATGGGTTCGCTCGCGTCTGCGATGGTGTCGGGAGCGACGGCGGCGGGTCATGCGCGGGTGACCTCTGCGGTGAACATGTAGCCGCCACCACGAATGGTTTTGATGGTCCGGGGCAGCTTGTGATCCTCTTCGATCTTACGGCGTAGGCGGGAGAGCTGCACATCAATGCTTCGATCAAAGGGCATGGCTTCCCGGCCCTTCGTGATGTCCAGCAATTGGTCACGAGAAAGAACCCTGTTTGGGCGCTCAACAAAGGCGATTAAAAGATCGAACTCACCGGATGTCAGCTCAACATCTTGGCCACCCGGACTGGTCAATGCGCGGGATCGAGGGTCGAGTTGCCATCCTTCGAAATGAAAATGCGTGTCAGTGACCGGTGCGTCATGTTTGGGCTCAGCGCGCCGGAGGATTGCTTTGATGCGGGCGAGCAGCTCTCGCGGATTAAAGGGCTTTGGCAGGTAATCATCCGCCCCGATCTCCAGGCCGATAATCCGATCTGTCTCCTCGCCCATGGCTGTCAGCATAATGACCGGCAGCTCCGAAGTGGCGCGGATCCGCCGGCAAACGCTCAGGCCATCTTCACCCGGCATCATCACATCAAGGACCACCAGGTCGAACTTGCCAGCCTCAATGGCGGCCATGCAAGAAATGGCATCCTCGGCCAAGGTCACGCGGAAACCGTGTTTGGTCAGGAAGCGTTTAACGAGGTCTCGAATTTCCCGGTCATCATCGACGACCAGAAGGTGGGGTAAACTGCTCATGCTCTAAATTTAGTCCATTATTGGCCGGGTCGCGCCTGATTTTTGTAACGTCGGGTAACAACCGTCTTAACCGGAGGGGCCCTGTTACAATCAGTTACAATTCGATACGGCCCTGAGAGGATAAATGGCGCCGGAGTCCCCAGATTGATGTGGCAGACAACAAGCCCCGATCCTGGAGAACGAAGATGTCCCACAGACCCGCCCCTTTCAATCAAAGCATGACCGTCAACACATTTGCAGCAGGCATATTCGCTGTTGTGGTTTCTATCCTGGCGGTCATCGCCCCGGCAAACGCCGAGGATGCAACAGTGCAGAACGCCTCCTGGTTCGGTTGGGGCGAGCGAACAGCCGCCGCCCGCTGCGAGCGAGGCGTTGATCATTTTGTTGAAGAAATGATGGAGCACGCGGAGGAAGAGGTGGAGTTCACCTCAACACAGCAAGCCGCATGGGATGATCTGATTGCGGCCGTCCGTCAGGGCGGCAGCGACGTGACGGCCTTTTGCGGCAAGGTGGATGCAGCCCGCGCCGCAGACGCAGCCCCTGCACCTGACCGTCTGGCCATGGCAGAAGAAGCTGTGGCAGTTGGTCTGAAAACCATCCAGACCATCCGCCCCGCATTTGATGCCTTTTACAACACGCTCGATGCAGAGCAAAAAGAACTGCTGGACGGTGCTGCCAATCACCGTCGTCGCGGTTGGTGGCACTAAATCATCTGATTGAAGCGTCATCGATGGCCGGCGGGGCTGATCCTCCGCCGGCCTTTTTGTGACCTATTCAGAAGCGCGCAGGTGCCGAACCGTCCCCAAAACGACGACCGCAAAGAGAACGTGGACGGCGACAACCGGCGGCCAGCCAAAGAGATAGATGATATCGTTGGCGAGGCCCGACTTGAACGGTCCACCCCCAAAGGCAAGGCCGCGTGTCCCGGCAAAGGCATTGGCCATAGCGGGCAGGGTGAAAAGCCACCCATTAATAAGCGCGGACCAATAAAAGACCGTGAACTCCTTTTGGCTCAAGCGCATGAACTGTCCGGCAAAGGCAAAGGCCATCAGGAGAAGCCCATGGGTGATGGCTTCCATATGCCCCATGCGGAACCCGCGTGAGTCGCCGGGAATGTCCACTTCAATCTGAATGGGGAGCGGCCAGAGCACGATCTCGCCGAGGAGATGGAAAAACCACGCCCAGCCAAAGACAATGCCGACGATGAAAAGTCCCACACCGTTCAAAAGCAGCAGTGTCTGCATGCGTGGCGTAATGGTTGAATGATCTGCTTGCGACATGAATCCCCCTCAAATGTGTGGAGCATTTCCAGCTGAAGTTGCAGACTTCAGCGTCCGGAAATGCGGCAAAATATTGGATTGGAGCGCTTCACCTCAGTCTAGTCAAAAGGTGAAGCGCTCAAGTAAGTGCAACAGGCTGCGGCTCGTGAAGCCGTGTTGTGTCAAGGTTGGCTGCCCCTTCAGGAGAGGCATCAAATAGCGCCGCCCAATCAAGGCCCCATGTCGGGTCAGGCACCTGTGAGGGGTGATAGCTTGGACGCCAGATGCGCAGCCATTTGGGCAGGACATTTTTCATGATGCGCCCCAATAGCTTTAGCATCCGCCACCGGCTCTTGAAATTTGACCAGAGTCCATCTTCCCGAAGCAGGTCGCGATAGCCCTGGCCCATGCGCCAGAAAATGTGACCGGTCGCATAGACAAGCCCCAGCATGCGCCAGAAATAGCTGGCATGCAGATGCTTGAACACATCGAACGTCACATTCTTATGCTCAATCTCTTCCACGAAATGCCAGAGGATCAGCGAGGCAACGGCCGGATCGCTATTCCCGAAGAGATATTCCCGGTCTTCAATCAGCATTTCGCCGATGGCGAGCGCCATGGATTCAAAGCCTTCCGCGTAGGCCAGGTTGAACTTCAGGGACTTCTTCTCGCCGAGCTTCTTATAGTCTCTGTCCACGCGCGCCTCAATTTCGCGCACGGCGACATATCCTGCCTCGCTCAGCGTATCGTTGAACTTTTTGTGCTGCCGGAAGTGGGTGGACTCTTGAGCGCAATAAAAGTCGAGCTCCTTCTGAAGCTGCGGGTCGGTGATCTTGTCTCGCGCCGCGCGCATGGTCCTGATGAGATAGGGCTCGAGATAAGGCATGGCGAGCGACCCGGAATTCACAATATGTGAAAATTCAGGGCTGCCCTGGTTCCAGTGACCAACCCTTTCTTTGGTGCTGCGTTGTTCGTAGGAAAAGGGAACGCGCCTTACTTCCATACGCTCGCGTGGCGCTCTGCCACTATCTACCGATATGTCTGCCATGATGCCCCTCATGATCCGATTGAGCATTTCCAGGATAAGTGCCAAATCCGTTTCTGGCGGTTATCCGTCCGGAAATGCGTCCAGAAAAGAACTAGAGCCAGGTGCTGACGACGTCAGAACCGACACGGCTCTAGAGGAAAAACTCTAATTAGAATATTTATTCTAAATGCGACAATGTCAACCCTGTTTTGGGCATCCCGCATCTGGTATGAGGGGGCATGGGCAATAGAGAGCGAATAATCGAAGAAACGCTGCGGTTAATGAACGAGCACGGGGCGCAGTCCATTGGCACGACGCAGATCGCGGAAGCGCTCAATATCAGCCCGGGCAACCTCTATTACCACTTCAAAAACAAGGAAGAGATCATCCGGATTCTCTTCGATGACGTGGAAAAGGGGCTGCGCGATCTCATAACCGCAGACATCGAAATCCCGATCAGCCCGGCACGGTTTGCGGGGTTTTACTCACGCTCGCTGGAAGTGGTTTGGGACTATCGGTTTTTCTATGGCGGACTCTTGCAGCTCTTACGGAAAGATGAAGAGCTCGCGAAGCGCTACCGCCAGGTGCAGGCCGAAACCATTGATGGGCTGGAGGGGTTGGCGCGCCAGTTTGTGAAAGACGGCAACATGGAGAAGCCCCGGGGCCGCAAAGGCTTCCGTTCTGTGGGCCTCAACACCTGGCTCATCTGGACAAACTGGATCCGCTACAAGCAGACCATGTCACCGACCCAGCTGGTGACACGGGAAGATTTGGCGGAAGGCGTCGGCCAGATCTTTGATGTGCTCACCCCTTACCTTGATCCAGATTTTGAACGCGCCGCCCGCCGCGTCCTCGCACGGGAGCTGAGTGCCGGATCAACCGACGGGTGAGGAGGCGTTCGTCCGCTTTATGGAGTCACCGAATTCAACTATCAACTCTACTGTCATCCTCGTGCTCGACACGAGGATCCATCGTGAGTCGAGACGCTGCTTGGACCCTCGGGTCAGGCCCGAGGGTGACATGATGGGGTCGCTGTAAAGCGGCAAAAGATCCTACCGTCATTCCAAAGCCGTCACCCCCGGACTTGTTCCGGGGGTCCAGGGTGAGGGAATTCATCTTCGAAGCATGTAAATACCTTTGAAGAACTCATGGCTTTTCTACAGGGAGGGCACCCGGAGAACGCTCTTGCTCCAAAATGCTCGCCGCCCCTGGATTGCCGGAACAAGTCCGGCAATGACAGGAGCTGGGCACAAGCAGCACCTAAAAAACTCCGCTGTCATCCCGGACGCGTTAGCGAGCCGGGATCTATAGGCCGTTCCGGCCACTCTTGAGAGTCAGTGTGGACCCCGGATCAAGTCCGGGGTGACGCCACAGTTTGTAGATACCAACGAAAACCTCATAAAATACAAGGGTCACCACCCGACTTGTTCGGGTGGTCCAGGGTTAGGCAACCCGAACGCGCGCCAATCGATTTCCGTGGAAGAAGTCGCGACGTTACACCTAGACGCCGCTACTCTCAGATTGTGCTAGACCTGATTGCAATGCGAGTTTTATCCTGATGCAGATGCTTACATGCTATCGGCGCCTGAAAGGGAGGGATGAGTCTGTTATCAGGAAAAGCCATAGTTGCTTCGCTTGGCTCAGTTTTGCGTAGCAAAATTGCCTGGCTTTGTGCTGCCCTTGTTCTGGTCCTCGTCTGGCTGTTTAGGGGAAATGGGTTCTATCAAATCGCATCGATCATGTTCTTCACGAATGGGACATATCTGGTCGGGCCGCCTTCGGAGTTCGATGACTTTTGTGAACAGTATGCTGGCGCCGAGATTTTCCGCACTGTGAAGGACGTCGAGGGGACTGCCTATTTTCGCGGTGTTTCGCTCTATGCGCGCGACAATGAGTTGAGCAAGCCTCCGATAGCGATCACCAGCGAGTTGCTGGCGACCGGGTCCAGCGATGGACGAGACATGCGTTTGTTTGGGGCCACATATACGTCAATCAGACTTTTGCTAGAGTCCTATCGGTACGTCGAGAGCTACGCCGAGCCGCGGACCACCATTCCTTCGTTTGTCGCTGAATCCGGACTATATCGGTTTTCTCGATTGGAGTTACCGGAGAACCTCGCCGAGTGTTCAGATGTAGAAAAAGAGTACATCTTTCCGGCACGAGAGAACGCAGTCTCCTTTCGCGCTAAGGGTCTACTCTCGCAGGATTTCTGCGTAAAAGCTGAACCAATCGGCGGGACGAATGCGCGTTTCGAATATCTCGAGACGCACAGGGCTTATAAATTTTTTCATTATGAAACGCTGATTTCTAATGGAACAATTGATTTAACACGCAGCATCGCGCGCAACCGCGTAACCGACGAAGTCCTTGCTGTTGGGGCTTCCTTTCATTGGTCGGATAGTGTCGGCGGTGGTTCTCGCGACGGAGGTCGGTCTTGCTACGGCGACAGGAGATTTCCGCGACCGCAGGATGTGCTTTTGCCTTTGCAGAGGGCGGCAAGTAATTAGAGAGGTTGAAAAATGTCGGATAGCACGCCGATCGCGCCAGATCTCGATAGCATAAGTCTTCAACGCCTAATGGCTTCTCTCTCTTTGCTGCAAATAAACTACAATGACGAAAAATTCAGCGAGGGCCGTAGAGCGAGGTCTGCGCGCCTCACTCACCGCACAGGTGACGTCTCGCCGCGCTCGAACTTCACCGTATTCATGGACTTGATTGTGAGCTTGCCCATACCTTCTATGAATGTCGCCATATGCGGCATGCCGAAATGGGCATCAAGGGCCGCCTGATTGTCCCATTCTTCATAGATGCGAATGCGGGTCGGGTCTTCGAGGTCCTGATAGAAGGCATACGCGTGACAGCCAGGCTCCGCGCGGCTTGCGGTGCCCATGGGACCGACGAGGTCTTTGGCAGCGGCAACACTGCCTTCATCAATCTCGATAATTCCTGTCACGACCAGCATGGCTTTCTCCCTGGATATGAGACACCGCCGCGCCAAGCGCCCGGCTTCCCTGTCTGCGCCGTGAACATAAGCACGCGGCCGGTGCTTTCAAAGACCGGTACCTGGAGGTAACCAACCGACGGTCCCGAAGACCTAGTCGAGATTCATGCCGGAGCCTTCGGCCTGGCGGCGGAACATGAAGGCATAGCGTGTAGGGAGCAGACGCTGCGCCCAATCCACCAACCGCGCGTCAAAGCCGATCAGAATGCGTTTCTTGTTTTTCTTGATGCCGGTGACAATGGTCTCCGCCGCTTTGGCAGGTGTCGTCCGGGCAAGTTTGTCAAAACCGCTCACCGCTTCTTCGCGCTCATCGCTCGTTGTGCTTTGCTGGAAGCGGGCATTGCGAACAATGTTGGTCTTGATCCCGCCAGGATGCACGCTGGAGACTTTGATGTCTGTGTCCGCATATTCCTGCAGCAGGGCTTCGGTAAAGCCGCGGATCGCGAACTTGGCGGAGTTGTAGGCGGCTTGCGTCGGCACAGAGATGAGACCGAAAATGCTGGAGACATTCACAATGTGTCCCGCACCCTTGGCCTGTATCTGCGGGAGGAAGGCTTTGGAGCCATAGACCATGCCCCAGAAGTCGATATTCATGACCCACTCGAAATCTTCGTAGGTGAGGTCCTCCACGCGCGCCATCTGCGCAACGCCCGCATTATTGATGACAATGTCGGCGCCGCCATGGGCCGCCGCAATTTCATCGGCAAAGGCGTAGACAGCATCCTTGTCGGACACATCGATAATGTGCGTCGACACCTCGCCGCCGCTCGCACGGATATTCTTGGCCGTTTCTTCCAACCCTTCGCGGTTTACGTCTGTGATGGCGATGTGCTTCGCACCTTCGCGGGAAAGAAGTTCGGCGGTCGCGCGGCCAATGCCGCTGGCGGCGCCTGTGACAACGGCAACTTTTCCTGAAATCTCGGTCATGGGCTCTCTCCCTTTATCTCTCTTGATGTGAGTGACAAATTGTCATTTTGGGGTCTTATATAGCGTTTCAGAACAGATGTCGCCCTCCGCGCGGCTTCTCAAGCAGCGCCCAATTGGAAATGGCAGAAAACAGCGGAAATAGTCGTGATGATTGAGATTGTCGTATTAGTTTCATATGAACACCGCACAAGGAGCGATTCTGTCACGCGGGCGCGTGGGAAGAACCGGTTGGAGTGAAGCATGGCGGCGGCTGAGCAGGAACAGAGAGCAGGCAAGGACGTAAAGGTGCGCAATGCACCGGACATTGTTGCGGTCGCAATCGTTCAGGCACGGCTTCTGATTGTCGTTGCAGGGGCAATCTTTGGCTTCCTCTATATATCCGGCCTGACATCTGTTGAGATTTCCGTCATCGGGTTTCTTGCCCTGGCCTTTGGTGCCGTTGGCCAGACCTATTTTGCCGAAGACAAGCGCCGCCGTGATGTGGCGCGCGCCGTCGCAGACGGCCAGGTAACCAAATCCCGCGAGGGGATTGGCAGCGTCGTGTTAGAACAGATGCAGGATGCGGTTGTGCTGTTGGATGGCGACGGACGCATCATCTATCACAATGGCTCTGCCGAGCGCTTCGTTGGATTGGCCGCGACGGGCAAACTCGTGCCCTCCGTCCTGCGCGAACCCATCCTGCTCGATGCCATTGAGCGGGTGCGGACGGGCGGCGGCGCAGAAGAAATTGAATATATCCGCCCAGTCCCGGTCGAGCATCACTATCAGGTAGTGATTACCCCCGCGGAGACAGCTGAATATGATGGCAGCGGCACGCCGACGCTCCTCGCCTTGCATGACGTGACGGATATGAAGCGGGTTGAGCAGATGCGTGTCGACTTTGTTGCTAATGCGAGCCACGAGCTCAAAACGCCCCTTGCCTCGCTCTCCGGCTTCATCGAAACCCTTCAAGGCCCGGCGAAAGATGATGCGGACGCCCACGAACGGTTTCTTGGCATTATGGGGGAGCAGGCCACCCGGATGCAGCGTCTCATTGAAGACCTGCTCTCTTTGAGCCGCATTGAGCTACGCGAACATATGCCCCCACGGGGAACGGTCAGCGTCTCCGGTCTTGTGAAAGATGTTGTCGATGCCATCACTCCCATCGCCGAGCGTGATCAGGTGGCGATTGACGTCGCCATGCCTGATGACCTGCCCATGATCAGGGGCGACTGGGACGAACTTCTGCAGGTGGTTCAAAACCTCGTGGATAATGCGGTGAAATATGGCCAAAGCGGGGGGCGTGTTGAGATTTCTGCTGACCGCATAGATGGATCGCCTGATTCTTCAGTCGGCACATGTGTTGAATTGAAGGTGCGGGATTTTGGTCCGGGTATCCCAAGGGAGCAGATTCCAAGGCTAACCGAGCGTTTCTACCGGATCGATGTGGCAACAAGCCGGGAGCGCGGGGGAACGGGTCTGGGGCTGGCCATCGTCAAGCACATCCTGAATCGCCACAACACCGAGCTTCGCTGTGACAGCGTGGTGGGCGAAGGCGCCACATTTTCCGTCCGTTTTTCGGTGGAATGAAAAAAGCTCTTTAAAATCAACAGCTTCGACTGTCATATAACTGTTACAGTTTTGTCGTATTCCCTTCGTGGACCGGCCATAGCGTGCCCCACGGATCAGGAAGGACGGTCGGAAGAACCCGGCAACTTCCTGACTTCGAGGGGGCAGGCGAGGTGGCTTAAACACTCACGCGGCCCGGCTTGCCAATTATCCGGCTTGATAGGCAGGGATATCCAACGGATTGGAGAATAACCGTGAACTTTAAAAACCTGGCCCAGAACGTGGCTGTAGCAGCATCAGTTGCTGTTGCGTCTTTCACCATGGCGGGCGTCGCTGAAGCCCGCGATCAAATTCAGATTGTCGGCTCGTCGACTGTCTTTCCTTTCTCAACGGCAGTGGCTGAGCGTTTCGGTCAGACAACGTCGTTCAGCACACCTGTTGTTGAATCAACCGGTTCCGGCGGCGGCATGAAGCTGTTCTGTTCAGGCGTCGGTCTTGAGCACCCAGACATCACCAACGCCTCTCGCCGGATCAAAGATTCAGAGTTCGGCAAATGCACGGACAATGGCATCACGATCACCGAAGTGAAGATTGGCTTTGACGGCATTGTTCTTGCGAACGCCAAAGAGGGCGCAGAGTTTTACCTGACAACCCGTGACATCTTCCTAGCGCTTGCCAAGGAAATCCCAGATGGCAATGGTGGCCTGATCGAAAACCCGCACACCAACTGGTCAGACGTCAACCCACAGCTCCCAGACCTTCGCATCGAAGTTCTTGGTCCTCCACCAACGTCGGGCACGCGTGACGCATTTGTTGAGCTTGCCATGGAATCAGGTGCCAAGACTTTCCCTGAGCTGAAAGCGCTCCGCAAGGAAGACAAGAAAGCCTTCAAGGCAGTCGCCCATGCGGTTCGCGAAGATGGTGCTTTTGTTGAAGCTGGTGAGAACGACAACCTGATCGTTCAGAAACTGACAGCCAATCCAAATGCTCTCGGTATCTTCGGCTTCTCGTTCCTCGACCAGAACTCTGATCGCCTGAAAGGCTCCATCGTTGATGGCAACGCGCCAACATTCGACAATATCGCTGGCGGCGCCTATCCGATCTCTCGCTCACTCTTCTTCTATGTGAAGCAGGAGCATGTCGGAACGGTTCCTGGTATCGAAGAGTTTGTTGCTGAGTTCACAAGCGAAGCTGCTTGGGGCCCAGATGGCTACCTCATCGACAAGGGTCTGATCCCGCTTCCAGAAGCTGACCGTGATGCAATCCGCGGTTCAGCGACGAGCCTGGCACCACTTGCCATGTAATTCCTGTCAGGCGGGCCCTTGGGCCCGCCTGAACCTTTCTTAATAAGAACAAACACAAAATCATTCTGGCGGGCGAGATGGACACCTCAGTACTGGTTGTGACGATCCTAATCCTGACACTGTTTGGGTACTGGATGGGACGGTCGCGGGCACGGCTTTTGGCCGGCGGACAACATCTATCGGTCCTGCATTCTCTTCCGAGCTATCACGGATCTTATGTCGCTCTGTGGTGCGGCCTACCGGCTCTGTTGCTGGTCGCTGCGTGGCTCGTCTTTGAACCAGCTATTATCGAATATATCGTTATTGAAGCTATTCCCGGCGCCCGCGCTCTTGAACCAGCGCAGTTGAGCTTGCTGGTAGCTGATATTCGCAACCTCACATCCGGAAACATTGTCAGTCGCGAAATTGACCCAGCATTGGCCGCGGCCGGTGAACATTATCTGTCGCTTCAATACACAAGCCACGCTGCCCTCATTGTGGTGGCATTGTCTGTGGCTGTTTATGGCTTCTACCTGGCGCGCAAAAGCCAGACCCGCGACTTTCGGGCGCGCAATCGGGTCGAAACCATCGTTCGCATCGTTATGGTTGTGGCCTCGACTATCGCGATCCTGACAACTGTCGGCATCATTCTGTCGCTGATTTTTGAAACGCTTCGCTTCTTTGAGAAGGTGAGCGTCAACGAATTTCTGTTTGGGCTTAACTGGAGTCCCCAAACCGCACTGCGTGCCGAACAGGTTGGGTCATCTGGCGCCTTCGGCGCCGTGCCGATTTTCGCAGGCACGTTCATGATTACCGCCCTGGCAATGCTCGTAGCGGTTCCCGTTGGTCTCCTGTCCGCAATCTACATGTCTGAATATGCCGGTCCGAGAATGCGCGCTGTGGCCAAGCCGATCCTGGAGGTGCTTGCTGGTATTCCAACGGTTGTCTACGGTTTCTTCGCCGCGCTGACCGTTGCGCCCTTCTTCCGGCAAACGGGGGAAGCGGCGGGCCTCATGGTGTCCTCCGAATCCGCGCTTGCAGCTGGCATGGTTATGGGTGTGATGATCATCCCCTTTGTGTCTTCGCTCTCAGACGATGTGATGAACGCTGTACCACAGTCGCTGCGGGATGGCGCCTATGCCCTCGGCGCGACACAGTCGGAAACCATCAAGCAGGTCATCATCCCAGCGGCTCTGCCAGGCATCGTAGGGGCCGTGCTACTCGCGACGTCGCGGGCCATCGGCGAGACCATGATTGTTGTGATGGCGGCGGGTCTTGCTGCCAATCTCACGGCCAATCCCCTGGAAGCCGTGACAACAGTGACCGTACAAATCGTCACCCTCCTTGTAGGTGACCAAGAATTCGACAGCGCCAAAACTCTGGCGGCCTTTGCTCTTGGGTTGGTGCTTTTCATTATCACTCTCGGGCTGAACATGATCGCACTCAGAGTCGTCCGGAGGTACCGCGAGAAATATGACTGATATGGCCATCTCCACCGCTGCCGATAAACAGCAGACCGAGTTCTCTGCGCGCCTTCAGAAGCGCTACGCTGCTGAACGCCGTTTCAGAGCCTATGGATTGGGCGCGATCGCGATCGCAGTCTCCATTCTGGGCATCCTATTGGGTACGATTTCGTTTCAGGGCGCGCCGGCCTTCTTCCAGACCTACATGAAGATCGATGTCTACTTCGACGAGGCGGTCATTGACCCTGCGGGTACACGAGAAGAGCGGACCCTGCGGACTGCAAATTATCAGGCTTTGGCGAAGCGAGGTCTCTACGAGATATTCCCCGAAGTAACGGAACGTCGTGAGAAGAGAACCCTTAGCCGACTGCTCTCAAGCGGTGCCTATCGTCCTTTGGGTGAGATGGTAGTGAATGACCCCTCGATCATCGGTACGACCCAGACGATTTGGCTGGTGACGTCCGATGACATTGATACCTTCTACAAAGGTCAGATTGATCGCGAGACAGTCGAAGCAGACCGCCGTGTCAAAGATAATGAAATTGCATGGGTCGACGCACTGGAAGCTGATGGCCGGGTAGACCTGCAATTCAATACAGCCTTTTTCGCGACAGGTGACAGCCGCGAACCAGAACTCGCGGGTATCTGGGGGGCTGTTGTGGGCTCCTTCCTGACACTGATTGTCACGCTGTCCGTGAGCTTCCCTCTTGGCGTCTCGGCTGCTGTCTATCTGGAAGAATTCGCGCCAAAGAACCGCTGGACCGACTTGATTGAGGTGAACATTAACAACCTCGCGGCGGTCCCCTCCATCGTCTTTGGTCTGTTGGGGCTCGCAGTCTTCTTGAGTTTCTTTGGGATGCCAAGGTCGGCCCCATTGGTTGGTGGTCTGGTGCTCGCACTGATGACCCTGCCGACCATCATCATCGCAACCCGTGCGGCGCTCAAAGCCGTGCCGCCATCGATCCGTGAGGCGGCTCTGGGTGTGGGTGCCTCGGATTTACAGGTTGTCACACACCACGTGCTGCCGCTGGCGATGCCCGGAATTCTGACCGGGACAATTATCGGGATGGCGCAAGCGCTCGGTGAAACCGCACCATTGCTGATGATCGGCATGGTGGCCTTCATTGTGGATGTGCCGTCCTCGGTCACAGACCCATCGACAGTACTGCCGGTTCAAATCTACATCTGGGCGGACAGCCCGGAACGTGCCTTTGTTGCCAAGACAAGCGCTGCCATCATGGTGCTGCTTGGTTTCCTCATCACCATGAACGCCATCGCGGTAATGTTGCGTAAGCGTTTTGAACGCCGCTGGTAAAGGATCAGATCATGTCGGTCGCTGAAGCCATTAAGTCTGAAACGCCTGCTGAAAAGCCGGAGCAGATCAAACACAAAATTACGGGGAAAGATGTTTGCGTCTTCTATGGCGACAAGCAGGCCCTGTTTGACGTCAATCTCGACATTCGCGAGAAACAGGTGACGTCACTGATCGGTCCCTCCGGCTGTGGCAAGTCTACCTTCCTCCGGTGCATCAATCGCATGAACGATGTGATTGACGGTTGTCGGGTTGAAGGGGAAATCAAGGTAGACGGCACAGACATCTATCGCTCTGGTCTCGACGTGGTGGAACTGCGTGCGGGAATTGGCATGGTGTTCCAGAAACCAAATCCGTTCCCGAAATCCATCTACGACAATATTGCCTATGGCCCGCGGATCCACGGGCAGGCAAGTGATTCAGCCGAGCTGGATGAAATCGTGGAAACCAGCCTGCGTAGGGCGGGCCTTTGGGAAGAAGTGAAGGACCGATTGGACAACCCAGGCACCGGTCTTTCCGGTGGTCAGCAACAACGGCTTTGCATCGCGCGGGCCATTGCAGTCAATCCGGAAGTCATCTTGATGGATGAACCTTGTTCGGCACTGGACCCTATCGCAACAGCGCGGATTGAAGAACTGATTGATGAACTCAGAGAAAAGTTCACCATCGTGATTGTCACGCACTCTATGCAGCAGGCTGCCCGGGTTTCTCAGCGGACCGCGTTCTTCCATATGGGTGTGCTGGTTGAAGAGGGTGCCACGAGTGACATTTTTACCAAGCCGGGTGATGAGCGAACACTCGATTACATTACTGGCCGGTTTGGCTAAGAGCCCATCAGGGTTGAGGAGACAGGATCGTGACAGATCACATTGTTACATCGTTTTCAGAAGAGCTCGAACAGCTCGCGACCAACGTGTCCAAGATGGGCGGCCTTGCCGAAGCGCAGTTGCAAGGCGCGATTGACGCAATCACTCGGCGGGATATGGCACTTGCGGACCGCACAGTGTCGCAGGATCAACAGCTCGACGATCTTGAGATCTTGATTGAAGAGAATGCGGTTGAGCTGATTGCCCTTCGCCAACCTATGGCGCTCGACCTGCGCGAAGCGATGACGGCGATCAAGATTGCGGCAGACCTTGAGCGTATCGGCGATCTGGCCAAAAACATCTCGAAACGCTCTCTGGTCATTTTTCAGGACTATGAAACGCCAAACAGGCTCGTCCAGGGGCTAAGCCGCATGGGAAAGCTGGCACTAGGTCAATTGAAACTTGTTCTTGATGCCTACACCAACCGTGACGTCGAAATGGCCACCAAGGTATGGCTGTCGGACGAAGAGATCGACGAAATGTACAATTCGGTCTTCAGAGAGCTATTGACCTACATGATGGAAGATCCCCGAACGATTGGCATGTGCACGCACCTGCTTTTCGTTGCAAAGAACATTGAACGTATTGGGGATCACGCGACGAACATCGCCGAGACGGTCAGCTATCTTGTGACAGGCGATCGGATCGTTGGGGAGCGCCCGAAGGGCGACAAAACCAGTACCACGTCTGTGTCTACGGGAACGTGAGCAATTGCTCGAAAGCGAACGTGCATCAGGTGGCGGTAATCGCCAAGAAGTTGCCAGAGGTATAACATGGCCCTTGAAATGGAATTGAATGCAACCCCGTCAGCCGCTACCGGCTCAACAACACGGCGTACAACAATGAAGCCCACAGTTCTGGTTGTCGAAGACGAAGAAGCGCTTTCAATGCTCCTTCAGTACAATCTTGAGAAGGAAGGCTATGACGTTGTGGCAACCGCAGACGGGGAAGAAGCCGCAATGCTGGTGCGTGAAATAGAGCCCGATCTCGTCCTGCTCGATTGGATGCTGCCAAGCCTGTCAGGTATCGAGCTTTGCAGGCGCCTGCGCTCCAGGTCAGAAACACGCAACCTGCCAATTGTGATGATTACGGCCCGCGGCGAAGAAGCTGACCGCATCCGTGGTCTCGACACAGGTGCTGATGACTACATCACAAAGCCTTTTTCCACCACGGAGCTGATGGCCCGCATTCGAGCTGTCCTGAGGCGTATTCGCCCAGCGCTCGCTGAAGACATTGTGACCTTTGGCGATGTTGTGATGGACCGCTCAACGCACCGGGTGCGCCGCGGCGAGCGGGAGGTGCACTTAGGTCCGACAGAATACCGGCTGCTGGAACATCTCATGCAGCATCCTGGCCGCGTTTTTAGCCGTGCCCAGCTTCTTGATGCCGTCTGGGGGTCGGATGTTTATGTCGAAGCAAGGACGGTCGACGTGCATATCGGACGTCTTCGCAAAGCCCTCAACCAAAAGGGTCAGCGCGATCCGATCCGGACCGTGCGCGCAGCGGGCTATGCCCTTGATGAGCAATTCATGAACTAACGTCGCTCAATGCTCAACACTTGTGACCCGTGACCATCGACAATCCCTGACCAAAGAGTCGGTTCGGACAGGGTGTCAGGTCGAACCGTTCATAGAAATTCTCCCGGCCAGGTGCTGAGAGTACTGCAATCGTTGCACCTGTTTGGGCATTTGATTGAATATAGTCCATCACGGCCTCCATCAGCAGGGAGCCATGTCCCTGGCCGCCATGGCCAGGCGATACGATCACATCGGCGATGTAGAAGTACAAGACACCATCGCCGACAACACGTGAGAATCCGATAAGTGTCTCACCATCGAAGAGACAGACGCCAAATAGAGACCCCCTTAAACTGAGGTCGGCAGTTTCATTCGAGATAGAGCCCCAGCCAGCTTCTTCGCGCATTTGGATGTATTGAGCAGAAGTGGGGAAGCCTGCTATTGTCCTAATTCGATCGTTCATGTCCCTCACCTTTTGAGAGATGCGTGCTTGGCCGCATCGACATCTGACTTAGGTTGAAGATCTCCAAAAAAAAGCCAGCGTCACGCGCTGGCTTTTTCTGTGTCAGACGTTGGTGACGATCAGCTGGCGAAGCCTGTCTTAGCCCGCGGCCGATCAGCCCGGCGACGCGGCTGCACAGGCTGGTAAGCGAGCTTGGCATGTGTAGCGCAATAAGGCATGCCGGCGTCAGCCTTGTGCCCACAGAAATGGAAGTCGTCAGTCCCAGGGTCGCCAATTGGCCATTTGCATGTGTGTTCTGTCAGCGTCAGAACCGTCGCCAGCTGTCCTGGTGTGACTTCGACCGGGACCAGCGGTTGTGGTTCTGGGTCCGGCATTGCCGGTTCCTCTTTCAACTCAACAGGACGGGGTGCAGAGGGCTGCTGAGGCCGCGGTGCGGCAGCACGCGGTGTCGCAGGGCGTGCTCTTGGAGCCCTGTTGGTCGTAGCGCGACCTGATAAGCCCAGGCGATGGATTTTCCCAATTACCGCATTGCGGGTCACGCCACCCAGCTGCTTCGCAACCTGGCTCGCACTTAGACCCTCCGCCCAAAGTTTTTTCAGAAGCTCAACGCGTTCTTCTGTCCACATGGCTCGCTATCCCCTTGAAATGGCGCCGAAAATGGTCGCCGGCCCCTCAGAAAGCATCTCAGGTCGATCTGCAAAATCCGGATAGGGAACCTTGTAAAAGGTTAACGCCGGCTGCCTGATCGCACTAGATGTCGTGTACTTAGGGTCAGAATATACAAAATGAGGGGTATTGGACGCAAGATTTGGTTAAGGAATGAATCCGCTTATCCACAGAAAATCGATCTATTGGGTCCAAATGCGGTGCCTTTTGGGGAAAACCGCTCGTCAGTGTGGAAAACCCCGGATCATTATGGAAAAAGCCCACCCATTATGGAAAAAGCTTGGCTCGGTCATTGCGGTTGGGCCTGCAATCGCCTATCTCCGGAGCCGGGGCTGATTATCTGGATCGTATGAGATGGGTAAGACGTTCAACGCATTTGCGAACCAAAAGTTGCAGACTTTTGCGGTTCGGAAATGCGACAAAAAGCAGGAGCCCGGTTTTGAGTTCATCAAAACCGAAAAGACTCTAAATGCAGTGGCGGCGGTAACGTCTGCAAAGTGAGGCCGATTTCATGAGCCAGGAAAACTATCTGCCAGAAGGCGCACGGCATTTTGGGTCGTTCAACTGGCTGGGTCTTTGGACGCTTTACCTGAAGGAAGTGAAGCGCTTCGTCAAAGTCATCACGCAGACCGTGCTGGCGCCCGTCATCACCACACTTCTATTCCTCGCAATATTCTCATTGGCATTGGGGCGCTTGCGGCCAGATGTAAACGGGGTGCCCTTTACCGAATTTCTGGCACCAGGTCTCATCATGATGACCATGCTGCAAAACGCTTTTGCGAATACCTCGTCGTCAATCCTGATTTCCAAAGTTCAGGGAAATATCGTGGATGTGTTGATGCCGCCTTTGTCCGCTGGTGAGCTTAATATCGGCTTTGCTATGGCGGGCGTGACCCGCGGCGTATTTGTTGGTCTCGTCACCGCGATCGGCATGCTGCCCTTCGTCGGCCTGTCAATTGAGCATCTCTGGGCTGTCGTTTTCTATGCGGTTGGTGCGTCCTTGATGCTGTCACTGCTTGGCATGCTCGGCGGCATCTGGGCTGAAAAATTCGACCACCTCCAAGCGGTCACGAACTTCATCATCACGCCCTTGGCCTTTCTCTCAGGCACGTTTTATTCAGTGAAGCAGCTGCCAGAGTTCGCTTACATCTTCACTCAATACAATCCGTTCTTCTATCTGATCGATGGCTTCCGCTACGCCTTTACCGGCGTGTCGGACGGCAACATTATGACCGGCGTGCTCGTTACCATCGGGTGCAATGCAGTGCTTTGGGTGATCTCCGACAGGGTTCTCCGACGAGGCTATCGTCTCAAGGCCTAACCTATTGAGAAGCCACACCTATTTGGCGTGGCTTGCCATTTCAGCCAATTGACAAAAGCCCTCACTTTGAGGATACTCCGGCGCTTCTTGAACAGCCGCCGGCCTCTGGCGGCTTTTTTCATTGGCGTTCGGGAGCATACCGATGATTACGCCCATTCTTCCGACCTACGGTCGGGCCGACCTCGAATTTGAGAGCGGTGAAGGACCATTTTTGATAACGCCTGCAGGCGATCGCTACCTCGATTTTGGGGCCGGGATTGCTGTGGCGTCTCTTGGCCATGCCCATCCACATCTGGTGGAGGCGCTCGAAACCCAGGCAAAGAAGCTTTGGCACACGTCTAACCTGTACCGCATACCTGGGCAGGAACGGCTGGCAGAACGTCTGGTGGCAGCAACCTTTGCCGACACCGTCTTCTTTACGAATTCAGGCGCGGAAGCGTTGGAATGCTCCATCAAGATGGCGCGCAAGTTTCATGCGGTAAACGGTGCGCCAGAGCGCGACGAACTCATCACATTTGAGGGTGCCTTCCACGGCCGGACATTGGCAACAATTTCTGCTGGAGGGCAGGAGAAATATCTCGAGGGCTTCGGTCGGCGCATGCCTGGCTTTGTGCAAGTCCCTATGGGCGATTTGAAGGCGTTGAAAGAGGCCATCGGACCCAATACAGCCGGTGTTTTGCTGGAGCCCATCGAAGGTGAAGGTGGGATCCGCCCCTGGGAGCTCACGGCTCTGCAGTCTATCCGTAACCTTTGCGATGATGCAGGCATTCTGCTTGTGTTGGATGAGGTTCAGACCGGTGTCGGTCGGACTGGCAAGTTGTACGCCCATGAACTGGCTGGGGTAACACCGGACATTATGGCATCTGCCAAAGGTCTGGGCGGTGGGTTCCCCGTCGGGGCCTGTCTCGCAACAGAAGACGCCGCCAAAGGCATGACGGCTGGAACCCATGGATCAACCTTTGGGGGAAATCCACTGGCCATGGCAGTCGCCAATGGCGTGCTGGATGTTGTGCTTGAGGAGGGCTTCCTGGAGGCGGTGCAGCAAAAGGGTCTCAAGCTGAAACAGAAGCTTGCCATGTTGGCAGACGAAAACAGCGACATCATCGAGACCGTGCGCGGCGAAGGCCTGATGCTGGGCCTGAAATGCAAGATCCCGAACACGGAACTTGTCGGTGCGCTTGTAGAGCGCAAACTGTTGACCGTTGGTGCTGGCGACAATGTCGTTCGTCTCCTCCCGCCGCTCATCATCGACGATATACATATTGATCAGGCGATCGACACCATCGCCGAAGCCTGCGGCGCCTTGAGGGCCGCAAAGGCCCAGAAGGAGGCCGCAAAATGACCAGCGCGCCAAAACACTTTCTCGATCTGAACGAAGTCAGCAAAGAAAATCTGCAGCGCATCATTGATGACGCCCGTGGGCGCAAAGAAGCACGCGCCGGACTTCCGCATGGCATTTCAGACAAAGACAAGCCTTTGGAAGGGCGTCTTCTGGCGATGATTTTCGAAAAGCCGTCGACCCGTACACGCGTGTCATTCGACGTAGCGATGCGCCAGCTTGGCGGAGAAACACTCCTGCTAAACGGCGCAGAAATGCAGCTGGGTCGGGGCGAAAGCGTGGCTGATACCGCTCGCGTTCTCTCACGCTATGTGGACGCCATCATGATCCGGACAACCAGCCACGACAAACTGTTGGAGCTTGCGGAATACGCGACTGTGCCCGTCATTAATGGTTTGACGGATAAATCCCACCCGTGCCAGCTGATGGCCGACGTCTTGACCTTCGAAGAACATAAAGGGCCGATCAAGGATCGCTCCGTTGCTTGGTCTGGCGATGGCAACAATGTTGCCGTGTCCTGGGTCCATGCGGCCGCTCAGTTTGATTTTGATCTGCGTTTGGCCTGTCCACCGGAACTGGCTCTGCCAGCTGAGACGGTTGCCTGGGCGGAGAAACAAGGTGCCCGGGTCAAGGTCACCACCGACCCTTACGAAGCTGTAGAGGGTGTTGATTGTGTAGTGGCAGATACATGGGTCTCTATGGGAGATCCAGAGGACCTGGTTGCAAGTCGGCATAATTCTTTGGCGCCCTATCAAGTGGATGAGCGCCTTATGGCTGCGGCCCACAAAGAGGCGATCTTCATGCATTGTCTTCCGGCCCATAGGGGTGAGGAGATGACAGCAGAAGTGATTGATGGCCCTCAATCTGTTGTTTTTGACGGAGCGGAAAATCGCTTGCACGCGCAAAAGGGCGTTTTGAAATGGTGCCTCTCGTGACCACAGGCAATCAACCCCTCACCACTGAAAACCTGCACCTCGATGACATCGTGGTGCCCTTCCAGATTGAGGGCATTGGTGTGCGGGGGCGTGCAACGCGCCTGTCAGGCCTCATCACCGACGTCATGTCCCGGCATGACTATCCTGAGCCGGTGTCTATCCTTCTCGGGGAGGCACTGACGCTAGTCGCAATGCTGGGCACGGCGCTTAAATTTGATGGCAAGCTCACGCTGCAAACGAAGACCGATGGGCCTGTTTCCATGCTGGTTGCAGATTTTGAGACACCAGGGAAAATCAGAGGGTATGCCCACCTGGATAGTGAACGTCTGACAGATACTCTCGAAAAGGGCATCAAGGCGCCTACCGAACTCCTGGGAACCGGATACCTGGCGCTGACCATTGATCAGGGTGCTGACATGGATCGGTATCAAGGGATCGTGCAGTTGGATGCGCGCGGTCTTACAGAAGCAGCGCACGAATATTTCGCCCAATCCGAACAGATCGCAACGCGTATCCGCATGGCGGTCGGTCCCCTCTATGAAAGAGGCGAGTCTGGTGAAGCCTCCAAGGTCACGTGGCGCGCTGGCGCGGTCATGGTTCAGCATCTGGCAGAGGATGGGGGGCTCACTGGCTACCGTGAACCCGAGGACGAACGCCTTTTGACGGATGAAGAAAAGAACTGGGAACATGCGGCGATTTTGCTCGACTCCGTCACCGATACCGAATTGTTGGACCCGGATGTAACCGCCGACCGTCTGCTCTTTCGCCTCTATCATGAAGACGGCGTCAGGGTGTTCAGCCCTGCAGGCGTCCAGTTTGGCTGCCCCTGCTCTCGAGAGCGGATCGAAGGTGTGTTGAAGACTTTTGGGGCTGACGATCTGGATCACATGGTGGAGAATGGTCGCATTGAAGCCAAATGCGAATTTTGCGCCGATCAGTATGAGTTTGATCCGGCGGATTTGAGAGGATAGGGGATCGATGCACGGTTTTTGGATCGCACTAGGAACCGTCCTGTTTGGTGCTTTGGTGCTCTCCGGATGTACGAGCGCCCCGCCGGCGCCCCCAACCGAAATCTCCATCACCTTTCAACATCGCGCGCCGATTGCACTCAATGTCACGAAGATAGAGCTTGTCGATCGGTATCAGCCGACGCTCCGCAGCCCTCATGTTGAACATCTCCATAAGGTGACGCCCTCAACCGTCACGCGCGCCTGGGTTGACGAACGGTTGCGCGCTGTTGGCGCCCGAGGGTTGATCACGCTCATTGTGGAGGAAGCCGGCGTGATCGAGGAACCTGTCAGTGTGTCCGACGGATTTGAAGGCCTGTTTCGCGATGAGGTGGACACCCGGCTGGTCGGCGTGATCCGGGCCCGGTTTGAACACATAGATGTAGGTCCGCCCGGCGCGATGCACTCTGTGGAAGTTATCGCCGAAGCCAGCGCCGAGGTTCTTGAAAGCGCCACACTGAACGAGCGTGACCTGGCCTATTTCCGTTTGGTCGAAAGACTGGCAGGTGAATTCGACCGGGTCCTCACATCTGAGATTGAAAAGTCGCTCACACCGTTGATCATCCGCTAAGCCTACAAGGCAATGTGATCCATCAGTCGACGCATAAAGCGCTCGCAGGCGTCTATCTGTGAGAGAAGCACAAACTCATCTGGCTTATGCGCCTGCAGAATATTGCCGGGACCGCAGATGACAGTGGGAATATCAGCCAACTGGAAGAGCCCAGCTTCCGTTCCATATGAAACGGCGTGGGTTGCGTTCTGTTCGGCAAGTTTCAGAACCAGCGTCTCTCCGGGTGATCCATCTTCTGGCGTTAGTGGTGGCACATGAGCGCCAGGCACGGTTTCGATGCTGGCATCTGGATGTATGGCTTGCATTTTTGGCAGCAGGTCGGTTTCTGCAAACCGGTTGACCTTGCCAATAATTTCTTGCGGGTCCTGTCCCGGCAGAGCCCGGAACTCCCATTCAAATGAACATTCTTTGGGAATGATGTTGAGCGCGGTGCCGCCGTGGATCATGCCAACATGGACGCTTGTATAGGGTGGCTCAAAGCGACCTGTTGGATCACCTTTGAGCTTCATCTCATCGGCAATCTGCGAAATGAAATGGATCATCTCAGCTGCAATCATCACAGCGTTCACGCCTTCATTGGTGGCACTCGAATGAGCTTCGAGCCCGCGTACCGTTGTTGTGAAGGCGTCGATGCTCTTATGTGCATTCACAACCAGCATATCGGTGGGTTCCCCCACGATGACGATCTGTGGACGGGGCAGATGTCGCACTGCCTCGTCAATCAGAGGTCGTACACCCAGGCAGCCAATCTCTTCGTCATAGGAAAGCGCAAAGTGGATCGGGACTGAGAGGCCGCGCTCTAGAAAGTCCGGCACCAGGGCAAGCGCGATCGCGAAGAAGCTCTTCATGTCGCACGTGCCGCGCCCATAGAGGCGGTCTTGCGTCTCGCGGAGGGTAAAGGGGTCTGTTGTCCAGTCCTGACCATCGACCGGCACCACATCCGTGTGTCCTGACAGAACGATCCCATCTGCTCTATCGGCCGGACCGAGCGTCGCCAGAAGATTGGCTTTAGTACCATCCTCATTTTCAACACGTGAATGGGGCACGCCCCATCCGTCCAGATAGTCTTCTAGAAACCCAATGAGGTTGAGGTTTGAATGACGGCTCACCGTGTCAAAGCTGATGAGCTTCGCGATCATTTCTTTTGGTGTGTATCGCGTGCCCATTGCAAGGAGCCTCTCTCTTAGCCGCGCCAGAATGTAGGCGTTAAAATGACCAGTACGGTGAAGATTTCAAGGCGTCCGATCAACATCGTGAAGGACAAAGTCCATTTTGCGAGGTCTGGCAGGGAAGAGAAATTGCCTGATGGCCCGACGACGGGTCCAAGACCGGGCCCCACATTTGCGATGGCCGTACCTGCCGATGACACAGCGGTGACAAGATCAAGCCCCATAAGCGTGAGCGCCATAGCCACGACCCCAAAGGTGAGGGCGAAGAGAAACATGAAGCTCATCACAGAAGCAGTCACACTGTCCTGGATGGGTTTGCCATTATAGTGCGGAACAAAAACGCCATTTGGATGAATGAGCCGCTTCACCTGAACAGCAGCGGCTTCGTAGACAACCTGGAAGCGGAAAATTTTAATGCCACAGGATGTTGATCCGGCACAGCCACCGATAAACATGATGAAGAAAAACAGGGTTGTCGCAAACGGACCCCAGAGCGAATAGTCCTGCGTGGCGTAGCCCGTCCCCGTCATGATCGAGATGACGTTGAAGGCTGCATAGCGCAGGTCAGTGAGCGCATCCGGTTCCACAAGGGTTGCTTTGTCATAAAACGTCATCAAGGCGACGAAGAGGATCAACACCCCGAAGAAAACCTGTACCTGGGTATCTTTCCAAAGTGTCTGCGGGCGACCTCTGATTGCCTGCAAATAGAGCGCGAACGGCAAGCTGCCGACGATCATGGCTCCTATGATGATCCAGTCAATTTGAGTGCTGGCAAAAAATCCAACAGAGCCATCTTTCGTTGAGAAGCCTCCTGTCGCAATCGAGGTCATCGCATGGTTGATGGCGTCAAATGCAGGCATATCGGCAACCCACAAAAGAAGCGCGGTGAGCCCGGTTGCAAATGCATAGAAGGAGATAAGGGAAACAGCGAGCTGCGCCGCGCTTGGGAGGACCTTCTCAGCTGTGTCAAAAGCCTCAACCTTAAACAACTGCATCCCACCAATTTGAAGGATCGGCAGGATGGCAATGGCCATAACAATGATACCCAGGCCGCCGAGCCATTGCAGCAAGCTGCGCCAAAGCAGAATGCCTGGTGGCGCCGTGTCGAGGCCGGAGATGACCGTCGAACCTGTGGTTGTAAGGCCGGACATGGCTTCAAAAAAAGCGTCAGCATAAGAGAGCTCGAGGCCGGAAAAGGCAAAGGGCAGGGCGGCAAAGGCAGGCAGGATGGTCCAGGCAGAGACCACAAGGACGAACGCTTCCCGGATGCTGAGACTGCCCGCATGCCCCCAGGTCATCAGCGCAAACGACACGCCCGTAAACAGGGTGAGCAAGGCGGAACTGGCAAAAACGACCCAGTCATCATTGCCGACAGCTGCATCAACCAGGGCTGGCAGAAACATGGCAGCGCCAATCATCGCCAGGAAGATGCCGTTGACGAGAAATATGGGTCGTGTGTCGAACAAAGTGAAGCCGCTGCCCTGGTTGGCGCATCTCATCAGAACGTAAAAAGCCTCAGCCCCTGTCCGTCAGAAATACTGAATGGCCCAAATTAGAGCAATTCGGGGACACAGCGAAGCTTTGAATGGTTTGCCCTATGGGGCCTAGTGGATCATCCGGTCCGCATGCGGGCAATCAAGCGGGAACGGGGGGACCGCAGCGTCGAATGTTTCGCCATGGCGGGTCTCCATCCGATAGGTCCCAACCATAATCCCCGAGGGTGCAGCAAGCGGTGTACCGCTCGTATATTCATAGACCTCACCAGGAAGGATGACCGGCTGCTCGCCGACAACACCGGTCCCTTTGACCTCGTGAACCTGGCCGTGGCTGTCAGAAATTTGCCAATGGCGCGCCCGAAGTTGCACAGCTTCTCTGCCCTCATTGTAGATGAGAACTGTATAGGCCCAGACATAATAGCCCTGGTCCGGATCGGACTGATCGGCCAGATAAATTGGCTCCACTTCGATGCGGATAGACCGCGTTGTCTGCTTGTAGAGACCAACCGTTTCCGGGGACTGGGTGCCTGCGCTATTTACAAAATCGGATCTCATTGACGCTCTCCTGAGGGGACCCCCAGATTAGACGGGGGCAACCTAACCAGGTGTTACCGAGACGTTGCGTTTCGTTCATATGCCTAACGAATTCGAAACAAACAAGCGCCGATTGATTAACTATGAGACACCCAATGCGCGATTGATGTCATCCACAAGGTCAGCAGGGTCTTCCAGACCAACCGAAAGCCGCAGAAGCCCGTCGGTTATGCCAAGCTCAGCCCGGGCGGCGTCATCCAATCTTTGATGTGTCGTCGTCGTTGGATGAGTAATGAGACTCTTCGAATCACCCAGATTGTTTGAGATTGAAACGATCTCAAGTGCATTTGCGAATCTGAAAGCGGCATCCTTTCCACCATCCAGTTCGAACGCCACAATGTTCCCACCCAGGTCCATCTGGTCCATGGCGAGCTTGTATTGCGGGTGGCTCTTGAGGCCTGGGTAGATCGTCCGCAGGACCTTTGAACTGCCTTCCAGGGCCTGCGCCACACACCGGGCGTTGCGGCAATGCTCGCGCACGCGCAGATCCAGTGTCTCCAGGCTCTTGAGCATCACCCAGGCATTAAAGGGGCTGAGCGACGGGCCAGTCTGGCGGAGAAAATTCGCCAGATGATCGTCAATAAAGGCCTGGTCTGCGAGCACAATGCCGCCAAGGCATCGGCCCTGACCATCAATATGTTTGGTCGCAGAATAGACCACCACATCCACCCCATACTCCATCGGCCGTTGAAGAACGGGTGTCGCAAATACATTGTCGACGACAACGCGCGCCCCGGCATTGTGCGCAATATCAGTGACCGATTTCAGGTCGATAATCTCTAAGGTCGGATTGGACGGGGTTTCGAGGAAAAAGACCTTGGTGTTTGGCCGCACAGCAGCTTCCCACTGAGAAAGGTCTGTCCCCTCTATCAGCGTGGATTCAATGCCAAATCGGGGAAGCAGCTCCTCAACAATGTAACGGCAGGAGCCAAAAAGCGCCTTCGCGGCAACAACATGATCACCTGCTGACAATTGGCAGAGCATGGCAGCAGTCACCGCGGCCATGCCGGTGGCCGTGGCGCGGGCGTCTTCAGCCCCCTCCAGCGCAATCATCCGTTCTTCGAACATGCGCACAGTGGGATTGGCAAAGCGGCTGTAGATGAAGCCGTCATCTTCGCCCTTGAACCGGGCTTCTGCAGCTTCAGCGCTCTCATAGACATAGCCGGAGGTCAGAAACATAGCCTCGCTCGTCTCGCCGAACGGGCTGCGCATGGTGCCTCCGTGCACTGCCTGAGTGCGAGGACGGAGGGATGATTTGGCGTCTGATTGGCTCATTTTCTTAACTTCCCAACAAAAAAACCCCGATCGGACGGATCGGGGCTCTGCCTCCCGACCTTTTAGCGAATTATTTTACGTGGCCGCAAGCCGATCGGCTCAAATCACCACGGGATCGAACAGCATATAATGATGTCAGCGACCCGCCGTCAAGGGCCCTTAACACTTGGTTCCAAGGCGGCCCGCCCCTATAACGGGGACCCAGCTTGAATTTATGACAGATTCCCGGACACAAATGACCAAATCCGCGAGCGATCTTTTTCCTGACCATGATGGTGCGACGCCGAGCACAGCCCGCGCCGGCGCTGCCCATGCGACAGGCATACTGCCGGCGCACGCGATCCGGGCGCTGGTAAAGGATCAACAGATCTGGGGCACAAGGGAGATTGAGGACAATCAGGTGCAGCCTGCGAGCCTTGACCTGCGCTTGGGACAGACAGCCTATCGCTTGCGGGCGAGCTTCTTGCCCGGTCCGAAGTCCAGTGTCATGGAAAAAGTGGAAGCGTTTTCCTACCACAAGATTGATCTGAGCGAAGGCGCTGTGCTGGAGACAGGGTGTGTCTACCTTGTGCCCTTAATGGAAGCGTTGGCTCTTTCAGAGCGCACCAGCGCCAGTGCCAACCCAAAGAGCTCCACGGGCCGCTTGGATGTCTTTACCCGACTGATCACAGATCATGGGTCTGAGTTTGACCAGGTTGAGGCAGGCTACAAAGGGCACCTCTATCTCGAGATAAGCCCAAGGTCTTTTTCTGTGTTGGTACGCGCAGGCTCCAGGCTATCCCAGATCCGCTTTCGTCGGGGGCAGCCGACGCACACGGATATTGAGCTCCGCACCCTACATGAGCAGGAACGGCTCGTTGACGATGCAGTTGCGGATATCGATGGGGGGCTCGGCCTAAGTGTGGATCTGAAAGGCGACGGAGAGACGGGTCTGATCGGATACAGGGCCAAGCGCCACTCAGGTCTGATCGATGTCGATCTTCGCGACGGATACGAGACGCTTGATTTCTGGGAGCCAATCTATGCCCGCGCTGATGGGGCGCTGGTTCTCGATCCGAATGAGTTTTATATCCTGGCCTCCAGAGAGGCAGTTCACGTGCCCGCAACCCATGCCGCTGAAATGGTCCCTTATAATCCGCTGGTTGGCGAGTTTCGGGTTCACTATGCAGGGTTTTTCGATCCTGGCTTTGGCGCTCGCTCAGCCGGTGGTGCGGGAAGCCGTGGCGTGCTGGAAGTGCGCAGCCACGATGTGCCGTTTATACTCGAGCATGGACAGACCATTGGACGGCTTCTCTACGAACGCCTCACCGATGCACCGACCGAATTGTATGGCCAGGGGATCGGCTCTTCATACCAGAAACAGGGTCTGAAACTGTCCAAACATTTTAGAACGCCCTGACCTGATCTGCTATCCCGGTGTCGCTTCAAGTGACGTGGCACTGGACCTAAGGAATTTTCACATGAACCTGTCTCACTGCCACAACTTCCAGGATTTCCGGAAGCTTGCGAAGAAGCGCCTGCCAGGGCCGATCTTCCACTATATTGATGGTGCTGCTGACGATGAGGTGACCTATCGGCGTAATAGGGCAGCCTATGAAGCATGCGATCTGGTACCAAGCGTGCTGGCAGGTGTCGAGAATGTGGACTTGTCCGTCGAGATCTTCGGCAAGAAGCTCGGCATGCCGGTCTATTGCGCGCCGACGGCGCTGCAACGTCTCTTCCATCATGATGGGGAACGGGCGGTGGCCCGGGCGGCTGAAAAATACCAGACCATGTTTGGGGTGTCCTCACTCGGCACCGTGAGTGTCGAAGAAATTTCGGGCATGATTGATGCGCCCACCATGTTCCAGTTCTATTTTCACAAAGACCGCGGCTTGAATGACAGTATTTTGGAGCGGGCGAAGGCTGCGAAGTTTGATGTCATGGCCCTCACGGTGGACACGATCACTGGTGGGAACCGCGAGCGGGATTTCCGAACAGGGTTTACCTCCCCACCGCGCCTCACCCCTCGCAGCCTGCTCAGCTTTGCGACCCATCCCCGGTGGGCCATCAACTATTTCACGCACGCCAAGTTTGAGCTGCCCCATTTGCAGGAACATGTAAGTGAGGGAACAGACATTGCGACATCAATCGGCGACTATTTCTCCACCATGCTGGATCAATCCATGAGCTGGAAAGACGCAGAAGCTCTTTGCGCCAAGTGGGGCGGGCATTTCGCATTGAAAGGCATTATGAGCGTGGAAGATGCCCGGCGTGCTGTGGACATTGGCTGCACCGGCATCATGGTTTCAAACCATGGTGGTCGCCAACTCGATGGCGGACGCAGCCCCTTTGATCAGCTGGCAGAGATTGTCGATGCAGTAGGTGACAAGATTGACGTGATCTGCGAGGGCGGCATCCAACGCGGCACCCATGTGTTGAAAGCGCTATCCGCTGGAGCGAAAGCTTGCTCTGGTGGCAGACTCTATCTGTATGCTTTGTCGGCCGCTGGGCAACCCGGTGTCGAGCGTGCGCTTGGGCTCCTGCGAGAAGAGATTGAGCGCGATATGAAGCTGATGGGCTGTTCATCCGTTGATCAGCTGAACCGTAACAATTTACGATATCGCTAGAAAGAAATTGGAAGCGGCCCGAAAGCCGCTTCCAAGGTCTTGTCGGTATCCATTACAGATTGTTTGGATTGCCGTCATAGATTTTGAAATTCGTGTTGCCGACGCCCGGCTCACCTACGCGAGTGAGGGTGCCATCTTCACCGGCTTCATAGTCGAAGCACCCGCTTGATCGGTCAGAGCCCAAGTTCACACAGAACTTACCGTCTTCGACGGTCCATGCACCGCCATAGGTCGCCCAGTCGCCAGCCTGGTTACAGGGGCGTTCTTCGCCCTTGATTTTTCCGTCAGCAGTGTAGTGTTCGCGGAAATCATTCCGGGCAGCACCACACTCACGGTATTGACCTTCAATCGTATTGCCGACAACGACAGCTGCAACTTCATGTCCTGGCATAAAAACGTCAGCCATTGCCGGCACAGACGTCATAGCGAAAGTGGCTGCAAGCGCAGCAACAAGTAAGTTCTTCATGCGTTTATCCTTCCTTTGAAAGCCTCCCAGCGTTCTCAATACCCATTATCGAGCCGCTGCGGATAACCCGCCTTGATCCGTATCAAGAGCGAATGGGAATAGTGGGGATGTCGCCGGATCGATTTGAAGGACCTGCATAGGTGAGGTAGAACAAAGGAGGCACACCTTCCCGATGCCCGAAATATTTTGAAGGAAACGAGCGTTCATATGCGTATGCTGACCCACAATGCCAATCTCTCCGATAGATCTACCCTCTCCTTTCTGGAGGCGACCGCACAGATCTCGGGGTATGGGAGGATTGTGTCGCCGGGCGAGACGGGCAGAGAAATTCTGCATGCCATGTACAATGTTAATCCGCTAGAAAATGTTTCCGCCCTCGGTGAACCCGATGCGCTCTGCCATGTCTTCATGGCTGGAAAGGTTATCCATCAGCCATGAAGTCGCACTATCGCAGTTTTATCGAATTTGATGTGAAAGCCGGCGCGGAACAATCCTTCCTGCATGCATTTCTCGCAGCTGGAATGTTGACCCGCCCAGAGAGTATCGACGGCTTTGTGGATGCAGAACTGGTCAGGGACGGCGCTACCTTTGCCGTTATCGGACGCTGGGAAACGGCTGAAGCTTATGCTCGTTGGCAGGGTGTTGCGCAAAAAGAGGCGCCTGCCGAAGCGCTCAAGGCGCTCTCAAAGACGATTGAGGCGACGCGGCCTGGCCGCCTATACGAGCTTGTAACGGACGACTGATCTTTGATCAGGTGCTGCACGATCCCCCGCCCAATACACAGAACTTTGCGCAGTGCCGATGATTGAGGGCAACGTCCTTTGACGCGTCGGAAAGTGTCGCGCCAAGATCAAACTGCGGGTCGTAGGGCAGCAATGTGCAGGCAGCGACGGTGGGCGCACCCGCACCCTTGTGCTTCACAACCATGCGGCTGGTGGCGCACATCATGTCATTCGGATTGACATTCAGGATCGACCAGCAGGCAGTTGTAATCTCCGGCACGTCGGCAGTCTCGTCCATTTCAGGAAAGAGCGTGACAGTGAGCGGGTCATTGGCGTCGATGGCAAGAGACTGAGCGGCGAAGAGATCGGCATATCCCAGGCGCGAACTGACATCGTCTTCTCCCCAGCAAGTTCGGCCTGCAATGGTGATCTGCGCCCCTAGTGAACTGAGAAAGGCAAGACCTTCCATCGCCTTGTCAAAGGCGCCGGGTCCCCGCTCTTCATCGTGCAGGGCGGCCGAGTAGTGGTCCAGACTCACACGGAAAGTGAGGCGCGGACCATACTTATTGACCAGCTCTTCAACGCCCTTTTTCACCCTTGGTCGAAGGAGCGGTTGCATGGCGTTGGTAAGAACCAAAGCATCAAATCCGCGTCCAAGGGTGTCTTCCAGGATCGCGAGCATCGACGGATTCATGAAGGGTTCGCCGCCGGTGAAACCAATTTCCCTGGTGCCAAGCGTGTCTCGTTCGATCTCGTCCAGGTAAGAAGCAACATCCGCCTCTGTCAGATAAACAAGCCGGTCGTTCGTAGGGCTGGACTCGATATAGCAGCTTGCGCATTCGATATTGCAAAGTGTGCCGGTATTGAACCAGAGCGTGTCGAGCTTGGTCAGGCTCACATGCGCGCGCGCTTCCCCTTTCGCTGTAAGGGTGGGGTCGGTAAAGGGGGCAAGCGCCTGCCCGGCGAGTGGCTGCAGCGGATCATTCATGAGCCGATCCTACCACTCAGCCGGTCGTTTGTGCCCCATCGATTTCTCAACTGACAGAAATTTGATCCGCCTCAGGAAGCCGTATCAACCACGTTTTCGATAGGGATTTGGATGCATTTGGCCAGATTGTGTCTTCCGCTATAGATCGTGTGTGCCACAAAATAGACGGCGTCTTCCGGCACTTCCGTCCCTTGGGGGATCTCCATCGTGATGGGTGTGCCCCCTGTGTCGACCATCGACATAACCACGTGGCCTGTATCTCTAAAGCCTTTGCAGTCACCGCCATGATCGCCATTGCCCGCGTCATCTTCGACGCCAGGCTCTCCGACTTCCAGGCCCCAATGAACCATGTACATATCGACACCGGTCTCATCAACGGCGCGTCCGAGCGTCACTATCCCGCCGATTGTCTGACCAGGGTCAGTGTCCGTAAACGAAATCGATGAGGGGCCATAATTGACCCCGTCAACTCTTGGGTAGATCAGGTCAGGCCCGCCAATTTTGATCACACCATAACCGGCGACCGCGATCAGCCCCACTCCGATAAGTCCCTTTGCCCACCAACGCATTGTTTTCTCCCCCGAAAAGCGCGGCGGCCAGCAATGCCACCGCAGTCTAAACGATCCAATTGATATCTTGCGCTGCAGGTGCCTGGAGCGCTAGTAAAAAGGGCCTGAGCGGGCGTAGCTCAATGGTAGAGCAGAAGCTTCCCAAGCTTAAGACGGGAGTTCGATTCTCCTCGCCCGCTCCAAACAGCAAATGAGGGGGGAAACTCATGGGTGGAACTATTCTGACACCGATCCTGGTTTTGGTGAGTTGGACACTGGTGGTGTGGCTTTGGATGTATGCGCGGCGTCTGCCGGCTATGAGTGCAGCCAATGTTGATCCACAACAAGCCCAGCATCCAGGTGCGCTGGCCGGTCTCCTGCCATCAGAAGCGCAGCGGGTCGCGGACAATTACAACCATCTGCACGAGCAACCGACAATATTCTACGCGCTGATTGTCTACAGCCATTTAGCAGGTGTAGCCGATCCACTGAACATTGGCTTGGCGTGGACCTATGTTGTCCTGCGGATTGTTCATTCGTTGGTGCAAAACACCGTCAATATTGTATTGGTCCGGTTCTCACTTTTCGCGCTGTCGACTTTAGCCCTGATCGGTATTGCCGTTCGCAATCTTCTGGCTCTCGGTTAAAACTAAGCAGGATTGTCTCGGCGTTCGCCGCCAGTAGCGGGCTGGCTGTCTTTGCGTCTTCGACGGTCTGGCCCGGAAAAGCTCTCGGACCTGACAAAATCGCGGCTGTTTTTGATCGCATATTGAATGCGATCGAAAAGCAGCTGCGCCGAGACCGGTTTGCAAAGAACCTCGGTTGCGCCCGCGTCGCGGGCGGCGGCAATGGCGTCAACGCTTGGATGGGCAATAAGCACGATGATGGGAAGTTCTGCGTTCGGGATGCCTTTCCCGGTGCGCACATGGCGTGTGAAGGTAAGGCCGTCAACGGGGGCCATCCCACTATCCACAATGGCGAAATCGATTTCCGAGGCGTGCAGCAATTGAGCTGCGTTGTCACCATCCCGCGCTTCTGTGATCTCTTTGATTTCGAAAGCTTTCAACTGCTGCCGAAGCACGGTCAGCATATAGCGGTTTTCCTCCGCGATGACGAACCGCAGGTCTGAGAGATCGACGTCTTCCATTGCTGAGCTACTCATGCACGCCCGTCCGGTTAAGCCTTGAAGCGCCAGCGTAGGTGCAAAAAATTACCCATTTGTTAGGATTTTACCATAGGGCTATTTACTTTCCCTTAAGCATCCTCACGCCGGTCCGGGCCTGAATGTGGTTTTGGCCGGTCTCGGCGTCTGTCCGGTCCGGTGTAATGCGGTGTCTTGATAAACCGTCTGTTGATCTTCAGCATCGCTTGGATGCGCTGATAAAGTCTTTGTGCGGAGATTGGCTTGCCAACAACGTCGCTTGCCCCTGCATCTCGCGCTTCTTGGATGCGCGCGCGCTCTGTGTGGGCTGTCAGCAACAGGATAGGGAGCTCTGGATCGTAACTATCCTTTGCCGTACGGATAAGGCGGATGAAATCCAGACCATCAAGTGGTTCCATCAAATAATCTACGATCGCGACGTCTATCGGTGACGAGCGAACAATCTCAAAGGCATCTGCTGCATCGCGGGCATCGTGCACGGTTCCCGCGCCTAGGGCCCGCAGCAATTCCCGGAGAATAGAAATCATGTGGTGGTTGTCATCAACGACCAAAAACGAGAGCGGCGAAAGGTCGAAATCACGCATCGGGCAGCCTTCTAGCAATACGTCTCTTCGATACACGTGAAACGTTTAGAGACGGAAAGCCACCCGTTATGAGAGTATATTGGTGGACGCGTTAACTGAAGGTTTATGAGCAGCTACTGCCGATCGGACAGCCCTCGGCGCGCGCGCGCCGCATAGGCGGGCATTTGGGCGCTGACTCCGTGAACAGTCTTTTCCCAATAATGGGGGCTGGCAAAAAGCTGATAGAGCGCTTTATAGGCGCCTGTAGAGATGAGCAGCCAGTAGAACGGCATCGTGTACACATGCCACCCGAGTCCAGTGAGCCTCCGTGCCTGCGCGCCAACAAGGCCTGCGATCATGGCTGCACCAAAGCCAACAAAAAGAACCCCAAAGTTGAGCAGACCTAAGACCAGGGGGCCGGTACCGTCCAGGGGGGCGAAGCCGTTCACAAGCATCCATAAGAGTAAAATGTAGAACAATGGATGAGCTAGAGCGGACAATAAGAAGCCGCCCGTGACGATCTGGAGAACGACAAAGCCGGCAGGCCCAAGTGCTGCATATGTTTGTAGCGGTTTGCGCATCCGAACAATGTAGGTTTGCATCCACCCTTTCAGCCACCGGGACCGTTGACGTATCCAGTTGGGCAAAACACAGTTTGCCTCTTCGAGGGTTGCTGTTGATATGACGCCGGTCTTGAAGCCATGCTCGCAAAGCCGGAAGCCCAGGTCCGCGTCTTCGGTGACATTATAAGGGTCCCAGGCACCGACCTTTTTCAATATGTAGGTGCGAAAATGAGTAGAGGTTCCACCGAGCGGAAAAGGGAGTCCAAATCGCGCAAGAACCGGGAGAAGGAGATCGAACAGAGACGCATACTCAATTGCGAAGTGCCGCGTGAGCCAGTTCTCATCCCAATTATAGTAGGCAAGGGGGGCTTGCACGCATGCCAGACCAAGACCACCGGATCGAAACGCCTGCACTGCTTCGCGCAGTTGTGCAGGCCCCGGAATATCTTCAGCGTCATAGACAACCAGGAACTCTCCACGGGCAAAAGCGAGTGCGTAATTGCAGGCTTTTGGTTTCGTGAGTGGATGAGATGGTGGAACAAGAATCAGTTCAACATTTCCAGGAAGCTTCAGATCGTGTGCTGCGTCGATCGTTCCCTGATCGGTTTCTTCCAACACAAGTTTGATGTCGAGCTTGGCAAGCGGGTAATCCAGCTTTTGAATGGCATCCATCAGTATGGGAAGAACGTCTGCTTCCTGAAGCAGGGGAACCATAATTGTGTAGAGAGGGAGGTCCCGGTCACTGATACGGTCAACATTAGTCGCTTCCCTGGAGATCAATTGTCGGCCGATATTCGCCGAGAGAAGCCTTAAAGAAGCTAAAGAGATGAAGGCGGTGATGGTTGCGATGTTGAGCGTTAGCAGGACCCAGCTGGGAAACAGCAAGGTACAAGCGAGCAACATACAAATGCCAACCAGGCAGATCGTCTTTGCTTCTTTGGACAAGAGCTGTCGCGCCGATGCATCGGGCTGGTCCACCAGCAGCGCCAGCTGGGCTTGTTGGGTCAACTCTCCGCCAAAGGTGGCCCGGATTGTTCGCAGGATATCGAGCGGCGCAGTCTGGAGCAGCAGAAAAGGAGCCGCCGTTTTTTCTTCCAACGCCGCCGCCGCTTTTTCCAAGTCCACAGCAACGTAGGTTGGTGTCATCCCGTCGGTCTTCCAGGGAAGGCATTGGTGCTGCAGATAGAAAGTGATGTCTTCTGCGACGAGCAACTGCCGATCTGGTGGGCTGAGAAGCAGGTTGACGAAGCGGATGCCTCGCTGCTCGGCGAGTGCCCGGTAGACATCAAAGGCACGAGCGTCTCCGTGACCGATTAGTTCTTCGCCAAGGCGCGCACCGGATTGTTCTTGCCTGCTGCGCGCCTGGGCAAGTTCCACCGGCGACACTGCGTTTTGCTCCAAGAGCAGCGCGCCGAGTTGTGGGCGTTTGAGAACAAATGCAGGTGCTGCGTCGTCAAAACCACGCAGATGCCCTTGATAATCTGCACCGTCACCCGGCGTCTCATTTTCCTCCCTCATTCAGACCGATCCCCTTAAGATGAACGAAAGAGTTCATGGTAAAATTACTATTAACCATTGCAATACAAGGGTTTAGATAGGTTGGCGTGCGTCTGCACTCTTAGGTTGAGTAGCTGCCATTAACGTTGCGGCTGAATTGATTGGAAGTTCGCTGGACCGCAAGGAGAGCCTTGGGCATTCTCCGCCGATGCGTTGGCTTCTTCTCATAAACCTGCTGGCTGTTGTGCTTTTAAGCGGCGCAGTTGCGATCGTTATCGAAGGCACGCCTGTGGGAACCGGGCCTGACGGCAGGACCGCCGAAGCATCGGGCGACATCAACCCTGCGCTCGAAAGCGCTCTTGAGGGAGCAAGCGCAGACGAACCCGTCTCCGCTTCGCAGAATGAATTCTTGCCACCGGCTGACTTAACGAACAACCCGACAGCGGTCAGTGAGCCTGAATCGCGTGAGGTAGAAGCACCTACCCACCAGGAGGCAGAACATGGCGAGCCGGCCCCGCTCCACGGTGACATCGGCCTTGTCGCCGCGCCTGACGCGCCAATCCCGCTTCCTGCACCAAGAAAAATTGAAACTGAAACCGGTGCAGTTGAACCAACTGCGATTGAACCGGTCGTAGTTGAAGAGCCCCCCCTCGCTCAGATTGGTGGGGAGCAGGAAGCAGGTGAGGAACACGCCCCGCCGCTTGTGGTTGCAACGGAAGGTGCCTTTGCGCCGTTCAACTATCTGAATAGTGATGGCAAACCTGCGGGTTTTGATATTGATGTCGCAAAGGAATTGTGCCGCCGCCTTGAAAGGCAGTGTGCCTTTGTAGTGAAGCCCTGGTCCGACTTGATGCCCTCGCTGCGACGTGGAGACATTGATCTCATTGCTGCCTCCATGCGGATCCCCTCAACCAAACCTCAAGGGGTCATATTCTCCAATCCTTATTATGGGTCGCGGGGACGATTTGTGACCTCCAAAGGCGCAGGCATTGCGGGGCCGGGGCTTTTGCGGGTTGCCGGCTCCCAGATTGCCGTGCAGGGCGGAAGCGTTCATGAGGCCTACCTCCAGGCTCAATATGCCGAGGTCAGCCTTGTGAAGACGCGTTCCCTGTCAGAAGCGTTGCAGCATGTTGCAGATGGAAAGGTCGAAGCAGCTTTTGGGGACAATGCGGCAATGCTGAGATGGATTAAGGAGCAGGGCTGCTGCACAACTCTAGGAAACCCGATCACCGATGAAGCGTTCTTTGGTGAAGGGATAGGTCTCGTTGTCCAGGACGAAGAGATGGGCTTGCTCGACGCGCTCAACGCACAGCTTCAAGACATGCTCGAGGATGGGACAAGTGCGAGGCTCTCCAACCGCTATTTCAGTGGGTCGATTTTCTAAAGCGTCTGGCGTTTCACAAACGTCGTCAAAAGGGCAAAAAAAACGCGTAATCTCAGCGCCTTTTTAGGTTCAGGTTGAACGCGGTCGGCTGCAGCGATTAGCTGATCTTCATCAACTCGCGTGGCTTGCCGTAAAACACAACCCGGCCGGTACCTTCTTTGACGTCTGACCATTTATCTACATCAAACTGAAAAACGGCCAGCGCACCAGTCGGGTAGTGATCGGCCATGCGCGCCGACAGATCCTTGCTGTCCTTGTCTGCCAGCGCAACGGCAAGCATCTCCAGACCAGGATTGTGCGCAACGATAAGAACAGTTTCGTTTGTATCGTCCAGCCAGTGCACTGCATTCAACAATGTGCCGGGCATCGCCATGTAGAGATCGTCACGATACTCAATAGCGCACCTGTCCTGCAGCGTTTCGGCCAACGGTTTAATGGTCGAGCGGGCGCGAACGGCCGTTGAACACAAAGCGTGATCAGGCGTCCATCCCTTATCGACGATAAACCCTGCGAGAAATGCGGCGGATTTTACACCGCGCCCATTGAGGGTGCGCTGGGAGTCTTCGGTTTCCGGCTGGTTCCAGTCAGATTTGGCGTGGCGCATGAGGCAGAGACGTTTCATGACCCGTCTTTCCCATGCAGCGGCCGGAAAGGCAAGCCCAGGCTCCAGGTGATCCGCGTCGGACCCTCATCGCGGAATTCCCTGAGCCCTATTTCCATCTCAAGATGACCCATCTCGGGAGCTTCCCTGTATGTACCGAAAAGACGGTCCCAAAGGGAGAAGTTGAAACCGAAATTGCTGTCGGTTTCCTGTTGGATAACGGAGTGGTGCACCCGGTGCATGTCCGGGGTGACAAAAACCTGCCGGATGAGACGGTCAAGCCAACCTGCAAGCCGCACATTCCCATGGTTGAAGAGGGAGGTTGCATTCAACACGATCTCAAAGAGGATGACCGCGACGGCTGGCGCGCCGAGCAGCACGACCGCACCTATTTTGATCCCCATGCTCAGCAGGATCTCGATCGGATGGAAGCGAATGCCCGTCGAGGTGTCAATATCGGGATCCGCGTGGTGGACCTGGTGAAGCCGCCAAAAGACCGGGACGTGATGAAACAGCACATGCTGCGCATAGATCAGCAGATCAAGAAGAACAAATGCCAGGACGCAGGAGACCAGGAAAGGCAGCTCCAGAAAGGTGAGCAGACCAATAGATTGACCTTCAGCCCATGCTGCGGCGCCCACAGCCAAAACAGGGACGAGAATACGCAGCATCAGACCATTTACAATGCTAAGGCCAAGATTTGTGGACCAGCGCCTTAGCTTGGAGAAGGCGGGCGGGCGCTTAGGGGCAAGATATTCCCATGCTCCCATAATGCCCAAGACACCCAGGAAAACACTCACGCGAAGCGTTGGTTCAACGCTTAGAAGAGCTTCCTCCATCGCCTGTCCCCGGATTGTTGATCTCTGCTGCTCTCGGTTTGGCTCTTATAGGGTCGCGTGACGTGCCCGGGCGCCGCGCTCGATGGCGGCCGCGGAGAGTTTTTCAATACCGAGCGTATCGCGCAGGATCTGAAGCAGGCGAAGTTCTTCCTGCCCTACAGCCAGATCAGCCGCAGCAACATCTACCGCCAGGGCATACGCCGTTTCGTACATATGAGGTGGCAGCGCGTCGCGGGCGAGCCCGAACACAGCATCAAGCCCCCCATCTTCTGCCAGGATTGCGGCGCATTCTTCGGCAACGCCCAGGAGACGATCTGCATTGAAGTCCTTAAAGACAGGCAGGTTTGTGACGATATTGCCGATTTTCCGCGTTTCATTGTCACTGATGGCCGCATCAACAGCGGACATGGTCACCATCACGTAGATGAGAGCGGTATGAGGATTAATCGTCTGCGACATAAAGCTAGCCTATTTCTGGAATACGCCGCGCCGGAGAGGGCATGCGGGCAAGGACCCGCAACTTAGAGCATTTTCAGCAAAAGTTGCGAGATTTTTGTGGCCCGAAAATGCGACCAAATAGGCGAAAAACCTTCGAAGCGCAGAGCAGAAGGGCAAGGTCTGAGAAGGGTCCGGACAATCAGGGCTCTGTGAGGAACTTCCGCATTTCAACGATTGTTTCAGCAAGGCTGAGACGCTCAATCGGTGTTTCTGGTGGAAAGGCGCTCGTTAGCCGCGTCGGCAAACGGTTATCGAGGAGCACGAAGACCCCTTTATCCGTCGCTGTCCGCACCAACCGCCCAAACGCCTGCTGCAGACGCAGCCGGGTGATCATGTCGGTATATCGACCGCCACCAAAGGCAGCCCGCCGCGCTTTATAGAGAATGTCGGGGCGGGGCCAGGGCGTACGATCGAGCACGATGAGCCGCAGCGAGGCACCCGGCACATCGACACCGTCGCGAACCGCATCAGTTCCCAACAGGCATGATTTTTCTTCCGCCCGAAAAATATCGACCAACGTGCCGGTATCGATAGCATCAATATGCTGCGCATAGAGTGGCAGGCCCGCTGTTTCCAAAGGCTCAACAAGCTTGCTGTAAACAGCCCGCAACCGATTGACCGCGGTGAACAAGCCAAGCCCACCACCGCCAGCGTTCAAAAAGAGATCGCGATAGGCGCTGGCGACTTGGTCGGCGCTGTCGCGGGCAACATCCTGCACCACAAAGATGCGCGATTGCGCGGCGTAGTCGAAAGGCGAGGTGAAGTGAGCGCGTTCCACAGGGGTAGGGAGATGCGTTGCGCCGGTCCTGACTTCTGCCGTTTGCCAGCCATCATCAGGGTCATCGTCCGGTGAGGTTCGGTCTCTAAGTGTCGCAGATGTGATAAGGCCTCCGTGCAGAGGTTGCAGGACGGCCTCAGCGAAGGGTTCGCTTGGGTCTACCCAATGTCGGTGCAGGCCAACGTCAAAATCTGTCCCACCGATACGCTCAATCGAGAGCCAATCGACAAACGCTTCCTTGGGATCGCTCATCAAGTCTGAGAGCATCATGCGCCACGCAGGAAGCGTCGCCCGGCCGCGACGGTCAAGACCGCGGATCGCGGCATCCATCCGCGTTTTTGTTGATGTGTCGAGCGTCTCGTTATGCGCATCCATAAGACGCCGCAGACAATCAGAAAGGGAACTGAAAGAGCGCCCGAGCTTCGCAAGGGCAACATCAAGATTTGCAGCCGCCGCGCTCAGCTCTTCATGTGCCGGACGTAAATCAGACTCAAGCGAATAGAGATTGTCGGGATAATCAGACCGCGCCAGCACAACATGTCGGACAGCGGTCAAAAACCCCTCTGCCGGACCTTTGCTGGCATCAGATCCCAGGCGCGCGAGCCATCCAGAGGACGGCAGTGCCGCCGCCGCCCGTGTCGCCGCGTCTAGGAGGCCTTCTCCCTCTTCATCGCCGGCCAGAAGGTCACTTACCCGGTCTTGTAGACCGCGACTCCGCCGGCGACGTCCATCTTCTGGGCCTCTTGTCCATCGTCTGAGCTCCGACATTTCCCGTCCACTCAGGAAGGAAGAAAAGGCGCTGTCCGCCGCATCAAAAAGATGATGCCCTTCGTCAAAAACAATATGACGCCTCGCATACAGGTTCATGGGCTCATCATCCTCAGCCCCACCAGCAATTTCCCCGCTTGGCGGCGCTGAGTCCGGCCGTGTGAGCGTGTGATCCAGTGCTGCCTGGATCATGATCAAAGCATGGTTCGCAACGACGATTTGCGCGCGACGTGCCTTGCGAACGGCCTTTTCAATAAAACACTTTTTGTAGTGGGCACAGGCTGAATAGGAGCACTCGCCGCGTCGATCAGTGAGGCCAGCTGCAACGCTTTCTGCGCCCATGGCACCTGGCAGCCAGGCGGGGAAATCGCCGCCAACCATGTCCCCGTCGCGGCTATAGCGGGCCCACCGTGCCATGAGGATGGCTGCGGTCCCTTGTGTGCCTGTCAGCAGTCCGCCAGCGGTTTCTTCAAGATTGAGCAGACAGAGATAGTTCTCACGTCCTTTTCGGATGACGCTTTTTTCTTCCTTCTCCTTTGGGTCGGGGAAAAGGCGGGTGAGTTCCTGGTCAAGTTGGCGTTGAAGGTTTTTGGTGTAGGTCGAGAGCCAGACCGTGCCGTCATTCTGTTCGGCCCAGAGGCTCGCCGGTGCAATATATCCCAGCGTTTTGCCCGTTCCGGTGCCAGCCTCTGCCAACAGCAATTGGGGCGCACCTGCCGTTTCCCGCGGGAGAAATGCTTTGGCTGCTGTTGCAGTGTAAGCAGCCTGTTGTTCCCGTTCTTCTGCATCGGCACCGGTTAAGCGCTGCAGCCGCTCTCTCGCAGCGTCCGGATCGACGGGCAGGGCACCGGGTGGTGGGGGTGGCGGTTGATCTTCCCATTCCTCCAGGTGTGACCAGATGTCGAGCCGGGCCCGTGCAGCCGCGACTGAGTTTGGTGCGAGATCACCAAGGGCGCTGGTAACCAAGGGTGCCCATGGCCAGCCAGTGTCCATCAGGGCCTTTGCCATCCGGACCGTTTCTTCCCGGTCCGGATAGGCTGGGTTTTGCAGCTCGCTGAGCAGGGCTTTGGTGATGAGGTGGAGCGTGAGGGCTGCTTCTTCTGAATTGGTTGGCGCGGAAAGCCCTACCTGTTGAGCAAGTCCTGCTGGCGTGGGTACGCAAAACTGGGCAGGACGAACAAATGCAAAGAGTTCCAAGACGTCATAGAGGCCGGGGTAGAGGCTCCTGCCATTGGCAGCGCCCCGGCGCCCGGCGGCCCCTGCCGCGCGTCTCGCGGTAAACCGGCGATGGCAGAGAAGAAGCGGTTGTTCTGCCAGCGCGGCAATTGCCTCTTCGGCATTCCATTCCACAACTTCCCCGTCATCGGACACACCGATGGCGCCGCCGCCGGGAAGGGGCACGGCGGCAATGAGCGTCGCGGACGCTTCGTCTTCACCGGAAGCGTCGGAGGCGGAAGAATCGGGGGCAGAAAAATCAGACATCCGCCGCAGTATAGCGGAGCAACCAGAAGGGTTGAGTTTTATCCTGCAAGGGCTGGATAGGCACGGGTGAGCGCGCTTGCTCCCGACTTGAACTTTCTTTCGAGCTGCCCAACGCGCTCAAAGAGCACCTGCTCGCGGGAGGCTTCTTGCAGGTCATCAAGAAGATGAGAGGCGCTTCCGGAAAGGCCAATCAGGCCAATTGCATTGGCCTCAATAGCAAGGCTTTCGGCCATGGAACGAAGCGTGCGATGGTCACCTCGCCTCACGGCCTCACTCAAAGCCTTTTGCAAATCGGCAATTGCATGGATGGCTTCGCCCAGATGGTCGGCGATGCGGGCTGTGCCAAGGTCCTGCTCCAGCTCGTAGATCCGGTCGAAATCAAGCATTTGCCCGTTATTGGACGCAGGGTGGCTTTGATTTTCCTTTTGTCCTGGATGTTGCTTGGAGCGCTGATTGATGTCAGGTGCAAGAACAAACCAGGCTGTAAAGCCACCACCGACCATGCTGTCTGCACCGGCCCTTCCGCCCATCAGCCGCACCAAACGGTCGCATATGGTCAGATTGACGTCGCGACGTTTCAGGGGCACATGTTCGCCTTCATTATCGAGCGAAGAGAAGAGACGTGCCGCCTCTTCAGATGGCATGCCAGCGCCTGTGTCCGTGACCGAGAATCTCACGCCCACCCCATCATTTATGTCGACGGGCGAAAGACGCACGATGACACCGCCCACCTCCGTGGTGCGAAGCGCCCGCACGATGAGATTGACAAGTGCCTGCTTCACCCGGTCTGGATCATTGTGAATAGCTTTAGGTGTCCCGGGGAGCTCATCCACCTCAATTGATAGTTTTCGGGAAGACGCATCATGGCGCGTCACATGGATCGCGGCCTGGGCGATTTCCATCGGCGACATGTCAGTTGGACGAAGCTTGATTGAAAGCGCCTCCATCTCCGTCAGATCGGACAGATCGTCGACGAGCCGATTTAGGAGACGGCTGGATTCTTCCACCCCCCGTGTGTAGCCACGCTGCTTCTCGTCCAGGTCAGTTGCATCGAGCATGTGTGCGAGACCGGAAAGGCTGGCGAGCGGTGAGCGGATCTCGTGAGTGACCATGGAGAGAAAATCCTGCCGCGACCGTGCTGCTTTGCGTGCGACGGCGTAAGCTGCTTCGGCGTCTTTCGCCTTCTTCTCGGCCTCAGCTTTGGCTTCCGCCAGCCCGTTGACCAGTTCATCATTCTGCAATTGAAGGGAGATGGCAGAGATACTGGTCAGGTGTAGTTTCTTGGTGGCGGAATAGAGAACAATCCACATCAAGGAACTAAGCGCTGCCATAAGCTGTCCCTCCC
Source organism: Parvibaculaceae bacterium Mf 1.05b.01 (assembly GCA_000509225.1). GTDB lineage: Bacteria > Pseudomonadota > Alphaproteobacteria > Parvibaculales > Parvibaculaceae > Mf105b01. The sequence continues at coordinate 2,389,584 of BAOK01000001.1, read as the reverse complement.
AGTGCGCGCTGACTAGGAGCGCCACCATGCCCGGCAGAGCCGCGGCGGCGGTATAGGCGACCATGGCGCTTGGATAGACATGGCGAGACATCACCGTGTTGAGGCAAAGCCCGGCGACCACCACACCAAAAATGGCCTGGGATGCAAAGGGCGCGTCTGGGAGCCACAGAACGCCTGCGATACCCCAGGCACCACCGGAAAGGAGGCAAATGAGCGCATAGCGATCACCCCACTGCTTGGAGGAAACCTCCCGCTTCTCTTCACAATGATATTGGGTTCTCAGCAGGTTGAACGCTGATTGGGAGGTAACCAGCAACCCGAAAGAGATCATCAGTTCAGCAACAGACGATGTGCCATAGAAAGGCAGCCATACCGTCACGAGGGCAATAAAGACAATGATGCTGCCAGATTTTCCGAGATCGAAAAGCCGCCGCACCTGTTCGTCGACAATTCGCGGATCGGCCACAGGTGTTGGGTCAGCAGGCGAGACATCCCCTGCAGGTTTTTTTGTCCTGGATGGTTCGGCGGACGAACTCAAACCGCCACTCCTTCTTTTGCCGATCGCCCGGAAACAACCTCATGAGTCACATAGAGGTCGCGTTGACTGACACCTGCCGAAAGCCTAGTTTCCGGGGCTTTAAAAACCTTTAAGCAGTAATTGAGGCAATTATGTCCAGTGATCAGTCAACGGCATCTGTGCCTGCCACTTTGGCAGAGCTCCAAGATCTCGGTCAGTCCGCTAAGGCCTGGCCGTTCGAAGAGGCCCGAAAGCTGGTCAAACGCTTGGAAAAAAGAGGATCTAACAAGGCAGAGGTCCTGTTTGAGACCGGCTATGGCCCCAGTGGATTGCCCCATATTGGGACATTCGGCGAGGTGGCGCGCACAACCATGGTGCGCCATGCCTTCCAGATTCTGATGCCAGATGTGCCGACAAAGCTCCTCTGTTTCTCAGACGATATGGATGGTCTGCGCAAAGTCCCCGACAATGTGCCGAACAAAGAGATGCTGACGGGGCATCTGAACCAGCCTCTAACCAAGGTCCCGGATCCGTTCGGCACCCATGATAGCTTTGGGGCGCACAACAACGCGCGCCTGCAGGCATTCCTCGACAGCTATGGCTTCGAGTATGAGTTTGCGTCGTCGACCGACTACTACACCTCAGGGCGTTTCGATGAGACCTTGCTGAAGGTGCTGGAGAAATTTGACGACATTCTCGACATCATGCTGCCGACGCTGCGCCAGGAACGTCGTGGAACCTATTCGCCGATCTTGCCAATTTCTCCGGTAACAGGCGAAGTGCTTTATGTGCCTATCCTGGAAAGAAACGCGTCAAATGGAACCGTCGTCTTCGAAGACCCGGCAAATGGTCAGAAGACGGAACTGCCGATCACTGGGGGTCATTGCAAGCTGCAGTGGAAAGCCGACTGGGCCATGCGCTGGGCGGCGCTTAAGGTCGACTATGAAATGGCGGGTAAGGATTTGATCGACAGCGTGAAGCTCTCGAACAAAATCACGCGGGTACTCGGTGAACAGCCGCCGGAGGGGTTCAACTATGAGCTCTTCCTCGATGAGAATGGCGAAAAAATCTCAAAGTCCCGCGGCAATGGTCTGACCATTGACGAATGGCTGCGCTATGCCAGCCCGGAAAGCCTGTCGCTCTTCATGTATCAGGCCCCGCGCAAGGCAAAGCGGCTTTACTTTGATGTGATCCCGAAGAATGTGGATGAATATCTGTCCCACCTGTCCGGCTTCCCTGGGCAGGAACCTAAGGCACAGATCGGCAATCCCGTCTGGCATATTCATGAGGGCGAGCCGCCAGTTTCCGATGTCCCAATCAGCTATTCGCTGCTTCTCAATCTGGTAAGCGCCAGTCACTCCGAAGACCCGGCCGTGTTGTGGGGCTTCATTCAGAACTATGCGCCAGATGCCACGCCGGAAAACCACCCGAAATTGAACGACCTTGTGGGTTACGCGATCAACTATTTCCATGACTTCGTCAAACCCAACAAGTCCTATCGCGCCATGACGGAGGAAGAGCGTCCCGCATTCGAAGCGCTCGTCGCCAAGCTTGAGGCAGCAGCACCCCATGCAACCGGCGAAGAATTGCAATCTGAGGTCTATGAAGTCGGCAAAACCCAGGGCTTCGAGAACCTGCGGGAGTGGTTCAAGGCGCTCTATGAGGTGCTGCTTGGCGAAAGTCAGGGCCCTCGCTTCGGTTCTTTCATCGCCCTTTACGGTGTGAAAGAAACCTCAGCACTGATCTCTCGCGCATTGGCCGGAGAAGATCTGTCAAAGGGGTAAAGCCCTCTGACATTTTCTTGAAGGGCGAGCCATTGTGATGATGGGGCTAAAGCCCCATGATCGCGGCCATGTTTAGTCGCTTGAGACAGGTACTGATAGCGGGCGGGGTCTTGAGCTTGGTCTCTGCCTGCGTGAGCATACCCGCTGGCAGCAACCGCTTGGCTCAATGCAGCTCGCTGATCGACCGCGTAGATCAACGTATAGCCGACCAACAAGTTGGAGATGCCGAAGCGGAACCGGTTGACGGCTTTCCTTATCTGCGGATCAATCGGTTTCTCGCAAGCTTCACAGGTGACGTCGGCGAAGCGGCGGCCTTTGATGATTGGGTGCGCAGATTGCGCACCTTGGACAGAGAAGGTCGTATTGTAGAGCTGCAAAATCTGGGCGCAGCCAACATCATCCCTTTCGTTGATGAGTGTGCGGAGCTGCTTCTCGAACACGACTTAGAAGAAGCCGCTCTCCAGTCGTACCTCCTGAAGGCTGCCCAGGCGCCCCGTCACTATAATGATTGGGTCCGCGCCGCCGGGCTTTATCCGCTGACACATATTGGTGTGGCGCTCGGATTTGATCGCTGGAAAGCCGACAATCTGCCTGCATTTGGCGAAGATCCGTCGACATGGAGAGCGTCCGAAACCCGCTACACGCTGGCAGCAGACTTTGACCTGCCAGACAGTGATGTCGGCGCCTTCATCGATCTATCAGCACAAAACCCGCTTGGCATTCCAGATATTACCGGGTCAGTGTTGATGCGAATGGCAGAGGCCTATGCCCCGGTCTTCGCAGTTGAAGAAACATCTTCCGCGGACAAGGTGGGGCGACCTTATTGGGGCAGTCAAAGAGCCACTCCGCTTACAGACCCAAGCGATCCTGTCGTGTATATCCGGCTGGCCCACACCCGCATGGATGGTAAGGTGTTGCCGCAGCTGGTCTACACCGTCTGGTTTCCCGAACGCCCGAGGGAAAGTCCTCTCGATATTCTGGGTGGTGCATTAGATGGTCTTGTCTGGCGCGTGACGCTCGACCGCGAGGGTCGCCCGCTTGTCTATGACAGTTTTCACAGCTGTGGCTGCTATCATCTGTTTTTCCCGACCGATCTCGTGCAGCGCGTGCCTGTCTCTGAAGATGGTGACCTGCGCGAAGAACCGCTGACACCCATGCAGGCGCCGCAGCTGCAGGAAGGCGAACGCCTCGTGTTGCATTTAGCGTCGGGAAGTCACTATCTGCGCGGCCTGTCAACAACACCCTCCTGGGAAGACGCCAAGGCATTGCGCGTGGTTGATGAACATGCCGCTCCGGAATTCGGGCTTCGCTCATTTGCGACAGATGAAACAACACGGCGATCGCTCTTCTCGCCGGATGGCATCGTAGCGGGGACGGAAAGAACAGAACGCTTCATTCTCTGGCCCATGGGGATCTCAAGCCCCGGTGCCATGCGCCAGTGGGGCACCCATGCCACGGCCTTTGTCGGGACGCGGCATGCGGACGACCCATACATTTTGGATGAGGCGTTCAAGCGATGAGGCGGACTTGGCAAACCCTGTTGGGCGTTGGCTTGTGGATGATCGCCGCCATCAGTGCTGCTGCGTCATCTGATTTGACAACAGCGCGAGAAATTTTTGCGACGGGTGATTTCCCGCGTGCTGCGGAAGAAGCCCGGTCAACCAAAACAGCCAAAGGTTGGGCATTGGCCGCGCGCGCTGGCCTTGTGCATGCGGATCTGGTTGCAGAACCCCAGGATAGATTGAAATTCATCGAGCAAGCCGAAGAAGATGCCCGGGCTGCCATCGCGATGGCGCCAGATTTTGCCGAAGGCCACCTGCAACTGGCGGTGGCACTCGGCTTCAAGGCCCGCCTGGAAGGCCGTCTGACGGCGCATGCGGAAGGCTATGCAGACGAAGCCCGCGCCCATCTGGAATATGTCGCTGTTCGGGAACCAGACAATCCTTGGATGTATGCCTTGCTCGGCGGGTGGCACCTTGAGATTTCTGAAGTGGGCGGGTTTCTTGGCCGCACAATTTACGGAGCTGAGGTGGAGGAAGGGATTCAGGCCTACGATCAGGCGCTGAGCTTGAGGCCCGATGATTTGGTCATTGTCTACCAATGCGCGCTTCAGCTGGCGGCACTAGGGGATGAGCCATTTAAGAGCAGAGCGATGACCTTGTTGCAAAAAGCCAGATTGCCGGACAACCCTGACGCGCTAGAGACACTGACATTTGAGCGCATGCGCATACTCAAGGATGCGCTGGCGACGGACAATGACACGATGATCGAACATGTTGTACGGACACAAAAGGGCGATGCGGTTGCGGTTTCAGCACCCGGCCGTCTTCAAATCAGACCCCCTATTGGCTCGCCCAGATAATCTTCGCCATGAAAACAACGTCGCTTACATTCAGGGTGCGGTCGTCATAGTCGGGGTTGAGCGAGGTAAGCTCAATCGATGTTGGCGTTTGTCTGGTGAGCAGCTTCGCCAGAACTTCCCCTTCCCCGGTTTTGACAACAACCCGGTCGCCGCGTCGCACGGTCGCTGCAGGTGACACAATCACCCGGTCGCCGTGGCGATAGAGCGGCACCATGCTGTCACCACTAATCTCCAACGCATAGGCGTTAGGGTCGCCCACGTCGGAAAAGCTGATCTCATCAAACCCGCCGCCGACAGGAAATCCTGCATCATCAAAGAACCCTCCATCACCCGCCTGCGCCATGCCAATCACAGGGATGAGGGAGAGGGCTGAGGTGCCTGACCCGCCCGATCCAGCGAGGGACGAAAACTCGTCCAGTGTTGCGCCGGTGGCCTCAAGGATTTTGGACAAGCTCTCTGTGCTCGGCCAGCGAAGCCGTCCAGATGCGGTGCGTCGCTTGGATTTGTTGAATGTCGTGGGATCAAGGCCCGCCAGGCGGGCGAGGCCGGACGGCGAATGGCCATAGCGGTCCGCTAGTGTGTCGATGGCGGACCAAACTGCGCCATGAGAAAGTGAATCTGTCATGGGGGCGACTATAATAGGAAAACAAGCCTAATGATATATGTGACGTACCGGATATGAGCAATTCAGAGAAAACCAAAGAAACTGCGGATATTGAGATAGCGCCGGATGATATGGCGCACTTTATCTTTCTATTGCGAGAAGAGCTTGGAGAAGATTTGCGTGAGGGGGCGCCAGCGTATGATTTGCAAGAAGCCGTTCTCACCATTCTACGTGCTGCGGGATTCTCGGGGGCCGTAATTGTGCCGCGTTAGCGAAACTTATGATGTCTTCAGCTAGAGACTGCGAAGATTTTGCATGAGAGATAATTGAATCCGGTGGAAATTTATATGCGGCATTCAGTTTTTTGTTCTTTCCTTGCATGAGCTCCTGAAAGACAGCGTCTTCGGATGGAGTGTAAGATCGAATCCACTCTTGAGATTTGGCGCGAAGTGGAGTTGCCCTTGTTTTCTCCCCCATGACAATGACTAGCTGCCATGCACCATGAACAATTCTATTTCGTTTTGTATTGGCTGACTTTAGTCTTCTCATTAGCTTCTTTAGGGTTTGTCGGTCTGAAGCTTTAGCGAGTCGATGAAGTCCTAACTCAGAAGCCATTTCTCTTTGGGCGTGCATCGACCCTACGGTCCGAATGACTATTTGAGCGGAGATTGGGTCTGTATCCAGGAATTTTTGAATAAGCTGAGATACCGCTGTTTCTACAGCGCCCCATACCCTCATATATACGCCGAGCGTGTAATCACACTCTTCCCGGCTTGGCCCCGTCAGAGGGGGGAGCTCAATATCTGGAGGTTTAGACATGCCAAATCCTAAAGATAATAAAGAAACGGAGGAAGGTGACGAGATACTCCGCCGCATGTTGAAGACTCCGCCTCCACCGAAAGAGGGGGAGAAAGAAGGCAAGAAGCCAGAACAGAAACCGAAAAAGGAGAAGCCCACCAAATAGGCGGGTTTTTTGCTGTTATGAATCGAAAGATTGTGATTGCATTTGAGTCATTTCCTCCCGACCTACTTCTTGAGCTTGCCAAAAACATCGGAAACGATCTTGCCGACCTCGGCCTTAGCTGCGTCCATAGCCGCTGCTCTGATATCAGCGTATCTCCCGACGACATTTCCACACTCGGAGCAAGTGATGATGTCATCGTCCTTGGGTGGATCGTTGGGAAATGAAAACTTTGTGCTCTTGCACTTGGCGCAAGTGACGGTTATTCGGTCTTCTGCCATGACTTCTCCATCTGAATCTCTGGTTTCACTATACCGGATGAGATAGAGAATCACAGGCGTCTATTTCTGACGCTTAGCCCATCGCTGGAAAGCCCTCGCTTTTTGCTTAAGCGAGCGTGGCTTCACCAGTCCGCCGATAGGTCAGGCGCTTACCGCGGGCACCTGCCAAAAGGGCGTTGGCGCGTTCGTTATCTGAGATTTTCAGGGCTGAACGGTGGTTATAGCGGAAGTCAAATTCAGCGAGATAGCGGTGCAGGTGAGCCTCGCCACAATGCTGATAGATGCCACGCATACCGCGTTTGAAGACAGAGAAGACGTTCTCGATGGTGTTGGTGTGAACCTTGCCGCGAGCGTATTCCTTGGCGGAATGATTGACTGTTTCGTGGGAGTTGTATTCCTTGCCTGTCACTGTGTAGAGGCGGGACTCGTCGGTATAGAGGTTTGATTTACGGTCTGCATTGCGGACAAGAATGTCACGCACAGTTTCTTTGTTCGCTTGGTCAATGTGGAAAGAGCGGACTTTGCCGCCGCGTTCTACCAGAGCAACAACGGTACGCTTCTGGATGCCGCCTTTGCGGTTCTTGAGGTAGGGACGGCCTTTACGCTGGGGAGAGACATAAGGGCGGTCACGCTTGCCGATATAGGTTTCGTCGGCTTCTACGGTCTTACCTTCGCCACCTAGGGGGCCGGATGTATCGGTATTCTCTTTCATGGCTTCGCGGATGCGGTGAGACATGAACCAAGCGGTTTTATAGGTGACGCCCAACATGCGGTGTAGCTGGTGGGCAGATATGCCTTTTTTGGATGCGGCCATAAGGTGAGTTGCCAGCACCCACTTGTTGAGGGGCACTTTAGAGCGCTCAAAGACGGTGCCCACGGTCACAGTGAAGGGCTTGCGGCACTCTTTGCACTTGTGGACGCCGGGACGGGTTGATTTGCCTGAGAGCTTTGTAATGCGGGCTTGGTCGCAATTGCCGCAGTGAGGGCAGACAGGACCATCGGGCCAATGGATAGCCTCTAGGTGTTCGCGGGCCTTGTTTTTGTCTTGATAGATTTCGTTTGTGAGGTCGAACATTGGCTTATCTCCTTGCCCAACTCATATGGGTACGGAGGGTTGGTACGTCAAGTATATAATTCTGAAAACAAGCCTATTTCCAGTGAGGCGTTCTGCGCCTTGTGGGCGTTGTGGTGCGGGACTAAAGTGCCGCGCCAAGGGGCGAAAACCGCCGGATTCGGCAGACATTTGACGCGAAAGAAGGCCACAGGTGGGCGCCAGCGAGATCTACAAAATCATAAGCAAGGATGAGTGGGCGGCAGCTGAGACTGCGGGGGTCTTCAAGGGCGCATTGATCGACCTTACAGACGGATATATTCACTTCTCGACCGCTGCCCAGGCGCCGGAGACAGCCGCCCTCCATTTCACCGGGCAGGAGGGGCTTCTGCTTGTGAGTGTGTCAACTGAGGCATTGGGAGAGGCACTTAAGTGGGAGGCCTCGCGCGGCGGCGATCTTTTTCCGCATCTTTATGCGCCGCTGGAGATGAACCACGTCACCCGGGTGGATGACCTTCCTGTCGGGGCGAACAGCAAGCATCAGTTTCCAGCTCATGTTGCCGCTGCAGGAGAGAGCTCATGAGCCTCTCTGCACTTGCTCTACCCTTCCTGCGGCTGATGGACCCGGAACAGGCGCATCAGGCAACCCTGTTGGCGTTGAAGACGGGCCTGGGGCCGTGCGGCAAGAAAGATCCGGAAGCGCTCGGCATTGATCTGTTGGGCATGCACTTCCCCAACCCATTGGGTATTGCCGCAGGCTTTGACAAAAACGGCGAAGTGCCTGACGCAATGTTAAAGCTGGGCTTTGGCTTTGCAGAAGTTGGCACGACAACGCCGCGTCCTCAGTCGGGGAACCCCAAGCCCCGTATTTTCCGTCTTCAGCAGGACCGTGCGGTCATCAACCGTCTCGGCTTTAACAATGAAGGCCATGAAGCAATGGAAACGCGGCTCAAAAAACGCGCGGGTCGCGGTGGCATTGTCGGCGTCAATCTGGGGGCGAACAAAGACACGGAAGATAAAGCAGCCGACTATGTGACGGGCATCAAACGCTTTGAAGCGCTTGCGAGCTATTTCACCGTCAATGTGTCATCGCCCAACACACCGGGTTTGCGTGGCTTGCAAAGCCGGGCGGAACTGGAAGATTTGCTCGGACGTGTGCTGGAAGCCCGCAAAGGGCAGACACCGGTGCTCCTTAAAATCGCGCCGGACCTTGTCTATGAAGAGCGCGAAGATATCGCCGCCGTGGTGTTGGAGAGCGGGGTAGATGGTCTCATTGTCTCCAACACGACCATCGCGCGCGACGGTCTCGTGTCCGGACGCCATGCAGCCGAGGCCGGTGGGCTCTCAGGCGCGCCTTTGATGGATATGGCGACGGATGTGTTGGCAGACATGCGGCGCCTCACCAAAGGCACGATACCCTTGATCGGCGTTGGCGGTGTCTCGTCGGGCACAGATGCCTATAAGAAGATCAGGGCCGGTGCGTCCCTGGTGCAGCTTTACACAGCGCTCACCTTTCAGGGCGCAGAGCTTGTAACCAAAATCAAACGAGATCTCGCGTCTGATCTGAAGCGGGATGGGTATAAACGTCTTGAAGACGCTATTGGCGTCGATGTCGGAATCTAGATTCGAAGACAGGAGAGAAAACCAATGAGCGTCACCATCTATCACAATCCCCGTTGTTCCAAATCTCGGGCGACCCTCGCCTTGATCGAGGAAAAAGGAGTGGTGCCGCAGATCATTGAATATCTGAAAGAAGGCCCGGACGCAGCGACCCTGAAACGCGTTCTTGGCATGCTTGGAAAAAGCCCGCGGGATATTCTTCGCAAAGGGGAAGACGCTTACAAAGAGCTGGGCCTTGGTGACACCTCAAAAACAGATGATGAATTGATTGCAGCCATGGTGGCCCATCCGATTCTCATCGAACGCCCCATTGTTTTGTCGGGCGACAAGGCAGCGCTTGGACGCCCGCCGGAGCAGGTGCTCGATATCCTCTAGGCCTTTGCAGCGAGCGCCGCGGTCAGTCTCGGATAGTAGCGACCGAGAGCGAAAGCGCGTGTGACATTAAAGAGTGCGAGCGCCGCCCAAAGCCCGTGATTGCCAAAGGGCAGGAGAAGATACCAGAAAAAAAAGAAAGCCCCTGTTGAGACGAAGGAGGCATTGCGCATTTCCCGTGCGCGGGTGGCGCCAATGAAGATGCCATCAAGCTGAAAGCAGGCGACAGAAATGATCGGCATAAAGGCGGCCCAGGGCAGATAGTGTCGCGCCGCCTCTCTGACCTCTGGGCTGGTCGTCAGGAAATCAATCCAGAATCCGCCGAGCAGTAGAAACCCTGAAGTGAGCAGCATCGAGAGAATGATTGCCCATAGGCTCGTGAGCTTTACGGCCTCTGAAAACCGGTTACGGTTTTGGGCGCCAATGGCAGAACCAACAAGCGCCTCAGCCCCAAAGGCGAAGCCGTCCAGAAAAAACGCGCTGAAGGACACAAACTGCATCAGCACCGCATTCACCGCGAGAACCGTGTCACCCTGACGTGCCCCCTCCATCGTGAAGAAGCTGAAGGCAAGCAGGAGCACCAGCGTGCGGATCATGATGTCGCGATTGACTGAAAGTGTCGCAGAGATTTTCTCCCAGGCGCTGATGGCATGCCAGGACCAGTGACCTCCATATTTCCCCAGCAATGTAAGGGCGATGCCGAGCCCTACAAAGGCGGTGGCGATCTCCGCAATCACTGTCCCCGCCGCGATGCCTGCGACACCCCAGCCGAAGTAGAGAACAAACAGCGCATCAAGGCTTGCATTGACCCCATTCAGAAAAATCTGCAGCACCATGGCGAGCCGTGTTTGCTGCATGCCCACCAGCCAGCCCAGCACCGCATAATTTGCGAGCGTGAAGGGCGCGCTCCACATGCGGATGGAAAAATAGGTCTGGGCTTCCTGTTCAACAGCGTCGCTTCCTTGCACGAGGTGAAAGGCAACCCAGTTGAGCGGCAGCTGTAAGAGCAGAAGGCCAACACCGGCAACCGCGGCGATCAGAAGCGCGCGGCCGAGCGTCGCCCGAATTTCACCTGCGTCATTCGCACCATAGGCTTGAGCCGCAAGGCCAGTCGTGCCCATACGCAGGAAGCCAAAGGCCCAAAACAGAAAAGTAAAAATGAGCGCGCCCACCGCAACTGCGCCAATGAGCGATGCCTGTCCCAACTGCCCGATCACGGCAGTGTCCACAATCCCGAGCAGCGGCGTGGAGAGCCCCATCAGAACAATGGGCGTGACAAGCGTCAGCACCCTCTTATGCGTGATGGGTTGATCCGTATCGGTAGGCGCCAAGGGATCTAGGTCTCTTCTGGCGGTTTCAGCAGGAAATGCCCGTGCGCAGCGGCGATCGCCTTCGTATGCTCATCCTGCCAGGCCTCAACATGCACATTGGCGACACGCCGTCCATGCTTGGTAATGCGCGCCCGCGCAAATGTGTCTTGTGGCTTCCCGGAGCGGAGATAGTCAATCGTGAGATCAATTGGTTTCGGCAGCACCTCGCCGCCCGTCTCATATGCAAGTTGTAGGATGGCGGTGGTTTCAAGGAAGGATCCGATGACACCTCCATGAAGGGCCGGCAGGACCGGGTTGCCGATAATCTTGTGGTCGAACCTCAGCACGGTGGTGATCTCTGTGCCTTTCTGATCAACCTCCATGCCAATGAACTTGGCGTAAGGGATAGCGTCGATAAGCGCATTCAGATCGACTTTTGTTCCCGCTTCGCGCGCCTGCTTCAGAAGTTCCATGGATCAGCCCTCCGCTTTCTTAATGAGGCCAGCCTCGGCCGCATCGCCTGGGGACATGGACCGATTGGCTGCAAGCATGAAGGCGCCGACGGACGTGGCGATTGGATCGCTAATGTCATCGTGATAGGCCGTGCCACGCACAAACGCGATGTTGCGGGTGACCTTGTAACAATGGGCGTGGGTCGTGAGATCCAGCTTCGGAGTTGCCGGTTTCATGTAATCGATGCGCAAATCAAGCGTCGCAATGGCCATCCGTTCAGGCAGAGAGAGCTGCACCGCAACACCCGAGATATTGTCGAGCGCGGAGGTAATCACGCCGCCATGGATCACGCCCGTGTCCGGGTTGCCGATCAGCTTGTCGTCATATGGCACACGCATCCAGGCTTCGCCTTCTTTCGCGTCCAGAATCTCCATGCCGATAGCCTTGGCAAAGGGCACATGGGAGATCAGAACATCCCGCATGAGACCGAGGTTTTCTTTGATTGTTTTGTCGTCCATCGGTTTTCCGTCGTGTAGCTCCCCACATGCGATAGCTAGGCGCTTAAGCGCCCCTGCGTCAAGGAAGCGGGGAACTGACAAAACTAGACCACGGTCTACTCATCTCTATAATCCGCCCCATTGATAGTCAAAAGGTGGACATGACATGAGCAAACTTCCCAAAGCTTGCATCATCGGTGCGGGATGTAGCGGCTTTTCAACAGCAAAGGCGCTCCAGGACAGAGGCATTCCCTTCGACATTTTCGAGCTTTCCGACACGGTCGGCGGCAACTGGGCCTATGGGAACAAGAACGGCATGTCCGCCTGCTACTCGTCATTGCATATCGATACATCCAAATACCGTATGCAGTTCGAGGACTTTCCTATTCCTGATGATTATCCCGACTTTCCGCACCATTCGCAGGTGCTGGATTACTTCAATTCCTATCTGGATCATTTCGGACTGCGCGAGAAAGTGACCTTCAACACCGCCGTCACCCATGTAGACCGAATGGACGATGGCACCTGGAAAGTGACGCTGGACCGGTCAGGCGCGGGCGGGCCATCTCAGGATGTGGACTATTACGATGTTCTCTTCGTGTGCAACGGCCATCACTGGTCACCACGCTGGCCGACGCCTGCTTTCGAAGGGGACTTTGAGGGCATCCAGATGCACGCCCATTCCTATCTTTCCCCATTCGAGCCGCATGACTTTCGTGGCAAAAATATTGTCGTTGTCGGCATGGGCAATAGTGCGATGGATATCGCGTCCGAGCTTAGCCAAAAACCCATCGCGAAAAATCTGTGGGTTGCGGCACGTCGTGGTGTCTATGTGATGCCGAAATATATCGGTGGCCAGGTCGCTGATAAGGCGTCGCTCCCTACATGGATCCCCCTGTGGGCGCAACGCAAGCTTGCTGCCATGGCGATCAAACGCGCAGTAGGCAACATGGAAGACTACGGCCTGCCCAAGCCGGATCATGCACCTCTTGAAGGACATCCGTCAGTCTCTGGCGAGTTCCTGACCCGGGTGGGCTGCGGCGACATCAAGATGAAGCCCAACATCGAGCGGTTTGAGGGCAACCAAGTGCGTTTCACCGATGGTACCGCTGAAGATGTGGACATCATCGTCTATGCCACCGGCTACAATGTTGAATTCCCTTTCTTTGATCCGGATTTCCTGTCGGCCAAAGACAATCATTTGCCTCTATTCAAGAGAGCAATCCGCCCCGACCTGCCGAACCTCCTTTTTATGGGGCTGGCCCAACCACTCCCCACGCTCATTAACTTTGCTGAGCAACAGGCAAAGTGGCTCGCTGCCTATCTTGTTGGCGAATATGCTCTGCCTCGTGAGGCGGAAATGGAGGCGGCAATCACCTCCGACGAGAAGATGTACATAGGCCATTTCTACGAGTCGCCGCGTCACAAGATGCAAGTTGATTTCAATCGTTACGTGAATGATCTCAAGAAAGAATGGAAAAAGGGGGAAAAACGGGCAAAAGCCACAGGCAACCCACTACCGATTCTGGCCAAGGCCGCAAGCAAAGAAGCTGCCTAAGAGTCCGTTTTCCTTCGTTTCACCCTTATGGCGATCCTGTTAGACTATGGGGCGTCTACCGATCAGGGTAGGCAGAGACGATAAGGCACGCCGGGAATATATGTCGGATACGATCGAAAAAACCGTGAAACCCGCTCCAGATACGACGATGAAACCGTTGGGCAAGCGGGAGCGGACAAAAGCAAATAATCGCGAAGCTATTCTGGCGGCGGCGACGGAAGTTTTCTCAGAACTTGGCTATGGCGCGACGACAGTGCGGGACATCATCCGGCAGACAGGCCTGGCCTCTGGCACGTTCTACAACTACTTCAAAAGCAAAGAGGAAGTGTTCGAAGCGTTGATGGATGACAGCATGATGCGCATCCGTCCGCGCCTGAGAGCCGAGCGTATTCGCTCGCGGACTTTTGAAGAATATATCCACAATGCGTTGCGCGCATATTTTGAGTTCCTGGTAGCAGATCAAAGCGCCCATCGGGTCATGCGTCGGAATACAGGCGCCCTTCGGGTGCGCATGGACACACCGGAAGTCATTGCAGGCTTTGAAGAGATCAGGACTTACATCGAAGAAGACATCGCCGCTGGCAAACTGCGCAATGTGGATGGGGAATATCTCACCGCAGCGGCAATCGGTCTGGCGCAGGAAATTGGTGAGAAGATGATGCTTCGTGAAAACCCTGACCCTCAAGAAGCAGCAGAGTTCGCAGCCAATCTGATCTTGAGCGGTGTGCCAGGGCTCGCTCTCAAAGACTAATTCGCTCCAAAAGACCAATTTGCAGGGACAAAATACATGGGCCTTCAGAAGCTGATTGTTCGGACGTTGATGAAACTTCCGGAAAGCTGGATTTTGAAACTCGCAGGCGGTGAGCCGGTTGTCATTGACGGTCGCACCATGGACCCGCGTGTGCAACTGCTGGCTGCGCAAGGCGCCAAAGCGCCCTCCATGACGACGCTTCCGATCGAAGAGGCACGGAAAAATGCTGACGACGGTCTGGCCATGCTTGATGGTAAGCCGCGCCGCACCGTGGCTGTGCTCAATCGAACCATTCCAGGCCCAGGTGGAGACCTTCATGTCCGCGTTTACACCCCGGCAGGGGCGACGGGGCCATTGCCGGGCATTGTCTACTACCATATGGGTGGATGCGTGATTGGCGGACTGGAAACCTGCAATACGTTCTGTTCCATTTTGGCGGATGATTGTCGGGCGATTGTCGTCTCGGTGGACTACCGACTGGCGCCGGAGAACAAATTCCCCGCTCCCATGGAGGATGCGATCAGTTCCTACCAATGGGTTGCGGACAATGCCGAAGCCCTTGGCATTGACAATACGCGGCTCGGCATTGGCGGTGACAGTGCAGGCGGGTGGCTCTCTGCGGTTGTCTGTCAGCATCGCAAGAAAGAAGGGCTGCCGCAGCCAAAGGCTCAACTTCTCATCTACCCGGCGACGGATGTCACGGCGGAAGGCGGATCCAGAGAGAGCTGTAAGGATGTCTATCCACTGACCGTGGAAATCATGGATTGGTTCATGGATCAGGTGATGAACAGTCCTGACGAGAAGAACGACGTCCGTGCGTCGCCAGCAAAGTCAGACGATATGTCTGGGTTGGCCCCAGCCATCATCACCACAGCGGGTTTTGATGTCTTGCGCGATCAGGGTGAAGCCTATGCCAATCAGCTCCGCGCCGCAGGCGTGCCTGTGACCTATCGTTGCTATGACAGCTTGTGTCACGCCTATACGGCGTTTTCCGGGACGGTCCCAGCGGCAAAAGCAGCATGTGAGGAAATTGCCCGCGATATGGCCAGAGCCCTTGGGTGAAGACTTGAGGGATAAGAGCCCTGGGATGAGGGCGCTGACCTAGACATTTCTGAAGACTTGGGGGGACTATGCTCGGAACCGTGATCAGCGGTGACCGCCGCATCGGCGGGGCAGCACTGGAAGAACGCGTAAAAAAGGCGGCCAGTGGATTTCTGGCTCTGGGGTTGAGGGAAGGGGATCGCGTGGCGATCCTCATGCGAAATGACATCGCCTTTCTTGAGGCAACCTTCGCCTGTGGAGAACTGGGTCTCTACCCAGTCCCGGTCAATTGGCATTTTTCAGCAGACGAAACAGCTTATGTACTGAACGATTCAGGTGCGAAGGCGCTGGTCATTCATGCTGATCTCCTCCTCGACCTGAAAAACAGCGTGCCGGATAATGTCCAATGTGTCGTCGTCGCAACGCCACCGGAAGTGCAAGAGGCCTATCGCTTATCAGTAGATGCGTGCCAGGTGCCCGAGGGAGAGCGGAACTGGGACGGCTGGCTTGAGGAACAAACGCCTTATGCTGGCGATGCCAAGGCGGCACCTGCCAGCATGATCTATACGTCGGGCACCACCGGACATCCGAAGGGCGTGCGACGCCTTCCACCAAAGGAAGATCAGACGGCAGCGACCCTTGAAGCCCGGAAATATGTTTTCGATTTTCAACCCTCTATGCGCGCGGTAATGACGGGTCCGCTCTATCATTCTGCGCCCAATCTCTATTCCACCTTTTCGGTTCGCATCGGGGGAACGCTTTTTCTTCAGCCACGCTTTGACGCAGAAGAAACGCTTGCGCTGATTGAACGAGAAAAGCTCACTCATGGCCATTTGGTGCCAACCATGTTTGTGCGGCTCCTGCGCTTGCCAGAAGACGTGCGCGCCAAATATGACCTGAGCTCGCTCGTGAGGGTGATGCACGGCGCAGCCCCCTGTGCGGAAGCGGTGAAGAGACAAATGATCGACTGGTGGGGCCCGGTGATCCATGAATATTACGGTGGCACTGAGACAGGTGCCGCAGTGCATTGTTCTTCAGAAGAATGGCTGGCGCATCCGGGGTCTGTCGGTAAAGCCATTCCGGGTGCAACGGTGAAAGTTCTGGATGATGAGGGCGGGGAACTGCCCGCTGGCGAAGTCGGTGAGATCTTTCTTCGCCTCTGGTCATTCCCGGATTTCACCTATCACAACAAAGATGATGCGCGTGGCGAATGCGAGCGCGAAGGCCTCATCACCTGTGGCGATGTTGGCTGCCTGGATGAAGACGGATTCCTTTATCTGCGCGACCGAAAGCGAGACATGGTGATTTCGGGGGGCGTCAATATCTATCCGGTCGAGATCGAGCACGAACTCATCCAGATGCCGGGTGTCCAGGATTGCGCTGTGTTTGGGATTCCCAATGAAGAGTTTGGCGAAAGCCTTGCAGCAGCCATCCAGCTGATGGAAGGGTCAACATTGAGCGCGGAGGAGGTGACCAGCTGGCTCGCGCCCCGCATCGCAAAGTACAAGCTTCCTCATGTGGTGACGTTCCACGATGCCCTGCCGAGAGAAGAAACAGGAAAAATCTTTAAGCGCAAACTCCGCGATCCATATTGGAAAGAGTCAGGCAGAGCGATCTGATCCAATCGATTATCGGGGCCTACTCGCCAAACGCCCCAACCCACATCACCGAAAAAATGTCTGCACTTGGTTCCGGACGATTGGAGAAACGTACAGGCGGGGCGATGAGTTCATTATTACCATTGAACGTGCCCACAATGCCCCAAAGCGCTGACAGCTCCGTCTCTGCAAATCCGAGATAGCGCAGGTCATGGGCTTCAACACGGGTGTGCCCGTTCGGCAGTTCTTGCACCCGCCAGGCAACCTCGCCCATGGCAAAGCGCTCCAGTATCCGATACTCCATCGTCCGTGACAGTTCGTTGATAAGGGCGCTCTCGGCCTTAGGGTAGATTTGCCAATCGATGGGTTTATCTGTGAGCGGTGAGTAGAAGCCAACGCGAATGGCGTCATCCGTTTCGGCCGTCATCCGCCGGAACCAGGGTTGGAACAATGTCGGATAGGAAGAGACCTCTGCTGTTTCGATCCCCTGTTCTGCCAGGCTTTCATGCGCGGCAATCTTTGTCCCTTCATTGATGCCCCAGGCATAGATCTGCCACCCAACGCTCATCACAATTGTGGCGCCTGCGATATGAGGCGACCAGCCTGGTTTGCCGAACGTCCCTCGCCGCACCAGCCATCCGCCGACAAGGGCGAGAGCGAGAATGCCCGTATAGACAGGATCAATGATCGACATGGCGTTGACGGCAAAGCGTTCATCTGAAAACGGGGCGAGCAACTGAGTACCGTAAGGCGTCAGGACATCGAGGAAGGGATGAGTGAGGAAAGCGAGAACAGAAAGCCAGACCCAGGCGCTGAGAGCTTGTGCATTCGAAAGTCCCACGGGGAGTTTCCCCGGCGTTCGGGTCTCGCGCCACTGATACATCTTCCAGATGGTAATGCCGACGAGCGGTCCGGCGATAGGGCCGAAAAAGACGGAATGGGTGATTCCGCGATGATGTACCCACTCGCTGAACGGATCGGACAGACTGCCAAAGACATCGAGATCAGGTACTGTTGCCAAGGCTGCCCCTGCGGCAACGGCCCGCCATCCAAGTTTGGACTGGAAACCGACCTGGCCCACAACGGCCCCAAAAACAGCCTGTGTCACTGTATCCACGAACAATCTCCTCCACGGCCAATCTAGCCAAGCCAACGCTCTTCGCGCATTGCCTAAATACCGGTAATCTCTGGCTCATTGATATTCATAAATAGGGGAAAAAACCATGCGGGCAATGCGTGTGCATGAATTGTCGGACGATATTGGCTCGATTGAGCTGGTTGAGGCGGACTTACCGCCACCAGGTGAGGGCGAAGTTCGCCTTAGGCTGAAGGCCTGCTCCATCAATTTCCCCGATCTCCTGATGATTCAGGGGAAATACCAGTTCAAGCCCGATCTGCCTTTTTCCCCTGGCATGGAAGGCTCGGGCATTGTCACTGAGCTGGGTCCAGGGGTGGATAACGTCTCCGTCGGCGATGAAGTGGTCGCTGGCCTCCGGATCGGCGGTTTTGCAGAAGAAGTGAATGCCGCCGCCGCTGCGTGCCGTCCCATCCCCAAAGGCATGGATTTTGTGAAAGCGGCGGCCTATCCCGCTGCCTATCTCACCGCCTATGTCGCCCTGGTTGTTCGCGGCAATCTGCAGCCCGGCGAAACGCTGCTGGTTCATGGGAGTACCGGCGGCGTTGGTCTGGCTGCCGTCGATGTTGGCAAGCTTCTAGGCGCCACGGTTATCGCCACGTCAGCGTCGGATGAGAAGCTCAAGACCGTGAAAGACCGCGGGGCGGACCATGTACTCAACGTCACGAAGGGGTTCAGGGAGAAGGTCAAGGAGCTTACCGGTGGAAAAGGCGCGGACGTTATCTATGACCCTGTGGGTGGCGATGTGTTTGACGAGTCGGTCCGCTGTATCGCCTGGAATGGCCGCCTGTTGATTATTGGGTTTACCAGCGGTCGCATCCCGAGCGTGCCGGTCAACATGCCCTTGATCAAAGGGTTTTCGGTTGTGGGGGTGCGGGCTGGCGAACATGGCCGCCGCGACCCAGAAGCGGGCAAGGAGAATATCCAGGCCATAGATAATTGGGCAAGTGAGGGCAAGATTGACCCCTATGTCTGCGCAACCTTCCCGTTAGAGCGCGCGGTCGATGCCATGCGCATGTTGCAGGACAGACAGGCCGTGGGCAAAGTGGTGCTCACCATGAACGAGGACAAATAGGATGCGTTTAAAACTTGGACTGGCTGCTGTTTCCCTGATGATCGCAACAAGCGCTTGTGGGGCCGAAGAGGTATCAACACTCAAACTCACCGAGAACGGGTTAGCGGATCTCGGAAGTGGAACCGCCTATTCCGTCGAAGCCGTATCAGCGGCCCTGCCTGGCTACGCCGTCACGGCAGAAAACTACTACGCCGAAGGCGACCCCTATCCCATGATTGTGGTCCGCGAGGGGGACAGGGTCATTGCCGAAGTCCTGCCCCGGTTTGAGATGGAAGAAATGGTCGGTGGCGTCGTCGTGAAGACCGCCGACATTGTGTTTGACGAGCGCGTTTCATTGGGCATGACATATGCGGATATGAGCGTTGCGCCGCAGGACTGCGTCGCCGGTCTCGAAGAGCGCTCGGGCTTGGCGCTATGCCGCGACGGTAAAGTGCCTCATGTGGGGCTGATCTTTGGTGGTGATTATGCAGGCCCCGACGGCGAGCTGCCACCGGCAGATGTGCTGGCAACTTTTACCGTGCAGGAAATCACCTGGTCAGCTGGGGTCTTGTAGTATCTAGGATGGATCTTTTTCTTTGTTTTCGAAAAAGACCGACCAGACGCGGATGATAATCCAGATCGGCACAACAATGATCGCGCCGATCACGAAATAGCCCCAGGCGGAGCCGAGGAACTCAAAGCCGAGATCCCAGACCTCGACGACCGTGTCGAGGAAGCTGGTCCAGAAACCAAAAGGTTCGACCCCAAAGATCACAAGGACGATGCCCACGAGGAACGACACGATGGCGAGTTTGAGGATCGTCGGAATAACCGGACCGCCGAAATACTTCTCCATATCGTCACCTTTGTCTTTGTTGTCGCTCGGCCATGACGCCCAAACAATGGGGCAACAAAGTGGCCGGAAAGGTTGGGGCGGCCCAAGTCTGGGTAAACCGGCCGCCCCAAAAAATCAGTTACGCGCCGCTTTGGTAGACCGTGCGGGTGGGGAAGGGAATGTCCACACCTTCAGCGTCAAACGCTTCTTTGATCTTCTTGGTGAGATCAAATTTGACGCCCCAATAGTCTGCGGATGCACACCAGACCCGGGTGGTGATGTCCACAGACGAATCCCCCAGATTACCGACAACGACCAGCGGCTCTGGCGCCGTATGGCACCGGTCATCCGCAGCAATGGCTGCTTTGATGATGCTCATCGCCTTGTCGATATCTGCGTCATAGGCAATGCCATAGACCATGTCGACACGCCGGGTTGGGTGCGCTGAATAGTTTTTCAGCGGTGAGCCCCAAACGCTCGAGTTCGGAAGGATGATTTGAACATTGTCGCCGGTGGCGAGCTCTGTCGTAAAGAGGGTAAGGTCTTTCACTGTGCCGGACATCCCATTGAGCTCGACAAACTGACCGACACGGAAGGGCCGGAAAACCAGCAACATCACGCCAGCGGCCACATTGGAAAGCGTGCCTTGAAGCGCAAGGCCGATGGCCAAGCTGGCTGCGCCCAGAACAGCGATAAGGCTGGTGGTTTCAACCCCAAACTGTCCGAGAACCGCCAGGACGGTGGCAATAATGACCAGATACCGAACGATGGAGCCGAAGAAGCCTTTCAGCATCTCGTCCGAGTTCAGCGGTTTGTCGAGCGCCTTGAGGGTGAAGGTGCGTGCGCGGCCCGCAATCCAGAACCCCAATATGAGGATGAGAACGGCGCCGACAATGTTGAGGCCGTGCTCAACAAAAAGCGGCAGAAGAGTATCGGCATTTTCGCGCATGCCCTCGGGCAGCGCAGCAGTAAGTGATTCAGGCATTCATGTCCCCAACTAGGTCAAATTAGAACTTTGGTACCCCCGGCTCTAAGCGCGCATCTTGGCCAAGAACGACAGATTCCGCCAGCCAAAAGCGTGAACAGAGGGGTATAGTTCGCTCTATGGACGCGGATGATCACCTCAATTTGGATCTGACTGCTGGTGCCCCAGGGCCGTCGGGGTTTGGGCTGCCAGCGATGTTTGATGCCTGGTTCCGGTCGCGAGGCTGGGAGCCGCGGCCACATCAGCTTGAATTGATGCAGCTCGGCCTTCAGGAACGCTCGTCCCTTCTGGTCGCACCAACAGGCGGCGGCAAGACGCTGGGGGGATTTCTGGCGTCTCTGGTGGAGTTGGAGGAACGCGGCCCTCAAAAAAAACCGGGAGGTGCTGGCAAGGGACTTCACACCCTTTACGTTTCGCCGCTCAAAGCCCTCGCGGTGGATGTGAAGCGCAATCTTGAAATGCCGATTGCGGAAATGGGTCTGTCCATCACGCTGGAAACCCGGACTGGAGACACCCCACAAAACCGACGCCTGCGTCAACGTCACGAGCCGCCGGACATTCTCATGACCACGCCGGAACAGCTGGCGCTCCTTCTCTCTTACGCGGACGCTGAGCGCATGTTCGGCAATTTGAAATGTGTAATTCTGGATGAGCTCCACGCGATGGTGAACACCAAGCGCGGCGATTTGCTGGCGCTTGATCTCGCGCGCCTGTCAACATTGGCTCCCCGTCACCGGCGGGTTGGTCTCTCGGCAACGGTCGCCGACCCGGATCAGTTACGCCGCTTTCTGATTCCGCAGGCGGGTAAGAAAACGCGAATGGCGGAGATCGTCCGCGGCGAAGCGGGGGCTACACCCGATGTGTCCATCCTGGTGCCTGACGAACGGGTTCCCTGGTCTGGTCATTCCGCAAAACACGCCATCGATGCGGTCTATAACATCATTCGGGAAAACAAAACGGTTCTGGTGTTTGTAAACACGCGAAGCCAGGCTGAATTTGTGTTTCAGGCGCTATGGCGCGCAAATGATGATGCGCTGCCCATTGCGCTTCATCACGGGTCCCTGTCCGCTGAACAGCGGCGAAAGGTTGAAGCGGCCATGACGGCGGGCAGCCTGCGCGCCATTGTCTGCACCTCCACCCTCGACCTCGGCATTGACTGGGGCGATGTGGACCTCGTCATCAATTTGGGTGCGCCGAAAGGCGCTAGTCGCCTGCTTCAGCGGATCGGGCGGGCGAACCACCGGCTCAATGATCCAAGCCGCGCCTTGCTTGTGCCAGCCAACAGGTTCGAGGTTTTGGAATGCGAGGCGGCACGCACTGCCGCCATCGCAGGCGTGCATGACGGCATGAAGGAAAAGACGGGCAGCCTGGATGTCCTGGCCCAGCACATTTTTGGCACGGCCTGCTGCGGCCCGTTCGACACGGAACTGTTTTACGAAGAAGTACGAAGCGCGGCGCCTTATGCCGCGCTCGACCGGCGCACATTCGACCGTGTGGTCGACTTTGTGAGTACCGGCGGGTATGCGCTCAAAACCTATGATCGCTATCGCCGCCTTCGGCCCGTCGACCCCAATGGCAATGACCATCGCATGCGGCTGGCGCATCCAAGGCTGGCGCAGCAATACCGGATGAATGTCGGCACCATTGTTGAAGCCCCCATGCTTGATGTGCGTCTGGTGCGCAGACGGCCCGCTGCTGGGGCATCGCTTGGCCGTGGCGGCAGGCGGCTCGGGCAGATCGAAGAATATTTTATTGAGCAGCTCGTTCCAGGCGACACGTTTCTTTTTGCTGGAAAGGTCCTGCGCTTTGAGGGGCTGGTCGAAACAGAAGCGGTGGTGACCAGTACCAAGGACGAGAACCCTGCCATCCCATCTTACTATGGCGGCAAGTTTCCCCTCTCAACCTATCTAGCGTCGCAGGTGCGGCACATGCTAGCGACACCGGAAGACTGGCACAAACTGCCCGATCAGGTTTCCGAATGGCTGCGCATACAGCAATGGCGCTCCGTGCTGCCGAAGGAAGGCGGGCTTTTAGTAGAGACATTTCCACGCGCTGACCGCTTTTACATGGTCTGCTACCCGTTTGAGGGACGCTTGGCGCATCAGACACTGGGTATGTTACTCACCAAACGCTTGGATCGCATGGGCGCGCGGCCGCTCGGCTTTATCGCCAGTGAATATGCGCTGGCAATCTGGGGTCTCCGCGATATGGGAATGTTGGTCGAGCGCGGACAGCTGTCCCTGGAAGAGCTCTTCGCTGAGGATATGTTAGGGGATGACCTGGAAACCTGGCTTGCGGAATCAAATCTGATGAAACGCACTTTCCGGACCTGCGCCATCATTGCTGGATTGATTGAGCGACGGTTCCCGGGGAAAGAGAAATCAGGGCGCCAGGTCACGTTTTCCTCCGACCTTATCTATGATGTGCTGAGAGAACACGAGCCGGACCATATCCTGTTGCAAGCAACCCATGACGATGCAGCGGCAGGTCTTCTGGATGTGGCGCGCGTCTCCGACATGCTGGCCCGAATCAAGGGTAAGATAGAGCTGAAACGCCTGGAGCGCGTGTCGCCCTTAGCCGTGCCTGTCCTGCTCGACATCAGCAAGGAAGCGGTTTATGGCGATGCCAATGAAGCCTTGCTGGCCGAAGCCGCCGATGATCTGATTGAGGAAGCGACCCGTCTTGTATGACACGCCTGACAGAGTGAGAACTGAGGAAACCCGTCTCAAGATCTGCGGCGAGACCGTCCAGCCCCTCGTCGAAGGAGCGCTCTACTGGCCGTCCAAGGAGTGTCTCATCGTTGCGGACCTGCATTTTGAGAAAGGCTCGTCCTATGCTGCCCGCGGCGTCCATCTGCCGCCCTATGACACGTCAGCCACGCTGAACCGTCTCGAAGAATTGGTGGCCCGACTGAAGCCAGCCTCCGTCATAGCCCTCGGTGACAGTTTTCACGATGGCGAGGCCCGTGCGCGCATTGCACCTGCAGATGCTGCCCGTATCACCAACCTCACGACCGCTTGTGTGTGGACATGGATTGCGGGAAACCACGACCCCTTGCCCGAAGGGTTTGGGGGAATGATTGCGGAGGAGGTGCGATTAGGCGCGCTGACCTTTCGTCACGAACCGGCACCTGCGCCTGCGACAGGGGAAATCGCCGGTCACCTACACCCGTGTGCTGTAGTCCGCGTACGTGGCCGCCGCTTGCGACGGCGCTGTTTCGCAAGTGACGGCACGCGCATGATCCTGCCGGCATTCGGCGCCTATACAGGCGGTCTCAATGTGTGTGATGTGGCCTATAGCGACCTTTTCGCGGGACGCGAATTTCATGCCTGGATGATGGGGCGGGATCAAATCGTGCCCGTTTCCGCCGGCAAACTGATCCCAGATCGAAGCCTTTAAGCGATCACCAGCCGGACAAGGCTCGCTATGAGAGCCGCACAGACGAAAAAGGTGAGTTGCAATCGGAGCGGTTGATACCAGTCTGGTGCCTCGCCGGACCGGACCGCCCGAAAATCAGAGATGGCCTGGGCGACGAAAAACAGAAAGAAGACAACCAGAGCGGCTTCGGCCGGTCCAAAGAGCGTTGTCCATGCGACGACAGGCGGCACGACAGACAGTGATAGCTCTCGTGCAAGTCCTTCAGGTGCCCGGCGCTTGAAATGCCCCAAACGTTGCATCACCGACCCCCAACGAATGCCCCCAAGGAACGAGAGAATGATCGCTGCATAGACAAGCTGCGCTTGCAACGCGGTCTGTCCCATTTCAGACGGCCACATGGTCCAGATGACCACGCTGGTCCCCACAAAAGGGATGACGCCGCCATATCCCAGGAGTTGGGCGCTTCGCGGCATGATTGGGGCGGGTTTATCGCTCATCCGAGCTCCGCGAGCCATGGCGCGACCTCTATCATGTAAATGGCAATCGTCTCCAAGGTGCCGAAGGCAATGAGCAGACCAGTACCAATCAGGAGAACGCCAGCCGCCACTTCAACCTTCGGCAGGTGACGTCTGAATCCGGCTGAGAAGCGCAGGAAGGCCTGAACCGCGAGTGCCGCCGCTATAAAAGGAATGCCAAGCCCCGCAGAGTAGACGCTCAAGAGCGCGACCCCGTAGCCCAGGCTCTCTTGTGAAGCGGCGATGGTGAGAATGGTTGCGAGGATGGGGCCGATACAGGGTGTCCAACCAAAGGCAAAGGCCAGGCCCACCAGGTACGGCATGCCGATCCGCGGAACAAAACCGCTCCCGCTGTCGGGTGTGAAACTCGGAAGAAAACGGACATCGCGATTGAGCAGAGCGAACCGGAAAAGCCCTACATAATGCAGACCCAGAATGATGATAATGACCCCGGCGATCTGACCAAGGATGACCTTGTGCGCCAGCAGAAACGGGCTGATGGCGCCCGCCGAGGCACCCAGCATAATGAAGACTGTGGAAAACCCGGCGACGAAGGCAAACGAGCCAAAAAGCACCCGTCGTGCGATGTCGTTTGAGGGCTTGTCGATCTCTTCGGTCAGCTCGTCGAGAGAGGCGCCTGCCACAAAAGAAAGATAGGCAGGAACGAGAGGCAGGACACACGGAGACAGGAAGCTGATGATCCCGCCAATAAGTGCCGCCGCAAAGCCTGCGTCAACGCCGTCCATTATCCTGCCAACTCCCGAGCTTTAACCAGTCTTAATCGCCGGTATTGCGTGACATAGTTTGGGGCAATGCTCAAGGAACGCAAGTTCACTTGGCAGTGAGGGTTAATCCTTGAAAATGAGCGTCGCAGCCCATCCCGCAAAGGTGGCAAATACCACCGCAAAGATGCCGTAGAGCAGGGGTTGTTCGTGGGCAAATGAGTAGATCGCCCGCTCCATCCCGCTTTTTACGATGAAGAGCGGTGTGGAGGCTGCATCCGATATCTGACCGTTCGAAACCAGATAAACCTTTGCCGTATATAGGCCGTTGGGCACATTGGAAGGAATGTCGACGGTTGCGCGAAAGAGGGAGCGGCCCAGAAACGCCACACCGCTCGGCTCAGCGCGATAGAGGTTCTGGTTCTGTTTGTTCCTCAGCAAAGCCTGCGAAAATACCTTCTGCTCGTCCTCAGAAAGAGATGTTTCAGTGCCTGTCGGCCCAAGCCCGGTTGCTGCACCAAGGCCAATATGCCGCAGCCCAAGACCCTCGATGGTCCGGGTATCCAGGGAAACCACGCGCGATAAGGGACGCGTGCTGGAGACAGAGTAGAAGGACGGGACGCGCTCAAAACGAACGGCGTCATAATTGATCCAGATGCCGGCGATCCGGTCTTTCCGCCGAACAGTGACAGGGCCTTCCGGGCCGGTGACAACAACGACGATGTCGCGTTCGGTTGCAAGGTCTGTAGGGTCTTCTGCCTCCACCGCCCCAAAGATCAAAATCTCTGTACCGGTGAAGTTGGATCGGATCGAAATCTGATGTTCTGACAGATCAGTTACCAACTGATCGGCCTGGGCGGTTCCGCAGGTCAGTGTCACCCAGAGAAAACTCAGAACCAGTGCAGTGTTTCTCATGGAGCACCTCCCGTTGTCAGGGAGAAGAGTTCATCCGGTTGGACGACAAGGTCGAAGCCGAGCCGCAAGCCCACAAGAAGAACAATGAGACCGAGCAAAGCTCTCAACTGTTCACCGCGAAGCCGCTGCCCGGCCCGTGCACCAAACTGAGCGCCAACAACGCCGCCAAGCAGCAGCAGAAATGCCAGCAGGATATCGACAGCCTGGTTCTCAACTGCGTGCAGAACGGTGACGAGGGCCGTGACAAAGATGATCTGAAAAAGCGATGTGCCGACGACAACATTGGTCGGCATGCGCAGCATATAGATCATCGCAGGGACCATGACGAAGCCACCGCTAACGCCCATGATGGCAACGAGGATGCCGACAAAGGTCCCGATCGCGATGGGGGGGATCGCGCTAATGTAAAGCTTTGAGCGCCGGAACCGCATTTTGAAGGGTAGTCCGTGCATCCAACTATGGTGCGATCTGTTGGCTGATGCAGGGCTCCGGCCCTGGCGAACAGCGATCAAAGCTCTGACGCTTTCATTGAGCATCAGGCTGCCAATCACACCCAGAAAGAGAACATAAGACAGCGAAATCATGAGGTCGACTTGCCCGAGGGCCCGCACGTACGCAAACAGATAGACACCAGCGACGGCACCCACGACGCCGCCTATCAGCAGCACGCCCCCCATTTTGAAGTCGACGGCGCTACGCCGCCAATGCGCAACCACGCCCGAAATGGATGAGGCGACGGTCTGGTTAGCCTGTGTCGCAACGGCGACCGCCGGTGGGATGCCGGTAAAGATGAGGAGAGGCGTCATGAGAAACCCACCGCCAACGCCGAACATGCCTGACAAAAAGCCGACAAGTCCGCCCATGCCCAATATCAGGAACACGTTCACGGGCAGCTCTGCAATGGGGAGGTATATTTGGAACATTCAACCAGCCCGTCCAGAAACCGCAGTTTGGTGCTGGCGGGAGACGGCAAGTACCGTGTCAAACCGCCGATGGATCACCGGACGTATGCTTCCAGTGTGTTGAGAAGCTGTGCGTCGACGGCACCGGTGACCCCAAGCCCCGCGGTGCGTTGAAAATCACTGATGGCATCCCGTGTGCGGGGACCCATCAATCCGTCAGCAGGACCCGGCTGGTAGCCAAGGTCGCGCAAAAGACGTTGTGCTTTGGCAATCTCTGCGCTGGCCTGCGGTGCGCTAGAGGCACCGCCGGAGCTTGTGAGAGACGCGTTACTCCAATTCCCAAGAGACGTTAGGTTGCCGTTCGCAATCGGATCACCCCGTTTCGGGGCCCAGGTTTGCGCGGCAAGTTTTGCATCCACGAGAGTGTTGGCGTCCATCTGTTCGGCAATCGCATCGCGTCGTGCGGCTGCTCCCTCATCGCCATTCGCCGCAGCGACAGAGAACCACTTGAAAGCTTCAGGAAGGTCTTCGCTGACGCCAAGGCCGCGCTCAAAAAGAACAGCGACATTGTACTGGCTGTCCGCAAGTCCATGGTCTGCCGCAGCCAGGAACCATTGCCCCGCTTTGGCGAAATCTTGAGGGACACCTTTGCCTTCGGCATAGATGACAGCCAGGTTGTGCATCGCTTTGACATTGCCAGCCTGCGCCGCGCTTTCGTACCAGCTGCGTGCTTTCTCCATGTCCTGGGGAACGCCGCGGCCTTTCTCAAAAAGCGTCGCGAGCCGATATTGCGCAATCGCGAGGTTTTGTTTGCCTGCAAGCTCGAACCAATAGGCTGCCTGCCCATAATCCTGCGGAACACCGCCGCCACGTGCGTAGCGCAAGCCCACTTCATATTGTGCGGCTGGGTTCCCTGCAGCAGCAGCGCTGCGAAGGGCATTGCGGGTGCCCGTTGGCGCCTGCGTGACCGGTGTGGTCGGCGCTGCTTCAACAGGCGGCATATCCGCAGCATTGTTCGGAACGATTGCCCGCGGGGCAGCCGAGGCCGGTGTGCGGGGCTCTGGAAGCGGTGCGGGGGCAGGCCGTTCGCTTTCAGCAGGTGAAGGCGTGGATGCTGGAACGGCAGCCGCAGCTGCGGTCCCAGCATCCTCCGGAATGGCCTCCGGAATAACAGTCAAATCTTCTAACGGTGCAACACTATCCGGCACGGTCGCGTCGGGCACGGTGGCCAGATCTTCCAAGGCGCTATCGCCGGGAGCAGGCTCATCGAGAATAATGTCGATATCGTCAGCAGGAATCTCAGGTGTCGAAGGCGCGACGAGCCAGTTAACCAGCGTTAGAACGACGATAAGGGCAACGACTGCACCGCCAATAATAATGGCGAGGCGTTTGCCGCGGCCTTCTTCCTGATCTTCAAAAGCCGCATAGCGGTCGGATTGCTCACCAAAGCCCAGGCTCGCCGTGTCGCCGGTCTGATGGGCTGACTGGGCAGCGCGCCGCGCGGCGGCGATGAAATCACGCGCAGCCTTCTTTTCGTTCATGACCGGCGGTTCCGCTGGCGCAGCAATTGGTGGCTCGAGCGGGGGTGGCGGTGGAAGATCGCCAGGTGCAGGCGGGGCGTCGGCTGCCACGGGCGGTGCATCTGGCCCGATATTTGGCGGCGGCGGCACGTCTGAAAGGGGCGGTGCCGGAGCATCAAGCGATGGTGATGGCGGAGGAGGCACATCTGCCATTGGTGAGGCAGGTGGCTGTGGCGCCTCGGCTGCGGACGGCATAGATGGCAAAGGTGGTCCCGATGATGGGATCGTCACCGGCGATTTCAGAAGATGATCAGGTGCGCGCTCGGCCGCAAATCCTGGTGGCGGCATGGGCGCGCTGGAAAGCGGCGGAGCAGGCATGCCTGCCAGGCCAGCGCCGACGGCAATAGTTGGTGAAAGTGGAAGACCTGAGCCGGATTCGATGTTTTCGATCCGCTCATTCACCTGCGCGACCATAGACTGAACCGTTTCACGCGTTGCCGCGTTGCGCTGCTCAGTCGCATTCATGGTTTGTGCAAGAGAGGAAAGCGCTTGTTCAACCGAACTGGCGGTTTCCAGGGCCCGCGTCTCGCTATCAGTGACTCGGGAGACGACTTGCTCCAGGCGTCCATCGAGCTGATCCATGACCTGAGGCACAATGTCATCGGCCCGCACCTGGGTCTGTTCCAGTCGATCAACGAATGCCGTTAGGCTGCCTTCAAGCGTTTTGATGGCGTGGGCACTTTGCGCTTCGGAATGGTCGATCCGACTGTTCATCTTCTCGATCGCTGTCTGCAGCTCGGCCATCTGGGCGCGCTGACTGTCGGAATCGAGCTTGTTGGAAACGATCTGAACAGCTTCTTCGACCGCCTGACGGCGGCCTTGTTCCGCGCTGGCGTTTGCCGCGTGGAGCGCCTGTTCAGTTTCAGCCATTCGCTCAGAAAGGTTTTGCAGCGTGTTGCCGAGCGCATCGGTTTTCGCCCGTTCCTGATCAAGCTTCTTTGATTCCTCAGAATTGTCGACCCGATCGGCAAGTTCGGACAGAAGGTGCCGCATTTCTGCGAATTTTTGTTCGCTTTGACTGTCGACTGTCTCGAGATGGTCGACTACGGCATTCATGGTCTTCTCAAGGGTCTGAAATGCGAGCCGATCGCCGGTGTTTTTGGCGAAGGGAAGACGCGCTTTTTCAGCCGCTTCCAGGCGATCTGTGAGCTGTTGAACTTTGCGTTCCATGCCAGAGTCGGCCGCACCAGAAAGACCACCTGAGGCGATCAGCTGCTCTGAGGACTCGATCCTGCCAGCAAGCGAGTCCAGCGATGTTTCGAGAAGCCGTTCGTTTGAATCGATGCGGCGAACCAGGTCGCGTACCGCTTCTGTCACCGGCGAAAGGTCAACTTGAGGCTGTGCGGGTGGAGCCGCGAACGCAGCGGGCTGCATATTCGGTTGCATATAAGGTGCACCAGCCGGTGGTTGTGGCTGGCTGGCAGCAGCGTCAAGATTTCCGTAATTTTGGATGGCGGCGTTAATGTCATCGGTGCCGCTGTCCATGATCACCTGGTTCAGCCAGGCGCCCAGCGTCACGCCTGCCTTGCGAGCAGCCTGTTTGGCTGCTTCTCTGGCTTCGGGCTCAATGCCCTTAACGCTCCAAGGAACCCCCGGTCTCATCGAATCACTATGCCCGTTAACGATTCAGGACTGTATCGACCACGTGATTCTGTGTAAACCCGGCGACCATCCACAATATCTGGATTCTGTACGCCATTTCCGCGGGTTAGGCGGTGCGAGTTGTCACGAACGCGTAACCGATCTTGCTAAAGCCTTATCAAGCAGGGTTTTGGTAAACGCGGGGTTAACTTTTGGCGTCGTCAGGGCTGATTTTTGACTCTCAGCCTCAACATTTCGCGTTCTGAGGCATCTGCGTAGGCAATGGCCTTCGACCTGTAGGACTCGTATGACGCATGGATGCGCCTACAGAGCTCGTTGGCTTCCGACAGATCCTGTAATACCCCGTCAGAAGCAGTGCGCATCGCGGAGACTATATCTTTAGGCCAGGTGTGCACCGTGACGCCCAGCTCACCCAGGGTCGCGAAGGCCTGTGCGTTATAGAAAGCGAACTCTCCAAGGCTTTCGAGGGCTGCCGCTCCCGCAGCGGCTTGCACGATCGCTTGGAGGTCCGCTGGCAGCGCACCATAGGCTTCTTCATTCACAAGGCACTCAAGCGCCGGACCCGGCTCGTGAAAGGCCGGCAGGTAATAGTGTTTCGCGACGTCGGCCAGGCCAAACGCTATGTCATTCCAGGGGCCGACCCATTCTGCCGCATCAATGGTGCCCGAAGTCATGGCACCAAAAATGTCGCCCGGCGGCATGAGAGTGACCGTGACACCAAGTTGCCGGAGTACCTCGCCACCAAGACCTGCGATGCGCATCTTAAGGCCTTGCAGGTCATCAAGGGTATTGAGGGGCTCTCTGAACCAGCCACCCGCCTGCACCCCGCTGGATCCGGCTAAGAAGGCGCGGACACCAAAGGGCGCATAGGTTTCGTCCCAAAGCGCCTGTCCGCCTCCAAAGGCGAGCCATCCAATGCGTTCATGAGCGGTGAGACCAAAAGGCAGACCGGTAAAATAATTGAAGGCAGGATCTTTACCCGACCAGAAATGTGACGCGCCATGTCCCATCTCTGCAGTGCCTGACGAGACGGCGTCAAAGACCTCGAAGGGCGGGACCAGTTCACCTGCACCATAGACGGTGACTGTCAGGCGCCCGCCGCTCATCTCATTGATTTTTGCCGCAAGACGATCAGCTGACGTGCCGACCCCCGGCGCACCTTTCGGCCAGGACGTCACCATCTTCCACTGACGGGTTTCTGCGCTATGGACATCGCTGGTGCTGAGCAGAGTCCCGACAGCGGCACTCGCACCTAGAACCGCACGGCGGCTGAGGTCAGGTTTGGTCAAAGGGTGTCCCGATCAATCAGTCGCTAAAGACGGCGACAACGTAATAAGCGTCGCCCTTTTGCGCAGTGCCAACGCCAATCTGACTATTGCGGGACGCTTCAACAATTGTGCGGTGGCGGGGGCTGTTACTCCAGGCATTGATGACCATGGCAGCAATCTGTGCGTCGCTCCGCCCTGCGGGGACCTGGCCCATCCATATGGTCTCGCCGATGCGCCGTTGGTAATTCTCGTCAATCGCCAAAACCCGATCCACTGGGCCTTGTCCCTCTGGATTGTGGTGGCCAGCATAGTTTCGAATTGCCATGTCGCTGGCATGGACCGCTGCCGCTCTCTGCAGAGTACTGTTCACGGCCAAGGGCGCAGCGCTGCGATAGTCATTGACCGCACGGGCAACCGCACGACCGAGGGGCGTGTCGCTGACGGCAGAACTGGCTGCCTGCTGTGGCAGGCCAACGCTGCGAAGCGGCGCGGGTTCTCCGGGCCGACCGGAGGAACATGCCGCCAAAAAAGCACAGGCCATTACGAGGCTGGCTATTGAATAGAGGCGCTGCATCAGATTCTCCCATGTCGTGTGATTGAGATACTTAACCATTCCGACGAACCAGGGGCAATATGCGAGGCTGGCTCCCGATTTCCCCTAACGTCAACGGAAACCATTGACGTTGACGTAAGCGTCAACTAGAGTCGGTATCACAAAAGAAAACCGCAGAAAACTGCGAATTTGATCCTTAATGCCACCGGGAGTTTTCAAACATGCAACAGATGAGCACACCAGAATCCGCCGCCGCCGGTACTTACAAAAACGCTGCCGCAAAAGATGCACAGGGCGATGCGACCTTCTCCATCACCCAGCTCGCAGATGAGTTCAATGTGACCACCCGCGCAATTCGCTTCTATGAAGACAAGGATCTTCTTCATCCATCCCGTCAGGGACAGACCCGGGTCTATCGTCCCCGTGACCGTGCCCGTCTGGCACTGATCGTACGTGGTAAGGCCGTTGGTTTTTCCCTTGGCGAGATCAAAGAGCTAATTGATCTTTACGACACCTATGGCGACGAGCGTCAATATCTGATCGCCCAGGAAAAATTCCGTGAACAGATTTCCAATCTGGAGCAGCAGAAACAGGACATCGACGTTCAGATCGAGCTGCTTCAGGAAGGCTGTGATCGCATGCTTCAGCTTGCAAAGCAGGCAGACGGCGAAGCCTAATAAAAATGAACACAGTCGCGCGGGTCACTGCGCGACGGGCTCATTGTTCCAAGCCCGAACTGTGTGCGGCATATGTCGATTGATTGAGGGGCGTGCAAACCCGTGCACGCCAGCTCAACCGCCGCACTCGAATCCACATTAGTCAATTTGGTCCCGGGGGGACCTGGGAGTTCAAATCAAATGTCTGTACTGCAAGTCGAAAAGCCAGCCTGGATGACAGAAGATGTTGAGATCTTCGCCGACGCGGTTGGAAAATTCTGCGAGAAAGAACTCGCTCCCCACGTCGACAGTTGGGAGAAGAACGAAATCGTCGATCGGGATGTTTGGTACAAGGCCGGCGAGGCAGGCATTCTCTGCGCGTCTGTTCCCGAGGAATATGGCGGTGCCGGCGGTAGCTTTGCCCATGAAGCCATGCTGATCGACCAGTTCGGGAAAAAGGGCATCACCGGTTTTGGGGCATCGCTCCACAACGCCATCATCGCCCCTTACATCGTGCACTATGGCTCTGAAGAACAGAAACAGCGCTGGCTGCCAAAAATGGCGAGCGGCGAGCTTGTTGGTGCCATCGCCATGACCGAACCGGGAACCGGATCGGACCTGCAGAACATCAAGACGACCGCGAAACTTGATGGCAATGAATATGTGATCAACGGATCGAAGACTTTCATCACCAATGGTCAACAGGCAAATCTGATCATTGTTGTATCGAAGACAGACCCAAGCGCTGGCGCCAAGGGAACGTCGCTTGTTGTGGTTGAGACCGACGAAGTCGAAGGCTTCCGCCGCGGTCGCAATCTCGACAAGATCGGCCAGAAGAGCCAGGACACCTCCGAATTGTTTTTTGACAATGTCCGGGTGCCCACATCCAACCTTCTGGGGACGGAAGAGGGCCAGGGCTTCATCCAGCTGATGCAGCAACTTGCCTCTGAGCGGCTGCAGATTGGCCTGCAGGGTGTTGCCATGATGGAAGCAGCGCTGGAGCAGACCGTTGACTATGTGAAGGAGCGCAAAGCCTTCGGTCAGGCTGTGATGGATTTTCAGAACACACAGTTCAAACTTGCTGAGGCGAAGACGAAAACAACAGTCGCGCGTGTATTCACAGATCACTGCACCGGCCTCTTGTTGGAAGGCAAGCTAGATGCGGCGACAGCATCAATGGCAAAATATTGGGTGTCTGATATGCAGTGCGAAGTGGTGGACGAATGTCTTCAGCTCCACGGCGGCTATGGATACATGAACGAATACCCCATTGCCCGCATGTACCGGGATGCCCGTGTGCAGAAGATTTACGGCGGCACAAACGAAATCATGAAAGTGTTGATTTCCCGCACGCTCTAGGCGCTCCGGAACATCGGCCAAAATAAGCAGAGCCTCGCCGAATTTTCGGTGGGGCTTTTCTTTTCTGGACAGGCCGCATCCCAAATGTGACAGTTTCGTTTCAGGGGTACCTAAAACTGGGAAAGGTATTTGGGGATGAGTGATTGGGTGAAACTTTTTGTCGCTGCTCTCGCATTGATGACACTTCCATTTGTTGGCCTGTCGGGCGCGGCAATGGCGGACGAATATGATGATCTCGAAGCAGAGCTAGACGAGATTGAAGCCGAAGAAGACTTCGAAGATGAAATGGATGAGATCGAAGAAGACTTCGAGGATGAAATGGATGAGATCGAGGAAGATTTCGAAGACGAAATGGACGAGATCGAAGACGAGATGGATGACTATTGATCCGGCCTATAACGGCTAGATGAGATTGGTCAGAAGACCTCCGAGGACATTCGTCCACGGAGGTCTTTTCCGTTTTGTGCCCCGCAGGATTTGATTTCAGACAAAGTGTTGCAAATGCGCACTGGACGAATACCGTAGCTATGACTAATCATATCGGCTGAAGTTTTCGAAAGACGTACGAGGAGACCTACTCGGGGGAATAGGTCTTATCGTGTGAGGCGCGCTTCGCAGCTGCGCCAAGAACCCTCGCTAGGCAACTGGCGGGGGTTTTTCTTTTCACGTTTGTTTGCGAGCCATTGTCAAACGCCTGTCATGGTCTAGTTCCATTTTCTGCAGGACACCTGAACTGTGACATGGAGCGAGACAAAAATGCCGACGGGAACTGTAAAATGGTTCAACTCAACAAAAGGCTTTGGCTTTATTGAACCAGAAGACGGTGGCAAAGATGCATTTGTCCATATCACGGCAGTTCAGCAAGCTGGGCTCACGACGCTCCGAGATGGACAAAAGGTGAGCTATCAGCTCACCGAGGCCGACAATGGACGCATGGCAGCCCAGGATATTGCGTTGGAAGGATGACGCTGGGTCAAGCTGCCGCTGGCAGCTTGGCGCTGTTCGCGCCCTCAGCAGACGAGATAAGCGCTTTTCGAAAGGCCAGCGGATCGGCGATAACCGGCAAACCGAACTGCCCGATCTCTTCCCCCCGAATATTCAGTTGGCCATAACCAAGCAATCTTCCGAGCCAAGGCTGCGAAAGGGTGATCGCCTGAATGCGGTTGGCGGTGAACTCATCTGTTTTGATATTGAGCACGCCGCGTTTGAAGACAAACCGCCTGTTGGTGACGACAAGCTCTGTCGTCCACTTGCGGATCTGCCGGGAAAAAAACATGTAGATCCCAATCAAGGCCCACCCGGCAATGAGCAGCCACATCCACGACGTTATACTATAGGTCCAGTGAAAATGCCCTCGCGCGAGTATGTGTTCGCCCTGCGCCAGGGTCTTGTCAATATAGGCCACTTGTGCCTCCTCTCTTCGTCGCCCGGTCATCGGTGCTGGGCGCTTTCGTTTCATCATTTGTCTCTTCTAATATAGGGACTAATCGCGTCCATTTTGAGGCGTGTGCTAGGTTTTCGGAGCGAAAGACAAAGGACAGGAGGCGCGGCCTATGGAGGACATTGACTATTATTTCTCGACACTCTCCACCTGGAGTTACGTTGGGTCACGCGCCTTTCGGGATCTGGCAAAACGCTGCGATGTGAAGGTCCATCACAAACCAACCAATCTCCTCACCTTATTCGAAGCCACCGGCGGTCTTCCGGCTGGTCAGCGTCCGCCCCAGCGACAGGCCTGGCGGAAAATAGAGATGAAACGCTGGAGCACAAAGCGCGGACTGCCCATGAACTTCGATCCGGCGCATTGGCCGGTCAATCCGCGATTGGCAGATGGCGCCGTTCTCGTGGCAATTCGGGAGGCCGGTGAAGAAACCGCCGGTCAACTGGCGGACGCTTTGATGCGCGCTGTTTGGGAAGAAGAGCGCAACATTGCCGACCCAGAAATGGTCGCCATGATTGCAAACGAAAATGGGTTGGACGGTGCAGCGGTTGTTGACGCAGCGTCGCGCTCAGATATCTCTGATGCAATCAAACAAAACACACAGGAGGCGATTGACCGAGGGCTCTTTGGCGCGCCGTCTTATTGTCTTGGCAATGAATTTTTCTGGGGCCAGGACAGGCTCGACATGCTGGAGGACGCCCTCAAAGAGCAGGCGTGATATCTCCGACCTACATGGCTCGCCTTGCTGAGCAACGCCCGCTACACTTCCCTCAACAAAAACATATCCTGGGGAGGAACAGATGACATACGAACAGATCATCTACGAGACCAAGGGCACCATTGCGCTCATCACACTGAACCGCCCGGACAGGTTGAATGCCTGGACACCGCAGATGATGGAAGAGCTGGCCCACGCAATTGAGACAGCTAATGGGGACAAAAGCATTGGCTCGATTGTGATGACCGGCGCGGGCCGTGGCTTCTGTGCGGGCGCTGATATTGAGAGCACCTTCAAGACACGCATCGATGGCAATGACCCGGGCAACGACACGGCAGGTGGCTCCGGCGGCGTGCCTGCAACCGTTGATTGGATCAAGCTCGTGCGTGAATCCAAACCGCTGATTGCTGCGGTAAACGGCCCTGCCGTCGGCATCGGTGTCACCATGATCCTGCCTTTCGACGTGATCGTGACGTCTGACGCCGCGAAGTTCGGTCTGGTGTTTGTGAAGATGGGTATCGTGCCGGAACTTGCCTCAAGTCACTTTCTCATCTCGCGCATGGGATGGGGCAAAGCGAGTGAGATGATGCTCTCCGCACGTCTCTATTCAGGGCAAGAAGCTGCCGACTTGGGCCTCGCAGAGCATTGCGTGTCATCGAACGAGCTGTTGGACAAAGCCATTGCCATTGGGGAGCAGATCGCGACCAATCCGGACACCCAGCTCCGCATGACCAAGAAACTGCTCACAGCAAACGCCGTGACGACCGATCTCGATGCCGCGCAGAAGCTTGAAACCAAATTTCTGCACGAGTGCTGGGAAACGCCGGAGCATGAGGAAGCCGTAAATGCGTTCCTTGAAAAACGCCCTGCGAACTTTCGATAAAACGACGACCAGACACCCCTAACCGGAAGGCCAGTCTCATGGCAGATGTCGAGGTAGAGGTTGACCGGGGCCGCATGCGTCTGACGCTCAACCGCCCTGAAAAACGAAATGCTCTTTCGTACGAAGTGCAACGCCTGTTGAGCGAGGCGCTTTGGGATGCGGACAATGATCGGGACGTGCACTCCGTCATCCTGAGAGGCGCAGGGCAGGATTTCTGTGCGGGCTATGACCTCGCAGGCGCGGCACCGCGTGATCGGGATCGTAATCTCCGAGGTGCCTCCAGCATTGACGACGACATCTGGCAGTTGGAACGGCAGCAGCGCTTTCGAATGGCGATTTTTGACATGCACAAACCGGTCATTGCGCAACTGCACGGACGCTGCCTGGCAGGAGGCACCGATATCGCCTTTCTGAGCGACATGGTGATTGCTGCCGATGACGCGGTGATTGCTTTTCCGCCCGCGCGCGATCTGGGCTCCCTGCCCAATCAAATGTGGCTCTATCATTGTGGTCCGCAATGGGCGAAGCGCCTGCTGCTCACCGGGGACAGCATCACAGGCAAAGAAGCACAAGAGATCGGGCTTGTTATGAAGTCGGTACCTGCGGACATGCTGGAAGCAGAAGTGGAAGGCCTTGCGGACCGGCTCTCGATGATCGATCCGGATCTGCTGACCACGCAGAAACGTGTGGTCAATTTGGGGTTGGAGCTGATGGGAGCGAGAACCCTTCAACGGCTCGCCTGCGAAAATGATGCCCGCGGCCACCGCGCCAAAGCTGCCGAAACATTCAGACAGAATGCCGCTGAGAAAGGCCTGAAAGAAGCCTTCAGGGAGCGCGACGGAAAATTCGGCGACGGGCGGGTCCGGGTGAACGGTCCTGAGATTCGGGATGCCAACGGAAACCTTGTGGAGGACTAAATGACAGAAGCAGCACCACATGAGGTTGAACGCCGTCCCATCTTTTTACATTGGCAGGAAAAATCAGCCTTTAAGGAAACCTATGCGGGGGCATTGGATACGATCGTGGTTGAGGGGCAATACCTGAAGCCAAAGGGTGTGGACTCCGACACCGTGCTCATCTTCATGCATCCCACGGGCACCATGAACCTGTTGCCCATGCCCAATGCCCTGGCCGCTGCCGGGATCCACTGTCTGTGTTGTGGGAGCCGCTATCCTCATAATGATACGGCGCTCATCATGGAAAAGGTCATTCTCGATCTTGGGCAGTACATCAAATATGCCAAAGAGAAGCTCGGCTTTAAGAAAGTGATCCTTGCTGGATGGTCCGGCGGCGGTTCGCTGTCCATGTTCTATCAATCTCAGGCAGAGAAGCCGACCATCACCGCGACGCCGGCGGGTGACCCTGTTGATGTTGTGGGGGCAGCATTGATCCCTGCGGACGCGGTGCTTCAGCTTGCTGCCCATGTAAGCCGGGCGATCATTCTGACCGAATGGTTAGACGCCTCGATCATTGATGAAAACGACCTCACAAAGAGAGAGGTCGACCTCAACCTCTACGATCCCGACAATCCGAACCAGCCAACCTACGCAGACGCTTATGTGGAACGATACAGGGCAGCGCAGGTGGCCCGATCAAAACGGATCGACGATTTCGTTTGGAACAAGCTGGATGAATTAAAGCGCGCAGGGCTTCCCAAGGAGGAATTTGGCTTTGTCGTTCATGGCACCATGGCAGACCCGCGTTGGTTGGACCTGAATGTCGATCCAAATGACCGCAAGGGCCCGAATTGGTGCTTTATGGGCGACCCAAAGACCGTCAACATGATGCCGGCGGGTCTTGCCCGTTTTTGTTCTCTACGCGCCTGGCTCTCCCAATGGTCCATTGAGCATTCCCGCGCCAAGGGGCCGGAATGCGCCGGTGACGTTACGGTACCCATTCTTGTCATTGAAAACAGCGCAGACGATGGATGCACCCCAAGCCATGCAAAGCGGCTGTTAGCCGGTGTACAGCATGACGACAAAGAGTTTCATGTGATTGACGGCGCGACCCACTATTATATCGGCCAGCCGGACAAGATGATGGCCGCTGTTGGTGTCGTCACAGACTGGTTGAGAAGAAAGTCTCTATTAGAAGCTTGAAAGTGCCCCTACGTGAACATGTCGAGTCCCTTATCTGCCGAACCTGTCCGCGCAAGTTTTGAGCGGGCGGAAGGTGCGCAGTCCTATCTCGAGTGGAAGACGGGCGAAGGTCTGCCGCCGCTCCACTTCGCCCACGCCAATGGGTTTAACGGCCTGACCTACCGCAAACTCCTGTCGCCGCTCGCTGACCGGTTCCATATACGTGCCTGGGATGCGCGGGGTCATGGTCAAACCACCCTCACCGCCAACCCGCGGACACAGCGCAGCTGGTATCGCTATAGCGATGATCTGGTGGCGCACCTCGAACGGTTTGCTGATGACGCGGGCGGGCCAGTGTTGCTGGCAGGCCATTCCATGGGCGGAACCACGAGCATTCTCGCAGCCGCACGGCGACCGGATCTGGTGCGGGGTCTTGTGCTGCTCGATCCCGTCATGATCCGCCGCAATCAAGGGCGGCTTCTGCAGTGGATGCGAAAGCTCGGCATTGGTTTGGGCCCTCATGATCTGGCGACGGGGGCTGAACGCCGCAGGTCTGTGTTTCCTGATCGTGCAACCATGGTGGAAAAATATACGGGCCGTGGGGCCTTTACCTCCTGGCCGGTCGAGATGATTGCTGACTATGTCGAGGGTGGAACCCGTGATCTGCCGAGCGGTGAGGTGGAGCTGACCTGCGCGCCAGCCTGGGAAGCTGCCAATTTCCGAGGGCATGAGCACGATACGTTTGTGGCGCTGCACAAAGTTAAATGCCCCATCAGTCTTGTTTACGCAGGGGCGGGGTCGACCTGCCGGGGAGACGCGCCGCAAATTATTGGGCGTCAGGACAAACAGGGCACCATCTTGCGTCTTGGCACGGCGTCACATTTCCTTCCGATGGAATTTCCCGAAATTGCGCGTCGCGAAATCGGTGCCATCGAAGACAGGATAGAGGCCCAGAAAAACCCATAGAAAAGCTCAAAAAGTTAAGGTTTTTCGGTCGCATTCCTGCCTCAATCCCTCTTCATTCTGAACATGGGTACGGATCACAGCGCTTCCAGGAAAAGTGGGTTTCCGGTTTTTCGTCCGGAAGCGCGTCGAAATGAGAAAACAGAGCCTGGTTTGATGAAAATCAAAACCTTACGCGCTCTGCATCTGAGGGTTTTTTATGAACCGGACTGGGCTCGCGCTTGCTTTAAGCATATGCCTTTTTTCAGCTGGAACTGCGCTTGCAAATGAAGCACGCTATTCCATGACAGAAACAGGCGAGGGATTTCTACGCCTTGATACTCAAACGGGCGAAGTTTCTCACTGTCGTGAAAAAGCAGGTGGCTTTAGTTGCGAACTGGCGGCTGACGAACGTGCGGCCTATGACGCTGAGATTGCCGCTCTGAGCGAACGTCTTGAGAAGTTGGAAGCCAAAACCCCTGCAGAGCGTGCTGGGATACCAACGGAAGAAGAGCTCGACGAAGCATTCGGGTTTTTCGAAAAGATGACAAAGCGTTTTGCCAGGGCAGCGCGCATCTTTGGCGAAGAGATGCAGAGCATGGATGAAGAATTACAGCAAAACCCCTTGAGCAATAGTGAAGCAAATCCATAAGCTGGAATTTGAGACAAGACTGAGCTGGAACAAGATAATCAGGAGCATGACATCATGATTGTGAAGTTCGATGAACCAGATCCGAAGCGTGCAGAGAAGGAAGCTGAGATCAAAAAGCTTGATGATCGCAGCCTGCGCAAACTCTACAACGAGACCCGCGCTGCAGCGAAAGCAGCACGCCGCGCATTGAATATGGAAGAGCTCTACCGCTTGGTGCGAGGAACAAAGACCATTCAGCGCATCGCCGGGGAGCGTGGCATCATTATTCGATCTGTGCTGCCGCGAACCGTCCGCTCCTGAGCGGACCGGGCGCAGATCTTTTACGCACTCACGAGGCGTACTCTTTTTGGAGAGCGGCGCCGATGCGCTCGTTCATCATTTCGATGGACCCATCCGTATAGCCCAAAATTTTCGCTGAGATGAGATGGCGGCCGAGCCCGTGCTCTTCGCGCAAGCCGTTTGCCCCCATTGCCTGAATACAGGTTTCGATCAAGCTCACCGCACGCTCTGTCGCAAATTTCTTTGCCTGCGCGGCGCGCGTGACCGCATCTCCCCCTTCTTCAATGAGAACTCCCGCCGCATGAGTGAGCGTGCGCATGGCTTCCAATTCTGTTGCCACATCGGCAAGCGACCATTTCAAACCCTGGTGATGAAGCAGAGGCTTGTTAAAAGCTGTCCGCACGGCGCCATAGCTGACAGCTTTTTCCAGCGCGTCGGCGACAAGCCCGGCACACATTGCCGCGACATAGACGCGAGCGCCGTTTACGCCAGACATGGCGGATTTAAATCCGTCTCCGGGTCCACCAAGCACATCTTCGTCGGCCACGAAATAGCGATCAAGTTTAAAGCCACCAGCGCCAATGCCATGGCCGCCGCTGAGCGCATAAGGTTCCACGCGACTGAAGCCCGAGCGCGTCGCATCAACAAGAAAAGAGCCCACGCCCTTCCAGCCCGCGTCAGGATCACATTGAGCATAGGTCACGAAAAGATCGGCGATCCCGGCATTGGTGATCCAACCTTTCTCACCCGTGAGCTCCCAGCCGCCGTCCACTTTGGTGGCCCGGGTGGCAATCCCGGCAAAGTCACTTCCCGCACCTGGCTCTGAGAGCGCTGTTGCTGCAAACAGATCACCGGACAATATGTGGGGAACATAGTCTGACAGATGGCGTGGATTTGCCGTGGCTGAAAGCCGTGCTGCCACATTCTGTGTATTGATGAGTGCGAAGATGAAGGGCATGTCGGCCCGAGACATGTCTTCGCAAAGAGCGAGCTTTGTCAGGAATGAGAGGCCAAAGCCGCCAGCCTCGACGGGCGTTTCGAGGCGCATGAGGCCAGCGTCTGCTGCCTGTTTCAATGCGGCCACAGGCTGTCGCTTCTCTGCATCCCATTGGGCAGCATTAGGCTCGACAATCTCGCGCCGGAAGCGCGCTGCCATTTCCAGATATTCTTCAGCGGTCATAAGGTCCCCCAAAAGCATTTCCAGCTGAAGTTGAAGGACTTCAGCGTCCGGGAATGCGCCAAAACAAGTAATTGGCACGGTTCATTCGAGGTAAACCGGAATTGAACCGTGCCAATTCAGACACCTAATCCTGGCACAACGAACTTCTCAAGGCCCGCTTTCATATCCGGCGGAATGGGAATGGCCTTGCGGGCCACGAGATCAAGCGCGATAGCAACCGCTTCTGCGGTCGCGACACATGCGCCCGTCTCCACATCAAACAGCCAATGAGCCCAGGTATAGGTCTTGTCGGTCACTTCCTTAAGGCCGCTCCTGAGTGTCAGAATGTCGCCGACTTTCGGTGCGTCCCGATAGACAAAGCGGTATTCGAGCGCGGCACCCCCTGTGGTGCTGTCTTTTGAGCGATCATCCCCGCGGGTTTGAGCGAGCAAATTGGGAATGGAATCTGAGACAATACCCATGTAGCGCCGTGTTGCCAGAAAACCGCCGGTCACGCACCAGTCCCGCATCACCTCGCCCTGAAACGTGGTGAGCAATCCCATCTCTTCTGCGTCGGCAAGGCCTGGGGCAGAGCGGGGCGGTGTGAGGTACAGTCCACGGGGGCTTCCATGCGGTGGCACCTCAACTTTGACGGTCTCTGCCTTGGCAATCATCGCATCTGAGAGCGGGACTTGGCTGCGGTCTGTGTCAGACCGAAGGCTTGCATGCGCAAAGAAGGTCGCTGCAACGTCACCTGACACCGTGTTCACCATTTCAAAATAGCAGGTGAGCCGGTTTGCATCCGCCTCCACCACACCACCCTGAATAAAAATGGGCGCACCTGGGCGCTGTTCGCGCAGGA
This sequence comes from Parvibaculaceae bacterium Mf 1.05b.01, assembly GCA_000509225.1. Taxonomy (GTDB): domain Bacteria; phylum Pseudomonadota; class Alphaproteobacteria; order Parvibaculales; family Parvibaculaceae; genus Mf105b01. The sequence continues at coordinate 2,346,351 of BAOK01000001.1, read as the reverse complement.
ACCGAATGTGGTGGTCTTCAGCAACAAGGTGTGCACCGGTCCGGGCAATCTCGTCCCGGCCATGACCCAGCTGAAGGCTGAGGGCAGCAAGAGCATTTGTCGCCTTCTCAGAATAGAACTGCACATTCATATGCCCCATCCCATCGGTTTCCCAGGTTTGAACCGAACTGCGATAAAGCTCAACAAAGCTCATGAAACTCTCCATTGAAGGTGGATAGGTGTATGGCGTGCGGCGAACTCAGCCGAGTCTGTCGCGAATTTCGTGTGGCAGGTCGACGGCCTTGCGGGTTTCCCGCGAGATGAGTAGGGCAGTGCCTTCAGAGGCCGCGGCAGCTTCGCCCGTCTCGGCGTCAAACATCCAATGCCGGTACCGCAGGGTCTTGGCGTTCTGTGCTTCAAGCCCCGTGCGCACGAAGAGCGTTTGCCCGGCATTCATTTCTTTGAAATAGGCAAGGCGCATCTCAACTGTGGCAGTCGCAAGGCCCTTGGCTTTCTGCGAATGGCGATCAAGGCCGGCCGCTGCCCACATATGCCCCTGGCACTCAGAAAAGCGCGCGAGATAGAAGCGCGAATTCATATGGTCGTTTGCATCACACTCCCAGCGATTGACCGCAGACCGGTTTGTTTCGTGCATGCCTTTGGTCTCAGCGCGTGTCAGTGAAACATCTCGGTCGAGAGACCCATCCGGTTGAGAGCGTGGTTGAGCTGCAACAGGACGGTCAACCATGATCTTTTCAGCTTGGCTGCACATAAAGTCGGTCCAGGGAACGAGCTTTCGCGCATTCAGATCAAAATGCCCCACATCGACAACCAATGTGGCCGAGAGCGTATCTGTGAGCGCGTTTCGAACTTCCTGATAGATTCGCATCGTCTTGTCACTCAGCGACAGAACGCCTGAGCGTACCGCGACAAGATCACTCGCGAAGAGTTCTTTGTGAAACCGGATGTGATGTTCGAGCGCCACATAGGTTGTCCGCTCGGTTTGCTGATGTTCATACCCCAGACCCAGAAACGCTTGTTGATGGAAGGCAGCGTCGGATGTTTTGCCCATATAGAACTGAATGTTCATATGGCCCATCTCGTCGCATTCCCACGGGTTCACATAACCGCGATAGGTATCAATCATCTCACCCATCCTATGCGACCTTCATAAGATAGGGCGCGAGCTTGGCGCTCTCTTCATCGCTGAAGGCAACGGTTTTACGGGCATCCAGGTCGAGCATCACAGCGGCGGCCTCGCCAGTTGCAACCAGTGCGCCGGTTGATGCGTCAAACAGGAAATGGGCAAAACAGAGGACCCGGCCCATCACTTCGACCATGGCGCTCTTGCCGACAAGAACTGTCCCGGCCCGAACATCTGCCAAACGATCGAGGCGCATCTCCAGAACCACCGTACCTCTACGAGCTTTGATCATCGTGTCGCGATCAAACCCGACCTGTTGCCAAAGGTGCGCGGCGCCATCAGAAAACCGGCCCATAATATGTTGCTGGCGCATGAGGCCTGTTTCATCGCAATGCTCGGGATGAACAAGTCCTTGGTAAATGGGAATGAGGTTCGCAGCAGCCTGATCATCAAGCTGCAAACCGGGCAAAGAGGAAGTCCCCGGCACGCCGCGGGGAAGTGCGACATCTGACAGCGGTTCATATGGTCCCCCGTCTAAACCGTCGGGAAGGTCGGTCTGGCTGGTCAACGTTGCGGCAAGAACACCGGTTGCGGAGTTGCGCAGCTCATGGGAGAGGGTGAGCCCTCCCTCATGAGTGCCGGAGGCACGGCTCGTGACCGCGAAAATATCGCCTGCCCGCAATTCGCGATGAAAGCGAATATGATCTCGGCTTGAGATAACCGACTTGTTGAGGCCGTGCGCAACACCAAATGCACGATTGGCGTCAGATGCGGCAGCCACATAGAACTGAACGTTCATATGGCCCACTTCATCGCAGTTCCATGTGTTGACGATGCTTTGAACTGTTTGAATAGGATCGGTCATGAAGACTCTAGGAAGGACTGAAGACGGCGCACTCTATAAAGGTACGTGGTGAAAGTCATTTTCTTGACGGGACGCGAGGGCACCCCTACTTTTTTTAGAGATCTGGGTCATTTCGTAACCTGAGTGAGAAACGCATCTATGCGTTTCACCGCCGAAGCAGAAAGTTCGCCCGGGAACGCGACAAAGCCATGCGCGCCACCAGGGTAGATCGCAAGCTCTGTCTCATTTCCAGCCGCTGCCCACCGGGCATGCATGAACAAGCTATCGTCAAGCAGCGCATCCGCCGTTCCGACGCTGAAGAGAGCAGGTGGCATGCCTTTCAGGTCAGCAAACAGCGGAGAGATGTCCGGGTCTGAGGTGTCAGCACCTTTAGGAATAAAACACTCATCGAATTTGTGCAGGTCATGGGTGCGCAGGATCAGATAGGGCTCATTGCCAAAGGCGCGTGCACTTGGCGTCCAACGAAGATCGAAAGCACCGAACACCAGATTGGCCGCTGCAAAGCCCGCATACCCGTGTCGGTCGCGCATGCGGAGTAACGTGACGGCGGCCAAATGGGCGCCCGCACTTTCTCCGCCAACGGTCAGCACGTCAGTGCCGAACTCTGTTTTTGCGTTTTCAACCAACCAGGCGGCAGCTGTTTCGCAATCGTCAGGCCCGGCGGGATAAGGGTGCTCAGGGGCAAGGCGGTATTCGACACTGACACAAGCCAGCCCACAATTGTCTGCAATGCGTTCAAGCATAGGGTCCTGGCCGTCCGCGGAGCCAAACACCCATCCACCACCATGCAAATGAAGGTAGACGCCCTTCGGGTTTTCAGGAGCGATGATCCGCAACTCCACGTCGCCGCCTTTGCCTGGGATGGTGCGGGTGATCGCACGATCTGACTTTGGAACCAGGGGAAAGGGTCCTTCGCCCCGATCGCGTCGGGCCCGGGCTTCAACGACCCCGATGTCCCAATTGTCGTCTGAATTCTCCAGAAGATCGACCAGGGCATCGTTGATTGCTTTGGTTTCAGCAGATACCGCGTCTTCGCCAAACAATGCTGGATCGTACGGATTCTTGGCCGCCATGATGTCCCCCTCTTTTGCTCTTTTGCCGGGAAGATACCGGAGTGGTGGCGTTCCGTCTATTTGCGACTTGATCTCAATCAACGCAGGCTTTCCAGAACGGCCCCACCATAGAAATGTCAGAAAGAGGGAAAAATGGAACCCATTTGCAGAGACAGAATTGCGTCCGCCGGACTCATGAAAGAGTTTGGTTTGGACTGCGAGGGGGCTCAGCGCCTTTTCTCGTTGAAGAACTGTGCGACGGCGTCAGATTGCTGTCACCGCGAGGCGTGTCGTAAACTATTGGAAACCGTTTGGCAGGTTGGAAACCCGCCAGACGGCTTCTTGTCATCCCAGATCTAGGAACCAGCTCTAGGAAAGCAATTAGTGCGCCCGGGGCACTCGGCTTATGCGGTCGGGAAGAGGGCGCGGTGTTGCCTCGCCGCTGCCCATCGTCGCTGCGACGAGTTCGACAATTTCCGGGGCCGCCGTCGCAACGCTACCGGAATTGAAGGGCGGTTCCGGCGCATATTCAATCGCCAGCTGCAGGGCTTTGGCAAAATCCTCGCCTGCGAGTTGGGCTGACAGGTGCAGACCCATGTCGATCCCTGCCGACACACCGGCTGCGGTAATAATGTCCCCATGGTCCACCCACCGCTCGGCAACAGGTGTTGCTCCATAGCCTTCGAGAACATCATAGCAGGCCCAATGGGTCGTCGCCTTCTTGCCGTCGAGTAGCCCTGCCGCCGCCAGGATGAGGGAGCCTGTGCAGACAGAGGCATTGATCTTCGTAGTCTTCGCGATCTTGCGAACCCAGTCCATCTGATGAGGGTCGTTGCGCACCGCTTCGTCGGCAAACCCGCCTGGCACAAGCAGAATGTCCGCGCTATCGACTTCATCAATGCCTTTTGGCGCATAAATGTCGATCAGACCATTGTCGTTTGCGACCATCCCGGCCTCTTTGGCAACGAAGGTCACTTCTGCATCCGGCAGACGGCTCAGAGTCTCAAACGGGCCGATGGCATCTAGCGTTGTGAACCCGTCATAGAGAAAAATCACGATGTGCATGTGGCGCACTCCCTTGTTGCTGGTGATGCTAATCTACGGGATGCGCTGTTTGGCGGAAATGACATTCAACAAACAGTTTCCGCCAAACGAGGTGCGTCGGCTTTCTAGTGTCTCGGTTGCGAAAAGGCGACAAGTGCTAGGACGACAAACGCAGCGATAACGCCGACGATGGCGATAGAAAAGAGTGTGAAGGTGAGCGTGTTCCAGTCAATGCCGGTAAAGGCAAGGCCGCGCCCACCGGTCATGCCTGACACGAAAGACGCCAGGATATTGCCCCACCCTGTCGCGATCAGACCCCAGGTAATGATGGATGACCGACCGTCACTCAAGGTGAGCTGTTTGGCGGCGGCAGCGACGGCGATCATCATCATGCCGTTCAGTGTGCCTTCCAGATGCGCCATTCGCCAGGCGCGCAGTGCCTCAGCTTCAACCGCGCTACCCCCTGCAGCAACAGCGTCGAGGGCCCATAAAAAGGGGACGCCTGCAGCGAGCCCCAGAATAAAAACGATGGCGCCATGTCCAATCAGCAAACTGTGATGTCGAGTTGGCATTGTATTCCTCCAGTGATTGTCTAACGTGTCGGCGAGAGCGTTTCCAGACTAGGTGGTAACCGGTTATTCGTCCGGAAACGCGAAAAACTAAACAAGCAGAACCTGTAGCGTTTCCTTCAAGGCGAAAGGTTCTGATGACTGAAAGCCAGGGGCGAAACCCCTGGAAAATTGGGAGATACTCAAATGATCGGATACGCAACACTTGGATCGAACGACCTGGAAAAAGGCGCCAAGTTTTATGATGATTTCCTTGGTGCCTTTGGCGGCCAGCGGGCGATCAGCATGGATCGCATCATCTTCTGGAACGATGCTAAGGGCGGTGCAATGCTTTCGCTCTGTATTCCTTACGATGAAAAGACCGCAACGCCTGGCAACGGCAACATGCTCGCGCTTGCAGCTGAGTCTACCGACGAAGTTGATGCCATGTATGCCAAAGCGATTGAGCTGGGTGCGACGGACGAAGGTGAGCCTGGCGCACGCAACGAGCAATTCTATGGTGCCTACTTCCGGGATCTCGACGGCAACAAAGTTTGCTGCTTCAAATTCACCTAAGACAGCTTTCGTCATGTGACGCCAGTCCAGCGGGCACCTTCTTGGTGCCCGCTTTTTTTGTGGGTGTGCGTTATCAATATGCCCCCGCCCACATATCCCAATCCCGTGAGAGTCCGGGTCCGGCAAGTGCCCAATTGGGGCGCGCACCGATGAGTTTGGCGGCAGTGCCGGGGAAGTTCGTCATCATCCGGCACTGGCTCCAGTTGAGGAACCGGTACCGGTTAAGCGCCTTGTTCATTTCAGGTACCGGGTCCCGGCCGCAAAGCAAGGCCTCTGCAGCAGCAGTCGCGGCAAGCGCAGATCGCACCATCCCGTCGCCGGTAATGATCGGCGCGCCGCCATTGTAAATGTAGGAAAGATCGAGCGTGTCTTTCTGCCGATTGCGAAGGCCACGCCAGGGCGAGCAGGGGACAGAAGCCTGACCCATGGTCTCGTCAATATCGTGAGGCTCCAACCCAAGCTCACCACCGACACCGATAATTTCGCGCGTGAGCGCTTCATATTCGTGGGCTTTGTCAAAGCTGCCTGCTTTGGCAACACGATAGAAGATCCCGTAATAGCGCGCCTCTGGTGAGAGCGGATCCTTGAAAGGGTAGAGGACCGACATATCAAGTCCCCCGTCACGATGGATGAAAGCACAGAAGGCATCATGGCTTTCAAGCACCCCCTTGGAGGCGCGCGCATTGTCGGTAAAGGTGATTTGCGAGGCGATGACGAATTCCTTAGGTGCAGGCGCTTGCCAGATTGTTTCTGCACTCTCCAGCGGTTTTGGTTTAGCATTGACGATCAACGGACGCTCACCCGGCGCAAGCGCCCGCAAGGCCTGCCAGTCATTCACCTCTTCTTCGACATGTTGGACGCCGGCGCCTTTCGCAAGGGCGATGAGCGCGCCCGCGAGCCGGGAGTTGCGCACGCCATAGGCGAGGGGCTCCCGCGTCGAACGGTCTTTCCGAACACCCTCACTCGTCATCCAGATTGCAGGCTTCCGAAAAGTGTAGCGGTCTCCTTCAACGTCACACAAAGTCGCCTGCTGTCGATAGGTGATCGCTTGGGTCCAGTCAGGCCCATACATTTCGCGCAGCACGTCAGCACGTTCGATGCCAAGGGCAGCGGCATAATAATCAATGCTGCGCGCGCGCAGTGTCACCCCATTGATAAGACGCCTACTTTCAGCGACAGGCGGGGCGGCAATCACCACACGTCCGGCAAATTCCGGCGCCCGGTTGAGGCGGGCGGCGAGCACCGCAGCGCCAATCCCGTTGCCGCTGATCACGACGCTGTCATAGGCGCAGTCTGCCTCGGGACGGGTCAAACCCTTCCAGGCAGGCAAATAGGCATCACGCCCTTTGATGGCGAAAGTATCGAGCATGGGGCCCTCCCTCCCAATTTAGAGCTTATACTCTAATAAAGTAGAGCTTATACTCAAAAAACTCAGCGTCAAGAGGTGACACGCGCAGGCGGGACAGGTATCCAAAGCTTATGGCAAAAACAGCGGCAAACAGAGCACTCCCGGAAGAACGGGCCATACCCTCTAAGGGAGCGGCGACCCGCGCCCTTATTATGGAGACGGCGCTTGGCCTCTTTAATGAAGAGAATGCCAGTGATGTCAGCACCAATCAGATCGCTGCAGAAGCAGGCATCAGTCCTGGGAACCTCTACTACTATTTCCGCAACAAGGAAGAGATCATCCGCGCTCTTTTCCCTGCCATTCGAGACGGGATTGCAGAGCCGCTCACCTATCCCAAAGGGGAAGCGATTTCAGCTGAACGCATGGCGGCGGATTATGTCAGAGCGATCGAAGTGCTTTGGCGCTACCGCTTCTTCTTCGCCGATCTCATCGGTCTGGGTCAGCGTGATCCGGAACTAGGCACCATGATCCAGGCGCTGCAGGACGACACAATCGTGACCATGGGCAGCATGTATCAGGACATCATGGATCAGGGCGACATGGTGGCCGTCGATCAAAAGACGAATGAGCTCTTGGCGCTCAACTCGTTTCTTGTGTGGTTTAGCTGGGTCTCGTTCATGGATCGGGCTTCCGACCCACGAAAAAAGCGCGAGCAGCGCCTGGCCGATGGGGCGCTTGCCTGTCTCGCGATCATAGATCCCTATCTGAAGCCGGCCTACCGCACGGCGGTGCATGACGCGCTGGAAGCGCTCATGAACCGTCGGCAGAAGACAAAGCCCAATGCCAGGCGAGGTTAGCCCGCCAGTGTGCACTTCCCATTATTGATGACCATCACGTCCCGCTCTTTTACGCGCGCTTGGAACGACAGCACATTCCCGTCACGCCATGTGTCGACGGTGATGGTTTCGCCGGGATAGACCGGTGAAGAAAAGCGCACATCAAAGCCGACAATCTGCTTTGGGTCATAATCACAGACATTCGTGATGATCGCCCGGCAGCAGGTGCCATAAGTGCAGAGCCCGTGAATGATGGGCGCAGGGAACCCAACAGCTTTTGCAAATTCCGGATCTGCATGAAGCGGGTTTCTGTCGCCGGAGAGACGATAGAGAAGCGCCTGATCAGGAGCTGTTGCTGCATCGAAAGAATGGTCCGGCGCCCGGTCCGGAATCGCATGAGGGACAGGCGCCCCTTCTTTTGGCCCGCCAAAACCGCCATCGCCGCGTGCAAAGGTGGTGGAGAGCATGGTGCATAGCGCATCTCCGCTTGTTTTTTCGCGAATGCTTGTTTCGCTGGCGATTACGGCGCCTTTGTCCGCGCCCTTGTCCCAGGCGCCGACAACTTTTGTGTCCACCAGAATGTCGGCGGCGATCGGGAGGGGCTTATGCATGGTGAGTTTCTGCTCGCCATGAACGACCATGGCATAGTTGATGCCGCTCTTGGCCATCGCCCCCGCGGCCCAGGCGATCACGGTGGACATGGTGGGCACGGTCACCAGGTCTTTTTCGTAGACGAAAGGCAATTCCTTCGCGTCGAGCGGGTCGCGACCGAAGCCGACGCCAAGCGCATAGAGCATGGTCTCCCGGTCGCCATAGGAAAATTCCTGGCCCTCAGTTTTCAGGGTCATCAGTTCGTCGTAATTGATCGCCATGTGCGCCTCCCGGTTTTGTTTTGTTGGAGGTAGCAAAGCGCGAACGGCGCCAGAGCGCAAGATGATTAGGGCGCAAGATGATTAGGAAGCGATACCGGTGAGGACAACGTCAACATGGGCGTCGCATTCCTCAAGACTCATGGGTTCATGGGCAATGAGAAGGCGATACCAGAAGGGGGCTATAATCAGATCTTCAATCAGGCGACGGTCAAGGTCTCCGCGGATGGTCCCACTGGCTATCGCACGGTCAACAATCTGGTTGAGGACAATCTGACGAAACTCAGAAAAATGAGCACAAACCTCAACTTTCATCACCGGATCGCTCTGAACTTCTGCAAACATGCCCGCCGCCGCTTCACCCGCGATGGTTCCACTCATCAATTCAAGCAGTGATTTCAGATAGGCTTTCAGGTCTTCCGCAAAGTCCCCGGTTGCAGGGTCTGAAATGCGCTCATCCCCAATCGCATCAAAAAGGTCGAGCAGGATCGCTGCTTTGGACGACCACCAACGATAGATCGTTGTTTTTGCCACGCCCGCGTTAGTAGCGATGGCCTCAATGGTGACGCTGGGATAACCGTCGCCGTCGAGCAGTACCGCCGCGGCCTCAAGCACTTTGCGGCGCGTGGCGACGGGGGCAACGCGAGGCTTTTCCTCGAATCGAAGTTTCTCTGACATCTGCTTCCTATATCACGGATAGAACAAAACGTATCGTATCTGTTGACGATACGCAACGTATCGATTATCTACTTTTGAGGACACAGACCGACAGGAGCTCCCCATGGCTGATACGACACCTCCGACGATTGCAACGCCGCTTGAGCTTCCCTGCGGCGCGCGCCTTTCGAACCGCATCGCTAAGGGCGCGATGACTGAAGGCTTGGGCGATCCCCTGAACCAGGCAACCGACGGTCATGTGGCTCTTTACCGGAAATGGTCCGAGGGTGGGGCTGCCATGTTGCTCACCGGCAATGTGCAGATTGATCGTCGGTATATGGAGCGTCCCGGCAATGTCGCCATTGATGGCCCGCAATCAAACGAAGCCAAGTCTCGCCTCGCAGCATTCGCGGAAGCAGGAACTGTCGCCGGCAACCATCTCTGGATGCAGATCTCCCATGGGGGTCGTCAAACGCCGGTCAGCGTCAACAAACATCCTGTCAGTGCGTCGGACCAGCAGGTAGCGCTTCCGGGCAAGAATTTCGGCAAGCCACGCGCACTAACGCACGATGAAATTCTGGACGTGATCGATCGGTTCGCCCATGCCGCGACCGTTGCAAAGGAAACCGGCTTCACCGGTGTGCAGCTTCACGGTGCCCATGGGTACCTGCTCTCCCAGTTTCTTTCACCTGATGTGAATACACGAACAGATGAATGGGGCGGGTCGCTGGAAAACCGCGCGAAACTGTTGCTCATGTCTGTGCGTGCTGTGCGCCAAGTGGTAGGCCCGGACTTTCCGATCAGCGTCAAGCTCAACTCGACTGATTTTCAGAAGGGCGGTTTCTCGACAGACGACTCCATCACCGTTGCCCAGTGGCTTGAGCAAGAAGGGCTGGACCTGCTGGAAGTTTCCGGCGGTACCTATGAAGCGCCGAAAATGTTGGCCGGCGATGGTCTGACACTTGATGCTGAACGCACACAGACCATGCGTCCGAGCACCATCGCGCGCGAGGCATACTTCCTGGACTACGCCAATGAGATAAGAGCCGCCACCAAACTACCGCTCCTGGTGACCGGCGGTTTCAGGTCCATCGAAGGCATGAATGCAGCGCTTGCGTCTGGAGCCGCAGACGCTATCGGCATCGGACGGCCCATGTGTGTGGACACCGACCTGCCGAACCAGTTGCTGGAAGGGAAGATCGCGGAAGCTCCCCGCTATGAAGATGGTCTGATGCTGGGCAAAGGCTGGCTGCTCGGCCAGAACAGCCCCTCCAAAATTGTCCGTTTGATCAACGGCATGGGCGCTGCAAACTGGTTCATGTATCAATTGTTACTCCAGGGACGCGAAGGAAAACCGAACCCGGAACTCGGGCTCTTTACAGCGTTCCGCCGTCTGCAGGCCGATGACACTGCGGCAGGAAAAGCACTGCAGCGCTAAGCATCTCATGTGATAGGCTCCCGTCAGATTTTGAGAATGACGGGAGCTCCAGATGAGCCAAGCAGCAGTAAACGAGAACGGTCAGGCGCACGAGTGCTTCGACGTAAGCATTGAAAACCACATCGCCCACGTTCAATTGGCGCGGCCTGAAGTAGCCAATGCCATGAACAAGCCCTTCTGGAATGAGCTGCCGGCCATCATTCGCGACATTGACGAAAATGCCCGCGCCCGGGTAATTGTCATTTCAGCTCAAGGTAAGCATTTCTCTGCGGGCATGGACCTATCGGTCTTTGCCGGTGGTCCGGACCAGAGTCATATCGAGGCCGGGCGTCGTCGCGAGCGCATGATGCAGACAGTTCTCATGCTGCAGAAGACGTTCTCTTGTCTGGAAGAAGCACGCATGCCAGTGCTTGCGGCCATCAAGGGGGCCTGCGTCGGTGGTGGCATGGACTTCACCAGCGCAGCCGACATGCGCTACTGCACCAAAGATGCCTTCTTCTGCATCGCAGAAATCAATATCGGCATGACCGCCGATGTCGGCACCTTCCCGCGCATGGGTTATGTGATGCCCCAAGGCCTCGTCCGGGAAATGGCCTTCACGGGACGACGCATGTATGCCGATGAAGCCAAGGCCTGTGGCTTTGTGAATGAAGTGTTCGACAGCCATGACGACATGATGAAAGCCGTTATGGGGCATGCGTCCGACATTGCATCCAAGTCACCACTCGCAATGTGGGGCTCGAAAGAAATGCTGAATTATGGCCGCGACCATTCTGTGGCGGATGCGTTAAAGCACATTGCCGTCTGGCAGACCGGTATGTTCCAGCCAGGCGATATGGCCGAAAGCTTCACTGCCCAGCAGGAAAAGCGCGACGCTGAGTTTCAGGAACTCATGCCCATTCCTAAGGGCTTCAAAGACCTATAGGCCTTACCTGGCACCCAGAACTTTCCAAAGGCTGGTGGCGGACATGACCGGTTCGTCACCAACCGAGATGGCCCCTTCGACGAACAATATGGATCGTGTCTTGCGCGTGAAGCGGGCGCGGCATTCCACCAGCTCGCCGAGTTTCGGGAAGCGTAAAAAACTTACCTGGAGTGAGAGCGTGGCGCAGGGTGCGTGGTCATTGTCCCAATAGGCCGTGCAGCCCATGGACGCATCCGCAAAGGTCATGAGTTGACCTTCGTGGGAGTGGACGCCATCATGACCGAGATGCCGTTCATCCACGCGAAACGCCACGACCCGCTGACCGTCTTCGTCCCGCTCAAACAGCGGCCCAACGAATTTCTCGAACGGATCAATCAATTCCTGCGCGAAGAAGCCTTCTGGGACACTCGCCGTCACGATGCCTCTCCGATCCGGTAGACACCGGTCGCCGTCATCATCAGCTTATCGTTGGCCCTGAGTTCTGCAGAGGTGAAGAGCACAGTCCGCGTGCGCCGCGTGATGGTCGCGGTGCCAATAACGGCCGCCCCTTTGGGGCCAGGTCCCACAAAATCACAATTGACCGAGAGGGGCGCCGTCGGTGCGCCGTCAGCGCTGGCGCGGGCCAGCTCGCCTAGTACGCCCGATGCCAGCGTCATCATCATGCCGCCATGAATAAAACCATCTCCGTTGAGGTGTTGCTCATCAATCGTGAAGCTGAGCGACGCGCCATCATCTGAGCGCGTGTAGGAAATAGGGCCGACATGACTTTCAAAAGCAGACTGGGAACTCATGCGTGGGCGCACTCCATCAAAAAGAACATTAGCAGGCTGAGGCCCAATCACCCCAATCACCGTTGACGCGTGGACCTCGTTGGCGCTCTATCTACCCCGTATAGGCGTCTAGCGAAAGAGGAAGAGCCAATGGGCAGAGCGCTGTGGCAGGCACGGGGCCATATTGAAACCACAACCAGGGGATTTTCCGTCCATGACATCACCGGCAAGGTCGCCGCCTGGTTGGTGGAGGAAGGGGCGCAGGAAGGTCTTCTGAGCGTTCTCATCCGGCACACATCGGCCTCGCTCGTCATTATGGAGAATGCAGACCCGGACGTGATGGCCGACCTGATGGACAGTCTGGCATTGCTGGCGCCTGAAGACCCTGCTCGGTACCGCCATGGAACCGAGGGCCCGGACGATATGCCCGCCCATATACGTACCGCCCTCACCCAAACCCATTTGAGCCTGCCGGTCACAGATGGTCGCATGGATTTGGGCATGTGGCAGGGAATCTGGTTGCTGGAACACCGGGCGCAAGCGCAGCGACGGACTCTTTCATTGCACTATGTGGGAGAGTAGCGCTTAATCAAACGACGCATAGTCACTGCTGCCAAAAGAGAGGTTCCATGTCCCGTCCGACCAATCTTGTTCCCTTGCTCAATGTGGCTGACGTCGGAATGTCGATTGAGTTCTACGAAGAACTCGGTTTTGAGGTAAAGCAGAAGATTGAGGCTGACGGCGCACTTGTCTGGGCTGATTTAGAGCATGCCGGTGGTGGGACTCTTATGTTGAATGCCAAAGACATTATCGCGCCCGGGGAACGCGCTGCGCGTGCCCACTATAGCGACACAGTTTTCTACCTGACCTATCCGTCCGCCCGCGAAATGCATGGGCGACTATCTGGCAGAGGCATGGACGTTACCGAAGTCGAAAAGCAGCCCTACGGTATCGAAGAGTTTTATGTCCGCGACCCGGACGGCTATGAGATCGCCATCGGCAGTCCATTAGTCTGAGATCAGTGTTATTGCGACACCGACAGGATGGCAGTCGCCGTCAGCACCAGGTGAGAGAGATAGTGCGTGTCTGACAGCTCTGGGGTTTTTCCGCTTGGTCCCAGCGCATAGGTGCGCTCACACAGGCTGCCGATTGAAAAAGTGATCATATCGCTGACCTGCTGGCGCCAGAGGGCATCGTCCGGTGTGGGCATGTGATCCCGCATCGCAGCGATGATCTCGCCGCTGGTCTTGTCATATTTGTCGCGCCAGAGATGCTGGTAGGGCGCGCCGTGGGCAGAGACGAGTTGTGCAAGAAGCAGAACATAGTTCCGCCAGGCGGGTTCGGCTAAAACAGCTTCGGCAAGCGGCAGAACCTGTATCTCAACCAGATCTCGCAGCGTCAGGCCCTTGGCGCCCTTCTCCGCAGTAAGCGCGTCCCAGCGTCTGCGTCGCTCATCATCCAGCGGCACCATCCGGCGGTCCAGAATGGCCTGCAGCAACCCTTCCTTGTTCTGGAAGTAATAGCCGATCGCCGACGTATTTTTCTGCTTCGCCTTTTGATTGATATCGCGAACAGAGGTTGCTTCTATCCCTTTCCAGCCCATCAGTTCTTCCCCGGCAAGGAGAAGCGCTTCGCGGGTTCTCTCTGACTTGCCGGTTCCCGATATTTTCGCGGCAGGCTTAGACAATGTCAGTCCCAATTAAGGTGGTCGAAGAAGGTTTGCAATTTATCGGTGTCGCCGCTCACGGATACAGCGTCCCGGTTCAATATGTTGTCCCATGCCACGCGGGCATCGGCAAGCAGGATGAGGGAGCGATGATCAAGGGTGAGCGTTGCATCCGGGGCTCGCAAGGCGGCCCGGTCGTGAATCATCACGCCCTTGGTAAGCGTCAACTGGAAGCGTTCCTCTCTGTCAGTAACCTGCACCGCAATCGAAATGTCTTCGTCCATCGGATGATTAACGTCTGAGCGCACCCGGAGCTTGCTGATGAAAGAGGACGAGGGGCCTGCCAGAGCAAGGTCCGGGACTTTTGGTTCAGAGAAGAACTCCGTCACGCGGGAAAAGGCCTGCCCGAAGATAATGTTCATCCCAATGTCGCCCAGCATCAGGTCTGCTTCTGTGAGAAGGTAGTTACGCTCATTGGCGCTGTCGCTTTGATAGGCAATGCCTCGCAGCGAGTTGGCTTTGATGGACAATGCTTCTGTATTGCCCTCGTCCTGAAGCAGAAGCTCGGTGGCAAGCTCTGCGGCCCATCGATAGTCACCGTCGCTGTAGGCGGCTTCTGCTTGCGCAAGCACGCTGTCGGCACCGCCCAGGGCTTCTATGAGCTTTGAGGCACGGTCTTTGGGCGCAAGAGCCACCAACTCAAGCGTGTCGCCGCCATACCAGCCCATTTCCTTGTTATAGACGCCGCGAACAATCCAGTTGAGGCGATGGTAATAATCATCGAACTCTTCACCGCTCGTGATGCCCGCAGGAATACGAAGGGCGGCGGCAGTCTGCTCAGGCGTTGCGCCGGCATCGATCTGGCGAAGCGTTTCATCCATGATGTAACGGCCCACCAGGAGTGTGCTGTCGATCAAGGTGCTGACATTTTCTGCGCCATTGATCGGCAGGCCGTGGCCACCCACGAGATGCGTGGCCCCAAAGTCTCGGAAGTGGTTGATGCTGGCAATATAGGCCTCAGCGTCGCGCCCTTTTTCGTACCGTGGGGTGGAGAGAATAGGGTGCGTTTTGGTGCCGACAACGGTATCGCCGGTGGCTAATACGCCATCCTCTTCAACCCAGGCGCCAATCCCGTCATCCAGATCGCCCGGTGCATGAAAAAGTTTAACCGTCGTGCCCCCAAGATCGATGGTCACTTCATCGTCAAACAAATGGGTCGGGGTGAGATAGCTCACGGTGCCCCCAACATTGATGACCGGTCCGCCGCCGGAGCCAACCGTTCCGTCCACACCTTTTGGCAGGATGAGGCCAAGCTGCTGCACCGCCCGCAAACGGAAGACATCTGCTGTGGGGGACGTCACGTCGCCCAGATAGCGGAGCGCATTGCGGTGAGCATAGAGGGGAATGTCAGAACCTTCTGGGATGAAAGCGCGCACGCCACCAGTATGGTCCCCGTGGCCATGAGAGTAGGCCACACCCAGAATAGGTTTGGAGGTCCGGGTCCGCAGCGCCTTAAGTGCCAGTTCGGCTTTTTCCACCCGCATGCCTGTATCGAAGATGAAAATCCCATCATCGCCCTCAATCATCACAATGTTCGACATCGTGTAGCCATAGGCGACGGTGACTTGCTCCGACACGTCGATCAGCCGCGGTGGTTGGAACACTGATTGGTGCGTGAGCAGTTTTTCGTTCGCACCTGCCTCTGGTCTTTCAACAGCTTCTGCAGACAGAAGACCGGTGCCCATCAGGGCAGCGAGACTGATCGATAGAACGGTGCGGAGTGACATGGGATTTCTCTCTCGGTTCAAATAAATACAATCGTATTAAATTGAAGCCAGGGCAAAATGTCAAGCGCCCCGGAGGAGAGGCACCTGACATCAGCTTTTCAGCGGACTTTGAAATCAGATAGCGGAAGCGAGAACATCGGCGTCTGCGTCACCGACAACATCTTCGTCCAGTTCCAGCGCCATAACGCGAGCGGGGACACCATATTCATAAAGGGCGTCATAAACCGCGACCGCCTGGTCATCATCACCCTGACTTCTGACCGTTACTGCGACCGCAGCAAAGCTCGCTGCTTCATCTGCCAGCGCGCCGAGCGCCAGGTCAGCCTCTTCGGTCAGCACAGTGGCTTCACGGGAGAAATAGACAGGCATGGTGAACCGGCCAGCATCGTCCGTATAGGCTTGCGAGAGCGGTGAGTATTCGACAAGCACCGTCACCGAGTCCGGGCCGACGGCTTGGTCAGCCCGCGCGCTGGTGAGGCCGGCTGCGATTCCCAATGTAGCCATGACCAACAAAGCTGCTGCACCGATAGATGCAAGGGTCTCGTTAAGGGTCATTTTGTGCCGTTTTGTCATGTCGCTCTCCAGATTCGTTTGTCACGCCATGAACAAACTGCAGGTTGAATAGGGCTGACGAAGGGAGAGGGCGGGGCAAAGCGGGGGCTGAAATGAGGTTTCTTTGCGACGGATGCGGAGAAAACGGCAGAAAACAGGGAAATAGAGGCTGCTATGCTCCAGGATCTCAGGGGCCAATTTCCAATGTTCAGGTGTGAAACACTGCCGTTCGAAATTGATTCCCAATTGCCCCCAAGGGCAGGTATGGTGCCGCCCAATTGGTCCTTTGGCGGCGCATTCCGTAGCGACAAAGATGCGGTTGCTGGCTTTTTGGCATGAGACGTGCCAAATCAGCGGATGCTAAATGGGACAAAACAAAGTTGCTAAACAGGTTTGCAAAGCAGGGAGACCTATATGTCTAGAGAAGCAGTAATCGTATCAACCGCCCGTACCGGCCTGGCAAAAGCCGGTCGCGGTGGTTTCAACATCACACATGGTTCTGCCATGGGCGGCCACGCCATCAAGCACGCTGTTGAGCGCGCAGGCATTGAGCCTGGTGACGTTGAAGACGTCATCATGGGCTGTGGTAACCCAGAAGGCGCAACCGGCATGAATGTCGGCCGTCTGTCAGCTCTCGCAGCTGGTTGCCCGGTCACCACATCCGGCACGACCGTCAACCGGTTCTGCTCATCGGGTCTTCAAACCATTGCCATGGCAGCCAACACTGTCGTGAACAATGGTGTGCCGATCGCTGTTGGCGCTGGCGTGGAAAGCATCTCGCTCGTTTCCATGGGTGGCATGAACACCAACAACATCACCGAAGAAAGCCTGATGCAGCAGTATCCAGCTCTTTGGATGCCAATGATCGAAACAGCTGACATCGTTGCGCAGCGCTACGACGTTAAGCGCGACTATCAGGACGAATATGCACTTCGCTCACAGCAGCGCATTGCAGCGGCTCAGGAAGCCGGCAAGTTCGACGACGAAATCGTTCCAATGAAAACCAAAATGAAAGTGGTTGATCGGGAAACGAAGGAAGAAAGCATCGTCGACTACACAGTCACAAAAGACGAGTGCAACCGTCCACAGACAAACCTCGAAGGTCTGCAGAGCCTGCAGCCAGTACGTGGCGAAGGAAACTTCGTAACGGCTGGTAACGCGTCTCAGCTTTCCGATGGCGCAGCAGCTGTTGTTGTCATGGAAGCTGGTGAAGCAGCCAAACGCGGTGCTGAGCCACTCGGTGCCTTCCGCGGCTTCGCCGTTGCTGGGTGTGAGCCAGACGAAATGGGCATTGGTCCTGTTTTCGCTGTGCCACGTCTTCTGGAACGCGCAGGCCTCAAGGTTGACGATATCGACCTTTGGGAACTGAACGAAGCCTTTGCATCGCAGTGCCTCTACTCACGTGATCGTCTCGGCATTGATCCTGAGAAGTACAACGTCAATGGTGGTTCCATCGCTATCGGTCACCCATTCGGCATGACAGGCGCCCGTTGCGTTGGTCACATTCTGCTGGAAGGCCGTCGTCGTAAAGCTGAAGGCCAGAACGTTAAATGGGGCGTTGTCACCATGTGTATCGGTGGCGGCATGGGCGCAGCAGGTCTCTTCGAGATTTTCTAAGCGTTTCCAGCTTCTGAAGTTTGAAAGGCCGGGCATCACGCCCGGCCTTTTGCTATTGTGGCCTAAACAGAGGAGAGATGAGGCGCATGCGGTATTTTGACGATTTCCAAGTGGGTGAACGCTGGCCGATTGAGGCGACCTACACCATGACGGAAAAGGAAATCGTCTCGTTTGCCGAAAAGTGGGACCCGCAGCCCTTTCATGTGGACAAAGAAGCCGCGGCGAAGTCACTCTATGGCACGCTCACGGCGTGCGGTTCACACATTCAAAGTGTTGTGCTGCGCCTCGCCCAGGGCTTGCCCCACGAAACCGCCGTGCTCGGCGCGCTCGGATATGACGAAGTGCGGTTCCACAAAGCGGCGAAGCTGGGCGATATTCTCTCGCTCTCCATCGAATGCATCGACACAAAACCAAGTTCTTCCAAACCCGACCGTGGCATTGTGAAAAACCGCCACATTCTGGAAAACCAGGACGGCGAAACGGTCTTCACACAAACCACAACACTGCTGATCGCGAGAAAAGTCTAATCAGCTCTTGTCGACAGTTGACATGATGGCCTCCGGATAGCGGTCGCCTGCGATGGCCCCACGCGCAAAAAGTTCTTCGATCCGGGCAAGGTCTTCAGCCGTGAGGTCAACGTCAGCCGCCCCTATATTTTCCTCCAGGTAGGTCCGGCGTTTTGTTCCTGGAATGGGCACGATGTCACCCCCCTTGGCCATCACCCAGGCAAGCGCCACCTGACCTGCATTCACGCTTTTGTCTGACGCGATTTCCTCAAGGGCATGGACCAGTGCCAGGTTAAGGTCGAAATTCTCTCCCTGAAACCGTGGCAAACCTTTGCGCATATCACCCTTGCCGACATCGTCTTTCGCGAGCTTACCTGTCAGAAAGCCGCGTCCAAGGGGAGAAAAAGGGACGAACCCAATCCCAAGCTCGCGGCAGGTTGGCAACACAGCATCTTCCACCTCACGGGTCCAAAGAGAATATTCAGACTGGATCGCCGTGATCGGATGGACAGACTGAGCTTTGCGAATGGTATTGGCAGAGACTTCAGAGAGACCGAGATAGCGGATCTTGCCTTCGGTCACGAGCTCCGCCATGGCGCCCACGGTCTCCTCAATCGGAACATTGGGATCAAGACGGTGCATGTAATAGAGATCGATATGGTCGGTTCCCAATCGCGTCAGGCTTGCATCGCAGGCTTCTTTCACATGCTCCGGCGTGCAACAGATGCCTGGTTTGCCATCTGCGCCCACAACAAAAGCGAATTTAGTTGCAAGCGCCACCTTGTCGCGATGGGGAGCTAAAACGCGACCGACCAAATCCTCATTATGTCCACGGCCATAGGCATCGGCCGTATCGAAAAGGGTAATGCCCAGATCAACGGCTCGGAGAAGCGTGGCTTCTGCCTCTGCCTGATCAGCCTCACCATAGGACTGGGACATGCCCATACAGCCAAGTCCCTGCGCGGAGACTGTGAAGGCGGCTTTGTCTTTTCCGAGTGTTTTCGTCTGCATCATTCCCTCCCAAGTCAGCTGTGCTCTGCTTTAGATGGGATTGACGCCAGCCGATAACAATGCCTAAAGCCCCAACACCAGCTTCGCCATGATGTTGCGCTGAACCTCATTGGAACCGCCATAGATGGAGCCTGCGCGGTTATTGAGGTAAGCCGGCACCGCCGTCATAGCGTCCGCAGGACCGATGGGTTCCACATTGGACCCGGTCATGCGCGCATCTTTCTGGTCTGGTGTCGCGTAATGCTGGATTGCCTCAACGGCCAGCTCGTCGATGCGTTGACGCATCTCCGTGCCACAGGTTTTCAGCATGGAGGAGGCAGGTCCCGGGTTTTGCCCCGATGACATGGCAGACAGAATGCGGTGTTCCGTGATCTCCAAAGCCTTGATGGCAATCTCGGTGTCGGCAAGCTTGGCCGCGAAAGCCGGGTCGTCCATGAGCGTGGCGCCATTTCCGGTCGCTTCTTTGGAGGCAAGAGCGCGCACCTTTTGAGCGCCAATTTCAAGCCCCGGCGCGGAAGAGCCACCGCGTTCGAATTCCAG
The DNA here is from genome assembly GCA_000509225.1 of Parvibaculaceae bacterium Mf 1.05b.01. Taxonomy (GTDB): domain Bacteria; phylum Pseudomonadota; class Alphaproteobacteria; order Parvibaculales; family Parvibaculaceae; genus Mf105b01. The sequence continues at coordinate 2,326,621 of BAOK01000001.1, read as the reverse complement.
CAGATATTTGGCGACCGTCCAGCCGTCATTCTCTTCGCCGACGCGGTTTGCAACAGGCACGCGGACATCATCAAAGAACACCTGGTTTACTTCATGGTCGCCCGCCATGGTGATGATCGGCTCCACCTTGATGCCCGGTGTATCCATGTCGATCAGGATGAAGGTAATGCCCTGCTGCGGCTTGCCAGAGCCGTCTGTCCGGACAAGGCAGAACATGCGGTTGGCGAACTGGGCGTGGGTCGTCCAGATCTTGGTGCCGTTGATGACATAATCGTCCCCATCCCGCACTGCCTTGCATTGCAGCGACGCAAGGTCAGAGCCTGAGCCCGGCTCGGAATAGCCCTGACACCAATAGTCTTCACCGGACAACATCCGAGGGAGATAAAAGTCCTTCTGCTGTTGCGTGCCATATTTCATCAAGACCGGCCCACACATGCGAAGACCCATAGGCGCGATGTGGGGCGTTTCTGCTCGCGCACATTCCGACGCGAAAATATATTTCTGCATGTCAGTCCACCCGGTGCCGCCATATTCTTTCGGCCAGCTCGGTGCAACCCAACCCTTGGCATGCAACGCTTTATGCCAGGGCATATTGTCATGATAGTCGGTAAAGACACTGGTGGTGAGCCGCCCGGCTTCCCGCATGCTCTCCGTCAGCGTTTCATCGAGAAACGCACGAACTTCATCGCGAAAAGCGGCATCCTCAGGCGCGAGCGCAAGGTCCATCGAGCTTCTCCTTAAGTCGAAAGCGTTTCCAGAGCAAAGTGCCAAAATCAGACTTGGCGGTTTTTCGTCCGGAAACGCGACATGCAAAGAGCTAAAGGCCGAGAACGGCCTTCGCCATAATGTTACGTTGAACTTCGTTAGACCCACCAAAGATCGTATTGGCCCGTCCGTTCATATATTTCGGCACAACCATCAATGTATGGTCCGGTCCAACCGGTGCAACATTGGAGCCCCAGGTCCGGGCTTCCATCACATGAGGTGCGATGTAGTGGGAAATTGCTTCCACGCCGAGTTCAGTGATGGTTTGCGTCATGGTGGAGCCGCGCAGCTTGATCATGGACGCCGCCGCACCCGGGTTCTGGCCCGATGAAAGCGAAGACATAATCCGGTGTTCTGTAAATTCGACTGCCGTCACTTCAACTTCCGCCTCATCAACTTTGCGACGGAAGGTTGGATCATCAATCAGGGCACCCTCGCCATCTGATACTTCCTGGCCTGCAATGTTTTTCAGGCGGTTGAGCGCATTGCGAAGGTTCGCGCCATGGGCAGAGCCGCCCCGCTCAAATTCCAACAGATATTTGGCGACCGTCCAGCCATTGTTTTCTTCACCGATGCGGTTGGCTTTGGGCACCCGCACATCATCAAAGAACACTTGATTGACTTCATGGTCACCTGAAATGGTGATGATCGGCTCAACCGAAATGCCTGGCAGGTCCATCGGGAAGACGATGAAGGAAATACCTTCCTGCTTTTTGCCTTCGCTGCTGGTGCGCACAAGGCAGAACATGTGGTTCGCGAAATGCGCGCCGGTCGTCCAGATCTTCGTGCCATTGATAATATAGTCGTCGCCATCCGAAACAGCTTTGGTTTGCAGTGACGCAAGGTCAGAACCCGAGCCAGGTTCGGAATAGCCCTGGCACCACCAATGCGTGCCATCGAGAATCTTTGGAAGATATTTCGCGCGCTGCTCATCGGTGCCGTGACCCATCAGCGTCGGCCCAACCATGGAAAGACCCATGGAGCTCACCCCCGGTGCACCAGCGGCGGCACACTCGGACGCGAAGATAAACTTCTGCATCACGGTCCAGCCTGTGCCACCAAACTCTTTTGGCCAGCTTGGTGCTGCCCAACCTTGAGCATTCAGCGTTTTCAGCCATTCAACCCGCAAAGGATGATCTGTCAGGATGCCGCTGGTGAGCCGAGCATGTGCTTTCAACTGGTCGGTGAGTTTCTCATCGAGAAAGGCCCGCACTTCATCACGAAAGGCAGCTTCTTCGGGTTTCATTGCCAGATCCATGGATCTCATCTCCTCCGTTTGCGTCGGGGCGCTTTGGCCTCTTTTGACAGAAGTCTAGCGCACAAGAGCGAAGACACCAAAGAAGCAGTATCGACGCTGCCCTTTCGCCTTTCTGCCCTTGCGTCAAACAGATAGAGTGCGGGCAACATGAACCCGGAGGAGATGTCAAAATGGATCTAGGACTTAAAGGTAAGCGCGCGGTGATATTGGGCGGAACCCGCGGTATCGGGCGCGCAATCACCGACCTGTTGGCAGACGAAGGCGCCAATGTCGCCATTTGCGCTCGCAACCAGGAACAGATTGATGAGGCCGTATCGGCACTGAAAAGCAAAGGTGTTAACGCGTTTGGCAAGTCCGTCGATATAGCCGATGGACCGGCACTTCAGGCCTGGGTCGGCGAAGCGGCTAAGGATCTCGGCGGGATCGATATTCTGATCTCCAACGCCAGTGCCTTGAGTGCTGGAAATGAAGAAGCGAACTGGCAGGCAGGCTTTGATGTGGATGTCATGGGTGCGCAGCGTTCCATCACCGCAGCTCTCCCTCATCTCGAAAAATCGGCCGCAGCGGGCGGGGATGCCTCTATCGTCATCATTTCATCCGTGTCTGCTGCAGAGACAAGTCACCCCAATGCTTATGGGGCGATGAAGGCAGCGCTCATTCATGTCGCCAAGGGGTTTGCGAAGCAATATGCGGACAAGCATGTACGCTGCAATGTGGTGTCGCCTGGTACGGTCTATTTCAAAGGCGGTGTCTGGCACATGATCGAAGAAAATATGCCCGATGTTTACAAAGACGCCATGTCGAACAACCCGATGGGTCGAATGGCAGCGCCCGAAGACATTGCCAATGCAACAGTCTTTCTCTCATCGCCCCGGTCGAGCTTCACCACGGGCATCAACATGGTGGTCGATGGCGCCTATACCACCAGGGTGAACTTCTAGGATTTTGACGGTTAGGCTGAAGACGGAGCAGCGCTATCGTCTTCAGACCATCGTGTCGCCTCATGACAAAGGCGGACGATCACCTGGTCAAGACTGGTTGGCGCAATGCCTCTGTAGAAGCCGACAATTTCGCGGATGATATCCTGAACAGGTTTGTCAGGGGTGCCGTTAGTAGGTTTCTGCTGCTCTTGAGCAATGCGTTTTATCGCAGCGACAAGGGCAAAACGAAAATAGGGTGGAAGTCCACTCTCTCGATAGAGCTCGCCGAGGACGTCGGTGCCAGCGCTACGAAAAGCACGTGCCACCTCATCATAGGTACGGTTGGTGAGGATATGGAACGCGGCCATTGGAAAGTCCAGCGAACCACCACATGTCATGCGCAGCAGGAGAGAAGGTGTCAGGTCGTTGTGGCTATTGAGCGTAGCTGCAAGACTGACCAGTTCTTCAGACGTTGCATCCGCATTTGCCGCCGAGCGAGACAGGGCATCTTCCATCGCCGCATTGACGATGGCATCGGCCATTTGCGGCGGTAGTGCATGGGCCTCGATGAGAGTTTGCCGAACCGTCATCCCAATCGCGCGATCAAAGCGATCCGTCAGAATGATCTTGTGGCATTGAGCCACCACCGGAGCGCTCAGCCCCTGTCGGGCGGACACCAGAGTGAGCATGCGTCCATCCAGGTCATCCCGTGCAAAGAGAGCACCATATCCCTCGTCGCTAATTTTGGCGCTTGTGTTGGAGAGGACCGTCTCAACCGCGCGGCGTTTGCCGGTCTTTAACAAGGGGCCCGACACGGCTTCTGTGAGATCATGTCGCGTCGCAATGCTGATTTGAGCTTGCTCGTCGGCCGCACCGCTTTCAATGAGCTCAACCAGAAATGCGTCGGTTAGAACCGGCGATTTCTCCAGAATCGGGCCGGCAACATCAGATATATCGGCGGCCAGCTGCTCTGCGACGGAAGGTGGCAGGAAAGGATATTCGGCGATGGTGCGCGCAACAGATGCTCTAACCTGCTGCTCTGCATCCGTGCTGAGAATGGCAAGTATATCGTGTGCCTGGCGTCGATCTTCCTCCGCCAGTTCCGCACCTTCCGTAAGCGCGCCAAGGGCGGCCGCAGCGGCCAGTTTGTCATCTAAACGGGCAGCGGCATCTGCAGCGAGCGGCGCAGCATTGTTGCCTGCCGATTTGTCATCTTGGCCCATGCGGCTCTCCAGATAGGAATATCTAGACTGCCAAGGGGATGTTAAGGCCCGCTTAATGTTTTGCCATCGGGCCAGAATTTGGGACCAAGCGTCACATAAGTTTCGCACGCAGGGTTAATAAACTTGCCTAGGGTTCGCGAAGAGACAGTCAAAGACCCAAGGACGAGGATAATTCGAATGCGTGCATTTTCATCTGCCGCCCTACTCGCAGGCGCAGCACTGATGAGCAGCCCTGCCTGGGGCGAGGACAGGCTGACTTTCAACCATCTTTCCACCTATGAAACCGGTGTGTTTGACGAAGGCGCTGCTGAGATTGTTGTCTATGCCCCTTCTGTCCAGCGGCTCTATGTCGTCAACGCGGATGCGGGAGAAGTAGATGTTCTGGACATCTCTGATCCGACAAGGCCGACCAAGATCAGCACATTGTCGACACGTGGGCCGGGAAATGGGGTGAATTCCGTCGCAGTGCAGGGTGACCTTGTCGCCGTCGCCGTGGTGGGACAATCAAAACAAGACTTGGGCAAGGTCGTGTTCTTCGATCTCGACGGCAATGAAAAAGGGTCGGTCTCTGTCGGCGCAAACCCTGACATGGTGACATTCACACCTGATGGCGCCTATGCACTTGTTGCAAATGAGGGAGAGCCCTCAGACGATTACAGCAATGATCCGGAAGGCGCGGTCAGCGTGATCGCCGTGGCCGACATGACGGTACGCACGGCAGACTTTTCCCGTTTTGACTCAGTGCCTGACGGCATGCGGATTGTGAAGCCAGGAAGTTCTGTCGCAGCGGATGTGGAGCCGGAATATATTGCTGTCTCGGCCGATGGGTTGACGGCCTATGTCACGCTGCAGGAAAACAATGGCATCGCTGTTATTGATGTAACCAAGGCCGAGGTCACCGAACTTCTAGCACTTGGCTACAAAGATCATTCGCAGGTGCCTTTTGACGCATCCAACAAGGATGGCGGCACGAACATCCAGACTTGGCCTGTGAAGGGCATGTACCAGCCGGACTCCATCGTCTCTTTCCAATCAGACGGCAAGACTTACCTCATCACCGCCAATGAAGGCGACGCAAAGGACTATGATGGCTGGTCGGAAGAGACGCGGGTCGCAAAGCTCACACTGGACCCATCCGTTTTTCCAAACGCAGCCGAACTGCAGGAAAACGGAAACCTCGGCCGTCTGAAAACAACGACAAGCATGGGAGATACCGATGGGGATGGCGACCATGATGTCATTTATTCCTACGGTGCCCGGTCTTTTTCAATCTGGTCGACATCGGGCGAGTTGGTGTTTGATTCTGCAGATCAGTTTGAGCGCATTACAGCTGCGCGTTTAGGGCGCGATTTCAACGCCACCAATGATGAGAATGACAAGGGCGATAGTCGCTCTGACGACAAGGGGCCGGAACCCGAAGCGCTGACAGTCGGAGAGATTGATGGCAGGACAATTGCCTTTATCGGTCTTGAACGGGTTGGCGGTGTTATGGCCTATGACGTGAGCGACCCAGCCAATTCAGAATTTCTCGGCTATCACAATAATCGTGACTTCTCCGGGAATGCAGAAGCAGGTAAGGCCGGTGACCTCGGCCCTGAAGGCATGGCCTTCATTCCGGCAGCGCAATCCCCGAACGGGAAAGACCTGCTTGCGGTCGCCAACGAGGTGAGCGGAACCACCTCCATCTTTGAGATTGTGATGGACTAACAGCCCATGAAATTTTGCTGCCTGTTGAGTGCGAGGGGGGTGGTGCGTATTACCGCCCCGTTTTTGCGTTGAGACAGACGTCGAGCCATCTGGACATCACCGTCCGTGCAAAATCTGCTTGGGGCTTGTGATAGGCAGCAATATCCCTCTCCATCTGCGCGACATGGGGCGCCGGATCTTCCTTGAGTTCCTCAGCATGGAGACGCGCCCAGTTCAAAAGGGTGGGCTGGTCCAGCTCCAGATGAAACTGCAATCCCCAATTGAAGTCGCCAATCCGGAACGCTTGTCCGGCGCAGCCTGGCCGTGTGGAAAGAGGGAGAGCGTTGCTGGGCAAGTCAAACGTATCTCCATGCCATTGCATGAGAGGAAGGTTCGGCGGGCTGCCGGCCAACAGAGCGTCATCCTGTGCAGCAGGCAGCCAGGATTGGGGAAGGAAGCCCCATTCTGTGTGACCGAGAGGTTTTACACGGCCCCCATGTGCATCAGCCATAAGCTGCGCACCAAAACAGACACCCATCACAGGCTTGTCGGCAGCATCAAACGATCGCATCAATTGTCGCGTTGGATCAATAAAGGGATGGTCCGCTTCATCCAGAATGCTCATGGCGCCGCCCAGGACGACGAGCCCGTCAAAGCCATCAGGTGTCGTCGGCACGGCGCCTGGCAGATCAGGGTCATGGCTGATGTTCTTGTAGGGCACGAGTACGCTTGGCCGATAACCTTGCGCTTCTGTCTCTTCCAAAAGGACGCCTGGTGGCGATCCTTCATCGTTCATGAGGAAGAGAATGCGCATGGGTGAGGTCTCCTTTGCCAGAGTTTTGATGGACAGGCGCTCTTTGATGAATTTCCAACATTGAGTGCGGCAGCAGCAAGAACTAACTTTTCCCTTATGGGGGTCGTTGAGTAAGGAAGAAGCAATGCACCGCCTAACCATCGCCTATTTGATCTCCACCAAAAACCTGCACCGTGCGATCGCGACCGCTCTCAGTGTCGTTTTTCTCGTTGCCCTGCAGGCAGAAAACAGCCCCGCATTGAGTGCGGCACTGGCACCTGTTTCAGAAGAGCAGCGTGAACAGCGTTTTCAGGAACTCTCGACCCGCCTGGACCTGACAGAAGACCAGGAGCCGCAGGTTCGGTCGATTCTGGCCGATGACCGTGAGAGCCGCATGGCCCTGTTGCGCGAGAACGGTGTCGACCTCGAGGCAGGCGACAAGCCGAGCATGTTCACGATGATGGGCATGCGCTCTGACATGATGGCCATAAACGAGCAAACACGCGGTGAGCTCTCCGCCATACTCTCTGACGATCAGATGGACGCCTATGATACGATTGCCAGCGAACGACGTGCCCAGATGCGGGCAAGTATGGGCTTCTAGAAAACGCAGGCGCGCGGACGTTAGCTGATCAATTCGAGCGGCGCTCAGCCAACAATTCTTTCAGAATGCCATTCTGCAGGCTGTAGACAATGCCATGCACGCAGAGTTCTTCGCCGCGCGCCCAGGCGTCCCTGACAATGGTTGTGTTGCAGACATTGTGGGTTTGTTCGACCACATTGAGTTCGCAAAGCCGGTCAAGGAGAGCCTGTTTGTCCTCAATTTTGGCGAGTTCATCCGCATTCATGCGATAGACATCACGAATGTGCTGCAGCCAATTGTCAATCAGCCCATGGGGCTGGTCCTCCAGCGACGCTGCAACACCGCCGCACCCATAGTGGCCGCAGACAATGATGTGCTTCACTTTCAGCACTTCTACCGCATATTGAATGACCGACAGACAGTTCAGGTCGGAATGGACCACGACATTGGCAATGTTCCGGTGAACGAAAACTTCGCCGGGCGGCAGATCAATAATCTGGTTGGCGGGCACACGGCTGTCGGCACAGCCGATCCATAAGAATTCTGGCGTCTGTTGATGCGAGAGGTTTTCGAAATAGTCCGGATCAATCTCCCGGATGCCATCTGCCCATTTCTTGTTGCGCTCGAGCAGGCTGCTAATGTCCGTGACGTCTTTCATATGCCGCGTATTTCCCTTGGCCGACCAGTTGCAGGAAGCTCATGTCTATACAGCCATTGGGGGTATTTGGAAAAGAGCCTTGGCGCATTGAGATTTTTGAATTTTAAATTCCAGCGAACCGGTCCGTGGCACGGATCATGACATCAACAATGCCCGGTTCTGTCGCGGTATGGCCGGCGTCGGGCACAATATTGAGCTCGCCGGTTTCCCAGCCCTTGGCCAACTCCCACGCTGTAAACATGGGCGTTACCACGTCGTACCGGCCCTGGGCGATGACACCCGGGATGCCATTGAGCTTGTGGGCGTTCCCGATCAGCTGATCCTGCGGCTCGAAAAAGCCTTTATTTACAAAGTAGTGGCACTCGATCCGCGCGAACGCCAGGGCGAAGTGGGGATCATCAAAGCGCGCCGCGCGCTCCGGGTCTTCCAGAAGGGAGAGCGTCGTTCCTTCCCAGACCGACCAGGCCCGAGCACAAGCGAGCTTGGCCTCTTCATCATCGCCGGTAAGGCGCTTGTAATAGGCGGCCATCAGATCGCCACGCTCTGCCTCAGGGATCGGCGCGATGAAGTTTTCCCATGCGTCAGGATAAAGGGCGTCCGTCCCTTCTTGGTAGAACCAGTGAAGCTCTCTGGGGCGTAGTGTGAAAATCCCGCGCATCACAAGCTCCGTGACCCTTGTCGGGTGGGTCTCGGCATAAGCAAGCGCGAGACAGGAGCCCCAGGAGCCACCGCAGACCTGCCAGGCCTCAATTCCCAGATGTTCACGCAGGCGTTCAATGTCGGCCACCAGGTCCCAGGTCGTATTGCCCTCAAGTTCCGCATGGGGACTTGAGCGGCCACAACCGCGCTGGTCGAACAAAATGATTCGGTGCGCGTCAGGGTTGTGGGTGCGCCGCATCGTAGGGTTGCATCCGCCACCGGGCCCGCCATGTAGGATGACCACTGGCTTGCCGTCCGGGTTGCCGCACTCTTCATAGAACAGCGTATGGACGGGCGATACGGCGAGCATGCCGGATGTATAGGCGTCGATTTCAGGATAAAGAGGGCGCCGTTCAGCACCGGTGACCGGGTCAGTGAGAGACATTTTGAACGAGTGTCCTTTACGCGATGAGGGCATCCACAATGGCCGCCGTGGAAACTTTGTGCACCAAAAAACACACAGTGAAAACAGGACGTTAACCTTTCATTAACCAAAAAAATTCGAAACCGTGAACACTACCTGTTGACGCGCGAGTTCGAGCGGATACTATATCTGGACGCGCTGCCCACCGCTGGGGCGACCTTCAAGGCGCAGCGTAATCACAGGATTGAATGCGTTCTGCTCATGTAAAAAGAGCAGCGAGGATTGTGCACATGGGTGCGCGAGCCGGGGACTTTGTGTCTCGAATGTGGGGTTTTGAATCTGTTTTCGGCGGCGGGAACGGGTCAATTTGGGGGCAGGATATATGTTCAACGATACGTCCAAATCGGTCGATCTGTCAGAGATCGAGGCCACCGTTTCGGCGATTATTACAGGCGAACGCCAAGCAGTTCGCCGGACAAAGGGCGCGGAGACCGCGGAACCGGAAATGCCATTCGAAGCTGCAGATCAGACGGTCCAATATGAAGGCCGTCCGTCAGTTAAAGTTGACCGGTCACGCGATGCGCTGCTGACCGAGTTCGGCAAGGCGACGCTGACCGACCGCTATCTGATGCCAGGCGAAAGCTTTCAGGACTTGTTTGCCCGTGTCGCGAGCTACTATGCCGACAAGGATGACCCGGACCACGCCCAGCGTCTCTACGACTACATCTCAAAGCTTTGGTTCATGCCAGCAACCCCCGTTCTCTCAAATGGGGGCACTGAGCGCGGCCTGCCTATTTCCTGCTTCCTCAATGAAGCCAATGACACGCTGGAAGGCATTGTTGGCCTCTGGAACGAAAATGTCTGGCTGGCAGCCAAGGGCGGCGGCATCGGCTCCTATTGGGGCAATCTCCGCTCTATCGGTGAGAAAGTCGGCGGCAATGGCAAGACCAGCGGCATCGTTCCTTTCATCCGTGTGATGGACAGCTTGACGCTCGCCATCAGCCAGGGGTCACTGCGCCGCGGCTCGGCTGCCTGCTACCTGCCGATTGACCATCCTGAAGTCGAAGAGTTCATCGAGATCCGCCGTCCAACCGGGGGCGACCCGAACCGCAAGGCGCTCAATCTGCACCACGGCATTCTGATTTCTGACGCCTTTATGCGCGCAGTGGAGAATGACGAGGACTGGGCGCTTCTCTCGCCAAAAGACAAGTCAGTTCAGAAGACCATTTCAGCGCGCTCGCTCTGGATCCGCATGCTCACCGCGCGGATCGAAACCGGCGAGCCCTACATGATCTTCAAGGACACAGTGAACAATGCGCGCCCTGAACAGCAGAAGCTTGCAGGGCTAGAGGTGAAGACATCAAACCTCTGCGCAGAAATCACCCTCCCAACGGGCATTGACCATCATGGCAAGGCGCGCACCGCCGTCTGCTGCCTCTCATCCTTGAATATTGAGAAATTCCAGGAATGGGAAAGCCATCCGCAATTCATCGAAGACGTGATGCGCTTCCTCGACAATGTCCTGCAGGACTTTATCGACCGCGCGCCGGATGAAATGGCCCAGGCGAAATATTCCGCCATGCGCGAGCGCTCTGTGGGCCTCGGCGTCATGGGCTTCCACTCCTTCATGCAGGCCAACATGATCCCGTTTGAGGGTGTCATGGCGAAGGTCTGGAATAAGAAGATCTTCAAGCATATTGATGATCAGGCAGACGCAGCATCCAAGAAGCTCGCTGAAGAGCGCGGCGCCTGCCCTGATGCTGCGGACTATGGCATCATGGAACGCTTCTCCAACAAGTCCGCTGTAGCACCAACCGCATCGATCTCGATCATTTGCGGTGGCACGTCGGCGGGCATTGAGCCCATCGCGGCAAACAGCTTCACGCACAAGACCTTGTCGGGCTCTCACAATGTGCGGAACCGTCACTTGACCAAGCTCTTGGAAGAAAAAGGCCGCAACGATGATGAGACCTGGTCGTCCATTGTCACCAATGGCGGCTCTATCGCCCATCTCGACTTCCTGGACGATCTGGAGAAAGACGTCTTCAAGACCGCGTTTGAAATTGATCAGCGCTGGGTCATTGAGCATGCAGGCGACCGGGCAGACAAGATTGATCAGGCCCAAAGCGTGAACCTTTTCGTGCCCGCGAATGTAAACAAGCGCGAGCTGCACCAGCTCCACTTCCAGGCCTGGAAGCAGGGCGTGAAGTCGCTCTACTATTGCCGCTCACTCTCGATCCAGCGGGCGGAAAGCGACAGTTCCCATCTGGTGAAGCAGGCGGAAAACGACGCGGCAAGCGCTTTGGCGAAAGCCAGTGGCGCAGCGGAAATTCCCCTGAAGACACTCACGGAAGTTGCCGTGGAAACACGTCTGACCCAGAATGAGCAGCCAGCTCAGAAGGTCAATCCGGCTGAGATGAACGACTATGACGAGTGTCTTGCCTGCCAGTGAGGAAACAATGTCTGAAGGCGGGTATGCTCTGATAGGCGTTGCTCTCGGCGGAATGCTGGGGCTGATTGGGCAATTCGCACTTGAAAAATTGCGACAGTGCGCTGAAGCTAAGGCCGTCGCTGCTGCTTTTGCAGCTGAAATAAGTGGGTTGAAAGAGAATGCAGAGCGGAGACGCTTTGAGCAGTACTATCAAAACCTTCTTGAAGGTTGGCGGCGTGGTGAAAATGTAGATTTCTTGCCTGAAGTACCAGGGGCCGACTCGAACCTGACGCCAATTGGTTCAGCATATGTAGGACGTCTCGGCGTGTTGGCGCCGCAAGATGTGTCGGATGTTGTTCTTTTCTATCAACGGTTTGATCAAATAAACGGTACAATTGTTTTGCTTGCACAGGGTTTCTATTCGACGTTGGCGTCAAGGATTGAGGTCGTCGAAGGCGAATTGGAAAACTCGCGCAACAACTTTGCTCTTGCCGAAAACCTAATTGAACGACTCAAAAAATACTGATTGGTTGACTCAACATGTCCCTTCTTGAAGAACGCGCAACCTACAAGCCCTTCCGCTACCCGTGGGCCTATGACGCCTGGCTGACGCAACAGCGCATTCACTGGCTGCCCGAAGAAGTGCCGCTGGCGGATGACGTGAAGGACTGGGCGAAGGTCCTGACCGAGGGCGACCGCAATCTCTTGACGCAAATTTTCCGCTTCTTCGTGCAAGCCGACGTGGAAGTGAACAATTGCTACATGAAGCATTATTCCCAGGTCTTCAAACCGACGGAAGTGCAGATGATGCTGGCGGCCTTCTCCAACATTGAGACGGTCCACATTTCCGCCTATTCCCATCTGCTCGACACCATTGGCATGCCGGAGACAGAGTACGAAGCCTTCCTCAAATATGGGGAGATGAAGGACAAGTACGACTACATGCAGGAATGGGGTGTGGAGACGAAGGCGGACATTGCCAAGACGCTTGCCGTCTTTGGGGCCTTCACAGAGGGTGTGCAACTCTTTGCAAGCTTCGCGATCCTGCTTAACTTCCCGCGCTTCAACAAGATGAAGGGCATGGGCCAGATCATCACCTGGTCTGCGCGTGACGAGTCCCTGCATACGGAAAACGCCATCAAGCTCTTCCGCACCTTCATTGATGAAAATCCGGATCTCTGGAACGAAGAGCTGCAGAAGGACATCTATAAAGCGTGCGAAACCATCATCACCCACGAAGATGCGTTTATCGATCTCGCCTTTGAAATGGGATCGGTTGAGGGCTTGTCCGCGGAAGAAGTGAAAAGCTATATCCGCTGGATCGCCAACCGACGCCTCACCCAGCTCGGACTTCTGCCCATCTACCGGGTCGACAAAAACCCGCTGCCCTGGATGGACGAAATGCTCAATGGCATCGAGCACGCGAACTTCTTCGAAAACCGTGCGACGGAATATTCCAAAGCCTCCACCGAAGGCACCTGGGAAGAAGCGTTTGATTGATCAGTAGGCAGATCAAAAATTGAGCTGACAAAGACAAAACGGGAACGATGGAAAGAATTGGAGATACGAACGAAAAAGGGCGGCAAGGTTTGCAGACCATCACCGCCCTTAAGAAGACCAAAAAATGTTAGCACATCGTCCTTAGGCCTTACCCAAGGTTGATCCCCCTCAACGGAGCCAACCTAAAGTAATTCGGGGTTATTCGTAAAGGGCGTTGTGCATTTTCTCAGAAGGAATATGCACATGACGAAAACAATATCCGAACACGAAATTGCTCTGCCAACATTGGAGTTATTGGCAAGCCACGGTGGCTACATGAACACCTCAGAGCTTATCGAGGAGTTGGCGGTGCATCTTAGACCTCAGGGGCGGGATGCGCAGATTTTGCGAAACAGACATGACACCCATTTTTCACAGAAAGTGCGAAATCAAATAAGCCATCGAACGTCCTCCACCAACATCATCAGGCGCGGGTACGTTCAGTACACCGGAGATGGCCTTCAATTGACTGACAAAGGTCGTCAGATAGTTGAGTTGGCAAAGCGGGGTGACACACGATGAGCGCATTAAGCGATTTCAAGCATTTCAAGCACTTCACCGATGATGAGCTCACCAAGTATGAGTTTACCGTTGATGATCCAAGAGACATCGAGGGACTCGTTTGGACAGTACCGAAGGATGTCACAATTGTAGCGCTCCTTCATCGCTACATATTTCCGAGCGAGAAGCTCAACTGTATCGTCTGCCACGAAGCCCGACATCACAGCGGAGGTGTTGCTTTATTGTCGGATGGGTCGAAATGCTTGATCGGTAATGATTGCGGAAGAAAGACTTTTGGGAAAGAGTTATGGGACCAGCGTATTAGCGAGTTTGAGAAGGCGCAAAACCGACGAGAACTCTTAGACAGAAGTGCACAGATCTACGCAGATGTTGCCTCTCAGCTGAAGTCCGCTCAACAGTTGGAGTCTTCCTACCGTGGCTATGCTCACCTTCAGAAAGCAACAATCGATTGCATCAGGAAAGACTACCGACGTCTAATTCATGACCTGCACGAGAGCGGCGGCCAGCTCGGTATCACAGCTAGAAAAAGCGAGATTGTCAAAGACGCATTTCGCGGACTGTCTTCGAGCAGCACAAGAAGCGACAAGCTCACGCGATCTGCGTATGAAACACAGCCGATTGGTCGTATTCGTGGCTATCGCTTCCTGAGTGGCAAGTCTCCTTTGGAGCTCCTTAGAGATGGTCTGAGTGGTCTTCGAGCAGTGCAGGAAGGGTTGGCGTCGGGAGATATTAATGATCAGGGCAGAAAGAAGCTGCATCGAAAATACGATGACGCTCGGCAGGCGATGATCGCAAGCGCTGAAGTTTATCAACAGGCTTTTGTTTTCCACCAGACCGCGAACTACAAAGTACTTGGCGAGTGGTTAAACCAGAACGAGGAATGTGATCTAGAAGCGCGGCTCTCCGCGACGACATTCGCAACCAGACTAAAGGTACCTCCGGCGCGGGCTGAAAATAGTTGGTGTTTGATACCCACACTAGACGGTGCGCTGGATAGTCCCTCTTCAGTATTTGAACTGATGGATAAGATTTGGCCAAGTCCGGCAGTGTAGTTCGGTCGCGGCGTAAGAGTTTATATGGCAGCTTGGGATCCAGAGGATGTTAGTGATCTACAACTCGGGGTGATGTCGCCCTCAAGGCGTATACCAGATCGGTGAAGAGTAAGCGCGTTCCTGGATCGTAGCCGGGCCTTCATAAGGCGTCGGTTGCCCAAGCGCGATGGCATCAAGCTGCGAATGCCGGATCGTCGGGATCTGAAGCACACGCACATAATAGAACGCGCGCTGGCTTGCATCGAAATCGGGGTCTGTCCACACCGTGGAGAATTCAGGCGCGCCGATGGAGTTTTCGACCGCACCGGTTTCAAGGTCGACCGTATTGCCCACCGGCGGCAGCTTGCCGTCCGCACCTGGCACGCGGTCATCTGACCAGGCCACGTCAAACACCTGTTCATGAGACGTGCCGTCTGCGTCGACCCAGCCCTTGATCACCTGCACCCGGTCAAGGTTCGCATCAAGCGGGTCCTTTGTGGCCCGGATCAGCATCTGGAAGCTCTTGTCCGCCGGTGCGGACGCCACATCGCCGCCCATGGGCACACCGCCCGCATAGCCAATTGCGGCAAGATCATCCGCGTCTGCGGCAGTCGGGTCATAATCCCAGCCGCCAAACACGCGCAGCGTCATGCGCGGGCCGGTCGTCGCATAAGTCTCCCGGCGGGTGAAAGCTTCGAATATGCTTTCGCGATTATTCTCGTCTGCCCAGACAGCCGCGAGCCCTTGGGCGGAATAGTTCCAGCCATCAAACGTGTCGACGCCCGGCTCATAGCCGTCCTCAAGATCAATCGCATCTTCATCGCGTTTGTTTTCCGGGATGGAGTCTTTCCCCATCTTACCCCAGAAATTGGGTTCTTCAGCTGAGGCTATGCTCGTATGCGCGTCCGTGGAGCCGATGACGCCGAACTGGTAGGGGTTCACCCCGATCTCCTGTTCGATCTCCAGACCCCGACGAAGGCCAGAGCGCATGAAGTCCCCAACAGCCGCCTGATAGTTTGCACCCTGCGGCTTGTTCTGCAGATAGAAGTTGAACGGCTCAAAGCCCGCAAACTCATCATCGGGCGAGAGGGAGGGATGAGCCTCGGAATCCCCCTTCACCTGCGTGACTTCGACGATGGGCTCCCACTCCATACGGGTGCGGGCGAACTCCGCCGTGATGGGCTCGCCATTCAAGCGTGTCGCACTGAACATGAAGCCCTTGGAGAGATTGGAATTGTGCGGGATCGCCATGAAGCGGGCACCTGTCTCTTCTTGAAGGGCAGCCAGGCCCTCCCATAGCTGATGCGGGTAAGGCGCTTCGCCGGAACCGACCGGGTCAATGCCCGCGGCTTGTTCACCATTCATGGTCGACATGACAACACGGTGCAGGTTCACCCCATTATTCGTCTGGGTCCATTCCCACCCGATCATGGGTGTGAAGACGCCAGGCTCGTAATGCGCGTCGGCGGCAGCAACCGACCGGCCCCACATGTCCGCGCTGATACCATCGGCCACGTCTTTTGGAATACCAACCACATCGCTCACGGAGATGTTCTGTAGCCCACCGGAGACGACAGGGTCTGCCGTGTCGCCAGGTTCAATCACATGCGGTGCAAAACTGCTGACAACACCGGTAAGGTGTGCCGGTTGATCAATCGTGTCGCGAAGACGACCGAGCGCAAAACTCGTAAACCAGCGCTGCCAGAACCAGGCCTCGTCCATCTCAGGATTGGTACGGAAAATTTCTCCGATAACGCCGAGTGACTCCGCATGGTCCGCCACAACGAGGAAATCGAGCGGCCGCTGTAGCTGCACCCGCACCCGGTTGAACGGGTGCACCACGGGCTCGCCCTTGGCGAGACGATAGGCTGTATCCGGGTCGGCGGTGCGGTTGCCTGCAATAAAGGCGTCGGTGGAATAAGAGGAGTGCAGATGTGTGTCGCCCCAGAGCAATTGTGTGTCCGCAGCGATGGCGGGGGCCGACAGGCTTGTGCTTGCAAGCAGAGCAGTGGTGAGAAGAGTGGTGCGCATGGTGTCGTCCCCTATGGTCGATATTTGTCGTCTTTGGTCTTTCGGCCAATTATACAGAACAATATGGCACGAAACATGCCATATCTTGCTTATTCCTCATTGCGGAATTGCGACGCGATCACCATGCCTCTGAAACCATAGTGGAAGGGATGAGCCCAGTTCTAAAGCCAAAAACTGCTGACAGGACAAACCTTGGCGGGGTGAGGCGGCTCTAATGTATATTGGACGTTTCACCTAATGGGAGGAGGAAACGTCATGGCTAGAAACACACCTCAGCTGCGCTGGAAGATTGTGCAGGCAGCGGCATTATCAAGTGCAGGAGCGCTCAATCCGCTCCCCATCGAAGAATATATGCAAGCCTCGATCATTGCTTCAATAGCGGCCGAGGTCGCATGCGACCCCATCACCTGTCAGATCGATCTGCATTTCGGACAGCTCTACGAGCCCTACATGCCGTTTTGCATCCAGGACTTTAAGGCGAAAGATTGCCTCAACTTGTTTGAGCGGGAGCCAGGAGAAGAGGTTTTGTCGAACCTCAAGGATGCGGTAAAGGCACAATGGAAGACCGCAATGATCGAGATGGCGATTCTTCAAACGGTTCACCGGCGCCACACTGCTGCGGAGTTCAATGACGACGAAAGCTTCAAAGCACAAGACCAGCATCGTGATGCCTTGGTCGATCGTTTGAAGAAAGCACAGAAGAAAGCGAACGGGTGTTGGAGAACACTGGTTTCCTCAATCGATGTGTGTGACCGGTCCACGCCGCGTGTTGTGACCGAGCGCCAGCAGTCGGCCTACCTGTTAAACCTGGATACGCACGGATTCAGCGACTTAGAGATGAAACTGTTGAGGGCCGCATCCGTTCACCCGATCGATATTCATTGGGTGGCCCGGGTCATGAATCTTATCGATATTGATATCAAGGATGTTCCGGTAACGGACATCTTCAATGACATTATTGAGATCAACACGTTTGAGGACATTTACCACTGTACGTGTGAGGCTCCGTAAGCACTGCGGGACTTCCAAAAACTTCAAATGCCACACCCTTGGCGGTCAGCAGGCCGCCAGGGTCACCGCCGGTAAATCGACATGACGGCGCCATTGCCGGTCGCTTCTGATTTCGCAAGCGTCAGGGAAGCTGGGACCGTCCCTTCTGAAAACAGTCTTTTGCCAGACCCAACCACTACCGGAAAAGTCCAAAGGCGGAATTCATCAATCAGATCATGCCTCAACAGCGTCTGGATCAGATGGCCGCTACCATGTACCTGGAGCAGAAGACCATCCTGCTGTTTGAGATTGGCTATTTCAGCCACGACATCGCCTTTGAGCACAATCGTGTTCTGCCATGTGGGGTCAGTGAGGGTTGATGACGCCACATATTTTGTGGCGCCGTTCATACGCGCTGCCGCCGGGTCCTCCGGATCTGCGTCCGGCCAATGCCCGGCAAAGGTCTCATAAGTCTTGCGGCCAAACAGCATGTCATAGGGCTCGGCCATGGCTTCGCGGCCCACCTGCGCCATCACGCCATCCCAGCAAGCCTGCGCCCAGCCCCCGCCCGTGAAGCCGCCGGACGGATCCTCTTCCGGCGATGTCGGTCCCTGCATCACGCCGTCAAGACTGACAAAGGTCAGGATCGCAAGCTCTCTCATGGGGATGGTCCTATCATTGAGCCAAATAATTTCAGCACAGGTGAGCCTACCAGAGAGCGGCGCCTACTTGAAATGCACAGCCCAACGGTCGAGCACGTCTGATAACAGAGCCGAATTGCACATGTAGACACGCTCACGACCCTGCTTTTCGACACGAAGCAGCCCACTTTCCACAAGGGTTGAAAGATGCCGACTGGTTGTGGGCCAGGCACAGTCAAACCGTGCGGCAATGTCTCCGGCCTTTGTCTCACCACGTAGGTGGATCGAGAGCAGGATCTGGCGGCGCATCGGGTGAGCGAGCGCGGCAAAGACCTCATCGGCGATCTTGATCTCTTTGATACCGTCGAGTTTAGCCATCAAGGTCAATCATTGAGCGCCTGGACGTGAGGAAATTCCATGTTTGGCTTGTCGCCACGGCTCTCACAGAGCTGGTCCATCGGTTCCCAGACGGCCATCACGTCCGGGTGTTCGTGGGCGCGTTCTGCAGCGCCCTCCAGCCATTCAAAAATCTCAAAATAGATAGGCTGGCCATTGTCCTGTTCCGCACCTTTATAGGTACGGGAAGGCATGTCGGCAACAAGGCCAAGTCTGTGCAGAGTTGGCCATTGTCCTGTTCCGCACCTTTATAGGTACGGGAAGGCATGTCGGCAACAAGGCCAAGTCTGTGCAGAGTTGGCCAGTGTCGCGCCAGCAAATCTTCGAACTTTTCTTCATTCCCGCTGGCAACGCGATAGTGACAGATCACAATATTTGCCATTTGTCTCGCTCCATATTTAGCGTACCTGCTAATTATCACACAGAAGGAAACAATTAGCAAGATAGCTAAATAAAGTGGGCCTGGTCTTGATGCGTGCTGCTCCTATTTCAGCGCATAGACCTTGTATGCCACGCCTTTTGCCGTAAGCCGTCCAATGCCAACAGCAACCACATGATTGAGCCAGGCATAGGGGCCGTCCATGGCCGCTTCAAAGAGCGGGTTGGTGCGGAAATAATAGGTCGAGGGATCTAGGGCTTCAGCCGCCGCACGATCGCCAAGGGCGCCCATCTGTTCCGGCGTCATGACAATCCGGCCGCCATAATAAGTGTAGATATTATGGCCATCGTCTGTGGTGAGCGCCGCGCGCACATCAATCTTGATCGACCCGTCGGCCCGCGCGAGCACCCAGTCGCCGCCTGAGGCGGGCATTGTGCCTTTGATACGCGGCCCTTCAAACGTGCCGCCAGCAACGTGTGCGATAGATCGCGTGCCCTCAGGCACGCCGCCGATCATAAGGTTGGGTTCGCGAAGTTCGGCATCAATCTCAAAAAGAAACTCTGTTTCTAGCGTGCTCATGTTTTCTCCCGGGAACGGTGTTGAATGTTTTTGTGACATGACCTTAAGCGGCAGTTTCTCCGCCTACAACCGTCGCGCAAGAATCAGGAGAACGAGACTGCCGGACCCAAACAGGAAGGTCGCAAGGGCGACTGGCATCAGCCCAAAAGGTGCAAGGAAGGGCGCGACCCCCGCCGCGCCGGTGCCAGCCAGTGCGACACAGAAAAAATTCAGTAGAGACGATGCCCGCGCGCCATGGGTCGGGACGATATCCATGGCTTTTGTGAAACCCGCCCCGCTCCGAATGCCGTGCCCGGCGTCAAAGATCGCGACAATAAAGGCAACGGCAAGCCAGCCGGGCGCGTCTGCCACAAGTGCGTAGGCGAGTAGGACGGCTCCACCGACTATCTGCGTTGCCGCTCCGGTCAGAATGAAGCCGTCTGTCTTGAAGTGATGCACCAGCAATCCGGTCCCATTCGCGCCCGCAATATAGGCGGAGATGATGATCACCTGGGTGAGCAGGAAGGCAGTGGTGTCGCCCCCCAAATGCGCTGTGATGAGATAGGGCGAACTCAAAACGAAGGTGAGCAACCCCGCAAACCCCATCGCCTGACTGCCCACATAAGCCAAATACTTACCGTGGGTAAGCAGCCGTCCATAGCCGCGCACCACTGGCCAAAGGTCTGTCTCATGACTTTCCGGTCGATCGTTCGGGATGGCGAACCCTACCGCGGGTACGAGCAATAGGCCGATCCCCGCAATCAACCAGAAGATGGACTGCCACCCCCAGGCGGCAATCATCAGCGCCCCCAGCGCCGGCGCAATTACAGGGATGAGGCCAAAAAGGGATGAGAAGATAGACATGGCGCGCACGCTGCGCGCCTCATCATAGAGCGAGCGAATGAGGGCAGGTGCGACGGAATTGCCAGACGCCGCGGCACACCCTTGCAACACCCGGCCCGTGATGAGGACCTCCGGTGTGGTCGCCAATGCACAGAGGATTGACGCAGGCACGAAGATCGCAAGGCCGCCGAGCAGCACGGCACGCCGCGAATAAAGGTCCGCGAGCGCGCCGAACAACAGCATGGAGGTCGCAAAGCCGAATGAAAATCCGGCGAGCGTCCATTGAGCCTCGACAATTGTCGCACCAAGTTGCTCCGGCAAAAGCGGAATGGCGGGCAAGTGAAAGTCAAACGCTGACCCACCCAGCATTGCTGTCGCCAAAACAATGGTGACAATCCATCCTGTATGGGTCACGGGCTCCCCGCCTTCTCTTTGATGAGCGGCAAAACAGCCAGGGCAGCGATGCTCATAATCAGCATGGCAGCTCCGGCACTCCAGACACCATTGTCGAGGAAGGGCGCAACGGCACCGGTGCCGATGGCCGATAGACCCATCGAAAAGAAAATGATGAGGGACGACGCCCGTGCCCCATAGGCGGGCACGGCATCAATTGCACGCGAAAAGCCTGCCCCGCCGCGAAGGCCAAGGCCAATGCAATAGGGCACGCCGCCAAGCGCAAAGCCCAACCAATGCACGGGAAACAGAAGCGCATAGACAAGTAAGGCCAGCGCACTGGCAATCTGAATCCAGTTGCCAATCCAAATGAGTTGGTCGGCGGTAACCCGTCGCATCAACCGCCCGGTTGTATTGGCTGCGACCAGAAAGACCCCGACCCACATGATCTGGGAATAGACATATTCTGCCGGGCCGCCATCCATATGCGTGACGATGAGCGTTGGTGCGGAAAAGACAACCGCGAGCAAGCCTCCAAGGGAAAACCCATGGCTCACCGCATAGCCCATAAAGCGCTTATGTTTGAGCAGGGTGAAAAAGCCCATAAGCACCGGCCAGATGCTGGTGTGGTGGCTCTCGGGTCGATCGTCCGGCACCACAATCACGGCGGCGATAAGAAGCGGCACGCCTGCAATGACGATGATCCAGAAATTGGCTTCCCAACCGAATTGAGAAAAGATCCACGCACCAAGGATAGGTGCGAAGGCTGGAATGATCGCGTCGATCCCGCCGATGACGGAGATCGCGTGCACGGCACGCGCTTCATCAAAGAGCGGCTTGATCATGGGCACGGTGAGGGCGGCAGAAGCGCTCGCAGAAAAGCCTTGGGCGAAACGGGCCAGTGCAAGACTTTCCGCTGTGCCTGAAATGGCGCACCATAGCGATGCGGGCACGAACACAAAAAGCGACCCCACCAGCACCCAGCGGCGGTTCCAAAGGTCACCGGCGGCGCCGAACAGAATTTGCGAGATCGCGAAGCCCGCACTGAACGTGACCAGCGTAAACTGTACGGCCTCAATGGAGGCGCCGAAAATCTCTGGCAGGTAAGGGACCGACGGCAGATAGAGGTCGGTTGCCGCGAGCGCCAGCATGTTGGCAGCGACAATGGTGACAATAGTCGCAAGGCGGGTCTTTGGAGAGACCTGGAGTGATGTGTCCAACTGAGACATGAAGCTAGTCCTGAAACGAAAAAAGCCCGGCAAAACCGGGCTCCAACTGAATAAAGAGAATGTGGTTTGCTAGTTTGGGGGCGCGCACGAACGCACGACCGGCTTGCATGCGCCGACCGCGGATTCGAGATACATATTTTGAAAACCACACATAAGAGGTCTCACACCTATTCGATAAACTGTGTGCGACTATGACGAGCGGGATTCCACAAGTCAACCAGCCATCAGATAGACACCGCGCCCGGACGCAAGCAGCTTACCATTGCCATCAAAAACTTTCGTCTCCGCGGTAGAGACTTTGGATCCCAATTTGATGATGGTCGCCTCAGCCGTCATGTCACCTGTCCCGGCGGGACGGTGATAGTCAACGCGAAGGTCCACGGTGGCGATAGAGACACTGCCTGTTGTCAGCACCGAATAGAGACCCAACAGGTCGATGACAGACGCCAGAATACCGCCATGGACTGTGGGCGGGTTCGGGTTGGATACGAGCTCTTCCTTCCACGGGAGAGCAATGCACATGCGCCCCTCATCAACGTCAGTGACCCTAAGGCCGAGCCAGCGCTGAAAAGGCGACACATCTATGCGTTGCTGCCATGTTTCGAGTGTTTGTTGGTCCGCCATTCGCCATCCCCCATTTTGGGGAGGAGCTTAAACGGGCGTGTCGCTCTCGCCAATCTCTCAAATGGCCAATCGCTCAACCAGCCCAACAGCAGTTGAGACGCCGTCTTCTTTCGCGAGTTCATGAGCGAGTGTCTCCGCATGGGAGGCAAAGGATTTGTCTTTCACGATGCCGCGCAGGGCATGGGCGAGCTTGTCTGCCGTCATTTTCTTTTGTGGGAGAGGTGGAAGCCCCGCGCCCAAATCAGCTACGCGATGTCCCCAAAAAGGCTGGTCCCCAAAATAGGGCGCGACCAATTGTGGACGCCCCGCTCGAAAGGCAGCGGCGGCCGTGCCAGCGCCACCGTGATGCACAATCGCGCTCATGAGGGGAAAGAGCTTGTCGTGAGGAGCGCCATCGATGGCAAAGACGGTGTCGGGCAAGTCATCGGCTGTAAGCCCACCCCAGCCGGTCGCAATCACACCGCGACACTCGGCTTTGTTTAGCGCCTCAATGACCAATCGCGCTTTGGCCTCCGGGTCTTTGTCCGTCATGCTGCCAAAGCCCACATAGACCGGCGGTGGGCCCGCATTCAGGAAAGCTTGCAGGTCGTCTGGCGGTGTCCAGCCCGACGTGTCATCAAGAAACCAATAGCCGGTGACATAAGCTGTTTCTGGCCAGTCCGTCGGGCGCGGCACCACATGTTCTGAAAAAGCATGGAGGACAGGGAGCGTTTTACCCTTGATCTCCCCGCCTCGAGCAAAGCGGGGCAGCGGTGGCAGTCCAAGAGTGCCAGTCCGCCAGCCATTTAGCTGTTTGGAGAACATGGCGCGCTGTGCGCGGACCGCACTATAAGTCCATTTATTGAGGCGCCTTCCGAGAAGACCATTGCCAAGGCCGGCAATAGCAAAGTCGCCGGTCGGCACGACGACGGGCTGTAGTGCGGTCTGGATAACTGGAATATTCAGTGATTCGCCCAGGTCCGTCGCGACGGGAACTTTGGGATGATAGAGAATGAGGTCCGCGCCTTTGGTGGCTTGAGTGCTGCCCTCAATAATCTCAGCTGTAATTTTCTGACTGATGTCGCGGAAATTTCGAATGATGGCGAAAACACTACCTGAGATGAGGTCACGACCCTCCGGCGATTGCAATAGTGCCTGAAGATCCAACCCGCCAGAGACATAGTCAAAGCCAAAGCCCTGAACCCACTCGGCGAAGTTTTCAGGGCCGCTGATCACCACATCATGTCCGGCAGCGCGCAGCCCCAGGGCCAACGCGACATAGGGTTGCATGTCACCCCTTGTTCCAAGGGTCAGGATAGCAATCCGCATATCAGCCTCCCAGCTTGCCAGTCTCGTGGCGCGTTGGAGTCTGCCATTAACAGAGGGTTGTTGCTTAGAGGCCGAACTCACTCATAAGAACGGGGCGGCCTTCGTCGATGGACCGGTGTGCTGCGAGCCCCATGGCGACCGCTTTCAATCCGTCCTCTGCAGAGACTTTGGGTGCTGTACCTTCAGTGATCGCTTTCTGGAAGTCGAGATGCTGGAAATAGCTGGCACCGTGATGGTAGCCAGCTTGTAAGACCGCCTCGTCAACCGGCACATGAATGGTCTGAACGTTTTTTGGATTTCTCGGCGCCAAGGTGACATTGCCATCAGGAATATGGCATTCAGCTTTTCCCACATGGCCGACCGCGCTCAACTCTTCCTGGTGGCGGGATCCTTCGGCAAACATGCACAGATCATGCATCGCCCGTACGCCATTGTCGAAATCGACAATCACAAACGCATTATCGAGAATGTCAGGTGTTTCGCCATTGTAGGTTTCTTCCAGATGGTTCACATCCTGGGCCCCACTGGCATAGACGCGCACCGGCTCCGCCTGCACCACATGCCGCATCATATCGAAATAGTGGCAGCTCTTTTCGACCAGCGTGCCGCCCGTGTTCCGGCTGAACCGGTTCCAGTCCCCGATTTTCTGCAAAAAGGGAAAGCGGTGCTCGCGAATGGCAAACATTTTGAGTGTACCTAGGGTGCCGCCATGCACTTCCTCAACGAACCGCGTCACCGGAGGCATGTAGCGATACTCCATACCGACCCAGAACACGCCTTTGTGAGAAGCGGCGCGCCTCGTGACCTCCTGGGCATCTTCCAGGGTGGTGCAGAGCGGTTTCTCACAGAGAACGTGGAGGTCGGTTGCCCAGATGTCTTCCAGAACACGTGCATGGGTGAAATTGGGGCTGGCAATGACAAGGGCATCAACCTTATCTGACGCCAACAGGTCCCGGTGATCGGTGAAGACGTCCACATCATGAGTGAGCGTCGATGTTGCCCAATCCCGTGATCCCTCATGAGGGTCAGAGATAGCGGTGACCTCGGCATCATCCGTGATGGCGATGTTCATGATGTGCTCAATGCCCATCATGCCCGTCCCGATAATTCCGTAGCGCAGGGGGTTCACCATGTTGAAAGACCTCTTCTCACCAAATCGTCCCGTGACAGCCGGGTCAGAGTAGATAAACTCAGGCCCATGACTGACTTATCCATTACCCCAGAATTCCGTCCGCTCGGCAAGAGCGGCCTGTCCGTTTTCCCCATTGCTTATGGCATGTGGCGCTTTGCCGGGACCAGCACGAAAGAGGCGCACGCGAAGATTGATGCCGCCCTCGGCGCCGGTATGACCCTGTTCGACACGGCCGATATATATGGTGTCGATGGGGAGGGCGCCTTTGGCGATGCTGAGAAGTTGTTTGGCGACGTTCTGAAAGAAACACCCTCGCTGCGTGAGAAGATGGTGATTGCGAGCAAGGGGGGCATTGTTTTGGGCCTCCCTTATGATTCCAGCTCGGACTATCTCATCTCCGCCTGCGATGTGTCCCTTTCGCGTATGGGGATTGAGCAGATCGACCTCTATCAGATCCATCGCCCGGATATCCTGGCGCACCCGCAGGAAGTAGCCGGGGCTCTTACGAAGCTGAGGGATCAGGGCAAGATCGTCCATGTCGGTATCTCCAACCATACGCCGGCACAGGTTGAAACGCTTCAGGCGCATCTGGATTTTCCGATTGTGACCAATCAGCCGGAGATTTCTTGCTGGGCGCTCGACCCGTTCTTTGATGGCACCCTCGATCAGTGCATGCAGCACGGTGTGACACCGCTGGCCTGGTCGCCGCTGGCTGGCGGTCGTCTCGCTTTGTCAGAGAAAGAGGCCCGGAAAGAGGAAGACGGGGATTGTCTCGTTGCCACGCAGGCCCTGCTGGACAGTAAGGCCCGTGAGGCAGGCGTCACCCGCGAGGCTGTGGCTCTTGCCTGGCTGCTGGCGCATCCGGCGGGGATCATCCCGATCATCGGGACGCAAAACCTTGATCGCATCTCGGCAGCGACCGACACCTTCAATGTCTCCTTTGACCGGCAAAGCTGGTATGCGATTTTGCAGGCCTCCATGGGGGAGCAATTGCCATGACAGGGCCAATGGAAATCTCCTGGTTTTCCGCGCTTTGCGATGATGATTATGAATATCTGGGCGTACCGGAGGATCGTTTGAAAAGCTCCCTTGCCCATTGCGGTGAGATTACGCAGGCAGCAGAGAAGGGTGGCTTTGACAACATCCTTCTGCCAAGCGGCTATCAGCTTGGCATGGACTCGGTTGCCTTTGCGGGCGCGATGGCCGCACTGACGAGCAAGATCAAACTCCTGCTCGCAATCCGCTGCGGGGAAATGTGGCCGCCACAGCTTGCGCGGCAAATCGCAACCCTTGATCAGATGCTGGGCGGTCGTCTCACCATCAACATCATTTCCAGTGACATGCCGGGCCAGGTGTTGGCCTCACCGGAACGGTATGGCCGCACTCTAGAGGTGATGCAGCTTCTGAAAACACTGTTGGATGGCAATCCGATCAATCATCAGGGCGAGCACTATCAGCTTGAGCTGGACCCACCGCGTATGGGGACGGTGTCGGGCAAATGCCCGCCCTTTTATTTTGGTGGTCTTTCCCCGGCAGCAAGAGACGTCGCCGCGAAAGCAGCCGATGTCTTCCTTATGTGGCCTGATGAAGAGCCGAATGTCACGGCCGTCCTTGACGATATGAAGACACGCGCCGCTGAAGCCGGGCGCACGCTTCGCTACGGCTACCGCGTTCATGTCATTGTTCGCGAGACCGAAGCAGAGGCGCTCGATTATACCCGCACGCTGATGAGCAAGCTCGATGACGCGGAAGGCGAGGCCATTCGGAAAAAATCTCTCGATGCAGCCTCTGAAGGCGTGCGCCGCCAGGCAGAGATGCGCGACCGCGCTGATAATGATGGTTTCGCTGAAGAAAACCTGTGGACGGGAATTGGTCGCGCACGTTCTGGCTGTGGCGCAGCCATTGTGGGCGATCCCGATCAGGTGTTGAGGAAACTGCTACGCTATCAGGCGATGGGGCTCGATGCCTTTATTCTCTCTGGCTACCCCCACGCGGCGGAATGCGATCTCTTTGCCCGCTATGTCCTGCCGAACCTCAATCACAAACCGCTAGAGTTTGCTGCATGAAGAGTCTTCGAGCGTTCCTTCTCATCGTCTGCGCCTTGACGGTCTCCTCACCAGCTTTGGCGACCTGGTCCATCGTTGCTGTTGATCCGCTGACGGGCGAGGTTGGCATTGCGGGCGCGAGTTGCTCGACAGGCGTGAGGCTGATCGCCGGGCTGGTGCCTGGAAAGGGAGCCGTCGCGTCGCAAGCGGCGACGAGTTTTCTGGGCAAGGACGTTGCCATGGAGATGATTGCTGACGGAGACCGGGCGGATATCATTGTCCAGAAGCTTGCGGAAGAAGACCTCTATGCAAGCCCGATCAGAATTGGATTGCAGTGGTTGCAATATGGTCTTGTGACGCTCAATCCTTCACCGAAGGCCGGCACCGTTACCGGCTATTCTGTGCCTGACGATTGGGGGGGCGTTCATGGAGACGACTATTCGGTGCAAGGGAACACGCTTCGACCAGGCGTCGTTGATGCTGTTGCGACCGCGTGGCAGTTAGACACTGTGGGAAGCTGCCGCCGACCATTGGCGGCAAGATTGCTGCGAGCGCTTGAGGCTGGACGGGACGCAGGTGGTGACAATCGCTGTCCGATAGATGCATCCTCCTACGCTGCCTTTCTGTTTGTCGCAAAGCCAGAAGATGATGCAGATGCGCCGTCCGTCATGCTGGAGGCGCCACGGCATTTTTCCGGACTGGAAATGACCTGGCAAATCCCGCTGGGGTTCACGCCGGACCCCGCATTGCCAGAGCCCGTCGCACATCTGCGGCAGCTCTATGATGCTGAGGCAGGCGACCCAGTTTGTGGGGAGTGAAGGGGAGCCTGTCGCATGAACAAAAAACATAATCCATCATCTGTCCCGCTCACGTCACAGACCCGGTCACCCTCCTTCAGACTGGGTTTTGAAGACGATGATCTTTTGAAACGCGACGAATTACGCCCCGTGCGGTTGCAGCTTGAATTGCTGAAGCCAGATCTCATTCTCGAAGAACTTCAGGTGCGCTCGACCATTGTCGTTTTCGGATCTGCCCGTGTGCCTGACCCGGAGACGGTGGAGCGTGAGTGCCAGGCGGCGCGCCAGCGATTGGACGCGGCGCCAAACGACGCTGAATGCAAGAAAGACCTTAAGCGGGCGGAACGAAAACGCGACCACTGCCGGTACTATGCCGAAGCCCGGAAATTTTCAGAGATCGTCTCGAAGGAAGCGCAGTCAAACACGCATCTTGACTATGTCATCGCAACAGGGGGCGGGCCTGGAATTATGGAAGCCGCAAACCGTGGCGCGGCGGATGCCGGTGCCATGTCAGTGGGCTTCAATATTGCGTTGCCCCACGAACAATTTCCCAACCCTTATATCTCGCCGGAGCTTTGCTTCCAGTTTCACTATTTTGCGCTTCGGAAAATGCACTTCCTGATGCGTGCCAAGGCGCTGGTCATTTTTCCGGGCGGATTTGGGACTTTGGATGAATTGTTCGAGACACTCACCCTTATCCAGACTGGCAAAATTGAGCCCATGCCGGTTCTATTATTTGGCGAGACTTACTGGCGGCGGATCGTCAACTTTGAGGCCATGGCCGAAGAAGGCATGATCGCGGAAGAAGACTTAGGTATTTTCACCTTTGTGGAAAGCGCGGCAGACGCTTGGGCGCACATCGGCGCCTTCTATGGCGAGGGGGATACGCCGCCACCCCTGATGCGATCCTCTCCTCTTTAGCCCGACACCTAAAAATCTTTTGCAAGCTCAACAAGGCGTTCGCGCAACCAGGAATGTCCAGGGTCGTCGTCTCGTGAGCTGTGCCAGCTTTGATAGAAAGGCGAGCTGGGAAGTTCTAGAGGCACCTTCTTAATTGCAAGTGGCAGGAACTGCGCAAATCGTTCGGCCATCCGGTTAGGGACCGTTGCCACGTGCTGGGTTTCTGCAACGGTGAAGGCCATGGGAATAATGCGCGTGAGCTCAACAGCGAAGTGTCGGTGGATGCCAAGGTTGCGCACAAACCGGTCATAATTGTGAACATAGGTGTGGCCAGGATCAAGCCGGACATGGCTTGCGGATGCATAATCGTCAAGCGTCGGGCGTTTCTTGTCCGCCAATGGGTGGGATGCGCTCATGATCCAAACAATCCTGTCGTCAAACAGTGTGTCTGATCTGAAGCCGGGTCCATCCAACGGAGCCGCATCCCATACAAGATCGACGCTGTTGTCTTTCAGCTCTTTCTGCAGGGTCGCACCTGCCGGAGATTGAAGCGACAGGCTGACCCCGGGAGCTTCTTCCTGCAAGGCGGCCAGAACCTGCGGCAGAAACAGAACTTCGCAATAGTCACCTATCGCGAGTGTAAATGAACGATCACTGCTTGCGGGGTCGAAGGCGGCTTTTTCCGTGAGGCCTGATTGGACCAGGTCAAGGGCACGGCGAATGGGCACGGCCAGGGCCGTCGCCCGCGGTGTGGGCATCATGCCGCGACCGGTCCGGACAAACAGAGCGTCTCCGGTCAGGTCCCGAAGCCGCGCAAGCGCATTCGACATGGCAGGTTGTGTCATCCCAACCCGCGCGGCCGCGCGGGTCATGTGCTTTTCCGCCATGATCGCATCGAAAATCGTGAGCAGGTTCAAATCAACGGATCGCAGATTCATGAGAAAAATCCTAATTATTCGTTTGATGAATAATACATTATCACCAATTTAAATTAGGAAATATGATTGGTGGTGCTTACCCTCTGCAAATTCAGTGGGAGGAAACTGATGAAATACGACCTGATTCACGTAACACCGCTCAACCCAGTGATTGGAGCGGAAATTCACGGTGTGGACCTGTCCAAGCCTTTGGGGGAGGCGACCTTCAAGGAAATTGAAGCGGCGCTGCTTCAACATTTGGTCATTTTCTTCCGCGATCAGGATCTGAGCCCAGACGCCCACATGGCATTTGGGTCGCAGTTTGGTGAGTTGGAGCCTCCCCATCCTTTCTTCCCGAAGATCGAAAGCCATCCTCAGATTTCGGTTCTTGAGAACGACGAGCAACGGCCACCAGAAACCAATTATTGGCACACGGACGTCACCTGGCGGGATAAGCCACCTATGGGATCTGTTCTTTACGGCGCGGACATTCCTCCGAGTGGCGGGGATACGCTTTGGGCGAACATGTATGCCGCTTATGACCGGCTTCCCGATGACCTAAAAGAAAAACTCGAAGGCATGCGGGCCGTACATTCCATTGAAGTGTTTGACGCGTCTCAAAATTATGACAATGCCAAAGACAAGGCAGCGCTTTCAGAGATCCTGAAAAAATACCCACCGCAATCTCATCCCATCATCCGCACGCATCCGGTCACCGGTCGCAAGGCACTGTTCGTCAATTCCACGTTCACGCAGCATATTGAAGGCATGGCGCCTGCTGAAAGTGAGGCGCTGCTTCAAGACCTCTATGACATCGTAAAACTGCCGGAGGTGCAGGTTCGCTTTTCGTGGACCAAAGGGGCCGTCGCGGTTTGGGACAATCGGGCAACGCAGCATTACGCGGTGGCGGACTATTGGCCGCAATACCGCCGCATGCACCGCATCACAATCAATGGGGACAAACCGGTTTAAGCCGTAGATCAGGCGCCCGGGTCAATCACAGCACCCGTTGCCGGGTCCAGATTGATGACGGAAAGGCCTGCCTGTTTCCAGGCGGCAATGCCACCGGCCAGATGTTTTGTTTCGCCTCCCAAAAGAGCTGCCGCTTTATCGGCAGCCATGGCGGAACGCTTGC
This sequence comes from Parvibaculaceae bacterium Mf 1.05b.01, assembly GCA_000509225.1. Classification (GTDB taxonomy): domain Bacteria; phylum Pseudomonadota; class Alphaproteobacteria; order Parvibaculales; family Parvibaculaceae; genus Mf105b01. The sequence goes on along the minus strand of BAOK01000001.1, from coordinate 2,295,831 downwards.
CCGACCCGCATTGAAAAACCACTTTTGACGGATCATCCAGCGGCAGAAATGCGGGATCAAACGTAGAGAGCGGCATGTTGAGCGCGCCATGAATACGTTCAACCGCAAATTCTCGGGGTTCCCGCACATCGATCAACAACGCGTGATGCTCTTTAAGCAGGGCGTGGGTTTCGTCGGGGCTGAGGTCGGTTAGCATTATTGGTCTCCCTGAGGATAGATGAGCTAAGTCTTGTATTTATATGCGTTTTTGATAAATTAGTGATTATGAATATAAATGTAAACCCGCAACAGGCGGAAAAAGCGGCGGCCTTGCTGGCATCTATGAGCAACCCGTACCGGTTGCGCGTTCTCTGTGAATTACATGGCGCAGAGCTCACCGTTGGTGAGCTTCAGGAGCGTATCGGCATCAGCCAATCGAACCTGTCCCAGCAATTGGCGAAACTGCGCGAAGCACAGCTCGTGAAAACACGGCGCGACAGCCAGAAGATATTTTACACCCTCGCCAGTGACGAAGTGGTGCAGGTTATCCACGTGCTGCACGAACTATTTTGCAGAGATGCAGGATAAATCAGAACGCCGCGCAAGAAACATCCTCACATAATCCTCCCCCTCCCGGGGCAGGCCTATCCTGATCGCACATCTGCTCTTTGCTGGGCAATGAAGAGATCGTTTGCATCAGGAGGCGTGAATGGATTGGAAACAAGTGGTCAGCACGGTTGCACCCGGTCTGGCGACAGCGCTTGGCGGGCCGATGGCTGGCGTCGCGGTTCGCGGTATCGCGTCAGCTCTTCTGGGCTCTGAGGATGTGCAGCCAGCTGATGTCGAAAAGGCTGTGTTGCTGGCGTCACCAACAGACCTTCGAAAACTAAAGCAGGCTGAACTGATCTTTCGTCAGCAGATGAAGGAACTGGAGATTGATCTGGAAGCCCTGCATGTCTCGGATCGAGAAAGCGCACGAGAGCGCCAGGTAAAGACGGGTGATCAAATGCCCGCCTTCATTGCCTTCGCCGCGCTCGGCGGTTTTTTTGGCATTTTGGTTGCGATGATTTTCGTCGATTTGCCCATGGGGAGCCAAGCACCGCTCAATGTCATGCTGGGTGCACTTGGGTCGCTCGTCGTCGCCATCGGCAATTACTATTTCGGATCTTCCGCAGGATCGTCTGCAAAGAACCAACTGATTGAAAACTTGGTCAGTGGCCGAACACCATCTTCCATAAACAGATAGGAGAAAATCATGGACCAGTTTAGCGAACATAGCACAAGCCTCGAAAGCCCCGCGTCAAGTGCAGTGGCGGCGACACCGTCGGATGAGGTCGATTTGGCGCAGGTGAGCAGAGCGATTTATGTCGGCGGGACAGGTGATCTGGCAGTGACCATGAAAGATGGGAGCGATGTGATTTTCAAAAATCTTGTCGGGGGTACCGTGATGGCCATACGTGCCTCAAGAGTGCATGCGACCGGCACGACCGCCACAGATATTGTGGTGATGTCATGATCATCGGGTCTGCTCATAGTCCGGCGCAGCCAAGAATCTCGCCGCTACAGCGTGCATTGTCGTGCTTTCCAGACACGGAGGGTTTTGCTCGCTTGGACAATGCACTTGGGAAGGGGGGTCTCTATTACGCAGACGGCATGATCAAGACATTTTCGGATGTCATCGCAAACCCGTCCGCCGGTGAGCCGACCTCTGCCGGAATGCTGATCAACGGCAGTGATGCGCCAACGGTCGTGCAGGGGTATGGGCCTGAGTTGGTGGCGAATGGCGGATTTTATGCAGATACGAGCGGTTGGACTTTCCACGGGCCAGCCGCGGATACCTCAACGCCCGGTTTTCTAGCTGGGACTTCAGGTGCCGGGTTCAATCGGATCGCATACGCCGAGATCGAGACAAAGATCGGTGCTAACTATTTGGTCGATGCCCTGTTTGGTGAAGTAGCGCCCGGCGCTAACGATGTGAGTGCAGTCTACGTAGGAACATCAGCTTACACCCTCGATCTTGGCTCCACCGGCTTTGGCGTGCGAGAGCGAAAAGAGACAACATTTGTAGCGACCTCTGAGACAACCTACCTGTCTTTGATGAGTTCATCTTCCGCGAAACCCGCTGTACTGGATGAGGTTTCCGCCAAGGAAGTGCTCCCATTTTCCGGCTACGCGACAGAAGACCGGCTGGGCGGTGAGTTTGTTCTCAACCATGATTTTGCGGCACCCACTGATTGGGGTGTCGGCGCTGGATGGGAGATCGTCAACGGGCAGCTGGTGGCAACCGACGTCGCACCCTTCGTTGCTGCCACACAACTCAGACCTATTGAGACCGGCGCGCGATACAAAGTTGTTCTCGACATTGCCGACATCGCAAGTGGAACACTTCGAGCAGGTTTCTCAGGGGGTACGGCGGTGTTTGGCGCGAACTTCTCGACGGCTGGTATCAAAGATTTTGAATTGACCGCAGGCTCGGGCAACGACAGAATTTTCATGAACACCGTCAATGCGTCGGTGAGTTGCAAGATAAATTCGATTTCTATCCGTCGCATCTACCGGGACCACACAATCAAGATCGCATGGGACGGAGAAGGTGCGACCGGCGACCGAATTGTCTGGAACGCGCGGCAAGATGCAAACGACCGGCTAACGCTTCATTTTGTCTCCGGCATTCTGCGCCTTGAAAGCTTCGTCGCTGGCATGAGCGCAGGCTTTGTGGGCGTGCCTGGCGTGGATGACGGTGGCAGCCATGGCGCAATCCTCTATTGGGATGAGGTGTCCAATAGATTGTCGCTTCGTGTGGATGGCGGGTCTTTAGAAACGGCGACGGCCGCAAATGTTCCAACAAACCTGAACGAGGTTGAGCTGGGCCACCGGGGCGGCGCGAACCAGCTGAATGGGTTGGTGTTAGAGCATGCAGTCGCAAATGGTGACCAAACTTCAGCTTGGTAGGATGGCCCCATTTGATATGCCAATGGCTGAGAGTTGGATGATGCGCCTTGAGAGAGAAACTTCGAACATCGCGCACCAAGGCACCCAAGTGGGTGCCCGGACAAGAGCCCGCCCGGTTGGAGGCGTTGAGCAAAGCGAAACTGCCGCGAAACAAAAAATGGTGCTGCCGGAGTGAATTGAACACTCGGCCTCTCCCTTACCAAGGGAGTGCTCTACCCCTGAGCTACGGCAGCATCATGTCGGTGGCGCGCCTGTGACAAAGCCCCGAAATCGCGGGGAAAGTGCCACAGCGCCCCCTGTGGCGCAAGCGTTCAAAATGGGTCCTTTAAAGTCTCCGCCAGATTGGGAAAAAACGCCTTTCCCCGCAGTTGACGGGACCTTGAGGCCCATGCCACATGAACATATGGAATATCAGATTTGGCCTTAAGCCTCAGTAAACTGGGGGTGGGAGGCAGATGGCAAAATTCCGAAGGACCGCCAGACAGACCAAGGGCATTGAGATGACGGAAGAGACAGAGGCCAAGAAGGCAGGGCCCCTTAAATCCACAACGCCAGCCGAATCGCGGGAAGAGCGCCTAAGCGCGGCGCTGCGGCAGAATCTCAAACGCCGCAAAGCCCAGGCTCGGAACCGAAAGTCTGATGGACCAGCGGATGCTCCTGATAATACAGATGAGAACTCTTAACCAACCCCCCATTTCAGCCTTCCCTTTGCCGCATTCCTGAGAGAGGCTCCCGCAACTGGGTGCAAATTCGGGGGCGCCTTTGTTCTGGGGCTCAAGAGCTCTAGGGGACCCAAGTGCTGTAGGGGATAAGCAGACCTTCATGGATACACTTCACATTAAGGGCGGCAAACCGCTCACAGGGACGATTCCCATCTCGGGCGCCAAGAACGCGGCACTGCCACTGATGACAGCTGCGCTGCTCACAGACGGGGAAATGCATTTCGAGAATGTGCCCCAGCTCACAGATGTGCGCACCCTCATTCGCCTGCTCACAGAATTGGGGTGTGAAGCTGAAGTCGGCAATGGCAGCGAAGAAACATTTGGCAAAAGTCTGCGCTTGAAGGCAGAGACCATCACATCCACGACAGCGCCCTACGAATTGGTAAGCCAGATGCGGGCAAGCTTTTGGGTTCTGGGGCCGCTGCTTGGCCGTTTCGGCGAAGCACGTGTCTCGCTGCCAGGGGGCTGTGCCATCGGCGCGCGGCCCGTCGACATATATATAAAGGGCCTTCAGGCAATGGGTGCCGACATTGAGATTGTCGATGGCTATGTCCATGCCACAACCAAGGGCGGCCTTAAAGGCGCGAACTTCCGATCTTCGCTTGTCTCCGTTGGGGCGACACACACGCTGATGATGGCCGCCACGCTGGCTGACGGTGAGACGGTGCTGGAAAACGCGGCCAGAGAACCAGAGGTTGGCGACCTCGCCAAATGCCTCAATGCCATGGGTGCCAAGATTGAGGGCGCGGGTACAGAGACAATCCGGATCGAGGGCGTCTCGAAGCTGCAGGGCACAAGACATCCGGTTCTGGCCGATCGCATCGAGGCCGGAACCTTTGCCATCGTCGCCGCCATGATGGGAGGCCCCATCAAACTGACGGGTCTGGTGCCAGAAACCATTGAGGCGGCGCTTTCCGCCTTGCGCGCTGCAGGAGCTGATATCGAAGTGGGTGAGGATTGGGTCACGGTAAAGCGGGAGGGAGAGCGTCTTCGTCCCGTCAATGTTGTGACAGAGGTCTATCCTGGCTTCCCGACAGATTTACAGGCTCAATTTATGAGCCTCATGACTCTGGCGGACGGTCCATCTGAGATTGTTGAGCGCATCTTCGAAAACCGGTTCATGCATGTCCAGGAACTGGCGCGCTTTGGAGCCGATATCTCCTTGCACGGGGATATGGCTCTGGTCCATGGCGTTGAAAGACTGACGGCGGCGCCTGTGATGGCGAGTGATCTTCGCGCCTCTGCGGCGCTAATAATTGCGGCCTTGGCGGCAGAAGGCGAAACCATCGTCAACCGGGTCTATCACCTGGATCGGGGTTTTGAGCGGATTGAAGAGAAACTCTCTGCCTGCGGAGCTGAGATTTGGCGCGAAAAAGCCTGATCTGCTGATCGCCTTTAGGGTGCCATTCTTGGGCATTTCGGTGTAAGAACCGCCTTGAAGCCAGTGAACAACACCGTCACCGACGAGCAATTCTTAATGAGCACTCTCAGACTGAAAGCGGAAGACGCTGAAGACCTGCAGGTAATGGCCGCCTACCTTCAGGATGCAGTGGTGCTCGTCAAGGATATTGCCTATTTGCCCGGCACCCGCCGTCTTGCGATGGTTGCCAACAGATTTTGCTGGGAAGATGAACTGGGGGCCGTTCCTGCCGTCCGGACGCATAAGCGTGCCCGTACGGGTCTCCATTTCGACAATGTCGAGAAGGTTCGGTCCCGCAATATCGAGCAGGACCGTCAGGACGGTGTTTTGAACCTTCTGACGATTGCGTTTGAAGAGGGGGCGTCCCCGTCAGGCAGCATCGTGCTCACATTTTCCGGAGACGGTGAAATCCGCATTGATGTGGAGGCGTTGGACGCACATCTGGCAGATATGGGGGGCACGTGGGACACCCCTAACGTGCCCACACACGACCAAGCAACAGACCCTGAAAGCTAAAACCATGACCTATCGGTTGAACACGCGCGATGCCGATTTCGAACCGTCCTTCCAGGTCTTTCTCACCTCGAAGCGCGAAGTGTCGGAAGATGTCAACACGACCGTTGCCACAATCATCAAGGATGTGCAGGCGCGTGGCGATGCCGCGGTTATCGATCTGACGTCGAAGTTTGATCGCCAGGACCTGACTGCGGATACATTGCGTTTTACCCAAGCGGAAATTGACGCTGCATTGGCTGAGTGTGATGCGGAGACCGTGGACGCGCTGAGACTGGCGGCGGCCCGGATCGAAGCGTTTCATAAAGGGCAGCTGCCCGAAGACAGACGTTACACAGATGAAGCAGGTGTCGAGCTTGGGGAGAAATGGACAAGTGTGAGCGCTGTCGGACTCTATGTTCCTGGCGGCACAGCTGCCTATCCAAGCTCAGTCTTAATGAATGCGATCCCGGCACAGGTTGCCGGTGTTGAACGCATCGTCATCACGGTACCGACGCCCGACGGGGTGATCAACCCGCTGGTCCTGGCGGCAGCAAAGATTGCAGGTGTTTCAGAGGTCTATCGCATTGGCGGGGCGCAGGCGGTTGCCGCCCTTGCCTATGGGACCGAGACCATCGCGCCGGTCGATAAGATTGTGGGACCCGGAAATGCCTATGTCGCCGCTGCCAAGCGTCAGGTTTTTGGCACCGTTGGTATCGACATGATTGCCGGACCGTCTGAAATTCTGGTGCTGGCGGATGGCGAAAACGACCCGGATTGGATTGCCGCCGACCTTCTGAGCCAGGCGGAACATGATGCAGTCGCCCAGAGCATTCTGGTGACCGATGATGCGGCCTTCGCGGATCGGGTCGTCGAAGCGGTTGAAGCACAGCTTGGAATGCTTGACCGGGGAGAGATGGCCCGCGCCAGCTGGGAAGAATTTGGCGCGGTGATCCTGACCGAAAGTCTGGACGCATCCGTACCGCTGGTGGACCGGATTGCTGCCGAGCACCTGGAAATTGCAGTCGCAGATCCAGAGCCGCTGGCAAAGAAAATCCGCAATGCTGGCGCCATGTTCTTGGGCCGCTACACGCCTGAAGCCATCGGGGATTATGTGGCAGGAACCAACCATGTGCTGCCGACCGCGCGTTCAGCCCGGTTTTCGTCAGGCCTTTCCGTACATGATTTCGTGAAGCGGACATCCATCGTGAAATGTTCGCCAGATGCTCTGGCCACGATTGGCCCCGCAGCGATAAAACTCTCGACAGCAGAAGGGCTTGACGCCCATGGGCGCTCGGTGTCAATTCGCCTTAATCGATGATCTTAACCTTGACGAGGCAGGGCTCGCATCCGGTCCCTGTTTTAGCTTAGACTGATATCCATGGCACATGGATCCGACAGGCAAGGAGCGGCGCAGGTGGCTCACTCGGACGATACGCCCGGCTCTGCCGGAGGCGATCCCTACCGTTTGATCGATATTACGCTCGATGAGACGACGGTGGTGCGGCGGTCTCCAGATATCGAGCATGAGCGCAAGGTCGCGATCTACGATCTTCTGGAAGAAAACTCATTTCGGCCGAATGGCTCCGATGGGGGCCCCTACAAGCTTCATCTATCGGTGCAGGAAAACCGTCTCATCTTTGACGTTCGAATTAAAGAAGATGTGGAGCATGGCAAGGTCATGCTGTCGCTCGCCCCCTTCCGCAAGATTGTGAAGGATTACTTCCTCATCTGCGAAAGCTATTACGACGCCATCAAAACCGCAGCACCTGCCCAGATCGAAGCGATCGATATGGGCCGTCGGGGGCTCCATAACGAGGGCTCGGAGTTGTTGAAGGCGCGGCTCGACGGAAAGATCGAAGTAGATTTCGACACGGCCCGCAGGCTCTTTACGCTCATCTGTGTTCTTCACATTAAAGGCTAAGCGATGAGCCGGCGCGGACAACTCACGCGCCCGGGCGCGGTCCTCTTTGCATGTACGCTGAACTCTGTCCGCTCACCAATGGCCGAAGCATTGATGAAACATCTGCTTGGTACGGTCATCTTTGTTGATAGTGCGGGTGTGGAATCAGCAGACCTTGATCCCTTTGTTCTCGAAGTGCTGAGCGAAGTCGGATATGAGCGCAAGGAGCATCACGCTAAGCGGCTGGATGATCTCCAGGACCATGCCTTTGATTTGATCGTCGCCTTAACGCCGGAGGCGCGGGAAAAGGCAGAAGAGGTTGTGCGGGGAGAGGCGGTCGATGTCGAATATTGGCCTGTGGAAGACCCGACCCTGGAAAGTGGGTCGCGGGCACAGCGGCTCGATGCCTATCGACGCCTGCGCGATGATCTGATCGTCCGCATTAAGGACCGGTTTGGCTCAGACGTCGCTGAAGCGAGCTGAGAAACCCTGCGAGAAGTCCAAAATCCGCAAAAAAGCAGCGATTTGCACCTCAATGCGCGCTCAGGTCTTGATTTCCCGAGCACTCTTGCGCATTCTCCGGCCAAATTAACAAAGGGCGATTATGGCCAAGGAAGAACTTCTCGAATTCCCAGGGACAGTAGTAGAACTGCTGCCCAACGCGACGTTTCGGGTGCAGCTCGAAAACGATCACGAGATCATTGCGCACACAGCAGGCAAGATGCGGAAAAACCGTATCCGTGTACTGGCGGGTGACAAGGTGCTTGTCGAAATGACACCCTATGATCTCACCAAGGGCCGCATCACTTACCGCTACAAGTAATGTAGTGGGTGGGCAGAGCGCCGCTCATGACAAATTCAGACACATGTCCAGATCGCCCAGCCTTGGTGCTGGCGAGTGCGAGCCCGCGCCGTCTTGACCTGCTGAAGCAGGTGGGGATTGTGCCGGATGTGGTTGTCCCAGCTGATCTCGATGAAACACCCGGAGCAACCGAGCTTCCGCGGGTTTATGCCGAGCGACTGGCGGCAGAGAAAGCGTCAGCCATTGCCGTAAGTCATAAGGATGCATTTGTCCTCGCCGCCGACACCGTCGTTGCCTGTGGACGGAGAATTTTACCCAAGGCGGAGACGCAAGAAGAAGCGCGCACCTGCCTCAACCTGCTCTCAGGCCGTGCCCACAGAGTTTATACGGGCGTTTCGCTTGTCAAAGGTGACAGGCAGATCACCAAGTCGGTCATGACCCGCGTCCAGGTCGCGCGGCTGAGTGACGCAGAATTGCATGCTTACCTTGCGTCCGGCGAATGGCAGGGCAAGGCGGGCGGCTATGCCATTCAGGGACGTGCCGCAGCGTTTATCAGGGGTCTGAATGGCTCCTATTCCAATGTTGTAGGTCTGCCCCTCCACGAGACGGTTAACCTCCTTAAAGGAAGCGGGTTCCCGCTCTACCAAGCGCCGACATCTTAAGTTAGGATTGGTGCGGTTCGGGGGAACAACCAGCGCGGAGACCAAAGCGGCAGGAGCGCAATCATGCCAGGGGGCAGGTCGGAGTCGATGACCGAAGAAGTCTTGATCAATGTAGGGCTGGGCGAAATCCGGGTTGCTGTTCTCGAGGAAGGCAAACCCGTTGAGTTCGTGCTCGAACGCACAAGCGAAGACGACCTGAAAGAGAAAACCGGCCGTGCCGGACATTCTCTCCTGGGCAATATTTTTTATGGCCGTGTGCAGCGCGTGCTGCCGGGCATGCAGGCAGCCTTTGTGGATGTGGGGCTGCAGCGCGCCGGTTTCCTGGGCGCGCGTGAAGCCAAATGCCTATGCGAGCTGACCGGGTTGGATGAAGGCACCTTGCCGCCCATCTCGTCCTGCGTGACCGAAGGCCAGAGTATTCTGGTGCAGGCGACGAAAGACCCGATTGGGGAAAAAGGCGTGCGGCTTTCCGCCAACGTCACATTGCCGGGGCGTCTGCTTGTCATGGTGCCGAACCAGTCCGGCGTGGTCATGTCCCGCCGGATCGAAGATGAAGCAGAACGTGAGCGCCTCTCGATTGTCGTCACCCGCATTGCTGAAAAGCTGAATGCGCTGGGTGTGACCGGTGAGCCCGCAGGCTTTATCGTCCGCACGGCGGCCATCGGCATGGAGGAAGCAGCACTCGAAGAAGATGCGCGGCGCCTCGCCGCCGACTGGGCGGAAGTCCGCGCAGCGGAGAAAAACGCAAGCCCGCCCGACGTGCTTTTCCATGATCTCGACCCTGTCGCCAAAACCATGCGTGACTTTGTGAGCATGGATACAGCCCGCGTAGAGCTCGATGATGCCAAGGCGTATGAGGAAGCCGTGCGCTATTGCAACCGTGCCATGCCACATATGGCAGAGCGGGTGAGGCTCGTGAACGGGCCGGGCTCTGTCTTTGATGAGCATGACATTGACGGGGTGATTGAGCAGGCGCTCGACCCGCGGTTTGAATTGCCGTCCGGCGGCTGGATCACCATTGAGACAACCGAAGCCCTCACCGCCATTGATGTGAACTCCGGGCGCTACACAGCCTCGACAGGCCTGGAAGAAACCAGCGTGCGCACCAATATCGAGGCGGCTGAAGCCATTGTCGATCAGGTGCGTTTGCGCGGCACTGGTGGGCTTATCGTCATCGACTTCATTCACATGAATGATCCGGCGAATATTGAGAAAGTGCTCGACACTCTCAATACCGGTTTTGAGAAAGACCGCGTGCCGACGCAGGTCTCCGCCATGTCGGAATTCGGCCTTGTCGAAATGACCCGAAAACGTGTGCGCGAGCCGCTGGAAAAACTGCTAACCGAGCCGATCTATGGCGATGGGCGCGCCCGGGTGAAAACCCGCGCGACGGTGGCAAACGAACTTCTCCGCGCCATTGACCGGGTGGCGGCCCGCTATCCGGGCGCGGAAATATCCGCCCGCGCAGCCCCCGGTGTCATCTCCTGGCTGGAGGGCAGCCATGGGCGTCTTGTCCGTGAGCTTGAGACCCGTGTCGCAGGCACGGTCTATCTTGAGCCCATGCCGGGCTTTGACCGCGAACAGATCGATGTGGGGCCTGCCCGGTAATGGCGGCGCCGGATGAAGACGACCCGAAGAAGGGGGCGGGCGGGGCTGAGGCTGAAAAGGTGACGCCGTTTCGCGGCGCCAGACCCTGTCCCATTTGCAAGAAGAAGGCGACTAGGGATTTCCACCCTTTTTGCTCCAAACATTGTGCTGATGTGGATCTCAATCGCTGGCTGAACGGTTCTTACGCCATCCCGGCGGCAGAAGAGCCTGAAGAATGGTCAGAAGAGTAAGGGCGGGTGAAATTCCACCGGAAAGCGCTGAATAAGAAGCCTCATAGCGCTGGACAGGGCGGGGCACTTCGCCTATAAACCGCGGACTTCTGCGGTCAATGTCTGACAGGGCGCAAACCTTGTCTCCCAAAAAGTGCCAAGAACAGTCGAGGCGGTTTTTGGGTCTAGGGACATGGCCAATAAAGAAGGCCCGGGTAGCTCAGTTGGTAGAGCATGCGACTGAAAATCGCAGTGTCGGTGGTTCGAATCCGCCCCCGGGCACCACGAAAAAAATTTATCCAATAAAATCAATAACTTACGCCGCAAAAAGTGTCCCACTTTTCGCATCAGGCCAAAAGTGGGACACTTTTGTTCCCGTTTTAGCCTTTGGAGAACTTATCCATTGCGCTTTTTGCCATCGTGCGCTGCCTGGCGGCCTTGGTGGGCGAGACGGACTACTGCGGGATCTTCATTATAAAATAAATGTTTCAATACTTGTTGGATACGATGATCAGGAGTGTTTAGCTTCAGGGGGGAAAGTATCCTCACATCAATCAATCGAGGAAGGAAGATCAATGAAGAGTGTTTTAGCCTCAGGGTTTTTTGTTTTCTGCACTATTGGATTGATGCAAGCACCGGCGTTTGCGAAGTCCAATTGTGCTGCCATTTGGGAGGAGAACTGTTCCGGTACTTCGTGTGACTCGAGAGCGGAAAGGGCCAGGGCATGCGAGGCAGCGGAAGCTCAGGCACGAGACCCATATAGAGCGGATCACGGGGAGCGTCCGACTAGAGACACGGTAGGTGCTCCTAGGACAGATCCGAGCATTTACAACCAAGTCACTCGGGAATAACCCTCACCCAAAGACTTTAAATAAAGGGCGAGATGCTGGGTCAGAGCGAATGTCTGGGTTGTTGACTTCGCACGCCCGGCATCGAACCACAGCTTTTGGGGTTATAAATCCAAACCGGCTGTACGTTGTCCGTTTGACATCCAGGTTCCCGTTTTAGCCTTTGGAGAACTTGTCCATTGCGCTTTTTGCCATCGTGCGCTGCCTGGCGGCCTTGGTGTAGCGGATCACCTCTTTTGAGGTCTGATGGCCGGTGATGGCCATGATCTCGTGCTCGGTGCAGCCCATCTCCGCGAGCTTCGCCGAGGCGGTTTTCCGCAGCCCATGAGCCGAGCAATTCTTGAGCCCTGCTTCGTCACACCATTTGCGGAAACGGTTGCCAAAACCACCGTCGCTAAACGGCCGCCCGAAGTCTGAAACCAGGAAGGTGAGGTCACCGGTCTCACTCGCGTCAATGATCTCCTGCAGCTCCTCGATCACGGGGATCGAGAGCGTCACCGGCTTTCGGTCCCGGTTCTTGTGTTGGGTGAAGTGTAGCCACCCGTCGCGCAAATGCTGCTTCCCCATTCGAGTAATGTCTGAGCGGCGCTGCCCGGTATAGAGAAGCAGTGCGAGGGCCAGCCGCGCCTTGGTGCCAATGGGGTGGCAGGCTTCAAAGCGGGCAACTTCCTCCAGCGACCAGGAATGAAAACCCTGGGACCCTGAACGCATATAAGGCACATCCCGCGCCGGGTTCCTGTCCGCCAATTCATACTCAACAGCAAAGGCGAAAAGCTGGCGCAACGATTTGATGATGCCATTGGCAGCTTCCGGCTTGTCCGCTCGCTTGTCCCGTATGGCGCGCACATGCCGCGTCTCCAGCAGGGCGAAGGGCGCCGCCCCGTTTTCCTCGCAGATCCTGTCTAGAAGCCCTCGGCGCACATATTGAGTGCGCGGGCTCAGCCGTTTGAAGGGCGCGGAGACGAAATACTGTTCGCAAAGCCAGCGGAAGGAGCCTTCCTTGTCCCCCGCTGCGGCGCGTGCACTCGTGCGGGCGTGCGGCTTCTTCTCAGCAAGGGCCGCGTGATAGCTCGTCCAGAATGCAGGCGAGCCCAACGGCCCCACCAACCGAACTTTCGCATGGCCCTTTCGCCGCAGATAGATCCGCACATTGCCGTGCCGATCCATATCTTCCACAACGTGCTTTACGCGAATTTTTGGCATCGACCATCACGGCTGTTTGTCCCAGGGATTGGGGTCATCTTCTCCGTCATGGGGGAGCTGGTCAAATTTGGCTTCCAGCTCTCGTAAATCCCACACCACCCGGCCATCAATCCGCCGCGCGCGGGGCATGCGACCGTCATTCACCATCCGGTCGAACAGGGCCGGGCTGACACTCAGCCAGGCCGCCGCCTGCTCCCGGCGCAAACCACGAGGCGGCAGGTTGGCAGGCAATATGTGGGTGCGTTCTTTCCTCATGGCGCGTTCTCAAACACCCAGCACTTCACCGTGCGCCCTTCCTGAAAGCCGAACTGATCCTGTATCGCCGTCTTCACGGTTTTAATGTCTTTGAACTTCCGGCTCTTTGAGGTTTTCAGATGCCGCTTTAAGTCCTGCACAATCGGGATCTGCTGTTTCTGATGGGACGCCACCTTGATGAAGTGGTTGAGGTTCACCGCAATCTCTTGAACGTTCTTGCTGTGATTGAGGATCTGCGTGTCACCGCTGCCAGCATTCAGATAATCAAACGTCTCCCAGAACTCCCGAACGATCGGATGATCGGCCGTAATCGCCGCCTGCCGCTCCAGCGCAATGTCGCAGACAGTCTGGTGGATCTCTTCCATCTGCATATCAGTGAGAGACACAAGCTCGCCGAGCGCATCCACCAGAGCCAAAATCTGCGCATGGTTCTTGGCAATACGAACGGACTTCAACCCGTCCAGGCCCATCAGGCGTTTTTCGTGGATAGGCGTTTGCGCCCTCACAGTCTCCATCACCTGGGTCTCCTGCTTGCAGGCACGCTCCAGAAAATGGCTCACGTGAGAAAGCGGCATGCCCTCCAGCTTCTCCGCCGCCACCTTGGTGGCAGGCGTGTGCTGCGCGCGATCAAAACCCAGATGCACGATGCGCTGCAGAATGGCGTCGCTCGCATTCACGTCTGCATTTTGAGAGATGACGATGGACCCGCGAAAGGGCGGCTCATAGGTTTCGTTGCCGCTGGTCTTCACACCGCGCGCCCGGCTTGCCCGGCCATTATACGCGGTCTTCAGTTCATCCCAGTCAAACTTGCGGGCCTTGGCCGTGTCTTCGTCCCGGTCGGCTTCAATCAGCACCACGGGCAGGTTGCTCACCTGGGCAAAGTTGCGTGAGCGCGCTGCCATGGTGGATTTCGATGGATCAAACCCTTCATAGTCCTGGCGGCCCACAAGCTTCCACAGAAACTCAATAAGAGTGGATTTCCCGGCACCGGGCTCCCCCACCACTTCCAGAAATGGATAGCTTTTGTGGCTGGCGCGAATTTGTTCGGCAAAGAGAGAGCCAAACCAGAAGGCAACGGCAATCATGCCCTTCGCGCCAAAGCACTCCCACACAAGCTGCACCCACTCGTCGGAATAGTCGCCCGCCTCCCCAATGTTGAGATGCACAGACTGGTTGAGGCTTTTCAGCGACAGCTTCCCCACCTCAAAATAATCTTCATCATTGAGCGCCACCGTCTGCCCGGCAGAGACCGCCACATCGTTGAACACATATGCGCCATGCTCTTTGGAGTAGCCGATGAAATCCACCGTCTCCACGGTTTTGATGGCATAGAGCTGCCGCTTCAAAAACCGATCGAGGTGAGGTTTGGACCCTGTGAAGATGGAGCCCGCCGCAATGGAGAGCATCCGCTTTTTAAATTCAGTCGGCGCGGAAAGCTGCCCGCCGGTAAACGTGTTTTTTACAGGCCGCGCCCCATGGGGAAAGCGGATCCGGGAATAGTACCAGCTCTCATCCGTGAGCGCATTTGCCTGAAAATAGAGAAATTCCGGATAGCAATTGGCAATCTCTTGCAGCGTGTTGGCATTCTCCGCTGCCTTGGCGCGCATCTCGTCCTTGCTGCGCGCCTCACCATCATCCGTGTCTTTCAGCGTTTCCAGCGCCTTGGCATATTTCTCCATATCAAGCTCAAACCAGAAGAGCCGATTGTCGAACTCAAAATCAAAAGCGTTGATGTTTTTTGCAGCCCAGATGAGCAGCGCCTTGTCGAGCGCCGTTTCCGCAAGCAACAGGCTACCGTGATAGCCATAGTCGCCAAGGTGCTTGGGTGTCAGACGCCCAGCTTTGTGGGCATCATTGAAGTCCGTTTTGGTGCGCCCCTTCTGGGGAATGAGCGCGCAGAAGACTTGGGGTATGCCCGCATCCCGCATGGTGCGTGCATGTTTGACGTTATATTTGCGGCCCGCCTTGTCATTGTCGAGCGCCCATACCCATTTGACGTTGGTAGCGCCATGTTCGCCAAGCTTGCGGGCGGGATAGTTGGTGCAGGTAAGCGTTGCGACAGCTTTTTGGCCATTGAGGAAAAGAGAGATGGCGTCAATGCAGCCTTCCACCAGCCACACTTCATCGCCATCATTAATTTCCATGCCCGGCGGTTGCCACCAGAGCCCGCGATAGGAGCCGTTAAAGTGCGCCTTGCGGGTGGTGAGTGTGCCGTCTGAGGCACGAATGGTGACGGGCTCAATCAGCCGCTCCATGTAAATGTCGTTCGCCCGGTCAATATCAAAGCGCACCGTGGCGCTTCCCTTGTCACCTTCTGCTTGCGGGTGCCAGAACTTCTCCTGCCGGTAGAACCCACCCATGCGTGTGGGGTCGAGCCCGCGCATCAACTTCATATAGGCATCAGCCGTCGCATTGGGCTCTTTGGGGCTCGGCTTATAGCGCTTGTTAAAGTCCTGGAAGAGGTCGGGATAGAGATCGCGAATGCTGAACTCCGCCCCGCATTTGTTCTGCCGTCCACAGCGCAGCACCCAGGGGCTGTTGGCACTCGTGAAGAGCTCTTTCTTGCCACAAGCCGGACACTTGCCTTCCTGCAGCCAGTCGGCCCGGGCTTTAAACCCATAGTCGGCTTTCAGGCGAGGCGTGACTTCTTGGCGGAGAGCATCATCCATCATGCCGCCACCCCTTGCGAGTCAGCATGAATGTGAGTCACTGTTTCACTATGAAAAACAATCTTCTTCTCACAATTGTCATAGGTGTTCTGGCGCTCTATCCGATTGCTTTCACCGTGTGGCTTGTCAGTCCGCTGCTCGCCTCGGCGAATGACACGGTAGCGTTTTTGACAATGCTCGGAACATTGATTGGAGGAATAGCTACGCCCTTCGCTATTCTGATTGCGTATCAAATGCACCGACAATCGATTGAGGAACCCCGCGCAGTTCAGGAACGCCAAGCAAATGATTTTGTATGGGCAACGATTGCGAGCGTCCCGACTACGATCAGTATTGGACTCTCCGAGGCGTATAAAGTTTTCCTTTTGGACTCTACGCTGGAAGATCCAGATACGGTTAGGGAAATGACTTTCTACCTTGGCGTGGCGGCGAAGAACGTTGAATATATGATGTCGCAACTTGCGGCTATGCAAGAATTGATGGCGCATCTGGCCCATGTACCCAGGCTGCGTCTTTGGGAGGCAATGAGTGTATTTGTATCTGTGGAAAGCAGAGTTGAAGTGGAAACAAGCTTTCACAACATTCAGGTAACGGTATCTAGATTGGAGTTGGCGCTCGGTAACATAATCATGTGCCGAGATGAAATTCTTCCGCCGGACGAGGTCAATTTCTTGATAGAGAATGAGCCGCGTCTCTACGGTCAGATGAATACACTTCGCCGTGAGTTTTATAGAATAGTTCGTGAACGTGATGATTTCGCTGATTGGGACTACTGGGATATTCCGCCATTCGGCTCGAAACAAGTGCACCAGAAAAGTTGATTTCTCCAAACTTCTGTCTCTCATGCTCGGACCTCCGCGAGGCCACGCTGCTGAAAGGTCCAGTCGGCGATAGATTGTGAGCGGAGCATTCCTTCTGCATCGTCCTGCGGTGTGTGGGCGAGGATCTGCAACAGGATGAGATGACGAATGTCGGCGAGGGCTTCGAGCAGGGGTTCAAACCCATGCTCTTCCCACTCTTTCGTGTAGCGATAGTTCACCGCGTCCACGAGCGCATGAATATGGCCAAGGTCGCGGTAGTAAAGCGCCAGCGTGGTGAGATCGAGGGTCGGAAGTCTCTCTGCGAGTAGCCCGAACGGGTTTTCGGGCAGAGCTTGAGTCTGGTTTGGCACGGGCGGCCTCCTTGAGGTTGAGTGACCTCGGCGACCCCCTTCCAAAAGGGTGGCCGAGCAACAACAGGTTGGAAGACCGGCCTCAAGGAACCGGCGCACCCGAAGGTGCCCCATTGCGCTCGACCATAAGAATGCAAAAACCGCGTTGACCTGATGGCAGGTGTGGCGCGGTTTCGAGCGCCTTGAGATATCCGAGCTTCCAAACCCGGCACGCCCTTTTTCGACGTGCGAACACACGTTGCGCTGATTTGCGATAAACGTCAACCACTGACCGAACGGCAGGTTCCACCTTGACTCTATATCTCCTAAAACCGCATTTTCTCTATTGATTATCGAAACTGCACGATGAGATTGGACGCGAGCAAGATGGCAGACGACGGACCGAATGCTGGAAATCGCAGCATATTTTCTGACAACAGTGGAAATCGCTACAAATTTGAAAAACCCGACGACATTGAAATGTTCGTGGTAAGCGAGAGAGCGTTCTGGGGTGAGATTACACAGGTGATCAAAGGTGAGGCGCTGCGGCAGAGCTTTATCGACTACCTGAAAGAGGGCCTGGACATCTTGGAGAATGATCATCCCTTCCACTCCTTGCTGGGAGGAGGGGAGCGTTCCCCGGAAGCGTATTGGAAAGTCTTGGACGAGTATGGGAGCGGGCTTAGACCGACTCGAACGTCGACGTTGGCCATAAATCTTGAGGACGTACAGCAGACAGCGAACGTTGCCGCTGCATCGACGGAGACAAGGCAGCTCGTTGGCACATTCTTGATCACAATCAACGCACCTGAAGTATCGTCGCTTACCATTTCTGCAAATGATGCAGTCCGCGATCTTCGAAGTGCTACAGCGGATGCCAAAGCAATTCAAGCAGCCGCTCCAAACATTGTCACAAACTTGAATGAAGCAAAGAGTGCTGCAGATAAGGCTAAAACGACGCTGGAAACTCAACTGGCAGAAGCTGACGAATGGCACGAGGATCTTCAGAAGACTGTTGACGAGGCCTGTAAAGTTGCCGCTGAGGACGCCCGAAAAAGTACTGTCGAGTCTGTTCACACAGCCCTCGAACTTAAAGAGCCGCAGGAATATTGGTCTGTCAGACGAGATGCGCACCAAACCGATCGGCAGTGGTCGCTCGGGTTCTTCGTAGGCCTCTGTGTCGTGGCGATGGTCGGGATACCCCTCTATGCCAGCAAAGTTCTTGAATGGGAGCAGGTGCAGCCTGATGCCCTGATGCTTTCGTTTGCTGTGCTTGTTGTCCCCGGGTTGATCGGTGTGTGGCTCATTCGTATTGCGAGTAAATCTCATGCAACGCATCGAACTCTTGAGGTCGATGCTGCCGAAAGAGAGGTTATGACAAAGGCGTATTTGGCACTCAATGCAAACGAGCGTCTGACTGAAGACGACAAGCACCTGATCCTGAAGGCCATCTTTAGACCTAGCATGCAGCAGGGCGAGGAAGAACCCATGCCGAGCTGGATTGATGCTGTCTTCAGCCGCATTGGCGCGCAAAGCAAGTAACGCACTCATACCGCCACCTTGTGATTAAGGTGTGAATTTGTAATCGTTCGGACGAACAGCGCGGAGTCATTACATTGTTTGAACGAGTGCAAAAATGGCTGAAAGAAAAAGTCGGGTTCGATCTGTCCCGGTTCTCCGGCGTTATGGCCGCAATTGCGACCACGATGATCGGCGTGGTTATTGTTGGCAGCTTTGCACTGATTTTTGAACTGCCGCGTGGTGACTATTGGCCCGTAGATTTTGCGGGATGGACTGAAGTTCTGCGCAACTGGGGTTTGTTGGGCCTCGGTACATTTGGGTTGTGGTTTGCGTTGCGCCGTATTGCGGTGATGGAGCGACAGACCGATGTATCTGAACGCGACCACATTGCCGCACGATATGAGAACGCACTGAAGCTTCTCGACAGTGATAGCAGCGTCATGAGGATTGCGGGCATGAACGGCCTGGCTGAAGTCGCCGAGCGTGACGAAGAACGCTACCTGGAGAGCGGTTTGAGACAGATAAGTGCTTTTTTGCGACAGAACAGACCTGCAACTGAAGAATTTCAGGAAATAGCGCCAGAGTTTGAAGAGGCGTTTGCTTTGGTTTCTCGACTGAATACTCGTATGCAGGAAATTACTGACTACAAGTTTCTCGATCTCAGGAATGTCAGCTTCGACAATGCGTCTTTGCTCGACGTTAAATTTGACCGGGTGTTCTTTGGCGATAATCTCCGGTTCAGAAAGGCTGTCTTTATCGACTGTGAAGTCGCCTATATCGGAGAATCTGCGGAGACGTTTGCCAGTAGCAAGTTCATTGGAGGGTCCATTCTCGGTGACTACGAAGGAATTAGCTTCGATGGTTGCCAGGCTGCGGGAACGCTCACTCTCGCGCGGTTTATTGATTGTGACTTCAGCAACTTCCAGGGTTGCGACATTCAAACCCAGACGGAGAGTATTTTTTCTCATATTGCTGATCAGTTTCACAAGCCGATGTTCGAAGGGTGCAAGATGGACAATGCGGTCCTGGTTGATCGAGGAAAGCCATATGATCGTGTCCTCTTGGGAGGAAATGGGTGGGGGAGTGACATTCGGGCGAAGGAATTTTGCAGGTGCTACATCACTCATCCCGACAATATGCCTGCCTCGCTGCGTGCTAACACACCCCCATTGAAACCTGTCCTTCTTGGGCCCAGAGAAGAAGGTGGTTACTACATTGAGTTCAGGGAGATCGAGGACGGCGGTGATGAATAAAGGCGCATCGTCGTGAAGAATTCGAACGATTTCCATCTCGGTGTTGCGATTGGGGGCGCTGTTGTGATCGGCATCATCGGTGTGTGGGGCATATTTGCCACGACAGATGGATGGCATCGAAGCGACTTCATTGACATCCTGGTCGCTATTGGCACGATGAGTGCGGCGGTTGCCGCTGTCTGGGGTGTGAAGGCAGCGAGGCGGACGCAGGAGCGGGAGTGGCAAAGGCAAGACGTAATCCGTGCAGCAGAACTGGACGACCGAAATCATGCTTTGGGGGTTGCCTCCTACTATCACATGCAAACTGCGGCAGCCTTGCTTTGGACCATCGTTCAAGAAATGGAGACCGCCAGGAGAAACTTTCATGTGGATGACACGGCATACGCGAATGCTCCCCGTCATCAGGCAGCTCGCGATTACATTGGTCGTGTGGCTACGCGCGACTTCCAAGCACTGTTGGCTGACAGTGTTTTGAGTTTTGACGACCTCGCAATTATTGCGCCTTCCAACAATCTGTTGCGCAAGATTGTCGTTGGAAATTTCTCTCAAGCGATAAGAGCAGCGCTTTATACATTGCAGGATGTGCAACAGTTCTGTCGAACTGCAGGGGAAATCAGAGAGTATGGAGTGAAAGAGGTTGCGAGGCATACGCTCATCGTCGCCATTCAATCGGAGTTTGCCCGTGGTCATTATGTTGCGGACGCGGAGCAGTGGGAAGAACTCGAAAGAATGGTCAGCTTCCTCTATCCGGCATTTGAACGACGGGAGGATGGAAACCTGACTGGCGACGAAGTTCATCGGTTGCAACATTTGGTTCAAATCCCGTTTCAGTAATTTGATTGACCCGACCTTCAATGCGCTTGGGGCGAATGTTCCAGCGCGTGAACAAGGTCGGGGATGGTGAGTGCCCGCAGCTCCCCGTTGCAGTTGACGAAGACACAGGTGGACGTTGTCTTGTCCACGTCGACGCGGGCCGGGGTGCCGCGCGCGGCGTGCTCCCCTATCGCTTTTGCTGCATGGAGCTTCGCGGCGCGGCGAGTGCAGCCGCATTGATCTGTGAGGTAGCGCACGGTCGCCTTCAACATCTCGTCGCGGTCTTCCACACCCAATCCGGTTAGGCGGGCAATGTGGGTCTCGGCGGTTTCGGCAATCTGTTCGGGTGCCTGAACACTCGGTGTCGAGCTCGTTGTCATAGGTTTCTCCTTTGCTAGACCCGCTTCACGTCTTTGAAGAGATCGTCTGTCACCCGGTCCACATCCACGTGGCGGGAGA
The DNA here is from genome assembly GCA_000509225.1 of Parvibaculaceae bacterium Mf 1.05b.01. Lineage (GTDB taxonomy): Bacteria > Pseudomonadota > Alphaproteobacteria > Parvibaculales > Parvibaculaceae > Mf105b01. The sequence continues at coordinate 2,274,911 of BAOK01000001.1, read as the reverse complement.
GAGGGATGAAAATGCCGGGGTCGGGAATGGCCGACGGGCTTAAAATCCGCACCGGCGTTATTTCGGCCACAAACACGCAGCCGCATTGTTCGTTCGTGCAGTGGCAGGTGACCTCGCGGCACGTCGCCGTAATCTGGATGGTCTTGCGCACATGGGTCGGCCGCTTGCAGTGCGGGCAGGGAATGCGTCGCATCACACCGCTCATGACCGTCCGCCCTTCTTTGATGGTTTCGGGCGCGCGACCTTTTTCGGCCAAGTCGTCCCTTCCGGCCAGTGATCCGAGAGATATTGAAGCATGCGCTCTGCACGCTGGATGGTGATTGGCTTACCCTGGCGGATGCGGTCCACAGTCGTGCCACTGCCGCTCGCCAGCCTGGAAATCGTACTGGGTGCGCGGTTGGTCGCCTTGGCGAGGCGCTCACATAATTGGGGGATATGCTCGGCTGTGTTAAACATAGCACAAAATGTGTCACGACTAACACTTGCTTGCAAGCGAGAAATAGCTTTTCGTGTCAGACATGACACAGCCAGACCTAGAGATCCTTCGCGTTGCGGTACGGGAACAGATTGAAAAAGAGGGTCTTCGGCCATTTTCCGAGCGGACGGGCGTACCGCTGGGAAGGGTGCGGGGCTTCCTCGATGGACGAGATAGTCCATTTTCCAGCATCCGACAGTTGGCGGAAGCTGTAGGCATCGATTGGTATATCGGCGCGACGGGGCTTTTCGGTGAACGCATAAGGGTCGCGCGCGAGGAAGCAGGTCTTTCCGTCGCCGCCCTTTCCAGGCGTACTGGCAACATCACGGCATCAGCGATCAGCCAATTGGAGTCAGGGCAATCGAAAGGTGCAAAGCCGGACAAACTGGTGGCGCTTTCCAAAGCACTTGGCGTTGAGGTCGTGTGGCTTGCGACAGGCGAGGGACCCATGAAAAAGGGGCCGCGATCAGTTGACCAATTGAACGAAACTGCTCACTTTATGAAGGATGCACGCGCGGAGGATGGAAACACCGAGCCAGTGGATGTGCGGCGCCCGGGGCGTGTGCCGCTGTTGAGTTGGGTTCAAGCGGGGGAGTGGACCAGTGTCGAAAGTGCCTTTGAAGCGCACCAGAGTGATGAATGGGTTTTGTGTCCAGTGCCCCACAGTGAGAAGACCTTTGTCCTGCGCGTTCGCGGGGCGTCCATGGAGCCAGAATATCACGACGGCGACTGGATCTTCATCGACCCGGAAGGGGCATCTGAAAACGGCTCCCATGTTGTCGTCATGCTCGACAATGCAAATGAAGCGACGTTCAAGAAACTCGTGCTCGAGGGTGATGAGAAGTTCCTGGAAGCGCTCAACCCAGACTGGCCTGACCGCGTTATCCGCATCAATGGCAATGCATCCATCCTCGGCGTCGTCGTGTTCTCTGGTAAGCCACGGTAAGAGAGAAATCACATGATATTCAAGATTACAGGGTGGCTTTCAGCCGCCCTTTTTGTGTTTAGCGTTTCCGGCATTAGTAGTGCAGCTTACGCTTCCTGCGAAGTTGGCGAGCAGATCAAAGGAACGCTCTATGTGAAGGGAAACAATGTGAATTTTCGGGTGGGTCCAAGCGCTGCGAGCAGCAGGGTTATCAACGAGAAGGCCACCCGCGTTCTCGGAACTGTTGAATACAGGACTCTGTCGCCAGCGATAGTTCTTTCCGCGCGCTGCGAGACTGATGATTGGGTGATGGCTGACATAGTGGAAGCCGATGGTAGGGCTGTTAGTTGGGAGACGGGATGGGTTCACAAGAGCTTCGTTTCTAGTGGAGCATCTGCTGACGTGACCGCTGGCCTGATCTGGGACATCGAAAACGAGTCAGCATTCAATGCCACTGAGAAAGAGGAAGTACGCCGTGAAGCACTGCGCATTCTCCGTACAAATCGGGACTGCGCAAAGATTGTTGACGGATATCGCAGCAGCAGTGGACGTGGCAGGTACTACGCAACGTGCACTCCGGCTGACGGTGGCTTCTCATTCAATGTCTGGTTTTAGTCGTGACAAACTTTTCCGTGGGTATTCATTTGCGTACAACAATACCCGCAATATGCAGCTGCAGATTTTTTAGCTTTTTCGGCAATGCCCCAATCCTCGGCGTGGTCGTGTTTTTTTCCGCATAACCAGAGTGAAGGCTTGGCTTTATGACATTCAAGGCAATTTGGTGGGTGCTGATTGGCGTCATGTTGCTTAGCTGTCAAGCAACAACAGACCCTTCGGCGTCATCAATATCTCAAACACCAGAAGAGCCGCAGGTTACATTTGGTTCTTTTTTGGATGCTGTGTTTGGTGAAGGGGCAGAGGAGGCTTTGTCGAAACGGCTGGAGTTATTGCGAGAGGCCTGTTCCGACGGCGTTTATGAGAGCTGCGAGGAGTTGGGCGTCCTGTATGAATCTGGTTTTGTAGTCGAGCGTGATGTGGAGCGTGCGGGTGAGCTTTTTCTGATCGCGTGTGATGGAGGTCTGGGTAGTAGCTGTTATCTCCTTGGTGTTCTGTTGGGGTACCCTTTGGCCGGAACTGCTGACCACAAAAGCGCTGCAACCTATTATCAACGCGCATGTAACGAGGGTGTGGTTGAAGGTTGCTATAGTCTGGCTGATTTCCACTACTATGGTTTGGGTGAAACAAAGAACCTGCCGTTAGCAACCGAGTACTATGACACATCGTGTAGAAAAGGATTGGCGGACGCGTGTCTGCGTTTAGCGTCGTTATACTCCAGCGGAGAAGCTGGTGTTGTCGATGTAGTCCAAGCAGCGCGATATAGGAAGATGGCTTGCGAGTTCGGGTTAGGAGCTAATTGCAATCCAACCAACGCAGAGGATGTCTCTGTTCGACCGCACACTTCCCAAAACGAAACTGCTCCCACTGGACTCCCTCCAGCATCCAATGACTAGAGTTTGCTGTAGCTAAGGATGAACTATAGGCACTTCGCTATCTCTTTCGAAAATTTCGATAGATCGACAAGCTGATAGGCCGTTGGAGCGGGGACATTGTCAGCCATAACCCCGTGATAGAATGCAGCGTGTGCGGCACTTATTCTCTGTTGTTCTGCAGGCAGATTTTGGTTCGCAAAGGTGCCAACATTCGTGATGATGTCGCCATATTTCACGTCTGCAGTAAGCTTATCAAATTTTACGTTCACCTCGTCAACGATTTTTCGAAAGGCATCTGAGGCGATTCTCGCCGCGTTGGACATGTTCGTTGGTTCAAAAACTACATTGTTTCCGACGACTCGTGTTCGTTCGATTTCATCAGCAATGCATCGCAGATCCTTCACTGCAGCTCGCAGGAGAGTAGCCTTTTGTTTTGGAGTTACAGCTTCGCCGACTGCTATCGTTCCTCCAGCCACCAATCCGGTTGCGCGAAGAATATCGGCGTGCCAGTCATAAGCGATAGCCGTTGCAGCAGTTAGTCCAGCAGCGATCGTCCCGTATTGCAAGTAGTTCCCGTCACGTTCCCATTTGTCTGCCAGGTTTCTGTATCCCTCCAAGTGCTCAAGTGCTCTGCATAAAACAACGTTGAGACCGTTCTCTCCAGCGTTTGATGTATATCCGCAAGCACGGTTGGCGTCTGTGTCTTTTCTTGATTGACTGTCGACCGATGCTGGTCTGCCCCCGCCCAATTGCAGAGATGTGCACGCAGAAACTGATCCGGCGACAACTAGAGTTGCGCACAAGGATTTTGTCATTTTTGCAATGTTTCTCGGAAAGTGGTTCTTCATAATGTCGATCCCCCGTATTAGATCTTTGTAGGGAGGAAAACATGAAATTCACTATGAATCGACTCTTTTATTTTGGATCATAGAATAAACACCTGAGCGATTCTCGGCCATGAATCGCAAGTGTCTGCGACAAAATTGGGAAAAATATCATGGGTGATGAGAAAGAAAGAGCTGAACGCGTGACCATTCGCGAGAGCGTTACGCCGAGAACATATAGCGTTGAACCAAGAACGCCCAGCGGCTCTAGTGACGGGGATGCAGCGGTGCAACCTGTTACCACCAACCAGAGCGGCAGTGGTGGAGATGAGCCACCAGCATCAAACGATTGAAGTCTCAAGAGACTTAGTGTTTTTTAATCCGGATCTGAAGTCTTTTCACTTGGGACGCTGGAATATAGGTCATGAGATCGCCGTGTTCTTCGTTGAGGATATGCTCCAATGGTTTTGCATCCTCTCCCATCCTTTGAATTGTGTCTGCATACATGGCAACGTTACCGTCTTTGTCGATCAAAGGAAGTTTGATCGACCCGATGTCGTACGCACCGGGTGATCGACACTCATATTTTGTACCGTCCTGAAGCATGACTGACAATTGGCGCCACTCAAGGTCCTGCTTGTGAATCACTGAGTCGAGAGTGCTCGGCATATTGTCTTCCGTTGCAAGTTTTAGTTTTCGGAGTAATGAAAACCATCTCTCCTTTAGCCATCGCCTCCAGAAAAGTCCCACGAGATAGCTGGCAGCGATTGCGGCTGCAGAGACAGCATAGATGTTCCATGTCTCGGGCCGTAGCTGCATAATGAGTGTGGCGGGCAATGCGTAGACGATGATCTGGAAGACCCCGTCTTCGGTGCTGAGCCCATGTTTTAATCCCGACGTGGCGGCGGAAAAGGCTAGATAGCCCGCAACCAGTGCGACCTGCATTTCGAACGTGAGTTTGAGAAGATCATCCATCGTTCAAGCTCCCTATTGAAAATCATCATATCACTCATGGGGCGAACTCTCCAAAGTCACCTTTGTCACCAAGCCACTGTCATTGAGCGTGTGTTCTATCGGTCCACAAATCCATTTGTGATCGGTGATCGCTGCTTTCCACCCTGTGAGTGTCACGGGTGTTTCGGGTAAGAGATCTGGTCTGCCAATGGCGAGGGTGAGAGATAGGGTGTAACGCCCGCGCTCGATGCGGTTCCATTCGGCTCGTGCAGCGGTTTGTGCCTCTGCTTCTGACGCAAATGTCTCTAACAGGGTTTTCAACTTTGAGATGTCGCTTTCGCCTTCGGCCAGCACGGTTTTCGTGACGGCGCTTGCCACGTCATACCAATTGGCGCGGACACCTGAATAGTCGGAACTTCCTTCCAGGTTCTGAAAGCTGTGGCTGTCGCCATCCTGGCGGGCTATGCGCACACCGGGGAGGACAGTGCCGCCCGCCGTCGAGCCACGCCCCATTGGCGTGAACAAAAGCCGTCCTGCCTTCACCGTTGCAACGGCATCGTGCAAACGCCCGAGACGCGTGAGCAGGTGTCCGTCGCTTTCATCCGTCTGATCTATGTGACCGGGATTTGTCCAGGCAAGGCCTTCTTCAATCGCTGCCTCAAGCCCATGATCGCCTGCAATGGTTTTTAGGATATCGCCCAAGGGCGTGTCACGGAACGCGCGACGTTTTTGCTCGTTGAGAGACTTATGAAAGTCGGCGGAGCGTGCCCTGAGTGTCAGCCTGTCCGGCGGACCCGTATGGCCTGCCTCATCCACCACGTAAGACCCTTTGTCCACGAAGCCGGTCTCTTTAAAACCGAGTGAGACTTCCACCACTGCACCCCGGCTCGGGATGTCCAAAAGCCCGTCTGAGTCATCCAGGGTGAGGCTGAGCTCATCTGCCTCAAAGCCTCTTTTGTCTGAAAGCGTCAGGTCGATGAGCCGACCAGAGATCGTAGGAGTGATCGAGCGCCCGGCGACAGAGATGTCATAATCAGGTGTCATGCAAAGCCCGTTGCCTGCAGGTCGGCGCTGGTGAGGTCAGCCAAATCCACTGTGTCGTCCGGCTCATGTTGCAGGGCCATGTTGAAGTCAATCTGACGGGCGACGCCGTCTTTCAGGAAAATCTTCTGCGTCTCGCTCATCGAGCGAATGGTCCAATAGCCGATCATTGCGCCTTGCCCATCCATGAGCGCATAGGCCTTGCCGCCATTCATCATGGTGCGCAGGAGATTGAGGTTTTCCACCCCACCGGTAAAGCCTGGATGGAGTGTGCCTGAAAGCGTGATCGTGTCCGCGCCTGGGCCTAAGAATTGCGAGGCTGAGCGAAGTCCCACGCGTTTGTTCTCCCCAAACTCCGCACTTCCCTGGCGCTGCAATTCTTGATAGGCGGTAGTAGGAATAGAGAAGATGAAGACTCCCAAACTCATCATCATTTGGCTTACCTCTGATCAAAGAGAGAGGAGCGATTGCGCGCGGCGTGTTCCCGGTCTCTTGCGTCGAGTTCCGCGCGTACCTGACGGGCAATCTCGTGAAGATCCATGCCGGGTGCTGCGTGAATATGAATTTCTATATTGCTCTGGCTCACGCTGTTTTGCGGTGCGGCACCCGCGTAAGCCGGAACCGCCGCTACTGTTGCGGCCACAGCACCTGTCGCGAGAGTGCGCGGCAGAGAAGAGCCGAGCCTCGAAACCGCGTTGACGGCCTTCTGTCTGCTTCCGGTGATCCCATCTGCCAGACCTTCAGACACGAAGCCACCCAGACGGGCAAACACGCGGCTTGGGGAGCGGATGCCCATGACAGAACTGAAGGTGCCTGTGATGAGGTCTCCTATATTGCTGATCGTCGCTGTGAGGTCGCTCCATGCGCTCAGAATGCCGTCAATCAGTCCATCCACAAGGGCCGCACCGAAGTCCGTAAAGGTCTCAGGCAGATCCGCGCCAAACCAATTCAATACGCCTGCGAAACTTCGATAGAACAGCCCCATCGGCGACCAATTGATGATGGCGGCCGTGATTGAGCCAATACCTCCGGCGAAGGTGGCTTTGATGTTGGACCAGAGTGTGGAGAACAGACCGGTGATGGGTTCCCAATATTTCCAGATGAGGAACGCCGCAACCGCAATGCCGGCAATGGCAAGGCCGATGGGGTTTGCCAGAAAGAGTTTGCCGAGCAGCGCAAAGGCAGACCCCACCTTCAAGAAGATGGGACCGAGCAGGGCGGCTTTCAGGCCAATGGCCGTGAGGGCAAACTTCGCAATGGCAAAGGGGCCAACAATGGCAGCTACACCCAAGGCAAGGCCTCCCACCACGGTCCAGAGGGCGGCAACAGCGCCGATGATGGTGAAGAGGGTGCCAGCCAGGCGCGGGTTTTCCCGTACCCATGTGGTGATGCCTCTGGTGACGCTCGTGATGCCCTGTATGACACTGCGCAGTCCGCCGGTCTGGGTATCAGACATAGCGATGTTGAGGCCTTCCCAGGCTGATTTCAGGGTCTTGATGTCACCGGCTGCATTGTCTCCCATCGCTTTGGCGACACGGGCCGATTCACCTCCCGCTGCGTTCAAGATGTCAACGAATTGTTGGATCTCCCCGGCACCTCCCTGGCCGACAAGTTCTGCCATGCCAGAACCCGCGCGCAGGCCCGCAATATCGGTGAAATAACCCAGTCGCTCCGCATTGCCTAGATGTTCTGTCTTGCGAGCGACTTCTGCGAGGATGTCCGGCATGGCCCGCATATTGCCTGTGGCATCAGCCGTATCGATGGAGAGACGTTTCAAGGCCTTGGCCGCTTCTGACGGAGGGCTTGCCATGCGTGTATAGAGTGCCCGCAACTGAGTGCCCGCCATGCTGGCCTGAATGCCAATATTGCCCAAGAGACCCGCCATCGCAGATGTCTCTTGCATTGAGGCACCCACCTGATTGGCGACAGGGGCGACGTAGGCCATGGTCTCTCCAAGCTGGGTGAGGCTGACATTGGACCTGGTGAAGGTGGCGGTGAGCGTGTCGCCCAAATCACCCATGTTTGCCGGGTCCATCTTGAAGGCACTTAGAATGTTGCTGGCAATATCTGCGGTTTCGGCGAGGTCCGTGCGACCGGCCTTCGCCAGATCCAGAAGTCCCGGCATGGCCCCCATCACTTCTGTGGCTTCAAAGCCAGCACGGGCCAGAAACTCCATGCCGCCTGCGGCTTCAGATGCCGAATATTGGGTTGTCTCGCCGAGGTGCAGTGCCTGTGCCCGCAGGTCTGCAAATGCCTTGGAGCTTTTATCCACGCGGGAAATCCCGCCAACGGCACTCATCTGTTCATCAAAGCTAATGCCAGGCGTCACCGTGCGGGCGATGCCCCGAAGCGCCATGCCGCCAGAAGCCATGCCAGCGGCCCCAACAAAGGCGGCACCTGATTGCGTCTGTAAGGTCTTGCGGTAGCGCTCACTTGCCCATCTCAATCGGTTTTGCGCTTGTGTAGACCTGCGCAAAGCCTGTTGCTGCTGGTTCAAGCGGCGATTGGTAGACGTGATTTTCTGGGCGGTGCGGGCTTGTTCCTGGCCCAGCTTCTTCACGTTGATGCCTGCGCGCGAAAGAGCAGACCGGCTCGCCTGAAGTTCCGTTCGCTGAGCCGTCTGCCGGAGTTTCAGCTCATTTACCTGGCGCGCCGCCTTTTGTGCAGCCCGGGCCATCTTGTTGGTTGGGTTCACCGTGGTCTTATAGGCACGGGCAAGCTTCTGGGCTTCTTTCTGGGCTTTCCCGAGTTCGAGATTTGTGGCCTTAGATTGACGCTTCAGCGATACGAAGCCCTTCATGTGCTTCTGAGTGTCATTCAGCGACTTTAGTTCCTTGGCTGTTTTGCCAAGGGTCTTTTGCATCGTGCCTGATGTCTTGATGATGTTCTTGAATGGCTTCGAAGCTTTATCGAAGCCTTGGGCGATGAGTGTGAATTTCAGGTCTTTCATGTCTGCAAACCTTCATCGCTGCTTGTTGGCGCGCTTTACGTCTTCATTGCGCTCGTTGGCGATCTTCAGCCAGTCCAGAAACTCATCCAATTCCATGTCATTGAGCAGGCTTGGAGGCCATCCCCCACCGAACACGAGGTTGATAAACCCCCAAGCCTGCTGAATGTCGGCGGGAATTACTTTCCCTCAATCATCTCATTTGTGGCCTTGATCAAAGACATGAGGTCCGCAATGTCGACATGCGCCACAACCTGCTCAGATGTCAGCGCGGGTGTGAGGACGCGCGGCAGATATTCGTAATAGGTGTCGGCGTCTGCTTGGAGAAGATTGCCGATGGAGAGGCCCCGAAGGTCACCGGGGGTCGGGCGCCGGATCGTAAGCTTGTCGATCTTGTTCTCACCGTTGCCGTTCAGGTCGATTGGTTCTGTTAGGGGCACGGCTTTCGATTTTTCTTGCACTTTTGTGGGCGCGTTTGCTTTTTCTGGCATGGGGTCTCTCCGGTTCCTGCAATGATGAAGGGGATGGGTGTCAGTGGCGTTCGCCGCCACCAACGGGTGTGTGGTCTAAGTCAGTCCGAGGATCTGGCGAATGTCGGCGGCAAGGTCGACAGTGCCGATCTTTTCAATGCCGTTGATAAAATCCAACTCGATCTGGGGCTCGTTGTTTCGCGAAAGTTTGAAGTAGGTGAGCGGAAACTCTGTTTCGAGTTCTGTCTTCTCGCCTTCCTTGGCACTGCCAAAGTCGAGCTTTGATACAAGGCCCCTGGCAACCACTTCTATGCCAACCGTGCTGGCACCGGGATTGTCACCGCCATAGGCCCCAACGAAACGAAGGCCAGTGCCAGAAATGTCCACTTTCTCTAGCTGGGAAAGCATGAGGGGGGTGTATTCGCAAAGCTTGATGCCAAGCGTCATTTCATTCCAGCCCTGCGGAATTTTCACAGGGCCAGGCATGCCCGCTCCGCGATACTCAACAAGGGTGCGCTCAATGGTGGGAAGGGTTACTTCCTCAGCTTTGCCAAGGAAGGAACCGCCCTCCACAAGCATATCCATGCGTTTCAAAATTTCGGGGACCATAAGGGTTTCTCCTAGTCAGAATGAAGGGGGCAGAGAGGGTGACGAGCAAGCCCTTACGCCGCAGCGACAAGCGCCGCGAAGTCGAGCAGATAGCGATCCGTGATGCGCTGCTGGAATTGCAGGTTTTCAATGGGCGGGACGGGCGTGTAGTCGTAATCGATATAGAGCTTCCCGGCTTTGAGTTCCGTTGGCACATTGAGCTGGTCATCGAACCAGCATTCACCGCCCAGCAAATAGCCCTGTGTGGTGAGCGTGCGCAGTTTCGCATTCACGCCTTCAATCACGTCTTTCACATTGGCAGGTGACATGACGCCATCGACAACCCACATATGGGCTTCTGCCATCGTGTCGGCGAGCACTTGTGCTGTGCGGGTGTAGTTTTCAAACGGGTAGAGGCTCGCGGGCCCGGCACAGGTGCGCGATCCCCAGAAACGGAATCCGTCTTCGCGAATGAGCGTGGTTACGTCATTCTCATTGAGATAGCCCGCGTCGGTCGCCGGATTTTGCAGATCCCAAAACACGTCATGAGAAATGCCAGTGACGCCATTGACCTTCACATTGGAAAGCGTCTTGTGCCAGCCAATCTGTTCATCGATCTTGGCGCGCAGGCCCACGGCGCGGGCTGTTGCAAAGGCCGTATCCGTGACCTGGGTAACTGTGTTGAACTTCTGGAAGTCAGGCCAGATGACCATGATCTCCCGCTGTCCGAAATTGTCGCGATAGGCTTTTGCTTCTTCCTTATTTGTCGCGCCATAGGCAGACACATAGGCGAAAGCGCGCAGCTCTTGCGCAATGGAGACAAGTTCTGTGGCGACAGGCAGTGTGTCGAGCCCTGGCACCGCAAGGATGCGGGGTTGTGCCCCCACCTTTGCTTTTGCCATGGTAAGCGCCTTCATGCCGGTGCGTGTGCCGTCGGCTTCCACTGTGCCTACAATGTTAGCGGTGGTTTCTGCTTCGTCTGCGCCTTCTTCCACGCGGACAATCACCATGGCCGGATTTGTCTGGTCGCGAATGGCATCAAGCGCGAAGGGCAGGGTGCCTGTTTCACCAGCTTTGGCAAGCGCGGTGTAAATGTCCGTCACCAAAATGGGTTGGTTTAGCGGGTAGAAGTCTGCATCTGCGGCTGGGCCGGTGCAGACAAGGCCGATAATGCCCGTATTGATGGTGCGGATGGGGCGGGTGCCCCCGTCCAGTTCAATGACGCGAACACCGTGATGATAATCTGCTGGCATGGGGCTCTCCTTTAAGCCGTGGGGCTGATAGCTCTGTTGCGACGGATTGGGTTACCTGTCGGAAGGTGCGGGCCAGGTGAGCCCGTCCAGAATGGTTTCAATCTCTTTGTGGGTATCGGCGGCTCTGACAGCGACCTTTGCGATTTGGCGGATACGTTCAATTTCTGCACCGATGAGTGCCCACGCTGCTGCGCGGTGGCGGATCGTCTCTCCAACCTCATCCAACGTGTCCCCATCAATGCCGATCATGGCGGTGAGCATGGGGTAATTGGCAGGGTCTGGATTGGCATCTTGCGCAAGTGCATGCGCTTCTGCCTCTTTCGCCTGATAGGTCATGGCCTGGCCTGCGCCCGGTGTGAGAAACAGCAACCTCGTCGCTTCGGCTGTGCTGTCAATGCGGGCGCATGCGTCGCGCTTCATGTCATCGATTGGCACAGGCGGCATCTCATCCAACGTATCGACTGGCGGTGCGATACCCAGCTCGGTGATCGTGTGTTCTGAACGGTCAGGAAGCCAATAGGTGTGGCCGCGCCAATCTGGTGTGACGTTCCATTGGCCGTCGACGAACACAGCGCATTCGTTTTCGCCAGTGGGAGGAGGTGGGGAGGTGGTGGCGAATGCCGGAATAAGATAGTCGCCCTCAACTTCCGGGTTCGGGTCTGCGATGGCTTGACCCGTGAACACACCAGTGGAATGGGCATAGTGAAAGATGGTCGTTGGCGTTGTCATGCGATGCCCCGATATTTGATGATGGGTGTGTAGGCGATGTTGATCATCCGCGTTTCATGGGAAATTCGGGGTGTCCCATTGCCCAAATCATCGGCAATCGGCTGGCTGTAGGCTTGGCCATATCTCTGAGGCCCGGCTCCCAGCGACTCCAGCACGTTTTGCGTTCCACGCCCGCCATAGTGTAATTGGTTTTCGGACAAAACCTGGAACCCCTGGAGAGCATCTAGCTGCAAGCTGCCGAGGGCGCGGTTATTATCGTAGCCATAGGCATCGTCCCAGCCTCGAATGACGAGCGATCTGCCTTCAGGGAGGCGGAAAGAGTTCACCCCGTCACCTTCAGCAAAGTAGCCTTGCATTCCGCTCAGCCATGCTGCTTCACTCACCACGAGCCCGTTATTGGTGGCAAAATTCCAGAGAGCAGAGAACCCTGCCCGTTGAACAAGTGCGCCATTGCGCTTTAGGTAGCCCGTTGGCGGTGTGGCTGTCATGCAGAAGGAAGGTGTGCCTATAGGTACACCGTCGAGAATATCTGCTTTTCCAGCGAGAGCCGTGGCCATCGTTGCCGCGAAGTTTTCATCATCCCCTAGAGCGGCGGCCAGTTCATTCAAAGTGTCGAGTGTTTCAGGGGAGCTATCGACAAGAGAAGCCAGAGCGGTTGCAAGAAACGCCGTCGTGGCGATCTGGTTTGAGTTAGTGCCGGGCACCGCCGTCGGCGCTGTTGGCATTCCGGTTAGAGCGGCGTCGATCAGCGGCGCGCGCTTTTCGACCTCATCCTTAAGATAACGAGTACGGTTCGTGAGATTCTTTAGAGGCTTGTTGTCAATCCCGTCCGGCCCACCTTGCACCGCGTCGGTTTCCTCAAACTGATAAACACCTGCATCCCAAGTTGATTGTTCAGGCAAGTCGGCCATCAACTACCCCCCGTGCGTATGTACCATCTCGAAGAATGGCGTTGTTATGAAGGTGGAGCGCTTCGTCATAATGGACGGCGTAGAGTTCGCAGGCTTCGCGACCCGCGCGTTCGATGATCCGCCGGACCTGTGTCGCCTGGTGTATCGCGACAGGCCGCGTCATGATCACGCGGAAGCGCGCCCAGTTTGCATAGGTGCTGTAGAAATAGCGGCCATTGCGAAGCTTGGCTCCGTCGCGGGTACGAGCATCAAGCCCGTCAATAATGTCGACTTCACCGTAGCCAGCGGCGCGGAGTGCGTCTTTGATGGCGCCTTGCGTGCCTTTTCGGCGATGAACGGCCAGGCTCTTTTCTGTCACATTGCGCTTTGCCTCTTCCGACCAATCATCGTCCCAGAGATCGACAGAGAAGGCGTGCGCCAGGAAGGGCACTATGTGCATCGGCGCCTGGTCCGGGTTCCAGACCACACGAATGCCAGTCTCTCCAATTCCCGGTACTTGGTCGAAGCGCCTTGCCAAAGTGTCGTCGACACGACGTTCGAGGAGAGAGGCGTTTGGGGGAAGCAGGTCAGACATTCACAGCCTCCACATTTACCGTGAAGCCGGTGCAATAGGCTGTCTCATGTCGCTCTGGCAGAATGTCGACAAAGCCTGCGAGCATCACTTTGTCCACGCCTGGGACTGTTAGGGCCTCATGGACCCCACTTTCTGTGACCCGCAAGCCAATACGGTGCCGTTCTTTCACGTATGCCGCCAAGGCGATTTCTGCACCTGTCTTGATGATGGGCGCAGCGGGGCCATCCGGTGTTTCGAGGGTTGCGTCAATAGCGTACTCAATCACCTCAACCGCCCGCACGATCACCGTGTCGCCCAGAGGCCGAACATGCTCGTCATTCAGATGAGCCGTGATGGCGTCAAGGGTTGCTTGTGTGGGCACGCCGTTTCCGTCCCAGCCCATGATAACCACCGTCACTTCGCCTGGATTGCTCATATAGGCGTCACTGTCTTTGGCGAGTGCGGCCACATTGTCCGAAAATTCATATCGGATGAGAACGATGCCGGGTTCGGGGCTTGTGATTTCTGACGTGGCCGGCTGCTCCCCAGCCGTCAGGGCATTGAAAATATAGCCGCCCCTTGGACCGGCAACGGAAAGGGCTTCCGGGGCCAGTTGAATGCGACGGCGGAAGGCGTCGTCTCCTTCGTGAGTTGGAGGCACGGGCGGGATGGCACTTGCGTCACCCGGGTCAATTAGTTTGCGGGCGACCGCATAGCGTGCGCCAATGTGGTCAAGGTCTGACTCTTCAGCAAAAGCCAGCATCACCGCACGGGCATCGTCATTAATCTGTCCGCGCAAAATGACTTCACGGTAGGCAGCGGTCTCCATGAGCTTCACCAGCGGTTCGCTTTCGAGATCCGCTGAGAAACCGGGGTTGCGCGAGAGGTAATCTGCTTTTAGCTCGATAAGCACGGTCTCGAAATCGAGCGGTGCGATCACATTTGGTTGCCCAAGCTTGCTCAGATCTATGTCATCAAACCGGCTCATGAGACTGCGAGCCCCACAAGTGAGATCGTGTCCCCGGTTTCGGAGTATTCAAGGTCGAGATCGATTGTCACGCGTCCGTCTTTTGCGAGATCAGACAGCGCAATGCGGATGAGGCGCACACGGGGCTCCCATTTGGCAAGCGCGTGGGCGCAGACGGCTTTCAGAAGCATTTGCCCGGTCGCATTGGCTGCCTGGTCAATCAATTGAAAGGCAAGGGATCCATAATCCCGGCGCATGACCCGACTTCCGAGCGGCGTTGTCAGAATATCGCTGATGGATTGGCGAAGGTGTTCAATACCGTCCAAGGACGCACCTGTATGAACGTTCATGCCCTTCATGACAGGTCACCCGGCAGAGTGAACCAGGAACGTCCGGTGGATGGATGGCCGCAGCTTGCTTTGTGCCCTTCCTGGCAGACGGACACGCCGTCCAGGCTCATCCAGCTTGAGGCTTCTGCCATGACGGGTGAGGCATGAGGTTGTAGACCATGGCCTTGGACCGGGTCGCTTAGCAACACCACGTCCTGGCCCTCTACTTTGAAGAAGTCCTGACCGCCTGCGAGCTGCGTGCCTCCGGCACTGTCGAGTGTCTTGACGGCAATGCCCTTGCTCATGACCGCACCCCCCGGAAATTGGGTGTTGTCAGCGTGACTTCGGAATCGCGAAGGGAGAGAATTGTGCGACCGACCTTGAAGCTAAATTCGCCGGTCTCGGGCAGTTCGATTTCAAGCACATGGGCACCCTTATCATAGGAGGCAATTGCCCCGTCTTCCCAATGGTGACTTGTGACGTCGCCATCCTCATCAGGTGCTGGGTGGGCGTCTTGGTAGAAACCAAAGAAGGCAATGCCGTTGCGATAGTCGCCGGACTCTGAGAGAAGAAGAACTTGCTCGCCGACGCTGGGGGCCACCCAAGTACGGTCGGCTCCGGCGCGAAGGGTCATCCAAGGCACCCAGTCGGTATCTGTCTCGCCAATCGCCACACGCAGACGCGCCTTGCTCAGATCAAGCTCGGCAACGGTGCCGCGACGAATGAGATTTTCCATGCGGCGGAAGAGGTCTGACAATTGGAATGCGTGTTGTGACATGAAGCACAAGGTGCGGGGGTCACACTCTTCTGTCACGCATGCTTGGGTTGTTAGCCCCGCTAACAACCCGCTTCTATGTCAGGTGTGGTTTAGTCGTAGTCGGGCAGACCTTCGAGCGCACGGCCTCGACCGATGGTCAGAACCTCGCCACGGTTTTCGCCTTCCACGAAGGAGGCATGTACCCAGCCGGATGTTGGTTTGCCCCACACATGAAACTCAAGAATGAGCTGATCGAATTCGAGGTTGTCACGCATCCATTTGGCGAGCTCGTAATTGGATATTCCCGGAAGTTCCAGATCACCTGCACAGCCTTTTGGGTGCTGCTTGCGATCAAAATAGATGGCCCAGCTTTCCTCATCCGGTTCGCGTTTTCTGCGCTTGCACCAGTTGATGAAAGACGTCCAGCATAAGCGGCGTTCGAGTGCCTGGCAGCGAAACCAGCTTTGAGGCGAAAAGGGGATGTCAAAATGATCCCGCACGGGTTCGAATATGTTTTCAGCAAGGGCGGTGAGGGCAGAAAAGACATTTCGTGGGGGCTGATTATCAATCCCGTGACGCACGGCTTCCTGGCTGCGCATGGCCTCAGCCAAAGTGAAGTGAGCAGACGGACGAAAGTCGACAGAGTTCATGAGGCCAGTCCTTTTGGATCAATATGGGTGGTGAGCATGTCTTGCAGGGCATCCCTGTCCTTGATGGAGAGACCCAGAAGCTTCCGCTCGGCGAACTTCACCAATGGTCCCTTGGCTCCTTTTGGTGCTGAGAGGCGGTCGCGAAGACCAAAGTGATGAATGCGTGCTATCCGGCCCGCATTGCCAGAGAAACCAACGGACACACTGTCTGACGTGGCTTTCACTTTCATGTGCCGGGCTTTGCGAAAGCCCAGAAGCATCTTCCGTTTTTGGGCGACTTTGCCTTCTTGCTTCTTCCGAGGTTTCCAGCGGCGGCCATTCGCATCAACCTGGCGTGTGATGCGTTTGGAATTGGCGCGACGGAGGTGAACCCCCATGCGCCGTAAGAGCTTTTGTCGTTCACGGGGGGCGAGGCTTGCAAGCAATGTCTCGGCCCAAGCGTCCAGCCGTTTCAGCTCTTTGACCGCCTCGTCCATGGGTCAACCGAGCTCCGTGTCAGTAAAACCCGTGAGACTGTCCGCATCATGATTGGGCTCTGGGGTGAGGGTGAGGCGCCTGCCGTCATCGTCTGTTTCTACAAGCCAGTCTTCGGTGAGTTCCACCTGAAAGCCCAGATCCACTTTTTCTTCGTCGAGAATATCCACGTCGAAGCGCAGTGCATCAGTTGGGCTTGTCGGGTTATGTGCCTTCAGCCATTCCACAAAGATGAGATAGAGCGCGGTTGGGTCGCCCGCATAGTCTGCCAATACCACATTGGCTTCATAGGTGACGCGGAAGCTCTCTGTGTCTCCTTCGTAGGACGTAATGGTGCCGCCTTCCGCGAATGTGTGCATCTTCTCTGCGTCCAGGTTTAGGACGCTGGTCAGCAAATGCTCCCTCACCGCCGCGAGCTTTTTCATAGTGCAGGATCAGTGGTGCGGTTTGAAGTCCAGGCACGCATAACACCAGGGGCTATCTTCTCCGCGCTTCGACCGAGGACATATCCACCAAGGCCTATTTTGATCAGCTCATAGACTGAGAGGTATTCTGCCTCACTCATGACAGGCGATGCCCAGCCCATCCAGCGGGCAACAACGAGTCCTACAAACACAAGCATGGTGATGGGACGCCAATTCCGCTGTATCCAGCTCTTGCCGTTTGCCTCTGCCTGTATGACGGCGGCTTGTGATGCGGCAAGTGCCGCTTCATAGCTAAGCGCCTTGGAGATCAGATCTGTTTCTAGGGCGCGAAGCGCATTTGTCGCTTGAAGGCGTTCCTTGTCGCTCGTGAAGAGGTCACCAATTTCTTTCGCTACTGCACCTACTGCGGCGCCAATACCGTCTGACAGGATCATGATTGTTTCTCCAGCGCAGCTGTCTTCCGTTCTTCGAGTTGATAGTGCTTGCGTCGATACCACCAGTTAACAATGAAGGTCAGGACAGCCAGCACCAGGCCGCCAAGCGCCACCCATTCTGTAACGGTCAGCAATCCAATGACGGTGGCTCCCCCACTTGTGATGTAACTGGCGTTGGAAACGGCTCGGTCCATCTTCAGTCCCATAGGTTGATGGTTTTGGGTTTCGAGGGAGCGAGTTCCTGCGGTGACGGCAAAATGACTGGCGTGCCGTGGGGCAGGACCGCGCCTAAGCTCGCAAGCCCTCTGTTTAAATCCAGCACCGCTTCTGTCACGCCTTCGGTGCGCCCAAAGAAACGAGCGCAGATAAGATCCACCGTGTCTCCTTGCATGGCGTGCGCGATGCCATTTTCGGGGAAGGGCGCACGGGCGACACTCATCAAAACAACTCCGCTGTGACAGATGAGCGACCGATGATTTCAGCCAGGGCTTCGCGCACATGGCGGAAATGATCTTCGATCGCTTCATCGGCAAAGTCCGTGGCGTCAGCCCCCTCATTGGTGAGGTCCACGTCACGACCGGCCTCTGTGAGAAATCCCTTGGCGCGGTGATAAACGGCGGCTTCATAGAGAAGGGTGAGTTTGCCTTCGTCCCCATATTCCTCCTGAGGAATATCGGTGAGCGTCAAATGGCCTTCGGCTTCCTGTGCCAGCCGCCAGTCATGCAGTTCCCGATTGGTGGCCATCACCGCGCGCTTTAGCTGCCAGACAACCCGACCTTCTGGCAGATTAGACAGAACCTTCATGCGTTCGCGAAACGCGGCGAGAGAAATGGCCGGGAAAAAGTCCAGATTGCCTATCTCCGGGTCTTCTTCCTCTGGCCGGTCGTTTGGAATGAAAACACTCATGGGGTCTTTAAAACTCCACTACAGAGACGAAGGGTAAGGCCAGTCCATCAGGCGACACTTCGGGAGGAGGAAGACCCTCCGGACTGGCCTTCCTGGCGCTGGGCCAGAGAGGGGGTTAGGTGTTAGAGGTTTCCTTTTCCAACCGTTTCACCAATTGCTCGCGGCGTTTCTTGACGCCGTTTTTGGTGGGATTGAGTTCAATCGTGCGGTCATAATGTTCAAGGGCTGTGAGGAGGGCCTGGGGCTCGCCGTCTTCATCCAGGCCAAAGGCAATGGCCTTGTGCAGTTTCGCCCGCACCTGATCGGGCATGTCTGCTTCCTTCAAGTCTTCGAGAAGCGTGACCAACAGCTTGACTGGTGGGGCCTGCTTGTCGTCTTTGCCATCAGCCTGAATGGTCGCTTCTGCAAATTCTTCTGCGAGATAGGTTGGCAGGGTGCGGTTGAAACGTTCGGGCATCACAAGCCCATGCTCCAGGGCATAGCCCGCAATTTCATAAGCGCGGTCAAACTGTCCGACGTCGAGCCGCCAGATCATCTGTGTGACCATGACTTCATCCTGCACGCCGGGCGCTTCTGCCAAGATGCCATCCACGTAAGGGTCATAATCAGAGATGAAGTCTTGTTTCATCTCGATCTTTTTGGCCTGGCTCTGGGTGTTTTTGAGCTGTGCCATGTGGGTTTGCAATTGCCCCAAATGCTGCTCATAGGCATTGAGGTTTTCCATGGTTTCTTCGTCGCTGTCCGCTGCAATTTTTGCAGCTTTCGCGGCGACGATCTTCTGGTAGTGATTGCGGGCAAGGCTCATGATTTTCTCTCTGGTCCAGCGTCAACGGGGGTGACAAACGAAGGCAGGCGGGCGTTACGTCCAGCCATCCGCGCCGTCTGGCACGGAGATGTTTTCGATGAGGCACGCGGCGGAGAAGTCTTCCACCACGTAGTCTTCACGGACGGACTGATAGTCAACGATGCGGCGCTTCTCCGGCTCTTCCTTGATGTGACGGCGGCGCGTGCCTTCCTGATGATAGATGGAGAGATTAGACAGCTTGGTAATCATCGCCGCATTGGCGGGGAAGAAGGGCACCATGATGGCCTTTTTGCCGCCGATCTGTTTGTTGGTGATGATGGTGTCAAGCGCCACCTTTTCTGTTGGCGCATTGTGATCATTGGCGAGAGCCACATATTTGTCGCTCACCAGATTGCGGCCCACAATCGCCACAAGGTCTGTGTCGTCTGCAAACCAATCTGCGATCAGATTGTTGGTGGCGTCCATGACGGCGGCATCAATGTTCTTATAGTCCGATCCTGCCTGGTCGCCGATCTTTGGGGCGTCCAACACGCGCTCTGGCGCATGGGTGCGCATTTCTTGAAGCCAGCCAATATTCACATCTTGCAGCTTTGGATTGGCGACAAGGTTTGAGGTGGCGGCAATGCTGGTGCCGTTGAAGCCGATCATGATGCGGTCGCGGGCCTGCTGTTTTGTGACCGCGTTTCGAAGTCGTGTCTGGAAGTCTGGGAACTTCGCCCACATGTCGAGCTTCTGATAGGTGACGAAGGTGTCAAAGTCTGTCTCTGAACACTCATAATCTTGCGGGCCGAGGTCTGTTGGGTCCGTCGGTGTGCGCTCGTCAACATTCGTGTCGGTTCGGGACGCAATGGGCGAACTCACATCAAGGCCGAGCTTCTGTCCCTTCATCTCAGGAACTTCAACAATGTTGATCTGTTGCAGGAACCCTGAGTCTTCGCGAATGCGATCTTCTAGCTTTTGGCTGATTGTTGGTTCAACCGCAAACTGGACTGCTGCAGAGGAGATGCCATTGAGCGTTGCCTGGCGGGAAAGGTAGGCGTTGAAGAGTTCTCGGGTTGAATTGCGCATGGGTGCTTTCTTTCGAGGTGCTATGAGAGGCGAGGGCGAGGCGTGATTGGAGGGCTAGCAGTCAGCCAATTCTTGAGTGCCGGTGAAGCCTTGGGATTCAGGTCGGACGGGCGTCGCCGGGTCGGGCTCACCCGTGATTTTCTTTGTCAATGTGGAAAGCTGGGTCGAGAGGGTTTCAACCTGCTTTGAGAGGCCTGCATCGGGCGCCGGGGTGTCATTTCCCGATGTGGTGAGGTCCGCCAGTTTTTGATTGAGCGCGTCAATCCCCTTGGCCAGCTCGACAATGCTGCTTTCCATGTCGGAAAATCGCTGATCATTGCGCTTCGACGTGCCGTTCAAGATGTCGGTCACTTTTGCGAAGAGGCCCGGCGATTGGTCGGGCTTGTCCCCGTCACCTTCTTCCGAAAACTCAAGCGTGCCAGCATCCACAGCAGGCCAGATCTGTGTCTTGGGTGTTTTGTCCCCATCAGCAAATCTGTTGATGCCTTCTTGCGCAAACTGTAGACGCTCTGTACCGAGCGATGCCGGACTGTCAGTGACGGCGAGGCCCACAAGATAGGCCTGGCCGGAGCCTGCGAAGTCGCCATCCATCTCAATAGAGGTGAAGACCTTCTGGCCTTGTTTGTTCATCTCCAGCAACTTGTCATTGGGCTGGAGGCGACCGAAAAGGGCGAGCTTTCCGTCACTGTCCTTTTCCGTTTTAAGTTCCATCACATCGCCGAGTGCGGGAAAAGCGCCGTCGGCAAAGAGGCTACGGAAATGCTCAAGCCAGATGCGTGCGCCATACTTCTTCGGGTCATAACTTGCCGCCATCTGCGTAAGCTGCTCCCCCGTAATGGTGCGCCCATCAATGGTGAGACCTTCGGTGGCGATGCGGATGAAGTTGGAAATCAGCTTTTTCATGGGGCGCGGCCTTTTTGGATGCGGACGTGAGCTTTGGCTTTTCACGAAGGTCGAGCAATTGGGGTTTTAATCGCAAGCGGGACCGGGTTGTTAGCCCCGCTAACAACCAGAGGGGCCAAAGGAAATATGTAAGCCGCCGTTAGTGTCTGCCCCATGGAAACGACCGATAATGAGACAAAGCCTGCCCCAAAATCTGGCACTGACAACACGAACGGAGTGCTGTTGCGCAAACGCGCGGCCCAGCTTTTCTGGCAGGGCTATACGGTTGCTGAAATCTCCAAGCAGCTAAAGAAAAGCTATTCAACCATTGATAGCTGGAAGCGCCGGGATGGCTGGCGTGAAGCCCCGGTGCATGAGCGTGTCGGGTCGACCATTGACCGGCGCCTGTGCCTGCTTGTGGACAAGGAAGAAAAAACACCCGGCGACTACAAGGAGATTGAGGCGCTTGGCAAACAGCTTGAGCGCATGGCCCGTGTCGAGAAGTACCAACAAGGTGGGAACGAGGCAGACCTGAACCCCAATGTGAAAAATCGCAACAAGAAGCGGAAAGGAAAGAAACACAAGAACGCGCTCACCGACGAAGAAGAAGCGGCCCTGGTGACCGCCTGGGAAGCGCCGCTGTTTGACTATCAACGGCTCTGGAATGAAAACCGCCATCAGCGCATTCGCAATATCCTGAAATCCCGCCAGGTAGGGGCCACATGGTACTTCGCCCGCGAAGCCTTCATGGATGCCCTGGAGACAGGGGATAATCAGATTTTCCTCTCTGCCTCGCGCAACCAGGCCGAAGTGTTCCGGTCCTACATTATCGACTTCGTGCGGGACGTGACCGGCAAAGAGCTGAAGGGAAACCCGCTTGTGCTCCCCAATGGGGCAACGCTCTATTTCCTGTCCACCAATAGCCGTACAGCCCAGAGCTATCACGGTCACCTCTATGTGGATGAGTATTTCTGGATACCGCGCTACAAAGACCTTAACAAGGTTGCCAGCGGCATGGCCGCACACAAGAAATGGCGCAAGACCTATATCTCTACGCCGTCGACACTGGGCCATGAGGCCTATGGCTTCTGGTCTGGCCGGGACTTCAACAAGGGCCGGGCGGACGAAGACAAGGTTGAGATTGACCTTAGCCATGATGCCCTGAAAGACGGTATGCTGTGTGCCGATGGGCAGTGGCGTCAAATGCTCACCATTGAAGACGCGGAAGCGGCGGGCTGTGACCTGTTCAACATTGATGCGCTCAAGCTGGAATATGCGCCGGACGATTTTGCCAATCTCTTCATGTGCGTCTTCATTGATGATGCGCATTCCGTCTTTAAGCTGGCGACCCTTCAAAACTGCATGGTGGATGCCTGGTATGCGTGGGACGATTTCCGACCTGTGCGCAAGCGCCCCTTTGGCAATAAAGAGGTTTGGATTGGCTATGACCCAAGCCGGACACGCGACGATGCAAGCTGTGTGGTAATCGCGCCGCCAGGCCTTGATGGGGGCAAGTTCCGCGCGCTTGAGAAGCTGCGCTTCAACAATATGAACTTTGAGCATCAGGCGAAAGAAATCAGAAAGCTCACCGAGCGCTACAACGTCACCCATATTGGCATTGATGCAAGCGGCATGGGGGTAGGGCTCTATGAGCTGGTGAAAGGCTTCTACCCGCGCGCGCTCAAAATTACCTATTCCGTGGAAGTGAAGAACCGGCTGGTGGCGAAGGCCAAGCAGGTGATCGAAAACGGGCGCTTTGAATTTGATGCTGGATGGACAGACATGGCGAACGCCTTCATGACCATACACCGATCCGTCACGGCAAGCGGAAAACAGATCAGCTATCAGGCAAGCCGGACAGAAACGACGGGCCATGCAGACCAGGCCTGGGCGGTGATGCACGCGCTTGCCCAGGGCGACATCGTGTCTTTGGACAGTGCGGGCAGGCCTAAAAGATCAACAGTGGAGATTTTCTAATGAGTGATGCAGGCAAGAGTGCGTCAAAGGTAAGTGCGGAGGTCTTCACGCTTGGGGATCCGGTGCCCATGCTCGACGGCCGGGAAGTGATGGACTATCTCCAGCTCATGGATAATGGGCTCTATTTTGAGCCGCCCATCTCGCAAATGGGATTGGTGAAAAGCTTCCGGGCGAATGCGCACCATGCCTCGGCCATTCATTTAAAGCAGGCAATCCTCACCTCCACCTTTAAGCCGCACCGCCTTTTGTCCAGGCAGGACTTTAGCCGCTGGGTGCTCGACTATCTCATTCTTGGCAATTGCTATCTGGAGAATGTCGCCAATCGCCTGGGTGGTTCCGCGAAGTTGCGCCCGACACCTGCGCTGCAAACCAGGCGCATGAAAGACCCGGATCATTATCTCTGGGTGAAATCCTGGGCGGACACGCACCAGTTTAAGGCTGGGTCGGTTTTCCATCTGCTGGAGCCGGACCCGGCGCAAGAGATTTACGGCATGCCGCAATATCTCGCCGCGCTCAACTCTGCCTGGCTCAATGAAAGTGCGACGCTCTTTCGTCGCAAATATTACGAGAATGGAAGCCATGCGGGTTTCATCCTCTATCTGAACGACGCGAACATTGAACAGAAAGATGCAGACAGGATCCGCGAAGAGCTGAAGAAGTCGAAGGGCATCGGCAATTTCAAGAACCTGTTTTTAAACGCGCCAGGGGGCCAGAAAGACGGGGTGCAGCTCATCCCGATTTCTGAGGTCACCGCAAAGGATGAGTTTTTCAACATCAAGAATGCAACCCGCGACGATGTACTGGCCGCGCACCGCGTGCCGCCTCCCTTGATGGGCATCGTGCCGAGCAATACAGGCGGCTTTGGTTCTATTGAAGCGGCGAGCAAGGTCTTCGTGATCAACGAACTAACGGCGTTGCAGCAACGCTTTCGCGAAGTGAATGACTGGATCGGGGAAGAGGTTGTCGATTTTGACGACTATGTCATCGATGTCGCTGATGCCGGGGTGGGAGTAAAGTAGAACTCAACTGGGCCGGTATCGTTGACTCCCAGAAGTTCATGGTAAAGAGTGTAAGTGCTGTGGCGTCGTTTGTTCCACAGCCTGGGTGGCGTTCCATTTCCCCTTTTTTCAATGACGATTTGCAATAGCACAGCGACACACGGTGTTGCAGTGGTAGGAGGACTGATGAAAAGGAAACCCAAGGTAACCATTAGAAGTAAAGGCCTGTTTGACCCGAGGGAGTGGTTGGACGCGGGCGAGGGGCATCTAGCTTCGGCGGATATCCTGCGGGAACACTGGATGACATATCGGGAAGAGTTCAAACAGAACACTGGTGAGAGGTTACGCAGCGGGAAAGATTTTGGAGTGGACTGGTACAAGTTGGAAGGCGCGCCTCGCTCGACAATCTTGTTGGTTGGTTATGCGGCTGAGAGCTTCCTGAAAGCGGGCTTGGTAAAACTCTATGGCGATTGCCCGGAAGATGTTTTTCGCCACGCGGTGAAGGATGTGTTCGGGCATGATTTTGTTCGAATGGCTGAAGAGCTTGGCTTGGCTTTGATTAGTGAGGAGCGAAGTCTTCTTAACGACCTTCGGGATGCAGTTGTCTTTGATGCACGATATCCCATAGACCCGAAGGGTCGAGAAGATTATGCACGTCTAGTGAATGAGCGAACCAAACGAATGTGGGATGCAGGCCGATTTGACAAGCTGTGTACGTTGGTCGAGCGTATTCGTGACGACGTAAAGAGAATCAACAGTGATAAGTCAGACCTATTGCGGAGTTGGGTCTTCAATATCGACGATGATGGTTTCTGTGTTGCACGAATTGGTGGTGGCGCACCGTCGAGAATAACATACAGAGCCAGTAGTGGAATGACCGAAACAGATGAAATTCGCGTTGACGATATGAAGATGCTTCTTGAAGACAGCGACGCAAAGTTTCCAGATGGCCTTTGGGAAGAGGCGCGTATCATCGAAATAGGTCACAATGAGAATGGAAGAATGCAGCACGATGTTCGCCAGTATCCAGATAAACGTGCTGACCCTAACAAGGACGATACAGACTGGACACTGATTGACCCACCAACATCGTAAAGCGTCGTTGGGTCGTCAAGCACCCTACCAGAGATTTTGTTGGTAGCCGACGCAGGGCTCGATCCCTGGTGTTGGCTTCTTTGTTGGTCATGTTGCCACGCCGTCATGGCGTTTGCACTTCGAATAGACTAGGCGCCCCTTTGGAAGTTTAATTCGGGTATTATAGTCGACCGAGACTCCACCCCGCTTTGAAGTCGGGCGCGGGCCGTACGACAACGCGGTGGCTTCGAGCCTTCTTTACCGGACGCGGCGTTGTCGTCAGACGGCAGCTCTACTTCGCAAGCGGGATTTGCAAATTTGGGACTGTTCTCCGACAGTGGACATTCATATAAAATCTGGCGAGTGCCAGCTGCTATTGGAGGTGCTCAGTTTGTCAGAATCAAACCACGATATTGGAAAACAGGCCAAAGACATCGCTGAGGCGGCCAATACTTCAGTTGAAACGGTAAAGAACCTCGCCTCGTTTTTGGATGGCATGTTTGGTAACGTTGTTTCTAATTCCGTCGGCCTTGTTGGCGATAAGCTTGCCTATTATCGACTGGAGAAGGCCATTGCTTTGCAACAGGCTGTTGATCAAAAGCTGCGAGAGCGTGGTGTAGCGAAACGACATGTGCCAGTCGCATTTGGTTTGCCGATTATAGAGAAGGCAACTGTTGAAGAAGACCCGAGTCTTCAGGAAAAATGGGCGAACTTGCTAGCCAACGCGCGTGATGCCACTTACGACAGACCGTTACGCCGAAATTTCACTTCCATGCTCGCGGACATGGAGCCGATTGACTCTCAGATACTCGATCTAATCGTTAGGGAACATTTGGCCGATAAGAAGCGTACAGATCGAACCCTTTTCGTGAGGGACAAGATAGTAGAACATACCAGTCTTCCTGGGGGAGTCGTTGAGAACGCTGTGCGCAACCTGATCCGCCTGGGTTTGTTCAAGCCAGGAGTTGTAACCGGCGGCGTCAGCATAGGAGACCATTCTCTATCCTCCTACAAGGATACTGAGCTATTTGCTGTCACCGGCTTGGGCGTTGATTTCTTTTACGCTGTAAATGATAGCCAGGAGCGGTGAACGCAGGTTGGGCAACTAATAGTTAAGCCGTGAATTCTGGGCTGCCAGTCAGGGAGCTGTCACGGCGGCTTCGAGCCCTCCGCTGCAGTGCATTAGATGGTATAGAAGGACGGGAAGCGGTCTTTCGCAGCCTTTGGACAAGGCAGTAGAAGTTAAAATGAAATATTGCAAGAATAGCAATATGTACGAGAGCGCTCCATGGCGGACCGAGCTTCGAAAGCACGCGGCAACAATGCGCGATGCTGGTAAATGGCCGTGCGAAGAGGTTCCATTCGACCTTGAGCGATCACTGTTTTACTCGGCTGTAGTTCTTCGCAAACTCATCGAGGATCGCAAGGTCACTGACGTTTTTGCATCAAAATCCTTGGATCTAATTTCCTATCGCAGTAAGGCTCCAGAGAAATCCTCAATATGGAGAGATGCGCCCGGCCACATAGACTTTGAGTGGGAAAGCCCTCAGCGGGCTGTAGTAGGTATCAAGGAACTGTGCAGCCAAATAGTACATTTCTTTGCGCGCTATTGGTGGGTGGAAGAAGACGGGGCTGCTTGCGGCGCAATCATCTGTTCATATCGTAAGCAAGATGACAGAGGGTTTCTGATAGAGTTTACTGTATGGTCGGAGCTCTTGCTTGAAGCTGCAGATTGTTGGCCAACATCCATTTCGAGCTCTGCAGAACATGGCCGTAAAGTTGAATAAAACGGGTGCAAGTCTTGGCTCGCGAGGCGACGAATTATTTTCCGGATGGAACTTCACTTAGGAAGCTTAGAAGAATCGCTGATCTTCTCGGGTACCAAAAAGTCAAGGACTGGAGAGACATAGAGGGCCATGTCGGAAGCTACATTTGGTACGAAAAAGAGGATTACAAATCATGGACGGGTGTGGAGCTGGGCATCTATCAAACAGAAGAAGGTCTGTCAGTTCACTCACGCTCACGGTACGGCGGCAGCTTCTGGGATGTTCGAAAGCTTAATGAAACCCTGCGCGTATATCGTGATTTTACTGCAGGGCACTTTATCAGTGATTACGGAAGAAACAGGTTTTTTCCAACTGACTATGAAAGAGTCTCGCCCATTGCTTCAGGATGCTTCATCGCACGTTGGCGGTTTGAAAACGCTGTTGGTTTGGCAAGACGTTATAGGATGGTTCGCAAGTTTGAAGGCGATATCGCGCTCGACGGTCCGCACGAAATACCCTTTCTAGATGATCTCAATCCGCTGTTGTTCTCGAATAACATGCAACTTCCATATTTGATCGCTGTTTGGGAAGACTACTTTCGCAGCCTGTTTGTTGCATCTCTCCGAGAGCTAGGCATTTCGGACCGAGTAAGATCGAATTTGAACCCAACGAAGACACGTTTCAGCCTAGAGAAAGGCCGCAGCGCAGAGGAAATTATTGCCAACCAGTTCGCTTTTCAGCGACCAGATGTGATTTCACGAAACTTCCAACTTCTTGACAAGTCTTTGGACTTCGAAGGCTGCTGGAAGAAGAATTCCAAGGGAAAGCGAATTTTGCTTTTCGACCAGATTACAAGGCTAGTGGGTGATCGAAATAGTTTTGTTCACGAAGGCGCCATGAACATGACCTTGTACAACAAGAAACTGGAGCATGCCGATCGCCGTTTGCTCAGAGCTGCGGACTTAGCGCACAACATGATGGGTGAACACTTTGGCTTTGAACCCATCACTGATTACTAGCATCTCTCACTAGTGCTACGGAGACACATCGCACTGCGGCAAATTGGTTGCTACAGAAAGTCGGCGCTGGGCTGTCCTCAGCAGGAGCTTCTTCAGTTAAGCCAATTCATATGCTGCACGATCGAAAGGCGGCTGTGAGCCCGGTTCGCTTAACGCGCTCCGTAATGATAGCTACATCATCAAAAGTGAAAGGTCTTTGGAAGCCGGACTCCAGGTCTGCGATGTCGCGTTTTGCCCAGTCGATATGTTTCTCGGCAAGCCTTTCGTCTCCCTCTTACTGCGCTCTCAACTCCCCGCCTCGCCTGTGTGCTTTGTGGATCGTTTTTTCTTCAACTGCAGTGGCGATAAACACTGGCAGGCCAATGGGAATGGGACCGATCGCTTGTCGCTGACACTTCCGCGAAATTGGGTGTGGATTTGATGTGCCGAGAGGCAGCTCATTCACGGTCAAACCACCCGCTGGGACAAAAAGTACCCCACCCCCTCCGGAAAAGGGTAACCCGGGTCACCGCGCCGAAAATGGCACCTAACTTATTGATATTGTTGAGGTTCGTGGTGACCCCTAAAAGGTGACCAAAGGTAACCCAAAAGGTAACCGTTTCTAACCTATTGAAATGATTCACTAATTTTTTTGAGCTGGTGACCCTTCAAAAAGGTAACCGGTTACCTTTTGGTGACCTTTTGACATTCGAAATTTCCCTTTAAAAACAACGCGGTCACCTTTGTGACCTTTGTCACCTTTTTCCGACGGCCAAATTTTTTTTCGACCCCTCTTCTGCAGCGGTCGGAAAATTACGCGCCCTTTGGAGGCGACTGTGACCACTCAACCATCATCAAAGTGGGTGATTTCAAATAAATCAGTAGACGGAATAAGTGGGCGCTAGGGGGTGCAAAAAAAGTGGGACACTTTCGTCATAAACATAAGTAAACACTAGAAAATAAAAGTGTCCCACCGGCTCGTAAGTCACTGACAAATAAAAACCGTTGGAGCTCGCCCCCGGGCACCATTTCCACTTTCCCCAACATGTCCTTCCATCGCTCCCGTCACCTGACGTGCCTTGGTACCAGGATGCAGGATCAACACTTTCGGAGTGATGGTGTCGAATCGTTCTCGGCACTCTATGCATTTCGGCGGCGCCAGCAGGTTTCCTCTCATAGACATGGAACAAGCGGGATAGGTAAAGCGTTCCCTTGATGCTTAAATTGCACAACGGGCGAAAAGTGTACGATCAGCAAGACCCGTGGAACTTGACTGTATTACTCGCATCAACGGGCAGAGGTAAGACATGGCCGCACCACATTTTGACAAGTCGGAAAACGCAGACATTGAAGAGCAACGTCGCTTACGCGCGGATCAGGTCTTCGAAGTCGTGCGGCGGGATGGAGAAGAGGAGCTTGCGCGCCCAAGCAGCTCATTAGCCTGGTCAGGGCTAGCCGCTGGACTGGCGATCGGATTTTCAGTCGTCGCTGAAGCGACCTTACACTATCGGCTTCCTGCGGGAGGAGGTTGGGTTCCCGTCGTTGCTGATGCAGGATACGCAGTCGGATTTATTTTGGTTATTCTGGGCAAGCTGCAGCTTTTTACGGAAAATACGATCACACCCGTAATGCCCATCTGTTATGCGCCGACGAAGAAGAATTTCCGATCACTTGCGCGTTTGTGGGGAATCGTATTCCTGGCAAACATGGTAGGAGCCGCTCTTTTTGGAACATTTATCGTTTATAGCGGCGCTTTCTCACCAGGCATGATCTCGGAGGTTGTCGCCATCAGTCTGCATGCAGCAGACGGCAGCTTTATGGACATTTCAGTAAAAGGAATAGGAGCAGGGTTTCTGATCGCAGCTTTGGTGTGGATCCTCGCGAATGTCAAAGGCGGCGAACTGTTTTTGGTATTTGTGGTGACCTATGTGATTGCTCTTGCTGAATTCTCGCATGTTATTGCGGGTGCTGTGGAGATGGCCGTTCTCGTCCTCACAGGCGAGATGAGTTTTTCAGGGGTCGTGTTTGGCTTCATCGTGCCGGCTTTTCTAGGCAATGTCGTCGGGGGAACTGTGCTGTTTGCACTTATTGCATACGGCCAAATTAAGGAAGAGCTCACCGAAAAGGTAAAACGCTGAACACGTCGGCCTCCCTTCGCAAAAACATATTTGCCCAGGGAACTTCCACTTTGCCACCGCGTTCTTAGGTGAATAGCCAACAGCCTTTCATTAGCTGCGTCTCGAAGGAAAAACATGGACATTATTCGCATCATTTTCGCAATCCTTCTTCCACCTGTTGGTGTATTCCTGCAAGTGGGGATCGGATTGCACTTCTGGATCAACATACTTCTGACGCTGCTTGGATATATACCTGGCATCGTTCACGCGGTCTGGATTATTGCAAAAAGATAGAGACCTGGACAAAGAGCGGCATCTCCGTCGCCTGGACACGCTTGCCGATTGGATGGACAGTCGATTTCGGGTGCCAGGTACGAATATACGCTTCGGCATAGATGCCGTACTCGGCCTTGTGCCCGGCATCGGAGATGGTGTGTCGATAATTCCAGCTGTGTACCTAATCGCACACGCCGCGTATTTGGGCGTACCAAAATCCCTGCTGATTAGGATGGCCTCGAACGTTGGCGTGGACTTGTTGGTTGGTTCTGTTCCCCTGGTCGGAGATGTATTTGACTTTGGATTCAAAGCAAACCGCCGCAATATCGCATTGGTATCGCGCCACGTCGAAAAGGAAAGCCGCCATCTGGAACGGGCTTCGACTAAGGCCGGTCAATAGTCCGCCGTCTCCTGTGGGTACCCAAGTTATTGTCGGTCTCTCGACGGGCCGGCGAAGCCAGAGGAGAAAAATAGCATGCGGTCTTTTCTAAGAAATGAACTGGATTCTATCCGGTCTGCGCTGTGGTTTCGGCCGACATCGTTTTGTCTTGTAGCTGTTTTTGCGGCACTCGGTGTGGCAGTGGGGGATGAATACCTGCCGACGAAATTGTTCTCATTATTGCCTGAAATCGACCGCGACACCCTGCGAGAACTTCTACGCCTTGTCGCCGGTAGCATGTTAACTGTTTCCACAGTAACGCTTTCGGTGCTGATGCTCGTTCTCAGTCTAGTCAGTGGCCAGGCGTCTCCAAGAGCCGTACCAGAGCTTCTAGCAGACAAAGTCACGCAGAATGCACTTGGAACGTTTCTGGGAAGTTTTGTCTTTTCCCTGTCATCACTGCTTCTGCTGAGCTTGAACACAATCAGCCAGGCCGGCGTGACGCTTACTTTCATTGCCACTCTGGTGTTGGTTGCCTCCTCTGTGCGTTACCTGGTTCAGTGGATACACCATGTCGCAGATGCGATGAAGCTCAACCAAATCGTTAGTAGTGTTCATTGTCAGGCTGCCGCTGTTTTGGACAATTATGTACAGGGCGAGTCGGACTCGCACCCGCCTGTGTCAGGGATTGATTTCGATGACGGCATCACAGTTCAGGCCGATGCCACAGGTTTTGTTCAGCTCGTCGATGAGAAGGCCCTCATTGACATTGCTGACTGCGCTGACCTGAAAGTGGAAATGCTGGTTCGTGAAGGCACTTTTGTTCATCCTCACGTGCCATTGATGAGGTTGGCCAGCCCGACATCAATGCTCAACGAAGAAGAACAAGCTCTGATTGCTAAAGTTCGGTCTTGCATTGTAACAGGGTCCGAACGCAGCTCTGAGAATGATCCACTTCTCGGGTTCGAATTATTGGCGGAAATCGCCTGTCGGTCCCTCTCGTCCGGTATAAACGACCCCCGGACAGCATTGGCTTGTATCGATCATATTGGCGCCCTGCTGGCGTGCGCGGCGGTTGTGCCATCGCACCGGTATCCGAGTGGGTTTTCAGCAGACGGTCGCATTAAGTTCAAGCGACCGGATTTCAGTGCCTTTTTAAAAAGTGCCGTCCGTCCGGTTGTCCGCGATGGCGCAAGCACGTATGAAGTGATCGAAGCGATCATACGGATGCTCCTGCAGTTGTCCAAGATTGCCCATGCCGATTATGCCGACGCGTTATCCACTGAAAGTGAGCGCGCAATGGATTTCGGTCTCTTACGACTTGAATTAGCTCAAGACAAACAAGCACTAGCAGATTTCCACAGCTAATCTCCCCGGTGAGGCAGCGCGCAGTCCCTGGGCAAAGTTTGGATTTGACGAGCGGATAAGAAACTATTGATTCTGTGAAAAATAGAGCTCGTTGAGCATGCGCCAGTCCGCATTGTCCACTTCCGCCCAAGAGTCTCTCCTGAAGCTCGGTGCCTCCGCTAAGACGTCAGGTGAAATGTTCAAAATGAAGACGGGGTTCTGTGTGTTTGGTGTAATTCTAAGTTGCTGCCAGGGAACAGCGACCTGGTTCTCTCCCCACCCCAAAAACCCACCATGGGCAACGATCACATAAGTGATGTTGCCGTTCTGTGGTTCCACGACAACATCTTCAATTTCGCCGAGAATCGTATTTTCCATGTTCCGAATGTCAGCTCCGACGACTTCAGCTGCACGCAGCGGCTTGTCGATGTCGCTGACCGGCACGGCCGTACGGATCCTCTCAACCTCGGTCGTGAACCAGTTGCCATTACCTTTTGCATCATAACGACCCGTCAGCGCTTTGGCATGTTGCTCAAGCAGAGAGGTGGTGTGATTGATGGTTTCAACACACGCATCAGGCATGCCGTTATCGGAGAAGACACGGGCTGCGTTGCGCAGCATTTTTACATCTTTGCCGAGGTCACCGATCATGAGTTCCTGGTAGTGGTTCTCATTCATAGAGATTTTTTGGTTTAGATCTCCAAGCGCGTTTTGGCAAGAGGCAAAGACAGATGTTGATACCAGCAAGGAACTGGCCACCGTAAATGTAAAAAGACCTTTGTGCATATGTCCGCCCTCATTAGAACCTGTTTCGTCAACTCATAAACGCGGGCTGAATGCTTTTGTTCCGCTTAGAGGACAAGCTTGATGTCGAAATATGAAGAGGGTGGATAGGCGCAGCGCTTCGCTGTGGGGTCAGCTCATGTTGCAAGGGTTGCAATTTGAACCGCTGCGCCTGTCCAAAGAACAAACGTGGCGGCGTGAGGTCAGGTTCCGCCTATCTGAAAAAAAGTTGTTCAATATAGGAAGCTCGCCAAAGTTTAGGTGGTCGAACCGGGTGAGTTGACGACGGGTGGTCTTTTTTCCTCCCGCCATCAATTTGGGCGCTAAACTCTTGCGCTCTTTGGCCCCGCCAACAGCCAGATAATCAACCCTATTACTGGCAGGAGCAGAATAATCAGAATCCATAGAACTTTATTGATTGCAGGTACCCCGCTCGAGACGACGTTTACAATAGCCCAGATATCTGCAATCAAGATGATCAATCCAAGCAGTCCGCCTACTTCAATGCCCATAACAGTCTCCGTATAGTTTTATCAATGACACGTTTGCGGCGGCTGAAATATGGTGAGCCTGTTAGCCGTGCAATGTGGGTGGCGAAGTGCCACTGATAGGACAACGAGCAGTGTTGTATTTAGTTCCGCTGAATGCCGATGGATGCAGCTTTTGTCGGCCTCTGGCCTACTTTTTTCCGAAATAGGATCGAAGATTCTCATCATTGAGGTAAAAAGACTCAAACTGTGCGGCAGAGATGAGTCCGTTCATGTTCTGGACTGTTGCTAAACCGTTGGACACGGTCAGCAGGCCTTCCTCCCGCAAGCGTTTGAGCGTGCGATTGGTGTGTACTTTGCTCAGTCCGAGTGCGTCAGCCAAAACCGATTGGCTCACCGGAAAACGAAAAGCAAGCCCGTCATTTAGTTTAACCGCACTCAACCGCATATAGAGCTCCATAAAGAGATGCGCCATGCGCTCATGCGCATCTCTGGAACCCAGGTTTACAACACGCTCCATCAAAACGACCTGCTCACGGGTGCTCATCTGCATCAGTGTGCCGGTGAGGCGTGGATATTGAACAAATATCTCTTCCATCCGTTCCTTGGGAAAGGGACAGATGGTGCAGTCGCCGCAGGCCACGACATAGTTCAACGCTGAATTGTAAGCAAACTCTCGGATGCCAAGAAAGTCTCCCGGGAGAAGAAATTCGAGTACCTGCCTTTGACCATTCCGAAGTACCTTATAGGCATACGCCCATCCACTTTTAAGAACATAAAGCTGGTCGGATGTTTCATCTTGCTGGATCACTTCGGTGCCCCCCTCAATGGACCGCTCGTCCTTTTGGAGGTCCTGGAGAAAAGACCTTTCTCCGTCTGTCAGATCTTGGTGGCACGAGAACTTGCCAATAAGACAGTCAGGTCCATCTGTCTCCATAATCTCTTTTTTCACGGGCTTCCCCAGCATATTGAGTCACAGGCACGTTATGCCGATGGCCTGTGCATCCAAAATTCAAATTTTCTTATAAAAAACCCCTGGATTTCCGACGTTTTTCTCCGGTTTCGGGGCCAGTAGGACCCAACGGTAACATAGTTTAACGACAGGGAACCTCCCATCGTGTCCGCTGCGCATGAACAACCAATCTGCGCCGACAAGGTATGTTCGATGTCGGTTGCGCCGATGGTTCTGATAAGGGGTGCTTTAGTGTGGGGCATGGCTTGACCGTGAACGACTTCAAACAGCAATTGCTGCAACAGATCCCGCCGTTACGCCGCTATGCGCGGGCGCTAACAGGAAACCTGGATACAGCAGACGACCTGGTGCAAGACTGTCTTGTGAGAGCAATGCAGCGTGAGCAAAAATTTTGCCAGGGAACAAACCTGCGCGCTTGGTTGTTTACAGTCATGCACAACATATTCATCGACCAGGTGCGCAGCAAAGGACGGAAACCGACGCACGTGCCTTATGATGCCGCTGGGCAGAACCTGTCAATAGATGGCGGACAGCTGGAGCGTGTGGAGCTGCGAGAATATGAAGCTCTGCTTCAGAGACTGCCAGCAGAACAAAGATCCGTTCTTCTGCTGATTGCTTTAGAAGGCCAGTCTTACGAGCACGCCGCGGCAATTACGGGAGTGCCAGTCGGCACGGTGAAGTCGCGCCTGTCCAGAGCGCGACGATCGCTGTTAGCGTGGACAAGATTGGCAGAGGAGCCTAGATCGGACGATGACAAATCGCATGCTCATACCGCCACTGATCCTCAACGCGTACTTGGCGGATAAACTAGATCCCGTCACGCACCGTCGGTTTATCGATCTGATTGAACAACACCCTGAGGTGATCGAACAACTCAACGCGAATCTGAAAAATGAAGCCGCTCTTCACAAGCTGTATGACGCAATACTCGTCGAACCAATTCCCCATCGCATGGAAAGTTTTGTCCTAAAAGCCATCACTGATGATGAAGCATAGGCAGATCGTCAGCACCAATCGCGAAAAGACACGGGCTCACAACGCCTGAATGTGGATCAGTGAGCGGAAGATGGGTCGCGCTCATCGGACGTATCGTCAGATACACCTTTCATGTTGACCGGCAGTGGCTCCTTGAAAGTAAGGGTGCGATAGGGAAACGGTATTTCGATCCCAGCCTTGTCCAAGGCACGCTTGATGGCCTCAACGACCTGATCACGTGACCGGTGCATGTCGATCGGTCGAGAGCCAGACCACCACCGTATTGTGAAATCCACGCTTGAGGACCCAAACTCACGAGCGAAGACTTCCGGTGCTCTGTTGTAATCGACATGTTCAAGCTCTTGCAGGGCATCCTTAATGACATCACGAGCTTCACCAATATTTTCGCCATATGCGACACCGCACACAATCTCAAAGCGCCGCTTTTCTCTATCGGTTAGAACATAAACAGGGTTTTTGTAGATCATCGAGTTGGGAACCATAACGAGCTGCTGATCCGTTCGTCTGAGATAGGTGTCGCGCATTGTGATGCGCTCCACAGTTCCTTCGACGCCGTCACACTCAATAAAATCTCCTATCCGCATAGGCCTACGCGACAAGATCATCATGCCGGCGAGGAAATTTTCAAATATGTCCTTAAAGGCAAGACCGATCGCTATGGACCCAAGGCCCAGCGCGGCCAAAAGGTTGGCAGGCGTAATGGACGGAAAAACAATCGTGATTGAAACCAATATGCCAACAAGCCAGACAGCTATGCTTGCCAGGGTCTCAAAAAGGTCAATCAGTGACCTCCTGATCGAGGTCCGTGAAAAGAGCCAGCTAACGACACGGTTTGTAAGCTTGGCAACAAGCCAGGTCAGAATAAGCACGACGCCGGCGACAGCAAGCTGTGGCAGCAGCTGAATAAAGGCTTCAGCCATTTCGGTCAAACGAACCAGCAAAATGTTCGCCGCACTATCTAGGGTCATAAGCTCCGCTTCGTCGGCTTGCATCTTGCTGCCTCTTTCGCATACTAAAGATTCTGAGAGGCGCGAGCACAACTGGCTTGTACGTGGCTCTCATTGTTGGGCCTGTGCCAAATCCAGCAATGCTTTGCGCAGTCCAGGATTGGCGCCGACGGCGACGCCGGCAACCAAGGCGAGCGCGGCCGCCTGCTTAGGGTTTTGGCCTATATATTGACCGGCCTGGTTTCCCAGCGCGACATATGCAGTCGAATGATCAGCTGGTGCTTTGGGAGTGGTCGCGCTTGCCCTTAGCTTGCGCTTCGCGAGCACGAAGCAAAGCGTTGCTGCTGAAACAGTTACCAGCGAGAGGACGGCAGCCGCTTGATGTGCGGGCATGTATAAAACGAGATAGAGGTAACTCGTCACTACGATACATGTCGCGGAAATTATTGTGAATGCCAAAGCGACTCCGATGGCGACTGTTCCAGGGAGCGCGGATAGCACTGCCCCTTTGACCGGGGCAGCGAGCGTTGATTCCAGGATTTCTGATAACGGTCCTAGCGGGCTGGGCATGATTACTTGTCGAGCAGTTTGCCAACAACAAGACCGACGCCAAATGCAGCGGCGACACTCATTAGAGGGTTTTGTTCTATCTGGGATTCAGCGTAAGCAACACCATCGGCACCGCGTTTTTGAGCCGTATCAGCAATATCAGAGAGGCCTTCTTTTGTCGCACTCAGCGCTTCCTGGCTTTTTTCTGACGCGGCACTTGTCATAGCGCTGACGAGCTTTTCCATATCCAAACGTAAGGCGCCGAGATCTGCCTTAACGGACTCCAGTTCATTCTCGTAGTTCTTTTCAGCCATAGTGCGTCCTTTCATTAAGTCTGCATGGGCGGTGGTCTTGTTAAAGACACCCGCTCTTGTAGAGGTCTGCTAAAGGAACGCGCTCTTGCGGCGTTTGTTCCCGACTTGAGTGAAAGCTGTCGCCTATTCGTCATCCTTGGGAGAGGAGAACCGTTGTCTCAGCAGGCCGATGCCGACGAGAATAACCAGAGAGATGAGGGTCAGAACCCCCGCAAAAGCGTAAAGGCCAAAGCCGCAAGCAAGCCCGACCGAACCCACGCACCAAATCGCCGCGCCAGTGCCGGTCCCTCAAACGCCGCTGCCGGATTGGATAATCGTGCCCGCTCCCAGACAGCCAATGCCACCGATAATATCTTGTACGACCCGCCCGACATCGACTTTTGATATGCCGTCGGCACGGATCGCCGTTGCGCCAATCCCGAGTGTGATAATGGAAAACGCTGCAACACCGGCAGAGCCGAACATATAGGTCCTGTCGTATGGCATGTCGGGGTCCAGGCTTACGCGGATCTTTCTTCGACGAGACTCCAGTAGTCTTTCTGGCCGTTCAATTGGAATTGCTGTTCAGCAAACGTCCAATTTGCAAGTTCATCGACAAACGCCTGCAGGAAGTCGCCGCGTCGGTTCTGGTAATCCAGGTAGTAGGCATGTTCCCAAACATCGCAAGTCAGAAGCGGGATGGAATCATCCAGCACGGGTGTCAGGGCATCCTTAGTGGTCGTGATGGACAGCTTACCTGCGTTGCTGACCAGCCAAACCCAGCCGCTGCCAAACTGACCCTTGCCTGCTTCGACAAAGGCCTTGTTGAAATCATCAAAGCTGCCAAAGCTGGTTTTGATTGCCTCGGACAGGGGTGCATCCGGTTTAGTCCCGCCATTTGGACTTAGAGAATCCCAGAAGAAAGTGTGGTTCCAGATCTGAGCCGCGTTGTTGAAGATGCCGCTATCGCCGGAAGCGTCAGCTTTCCGGATGATGTCTTCAAGAGCCATGTTCGCATAGTCAGTTCCCTCGATCTGATTGTTCAGCTTTTTCACATATCCAGCGTGATGCTTGTCGTAGTGAAAGCCCATCGTTCTTTCTGAGATGTGGGGGGCGAGGGCATTTTTTGCGAATGGGAGAAGGGGAAGCGTGAAGGGCATACATAACTCCGTGAACTTTTCTGGAGAGCGGTGGTGTAGTGAAGAATTGACGCGGTAGGAGATCAGGCCACCAATGCTCGGAGCATCCAAGCGTTCTGTTCATGCTGTCCGATACGAGCGGTCAGCAAGTCAGCGGTAAACACATCTTCTGCTTCCTCAGCCACGGCTGTGAAGGCGCGAAACCGTTTGGCCAGAGCCTCATTGTCATTGATCAGACCGGTAAGCATCTCTTCCGCATTTTGAATGGTTGTTTCGCATTCGATGGCGCTGGCAACGCGAAAGTCGCCAAAGCTTGCCGGAGCGATTTGTCCAAGCGCGCGTATCCGTTCTGCAATATTGTCAATCGCTCCTGCTAAATCCTGATATTGCTCTTCAGTGAGCTTGTGGAGGCTAAAGAAGTTGGGGCCGACAACATTCCAGTGCACGCCGAGTGTTTTTACATAGAGTGTGAAACTGTCCGCCAGGGCGTCTTTAAGTGCATTTGCGATGGTAACTGTGTCTGCTTTGTTCAAACCAGTTTGAACATTGTCAGCTGTTGGCGAAGCGCTAAGAGCGGTACTCATGGTTCCTTGATCTCCTGTGTGTCTTGAACTCACTTAATGAACGGACAAGAAAGTCAAAGGTTCCAGAAATATGAGCGGGAGGAGGTAATTGGGTGCCGGAGCGTCGCCAATCATATTGAATGCAGCATGTAAGCTAGTGCATTTTCTTTTTTCTACTGAGGCGGCCGTTTTCGACGATGCGTTTGAGTCTGGCAGGTACCTCTTCTTTCAAAACCTCTTCTCCAGTACGAGACAGGATTTTGTGATGCGCGCGGATTTCTTCCAGGGTTTCACGAAGATCAGCGTCGCCCTGAAGAGCGGTCTCTATTTCAGCCGTGCGCTCATCGTCAAGTTGGCCGTCCAGATAGTCCCACAGATCATCTATCAACTTCGATCGGGTCATTCCTACTAGCGCGCTCTCTCGTTTGTACTCCTGTAAGAACGAATTTTCTTCAGAAGCGTTCCCGAACACTAAGAGCGAATAAACACATTGAAAAGCACTAGATCTGGTTTGGGAATCAACCAATCCTCAAAGAGAAATGATGAACTGTTGGTTCTAAGGCGTTCGCGAGAAGAGGGGTGTCTACTCCGTCTTCGAGGAATCCGTGTCAACTTCATCTGTTACCGTGTAGTCGGTAGACTTTGCCATCCGCTCGGGGTCCGGCAGCTCATTTGTGGCAAGGCCACGAGCGATCAATTCGCGAATGGCAGCCGCTCGAGAAGGAATGCGCTTGTCAAATCGCCATTCGTCGATGAGTTCTAGCTCATTCTCATCAAGCATGACCTGTAAGCGTTCAGTGCGATAGAGCTTCTTCTCAGGCACGATAATGTGTCTCCCGATGCTGGAATTTAAGTGATTTTTGGGGCAGCACACTATCGTAGATGCAGTGCTTTACTTACTCATAATACGCTGATTGGTCATTGCCATCAAATTTAATCACTCACTCAGATAGACCAAAAATCTCAGAAGACATGGCAGACGATAACAGGGTGGGTTCCCTCCTCTGTATCACTCGCATAGACCACTAAAGAGCCCGTAAAAGCACCGCCTATTCAAATGCCATAAAATGCGTAAGCCATTGTTTTTATTGAGTTTTACAACGAAAAATGGGTTGCGAAAATCACACGTGCACGTATGGTCGGCTCATCGACGCAAGCACAAAGGATATCAACTTATGTCACAGTTCGACTTTGACGCATTGGAGGCTGAAATCCCTCATCTTCGCCGGTACGCACGCAGTCTCACACGTGAGACGACGCAGGCGGATGACTTGGTTCAGGATTGTCTGGAACGGGCAATCAGCCGGTGTGAGCAGTTTCAGGTGGGGACAAATCTTCGCTCATGGCTTTTTACCATTCTTCGCAATGGTCACATTGACGAGTGCCGGAAGAACCAGCGTCGGGGTCCGATGATCCCCCTGGAGGACTGGACGGGCGACGCCGCTGTGGCACCAAGCCAGGAATGGACAGTCGAACTTCGTGAATTCGGTCAGAGCTTTGATCGACTGCGTGCAGATGAAAAAGACATTTTGCTCAGGATAGCTGTTAATGGTCAGTCCTATGATGACATCGCGGAACATCTCGATATCGCCATTGGAACTGTCAAAAGTCGCCTTTCCAGAGCGCGTAAAAGACTGCGTGAGTGGGAGCTGGAGGGTGCGGCGGTAACGAAAGCAACCTCTTCAGATCAGATGAGAACGTCAACATGAGTGGGGCAGTCGTTGAAATTTTTACGCCAGCCGACATCCATCGCTACGTTGATGGCGAATTGAACATTAACGACCGACAGGCTCTGCTTGAACTTCTGGAAGAGGATCCGGATCGTATGGCAGAGCTTATGGCCTACGAGCGGCAAAATGTGCTTCTCGTGAGAAAGTTTGGGCCCAAGCGGGCGTGATACTGGAGAGTTATCTGGCCCCGTCAGCACCCTTCAACTGAGCCGGAGGGTGCTTTTTTTGGGACGACACGCTGAGGTGAGGCGATTTGAGCGCTTCCATGTAAGGTCAGCCATTAACGAGAGTGTTGATTTAAAAAGGGCAGACCGTAGGTCTGCCCTATGTTTTGACCGATTGTAGCTCTGGTTATCCTATTGGAATGAATCGTCCAGATCTTCAGTCGCTTCGTCCAGGCTTTCACCTGCTTCTTCCATTGGTCCATCCTGATCGCATGCTGCGACGAACATAAGGGGCAGCGAAAACGCCGCGACTAGGATGGTCTTTTTCAATTGTTCCATAATTTTCTCCATTGATTTTCAGGACGTTGCATCTTCAATAGGCAAGCGGAAGCGGCGCTATCGTCGACCGCCGCGCACCAGATGCATAAGAAGGCTGGCAACCAGCAAGACGATGAAAACAAAGAACAAGATCTGCGCCAGGCCGGCCGCCGTTCCGGCAATCCCGCCAAACCCCATGAAACCGGCAAAGACCGCCACGACCAGAAATATCAAAGCCCAATACAACATTCGTCTTTCCTTTCCTTTCTGATGGAGCGGGTTAGCTCTTCAGAGAGTCGAGTTGTTTGCGGATTTCGTCTTTAGTGGAGCCATATTTCTCTTGAATGAGACCTTCCAGCTCTTCCATTTTGCCTTCTGTGCGATCCAGATCATTGTCAGTCAGATCGCCCCATTTTTGTTTTACTTTGCCGCGAAGCTGTTTCCATTCACCGGCAATTTTGTCGCCACTCATAACGTATCTCCAATTCAAGTTGGTTGGGGGGGGGAGGATGCCACCGCCCTCTGGGCGATGGCTGATTATGTTGAGATTTACTGCGTAGAGCTGCCTGCAGATGCCCGCGTGTAGGCAAAGGTAGGGGCCGCCTCAATGTCTGCCCGTGTCGCGACGATTGTGTATCCGTCTTTGTTCTCACCGATCGTGAGAGCGGAGAAGGGAACAGTTACAAGTCGCTCGCCGAGGCCCAGGAAGCCACCAACTTCAAGAACGGCTCGCTCTGATTCACCGTCTTTGTCCATTAGGACATCAGCAACCGTAACGCTCTCGTCCTTGTTGGAAAGCTTCACATCTGAACCTACGATGGCGTCAACGCTCATGTGGTCAGAAGCCATAAGGTGAGCTCCGTTTTCTATCGTGCCTTCGGGCGCCTCGTAGTAGAAGGGTTTTGCCTGGTCAAGGTGAGCTTGGGTCAGCGCGACAGCGACGATGCGCGTGCCATCTTCGTCAAACGTAAGATTTGCACTTTCAAAGGGAATCGCGACCTTTTTGTCTGCGAAACCAAGGAAGCCACCATCTGAAAGAATGAGAAGTTCCGCGTCCCCGTCTTGCTCAATCACAATGTCTGCGATACTTGCGATTGTTTCGTTTGTCGGATTGCGAACATCTGCGCCGATGACGTAAGACGCGGTCACGGCATTAGGCGCCAGCACATAATTGTCGACACGCAGCGTTGCGGAGGAAGATTCGAACATGCTGCTAACCGCTTCATAACTGTCCACGGCCGCACCAGCTGTTGCATCGGCTGCGCTTTCGATCGCTTGTCCGAGGCTGCTGTCTGTGTTCGAAGCCAGAATGAGATAGTTGCCGTTATCCTCAGCTGCACCGGCTGCGCTCAATGGAGCTGCAATTGCAAGGGCGCTCACGGTCATAAGTAGATTGCGTTTCATAACGTCTCCTAGTCTGTTGTCTGCGCGTTCGATCAAAAAGAACAGCGCTTCCTAAACGCGACCAAAATTTGGGGGTGGTCGGCTGATTCAGTAGACAAACGTGGAAGGTAGGAGATTGTTCCGGTGTCTTTTACAAATTCGGCAACAGTAGGGGAAAGCCGTCCGTCAGCGCAGACGCCAGGCGGAGACCAGTCCTTCGAGGCTTGATATTCCGGCATATTCTGCGATCTCAATAAGATCATCCGGTAGTTGTTTTGCACCACCGCTTGAAATTGCTTGCAGAACATGCCCTTCCTTTGTGCAGCATTTGTCTAACAGGAGCGCGGTTTCATCCCGGCTGAGGACTGACTGCACGGAAAGGGCGAGGCTCTTCAACCATTCAAGTTCAACATCAGGTTCATTCGGCGCTTTCCACTCATCGCTTATAGCCAGGCGGAGCCTTCTTTTCAGGTGCGCATAGTGTTTGGCGCGGGCATCAATATGGTTCCGGACGCTGCTGTCCGAAGGGATGGTGCACGCAGTTTCGTAGAATTTTTGGGCGGACAGGCAGGCTGCGAACAGGTCGTTCATTGCAAGCTCTTCGGTGCTTCGAACACCAAATAGGTCACCTAAATTCTGGTCTTCTTTCGGCACCAGCACTGAAAGTGTTGCTGGCTTTACTTCAAAGTCTGTTGGGGTTTTTGTGATCGGTTCCCCATCTGCATAGACGGTCATTTTTCTGTCTGGTTCTATTCGAATTCGCTCGACTGTTTTGACGTCTACA
This sequence comes from Parvibaculaceae bacterium Mf 1.05b.01, assembly GCA_000509225.1. Classification (GTDB taxonomy): domain Bacteria; phylum Pseudomonadota; class Alphaproteobacteria; order Parvibaculales; family Parvibaculaceae; genus Mf105b01. The sequence continues at coordinate 2,232,012 of BAOK01000001.1, read as the reverse complement.
TGAGGCGCAAAATCCGCTCGACCTGTCTTTAGGAAGGGAAGAGCGGTCGCCATTGTCCATGGCGATTTCGCACGAACAATACTGATGTTGAGGTGGCCGTCCTGAAGGCTTGCGCCCTCGCGAACCGTCATGCCGCCGCCATAATGCGGCCCGTTTCCGACCAGAAGTTGAATGCAATCCTGAACAGTCCGGCTTTCACCTTTTCCTTCCAGCCTTACCTTGAAGTGGCGAATGTCTCGCCGTGCTTCCCACGCACTGATCGCATAGCTGATGGCGCCGAACTGGCGTTTCCGCTCCTTGGTTTGTCGTTCGGTAACTTCAGCGCTCATGCCGATACTGGCAGCATTGAGAAACGGATGCCCGTTGGCATATCCGACATCAACGGCGCGAATTTCCCCATCTTCCACTGCACTTATGGCTGTTTCGGGGTCCACCGGCAGGTTCAATCCGCGGGCAAAGTCATTGGCTGTACCTCGCGGGAGAACAATAAGCGGAATCTCCTTTTCAATAAGTGACGGGAGAAGAGTGCTTAATGTGCCGTCCCCACCTGCTACAGCGATAAAATCCGCATCTGTCTCGTTTTCAACAAATCTACGCGCTTCCTCAGGGCTCTCTGGGGTTTTGTGCTCAATGTTGAACCCGCGCTCGGTGAGCGCCGATACAACAGTCGAAATGTCACCTTCGCCACCGCCACTATGCGGGTTTTCGATGATCAATATGCGCTTCTGCTGATTAGCATTGGAGTCAGACACGTTTTCGTTCCCTCAGTTCAGGGCAGCACATCAGGCGGCTCTTACCGTCGACATCTGCTATTCAGCAAAAACGATTGAAAAACCCCTAGGTTCCCCAGGCGTTGGCCGTATTGGCCAACTGCGCATCAGTTCTGCTTTCAAAAGTGGTCAAATTCTTTCCAGGCGAAGGATCTTTTTTGACCTGTGCGCGTTGATGACGGGAGATTAAACACACGAGGAGAAGAATATGTCTATGTTGCGCTCTATCCGCATGCTTGGCCTTACGATGGCGATGGCCCTCGGCATTGCCGCATGTAATACGGTTGAAGGGGTTGGCCAGGACATTGAGAACACGGGCGATGCAATTCAAGACAGTGCGCGCGAAGCAAGCGATTAATGTCTTGATGCTACCGGGTCTGTCCTCCCGGACGCGGTAGTTCTCAGCTTTTGCCCAATGGATGCCGACTCAGTTCCCCCGCTGGGTCGGCATTTCTTTTGGGTGGTGGCTGGTCAGGCAGTTCCAACAAGAAGACGTCTTCCTGAGGCAACTTGGCACTCGGTCGACTGGCTAGGGCAGCAGGGAGCAGAAGCACTCCTCGAAATTGAAAAGTTGGGTTTCTTGTTGGCATCGGTCAATCTTGACGATCTCAATATCGTTTGAAACCAATTGCTTACATGCGGAATTCCATGCCGCCCCCAGTACCATTTGCCGGAGCTTTGCGGTACAAAGCGAGCACGGCCCCTCCACAAAATCACACGTCTGAGCGACAGGCGCCTTTTCGTTTGAAAAGCGCCGAAAGCCTTCAAGCCCAGATTCGAATCCTTGAACGAAACAGATGTTTCGCAGAACCTTAGTGGTTAGCTATTGGGGATTTGGAATGCACACCGATATGGAGAAGAACGCCGCAAATCTTGCCGAATGGCCGCTGGCGGCGGCGGCGCTCGTCATCGCGATCCCTTTTTATCAAACGGTTGGCGAGTATGAGATGTTGGGCTTCAAGTATTGGGGCGGCGATGACTTCAACCGCATGGAGATCATCCGCAACTTCGCGCTGATCGTCGGTGGTTTCCTCGGCCTCTGGCTCGCCTGGCGCCGCATTGTATTGATGGACCGACAAACAGAGGTCGCCCTCCAAGATTCCAAACAAAAAGAAATGGACCACGTTGCTGCCCGCTTCGAGCGAGCCGTAGAGCTTCTTGGGTCTGATGAGCTTAGGTTTCAGCAGTTTGCCGTTTCGCGCATCAACACAATAGCGACCGCCTGGCCTGATGAATATTCGGCGGCTGCGATAAGCCTGTTTGCGGGACAGTTACGTATTGTGGCTGCTGCGAGTCACAAAAGACGTGATCCGAAAGGATTTCCAACCAATTTTGTGAACGAAACATCGGCGTACCTGTTTGAGCATATCGAGCGCTGTGAACTTAAACGGATCTACTATCCGGAAGTAGAGCTGACAGAAATTGTTTTGGGGCAACCGCAAATACGTAACCTCATTGTAACTCCACAAACATTCAAAGGGAGCGACCTCCTGCAGGCGGATTTTGTTAAATGTTCTTTTGAGGGTCGTTTCGAGCCAGATGATTTCAAGTGCATAGGGGCTGTGTTTACTGACTGCGAATTTGATCGTGCAGAGTTCATCGGCAGCAATTTCACGCATACAGGTTTCTTTAGTGGTGAAATTCGCATGGGTATTTGGGTCGGTTGCGATATGACGGGTGCGGCATTTCGTGATGTCTTGTTCCGAAAAAACCGGCCTGTGTTTTATCGCTGTATCATGGGCAACGTTGATTTCCGCGCTACTGACAGTTTCAGGATGCAAATGTCGGGCGTGCATTTGACTTCGAGCAATTTTGAAGAGTGTCTTGTTTGGAACCCTGGCCAGTTGCCGACTGGTTTGGACGAATGCGATCCTCCTATGTATCTCAATCTTACTGGAGAGCATGATGAAAATGGCCACAAGTTTGACGTAAAGCCGATTGAAGACACAAACAATGAAGAGTAGAGGCGGGCCATCATGAAGAACTCGAACGACCTTCATCTCGGTGTTGCGATTGGTTTTGCCGTCACCCTTCTCATCATTGGAGTCTGGGGCATATTCGCTACGACTGAAGGGTGGCAGCGAAGTGACTTCATCAACATTCTGGTTGCCATCGGCACTATCGGCGCAACTGTTGGTGCTTTCTGGGGTGTACGTGCGGCAAGGCGCACGCAGGAGCGCGAATGGAAAAGACAAGACGACATAGTCGCGCTAGACCGTGCACGAATTCAGGAGGCACAGTTTGTCAACGTCTACGCGCAGATTCAACGTTGCGCGATACAGCTGCTGGCAATTGCTCAGGAGATTGATCTTGCATTCATGGGGTTGCTGGAAGCAGAAGAAGATGGGGATGACGAGAGAATTTCCTGGGCAGTCAGTGTTTGCTTGAGAATTGCCGACCAGCCATACGCTGGATCTCTTTCTGCTCTTGTTCCCAGCGCCGCAGAAACCACGAAGTTGGTCGAAGTGAATGATGATGGCGTTCGCAGGGAGGTTTTGAAATTCAGCGCAAATGTTGAAGGTGCCATCTATAAGTTGAATGGGCTCCAAGCGGCGTGTCGTGAGCGCAATCGATTTTCCAAGAATGATATTCTTGCGTTCGCACTTATCGCCCTGGATGTAGCTCTTACCGCTGAAGCCTTTAGAGTGAACAAAGGGTTCGAGTTCGAGCAATGGGCGGGAATTTCTAGCGCGGCAAATTTGGCTCTGGGCGATGAGTGGCCTAATGATAAGCAATTCACTACCGAAGAAATAAATGTGTTGCGGAGAAGAACTTCCGCCGCATTCCAACATAGAAAACACAGGTGGCAAGCAGAGGTTGATCGAATATCGAAAGGTGTATCCTATGAGCCCGATAGACCAGCGCATCGGGAGCAATAGCTTAAATTGCCTTACACCGCTTAGGGCATTGAGGCGTACATGTTTTTGACCGGTGGTCTGCACCGACGTTTGTCCTCGAAAGACTGAAACTCAATGCGCCTGGGGTGACTGCTCCAGCGCGTGAACAAGGTCGGGGATGGTGAATGCGCGTAGCTCGCCATTGCAGTTGACGAAGACGCAGGTGGACGTTGTTTTGTCCACGTCCTCGCGGGCCGGGTATCGTGCGCGAAGTGATCGCTAACCGCTTTTGCCGTATGGTGTTTGTAGGCGGACCGAGGCCCCTGTGATATAGGTTAGAAGTTATGAGCTATGCAGTCGGTCCAGGCGATCTGGTTTTATGTGTGAATGCGGCCCCGAACCACATGACGGGTCAGCCGGTGCCGCTTGTTGCCGGCGAGACCTACCGGGTGTACGACGTTTTGGAGTTTGCGTGCCCCTGCGGGCGGTCCGATGCGCTGCTCGATGTCGGCGTTGACTTCGCCTGGTGCCAGTCCCGCTTCCGGCTGCTTCCCAAACCCAAAATTGAACAGAAACCCCGCAAAGTCTCAGCTCCGAAAGAAAAAGAAAAAGTCTGATCAGCGCCGCATTTTTTCTATTGTGCGGCGCCGCTCCAGCCTATCCCGCTATCTGCGGGCCAAACGCCAGCGTTGTCGGCGCCGTCAGGACAAAGAACAGCGCCACTGATTTCCAGGTTTCAAAAGACCGGCCCGCCCGTCGCTCATGCCATTGATAGTAGGCAAGGCAGACAACGATGAGCAGCGCTTCAATCCCCAAAGCCTGAGCCGGATTGGTCATATAATTATTCAGTCCAAACGCGTGTGAGTCAGGCCCGTTCACATTGTGCTGATATCCTGAAAACACATCCGCCAGTTCGTGCAGCAGGATGAGCGCCCCGACCCAAAGCGCAAGGACCCGGCGCCGCGTCACCGCCCAGATGGCGAGGCTCGCGACAGTTGCAAGCCCAAGGACGGGCAGAAGGTCGTGGCTATAGCGCATATCCGGCGGCGTCTCCCCATCAGGGACCATCGTTTCCACGCCGCTCGCCACGAGGCTAATCAGCACAAAGTCCACCAGCATCGCCGCGCTGAGCAACAGCCAGAGTGGGGCTTTCCGTTCCAGCCGTGTGTAGGGCACCAGCGCCGTTGCATAATGTCCACCGATCATTGGTCACCCCCTTTCCCGCCGACAAGCCACAGCATCAGAGAAAAGGGGATCAGATAGAGCGCGAGTATGACGAGCAGGTCCATAGCAGTGATCTTTCCAAAATCTTTAAAAGTATAAAAAGAATACAAATAAGAATGGCGAAGCGCAAGCGTGTTCTGAGACACACACAGACAGGGGGATCAGGAAAAGGTAATTGTCTATTTGGGGGCGTCTCAGCCGGTTCGGCCGTCGCTTTGCCGAGGGTGTCGGCTGGCATCGCAGCGAAAACTAAAGTAAATTATGTAAACTCTATCGTGGAGAGAGTGCGCTCTGCCTGACGGCCTGTTCCTTGCCGACAGGTCGGACCTGCACTGGTTGGAAACTTGATATGACGACGTCGAACTATCTCAATCTTGACTGTCCCATCGCTGAGTCGCTTAGCATTGTGGGGGACCAGTGGACCTTGCTCATCATTCGCGATGCCCTGACAGGCGTCTCCAGCTTCACGGGGTTTGAACAAAGCCTTGGTATTTCGCGTCGGCTCTTGAGCAGACGGCTGAAGGAAATGGAAGAAAGCGGCCTGATTGATCGCGTGCCGGTCAAAGAAGGCGCTGCGCGCATGAAATATGTCCCCACACGCAAAGGAGCGGAACTCTCCATGGTGCTTATGGCGTTTGCCGACTGGGGGGAGCGGTGGTACCCCGGCAAACGGGGCCCTCGGTACGAACACACCCATGTTCCCTCGGGCAAGGAGATCCATCCGGCCATGGTCCGCAGCGATACGGGCAAATCAGTCCCGATGCAGGAATGCGCCTCCCTGCCGTCAGCGGTGGCGGAGACAACCAGTCCGGAACGCCAGCGCTATATGGATGAGCGTGCTGTGGAGATCAAAGCCGCCAAAGCCAAATAGCGGGCAGGTATCAGCGGGCGGTGGCAGCCGGCGTGCGTTGGTACAGAAAGACAGCGACGGCAAAGGCCGTTGCTTCATAGGCAAGCAGCATATGCATGGAGCCATCTGGCACACCCGCGAGAGTGAGGCTGGCGATGCGACCTGCGGCGAGCCCGCCCATAAAAAGCGCGAGCAACCCCAGAGCGTCGCGCCTGCGGTTCTCTTTGACACTACCGAGCGCAAATAGTCCGGCTATTGCGACGAACAGGCCGCCATAGGTGCTGCGCAACATATTGTCCATTCCCACTTCGCCCACGGAAAGACCGTAATTTGCGAGCAACAGGTTGGGGTCGACCAGATAGGCCAGTCCAATCGATCCGATAACGATCGCATTCAGGATCAAAATCATACGGGCTGTTTTTGTCATGTCCGTTCCTCCAGGTGTGACCCATGTTTTCAGTGGGCCTGGCTTCTGCGCGCCGGGTGTTTCCCGGCCTACAAGGAAATAAATAGTATACAAAGTACATTTATTCAATATAGAAGTTTCAGACCGACAAAATCTGAGAGGAAAGAAGCATGAAACTTCACGGAGTCTCCCTGTCCCCCTGGGTCAGACGCCTAATGGTCTTGATGGATGAAAAGGGCATTGAGTATGAACTCGTACCGGCCGTTCCAGGCGAAAACGCAAGTGCTGAACTGCGAAACATGAATCCCCTCGGGCGGATTCCGGTGCTTGAGCTGGATGATGGGCGTTTTCTGGCAGATTCTCTGGCTGCCAGCATCTATCTCGATAGTGCCTTCCCAGGCCATCAATTCATCCCGGCGGACAATTGGGCGCGGTCGTGGGATTTGTGGCTTTGCGAGTTTGTCGCTTCGGCGATTTTCTCCAGGTTCGAAGGCACCTTCTTTGTGCAGCGGGTTGTCAGGCCGGCCTTTGAAAAGGCGGCACCGGATGAAGGCAAAATCAGCGAGGTCGCGCATCACATTCCGCCAGCCTATGAATATCTGGAAGCGCACCTGATGAATACGGCGTTTCTATCCTCTTCGGACCTCACCCTCGCAGACGTGACGGCGGCAAGCGTGCTCCTCAACATGCGCCATGCAGGTGAAGAGATTGACCCTGACCGATGGCCAAAACTGGCTGACTACCTGAACCGGATGCATCAGCGTCCGTCATTTGTCGCATCGATCAAAAAGGACATGGAACTTATCGGGCATGTTTCGGCGCTTCGACCCACATAGGTGGCGCGGTGCATACCAATAGCGCGGCTCTGTCGGCAGACTGATCAGTAGCTCAAGATGTGTTGCTGCGACATTGACCGCTGACATAGCCATAAGGATTAAAACCCATTAGGCTCCCCGCCAATCACAACATTCAAGTATTTGGGGTGGGCTCCTGCGTGACAGACAAGACTTTTGACTACATCATTGTGGGCGCGGGCAGTGCCGGCTGCGTACTTGCCAATCGATTGACGGAGAATGGCAAGCATTCGGTCCTCCTGATTGAAGCAGGCGGCAGCGATCGCAATATTCTGGTGCAGATGCCCACTGCGCTTTCCTATCCCATGGCCTCGAAAACCTATAACTGGGGCTATAATTCCGAGCCGGAACCCGCAGTCAATAATCGTCAGATCACAAGCCCGCGGGGCAAGGGGCTTGGTGGCACGTCCACCATCAATGGCATGGTCTACGTGCGTGGCCATGCATGTGATTTCGACGAATGGGAAGAAGAGGGCGCGACCGGCTGGGGCTATGCCGACTGCCTGCCCTATTTCAAACGGGCAGAAGAGTGGCAGGGCGGCGAAGACATCTATCGCGGTGGTGACGGACCGCTCGGCGTGACCGGCGGCAACAATATGACCGGCAACCCGCTCTACCAGGCCTTTATCGATGCAGGCGTCGAAGCCGGCTACCCGCACACCGACGATTATAACGGTCTGCGTCAGGAAGGCTTCGGGCCGATGCACATGACCGTGCGAGACGGCGTGCGTGAGTCAACATCGCGCGCCTATCTTAGGCCAGTGATGAAACGCCCAAACCTGACCGTTCTCTCCAAAACCCTTGTCGACAAAGTGGTGTTTGAAGGCAAACGCGCTGTTGGTGTTGCGACGGTAAGCAACGGCAAGTCACAGACCATTCGTGCGGGCAAAGAAGTATTGCTCGCAAGCGGGGCTTTTGCATCGCCCATGATCCTGCAGCGCTCCGGCATCGGGCCCGCCGACGTGCTGCACCAGGCGGGCGTAACACCGGTACACCTGTCACAGGGGGTAGGGCAGAATCTGCAGGATCACACGGAAGTCTATTTTCAGTTTCACTGCACTCAGCCGGTGAGTCTCAACAATAAGCTCGGTCTCTTTTCAAAATTCTTGATCGGCGCGCGCTGGTTCTTCTTTAAGAACGGACTTGGCGCCACCAATCATTTTGAATCCTGCGCTTTCATCCGTTCCGAAGCCGGGCGCAAATCGCCGGACATTCAATATCACTTCCTGCCCGCCGCCATGCGGTATGACGGAACACCGTCTGTGGATGGCCATGGCTTCCAGGTGCATGTGGGACCCAACAAACCCAAAAGCCGGGGCCAGGTCTCTATTCGGTCAGCTGACCCAACCGACGAGCCAAGCTTGCTCTTCAATTATCTTGGCCATGAAGAGGACGTCGCCGCGTGGCGGCGCTGCATCCGCCTCACCCGCGAAATCATTGCGCAACCGGCGATGGATGCTTTTCGTGGGCCGGAAATCCAGCCAGGGTTGGACATCGCCACTGACGATGAGATCGATATCTGGGTACGCGAAAATCTGGAGAGTGCCTATCATCCTTGTGGGACTGCCAGGATGGGACAGCCGGAAGATCCAGGCACTGTCGTCGATACGGAATGTTGCGTATTGGGTGTTGAGGGCCTGCGTGTGGTGGACGCCTCTATCTTCCCGACAGTTCCAAACGGAAATATCAACGCGCCCACTATTATGGTCGCGGAGAAAGCTGCCGACCTTATCCTGGGCAACGCGAGCCTTCCACAGAGTGATGCACCCGTTTGGATTTCAGACGATTGGAAAAACAGCCAGCGTGAGCGCGCACCACTCCGATAATCATTAAGTGTCCAGTTGCGTTTCTCCGAACTTCTGCATCGCGCGAATGACAGGCAGGACCGCCTTTGCTTTTTCCGTTGTCACGTAATGATAGCGGACAGGTTTTTCCTGATAGGGCACTTTGGTAAGGAACCCGTTTTCGACCAATCGCTTTAAGCGCTCTGCCAAGAGGCTTGTCGGAATTTTTTCAGGGCTCTGTTCGAACTCTGCGAAGGATTTGGCCTTAAACACCAGCGCGTCCCGCAAGATGAGCAGGGTCCATTTATCTCCGACAAGGTCCAGGGTCCGCGCAATGGGACAGGGCGAACGGTGGGATGCATGCATGTCTAACCTCTCTCCAGGTTACGCCAGGCGCCAAGCTTCAGGGATGCGGCGATCATAAGGCCATAGATGAACATGGCGGCAGCGGCGCCAATGAAAATACCCTCAAGCCCCATATTGAAAGAGAAGGCGAGTACCCAACCGCCGCCAACGGCGAATATGAAGCGCACGATGGTCGCAGCAATCGGCCATCTCATGGCACCTGCCCCCTGGCTTGCGAAATAGAGCGAAAGCCCAAGGCCCTGGAAGGCAAAGAAGGGTCCCACATAGAGGATGTAGGTGCGCGATGCCCCAAACGTCTCCGGGTCATTGGTAAAAGCAGAGATCCAGGCATCTGGGAAGAGCGCCAGCAAGAGCCCGACCACACCTGCAAGGCCCGCAGCGAAAAGACCGCCAGTCCAGCCAATATGTTCTGCGCGCTCCACGTTCCTAGCGCCAATACTCAGGCCTACCAGCGATGTCATAGCGGCACCGATGCCGAACACCAGAGGAATAAGGAGAAACTCAATCCGGGAACCGATGCCATAGCCTGCGAGCGCCGCTTCGCCATAGGTCGCCACCATGGCAGTGAGAAAGAGAATGCCGAAGATGGTGAGAAGCGGCGACAGGGAGGCAGGGAGCGCCACTTTAAAAATGTCCTGAAAGAGCGGTTTGGCAAAGGCAATGAACTGCCGGTCCAGCTGGATGACGTGGCCCGGGCGGCTCAGCGCAAAAAGCATGACAGCGCTGACCAGAAACCCGGTTGCAACGGTAGAGATTGCCGCGCCCACAATACCCAATTGTGGAACGCCGAAAAGGCCAAGCACCAACACGCCAGAAAGTGGCACCTGGATGAATGCGCTGATGACCATCAACATTGCAGGGAACTTCATATCTCCCATGCCTCGAAAGACCGCGCCAACGACACCGATCAGCCAGACAAACAGGCCGCCGAAAAACAGGACCAGGCAATAGGAAGCTGCCTGATCCAGAATTTCTCCGGTCCCACCCAGAAAGGCGAGCAGCGCGCGTCCAAAAAGCAGGTACACAAAAAGGAAGAAAGCACTGCCCATCGCCGCAATGGCGAGCGCATGCCAGATGAGCTTATGCGCCCGGTCGCGATCTCCGGCGCCAAGGGCACGTGCGATGGAAGACGCCACCGCCCCGCCAAGCGCGCCACCAGACATGGCCTGCATCAGCATGAGTAAGGGAAATGCGAGAGCAATGCTTGCGAGCGCACTTGTGCCCAATTGCCCAATAAACCAGACCTCGATCAGACTGACACTTGATTGGATCACAAAGGCCAGCGAGTTGGGTGTTGCCATTTTGACAAGAAGGGGAGCGGGTGCAGAGGTCAGTAGGTGTCGGGTACGCTCATCCATTGAGTCCGGGTGCTTTCTTGTGTTTATTGACTGGCTTCGGATTCGAAAGTTATAGCTTTCAAAGTTGAAGTTAGGCAATAAACGTTAGGCACCCGCGCAAAGAAAGAGGCATTGAGGTTATGTCGCTGTGAAAAGGTCGCCCTAGGCAGCCAGCACATTGACCTGAAATGGCATCCATAGGTCAGACCATCGTTGAACCTTCGTGTCAGCGTCGAGTTCGCTGAGGTGAACTGTTTGCGCGGGTGGAACTACAGTATAGCGCTCCAGAGTACGTACATTGACGGCACCAAGGAGCCGCCCCTCAATCTCACACACCGCTCCCAGCAGACCCTTGCAAGCTGCACAGAGCAACATGGTTGCAGTTTCCGAGCCCTGCCGCTCTTTGCAAAGTCCGCTCTCGCTTGGCGCCCAAATCTGTACCGCGCCGCTGGGGTCCGAAAGATAGGCTGCACCACGCGGTGTGCAGTAGCTGCAATCACAGGCGCGCGGCGTATAGGTGTCGATCGGTTTTGGCAGGGTGATCTCTACGGAGATAGCGCCGCAGGTGCAGTCACCACGATAGGGGATGGTCATATGAGGCCTCGCACGCCTAGTTGGTCCATACGCTTTTCTAAAACGATGCATACAGCAATTGGGAAGGCATGCAGCTCTCGTCAATGGGCCTTACCTTTCCTCAATTATATTACATTGACAACTCAAAGTAAGGGAGATAAATACTGAGAGTAGTCTAAGTAGAGTTTTGGGTGGGTTGCACAGAGTGCTCGAACCCACAGGCCCGACCGAAAAGAGAGAGAATATGAGCTTGATTGAGAAATTTGTTGAGCAACGCGGCGTATTTGAAGAGGCATATGAGAAAGGGGGCTGGGACAATTTGAGACCCTATTTCACACCCGATGTTTCTTATGAGGTGATGAATATGTCCTTCCATTGTCAATTGAATGGGATCGACGAACTCATCTTCGGGCTCAAATGGTCAACAGACCGGTTTGACAAATTGTGCACGCGAACCGTGGGATTGAATTCGTTCGTTGCGGAAGAAAACAACACAGTGCTCGTCCATGCAGATATCCGGTTTTCCCGTGGCGACGCCCCAGTCTTCGAAACGGGCCTTTGGGAGATTGCGACTTACCGGGACGGAATGATCGAGCGCATGATTGATGTCTATGACGCTGGTGAAGCCGCCCGTTTTGACGATTGGATGACAAAATGGGGCGTAGGCCTGGACCCACGCTATCTCCCTGCTAAGTAAGTTCTTCCACAAGTGTCAGGTCGGACCGCCAGATGTCGCAGCGTTGTGCATGGGGCCGAACCGGGCGCAAGTTTGATCGTGACCAATGCATTCCGGCGGAAGAAAACCTCCCGGCGCCCCAAAGCTGCGCTTGCAAACCACAGTATGATCAACCTCGGGGCAATCCGCATGAGAGGTAAATCTATACGTCACGCCGCATTCAGCTTGCGTTAGGAGCCAAGGGCATCACTTCATAGCATTCTGTTGCCAATTGCCCCCGCCAGCCATGATGAATGTTACCTGGCCAGGGCCTGTTGGCTGTATTCTTTTTGGACGCTGATAGAGATATGGATTTTTATTCTGTTCAACCATTTTGTCCACAAGGGCCTTGCCCACATTTCCCACCAATGAAAAGCCAGACGCATTCCCTGCTGTCCCGACTCCATGTTCCAGGGCGCCTTTGGTTGCTCCTTTGATGGCTTCGGCGCCCCAGCCTGCAACTTTGCCAATCCCCAGACCCATCACATAGGTGTCTGCGCCGCCAACAGCACCTGCAGCGGTGGCGGCAAAAATCGCCTGACGTGTGCTAAGCCCTTGTGAGATCGCATAGTCATAGGTCTCCTTGGCGTTTTTGCTGAATGCGATGGTGAGGCCGACCGTGGGATTGACGGCACCTGCGACCGCCAATCCCACATCCAAACTGACCTTGGCCATGGTGTTGGCGAGCGCTTCGAGATTGCCATTGTCAATCACATCAATATCAATAAGCACTTCATCATTGCTGAAGTCGCGCGTGGTGCGAATGAGTTCTTCGAGGGCGGCGTTCGCGCCGGTGCTGGGCTCTTTGTGTCCGCCCAGCATGCCCGGATCGAATAGACTTGTGTCATCCAATACAATTGCGTCGATCAGCGGCTTGGTGTCATTCACCTCGGGAGCCGGCACAATTGGTAAATCGCCTGGTGTGTTGCCATCGCTCGGCACTGAGATTGAATCAACCGGCCGATTTGTTGTTGTGTCACTGGATGCTGTTTCGACTTTTGCGATGGGCCCCTTATAGGCGCGCAATTGTGCTTCGTAAGCTTCCGCAAGCCTGAAATATTCCTTTGTGCTTTCTTCGGTGAATGTCCCTGACTCAGCTCTGCTTCGATAGAACTCAGCCTGATCCTGTACATTCAGTGCGTTGTAGCTGGCGATCGATCTGATCTTCTCGACATTGTCGGCAATGCCCCCGTCAATATCATCAGCGGCAACAGAGAAAACAGCTTCCTGGCCGAAGCCTTGAATGCGTAGCAAAAAACGCTCGTTGCCATCTTCGTCTGTGCGCACTTTGATTTCGTCAAAGTGCCAGAAACCGATGCGCAACTCCTCTGGAATAGCTTCGCCAGAGTTGATGTAGTCAAGCCTCTCCTCACGAATGCGGTACTTTTCCTCCATCATCTTCGTGTATTCCACGGTTGGTTCTTCCGCGTCGGGAAACATTTTATGGGCTTCGCACTGCCAATCGCACCAGTTTTCGTCGGCCGCCCAGTTCGTTGGCCCTGCAGTCGGTGGCTTGAAATAAGCCTGGATGTCAGAGCTATCCCCTAGCGTGTAGACGAACCTTGGGATGTTCTCTTTTTCTATTTTTGGCACTCGCGTGTCGCCGCCTGCTTCGGGCGTGTCTGCGTTATCCGGCGCTGCTGCCGGCGGCACACTGGGAGGCTTCGGCGTCCGCAACGTCGGCGGCACCGGGGGTGTCGGCGTCGGCGGCGTAAAGACCGGCGGTTGAGGGGTGTGTGGTAGATGATGATGTTGAGCGAAAGCAGCACCAGAACTGGCGAGGCTGAGAACCGTCATCAGGATCAAGCTTGGGACTCTTGATTGAATGTTCATTGGCTGGCCTCACCAGCGAGGAAACTCCGGGCCACGGTGAAGGTTGATGGCGTGTCGATTTGTGTTGGCGCGGCGGCATAGAGAGCATCGATGCGTATGTCAGAACTCGACGTGAGATCAAATTGACCTTCCAGAACGGCCACGCGCCAGCCGTCATAGTCCATCAGAAAGTGTGAACCCATGACAATCTTATCTCCACTTTCCGCGTTGCTGACGCTCGTATAGAGGTGTGCGTCGCCAGGAATGCGATCAAACGTGGTTGCCACAATTGCGCAATTGCACATACCGCTCATGCTGTTCACGTCGAGGGCGTGCTCGGCGAGGAATGCCATTAGATCAAGATGACTTGCTGAGGCGTCACTCAGCATCTGCGATGCTCTTTCTGTCGGTAGGAGATAGAGCCGAATGTCGGGATCGACAGGCACGGCAAGGTCTAGCGAAACATCAGAGACGTAAATCTCTCCAGCATCGAAAACATACTCAACACCAAAAGCAGTAGCGGCGCGGCGTCCAAGCTGATCAGCAAACTGGATTGTTCCATAGACTCGCCGTCCCTCCTCCAATCCATTCGCAGGACCGATGAAACTCACGGTGATACTGTCAATAAAGAAGCCCGCATACCGAAACGACTTTTCGTGCAGGCGGTTCGCCATGTTGGGTGCAAAAACAACTGGCGTGGTTTCAGGCGCCCCGTCGGTGCGCATGCGGGCGACTATCGCTGTCGTGACGAGGGCGATGTCACTCGGTGCCTGATCAAGCGTCGTAACAACAGGCTCGTTGAGCGTGGAAAATTCCAGAGCACCGGGTTGCTCAGCGTAAACACTTGCGGGAGACCCGACAAGCAATGCACAGGCAAAGAGAAAAAGGTGTCGCAAAGGCCAATGGGTCATGGATGACTCTCCCCAAAACTTATCATCGCCGACCACTCCTCAAAGTTAGGGGGGCAGGGTCATCAGAACAAGCCGGTCGGTCGATTTGTCGCAGATTTAGTGTGAAATGAGAGGCCAAGATCTCATAGCGCGTGATCTGCGCGCCGGTGTGTCAAAAGCTCCGCCATTTGCCGTAGCGGCATAAATGAGTTGGGCCATAGCGCTGTACCGCGCACCGAAGTGTGCCAACATGCCTCCATCGAAATTCAAAAGAATATGAAAACGGTGGAGGACACTATGATTGACTTTGAAATTCCCGAAGATGCGAAGATTATCCGCGAGACGGTGCGCAAGTTTGTTCGCGACCATTGCATCCCGGCGGAAGAGGGGCTCACAGCTGATACGTTCGATGAAAAGCTGGCGGCCCTGCGCGTGAAAGCACGAGAAGAAGGTCTCTGGTGTCCGTTCATTCCGGAAGAACATGGCGGCATGGGGCTGAAACCCCTGGCGAACGCTCTGGTGCAAATGGAGTTGGGTGAGAGCATTCTGGGAGCGCTCTCCATGAACACGCAGGGGCCAGATGATGCGACGATGCTCACTCTTCTGACCCATGGGACGGACCATCAGAAGGAGAAGTTTCTAAAGCCGCTCCTGAACGGTGAAAAACGTATCTGCTATTCCNTTGGGCCATAGCGCTGTACCGCGCACCGAAGTGTGCCAACATGCCTCCATCGAAATTCAAAAGAATATGAAAACGGTGGAGGACACTATGATTGACTTTGAAATTCCCGAAGATGCGAAGATTATCCGCGAGACGGTGCGCAAGTTTGTTCGCGACCATTGCATCCCGGCGGAAGAGGGGCTCACAGCTGATACGTTCGATGAAAAGCTGGCGGCCCTGCGCGTGAAAGCACGAGAAGAAGGTCTCTGGTGTCCGTTCATTCCGGAAGAACATGGCGGCATGGGGCTGAAACCCCTGGCGAACGCTCTGGTGCAAATGGAGTTGGGTGAGAGCATTCTGGGAGCGCTCTCCATGAACACGCAGGGGCCAGATGATGCGACGATGCTCACTCTTCTGACCCATGGGACGGACCATCAGAAGGAGAAGTTTCTAAAGCCGCTCCTGAACGGTGAAAAACGTATCTGCTATTCCATGACGGAAAAGGCAGCCGGCGCTGATGCGACGGGCATGCAGACAAGCGCTGTCGCCGACGGGGACAATTTTGTGCTGAACGGCGAGAAGTGGTTCAGTTCATCGGCTGATGTTGCAGACATCGCCGTTGTGATGGCGAAGACCAACCCAGAAGCCCCGCGTCATCGCCAGTTCACCACTTTTATCGTGGAACTGCCAAACCCCGGCTACAACATCATCCGCAACATTCCGACCATGCACGGTGAGTCGCCCCTCATGGAAAAAATCGGTGCCACGCACTCGGAGATTGAAATCAAGGATCTGGTCGTGCCAAAGGAAAATGTCCTGGGCGGCCTCGGTGGCGGCTTTGAAATGGGGCAACACCGTCTCGCTTACGGGCGACTGCGCCATGGCATGCACAATGTAGCGCGTGCTCAGCGTGCTCTCGATCTGGCGGCAAAACATGTGACAAGCCGCGACACGTTTGGTTCCCGCCTTGCGGACCGCCAGGGCGTGCAATGGATGCTGGCGGAATGCGCAAGTGAGCTTTACATGGCGCGCCTCATGCTGCTCCACATTGCCTACAAGGCAGAGAAGGGCATGGACCTCAGGCAGGAAAATTCCATCGCCAAGGTCTTCCTCGCCCACATGGTGCACAAGGTAGTGGACACAGCACTCCAGCTTCACGGCGCTCTGGGCTACAGTCACGACACGCCACTCGCCGCATGGTACACAGCCATCCGGAGCCAGCGCTTGGTTGATGGGCCTGATGAGGTGCATAAATGGCGTGTGGGTAAGAATGTCATTCGGGCCTACGAACAATTCGGTACGACGGCGTCCGCCGCCGGTGGCGACCTTCTGTAAAGGTAAGACGAGAGATGAGCGCACAAGAAAAAAGCCGGGACCTGCCTGGCTATAAAGTCGATGCAGTCGAAGCATGGGTCCGGGAAAATGTTTCGGGGCTCACGCCACCTTTTACGTGGGTACAATTGGAAGGCGGACACTCGAATCTGACTTACCGAATTAGGGATGTAAACGGGCAAGAAGCGGTCATCCGACGGCCGCCGGAAGGGGAGTTGCTACCCAAGGCTCATGATATGGGCCGGGAATGGTCGGTCATCTCCGCTCTTGATCCGACACCCGTGCCGGTCGCCTCGCCGCTCGGATTTTGCGAAGACAAGAGCGTTACCGGAGCGCTCTTCTATCTCATGGCTTGGGTGGATGGGCATTCGCTCCATGCCGCACCTCATGCAGAAGAACACCTGCCGGAAGCATCGAGAACCAAGGCCGCACAATCACTGATAGATGTGCAGGTTGCGCTTCATTCATTGGACCCTGAAGAAATTGGTTTGGGCGGACTTGGCAAGCATGATGGATATGTCGCCCGTCAGCTGAAGGCCTGGTATCGGTCGTGGACCGCCTCAGCTGCGGACTCAAAACTCGAAGATCAGCGCGCTCACGATCTCGAAGCATTTCTGACGGCGAACATTCCAGACCAGGGCGCGCCGCGGGTCGTTCATGGCGACTATGGCATGCACAATGTCTTGTTCGGTGCGGATCACACTGTGGCCGCCGTGATTGACTGGGAGATCTGCACCCTCGGCGATCCTATTGCTGATTTTGCCTACACGCTCAATCAGTTCACCGATCCATCCGACCTGGAACCACCACCGCCCGAGGCAGTGTCGGCTCTCCCAGGGTTTCCAATGCGCACTGAGCTTGCAGCGCGCTATGCAGAAAAATCTGGCCGTGATCTCTCACTCCTTGATTATTATATCGCGTTTAATCACTGGAAGACGGCTTGCATTGTGCAGGGCGTGGTGGCGCGTTACCGGGCGGGCCAAAAGTCTACGGATGGGATCAACCTGGATCTTCTGGATGACCGTGTGTTGCGGTCGCTGGCCCGGGCAACAGAAGCCGTTGAGCGGCTAAAAGCGGCCAGCTGAGGAAACAACAAAGAAGAGGTGGCTCAGAATGGCGGACCCAACGGAATTCTATTCCGCGTCTCAACGGAAAATTCAGGCAGAGCAGGACAGTGAAAACCTGGCTGGTGCGATGGCGGCGACCATTGTCTTTGATGAGCTTCAGGAAGATCACAGCGAGTTTATCGCAAGCCGTGACTACTTCTTTCTCTCAAGCGTCAATGCAGATGGAGAACCCACTGTCTCCTACAAAGGCGGTTCTGTCGGTTTTGTCCAGGTCCTGAGTCCCAAGAAGCTTGTCTTCCCGAGCTTTGATGGAAACGGCATGTTCTATTCCATGGGGAATGTCGCGGAATCGGGCAAGATTGGTCTGCTCTTCATTGATATGGAAACGCCGCACAGGGTCCGCGTACAGGGGACCGCGACGGTCAGCCAAGGCCCGGATCTGATGAAGCGCTTTCCTGGGTCGAACATGGTGGTTGAAGTGGAGGTCACATCAGCTTTCATCAACTGCGCACGATACATCCACAAACACAAACGTCTTGAATCGTCTAAATACGTCCCTGATGAAGAGGGCGTTCAACCATTCCCGTCCTGGAAAAGAATTGACCTGCTGCAAGAAGCACTGCCAGGCAAAGACGCTGGGGAGACAGAAGGCGCGGGCGGAATGATCACCATTGAGCAATATCAAGAAGCGCTGGCCAAGGGCGAGTCCTAAGCTTGAGTTTCCGCGCCGAATTCATACAGCGCTAAAAGCGAAAACTGCCTGTCAAACAGGCCGTCAACAAGAGCAACGCCGTGTCCCTATCTGCCTCTTTCCACCCGTCCTGATGCCATGACCAGGGTGAATGAAGAGGGTGGAAAAAAATTCCAGCGCAAACTGATGGCGGATCTACGGGCGACATATCTCCACTGCGTTCACTAGCGGACTATCCACCGTTAACGCGCCCGGCCTTGAAATGTATGAAAGTCGTATTAAATAATACGAAATTCGTATAAACTGGGGATGAATATGTCAGTAGAGACGGTATCAAGGTTGGGCCAGAATTTTGGGAGGTCTGTTCTCGCCTCTCTTTTTCTCCTGGGTGGTACCAATAAGCTGGTGAACTTTGATCCGACACGTCAAAGCATGGAAGGTGTCGGGCTTGAGCCGGCGGGGTTGCTGCTTCCGATCGTGATTGCGCTCGAACTTATCGGTGGCGCGCTCGTTGCCCTTGGGCGCTGGTTCGTCGCGCCTGCCGCCCTGTTGCTCGCTTTGTTCACATTGGCAACCAATTTTGTGTTTCATGATTTCTGGAACATGGCGGACGACCGTTCGGCACATGAGCTCTCCCTCTTCTTTAAGAATGTCTCGATTTTTGGCGCACTGATATTTGTCGCGGCTGTGACCAATGGAGTGGATGAAAATGGCTAAAGCCGCTGAAGAAATGGCAGACGCAATTCGCGTGTTGCTCCGGACCTTTACCGTGGACGAATCGCAGTTTCCGCCCGGAGAAGGGCAAATAAAGTATAATGGGTCCGATTTTCAAACACTCCGTTTCGTCCAACGGCGTCCTAGTTGCCGCCCAGCCGACATCGCAGCCTTTCTTGGTGTTGCGCCAACCACGGTTCAGTCTGTTGTAGACCGTCTTATCAAGCGACACCTGCTGGAGCGCAGGCAAAGGGAATCCAGCAAGCGGGATGTTTCGCTATTTCTCACGCCGCAAGGAGAGGATGTAGCCGAAGCAATTGATCGTCAGGACGTGTCGAACTGTCAGCACATGCTCCGAGTTCTACCCACAGAAGAACGCGCCGGCTTTGTAAAGAGCCTAAACAAAATTGCACGGGCTTTTGAAGCCGGGGGGAAATCATGAGCGCCGACGACATCTACTCAATGATTGTTGAAACTGAAAATGTTCATGAAATTAGAGCAGATCGTAATCTGTGCATCGGACCACCGGAGGCCAAGCATATGTCCGGCGGTGCTTGCGTGGCTCACATTCTTCAATGTCTGGAAGTTGATGTGGGGCGACCAATCATCGCGGCCAACGCTCAGTTTTTGAAAGCACCCTCGTTGGGCCGGACTGCTCGCATTGGCGTTCAGGTCTTGCACGAAGGGCGGTCGATTTCACAAGTGCGCGCCACCATGAAAGTGGATGATAGTGACGCAGTGACGGTGACGGCGGCACTGGGTGCCAGACCGGACATTGGTAGTCATAGATGGGCAGTCGCACCTGTCGTGTCTCCTCCTTTGGAATGTCAACGCATCCCCTTCGTCCGAGAAGACCCCGGCGATCTTCATACGAACCTTGATATGCGCATGGCAGTCGACGAACGTGGCAGTCCGGCGGGACGATTTGTTTCATGGATAAAGGCGCCCAATTGCGACCATGTCCCTGCAAGTTTCTTGGCGTTGGTAGCTGACTATCTACCAGAAGCGATTAATCTTAACATTGGTCGACGGGCCGGCGCGACGAGCCTCGACAATACAATCCGGATTATCGCGCGCGATCAAACAGACTGGCTGTTGTGCGAAACGAATCTGGACGGCATTGAGAATGGTCTTTTCCATGGCCGTATGTCCATCTTCTCACAAGATGGAGTGCTGATGGCGCATGCCAGTCAATCCGGGGTTGTGCATCTGCTCCCGTCTCGATGACGGGAAGCAATGGTTGAGCCGGGGCTCGCGGTTTCGTTGGTTGTCCGCTTTACCTGGTGCCTCCACTATCCCAGGAAAGAATATAGGAGAGGATGGTGAACCAATGGCGCTAAGCGAGCTTGTCAATGGATATGCACAACCAGGAACGGTTATGTGGATTGGTGTGCGTCCGCAGAGACGGGCGCCTGTTCTCTCGCTTTCATCTGTTCTCATCACCGAGACAGGGATTGAAGGGGATCATCGAGTGAAGGCAGGCAAGCGGGCTGTAAGCCTCATTCAATCGGAGCATCTATCAGTGATAGCAGCTCTTGCAAATACAGATGTTGTTGCACCTGAAGCGCTTCGCCGAAATTTTGTCGTAAGTGGGATCAATCTTCTGGGACTGCGCAATCGGAGCTTTCGGATTGGCGAGGCGATCCTCAGAGGCACGGGAATTTGTGCGCCCTGTTCCCGTATGGAAGAAAACCTGGGGCCAGGAGGCTATGCCGCCGTGCGCGGCCATGGCGGGATCACCGCTGACATTATCTCACCGGGCCGTGTCTCGCTTCAAGACCAGGTCGAGCCACTCAAGTAG
Source organism: Parvibaculaceae bacterium Mf 1.05b.01 (assembly GCA_000509225.1). Lineage (GTDB taxonomy): Bacteria > Pseudomonadota > Alphaproteobacteria > Parvibaculales > Parvibaculaceae > Mf105b01. The sequence goes on along the minus strand of BAOK01000001.1, from coordinate 2,211,328 downwards.
AATCTGGACCGCGTTTCACCGACACATTCAAGCAGACGAGGCCGGATCCTGCTGCAACTCAAGCGTGTTGCCGGCGGGGTCTTTGAACCAGATGATCTGATTTGAGCCTTCTCCAAAATGCTGGTGGTCATCAGTCTTGCCCTTAACCTCGGCCACTGCAGCAGCAATGTCATCGACAAAAAGGGAAAGGTGCGTGTTGTTCGGCATTTCCAGGCCGCCTTCAGCGGGATCGGTTACAACATGAACGATTGGGTGATCTTGTCCAAACCAGAATCCATTGACGAGTGTTGCAGCGCCCTCACGTTCAATGTCTCCAAGTCCGAGAAAGGAGGTGTAAAATTCTCTGATCTCCTCATGTTTCCCAGCGGCATTTAGGCCGATATGGTTGAAGCCGGTGATGCGCATATTGGATCTTCCTTTTTGTTGTGGGGAGGCTGCGGACAAGCGTCTAGACCCTTAGGGTTCTAAAGTGTCTGTTGTCTGCGACAAGTCAGGGACATGATGACGAGGATTCGATCAATCTTCTGTCTCATTCAGCTTTCCCTTGTTGGTTCAAGCAGCAGCCAGACCCTTCCACACAATGTCAAAAGTCTCGCGCAGCAGGGCAGGTTTCACCTTCTTCTTGTCCCGCGCAGCGGTTTTGGCCAACTGCACAGCAGGTGCCATAAGCACAGCTTGAATGGAAGCAGTAGGTGCTTTGGCGAGCGTGCCATCTTTGATTGCTTTGGTCAGGACGCCTTCAAGCTTCTTGATTTTCTTCGCAATGCTTGCTTCGTTGGAGGCGTCAATCAGGTGGGCTGCCCCAACTGTTTCTGAAAAAAGAAAATCATTCGGTCGATCAACAACAAAGTCAAAAAGGGCAAACCACATGTTGCGAATTTTGGCTGCGGAGTCGTCGCCGCTATCAGCCGCAGCAAACATTGTGTCAAACCAATCGGTTTTGATGTCCAGATAGGTTTGCTGAATCAATTCTTCTTTGTTGGCAAAATAGAGGTAGATCGTGCCTGGAGACACAGAAGCACGCTTAGCGATCTTCGAGACCGACACGTTTGCCAGGCCACCCTCAATAACAACGGCAATGACCGCGTCGCGAATTGCTTGCCGTTTTTCTTCGTCTTTTGGTCGCGCCACGATTGCCCCTACTCTTGAACGGGGCGGAGTATGACATTTTGAGGCCAAAGACCAAAATTTCTTGGAAAACGGCCTAGATCGCCGACAAATAGCGACAAACATCTAACAGGGCGGCCGCCGTTTCCTCAAGCGCGAAGGCCGGGTGCAGATGAGTTCCCTCAAGGCGGACCACGGGCCAGCTACGCTCGCTTGCGCGCATGGCCTCGTCTCGAAAGGCGGGAGATGTCTGGATGAAGCCTCGTTTGGCAGATGACCAATCTGGCATCTCGAAGGAATCATCAAACCAGGTAAGCGGCAGGCGGGGGAGCTCAGCCAGGAAGGCTGTCTTGAGACCGGGCGATAGGGGCACCTGCGCGAGAAGGTCACCTTCCCACCAATCTGTCCAGATCGGCAGCAAGCCGTCTTTGGCTGGCAGAGATTGAACGAATTTTAGAAAGGTTGGTTCAACAGGCGGTGTCAGACCGCGTTCTGGGGGCATCATCGCATCGAGACATATAAAGCCTTTCGCACTGAGGGAGCCAGCGAGATACGCTGCCAATAGTCCACCGGCACTATGGCCAACCAGAATCGGATCGTCAATTTCAGGCAGTGTCTCAAGCAGCCTCAGTGGCCAATCGCGCCATGATGTATGACCTGGCGGCGCATCGGGCGTTGGGACATAGGTTGCAAATCCCAGGGCGCTCAAGACGTCAGCGGTAGGGATAACGGATGTTGGCCCAACAAGAGGGCTATGGATGAGCACAAATTGCGGCATTCCAGTCTCTGAGCAACCTATCGGTATTGCAGTATTAGCATAGCAACGACGGACAATTTTATTGGCATAAACAGTGTCAATTCTTTAGGGTGTGAAAAAAGACGATGAGTGCGCTGGCAAAAAGGAGATACATCATGCTTCAAAGGGTTCTTCGTGCAATGCCATGCGGTTTGCTTGTAATAGGGGCCGCGCTGAGTGTTGCAGCGACAGGGGCATCCGCAGAAACACGACCCAACGTCGTGGTTCTGCTCGTCGATGATGCGGGATTGATGGATTTTCCAGCCTTCGGCGGCGAAGCAAATATGCCCAACATCGACCGGCTTGCAGAGACGGGTGCGATGTTTACAGGCTATCGGACCTCGCCTTCTTGCGCGCCATCAAGAGCCATGTTGCTCACGGGTGTCGACAATCACCGAACGGGCATTGCCACCATCCCTGAAATTGTGCGCTCGGAAGACCGATCTAAACCGGGTTATTCCATGAGCCTTGAACCCGGTGTTCAGACAGTGGCAGATCGACTGAAAGCGTCTGGCTATCGCACCTACATGACCGGCAAATGGCATCTGGGAAGCAATGAAGGCGACCTGCCTAATCATCATGGGTTTGATCGATCCTTTGCGCTGGACGCTTCTGGGGCCGACAACTGGGAACAAAAGCCTTACATGCCCTACTATGCGACGGCCCCCTGGTTTGAGAATGGTGTGGCCGCCGATCTACCGGAAAACTTCTATTCGTCAAAATTTTTGATCGACAAGATGATCGATTATATCGACGAAGGTTCGGGGAGCGACGAACCCTTTTTCGCCTATCTCGGCTTTCAGGCGATCCACATTCCTGTTCAGGCCCCCCGCGAGTTCATTGAAAACTATACGGGCGTTTATGATGAGGGGTGGCACGCATTGCGCACCGCGCGTTGGCAGCGTGCACAAGAGCTGGGGTTGATACCGCAGGGCGCGCCGCTGGCTCCAATGCCAGAGGGGCTACAAGATTGGGATGCCCTGAGCGCGGAAGACAAACATTTTTTCTCCAAAAGCATGGCGGTGAATGCCGGAATGCTGGAAGCCATGGACTTCCATATTGGCCGTTTGATGGGCTACCTGGAGGCGTCCGGCGAACTAGCCAACACGCTTTTCATTGTGACGGCCGACAATGGCCCGGCACCAAGTTCCATGTCGACCGTGGCAGTGATGAATTTGTGGATGGCGTTCAACGGCTATAACACCAATGTCGAAACCCTGGGTGAGAAGGGCAGCATGGTGGCAATCGGGCCTGAATGGGCCAACGCCGCAGCTGCTCCGAGCAACCTCTTCAAATTCTATGCAGCAGAGGGTGGCATTCGGGTGCCTCTCATCATCTCAGGCGCTGGTCTCGATGCTCAGGCACCCATCAAAACCATAGCGATGGTGACAGACCTAACGCCCACGATTTTAGACTATGCAGGTATCGAAACCTCAGAAAATGAGCCTGTGCCCATCAATGGACGCAGCTTGCGGCCTGTCCTCGACGGGGTTGCAGAGGAAACGCATGCAGCGACGACCCCTATTGCTCTTGAAGTATCAGGGAACTCTGCCTTGTTTCTCGAGGGGCACAAAATTACACGGAATTCACTGCCCTACGGAGATGGTATCTGGCGCCTCTACAATCTCGACATAGACCCTGGAGAAACGAACGACCTGGCAGCAGCTGAGCCTGAGCGGATGCAAGCCATGTTGGCTCATTATCGGGACTATGAGGAGGAGTTTGGTGTTGTTGCTCTAGGGAGTGACTTCAATCAGGTGGCCCAGATTACTGCCAACATTCTTCCTCGCCTACTCAAGCGAAACTGGTGGGTCGTTTTGATCGTCGGCTTGGTTCTTGTTGGGGGGCTTGGCCTCGCGGGGCGCTTCACCTGGAGAAAATTGCGGAATGCCTGATAGCGCCAAGAAGCATGTAATGCACGGTCTGAAACTTTCCTTATTCACAGGAAAGTTGGAGGCTTACTTCCGGGTGAAGGGTATCCCCCATGATTATGTGGAGATGGATACAGCCGACATGGCCAGGTGTGCGAAGGCGACGGGCATTGCGCAGATGCCTCAGGTGGAAACGCCCGACGGTGGCTGGTTGACTGACACAACAGCGATAATTGCGAAATTCGAAGCTGACGGCGATGGACCAAACCTGACACCACAAACGCCGGTCGCAAAGTTCGCGAGCCTGACGCTGGAAGACCTGTTTGATGAATGGTACTGGCGACCGGCGCTCTACTATCGCTGGGCGTTTGACGAAGATGCGAATCTCATGAGTTCGCAGGCCGCGCGAACCATTTTGCGGGACATGCGACTACCATTCTTCCTGCGACGGCAGTTTGTCCTTCGGCGACAGCGCAAAGTGTATATGTCCGAAGACGCCGTAACGCCAGAAACAGCACCAGCCATTGAGGCCCACTATCACGAGACCCTTGCGGTTTTGAACGAGATACTCGCTAAGCGGCCTTTTCTGATGGGTGAGCGTCCCTGTGAGGCTGACTTCGGCATGTTTGGACCCTTCTTTCGGCACTTCTTTTCTGATCCCACCCCCGGGTCGATCATGCGCGAAGAAGCCCCTCATGTGTGTGCCTGGGTCACACGGCTTTGGGCGTTTCGGCCGGGCGATCTGGAGAACGTGCCGGAGATTACAGAAGTGCCGGATGATCTCGGCTTCTTCTTTGAGATGTTCGGCAACGACTATCTCACTTACCTGCAGGCCAATGCTGCTGCAGCGGATCAGGGTGAAAAAAATGTTCGCCATAAGGCGCAAGGTGTCGAATGGATTGTTCCGACAGCGCCCTATCGCGTTTATTGCTTGAGCGAGCTTCGTCGGCACTTCCAGGCACTTGGTTCAGACGAGCAGCAACAGATACGGGCTATGATTGGACGTGGTGCTGACGTTTTGGCGGAAGAGCCAACACCCATTGGCGGGCCTGAGAGCTTTATCGGCGGCGGGAAACCGGTTACGCGCCTTTGGACTTGAGTTCAGTCGAGTCGGGTCGCCGCGAGCCGCTCCTCATCGAGCGAGATACCCAGGCCAGCCTTTTCAGACAAAGTGGCAACGCCACCAGTCTGCATGACCGGATCACTTAGCATGTAGTCCCGCCGATCCAGTCCCCATGTGGGGGGGTCATACGGATACTCCACAAAAGGTGCGCCACCAAGTCCGGCCATGAGATGAAAATTCGCTACCACGCCAAGGCCATTTGTCCAGGTATGTGGCGTAAAGATTGTGTTGGTCTCTCGCAAACCCCGCCCGAACTTTGCAAGGCCGGTGATGCCGCCCACAAGCGCAGCATCTGGCTGCACAATGTCAAACGCGCCGCCGTCGACCATTGTCTGCAGACTCGACAATTCCCTTGTCATCTCCCCTCCGGCAATTTTCACAGAGGTCGCGTCCCGCAGCCGCCTATGGCCGTCCAGGTCTGCGCGATCAAGTGGTTCCTCCATCCAGAAAACACCAAGCCGTTCTAACTCCTGGGCAACTGGTAAGGCCTCATCAAACGTCCAGGATGGATCCGTGTCCCAGGGCATCTGCCAGCCCTGATTGCAGTCGACCATGAGCGTCAGGCTGTCTCCAACCCGTGCGCGAACATGTTCCAGACCCTTAATGTCTGCGCGCCACCCACCGCTTTCGCGGGACCTAAATCGAATCTTCATCGCAGGGAATCCGAGTGCAAGAAAGCTCTCTGCTAGATCCGCCAGTTCTTCAGGCTCATGCAAGGCGCCTGACGAAGCATAAACCGGAACCTCAGGATTGGTGCCTCCCAACATGCGCCAGACGGGTTCTTGCTTGATCTGTCCGGCGAGGTCCCAGAGCGCAATATCGAGTGGCCAACACCGACCGTAATGAAAGTCTATATTGCTGAGGACTCGGTTGTGGCGGTCCAAATCAAGAGGATCGCAACCCACAAACAGATCCTCATGGCCCTCAAACCCAAGCATAAAGTCTCCCGACCCAATGCCCAAACGGCCATCTGTATCGAAAACCCGAACGATGGTTGCGTCAAAATGGTGCCGTGCCTGTCCGTCCCACGCCGCGTAGAAAGGCGGGGCAAGCGGCAGCCGGTGGTGAGTGATTTCAATACGGTCAATGGTGGTCATGGGCGTTTCTCAATTTGGCAGTGCCGAAATGTCTGTCGCGCCAATCGATAAGGGCGGGCAAGACGATTACGGTACAAAAAACCACCCAGATGATAGCGATGGTGAGGAGGAGCCCCATGCTCGCAAGCCCCCAATGGCGGGAGAGAGACAGCGCGGAGAAAGCGCCGATGGTACTCAGCGCCGAGAGCACAATTGCCTGCGGCGTACTTGACTGCATGACGACGCCGACGGTCGTCTCGTGTCTCCGGCGCAACACGAAATGAATGCCACTATCAATGCCCAGCCCAAAAATGAGCGGTAGCACAATAATGTTGGCGAAGTTGAACGAGACCCCAAGAATGTTTGCACTGGCGATCGTAAAACACGCGGCAAGGGCCAATGGCGCCAGCACGAGCAAAGCGTCGATCGTGGAGCGAAGGACGACGAGAAGCAAAATTGCTATGGCGACGAAGGCGAGCATGCCCGCGAGGTAAAAAGATTGAACAACCAGACCTCCGACGTCCGTCTCTGTCAGAGCGCGCCCTGTAGCCTCAGGTGCAACAGATCTAACGGCTGCCACAAACGCCTCGAGGTCGGTTGAGGTGAGCAAAGGGCTCGCGGATACAGCTGTAACGCGGACCTCGCCAGCCGTTCCGATGACGCGCGAACGAAGAGCAGAAGGTAGATCTGCGAAAGTGATTTCCTTGGCCGTGAGCGCATCGCGTAGTCGATCAAGGTCCCGCAGAAGCGGCGTTGAAACCCGGATCTCAAACTCCCGGAGCACGCGACCTGACGGATCCTCCTCGACAAGTGCAACTAGGTGAGAGCTGAGACGCCGAAAGTTGTGTGCGATTATGTCGTCTCCGGTCATCTCAGAAACGGTTTTGACGAATTGCGACACTGCGCGCGCGCGCTCGTCGTTGGTCAACGGGGCTCCCGGGATTGCAGTCAGTGCCGGCCAAAGAAAGCCCTCAGCGTCAGAAAGAATGTCGAGCTTGAGACCCTGCTCGGCAGGTACAAAGGTGGCAGGGACAATAACATCACCGACTTCTGGCAGTTTTGAGAGGCGCGCGGCGACGCTGGCGGCGTCCTCAGGAGTGGTAACGAGCACATCTGCTGCATAATCAGTCACCACCCCATCGGCCTGCAGTTCCAACAATGTTGTCACGGATTCTGATCCAGCATCTCGGATGGCCAGTGTGCTGAAGTCAAACTGGGGCTGCCCTGACAGGGCAATCGCTATCAGCGCTGCAAAAGCAACGCCTATGCTGAAGAACATAGAATGTCCGGTAAGCCAGCGTGACGTAGCATCTCCGATAAAGCGAGGCACATGATCTTGCGCCGGATCATCCCCAAATAGGGTCAACAAAGCTGGAAGGACTGTAAAGCTCGCGATAAAAGCGAGGAAGAGAGATCCGGCAGCGATGATCCCAAGCTCTGCAAGGCCGCGATACTCTGTCGGTATGAACGCTGCGAAGGCAATGGCAGACGTCGTGGCACAAAGAGCCACCGCTCCTCCCATCTCCTGGGCCGCCGTGCGTACTGCATCGAGGTGGTTGTCACCGTTCTGGCGCGCTTCGCGATAGCGCAGCGACACATGAATGCTATGGTCGATGCCCAGCCCGATGAACAAGACAATAACAGCTGCGGAGATCATATTGAGGCTGCCGACGGAGAGTGTCGCATACCCCATCGTCCAGATAAGCCCGATAAAGAGCGTCCCCAGAATAGCCGCGATCAACCGCCACGATCTAAGAGCAAACCCCAGGAGGGCGCCTGCAAACAAGGTTGATAGAATCCCGGCAAGAAAGACACTGTCCTGGATGGCCCAGATTTCATCATCTGCCAGAGCCACCCTCCCGGTCAGGCGAATGCGAACACCCTCATCTTGAAACGCAGGATCAGCCAGAAGACGCCGCAGATCTTGCATCGCTGCACGCTCCGCGCTCTGTGCGCTGTAATCCAGCGTCGGTTGGACTGTGATGATCCGGCGTTGGTTCTCTTCACTGGCATCCAGAAACCCTCCGAAATGGTCACCAGAATTTCTCTCGGTCAATGAGAGAGCGAGCGTGGCCAGATCAGATGTGAGCCGTTCGAAACTAGGAGGCAGCTTCTCACCTGTTTCGCGGGCCTCTATTCCCAGATGAAGAAGGTCAAATACCCCTTTTAGCGTCGGGTTTGCGGCAATGGCCGCCAATGCTGGCTCAGCATTTGCGAACAAATCAACGCGCTCTTCGAGCTCCTCGGGGCTCAGGTACAGCAAGCCATTCTGTCGGAAAAAGGGATCACCTTCTGCGAAATAGACGCTTCGATATTTGTCCGGTGCCGCTTCGAGCCGCACGCTGATTAGCTCAGCGAGGTCTTGTGCTTGCGCGCTTGTTGGCGCGTCGATCACGATGATCAAAGAGTTGAGGAATTGAGGAAAGGCGCGATCGAAGGCCGCGTTGCGTTGCTTGAAGGGTGCAGTGTCCGCGACGAGGCTTTCTTTATCGGAATTAAATTGAAGGCTTGTCGCAACGAAAACCAGGCTTGCAGCCGCAAATACCAATGCGCCGCAAAGGGTTAACCACCCGCGTCTGGCTGAAAAGACCGCTATGTCAGTCAATAAGCCTCGAAGAACCTGAGCAATCCTCAACGTAAAACCTTGACCGTGTGGGCGGTTGGTCGCCGCGTGTAAAGAGCCGGGACGGGGGCCTTCCCTGACCTGTATAATGGCTCAACTAATTGGCGGGACCAAATCCGTTCCCGTCCGCGACGGTTTGCTGTGGGAGGTGTTGTGAGAGTTATTGCCATCGGGGCCCTGTTTCTGGGCATCGCAGGCGCGTTCGCGCCCTTATTCGCAGAGGAAACACCGACCATTTCCGAGCGCGCGCAGATAGCTCCGCAGGCGGTGATTCTTCAGTTCATCGAAAAAGTTGAAAATGCGCGGGTCTTGGAAACCGATCAGCTCTATCGCACACAACTTGCCCATCTCGTGCCTGTTGTGGGCGATGCATTCGACATGCGTGCCATGTCGGCCGCAATCGTAGGACGCGTGGTCTGGCGAGGATGGTCAGAAGACGAAAAAGAAAATTTTTCCAGCATCATGACAGAGTTTCTGGCGGCAACCATCACCAGTCGGCTGGAACTCGAAACGGACGCACCCACAGAAATACAGGCAACCATCGACGGTCCCCGTGGCACGAAAATCGTGCAAACAGTTTCAACGCAGAATGGCGAAAACATTCGGGTGGACTATCGCTTGTCCCAGATCGATCGTGGCTGGGCGATCGTGGATATTGTTGCGGACGCAAAAGTGAGCGAAGTAGCCAGACGCCGAGCTGAGTTTCTTGGCATCATCAGAAGCCAAGGGCATGCAGGTATCATTGCAGCGATTGGCAAAAAGCTTGAGCAGTTGGACCGGGCGGGCACATAGTCGTCAACAATGAGAACAGGGAGAGAGTGAATGGAAATGTCGTTGAACGGAAGAGTGGCTCTTGTCACTGGGGGGTCACGGGGCATTGGCCGCGCCATCTCGTTGTCTTTGGCAAAGGCCGGCGCTGATATCGCCATCAACTTTAGACGAGATGACAAAGCCGCTGAGGAGGTCGCCGCTGAGGTAAGAAAGCTTGGTCGCCGTGCTGAGGTTTATGCTGCCTCAGTCGATGACAGCGATCAGGCTGCTGCGCTTGTTGCCGCTGTTCTAAAAGACTTTGGGTCGATCAGCATTCTTATCAACAATGCAGGCATCGCCAGTCGCGGTCAGACGGTGGCGGACACAGATCCAGCAGAGTTGGAGCGTGTTGTGCGCGTGCACGCCTTGGCGCCCCACCGATTGTCGCAACTCGTCCTTCCGGCTATGCGGGAAGAAGAGCGAGGCGACATTATCATGATTTCAAGTGTTGCCACCCTGTCCAACGGTCCCAATGGGGCTCCCTATAATATGGGAAAAGCGGCGATGGAAGCGCTCGCGCTGACACTGGCCAAGGAAGAGCGGAAGAACGGCATCCGCACAAACATAGTCTCACCGAGCCTGACGGTGACCGAGATGGGAACCCGCCTGGTGAAAGCCCGCTCAGGCGCCGACATTCACGACCTGGATGCCACGTCTCCTTTCGGACGCGTCTCCGTGCCTGAGGATGTGGCAGCTGCGGTGCTTTTCTTCGTCAGCAATGCCAACCCCTACTGCAACGGGCAAAAACTCAATGTTGACGGTGGCGGTGCATGACGCGAAAGCTCCACACGCGCACGGTACAGAAATCAGACGGGCGGGACCTGACCTTTTACGGATGGAAGGAACATGAGCGACCAGTGGTGGCAGACCTTCCGCCGCTTGAGGCATCGGCTCTCCCCTATAAGCGGTGGCATCCGTTGCGCCACGAATGGGTGAGCTATGCAGGGGCGAGGCAAGGACGTACCTTCTTCCCGGACGCGGCCTCTTGTCCCCTCTGCCCAGCTAAACAGGACGGTCTCACCGAAATACCGTCAGACGATTTCGAGATGGCGGTTTTTGAAAACCGGTTCCCCGCCTTCCGTCTGGACGCTGGTGACGCAGAGCTGGTTGGGGGCGATGAGCCCGCGATTGGGCGCTGTGAGGTTGTGGTTTTTTCTGCTGATCATGGCGGATCGCTCGGTGGTCAGTCCGTTGAACGTATTGAGCTCCTATTTGAGCTGTGGGCACGACAAGCCAGACAGATGATGGACGAACACGGGCTGAAGTGCGTGCTGCCGTATGAAAGCCGCGGCGAAGAGATTGGTGTCACGCTTCACCATCCTCACGGCCAGATTTATGGCTTTGGTTTTGTGCCGGATCTGCTGATGAAGAGCGCAGAAGCGCAGAAGGCAGCGCCCATCATCAAAAATATTTTGGACCGAACCCCGTCCCGGCTGATCCTGGACAAATCCGGCCATGCCATGACCTTTGTGCCCGATATTGCGCGATACCCTTATGAATGCTGGGTCGCGCCGCAGCGTCGTACGCCAGGCCCATGGGATCTGAGCACTGATGAACGCAGGGACATGGCCTACCAGTTGCAACAAGCGCTCCGGCGTTTAGATGGTCTTTTTGGAAAACCGATGCCTTATGTCCTGTCTGCGCAAGTCGCACCTGTCGGGTACGAAGACAGCTACCACTTTACCTTGCAGGTCTGGCCCATCCGGCGGGCGGAGGACAAGCTGAAATTTCTCGCGAGCGTGGAACAGGTAAGTGGGGTCTTTCTGGTGGATGTGCCACCTGCAGCTGCCGCTGAAGCGCTGCGCAATGTGGAAGTGGGTGGATGACGAGTCACGAAGATGTATTCGGGCAGGAAGCAGCCGTAACCTGCTTTGCGCCCGGACGGGTCAATCTTATCGGTGAATATACGGACCTGATTGGCGGCAATGTGCTGCCTATGCCCCTCACAAAGGGCATAACGGTGACCGCGGGGCCAGCAGCGTCCGGCATTCATGCTTTCAGCACTGCCGAAGAAGCCAAGATTGACATCAATCTGCAGGACGGGAAGAAAGACCATTGGGCAGACTATGTGGCAGGTCCCCTTGTGATGGCCGAAAAAGCAGGCACAACCATCCCACCGATGAACTTGATGGTCGAGTCTGACTTGCCCGCTGGCGCAGGCGTTTCTTCGTCAGCGGCGCTTGAAGTAGCGACGTTGAAGGCGCTGTTCGCGCTTACCGGCCAGGATCGCTCAGACACAGACATCGCCCTCCTGGCACAGAAAGCTGAGAATGAGTTCTGCGGTGTCAAATGTGGGATCATGGACCAGATGGCCGTGTCCGTAGGCGACCAGGGTCATGCGCTGGCGCTCAATTGTGAAACGCTGGAATGGGACCAGGTCGCGCTACCCGCAGGCTGGTCAATTGCGGTCATTCATTGCGGTGAGGCGAGGCAGCTCACCGACGGTGCCTACAATGAACGCCGTGCCGCACTGGATGCGGCTTCAGAAGAGCTAAGACCGCACCCGCTGAAGTCACAATCAGTCGAGATTGCCAAGAAACTGAGCGACCCGCTTGTGGCGCGGCGGGTGCGCCATGTCCTGTCTGAGCAGGCCCGAACATTGAGGGCGACAGAGGCGCTGCGAAAGGCTGATATGTCCCTGTTGGGCGACCTTATGAACGAGAGCCATGAGTCTCTCCGCGCCGACTTTGAAGTTTCCACAGGCAGCCTCGACCGGCTGGTCGCCGCGGCACGGGAGGCGGGCGCACTTGGTGCGCGATTGACCGGCGCGGGCTTTGGCGGGTGCATTGTTGCCCTGGTCGCAGAAAGTGAGCTAGAGCCGTGGTGGCATGCCGTCTCAACAGAGTGTCCTGCCGCTTGGGCGGTTGAGCTCTGACCTGTCCTCAATGGAACGCGGGCAGCCAATCGCCATGGGCTTCAATCAGATCGTCGGTGAGCGCCCAAATCTGATCCAATGAGAGTTCCGCAGCGGTATGCGGGTCCATCATGGCTGCGTGATAGACATGTTCTCGCTTGCCAGTTGCCAAAGCCTCAACCGCTAAAGACTGCACGTTCACATTGCTCTGCATCATCGCCGCAAGATGGGGGGGAAGTGTCCCGACCCGCGTGGGCGTAACCCCTCTATGGTCAATGAGGCAGGGAACCTCCACCGACGCGTTTCCCGGTAAATTGTCGATCAAGCCATGATTAGGCACATTGCCATTGATTACGGTGGGCCGGCCTGTTTTGACAGCCCGCATGATGCGCGCCGCATATTCACCAGAATAGCTGATGGTGAGCTTGTTGGCGTCAGCGAGCTCTTTCTCCTGCGTGCGCCAACCGGCGATTTGTTCTTCACATCGGCGGATATACTCATCTAACGGCACATTGAATTGGTCGATCAGGTCAGGCCGGTCGCGCTTGATAAACCAGGGCACATATTCGGCAAAATGTTCGCTGGATTCCGTAACGAAATAGCCGGTGCGTTTCAACATCTCATAACGCACTTTGTTGGCTGCCGGCTCGCCTCCGGTCGCGGCAAGATCTTTTAGCCGGGGATAGAGATCCTCAATCCGTCCGTCTTCGTGCCGTTTCTCAAATGTGAGATAGAAAGACATGTGGTTGATCCCGGCGCACTGATACTGGATCGATTTAAAATCTTCGCCGAGGTCCTGCGCAAGCTCATACGCCGTCCCTTGCACGGAGTGACATAGACCCACCTGACGGATGTCCGGCGCGAGCTGGGCGAGCGCCCAGCAATTGATCGCCATCGGGTTCACATATTGCAGCATGAGTGCGTTAGGGCAGTGCTGACGCATATCCTCGGCAATATCGAGCAGGACGGGCACAGTCCGCAGGCCGCGCATGATGCCGCCAACGCCAAGCGTGTCGGCAATGGTCTGGCGGAGGCCATACTTCTTCGGGATTTCAAAATCGGTGACGGTGCAAGGCTCAAAACCACCTACCTGGATCATCAGGATCACGAATTCCGCATCTCGCAGCGCCTCAATGCGATCTTCCGTGGCGAGGATGGTCGGGCTGACATTGAGAGACGATGCAATCTTCTGCGCAACCATGTTGGAGGTTGCCAGCCGCTCAGGATCAATATCATGAAGTGCGATCGTGCAGTCCGCGAACATGTCGTTCAGCAGAACGTCACCCACAATGTTTTTCATGAAGACGGTGCTGCCAGCGCCGATCAAACAAACTTTGGTCATTTTGAACTCCGAATAGAACCGGGCAGAGCTTCGGGCAACTTGCAGCGCGGGTCAATTTGGTAAAAGCTGCCAGCTCAAAAAAACGCATGGGGAGGCGAGTGGTATGGCGCGGCAACCAGAGCTGGGTGTTTGTTATTATCCTGAGCATTGGCCGGAGGTCATGTGGGAGCAGGATGCAGCCGATATGGTAAAGGCCGGGATCACCCATGTGCGCGTTGGGGAGTTTGCCTGGTCCCGCTTCGAACCGGAACCCGGAACCTATGATTTTGAGTGGCTCGCCAGCGCGATCAATACTTTGGGTGACGCGGGCTTGAAACTCATTTTGGGGACGCCGACGGCAACGCCGCCAAAGTGGCTGATTGATAAAATGCCCGACATGCTGCCGATCAGCCGCGAGGGACGAACCCGCGGGTTCGGCTCCCGCCGACACTATTGTTTTTCTCACATGGGCTACCGCCGAGAATGCGCCCGGATCACCCGAGCTATGGCGGAGCGGTTTGGTGATCATCCAGCCGTCGTCGCGTGGCAGACCGACAATGAATATGGCTGCCACAACACAACCCACTCCTACACACCAGCGGCGAAATCCAATTTCCAAACCTGGCTTGAGGCGCGCTATGAAACCATCGGCGCCCTCAATGAAGCCTGGGGCAATGTCTTCTGGAGCATGGAATATCTCAGCTTTGAAGAGATTGAACTGCCCAACCAGGCCGTCACAGAGACCAACCCGGCCCATCGGTGGGATTATCGCCGCTTCGCCTCAGATGAGGTAAAGGCTTTCAACAAAGTCCAAACAGACATTCTGCGCGAGCTTTCTCCCGGCCGTGATCTGGTCCACAATTTCATGACCTTTGTGACCGAGTATGATCATTTCTCGGTCAGTGAAGAGCTGGATGTGGCGAGCTGGGACAGCTATCCGATTGGGTCGCTTGATGTGATGCCGTTCGTCCGTGAGAACAAAGAGCATTTTGTCCGAACCGGTGACCCGGACATTCAGGCCTACCATCATGATCTCTACCGCGCCTGCGGCCGCGGGCGCTTCTGGATCATGGAACAACAGCCAGGCCCGGTGAACTGGGCGCCCTACAACCCGGACCCACTGCCGGGCATGCAACGACTCTGGGGATGGGAAGCCTTTGCGCATGGCGCTGAGCTTGTGTCCTATTTTCGCTGGCGCCAGGCACCCTTTGCGCAGGAGCAGTTCCACGCCGGGCTCAATCGTCCTGACGGTGTGCCGGACCGGGCGTTGCACGAAGTCACCCAGTTGGGGACAGAGCTGAAGACCCTAGGTGATATTGAGGCCGCCACCCAGGCGGATGTTGCGATTGTCTATTCCTACGACAGTCACTGGGCATTGCTGAACCAACCCCAGGGACAAAATTTCAGCTACATTGTTCAGACGCTCGCGATCTACCGCGCGTTGCGTGAAAAGGGGTTGAACGTTGATTTTGTTTCGCCTGACGCACCCCTCGACGGGTACAAACTGGTGGTGCTTCCGAGCCAGATCCACGTGCGTGACGAGATGGCAATGCGCCTAACCAATTTTGACGGCGATCTGATTGTTCTGCCGCGTACCGGCAGTCGGACAGTCTCCCACGAAATTCCTGCCAACCTGGCTCCGGGACCTTTGAGTGAGCTTTTGGGAATAAAGGTGACCCGTGCGGAGAGCTTCCGGGAGTTTGCAGCTGTAGAGGTCGATTACAGATCCAAGATCTACACATTTGATCGCTGGCGCGAATATGTGGAAGGCGACGCTGAGGCAGTGGCTCATACCACAGACGGGCACCCTGCGATTACGCGCAAGAAGAACGCCTACTATATTGCAGGTTGGCCGGATGAGGCTCTGCTGAGAGATTTCCTGGATGTGCGTGTCGCCGCAGCGGGGTTATCGATCCTTGATCTGCCCTTTGGTGTGCGGACACGCACAAGGGGAAACTTCCGGGTCTTCGTCAATTATAATCCGCAAAGAGTTTCAATCGCCGATTGCGTATCAGGTGAGCTTGTTTTGGGATCGCTGGACTTGGCAGGCGCAGACGTTGCGATTGAACGGTTGGCTTAAGAGAGCCATCCCGCCATCGCAACGCCGATAAAATTGGCGGTGGCATAGCCCAGAACCCCAAGCATGACGCCTGGCGTAACAAGGGGCTTCCAGCCTTGTGCGGCGGCCTGTGCCGCTGCCGGAGCTGGGCCCAGTGCCACGGCGTTCGACGCGATGAGCGCTTCAGCCAGATCGATCTTGAAGAGTTTGGTTGCTGTAAGAACGACCAGCAGGTGAACGCTCGCCATAATCCCGACAAAGCCGAAAATCGGGAGCGCACGATCAATCATGGCCATCACGTCAGCGCCGGCGCCCATTACGCCGAAAAAGACATACATGAACAACATGCCGAGCGGGAAATCGCCGCTCATGGGCTCGATTCTGGAAGAAAACAGGTTCGCAACGAGAAGCGCATAGATGGTGATGAACAGAACGCCGTAGCGGCTGAAGTCAGCGAGCCAGCCAATCCCCTGGTCTGCACCCCATCCGCCAATAAGTGCTGCTGTGCCATATCCCAGGAAACAGCAGAGCGCAGCGCCCGACAGGAAGAGCGCGATATGCACCATGTTGAGCTCTTTGGATCCATGATCGACCGCGCCACCTTCAACGCTTGCTGTCTCCTCCATGATTTTGGATGGAAAGAAACGCCGGACCGCAAGCGACGCTGGCAACAGAACCAGTACCATCAGAAAGAGTGTACCGCCAACGCTGTCTGCAGCGGCCATGGCGCTGAGCAGGCTCCCGTCATTCATGCCGAGCGCTTGTGAGGTTGCCGCGAAATTCATCGAGCCACCAATCCAGCTGGCGCCGATGGTTCCGGCAATGTCTGCACCACTGCTGCCCATGTCTATGAGTGACGCGCCAACAAAGACACCCAGGACCGTGCCAATGGCCGCAATCACGAAGCTGATCAGCATCGGTCCCGTGGCAGGCAGGATTTTCTTGAAGTCCGCCCGGAAGAGAAGGAGCGGGATCGCAAGCGATACCGCATAGCCCCAGACCAGATCGTAGAACGGTGCGGAGAAGGGAATGATCCTGAAGTTCGCAAGTGCAAGGCCTGCCAGGATCACCAGGATGACTCCCGACAATGTCTGGCCGATCTTTGTACGTTCCGACCAGAAGCCGAAGGCAGCAAGGCCCAGGAAGACGGTCAGTAGAGCGTAGATATTGTCTGGGGAAATCAACGAAGTCATAAAGCCGTCCTGATCTATCGATTATTTTTTCTCAATTATTGCTTTTGGGCGATGCGTTCAGCACGAAGCTGCGAGCGGCGCACCTTACCAGCATCGTCCCGCACAGGTGCATCAACAAATTCAAATGTGCGTGGGATCTTGTAGCGCGACAGGGTCTCGACGAGGTGCGCTTGCAAGGCGTCGACATCAATACCGCCCGGCGCATCAATGATACCGTGGACGAGATTGCCCATATCATCATCCGGCAGGCCGATGACGGCGCTTGAGCGCACGCCTGGAAACGCATCAATGGCTGCTTCCGTCTCAGCAGGATAGATATTGGCCCCGCCGGAGAGGATCATGTCTGTCTGCCGATCTGCGAGATAGAGGAATCCGTCTTCATCCATGGAGCCCATGTCGCCGAGGCTTTCCCAACCACCTTCAATGGCCTTGGGTTCAGCACCCAGATAGTGATAGGTCGTGCCCTGTCCCTTGTCCGGGCGCATGAAAACCTCACCTACCTCTCCAGGGGGCAGTTCATTACGGTTTTCATCCAGAATTTTCATCTGCCCACCAGCCATCGGTCGCCCGACCGACCCTTTGTGCTCCAGCCACTCGGTGCCGGTGATCCAGGTGACGCTCTGTGCTTCGGTGCCAGCATAGAGTTCGTGAATGCGCTCGCCCCCCAGCCAGTTGATCCACTCTTCCTTAAGCCAGGCAGGGCAGGGAGCCGCCAGGTGCAGCACCATGCGCAGTGCGGATAGATCGTACTTGGTGCGGACTTCTTCCGGCAGGCGCCAGATCCGCTGCATCATGGTCGGAACCATCATCACCCAGTCGACACGATGCTCTTCCAGAAGACGCAGCGTCTCCTCCGCATCAAAGCGCGTCATGATGATGATGTGGTTGCCGCAGATAAGTGCCCGGCAGGAGAAGCTGAAGGGCGCATTGTGATAGAGCGGGCCGGGCACCAGCTGCGCTTTGTCCACCTCCATACCAAGCGGTGCTTCTTCCGGGTCAAACACACCAGGTTCCGCCGCCACGATGATTTTGGGTCGCCCCGTACTGCCGCCGGAGGTGGGTGCTTTCCAGTGTTTGGAGATTTTTGTCTGAACGGGGGCATCTGACAGGGAGCCGTCTGGTTCATATCCCGCCGCAAGACAGGTGAAATCGCCATGGGCACCAGGTTCGGCTCCGATCACGAGTTTGGAGTTCGCCACTTCAATAATGGCCTGCCGTTCCACGTGAGGAAGTTTCGCGGAGACCGGCTGGGGGGTCGCACCCAGCTTCCAGACCGCAAAGGCCGCTTCATAGAACTCAATGCTGTTGGGCAGTCCTATGGTCACCAAATCGCCTTCGACAACGCCCAGCGCTTCATAGGCACGCGCCAGTCTGTTGGTGCGCGCGTCAAATTCAGCACGTGTGACCGTGCGCCCTTCATGGGTGATGGCAGGCGCGTGAGCGTCTTTTGCCGCCCAGAAGGCAATGGCTTGGCCGATTGGCATTGCAGTCATTTGTGACTATCCCCGATTTCTTCTTTGTTAAACCGGAGTGTATCGCGCGGAGCGATTGCAATCAAAAGGCGAAGCCGACGGTCATGGAACCAAACTGATCAGGCTTGGGTTGCTGGGAATATTCCTTCGTCCGATAGACATGGGTGAAGCTCACGCGGGTCCGCCCCCAGATCGCCACTGCGCCAAGCCTGAGGTCGCTGACAAAGTATTTTTTATCCACGCTGTGACTGTCGCGAAAAAGGTTTCCATCCAGAAACATATCTCGGCCGACGACGCGCCCTTCAGCCCCTGCAAAGAGATACCAGTCAATGCCACCTTCTGACGGTGTGAACTGTTCGGAGCCGCCAACGCCTGGATAGATACGCGCGGGGCCAAAATCGTCCGGCAGGTCTGGTCCGATACGAATGATGCCGCCACCACCGGCATAGGTCTGAACATTGCCAAGGGCGGCAACGACATAGGGAATGCCGTCAATCTGTAACCCACCAAGCTCTGAGGGAGAGAGGTCTGGACTGTTCCATGCCCGTTCAAAGGTGACGTTAACACCTGGTTCGTTCCGGAGTTGATTGTCCCAGCCAGCAGCCTCATCAGCACCGATTAATTGATGCCAATTATTTTGGACAAATTCGCCTCCAGCCGCAGGGCCGACCACGCCAACATCGAACTTCCATTGGTCTTGAAAGGTGCCGTGCCCATCTGTCGCCCAGAGGGTCTGCAGTGTGAAGGTGAGATGCAGCCAGGCCGCATAGGGACGGTCGGATGCAAGAAGGCCGACGACGTCCGTGTCGTCCGGCGTGAAAATCGAATGGCCGAGCGCCAATCCCACCCGGTGGGAGGTCGGACGTGCATCATCAAGACCAAACGGGACGCGGGCTGTCGCAACCTCTTTTTGCCAGCCGGTCAGGTTCAGCGGATGGGACAGGACCGATGCCTGCAGGCCGTTGGTATAGTGCCTGTCTGTATTGGCGGCATTCGCAAATAGGTCGTTTTCGACCTGCACCGTGCCAAATGCCCATTGTCTTGACGTGTCCGGCTTGTCCTGCTCGGCAGCGTGGGCTCCCGCGAGAAAGACTATTGAGCCAAAGGCGATCAGGGCTGCTGAGCGGCTGGTTTGGGACGCTGACATGGAGACTCCGGGGGCTTGAGCTTGACGGCGGCCAGACTAGACCGTCCAATATCCCCAGCAACTATAAAAATTAGACATATGGGTCAAGGGATCGGGGAGGATCGAATGACAGCATCTACCGTAAAGCTTTCTATGACACCGGAGGAGGCCGCCGCCTGCGGCATGGTGATCGCCCTCCACGCGGAAGCCGCGCCGGATCGCCCAGCCATTCTCTCGCCGCTCGGTGACCGGACCTATGCCGACCTCAATGCGCGGTCCAATCAGCTCGTGCGAGCGTTGCGCAGCGCAGGGCTGAAAGAAGGTGACGCAGTCGCGCTTCTCTGTGCCAACCGGCCGGAGTTCGTTGAGGCTTGTATAGCTGTCTCCCGATGTGGCATGCGCCTCACCCCGATCAACTGGCACCTGACCGCAGAAGAGATCGGCTACATTGTCGAAAACTGCGAGGCGAAGTCTTTCATCGCCGACGCGCGATTTGCCGAGAAAGCCGCAGAAGCTTCCGCCATGTCGCCCCATCTGGTTCAGAAACTTGCCGTAGCAGGAGAGATCAAGGGATTCACTTCGTACGATGATGCGCTGGATGCAGAGCCAGCCCACAATATTGAGGATCCAACGGCAGGCACTCAGATGCTGTACACGTCAGGCACGACGGGCCATCCCAAGGGTGTTTATCGGAAAGCTGCGCCACCTGTCTCCCCATTGCTCGTCAAGCTGCGAGAGACTGCCGCCTTTGACCCTACAAAAGACGTGGCGCTCTCAACAGGGCCCCTCTATCACGCAGCGCCGCTGGCTCTCAATCTCAACTTCCCTTTGATGTCCGGCGTAGGTGTGGTCTTGATGGACAAGTGGGATGCGGAAGAAACGCTGAAGCTTGTGGCCCAGTACAAAGTCACTCACACCCATGTGGTCCCGACCATGCTGCATCGAATTCTCTCGCTACCCGATGATGTTCGCAACAGCTATGACGTCTCCAGCCTGCGCTGGGTTCTGCACGGAGCAGCGCCCTGTCCGGTTCATGTGAAAGAGGATACGATCAAATGGCTCGGCAACGTAGTCTATGAATATTATGCGGCGACCGAAGGCGGCGGAATATTTGTGGAGTCAGAAGAATGGCTCACGAAGCGCGGGACAGTCGGCCGTGCGCTGGAAGGCGTCACTGTTGAAGTTCAGGACGATGCGGGTGTTGAAATACCTGCGGGCGAGATTGGCACCATATATTTCAAAGCACCCGAAACAGGGCGGTTTGAGTATTTCAAAGCACCGGAGAAGACCGACGGCGCCTATCGTGGCAACTATTACACCATGGGAGACATGGGCTACGTCGATGAGGACGGGTTCCTGTTTCTGACGGGCCGGTCGGCAGAGGTGATCATCTCCGGCGGCGTCAACATCTATCCGGCTGAAGTGGATCAGGAACTTCTCCGTCATCCAGCGGTCGCCGATGTGGCGACCATCGGCGTTCCGAACGAGGAATGGGGTGAGGAAGTGAAATCCGTCATCCAGCTGGAAGAAGGCGTAGAAGCCTCCCAGGCGACCAAGGATGATTTGCTTACCTTCGCCGCGGAGCATCTGCCTGGTTACAAGCGCCCGCGCTCCATCGATTTTGCCGACGATTTGCCGCGTCTGCCCACAGGCAAAATTGTGCGCCGGCAAGTGCGCGAGCCTTACTGGGAAGGCCACGGCAAATCTATCTGAGGAAAATCAAACTGATCTGAAAATTATGGGAGGATGTCATGGGTATTTGTGAAGGACGCAGTGTCATTGTCACGGGTGGGGCCCGCGGCATCGGGCGGGAATATTGTCTGGAGTTTGCGAGACAAGGCGCCAAGGTCATGGTCAATGATCTGGGTGGTGACCGCGCCGGCGGGGGCAAAGATGTCAGTGCGGCCGAAGAGGTGGCGGAAGAAATTCGCGCCATAGGCGGCGAGGCGATTGCCAACGGCGCAGACGTCGCCGACTGGGATCAGTCCGGCGCAATGATCCAACAAGCCATTGATACATTCGGTGGGTTGGATGTTGTCGTCAACAATGCGGGCATCCTGCGCGACCGCATGCTGGTCAACATGTCGATCGATGAATGGGACGCGGTGATCCGCGTGCATCTGCGTGGCACTTTCTGTCCCATGCGCCACGCATCTGCCTATTGGCGGGAGCGGGCAAAAGCAGGCGAAACAAACAACGCCCGCATCATTAACACCACCAGTGTCTCCGGCCTGTTCGGCAATCAGGGACAGTCAAATTATGGCGCAGCAAAGTCTGGTATTGCATCCATGACCGTGATCTCCGCCAAAGAACTGATGCGTTACGGCATTACAGTGAATGCGATTTCGCCCGGCGCACTGACACGCATGACAGAAGATCTGGGGCCACCACCGGAAGAGGTGCCGGAGGGCACCTGGAGCCCCCGTGATCCCGGCAATATTGCGCCGATCTGTGTTTGGCTTGGCAGTTCAGAGTCGAAAGATGTGACCGGGCAGGTGTTTGAGAGCATGCGCGGTCGGCTCTGCGTCTATGAAGGTTGGCACCGGGGACCCATGGTGGAACAGAACGCCCGCTTCGACCCGGCCAAACTCGGCCCCATTGTCGAGAAAATGATGAAGGACCGCAGACCCGATCAGGGCATGGGCGAATAAGGCTCTACTGGGGCGTTAAAACCCCAGCACTGCTTTCGCGATCACATTGCGCTGGATTTCGTTGGAGCCACCATAGATGGACGACGCGCGCCCAAACGCCATATTGACGACAGGAAGCAGCGAGTAGTCAGGACCCACGGGCTCCTGATTTGTCCGCCCTTCCAGATCATCCACGTGAGAGGGCAGCGCATAATGCTGCAATGCCTCAACGGTGAGGCTTGCTAATTCCTGCTGCACTTCCGAGCCGATAATTTTCAGGATTGAGCTTTCAGGTCCTGCGTCTTTGCCCGTGGCCACGTCTGCGAGGATACGCAGATCCGTATATTCAAGGCTCTGAAGCTTCACTTCAATCTCTGACAGTTTGCGGCGGAAACCGTCCTGCGCCCAGAGCGGTTCTCCATCGCCATTGGTCTCCGTGTTGGCAATGGATTTTAGACGGTCGACGGCCATTTTGGATTGGGCAACACCGGCAATGCCTGTGCGCTCATTCACCAGCAGAAACTTGGCATAGGTCCAGCCTTTGCCTTCCTCGCCGATGCGATTTGCCACAGGGACGCGGACATCAGTGAAGAACACTTCATTCAGGTGATGGAGGCCGTCAATGGAGACAATGGGCTTCACTTCAACACCCGGCGTTTTCATGTCGATCAGGACGAAGCTGATGCCTTCCTGTTGCTTGCCGCTATCGTCTGTGCGCACGAGGCAGAAAATCCAATCAGCTTCATGAGCATAAGAGGTCCAGATCTTCTGACCATTGATGATGTAGTCATCACCGTCGCGGACGGCTTTTGTCTTGAGAGATGAGAGGTCAGAACCGGACCCCGGTTCTGAATAGCCCTGGCACCACCAGACATCGCCATTCAGGATGCCTGGAAGATGCTGTGCTTTTTGGTCCTCATTGCCGAATGCATAGATGACAGGCCCCACCATGGAGAGGCCGAACGCCATCAGGCGCGGCGCACTGGCACGGCTCACTTCTTCATCCCAGATGTGCTTCTGGGTGATGGTCCAACCTGTACCGCCATGTTCGACGGGCCAATGAGGGGCTGCCCAGCCTTTGTCCGCGAGAATCTTGTGCCACTTTTTTAGAAGCGGCTTTTCAATCGCAACCCCGACAGACGGCGCCTCTTTCACATCTTGTGGCAGGGTGTCTTCCAGGAAGCTGCGCACCTCCGCGCGAAAAGCATCATCTTCTTGTGTGGTTGAGAGGTCCATGGGCGCAGTCTCCTAAATGCCTTGAATGGTTGGGTCCATTCTACCCAACCATTCAGGCACTGGCGAGCGATGGGTTCTTTACGCAGCGTTGCCCGTTGAAAGAACAGCGCGCCAGGTGTCGACAGCGGCGCGACGATGATGGAATGCCGCCTGATAGTCCGGGTCGACAAACAGGGAAAGGTAGGCGGCAGGTGTTGGGAAGTGCCCAACGATGATGAGGTCCCAGTCCGTCGCCGGGCCGATAATGGCGCCCTGGTGGAAGCCGGTGAGAAGGAACGCGCCGCCAACAGCTGCAGCCCGCAGCGTGCTGACCGAACTGTACCGCATCATTGCCTCTAACCCGGTTGCTGCAGGCTCCTTTTCACCAGGCGCGTACTGCGCCTGGTCTCGGAGCTTCACATGATTCACGGCTGCAAGAGGGGCGTCGGCAGGCAGGTCAAACAAATGAGCCCACTGGGCGGCGGATGGCATGTTGGGGTCAGTGCCATAAAAACGGGTGAGCTCGGATAGAAGGTCTTCTTTCGATCTGGTCATAAGCATCTCCGGTTAGATAGAATCGACAAAAAAAGTCAAAAGTGTCAATCTATAGTGCTAATTGACACAATTGGAATAATCTGTCAAACGCGAACTGGTAACCGGAGGTCCACATGCCAGCGCAACCCGCGCCAAAACCCAAGCAGTTGGGCGCAGAGCAGCGTTCGGCGATTCTGGACAAAGCGTTTGCGCTCTTTGCTCGGCAGGGGTACCGGCGCACGTCTTTTGGCGATATTGCCGAGGAAGTAGGGCTCTCACGTCCCGCCATCTATCACTATTTCAAGAACAAGGACGCTGTGTTTAAGGCGGTCACGGACCGTATTCACAAAGACATTTCGCTGGCCATTGAGCGGGCGCTGGAACAACCCGGGGCAATAGAAGATCGACTATTGGCCGTCTTTGAGGCGCGTGCCGGACGAGATTATGCGCTTCTCTTTGTGTCGCCCTATGGCAGGGAGCTGCTGGCTGAGCGAAAAAAACGGGAGGGAGGCGATAGCCGTGACTCCGGCCTTCAGGCCCGTATGGCGATGGAACAGATCATCCGCGAGGGCGACGACTCGGAGGAACTGGCCCTCTCTGCGAGGGGGATGACACCGGAAAGCACGGTAGACCTTTTGGAACATTTTTTCGAAGGTCTGTTGGCGCGCGAGGCTTCAGAAGCAAATGCAAGCGCAGCGGCACGGTTGATGGTCGGGCTAGTTGTCGCGGGACTGCGAATATCACCACCAAGTGAAGGGTAATCCGCATTTCCTAGACATTTGACGCTCATCACGGCAGCATCCTGCCTAAAAGCAAACGCTCGGGGTGGGGACATATGCGCACGTTTTTGATCATACTGGTTTTGGTGTTAGCGGTTGTTCTTTGGCGCGGCTATGAATTCGCTTCAACGGCGGGCATGTTTCGCGATCTGGAACCCCAAATGGCAGGGCAATGCACCATCGTGCCGGGTGTTGTCGGGCCGGAAGATCACACCATCGATCCTGAGACAGGCATCGTCTATCTCTCCGGCTATGACCGGGTAAGTGCGATTGGCGGCAGTCCAACGCCAGGTGCTATCTGGACCTATGATCTGAACGATCCGGAAGCTGTGCCGGTCAATGTAACACCGGATGCAGATGCTGGTTTTCAACCCCATGGCATTTCGCTCTATATCGGGGAAGATGGTTCACGACGTCTCTTCGTGATCAACCACGGCAACAACGAACAAGCCGTCGACATTTTTGACATGGATGAGGGCAGCCTGCAAAAAGTCACCACCGTGACCGGCGAGCTTCTACGCACGCCCAATGATCTGGTGGCCGTTTCGCCCGATGCCTTCTATTTCTCCAACGATCATCGTTTTCTTGCCGATGATGTCATGCGACCCTTTGAAGACTTTTTGGGGCTCCCCATGACGGACGCGGTTCTGTATGACGGCACCGATTTCAGAACCGCGGCCCCCAGCGTCAAAGGCGCAAACGGGATCAATGTGAGCGCTGATGGCGCAACACTCTATCTGAGCGCTGCTCGTGGGGGTGCCGTCCATGTCTATGACCGCGATCTCTCTTCCGGTGACCTGACACATCGCAAGACAATTGATCTGCCGGGCTTGCCGGACAATATTGAGCTTCTCCCGGACGGTCAGTTGCTGATTGCGCTGCATCCCAAAGCGCTGGAGCTGCTTGCCCATTTTGGTGACCCAACGCAGAACGCGCCCTCACACATCGTGAAAGTTGACCCAGAGAGTGGGAAGGTTGAAACGATCTTTCTGAGCCTCGGCGAAGACCTGTCGGCTGCGAGCACGGGCGCGATCTTTCAGGATCGCCTGATTATTGGCGCCATTATCGAATCCAAATTCTTAGATTGTGACCTTTCAGTATCCAACTAACACCTAGGACATCTTTGTGAGCAAAACACCTTCGGGCGTCAGTCGAAGCGCCACCATCCTGCATGGATCAGTGGGCCTGCCCACGGCCATGTTCGGCTACCCGATTGCCATTTGGCTGCCGGCATTTTACGCCGGTGAGCTGGGCGTGTCGTTGGCGGTCGTGGGCACCATGATCATGCTGGCGCGCCTTACGGATGTGGTGACCGACCCGGTCATCGGGTTTCTGTCGGATAGGTCAAAACTGCCCATGGGGCGACGCAAACCCTTCATGGTCGCGGGCCTGCCTATCCTTGCATTGGGCGTGATCATGCTCTTCCTGCCAAATCAGCTGGGATTCACGTCGGTTGGCCCGATGCATCTGGTCGTGTGGATCAGCATCATGTTTCTGGGCGCGACCATGGTTTACATCCCCTATTACGCTTGGGGAGCAGAGCTGTCGCCTGACTATAATGAGCGCAGCCGTATCACAGCAGTCCGAGAAATTTTCATCCTTGTCGGTCTTGCTTTTGCTGCGGCGATCCCGTTTGGCGTAGAGCTGGTGAACGGCGAGGGCGCCGGGCGTGACCCCGGGCTCGTGCTCGAAGCTATGGCATGGGCCATCGTGATCCTGATGCCTTCTCTTGTATTGCTCGTTGTGTGGCGTGTCGTCGAACCTAAGTCGGAAACTCGAAAAGACGTACCGCTTCTGGATGGCTTGAGGCTTGTCCTGCGCAATGGTCCCATGGTGCGCGTTCTCGCCATTGTGCTCATCGTCACCGGTGGTGAGGCGTTCCGAAATGCATTGTCTCTTTTCTTCATGCGCGACGTGATTGGCATTAACAGCATCGGCTCACTTTACTTCATCTACTTTGGCGCAGGGCTCGCAGCCATTCCGTTCTGGCTATGGCTTGGCCGGAAGATGGGAAAACACAAAGCCTTTGCGGTGTGCATGGCGACCGTCGCGGCGATCTCCATCGCGACCTACTTTCTTGGGCCAGGCGATGTGACCCCGTTCACCTTGCTCTTCATTGCCAAAGGCTTTTGCTTCGGCGGTCTGCAATTCCTGCCGCTTTCAATGCTCGCAGACGTTGTTGATGTGGACACAGCCAGATCTAAAGGTGAACGGGCAGGTACCTTCTTTGCGATTTCCGGCATGACCGCAAAGCTGGCAACGGCTTTCGGCACCGGCATTTCATTGAACGTCGTCGCGTTTTTCGGCTTCAATCCATCCGGTGATGCAGGCGCCAATGGGGCGACGGAGCTGAACTGGCTGGCAATCAACTATGCCATCATGCCAGCCATCTTTTTTATTGGAGCGCTCTGGCTCACCTGGAACTATCCGCTCACTGCCGAGCGTCAGGCGCGATTGCGCGGCCTGATAGAGCGAAGAACAGCACGCCTTCAAGCAGAAGCTGCGTCTCTTACCCGCGCTGGCGAAACAAGCTGATCGGCAGGTCAGCGAGTAGCTGGCTGCCGCTGTGACCGGAGGAAAAAATGAGTGATTTTGATCTGATAATTCGAAACGGCACGGTGCTCGATGGATCAGGTGCCGATGGCTTCCGTGCAGATGTCGCGATCAAGTCGGGGCGCATTGCGGCCGTCGGTCAGGTTGAAGGATCAGCAGCCGAAGAGATTGATGCAACGGACAAACTGGTGACACCGGGCTGGGTCGACGTTCACACCCATTATGATGGCCAGGTGACCTGGGACAGCTTCGTAACGCCCTCGTCACTGCATGGGGCGACAACAGTGGTCATGGGCAATTGCGGTGTTGGCTTTGCACCGGTACGCAAGCAGGATCACAAGACACTGATCAGTCTGATGGAGGGCGTGGAAGATATTCCAGGCGCGGCACTCCATGAGGGGCTCAGCTGGAACTGGGAAACCTTTCCGGAATATCTCGATGCCATCGAAGAACGGGCGCATGACATTGATGTCGCAGCGCAGGTCCCTCACGGCGCGCTCCGTGTCTATGTCATGGGCGAACGAGGGGCAGCACTTGAGAAAGCGACCGGTGATGACATTGCGGAGATGGCACGCCTCAACAGAGAGGCTGTGGAGGCCGGTGCGCTGGGCTTTACGACATCCCGAACGATCCTGCACAAAACCGCCGAAGGGGACGCTGTCCCTACCTATGATGCCGCCCGCGAAGAATTGTTGGGCATCGCCGAGGAAATGGGAAAATCCGGTGCAGGTGTGTTGCAGCTGGTGAGCGATTTTGCGGACCTTCAGGTCGAGTTCGAAACACTGACAGAAATGGCTCGTCTTTCGCGCCGGCCATTGAGCCTCTCCTTGGCGCAGGCTGACGTCATGCCGGGACGCTACAGAGAGCTGCTGGCAAAGCTTGAAGAGGCAAACCGCGCCGGGTTGGAGATGCGTGGTCAGGTCGCGAACCGCCCAGTTGGATTGTTGCTGGGTCTGCAGGGCTCTGTGCATCCGTTCATCACTTACCCGTCTTATCGAGAAATTGCTGACCAGCCGCTTGCAGAACGGGTGGCGAAGATGCGTGAGTCCACCTTCCGTGACCAGCTTCTCTCCGAAAAGCCGCAGAAGGGCAATGTGTTTGCAAACCATATCGCCAGCTCTTACGACAAGATGTTCCAGCTTGGCGATCCACCAAACTATGAACCTGAGCCATCAACCAGCGTTGCAGCTGTTGCAGCGCGTCAAGGCAAGCGGCCAGATGAGCTGGCCTACGAGATCTTGCTGCAGAACGAGGGGCGCGAATTTCTCTATTTCCCATTCCTGAACTATGCGGAATTCTCACTCGATGCGACCAAAGAGATGCTCGAAAGCGACTACACAATTCCCGGTCTCTCAGACGGCGGCGCTCATGTGGGCGCCATCTGTGACGGCAGTTTTCCGACATATATGTTGACGCATTGGGCCCGGGATAGGACGCGCGGCGATCGGTTTGACCTTGCCTGGCTCGTAAAAAGACAGACCCGTGACACCGCAATATCTATGGGGCTGATGGATCGTGGTCTGATCGCGCCGGGGTATAAAGCAGACCTCAACGTCATCGACTTTAAGAAACTCAGGCTCCATCCGCCGCATATGATTTTTGATCTGCCTGCCAACACCCGCCGCCTTATGCAGCACGCCGATGGTTATGTTGCAACGATCGTAAGTGGTGAAGTGATCCGCCGTGATGGGGAGGCGACAGGCGCCCTGCCTGGGAGGCTTGTTCGGGGTGCGCAGGAGCCGCCCTCAACGCTTGCCGCAGAATAGGCTTAATCAGCGTCAGGCACATCCATTGCAAGGCGAAAGCTCACCATGGATTGCCGCGCAACAGGCGAAAGAGAGTAACGGGTCTGAGGCCGAACGGGCCCAGGCGCGTCGGTCCAGGAGTGTCCCCTTAAAGCAAATTCCTGGCATGCTGCATCTGAGAGCGGGGATCCGTCGGCGGGCAGATCCTCATAGCTGCCGGTCCAGCAATCAGCCGTCCACTCCCAGGCATTGCCGATCATGTCATAGAGGCCATTGGGGTTCGGCTGGTAGCTGGCGACGGGTGCTGTGTAAAGCGCGCCATCATCGCAGGGTTCCCCGGCCTTGGCTGTCTTGTTCTTTGAGGTGAGGTCAGGAACATTGCCAAAATTGCAGACGTCATATCGCGTGCTCCAAAAGGGCTCGGGCAGGTTTGCAGCGCTGGCGAGATGCCACTCTGCTTCACTTGGAAGTCGATAAGGTTTTCCATCACGGTCGGACGCCCATGCAATATAAGCAAGCGCATCTTCACGTGACACGCAGACCACGGGATCAAACTCTGTTTGGTCAAAACCCGGAGCGCGCCAATCTGTTGTTTCATCCTGTGCCCAGCCATATTGCGTATAGGTCCAGCATCCAAGCCGCGTCCGATGACCGGTTGCTTCAGCAAATAGAGCAAACTGTGCGCGGGTCACCTGTGTCACAGCCATCATGAAGGGTTTGGCTATGGTGATTTCAACGGCGGGGAGTTCGTCTGGCCCCATCTGGCCGCCTTGTACATCTGATCCCATCGTGAAGGTCGCAGGCTCAATCCTCTCGAACTGGAGGCAGTTAGCGCAGTCCACCTTTTCTTCCAGGAGTGGGTCCGCCGCACGTGCAGAAGCAACCAGGGTTAGAGTGGATGCAAATGCGACGAACAGCGCACAGGTGACGGGGAAGCTGATTGGTGGCATGCTGGATATCATGCGTAAGTCTTTCCCGAAGACTGACATGTGTCAATTCACTGAACTGAAAAGTGACCGACACTTGAGGCAGTACGATGATCGGTTTTGGAGGGTGGCCGATAGACGCTCTCTTTTTAGGAATGTGAGACAAGCCTGAGGAGGCAGATGATGGCTACCGCAACCCCAAAGCGAAAAACGGCAAAGAAGAAGGCTGCTAAACGCCCCGCCACAAAAAGAAAAGTGGCAAAAAAAGCACCGAGCAAGAAAAGAGCTGCAGCCAAACCCGTGACATCGAACAAACGAGCCACGCATCAGACGAAGCTCGATCAGCAAATTAAGGTGATTTCCAAGGAGATTGATAGGGTTGAACGCGAAGGCAAGAAAGTTCTGAAGGAGGCGCAGACCCGGTATGACAAGACTGTCAAGCAGTTGCATGCGGAACGCGCCCGCCTGGAGAAACAGGTCGGAACGCTCGCGACGAAAAGTGAGCTCGCCTATGACGATGTGCGCAAAGGCATAGAAGCAGCCTATCGCGATCTCTCCAAAGCGGTAAAACAGGCCTATAAGCACTTTTCCTGAAAACAGTTCAGTAGAAGTTGATCGGACGAGGCGCTCCTGATGGGAGCGCCTCTTCTATTGAGCCGGTCACTGCAATATCCCTTGCCGTGGCGAGACCTTCCCGCTTTACTCCCGCCATCGAAATTCAAACTGCTGTGACGGAGAAATAACAATGAACCGCGTTTGCGAACATCTGGGCTCGAAATACCCTATCGTGCAGGCCCCAATGGGCTGGATTGCTCGGTCGCAATTGGCGTCCGCCGTATGTGAAGCTGGTGGCATGGGGATCATTGAGACCTCGTCTGGGGAAACGGAGGCTTGTCAGGCGGAAATCCGCAAAATGCAGGAAATCACGGACAAACCCTTTGGTGTGAACCTGCCTATTCTTTTCCTGCGCGAAAAGGCCATCCTCGATTTTGTCTGTGAGAGCGGTGTGAGGTTCGTCACAACTTCTGCGGGGAGCCCAAAAAAATTTATTGGTCCTCTGAAAGAAGCAGGCATCACTGTCTATCACGCGGTGCCCACCGTTGACGCTGCAGTCAAATGCGAAGAAGCAGGTGTTGACGGCCTTGTTGTTGAAGGCGCCGAAGGCGGCGGTTTCAAAAATCCAGAGGAAGTTTCCACGCTGGTTCTGTTGCAGGCGATCCGCGCGAAGGTCGATATTCCATTGATCGCAGCTGGCGGCATCACAGACGGTAAGGGCATGGCTGCGGCCTTTGCACTTGGCGCAGAAGGTGTACAGATGGGAACCCGCTTTGTGAGTGCTGCTGAAAGCCCGGTACATGCAAACTACAAAAAGGCAATCATTGAAGCGAACGAAGCCGGGACCTGGGTTTTGAACAAAAAGGCCTCGCCCTGCATTCGTGCGCTGAAGACAGAACGTACCGCGAAAATTCATGAAGACGGTCTGATGCCCGCCGATACGTTTGCAAACATTCTCGATCTCTATTTCGGAGGAGACATGGAAGCGAGCGTTGGCTTGGCCGGCCAATCGGTTGGTCTCATTGATGAAATCAAACCGGTTCAGCAGATCATTGATGAAACGGTGGCTGAGTTTTTCGAAATCACAAGTCGCATGGGCGCGTGTGCGGAGAACAAGAATTTCGGCTGACGTCGTAGACCCGGGGAGGGGCAGATGACCAAGTTTCCTGAAGGCTTCATCTGGGGAACCGCAACCGCGGCGCATCAGGTTGAAGGCAACAACACCTCCAGCGACTTCTGGTTGATGGAGCACACCGAGCCAACAATGTTCAAAGAGCCTTCGGGAGATGCGTGTGATCAGTTCCATCTCTATGAACAGGATGTGCGACTGCTGAAAGAACTCGGGTTCAATGCCTATCGCTTTTCTGTTGAGTGGGCGCGGGTGGAACCTGAAAAAGGCGAGATTTCGAACGCGGCTCTTGAGCATTATCGGCGCATGACAGCGTTTGTGAGAGAGCAGGGCCTCACCCCCATTGTGACGCTTCACCATTTTACATCACCCCTCTGGTTCGCGCGCGAAGGCGGTTTTGCCTCAGAAGACGGGCCAGCTCATTTCGCAAACTATGCAGGCATTATGGCGGACGTGCTGGGAGACTATTGGGGACAGGTCTGCACCATTAATGAAATCAATATTCCCATGCGGTTCTTTCACGACGGAATGCTGGGCGATCAGGCGCGCCTGGCGCCGTTCCTTGAGGCGGCACAAAAGCGGTGCGGGTCTGACGACTTTTCCTCCTTCTTCATTGGCGACATTGAAGGTGCTGCAGAAGGAATGAAAAAAGGTCACCGCCTCACGGTGGAGGCAATCCGCGCAAGAGCGCCGGAAACCCCTGTCGGCGTCACACTTGCCATACAGGATGAGCAGGCGAT
Source organism: Parvibaculaceae bacterium Mf 1.05b.01 (assembly GCA_000509225.1). Lineage (GTDB taxonomy): Bacteria > Pseudomonadota > Alphaproteobacteria > Parvibaculales > Parvibaculaceae > Mf105b01. The sequence continues at coordinate 2,179,091 of BAOK01000001.1, read as the reverse complement.
TGAGGGAGGGGAAGCATTGCGTGACGCAGCCCGGACCCGGTGTATTGATGCATTCCTCGACATCACCAAGGGTGACGACTTTGTGGGCGTGCAGACCTATTCCCGGTCGATCTATGGTCCAGAGGGTAAGCTCAAAGTGTCAGATGATGTTGAGAAAACACAGATGGGCTATGAGTTTTATCCAGAAGCGCTTGAAGCCACCATTCGCTACACGGCTGATTATACCGGTCTGCCGACCATTGTGACAGAAAGCGGCATTGGGACTGAAGATGACAGCAGGCGCCGCGCTTATGTGGAAAGGGCACTTAAAGGTGTTCAGAACTGCATCGCCGACGGTATTGATGTCCGTGGCTATTGTTACTGGTCCATGCTGGATAATTTCGAATGGATGTTGGGCTACAAGCCAACCTTCGGTCTGATCGCCGTTGACCGCATCACACAGACACGGACGGTGAAACCGAGTGCCCATTGGTTGGGCGCCATTGCAAAAGCCAACGCGGTTTAGAAACTAAAAGCGCGTGCCATTGACTCGAGGAGGAGGGTCGAACCAGGGCACGCGCTTGGTGGCTCCTATAGGCCTGCGAACGAACAGGAGCCATACGGGGGACCACCTCCCCGCAATAGGTCTAAGCGTTTTCAGGGTGAGGACAACGCCGCCACCGGTCTGAGGTTAGGACGAACGTGGGTCCGGTTATCCGTCCGAAAACGCGATAAAAAGTGACTAGAGCCCGATTTTGAGATGTACAAAACTGGTATGGCTCTAGTGAAGAATGGGCATGCCTCTCGTCCAGGTATGTTGGTGAACATGGAACACCGGCTGCATTTGCACACCTGCTGAACTAAGAGCGAGGGCCAGATGTTGTCCCGACTGGAGCGCGGCATCTGAAAGGTTTGAGGGTGCCGGTCCTTCTCCCATCGCCATCGTTTGAAATTGATCGACCAGGGTGAGAATACGGGCTTCGTCAGTCTGGAGGGACTGTCGTTTGAAACATGGGGACCCAAGCGGTCGCCCGAATTGCGCCTCAAGGTCCGTTAGAAAATCGAGAAATCGAGGGAGAGATTCCGGGGCGTCGATGGCTGCAAATGCTGCTTCGAGCCTGACCCGGCCACATCCACTCTCAGCCCCCATGCGGGACGCTCGGGTCGCCCAAACCACAAATTGCTCCGCAAAGCTCAGTGTTGAAAGGTCTGTGCCAGGCTGGTACTGCGCCGGCGTCTTTTGCCTGCCGTCCGGTCGGGGAGAGAAATCCAGCACTTTCATCTGTATGGCTCCTTGAGGTCATGTCGCTCCATCTTGATAATGAAAGTGATAATGAATCGCAAGAAGAAAATGCAAGAAAATTGGGAGGAGCAGCTATGGGTTAGGTCAGCGGGATTTGTGAGACAATCACGCCGTCCCGGTCGGCATACAGCCAGGCGCCAGGAGTGAAGGCAACACCGGCAAAAGTGACGGGGAGATCCATATCCCCGAGACCCTTTTTGATGCTTTTGCGAGGATGGTGACCAATGGCCTTGATACCAACCTTCTCAGCCTCAAGCTCATCTCTGTCACGGACACAGCCAAAGATCAAAACACCTGCCCATCCATTTTGAGCGGCAAGCTGAGCAAGGTTGCCACCAAAGAGGGCACAACGCATAGAACCGCCACCATCGACCACAAGCACACGACCCTCGCCCGGACCTTCGACAGCGGAACGGACAAGTGCATTGTCTTCAAACACTTTGAGCGTGGTGATGGGACCGTGAAAGGAGGTTTCACCGCCATAGTCGAAGAAGATCGGATCGACATGAGCAATATTGTCCGCATGGGCATCGCTCAGGTCGGTTGTTGCCAAAGATATAGACATGGAAGCCCCCTCAATCTGTTTCACGACCCTATAGCGCGGGGAGTGGTGAGCGCCAAGTGCCAGCGCGGAAATAACTACATCCTTTGATGTAATGCGGTACCTTACGGCCAAATACGAACAGGTCGCCTGTTGAGTAACAACAAGCACCATCCTTGGGGGCAAAATGACAGAGGCAACATTGGCGACGAGCGGAACAAGGAAGCTTGGCGTGGGGACCTATGTCGGTTACGGCGTCGGGGATCTTGCCGTCAATCTTTTCTTCCAGTCGGCATTGATTTTCTTGCTCTTCTTTTACACCGACGTGTTTGGCATCTCGCCAGCGGCGGCAGCGTCGATATTTCTTGTCGCGAGGGTCGTTGACGCCATCACAGACCCGATGATGGGCATGATCGCGGACCGGACCCGGACCAGGTGGGGAAAGTTTCGACCTTACCTGTTGATTGGTGGCCCGCCGCTCGCTCTCATTGCAGTTGCTACCTTCTCAGCGCCTGATCTCGGCGATAGCGGAAAGATCGCCTACGCATATGTGACCTATATTCTGTTTGGCATTGCCTACACAGTCGTAAGCATTCCTTATTCAGGCTTAACGGCGGTGATTACCGATGACGGGCAGGAACGGACGATCCTCTCAGCATATCGCATGGCATTTGCGATGGTCGGCGGTTTGATCGTGTCCGCTGCAACATGGCCATTGGTTGAGGCTTTTGGCGGCGGCGTTATCGGCTATCAAATGACCATCGGCATCTATGGTATCGCTGCCATTCTGCTGCTGGCCTTTACATTTGCGACAACGACAGAAACCGAAGTCTCGAATTTGGCGAAACCGCCGACGGTCGCTGAAAGTATTGGTGCTCTCTCCGGCAATCTGCCGCTCTGGCTGATTATCATTGCATTCTGGATGGGCATGATGGCGTTCACCATCCGCTCGTCTGCGATTATCTATTATTTTGTGTACAACCTCGGGCGGGAAGACTTAATCGCCTTCTACATGCCTTCGCTGGCGGCCGCCCATCTTCTCGGCGTGATTGTGACGCCTTGGATCGCAAAGCGTATCGGAAAGAAAGGAACCTATTTCTGGGGTTCAGTCATGGGGATTCTGTCGGGCGTAGCCCTTTACCTAACGCCTTATGACGCGATCCCAGCCATATTCGCAATTTCAATCCTCGGCGGCTTCTTCTTTGCAGCGCCAACAGTGATGGGCTGGTCCATGTTGCCCGATACAATTGAGTATGCGGAATGGAAACAGGGGGTGCGGGCTGATGGTGCGATTTATGCTGCGGCCAGCTTTTTTCAAAAACTTGCCATGGCAATTGGCGGGGCGATGGCGGGCCTCATTCTCAGCATGACAGGCTATGTGGCGAACCAGCCGCAAACACCCGAAGCGCTGAATGGCATTCTCTTTATGGTGGCGCTTGGGCCTGTGATTGCTATGGCCATCGGCATCTTCGCCATCTGGTTCTACCGGTTGGACGATGAAACCCATGCGATCATCCGCGCCGAGCTGGATGAACGACGTTTGAAGAACGCATGAGATGGTGCGCCGCCAGATCGTTAAGCTCAATTGGCCTAACGGCGAGCCTGTCTATTGGCGCTTGAAAGAGCGTCGGTGGATTGCAACATGACACAGCGACGATGCATCAGATCGAAAGGGTGAACATGTCTGAGGTTAAACTGACAGGTGGGTGTCAATGCGGTGCCGTAAGATATGTGCTCACCGCGCCGCCGATCATGGCCTATGCGTGTCACTGCACCGAGTGTCAGCGCATCTCAGCCAGTGCCTTCGCCACCTCCTGCGTCATCCTGCAGGATACGATGCAGATCGAACAGGGTGAGCTCAGTCGGATCGATTGGACAGTTGAAAGTGGCGCCCATCGCTATGGTGAATTCTGCACCGCCTGTGGGGGGCGTATCCGCCATGGCAGCGAACCCTCGCAAGGCGTGTACTCTCTGCGTGGTGGTACGCTCGATGATCGCAAATGGGCGACGCCAGCGGCACACACCTGGCAGTCAAGTGCCCTTGAATGGTTCACACCACCCAAAGACGCTCTCTTGTATGACGGGCAGCCAACCGACTATGCGCCCATCGCTGAGCGTTATGCGAAGCTGATGGAACTGGGTTAGACACCCAATCCTTTTACGCGCTGAGCCCTTCATAGGCCGCAGCGAGCAATCCCATGGCGCGGGGATCACCGGCAAGGTCAGGACCCATCTGGTTCATCACATAGGCAATGCCAACCCCGGCGGTAGGGTCGCCTAAAACGAAAGACCCACCCCAGCCGGAATGGCCGATGGTGGCTTCATTGGGTCCGTAGAGAAGCCCACCGAGATTGCGCAGGACACCGGCACCCCAGCTGCCGGGCAGGCCCAACACCAGGTCTTCATTGAAGATTTGTTCTTTAGAGAGCTTCTCGCGTGTTTCAGCGCTGATCAGCTTTTTGCCATTAAGTGTGCCATCGGTCGCAACGGCACCATAGAGTTTGGCAAGAGCGCTCGCTGACCCGCGACCTCCGGCGGACGACAGTTCTGCCGCACGCCAAGCCCGTGTGTTGGGGGCAAGGGCAGACGGTGCAGGGTTCGCAAAGGTGAGTTTTTGCACATCATTGAGGCCCGCTTCGTCAAGCGACTGGGCTTTCTTTGCTTCAATCATCTCGGCAATGCGTGGTTCTTCGCTTTCGGGCAAGCCGATATGAAAGTCGATTTCCCAGGGTTCCGCAACTTCCTCACGGAAGAACTGGCCGATGGTTTTGCCGGTAATGCGTTTCACAAGCTCACCGGTTGGGAAGGCGAAGGTGAGCGCATGGTAGCCAGAGCGCGTGCCGGGCTCCCAGAGCGGCTCTGCTGCAGCCATCTTTGCCGCCATCGCATCATGATCATAAAGGTCTTCAGTGGTGAGCGGCTCACGTACGGTTGAGACACCGGACTGGTGCGACAGCACTTGACCTACCGTCAGCTGGTCTTTGCCGTGGGCGCCGAACTCCGGCCAGTATTTGGTGATTTTGTCGTCATAGGAAAGTTGACCGCGTTCTACGAGGAGGGCGAGGCAAAGCGCCCCGACAGCCTTTGTGGTTGACCAGACATTGGGAAGCGTGTCCCGCTGCCACTCTTTTGTCTTGTCGGCGTCCGCATGGCCGCCCCAGATATCGACTAGGTATTTCCCGTCTTTCCAGATGGCGAAGGAGGCACCGACTTCGCCCGCATTCACAAAATTATTGGCGAAGGCATCCCGCACGGTTTCAAATCCCGGTGCGACATCTCCCTTAATATCCAGCGTGGCTGTATCCGACATGATCTTCTCCCTACCAAAATTTTTGTTGCCAGAAGCCTATCGGGAGGAAGCCCGTCTGACCAACTGAAATCTGAAGCCTTGGGTCAGGAGCATCAGTACGCAGCGGAACCTTGGTTATGCTGAAGGGTAAAGACGCGCGAGCCGCTTGTGCCGATGGCGAAAAATCGCCGCAACGACAAGATTTGTGAGCGGTCGCATGAACGTCAAGCGCGGGACCACGGTCACCACGTCACGTATCTCTGTGTTATCCCCCTGGTCCGTCAGATACCGCTCGTGTCGCCAGCGTTTTTGAAGCAGCGTGTGAGACGTTTCAACAAAATGCGACGGTCCGATCTCATGGAGCATGAATGTGTGCCTGTCGACTGGCAGAATTCCGCACAACAAAATCCATGAGTTGAATAGTGGTTGGTTGAGTGGAGCAGTGGAAAAGTCAAATCCACCAGATGGGAATGTCATAGAAATCAGCGGCCTGAGCTCAGCATTGACCCCCGCTGCGGACGTCACGATCGGCCAGAGTTCATGCACGGGGCGCTGAACGTGACTGGTGATATCAATGGCGGGGGTGAGTGGCGATGTCTCTCCCACAGCGTCTTCCCTGTTGAATGCCTGAATTCTTCCTACAGCTAAATGGATGAACTGCAAATGTGCAACCGTCAGTGCTGGGACAGCGGGCAATCACGCAAAGAAAAACCCCGGCAGCTGCCCGCCGGGGGTCTCTATCTGGCGATCCATAGTTTTCCTGATGGAACGTCGTTAGCCGACTTTGCCATTCCAAAACGTGTGCAGTGGGTGGCCGTCTATGATTGCAGGCGCGATCTGCGTGAACACATAGAGACCATACTCATCACCAGCTGTCGCCAGATCCTGCATCGAAAGCGTGATTACCCAATCATTGGCAAACGGTCCTTTGGAAGCAATTGCCGCGCCAACGGTTATACCTCCCGGGTATCCATTTTTCACTATACGGGCTACGAAATTCTGACCGGAGCCCAAAGGCCCTGCATTAGGTATCCACACCTGTCCCGCGAAAGACACGAGTGCAGCGGGCTCTTCGCCTTGCACCGGACTCCACGTGCCCGTCGAAGTGTCATACCGACTTCCCAAGTTGTACCCGTTGTGCGGATCTGAGCCGCCTGGCGCTACATCAGGCAGGATGACTTGATTGTAGTTTGCAGCAGTAGGAAGGGTAATGTTTCCAGTGGGGTGTGCACAAAAAGCAATCATGGGTTATGCCTCCGTTGAAAGGATCGTGTCTCCAATTGGACACGCTCCGCAGAGTATTAACTGAAATTGCTACTTTAATGTGGGGGCATTGTGGCGAAATCCGGTAAAGAAAAACCCCGGCAGTTGCCCGCCGGGGTCTCTTTTCAGACAATGAGGTCTGAGATTATTCAGCAGCGTCTGTCTTGAACTGCGCGCTCTCTGTTGACTCACCCAGAGCCGTCGTTGAGCTTTCGCCGCCAGCAGCAGCCACAGAAACCATGTCGAAATAGCCTGTGCCAACTTCGCGCTGGTGACGTGTCGCTGTGTAGCCGTCGCCTTCAGCAGCAAATTCTGCCTGCTGCAGTTCGGAGTAAGCAGCCATGCCACGATCACGGTAGCCCGATGCGAGCTGGAACATGCCGTAATTGAGCTGGTGGAAGCCAGCAAGCGTAACGAACTGGTACTTGTAGCCCATTGCTGCGATTTCACGCTGGAACTTGGCGATTGTGTCCTTGTCCAGGTTTGCTTCCCAGTTGAAGGAAGGTGAGCAGTTGTAAGCGAGCATCTGGTTAGGATGATCCTTGCGAACTTCTTCGGCGAAACGCTTCGCATCGTCGAGGTTCGGTACAGATGTTTCCCACCACAGAAGGTCAGCATATTTCGCGAACTGCTTGCCACGAGCGATACAGTGATCAACGCCCGTGCCGTCTTTCAGGCGGTAGAAACCTTCAGGTGTCCGGCCAGCATCGAAGTCGATGAACTCGTGATCCCGCTCGTCAACGTCAGACGTGATGAGCTTCGCAGATTCAGCATCTGTACGCGCCATGATAAGCGTTGGTGTGCCCATGACGTCTGCAGCAAGACGTGCAGCGTTCAGGTTACGCTCATGCGCTTTTGTTGGGATGAGAACTTTACCACCCAAGTGGCCGCACTTCTTCTCAGAAGCAAGCTGGTCTTCGTAGTGGACGCCAGCAGCGCCCGCTTCGATGTAAGCTTTCATGATTTCAAAGCAGTTCAAAGGTCCGCCGAAACCAGCTTCCGCATCAGCAACGATTGGAACGAACCAGTCGCGTGTTGCGCCACCTTCAGAATGCTCGATCTGGTCGGCACGCTGCAGAGTGCGGTTGATGCGCTTAGCAAGCTCGGGGCCTGCATTTGCTGGGTAGAGGCTCTGGTCAGGATACATAGCAGAAGCTGTGTTAGCGTCTGCAGCAACCTGCCAACCTGACAGGTAGATCGCTTTCAGACCAGCGCGGACCATCTGCATGGCCTGGTTGCCGGAAAGAGCGCCAAGTGAGTGGATGTAGTCTTCGGTGTGAAGACCTTCCCACAGCTTGTTGGCGCCGCGTGTTGCGAGCGTGTGCTCAATTGGGAAAGAACCGCGAAGCTTTTCAACTTCTTCAACTGTGTAGTTGCGCTCGACGTCGTCGAAGCGACCAGCTGGGGCGCTAGGGATAATATCGTAGAACGTTTTGCTCATAGCATTGTCCTTTGGTTAGAGGTGACACTCAGTCGAGCTATCGGTTGAGTGGTAGTGCGATTAGTTCCCGCTTTTGACGAGAATTTCATAGGCCGGAAGGGTGAGGAATTCCTCGCAATCCCGGGATGTCGCCATTTCGGCGAACATAGAGATCGCCTCGTCAAAATGGCCGGATGTCCAACGCTCTTCGCCGAGCGTTTCTTCAAGTTTCTTCATTTCATCGTCGAGCAGTGTTTCGAAGAGTTCTTTCGTAACCTTCTGTCCGTCAGCAAGATCAACTTCGTGATAGAGCCACTGCCAGATTTGTGTGCGGCTGATTTCTGCCGTCGCCGCGTCTTCCATAAGGTTGTAAAGCGGCACAGCACCCCGGCCACCAAGCCAGGCTTCAATGTACTGAACACCTACACGGCAGCAATCGCGCAACCCTTCTTCAGTGCGCTCGCCTTTGTGCGGCTCGATCATTTCTTTCTGGCCGACATGCACATCTTGACGCTGGCGCGCGAGCTGATTGGTCTCCGGCAGCTTGCCGAAGATTTCGCTCACCACATCGACCATGCCCGGGTGGGCGATCCATGTGCCATCATGGCCATTATTGGCTTCGCGCTCTTTGTCGGCGCGGATCTTTGCAAAGGCTGCTTCATTGGCTGCATCGTCGCCCTTCACAGGGATCTGTGCTGCCATGCCGCCCATCGCGAACGCGCCGCGCTTGTGGCAGGTCTTGATGAGCAGCAGGGAGTAAGCGGACAAGAATGCGTCGCCCATGCCAACCTGCGCCCGGTCCGGCAGAATGTAGTTCGCATTTTTTCCTAGACGTTTGATGTAGCTGAAGATGTAGTCCCAACGACCACAATTCAGGCCCACAATGTGGTCGCGCATTTCATAGAGAATTTCGTCCATCTCAAACGCTGCAGGCAGCGTTTCGATCAGGATCGTGCAACGCGCCGTCCCAACGGGAAGGCCCAGCGCCTTTTCAGCATGCGTGAACACATCGTTCCACAGGCGTGCTTCCAGATGGCTTTCCATCTTCGGAAGGTAGAAGTAAGGGCCTGTGCCATTGGCTTTGAGATTGGCATGGCTGTGGAAGAGATACATGCCAAAGTCGAACATGCCACCTGACATGTTCTGGCCATCAATTTTTAGATGGGCTTCTTCCAGATGCCAACCGCGAGGGCGAACGATAAGAGTTGCCCGCTCACCATTTGGCAGGGCATCATATGTCTTGCCATTGGTCTCATCGGTGAAGCCGATGGTGCCCGCCCACAGATCCATGAGATTGAGCTGACCGCCGATCATATTGTCCCAGGTCGGCGACGCCGCATCTTCAAAATCAGTCATGTAGGAGTTGGCGCCGGAATTCAGCGCATTAATGACCATCTTCCGATTGTCGACAGGACCGGTGATTTCGATCCGGCGATCCAACAGATCTTTTGGAATGGGAGAGATTTTCCAGTCGCCATCCCGCACTGACTGAGTTTCAGGCAGGAAGTCTGGCAGTTCACCTGCATCGAACCGCTTTTGGCGTTCGGCGCGGGCTTCCAGAAGCTCCCGGCGGCGACCGCCAAAATTCCGTTCCAGATCCGCGACAAAGGCCAACGCCTCATCGGTCAGAACGCGTTCGTATCCTGGCTTCATCGCGCCGACAATCTCGACGCCCTCAACGCTGGACTTCACCTGAGCCTGGCTCATGGTCTCAAACCTCCGCTGTCACTGGGTGGCCCCTGATCGTAGCGTCAGGGTGCTTTGAGCGGGGTCATACAACTCGCACAATAGAATGTCCAACGATTCATAAGTCATTGAAAATATTAAAGTAAAAATCTTTACACGATTCCTGTGAGATTCTGTAGTAAATGTAAATCTTGTAAAGATTGGCAACGGGAAAGCGCGAAAAATGGCGTATGAGAAGCAGGACAAGAAGGTCTTTGCGGGACCTCGCGTGCGACGCCTCAGGCGAGACAAAGGACTGACCCAGGCCCGCATGGCAGAGGAACTTTCCATCTCCGCCAGCTATCTGAACCTGATTGAGCGCAATCAAAGGCCGGTTTCTGCTCAAATTCTGCTCCGGATGGCAGATGTCTTCGATGTGGATCTGCGCTCACTGGGGGGCGATGAAGAGGCGAGGGCGCTTTCAGCGCTGAAAGAGGTGTTCTCCGACCCGCTGATGCGGGACACAGGCCTGTCAGACCAGGACCTGAAAGAGGTGGCAGATGCCACGCCGGCGATCGCTGATGCGGTAGCGACCCTTTACCGCTCCTATCAGGAGGCCGTCGAGGCGAGTTCAATGCTGGCCGAGCGCCTGGCTGATCGAGATGACGACACCACATCCCAGGGGACAGGCCAGCCAATCGAAGAAGTCCGCGATTTCATCAACGCCCACACAAACCATTTCCCAGAGCTTGATGAGGCTGCCGAAGATCTCTACGCAAACGCGAAATTATCGGCTGACGAGCCCTATGTCGCCCTCCGCGATTATCTGCGCGATACCCATGGTGTGAGCACACGGGTCGTTCCGTCTGATTTCATGTCGGGTGAGTTGCGTCGATATGACCGGCACCGCCAGACCATGTTCCTGTCTGAATTGCTCGATCAGCCCGGCCGGTCATTTCAGCTTGCCTACCAGGTCGGCTTTCTTGAACAAGCCAAAACCCTGGAGCAACTTGTTGAACAATCGGGGCTGAGTGATGATGAGGCGCGACGGCTGCTACGCATCGCCCTTGCCAACTATTTCGCGGCGGCTTTGCTCATGCCCTATGACGCCTTTTTCCGAACGGCGCAGGAAACCAAATATGATATTCGATTGCTGGGAAGACGCTTTGGCACAAGCTTCGAGCAGGTCTGTCACCGGCTGACGACATTGCAGCGCGCTGGAGCAAGGGGCATTCCCTTCTTCCTCATCCGCGTCGACAATGCCGGTAATGTCTCAAAACGCTTCTCGGCAGCAGGGTTTCACTTTGCGCGCTTTGGCGGAACCTGTCCGCGGTGGAATGTGCATGATGCGTTTCGCGTGCCAGGGCAGGTCTATACGCAGGTGGTCGCCATGGATGATGGGACGCGCTATTTTTCTATCGCCCGAACGGTAAGTCGTGCCGGATCTGGCATTGGCGTGCCGGGCGACCAATATGTGGTGGGCCTCGGGTGCGATATTTCCCATGCCCGTGATTTCGCCTATTCCTTAGGTCATGACCTGGACAATGAAGAAGCCGCAACACCCATCGGCGTTAACTGCCGGCTATGCGAACGCCTTGACTGTTCGCAGCGCGCCTTTCCGCCTCTTAAGCGCAAGCTGCATGTCGAAGAACATGTGCGTAGCGTATCTGCTTTCGGCGCGCCCTCAGATGGAGCGGACTAAAGCGTAATGTCTGGGTCTTCCAAAGAATGGGCGATTGTTTTGTCTGTAGCGCTGCTGCTTCATGCGGTAGCGGGCTTCATCTGGTGGTGGACACCCACGATTGAGTTCAAGGCGCCTGGTGCGAGCTCCATGCGCCTGGCACTGGCTCCCAGCAATGTTCCAAGTGAGGACCGTTCGGAGACCGTGCCGCTTGAGGAGGAAAAACCTGTTGTGCCGGAGCCCGAACCGGCAATTGAGCGTTTACAGGAACCTGTGGTGCCGACGCCACCGCGAGAGCCAGTGGTCGAGCCAATTGCCCCTTTGCCTGACCCAACACCGCCCAGAGAGGCGCAAAGCGTCTCTGCTGAAAAAGCAGCGTCAACACCATCCCCAACCGCATCCGTCTCAACCGCAGAGCAAACCGGGCAGGCAAATGCGTCGGTTGGAATCTCGAACGCAAATGTGGAGGCGGATTACCTGGCAACGCTGGCGAGCTGGCTTGCACGACACAAACGCTATCCCAGAGCCGCACGGCGCCGAAATCTTGAGGGGGTTGCGACATTGTCATTCACGGTAAACGCAGCGGGAAGTGTGCTGCGCTACGAAGTGACCAAATCCAGTGGCTATGACGTGCTGGACCGTGAGGTAGCGAACATGCTGCAGCGTGCCGAGCCCTTACCTTCCCTGCCGCGAGATCTGGGTCGCACAACCTTGGACATCACCATCCCCATCCGGTTTGAGCTTGCACGCTAGGCAGAGGGTGGAACTCTGTCTGCGTTGGACAACGCGCCAGAGATAAGCGCGCGCAAGGTGCACCAGCTGACAAAGCCGATGATGAGCGTTGCGATGAGAAGCAGGCCGACGGCAAGCACGCCAGCACCCAAATCAGGTTCGCTCATCATGGCGTATCGTGTAAGCGCCGCTCCCGCGAGGGCCGCAGACGGGAAGGTGAAGGCCCACCAGGACATATGGAAAGACAGGGCGAAGAACCGTCGGGCCATTGTGGCGAGAAGCAGGGCAATAAACAGCCCGGCAAAGAAGAACCCTTCTGAAAGAGGGGTGAAAGCACCTGACAACACCGCTGTCGATGAAGCTGCCAAAGCCGGTGGCGCGATCAACACAAAGAGGGTCGGCAGAAACTGTTGCGGCAATTGTCCATGAAAAAGGATGCGATTGAGAACAACCGGCAGAAGCGCCAGCCAAAACAGAAGCGCCACAGCAAAGCAGAACAAGGCGATCGTCGAAGAGCCATCATCGGGCAGAGTTGCAGGCACCACAAACAGTCCAGCGATAGGAACAAACATCGATGGATTGGCTATGGTGATTTCAACATTATGGACAATCCAGATCCGCAAAACAGAGATTGCCAGCCCGATATGTAATATCGCTGCAAAACTCCATAATGGCGCGCTGAGGGCAAAATTTTGTTGGTCAAGCCAAGAAGCCAGAAGCAACAGAGAGATGGTGAACCCGGGAAAAAAGTTGGCAATATTGGTGTCGCAGAAATCCTCGACGGCGAGTTTGAATTGAAACATCACTTTTGCTCCATAGGCTAAAGTGACGGTAGAACCAATCACAGCTGTTAGCAGGAACAGAGCATGGGCGACGCCCGCCGCGCCGGGGTAAAGCGAAGCGGCTTGCAGCCAGGCACTTGCGAGGCCGCCAAGCCCCATGCCAACACCAAAATAGGCAGGTGAGATAGAGCCGACGTTGGATTTGAACTGTGCAAACATGGCCCACACTTTAGTCAACCACCTGCAATACGCCATTCACTTTTACGGACGCCCGCGAGAGAACGTAGTGACCAGAGTGTTAACGGCCTCCAACCCAAAGGGACTAAACCGCTTGTTAGCGAATTCCTCGTAACGTCGCGATGGGAGTTCCTCACCAACTGATGGAACCACGGTGATCGCAGGGCGAGAGTGTTTATGGGCAACCCGAGAAGAAGATTCAGAATTGAAACCGTGAACATTCATACGCGTGACCGCGTTGAATCCGGCGAACCTGTAGCGCTCGCGACAGAAGCGCATGTGCCAGATAGTGTTGCCGCGGAGCGCCATCAAGAGATTATGGACGCTATTGGCAAACTGGGTCATTCCGTGGACACCAGTGCCGTCGCTGATCTGGCGCTTCCAGATGCAGCGCCGGATGCACTGCTTGATAAATATAAAGAAGAGATCAAAGAGGCCGCCAAGCTCAAGTCTGAGCTGGATCTCATGCAAGCGGCCATTCAACGAACAAAAAGTGAGATTGTAGCCCTTCGCTACGACGGTGCATCGTCTGAACGCATCAGGTCAGTGACTGATGAGCTTGATGAGGTTGTTGCCGGCACCGAAGCCGCGACAGAGGGTATTCTGGGTGCGGTAGAGATGATCGATAGCAATGCTTCTGCGCTCAGCACTACCTTAGAAGGTGTTGCGGCGAGCCAGGCTCTTGAAATCCAGGAACAGGTCGTCGCGATCTTTGAAGCCTGTAACTTTCAAGACATTACCGGCCAACGGATTACCAAGGTGGTGAACGCGCTTCGCTATATTGAAGAGCGCATTGAAAGCATGCAGGTCATCTGGGGCGAGGCTGGTTTTGACGGTGTTGAAGCAGCTGACGATGGCGCATCAGATGCTGATGTTCCAGAAGGACGGGCGTTGGCCAGCGGACCTTCAATGCCGGAAGCAGATGACCGGGCCAGCCAGGCAGATATTGACGCTTTGTTTGACTAAAGGCTTCGCGTTTATGCGGCTCATCAAGGCAACAAGAGAGGTGCATTCTCAGCGCTTCTTTTGGTTCCGAATGAACGCGAGACGCCGTACCTGATCTGCCTCAGCGCACGAGCCGGGCAGCCGGCAAAACCATCTCAACGACAGCATGGCCTTTTGAGGATCTCTCAATCGAGAGTGTGCCGCCGTGAAGCTCAGCAACTTTGCGTGTAAGAGACAGGGCGAGCCCCATGTCCCGCGGGCGGCTGCGCCCCTCAGCACTGACAAATGGGTCTTCAACCAAGGCACAACCATCTTGGGTGATGTCGTCATAGGGAAGCGCCATTTCAGCGCCGTTTGGACTGTTAATGGCAGCTTCAATGGTCAGGCACTGAGTGCTCTCACTCACACCCAATTCGATACGCGATCCGCATCCAGTTGTATGCAGCAGCTCAGTGATGAGGCGGAAGATGCCCTGGCGCAGCTTCTTGGCATCCCCACGAAATCCAGGCACATCAGCACATGGTTGCAAGGATAGCGTTACGCCTGCCTCTGCCGCCCTCCGGCTCTGAGCTGTCACAACAGTCTCAAGGAGCGCGTCAAGGTTGCAAATGTCGTTTGCAAGAGAGCTGTCATCAGGCTCTGACTCAGCGACGCTGAGAAGATCCTCTATCATGTCCAGCAGCATTGTGCCTGATTGATGGATGTCTTGAGCATAGTCGCGGTACCGCTCAGCGAGCGGACCAAACTGTGCATCCTTCATAATCTCAGAGAAGCCGATAATGTGCGTGAGGGGTGTGCGCAGGTCGTGATTAACGTTGGAGAAGAAGCTGTTCGTACGTCGCTCTGATGTGAGGCCTTGCTTCTCCGCATCGCGGATCGTGCGTTCCAATTGCTTTCGCACGGTAGTGTCGGTAAACGCCGCGACCCGTGCAGGCTGTCCACCCCATTCAGTTTCAACAATCCGAAGGTCAGCTGTGCGCTCTTCTCCACTGGGGTGCTTGATCCGGATATCGCGTTCTCCGGGCGTCGTCGGCATGTCCAGTCTTTCACCAGCAAGAGATTCCAGGGGACGACCCAAAAGATCAGCCGCAGCTGAGTTAGCGAAGGCAACCTTGCCATCATTATCGAGAATGACCATTGCATCGGCGGCTTCTTGCACCACAGTCACAGGCGACGGGTCATCAGATGTTTCCTCTGCCACAACCGCTTGTGCAGGCAAAGGCGATACCGTTTTAAGCCGGGTAAATCGGGCGATGGCAATGGCCGTCGGCGTCAGCAGATTTTCCGCATGAAAGGCATCAAAGATACAGGCATCATCCGCACCATGTTCGATGGCCCGTGCCGCTGTCGCGCGGTTAAAGACGTGGGTTTCAAACAACGCGATCACAGGGACGTCGGGGCCGAGGCTGACCACCCGGGCCAGGGCGTCGAAATCGCGGTCCGACCCAATCCCCATATCGTACAAAATGGCGTCGAGCCCCGGTGCAAGCAGGGGGGCGATGCCGCGCGATCGGGCGACTGGGGTGATATCGGCATCTAGACCGTCAAAAATTGAACCGGGCAGAGCAGCGTCGCTGACAAGCGCAAGCGAAAGGCGCACAGGAGCAGGCTGAAGGCTCGCGGTTACCGCCTGCTGAGCAGACGACCCTACGGCTGACGGGGTGGGGGCGGATCGAATCATTCGATGGTCTCATCATTAAGCTTTCGCTAACCATGAGGCCTGCTTGGTAAACAGAGCGTAAAGAAATGAGCTATTTAGGTGCATTCCAGTGTCCAAGCACAAGTCATATGGGAGGCACTGGGGAGTAGTTTTCTTATTGTTTTCAGGGGCTTAAAGCGTCAGCCCAAAGGCAGACGCTATCCTTGCCAATCCCTTAACAATTAACTTGTTGGTAAGCGCTGAAGATCGCTATCGCTGCCTAGGCTTTTGCGGGCTTTGGCAAAATGAGGCGCCCATCCTCCTCGAATTTCCAATAGGGATTGAACGCCACTTCCCAGGCATGCCCATCCGGGTCGGCGAAATAGCCTGAATATCCACCCCAGAAAGCTTTATGGGCGGGTTTCAGGACCTTGGCCCCATAGGTCGAGCCTTTCTCACCAATAAGGGCCAGGAGCTCATCCACTTCTGCTTCGCTCCGCGCATTATAGGCAACCGCAAAGCCCTGATAGCCTGCTGCCGGGACAGCTGGATTAAGGTCAGCATCTTTGGCGAGCTCATCATGACCAAACAGCCCGAACACAAACCCGCCAGCGTCGTAGGCCGTCATGCCTTCTGTCATGAAGGGCTGCCAACCCAAAAGGTCTTCATAGAAGGACCGGGTCCGTGCCATATCAGACGTTCCAAAAGTGATGATGCTGTAGCGCTGTTCCATGAACATTTTCTCCCTATTTTGCAGCATTGGAACATAAGTGGAACATTTCAACAAGGACCCGCGTCGAAAATCCAAAAGAGTCTGAGACTGCAAAGGTTTGCCGCGCGCGGGAGGCTTGCAGCAGCTGCGGGCTTGCGTTACCACTGCGCGGCCCAATAGAAGCGAAATTCCGGGCGAGAGCGGCAAGACCCAAAGCAGCAAAAAATGGCTAAAAAGAAAAAGACATTTCGCCCCAAGGCACGCGTGCCAAAGGGGTTGAGGGATATTCCCGCGGCAACGGTCCGCGCGGAAGGAGCCATGCTTGCGCGTATCCGGGAGGTTTATGAGCTTTATGGCTTTGAGCCCCTAGAGACGTCAGCCTTTGAATATGCTGATGCATTGGGCAAGTTTCTGCCAGATGAAGACCGCCCGAATGAAGGGGTGTTTTCCTTTCAGGATGATGATGACCAATGGTTGTCACTGCGCTACGACCTGACGGCGCCGCTCGCCCGTTTTGTGGCGGAGAATTACGATGGCTTGCCAAAGCCGTTCCGGCGCTACCAGACCGGTCCGGTCTGGCGAAATGAAAAGCCAGGACCTGGTCGTTTCCGCCAGTTCACCCAGTTTGATGCCGATACGGTTGGCGCTCCAGGTCCCGCAGCAGACGCGGAAATGTGCATGATGGCCGCCGACTGCCTGGAGGCTCTGGGCATCCCGCGCAGTTCCTATGTGATGCGCGTCAACAACCGCAAAGTGCTGGACGGCGTCTTCGAGACCTGCGGCATTGTCGGTGAAGGACCGGAGTTCGAAAAACAGCATCTCACGGTGATGCGCGCCATCGACAAACTCGACCGCTTGGGAAGTGAGGGCGTGCGCCTTCTTCTGGGCCCAGGCCGCAAAGATGAGTCTGGTGATTTTACAGAAGGTGCTGGACTGTCTGACAATCAGATTGAACGCATAATCGCCTTCACAGAAGCCGGTGGTGGAACACGCGATGCGGTGTGCAGCGCGATGGAGGCTCTTGTTGGTGACAGCGAAATTGGCCGCGAAGGCGTACTAGAACTGCGTGAGATTGATGCCCTTCTGACCGCCGTTGGATATGAAGAAGACCGTGTCGCGTTTGATCCGGCCGTGGTGCGTGGGCTTGGCTATTACACAGGGCCTGTCTACGAAGCGGAACTCACTTTTGAAGCAACGGATGAAGAAGGTGAGCAACGCCGCTTCGGATCTGTAGGCGGTGGCGGGCGTTATGATGATCTCGTCGAACGCTTCAAGGGCGTAAAAGTACCGGCAACCGGCTTTTCAATCGGTGTGAGCCGTCTGTTTGCGGCATTGGAAGCTCTCGGCAAGGTTGAAGAAAACACCGTTGCAGCCCCTGTCATTGTTCTGGTCATGGATAAAGACGCCATGCCCGGCTATCAGAAAATGGTCGCAGAACTTCGTTCTGTCGGCATTCGCGCGGAGCTCTATCTGGGTGGATCGGGCATGCGGGCACAGGTGAAATATGCTGACCGTCGAGGGGCACCTGTGGTTGTCATTGAAGGCGAAGATGAGCGGAGCAAAGGCGAGGTGACACTGAAAGACCTGATCCTTGGCGCGCAAAAGTCAGAAGAAATTACAGACAATGCGGAATGGCGGGAAAGTGCCCACGCACAGGTTTCTGTGCCGCGGACCGCGCTCGTTGAGCATGTGCAGGAAATTCTCGGCCGACATAGCAAGGCTCACTGACATTCCGGCACAAGCTGGCGGTTATGTGGGCCTGACAGGCGACACTCTTTCAGAATTCTTTGCATTTCCATGTTAGACAGGAGCCCGTAATCATGTTCCCAAAGCGTTGCCAGGTGAGGTGGTGTCACGTCACCTTCCGGGAACGCGCCAAAGAAGGTTCCAGGGAACGGTGCGGGATAAGACCATGACAAGCATTTCCAGTACTGGGGACGAACTCAAGGCACGCGAACAACAGGCAACGGCCGTTCGAGCGTCCTTCGAAGCTGCCTCATTCGAACCAGTAACCGCACCCGTTCTCCAGCCAGCCGACATATTTTTGGACCGATCGGGCGAAGACATCAGACGACGCACCTATCTCTTTACCGATGCGGGCGGCCAGGAGCTTTGCCTCCGACCAGAACTCACCATTCCTGTCTGCCGTCTATATCTTGAAAACGATCCAGATGGCGCAGCCCCTCGACGTCTATGTGCCAGCGGACCCGTGTACCGCTACCAGCCTGTGGGCTCTGAAAAGCTGAGCGAATATAATCAGTGTGGCCTCGAAATATTGGGCGCCGTTGATGAAGCCGCAGCGGATGCTGAAATCACCCGCCTTGGTGTCGCGGCGGTCGAAGCCGCAGGCCTCACAGACTTTCAGGTAGAGCTGGGTGATCTCTCCCTCTTTGATGCGCTGATCGATGCGATCAACATTCCAAACGGTTGGAAGGGACGCCTGCGTCGCCAGTTCTGGCGACCGGACTTCTTTGCAAATCTGCTGAGCGATCTCTCAAACGGCGAGGGGCAGGCAAGTGGTGAAGACCGGAATGGTCTTCTGTCTGTTCTTGTTGGCCTTGATGAGGAACAAGCCACCACGCTTCTAACAGATGTCCTGAAGCTTGGCGGTATCGCCCCTGTTGGTGGACGCGGTGTTGATGAGATTGCCAGTCGCCTGCTTGAGAAAGCAGGTGAGGCGACAACAGAGCAGATGCCCAAAGAAGCTGCCGCGATCATTGCCGCTTATATGAAGATTTCCGTTCCAGCATCTGACGCAGTCAATCAGGTCGAAAGCCTTCTGAAAAAGAACGGCATTTCTGCGGACACCGCACTTGAGAAACTGGCTGTCCGTCTGACAGCGATCTCGGACGCAGGTGTTGATCTTGGACGTGCGACCTTCTCCACCGGTTTTGGCCGGAAGCTGGAATATTACACGGGCCATGTTTTCGAACTGCGGGTGCCGGAACTGGGCAATGATGCGGTGATTATGGGCGGTGGGCGATATGATGGTCTCTTGCAGAGCCTCGGTGCACCGAAACCTGTTCAGGCTGTCGGGTGTGCGATTGCGCTGGAAAGACTCTTTCAGGCGACCAATAAGGGAGAAGTAAAATGAGCACCGACAAACTCATTTTGGGTCTCCCCTCCAAAGGTCGTCTTCAGGAAAACGCCTCTGAGTTTTTTAAGCGGGCAGGTCTCAAAGTCTCCCAGCATGGCGGGCGTGGCTATACCGGCACGCTAAAAGGCGTCTCCGATGTGGAGATTGCCTTTCTGTCGGCATCAGAAATCGCGGGAAACCTGGAACAGGGCACCATCCACTTCGGGATTACCGGTGAAGACCTGATCCGGGAAAAGCTTGCCGCCCCCGACCAAAGCGTTGAGCTGCTGCTCAAGCTTGGGTTCGGCCATGCAGACGTGGTCGTCGCCGTACCGCAGAGCTGGATTGACGTCGACAAAATGTCTGACCTGGACGATGTGGCGTTGGCATTTCACGCAAAACGCGGCAAGCGCCTGCGCGTGGCAACGAAATATTTCAATCTCACACGCATGTTCTTCGCCGACCACGGCATCAATGATTACCGGATCGTGGAAAGTCTGGGCGCAACGGAAGGCGCGCCAGCTGCCGGGTCCGCGGAAGCCATTGTTGATATCACCTCGACAGGGGCGACACTCGTCGCCAACAATCTGAAAATCCTCGACGATGGCGTCATGCTTCGCAGTGAGGCGAACCTCGTCGCGTCTTTAAGCGCCGTCTGGGGCGATACTCAACTCAAGGCGGCGCGGGTAATTCTCGACCGCTTGGATGCAAGAGATCGCGCTGAGAACCACATGCTTGTGGCTGCTCGCGGACCCTTTGATCCGGCAAAGATGGCGGAAGATCTGGATCGTCATTATCAGTGCGCTGCGGACGTCATCAGCACCTTTAAGGGCGGCGGTGAAGTGCGGGTTATCTGTCCCACCGCCCAGGTTCAGGCTGTTGCCGATCACCTGCGCGAGGCAGGAGCGGAAACAGTGTCGGCCAGCAAGGCAGATTATCTGTTCGCGGCAGAGAATGTCCTGCACGACCAACTTATCAAACGCCTGGGCCGCTAAGAAGCGGCCTCGGCAGCATCAGGGATGAAGACTGGCCAGATAGGTCTGTTTCTTCTTATTGCCTTGCTTCTCCATGTACCGAAATACCCGCTGAAGGCTCTTTGGAAAGGCCATGACGAGGCTCGCCATACGCCCCTCGCTTTTTGGTAGCCAGGTTTCAAGGTCACCCGAGCCGAGGGCCTGCATGACCCGCTTTGCGGTCTCCTTTGCAGAAAGAGGATCCGCATTGCCTGCAAAGTTGAGCGGTGATCCATCCGGGTGAGACATCTCCTCACGCAGCATCGGCGTGTCTATGGCACTGGGGTAGAGACCCCCAACCTTGATGCCGTGAGGTTCGAGCTCAAGCGCAAGCGCAGCGGTGAAGCCGCGAAGACCGAATTTCGACGCGGTATAGGCCGCGCTATCTTTCAAGGGGAAGAGACCTGCCAAAGAGACAATGTTGAAAATCTGACCTTTGCCTCTGGTCAACATGCCCCGAGCCGCCGCTTGGGCAAGGCGCATCGGTGCCGTTAGGTTAATGTCGATATGTTTGGTGAGCAGAACCTCATCAAGTGTCGAGACCGAGCCCGGGACGCCGATACCTGCATTATTGATCAGTAGGTCGATTGCCGGCTCGCCACTTTCCAGGCGCGTGCAAAGGCGTTGCAGATCCTCGTCGATGCAAAGGTCTGCATCGATCAACTCAGCCGCAGAACCAGAGGAAAGCCCAGACAGCTCCTCGGTTCGGTCGGTTAGGACCAGATGATCACCCTGATCCCGCAATGCCTCTGCAAGAGCACGGCCGAGACCTCCCGCCGCACCGGTGATCATGACGGATCTGCTCATGCGGCTTCCGCTTTCCTCGCCGCGCGAACTGAATCGTAATGTCCATCAGGAACTTCGGGCCATCCCATATGTTTGCGCAGATCAGTCATCGCCTTCTTGTAGGCATCTATATTGACATAGGTTGCGTGCCTGTCAGAGCCGACATAATTGACGCCGCCTGAGAGGTCTGGCTGATAACTGGCGAGCCGTTTGTGGAAACGCTTTGCCTGCTTCGGTTGATCACGCTCCGCTAGAATCGCGCGGGCGATAAGATCAGACATATTGTCGAAGAGCTTGTAAGCGCCACCATTGGTTTCCATAAAGCCCAGTGAAAACAGATTGGCATGGCCCTTCACAAACAGATTCATATAAAGATCTGGGCGACCTGCTTTCCACGTGAATTCGGAGGGGTCAACGTAAGGGATTTTCCACTCATAGCCCGTGGCGCAAAGCACAAGGTCAATCTCCTCGCGACTGCCATCCTTAAACACAACATGCTGGCCGTCCAGGTGATCAACGTCGCCTTTCGCCTTGATGTCGCCGTGCCCAAGATAGTGAAGCAGTTGAGTATTGAGGATCGGATGGCTTTCAAAAATCTTGTGATCGGGGGCGGGCAGGCCGAGACGGGTCAGGTCCCCGTTGATGAAGCGCAAAAGCAGCCCAAAAACCTTTTGTGTCAGCCACATGGGCAGATGGGGCCCTTCATGGGCGAAAACATCCGCCGGCTTGCCCATGAGGTGTTTCGGAATAAAATGATAGCCCCGTCGTAAGCTAATGAATGCATCGTCCGCGGCGGCTGCCGCATCACAGGCAATGTCACACCCTGAATTCCCTGCCCCGACGATCAGAACCCGCTTCCCCCGAAATTCGTCCATATGGCGGAAGCTATTGGCATGGCGGACGTCACCGTCAAAGGGACCATCAGCCCAGTCAGGCAGCGTCGGGTGCCAGTTTGTGCCATTCACGCAGATGAGCCACCGGTAGGGGCGCGTCTCGCCAGTGGAGAGTGTTACTTGCCAGCCGTCTTTCTCAAACTTCGTCTCAACCACCTCCGTGTTGAAGGTGATCTCATCGTAAAGCCCATATTCGTGCGCAAATGCCTGCATGTAAGAATGGATCTGCTTGTTAGACGGATAGTCCGGGTAATCGTCTGGCATCGGGAAGTCCGTATAGTGGGACTGTGTCTTCGATGAAATGAAATGGGCGGAGGCATACATAGGCGAGCCCGGGTTTTCTGCATCCCAAATGCCACCCACATCGGAGTGCCGTTCGAGAATATCAAAATCAATTCCGAGCAGTTTGAACGTCCGCGCGAGTGCAAGGCCACCTGGGCCAGCGCCGACAATGCAAGCGCGATTGGGAATGGAAGAGGCTGTCATAGCGAGCTCCAATTGTGAGGGTTCCTCATATTTGTAAAAAGTGATAAACCCTCATATTATGAGAATCAAGCAAAATCTTCCGGACAAAGACAAAGACCCGACCATGCCCGCTGTCTCCACATCGTCCAAAAGAACCTCTGTGCGTAAGATCCCGACGCAAGCCCGCGCAAAAGAACGGTTTGAACGGATCCTGGATGCAGCCCGGAACCTCATTGAGGAAAGCGGCAGTGAGCATCTGAAGATGAGTGATGTTGCATCGCGGGCGGGGGTGCCCATCGGCTCCGTCTATCAATATTTCCCCGATAAATCCTCGATCATCATTACGCTTGCAGAGCGGATCATGGAGCTGGTGCATGATGGGCTTGCACAGGCGATGGACGAAGTGACATGCTTGGAAGAGGGCGAGGACGCGCTGAAATCGACCCTGATGGCTTACTACGAACTCTTTCTTGCAGAGCCCGTTGCGCGTGACATCTGGTTTGGCATTCAGGCTGACAAGACTCTGAATGCGCTCGATATCGAAGACAGCCGGGCCAATGGTGCGATTGTTTATGAGACGCTCAAGAAGTTCACACCAAAGAAAGCCTGGAAGCGACTGGAAACGGCCAGCTTTCTGGTCATGCAACTAACAGGGATGGCGGTCCGTCTCGCGGTTTCAGTTGACCGAAAAGAGGGCGACCGGATCATGGCTGTCTATCAAGACATGATCCGGCGCGAACTCATCGCGGTGACCGTGGCCGGTTAAAGTCCAGGAACCGGAAAGCGGCTGGTAAGCGCAGTTACTTCGTCAGCGAGGCCCGCCAAGTGTGTTTCATCCTCTGGCGATCTGAGAGCCGATGCAATCAATCTGCCGACGATTGCCATATCCGCTTCACCCATGCCGCGCGCGGTGGGGGCAGGCGTTCCCAATCGCAAACCGGATGGTCGCATAGGGGGATTGGAATCATCCGGGATCACCTGCTTGTTTGTGGTGAGCTCAATCCTGTCGAGGACCTCTTGAGCCTGTCTCCCATCAATACCAAAGCTTGCGACCGTATCAATCACCAGCAGATGGTTTTCGGTGCCACCAGTAATGAGGTGAACCTGGTGATCCCGGAGTGATTGTGCCAGCGCCTGCGCATTGGCGAGCACCGCCCGTGCATAGGTTCTAAAGTCCGGCGCCGCAGCAAGTTTCAGCGTGAGGGCAGTGGCCGCGACCTGATTCATATGCGGCCCACCCTGCAGGCCCGGAAAGACCGACGCATCAATCGCTTTTGCATGTTTCGCTTTGGACAGAATGAGCCCACCGCGTGGCCCTCTGAGAGACTTGTGCGTCGTTGTGGTCATCACATCAAACCCGTGGTCGAGCGGATTTTGCAATGCGTCGCCGGCGATGAGACCGCCTACATGAGAGACATCAGCCATGGTAAGCGCGCCAACCTTGTCGGCAATCACTTGAAACCGGGCATAGTTCACTTCCCGCGGATAAGAAGAATGCCCGCAGACAATAAGCTTGGGTTTCTCCTTCAGTGCGGATTTTTCCAAAGCGTCATAGTCTAGATCGCCTCTCGCGCCCACGGTCTTGTACCGCACGAAGTTGAAGAGGCGCCCCATATGGCTCACCGGCGCCCCATGGGTGAGGTGTCCCCCATGGCTCAAGTCCATCGCTAGAATCGTGTCGCCAGGTTCCAAAAGACCCAGATAGACAGCCTGGTTCATCGGCGATCCAGACAGGGGTTGCACATTGGCATGTTCAGCCCGGAAGAGGCTGCAGGCTCGTTCCCGCGCAAGCGTCTCGATAGTATCGGTGTTGGGCTGCCCGCCATAATAGCGCCGCCCGGGATATCCTTCGGAATATTTGTTGGTGAAGGCACTGCCGAGCAGGGGAAGCACTTCCGGAAAGCAATAGTTTTCCGACGGGATGAGTTCCAACCCTTTGCGCTGCCGATCTTCTTCTGCGGTCAGCGCTGAGAAAATGTCTGGGTCTTTATGCGAGAGGTCGTCGCGAAGTCGATTGAGATCCATATCTGTTTCTCCGTTTCAAAGCCAAAATGTCAAACGCCCGGCCAGCTCTTCTTTAAAAGGCTGCCCAGGCGAACGGCTTTGAAATCGGCTTCCGCGCTCCCTTGTGGTTGTTCACTCTGCAAATCAGAGGGGTTTCCCACATCCATCTCCACACAAAGGAAGAGGATTTTCGCCAGTCACGCGGAATATGTTGGACCAGTCGGGTCACCGGGATTGAAGCAAAGGACGTGTCTCAGGTCAAAGAAAATCTTTGAAGCGGCTAATCGACAAACGGTGCCTGATCGATCAGGGACCCGAGGTCGAGGTCGCGCAGGGCTGTTGCGATATTAGATGCCGGATGGCGCAGCGCTTCGGCGTTTAGAAGGTTCTTAAGGTGCGATTTGCACCCGCTCCTTGGATGCTCTTCCAGAATTCTCTCGAGCGTTTTTGCGGGAATGTCATCAATCCGCATGCCGACAACGTCCACCATGGCGCCCATGTGAAGCAGGGCAACCTCTGGTTGATCATGGTCCGCAGACGCCAGGTCTGTATGAAGGGAGATGGCTGTATTCACAGAAGATGCAAGACGAGTGTCAGCGCCGCGGGAGAGCAAGAACGCTTCTGCCGCATTGCCGCCCCGAACTTCAAAGGATTCTTCGCCTTCTGTTGCGTGGTCGAGGCCCAGGTCATGGAACAGGGCGCTGATGTAAAGCGCTTCTTTGTCGGCACGCCGCCCAGTCTTCTCGCCTAAGAGGTCGGCAAACAGAAAACTTCTATGACAGTGATGCACCATTTCGGGCGCAGACACCTCCGCCAGAAACAAAGTCGCGGCTTGTGCGATCAGACTGTCGGGTGCGGACGGAAGCTGGATGGTCAAGGTCATGTATCCTCCTGGTTTGAGACTGAGAGGAAACTTGAGGGGCAGCGGTGGAAGCGGCCAGAGCGGAACGCGACAGATTGCTGGTTCAATCAGACAAACGGCGAGAGGTGGGCTCCACCTACAGTCTGGTGTCTGCCCCGCGTAGGTAAATCCACGCCTTGAGAGATTCATTCATGCAGATATGGACTTCTCCATGAGCGCGGTAATGCATCATGGATGCGGGCACAGAGCCGACCGTCACTGCCTTCCTTGATGCATTGGCAGACGTCTGGAGTGGGTGGCCTCTCTCCAAATGTCATTGCCCGAATTGTTCGGGCAATCCAGGGCGGCAAGCGCAAGAGTTGGTGGTGAAGTGATTAATCAGGAGCAACATAGTCGCCCTCAAACTGTTGCAGCCCGTCGGTAATCTCATACCAGTCTGGCTTTGACGCAGTGTGGATATGTCCCATGGGCTTTATGCCTGGATCCTCATCGAGAATAGAGGCCGCAACCACATAGATGCCGCTATCGGTTGCGAGGTCACCCAGGGATGAGCCGCAATGCTCGCAAAAGGCGCGCCGGTGAACGTGCGGGCTGGCGGGCTCAAGCCGGGCAATGTGGCACTCCCCGCTGGTGATTTTAAGATCTGCAACGGGGCCAATTAGCACCGCGGAAAACACACCCGCTGCCTTCCGGCATCGCGAACAATGGCAATAGCTCAGCGAACTGGGTGTGCCCGAAATCTCCAGCGTCACCGCCCCACACAAACAACTTCCTTTGATCATCCCACGCTCCCTCATTGTTCGTTTAGACATGGGGAAGGGAGCGCGGCACAACAGGGTGGCGGATGATGTCTCCTGACAATAAATGGCAGGAGACATCACCGAACAGGTTTAGGCCCGTTTGTGTGAGGGCGCGCGCATGCGCACCCAAAGCTGAAGGGCAACACCCAGATTAAAGAGCACAAAAAGAGGCACAACAATCATCGGCGCGATGGACATGGGGTAGGTGAAGACCGCCCGGGCGTCCGGCAGGTCAGTGAAGACATACAGCGGGCCCGGCATCCCCATTTGTAGGAGGAGCGGTGCGGCCGGCACGATGACCAACGCGCCGACAATGTTCCAGATGAGAAAAGTCCGCAGCGAAAGCTGATCTTTCCGCAATTGATGACCGACCCATAGAGCTGAAAGACCAAACAGAAGATCCGGTATGCCGACAAGCAACTCAAAGTAGAGCGGGAACTCACCGGTAGATGTTTTATACGCAGTCCCCAAGGCAGAAATCCGCAGGGTATGGAAATAGGCAAGCCAGTGCAGCGGCGTGTCATCGACCAGCTTCGCCAGACCCGCGCGGACGTCGTGAAACAGCAGCACGGGGAGGATACAAACCGCGACGGTGATGACCTGAAGCCAAAGCCCGGGCAGATAGGGCATCAGGTCGTCACGAATGTAAAAGCCCCGCGCACCCAGCACGCTTGTAAGGACACCATAGGCAGCAACCCACAAAAGAAAGAGCGTGATAGCGTGGTGAAGGTCAAGACGGTGGCTTTGCACCGCGATACGTCTGGACAGGAAGAACACAAAGCCAAGCTGGCCAGCCAAAAGAAACGGGGTGAGGGAAAAGGTCATGGGATATCTCCATGGGTTAAGCGGAATGGTTCGGCCTTACCAGGTCTCGGCAAAGGGGCGAATGACGAGGTCAAAACTCCAGGTAGAACGATCCTGGTGTGCCACATGGAAAACTTCGTCAGCGATGGCGGCAGGGTGCGCGAAGAAATCTACTCTTGCGTGGGGCCACCCCTCAGGCGGCATCAGCCAGGTCGCATCTTCTTTTTGTGCATCAAACCAGGTGACATCAATTGCAGCATCGACAGTGACATAGGCCACATGAATGCCTTTAGGGCCGAGGTCGCGCGCCATGGCTTCTGCCAGAACCCGTTGAGCAGCTTTGGTGGGAGCGAAGAGCGCATATTTGGGAACACCGCGATGAGACGCCGTGTTGCCGGTCACCACAAGCGAACCCTCACCGGCCTCAATCATCGCCGGTGCGACATGTCGTGCGAGCGTGAGGAGCGATGTCGCATTGACGCGAAAGTTGTGCTCGAAATCTTCTGGGTCGGCGTTGAGAAAGGTGTCGAACGTGTGGGAGACAGCATTGTGGATGACCACATGCGGCCGGCCGAGCTCTTCGCTGATCTGATCCAGGATGCTCTCGAAGCGCTTGAGGTCGCTCACGTCACAAACATAGGCGTGTGTATGCGGGATTTCTTTTGTCAACGCGGCGAGGCGCTCAGCATTACGCGCGATCATCGCCACGTCATAACCGCCCTCGACGAAGCGACGCACAAGAAAGGTACCGGTTGCATCGCCGACACCGACAATCAGGCAGATGGGACGGGTCATGGGTCTTCCCCCCGTCACGCTGCCGACGGCGCACGGCCATATGGCGCGCCATATTCTGGATTTTCCTCGCCGGCCAACACCACGTCGTGGAGGCTCAAGTCCACTTCGTAAGTGCGGACCCACTCAAGCTGGCCCTTCTGCATAAGTTTCGAAGAATGAGGCGAGCGGGCAGCACGTTTGTACCGGACTTCTGCCATCCGGCAGGCCTGCCCGCCATAGTGGTAGCTGTAGGCGGCTGTATCAGGTGCGACATAACGCAGCCGGTAGAGTTTCCAGTATTGGCCGTCATGTTCGTAAATGTCGAAGGTGAGCTCGTGCGTGTCGTACTGCCAGTGCCACACGCCGCTCTCTTCGATTTTCCGCCAGTCGGTAAGATTGCTGCCATCTTCAAAGCGGATGCCGGGCTCGGCCCAGCCAAGAGTATCTGTCATGGGGGGTCTCCTTGTGTGTTAAGGGTCAGCTCGCTTTCCGCGCGGCCATTTTGATGAGCGGGGCATATCCCTGGGTCGCCAGCATGTCACCCACATAGGCGAAATAGTCCGGCGAACCTTTCACGCCCGTTGCGTCTACAAGCCGGTTCACATAGGCAAAAAGGGAAACCACATTGATCGCGTCTTCAATGGCCTGATCGTCCCACCCGGCGCTGCGCAGCTGGGTAATGTCGGCGGGCGCAACCTCGTGGGGGTCCTGCGTGAGTTTTTCCGCAAAGGTCAGAACCGCTTTCAGGCGGTCATCAATCGCCGAGGAGCGCGGCCCGTCGGTGAGCTGACCGAGCACATTTTCGTCAGTCTTCAAAGACTTCAGCGTGGCGTGGTGCACGCCGACACAAAAGTCACAGCCATTGATGTGGGATACATAAGAGGCAATCACTTCCCGTTCCGCTACGGTCAGCGCAGACTGGCGGGTCATCACCGCTTCGATGAATTGCAGCAGCGGGCCATAAAGGTCCGGATCGCGCATGAAGACATCAGCGACGCCTTTGAAGTCCTTTGTTTGTTCGAGATAAGACATGATGTGCACTCCTTGGATTATTTCATATCAATCGATATGAAAAGGGGAAAAAATTTTTAGGTCAGAATAGACAGTGCGTTTTGAGCATGGCGTTTGACGTAAGCCGGTGACATGCCGGCCCGCACGAGCATGCCAAGGGAATAGGCCGTGGTAGCAAGATATTCACCAAGGCTCTTTGGATCGGCGTTTCCGGAGAGTTCACCTGCTTCCTGGGCGCGCTCTAGGGCAGCCTGAAAGCCGAGTTTGAGCTGTTTCAGGTGTGCCTGCACTTTCTGGGCGGCCTCCGTGTCGTGGGGCGCAAGCTCGATGGCGGTATTGCACATGAAGCAACCGGCATGGCCCCTGGTCGGCTTCATCAGATCATAGGCACGATCAAATGCGTTCTGAATGCCGGTGAGCGGTGATGTAGTCTCTGTGAGCGAGGCCAATATCTGGGTCGTGACTGTGGCCCGATAGCGATCAAGGGCCGCAAGAAAGAGCCCACGCTTATCGTCGAATACATTATAGAGGCCGTAATAGTTGACGCCCGTCGCCGCCACCAGGTCGCGGATCGACGTGTCGTAATAGCCTTTCGCCCAAAATAGATGCATGGCCTTTGATGTAGCGTCTACTGGGTCAAATTCCTGCTTCCGGCCCATTTGGGTCTCCATTTCATATCGTTCGATATGAAAATAAGAATGGCATCAGATTGAGTCAAGGGCAGATAAACTCAGATTCCAAATCTGATGCAAAAGTCATCGGACTCCCTGACGTTTTGAGGCGTCAGCGTATTTTTCACTGATTTTCCTTGAAATCAGATCAATAGGTTGTATATGCAACCTATCGCTTGAGGAGACGCTTATGGCCAAGTCAGAGATTTTGAACCCGGAATTTTGTACGTCCCAAAACCTGCGTAAGGCCGCACGGACGGCAGCCCGACACTATGACCAGGCGTTGCAGCCACTGGGTTTGAAGACGACCCAATTCACGCTTCTGGCTAAAATCCAGGGTGCCGGTGAAATCACGCAAAACGATCTGGCCAATAATGTGGGGTTGGACAAGACAACCATGTCCCGCAATCTGCGGCTTCTGGAAAAAGAAGAGCTGGTGCGCGTCGCTGAGGCGGAAGATCGACGCATACGTCTCCTGTCGCTCAGTGGGAAAGGCGAGCGATTGCTTGAAAAGGCAAAGCCGCACTGGCGCAAGGCCCAAAAGTCATTTGTCGGGGAACTCGGGCAGGATACCTGGCAGACATTGACCACAATCCTTCAAACGATTGAACCCATAGAAAACAGATAGGCCCAACCTGGGCGCTTAGATTCACCAATCGCGCTCAAAAAGTTGCAGATACAACTAAAGGAGAAAGACGATGACCTCATACTCTAATGCTCAAACATCCCAACCCTGGACCCTGATAGGAGCAGTTCTGGCGCTCTGGGGCGGTTTCATCCTTGCGCTCGCCTTGGCAGGCACTTTCAATGTAGCGCCAACCGCGCCCAATCTTCCCACATTGCTGGCGATCCTTGTGCCTGTCGGGTTGGGCGTTCTGAGCTATCTGATTTCGCCTGCATTCCGCAAGTGGGTCTTGTCTCTTGATCCCGTCTTGCTGATCACACTGCACAGCTGGCGCATGCTGGGTGGCGTATTCGTCTTCTTCTACTTTTATAATCTTCTGCCAGGCTTCTTTGCATTTCCAGCTGGGTTCGGTGATATGGCAGTAGGGTTGGCGGCACCTTTTGTCGCCCTGGCGCTCCTGCACAAACCCAACTTTACCAAAAGCCGCCGCTTCTGGAGCTTTCACATCTTTGGTCTGCTGGACTTTGTGGTCGCGGTCGGGACAGGCACGCTTGCCCGTGTAGAAATTGAAGGTTGGGTTGATGGCGTCACGGCTGTCGATATGGGCCTGTTTCCCCTGGTTCTCATCCCAGCCCTTATTGTGCCAATGCTCATCTTGCTGCACTTCGCGTCCATGATACAGGCTGTCAAAGGCGTGCAGCCGGTCACGGTTCACCAGCACGCCTGAGACAGGAAAAAAACCCGGTCCTTACTAAATGAGGGCCGGGGTTTTTCGCTGCATTTATGAATTCTCCACTGTCATTGCCGGACTTGTTCCCCATATCCAGGGGCGACACATGCAGTCGGTCACGCAAGACTTTCTACATGCACCAGCTGTCACCCCGGCCTACGAGCCGGGGTCTATTCTGACTCTCAACAATGCCGAAATGCTCAATGGACCCCGCATCAAGTGCGGGATGACATCTGAGTTTGTGTCACGACGGCGACCAATACCGCTTCGTCATTACCCGGCTTGTCCGGGTAATCCAGAGTAACAAGCACGGAAAGAGTGATAAGTCTCAGAATCTGCATTGTGCGGGGAGACCGTGTATTCCTCAAGAACCTTCGATCTCAGCTCGTCAGAGCACCCTCGCCCTGGACAACCTGAACAAGCCGGGCGGTGACGTTCAATGTATTTAGAATTGCTGGCGTATCTCGGTTGAGGCGCGTGGTTGTTCATCGATAGGATAAGTCATGCCATATTCGGAGAACCAGATTGATGAGCTGTTGATGAACGCCTCTGGAGTTGCGCAGAGAGCGAATGAAGTGATGCTGCAATATTGCTTCAGAGATTTTAAAAACGAAAAAGCGAGAGAGTTTGCCCGCCACGGCTTTGCGCGTCGAATATTGACACTCGCTCGATGTGTTGAGCGAGTTTTCGAGGTCATACCGCCTAACCAAATAGAAATACCCCACCGGGAAAGTGTCAAAGACGCGGAAGTTTACATTCAAACGATGTTGTTCAATGTTTTTGGATGTATCGACAACCTTGCGTGGATTTGGGTCTTAGAGACGGGAGTATCTAGGCCTGATGGGAAGCCTCTGAAACCGGTCGATATCGGACTTCGACCAAACAACAAAAGAGTTAGAAGGTCATTCTCTATTGAGTTTCAGCACTACCTGGCGTCATGCAATGAGTGGTTTGAGTATCTTGAGGGATATAGACATGCTCTCGCGCATCAGATACCCCCGTATATACCTCCCTATATGATAGACCCAACACAAGCAGATGAATACCGGTCACTAGGTGAGAAGGCATCGCATGCATTCGAAGATGGTGACCTTGCGAAGTATGAGGATTTGCAGGCTGAACAAATGAACCTAGCTCATTTCGACCCAGTTGTTGCACATTCTCTTTTTGATGGTGACAGGCCGGTACGTTTCCATCCACAGGTGATTGCGGACTTTATGACTGTTGATGAACTGAGTCGGCGAATAGCGCAGGAACTCGGACAACAAAAAACCCGGTCCTAGATACGCAAGGACCGGGTTCCGTTTGACGCCTCAGTTGACCTGAGTTGTCATTATCTCGTTCGGGCGGGTGCCCGGACAGCCATGATTACATCATGCCGCCCATACCACCCATGCCGCCCATGCCGCCCATATCAGGCATTGCAGGTGCGCCACCAGCTTCAGATGGCTTGTCAGCAATCATCGCTTCTGTGGTGATCAGAAGACCAGCAACAGACGACGCATCGGTCAGTGCTGTGCGCACAACCTTGGTCGGGTCGATGATGCCTTCAGCAACAAGGTCCACATAGGTTTCGTTCTGAGCATCAAAGCCGAACGAGCCAGCCTTGCCAAGAACAGTTGCTACCACGATGGAGCCTTCAACACCGGCATTTTCCGCAATCTGGCGAATCGGGGATTCAAGCGCTTTCAGCACAATCTTCACACCAGCCATAATGTCAGCATTGTCGCTTGTGACAGCTGAGACCGCTTTGGTTGCGCGAAGAAGAGCGGACCCGCCACCAGGGACGATGCCTTCTTCAACAGCAGCGCGTGTTGCATTGAGAGCGTCATCAACGCGGTCTTTGCGTTCTTTCACTTCAACTTCGGTTGCGCCGCCGACTTTCAAGACTGCAACACCACCGGCAAGTTTCGCCAGACGTTCCTGCAGCTTTTCACGGTCATAGTCAGAAGATGTCTCTTCGATCTGTGCGCGGATCTGAGCAACGCGGGCCTCAATGTCTTTCTTCTTGCCAGCGCCATCGACGATGGTTGTGTCGTCTTTGGTGATGCCAACAGACTTCGCCGTGCCGAGCATGTCGAGCGTGACATTTTCAAGCTTGATGCCGAGATCTTCAGAGATCACGGTGCCGCCTGTCAGGATCGCAATGTCTTCGAGCATCGCTTTACGGCGATCACCAAAGCCAGGTGCTTTCACTGCAGCGATTTTCAGGCCACCGCGCAGCTTGTTGACCACGAGGGTCGCAAGTGCTTCGCCTTCAATGTCTTCTGCAATGATGAGCAGAGGACGTGATGACTGCACAACCGCTTCCAGGATTGGAAGCATGGCTTGCAGGCTTGTGAGCTTGCTTTCGTGCAGAAGGATAAGCGGGCTTTCCTGCTCAACCGTCATCTTGTCTGGGTTGGTGATGAAGTAAGGGGACAGGTAGCCACGGTCGAACTGCATGCCTTCAACAACGTCGAGTTCGCTTTCCAGTGACTTGGCTTCTTCAACCGTGATCACGCCTTCATTGCCGACTTTCGACATGGCTTCAGCGATCATGTCGCCAATTTCAGTTTCGCCGTTCGCGGAGATCTTGCCGACCTGGGCAATTTCTTCGTTCGACTTAACTTTCTTGGAGCGCTTTGTGAGGTCCGCAAGAGCGGCTGCAACCGCAAGGTCGATACCGCGCTTCAGGTCCATTGGGTTCATGCCAGCAGCAACAGCTTTGATGCCTTCCTGGACGATGGACTGTGCGAGAACGGTTGCTGTTGTTGTGCCGTCACCAGCAATGTCGTTCGTCTTGGACGCGACTTCGCGGATCATCTGGGCGCCCATGTTTTCGAACTTTTCTTCCAGTTCGATCTCTTTGGCGACCGTTACACCGTCTTTCGTGATGCGCGGCGCGCCGAAAGACTTGTCGATAACAACGTTACGACCCTTTGGGCCGAGCGTCACTTTGACCGCGTTCGCGAGAACATTGACGCCTTTCAGCATCTCCTCACGGGCGTCACGGCCGAATACTACTTGTTTAGCCATAGCTGGTTATTCCTTCTGTTACGGCAATCATTGGGGAAGTTGAGGCAATAAAAAGCCGCGCTGGGCGAAACCCGCGCGGGTGATTATTTCTTCTTCTTGCCGCCTTCGATGATGCCGAGAATGTCGGATTCTTTCATGATCAACAGCTCTTCGCCGTCGACCTTAACTTCGGTGCCGGACCATTTGCCGAACAGAACGCGGTCGCCCGCTTTCACGTCCAATGGGGTCACTTTGCCGTCTTCAGACTTTGTGCCCGTGCCAGCCGCAACGATTTCACCTTCAGATGGCTTTTCCTGAGCTGAGTCAGGAATAATGATGCCACCGGCGGTTTTCGTGTCTTCTTCAACCCGGCGCACCAGCACCCGGTCATGGAGAGGACGGAATTTCATGAGATATCTCCCTTGAAGCCTGCAAAAGTGCAGGAATTCTCTCAGATTTCAATGGCTGTTAGCACTCGAGTTTGATGAGTGCCAAAAGCGTGGGGCAGAGATAGGGAGTCTGGACTTTCCTGTCAAGACCGGGAGGGCGCTAAGAGACGGAAATGATTCAGCTTTTTACGAGTCTGTCACGTCAGGGAGTATCGCCGTCCGCCTGCAAAAGCGGCAGGAGCGCTCCATGGACCGAAGGTGCGCCATCTGGGCCAACGGAGACGACCTCTCCATAGGTTTCCTCCTCATAGTCGTAGATCCAGGGCGCCTCGTTGTCCCACTCACTTTTGGGAATGATGTAGCCGATCGCGTCGTTCGCCAGATTGACCATGAGATTCACGCGGCCTTGCATGGCTGGCCGGAAGGGCGGCACTTCGATGGGCGCCATCTCATAGTCTGCGCCGGATGGGTTTTCGATCCCGCCGACCGCGATCTCTGGATAGAGCTCACCGGGGATGGCCGCGACCCGCGCTTGACCGATTTTCAAAAGCGCCACCTCAGTCTCTGTTGTAAGCTGAGGTGGAAGTAGCCCCACGTCGAAATCCCGATCCAGCAGACCCAGAAGCGAGGCCGCTGCAAGCGGATAATTGGCAAGCGGCACGTCAACAGATCGCGCCGCCACCTGAAGGGTCGGGGCGGGGTCTTCGTAAAATCCGTCGGGCGTGAGAACTGTGTCGAGGACAGCAGTCGCAACTCCGTATCCGAAAGCACGTGCCTTTGCGTGCCCTGACTCTGTGATCTCTTCTTGGGTCCAGGGGTCAGTCACCGCTTCGCCGGGTAAGACCGTCGCCAGGCCGCCAATATTCCCCGTGAGCCACAGCGTGGTTCCCCCAATGCCCGGTCGCACAATCTCACCGTCATACTCAAGTCCCGCAGACAGCCCGCGCCGAAGATACCCAGCAAGGTCCGCGGTGAAGGAGAGATTTTTGTCCCAGGCAAGCTCCACATGCATGCCGTAATTAACGAGCGTGCCGATGACACTGTCATTCCCCTCATCGCTACTTGGGCGTTTGAGCATCAAAACCCGGATGCCCGGATCAAGGATTAGCGGCTTGCGCGTGTCCATGGTGCCAAGGGCGGCGTCATAGCCGTCAATCGTCGCCATGCTGAGGCGCGCGGGTTCCAGTGCGGCGACAGAATCTTCCAAAGCGCCCACCATCTCCGCCTTGAGCAGCGCCATATAGGCTTCGCTCACGCCACTTTCAAAATCAGCGGCACCCCATAGACCCTGTGTATCCGGTCCTTCGTGATTGTGGGTGGCGTGGACAAGCACATAGTCGAGCTCAAGTTCAGGCGGGACCGCTGTGCGAACTGACGCAACGAAGTTTGCCATCAAGCCCACCACATCTGCAGTCACAATCCCGATCCGTGTTTCGCCATCATCAAAGACGGCGGCGACGGCCATCAGATCATCATGGACATTATTCGCGGCGCGCCCATTCTGGAATCCGGCCATCCAGGCCGCGTCAAACACGCCATTCCCGTTAGCGTCATTGAACGTGTCGATATCAGGGCTGTACTGGGCATCCCCATCCGCATCTGTCCAGCTCTCGAAATTTTGTGGCGTGACGACGCGCGATCCAAATCCCGCACGAAATTCTGCAGCAGCAGGCAGCGCTGCCAGAAGGTTGGCAATCAACACGATCCCCAATGTGGTCAACAAACGCATCTTTTTCTCCGTCGATCAGCATCATTTTTGGGTGCCAACCTTGTAGCAAGCCCGAAAGCCGATAGGATCGCACGGCTTAACAAGGGAGGGGATAAGTTTGTCTGATTTTATTAATACACCTTTGGTCGGGGTTCCTGGCAGCAGAACCCGCATGGCGACCCCGGCTCTGGTGATTGACCTTCCCGCCTTCGAAGCGAACGTCGCTGCGATGGCCGCTCATTGTGCCAAACATGGGTTGAACTTGCGTCCGCACGCTAAGACCCATAAATGCGCGGAAATCGCCCGCCGTCAGATCGCCGCTGGAGCGCTCGGAGTCTGTTGCGCGAAGCTGGGCGAGGCGGAAGCGCTGGGCGCTGAGGGCATTGACGGCGTTCTCTTGACCTCGCCCGTCGTCACGCCGTTCGCCATCGAACGCCTCATGGCGCTGAATGCAAAGCTTGATGATCTCATAGTGGCCATCGATAATCCGGAAAATGCAACGGCACTTGCCGCCGCTGCAGAAGCCGCAGGCAAGCCCTTGCAGGTATTGATGGACTTGGATGTGGGGCTGCACCGCACCGGCATTGCGCCAGGTGACGAGGCTCATGCTCTTGCCAGACAGATGGAAGAAAGCCCGCATCTTCATTTCAAGGGTCTGCAGGCCTATGCCGGTCACCTGATGCATATTGAGGGTTTTGCTGAGCGCCGCGAGAAATCCCTCGCCGTCATGAAAATGCTGGGCGACATGCGCGATCGGCTCGAAGCAGACAGCATCGCGTGTGCCATTCTGTCGGGCGGGGGCACGGGCACATTCGACATTGATGTGGAAGCAAATGTGCTGACTGAGCTGCAGGGCGGCTCCTACGTCTTCATGGACAAGCAGTATAATGATGTGGATGGCCCGGATGGGCGTTCACTTGGCGATGCCTTTCAGACATCGCTTCATGTGCAGATGAGTGTCGTCTCCAACAACACACCCAAACTTGCGACGACCGATGCGGGGTTCAAAAGCTTTTCAACCGATGCGGAACCCCCGGTGCTGAGTGACGGCGCGCCTGATGACGCAAAGTATTTTTTCTTTGGCGATGAGCAGGGCGGCATCATGCTTTCCAGCGCCAATGAAAAACTGGCGCTCGGCACGACCCTCACCGCCGTGACCCCCCATTGCGACCCCACGGTCAATCTCTATGACGCCTATCATGTGCTGGAGGATGACATGCTGGTCGATATCTGGCCGATCGAAGCCAGGGGCCGATCTGCATGAATAATATTCGTGCCCTGGTCTTTGATGTCGATGGCGTACTGGTCAACGGCCACAAAGACAAGGGCGGCTGGTGGCATGCCGATATGGACAAAGACTTAGGCCTCGACCCGGAACTCTTCCAGCGGGCCTTTTTCACAGAGCAATGGGCGGAGATTGTGTGTGGCAGGCAGCGCATTGAAGAGCCTCTGGCAAAGACGCTGGCCGACATCGCGCCTCATTTGAGCGTCGACGACATGCTGGACTATTGGTTCCGCCAGGATTCAAAGTTGGAACACAACCTTCTTGCCGAGCTGGAAACACTGAGATCTCGGTCCAATCTGGGGCTCAACCTTGCGACAAACCAGGAGCATCGGCGAGCGGACTACCTTTGGCATGGGTTGGAACTCGAACATCACTTTGATGCGATTCATTATTCCGCTGATATTGGACATGCAAAACCCGACGCCGATTTTTTTGCAACAGTTGAAAACCGCACCGGCTTTGATGGGCCCCATCTTCTTTTTTTCGACGATCAGGAGCGCAATGTTTTGGCAGCGCGGGAGCGTGGCTGGCAGGGGTATATCTGGACAGGAATGGAAACCTTCGAAAATGCCCTCCTGGCACATGGTCTTTGAGTGTTTGTGGTTTGATTTGAGGGCGCGTCTGAGGCCTAATCGAGAGACCAAAAGCCGATCTAGGGGAGACATCTCATGCGCATAGGAATTTTGACAGGTGGTGGCGATGTGCCGGGACTGAACCCGTGCATCAAAGCGGCAACGAGGGCCGCTGAGACACTCGGCTGGGAGATGGTCGGCTTTCGTCGCGGTTGGGCGGGTCCCCTCAACTACAACCCGGATGATAAGGCCGGGTCCGATCATCTGCTCATGCCGTTAGACCGGTCCCGTGTTCGCAAGATCGACCGGACAGGCGGGACGGTCCTCCATACCTCGCGTACGAAGCCGAGCAAGGTAAAGAAGGAAGATGTTCCATCCTTCGTTAAAGACGCTACCCTGAACGAGGATGGCACATACGATTGCACGGCTCATGTCCTGCGCGTGATGGAAAGCGTGGGCATTGATGCGCTCATTCCCATCGGCGGTGATGACACACTCTCCTATGGCGCGCGGCTCTATCAGGAGGGCATGAAAACCATGTCGATCCCAAAGACCATGGACAATGATGTTTTCGGGACAGACTATTGCATTGGCTTTTCTACCGCCGTCACCCGCTCCATTGACGCTATTACAGGGCTTCGCACGTCGACCGGCTCTCATGAACGCATTGCCGTTGTTGAACTCTTCGGCCGAAATTCCGGCGAAACGGCTCTCATGTCCGGCGCGTTGGCAGACGCTGACCGGGTACTGATTGCCGAAGTCCCATTTGATGTAAACCGCGTGGCTGAAATGCTGGCCGCGGACCGGGCCGCAAACCCATCCAACTACGCCATGGTCTGTGTGTCTGAAGGCGCCCAGATGGAAGGGGGCGAAATCATTGAACGGGGTGAGGCGGATGCCTATGGGCATCGCAAGCTCGGCGGCATTGGCCAGATGCTCGGTGACGAGATTAAGCGCATCACCGGCATCAATATCATTTCGCAGAACCTGGGATACATCATGCGCGCGGGTGCGCCGGATGCGCTCGACCAGATGGTTTCGCGCTCCTATGGCACCATGGCGGTTCAGCTGCTGGCGCAAGGGCAGCACGGCCTCATGATGGCGCTGCAGGACGGAAAATACACGACCGTTCCTGGCGATACCTGCATTCAAGGTGAGAAGCGCGTTGACATTGACGCCTTCTACGACACGGAAACTTACCGGCCCCGTGTAGACCAGATTCTCGGCAAGCCGATGTTCATGTATTGACGCTCAGGCCTTCAGCAATCGTTCCACGGCCCGCGCTTTGAGCGCGATCTTGCCATCATCATTGGTGAAGGTGGCTTCCACGTAGGCTTGTGTTTTTGACACGTTCACCACCTCACCGACACATGTCAGCGTGCCGCCGGTCACAGGCCGGAAATAGTGAAGGTTGAGATCGACGGTCGTGAAGTTCTGATCGTCTTTAAGCAAAGTCATCAAGGCAAAGGAACAGGTCTGGTCCGCAAGGGTCGCAAGATAACCGCCAAACACCGCTTGTGGATTCATGAATTCCGGGTTCACCGGCCACTCATAGGTGATCCGACCCTCGCCAATTTCCGTGAGCTTGCCGTCATAGAGTTTCAATGCATGAACATGAGGAGGGGCTTTCTCTATGTCCTGATCCAGAATGCGGTCGAGTATATTCTTCCAACTGGGCATTACGCATCTTTTCCTTCAAGGGCAGCAGCTTCGGCCAGCATGTCGCCCAACCCGATCACTTCATTGTATTTTTGAAACGTCACGCGCGGCGTATCGATGGGGAGCTTGTTCGCAGCCAGCATGTCCGCATAGAGAGTCTGCAATCGCTCAGTGACGGAGAGAAGCGCCGAGACGGGGAAGATCGCAATCTTGTAGCCCATCTCTTGGAGGGTTGGGCCATCGAGGTAGGGTGTCTTGCCGTCTTCCACCATGTTCGCCACAAGGGGCGTGCCTCTAAATGTGGACACCACTGTTTCCAACTCTTCCATGGAACGCGGCGCTTCGATGAAGAGAATGTCAGCGCCTGCTTTGAGGAAGGCTTCTCCGCGTCTGAGCGCTTCATCAAACCCGTCCGTTGCCCGCGCATCCGTTCGCGCCATCACTTTGAAGTCCGGATTGTTCCGCGCCTCCACAGCCGCGCGAATTT
Organism: Parvibaculaceae bacterium Mf 1.05b.01; assembly: GCA_000509225.1. Taxonomy (GTDB): domain Bacteria; phylum Pseudomonadota; class Alphaproteobacteria; order Parvibaculales; family Parvibaculaceae; genus Mf105b01. The sequence continues at coordinate 2,139,292 of BAOK01000001.1, read as the reverse complement.
TTGCGGCGGCGTCTTTCATAGGCACAATCTCTTTGTTCTCCATATGCCCGCATCGTTTGGGAAAGACCTGATCTTCCAGTTGAATGCAGGCGACACCCGCTTGCTCATAAAGGCGGGTGAGGCGCGCTGCATTGAGCGGACCGCCATGGCCATTGTCCCCATCGGCGAAGACAGGCACCGGCGCAGCGGCACCCGCCAGTGCGCGCGCTCGGTCTGCCATTTCAGTGGCACTCATGAGGCCGATGTCAGGCACACCCAGCGTGGAGCCAGCGACACCAAAGCCGGTCATATAGACAGCCTTGGCGCCGGCCTGCGCAGCCAGTTTCGCCGAAAGCGCGTCATAGGCCCCGGGAGCAAGAATGATCTCTGGTGCGTCTAGCAGAGTGGTGAGTGAGTGAGGTGCATTTGGCATGAAGTTACTTCCAGAGTGTTTCCAGTAAAAATGTTGTGAGGTTTTACGTCCGGAAACACGCCTCTAAAAAGACGGTGGGGTGCAGGAAGATACAATGACGCATTCTTCTTTGCCCAGATTACGGAAGCGATGGGGCAGGCGGCTGTCAAAATAATAGGCTTCGCCAGGCTGCAGCAGGCGGGTTTCTCCACCAACGGTCAGAACAATTTCGCCGGAAATCACGATGCCGCATTCCTCTCCAGAATGAGCGAGCATCTCTTCTCCGGTGTCAGCGCCGGGCTGATATTTCTCGTGCATCATCTGGATCGCGCGGTTGCGCGTATCCTTGCCCAAAAGCTTGAAGGAAATCGGATCGCCGCCTGCGATCTCCTTCTGATCTTTTTCACCATAAAAGATCTGCCGATTGGGCTGCATGTCGAGGGTCAGAAAATCAGTCATGCTGATGGGAAACCCATCCAACACCTTTTTCATGGAGCCAATCGACGGGCTGATCCGCTCCTGCTCAATCAGCGAAATTGTGCCATTGGTGACGCCGGCGCGTTTGGCCAGCTCCCGCTGAGAAAAGCCATACATCTTGCGAAGGTCACGAAGCCGCCGTCCAATATCCGGCGCTTCTGTCTTGGTTTCAGCCTGGGCCTGCCCATGGGCGATACGAAAATCCTTGGTCATTCGTTTAATTTACTAAACGAGCGGCATTTGTCACGTGCTCTCTTGGTTGCGTGGGCGCGGTCCAACGCGTTCAATTGGCCCATTGCAGCGAGAGAAAACACCTGTTGAGGCGAGGGACACGCAATGGCTGAGGCCGGAACCACAGAAAATCAGTCGGCGAACGGGGCGCCAAATGACCTGGAAGCTTTCTGGCTCCCCTTTACGCCCAACAGGCATTTTAAGCGGGATCCGCGCATCGTTTCACGTGCGAAGGATATGCACTATTTCAAACCCGACGGGTCGCCTGTTCTGGACGGGACCGCGGGGCTCTGGTGCTCCAATGCGGGCCACTGTCGAGAGCCGATTGTCGAAGCGATCCAGGCGCAGGCCGCGGAGTTGGATTTCGCACCGACTTTTCAATTCTCTCATCCGAAGGCTTTCGAGGTCGCGAGCCGATTGACGGCGATGGCACCGGATGGTCTCGACTATGCGTTCTTCTGCAACTCGGGATCGGAAGCAGCGGACTCCGCACTCAAAATGGCGCTCGCCTATCACCGCTTGAACGGCGAAGCCTCACGGACTCGGTTTATTGGTCGCGCACGCGGCTATCACGGTACAGGTTTTGGGGGCATTTCCGTTGGCGGGATTTCGCCGAACCGAAAATTCTATGGCTCCCTGCTGCCGGGTGTGGATCATCTTCCGCATACCTATAATCGGGAGCGTCAGGCATTCAGCAAAGGCGAGCCGGAATGGGGTGCCCATTTAGCTGACGAGCTTGAGAAGATTGTCGAACTCCATGATGCCTCAACTGTCGCCGCGGTGATTGTGGAACCTATGGCGGGATCGACAGGCGTGCTGCCGCCGCCGCAAGGATACCTCAAACGTTTGCGGGACATTTGTACCCGCCACGGCATTCTCCTGATTTTTGATGAGGTCATTACAGCGTTCGGCCGCCTCGGCGCCGCGACTGCGGCCGAAAGGTTTGGTGTAACGCCGGACCTCATGACCTTTGCCAAAGGAGTCACAGGCGGCACAGTGCCCATGGGCGGTGTGCTGGTGTCGAAAGAGATCTATGACAGTTTCCAGGGCGACGGCGGACCAGACCACGCAATCGATCTCTTTCATGGCTACACCTATTCCGGCCATCCATTGGCCATGGCGGCAGCGCTGGCGACCTTGGATCTCTATAGGGACGAAGGTCTTTTTGAACAGGCAGCAGCAAACGAAACGGTCATGGCCGACGCGGCGCATGCACTCAAAGACCATCCATTGATGCTCGACATCAGAACCATCGGTCTAGTCGCCGCGTTTGATTTAGCTGCTGTCGACGGTTTGCCGGGCAAGCGGGGCTATGACGCCATGTGCCGGGCCTTTCATGAGGAAGGCATGATGATCCGCGTGACGGCGGACACCATCGCCTTCTCACCGCCGCTTATGGCAACGGAAGACCACATTATGGAAATGTTTGAGAAGTTCAGACGTGTGTTGGATGCGTGTTCCTAAAGACCAGGAAGAACGTTTGGTGTCATTTTGTCGCAAAACAAATTTTCAACGCGGATTGAGACAAAACACCCTTGTAAATCACTTGGACCATCTTATCTCTTTGGCATGAGACGGCGATCGGCCAACAAAGCAGCACCCCCCCTCCCGCTGCAGGCCTGATCCCACCCAGCCCCTGGCGCTCCCCTCGCCGGGGGCTTTCTTTTGGGCAAAGCAAAACCGGCGACGTTTCGCCAGGCGTGATCTCAGTCTTCCTTTTTAAGACCCAACCGTCCGGCCATCATCTTATCGACAGTGCGTTTGGGAAGCAGGCCCGGAAGGGTCCAGTTCATCAGGCGTCCTGGCACAACCGCATAGCGTGTTTTCGGATTTGCTACTGTCAGTGCTTTCCAAACCGCACGGCCGAGCTTTTCAGGTGGGAAACCCTTTTTGCCGTTTGCGATCATATAGTCCTTGATCCGGTCGAGGGCGGGCGCAAAGGGACTGTTTTGATATTGCGTGACGTCGACGTCTTCCGCCTTGTCCCAGATCTTTGTTGCAACAGCGCCGGGTCCGACAATCACCACATCTATGCCAAACAGCATCAGCTCACGGCGGAGACTTTCGCTGACGCCCTCCAGGCCATGTTTGGATGCGGCATAGGCACCAAGAAAAGGCGCCCCGTTTTTCCCGGCGACAGAACTGATCATCACGATACGTCCAGGCTCACCTGAAAGGTCTTTGTCGACACCAAGCAGAGGTGCGAAAGCCTGTGTCACAATCACCTGGCCGGTAATGTTCACTTCGAGCTGGTGTCGAAATTCATCGATCGGTTGATTGAGAACAGGTCCAGGTGCCGCAATGCCTGCATTGTTGACCAGCCCAAAGAGTGTCGTGCCACCCAAGGCGTCACGGACCGTTCGTGCACCCTGCGCCACCGCGGCTTCATCTGTGACGTCAAAGAGGAGTGGCGTGAACAGGTCGCCAAACTCCGATTTAAGGCGCTCACCATCTTGCGGCTTCCGGACACTGCCAAAAACATGAACCCCATTTTTGGTGAGAACTTTGGTTATTCCCCAGCCAATGCCGGTGGAAACACCTGTGACCACAACTGACTTCATCTGCCTTTTCTCCCTTGCGCCCGACCCCGCGATTTTCTTCGAGGTTAAAGCTCCATCTCATATCGCACCCAGTCTGTGCGCATTGCCAGCTTGTCATATAGGTGCTGCGCAGTCGTATTGCTCGCCGCTGTCTGCCAATAGATGCTTTGCCATCCAGAGACGCGTCCTTTATCAGCAAGCGTTTCGATCAAAGCGCGTCCGGCGCCTGTGCCCCGGGCGGTTTCTGAAACGTAGAGATCTTCCAGATAGCAAATAGGTCCCGGTCCCCAAGTGCCCCCATGAAGAAGATAGTGGGTGAAGCCGATCAGCTCACCGGCAGTATTGACGGCACCGAGGCCAAAAATATTGCCGCTGGCAAGCAGGAGCCGTGCCCAGGTGTCTTCTGTGATTTCGGGCGCGAGGTCGGTTTCGTAGAAAGTCAGATAGCCCTGCCAAAGGGGAAGCCACTGGGGCTTATCCTCCGGCAGAAGCTCTCTGACTTGCACGGACATGGCCTGCCGCTGCCTTAGCTAATGGTCACGCCGCCATCGATGACCAGCCCCTGACCGGTCATGAAGGCGCCTGCCTTTGAAGACAGGAACACGGCTGCGCCTGCAATCTCATCGGGCAGGCCGATGCGGCGAAGCGGGGCGGTAGAGGTAGAACGTTCGAGCGTTTCAGGGTTGTCCCACAGTGCTTTTGCAAAGTCTGTCTTGATGAGTCCAGGTGCGATGGCGTTCACACGGATATTGTGCGGACCGAATTCAACAGCGAGGTTCCGCGCAAGCTGGAAGTCAGCAGCTTTTGAGATGCAGTAGGCGCCCAGAACCGGGGAACCCTTCAGGCCACCAATGGACGAGACGATGGTGATGTTACCATCTTTGCGCTCAATCATCTGCGGCAGGACCATGTTGCAGAGCCAGTGATTGCTTTTCACGTTGGAACTCATGATCTTATCAAACGCGTCGTCGGGAATGTCAGCAGCTGATCCATAGAACGGATTGACCGCAGCATTGCAGACGAGCGAGTCAACTTTGCCCCACTTATCATTGGTCGTATCGACCAGCCGCTGCAGATCCTCTTTTGAGGAAATATTGCAGGGGACGGCCATCGCCTTGTCGGCGAACTTTGCGTTGATTTCTGCGGTCACCTTTTCGCAGGCATCCGCTTTGCGGCTGGAAATGACGACATTCGCACCATGTTCCGCCATGCGATGGGCAATGGCCTCGCCAATGCCGCGGGTGGAGCCGGTAATGATGGCGGTTTTGCCACTAAGGTCAAAAAGTTCCATGAAAAAGCGATCCTTCCTGTCAGATACCGGCAGTTCGCGCCGGTTTGTCGAATTTTTGTGATGACATTTTTACACCGTTTGAGAACATCTGCCAGACACAAGCGCTGGAACTTCGTGTTAGAGTACCCAAATCGGGCCGGTGATTTGGTCCATGCGTGGGGTACGCAAACGATCTGAAACCGATAAAGGGGCGGCTTTCCCAAAGAAGCAGCACTAATCTCGGATATGGGACAGTCAGGAGTTATTCTATGAAACGTATCGCAACCTTATTTGTCGCGGGCGCCTTCGCGCTCTCAGCGTGTACCTCGGCGGACCCGTACACGGGTGAACAGGGTGTCAACAATACGACCATTGGCGCCGGACTTGGGGCTCTCGCAGGTGGTGTCGCCGGCGCGCTCATTGGTGGCGGCGACTGGCGCAAGCGGGCGCTGATTGGCGCTGGTGTTGGCGCACTCGCTGGTGGTGGCATTGGCTACTATATGGATCAGCAGGAAGCAAAACTAAGACAGCGCCTGCAAAATACAGGCGTATCAGTGACCCGTGTTGGCAATGACATCATTCTCAATATGCCGGGCAACATTACGTTTGCATCGGGTTCGGCTGATATCAACGCCAACTTCTACGAAGTGTTGAATTCCGTCGGCATCGTGCTCGACGAATATGACAAGTCGCTGGTCGATGTATATGGCCATACGGATTCAGATGGGTCGGCTCAGTTCAACCAGTCTCTGTCCGAGCGGCGCGCACAGTCTGTTGCTGCGTACCTGCAAACTCGCGGCGTTTTGCGAGACCGTTTCTTCATTCGTGGTCTCGGCGAAAGCCAACCAATTGCATCAAATTCAACAGCGGCAGGCAAGGCTCAGAACCGCCGCGTTGAAATCCGGATCGCGCCTCTGACGGCGTAATCTGAACAGACAGATTAGAGAAGGGGTGTCCTGATTTCTCAGGGCACCCCTTTTTTGTGATTGTAAGCTCTTTATCCGTCAGAACGGGGTCAGCGGATTGAACGGCATGTCGGTATTGCCATAGTCAACACCCATCCGGTGAAGCTCTGACGTTATCTGACTTCGATGGTGTGTCTGGTGGTTGAACATCTGGGCAATATAGAACCAGCGGGGAAAATGGCGCGTCCGACCCAATTCGGCGCTCTCGCGTGGCAGGTCATCTTCGAACCATGTGGGTCCGGCTTCTTCACAAAGACGAGTGATTTGCTCATCCAACTGCACCCGAGCCATTTTGAAAGCCTCATAGGTCGTGTTTATGCGCTTGTTTGGATCAAATGGGGGGATTTCGCCAGACTTCGTCATCTGCAACAGCACCTGATCCACATTCAGAATGTGATCAAACGTCGCCAGGATTGAATTGAAGAAAATGCCCCGGTCTTCTTCCAGGATCTCCGGTAAAAGCGTGTCGCATACCTGCAGCAAGTTTTCGTTCTGCCACTGATTATACCGCGCCATTTCGCAGGCAGTTGGTTTGTAACTCACGCGAGTATCTTATCGATCTCAGCAAGAAGCGCTGCATCGAGCGGCCCGACTTTGCTGGGGAAGGTGCCGGCAAGTTCACCGTTCGGCCCGATCAGGTATTTGTGGAAATTCCACTTTGGGGCAGCCCCTTCGCCCGCTTCAGCCACGATCCATTTGTAGAACGGGTGCGCTTCTTCACCCAGAACAACCTGCTTTGACACCATCGGAAAACTGACCGAATAGTTCACCTCGCAAAAGCTCACAATTTCCGCTTCGGTGCCCGGTTCCTGCGCGCCGAAGTCGTTGGAGGGCACGCCGATGACGGTAAGGCCTTTGTCAGTGTAGCGCTCCCAAAGCCCCTGCAGATCTCGGTATTGCGGCGTGAACCCGCACTGGCTGGCAGTGTTGACGATCAACATGGGCCCACCTGAAAAATCGGAAAGGGCAAGTTCGCCCCCTGAAATGTGCTGAAAAGCAAACTGATGCGCGCTCATGGCATGCCTCCTCGGGAGTTTTCCTTAGGTTTTGGACATCTTATGCGGATCAGCAGGCGCATGGTTAACACTTTCTCAAAGACTCACTGCCACTGTCTCAAACTGGGAAATAGGCGGCTCAAGCCTTACCGAGGCGAGCCTGGAGACAGATGAGGAAAAGTGCCATGTCGCGCTTGAACAAGATCATGCTTGTGATGACATCGGCCATTTTGGCAGCGACCCTGTCCTTTGGCTTGATCGTTTTCGGGGAACTGAAAGATATGGAGGCCTGGCTGGTTGGCGGGGTAATCTTCCTTCTTGTTGCGCAGACCCATGCGACCTTGGCGCGCGCAAGCGAACGCAAACTGTTCGTCAAAAACATTGCAGACATTAATTCCTTTGCAGCCGGTCTCAACCGCGACCTTGAACGCGCAGAGGCTGACATCGAAGCGCTGACTGAGCGTCTGGAAACAGAAACCAAAACCCGCAATGAAGAGATTGTCGCAGAGATGCGTGTCATTGAGACTTTTGTGAAACGTCTCGCCGAAGAACGCCATCCGGCAAAACAAGTTGCTGCCTCACAGCAGACCAACCGCGTTGTGCCTTTGCCGGGCGTTGCTGCAACCACGGTGCCGATCGAGCAAATGAATGACACTGATCTCCTGGACGTGATCCGCCATGCATTGGAAGAAAATCGTGTGGACCTTTACCTGCAGCCGATCGTGACGCTGCCTCAGCGCAAAGTGAAATATTATGAAGCGCTGACGAGGCTGCGCGGTGGTTCAGGTGAAATCATTATGCCAGGCGATTACATGCGGGTGGCCGAGCCCGCGGGCATGATGCCGACTATTGATAATCTGCTGCTGTTTCGATGTGTGCAGATCGTGCGCAAACTGAACGAACGGGATTCAGACACCGGTGTCTTCTGCAACATTTCTGCAAACTCGCTACTCGACAGTGATTTTTTCCCGCAATTTGTCGAATACATGCAGCACAATACGATGCTCGCAGATCAGCTTGTTTTTGAATTCTCCCAGGCAACAATTGACGCGTGTGGCCCAATCGAAATTGCGAGCCTTGATGCGCTCGCGAAGCTTGGCTTCCGCTTCTCCATGGACCAGGTGACGGACATTAATCTCGACTATCGCCGCCTCCACAACCTGAACGTTCGCTATGTGAAGATCGCAGCCCACGTGCTGGTAGGTCAGGCAGATGATGGCCGGACGGATATCCGGCCGGAGGACATCAAAGAACTGATGGCTCGCTACGGCATGAACCTCATTGTCGACATGATCGAGAAAGAACGCTCCGTGGTTGATGTACTCGACTTCAATGTCGACTATGGGCAGGGCTATCTCTTCGGCACGCCGCGCCCCGTCCGCGACGAAGTCCTGGCGGACGTTGCTTGACCAGCAGAGCGCGCTCCCAGGGCTTGACGATCCGGCTCTGAACGTCCTACTTGGGGCCATGACCGATACATCTGGCTTGGTGCCGATCCACACTCATTTTGAACCTATCGCCCAGCAATACAAGGCGCTCCTCTGTGACATTTGGGGCGTACTCCATAATGGCGTCGCGGCATATGACGGGATTGTCGATACGCTAACGCGGTACCGCGCGAGCGGTGGCCGGGTCCTGCTTCTGTCGAATGCACCCCGGCCAGGGGTCGGCATTCCAGGACATCTTGAAGGCTTAGGTGTGCCTCGTGATGCCTATGACGATGTCCTGACTTCCGGGGATGCGACGCGGGAGAGTATTGCGTCCGGCCAGTTCGGCACTTCTTTTTGGCACTTGGGGCCAGAGCGCGATCGCCCGACATTTGAAGGATTGCCCCTAAACCAAACAGATGAAGACAAGGCCGATTTCGTTCTCTGTACCGGCCTGTTTGATGACGAAGTCGAGACGGCCGACGACTATGAGGAAACGCTCGCACGTCTTAAAGAACGCGATCTAGACCTTGTATGTGCCAACCCGGACATTGTTGTCGACCGTGGCGAGAAGCGCGTCTATTGCGGCGGGGCCATTGCCGGCGCCTATACAGAAATCGGCGGCAGGTCCCACTATTTCGGCAAACCTCACGCCCCCATCTATGACTTGGCGCGCGCGCGATTAGCTGATTTGGCGGACAATCAGATCTTGGCAGTCGGTGACGGTCTGCTGACAGACATTAAGGGCGCAAATGATCAAGGTTTTGACGCGTTTTTTGTCACCGGTGGCATTGCCTACGAACGTTGTGGGCCCACGGTAGACGACCCCCAATCTGAGTTGGTGACCGAAGTGTTGGCGGAGACTGACGGTCGCGCCATTGGTGCGATGGCCCGTCTGATTTGGTAAGTGGCTGACTCTATAGAAAGAGGATGAGGCCTCAGTCAGTCGAAGAGCGCGTCGATATCATCCTGACTGGCACCATCGCTCAATATGTCATCGACATCTGATTGATCGATACCCTGGCCCTCAAGGGCAGGGCCATTCAGGATAAGTTCGCGTTTCCGCTTCTCTTCTGCTGTTTCTTCTTCGTCTTCTATTGTTTCACTCAGCGCAGAACCAAGGGCTTCAGCAAGTGTGCTGATTTTGGTTTCAATGTGAACAAGCGTGCTGACGACCTTGCTGATCCGTTGACCAGTAATGTCTTGAAAGGAACAGGCTTCAAAGATCTCCATGACGGCGCCCTGCACAGTGTCATGATAGGCAGGCATATCATCAGGGTCGGCAGACATAATCAGTTCTGCTTGTTCCATGATCGTATTGGTTGCAGTTTCCGTCGACTGAACAATGGCTTCCAGCTCAAGCCCTGCTTCAGGAATGTGCTTGTCTTTCAGATTGCCGGGCTGTAGGCGTCCGATTTCTGTTCTTGTCGTATCGATGAAATCAGAAATATCCGTCAGCTCTTTGTAGATGGCGGTGTCCACATGGCCAAAGAAGCCCTGCATAGACCCGACCATAATCTCGGCGAGGTTCAGGATATCGGGAAGCGAAAGGCTATCCGTTTTCATGTCACGGATATGACCGGCAACTTCGTCGAGACGTGAATCAACTGACTTTTCAGGCACACTCATGGCGTAAAACCGCTCTCGTTTTTAGAAGGATTAGAAGTCGCCGATAACTGCGGTGATCTTCGTTTTGAGCGTTGCCGCATTGAAGGGCTTCACGATGTAATTGTTTACACCAGCCTTCTTCGCTGCGATGACGTTCTCCGTCTTCGACTCAGCGGTGATCATAATGAACGGTGTTGGCTTCAGCCCTTCATCGCTCCGTACTTCTTTGAGAAGCTCATACCCGGTCATTGGCTCCATGTTCCAGTCGGAGATGACCAGTCCATAGCGCTTGCCGCGCATCTTAGCCAGCGCTTCGGTGCCGTCTGCAGCATCGTCAACATTGGTGAAGCCAAGCTGCTTCAGCAGGTTGCGGATGATGCGGATCATTGTCTTGTAGTCGTCGACCACCAGAACGGGCATTGAGAGATCTACTGCCATGGTTATTCTCCATGTGAAGGGCGCTCTTTGAAGCGCCCCGAATCGTGTGCCTTACACCAAAGCGAACCCAGCTTTTCGCGCTATGCTCGCTCTTGGCCCCTGCCACAACCTACGGCAGTGGCTTTAAATTTTTGGTTAAATGACTGGGTTAGCGAAGGGTTACTGCCGCGTTCGACGTTTCACCAAACAGCGCCGACACTTGACGTTCGCCCCTGGATGGTTATCACCACTGAGGCAAAAAGACTGCGCACGCTTGCTTTTGCGTGAATGAAAGAGAGTGTCCGGGGATGCATGTCATCCGTCATACAGTAGATATGGCAACCGCTGAACGTGGCGGTGCTTTTGCGCTCGGCAATTTCGACGGTGTGCATTTGGGCCATCAGCAGGTCATCGGGAGCGCCTTTGCGGTCGCTGCAGAGAAGTCTGTTCCAAGTGGCGTCCTGATTTTTGAGCCTCACCCACAACAGTATTTTTTCCCGGACAAGCCTTTCTTCCGCCTGACCCCCTTCCGCGCGAAAACGCGCCTTCTGGAACGGCTGGGGGTTGATGTCCTGGCTGCCTTGCCTTTTGACGCAACAATGGCGGAGCGCACGGCTGAGAGTTTTGTCCGAGACATCCTGGTAGACGGGCTCGGCGCATCGCACATTGTGGTTGGGTATGATTTTCGTTTCGGCAAAGGCCGAGCTGGCGATGGCGCTCTTCTGCAGAAAATGGGCGGTGACCTCGGATTTGGCGTGACCATCGTTGATGAGGTCACCAACGGGGGCGAGACCTACTCGTCTACGCGCATTCGTGAACGTCTGGCGGACGGCGACCCTCTCGGCGCTGCACGGCTCCTTGGGCATTGGTGGTCCGTGGAGACCCATATTGTGACGGGAGATCAACGGGGCCGAACCATCGGCTTTCCCACCATCAACCTGCCTCTCGAAGAGCATGTTGAGCCCGCCCTTGGGGTCTATGCTGTTTTGATCGAAATCGAGGATGGGCCGCACAAAGGCAGCTACAAGGGTGTGGCCAATATTGGCCGCAGACCGACCTTCAACAAGTCAGATGTGCTCCTGGAAGCCCACCTGTTTGATTTTGAGGGGGATCTCTATGGGGCCCATGCGGCGGTGTCGTTTGTTGAATATTTACGTCCAGAGCGCAAATTTGACGGATTGGACAGCCTGAAGGCCCAGATCGCTCTTGATAGCGAGCAGGCTCGAGGGCGCCTGAAGAAGGTCGACGAACCATGGGTGTCTGCAGAATGAAGTGATCTGCTGGACGGGGTTCGCCGCCGCTGGTACAAGACGGCATCATGATGATCGAGTGGATAGACGGGGATTGCACCCCCATTGAGAGCTCCGGGACGCGAATTATCGTCCCGGCCTGTCGCTGACGCCTGGACGAGGGCGCAGGCACAGGACCGGGTCTTCAACCGCCACCTTTGACCTATATTCTTGAGCGAGAGCTATCCGCCAATGTCTGCTGACCAAACAACTGATACCCGCGACTATCGAGACACACTACGGCTACCGAAAACCGACTTCCCAATGAAGGCCGGCCTTCCCAAGCGCGAACCCGAAATGCTGGAGCGTTGGGCAAAGCTCAACCTCTATGACCGCCTCCGCAAAGAGAGCGCAGGACGCGAAAAATTCATCTTCCACAATGGCCCACCCTACGCCAACGGCGCAGTCCACATGGGCCATGCGTTGAACCACATTCTGAAAGACATTGTGGTGCGCTCCCAACAGATGATGGGCAAAGACGCGCTCTTCGTGCCGGGCTGGGACTGCCATGGCTTGCCCATCGAGTGGAAAATCGAAGAGAAATACCGTTCCAAAGGCGTAGACAAGGACAGTGTGCCCGTTCTCGAATTCCGCAAGGAATGCCGGGAATTTGCCACAGAGTGGGTCGACGTTCAGCGCGATGGCTTCAAGCGTCTCGGCATTCAGGCTGAGTGGGATAATCCCTACCTCACCATGTCTTATGATGCGGAAGCCACGACCGTCGCTGAGTTCCAAAAGTTCATCATGAATGGCGGCCTCTATCGCGGCTCAAAGCCGGTTATGTGGTCGGTCGTTGAGAAGACGGCCTTGGCAGAAGCGGAAGTCGAATATCACGATCATGTGTCGCCGACAATCTGGGTACGCTTCCCGGTTGTGAGTGGCGCACCGGAACTCGACGGCGCAACAATTGTCATCTGGACGACAACGCCCTGGACGATCCCTGGCAACCGGGCAATTGGCTATTCCGACAAGATTGCCTATGGGCTCTACAAAATCGACGAGACCCAGGAAGAAAGCTGGGCAGAGGTAGGCGAGACTTTGGTGTTGGCTGATGGCCTTGCAGATCTGGTGCGCGAAGATGCGCGGATCGTGAGCTGGACACGGCTTGGTAATGCGCCAGATCTTACGGGAACAGTGTGCGCGCATCCGTTCCGCGGGCAGGGCTATGATTTCGACGTCAATCTGTATCCAGGCGACTTCGTTACCGATGAGACCGGCACGGGCTTTGTGCACATCGCGCCTGGCCATGGTCAGGATGACTATCTGCTTGGCATGAAACACGGAGTAGACGTGCCCTTCACCGTCGATGAAGCGGGCATCTACTATGATGACGTGCCGCTCTTTGCCGGGAAGCGCGTGCTGAAACCAAACGGCAAGGATGGCGACGCCAACAATGCCGTCATCGAAGCGCTGAAAGAGGCAGGCAAACTGCTCACCCGCGGCAAACTGGAGCACTCCTATCCGCATTCCTGGCGTTCAAAAGCACCGCTTATCTTCCGCAACACGCCGCAATGGTTTGTGTCGATGGAAACAAATGATCTGCGGAAAACAGCGCTCGCGGAAATCGATAAAACGCGCTTTGTGCCCGAAACCGGTCGCAACCGGATCCGCTCCATGGTTGAGGGACGCCCCGACTGGGTTCTGTCCCGGCAACGTGCCTGGGGCGTGCCGCTGACTGTCTTCATGCATAAAGAGACCGGCGAGATCCTGCGCGATGAAGCAGTGAATAAACGCATTGTCGAAGCGGTGGCTGATCGCGGCGCAGACGCCTGGTTTGAAGATGACCCGCAGACCTATCTGGGCAATGACTACGCAGCAGACGATTATGAGAAGGTGGACGACATTCTCGATGTCTGGTTTGACTCAGGCTGTACCCACGCCTTTGTTCTGGAGGCCCGGGAGGATCACCATTCTCCAGCTGACCTCTATCTGGAAGGGTCGGATCAGCATCGCGGCTGGTTCCAGTCTTCCTTGTTGGAGAGTTGCGGCACCCGTGGGCGGGCACCCTACAAACAGGTTGTGACGCACGGCTTCCTGCTGGACGAGAAGGGTCTGAAAATGGCCAAGAGCGGCAAAAACGCCGTATCCCCGGACAAGATCGCAGACCAGAGCGGCGCTGAGATCATCCGCCTTTGGGTGGGCAGCTCAGATTTCACCGAGGATATGCGGGTGGGGCCAGAGGTCATCAAGTCGAACACGGATGCCTATCGCAAGCTGCGTAACACCTTTCGCTTCCTGCTTGGAAATCTCGACGGCTATGATGCTGAGAACCGGGTAGCACTGACAGATATGCCAGAGCTCGAACGCTATATGCTCCATAAGCTCAGCGAGCTTGATGCGCTAGTGCGTCAGGCGTACCTGGACTATGATTTCAAAAAAGTGTTCCACGCCCTGTCGAACTTCATGACCGTGGATCTGTCGGCGCTCTATTTCGATATCCGTAAAGATGCACTCTATTGCGATCCGCAGTCGAGCCCGGTTCGACGGGCCTGTCAGACGGTGATGGATGAGATCTTCATGTGTCTCACCGCATGGTTGGCGCCGATCATGACCTTCACAACCGAAGAAGTATGGCTCTCACGCTTCCCGTCAGAGGACGGGTCGGTGCATTTGCGGACTTTCCCCGATGTGCCGGCTGATTGGCAGGATGATGCCTTGGCAGCGAAATGGTCAAAGGTTAGAGACCTGCGCCGCGTTGTAACCGGCGCGCTTGAGATTGAACGGCGAGAAAAGCGGATTGGCTCAAGCCTTGAGGCCGCACCCACCGTCTATGTGTCTGATGAAAGCTATGTTGAAGCGATGGCTGGCATCGATCTGGCGGAAATCGCAATCACGTCGCAGGCGACCTTGAGCACGGATGCAGCGCCCGCGGAGGCCTTCACGCTGGAAGAAGTCGCAGGCGTGGCGGTTGTGCCCAGCTTGGCCGTCGGAAACAAATGTGCCCGGTCCTGGAAAATTTTGCCCGAGGTTGGTTCCGTCGAAGGATATCCAGATCTCACCCCGCGCGACGCCGCAGCCGTCGCTGAGTTTGATAGGGCATCATGAGGGAGAAGCTCATCGGTTGGCTTTCCGATATGCCGTTGAAGGGCCCGCTCACAGCGTTTGGTCTTTCGATCGCCCTTGCAGCGTTTCTGGTCGATCGCCTGTCTAAATGGTGGTTGATCGAAATATATGGCATTGCTGAACGGGGAATCGTAACGGTTCTGCCATTTTTTGACCTGGTCATGGCGTGGAACCGGGGCATTTCCTATGGCCTGTTTCAGGCGGATACGGCGGTGGGCGTAGCGCTCCTGGCAAGTTTTGCGATTGTGGTGACCGCGGCGCTGACGCTCTGGTTGGCCCGCATTAACCACCGGCTCATGGCGCTGTCGATTGGTCTGATTATTGGCGGGGCGATTGGCAATATTTACGACAGAATCGTTTTTGGGGCTGTTGCTGACTTTTTTAGTCTCCACGCATACGGATATTATTGGTATATCTTCAATATAGCGGACATCTGGATTGCGTTTGGCGTGATCCTGATGATTTATGATTCATTCTTCCCTGTTGCAGAAGAGACCGAAGCTGGTCAATCTGGGAAGAAATAGACTGACAGCTGAGCAAGCAGATTCAACAAGGTGCCGAAGGCAAATATGACTATGCGTATCAGGACAGGTTCCACTCCCCGCACTCTTACCCGTATCGTCCTATTGGGACTCTCAGCGGCAGCGCTGTCAGCATGCGGGAACTCTCTCTCAGAGTCACTTGGCTATGGCAAAGAGGCGCCGGATGAGTTTGCCATTGTTACAAAAGCACCTTTGGTGATTCCACCTGATTACTCACTTCGGCCGCCACGGCCGGGAGCGCCAAGTCCTCGTGAAACAGCGCCCGGCGCTTTGGCACAAACCGCGTTGCTCGGATCCACCACTGGCGGCCAAACCTCGGGCGGGCCATCGGCCGGCGAACTGGCGCTTCTCTCCAATGCGGGTGCTTTGAATGCAGACCCGGCTGTTCGTGACCTGATTGACGATGAGACCCGTGCGCTCAAGCAGAAAGACGAAAAGTTCCTGGATGAAGTCCTGTTTTGGCAGAAACCGTCTGAGCCAAACCGTGTGGTCAACGCCTCAGGTGAGGCACAGCGTCTCCGGGAAAATGAGGCACTCGGTCGTCCTGTGACCGACGGTGAGACACCGGAGTTTGATGACACTGAGGGCGGTGGTCTCCTGGACTACTTCTTCGACTGATAGACTGAAACGGCAGCCAAGTTCGACCGCCTCTCAGACGATCACAATCGCGCGTGGCAACACCTTGTCGCGCGATCTCCTCTTGCTTGCGCCCGAGAAATCCCGGACTTTGACGGTCTTGGCCCCAATTTGGGCACAAAAGACCTGTTGAGTGACGCCACCAGACTATGCGCCAGGTGAGTGTAGGTGGGTCTGGTACGATAAGGTCTGGTCACGCGGAGGTTTCAGAGGTTGCTCAACCGGTCATTTTTCCTATCCAAGCTTGCCTTAGGCGCGCTTTTTTCCGTCGCTCTTGTTTTAGGCGCTTGCTCTGAAGAGGAGAAGACAGCGCTAAGCTCCGAGCCGATAATTCACGGAGAGGAGCCGGGCGCGCCTGAGACTTTCGAACTCTCAAACGGGATGCAGGTTGTTGTGATTCCCGACCGCCGAGCACCAGTGGTGACCCATATGGTCTGGTATCGGGTTGGTGCAGCCGACGAACCTGAAGGCATGTCAGGTGTGGCGCATTTTCTCGAACACCTAATGTTCAAAGGCACCGAAACAATCCCGCCAGGGGAACTGTCCAAAATCGTTGCGCGCAACGGCGGGCAGGACAACGCCTTTACGTCATCGGACTTCACCGCCTATTTCCAGCGCGTGGCCATCGATCGCCTGCCATTGGTTATGGAAATGGAAGCTGACCGTATGTCGAACCTGGTTTTGACGGATGCGGAAGTGATGCCAGAGCGCGACGTGGTACTGGAAGAACGCAGCATGCGGGTGGACAACAATCCCCGCTCACTTTTGTCTGAAAAGATCAATCAGGCTCTGTTTCCGGTACACCCCTATGGCACGCCAGTCATTGGCTGGGAGCGAGAAATCGCGGCTCTGTCGACTGAAAATGCCATTGCCTTTTACGACAGGTTTTACACGCCCAACAATGCCATCCTGATTGTCGCGGGAGACATCACAGCTGCTGAACTGCAGCCGCTCGCAGAAAAATATTACGGATCCATCGAACGCCGCGCAGATACCCCACCCAGGGTGCGTGAGACGTCAGTGGGCCCGGACGGGCCTTTGAGGGTGGAACATGCTGACCAGCGGGTGCGACAGGCAACTGTGCAGCGCCAATACCGCGTGCCCAGCTATCGCAACGCACCGGGCTTAGACAGTGAAGCCATGGATGTTCTCGCAACGCTGTTGGGCGGCAGCGCCACGAGCCGTTTGTACCGCAACCTGGTCGTCGGCAGCCGCGTCGCTGCCAATGCGGGAAGCTGGTACTCCGGGACGGCGCTCGACGATGCAACCTTGGGCATCTATGCCATTCCAGCGCCTGGACACACAATCGCTGATGTTGAAGCGGCCCTGGATGCAGAAATTGCTGCCTTTATAGAAGAAGGCGTTAGCCAGGAAGACGTGGACCGCACCGTCAATCTGCTTCTGGCAGAGGCGATTTACGCACGTGATGATCAGCAAGACATGGCGCGGATTTATGGCGTTGCCTTGACGACCGGTGGCACCGTTCAGGACGTGCTCGACTGGCCGGACAATCTGCGGAAAGTCACACCTGATGATGTCATGGCCGCCGCCAAAAAGTACCTTGATCTCTCCCGCTCTGTGACCGGGATATTGAAGCCAGCGGGAGATATCTAATGTTCATGCAGATCACCAAATCGCTGGCGGTTATGGGCAGCGTTGCCATTGGCACCCTCACTCTGGGTGCAACACCTCCCGCCTTTGCAGCGACGGAAATACAGGAAGTCACCAGTCCAGGTGGAATTACGGCCTGGCTCGTTGAAGAACATTCGCTTCCATTTGTCGTGATTGAAGCCGCATGGGAAAATGGCACCCTTCAGGACCCCGAAGACAAGGCAGGCCTCACCTACATGATGGCTGGGCTCATGAATGAAGGCGCCGGCGACCTTGAGAGCCAGGCCTTTCAGGGTGAGCTTGAGCGCCTTGCCGCCAATCTATCGTTTCGGGCAAGCAGAGACAGATTGTCCCTATCCTTCAAAACCCTGACCGAAAATCGGGAAGAAGCTGTCGAGCTTCTGAGGTTCGCATTGACCGAACCACGATTTGATCAAGGGCCCATCGAGCAGATCCGGGGTCAGTTGAAGGTGGCAATCCTAAGAGATGCCGAAAGCCCCGACAAAATTGCCGCTGATGCTTGGTACAGCACGGCGCTTGCCGACCATCCTTATACGCGTCCCTCTAAGGGGACACTGGACAGCATTGCCACGCTTGGTCGCGATGATCTCATTGCTCATCGGGAGCGCCTCTTTGCAAAAGACAATGTCAATATTGCCGTCGTTGGGGATATTGGGCCCGAAGCCCTGAGCGAGCTCCTTGATGATGTCTTTGGTGGCCTGTCCGATGCGACACCTCTAGAGGAAGTTGCCCTTGCGGAAGTTAACCCCGAGGCTCAATTGCAGATCATTGAGCGGAACATGCCGCAAAGCGTGGTCCTGTTTGGTCATGCAGGTATCGCCCGAGAGGATGATGACTTCATTCCCGCCTATGTCATGAATTACATTCTGGGCGGTGGCGGCTTTTCTTCCCGTCTTATGACCGAAGTGCGCGAGAAGCGCGGCCTTGCTTACTCCGTTGCAACCTATCTCTATCCACTCCGCCATGCCGCGCTCTTTATTGGGCAGGTGGCCACTGAGAATGAACGCGTATCTGAATCTCTGGACGTCATCCGCGCTGAGATCGCGCGGCTGGCGGCTGAAGGGGTCACGGAGAAAGAGCTGGCGGACGCAAAGACCTATTTGACCGGTTCCTACCCGCTGCGGTTTGACACCAACGACAAAATCGCTGGCCAGCTGATCGCCATTCAGGAAGCCGATCTGGGAATTGACTATATTACCCGGCGCAATGGCTTGATCGAGGCGGTGACACAAGACGATATCAAGCGTGTCGCAAAACGCTTGCTGGGGCCTGAAAACCTTATCGTGACCGTTGTGGGTCAGCCAGAAGGCTTAGAAGCCAACTGATTGGCCGCCCGACTGGCTTGCTCATAGTGATTTAGGTAGGCTCAGTCCTCCTCAAATCGGCGCAACTGCGATTCTCATGACAAAGCCCTATTACGCATGTGATATCAGCCAGACTCTGGAAGCAGAGATCGGGACCGGCGGGCTGACGGGATCTGCTTTCGATGCGGCTCTCAAGCAGGCAGAAGGCGCAGCAAAGCGCCTGAAACAGAAGCACGCAGCAGGTGAGCTGATGCTCACACAGCTTCCCTCTGAGCGCGATGACCTCGCAGACGTGAAAGTCTTCGCGGCGGCCCTCACGAAAGACACGACCGATCTGGTGATCCTGGGTATTGGGGGGTCCAGCCTCGGTGCTCAGGCCTTGGCCCAACTGAAAGGGTGGGGCCTGCCGGGATACCAGTCCGCTGATAATCGCCCGACAGTGCATCTGCCGGAAAACCTCGATCCGCTGACATTTGAGCGTTTGCTTGCCTCGTGCGATCTGCGAACCACACGGTTCCTGATAGTCTCAAAGTCTGGCGGCACAGCGGAGCCACTGACCCAGATGCTGGCAGCAATGACAGCGATTGAACAAGCAGGCAGCGGCGAACATCTGGCGCACCATTTTTTCGCGCTGACGAGCCCTGGTGATAGCAATCCACTTCGCCAGGTTGCGAACAATCATGGCCTGCCGACCCTTGATCATGCCGACGTAGGGGGGCGTTTCTCGGTTTTGAGCAATACGGGGCTTTTACCGGCAGAGCTGTTGGGCATAGATGGTCTGAGGCTGAGGTTGGGGGCCGCGAGCACGCTGGACGCCACTCTATCGGACGAAAAATCGCCGGTCGTGCTCTGTGCCGCGACGACTGTGGGATTGCTGGCGCAGCGCGGCGTAAGTTTGAGCGCACTCACTTCCTATGACGACCGCTTGCAGCGCTTTGGTCTTTGGTTTCGGCAGCTTTGGGGGGAAAGCCTTGGAAAAGAGGGCAAAGGCCTGACGCCGCTCGCTGGAGTGGGCCCTGTCGATCAGCACAGCCAGCTTCAGCTCTACCTCGCGGGCCCGAACGACAAGCTCCACACCATCATTACACGCGACGTGAAGGGCGAGGGACCTCTGCCCGTCTCTGATTTTGCCGCAGGCCCTTTAAGGGCCTATGCAGGAACCACAATGGGGGATCTGCTGGACGCGGAACAACGCGCAACGCTTGCGACGCTGGCAAAAAATGGTCGCCCAGTCCGGCACCTGAATGTAGCGACGCTAAATGAAGAAAGCATGGGCGCACTCCTCATGCACTTCATGCTCGAAACAATTCTTGTGGCGGATATGTTGGGTGTCGACCCGTTTGATCAGCCGGCCGTTGAAGAAGGAAAAATTCTGGCGCGCGACTACCTGGCGGACAGCGGTGGGTCGGCGACATGAACAAGGTCAGACGTCTTAGTGAAGGAACCATCAACCGCATCGCGGCAGGTGAAGTGGTCGAGCGGCCTGCGAGCGCGGTTAAAGAACTTGTCGAAAACGCCATCGATGCAGGCTCGGGCCAAATCGACATAGTTGTTGTCAGTGGCGGACGCGACCTCATTCGGGTGTCCGATGATGGCTGCGGCATGTCACCCGAAGACCTGCTCACCGCTGTTGAGCGTCATGCAACCTCAAAGCTGAAGCAGGATGAGACCGGTCGCGAAGATCTGCATGACATCGACACGCTGGGTTTTCGCGGTGAGGCCCTGCCGTCTATTGGCGCCGTTGCCCGGCTCAGCATCACCACACGCGATGCGGCCGCCGACACAGCCTCTAAGCTGACCGTCGAAGGCGGGACGCTTGGGTCGGTTGAACCGGCAGCCGGGCCGGAAGGCACGCGCATTGAGGTGCGTGATCTGTTTTTCGCGACGCCCGCCCGGTTGAAGTTCCTGAAATCCGAAGGGGCCGAAACCCAGGCTGTGTCGGATGTTGTGAAACGGTTGGCGATGGCCCATGAGACCGTCGGCTTTTCCCTTACAAGCGGTGATCGCAATCTGCTGCGCCTGCCGCCTGCCCAAGGGGATCTCTTTGAAGCGCGCCTCTCGCGACTGTCCGGCATCATGGGCAATGATTTTGCGGCGAATGCGCTTCGCGTTGATGCAGAGCGCGAAGGGGTGCGGCTCACCGGCTATGCGGGCCTGCCAACGTTTAACCGCGGGACAGCACAATACCAGTATCTGTTTGTGAACGGGCGCCCGGTACGTGACAAGCTGCTTACCGGAGCGGTGCGTGGGGCTTATATGGATTTCTTGGCGCGCAACCGGCATCCCGTTGTCGCGCTCTTTCTGGAAATCGACCCAGCACTTGTGGACGTCAATGTACATCCGGCAAAAACCGAAGTGCGCTTCCGCGACGCGGGGCTTGTCCGCGGGTTGATTGTCGGCGCACTGCGTCAAGCACTGGCAGAGGCAGGTCACCGAGCATCCACCACCGTGGCTGAAACCGCCTTGGGCGCCATTCAAGCAGAGTTTCCGGGCAGCGCCCAGGGCGGGGCTGCCGGGTCTCCCGCCGGTTCAGGCTGGCAGGATGGCGCGCGCGATTGGGTGCCATCATCCTCTGCCCTGCAGGCCCACGCTTCCGCGCAAATGCCTCATCAACAAGCGCCCCAGGCAGACTGGGGCAGCGGTTTTGGCACCAGTGCCCGTGTGGAACCGGAGAATATCCAGTCACAGGCGCTGGAGGCGCGTCCCTTAGGTGTTGCACGAGGACAGTTGCATGAGACCTATGTCGTGGCCCAAACCGCAGATGGCATCGTCATTGTGGATCAGCACGCGGCCCATGAGCGTCTCGTGTATGAGCGGATGAAGGAAGCCATTGCTGCCAATGGGCTTACCCGGCAGATGCTCTTAATCCCCGAAGTTGTGGAACTGGAAGGCGACGCCGCCGATCGCCTGGCGCGCCGCGCGGAGGATC
This sequence comes from Parvibaculaceae bacterium Mf 1.05b.01, assembly GCA_000509225.1. GTDB lineage: Bacteria > Pseudomonadota > Alphaproteobacteria > Parvibaculales > Parvibaculaceae > Mf105b01. Next base: position 2,117,576 of record BAOK01000001.1, on the reverse strand, counting down.
TTGCAGAACTTGGGTTTGTGCTTGAGAAGTTTGGTGAGGGGGCTGTCGTTGTGCGGGAAACACCGGCACTTCTGGGCAAGCTCAATGTGACAGGTCTCGTGCGGGACCTGGCAGATGACCTGACAGAACTTGATGAGGCCTTGTCTCTCAAGGAACGGCTGGAAGATGTTTGCAGCACCATTGCCTGTCACGGATCTGTCAGGGCAGGGCGTCGCCTGACGGCAGAAGAAATGAACGCCCTCTTGCGCGAGATGGAAGCGACACCTCATTCAGGGCAGTGCAACCACGGGCGCCCGACCTATGTGGAGCTCAAGCTCGCAGATATCGAGCGGCTCTTCGGACGGCGTTAAGCCTCGGCGCGTCGTACTGCTTCAAGCAGAAGATCAATCCGGTCCTGACCCCAGAAGGGTTCTCCCTGATAGACAAAAAACGGGACGCCAAACGGTCGGTCGATTTCCAACGTCTTTTCAAGCTCCATGCATGAGCGCGCGCGAAGGTCGGTGCTATCGGCGGCAACCAGCGTGGCATCCGGATCAAGCCCAGCCTCAACAGCAATGTCACAAAGAACATCATCTTCAGAGATATTCAGGCCCCCGACAAAACGGGCCCGATAGGCAGCCAACATAAAGGCAAGCGCCTTGTCTTCCTCTTTTGCAAGCCGAAAGACATTATTGGGTCGCACGAAATCAATATCGAACGGGTCTGGCAAGGCAAAATCGAAGCCGAGACGTTTGGCAAGGCGCACCACATCCTTTGCCACATAGGCACCTTTGGCCGGGCTGGTAATGGGATTGGGCGGCGGCGTGTCAGCTGGGGGTTTTATGAAGGCGACCGGATCAATCGCGATCCCTTCCTGCGCGATCCGCTCCGTTGCCATCCAGGAATAAGGGCTACGGAATGCGAAATATAGTCGGACTGGTTCAGTGTTCTGGCCCATGGAAACCCCTCGCTAGCTGCTGAGAGTGTATACGCTTGAGGGAGGTCAGTGGATTAGGTTGCCAGCTGCATCATAAGGATTTGGGTTGTGGCATAGGTGCGTCGGTCCACCTCCACAAAACCCGGTGGCGGCGAAAGGGTCTGGTCGCGATCTTCTTCCAGAACGATCAATGCATTCGGCGCAATCCAATCCCCTTCAAGCGCTGCAGCGAGCGCCTTTTCGCCGAGGCCCTTGCCATAGGGTGGGTCTGCGAAGACGAGATTAAAGGCTGGACCTGCACTTGTTGGTCGCGGCCCAAGCTTTGTGGCGTCGCGCTTATAGAGCTTGATGCACCCAGTAACGCCAAGCTCTTCTGCATTGGTCCGAATGAGGCCGCGTGAGGCCGTGTGATCGTCCACAAAGAGCGCAAACGGGGCACCTCTAGAAACAGCCTCAAGACCGAGCGCACCGGTTCCTGCGAAGAGATCAAGCACCCGGGCGTTCTGGAGCGAGAAGTCACCAAAATTCCCGTGCGCGAGCACATTAAAAAGGGCTTCGCGTATGCGGTCACTCGTCGGACGAACCCGGTCATCGGTCGGGTTCTGGAGCTTCCGGCCTCTTAACTCACCGCCGACGATCCGCATTCTTTCCCGTTCCTGGCCTTGGCCCAAATTTTGATCCAGATTTTGATCCAGGCTTCGATCCTGGTTTTGAGCCGGCCTTCTTCGTCATGCTTGTCTTTTTTGTAGGGCCTTTGCCTGCTGGCCTGTCCCCATCAGACTGTTTGCTGATCGGCTTCTTTCCAAGAGGTTTCTTGCCGAACGGTTTTTTGCCACCGCTTCGTGTGCCCCGAGTTCCGGATGTGTTTTTGTCAGTCGAATTTTTCTTCGCGCGACCTGTCTGATCGGCATTTTTTTGACGGTCTGTTTCCCCTAGCTGATCCATCAAAACGCGCTCAGGGACCTCTTGCACAACGCCTTCCTCCAGATCGCCCAGTTGGAAGGGGCCATAGGACGTTCGGATAAGGCGGTTCACATCAAGCCCGAGTTTCTCAAGCACCCGCTTGATTTCTCGATTTTTGCCTTCCCGAAGAGTCATGTTGATCCAGACATTGGTCCCTTGGTCGCGCTCAAGTCGTGCCTGGATGGGGCCATAGCGAATGCCGTCGACTTCGATCCCTTTTTGGAGCGCGTCAAGCTTCGCCTGGTCTGTCCGGCCATAGGCGCGCACCCGGTAGCGCCGAGCCCATCCGGTAGAAGGAAGCTCAAGCTTGCGAGCGAGCTCTCCATCATTGGTAAGGAGCAACAGCCCCTCCGTATTCACATCAAGGCGCCCAATGCTGATGACCCGGGGTAGATCCTTGGGCAGTGCGTCAAAAACCGTGGGGCGCCCCTCTGGATCGCGGGCCGTTGTGACCTTGCCGCGGGGTTTGTGGTAGCGCCAGAGCCGTGTGGGTTCTCTGGAGGGCAAAGGCTTGCCATCCACAATGATTTTGTCTGTTGAGGTGACGTTGAGGGCAGGGCTCGTCAGCAGCACACCGTTCACCGAAATGCGCCCGGCTTCTATCATCCGCTCTGCATCCCGCCTCGAGCAGACGCCAGCGCGCGCGAGCACTTTGGCGATCCGCTCACCCTGCGGTGTTTTTGCTGCTTCTGGGGGCTCAGCTGATGGGTCTTTGTTGTCCGTCATAAGAGGGTGCATAGCACTCAGGCGCCACCCAGGAAAGCTTGACGGCTGGTGAGGGGACACGGCAGGGTCCGGCCATGAGCACCGACGAGACGACAGATACACCCATGGCCATCGCCCTCGCGGCGGCAGAAGCCGCGGCAGGCCGGGGCGAAGTGCCTGTGGGGGCGGTGATCCTCAGCGCGGATGGGGAGCTTTTGGCCACAGCCGGCAACCGGATCGTGGAGCTCAAAGATCCAACAGCCCACGCAGAGATTCTTGCCATTCGCGCGGCGGCGGAGCGCCTGGGGAGCGAAAGGCTGATCGGTTGCGATCTCTATGTCACCTTGGAGCCCTGTGCCATGTGCGCTGGCGCGATCTCCTTTGCGCGCATCAGGCGTCTCTATTACGGCGCTGAGGACCCGAAGGGCGGCGCTGTAGACAATGGTCCCCGCTTTTTTGGTCAGCCCACCTGCCATCACGCACCAGAGGTCTATGGCGGATTGTCCGAAGGGCCGGCCAGTGAGCTGCTTAGGCAGTTTTTCGCAGCCCGCCGCAGCTAGAGAGCGACTAAATGGCTCACCCACAGAGGCCCGCCCAAAAGACTCTTTTGCGTGCTTCCAGGAGGGCAACGAGCTAATATGCCCCCATTGGTATTGGAACCGGGGGGCCAGCCAATGGCTTCCCATAGAACATCATAAGAACATGAAAGGAAGTCCGATGGATTTTGCCTATTCAGACAAGACTCGTGAGCTGATTGACCGCCTTGAGGCGTTTATGGACGCTCACATTCATCCAAATGAGAAAACCTATAACGACCAAATGGACGCTTTCCGCGCAGAAGGCAATCCATGGCAGGTACCGCAGATTCTGGAAGACCTGAAGCCAAAGGCCAAGGAAGCTGGCCTCTGGAACCTGTTCCTGCCGGAATCAGAGCTCGGTGGTGGTCTGACCAACCTCGAATACGCACCTCTCTGTGAAATCATGGGCCGCGTAGGCTGGGCATCGGAGGTATTCAACTGCTCCGCGCCGGACACGGGCAACATGGAAGTATTTGAGCGCTATGCGAGCGAAGGACTGAAGGAGAAATATCTTCAGCCGCTGCTCAACGGCGAAATCCGGTCCGCCTTCCTGATGACTGAACCGCTTGTTGCGTCTTCGGATGCCACAAACATCGAAACACGGATTGAACGCGATGGCGATGATTACGTCATCAATGGCCGCAAATGGTGGTCGTCGGGCGTTGGTGATCCACGCTGCGTTGTTGCGATTGTGATGGGTAAAACGGATCCTGATGCGGACCTCTACCGTCAGCAATCTCAGATCATCGTTCCAATGGATGCGCCTGGCGTTGAAGTGGTCCGTATGCTGCCGGTTTTCGGTTATGACGATGCGCCGCATGGTCATGCCGAAGTGATCCTCAAAGATGTTCGCGTCCCAGCTGAGAACATTGTTCTGGGTGAAGGCCGTGGCTTTGAGATTTCACAAGGCCGGCTTGGCCCTGGTCGTATTCACCACTGCATGCGCACCATTGGTGTTGCAGAACGTGCACTTGAAAAAATGTGCCAGCGTCTCCTGTCCCGGACTGCCTTCGGCAAAACTGTTGCAGAACATTCCGTATGGGAAGAGCGGATTGCACGTGCGCGGATCGACATTGAATGTGCCCGTCTGCTGACGCTGAAAGCGGCGTACATGATGGACACAGTCGGCAACAAGGTTGCTCGGGCTGAAATCGCCATGATCAAGGTGCATGCTCCAAATATTGCGCTGCAGATCATCGACGATGCCATTCAGGCACATGGTGGTGGCGGTGTGACGTCTGACTTCGGTCTTGCCAAAATGTACTCCGGCATGCGGACGCTGCGCTTGGCAGATGGTCCCGATGAAGTACATGCACGCACCATTGCGAAACTGGAGTTTCGCAAGCACAAGGAACAGCTAAAGGCCGCGGCCGAGTAATCGGCCCCAGGGACAATCAAGTGACAGTCAATAGGTCACAAATGTCTTTAAGGCCTTGAAGAATCAGGCGGTCGGCTCCACATGGGGGTACGGCCGCCTTTTTCATTGGCACCCCCTATATTGGCAAACGGGGATGGGAGGAAGAAATGGCATACAAACTCTACAACGCGCAGCTGTCGCCCTATTCGGCCAGGTGTCGCATGCAAATGTACGCAAAAGGCCTCGATTTCGAAGCCGTGAGCCCGTTTGAGACCCTCAGTCCGGAGGAGTTCGCCCGTCTGACGCCGCTCAAAAAAGTGCCCGTACTTGACGTCGACGGCCTGATTCTGCCGGAGTCTCAGGTCATCGCGGAATATCTTGAAGAGATGGAAACGGATGTGCCGCTTCTGCCCGCTGACCCTGCAGAACGCGCACAGGTGCGACTTCTTTCGCGTATCGGGGATCTCTATCTCATGATGCCCTTGGGCAAGCTTTTTGGGCAGGTAAACCCGAAGGGCCGAGACCCGAAGCTCGTTCAATACATGTTTGGTGAGCTGGATAAGGCAATGGCCTGGCTGGCGCACTATGTTGATGGCTCGAAATATGCTGTCGGCGACAGGTTGAGTTTGGCGGATTGTACGCTTGTGCCGATGCTGTTTTTCGCGTCCAACATCACGCCTCTCTTTGGTCGTGAATGTGTCTTGTGTGAAACGCCCCTAATCCATAATTACTTCACGAAAACTCTGGAAGACCCCGCTGTTGGCCGCGTAGTCGCGGAGCTGGAAGACGCGTTTGCCAAGATGATGGGCCCCAAGACAGAATCGCAAAAACAACCTGCGGAATAGAAATCCGCACGACCGGGTTTCATTCGGCAGCGTTTCCAACGCTCAGCGGATGAGGCAATAAGGGTCAGGCGCTCACGGCACTGGGTGTTAGATCACCTTGTGCACTGGGAAGGATAACGATGGCGCGGGTGCCTTGGCCCTTCTCGCTTTCGAGATGGAATGTTCCGCCCTGTAACTCTGCAAACGATTTGGTGAGTGCGAGCCCAAGGCCAGATCCTTCTTCGGCCTGGCTTGATTTGTCGGCAACCTGCTCAAAAGGCCTCAAAAGCCGGGGAATATCCACCGGATCAATGCCAACCCCATTGTCACAAACGCTCACCTCCAATCCATCGGACTGGGTTTGAACATCCACCCTGATCACCCCGCCTTCGCCGGTATACTTGACTGCGTTGGAAAGGAGATTGATCAGGATCTGTTTCGTCGCTCGTATGTCGGCATATGCTGTATTGTCGCTTTGGGGAGTCAAAACGTTCAATTGCATATGCTGGTTTTTGGCCGCTGATTTCGATTCCAGGAAACGCATACAGGTTTCGATGGTTTCAACCATATCAATGGGTTCGGGACTGATCTCCATCTTGCCAGCTTCAACTTTCGACATATCGAGAATGTCGTTGATGAGGTCAAGAAGGTGGGTGCCGGACTCATGAATAAGGTTGGCATATTCATCATATACGGGGTCGCCTAGCGGCCCGTACATCTTCCGTTTGAGGATTTCAGAAAATCCAATCACCGCATTGAGGGGTGTGCGGAGTTCATGACTCATATTCGCAAGAAAAGTCGACTTGGTCCGGTTCGCTGTTTCCGCCTTCTCCCGGGCGTCTAGCAAGCGCTGTTCATATTCTTTGCGTTCAGAAATGTCCCGGGTGATGGCGATCGCCTCAACCATTTCGCCGGTCTGGTCATCGTCGATACGATGGGCAGTGCTTTCGAGCCAGACGAAATTTCCAGCCGCATTCCACAATCGGAAAGTCATGAGAACGCTCTCTGCACCGTTCCTGAGCTCCTCCATTTTCTGTTCAACCATCGCTTTGTCGTCGCGATGTGCCCAATCGATCATCTTCTGACCAATGGCATCTTCAGGCGTGTAGCCGAGAACTGTTTTGATAGCTGGCGAGATAAAGTTCACGCGTCCGTCAGGCGCATGGCGCGCAAACATATCGTGAGCGTGGTCCGCGATCAGCTTGTATTCTTCCGCCGTGCGCTTCAGCGAGAGTTCTGTATTCAGGCTTTCCGTGACATCATCCATGATGCCCACAACACTTGTGATTTCATTGTTGGTGTCGAGTTCTGGGAATCCGTGAGAGACAAAATGCCGATAGCTTCCATCTTGTTGCCGCAGGCGCATAGCGAGCGAGAAGGGTTTAGGGTCATCTTCGAGTGATGCGAATGTTGAGCTGACCCGGTCCACATCGTCTGGGTGCAGGAGTTCGTACATAGCGGCGTCAGGAAGTTTCTCAGCCTCATCTGGCAGATCAAGCATGCGCGCGAGGGCTGGAGAGATAGCGGGGGCATCGCAGCCTTTGTCCCACCGGTATGTACCAAAACCTGCTGTGTGTTCTGCGATTGAAAAATGATCTTCAATGCGTCGGCGGGAAGTCACGTCACGACTGACGACAAGCACACCTTGTATGTCTGGGTCATCGAGCAGATTGCGTACATCTGCTTCTACCCAGCGCCATGACCCGTCAGCATGGGGCAAGCGGAAATTCTCGCTCAGCCGCACACCCCTGTTGGCCAGGCAGTAGCGGATCCTGTCGGCAACCCGGTCGCGATCTTCGCTATGGACAATGTCAGCGGCGAAAAAGCCCAACGCTTCTTCAGGTTCGATGCCGATCATCTCCTTGATGGCCGGGCTGTGATAGATGTAGTGGCCCTTATCGTCGAGCAAGGTCAGCACGTCGCCAGAGTTCGCGAGCAAAGCCTCAAAGAACTTCGCTCCACGCGTGTGGGTTCTTGCTTTGTCTGCAGAACTTTCCGCTGGTTGCTTCTGGTCCGTCACCGGACGTGCCCCCTCGCCTTGCTTAGCCGGCTCGAACCGGATTTATCTCTACTCGGAGGATAAGGGCCGCAAGGAAAGGAAGCGTTAAAGGGATGCGGGAAGGTTAACGGTTTCTTTGCGCAACCTTCCAGGCGGTTTCAGCAAGGCGGCGGCACATATCGCCATACTGCGTCGCCTTTTCTGAGCTGGCATTGCCATCGAGTCCGCGTTTGTAGACACCCTGAGTAATCGAGGCGAGGCGGAAGATGGAAAATGAAAGGTAAAAATCCCAGTCTTCAATGCCATCGCGCCCGGTGCGTTTGCAGTACGCATCCACATATGCCTCCTCGCTTGGGATGCCGAGTGATGCATAATCCAGGTCCATAATGGTGCCCTGACTTGGACTGTTGAAGTTATAGAGCATGCAATTATAGGCAAGGTCGGCGAGCGGGTGCCCGATGGTTGACAGTTCCCAATCCAGAACAGCGATCATCTTGGGCTCTGTTGCATGGAACATGGTGTTTTCAAGCCTATAATCGCCATGAGCGATGCTCGTCGCATCGTCTGCCGGAATATGCGCGGGAAGAAAGGCAATCAGATCTTCCATAGGCTCAACAGTTTCGGTCTCTGCGGCGCGGTATTGTTTGATCCAACGACCAATCTGCCGTTCGTAATAATTGCCCGGACGCCCGTAATCTTCGAGACCGATGGCCTTGTAGTCGACCTTATGCAGTCGGGCGAGCACATCATTCATCTGATCATAGATGGCGCTGCGCTCCTCTGCGCTGAAACCCGGCAATTGCGGATCACGCAACACACGACCATCCAGAAAATCCATAATGTAAAATTCGGTGCCGATAATCTCCGGATCTGTGCAAAGCGCGCGCATGGTGGGGACGGGCACATCCGTGTCAGCCAGAGCCTTCATAACCCGGTATTCCCGGTCCACCTGATGAGCACTGGCAAGCAGCGTCCCAGGCGGTTTTTTGCGCATCACATAGCGTTGGCCACCAGCACAGAGCATGAAGGTTGGATTGGACTGTCCCCCTGAAAACTGGCGGACGTCCAAATTTCCTGAAAAACCATCAACCTCTGCTCGGCAGAAATCCTCCAGCTGCCCGACGTCAAATCGGTGTGCGTCGCGAATATCAATGGTTTCAGCGTTTGGGGCGTCTGGCTCGGCCATGTCTCTCTCCTAAATCTCTTTGAGTTAGGGATAGCAAGGGATCCAAGCGCATGCAAAGGGTCAAAAAAAGCCGGGCAATCCGTAGGGATGACCTGGCTCTCTAGCAATGCAGCAAATCGTCTAAACGGCGCCGGCTTTCTGAGCATAGTGCCAGCCAAGCTCTGCGAGTGTGCGAACCTGAGACGCATCCTGTGCCGCATGTTCGCTGGCAGCAGTCCCGTCGCGCACCCGGCCAACAATGCCCTGTAAAATACCACCTAGTCTGAAAAGATTGTAGGCGAAGTAATAGTCGAGATTGTCGATACCGCTGCGGCCGGTCTGATCACAATACATTTTGACATACTCATCGAGCGTGGGAATGCCGAGTGCTGGCAGATCAGCATCCCCGAGAGTCTGGGTGCCTGGCGTGTCTCCCATGCTTGGCATGATCCATTGCATCATGTGGTAGGTGAAATCGCCGAGTGGGTGTCCAAGAGTAGAGAGCTCCCAATCAAGGACCGCGAGAACGCGGTCTTCAGTTGGATGCAGCACCATATTATCCAGTCGGTAGTCCCCATGGACGATACTCACCGCATCATCTTCGGGAATATTGCCCGGCAACCAATCCATCAGCTTGTCCATTTCGCTGATGCTTTCAGATTCTGAGGCAACATACTGCTTTGACCAGCGGGAAATCTGGCGGGCAAAATAGTTGCCAGGCTTTCCGAAATCGCCAAGACCGATCGCCTCATAATCCACCATGTGAAGCTGGGCCATTGTCTGGTTTTTGGCTTCAAAAATTGCCTTTCGGCGCGCTGGCTCGTATCCCGGCAGCAATGGTTCCCACAGGATGCGGCCTTCGACCATATCCATCACATAGAAGATCGTGCCGATGACACTTTCATCCATGCAGAGGCAGTAGGTCTTGGCGACCGGATATCCAACCTTGCCAAGTGCGGTGATCACTTTGTATTCCCGGTCAACTGCATGGGCAGACGGGAGAAGCTTGCCGGGAGGCTTGCGTCGCAGAACATATTTCTTGTTGGGCGTCACAAGCTGATAGGTCGGGTTGGATTGCCCGCCCTTGAATTCTCGAACCTCAAGTGGACCTTGGAAGCCCTCAACATTGGCAGCCAGATAGTCTTCCAAGGTCTTTTCATCAAAGCGGTGCTGCGCCATCACCGCCTGAGTACCGGAAAATTGCTCCTGCTTGCCACTTGATACAGGCTCACTCATGGGCCCATCTCCCTTATTTCTTATGGATGATTATGCGGATTGTTTTTCGCGCGCGACGGCGCGGTAGCCAATGTCGCGTCGGCAAAAACCTTCTGGCCAGTCGACAGCGTCCACTGCTTTATAGGCGCGCGCTTGAGCCGCAGCGACGGATTTTCCGAGCGCGGTGACGGCCAACACCCGGCCGCCATGGGCCGTGACCTTTTTGCCGTCCAGTTTTGTGCCCGCGTGAAAGATTTCGATGCTGTCTTCGGCAGAAGCGGCTTTCAGGTTTTTGATCTCAGAGCCCTTTTCATAAGCCTCCGGATAGCCTTCCGTTGCCATCACGACGCTGAGCGCAGCCTCGTCATTCCATTCAAGGTCAATCTGATCAAGTGTTCCATCATGACAGGCGACCAGCGCTGGAAGAATGTCTGACATGAGCCGCATCATCAGAACCTGGCATTCCGGATCGCCGAACCGCACATTAAATTCAATGAGTTTGGGACCATCTTTGGTGATCATGAGGCCCACGAAAAGCACACCTTTAAAGGGCATGCCCTTGTCCGCCATTGCAGCAAGCGTGGGGTTGACGATGCGATCCATCAACGCAAACTGCATGCTCATGGACAGCACAGGGGTAGGGGAATAGGCGCCCATACCGCCCGTGTTCAGCCCGACATCCCCGTCGCCGACGCGCTTGTGATCTTGTGCACCAACCAGCGGCACGGCTGTTTTCCCGTCGCAAAGTGCAAAGAAACTCGCTTCTTCGCCCTCAAGCCACTCTTCGATGACGAGTTCCGCGCCTGCGCCGCCAAACTTGCCGCCGAAAATTTCGTCGACCGCCGCAAGCGCTTCATCGTCGGTCTCTGCCATGATCACGCCCTTACCGGCGGCAAGACCATCAGCTTTGATCACGATGGGCGCAGCATGCTTGTCCAGATAGGCTTTGGCCTCATTGGCATCCGCAAATCGTCCATAGGCGGCTGTGGGAATGTCATAATCTGCGCAAAGGTCCTTGGTGAAGCCTTTAGAGCCTTCCAGTTGGGCCGCTGCCGCGTTTGGACCGAAGTTCTTGATCCCAGCGTCATCCAGTCGATCAACAATGCCGCCAACCAGCGGGTCTTCTGGGCCGACAACAACAAAATCGATGCCGGTGTCCTTGCAAAAGGCGATGATGCCATCGAAGTCGTTCACGCCAATGTCCACGCACGTAGCCACATCGGCGATCCCGGCATTCCCCGGGGCGCAATAGAGCTCGCCCAGCAAGGGGCTTGAGGCAATCGCCCATGCGAGAGCATGTTCGCGCCCGCCTGATCCTATAATCAGAACGTTCATTCGACTTCGATCCTTGAATTCCAATGTTGAACCGTTTGTCGGTCCTCACTATTCCCTGGGCATTCCCTGAGCAATCCCCGGCCAATCTTGTATCATGGTGGGCGATTCCGGCAAACTGCTCTGGCACCTCCAGGGTTCTACAAATTTTGAAGTAAAATCAAAGACTTAAAGTGAAAGACGCCGCACCCATGGCTGACAATCTAACCCCCGGAAATGCCTACGAATTCTCCGTAAGCGAGCTGTCAATGGCGCTGAAGCGCACGGTAGAGGACACATACGGCTATGTACGGGTGAAGGGCGAGTTGGGGCGGGTCAGCCGTCCGGCTTCAGGCCACCTCTACCTCGATCTCAAAGACGACAAGTCGGTCCTGAATGGCGTGATCTGGAAGGGGGTCGCCTCAAGACTGAAGGTGAAGCCGGAACAGGGACTTGAGGTTGTCTGCACCGGCAAGCTCACAACCTTCCCGGGGCAGTCGCGCTATCAGATTGTCATTGAAAGCATGGAACTGGCAGGCGTCGGTGCCCTTATGGCGCTGTTGGAACAGCGCAAAAAAGCGCTGACAGCGGAGGGCCTGTTCGATCCCGCCAGGAAGCGACCCCTGCCATTTCTGCCTGCGACCATCGGTGTGGTGACGAGCCCGTCAGGCGCTGTCATTCGGGACATTCTACATCGTCTCTGTGACAGATTTCCCCGCCATGTTCTCGTCTGGCCGGTTCGCGTCCAGGGTGAACAGTCTGCTGAAGAAGTCACGGCTGCCATCAAAGGGTTCAATGAACTTAAACCAGGCGGGCCAGTGCCGCGGCCAGATCTGCTGATCGTGGCGCGTGGGGGCGGGTCCCTGGAGGATCTCTGGTCGTTCAACGAGGAAATGGTGGTGCGGGCCGCCGCAGCGAGCGAAATTCCGCTTATTTCAGCGGTGGGACACGAAACCGACACGACCCTCATCGACTTTGCGTCTGATCAGCGAGCCCCAACGCCGACGGCTGCCGCAGAGATGGCAGTGCCTGTCCGGGCTGACCTGGTTGCCCGTGTTTTAGACAATGCACGCCGCCTTGTGCGGGGGGAAACACGAAAAGTAACAGAATTGAGTGCGCGCCTGGAGGGGCTGGGTCGCGGTCTCCCTAAACCGGACGATCTTTTTGCGCTGCCGGGCCAGCGATTGGACCATGCAAGCCAACGCCTGGGATTGGGCCTTGGAGCCGCCGCGTCGGCCAAGCGCAGTCAACTTGAGCGTATAGCAGGCCGCCTTTCCGGCCAGGTGCTGACATCCAAATTGGCCAATGGGCATCAGCGGACCCAGGATCTTGCTGCCAGAGCTACTCGGGCGGAGCAAAGGCATTTGACAGATTTGGGGAAACGCCTGGGACAGGCCGGGCGTTTGCTCGACACATTGAGCTACCAAGGGGTGCTCAGCCGCGGATTTGCGTTGGTTCGAGACAAGAACGGTGAGCCGGTCCGCGGGTCGGCTGGGATCGAACAGGGGACAGAGTTGGAACTTGAATTCGCTGGCAGTGACAAATTGGCGGTGACGACGGGCCCAAGCACGGACAAGGCAGGCACTGCATCCACTGTCGCGCCGAAGGCCGCACCGAAAGCCAAACGCTCAGTTTCAAAAAAGAAATCAGCGCCAGGCGGCGATCAGGGGCAGCTTTTCTGATGGTGGTGCTTGGGCGGGCGGGAAACCATATTTGCACTGCAGGAATGACATCGCCGCGCCCCACAGGTAGGTTGAGCCTATGAATCGACATGAAAATGGCTTCGGTGGAAGCAAAGCAGAGCTGGTTTATGGAGATGGCGAGTACCATGTGGTTCGCAAGGGCACCTTTGTTGTCTGTGCGGTTACAGGCGCGAACATACCTCTTGAGGATTTGCGCTATTGGCACGCGGATCGCCAGGAAGCCTATGTGGATGCCGCCGCTGCCTTGAAGCGCGAGCTTGAGCTGAGAGGCCAGGAATGAAATTGAAATTCCTGCGCAATCTTTTGCTTCTAGCTGTTGCCTCACTTTTTGCCGGGCACGCCGCCTGGGCGGAGGGGCGTGTTGCGCTCACGGGCGAGGCAATTCAGGGCGGGATCATTATCGGCACCACCGAGCCTGGGACAAAAGTCATCCTGGACGGCGAACCGCTAATGGTCTCGGAGCGTGGGCATTTTCTCTTCGCCTTCGATCGTGATCATGAAGGCACAGTCCATCTGGATCTTGAATATCCAGATGAAGAGCGCGAGAGCCTGTCCATTGACGTTGCAACACGCGAATATGACGTGCAGCGGATCGAAGGTGTGGCGTCGAAATATGTCAGTCCGTCAGCTGAACAGATGGAGCGGATCGCGCGGGATCGAAATTTGAAGCGGGTGGCGCGGCCGGTCGATACCGCCCAAGACTGGTTCGCGGATGATTTTATCTGGCCCGTCAAGGGCGTGATCACTGGCACTTTCGGCCTACAACGTTTTTTCAACGGTCAACCAAGGCGGCCTCATTACGGTGTCGATGTTGCAGCCACCACGGGTACGCCGGTGGCCGCACCTGCCGCTGGGATCGTACGCCTTGCACATCCTGACCTCTATTTCGAAGGTGGCGCGATCTTCCTGGACCATGGTCATGGCATGATCGGTGTCATGATGCATTTGAGCCGTGTGGATGTTGAAGTCGGCCAGCAAGTAGAACAGGGCGAGATCATTGGAGCTGTCGGGGCAACCGGAAGAGTGACAGGGCCGCATCTCGACTGGCGCATGTATTGGCGCACGGCGCATGTTGATCCAGCTTTGCTGGTTGGCGACATGCCGGCGCCCAAACCTCTGGAACGACCAACAGAAGCGCCCTAATCAGGCATCTTTTTCGGCATCTTTGGGCCAGCGATTGTGTAGCCAAAGCCACTGAGCTGGATTTTCTCTGATCTCTGCTTCCAGAAAATCATTCAATCTCTGGGTGATGCGGGCGGTTTCCGCGAGCGGCTCGGCGTCCGGGTCCGCGAAGATCGGTTCATGCAAGACCTGCTCAAAATGGACGCCATTTGTTCGCCGAAAGGTTGCTGGAATTACGCCGACACCATACCGCACCGCCAATCCGCCGGGTGTTGCGGGAGTCATGGCTTTCATGCCGAAGAGAGTCGCTTCAATTCCATCATTCATCTTCTGGTCAACCAGCATGCAGACGAAGCCCTTTTTCCGGATCACACGCAGCACGTTACGCGCCCCTTTTGGGCCTTTTGGGATTTGCACAGGCTGAATGGCGCGGGAGCGCAGCTTCACAATCCATTTGTCGATCAGCGGATTGTTGGCATGTCTGTACACCTCACCGCCTTCATAGCCGAGCAGGTGCAGGTAGAGTGGCATCAACTCCCAATTGGCAAAATGTCCGGACACCAGGATGCCGCCTTTGTCTTTCAAGGCTTCAACATATTCAGCGCCGGAGAGGGACACGCGATCCCGGTAAGCCGGTTCTTTGAACCTGTCCAGGTGCGCATATTCCGCGATGGTTCGTCCGAGGTTTTCCCACATGTCGCGAATGATTGTCTCAACCTCAGCATGGGTGAGCTCAGGCATCGCGCGTCTGATATTGTTCCGAGCGCGTCGGCTGACACCAACTCGCGGGCCGATTGTTTTAAGCAGCCAGCCGCCAAAGGCAGAAGCGCGTTCCAACCCAAGGAGTTTAAAGACTCCGATTGGAAGAAGGGCTGCAACCGCTTCGAGGCGGTATCTGATGGCTTTATTTGACAAGAAACAATTCCAGATCAAAAGAGAGGGGAAGCTTATAGCAGGTCAGCCTCTAAGGGTCAGTCCCTTCGTGTTCCGGGTGGCGCGTAGGTGTGACTTGCCCGGGCGGCGGTGAGGTGCTGGATCAGCAGCGCATCAAGTCCAGGTAAATCGCTGAATAGGGCTGTGACCGGCAAAACCTCGGTCTGCTCGCGGAGCTTTTTCCCAGCCGCGCTGTCGGCTCTGCGAAGCCGTGCGGCATCTTTTTCTGTAGTGATAAGGCTGGCTTCCTCCCGATTGGCAAGATCCAGAAGATCCTGCGCCTCCTTGTTTGAAAAGGAGTGATGATCCGGAAAGGACCTCGTCTGGGCGAGGATGACGCCCAACTCGCGGAGTGTCGAAAAGAACTTTTCCGGGCGACCGATGCCGGCGAATGCGATGAACTTTGTCCCGGTAAGGTTTGGGCCGACATCGATGCTCGGCTGAAGGGTGGCACAACAGATCGGAACAGCCGCCTGCTTCGCGCGCTGCACGAGATCCTTTGATAGCGGTTCGGCGCCAAGCGCCACAATGCCGTGGGTTCGCTTGAAAGCCGCTTCCATAGGCTCCCGCAAAGGACCAGCGGGGATAACGGAACCGTTGCCGATACCAGCACCAGTATCCACAACCAAAAGGGAAAGATCTTTGTGGAGGGCTGGGTTTTGAAACCCGTCATCCAGCACGATGACACTGGCCCCCGCCCGTTCTGCCGCGAGTGCGCCAGCGACCCGGTCCTGGGATACCCATGTCGTGCTGTGTTTGCTCAAGAGCAGAGGCTCGTCGCCCACATCTGCCGAGCTGTGTCGCTCGGGATCGACACATACCGGACCGGCTTCCTGACCGCCATATCCCCGACTGACAAAATGGGGCGTCTCGCCCATCGTCTCCAGTCTTTTGGCAATGGCGATTGCGGTTGGCGTCTTGCCCGCGCCGCCTGCAGTGAAGTTGCCGATACAGATAACCGGGACACTGATGCGCTCGGGCACCGTCATCCGATGCCTCATGCCAGCGCCAGCAGAATAGAGGGCGGCGAAGGGTGTCATTGCGAGGCGCAAAAGCTGGTCGCGTAATGTTGGCCTGGCAGGCGGGTACCAGAATGAGGGACTGCGCATTATTGGCCTGCCTTGGGTTTCGCGGCCTTGGGTGTCGCGGTCTTGGGCAAGAGGGGGAGAAGCTTTTGCGTTATCCGTTCAGCGACGTGCGTTGACCCGGAGACGACTTCTTTGCCCCTTTTTGCCGCCAGGTTTGCCTCAGCCGGTGCTGACAGCCAGGTCGTCAATCGCTCGGTTGCCTCAACTTCTGTCGCCACTTGAACAGCAGCGCCAGCATCAAGTAGCAGGCTTGCTGCCTCCTCGAAATTGAACATATGGGGTCCAAACAGAATTGCAGTATCAAGGCGAGCAGCCTCAAGAGGATTGTGTCCTCCAATATCAACGAAGGACCCGCCAATGAAGGCAATAGGCACAAGCTGAAAAAGCAGACCCATCTCGCCAAGCGTGTCCGCCAGATAAACATTGGTATCTTCTGCAATCGCATCTGACTTCGAACGCTGCGCGACTGACAGGCCAAGTTCCACCATCTCGCACGCAACAGCTGCCCCGCGGGTGGGGTGTCGTGGCGCAAGAATGGTTAGAAGCTCTGGAAACTCTTTCCGGAGTTCTAGATGGACGCGCCCGACAAGTGCTTCCTCACCCTCATGTGTGCTTGCAGCGATCCAGCAGGGTCGATCGCCGATCTGCGCTCGGAGGTCTTGAAGTATAGCGCTGTCTGCGGGGAGCGGTTGCGCGTCAGACTTGAGATTGCCAGGGGTCTCAACCGGATCTGCCCTCAACGCACTAAGGCGTGCGGCGGATCGTTCATCCTGAGCAAGCACAAGATCAAAAGAGCTGAGCAACTGCTCGATCGAGCGGCGGACGCGGCCCCAACTGGTGGCAGACTTTTCCGACAGGCGGGCATTGGCAAGAACCAATGGAATGTCATGGGTCGCGCAGCCCATGATCATATTGGGCCAAAGCTCAGACTCAATGATAACAGCGAGATCCGGCCGCCAATGGGCAAAAAATCGATCCCAATATCTCGGGTGATCCAGCGGGACAAATTGGTGGCAGGCTGACGTGGGAAGACGCTCGTCCATTAGTTCCGCCGACGTGAGGGTGCCGGTTGTGACCAAGAAACGAAGATCGGGTCGTGCCTCTGACAGGGTCTCAATGAGCGGAAGCATGGATAGGGATTCACCAACGCTTGCTCCATGCAACCAAACCAGGGGCCCCTCGGGCCGCACCGCTGACGCAAAACCCTGCTTCTCCGTGACCCGGTCAGGATTTTCTTTACCTTGAAGAGTGCGTCGTTTGAGGATGAGCCGAAAAAGCGGGCCAGCGCTGGCAGCAAGCCTGCGGTAGGTCCTCAAACCCAGCGTCATCTTAACCGGGGAGACCAAGGAGCTATCCCACTTCTCGTGTATCGGTGAGAGAGTCTGACGTACCAGAAGACACCTCAGATCTCCTGCCAACCATCGCATCGGCTTCGCGGGTCAGTTGGTTCAACGCATCCTCTACCTGCTGTCGACAGGATTCGATTGTAGCGTCGTCGGCGTCCCGCGGCACATATATCGGGTCACCCCATACAACCGCGCCACGATTAAACGGCAGCGGTATCGTGAATTTATCCCAGGTATTGCCAAGCACCAGGCGCGCGCGCGTGGTGGCTACAATAGGAAGAATGGGACGACCGGAGAGCCGTGCCATCGTCACAATGCCCAGACCGGCAATGCGACGTGGCCCCGGCGGCATATCAGCCGTCAGCCCGATAGAGGCGCCGTTTTGCAGAGCGCGCACCATTGCACGCAGGGCCGCGGCGCCTCCCTTTTCCTTCGACTTTGCAGTTTTTCCTTTGGGCGCACCCGACCCGCGAATGGTGCCAAGTCCAAGGCTGTGCATCAGCCTCGCAATGATCTCGCCATCGCCATGCTTCGAAACAAGTATTTTGAGGGTCCGCCAATTGTGCCAAAACATCGGAAGAATGACATTCTGGCCGTGCCATGTCGCGCAGATGAAGGTTTCATCTTCTGCCCAAAACCGTTCTGGAATGTCAGCGCGCCTTTGATTGAAACGGCAGGTGAGGTGCACCAAACGGACATAGCTGGCAATCGACAATGCCAAGCCGCCTTGCACGGCACTGCTTTTCAATACGTCTTTCGTGAGTGATTTGAACCAGGACATGGCGAAATATCTATCCACTATTCTCCAGCAAGCGCTGGTGTGGGATCGTCGTTCCGGTCGAACTGAGATCGGGAAAGTTCCGCATAAACGCCGCCTTGCGCGATGAGATCTGCATGACGACCCTGCTCAATGACGCGCCCATGGTCGATGACATAAATATTGTCTGCATGCATGATAGTGGAAAGGCGGTGGGCGATGACAAGGGTTGTGCGGCCCCGCATGAGTGTCTGGAGCGCTTTTTGGACCTGTAATTCCGATGCTGTATCCAGCGCCGACGTGGCCTCATCTAAAAGCAGGATAGGCGCATTCTTGAGCATGGCGCGCGCGATAGCAATCCGCTGACGTTGTCCGCCAGAAAGCTTGAGACCGGCTTCACCGACATGGGTGTCATAGCCATGAGAGAGTTGCAGGATAAAATCGTGGGCTGCAGCGTTTCGTGCCGCTGCTTCTATCTCATCTTGGCCCGCATCTGGACTGCCATAGGCGATGTTCGCGCGAATGGTGTCATCAAACAGGAAGGGTTCCTGGGTAACCAGAGCACTGGCATTGCGCAATGATGTCAGCGTCACAGATTTCAGGTTCTGCCCGTCAATGGAGACTGTTCCCTCGCTGACATCATAGAAACGGGGCACCAGATTGAGAATGGTGCTCTTGCCCGCACCGCTCGGACCTACAAGTGCCACTGTCTGGCCTGCAGGCACATCAATCGTCACATTGTCCAGCGCCCTGGTGCCGTCATCATAGTGGAAACTGACGCGATCAAGGCTGATGGCGCCGTCGCTCACTTTCAGCTCTTTGCTATCCGTTCCGTCGACGATTTTTGCTTCTACATCCAGGACCGGGAAGAGCCGCGAAGCGGCCGCAACACCTTCCTGCAGGACGGTTTGCTGATTGGCGACGGCTTTGAGGGGCTGGTAAGCCAGCATCACCGCCGCCATAAACGCAAAGAAGGAGCCAGATGTCATTGCGCCACTAATGGCCTGCATGCCCGCATAGCCAATCACAGCGGCAATCCCGATGCCGGTCAACGCTTCAGTGATCGGCCCCGCGGCTGCCTTTGCTTTGACAGACCGCATCGTATGTTCAAGCACAAGCGCAATGGTACCCGTCGCCCGCTTGATTTCTGCGTCTTCTCGCCCATAGGCTTTGACGACCCGAATGCCCCCAAGGGCTTCCAGGATCAGCGTGGAAAGCGATCCGGTTTCCTCCAGTCCCTTGTTTGTTGCCTTGCGTGTCTTGCGACCAAGCCGGCGCATAAAAATCGCGGCAACTGGGATGACGCCGGTAGCGATGATCGCCATCAGCCAATCGAGGTAATACATATAGCCAATAAGAAATACGAGCACGGCCAGGTGCCGACTGAGATTTATGATTGACTGCGCAGTTGAATCCCGGAGCCGGATAACGTCGGTCATAAAAGTCGAGATAAACCGACCCGAATGGGTTTGTTGGATCCAGCCAAGATCGGCGG
Organism: Parvibaculaceae bacterium Mf 1.05b.01; assembly: GCA_000509225.1. GTDB lineage: Bacteria > Pseudomonadota > Alphaproteobacteria > Parvibaculales > Parvibaculaceae > Mf105b01. The sequence goes on along the minus strand of BAOK01000001.1, from coordinate 2,098,099 downwards.
TCATGAGTTTCGAAAAAAGGTGCGTTTGAACCGCAACGACCATGCGCTGGCCGACATAGTTCATAATCACATTTGAAACATAGGTGGTAACTGCTCGAAGGCTCTGTGCACCCAGCGCACCAAGGGCGAGGATAAGCAACACGTCCTCGCGTTTCTGTTCGAAAATCAACTCGACAGTCTGCTCAATCAAAAACGGCAGCACGCTTGTAGTCGCAGCAATTATCAGGTTGGCGAAGATGGCCATTGCAATCAGTGCGGAATGAGGCTTGAGGTAACTCGAAGCAATCCGCCTGACGGCGACCATGGTCTTTAGCGGAGCTACAATCTCTGATGGCACCGGCTCCTGCCGCGACGACCCACGGGACGCAGCTGCCTCCCGAGCCTCTTCGGCTGCCTCTCGAATTGTGGGATCGCCAGTATGTACGCTCAACTGCAGGGCTTTCGTTGGCCAGGAAGGTTGGTTGGAAGTTGCCGGATACTATCACGCACAATGAGGCGCGTCACCTCGCAGGGCGGCTCCTAACCAACGGTTTTGCAAGCCTTTTTAGGCCTCTCATCGACCTTTAGTCGTCGTGAGGATGGTCATTATCAGGATCCATCAGACGATGAAGGTGGACAATGAAATACCGCATCTGAGCGCTGTCAACGGTCCGCTGCGCGGCTTGTCGCCAGGCAGCCTCCGCTTCGGCAAAGCTTGGAAAGATGCCGACAATGTCGAGCTTATCCAGGTCGCTGAATCGGATGCCCTCAAGGTCTTCAAGTTCGCCGCCGAATACGAGATGAAGAAGTTGCTCGTCTGACATCAGTGTTTCTCCCGAAAACAGGCTGAATGATCAAGGAAGTATGCCTCGATTTCTGTCAGCTGGCCAACAGGATAAGGCAGGGATCTTAAGGCAGGGTCAAGCCACCGACGCGCTCAAACAGGGCGTCATAGAGCGCAGGCCCCGCCGCGACGAGGCTGCGATGCTTGGTGAAGCTCTTATTGTAAACAAAGGGCCTGCCATCATGGGTTGTCATGCGTCCGCCAGCCTCACGGACAATGAGGTCTGCCGCCGCAAGGTCCCAATCGCTTTTGCGGTTAAGGGCCATGCAAGCGTCAACAAATCCGTTGGCAACCAGCACCAAACGATAGGCAACGGAATTTCGGCTCACAATATCCATTTCCGGCCACGGCTCTGGCCAGGCAGGGTGCTTGAACATGGGCGCGAAGGCAGCCATGCGGCAGCCCGAGATGTCGCGGCGTTTGCTGGGCGAGATCGGGGTGCCGTTCAGGAGCGCGCCATTGCCCAGCTGAGCTTCGAAGAACTCATCGGACGCAGGATTGAAAACCGCCGCCAAAACAGGTTTGCCCTGGAAGACCAAGGCAACGCAGATGGTGAAATGCGGCCGTCCTTTAAGGAAGGCACGGGTGCCATCTATGGGATCGACGACCCAAACAAAATCCCGCTCCAACCGCACTGGATCATCGTCTGTTTCTTCCGACAGCCATCCGTAATCTGGGCGCGGCCCCTGTAAGCGCTCATGAAGCAACGCATTGACCGCATGGTCGGCTTCACTCACTGGCGTGTCGTCATCCTTGTCCCATTGCTCAATGTCGCGCTGATAATAGGTAAGCGCCAGCGCACCTGCGGCCCGGACGGCATCGCATAGCAGCTTATGGTCTTCTTTAAGACCCGGAAGGGACGATAGATCAAGTTCCGGCAAGGGTCATCCCTTCGATCCGCACGGTGGGCGCGTTGGTCGCTGCCTTGAATTCCAGATCGCTCGCGGGTGTCAGGTTCGCAAACATGTCTTTCAGGTTCCCGGCGATGGTGATTTCACTCACCGGGAAGGTCAGCTCCCCATTCTCGATCCAGAAACCCGACGCGCCGCGGGAATAATCGCCGGTAACACCATTGACCCCCATGCCGATCATCTCCGTCACATAAAAGCCCGATGTAATATCGGCCATCAACTCCTCAGGTGATAGAGACCCAGCTTCAAGCGTCAGGTTGGTGGTTGAGGGAGACGGCGATCCACCGGTGCCTCGTGCGGCACGCCCATTGCTTGGCAAACCCAGCTGTTTGCCGGTGGACGTATCGAGCAGCCAGGTGGTGAGACGGCCATCGTCAATCAGCGTGAGCGCTTCTGTCCGCACGCCTTCACCGTCAAAGGGCTTTGAGCCACGGCCTCGTTTCTTCAAGGGATCATCGGTGATCCGGATCCCCTTTGCGAACAATTGTGTGTCCAAGCTGTCTTTCAGGAAGCTCGTCCCCCTGGCAACGGATGCCCCTGAGATTGCGCCTGCGAGATGCCCCACTAGCCCGCCAGAAACCCGCGGGTCGTAAATGATTGGAACCTGACAGCTCTCAACCTTGCGAGCCCCCAATCGCCGGACGGCTTTTTCGCCGGCTTCCCGTCCGATTTTGATGGGGTCTTCAAGGTCTGAAAAATGGCGCGCTGTTGAATAGTCATAGTCGCGCTCCATCTCAGTGCCTGTGCCTGCAAGCACGGAACAGGAAACAGAATGGGTGCTACCACCATAGTGACCGGCAAACCCGTCGCTCGTGGCAAGGGTTATCGCCGCGCGGCCAAAGCTTGATCCTGCGCCACCGGAATTCGTTACCCCTTTGACAGCAAGTGCGGCCTCTTCTGCGGCTTGCGCACGCGCCACCAGCTCATCTGCTTTCGGATCACTACCGTCATCAAGCTCAAGATCTGCGATTGTTTTTGCAAGGAGCGCAGGATCTGCCAGACCGCAATAAGGATCTTCCGGCGCGACCTTTGCCATGGCAATTACACGTTCGACAAGGGAGTCAAAGGCTTTGGGTGCCACATCCGTGGTGGAGACAACAGCTTGTTGCTTTCCGACCATCACTCTCAGACCCAGGTCCTGCGTTTCAGAACGCTCAATGTCTTCCAGATTGCCTAACCGCCACGTCGCTCCAAACATGGTGCTTTCCACCATCAAGGCGTCTGCGGCGTCTGCGCCTGCCTTTTTGGCGCGGGTGATGAGGTCTTGAAGGAGATCGGTACGGTTCTGACTTTGCTGCATATGAGAGAATTTCCGTGACAGGGCGGGGCATTGGAGCCCCGGTTTTGAGGGTCTTATACCAGAAAATGCATGAATGTCGCGCTGGCGCCATTCGGAGAGCGACACGGGTGCGCTTTTCAGCGAACCGCGGACGCAGCTGCAATTTCACTCAGATTGTGTAGGTAAGCGAGAAATAGAGGCACCCGACACCCGTGATGAGCTGCCCAAGCCAGGTGAGCAAGGTCCCCCAGAGTCTTGGCCGTGTGCTGTCAGCGGAAATATAGAGCCCGATCGCGTGCAAAATGCGGCCCATGGTGAGCGCAATGCCAGCGGCGTGAATGATCCAAATAGAGGCAGAGAGTATGAAGAGCCCGATCAGACCAATCAGGCCGATGGGCGTGTATTCGCTGTTGACGATGTGTGCCCGCGTCGACTTGTAGAGCGGCTCATGATCGCCTGTCCCCGTCATGACATTTGTCTTGAGACGGGTGGCAGACACCCGGTAGGCCAGTACCAGGTTCAAAAGCAGGTTGATCGCAATATAGAGCCCGACCATTTGAAGCGGGTTGTCGATCATATCTCGGTTCCTTCGTGGCTCAGCATCGTTGGATTTGGGTGCTGATTCGACACTTCCCGGAAAACTTAGCACGAAGCAGAGCTGAGTTTTCGCGACTTCTGGACCTCCCACAAAAGTTTGAAGCCGACGTTAAAGAGATAGAAAGCATGCACTCCCTATTCTTCGGGCTTCACGGGCAGTTCGCCCGACCAGCAGGACAGGCCGATAGGGCAGGGACGTTTGATGCGGTTTTTCGCTCACAAAGACGATGCAGACCGGTTTCGCAGACGCTGGACATCACCAGAGTTTGATGCCGATCCCTACCGCCTTCCCGCCAGCCTGACAGTCCCGTTTCAGCCAATTTGGCGTCGTGCCTTCGGGTTCATCCGCTATGCGACCATCTACCGGGATCGTGTCGTGGTGCAAGACAGCTCACCACCTCTTGGTGTGTGGGAATGGGAAGCACCGGTGACAGCGTTTACCGGCGTGGTGATGGCAATTGCCTATAAGGACCGGGACCGCGAGGTGCCTGCGATCCTGATAGAACTATGCCATCCTGATCCCACAAAGACAGTGACGGTCCACGCGTCCTTTGATGGCGCGGATGCAGGCGCTCGCTGGCGCTCTTGGGCAAGCGTCATGAACCTGCCTTTGCTTGTGCAGGACCGAAGTGGCGATCTGCGCGAAACATCAGAGCAGGTCGGCGCACTTAAAACACAACCGCCCCAGCCGCACCGTGGCGCAAGCCCACTGACGACACGTCGTCCCTTGAGCTTTGGCTTTACCGGACGGCCAAGGCAATGGAGTGACCGGGTATCTGCCTCCCGGCCACAGGCTTATTGATCTTAGATTTTTGAGAAATCAGGCGCTCTTCGTTCTGCAAACGCCATTGCCGCTTCGGCAAACTCAGCGGTCTTAAGCTGTGCTGAAAAATGCACACTCTCGTCTGCCATCTGCTGCGCAACATTTGCATGGTCTTGGCGCACAAGCTGTTTCGTAAGTTTCACCGCATTTGGGGCTTTGGCGGCGAGGGCGTGCGCACGGCTGGAGGCTTCATCAAGCAGAGCGTTTTCGTCGAAGATAGAGCAGACGAGGCCCATCTTCTCGGCATCCTCGGCGCTGACTTTTGTTCCAAGCAGAAACATGTCATTCGCTTTTTGAGTGCCAATCAAGTTGGGGAGTAGAAGACTGGACCCGGCCTCTGGAACCAACCCCAAATTGACAAAGGGTGTCTGGAAGGTTGCCTTGAGAGAGGCGTAAACCAGGTCGCAATGCAACAACATCGTCACACCGACACCGATAGCAAGGCCATTGACCGCTGCGACGATGGGTTTTTCAGCAGTGAGGATGGCCTGAAGGTAGCGCCCGACGGGCGGCAGTTCATTTTCACCTTTGGGCGCATCATCGCTGCCCGCAAAATCCCCCAGATCGTTCCCGGCGGTAAATGAGTCGCCCGTGCCGGTGATCAGGACCACGCGAATGTCGGGATCGGTTTGGGCGGCGACAACATTGTCGGCAAGTGCTGCATACATATCCTGCGTCAGCGCATTTTTCTTTTCCGGCCGGTTCATGGTGAGGGTGAGGACGCCAGCCTCGTTCTGGACCTGAATATGGTCAGATGTCGTAATCATGGTGAAAATCCTTTTGACTATTTAGGGGACGGCACGGCATTCGTCAGTGACGCAGCGCGGGCCGATGTTGAAATAACTTGGGTGAGAAACCGCTCAATGGTTTCAATTTCGTGGGGCTCAAATCCCTTGAGAAGGTCTGCATTGGCCTGTTTGGTAAGCGGGACAGATTTCTGGATCGCCTCTCGGCCTTTGGGGGTCAGGCTGATGCGTTGCGCCCGTCCATCTTGCTTGTCCGCACCACGGTGAATGAAGCCGCCTGTCTCAAGTCGTGCGACAAGTGTTGTCACCGCAGATTTGTTCATGTCCAAAGCTTTGGCGATTGCAGACGGCTTGCAGGGTGCCTGCTTTCCGATGATGAACAGCGCACCCTGTTGAACGGCACTGATGCCCAGCGACGCTTGCAAACGCTGATCCGCGGCCCGGAAAAGCGCTCTGTGGGCAAGCTGCATGAGATGAAATATGCGGGGTTGTTGAGCCATATGGTTCATATATGAACTAAATGGCTCCTTGGCAAGCAGAATGAATTATGTGGTCAAAACGTCAGGAAAACTGCCAAACAGACGTGTTTCGCACGTCCGTATCTTCCAGCTCTCGCGACGTTTTCACCGCATAGGAGATGACTTTCCGAAGCCTGTCCTTGGGAAGATAAGTGCGGCCTGGATCACCGATGAACACATCAATCCCTTTGGATGCTTGGGCCAGCAGCCAAGCCTCAACTTCACCGGCAAGCGGTTGTTCGTAGCACATGTCGCCGACAAGGATGACGTCCCACGGACCACCTTGACCGACGAGATCTTGCGCGGTCGTGGTGAGGGAAACATGGTTGGCCTGAGCATTGAGCTCTGCCGCGGCGCAGGCAAAGACATCAATATCGGCTGCAAGTGCTGACCTGGCCCCGGCGCGCAGGGCGGCGAGGCCCACAAGGCCCGACCCGGACCCAAAGTCGAGCACTCTCTGCTGAGCAATGATTTCCGGACTATCCAGCAGAAAACGCGCGAGTGCCTGTCCACCTGCCCAGGCAAATGCCCAGAAGGGGGCAGGGAGCCCCGTAGCCGTCAGCTCTTCCTCGCCCATGTGCCAGAGGTCATCGCCCTCAGTGGCCAGATGCAAACGAAGCTCCGGAACGAGAGGGGGCTCGTGCAATGCCGTATGCGCGCGGATGAACGCTGACGGGTCTTCCTTGGCCGCGGATAGGTCGTCAGTTTGCAGCTTCAAACCCTTCCGACGTGATCCCGGCAACCCGGCGTCGCGTGTTGTGAATGACCTCGCCTGGTTGGTCCTGATCATCTGGCTTAGAGGTCGCCATTTTGATCACTTCCCAATATCCGTTCATGGTTTCCATTCTGTCCCAATGCCCATTGGCCTTGAGGAATTCCTGCGCTTTGGGGAGATTGTAGCAAGGGATCCACATCATGAGATGATGTTCAACATGATAGTTGACCCAATAGGGTCCGAAAAATGCGCGCTCCAAAAGGCTAAGCACAGTTGTCCGCGACGAGCGAAAGACATCATCGCTATCAGGCACCATGGCGTGTTCCGCAATATTTCGAATGCGCGTGATCACCTGATGCCATGTCAGGAACGGGAGCAGCCATAGAACAAAATAGAGATACCAGTGACCTGTCGCAGCGAGGCCAGTCAACAGAATGAGGTGGACAACGGTCGCCCGACCCAGTTTTGACCAATAGCGTCTGACTCGATCAGCAACGGGCATGTCAGAAGAGCCGATCGCGCTCAGGATCTGAGCCTTGCGCTGCTGGTACCCGGTCTGGCCGGTAATATCCCGCCACATTTTCCGCCGGAAACTCTTCTTCGTGATGGGGAAGGGCGCGGAAAGGATCAGATCCGGATCGTCCGCTTGCTGTGTATTGTTGTGGTGCTGCAGATGATAGCGCCGATAGGACCACGTCTCCGCCATCAAGGGATAGGCACCGAGCCATTGACCGATGAATTCATTGAGCTTGGGGGATTTCGCCAGAACGCCGTGAGATGCATCATGCATGAGAATGGCCAGACCCAGCTGACGACTGCCGATAATCAAGAACGCCAGAAGGAAGGTGATCGGATTTGGGAAATAGACGAATAGGGCCATCGCGGCGAAACAGGTTCCCCAAGCGTGAGCGGCGATCCATATGGCGCGAAGATCAGAGCGCTTGCGTACAACTGCAATCTGGTCCTCGGTGAGAATGTCTTGTGCCTTGACCTTGTTCATAGCCGGCTCTCCAATTGTGTCTTTGTCGCAGTCTGTCGGGCGGTTACACCCAGTGCCCCGAAGCAGAATTGAACGATGCTGTTGAGGACATCATCGCTTCCCTGCGCATCGGTTTCTGGTGCAAGCGGGCCTACCAGCGCTGTTGGGATGGCGCCCGCAATGCAAGCGGCAACAAGCTTGCTATCGCGTGGGCTCACACTTCCCTCGGCGATGGCATCATCAATAATGCGCGCAAAAATCGCCGCGTGGGTCTTCCTGAACCGGGTGCGTTCTTCGGCGAGGGCAACATCAACAGGCTCTGCCAGAAGGGCGTAGGCGAGGCGACGGCTTTTGAGCGCGCGTCCCGAAAAGGTACGCAGCACCAGATCAAAGCGATCAAGTGCCGGATGGTCTGCCGCGGCAATGCCCGCAAGGATATTCATTTCCCGAGAGGAGACTTCCCGGAACACCTGACGACAGAGATCATCTTTTGACGGGAAATAGCGATAAAGCGTGCCCGTCGCGAGACCTGCCCTTTTGGCCACGGCCGTGATCTGCGCTTTTGCGAACCCGCCTTCCGCGACAAGCTCGCGCGCAGCCTTCAGAATTCGGCGCCTGTTTTCCTCGAGGCGCTGCGCCACGTGCTCCGTTTGCCGATAGGCCATAGATATGAAATCCAATTCAGTTGATGGCGGTCTCCTTGATTTATTAATGAAAACAGATTCACTTTATAAAATCAAGAGGGCGCGCGTAAAAAATGAAAATAGATTCATATTTTGAACCAAACAAAACCCCAGGCCATAGAAATGAACTGGGGTTCGATTTTTAAGTTTTTGGCAGAATAGCTCAGGAAATGAGCTTACCCTTTGTGTGCTGAAGCGCGTTTTGCAGAGCGGACTCCTTCGTCACGCCAGTAAGGCATGCCGGAAAAGAGGCTCGCTGCAACTGCGGCACCATGGAACCATTGCTTGAACATAGGTTCGCTCCTTGATGGTCTAGCTGCACCAGCGCGTCGGAATTGGCGTGAAGCACAGCTATGTTGCTGTGCGATATATATGGTGCGGTGCAATATGGTTCAAGCTCGTCTGCTGCGACATCTACGCTCAGGGTTAAGAGGGACCTGGGCCGACTAGTGCAGACCGGAGCCCAGCGTGCCCGCAAGGATGGATGCAAACAGGATCACGCCAAAGTCGCGATTGGATTTGAAAACAGCGAGACACCTGGCGGCATCATCAATCTTAGTGCGCGTGACCTGGCGCATGAGATGCCAGCCGCCGATGACAAGACCCAGATAGAAAATCCATCCAATGGCCGCCGCCATGCCCGCCAGACCAAAGAAAAGAAGGGCCGCTCCATAGAACCCATAGAGCCAGGTCTTCGTATTGTCCCCAAATCGAAGCGCCGTCGACTTGAGGCCGAGGAGCGCATCATCCTCTTTGTCCTGATGGGCGTAGATCGTGTCATAGCCGACCGTCCAGCAGATGCAGCCGATATAGAGCAGCACCGGCGGAAGACTAAGACTGCCGGCAACGGCAGCCCAGCCGAGAAGAGCGCCCCAGTTGAAGGTGAGCCCGAGCATCACCTGTGGCCAATAGGTAAAGCGCTTGGCAAACGGGTAGAGCCCGACGAGCAACAGCGAGGAAGCACCCAGCAGGATGGTGAAGAGATTGAACTGCACCAGGATCGCGAGACCAACAAGACAAAGCGCGATCAGGAAAATCCACGCCTGCCGGAGACTGACAGCGCCTGAAGGAATGGGTCGTGATCGTGTCCGGGCGACCTTCGCGTCAAACTCATGGTCAATAATGTCATTGATGGTGCAGCCGGCGCCGCGCATGACAAACGCACCAAGGGCAAACAGCAGCATGGTGCCGGGTTCTGGCAAATAGAGAAGCGACAGAACGGACCAGCCGTCGCCAAGGGGGGCAGCAAGCGCAATGGACCAAAGACAGGGCCATAGCAGCAGCCAGGTACCGATGGGGCGGTCGGCGCGCATCAGCCGCAGATAGGGCTTCGTCTTTTCTGGCGCATAAAAATCGACCCAATTATCAAAGGATGCGTCGGCAACGCGGCTATCATTGGGTTGTCGATGGGGGTCTGTCATCCAAAAGGTCTCTTACGAAAACTCAATACGTAGGAGGTTCATAGCATCATTTGGAAGGCGCTGGGGTCGTTCGATCTCGGCGCTATACAGAAAGATCAGCCTGCCGCCGGTCTGTGGTGGGCGCTTCATAGGCTTTGATCGCCTGTGAAAGGGCAGAGGAAAGGCCACCCTCCTCAGCGACAGCATCGTCACCTGCGTCTGCTTCTTCTTCAGCGCTCTTCTGTTCTTTGGCTTGAAGTTCGGCAGCGGCGAGGATCTGCTGCGCCTGTGCGGCCACCTGGCGGTCTTTGGATGAGGGTTCAGCGGGCGCATAAGCAGAGCGAATGACCGCTTCCATTTTGGCAATGACCGCTTCTGGATCACTGCCCCCGGCAGAGGTATCAATCTGGATTTCGCCGTCGGTGATATATTCCTTGTCGTCCGGCCCGGTCGTGTAGCTGTAGCTGATAGCACCGGTGACCCCGCCGCCTGCCGCTGCATGGGCAGCCTCGTGGGCTTTGACCTCTTCTTCTCGTTTCTTAAGCCGTTCGACCTCGGCTTCTTCCTCAGGCGTGAGGTCGTCCTGAGAACCGGCCTTCGCTGCAGACGAACCACCTTCCACCTTGCGGCTATTGCCCGTCTGCTCGAGAAGCCCCCGGCTGGCACCAGTCGCCTGAGCCTGCTGTGCGGGATCGACCCCCGGTGCGCTGGGCACAAAAACGCCGCCCGCGCGAGAGGAATCCAGACTCGCACTCTGAAGATATGGATTGAATGACGTCTGGGGGCCGCCGACACTACCGATCATGGGGCAAGCTTAGCCAAAACATGTTTGTTCTTTCTTAAGAGCTTCTCTCCCCATCTGCCTCAAAAAACCTAGGCTTCACCTGCAAATTGACTTCTTCTATAAGGGGGGATGAACAACAAACACGACCCTCAGGAAACGGCAGATCATTGCGGAACCGGCCTAGACCATTGTGGGACCGGCAAAGTGCGCCTCTTTGTGGAGGCGGGCCTGGGCGACGGCCTGGGCGTCGTGCCGAACCGCGATCAGATCCACTATCTCCTGAATGTCATGCGCATGAGCGATGGCGACCATGTGCGGCTCTTTAATGGCCGCGACGGTGAATGGCTTGGCCGGTTGGACGAAGTTAAAAAGCGGTCCTGCCTGATTGCCCTGGAAAAGAAGACCAGAGAGCAGGATGTACTGCCCGACATCTGGCTGCTTTTTGCGCCGGTCAAAAGGGCCCGTCTCGACTTTATGGTCCAGAAGGCCGTTGAAATGGGGGCAGGGCGCCTGCTGCCCGTGAACACGGCACGTACCAATGTGGCGCGCATCAAACAGGACCGGCTGCGCGCCAATGCGGTAGAGGCTGCAGAGCAGTGTGGCCTTATGTCTGTCCCTGAAGTGGCAGAACCTCAGAGCTTGAGTGCGCTTTTGAGCACCTGGTCCGCCAATATGGGCGGGCGTCGGATCATCTTCTGCGATGAGGCAGCGCCGAAAGCGAGCACACTGGAACAGCTGCAAGCACTCGGCACTGCGGGTCCTTTGGCAGTTCTGATCGGTCCGGAAGGCGGGTTTTCGCCGTCGGAGCGGGAGCAACTGCTAAACCGCGACGATACGCACGCGATTTCCTTGGGTCCCCGCATCATGCGGGCAGACACTGCAGCGGTTGCGGCATTGGCCGCCATACAGCTGGTTCTGGGCGATTGGCAGGGCTAATCTCATATTTATGTTCACGTTTTTGCAGAGTTTCAGAAAAGACCTTGTGCGCGTTAGGGTCGTCCCTTACATGGCACTGACCTAAAGAGTGACGCAGGCGTCAATAACTGCGCGATGAGACGTAGCCTGAAAAGGGCAGGAAGGCTGGGGGAGCATGAGCATTCTGGTGGCGGGAGCCGATCCCATTTCAGGCTATGACGACCTGGTCTCCTATATTGAGGCGGGCGAGAAGCCGAAAGCTGACTGGCGCATCGGCACCGAGCACGAGAAGTTCCCTTTCCGCACACAAGACAGAATCCCAATTCCCTATGATGGCCCTAAGGGCATCCGCGCCATGCTGGAAGGCATGACCCGCTTTGGCTGGCAGCCTGTCCATGAAGGCGACCACATTATCGGTCTCACCTGTCCAGACAGTCTCGCCAACGTATCGCTTGAGCCCGGCGGACAGTTTGAGCTTTCCGGCGCACCGCTGGAAATGCTGCACCAGACATGTTCTGAAGTGCACGACCATCTGGCTCAGGTGAAAGAGGTCGGTGGCGAACTCGATATCTGTTTCTTGGGCACAGGCTTTACGCCGGATTGGAGCCGCGAAGAGATCCCGGTCATGCCCAAGGGCCGCTATGGCATCATGACCGAGTACATGAAAAAGGTGGGCTCCTACGGCCTCGATATGATGTACCGCTCCTGCACGGTTCAGGTGAACCTGGACTGGTCCGCGGAAAGCGACATGGTGAAAAAGTTTCGTGTGGCGCTGGCTTTGCAGCCGATTGCGACGGCCCTTTTTGCCAACTCCCCCTTTACGGAAGGCAAGCCCAACGGCTTTGCCTCGTTCCGCAGCCAGATCTGGACAGACACAGACAAGGCGCGCACCGGCATGCTGCCCTTTGTTTTTGAAGACGGCTTTTCCTACGAGCGCTATGTGGACTATGCGCTCGACGTGCCCATGTATTTTGTCTATCGCGATGGTGAGTACCATGATGTGACAGGCAAAAGCTTCCGCGATTTCATGGCGGGCAAGCTCGAAGGATTTGAAGGCGAGATGCCAACCATCGGCGATTGGTCCAACCATCTCACCACCATTTTCCCGGAAGTGCGCATCAAGAAGTTCATGGAAATGCGCGGCGCTGACAGCGGCCCGTGGAATTCCATCTGTGCGCTGCCCGCTTTGTGGGTGGGCCTTCTTTATGATGGTGGTGTGCTGGATGCGGCCTGGGACATGGTGAAGAAGTGGACGCCGGACACCCGCGAAGAACTGCGCTGGGAAGTACCAAAGACAGCACTCGCCACGAAAGCCGCTGGCGTCAACGTCATGGACATTGCCCGCGAGATGGTCGACATGAGCCGGGCCGGTCTCAAGGCGCGCGGTCAGACAGACGGTGTCGGTGCTGACGAAACCATCTTCCTCTCAACGCTCGAAGAAATTCTCGACAAGGGTAAGACCCGCGCTGACGAACAGCTCGATGCCTATAACGGCCGCTGGGGCGGTAAGACCGATCCCATCTATGATGAGTACGCGTTTTAATCTCTTGACCCAATAACCCCCCGGGCCTAGAACCCGCGTCCCATTCGGGGACGGCCACCTGCTTGTTGGGCAATGGGGAGGTATTTATGAAACGTGTTCTGGTCATCGGCCCCTCCGGCGCAGGGAAAACGACCCTTGCGACAGCACTTGCCGAAAAGACGGGCCTCCCCCTTATTCATCTCGATACAGAATATTGGCGCCCTAAGTGGGTTCCGACGCTGGATGAGGAATGGGCCCCCATTGTCTCCGACCTTGTTGCCCGCGACAGCTGGATCATCGAAGGAAACTTCTCCTCCACTTTCAACCTTCGGATGCCAAGGGCCGACACGATCATTCTGGTGATCCGTCCACGCCTGCACTGTCTTTGGCGCGTATTCCTGCGTTATCTCAAATATCGCGGCGAGACGCGGCCTGATTTGGCGAACGGGTGTCCCGAGAAGTTTGATCCGGCTTTCTACAAATGGATATGGGATTTCCCGAACCGCTCGCTGCCGCGCATTGACGAGGTCATGGCGACCATCGGCGCTCATGCGAGCCAGATCACCATTACGAGCGATACAGAGGCCCGCGCCTTTCTGGACACGATCAACCCAAAGACCAATTGACCTTTTTGCCGCGGTCCTCTTCACTTCCCTCTTCAGAAGAGGAAGAACTTATGGCCGAACTGAAAACCAAAGAGAATGACGGGAGTGTCGAAGCGTTCCTTGAGACAGTGACCGACGAAAAGCGCAAGGCCGACACCCGCGTGGTGATGGAAATGTTGGAGCGCGTCACCGGCCACCCGCCGAAAATGTGGGGCACCAGCATTATCGGGTTTGATAGCTATGACTACACCTATGAATCCGGACGCAGTGGTACATGGTTTGTCACAGGCGTCAGTCCTCGTAAGCAGGCGCTCACCGTCTACATCATGCAGGGCTTCAGCGCGTATGAGGACCTGATGGCAGAGCTCGGGAAATACAAAACCGGCAAGTCCTGCCTCTATGTGAAAAAGCTCGAAGACATAGACATGAAAGTGCTGGAAAAACTTGCGCGTGAATCCATGAAATGGATCCGGAAAAATTACAGTTGAGATATTCCAGGGGCTGTATTGGCTACTAACCGCTAGTCGAAATCACTTCTTAGCAGTGGCAAGCCAAAAAAACCTTGGTAGCGTTCAAGCCAGTCATCATACAACCATTCGCCTTCAGTAACGAAGATCGGTAAAGTGCGTGAGGAAGTTGAATGAACAAGTTCCACAATATGGAATTTGCGGCTCCCACTTCCATTGGGTTTGAACTTGTGGCGACGATGCTGAAGACCGTGAAATTGTTTGTAAAACGCGGTCCATTCTTCAATCTTTCTTGGCGATTGGTATTTGACTCGAACGCTTTCGTTGCCAAACAAGGCAGTGACGTATGTATTCGCGGCTATGTATCCCGTGTAGGTTGCGAATGAACCGAATGCGGAGAATCCCACTGCCAAGTACCAAGGAGCGTCGCCGCTGCTGATTAACTCGATTAACCCAAAAAGAAAAAAGGCAGGCCCCCCACACAGGAGCACCCAAGGTCCGATCTTGCTGGGAGAAAGATCCAGCTCAATAGGGATTTGTCGAACGTCCAAAGCGGTTTCCTGCCATCCGCCGCGAGAGTCTAGCGGGGCAATCTTCTCTCCTGCTAGGACGGCCAAATGATCGGATAGCGGTGAAAACACACTCATCTGCTAAGCAGCCGTCCCGCCAACCGTCAGTCCACTGAGTTTCAAAGTGGGTTGGCCGACGCCAACCGGCACGCCCTGGCCCGCTTTGCCGCAGGTGCCGATGCCGGGATCAAGTTTCATGTCATTGCCGATCATGGAGACCTTGGTGAGCACGTCTGGACCATTTCCGATAAGCGTTGCGCCTTTCACCGGTGCGCCGACTTTACCATTCTCAATCATATAGGCTTCGGTCACCGTGAAGACGAATTTGCCGGACGTGATGTCCACCTGACCGCCGCCGAAGGACACGGCATAAAGACCGTCTTTGACACTCTTCAGAATTTCTTCCGGGTCTTTGTCGCCATCCAGCATGTAGGTGTTGGTCATGCGCGGCATGGGCTGATGCGCAAAACTCTCGCGCCGTCCATTGCCCGTCGGGTCCATACCCATGAGCCGCGCATTCATCCGGTCCTGCATATAGCCTTTGAGAATACCGTCTTCGATGAGCACGGTGTTGGAAGTTGGCGTGCCTTCGTCATCCACGGAGAGGGAGCCACGGCGTTTGGCAATCGTGCCGTCATCCACTACGGTCACGCCGGGTGAGGCGACCCGTTCTCCCAGTAACCCCGCAAACGCACTCGTCTTCTTGCGGTTGAAATCCCCTTCAAGCCCGTGGCCAATGGCTTCATGCAGTAAAATACCCGGCCAGCCATTGCCCAGCACGACTTCCATTTCACCTGCCGGGGCCGGAACGCTGTCGAGGTTCACAAGCGCTTGGCGCAACGCTTCGTCCACCTGTCCCTGCCACTGATCCGGGCTGATCCAGGCGCTATAGCCTTCGCGACCGCCGACACCATAGGAGCCGCTTTCCTGCCGGTCGCCTTCGCCGACAACCACGGACACATTCACACGCACAAGAGGACGAATGTCGCGCACCACCTGTCCGCCAGCGCGGATGATCTCCACTGCCTGCCATTCACCTGCCATGGAGGCAGTCACCTGCCGCACGCGTGGGTCTTTCGCCCGTGCATAGGCATCGATTTCCTGAAGCAGTTCGACCTTTTGCTCGAAAGTCTGGTCCCCGAGTGGGTTTTCATCCCCATAAAGCTGCGTGTTTGTGCGCGCTGGACCATCCGCCAATGTGCCGGAATGGCCGGACTTCACAGCCTGTACGGCGTCTGATGCGCGCATCAGCGAGGCTTCTGACATGTCTGACGAATGAGCATAGCCGGTGCTTTCGTCCGCCACGCACCTTAGGCCAAAGCCCTGGTTCGTGTCATAGGTCGCTGTCTTCAGGCGCCCATCGTCAAAGGCCAGCGCCTCAGACAGCCGATACTCAAGATAGAGCTCGCCATCGTCTGCCTCCGCCAGCGTGTCGTCCACAAGGCGCTCCACGCGGGAACGGTCAAGGCCAGCAGGTTCAAAGAAAAGATCGTCGGAAGATGATGTCATGGGATTTAGGTATTCCTCAGAGTGTGGGGGCAGGACCTGATGTTACCCAGGAAGATAGGCATTTAATTTGTTGCCGTCCAAGTCGCGGAAATAGCCACCATAAAACCCATGATCGCCCCGCGGTCCCGGTTTGCCGTCATCGGCTCCGCCTAACTCAACGCATTTAGCGTGAACGGCATCTACCTGGTCGCGGTTTTCCATTCTGAGGGCGACCATCACGCCGTTGCCGACAGTAGCGTCATTGCCATCATGGGGGGTGGTGATGCACAAGGCGATTTCATCTCGAGACCGGCCCCACGCTGCCATTGATTCGTGTTGCCAAAGACGCGAGATGCCAACAACCGCCAGAAGTTGGTCATAGAAGTCGGTCGCCCGGTCAAAGTCATTCGTTCCAATCGTCACATATCCGATCACGTGTAAGCCCTTTCTGAAACACCGGGACATATTGAGCGTCCCTATCATTGTATGAGCCCGCCGCTCCCGATGTCCTGATGAGCGAGAAGACGCGCGACATTTATGTCTTGATTAGCGGTCCTGTTGGGGCGCTTCGCTTGGCAGCCAGTCCGCCACGGGGACAAGCCGCCCCGGCAGATTGGATAGGTCACACCGCACTATATGGGGGCTGCAGCTGTAAAGGGGATACTGAGTCACCTGAAGTTGAGCCAAATCCACCAGAAAAACGCCGTTGATCCGGCCAAACCAGTCATCCCATTCGCGGAATGTCCAGGTTTCCCAACCCGCAGAAGGGGCATTTGTGACGTCATCAACTGCTGACGGGTGCGCCGCACAGAAACCCACGACGCAGCGTCCGGGCGCTTTGGGGTCGAGATAGGGGGCGGCTTCGCTGATCAGCTCAGGCGCCGCTCCGCCATTGGCGTGCAAATGCACGCCCGACGAAATATGCCGTCCGTAGTGAAAATGGATAAGCGCTTCATCGCGCATCGCCGACCTCCCTGATTTCAGGCCATTCTAGGCTGATTTGGCTGTTTCGACACCTTCTGATCCGCAGTTTCACAGGAATCCTCGAGGTGCATTGATATGAGCAGGTCAAAAGCGTGGCAAAAAGTCGCGTGAGGCACCCCCTCTGTCACATGGGCACAAGGGCGGTCTATACTCACAAGCGACTCAGGAGCCAAATGCGGCCCAGCGGATCTGCGTCCGTTGAATGAGGCGAGGGGAAGACCCGCTTTGGTGTAGGGGCGTCAGCCTGGAACCGTTAAGGGGCGGATTTCCTCTTTTTTTCTCATTCGACCGCTTGCGACCTGCGGCTGATTGTGGTTTTTGACGCGAGAGATTGACCGCGAAGTGGACGATTGGACAAAATTCCAGGAGCCAGTTTGTGGAGGGGGCAGCCGGTTGTGACAAAGCACACAAAATTGGCGCCATCAGAATTTGATGTGAAGAGCGAGGCACAGAAATGCGCGTGACGACACTTTTGGCGGCGACAGTCGTGGCTCTGGTTGCGGGGATCGTAACTGGATCGGCAGATATGGCATTTGCCGCGGCGGGTCAGCCGACCGATTGGGCCCTTGGGTTCCAGGATTCCAGAAGTCCTGTAATGGACGATCTGGTCTGGTTCGATAATTTCCTGCTGGTCCTGATCACAGTGATCTCGCTCTTTGTGTTGGCATTGCTCATCATCATCATGGTGCGCTTTAACGCGAAGAAGAACCCGGAGCCGTCAAAGACAACCCACAACACACTGATCGAAGTATTGTGGACCGTCGTGCCAATCCTGATCCTGATCGTGGTCGCTGTACCGTCCTTCCGCCTTCTTTATAAGCAGATGGAAGTGCCCGAAGCGGACCTGACGATTAAGGCGATCGGTTACCAATGGTACTGGGGCTACGAATATCCAGACCATGACGGTCTCTTCTTTGAAGCGCTGATGCTGGAAGACGATGAATTGGCAGAAGGCCAACCGCGTCTGCTTGCGACCGACACAGAAGTTGTCGTGCCGGTGAACGCGACCGTGCGTCTGCAAATCACATCGGAAGATGTGATCCACGCTTGGGCAATCCCATCGTTTGGCGTGAAAATGGACGCCGTTCCAGGTCGTCTGAATGAGACATGGTTCCGCGCAACGGAAGTTGGCACCTATTATGGTCAATGTTCTGAGCTGTGTGGGATCCGGCATGCCTATATGCCGATCACAGTTAAAGTTGTGACCCAGGAGGAATTCGACGAATGGATCCTCTGGGCCAAAGAAGAATATGCGGCGGCTCCGTCTGCCTATGATGTGGCGGACGCTCAGCGCTAACGCGCCGGGAACCGCATTTGATTTTTGAGAAACGACGTTAGAGATAAGGGGAAGAGATATGGCCGGTGAAGCAGCAGGCGCTCACGCCGATCACGATCATCATCCAACCGGGTGGAAGCGGTACGTCTATTCGACGAACCACAAAGACATCGGCACGATGTATCTCATCTTCGCGATTATGGCGGGGATTCTAGGTGGGGCTTTGTCCATCGGGATGCGGCTTGAGCTCCATGAGCCAGGCATGCAGATCTTTGGCGATCCACACATGTATAATGTGTTCACCACGGCTCACGGCCTCATCATGATCTTCTTCATGGTGATGCCTGCGATGATCGGGGGCTACGGCAACTGGTTCGTTCCACTCCAGATTGGGGCGCCGGATATGGCGTTCCCGCGGATGAACAACATCTCGTTCTGGCTTTTGCCTGCTTCACTCGCTCTGCTTGTGATGTCCATGTTTGTTGAGGGCCCTCCCGGTTCCAACGGCGTCGGTGGCGGCTGGACGATTTATGCGCCTCTCTCGACAACGGCTCAGCCGGGTCCAGCGATGGATTTCGCGATCCTGTCGCTTCATATTGCCGGTGCGTCGTCCATTCTGGGGGCGATCAACTTCATCACCACGATTTTGAACATGCGCGCGCCGGGGATGACATTGCACAAGATGCCACTCTTCGTGTGGTCCGTGCTGGTCACAGCCTTCCTTCTGCTTCTGTCTCTGCCCGTTCTCGCAGGTGGCATCACCATGTTGCTGACAGACCGGAATTTCGGAACGACCTTCTTTGATCCAGCAGGCGGTGGGGACCCAATCCTCTTCCAGCATCTCTTCTGGTTCTTCGGTCACCCTGAAGTGTACATCCTGATCTTGCCCGGTTTCGGCATTGTCAGTCACATCATCTCGACCTTCTCCCGTAAGCAGGTCTTCGGCTATCTCGGCATGGCATATGCCATGGTTGCGATTGGTGCCGTCGGCTTCGTTGTGTGGGCACACCACATGTACACAGTCGGACTGGATGTGGACACGCAGGCCTACTTTGTCGCGGCAACCATGGTCATCGCGGTTCCAACAGGGGTGAAAATCTTCTCCTGGATCGCAACCATGTGGGGCGGATCAATCGAGTTCAAAGCACCCATGCTTTGGGCAATTGGATTTATCTTCCTCTTCACCGTTGGCGGCGTAACCGGCGTTGTGCTGGCAAATGCGGGTGTCGACCGCGCCTATCACGACACATATTATGTTGTGGCTCACTTCCACTACGTCCTGTCGCTTGGTGCTGTGTTCGCGATCTTTGGCGCCTGGTACTATTGGTTCCCTAAAATCTCCGGCTATATGTATTCGGAATTCCTAGCCAAACTGCACTTCTGGTTGATGTTTATCGGTGTGAACCTCGTGTTCTTCCCGCAGCACTTCCTCGGACGTCAGGGCATGCCACGCCGTTATGTGGACTATCCTGATGCCTATGCAGGCTGGAATGCCGTTTCATCCTGGGGTTCTTACCTCACAGCGTTCTCCGTCTTGATCTTCCTGCTCGGCCTGGCAGTTGCCTTCAGCCGACGCGAGAAAGCAGCGGACAATCCGTGGGGTGAAGGTGCAACGACACTGGAATGGACACTTCCATCTCCACCGCCGTTCCACCAGTTCAACGAACTGCCGCGGGTAAAATAAACTCTGTATGGGCTGGCGCGTGGGTCTCCAAGTGCCAGCTCCTCATTTTGCACAAATGGTCCATATGTCTGACGTAGCCATAGAAACAGCAGAAAACGCAGGTGCTAGTCGCCAGGAAGTTGGCACAGCCGGCGATTTTTTTGCGCTTCTGAAACCACGGGTGATGTCACTTGTCGTGTTCACGGGGTTTGTCGGCATTGCTGTAGCTCCGGGTACGCTGCACCCTGTGATCGCATTCGCAGCCCTGCTTTGCATTGCTGTTGGGGCAGGTGCCTCCGGGGCACTGAACATGTGGTACGACGCCGACATTGACGCTCGAATGATGCGGACCGCAGAACGCCCGATCCCCCAGGGACGGGTGACGGCCGGTGAAGCGCTTGGTTTTGGGGCGACGCTCTCCGTCGTCTCTGTGGTTGCAATGGGTCTCTTTGTGAACTACGTGGCCGCTGCCTTGCTGGCAATTACGATCGGGTTCTACTTGTTTGTCTACACAATGTGGCTGAAGCGGCGGACGCCTCAGAACATCGTGATTGGTGGCGCGGCTGGGGCATTCCCTCCTATGATCGGATGGGCTGCAGTTACAGGTTCCGTATCATGGGAATCAATTATCCTGTTTCTCATTATCTTCATGTGGACACCGCCACATTTCTGGGCGCTGGCCCTTTATCGCAAGGGCGATTATGCGAGCGTTGGTGTTCCGATGCTGCCTGTTGTCGCGGGCAAGCATGAGACACGTAAGCAGATTCTCATCTATTCAGCGCTTTTGGTGCCGCTGACATTGCTGCCGGTGGCTCTTGGCTTCGCTGGCGCGATCTATGGCGCGGTAACAGCGTCTGCTGGCGCAGTTTTCTTGGCACTCGCCTGGCAGATTTGGCAGGCAGGCAAGCGCGGGGACGAACCTGATAGCGACGCGCGCGCAAAACGCCTTTTCCTGTTCTCAATTTTCTATCTCTTCCTGATCTTCGCACTGTTCCTGGTTGAACGCGTGCCAGGCCTTTATCTGCCGGTGATCTAACCAATGGCTCTTGCTCATATGGACGAAAAATCACGCCACGAGATTGAAACACCAGTTTGGTCGGAAGACATGCTGAAGCAGCGACGCGCGCGCGCTAAAGCAATGGCTTGGGCGCTGTTGGGATTTATGGCGCTCGTTTTTGCAGTGACCTTGGTGAAGCTTGGCGCCAACGTCCTTGACCGCTCAATGTGAGGAAGTGATCGAATGAGCCTTGCGACCGCAGACACAATCGAGACGCAGCAGCGTCAGCACCGGAAAGTAGCACTCCTGCTCTCCGCGCTGGTTGTGGGCATGGTCGGCATGGCCTATGCGGCAGTACCGCTTTACGATCTATTCTGTCGGGTTACGGGATATGGCGGCACAACGAACACAGCAGATGTTGCGCCCGTTGCGGCGATCGATCGCACCATGACCATCCGCTTTGACAGCAACATCAATCGTGGTCTTGCCTGGGAATTCAAGCCGGTCGAACTGAGTCAGGAGATCAAAGTTGGCGAGTCCGGCCTTGCCTTCTATCAGGCACGCAATCTTTCTGACGAAACCCTGGTTGGTACGGCGACCTATAATGTGACGCCCCAATCAGCGGGCTACTATTTCAACAAAATTGACTGCTTTTGCTTTACCGAGCAGGTCCTGCGCCCCGGCGAAACCGTTGACATGCCAGTAACATATTTTGTTGATCCTGAGATTGAAGACGACAAGAATTTGGATCATGTGACCACAATCACATTGTCCTATACATTTTATCCCAAACGGGACGTCGCAAGCGCGGCGAACTAACCGATCGAGAGACCCCATCAAAAAACTGGGTCTTTCAAACAATGAGGATGAGGGGACATGGCAGACGCCCACGCACCACAACATGACTACCATTTGGTAGACCCAAGCCCGTGGCCGGTCATCGGTTCGATTGCAGTTTTCATCACTGCGGTTGGCGCGATCTTCTGGATGCACGGCGAGATGACCCCTTGGATCATGATCGCTGGGTTTGTTGGCATCGCTTACACCATGGCCGGCTGGTGGCGTGACGTCATCATTGAGGCAGAGGGTGGCGACCACACACCGGTGGTTCAACTGCACCTGCGCTATGGCATGATCATGTTCATCGCGTCTGAAGTGATGTTCTTCGTCGCATGGTTCTGGGCTTACTTTGATGCGAGCTTGTTTCCGGGCAATGACATTATGTTCCAGCGCACGGAAGCAACCGGTGGTGTTTGGCCGCCAGTGGGTATCGAGACCTTTGATCCCTGGCACCTGCCATTCATCAACACCGTGATCCTGCTCACTTCTGGCACGACGGCCACCTGGGCGCACCATGCGCTGCAGCACGGCGACCGCAAAGGTCTGAAGCAAGGCCTCTGGCTCACGGTAATCCTGGGAATGATCTTTACCGCTCTCCAGGCCTATGAGTATTCCCATGCGGCCTTCGGCTTCTCCGGAAGCATTTATGGTGCAACCTTCTTCATGGCGACTGGATTCCATGGCTTCCACGTGATCATCGGAACCATCTTCCTGGCTGTATGTCTTGGACGCGCCTATAGCGGTCACTTCACTGAGAAGCACCACTTTGGCTTCGAAGCAGCTGCCTGGTACTGGCACTTTGTTGACGTGGTCTGGTTGTTCCTGTTTGTCTCAATCTACGTCTGGGGCGCGGGTCCAGCACACTGATCAGCAATCCTGATCAGGGACACAGAAAATCATCTTGGGGGGCGGCACCGTGTGAGCGGTTGGCCGCCCTCTTCAATTTTGGACTCGCCATCTATGCCCTCAGGCAATACGGAAAGAATGCTCGGAATGGATGACAGCAGTTTTCAACAGCAATCATCGATCAGCTTGGGTCTCAAACGCCGCTGTCCGCGCTGTGGGGAGGGCAGGCTCTATAAGAGCTTTCTGACGATTGCCGATAAGTGTGATCGATGCGACCTGGACTTTTCTGAGTTTGATTCCGGCGATGGTCCAGCAGTTTTCATCATCATGATCACCGGCTTCGTAATTGTGGGGCTGGTGCTCTATGTCGAAGTGGCCTTCCGTCCAGACTATTGGGTGCATGCAATTTTGTGGTTGCCCCTGTCGGTCGCGCTGCCACTCGTCTTGCTTCCTATACTCAAAGCCTGGCTCGTGGCCCAAATGTTTCGACACAAGGCCCGTGAAGGTCGGCGGGAGGATTAGGTACATGCAATTCCTTGAGAGCAACTCCTATTTTCGCCCAAGCCTTTGGCCCACTCTTTTTTTGATCGCGTCCTTGCCGATTCTGCTTTGGCTTGGCACCTGGCAGCTACAGAGATTGGAGTGGAAGCTTGGACTGGTTGAGCAGATGGAGGCACGTTTGGATGCGCCGGCGATTGCCATAGAAGACGTCAATCCGGGTGTCGATGATGAGTTTCGCCGGTACCGTGTGTCTGGCACGTTTGATGAGGCCACTGAATTCCACTGGCTTGCCACATCAGAGACCTATGGAATTGGCTACCTGATCTTTAGCCCTTTGACCCTGGAGGATGGTCGCAAGGTCATTGTGAACAGGGGATTTGTCCCATCGCCGCTGAAAGAGGCCCTGGATGACAGGCGGGGCGGCAGAGAGGCGTTTGAGGCCATTGCCCGCGTGCCGGAAACACCGGGTGCGCTTGATGCGACCAATGATCTTGCCGCCAATATCTGGTTCACAAGAGACATTGCTGCCATGGCCGCTCTGGCAGGCGGCGGCCGTTATCTCCCCATCTATCTGGAGAAAGCAGGCGTTGTGCCAGAGGAGGTTTGGCCTAAACCAGGAGCTGCAAAGGTCACCTTGGTCAACAATCACCTGGACTATGCCCTGACATGGTATGGGCTGGCGCTTGTGTTGGTGGTGATTTACCTCGTTTTTCACCGGTCTCAGGGCAGATTGGGCCGCCCAATAGAGTGACTTGTGGCGCAGCGTCGGCGCGGATAGTGTGTGGCCGAATTTCAGGAGACAGGCGTGAAATATGTGAGCACCAGGGGCCAGGCCCCCGAGCTTGATTTTGAAGAGGCATTGCTGACCGGGCTTGCCCGAGACGGCGGCCTTTATGTGCCTGCATCCTGGCCGCGCCTGTCTCAGGACGAAATCGCAGGCTTTGCCGGGAAATCTTATGTCGACGTTGCCCAGGCGGTCATGACGCCCTTCGTGGAAGGCGCCATCAGTGCTGAAGAGCTAAAGGCGATGTTGGCGGAGGCCTATGCGTCCTTCGGGCACCGGGCTGTCACACCGCTCAAGCAGATGGGCGACAATGATTGGCTCCTGGAGCTGTTTCACGGGCCCACGCTCGCCTTTAAAGACGTCGCCATGCAGATCCTGGCGAGGCTTTTTGACCATGCACTCAAGGGTAAGGGGCGGCGTCTTACGATTGTGGGCGCTACGTCGGGTGATACAGGGTCGGCAGCCATTGAGGCCTTCCGTGGTCGGGATGCCATCGACATTTTTATTTTGCATCCCAAAGGCCGTGTGTCGGAAGTTCAGCGCCGCCAAATGACGACGGTGCTCGATGACAATGTCCATAACATAGCGGTGGATGGAAGTTTCGATGATTGCCAGGCACTTGTGAAAGCCATGTTTAACGACATGACCTTCCGCGACGAGGTTGGCCTGGCTGGTGTGAACTCGATCAATTGGGGCCGTGTGATGGCTCAGATCGTCTACTATTTCACATCTGCCGTGGCGCTGGGCGGCCCGGCCCGACCGGTAAGCTATTCTGTTCCTACCGGGAATTTTGGTGATATTTTTGCGGGCTATGTCGCGCGCGAAATGGGCCTACCCATCGACAAGCTCATCGTCGCAACCAATGTGAATGACATTCTGGCTCGCGCGCTCAATTCAGGCCGGTACGATGTCGGCACGGTAACGCCGACCATCAGCCCCAGCATGGACATCCAGGTGTCGAGCAACTTTGAACGTCTGTTGTTTGATGTGTGTGACAGGGACGGACCGGGTGTTGAACGCATGATGCAGCAGCTGCAGCAATCCGGCGGCTTTGGCATTCCTGAGGGCGCCCTGACAAAAGCCCGGACCTGTTTTGCCGCAGACCGCGCAGATGAGGCAGAAACCAACGCCATGATACGTCGTGCAAATGAAACGACCGGTGAACTCGTCGATCCACATACAGCAGTGGGTCTCGCGGTCGCAGAGCGCCATCGCGGCGATGCATCCATTCCCATGGTGACGCTGGCGACGGCGCATCCGGCCAAGTTCCCGGCGGCAGTTGAAGCAGCCAGCGGTCTCACGCCAGCGCTTCCGCCGCGCATGGCAGATCTTTTTGAGAGGGAAGAACGTTTGGACGAGTGTGCGAATGATCTCAAAGCGATTGAAGATTTCATTCGGGCCCGCAGCCGTGTAGCGGCGGCCTGATCATGACAGCCACTGTTTCGAAACTTTCCAATGGCATGACCGTAGTGACCGATGAGATGGCGCATCTTCAAAGCGCCTCAGTTGGTGTGTGGGTCAATGCGGGCTCCCGACATGAAGCCCTGGCCGACAACGGTATATCCCACATGTTGGAGCATATGGCATTCAAAGGTACCGAGCGCCGGTCTGCGCGCGCTGTTGTGGAAGAGATTGAAGCGGTGGGGGGACACCTCAACGCCCATACCACCCATGAGGCGACGGCCTATTATGTGCGGCTCTTAAAGGACGATGTGCCTTTAGGCGCAGATATCCTTGCAGACATTTTGCAGTTCTCGACTTTTGAGCCCGAAGAAGTTGAACGCGAGCAAGGTGTCATTGTTCAAGAGATCGGGCAGGCGGCCGATACGCCCGATGATCTGGTGTTTGACCTCTTGCTTGAAGCATCCTTTCCCGATCAACCGCTCGGCCGATCAATCCTGGGAACGCCAGAATCTGTAAAGTCTTTTGACGGCACGCGGCTTAAGTCTTACATGGCATCGAAATATTCAGGCCCTCAGCTGGTTCTGGCAGGCGCAGGCGCTGTTGAGCATGCGTCGCTGAAGGAGATGGGCGAAGAGCTGTTTAATGCGCTGCCAACATCAGAGTTTGATGAGGCGGGCATAGCTGAGTTCAACGCGAGCGAGCGCAGACAAGACAAGGACCTTGAGCAAGTCCACCTGACACTCGCTTTTGAGGGTGTCGACTATGCTGACCCAGACTACTACACCGCCCAGGTGTTTTCCTCGATCCTAGGCGGCGGTATGTCGTCCAGGCTCTTCCAGGAGGTTCGCGAAAAGCGCGGCCTTTGTTATTCCGTCTATTCCTTCAACTGGTCCTTCGATGATACGGGGCTTTTTGGCATCTATGCTGGAACGGCAGAAGAAGACGTGGCTGAACTTGTGCCTGTTGTGGCTGCAGAGCTTAACCGGCTGGCTGTGGACGCATCTGAGGAAGAAGCAGCCCGGGCAAGAACGCAATTAAAGGCCGGCATGCTGATGGGGCTCGAATCATCGGCTTCCAGAGTGGAACAGCTGGCGCGCCAGCAGATGATCTTTGGGCGTCCCTTGAGCGTTGAAGAGATCACCGAGCGGGTGGATGCGGTCAATGCTGCAGCCCTGCGACGTTTTGCTGCCCGAATTACTGGCTCTAAACCAGCAATTGCGGCCGTTGGCCCCTTGAGCGGCCTTGAATCTTATGACCGGATCGCGGCAAGATTCACATGAGCGATTTGGGGTCTTTGAGAGGAAGACCCTGAAGGGGACAAGCAGGGGTCTATGGCATTTCTACGATCCATAACGCGCCCGGAAGTGGCGCCGCTGGTAATTGGCACCGGAGTCTATCTTCGGGGGCCGACAATGGGTGACTATGCCGAGTGGGCGGAGCTCCGGACCCGAAGCCGCGCCTATCTCACGCCATGGGAACCAACCTGGCCGCCCGATGATCTGACCAGAGCAGCTTTCCGCCGGCGCCTGCGCCGCTACATGCGCGATGTTAGAGAAGACCTTGCTTATCCCTTTTTCGTTTTCCGAGAGGACGACGATGCACTGATTGGTGGGATGACAGTTTCCAACATTCATAGAGGGGTGCAGCAGTCCTGCACTTTGGGATATTGGGCAGGTGAGATTTACGCTGGCAATGGTTATACAACAGAAGCTGTTCGCGCACTTTCCAGCTTCATTTTTGATGAGCTTCAGTTGCACCGGATACAAGCTGCCTGTCTGCCAGAAAATGAAAGGTCCCAAGCCGTCTTGAAAAAATGTGGCTTTACACAAGAGGGGATCGCCCGGGGATATCTTCGCATCAATGGTGCATGGCGGGACCATATTGTTTTTGGCCTGCTGACAGGTGACCCCCGCCCATGACGACTATTTGGGCAAGAGGCGTCGCATCCGTGTGTGCAGCAATGTTTTTGAGTTTGGTTCTGTTGTCTTCCGTCTCTGCGCTGGAAGTGGGACGTGTTGATCTGACATCCGAACGCCTGGACGTCACGGACCTCATCCTGACCCTTCCAGAAAAGGCGGGGCGGCTCGCTTTGGAAATTGATCAAACCGACGGCAGCGACCCGCAAGAGATGGTGCTCTTTGATGGCACGAAGGACTCAGAAGCCGTCTGGGCCGTGCTTGTTCTTCAAAATGAGGCAGAGATTCCGCTACCCCGGATTTTGACCCTCACATCGGGTTTAGAGGGTCGCGGATATCTCTGGCCTACGGCTGCACCCGAACCGGTGCATCGCATACTCGCCTCTGGCGGGCCGGTACCCTTGCGCATGGCAGCGGACGGACGAAATGTTTTTTCGGTGACTTTGCCACCTAAGCAGGAAGTCACGCTCGCCATTCGTCTGCCGTCTGGCGGGCCGCACAGGGTGGTCCTGTGGGAGCGAGAGTCGCACGCGCGGTACAGTGAGAATTCCGCACTTGTCACCGGCATTCTTGTTGGGACGGCTGCACTCCTCTGTATCTATCTGGCTGGGCTTTTCATGCTGGGACGGACGGAGCTGGCAAAGCGCGCGCTCATTTTTGCGGCAGCTTCTTTTGGCATGGTCCTGTCAAATTTAGGGCTTCTGGCCGGGAACATTGGCCTCAGCGCCCATTGGAGCGGCGCGCTGGCTTTGATCCTGTTGGGCGCAACCTTTGCTGCCGGATTGCACTATTGGCGGCGCGCAATTGAACCAGAAAGCTTGATGCCTCAGGCAGGTGATGCTGCTGTCATTCTTGCCTATTTGGCAATCGCCTCAGGTTTTCTTGCCGTTTTCAGCCATTCATTTGCAGGCTTCCTGCTGAATATCATCGCAACAGTGATGTTCTTCGGCGGCATCGGAATCACACTCGCTCTCGCTCTTCAGGGTGGCCGCCTTGCTGTTCGCCACCTTGGCGCGACCGTCCTCCTCGGCGCGACCCTTGTCACTGGTTTCATGACCGTCATCGGCAGCGGCGCCGGTGCCTTGTCAGCGCCAATCTGGATTTCCACCCTGTTGCTGGCCGCACAGGTCATGATTGCTGCTGTGGTAACGCGCCAGGTGCAGATGGCGGCGGCGAGCACAGACGTGGATGCATTACGACGGGAACAACGACACGCCTTTGCCCTGGCAGGGGCTCATCAGGCTATCTGGGACTGGGACATCTTACAGGACCATCTCTATGTCTCTCCATTGCTTGAGGCATCACTTGGTCTGTCGGCTGGAGATATCTGTGGGCCGGAAGTGTCCTGGCGCGAGCGGATGCACCCGGAAGACCGGGAGACATACCGGACGGCGCTCAATGCCTACATTGGACGCGGAACAATCTCCTTCGCACTGGAATTCCGCCTCCAGCACAATGATGCGACCTACCGTTGGTTTAATTTGCGCGCCAGCTGCCTTGCTGGTGCGGAAGGTTTTGCTGTGCGGTGCGTTGGGGTTGTGCGTGACATTACAGACCGAAAACGCTCAGAAGAGCGTCTGCTTCATGACACGGTTCACGATAGCCTGACCGGATTGCCCAACCGGCCTTTGTTGCTTGACCGTCTGGGGAGGGCAATTGCGCGTCCGGCACCACAAGGCCGTCCGCGCGCGGCATTGATGATGATCGACATGGATCGCTTCAAGGCGGTGAATGACAGTCTCGGCCATGCGGCAGGGGATGGTCTGCTGACAGCGATCGCTCGCCGTCTGGAGCAGGTCGTTCCGAGAGTAGAAACGGTCGCGCGTCTGGGGAGTGATGAGTTTTCAGTTCTGCTGACGGAAAAGACAGAACCAGATGACGTTGAGTCAATGGCGGCGGCGATCAATGACATCCTCTCGCAGCCTGTCGATATTAACGGCCAGGAGGTTTTCCCCTCCGCCAGCATTGGCGTCGCTATTTGCGAAGACAGTCACGAACGGCCAACCGATCTGTTGAAAGAAGCAGAAATCGCCATGTATCGGGCCAAGCGGCTGGGCAAGGCGCGGGTTGAGATTTTTGAACCCACCATGCGTCAAGAAGCAGACAATCGGTTGCCCATTGAGTCAGACCTCCGACGGGCCATCGAACGTGATGAATTGAAACTTTTCTACCAACCGATTATGTCGCTCAAAGACGGACGTGTTGCCGGTTTTGAGGCCCTTCTCCGGTGGGAACATCCTGAGCAAGGCTTCCTGACACCAGACGAATTTATTCCTCTCGCCGAAGAGTCTGAACTCATCGTCTTGCTCGGTCGGTATGCCCTGACGACAGCCTCGGAGAACCTGGCTGTCTGGCAAAACCTCTTCCCCCTGCGCAAACCTCTTTTTGCGAGCGTCAATGTTTCCAGCCGGCAACTTCTGCGCCATGACTTGATCGAGGATGTGGAACGGGCACTGAAAGAAACAGAGGTTGCGGAAGGTTCGCTCCGTTTGGAGGTAACTGAGTCTCTCATTATGGCGAATCCGGAACTGGCATCCCGCATCCTGGCGCGCATTCGCGACTTGGGTGCAGGCATCTCTCTCGATGATTTTGGCACGGGACATTCCAGCCTGTCCTATCTTCGCCAGTTCCCGGTCGACACCATCAAGATTGATAAGAGCTTTGTCGACGATATGGGCAAGGGGGAGGAGCCACCTGTGATCGTGCGCTCAATCGTCACCATGTCACAGGACCTAGGGAAGATGGTTGTCGCTGAGGGCGCAGAAACACCTGAACAAGTTGAAGAGCTGAAGAAGATGGGCTGTGACTATGGGCAGGGCTACGTCTTTGGCCAACCAATGACAGCAGAGGACACGCTGGAATTTATTGCCCACCATTGGCAGGACTAAAATCGCACGAGCTTTGCCGCGGGCCCTCAGGCGTGCCCGGCATCTCCCGACAGGAATGAAATATCGACCCCAAGTTTTGCGAGCGCCTGATCATATTTTGCATCAAGGTCGTCTCCGAAAAGCAGGTCGTCATCGGCCTCACAAT
This sequence comes from Parvibaculaceae bacterium Mf 1.05b.01, assembly GCA_000509225.1. Classification (GTDB taxonomy): domain Bacteria; phylum Pseudomonadota; class Alphaproteobacteria; order Parvibaculales; family Parvibaculaceae; genus Mf105b01. The sequence continues at coordinate 2,068,031 of BAOK01000001.1, read as the reverse complement.
GTAGCCAGCCATTTGCCTGGATTTCGTGTTCCAACTGACCAGCCGCCCAGCCGGCATACCCAAGGGCCAGCATCGCCTTGCTTGGACCAGCGCCACGAGCGATTGCCTTTAAGACATCCACGGTTGCCGTCATGGAAATATGGTCAGAAATTGGGAGGGTGGCATTGTCTTGATGGTAATCGTGGCTATGGAGCACAAAGCCCCGCCCGGCTTCGACAGGCCCGCCCTGAAGCACAGGGACAGTAGGCGCGCGTGCGCCTTCACCAAGGCTGCCAGTATTCTGGATATCTAACTGTTCCAGCAACTCTGGAAACTCGATTGAAGGAGCCACCTTATTGACCACAAGTCCCATGGCGCCTTCATCACTATGAGCGCACATATAGATCAGAGTGCGTGCAAAACGATCGTCCCCCATCGTTGGCATAGCGATGAGCATTTTGCCCTCCAGATACTGGTCGGCGTCAGATCCACTTGGAGGTGGTGTTGGCGGGTCGGTTTCCGGTGTCATACCTATATGCTACTTGTTCAGGGACCATTACCTCAAGTGCCTAGCGCATAGACGGACCGCTTTGAGGTCACGCTAAAGTGTCTGGGACGAGAGCGAAGAAGCCTCTATCTGATCCAAACTTCATCAGTATGATTGATGGCGGAAAACGGTAACCAGGAGCGAAAGAGTGCGGCAGCGATCCCCATGGATTGTGACAGGTGTACTGGCCTTTTTAGGGCTGGCGGCTGTGGTGTTTTTTCTGGGCCAACGCGAGCCCTCTGGTCCTTTGTCCGAGCTTGCTGGTGATTGGAACACGGGTGTGTCCGTCGCAACGCGCCTTGAAAGTGCGCAATCCGCGGTCGGTGATGGTCGTGTCTCTGCAGCACTCCATATGACCCTCGAGCCTGGATGGAAAACCTATTGGCGGGTGCCCGGCGATAGCGGCTTGGCGCCGATGTTCGATTGGTCCGGCTCAAAAAATGTTCAGTCGATCGAACTGCTATGGCCGACACCTAGAGCTTTTGACGAGCTCGGTGAGCGCTTCTATGGCTACAAGGGCGACATACGTTGGCCGCTGCGCATAATCGCCCAAGATCCCAATCAAGCGATAGAACTGTCTCTCAAACTCGACTTCGGAGTTTGTTCAGACGTGTGCATTCCCACCAGCATCAGAAGCAGTCTGAGTATCCCTGCAGGAGAAGCCGGGATCACCGCGCATGCCGAGGGGATTGAGGTCGCCATCAATCAAGTGCCGGTCCAGGCCAGCGAGGCTAACCTGCGCGGCGGAGTGCGTCTCCTGAATATCAAAGGATATCGGGCGGAGCTCGAGGTGGCACTGTTTGATGCGGACCCAATACCGTCCACCATTATCGCCTCGGGGCTGAAAGGTGTGTATCTCGGTGCGTCGCACCCCTACGAGGAAAACAGTTTGATGGTGTCACTTGAGGCAAATGACCCTGAAAAGCTTAGGGGAAAGCCGGTCAATCTGCTGTTCCTTTACGAAGATGGGACGCCTGGCGTCGAGGGCGCATTTTTAATCGAGTAAGACGTGGCTGGCGCTGGCACTTTCTGCGCCGCCGCGCTTTAATGTGCCCCAACAAGGGCGGAAATCGCTCGTTCAAAACCGGACAGATGGAGATATCATGACAATCAAAGTTGGCGATAAGCTGCCTGACGCAACCCTGATGCACATGACAGATAAAGGCCCAACGCCTGTAAAAACATCAGAGCTTTTTGCGGGCAAAAAAGTTGTGCTTTTCGCACTTCCAGGCGCCTTCACACCAACCTGCTCAAATCAGCATCTCCCGGGCTTTGTCCAGAAGGCCGGCGACCTTGGAAGCAAAGGTGTTGATCTCATTGCCTGCCTCTCGGTCAACGATGCATTTGTGATGGACGCTTGGGGAAAATCCCAAGGGGCTGATGACAAGGTGCTGATGCTGGGCGACGGCAATGGTGATTTCACAGAAGCTGTTGGTCTTGGTTTTGACGGATCAGGTTTTGGCATGGGAACACGCAGCTTGCGGTATTCAATGCTGATTGAAGATGGAGTCCTCAAGTCTCTGAACCAGGAAGAAAATCCCGGTGAGGCGAAAGTCTCCGGCGCGGATCATATGTTGACCCTCGTCTGAAACTCAGACAGGAAGAGTGAGAAAGAAAAGCCGCTGTTAACAGCGGCTTTTTTTGTGGACCTACTCTCAAGGCTTGTAGGGAGCCATGCCTTGCCGGGCGAGCTCGTCGGCGCGCTCATTTTCCGGGTGGCCGCTATGACCCTTCACCCAATGCCATTCAACATCATGGGGTTTCATAACCTCTTCAAGCAGCTGCCAAAGGTCTGCGTTCTTGACGGGCTTCTTAGCCGCGGTGCGCCAACCGTTCCGCTTCCAATTGTTAATCCACTTGGTGATGCCGTCTTTCAGGTAGGTTGAGTCTGTGTGAAGGCGAACCTTGGTCGGTTTTTTGAGCGCCTGAAATGCCTGGACTGCCGCAAGCATTTCCATACGGTTATTGGTTGTCTCGACTTCGCCGCCGCAGAGTTCCTTCTCTTCGCCATTGCAAAGCATCAAGGCACCCCAACCGCCAGGTCCGGGATTTCCCGAGCAGGCGCCATCAGTGTAGATATCAACGGTCATGGAGGTGGTCATGACTTACACATCCAGCCCGTAAGCTGCAGGCGAGGTGACGTCTTGGTGAAACCGCATCTGTGTCAGACATTCCTTTGGATTTTTAGGTTGGACCAAGGCACCCTCTGGCGTGTTGATCCAGTCATAGGTCCGTGTCAGCAAGAACCGGAGGGCGCTGCCACGGGCCATGATCGGTAATGCGGCGAGTTCATCAGCATTAAGGGGGCGTACGCGCGTGTAGGATTGCAGCATGGCCCGCGCCTTTGAGATATTGAATGCGCCGTCATATTCAAAACACCAGGCATTCAGGCAGATCGCCAGGTCATAGACCAGCGCGTCATTGCAGGCGAAATAGAAGTCGATAAAGCCCGACAGTTTGTTGTGCAGGAAAAAGACATTATCGGGAAACAGATCCGCGTGGATAATGCCAGACGGCAAGTTCGACGGCCAGTTCGCATCAAAAAAATCGAGCTCGCGTTCTATCTCCTGGGCGAGGCCGGGAATTGCTTCATCTGCGCGTCCCTCACAGGTTTCGTAGAGTGGGCGCCACCCTGAGACAGAAAGAGCATTCGGGCGCGTCAGTTCAAAACTGTTGCCGGCAAGGTGCATGCGCGCAAGACCAGCGCCCAGCTCACCGCAATGTTTGGGTTGCGGTTTGCGCGGCCAGATACCTTCGAGAAAGGAAACAATCGCGGCGGGACGACCAGCCAGCGTTCCGAGCATGTCACCGGATTTTTGAAGGATCGGTGTCGGGCAGGGGAAATCCTGCGCCGCCAGATGGTTCATCAGTCCCAGAAAAAACGGCAGGTCTTCGACATTTGTGCGTTTCTCATAGAGCGTCAGGATATAGCTGCCTGCTTCTGTATGGAGCAGATAGTTGGAGTTCTCAACGCCCTCCGCAATGCCTTTGAAGGAGAGAAGACCACCAATGTCATAGAGTTCGAGAAACGTTGACAACGCTTGATCATCGACTTCTGTGTAAACAGCCATGATCTATGCCTGCTCACTTAAAGCGCGGGGCAGTTTAAATTGAACGCGCTCGCGGCTGACGGTAACGGGTTTCACCGTCACCGCATAGCGCGACCTAAAAGCCTCAATCACCTCATCTACCAAAACTTCAGGGGCGGAGGCCCCGGCAGTGACGCCGACACTTGCGACACCCTCCAACGCTTTCCAATCAATCTCGTCCGCGCGTTGAACCAGAAAAGACTTGGCACATCCCGCCCGCTCGGCGACCTCAACCAGCCGCATGGAGTTGGAGGAGTTTGGCGCGCCGATCACAATGACAGCGTCGCTGTCTGGCGCAATGGCCTTGACTGCGGCCTGCCGATTGGTGGTGGCGTAGCAAATATCTTCCTTATGTGGACTGGCAATTGACGGGAACCGGCGGGTAAGCACGGCAACAATGGCTGCCGTGTCATCGACCGACAGTGTTGTCTGGGTGATGAAAGCCAATCGGTCTGCGTCTGTTGGGGTGAGCGCCTCGGCATCTGCAACTGTCTCGATCAAGGTTACGGCGCCGTCCGGCAGCTGACCCATCGTGCCGATGACTTCAGGATGCCCTGCATGGCCGATAAGAAGGATCTCGCGGTTTGCCTCGAAATGCCGCTCCGCTTCCACATGTACCTTTGATACGAGAGGGCAGGTGGCATCGAAGTAAGAAAGTCCACGTGTTTCCGCATTGGCCGGGACAGACTTCGGAACACCGTGAGCCGAGAAGATCACATGAGCGTCGTCAGGCACTTCGTCCAATTCTTCGATGAAAATAGCCCCTTGCTCCTCGAGATTTTCAACAACAAAGCGGTTATGAACAATTTCATGCCGCACATAGACCGGCGCGCCATATTTCTCCAGTGCCCGCTCCACGATTTGGATCGCGCGGTCAACACCGGCGCAGAAGCCGCGCGGCTCCGCGACAAGCACTGTCAGCGGTCTGAGGGGACTATCTGGGGCTGCACTCACGTCTTTCAATCTGCTTTCTTGTGAGGCGGCGCTTGTGGCCGCGCGGGCGGTTCGCTAGAGTGCCCAAAGTCTCACAACCCTTTGATTTCAAGGGATTCTGTGGGGTCAGGCGCGTGTCGGTCAGTTAGCCGGTAATAAAGGATGCGCGCCATGTAAAGTCAAGACGGAGGCCTGAGCATGGACCTCTGCCATGCCAGGAGCAGTCGAATCAATGATGCGGGCCACACAAGAGATTTTCCAGGGACTTAAAGTTTTGATTGTGGGCATGGGCGTGGTTGGGCTGTTATCTGCCTGTACGTCGGAAGCCGAGATCGACCTTCAGCGCGCACTGCCCTGCCCGGGTGTAGGCATTCTGGGCGGAACAGAAAACCTGACATCCTTCTCAGGCGCAGGAAACGATATTACCGATATCGCTCTTACTGCTGAATTAGAGCGCGTTGTCAGCCGGTGCGAATATGACATTGACGACGGCATCATCTATGTGGATCTCGCCATTCGGGGCGTAGCGGAAGTCGGCCCGGCAGCAACAAGTCGTGAGGTCACAGTGCCGATGTTTATCGCTCTGACGGAGATCAATTCCAGGGTCCTGCGAAAAGATACGTTTCTTCTGCCTTTGACCTTTGAAGGCAATCAGCGCACGACGAGCTTCATTCACACGATTGAAGAAACCAAGGTGCCCTATGTCGCGCGGATCGACGGATCGGCCTATGAGATTCTTGTTGGATTTCAGCTGACGCCAGAGGAACTCGCCTACAATAACCGGGATCGCTGAGACGGCACTAGCCTATCCATTTGGAATCTTTAGGGAATTTGGGCTGATACCCAGCTCTTTTTCTTGCGCGCGCGGCGATTGACTCTCACCCGCCTCAACCTATTATCCCTATCACCAACGACCCTCGCGGGAGAGTGCAGGATGCCAATTGGCAGTTCTGACGCCGAAGGAGCAACCGCCCCGGAAACTCTCAGGCAGCCGGACCGCGAGACGAGGACACTCTGGAAAGTAGGCACGCAGCGATGTGGGTCTCACCCAAGGGGATAAGCCAGCCAAACGTTTTGGCCCGGTGAAATCTCTCAGGTTCACACGACAGAGGGGGCGCGAGCGGTGCACATTGCGCCGGCTGGCCGCTGACGAATCGTGTTGAATGAAAGTGTCCATGGGGACCCAAACGACAGAAGACTTGTTGAAGACGCCGTTGCACGGCCTTCATGTGGAACTTGGCGCAAAGATGGTGCCGTTCGCCGGATATGACATGCCTGTTCAGTACAAGCTGGGCGTGCTTGGGGAGCATCTTCACACGCGGGAAAAAGCGGGCCTGTTTGATGTGTCTCATATGGGCCAGGCAGTGCTCGTCGGCTCGGACCATGAAACAACAGCGCGGGCGCTTGAAACACTTGTCGCGGCTGATCTTGTAAGCCTGGAGCGTGGCGCGATGCGCTACACCCAGCTGCTGAATCCGGAAGGCGGCATTATTGACGACCTGATGGTGACCCGTCCTGCCGATGCCGAGGACGAAGGGAAATTGTTGCTCGTTGTGAATGCAGCCTGCAAACACGGTGACTATGACTATATGAACGCCAATCTGCCGGAGAGTGTGTCTCTGGAAGTTCGCGATGATCTGGCGCTCCTGGCGCTGCAGGGGCCAGGTGCTGTGGACATCCTGGCTAACTGGTGTCCGGAAGCTGCTGACCTGGTCTTCATGACAGGCAAGCCGACCTTCTTTGACGACATACCATGTCATGTCAGCAGGTCCGGCTATACCGGCGAAGATGGCTGCGAGATCTCTGTCCCGGCACGCAAAGCCGAAGAGATGGCGCGTGCGCTCCTTAGCCATGATGATGTCGAACCGATTGGCCTTGGAGCGCGGGATTCACTTCGTCTTGAAGCAGGGCTTTGTCTCTATGGTCACGACATTGACGAGACCACAACGCCCATTGAGGCTGCGCTTACATGGTCAGTCGGAAAACGCCGCCGTGAGGAAGCCAACTTTCCAGGCGCAAAAAAAATCCTGGGGCAGATAGCAGATGGCGCGCCGCGTAAGCGCGTCGGCATCCGTCCGGAAGGAAAAGGCCCGGCGCGGGAAGGTACAGAAATCCATGACGCAGATGGGAAGGTGATCGGCACCGTAACAAGTGGCGGCTTCGGACCCACAGCCAACGCACCTGTCGCCATGGGCTATGTGGCCAAGGAATTCGCAAAGAAGGGAACGCCGCTCACGCTGATGGTGCGCGGTAAGCTGCGGGCGGCAGAGGTGGCGGCCATGCCTTTCATCGAAAAGAGATATCGCAAATAGAATGTGCCCAAAGAGGCACGTGAGTATTGATAATGGGGATTGAGAATTATGAGCACAGTCAAATTTACCGAAGACCATGAATGGGTTCTCATTGAGGGAGATATCGCAACCATCGGCATCAGCAACTACGCACAGGAACAATTGGGTGACGTGGTTTTTGTCGAACTGCCGGAAGTGGGACGGGAAGTGGCTAAGGGCGACGAAGCAGCCGTTGTTGAATCCGTCAAAGCCGCAAGTGAAGTCTATGCACCGATCTCCGGCGAAATTGTTGAGACCAATGATGCGCTGGACGAGACACCTGCCAAGGTGAACGAAGACGCAGAAGGCGCGGGCTGGTTCGTCAAGATGAAACTGAGCGACGCAAGCGAACTAGAAGAGCTGATGGACGAAGCCGCTTACAACACCTTCACTGCAGGATTGGACTGAACACATGCGCTATCTGCCGCTGACTGAGCCTGATCGTCAGGCCATGCTTGCCCGCATCGGCGCGGGTTCCATTGATGATCTTTTTGTTGATGTGCCGCAAGAGGCCCGTCGGGAAGGACTCGTTGATCTGCCGACACGCCAGGGTGAGTTGGAAGTGGAGCGGTTCTTGGGTGCCATGGCAGCCAAAAACACGCCAGCTGGCTCAGTTCCGTTTTTTGTCGGTGGCGGGGCGTACAAGCACCACGTTCCCGCGACAGTGGATCACCTTATTCAGCGGTCAGAATTTCTAACTGCCTACACGCCTTACCAGCCTGAAATCTCTCAAGGGACTCTGCAATATCTGTTTGAGTTCCAGACCCAGGTTGCAATGTTGACAGGCATGGATGTGGCGAATGCCTCTATGTATGACGGCTCAACCGCCTGCGGCGAAGCTGTCTTGATGGCGCATCGCATCACTCGGAAAAAGAAGGCTGTCCTGTCCGGCTCGCTGCACCCGCATTATCGTGCCGTGGTTGAGAACCTGTCAGACTTCGCGGGCTATGAGATCGATCCCGGTGCGCCCGTCTTTGATGGCACAGAGGACATCATTGCCCGCATCGATGATGAGACATCCTGTGTCGTCGTACAGAACCCGGATTTCTTCGGCAATGTACGTGATCTACGCGCCATCGCTGATGCAGCGCACGCGAAGAAAGCGCTCCTGATTGTCGCCTTCACAGAAGTTGTCTCCCTTGGTCTCGTGACGCCGCCTGGCGACATGGGCGCGGACATTGTGGTGGGTGAAGGTCAGTCAATTGGCAATGCACTCAATTTTGGCGGCCCATATGTGGGACTCTTCGCGGCCAAGCAGAAATATGTGCGGCAAATGCCCGGACGCCTTTGCGGCGAGACTGTTGACGCAGAAGGCAAGCGTGGCTTCGTGTTGACGCTCTCGACACGTGAGCAACATATCCGCCGCGAGAAGGCCACCAGTAACATCTGCACGAATTCGGGCCTGTGTTGCTTGGCCTTCACCATTCACTTGTCCCTGTTGGGAGAAGAAGGCTTTGGCCGTCTGGCACGGATCAATCATGCCAATGCTGTAAAGCTCGCAGATCAGCTGGACACCATTGAAGGTGTGGACGTTGTGACGCCGACTTTTTTCAATGAATTCACCATCCGGACGTCTAAGAATGCCCGCGATCTCATTGATGAGATGGCTGACAAGGGTGTGCTCGCCGGAGTGCGTGTGTCGAGACTCTGGCCGGGCGAAGATAGTCTGGATGATCTGGTGGCTGTCGCCTCAACAGAAGTGAACACAGATGCAGACCGCGCAGCCTTCGCTGCAGCGCTGAAGGAGGTGCTGTCATGAGCGGCATGAACAAACAAGGCCGTCCAACAGGTGTCGGCGAGCTTGGCGACGCTGGCCGCAAAACATTCACGGGAAATCGTGGGTTGGCGCAGGAAGAGCTTCTGATTTTTGAACGTGACAGTGGTGCCTGCGGCGTGGACCTGGATGAACCTAATGCGTTTGAAGACCGCCTGGGTGGTAATCGTCGTAAAGGTAGCGTCGGGCTTCCCGGTCTCTCCGAACCTGACGTGATGCGCCACTATGTGCGCCTCTCCCAGAAGAACTACGCGATCGATGCGGGGCTCTATCCTTTGGGGTCGTGCACCATGAAGCACAATCCACGGCTTAACGAAAAGATTGCGCGGCTTCCGGGATTTGCCGACGTGCACCCACTGCAACCAACCAAAACAGCACAGGGCGCGCTTGAGCTTATTGAGCTTGTTGCCCATTGGTTGAAGGTTCTCACCGGCATGCCTGCCGTTGCCATGTCACCCAAAGCTGGTGCTCATGGGGAACTCTGCGGCATGATGGCCATTCATGCAGCCCTGGAAGCTCGCGGTGAAGGCGACACCCGGACACGTGTTCTTGTGCCCGAAAGTGCGCATGGCACCAATCCGGCGACGGCAGCACTCTTGGGCTACACCGTGGATTCCATCCCGGCGACAGAAGATGGGCGTGTGGATGTAGCAGCATTCAAGGCAAAGCTCGGGCCTGATGTGGCCGCGATTATGCTCACCAACCCGAACACATGCGGCCTCTTTGAGAAAGACATTAAGGAGATCGCGGATGCGCTTCATGATGTTGGCGGGTATTTCTATTGCGATGGTGCGAACTTCAACGCCATTGTGGGGCGTGTCCGGCCGGGAGATCTTGGTGTTGATGCGATGCACATCAACCTGCACAAGACGTTCTCGACACCTCACGGTGGCGGGGGCCCCGGTGCGGGTCCAGTTGTCCTGTCAGACGCTTTGGCACCTTTCGCGCCGCTTCCCTGGATTATTGAGCGTAATGGCCGTCTGAAATTTGCAGATGTGCCCGAGCAGGTGGAAGAAGTCGGTGGCAGCAGTTTTGGTCGTATGACAGCCTTCCACGGCCAGATGGGCATGTTTTTGCGAGCAGCAGCCTACATGTTGAGCCATGGCTCAGATGGCCTGCGACAGGCGGCAGAAGACGCGGTGCTTTCCGCCAACTATGTGCTGGCGTCCTTGAAAGACACCATGTCAGCACCGTTCGAAGGTCCCTGCATGCACGAAGCCCTCTTCGATGATGCCTTCTTGAAGGATACCGGTGTTGAAACGCTCGACTTTGCGAAAGCCATGATCGATGAAGGCTATCACCCGATGACCATGTACTTCCCGTTGGTGGTGCATGGGGCCATGCTTGTGGAACCAACGGAGAGTGAATCCAAGGCGAGCCTCGATCTCTTCATCGACACGCTGGCGGACCTTGCAAAGAGTGCAAAGCAGGGGGAGGTGGACCGTTTCTCCGGGGCGCCTTATCTCGCCCCCATGCGACGTCTGGACGAGACACAAGCGGCACGTAAGCCGGTCCTCACCTGGTCGCCACCAGCTCCTGCCCAGGCTGCTGAATAAGACCGTGGCGTAATTCTAAAACGAAAAAGGCCCGGTTTCTCGGGCCTTTTTTAGATCTTATTCTTGTCACTCTTGACAAGTTTAGCGCCAGACCCCATTCTTGTCAAAGGTGACAAGAATGGGGTGCCTCATGGCCCGTGCAAAGATTGAAGATGAACGCAAGGAACAGATCCTTAAGGCCTTTGAGGCTTGTGTGATCCGTCATGGTCTGGCGAAAACCACCCTCCAAAAAGTGGCTGATGAAGCCGGTCTGCCGAGAAGCCTTGTTCGATACTTTGTTGGCAACCGGGATTCCATGGTCGATCTGCTGATCACGCGCATGATTGAGCGGGGGGAGGCAACCCTTGCCGACGCGCAGCAGGCGGGCAGGGCAAACACCCTCGGCGACCTCATCGATACGGTTTTTGACAGAACCTTCGGTGACGAAACATCAAACAATGTTGTTGGCGAACTCTGGTACCTGGCGCAACGCGATGGGGCGATCAGGTCCAGATTGGCAGAAATGTATGGCCGGATCACAGATGCTCTCGTCACACAGATGACCATTGAGGAGATTGGTCCAGATATGGCAGCGCGACAAGATGCGGCGCATGCTTTGCTCTCTCTCGCCTACGGCGAAGCAAGTTTTACCGACATTGGACTCTCCAAACCAAATTCAATTTCCACCAGGCAGTTGGCTGATGCTCTTGTGAGAGAGCTCGCCGGTGCTTCGGAAATATGACACCTGTTTCAGAAAGGAAACATAATGAAAAAGGTAATTCTGGGCTGTCTGGCCTTTGTTGTTGTTGCCGCAGCTGGTGCTGGTCTCTACTTCAAGCGCGAGATTGATCGCGCCTCTTTTGCAGCCTCACTTTTCAGCGGCGCAGAGCAGTATGAAAACTTCAACCGCATGGCAGATATGTTCCCAGTGGGAACCATGCCCGCAGCGGCAACACCATTCCAGTTTGGTGAGGGTGAGAGCATAGAACTGCCCGGCACCTTTACCTACAAAGGGAAAGAGGTGTCGACGGAGACCTTTCTCAGTGAAACAGATACGAGCGCGCTGCTTGTCATTCAAAATGGTGAGGTGCGCTTGGAGCGCTACATGCTGACCGGTGGCCGCGATGTGAATTGGATGTCTATGTCCGTTGCCAAGAGCTTTGTCTCCGCTGCCATCGGGATCGCAGTGGAGGAAGGCCATATCAAAAGCATTGAAGAGCCGGTTACGGCCTACGCCCCATCTTTGGCAGGGTCCGCATATGATGGCGTGCGCATCAAAGACATCCTGCAAATGTCTTCAGGCGCGGCCTGGAACGAGGATTACAGCGATCCAGATTCAGACATCAATAAGTTCGGGGAGATACTGGCCCTTGGTGGTTCGCTGAACGAGTTTGCCGCCACCCTGAAACGGGAACGCGAGCCTGGCACTTATAACCACTATAACTCAACGGACACGCAGGTGTTGGGTCTGCTTCTGACCAGAGCAACGGGCCGTACGGTCACAGATTACATGACGGAGAAACTCTGGACACCCTTGGGGATGGAATCAGACGGCTATTGGCTGATCGATAGCGAGAATATGGAGATGGTCTTTGGCGGCTTGAATGCAACCGCCCGCGACTATGCCAAGCTGGGCGAACTTTATCGCCTGGGCGGCAAGTGGAATGGCGAGCAGATCGTCCCTGCTGATTGGGTAAGCGCCTCTGTCACGCCAGATGCGCCGCACCTCACCCCGGAAGCGAAAGCCGACGACCCTTTCCCTGTCGGATATGGATACCAATGGTGGGTGCCGGCCAGTACGGAAGGCGAATATTCCGCCATTGGGGTCTACAACCAGTTCATCTACGTGAACCCGACCCGGAACCTAGTGATCGTCAAGCTGTCCGCCAACAGCGACTATGCGACGTCATTGGATGAAAGCGCTTATCGCGAGATGGAGACATTTGAAATGTTCCGAGCAATTGCAGATCAGCTTTAATTGGGCTGACCGAATCGCATAACGTGGATCAGGCACCTCTCATTCCCGGGAGGTGCCTTTTTCGTGGGGGTCGTGTGACTGAAGCTGAGTTTCTGGAGATTGCCTGCCGGAACGAGAACAACAATGTGATCCTTGAGCGCCTTCCAGAACTGGGGCTCGACGATGCCTGGCTGGTCTCAGGCAGCCTATTCCAGACGGTCTGGAATGTGGCAACCGACCGGCCGCTCACCCACGGCATCAAAGACTATGACATCTTCTATTTTGAGGCTGACACATCCTGGGAGGCAGAAGATGTGGTGATCAAGCGGGCAGAAGCGCTCTATGCAGATCTCGGTGTCGATATTGAGTTCAGGAATCAGGCCCGGGTTCATCTCTGGTACGAAGAGAAGCACAACATCTCCTATCCGCCATTGAAGACCTCCTGCGAGGGCATTGATCGCTTCCTTGCCATTGGCAATATGGTCGCCATTCAACCGCTGAAGAGTGGCGGCAGACGCTTCTACGTGCCCGGCCTCGCGGACATGGCCGCGATGCGCATCCGTCCCAACCGGGCAGGGAACTTCGTCAAAGAGCGCTACGATGAAAAGTGCGCCCGCTGGAAACAGTTCTGGCCGGAACTCAGCATTGAGGCTGCGTGAGTTATGCGCTGTCTTCGCGATTTCCCAGGCCTGTCACCCCGGACCTGATCCGGGGTCCATGTTGAGTTGGTGCCTGGCGATGGGCCTTATGGATCCCGCATCAAGTGCGGGATGACATCAGAGCTTAGTTCCGACGATTTGTCCTGAAACCACCAAAGCTGCTCAAGCCTACTGAAATCACAAAAAAACCCCGCGGAGCTTGAAGCCACGCGGGGTTTTCTGATTTTGGTGACAGAGCTTAGTGCAGCTTGTCTTTAACCTCAGCAATTGATTTATCAACCAACTGGGCGGCCTGGTCGCCATCAAGTTTCTCTTCAATGATCTTGCGAGCAGCAGAGACAGCAATGTCAGCAGCCACAGCGCGCACTTCCTGAAGGGCCTGCGCTTCTGCCTGGCCAATCTTGTCTTCGGCCAACTGCGTCCGACGTTCCACCTGTTGAGCCAGGTTTTCCTTGGTCTCGACAGCGAGGCGCTCAGCTTCTGCCCGTGCCTGTTCGACAATGGCTTCGGCTTCTTTTTCAGCGTCGCGCTGTTTGCGCTGATAGCTGGCAAGAACCTGTTGTGCTTCTTCGCGGAGCTTGCGGGCTTCATCGAGCTCGTTCTTGATGTCGTCGGCTCTCTTATCGAGTGCAGCTGTCACCATTCCGGGAACGCCGAAATAGAAAAGCAGGCCCACAAAGATACTGAAGCTCACTAGAACCCAGAAATTTGCATCTTGTAGCATCTGTCTAGATCCCCTTAAGTGAGTTCGCCGTCGACGGCGCGTTCTGCAGCCGCCCGATCGCTATCGCCCAGCAATTGCTGTGTGATTGCATCGGCAACATCAACCGCCACGTCCCGAACGTTGGTGAGCGCCTGGGTTTTCGTGGCATCAATCCGTTTTTCAGCATCTGCGATGCGCGCGGCCAGCTGACCTTCCAGGTCGGCGCGGTGCGCGTCTGTTTCCGCTGTCAGGCGATCCCGCGTTTCCTGCGCAATCGAATGAGCTTTGGTGCGGGCTTCAGCCAGAGCGGTTTCGTAGGACGCGATGGCGTCATCTGTATCGCTTTTGAGCTGAGCAGCCGTGTCGAGATCGTCTGCAACACGGTCGCGGCGTTCTTCAATAACGGTCGCAATCCGCGGCAGGGCGACCCGCGCCATGACGAGGTAGAGAACGCCAAAGACGAGCGTCAACCAAATGAGCTGAGGCGCGAAGGTGGCAAAATCTAACTGAGGCATATGCCTGTCTCCTGAGACTCAATCATCCTTCCTTGAAGGAAGGCATTGAGGCGTTTCGCGGACACCGGTGACCCGAAAGCCACCGGTGACATGCGAAAGAGGACTGTCTTCGAGGTCTACTTAAAGAACGAAGAGCAGGATCAGTGCAACAACAAGACCGAAGAGGCCTGTTGCTTCAGCAAGGGCGAAGCCCAGAAGCAGGTTAGGGAACTGTGCTGGTGCAGCAGCTGGGTTCCGCAGTGCGCCTGCCAGGTAGTTACCAAAGATGTGGCCGATGCCAACACCAGCGCCTGCAAGGGCGATACAAGCGATACCAGCGCCAATGAGCTTTGCTGCTTCAGGTTCCATGTCCGTGTCTCCGTAATGCGGGTCCGGATTGTCCCGGCCCTCTTTCAGTTAACTTATGGGGCACAAAGCCCCGTTCAAAAAGTGAATACGCGCTGTTCCTTGGTGCCAAAGCCCTAGTGTAAGTGCAACGCGTCATTGAGATAGATGCAGGTAAGGATGGCAAACACATAGGCTTGCAGGAATGCCACCAGAATTTCGAGACCGGTAAAGGCCACCATGAAGGCGATCGGCGCAATCGCAAGACCTGTAAACAGGCCCCCGGCGCCAAGAAAGCCGATCACAAATCCCGCGAACACTTTCAGCATCGTATGTCCGGCCATCATGTTGGCGAAGAGACGAACAGAAAGGCTGATCGGGCGGGAGAGATAGGAAATAACTTCAATCACAACAATCAGCGGCAACAGAACAGCCGGCAGGCCTTTCGGCACGAAGAGTGAGAGGAAGTGGAAGCCATGCTTCACAACACCAATAAGCGTTACACCGATGAAGATGAAGAGCGCCAGCGCAAACGTCACAATGATGTGGCTGGTGGTGGTGAAAGAGTAGGGAAGCATGCCCAGCATGTTTGAGAAGAGCACAAACATGAAAAGCGTGAAAATGAAGGGGAAGTAGCTCTGACCCGCTTTGCCCACATTGTCGCGCACCATATTTGCAACGAATTCGTAGGAAAGCTCTGCAATTGATTGCCAGCGACCCGGCACCATGGCACGTCCGCTCATGGCGAACACAGTCAGGCTGATAATACCGATCGCTGCAAACACCATCCACATAGAGGCGTTGGTGAAAGACGCGTCAATGCCACCGAAATGGATTGGAATAATCGGCGTCACTTCAAACTGGTGCATCGGATCAATGCCGAGGCCGCCGCTTTCTTGGTCTGCTGCTGACACGCTATTTGCCCTTACTTGTCACCGGACAGATCGTCCGACTTGCCCATCTGTTCCGCTGCATCGGCCGCCAGTTTCTGGGCCGTGCGAAACACATTTAAAATTCCTGCGGCCATTCCTAGGAAGAAGAAGGTGAGCAAGCCCCACGGCTTTGTGCCCAACAGATCATCAATGATCCATCCGATAACGCCCCCGGCAACCAGCCCTGCAACCATTTCGGTCGAAAGTCTAAATGCCATGCCGATGGCGGTACTTCGTCTTCCAGTCTCGGCCGGCTCGGGGTTTTTCTGCCGATGGGCTTTCGTGTGGGCGCGGATTTTGGCGTCGAGCGCCGCAAGATCAGACTTATTGTCCGCACTCACGTCGCCTGTATCGCCGTTACGTTCTGTCGGGGTCTTCATGGCACCGACCGAACCTCCGCGTTCCTCACGAAACCCCTGCAAAACTGCAGAATTTCGCCTCAAGCCGGGCGCACCCTACTTGGGCACCCGAACCCTGTCAAGGAAGTCTGAGAGGCCCCCAAGTGCTTGAAAAACAACAGCAAATCAGAGCTTTTCGCAGGTGCGTCAATTGGCCTCCCAGGCGCCCTGATTCCCTATGAAACGCCAGAGGGAGCCAAGCACCGAATAAGGTCGTCTGAATGGCCCTGGAAAGGTCTAAACAGCCTCGCGAATGCGCTCTGCAGCTTCCAGATCAACCGACACGAGGGTCGATACACCGCGTTCCTGCATGGTTACGCCGAAGAGGCGGCTCATACGCGCCATGGAGAGGGCGTGGTGAGTGATGATCAGGAAGCGTGTATCGGTTGTTCGCACCATTTCTTCCATCAAATCGCAGAAACGCTCGACATTTGCGTCATCAAGCGGTGCGTCGACCTCATCGAGGACGCAAATCGGTGAGGGGTTGGTCAGGAAGACGGCGAAAATCAGCGACATCGCGGTCAGAGCCTGCTCACCACCGGAGAGCAGCGACATGACCTGAAGGCGTTTGCCAGGAGGCCGGGCCATGATTTCCAGGCCCGCTTCCAGAGGATCATCTGATTCTGTGAGCTTCAGATGGGCTGTGCCGCCGCCAAAGAGGTGAGTAAAGAGCCGGGTGAAGTTTTCATTCACCGTATCAAAGGCTTCCAGCATCCGCTGGCGCCCTTCTTTGTTGAGACTGGAGATGCCCTGACGAAGCCGCGCAATCGCAGCTTCCAGGTCTTCGCGCTCGCGCATCATCGTATCGAGTTGTTCGGTGAGCTCCTGGGCTTCTTCGTCTGCGCGAAGGTTTACGCCGCCGAGATTTTCCCGCTCACGCTTCAGTTTTTCTAGCTTGGTCTCAATCTGCTCAAGATCTGGCAGTTCATCGCCCTCTTTGAGTTCAACGAGGGCAAGTGCATCTTCGGGCTCGCATTCCAATACTTCCCGGATGCGGGCCTCTGCGTCAGATTTGCGTTCCCGAGCGCCGTCAACCAGGCCATCGATCCGAGCACGATCTTCCCGAGCCCCAGACAAAGCCGTTTGGGTTTCGCGCGCAATCTTGTCGCATTCGGCAAGATTGTTCTCTGCAGCGGCAAGTGCATCTGCAGCTTGTGTACGGGTCGCTTCCGCCTCTGAGATTTGCGTGAGGAGCGCACCGCGCTTCTCTTCAATCTGGGCTGGAACCTTCTTCAGTTCCTCCACTTGAGCCGCTGTCTCGGTATTGCGTGTTTCAAGCGTCTCGATTTGGCGTGTTGCATTGGTAGAGCGCAATTCCCAGGCGGACCGTTCCTCACCAATGGCTTGCAGGCGGCGCTGACGTGCCTGCGCGTCGCGGTTAAGACCTTCGAGCGCCGCGCGAGCTTCCGACAGAGCAAGACGCAGTTTGCCAACATCTTCACGGGCGGCATTGACCCGCTCCTGAAGCTCATCGCCCGGCCGCAAACCTTCAAAAGAGGCGCGGCTTTCTTCCAATGCGCGTTTTACATCTGTGAGGTCACCGGTAAGACGCTCTTCAGCTTCTGTCAAAGCAGCCAAACGGTTCAGCTGCGCAGATGCCTGCCGTTCTGCATCGCTAAGAGCTTTGCGGAGATTGGCTTCTGCGGATTGCGCTTCCCTGAGAGCCTGCCGGCTTTCCCGCTCGCGCGAGGCTGCCTCTTCTACTTTGACGCGTGCTGCTTCATAGGCATCACGCAGATCCCGCATGGTGGCGCGCGCGGTTTCTATCTCTGCTTCGAGATCCGCAAGACGGTTGCGTTGCTCAAGGCGTTTCGCAGCAGAGGTTGGTGCATCGGCCGCAGCTGTGTACCCGTCCCAGCGCCACAAATCACCTGCAACAGAGACCAAACGTTGACCTGGCTTCAACTGAGCCTGCAGAGCTTTGCCTTGCTCAGCCGAAACGAGACCAATTTGTCCAAGGCGTCTGGCAAAGGCAGCCGGTCCACGGACAACAGATGACAAAGGACGCGCTGCTTCGGGAAGCGCTGCATCGCCGTGTGCTTCCACAAGATCCCAGTGGATCGGCGCGGCGCTGTCTGTAGGAACGGAAAGGTCATCCCCCAACGCAGCACCAAGGGCCTTCTCATAGCCTGGCTCGACGGTGACGGCATCGATCAGCGGTGGCCACAGCCCACCCTCATCAACCGCCAGCATATCCGCCAGTGTTTTGGCTTCCGCTGACAGGCCTTCAAGTTCCCGTTCTGCCCCTTGAAGAGGCTCGCGCTTTTCTGCTTCATCGGCGCGGGCTGCACGCAGGGCTTCTTCAGCCGCAAGGGCGACCTTCTCCGCTTCCTCAGCGCGGGCCATGGCTTCTTCGAGCTCTGCCCCTTGTTGCGCAATCGCGGCTTTCTTTTCTTCTGCGTCCGCGAGCGTTGCCCGCTCCGTCGCAATATCGCTCAGCTGAGAGGCGAGTTTTTCAATCCGTTGCTCGCCTTGCTGAATAGAGCGCTCCAGGCTTTGACGTTCCGCTGCCAAAGCAGCAGCTTCCTGGGAAAGCGTATCCAGCTCGTTTTCCCGAGTCTGCAGCGCTTCGCTTGTCTCTGTGACTTTGGTGCGTGCCACCTCATGCGCTTCAGCCTGTGAAGCGTCCTGGGACTTGAGCTCAGCTTCTTCAGCAGCAAGTTTCTCAAGAGCTTCACTCGTGTCGCTCATAAGCTCACGTTCGCGTGCAATGTCCTGCGTGATCTGTTCAAGACGGGCAACAAGCTGTGCGGCCTGTTCTTTGGCGCGGGCTTCTTCTGCGTCGAGATTCTCCCGGGCAACAGTCAGACGATGAAGACCTGCAGCCGCATGGGCTTCAGCGTCGCGCAATTCCGGCAATTTTTCTGAAGCCTGCGCCTGTGCCGTCGATGCCGCTGCCGCCAATTGGGTCAGCTCCGCAACCCGTGCGTCTGTTTCCGTCAGTCGCTTTTCTTCTTCACCAAGTGTTTCAGTGGCGTTTGCCCATTTCATGTGAAGCACAGTGGCTTCTGCCCGACGAATGTGCCCGGACAGGTTCCGATACCGCGTTGCCTGCCGCGCCTGGCGCTTAAGGCCTGCCAGCTGCGTTTCAATCTGCACCACCACATCATCAAGACGGGTGAGATTTGTCTCTGCAGCTTTGAGCCGCAACTCCGCCTCATGACGACGTGTATGGAGGCCGGTAATGCCAGCGGCTTCTTCCAGAATTCGGCGACGGTTCACGGGTTTAGACGCAATCAGCTGTCCAATTTGTCCTTGGCGAACCAGTGCCGGGGAGTGGGAGCCGGTGGAGGCGTCTGCAAATAGAAGCTGCACATCGCGTGCGCGAACGTCTTTGCCATTAATGCGATATTGTGAGCCCGCGTCTTTCTCAATACGTCGTGAGACTTCCAGTACATCTGACTCGTTATAGGCCGCTGGCGCACTGCGATCTGTATTGTCGATCGTCAGAACAACTTCCGCATTGTTCCGCGCCGGACGTCCGGCGGTCCCTGCGAAGATCACGTCTTCCATGCCCGACCCGCGCATGTTTTTGAACGAGTTCTCGCCCATAACCCAGCGCATGGCTTCCAACAGGTTGGACTTGCCGCACCCGTTCGGGCCGACAACGCCCGTAAGGCCAGGTTCGATCAACAGGTCTGTTGTATCGACAAATGATTTGAATCCAGAAAGACGCAGACGAGAGAACTTCAAGACAGTGTCCGTTATATTAGTGGTTTAAGCCCCTTTGCGATCTGACGAACCTCCCCTGCGATGACTAACAAGGGCCCCCCTGTGGCTAAATAGGGTCCGTCAGAACCTCAAAGCAATGGATCACGATTCGGGTAGGTACTTAAGCAAAACCTCTTCGAATTCGGAGAATGGCAACGCGCCTTCAACTTTTTCGCCGTTTACAAAGAAGGAAGGTGTTGAACGCACGCCATGAACTTCCTGGCCCCGCGCCTGGACGTCTCTTACATGTGCGAAAATCTCTTCGTTCTGGATGCACGCTTCATAGGCTTCACCTGAAAAACCACCTTGCTTCGCGATGGCTTCAAGATTCTCCCCAGGATTTCCCTGGAACGCCCATTGTGGTTGTTGCTCAAACAGAACATCCAGGAACTTGTAATAACGGTCTTCGCCGGAGCAGCGGGCCAGCATCACAGCGGCTGTGGCGGCAGGATCAAACGGGAAGGCCCGGATCACCCAGCGCACTTTTCCGGTTTCAATATATTTCTCTTTGATCTCCGGAAAGCTCTGCAGGTGAAACGCTGCACAATGATTGCAGGTAAGCGACGCATATTCATAGACCGTGACAGGCGCGTCGTCCGCACCGAGTGTGTAATCCCCCATTGGTCCCGCGACCGCCAAAGCGTCGGTTATCTCAGGGTCGCCGGTTGCCGCGGCGCCAGCCCCGTTCCCGTTGGAATTCATGAAGGCGAAGGCCGCCAGAATGAGGACCAGCAGGGCACCGCCCCCGATCAGCAAATTGCGCTTATTTTGTTCCAATTTTAAATATCCCTACTAGATGTTGCGTGATTATAGGCTTCTTGTCCGGTCTCTCAACCGATCCTTTCGCTTGCAAACGGCAGAGAATCGGGACTTAGCGCCGTCTGGTGCCCGGCCGGTTGGGCCGTTTCTGGGAGCCAAGCACCCGGCGTCCAAGCTCTTCCAGGGAGGCGCGGAGTGCATCTGACTGGATTTGCGCCGTTTCCGATTGCAGAGTCGCCTCTTGGCTAGGCGACAATGTGGCAATCTGCCGTTTTCGATTGGGTTTTGGCAGGGGGAGCGGCGCCTGCACCAGTTTGATCCGCGTCACCGCCTGGTAGCCATAATAGGAGTTGATCCGTTCAAGGATCTGCGGCTCCTGATGGGCAAACTCCAGGGCCCCGGGTCCATCGACCCTCACCGTGAGGGTAGCCCCCTCCGACCGTCTGGGACTTTCATTCGACTTAGTGCGCGGGAACGCGAGCTTTTCCGGCATAGAGAGGCCAGACAGGGATACCCCCACAATCTCCGGCCAATGGCGGACAATATGGTCCTGCTGGAACCCGCGCGCCTTGAACACATTTCGGGCGGTCGCTGCAATCTGTTTGGCAACAGGCAACGGCACTCTGGCGCGACGGGGTGGTCGGAAGGTAGACATGGAGCCAGTGTGCCCCATTTTGTGGGGGAGCGCGATGGGACGAACTGTCCTGATTGCAGAAGGAAGAGGATTAAGGATGTGAAGCCGCCAAAAGCGTCAGAGCTGTTGACCTGGTACGACGTCCACGCCCGGCGCCTGCCCTGGCGCGCGCTGCCCGGCGAGACCGCAGATCCTTATGCGGTCTGGTTGTCGGAAATCATGTTGCAGCAAACGACGGTGGCAACTGTCGGGCCCTATTTCCAGAAGTTCCTCGCCAAGTGGCCCCGCGTCGGCGATCTGGCGGCTGCTGACATAGATGAGGTCATGCATGCCTGGGCGGGGCTTGGCTATTACAGCCGCGCCCGCAACCTGCATGCCTGTGCGAAACAGGTGGCTGACGAGCATAAGGGTGTTTTCCCCGATACGGAGGAAGGTCTCGCGGCCTTGCCGGGCATCGGCCCCTATACAGCTGCCGCCGTCGCCTCCATTGCCTTTGATCGGCCCGCTGTCGTGGTCGATGGCAATGTGGAGCGGGTGATCGCGCGCATCTTCGACATTCGCGAGCCGCTGCCTGGCGCGAAGAAACCCATCAAGGAAATGACGGCAACGCTCACGCCGAAAAAACGTCCCGGCGATTTTGCTCAGGCCATGATGGATCTTGGTGCCACCATCTGCACGCCGCGCCGCCCGTCTTGTGACCGGTGCCCCTGGCACAAATCCTGTCAGGCGTTGAAAGCAGGCGATCCGGAAACGCTGCCGGTGAAAGCGCCCAAGAAACAAAAGCCGACGCGGAAGGGCGCCGCCTTCTGGACGGTGCGCAAAGATGGAGCCATCCTCCTTCGCAAACGTCCGCCCAAAGGCCTGCTCGGCGGCATGATGGAAGTGCCCTCAACACAGTGGGTTGAGGAGACACGTGAAGAAGCAACGCTTCTCTCAGAAGCACCGCTTGCAAAGCCAAAATGGAAAAAACGGGTGGGGCAGGTGCGTCACACCTTCACCCATTTTCATCTGGAGCTGGATCTTTATGAGGCATCAGTGCCCTTGAAGGCCAAAGCCGATGGCGAATGGGTCTTACCGGAAAATCTCGGCGACCACGCTTTGCCAACCGTCATGAAGAAGGTGGTGGCGTTGGCGCTCTCGGAAGAAAATGAAAACGCCGGGCGGCTCTTTAAAGCAACCCGGCGTCGGTAGTGCACAATTCAGAAGGAAACTAGCTCGCGTAAATTTCTTTCCGTACCTTCTGGCGCAGAAGGTCGATGGGCTGCAGCTTGCCGCGTTTTTTGTAATGCCAGAATGTCCAGCCATTGCATGCCTGCGCGCCTTGCACATGGGCACCGATTTTATGGATGGAGCCAGTGGCGTCTTTGCATGCCAGCGTGCCGTCTGCACGGACGCGGGCTGCATGGCGGCTGGCAGGATCATAAAGAACAGTGCCGGGAGACAGGAGGCCGCGTTCAACAATGGTGCCGAAAGGTACGCGGGGCTCTGACTTCTTGGATTGCGTCACTTCAATGTCTTCCGCAGTGCCAGACTTTGTAGACTTCAACCGTTTCTTGGCTGCGTCAATGTAGGAGGTTTCGCGCTCAAGGCCGATAAAGTTCCGACCGAGCTTTTTCGCGACCGCCCCAGTCGTACCGGTACCGAAAAACGGATCGAGCACAATATCGCCAGGATTGGTTGTGGACAGCAGAACCCGGTGCAACAGCGACTCAGGCTTCTGGGTTGGATGGGCTTTGGCCCCGTCGTCGCCCTTAAGGCGCTCACCGCCGGTGCAAATCGGCAGCACCCAATCTGAGCGCATCTGCACATCTTCATTGAGCGCTTTCATGGCGTCATAGTTGAACGTGTATTTGGACTTCTCAGACTTCGACGCCCAGATCAGGGTTTCATGCGCGTTCGTAAAGCGCGTGCCACGGAAGTTCGGCATTGGGTTCGTCTTGCGCCAGACCACGTCATTCATGATCCAGAAACCCAGATCCTGAAGCTTCGCGCCAACCCGGAAAATATTATGGTAGGACCCGATAACCCAGATGGCACCACTGTCTTTCAGGATGCGTCGCGCAGCGGTCATCCATTCATGGGTGAACTGGTCATAGGTTTCAAAGCTTGCGAACTGGTCCCACTTGTCAGTGACGCCATCAACCTTGCTTTGGTCGGGCCGAGTGAGATCGCCCTGCAGCTGAAGATTGTAAGGCGGGTCTGCGAAAATAAGATCAACAGATTTTTCCGGCATCGCATTCATCAGTTCAATGCAATCGCCCTGTAGGATTTCGTTGGCCGGCAACCGGCTCATTTGACCTTTACGCCCCACGCTTTACTGCCCCCGTGCGCGCGTCTCAATTGGTCGGACACGCGTAAATTGATTCATGAAAGTGTTGGGGGAATCATGAGTCTCCATGGTTAACCCCCAGTTAATTCTGGTGAATCATTTTAGGAATCAAGGGCTTAAGGGAGCAACCCACCAAATAGAGTCTGTCTTGGACTCAAGTGCTCAACATGTTGCGTATGGGCTTGTAGGAACGCCGGTGATGTTCATTAACACCCAGCCGTTCGATGCCGGACTTATGCACAGCCGTGCCGTAGCCCACATTGGTGTCCCAGCCATAGCCAGGGAACTCTTTATCGAGCGCATGCATCAAGCGGTCCCGGGTCACCTTGGCAATGATGGAGGCTGCCGCGATGGACACAGAGCGTCCATCACCACCGATCACGGCTTGCGTCTTGCAGGGAAGCAGAGGACACTTATTGCCATCGACGAGTGCGATGTCAGGCTGTGTCGCGAGGTCTGCAACTGCATCACGCATGGCATCCATGGTGGCGTTCAGCACATTGCGCACTTCCACCTGTTCGACACTGCCATAGCCAATGCCCACATCTGCCTGTTCCATGATCACGTCATAGAGGGCATCGCGTTTCTTGGGCGACAGTTTTTTGCTGTCGTCAAGCCCTTCGGGAATATGGGCCGGGTCAAGCACCACGGCAGCGGCTACAACAGGCCCCGCCCAGGCACCGCGGCCTGCTTCATCAATCCCGGCAATGCGGAGTTTGGGCGCACCCGCCGCACGTTCCAGGCTGAAATCCGGTCCACCAAAAAGAGATGTCTTCTCGCTCATGGGAGCCAGTGTGCACTGGCGAGCAGGCAGAGACAAACAGTCAGGTAAGCTGGCAGATGGCTTGATTTTTCCCCTACAATGAAGAGGTTTAAGATCGATAGACCATCTATTTAATAAGCCAAAGAGGTCGAAGGCAGGTAACTAAATGAATGTACCGGTATCGGGATGGGCGCAGGAAGTTGTTACGTTCCTGGCAAGCAACCTCCCTGGCAGCGTCGAAAATGGCGGATGGGATGACATGGCCTCAACCCCTTATCAGATTGGCTGTGACGCAATTGTGGCGCTTGGACAAGCAGAAAGGTCCGGTCGTTGCGCCGTTCCAACGCTAAATCCTGTTATTCCAGACACTCTTCCGAGGTGGGATGATATCGGCCTCGCCGTCCTGAGGCTGGCTCATCAAGAACGATCCTTGATCTATTGCGCGGTCGACAGCAGACAGTCGAAGCCCAACATTGGGTCAGCGGGCACGTTAGGCGCCGCTATTGCGCAGCCAGCCGCGCTGTCCGTTCTCTCCAGCCTCGGGTTGATTGATGATGGGTGTTGGTCAAAACAAGCAGATATTGTGCTCTGGCGTGAGCAACCACACGAGTGGCAAATGGATGTGACCAGAGATCCGCGCTTTTTGGACGGTGTGCAGATTGCTGTTGATACTCTTCCCGCAGATATTAGGGAAGAGATCGATCTATTGGTGACCATAACTGAGTCAGATGTGGACACGGCGATTGCTGTGCAGAAAATCGCAGAAGAAGAGTGGCGAAAAAAACATGGAACGCGGTCATCGCTGGGTCAATCGAAAACTCCTGAGCAGATACGCTCAAGCTTGATTTCTTTGAGAAAACGGGAACTGGATTGGATATTCTTCCGTCGCTGGAGATTGTCGAATGGCTGGCTTACACCGCAACAGGCTGGACACGCACTAGAGGTTTTTGATGATCCGCTGGCACGTCAGATGCGGTGTGCTGCAATCAAGACGCTCTATCCCAATCAGACCGAATTCTTGCAATAGACCAATCAGCCGCAGCATACGGGAGTCAAACTGGACCTAAAAAAGAGCCAGCTGATCGCCCGCTTTCTCCGGCACTTTAAATGCTGAGCAATCAAGCCCACCATTTAGCGCATGGGTGTGGGAGCTCTTGCTCGTACGAATGCCGAGCTTTTCAGCGGCGAGATCAAACCGGCGCTTGATGGTCCAGGCATAAGGCCCGTCACCGCGCATGCGCTTGCCCCATTCCGCATCATATTCTTTGCCGCCACGCGTATCGCGGATGAGCTTCATCACCTTTTTGGCTTTATCAGGGGCTGTGTCACCAAGCCATTCCTTGAACAGGTCTTTGATTTCATGGGGCAGGCGCAACAGAATAAAGCCTGCCTGTTCCACACCTGCATAATGGGCCCCGCGCAGAATGCGCTCAATCTCATGATCATTAAGACCCGGAATGACTGGTGCCACCATCACGCCAGTCGGAATGCCCGCAGCAGATAAAAGCTCCAGTGCCGCCATGCGACGGGTTGGGGCGCTGGCGCGGGGTTCCATGGCGCGCGCGAGTTCCTTGTCCAGCGTCGTGATGGAGAGCGCCACGCGAACCAGGTTCCGCTTTGCCATAGAGGACAGAATGTCGATGTCCCGCGTGATAAGCGCTGACTTGGTGACAATGGTCACCGGATGATTGTACCGGTCGAGCACGTCGAGCACTTGGCGCATGATCCGGTAGCGCCGCTCTATGGGCTGATAGGGATCTGTGTTGGTGCCGATGGCGATGGGGCGGACAACATAGTTTGGTTTGGAAAGTTCCCGTTCCAGAAGCGCTGCCGCATTCGGCTTCGCGAACAGACGGCTTTCAAAATCAAGTCCGGGAGAGAGGCCCATATAGGCATGTGTCGGCCGCGCGAAACAATAGACACAGCCATGCTCACAGCCGCGGTAAGGATTGATCGAGCGATCAAAAGGAATGTCTGGAGACTGGTTGCGCGTGATGATCTTGCGGGGAGCTTCATCGGTCACCTCCGTCTTAAGGGCTGACTGTTCTTCAATCGTCTCCCAGCCATCATCAAACGCGGCATAGGAGAGGGGCTCAAACCGACCAGAAGAATTGGAGCGCGCGCCCCGGCCACGCCGGCCAGTTGGGGGCACCACGGAGGACACGGGGGACGAGGGGGCATCCGGTGTCCTGGTGTGTGGCGCCGCCTTGGGGATGGAAGGCCGGGAGACCGCTCGGGGGGAAGCGGTTGATCCGGGACGCGCGTTTTCGAAGTGAATGTCCATGAGAAGAAGATAGGAATTTATTCAGAACAAAACAAGAACATTTATGCGTTCTCGCCATTTTTTTTCTAGCGCTATAGATTGCGCCCATGCTGAGCGTCGTAATTCCAACTTTGAATGCCGAAGAAGGCCTGCCTCAATGTCTGAATGCACTGATCCAGGCGACGGTGCGCGGGCTCGTGCGGGAAGTGGTGATTGTCGATGGCGGCTCGACCGATGCCACAGCGGAAATCTGTGACGCCGCAGGCGCCACTCTGGTGACAGCGCCAAAAGGCAGGGGCACCCAGCTTCAGACAGGCGCGAAACACGCGAAGGGGGATTGGTTGCTCTTTCTCCATGCAGACACGGTCTTGTCGCCCGGTTGGGAAGACGAAGTCGCCAAGTTCCTGGAACAGGTGGAGCAGGGACGCTTTCGCGGGAAAGAGGTTGCTGCTGCCTTCCGCTTTGCGCTCGATGATTTTGGGCCTGCTGCAAGGTGGCTGGAATGGGTGGTGGGCCTCCGTTGTGCGCTTTTCCGGCTGCCTTATGGGGATCAGGGTCTGCTCATTCACAAGAATTTCTACAAAAAGCTCGGCGGTTATCCCGACGCGCCTTTAATGGAAGATGTAAGCCTCGTCCGCCGCATTGGCTGGCGACGCACGGTGCTTTTGCGCTCTGAAGCCGTCACCAGCCCCGCGCGCTATCACCGCGATGGATATTTAAAGCGCTCGCTTTCCAATCTGGGGCTCCTTTCGCTTTATTTCCTGCGGGTGCCGCCACGCATTCTGGCGCGGCTTTACGGATGATTCCGGACCGCGGTCGCACCAACTGGCTTGTCGTCATGTCCAAGGCGCCGCGCATGGGGCGCGTGAAGACACGACTTGCCCGCGACATTGGGGCGGCGGAAGCGCTGCGCTTCTACAAAACAAACACAAAAAGTCTTTTGAGAAATGTCGGCGACGATCCGCGCTGGACATGTGTGATTGCGGCGGCCCCCGATGTCGCAGCACCTGAGACAGGCTTTTGGCCCGGTGAGATGCCGCGCATTCCGCAGGGCGAGGGTGACCTCGGCACGCGCATGGACCGGGTGATGAAGACAATGCCACCCGGACCCGTTGTTCTCATCGGCTGTGACATCCCAGACGTCACGGACACCCGCATCGCGGAAGCCTTTGATGCGCTCGGCAATCACGACGCCGTCTTTGGCCCGGCGGAAGATGGCGGCTATTGGCTGGTCGGCCTCAAGCGCTTTCCCCGCGTGCCCTCCGTTTTCGGCAATGTGCGCTGGTCAACCGACCACGCACTCGCTGACACACGGGCGAATTTGGAGGGAGCCCGCGTGGCGCAGCTCGAAACACTGCCCGATATTGATACTGGCGATGACTATGCGCGTTGGAAGCAATCACATGGACGCTGATCCGTTTCGCGTATTCCTGGAAATGCAGATGAAGCTCCCGCGCAATGCGCCGGGCAGCAACACCATGACCCGCACCATGTTCGAAAGTCTGGAGGGTCTGCCCCAAGAACCCGAAATGCTCTTTATGGGCTGCGGTCAGGGGAACGATGTTCTGGAACTGCTACGCTGTTCAAAGGGCCGCGCCACCGCCGTCGACATGCTGAAACCTTTTCTGGCAAAGCTTGAAGCCAAGGCAGAAGTCGCGGGCATTTCCGGCGAGCGGTTGCGCACCGTCTGTTCCGACTTTGAAGCGCTCGACCTGCCCGACGGCATTTTCGATCTCATCTGGTCGGAAGGCGCGATCTATACGCTCGGCTTTGAAGAGGGGTTGAAGGCGTGGGCTAAATATCTCAAACCCGGCGGCCTTGCGGTGGTGTCTGAATGCACATGGCTCACCGACACACCCAGTGCGGAAGCCCGTCTCTTTTGGGACAAGGCCTACCCGATCATGGGCACGCTCGCCGAAAACGTTGAGCGGGCAAAACGTGCTGGGTTTGAACTTCTCTCAACCCACGTGCTGCCGGAAGAAGAGTGGTGGACGGAATATTATCAGCCGCTCATTCCCCAGATCGCCGCCGTGCGAGAAGCGCACGCGGGTGATGCAGGTGTTCAGGCCATGCTGGACGAGGAAGAAACAGAAATCCGCCTCTATGAGCGCCACGCGGCGGACTATGGCTATGCGTTTTATGTGTTGCGGAAGCGCGCCTGAGTTGAGACGTTCTATCCCTCAACCATCGCCCTAATTTTCACAGCCTTCTCAAAGTGATTAAGCTTGTGGGTCTCGATCCACCAGGTTGCCGCCTCCATGAGTAATTCTGGATCATCATTCTTATTGGCGAAGAAGGCATAGAAGGAGAGGCCCACATCAGGCCCCTTGGCTGCGATTTTCTTGTCGCAAACCTCGATGATCTTTTTTCTCAGAATCGCCCGCATTGAAACCTCGATGCAACCCCAACACTGACACCCTCGGACTTGATCCGAGGGTCCATGCTGCCCGTCCACTCTCACTGGATGCTCGGGTCAAGCCCGAGCATGACATTTGGGAGGAGGAAGCAACTACTTCCTCTTATGCTCTTCGAGCCGCGGCATGATTTCCACGAAATTGCAGGGCCGGTAGCGAATGTCGAGCTGGAACTTGAGAATTTCATCCCACCCGTCTTTCACCGCGCCGGTTGAGCCGGGAAGGGCAAAGAGATAGGTCCCGCCTGCGACGCCAGCAGTGGCGCGCGACTGGATGGTCGACGTGCCGATCTTCGCAAAACTAACCTGATGGAAGAGCGCGGCAAAGCCTTCAATCTCTTTTTCATAGACCGAGTGAAACGCTTCAGGTGTGACGTCACGGCCCGTAAGGCCGGTGCCCCCGGTGGAGATCACAACGTCAATCTCTTTATCGGCAATCCATTCCGCGAGCTTGCCCGTAATGGTCGTCACATCGTCTTTCACGATCACGCGGTCGGCGAGCGTGTGCCCCGCCTCTTCCAGACGAGCAACAAGCGTGTCGCCGGATGTATCTTCATCAAGCCCCCGCGTGTCGGAAACAGTCATCACCGCAATGCGGACGGGAACAAACTCACGTGATTCATCAATGCCGGGCATGGGGGCTCCATCGTTCTTACATAGCGCGTTTCCGCCTATTAGTTCTGGCGCAAAACCGCCTCACACTTTTGCTGGAAACGCTTTTGTTTTGCGCGGAACACTTGGGTATCCTGACGAGAAAGTCCAGTCACTATTGTGGGTTGTCACCGCTGCGCGAGAGAGTTTCCGCGCTCAAGGGACTGATAAACTGGCCAGTCGCCTGCTGCCGCAACGCCGAGCGATGGTGTCTCCTGCCCCAAGCGATCCCGGTAGATCCAGAAATTGGTGAGCACCCGTTCAATATAGCCACGGGTTTCAGGTGCCGGAATGCTCTCAATGAAGAGAAGCGGATCATTGCGATAGTCCGTGTTGCGCAGCCACCGGCTGAGATTCCCCGGGCCGCCATTATAGGCAACCATCAGCTGATAGAGATTGCCATAGGGTTCGCCGCTCCCCATCAGCTCTTCGATATATTGCTGTCCGAGCTTCATGTTGAAGGCCGGATCAAACAGACGATCGCGGCCTTGCGCCCCTGTGCGGCGCAAGGACCGGTCACGGGTGATATGGCTCGCCGTCGCCGGCATGATCTGCATAAGGCCGCGGGCACCTGCACGAGAGCGCGCCAAAGGCTTGAACTTGCTCTCCTGACGCATGAAGGCAAAGACCAGAGCCCGATCCACACGGAACCCATCCTGCGGCGTATAGTCAGGCACGGGGAAAAGGCCCGCATTCATTACATAGCGTTCCGGTCCGTAGCTCGAAGGTACGTACGCTGCGTTGGCGACCTGCATCTGCGTGGCGGGCAGATCGAGCCGTTCAGCAAGGGCAATCAGCGCGTGATCAAGCGATGCATCAATGCGCCCGTGGCCACGTGTGAGTTCGCCTTCCGCCAGGTCACGCCGTCCGATTTCCGTGAGAGCCACAGCGCGTGCAACTGTGTCATTGGAGAGCAGCAGGCTGAGACCCGCCTGATCAAGTGGCGGTTGCACCCATTGGAAATCAATGTCGCGGCCCAGCTGTTCCGCCGCGAGCATGCCGTAGAAGGTTGCCCCTGTGTCTGCGGCAAGTTCCAGCATGGGTGCGGCATGGTCAGGTCTGCGATCAGCAATGTAAGCGCGCGCTGCCCAGAAACCGCCCGCTGCCCGCGTCCAGTCGCTCGCATTGGGCGCAGCGGCAAGATAGGAGAAATGCTCTGCGGCGAGCGCGAACTTTCCAAGCCGCCAGGCGGAAAGTCCCGCCGTCCAGTCAGCGAGAGGCACGCCGTCGCGGCTGCGGCGTGCAGCCCGGTCTGCTTCTTCAAGCGCCCGGTCGTCGCGATGTTCAATGTAATAGGAGACCGCAATCCGAGAGAGCAGTGTGTCGAACTCAACCGCTTTCAGACCCCGACGAATAGACGATTGCGATATATGGTTGAGCGCCTGGGTCGGACGTTCACGGCGCAACAGCGAGCGAACTTTGCGGGCTGCGTTTCGGAAGTTGCGCGAGAAATCCCGGCGCGGCCCTTCAGCAACCGCATATTGCTGGTGGGAAACCTGGCGATAGGAGCGCGGCATTGGACGGCGCGGCGCGGCGGCACCAGACGGTTTGCGGCGCAGCGCTAATTTATGAATTTTTGAGGCTTCCGGGTGGTCCGCATAGTTGGCAAGCCAATCGCGAAGCTCGTTATAGCGGGAGCGATAGGCCGTCGGGTGCATGTAGCGCTGATAGAGCACATGACCCATCAATATGTCATTCTCCAGCTGACCGATGAGCCTGTCTGCCGTGCGCCAGTCCCCCCGGGTCTGGACCGAGAAAATCCGCGTATATCGGTCCCGATCATCCTGGCTCAGATAGGAAATTGTGTTGGGGGCGGTCTGGTAATCGACCAAATCAGCCGCATGGACAGGTCCATAGACCAGCGCCAAGCCAGCCAGCAATCCGGCCGCGCAGAAATTTCTGAAAGATTTCAACTGTTTACGCACTTAACATCCCCCAACCAGCGGGGACATTCTACACGGCTAAAGCCTGCCAACAAGTTGCAGCTGCGTGATTTCGGGAACTTAATTTCCGCTCTGGTTAATGGGACTTATCCGCCCTCAACCTTGGTTTTAAAGTCCAGAAGGTCCCGCCAGGCCAGGCGTTTCTGGGCGGGCTGGCGCAGCAGATAGGCGGGGTGAAAAACGGGTAATGCGGGAATGGTGAGATCACCGACCGTAACAGAGCCCCACTTGCCCCGCAATTTCATAATGCCCGACGTTGTGCCGAGCATCTGTTTGGCAGAGACACCACCAACCAGCATCAGGTGTTTTGGTGCGACCAGCTCAATATGCTTTTCGATAAAGGGTGCGCACATCGCTTGCTCAACGGGCGTAGGCTGACGATTGCCGGGCGGCCGCCAGGGCAGAACATTGGTGATATAGACATTTGTTCGATCCAGGCCAATGGCAGCGAGCATCCTATCCAGCAATTGGCCAGACCTCCCGACAAACGGCAGGCCTTGAATATCCTCATCCCGCCCAGGCGCTTCTCCCACCAGCATAATGTCTGCCTCCGGATTGCCATCCGCAAAGACCAGGTTCTTGGCCGTATGCTTTAGCGGGCATGCGTCGAATTTTTCCAATGCAGCCCGGAGCTCCTCAAGCGAGCTGCAGGACGCAGCAATTGCTTTGGCTTCACCCGCTTGTTCGACTGTGTCGAGGGGAATCGCTGCAGGAGACGATGTGGCTTGCGGCGCAGATGAAGAGAAAGTTGGGCGTTCACCGGGCAGTGTTCTTGGTCCGGTTGAGGCAGGGGCCTCATTTGCCGGCTGAGCCGCCCGAGCATTGAGCGCATAGCGGTCTACAGGCTCATCGGAGAGCCCATCACTCACACCCGCGTCGACATAGAAGCGGAGCAGCGCGGCCGCTTCAAATGCGGTCATATCCTCAAGAGCGTTCACAATCGCAGGCTTTGTCTCTGTTTTTTCGCAAAATCGGCACTTCCCCTGCGGCAGGTGCGACCTTTGAGGCATTGAACGCCCCACCGATCCCTCTAGACTCGGGAAGTGGTCGCATTTTGCCCCCCTTACGCTCCCGCGTCACGCGATTCCGGAGGTTGTCCAGCTGGTAGTCCAACAGGCCCCCAGTCACATTGGTTGACCTCTCATCGTCAAAACACCATAAGAGGGGCCAAATTTCAGTGCCCAATCAGGTTGTTTCAGGATGAAGCTGAAAACCTAGGGCCAAATAGTCTGTCGCGGATCTCAAAGGCCATCCCGCGTCGGATGAGGAGAGAGATATGAGCGAAGATACCGGAGCGCTGGCTGAGCGCGAATACATGGAATATGACGTCGTCATTGTTGGCGGCGGTCCTGCAGGTCTTTCTGCAGCTATCCGGCTTCGGCAACTCGCTGCAGAAGAGGATTTTGACCTCTCTGTCTGCGTGATTGAAAAAGGCTCCGAAATCGGAGCGCACATTCTCTCAGGTGCAGTCATTGACCCGATTGCACTGAATGAGCTTCTGCCTGACTGGAAAGACCGGGACGCACCTCTCAAGACCGAAGTTGAGAAGGATCACTTCCTCTTCCTCGGGCCGTCCGGTGGGATCCGCCTTCCAAACTTCATCATGCCGCCGCTCATGAGCAATCACGGCAACTATATTGGAAGTCTCGGCAATATGTGCCGCTGGCTTGCGGGCATTGCTGAAGAAATGGGCGTGGAAATCTATCCAGGTTTTGCAGGCGCAGAAGTTCTCTACAATGAAGACGGCTCTGTCCGCGGTGTTGCAACCGGTGATATGGGCGTTGGCAAAGAGGGCGACCAGAAAGACACGTACATGCGCGGCATGGAACTGCGCGGCAAGTACACGCTCTTTGGTGAAGGTGTCCGAGGTTCTCTTTCCAAGGAACTGATCCGCAAATTCAATCTGGATGAAGGTCGTGAGCCCCAGAAATTCGGGATCGGCATTAAAGAGCTATGGGAAGTTGACCCCAAGAAACACAAAAAGGGACTGATTCAGCACTCCTTCGGGTGGCCCTTGAAAGCCAATACTGGCGGCGGGTCGTTCCTTTATCACTTTGACGACAATCTTGTGTCTGTCGGCTTTGTGGTGCACCTGAATTACAAGAACCCGCACTTGTCGCCGTTTGAAGAGTTTCAGCGCTTCAAGACCCACCCGTCTATTCGCGAAACATTTGAAGGCGGAAAGCGCATTTCCTACGGCGCCCGCGCGATTACGGAAGGCGGCTTCCAGTCCGTACCAAAACTCACCTTCCCTGGTGGGGCTCTGATCGGCTGCTCTGCAGGATTCGTAAACGTGCCGCGCATCAAAGGCAGCCACAACGCCATGGCAACGGGCATGATGGCCGCCAATGCGGCGTTCGAAGCAGTAAAAGATGGCCGCCAGTCAGACGTATTGAGTGCGTATGACGACGCTTATGTCGGCAGCCATGTCGAGAAAGATCTGAAACGGGTTCGCAATGTGAAGCCGCTCTGGTCCAAGCTGGGCACAATTTTCGGTGTCGGCCTTGGTGGTATCGACATGTGGATGAACCAGTTGGGGATCGGCCTGCCATTCACGTTGAAACATGGCAAGCCAGATCATGCGGCCACCGAGCCAGCTGACCAACACAAACCGATCGACTATCCGAAACCGGACGGGAAGATTTCCTTCGACCGTCTCTCGTCAGTCTTCTTGTCGGCGACAAACCACGAAGAAGACCAGCCGGTCCATCTTCGACTGACAGATGACACCGTGCCGATTGCGCACAATCTGCCGATGTATGACGAGCCTGCGCAGCGGTACTGCCCGGCTGGCGTGTATGAAGTTATGCGGGAAGATGACGGATCCGATCCGCGCTTTGTCATCAATGCGCAAAACTGCGTGCACTGTAAGACATGCGACATCAAGGACCCGACCCAGAACATTAACTGGACTGTGCCTGAGGGTGGTGGCGGACCTAATTACCCGAACATGTGATCGGGGAAGACCGATTTTGAGGTGATTTATCGCCTAATCGCCGGTCTTTAGAAGGCAAAGGCAAAGAAATTGCGGTAGGGTCGACCCCTTAAACGGTCGACCCTATTTTTCTGAGTCGGCGAGATCAGTGAAAGGGTAAGGCCTTAAGTGGGATTGCGGTTACTGACACGTGGTCTGGGTATTGTTGCGATAGCGGCAATGCTGGGCGCCTGTGCGGGGTCTGGTTTTGGATTGAGCCAGAGAAACCCGGATTCCTTGTATGGAAATTACCTGGCTGCACGTCACGCGGGCACCGTCCGCGATATGGATGCTGCCGCGCGATACTATGCTCAGGCGCTGTCTGAGGACCCCGGTAATCCGGTGATCGTTGAGCGCGCATTTCTTTTGTCGGTGACAGCGGGGAATGTTTCAGAAGGTCTCAATCTTTCATCGGAGATCATTGAGCGCGACCCTGACAATCGGACAGCACGTCTGGTGCGCGCGCTTTCCGCTCTCAAAGCAACTGACTATGACCGCGCCATCGGTGAAATCGATGCAGCGGCACCAGGACCCTTCACAGCCCTTGTCGGAACACTTGCCAAGGCCTGGGCCATGGCGGGCAAACAAGATGCGGAACAGGCCTATGCGGCGCTGGATTCTTTTCAGGATCGACCAGCGTTTGACCTTTTTCGGATCTTACATGGTGCATTAATTGCGGATTACTTAGGCGATGCGGCACGGGCCCGAACCGGTTACGTTGCCGCGCAGGGTGCAAGTGGTGGGGCAAGTCTGCGGATCATCCAGGCCTATGGCCGGTTTCTTGAAAGACAAGATGACACCGAGCTTGCCCGTGAGGTGTACAACAATTATGGCCGCCTGGCGCCAGACCATCCGATCATTGCCAACGCGCTTGCGCGATTGGAGAGAGGCGTGGCTCCGCCACCGCTGGTGAAAACGCCAGCAGAGGGATTGGCAGAAGCTCTCTACGGGTTGGCTTCCGCGTTGGCACAGGAAAGCGGGATTGATATTTCAATTCTGTACACTCAGCTGTCGCTTTATCTGCGACCGGATTTTGATGTCGCACGCACTCTGCTCGCAGACCTCTATGAGCGCGGCGACCGCCTGGAAGATGCGATTGCCGCTTATGGGGGGATCGCACGCACATCTCCGCTCTATCAAAACGCTCAAATCCAGATAGCTGTTGATATGGACCGCCTGGACAGGTCGAAAGAAGCGATTGCGCGGCTCCGCACACTCATTCGTCAATATCCCGATGCCGTTGAGCCGCTGACGGCGCTCGGCGATATTTTGCGCGGTCGCAAAGATTATGCAGCGGCCGCAAGTGAGTACTCAAAAGCAATTGCGCTCATTGGCGAGCCCAATGAACGGTTCTGGACGGTCTATTACGCCCGCGGCATGTGTTACGAACGGTTGAAGCTCTGGCCGAGCGCCGAGAAGGATCTCAAGCTGGCGCTGGAACTCTCCGGTGATCATCCCCTTGTGTTGAACTATCTGGGCTATTCCTGGATAGAGCAGAAAATATTTCTGGAAGAGGCCATGGCGATGATCCGCCGCGCAGTGGAGCTGCGGCCCGACGACGGTTACATCGTTGATAGTCTTGGTTGGGCCTATTTTAGCATCGGGGACTACGAAAACGCTGTCATCCATCTTGAGCGCGCCGTTCAATTGCAGCCGGACGATGTCACAATAAATGATCATCTTGGAGATGCGTTCTGGCGGGTCGGTCGAAAGATTGAGGCGCGTTTTCAATGGCAACATGCCTTGGAGCTGGAGCCTGACGAAGAGCAGGAAATCGCAATAAAAGAAAAGCTCAAAAACGGGCTGGAGGACGCCGACGTCGAAATGAGCGCCGACGCAGGGTCCTGATGTCCGCTGGCATCCTTGAAGTCGCCAATGCGAAGATAAACCTGTCTCTTAAGGTCAAGGGGCGTCTGCCCAATGGCTATCATCAACTAGAAAGCCTGGTGGTGTTCGCGAGTGTGGCCGATCGTGTCACCTGCAAAGACGCTGATGCTCTGGGCCTGGAGACGTCCGGTCCGTTCGCAGATCAATTGGCGGACGAGAAAAACAATCTCATCCTCAAAGCAGCCCGTGTGTTTGCAGGGGCACTTGGGCGTGAACCAACGGTCAATTTTGAGCTGGAAAAGAACCTCCCGATCGCGTCAGGAATTGGCGGTGGTTC
Organism: Parvibaculaceae bacterium Mf 1.05b.01; assembly: GCA_000509225.1. GTDB lineage: Bacteria > Pseudomonadota > Alphaproteobacteria > Parvibaculales > Parvibaculaceae > Mf105b01. Next base: position 2,031,752 of record BAOK01000001.1, on the reverse strand, counting down.
CGCAGATGCCGCAGCCGCACTTCGAGCCATGATGCGTCTGTGGGGTGATCCAGCCGGTTCAATTGACGGCCTCGCGTTGCAGCTTGGCGCAGATGTCCCTGTCTGCGTGCGGAAACGTCCAAGCTTCATGACTGGTGTGGGCGAAGACCTTCGGGCAGTTCCTCGCCTTCCAGAAATTTATGCGGTCCTTGCGAACCCTGGCATCGGCATATCAACCGCTGACGTGTTTCATCGCCTGCAAGCCGGTCCCGTTGAAGGACCAGAGCGGTTGCCGCTTCTGCCAGGTGTCGAGACGCTTGATAGGTTGATCGCGTGGCTTGAGGAAAACGGAAATGACCTTGAAGCACCCGCAAAGGATATTGCGCCGGACATTCAGACGGTGATCAACGATCTTCGTGCAACAGCGGGGTGTCGTCTCGCGCGCATGAGCGGCAGCGGTGCTACCTGTTTTGCGCTCTATGACAATCCATTCGATTCAGCTGAAGCCGCCGCCGCACTCAAAGACAAACACAGCGATTGGTGGGTGACAGCCACCAGGTTTCTGGGGTCTCAGTAAGCCCGGCTGATGCAGAAATCTACAAGGCCGCTCAATGCGTCACGGCGCTCCGATGAGGGAAAGATACCAAGAGCATCGCGGGCCATTTCGCCATAGTGGCGCGCGCGCGTGACCGTATCTTCGATCGCGTTGTGGTTGCTCATGATCTCGAAGGCCCGTTCCAGGTCGCCTTCTTGTTGGTCCCCATCCTGTAGCGTGCGACGCCAGAATGCGCGCTCCTCATCATCGCCTCGCCGAAACGCGAGAACAACCGGCAGTGTGATCTTTCCTTCACGGAAATCGTCGCCGACATTCTTGCCAAGCGTCGCTGCCTTGCCATTGTAGTCAAGCGCGTCGTCAACAAGCTGGAAAGCAATGCCGAGATTGCGCCCATAGGATTCAAGCGCGGCAGCCTGTTCGCCGTTCTGGCTCGCCACCACGGCCCCGATTTCGGTCGCCGCCGCGAAAAGGGCTGCAGTCTTGGCGCTAATGACCTTGAGATAGGCGTCTTCTGTTGTGCTCGTGTCTTTCGCTGTGGCTAACTGCATGACCTCGCCCTCAGCGATCACCGAGGCAGCCTCGCTCAAAATTTCCAGAGCGCGAAGAGATTTGGTTTCCACCATCAACTTAAAGGCACGCCCAAGAAGAAAATCGCCAACCAGGACGCTCGCCTGATTGCCCCAGATGAGACGGGCTGTGGTCTGCCCTCGGCGCATATCGCTCTCGTCCACAACATCATCATGAAGGAGCGTTGCGGTGTGCATGAACTCAACAGACGCTGCCAAGCGCACATGATCGCTGCCCGTATAGCCGCACATGCGCGCGCAGGTGAGCGTCAACATGGGGCGCAACCGTTTGCCGCCAGATTCGATCAGATGATTGGCAAGCTCGGGAATCATGTCCACATCAGAACCCATTCGGTCCCGAATTAGCTCGTTTACAGCTTCCATATCTTCAGCGACAAGCCGCTGAAGCGTCCGAACCGCTTCTTCACTGTTTTTACGCTCACCTTCGAGCGGAACGACAACACCCAACGGGATCCCCAGTTCTCAATTTTGGCCGAGAAAACGGTTCAAAAGACCCCGTCAAACAGCTCAATTGCCTATACATGTGTCACAATAGGAGGCCGGACACCGAGCGGCAAGTGCGTCCCAGCGCCGCTCCCTGAAGAGTGATAACCCAGGGCTGAGGAACGAGACATTGAAAGAGCTTCTACGAACAAATGATGTAGTTCTTCTATCCTTCCTGGAGGCACGCCTTAAAGGAGAGGGGATTGAGCCTTTCATACTGGATATGAATGCGAGCATCGTTGAGGGCTCCATTGGCATTTTGCCCCGCCGCTTGATGGTCATTGACGAGGATTTCGAGCAAGCAGGCAGCATTGTTGCGGCTGCTCAAAGGGAATCAGAGCAACAATGATTTCCATATTAATTTTATGGAAATGGATGTTCCCTAGTCTTACCGCAGTATTTTGAGTAATGGGTTGGAGAGGTGCGATGCGTATCGCGGTACCTTCAGCCGGGACAAAGATTTTGCAGGCGAGTGTTCGCGAGGCTTTGGGAAGCCTGGCGGCGAAGTCAAACGTAAGGCCCTGCAAGGGCTGTGCGAAAACTTGCCAGATTTGCGGATCGACAACATGTCGGTGTCAATGTTCCGCCAGATGCCCTGATGCAGCGCAGATGTTGTCATCCGAACCCGACAAATATCCAATCGAGGCAGGTATCGTGCCGCTGGTTTACGTTCTGGCGGACACGGGCATCATTCAGACCATCTGGTCGTGCGAGGGCCATTTGCAGCCGTCAGGTGCAGAACTATGGAAAACCCCGCAAGTTTGGTTTAGCGCCGAGGATGGTGTCGCGGCCCAGCTGTTGTCGATTGCCCTCTTCGACCTGCGGGAAAGCTTACATTGCTCGGACTGGGTGCTCCGCCTGGTGCCAGTCGAACGGGGGCTGACATCCGTCTATTCGATTGAGCCACGTTTGGAAAAAGATGAGGACGGCCCCAGGACGCTCGAATTGTTGAGAGAAGATGTGCAAACAATAGCCTACCGCCTCCCGACATCGCTGCGCGCGTTGGCGGCGAGCCTCTTGTCCCGCGGGACTTGACGTTCCTCAAGCGATAGGTCTCCATGCCCCCTATGGCGATCTCAACACATTCCGGCTTCAGCGATGATGGATTTCTGGGCGGGCGGCTGCAGGTTTTGCAGCCGGAGAAGGGCTACCGAGCGGGCATAGACGCTGTGATGCTGGCGGCCTCCATACCGGCCAAAGCCGGTGATCATGTTCTCGACGTTGGAGCAGGCGTAGGCGTGGCGTCGCTTTGCCTTGCGTCGAGATGTTCTGAGGCGAAAGTCACCGGCCTTGAGGTTCAGGCAAGCTTGGTTCTTGCGGCACAAAAAAACACCGAACGCAACGATCTGAATGCCCGCGCAAATATTGTCGAAGGATCAGTTGCGGAGAAAGCAGCAGCTTTGGCCGACAAGGATGTGGCCTATGGCAGTTTCAATCATGTCATGACCAACCCGCCTTTCTACGAACAGGATAAGATTTGGGACTCCCCGAACAGCAGCAAAGCGACAGCCCATGCGCTTGAGGATGTGTCGTTGGAGGAATGGCTCCGCGTCACCTGTGCCATGGCAAAACCCAAAGGCACTGTGACCATCATCCATCGGGTAGATGCGCTGCCTGACCTCCTCAACGGTGTCGAAGGCAAGCTTGGCGGGCTGGTTGCCTATCCGCTATGGCCTAGTGCTGGAAAAGAGGCGAGCCGGGTCCTGCTTCAAGGGGTCAAAGGCTCGCGCGCACCGTTTAAGCTCGCCAGTGGTCTGGTCTTGCATGATGAGCAAGGCGGATTTACCACCAACGCAGACGTGATCTTGCGGGCCGGCGCCCCCTTGAACCTTGGTTCTGCTTGAGAAAACCCAAAAAAACCTTATGTAGAGCCCATGGTCAAAAAAACACTCATCAATGCTATCCCCCACAAAGGTCTCCGCGAACGTCTGCTTGACCGGATCGACCCTGATGTCTCTGTTGTGCCCGTGGTCCGCCTCACCGGTGTGATCGCCTCCTCGGGGCCTTTGCGCGACGGTCTTAATCTGTCCGGTGTTGCAGGCGACCTCGATGCGGCCTTTAAGACCCGGGACGCCAAAGCCGTTGCCTTGGTCATTAATTCTCCCGGAGGATCGCCTGTTCAATCATCACTGATCTTCAAACGCATCCGGGCACTCGCAGAAGAACATGAGCTTCCTGTCCTGGCATTTGTGGAAGATGTGGCCGCCTCAGGTGGATACATGATTGCCTGCGCCGCAGATGAAATCTTCGCAGATGAGCATTCCGTGGTGGGATCCATCGGCGTTGTGAGCGCCGGTTTCGGTTTCTCCAAACTGATCGAGAAGCTGGGCGTAGAGCGCCGCGTTCATACCGCTGGCGAGAGCAAGGCCATGCTGGACCCGTTCAAACCGGAAGACCCGGAAGAGGTCGAACGTCTTGAGGCGTTGCAGGAGGAGGTCCACAAGGGCTTCAAAGATCTCGTGCGCAAAGCTCGCGGGGACAAGCTTGAGGGCGACGAAAAACAACTCTTCTCAGGTGAGTTCTGGGTCGCGACCCATGGCATTAAATATGGGTTGGTAGATGGCATCGGCGATCTTCGTGCCGTCACCCGCGAGAAATACGGTGAGAAGGTGCGCCTAAGGCTGATCGGCGGTCCCCGTCCCTGGTGGCGCCGCAGGCCAGGCATTGCAGGGCAGATGCCGGACGCAAGCCTTTCTGGTGGGGGAAATTTCGCAACAGACCTGCTGGGCGCTGTCGAAGCACGCTCGCTTTGGTCACGGTTTGGTCTCTAAAAACCGTCGCTATTCCGCAGCCCGCCAGGTGACCCAAGTCACAACCGTCCAGTAAAGTGTGAGGGCCGTGAAGAAAGCCGTATCCATTTTGAGCGGTGGCAACCAGCGCTCGGCAGTCCCCTCGCTGAGCTGCACCTGAACATGGACCGCGGTGACGACGGCAAGCCCGAGCGTCATCGCAAGCGCAAGCATCCGTTGAGAGGATGGGGTCGGCGGGACAATCCCAGCCGCCAAAAGCAAAAGAGCGACGATCACCATCCAGCTTCCGACAAAACGGAAACTATCAATGCCTGTGGGGTGCGCGTCCGCGTTGGCGAGGTAACGTGTGGCCCAGTCAGGCGCGGAAATGAGCAGCCAGACAGCCAGAACCCCAAGAGCGGCTCCTGTGATCAGACTTCCGACCTGAAATTTGAACATTTGCGCCTCCGCCCCAATTTGGCCTTATCTGCTGTGAAAGACTAAGATAGAAAGCTGAAATAGGCACGCAACCTTTCACCCGCCCTCAAGCGCTAACAACTGTCGGAGCCAAAACAATGAATGATATTGTGGTCACCGGGCTCATTATGGCAGGTGTCTATGGCATCTCGAAGCTTGTGAAAAAATACCGGGAAAAAGCGCGCGCGCGCATTGAAGAGCAAGCGCGGGGCCCGAAGCCTCAGGAGCCTCGCAATCTCGGGACGCTTGAACGGACACCAGATGGCAGTTTTGCGCCTGAACAATCACGCTGAAAAGAATTACCACGCAAAGCTGCATGGGCGGCTGAGATCCCAACATTTAGGTAAGGAAGCCGCATGTTAGACAATCTGTTTTCAATGAAAGACAAAGTGTGCGTTGTCACCGGCGGCTCACGTGGGTTAGGCCGGGCCATGGCAGAGGCTTTTCTCCAAGCTGGCGCAGCCCGGATCTACATCACAGCGCGCAAGGCCGAGGCCTGCGAGCAGGCCGCGGAAGAACTCTCAAGCGTGGCTGAACAGGGCGAGTGCGTTGCCATCCCCTGCAATTTGAGCGCAACAGAAGAGATTGCGCGTTTCGGCGATGCCATTGCCGAGCGCGAACAGGCATTAGACGTTCTGGTCAACAATGCCGGTACTGCCTGGGAAGCACCGATGGACCAGTTTCCGGAGAATGGCTGGGACAAGGTCCTGGATCTCAACACCAAAACACCTTTCTTCCTGACACAGAAGCTCCTGCCACAGCTGAAAGCCGCAGCCGCCGCCAAAGGAGATGCGTGCGTCATCAACACCGGATCGATCGCCGGTATCAAGGGCGACAGCTCAAACACCTTTAGCTATGCGACGTCCAAAGCAGCTGTCCATCAGCTGACCCGGAACATGGCCTTTGCCCTCGCCGACGATAAGGTCCGGGTGAACGCCATTGCACCGGGACGCTTCCATTCCAAGATGACCGAAGTCTTTGAAAACAACACAAAGCAGTTTGAGGCTGAGAAGCGCGCCATCCCACTTCACCGTTGGGGGCATGATGAAGACATTATGGGGATTGCGTTGCTGCTTGCGAGCCGTGCTGGTGCTTTCATCACCGGCGAGATCATCACCGTAGATGGTGGCACGACGCTGATCTGACCGGGCTGGCCAGAGATTGCAATTTGTGGCTTTTGCCCTGAGGACCCCCAGCTTGACCGGGTGAGCCCCACCCGGTTACTTTGCGCCCGCTTTCAGGGTTTTCCTTTAGATTCTGGGGGTTAGAGCATTTCCAGGTGATGTTGCACGACTTCACCGTCCGGAAATGCGCCAAAGCAAGAGTCCAAGCATTTCCAGGTGAAGTTGCACGACTTCACCGTCCGGAAATGCGCCAAGCACGAGTCAGGGTATTTCCGCCACTTTCTGAGAGTATGTCATGTCCAGCCCAGCCGGTTCCGCCGACAAGACCCGGAACACGTCTTTTCAGTCGCTCATTCTGACCCTGCAGAACTACTGGGCGGATTACGGTTGCGTGATCCTGCAGCCCTATGATGTGGAAATGGGCGCAGGAACTTTTCATCCGGCGACGACACTCCGTTCGCTCGGACCAAAGCACTGGAACGCAGCCTATGTGCAGCCGTCCCGGCGCCCGACAGACGGACGCTATGGCGACAACCCCAACCGCTTTCAGCACTATTATCAGTTTCAGGTCATGCTGAAGCCGAGCCCGGAGAACATTCAGGAGCTGTACCTGGAAAGTCTCTATGCGCTTGGCATCGATCCAAAGAACCATGACATCCGTTTTGTGGAAGACGACTGGGAAAGCCCGACGCTCGGCGCCTGGGGGCTTGGTTGGGAAGTCTGGTGCGATGGCATGGAAGTCTCCCAGTTTACTTACTTCCAGCAGGTCGGCGGCTTTGACTGCTCGCCTGTCGCGGGTGAGCTCACCTATGGGCTGGAACGCCTCGCCATGTATGTGCAGGGCGTCGACAATGGCTATGAGCTGAACTTCAACGGCCAGGAAGGCGATAAGAAGGTCACCTATGGTGATGTCTTCCATCAGAACGAAGTTCAGTTCTCCCACTACAACTTTAATGCGGCGAACACGGACATTCTCTTCCGGCATTTCGAAGATGCGGAAAAGGAGTGCGCGGCACTTCTGGAATATGATCCACCATTGGCGCAACCCGCTTATGACCAGTGCATCAAGGCAAGTCATGCATTTAACTTGCTCGACGCGCGGGGCGTGATCTCTGTGACTGAACGTCAAGCTTATATAGGGCGTGTCCGCACGCTCGCCAAAGCCTGCTGTAAGGCCTACCTCAAGACACCGCAAGCTGGCGCGCCTGCAGAAGGGGAGGCGTAAAGATGGCTGATCTCCTTCTTGAACTCTTCTCAGAAGAAATTCCAGCCCGCATGCAAAAGCGGGCGTCGGAAGACCTGCAGAAACTGGTCACCGATGCGCTGGCCAAAGAAGAAGTCTTTGGGGAGGGCGCGCGGGCCTTCGCAACACCCCGCCGTTTGACGCTTGCGATCTCCGGTCTGCCTGTCCGCCAGCAGGACCGTAAAGAAGAACGCAAAGGGCCCCGCGTCGGCGCGCCTGAAAAGGCCATGGAAGGCTTCTTGAAGTCGACCGGCCTGACGCTGGAGCAGTGCGAGACCCGCGAAGACAAAAAGGGCGAGTATTACGTCGCCGTCATTGAAAAGACAGGCCGTGGCACTGATGAGCTGATCGCCGAAATTGTACCCGAAATGGTCCGCAACTTCCCCTGGCCGAAGTCGATGCGTTGGGGCTCCGGGTCGCTGCGCTGGGTGCGTCCGCTCCATTCCATTGTCTGCACTCTGGACGGTGAGGTTGTACCCTTTGAGATTGACGGCATCCAGTCAGGCGATGTGACCTATGGCCACCGCTTCATGGGGCCGGACGCGATCAAGGTGCGCACCTTTGATGATTATGTGGAGAAGCTGGAACGCCAGAAGGTCATGCTCGACCCGCAAGCCCGCGCCGCCCACATTCTGGAAGACGCCAAGAACCTGGCGCATGCTCAGAACCTGGAACTGATTGATGACGAGGCGCTGCTGCACGAAGTGGCGGGCCTTGTGGAATGGCCGACGGCGCTCATGGGCGCCATTGATGATGAGTTCATGGAAATCCCGCAGGAAGTGCTCACCTCCACCATGCGCGCGAACCAGAAATATCTGGCACTCAGAGACCCGAAGACGGGGAATTTCGCCCCGCGCTTCATCGTGGTGTCAAACATTGAGCCGGAAGACGGCGGCGCAGCGGTGATCAACGGCAATGAACGCGTGCTGCGTGCCCGCTTTGCCGATGCCCGCTTCCTCTGGGATCAGGACAAGAAACATTCGCTGGAAGATTTCGCGAAGAAGCTCGACCAGGTTGTCTTCCACGCGAAACTCGGAACGGTTGCTGAAAAAGCTGAGCGCATCTCCAAGCTGGCAGGCGAGCTCGCAAGCGTGACGGGTGCTGACATGGCAAAAGCGGAACTCGCTGGTCGCCTTTGCAAAGCCGACCTCGTTTCCGGCATGGTCTACGAGTTCCCGGATCTGCAGGGCATCATGGGGCAGTATTACGCGCTGGCAGACGGTCTGGACGCGGACGTCGCCGACGCTATTGCCCAGCATTATCAGCCGCAGGGACCCTCAGACGATGTACCTGAAGGACCCGTAGCCCAGGCTGTGGCCCTCGCCGACAAGCTCGACACGCTTGTCGGCTTCTGGGGCATCGACGAAAAACCAACCGGCTCCAAAGACCCGTTTGCGCTCCGCCGTGCCGCTCTTGGCATCATTCGTGTGATCCTAGACTCTGACTTAAGGCTGCCCCTACGAGAAGTGCTGCTAGCTGTTGGGGGAAACCACATTGACAGTATGGCAACGCGAGGAAATAGCGTATTGTTGGAAGAGGTTTTTGACGAAACCTTGATTGCGAAGTTGCGCAAAGAGCGTGAGAAGTTCGCTGATACTCATGGTGAGAGCATCGACGAGAGTGGCGCGGTCAGGAGTTTGAAATTCTGCGGAAGTAATTGGGTTGAAAAAGCGGCAATTGCCTACGATGTCGTTGATCCCCTCGGAGACGGTTGGGAACGACTCTTCATGGACGTTGAGCCGCAGATCAACTTTGAGTTTGAAAACCACATCACCCTCACACAATCTTTGCTTTCCTTCTTTGCGGATCGATTGAAGATTTACCTTCGTGACCAAGGGGTCAAACATGACTTGGTGGACGCGGTCTTCGCACTCCCCGATCAGGACGATCTTTTACTTGTAAAACGCCGTGTCGAAGCTTTAGCGGCGTTTCTTGCAACAGATGATGGCGCGAACCTGTTGGCGGGTGCCAAACGCGCGGCCAACATCCTGCGTATCGAAGAGAAGAAGGACAAGGCGACCTATTCGGGCACGCCGGACACATCGCTCTTCGAATCGGACGACGAAAAGACCTTGGCAGCTGAAATCAATGTTGCCCGCGATGCAGCCGCAAAAGCCGTTGCGAAAGAAGATTTCGCCGGTGCCATGGCAGCGCTTGCAAAGTTGCGCGGTCCCGTCGACGGTTTTTTCGAAAAGGTCACGGTGAACGCAGAGGATGACAAAGTCCGCGAAAACCGCTTAAAGCTCCTCGCAGAAATCAGAACCGCCCTTCACGGCGTGGCCGATTTCTCCAAAATCGAAGGGTGATCTGCAGGGCTTTTTCGCGCATCCTTCGACTTGAACTCTTCTGCCTCCTGCATGTGAGGCCAAACGGAAAGCGATACGCATGACCGGTTCGACGAAGTGGGTGTATGGGTTTGGCGGCGGTAGCGCTGAGGGCGACGCAAGTTTGCGCGAACTTCTCGGCGGCAAGGGCGCCAATCTCGCCGAAATGGCGAACCTGGGGCTCCCAGTTCCGCCAGGCTTCACCATCACCACGGAGGTCTGCACGGCATTCTATAAGAATGATCGTTCCTATCCTGAGGGCATGAAGGCCCAGGTCGAGACTGCGCTCGCAGAGGTTTCAAAAATTGTGGGCGCCGATTTCGGCAAGCCTGAAAACCCGCTTCTCGTGTCCGTGCGCTCCGGGGGCCGTGCCTCCATGCCCGGCATGATGGACACGGTACTGAACCTCGGTCTCAATGATGCAACCGTCGCTGGTCTCGCCGCCAAAGCCAATGACGAACGCTTTGCCTATGACAGCTATCGCCGCTTCATTCAGATGTATTCCGATGTAGTGCTGGGGGTTGAGCACCATAATTTCGAGGAAATCCTCGACATCTACAAAGAAGAGAATGAGTACTATCTCGACACGGACCTGGACGCCGCTGACTGGAAAGATGTGATTGGTCGCTATAAGGCGCTGGTGGAAGAAGAGCTCGATGAGCCTTTCCCCCAGGATGTGAACGAGCAGCTCTGGGGTGCCATCGACGCGGTCTTTGGCTCCTGGCAGAACGCCCGTGCTGCCACTTATCGCCGTCTCCACAATATTCCCGACGAATGGGGCACAGCGGTGAACATCCAGGCCATGGTCTTCGGCAATATGGGGGACACGTCTGCAACCGGTGTTGCCTTTACGCGCAACCCATCGACCGGGGACAAAGCTTTCTATGGCGAGTTTCTGGTAAACGCGCAGGGCGAAGACGTGGTCGCGGGCATTCGCACACCGCAACACCTCACCAGACAAGCCCGCGAGGAAAGCGGCGAAACGGCACCCTCTATGGAAGAGGTGATGCCGGGCGTCTATGGCGAGCTGGTCGAGGTCTACAAAAACCTTGAAGGTCACTATCGCGACATGCAGGACCTGGAGTTCACCGTCCAGGAAGGCAAGCTTTGGATGCTGCAGACCCGCAGCGGCAAGCGTACCGCCAAGGCTGCAATCAGGATCGCGGTCGATATGGCTTCTGAAGGCCTGATCACCCAGCAGGAAGCCGTAACCCGGGTTGACCCCGCATCGCTCGATCAGCTTCTCCATCCAACGATTGACCCAAATGCAGAGCGCGATGTTGTGGCAACTGGCCTGCCAGCGTCCCCCGGCGCGGCCTCTGGCGAGATCGTCTTTTCTTCGGAAGAAGCGGGAGCGCTGAAGGCGCAAGGCCGCGACGTCGTGCTTGTGCGTGTTGAGACGAGCCCGGAAGACATTCACGGCATGCACTCAGCCGTGGCGATTCTGACCTCAAGAGGCGGTATGACAAGTCACGCCGCTGTCGTCGCACGCGGCATGGGCAAGCCTTGCGTGTCGGGCGCGGGCACAGTCAAAATTGACTATGCAGCTGAGACGATGACAAGCCTGGGAGAGAAGTTCAGCAAGGGCGATGTGATCACCGTCGATGGCTCGACCGGTCAGATCATGAGGGGCGCGATGCCCATGTTGCAGCCGGAGCTTTCCGGAGATTTCAACACATTGATGGGTTGGGCCGACGAAGGCAGGCGTATGACGGTACGTGCCAATGCCGAAACACCGGATGATGCGCGTGTTGCGCGCGAGTTTGGCGCTGAGGGGATCGGCCTTTGCCGGACAGAGCACATGTTCTTTTCTGACGATCGTATTCTCGCCATGCGCGAGATGATCATCGCCGATGACCAAGCCGGTCGACGCAAGGCGCTGGACAAAATCCTGCCCATGCAGCGCGAAGATTTCCGTCAGCTTTTCACGATCATGTCGGGCTTGCCGGTCACCATTCGCCTGCTCGACCCGCCTCTGCACGAATTCCTGCCCCATAGTGACGAGGAGATTGCAGAGGTCGCCGAGGCCGCCGGTCTTTCAGCAGATAAAATGCGTCGACGCCTGATCGAGCTAACAGAAGCCAATCCAATGCTCGGCCATCGGGGTTGTCGCTTGGGTATCACCTATCCTGAGATCTATGAGATGCAGGCGCGCGCAATTTTTGAGGCCGCACTGGTCGCCGCAGAAGAAACAGGCGCCGCCGTCATCCCTGAAGTCATGGTGCCCCTTGTCGCGACCAAGGCAGAGCTTGAATATCTGAAAGAGCGCCTTATTGCCGTTGGTGACTCCGTTTCGGCGGAAAAGAACAAGCCTCTCGAATATCAGATCGGCACCATGATTGAACTGCCCAGAGCGGCCCTCCGAGCAGGTGAAATTGCCCACGCTGCCGAATTTTTCTCTTTTGGCACCAACGACCTCACCCAGACCACCTACGGCATCAGCCGGGATGATTCGGCCAACTTCCTGAAAGACTATCTGGGCAAAGGCATTGTGCCCGCTGACCCCTTTGTGTCGCTTGACCAGGAAGGGGTGGGCGAATTGGTTCAGATCGCCGCTGAGCGCGGCAGGGCGACGCGCCCCGACATCAAGCTGGGCATTTGCGGGGAGCACGGGGGCGACCCAGCGTCCGTGCATTTCTGCGAGGGGGCAGGGCTGCACTATGTGTCCTGCTCGCCCTACAGGGTGCCTATCGCCCGTCTGGCAGCAGCCCAGGCAGCTCAGAAGGTCGCCCAAAAGGTAAGCAAGTGACGGCTATCTGAGTCGGCGGAATTAGGCACCGCTTTCTAAAAACACGGGGTGACCAGCTGTCGCACATATCTGTGATGGCCTGTGTATTTGGATCTTATTTCACCCTGAGTTTGAGCCCGTGGTGAACGGAAAAAGTCAGTGGATTCAGTCACTTCGCAGGCATGTTATGGTAAATATTTCCTCTCACATGACCGCTGCTGTTAACCATGACAGGGCCCGTTAAGCTTCTGTTTACCATGACTGTGATTCCCTATTCCTATTGAAAAACAAGCGCTTAGGCTTATCTCGCGTGTGTGGCCGGGGCGTCATTGCCGGACCCAAAAGTTTATGATACTCCCGCGCCAACCTTTCTGACGGTTTGTCAGTGTGAATCGGGAGTTCCAATGTTGTCGCCAACTAAGTGGCACAGGCATTGCTGAGTAAAAGGATGACCGCACCCAAAGAGCAAGGGGCGGTCAATCTGAGACAAGAAGACCAACCAAGGTAGGGGCATGGGGCCCTGACCGGGACGAAAACGGACCAAAAGCGATGAACAAGCTCGCTCAATGGCTCGATATAGGACACTACGTCCGGGAACCTGCGCATCTTGCAGCGGGCCTGGCTGTGTCTGTCGTTCTGGGATCTGTCTTCTGGGCAAACCTTGCGACAGTGACCGTCGATCCGGTTTCCGGACGGGACGGAAATCGCCTCGTTCTCTCCAGCTTCTCAGACCCTCATCTGCTTGACCGGCCAACACGGTTGACCGAGCTTGCTGAGCTCGACCATCGTGCAGGAGTGGCAGCCACGCCGGTCAGAGCGCTCGGCGACAGAGCCCGTCGTTTGGAGCAGGAACGCCGCTGTCTTGCCGTTGGCATCTACTTTGAAGCCCGGGGCGAAAGCAATAGCGGCCAGGTTGCCGTCGCCGACGTCATCATGAACCGTGTTGCGTCAAAGGATTACCCCAACACGATTTGCGGCGTCGTATTCCAGGGGTCCTATCGCCAGACAGGCTGTCAGTTCTCTTTCACCTGTGATGGGGAATCAGACCGGCCACGTGACCTGAAGCCTTGGCGGAAAGCTCAACGGGTTGCGAGCATGGTGACCATGCGCGATGACCGCGAGCGGCAGCTTGCTGAGAACGTGCTGCACTACCATGCAGATTATGTGGACCCGTTTTGGGCGTCGCATATGTACAAGGTCGCAAAAATTGGCCGCCATATCTTCTATGCCCGGACACGGTCTAGGTCCTGAACCTCGCACCTACCTAAAAAGGCCAGTGTTTCTGCCGTCTTTTGACGCAGATCAATGATCGCACAGGTCTTCTGCCCCAGTCTCGGTAACGATGACGGCGGAGGCGCTTGAAGATTGCATCAGGCAGGTGCTCATCGGCCGACCACCCCGAGGACCAGCCTTCGACCGTCATCACCAATTTCCACGCATTGCGAGTTGGGGCCTAAGGCGTCAGTCGAAGCCTGACGATTTCTTGATGTTTTTGCGAACATAACCGGGGAACAGGCGAGCCAGCTTATCCATGCGGCTGAGCGATGGATTTCCGAAATAATGGATATCCTCACCATGAGCAGCGCGCCAAACGATCTTGGCAATGTCTTCTGGTGTATGCGCAATCCCGGTGGCTTTGAAGTTTTCCGTCTGATGTTCCTGATTTTTCACCATGCCTGTATCCACATAGGAAGGCAGGACGTCGCTCACATGAATGCCATAGGGTTCAAACTCGATGGAAAACCCTTCTGTCATGGCCCGGACCGCATGCTTTGAGGCCGAATACACGGTGAGCTCCGGAATGCCGTAAACCGCCGAGGCAGATGCGGTATTGATGATCCGTGCGTCGCCATACTTTGCGGCGGTGGCTTTTAACGCCTCAAGGCCTGCGGCAACACCATTGATGACGCCATTCACATTCACATCAATCGTTTTGCGCTGAAGCGCCGGATCGACCTGATCGAAGTTCCCCATCTTCAGGATGCCGGCATTGTTGAACAGCACATCGATCCGCCCGCCGGAAACTGCGAGAAACGCCTGCACGGCATCGTTAAACTGATCTGGGTCAGTTACGTCCAACTCGCCCGTTGTAACCATAGGGGCGCCATGCACAGCGCGGAGTTCATCGGCCAGCTGCGCGAGGCCCGCACCATCAATATCATAGAGACCGACAAACCAGTCTCTGCGTGCGAAATGTCGTGCAGTGGCGCGCCCGATACCTGCTGCTGCGCCGGTGATAAAGATGCTGCGGTGTGCGCTCATGACGGCTCCTTATTCAGCGGCAGAAGCCGCTTTCGCTTCTTCGATCGCAGCGCCGATAGGCCCGCCCGATGCGATTCTGTCTCGTGTTCCTTCTGGGTCGAGAGCTGACGCCTTGTCCAGGTCGCCGATCTCTTCCGGTACAAACCAGTGCAGTCGTTTTGGATCATCATGGTAGGAGGACCAGACAGCTTTCGCGACATCCATTGCGGGAACAAGACGGAACATGCCCTCAGCGGGTGCGCTCTGTCTCGCTTCATCGGGCAGCAACGGCGTGTCGATGAGACCCGGAAGGGTATCAGCAACCCGAATGCCAAAGCGGCTGAGTTCGACTGACAAAGCCTCCGTTAGACCTTTGACCGCATGTTTGGTTGCGGAATAGACGGCGATGCCGGGCATCCCATAGGTGGCAGACGATGAAGATGTGGTGAAGCAGAGTGAGTTGGGTGTTGCCTTTAAAAGATCAACCGCCAGATGAATGCCATTCAGCACGCCAATCAGGTTGACGTTGACCACAGCCAACACATCTTCAAACGGCATCTCGTCAAAAAAACCGCCTTTGCCGATCCCTGCATTGTTGAACAGGAGATCAAGTTTGCCGCCGGTCGCTTCCGCGAACTCTGCGAGGGCCGTCTCATAGTCTGCCCGGTCTGTGATATCAAGCGAACGGACAAGACAGTTCTCCGCACCCAGTTCTTTTTCGAGAGCGCTGAGCCCATCTTTGTTGACGTCATAGCCGCCAACAAACCAGCCGCCCTGAGAGAAGAGACGGGCGGTCTCCAATCCCATGCCGCTCGCAGCGCCTGTAATGAAAATAGACTTTCTGTCTCCGGCCTTTGCCATGAGAACCTCCCTGAGAATTTTGTTATCCCATATCTTAGGGCTCAGGCAGGCAGGAAGTCGAGGGAGGCCTGGGTGCGCCTAACTTGCGGCGGCTTCGTAGTCGAGGCCAATATCAAGGCAAGGCGCAGAATGGGTGATCCACCCGACGGAAATATAGTCGACCCCTGTAGCGGCAACGCTCGCGGCAGTGTCGAGGGTGATGCCGCCCGATGCTTCAAGCGCCGCCTGGCCCTGATTGATGGCAACGGCCTCTCTCAGCACGTCGGGGGCCATATTATCGAGCAACACAGCCTCAACGCCAATGTCGAGGGCTTCCTTCAGCTGATCCAGCGTATCGACCTCGATCTCAATCCGCACCATGTGTCCGGCTTTCGCGCGCGCGCCATTGATGGCTTCCGCGATACCCCCTGCCATGGCGATATGGTTGTCCTTGATGAGAATGGCGTCATAGAGCCCGAAGCGATGGTTTACGCCGCCACCTGCGCGGACCGCATATTTTTCAAAGGCGCGGAGCCCAGGCGTGGTTTTTCGGGTGCAGCAAATGCGCGTATTCGTGTTCGAAACCGCATCAACAAATTTTCGCGTCGCGGTCGCAATGCCTGACAGGTGCCCAAGGAAATTAAGAGCGACACGCTCACCGGTGACGATGGCGCGGGCATTGCCTTCAATGGCGGCAATCACATCCCCAGGCGCAACGACAGAGCCATCTGGCGTTTGCACAGAAATCCTAAGACCCGGGTCCATTTCCCTAAAGGCGGCGCGAGCTGCATCAAGGCCCGCAATACATCCATGTTCACGGGCGCGTAACACAACACGCGACCGAGTATCTGCCGGAACCGTCGATTGGCTCGTGATATCACCCGCATCACCCAGGTCTTCAGCCAGCGCCGCGCGAACGGCACTTTCGATGATGACAGAAGGCAGGGGTGTGAGATCAGAAAGAATGCTCACTGAATGTGACCTCGTTTGATTTCGTGCTCGGTATTGGTGACAATTGCTCGTCCAAGCGCATCAGCCTCATCCAGGGTAATGAACGTGCGGTGCTGCCAGGCGGCATCGATCTGTGGGTGATCAATGCGGAAGTGACCGCCTCGACTTTCTTCCCGCTGAAGAGCCGCTGCCGTGATGAGTTTGGCAGCTGTCACCATATTCACGAGCGCAGGTGACGATCCGGCTGCACGTTCGATGCGAACGATCTGTTGCAGCGCCTCTGTGAGGCCTTTGGCATGTCGCACAACGCCGACATGGCGTGTCATCACGTCGCGCAATTCCTGCACAATAGAGACGGGATGCGTCCGGCGCGGGCGAAGTGCCGGAATAACAGCCGTTGCCGCCGGACCCGTTTCAACAGACCTGAGAATATCCTCGGCTATCCGTGCCCCAAAGACGACGGCTTCCAACAGAGAGTTGCTGGCAAGGCGGTTGGCGCCATGCGCCCCTGTTGAGGCCACTTCGCCGCAGGCCCAGAGACCGGGAAGCGACGCGCGACCGTGCTCGTCAACGGCGATGCCACCCATATGGTAGTGCATGGCGGGCGCAACAGGAATCGCCTCGCTCACCGGATCGATGCCCATCCGCTGACAATTCTTGAACACGGTTGGGAAGGCTTGTTCAAAATTCGCCCCAACTGCGTCGCGCGCATCGAGATAGACTTTGCCGCCTTCGGCAATGACCCGCGCAATGGAGCGAGCGACCACATCGCGGGGCCCGAGCTCTGCGTCTTTGTGAATGGCCTTCATGAAACGGGTGCCTGTTTCATCAATCAGCGTCGCGCCTGCGCCCCGCAATGCCTCTGTTGCAAGTGGCGCTGGGTCTCGCACACCGGCTATGGCGGTCGGATGAAACTGAACAAATTCAGGGTCGGCGATGACGGCACCGGCACGGGCGGCCATGGCAAAGCCGTCACCGCGGGAGCTCAACGGGTTGGTTGTGACTTTATAGAGCCCGCCTGCGCCACCGCTTGCCAGAACCACGGAACGCGCGCGCAGAAGAAGCGGTGAAGGTTCCAGGTCGCCGGTTGGTTGGACAAAAACACCGGCAACCTTTCCTTCTTCCATGGCCAGTTCATAGGCTGAGAAGCCTTCAAGGATGCGAATGGAAGGTGTCTTGCGCACAGCTGCAATGAGCGCTTCCATGATCGCATGTCCCGCCCGGTCGCCCTGTACATGCACAATGCGGCTTCGGCTGTGGGCGGCTTCTAAGCCAACTGTCAGCTTTCCTTCCAGGTCCCGATCAAAAGGAACACCGAGTGACAGCAGGTCCTGAATGCGCTCACTCGCTTCCGACGCGATGAGCTGCGCAATCTCCGGATCGACAATCCCGGCGCCTGCAGCGATCGTGTCGGCTGCATGCTCTTCCGGTGTGTCGCCTTCAGAGATGGCGGCAGCGATCCCGCCTTGAGCCCAGGCAGATGATGCTCCGTCACCGATCGGTGCTGCAGCAAGCACTGTCACTGGGCGTGGGCTGAGTTTCAGAGCGGTGAAAAGACCGGCAAGGCCCGCCCCCACAATCAGCACGTCGCCCGCATTGACAATATGTCCGCCGGTAAGCGTATGTGTGCTCATCTGCCCAGCTCCCTGTGTCGTTTAGAGCGTTTTCAACAAAAGGTGCAGACTTTTGTGGTTCGAAAACGCGATGGAAAAATCAGAGCGGCAGATTGATCATGCGTTCAACGGCAGCCCGCGCCCGTGGGGCGATCGCCGGATCCACGACAACTTCATCTTTCATATAGAGAAGGCTTTCGAGGATCTTCGGCAGGGTGATCCGCTTCATATGGGGGCACAGGTTGCAGGGACGAATGAAATCCGTACCGGGCACTTCTGCCGCCACATTGTCGCTCATGGAGCATTCGGTCACCATCATGACCTTGTCGGGATGGTTGTCCTTCACCCACTTGATCATGCCTGATGTTGAGCCGGAGAAGTCGGCTTCGTCGACAACTTCAGGCGGGCATTCAGGATGCGCGATGATAGAGAGACCCGGATGGGCTGCGCGATATTCCCGAAGCTCTTCCGGCGTGAAGCGCTCATGCACTTCGCAATGACCTGCATAGGTGATGATTTTCACATTGGTCTGGCGCGCGATGTTCTGTGCGAGATACTCATCTGGCAGGCAGAGCACTTCCGGCACACCAAGACTTTCTACAACTTGCACCGCATTGGACGAGGTGCAGCAAATGTCGGTCTCTGCCTTCACATCCGCTGATGTGTTGACATAGGTGACAACAGGTACCCCGGGATATTGTTCCCGCAGACGACGAATATCCGCACCGGTGATGGATTCAGCCAGCGAACAGCCCGCCTTTTCATCAGGAATAAGAACCGTCTTCTCCGGGCTCAACAGTTTTGCTGTCTCGGCCATGAAGTGCACACCGCACTGGACGATGACGTCGGCATCCGCTTTTGCCGCTTCACGGGCGAGCTGAAGGCTGTCGCCGACAATGTCGCCCACACAATGGAAGATTTCCGGCGTCATGTAATTGTGCGCAAGGATAACGGCGTCGCGCTCTTTCTTCAGGTCATTGATCGCCTTCACATAAGGCGCGAAGAAGGGCCATTCGACAGAGGGGATAACGTTTTTGACGCGCTCATAGATGGGCGCCATCTCTTTCGCGAGGCCGGGCGTATATTCCAGCTCCGGCATCTCAAGCGGTTTAAACTTGGTAGGCGCAACGGCTGCATGGTTGGGTGCAGCTTCTCGGGTCTGAAGATCGGCGGTCATACTCGCCTCCCTTGATCAACTACATTTACTCAAAATGAGTATAAGTAGGGGCTAAAAAGATACCGGCAGAACCGGCTGAAGCGTTTCCAGGTGAAGGTGCGATCTTCATCGTCCGGAAACGCGACAAAATAAACAATCTGACCCTTATACTACAATTGAGTATTAGGCCTGTCAAGGAAGTTTGTGCTCAAATTTCTGGTGGCTGATAGTGGCTGTTCGGGGAGATTGAAAGTACCGCACTTGGGTAAGTGTGAATGTTATCCTCGGCTCCAAAAAAATGAGATATTTATGTTACCGTGATGATCAAGAAGGAACATCTATGACTACAGCTGAGAATGAAATGTTCGAGCAGGTTGCGGCGGAGCTTGATGCAGACGTATTGCTAATCAACGCAGACATCTTTCCAAATCTGGATGCCGACTTGGTGAAGATGGTTTGTAGCCGCTCAAGGCGTAGTAACGTAATCGTTGTGTTGGTCACCTCTGGTGGTCTGCCTGATGTCGCCTACAGAGTAGGGCGATGCTTACAAGAGAACTATGCACATTTGACGATTGTAATAGCTGGATGGTGCAAAAGCGCTGGGACCATAATGTGCGCAGGTGCGGATGTACTCGCATTTGGAGTTCACGGTGAACTGGGACCAATTGACGTCCAGCTGCGTCGTGAGGATGAGATCGGCGAAAGAGATAGTGGACTTTCGGTGGAATCGGCCTTTGAGAGCCTGCAAGGGGCATCTTTTAAGCTCTTTGAAAATTGCATGTTGGACATTAAAGACCATTCCTTTGGAGCTATTACCTTTAAGACAGCTGCTGAAATTGCCAGCAATATGGCGGTGGGAATGGTCGCACCCATTTTCGCACAACTAGACCCGATAAAAATTGGGGAAATTCACCGGTCGGTAAGGATTGCCGAGGAATATGCTAGGCGGCTGGCGGCAAGGTCTGGGAACCTAAACCCCAACGCTATCAACATGTTGCTTCGAGGCTACCCGGATCACGGCTTTGTTATAGATAAGCTGGAATCAAAGTTGTTGTTTCGCAAAGTCGTTGAGATTGACGGAAAACTGAAAGACCTGGTCGACAAGTTGGGAAACAGAGCTATTATCCCGACGAATGAGGCTGTCGGCGGCAAAGGAATATTGGAGTTTTTGAACCATGAACAGAAAACAAACCAGAGCAAAACGCCAAGTAGAAAAAGTACAGCCAAAAGCAGAACTCCCAGCAAAAAAAGAGCTATCAGAAAGAAGTAAGCTCAAAGCGGAGTACCAAGGGATATTTGAAGACGCGCTAAGCCGCGTATATATCCGCGGGCATTCTCCCTCGATTGCGATGCCGGGAAGAAGCTGACTCACTCGCTGTGGCGTCGATCCTAGTTGGGCTGGATTGAGAGCGAGGGTGAAGATATTCCGGGACTTCGGAGATCCTCACTACTCTATGTCTTCTGTATCCCCGATGGATCTTGGCGGAAAAACAAATCGCTGATAGAGCAATCCGATACCGATCAGGGCGCCCCCAAACCCGATAAAGGAAATCGCCCGAAGGAAACCGGTAAGGGCTGCCATGTCGAAGAGGAACCCTTTGCTGGTTGCCAGCGTGATCACCACCATGCCGGCAAGCCTGAGGTCGCGCCCGCCGCGATAGAAGCTGAGCACGAAGATGCCAAGCCCGATCAAGAGCCACACGATGGAATAGACGTACCATTCCATGTCGCTCGTGGTTCCACCAGGCAGCATACCGCCCTGAAAGGCCTGGCGGATCTGCAGTGTTGCAAAGGTCAACAGCAGGCCAAGGGTCGCGCCGCCAAACCATAAGCTTGTTTGGCGATCACCGCGCTCTTTGGCGGTGATGCTGTAAAGGCCGGTGAAAAGGGCAGGTGCGAGATAGGCAAGTGTCAGCAGATTAAAGAAGAACAGGTCTCCTACAAAGGTTGGGACAAACAGTGGGTTTCCGAAAAGGAGTTGTGCGAGCAATAGATGGGCGAGACCGAGCCATCGCAAAATCTCTCCGGCATAGGTAAGAACGCTGCGCCCGTGCCGTTGACCCAAACGATAGTAGAAGTAAGAAAGTGCAAGCCAGGTCAGCGTTTGAATGGCACGTTCACCAAATTCATACGTCTCAGAGAACAGGTCACCGCCACTTATCCAGTGATGGATTTCCAATGAAACAAAGAGCGTAAAGAGAAGGGCGGCACCCGCTTCCAGACATTGCACCACCAGATCATCTTTGTGCCGTCGCATCCATGTCGCCGTCACCGCCATGGCGGCAGCAGGTAGCGCATAGGCGTAAATCAGGAAGTTGAAGATCGGAGTGGTTGAGATGTCGTAAGACATGAGAGCTGGATTGAATGTGAGCCTGAGGGTCACCACACCAGCGATCACCAGTGCCACCCAGCGCAAAAGAGGCAGCGCCAGTGAGGCGTTGATCCAGGCAATGCCGACAAGCAAGAGCGACAGAGACGCGGTGAGCCAAGCATCGCGGAGCACCATGGCAAGGCCCAGTGAGAGCGCAGCTAAAGCCGCTGTCGCATAGGCACCAACAGCACCGTCTGATCCTCGCGCCTCAGACCGGCATGTGCTGGCAGCATAGGCAAGCAGGCCAGCAACAAGCCCGGCAACCAATCCCCAGGCCATGCTGGTTTCCATTGCAGTTGACCGCCAATAGACAACAGCCAACAGAACAATGGGGACGGTCCCTGAAACCGACGCCCATAGGCCTTTATTGCTGATCTTGAGCAGCGCCCAATAGCCACCGCCTGCATAGGCAAGAGCAAAGAGGGCCAATACCCAGGTGTAAAATTGAAGCTCCGAAGGGATGCCGGGGGGCGAGAGCGCTCCTCTGCTTGCGGCGTCGCTCAGCTCAAAGGGGATGGCCCCGATGGGCACCCAGAGCATGAGCGTCAGGACCACAAGGCCAACGGAAATCAGAAGCTCCCGATCAAGCCGGTGAACCCGGAACGCTGCGACGGCACCGACGGCGCCATAGGCTGCGAGGGAGATGAGGGCGAGCGTTGCATTCTCCTCGCTATGGACAAAGAGAAGGCTCAACACCCCGAACGTCGCAACTGCCGTGCCGATGAGAATGCGTCGCCAAGGCAAGTCATCTGCCTCCTCAATATCGGGCGTGAGCGGCGTGAACACGAAAGCTGCCGTCATCAGAGGCAGGTAGAGCGACAGCATCACCAGATTGTCTGGATGTCCGACGAAGAAAATCGCGATGAGTGACCAGCTCGCCGAGCCTGCGACTGCCATCAAGCCGATATACCACCAGGCCCGCAGGCGCACGAGTGCCAGAACCGCAAGCGTTACGAAGGTAAGGTAGGTGAAGAGGATGATGACCGATGGTTCGTCTGACGAAACGAGAGCTGGTGTTGCATAGCTTCCGATCAGTCCAAGGCCGCCAAGGATGGGGCCATGAACCGCGGCGAGTAACACAGAACCTATCGATATCACCGCAAGCAAAAGGAACACGGCCTCTGGTCCCAGCATGTCGTAGAGCGCATAGGACGCATAGGCTGTCGCGAACGCAATGAGGATCCCAACGGCAGTGATGATGGGGGGAATGGCGACGCCTGGCAGATTGGCGATGGCTTGCAATGACGGCGCCCGGCGCAGTTTTTCTCCGAGCGCCAGCAGGCCGACAGAGAGAAGCGAGGCCATGAGAATACGAGCGCCAGGACCGAAATATCCTTCATTGACCGCGTAACGCACCAGGAAAATACCGCCCAGCGCGAACATGAGCCCGCCCAGCCAGACAATCCACCTCGTGCCGATCTTCTGTTCCAGCGAGACAGAGGGGTCCTCATGTGTCACCTGGGCAGCAATCGAATCTTGCGACGCGGTGTCCGCGGGCTCTTCATCTTCCGGCTGACCCCAGGATTGCGCGCCGCGTGCAGGAGGCGCCTCCTCTTCAACAGGCGTGTCTTCTGTTGTCTCAGACGCAGGTGCTGGCGCTGGACTCGCCGGTTCAGATTGCTCAGGCGCCGCGACGGTGGATGTTTGTTGAGATGAGGTGAGTGCTGCAACCTCTCGTTTGAGCGCGGTGATGCGTCCGGCCAAAATCAAATATCCGGAGATAAAACCAACTGTTAGCAGAAGAACCCAGAGTTCCATGAGCCATGCTCCAACTCAGCTGAGAGTGGGCGTCACCCCAGAATTAAGATAGGTCATCTTACGTATTTGCCCGTGTTCGGGAAGGGGCGAGGCGAAGGCCAGGCGCCGGACGTTCATTGAAGACCTCACGACGGAAACGGAAAAGCTCCGCGGGGCGCCCGCCGGTATGGGTGCTCATGCGCCCGGTGCGTTCCACAAGTCCGGCTTTTTCCACAAGCCGCCGGAAATTCTGTTTATGCACATGGAGGCCCAGCAGGGCCTCACTTGTGCGTTGCAATTCGTAGAGCGTGAACGTGTCAGGCATAAGCTCAAACACCACCGGACGATATTTCAGTTTTGCGCGCAGGCGGCTGATGGCCGTCGCGAGGATACGCCTATGGTCAAACTGCATGGGCACGCCGAGTTGCGGTGTATTGGCTTCTTCCAGCCCTGCTGCATTGGGGCGTCCATCGCGGAGTGCTTCGCGCACCAGTCCCGCTTCGTAAAGAAGCTCGTAGCGTTCCAACACGTTCTCTTCGTCCCAGGCGCCCCCGTCAAGACCGAAGGTCAGCCGCGCCCGGTCTCGCCGCCTGCCGCGCGCCAGCTCATCGCTTTCTGCGCCCTGGCTTTCAGATGCCCAATCCTGCAGCAATGGCAGGATGATCTTGTCCAAAATGGAAGGGCGTCCGTCACGCCAGTCTTCCCAGGGGAAATATTGGTACCAGCTGCGCCAGCTGACACCTTCGCGTTCTTTGCCTCCGCGGGTCAGGGCAAGATAACCGACAGATACAATGTGATCTGTACCTTTTTCCACCTCGAGTGCATGACGGCCTCGGTCTCCGAACGTGTAGAGCTGCTCTACATAGCCCAGACCAATCTGCGTCTGTTCCTGCACCCAGGCCCGCAACCCGATTTCCATCGTCCGATGGGTGAAGGGATCGAATGGGCCAAAGGGCAGCGCGTCCCATACATCCTGATCGCTGTGCTCGCCATTTTGCTGGGGGCGCACCACAACAATCTGAGGCAGTGCGTCCGCAACCTGTACGATCGCCGCATTGAGGTCGATGACAACAGGGTTGAGCGGGTTCTTGGGCGGCGCTTGCGCCATCAGCAGATGTCTCCGGATTTTGAAACCTGGGGTTAAGTCTACGCGATTCTAGAGCGGGACCAGGAAAAGTGTTGGCGGTTTTCCGTCCGGGCCCGCTTTTGTCTCCTGAGCGGGACCAGGAAAAGTGTTGGCGGTTTTCCGTCCGGGCCCGCTCTCATCTATTTAGGAAGGCCCCGTTCGGACGATGTACCGTCCTGCTCGGTGGCTTTCAAAAGAGATTTAAACCGCTTCAGAAATAGCGCCTGTGCTGCCGTTGGATTTAGAGGCTTCAGCTTGATGGGCGTGAGGCCGCGAGGGCGCCCGAAGATGGCGGCTGCTTCAGCATCAGAAAATCCGGCCAATTGAGTGGCTTCCAGAAAGGCGGAAACCCGGTCAGCGCGCTTGATAAGAGTTTCGACGGTCTTGGGCAGATCGGCCGGCAATCCAAAGCGCAGGTGGATGGCGCTTTCGAGCCGATGTTCAAAGCTCTTATAGTCATAGCCGAGCGCCGCCTTGAACGGGCTGATCATGTCGCCGATCACATATTCAGGCGCGTCATGAAGTAGAGCCGCAAGGCGCCATTTGGCAGGCCATCCGGGGCGCAGGCGATGGCAGAGTTCTTCCACCAGCACACTATGCTCAGCGACGGAAAAGGGCTCATCGCCGATCGTTTGACCATTCCAGCGCGCCACTCTGGCAAGGCCATGGGCAATGTCTTCGATCTCAACATCGAAAGGCGAGGGGTCCAGCAGATCGAGCCGTCGGCCGCTCAGCATGCGTTGCCAGGCGCGGGGTGTTTTTGTTTTCTTGCGGGAAGGTTTCTTTGGCGGGGCCATGGGGCGTCCAGAATAGTGTGGGCGCCAGACCCTAATCTTTCCGATCTATCTTGTCGATGCACCTGAGCATTGTTGTTGTCACCGGGAGCGCCTAGAGTCTCTCGATAGAACGTCCTGAATAACAAGAACAAAGCTGCAGCCGTGCCCTTAGAACCCTTAAGTGCTGATCTTCTCTATCGAGACTGTGACGTGTCGCAGTTTGAGTTTTCGACGACGGCTGAATTGTCCGACGCTATGGGCCTGGTCGGCCAGGACCGTGCCTTGGAATCGATCCGCTTTGGAACCCGCATGGACAAGAGCGGGTACAATATTTTCGCATTGGGGCCGCACGGAGCCGGTATGCGGGACGGCGTGATCCGCCATTTGCAATCCATTGTGGGCAAAAGACCCGTGCCCGGCGATTGGGTCTATGTGAATAATTTCACCGACCCCAATAAACCTGTAGCCCTCCGCACAACCGCCGGTCGGGCGGAAGCTCTGCGATCAGGCGTTGCAGACCTGATCCAGGACTTGCGGGGCTCCATTCCGGCGATCCTTGAAAGTGAAGAATATAAGAAACGGCTGGCGGCGATTGATGCGAATTACACGCAGCATCAGGGCCAGGCGTTTGAAGCCCTTCGCATCAAAGCCGAAGCCAAGAATGTTACTCTCCTCTCAACACCTTCCGGTTTTGCCTTTGCGCCTCTGCGCGAAGGAGAGGTGATGAAGCCCGAGACCTTCAACGAATTGCCGGAGGAGGAGCGGGAGAAAATAAAGGACACCATAGGCGAGCTTGAGCAGGAGCTGGCCTCAGTCTTCCAACATGTTCCTGGCTGGGAGAAGGAACGCCGCGCTCAAGTGCATGAGTTGAACCGCGAGGTGGCAACAAACGCGGTGGGTCGCTCCATCCACGATCTCACCTCTATGTTTGAGGGAAATGAAAAGGTGGCTGCCTGGCTTCGCGAGCTCGAGGCGGACCTTGTCGAAAATATCGGCCTCTTCACAGCAGAGGAGCGCGAACTACTCGCAGCGCCCATGGGACCTATAGGAGGGGATGTTTTTCGGCGATATACAGTCAATGTCATCGTCAATAATGGGCCGGACGCTGTGCCTGAACCCACCGCGGGAAACAGCAATGGTGGCTTCATTGGCGGCGGTGCACCCATTATTACAGAGGAACACCCTGCCTTCGCCAACCTGATCGGCAGGGTCGAGCACATGTCCAATATGGGCGCCCTGGTGACAGACTTCAGTCTCATCAAGGCGGGCTCGCTCCACCGCGCCAACGGTGGGTACCTGCTTATCGATGCGCTGCGTCTGCTGCGAGAGCCGTTGGCGTGGGATGGTTTGAAACGGGCGCTCAGAACCCAGCGCATCGTGCTGGAGGCACCAGGAGATTATTTGAGCCTGGTGAGCACTGTGGCTCTGGAACCGGACCCGATACCGCTTGATACAAAGGTCATCCTGTTTGGAGATCGTCTGCTCTACTACATGCTGGCTGAGAATGATCCAGAATTCAGCGATCTGTTCAAAGTCTCTGCTGATTTCGATGACCAGATCGATAGGGATGGGGATACAGATCTGCTTTATGCAGAGATGATTGCGACGCTCTGTCGTGAAAATGATCTGTTGCCGCTGACCGTCGCTGCAGTGGGGCGTGTCATTGAGGAAAGTTCTCGCTTTGCAGAAGACGCGGAGAAACTCTCTCTTGAAGTGGGAAGTATCACTGACCTGATGCAGGAAGCAGATCTCTATGCGCGGGATGATGCGGCAGATGCAATTGA
This sequence comes from Parvibaculaceae bacterium Mf 1.05b.01, assembly GCA_000509225.1. Classification (GTDB taxonomy): domain Bacteria; phylum Pseudomonadota; class Alphaproteobacteria; order Parvibaculales; family Parvibaculaceae; genus Mf105b01. The sequence goes on along the minus strand of BAOK01000001.1, from coordinate 2,004,927 downwards.
CGTTCTTCATGTCCAGCAGGCGATAGATGAACGGGTCCATCGGGCAGACCGGCTGCGGGAGCGCAGCCTTGAAGCGATAACCCGTGACGTGGTGATGATTGACACGGAAGGCTTTGTCGCCGGCCAGGTTAATGGACTGTCGGTTTTGAGCCTGGGCCAGGCAAGCTTCGGTCGCCCGACACGGATCACTGCGCGCACCCGCATGGGGAAGGGCAACGTGGTCGACATTGAGCGGGAGGTTGATTTAGGCGGAGCCCTTCATTCAAAAGGCGTGCTTATTCTGACGGGGTTTCTCAGCGCACATTTCGCCATCAATATTCCTCTGTCGCTCACCGCCACGCTTGTGTTTGAGCAAAGCTATGGCGGGGTAGACGGAGATAGTGCCTCGGTCGCAGAGCTGGTGGCCCTGCTTTCCTCCCTGGCGGAGGTTCCGGTCAATCAGGGCCTCGCCGTGACCGGGTCGCTCAATCAGTTGGGGCAAATCCAGCCCATAGGCGGTGTGAATGAGAAGATCGAAGGCTTCTTCGACATTTGCATGCGTCGAGGGCTGACAGGAGATCAGGGCGTGATCATTCCTGCCGCCAATGTGAAACACCTCATGTTGCGCCGTGATGTGGTCGACGCGGTGGAGCGTGGCATGTTCTCCGTCTTTGCAGCCGAAACAATTGAAGACGCCACGACCATCATGACCGGTGTTCCTGCCGGGCAGCGTGATGAGAACGATGATTTTCCAGCCGGTAGTTTGTTTGAACGGGTCGACCAGAGGTTGCTGGAGTTCGCTGAGGCACAGGTCGCCTTTGGAAAGGATGATGGCGGGGTGACTGCATCATGAATACAAAGCCTGAAGAACACGCAAAAGCTGACGGCCACAAGATCCTGATCGAAATTGACTCAGCGGTTCCGCAAGCCGAAGCTATCTCCTTTGCCAGACGCATGGGCGATCCGATTGGCGCCAAGCTAGTGGGGTGTTTTGTGGAAAATCAGGCGCTGATGGATCTAGCCGAGCTGCCTTTCGCCTCTGAGGTCTCTTTCAGCGGCATTGTAAAACCATTGGAGACAGAGCGCCTGGTGCGCGAGTGGGACGCGCAGGCGGGTCAGGCAAAAGCTGCCTTTGCAGCCGCCGCGTCGGAGATAGGGCTTGAATGGTCGTTCGATGTGAAACGCGGCCGGCCACTTTTCGCAGTGCTTGAAAGCGCAAGCCAGGAAGACGTGCTGGTGATGAATACCGGCAATCATCTCACCTCTCTACAGGACATTCGCCGCGCATTGCACACGGCAACGTCTGATGTGCACGCAGACGTCTTGCTCACCAGTGCCAGACGGGGAATGGGCGCGGGCGATGCGCCCCTTGTCGTGTTGGATGACATGACCAGCCAGGGGGAGTTTTGTGCCCACGCGGCGGAGGTGCTGGCAACCCGAGCTGGCATGGCGTGCCTCCCCGTTCGAGGAGCTGATACAAACCTGGCGGACCTCGCCGAAATTGTGCGGCAGATGGGACCAGGCCTCGTGGTGGCAAATGCCCGCTCAAAGTTTTTTGAGAAAGACGGAGACGCAACGGCCTTTTCAATGGCAGTTGGCTGTCCTGTTTTGCTGCTAGGATCAGAGCGTGACTTGCAGAAAATGGAATAATTTGACGGGTTGATCTGGGTCATAGGGTCATCGACGATCTGGGATTAATGTGTGTTCATCAGATGGCATAAAGGAGGTCGGCAATGCCTATTCGGAAAGTACTCGTTCCTGTTCATGGAACAGATTCAGATAAACCAGTCTTGAACGCAGCCCTGTTGGTGGCGAAAAAGTTCGGGGCGCAGGCGAAGGTTCTGTTCGTTCGCCCTGATCCAAGCGAGGCATTGCCCTACTTGGGCGATGGTGTGTCGGGACAGGTGATTGAAGACCTGCTTCAGGCCGCCAAAGAAGGGTCGGACGCAGCGGTCGCGGCGGCGAAAAGCAGCACGGAGTCTGAGGCCGCTGCCGCAGGTCTCCCTGTGGTGACCGACACAGGCACACTTCCCTCGGCCCGGTTCGGCGAAGCGACGGGTCGGCGCGATCTTGTCGTCGCAGAAGAAAGTCGTCTGTCTGACCTGGTAATGTTCTCGGGTTCAGAAATCGAAGATGGCATTGCAGGCGGGGACGCCCTGGAAGGTGCTCTGATGAGCGCAGACCGTCCGGTGTTGATCGCACCCAAGTCAGCTGCAAACTCAATTGGTGACAATATTCTGGTTGGCTGGGACGGCAGTCTTCAGGCCTCTGCTGCAGTAACGGCAGCAGTGCCGTTTATCGAAAAAGCCACCAAAGTCACCATTCTCTGCATTGATGAAGGCGACGATGATGGCGTGCCAAATTCAGTCTTGGAAAACTATCTCGCTCTTCACGGCGCAACGGCAAACTTCCGCTTTGTGAAAGCAGACGGACGCGCAGTTGGTGAGGTCCTTCTTGAAGAAGCCGCGAGCGCAGGCGCCGATCTGCTTGTGATGGGGGGGTATGGTCACAGCCGTCTTCGAGAGTTTCTCTTTGGGGGCGCCACGCAACATGTGCGAGCTCACACCAGTGTTCCCGTGCTGATGGCGCACTAGAGCTTCAAATTTTGTTTTGATAGAAGGAGGGCAGGTATGACCCTGTACCGTATTCATATGAATGCTGCCCGCAGCGACGAGTTTCCAGAAGGCAGCGACAAGCACGGCTACGATTTTGTGGCACCCTTGGATGCTGATGGTCATCTGGATCCAGAGGCATGGAAGGCGCACAAGCAGGATTGCGTAGTGAGGCGCTTCAGCAATGGCGAGCCGGATGAGCGGGGGCTCTTGCGGCATATCGGTCGGGGCTGGACAATTGATTATGATCCGAACACGCCGGAAGGCGACGAGCCTTTCTTTAAGCTCGATAAACACCTGATCAGCGTCGGGGAATATCTCTCTGTTTTGGAAGATGACGGAGAGATGCGCACCTTCCACATCGTGGCGGTGCAGCCCTTTTTGAAAAAGTAAGCGCACTCAGGAAAAGTGTGCTGCGGTTTTCCGTCCGAGTGCGCGCTCAATGAGGGCGAGCATCCTGAGAAGTCGGATTGGCAGTGCGAACCCTATGCGCGTTTGCGCACGATCACGCTGCCAGCCGAATATCCCGCGCCAAAGCTGCAGATGACGCCCGTATCGCCCTCTTTGAGGTCGTCGCTATACTTATTGAAAGCGACGATGGATCCAGCGGAGCTGGTGTTTGCGTAGTCTTTCAGGATGTTCGGCGACTCTTCAACACTTGGCTCGCGTCCCAGCACTTTCTTTCCGATAAAATCGTTCATGCCCTTGTTGGCCTGGTGCAACCACAAGCGCTTGAGCGCAGTCGGCTCAAGACCTTCATCGGTCGCATGCTCAATGATGAGCTTTGAAACCATCGGCACCACTTCTTTGAACACTTTGCGGCCTTCCTGAACGAAGAGCTTATCCGCGTCCTGTGCGGTCTCTGGTGCTGTACGATTGAGGAAACCGAAATTGTTTCGGATGTTGTTGGAAAACTGGGTCATCAGACGTGTTCCCAACACTTCCCAGGAACCGTCTGCAGTGCATGTCTCATCGCGTTCAACGATGATGGCCGTGCACACATCTCCGAAAATGAAGTGACTGTCGCGATCGCGGAAATTCAGGTGTCCGGTGCAGATTTCAGGATCGACCACCATGACGCAGTCAGCGCCGCCGCTGATAACCATGTCATGCGCTGTCTTCAAGCCGAACGTGGCGGATGAGCAGGCGACGTTCATGTCAAAGCCGAAGCCGTCAATGCCAAGGAGGTCTTGCACCTCAATGGAGATGGCAGGGTAGGCGCGTTGCAGGTTTGAGCAGGCGACAAGAACTGCGTCGATGTCCTCCGGCTTTTTATTGGCGCGCGCCATTGCTTCTTTGGCGGCGATGACGGACATCTCAGCCAGGATTGAGGGCTCATTGTTGGAGCGCTCCGGCAGCCGGGGACACATTGTGTCTACGTCCAGAATGCCGTCCTTATTCATCACATAGCGGTTCTCAATGCCGGACGCTTTGTAAATGAACTCGGCGCTGGAGGGGTTGAGGGCTTCGACTTCGCCGCTTTCAATTGCTTGCTTGTTTTCGGTGTTGAATTTCTCAACATAGGCATTGAACGACGCAACGAGTTCCTCGTTGCTGATTGAGTTAGGGGGTGTAAATACCCCAGTGCCACTAATGACGACTTTTGCCACGCTTCCCACCCGAAGAGTTTCGCGGCGGAAAATGAGGCCAAGAACGCTTGGCGCTGGTCTCAAACCCACCTGCATATTTAAATTGCTTTGTTGCCCCAAAAATAGTGCAGCGCGGGCAGGCTGGCTATAGATTTCGGTGGGTGGCTTGCAGCATTTCCAGGAAAAGTGCGCAGCGATGTTCCGACCGGACATGCATCAGAGGAAGAGGGAGTGGTTCCGCTCAATGCCTGAACAAACAGAAATGCCTGCCCACTACGGAGACCTAAACTCTGTCCAGACCACCTGGAGGGAGATGCTGCAAAGTGCGGTTTCTGAGCGAACCCATCCTTTCAAGAAGCCGGTTTTGACGACAATCGGTCTTAATGGAGCGCCGAAAGCGCGGATCATTATCCTGCGGGACGTGGACTTTGAGGCACGGTCAATCCGTCTTCACACTGATGCGCGATCTGCCAAAATTTCTGAAATTGGCAGAAACCCCAACGTCATGCTGGCCTTTTACGACTCGACCCATGAAATTCAGATTCAGATGAGTGGCGTTGCAATAGTCCACAAACATGATGCCTATGCCGACGCGGCCTGGAGGGGCGCGCCACCTCCCAGCCGACGGGCCTATCTCGCTGAGCGTGAGCCTGGGATGCCTTTGTCGGGCCCGGCCTCTGGCCTGCCAGCGGACGTTGAAGGCAAGATCCCTTCGGAAGAAAGACTTGAGACAGGCCGGTCAAATTTTGCGGCGGTACAGATGGTTTTTGAACAAGTCGATTGGCTGTTTCTATCGCCAAGTGGCAACCGGCGTGCGCGTTTTGAATGGCGCGCCGACCGCTGGGCGGGCACGTGGCTAGCGCCTTAAAGTGCGCGGTTTCCTGGTTTGAGTGATACCAAAGCCTCTCGTGTCTCTTCGTTTGCGCCAGGGCCTGGTCCAAATGTCGTTTCGCGAGGTGTTAGAAAATGCCCATCGCGCGCTTGCACACCAACCTGCTGAACCGGGCTCATTGTTTCCTTGTCCATAACGCAAAACGGTTCACTTCCTGGGCCAAACACCCATTTGTCGCTCCATTGCATGAGCGTGATCAGCGTTGGAAAAAAATCCCTGCCTGCTGCTGTCAGTCGATAGGTATAACGGTCGACACCCGGGCGGGTCGGTGCGCGCTCCAAAACACCATGATCCACAAGAGACTGCAGCCGGTCTGACAGCACAGTCTTGGCGACACCCAGGTTTTTCCTGAATTCGGAAAAGGAAGTGGTTCCGAAAAAGGCTTCGCGAAGGATTAGCAATGTCCACTTGTCGCCAATGACCTCTGCGGCCTGCGCAAGGCTGCAGTTGAATTCTTTGAGCGAGGTACGCGTCATAAGATCTCTTCCTTAATTGGTATCCCTAAAAAACCTACTGCAAGCCCGGGAAATAGCAAATAGATCAAAGAAATTCTTGAAAAGGTTTTCTAAACCATCATTATTTATGGTAGCTTAAAGATACCAAATTGATCAAACGAGGATAATCGACTATGCCAATGCTGACTGTAGACTGCGTTAAAGGAGCCCTTACACGCGAGCAGAAGGGGCAGCTTGCCGAAGAATTGACCCATGTGATGCTGGAGATTGAGGGAGGTCAGGACACACCCTTCGGGCGGTCGATTTCCTGGGTACGGTTCAAGGAAATTGAAAAGGAAGACTGGTTCATCGGAGGCAAGTCCGATGACACCTATGTCGCAGAGGTTGGCAAATTTCTGGTCGAGCTCAACGTTCCCGAAGGGTCGATGAACCAGGAACGTAAATCACTGGCGACGCGAGCGATTACGGATGCAATTCTTAAGACGACGGGTTCTGAAGGCATCAAAGGAGCAGGATATTCCATTTGGGTGCAGATATTCGAGTGGCCCGAAGGCCATCTGGGCGCGAACGGGAACACGGCGAGTCTCTTTGGGATTGCGCAACTCGCCGGTGTGCCGGACGATACGCCGCTCTTTGAATTTTCGCGGGCTTATTTCGACGCAAAGCAGCGCCTGCTTGATGGGAACGGGTTTCCCGAAGGCACGGCTGGCCGTGCACTGGTGCCTTATCGCGAAGCCGAACGGCAACCTTCATGACCAAGAGCATTCAGTTCTTTTTCGATTTTGTCAGTCCCTATTCCTATCTGGCTATGACGCAACTGCCGCCTCTGGCGGAACGGACGGGCGCGACAATTGATTACAGACCCATCAATGTCATCGCGCTCCAGAAAAAAGTGAGCAATCGTCCGACGACTGTCGAGTGCCCGGCAAAAGGTCGATACGCGATGGCGGATCTTGCGCGGTGGGCAAAAAAAATACGCGGTCCCGTTCGCGCCCAATCCTCACTTTCAGACCATCGACGGTAACCGTCTCCTGTTGGGGGCCGTCGTTGCTGAGAGAGTTGGTCAAGCTCAGGAATATGTTCGGGCGGTATTCGAAGGTGTATGGGCAAAAAGCACGGCGTTCGCTGATGACCAGGAACTCGAGGATCTTCTCAGGGCCGCAGGGGTGTCGCAGATTGCCGAGATTCTTCAAGGCAGGAAGCAATCTCAGAAAACGCAAGCGTCCTACCAGGACATGGCAGAGGGTGCCGGTGTTTTTGGTGTCCCTAGCATGGTCGTGGAGGATGAGCTCTACTTTGGCAATGATCGATTTGAATTCCTAGAGGAGGCGCTAGCGCGATGACGGAACATAAGAAAATTTGCCTGATCACGGGTGTCGGCCCCGGAACGGGCACGGCTCTTGTGAAACGCTTTGCGGATGCGGGTTATCGTGTCGCAATGCTTGCGCGAAATGAGGACCGTCTCGCGGAGCTGGCAAAAAATGTCGACAACACGCATGCTTTTCCCTGTGATGTCTCTGATGAGGACGCGCTGAAGGACTGTGTAAGCAAGGTACAGTCGGATCTGGGCGCACCAGAAATAGTCATCCACAATGCGGTGGGAGGGGCATTCGGGAGTTTCCTCGACGTCGATCCGAAGATCCTGGGGCGCAATTTCAAGATCAATACAATGGCGCTCCTGCATCTGGCACAATTGACGGCACCGGCAATGATCGAGGCGGGCCACGGCGTCATCCTCGGTACCGGCAACACATCTGCCTATCGGGGCAAAGGCAATTTTGCAGCCTTTGCGCCAACCAAGGCTGCACAGCGCATATTGCTAGAGAGCATTGCACGTCATGCTGGGCCTAATGGGGTTCATGCTGCCTATGTGGCCATTGACGCCGTGATTGATGTGCCTTGGACCCGCGAAGCCATGCCCGATCAGCCCGACGCGTTTTTCTGCAAGCCTACTGATATTGCTGATGAGTGTTTTCGGATCGCCCATCAGCCGCGCTCAGCCTGGTCATCAGACGTCGTCATCCGTCCGTTCGGCGAAAACTGGTAGTCGCGCTCTCACCACAGACCGACTGCCCACTCGTCTCATTTGACAGAATGTTCCGATCGGGGACATTTGTCCCCACTGTTACAACTGGACATTCCGCTGGTCGCCGCGATCTATAAATTCAGCCGTTTCCCGTTTCGACCTTAATACATGAACCTCCATATGCGTTTGACACCGCGAAGCAATCGAAAGCTCTCGTTCCCGCACTGACTTGCGGCCCCGCCAATTGCGCCAAACAATTCCCCACTCGTCCCCGAACCGTTGTGAGAAAGACTCATCACACCCATCTGGCAATTGAACACCGCGCGGTCTGCGAATTCCGCGTCTGAATGCACGCCACGCACACAGCCACCAGGGAGTGTCGAGAACCACAAGTGTGTCCGCGCGCTCAACAAGCAGCTCGGTATCGACATCATTGCTGTCAACAATCCATCTCTCGCCAGAAAGCAGCGCACGTTGTTTTTGGAGGAACTCGTTCTCTGGCACTAAGACCCAGCCGGGATTCCAACGATGAAGGTCGAGATGGATAAGAGGAAGGCCAGTCTTCGTCGCCAGCATCTTAGAGAGGGTGCTCTTTCCAGCCCCGGCCATGCCAGTGACAACGACCCGGTTGCCAATCATAGAAATTGTGTCCATTCCTGTCGTGGTGCTAGACAAGATTGTTACCTCTTTGCCAGCGCCGCACATTCCTTGTGGCGGAAGCAATCGGTCGTGTGATCATTCACCATGCCGACGGCTTGCGCGAAGGCATACACGATGGTGGGCCCACAAAATTTGAAGCCACGGGCTTTGAGTTCTTTTGAGAGCTTCTTGCTCATCGCAGTCTCTGCAGGCACGGACTTCATGGTTTTGAAGCTGTTCTGAACCGGCGCACCGTCAACAAAATCCCAAAGGAAATCTGCAAAGCTGCCTTCCTTCTCCATAATGTCGAGATAGGCTTTTGCATTGCCGATGGTTGCTTCAATTTTCCCGCGATGGCGAATAATGCCTGCATCCTGCAGCAACCGGTCGACTTTCTTTGGCGTGTAGCGCGCGATCTTCTCAGGCACGAAGCCGTCAAAGGCTTTTCGGAAATTGTCTCGCTTTTTCAGGATCGTGATCCAGGAGAGCCCGGCTTGAAATCCATCAAGCTGCAGTTTTTCAAACAAAGCCCGGTCATCCCATTCAGGCACGCCCCATTCGTCATCATGATAGGCGACATAAACCGGATCGTCAGCGGCAGACCATGTACAGCGCGTCTTACTCATTCTTTCGAGCCACTCGCCACATCGTCAGACAACCATTCAGGAAGCGAAGCCTGGAGAGCAATCTCACCAGCGGTAAGCGGACTGTCCAGACGGTCCAGGCGCAGCAGCGCAAGTCCTTGGGCACCAGATGAGGAAAGCAGTTCGCCCGCCTGACGCTCTCCTGCCATCACCGCCGTGTGCGGTGTCGGAATGTCTGCGCTAGCTGTTACCCCAACAATGCGTTTGCGGACCTGACCTTTGCGATGGGTGCGAGAGGTCACCTCTTGCCCGACAAAGCACCCTTTCTGGAAATCAATCGCATTGAGCAGATCGAGATTGGCTTCCATCGGGAAGGTTTTATCGGCGATCAGGTCTTGCGCCCCGGGCACGGCCAGGGCGATACGATGGGCATCATAATCTTCAGGCGTGCTGACCTCACCGGCGGCCAAAGCCGCGTCAGTCGCCACAGCAGGCACCATGAAGCGTTGGCCCAGATCTAAAAGGCGCGGATCGTTAAACAGCAGGCCGCCGTGAAATGTCTCTGCCTGGCCTGCCTCCCCGGACGTTTCAGTGTCCCAAACCGCACCCACGACCCAGTCGGCGCCCAGGCTTGCGAGCGTCACGTCCGCGCGAAGCTTGTAAAACATCAGCCGTTTTAAAAGCTCTGGTGCGGCGTCTCGGTCGCAATCAATGAGGTAATGTCCCTCCTGTTCGATGACAAAAAAATCGAATAGATATTTACCCTGGGGCGTTTGCAAAAGCGTGTAGATGCCTTGAGTCGGAGAGACCCGCTCCAGGTTGTTCGTCAGCAGATTCTGCAGAAAATCTTGGGCGTCTGCGCCACCAATCCTACAAACCACCCGGTCGGGCAAAAGGCTCACTTTAGTCACAGGACCACCTTGTGTTTTTCCATCGAAATGAGGAGCCTTAGATGTAAGTCGCCCGTCGCTGCCCCGCAAGCGGAAGCTCACGCGCAACATGCCTTGGCAGGGCGGGTCGGCCCACCTATAACCGGGAAGGTCATAAAACAGGATCACCACGCCCCATGCGCCTTCTTTTCATCACCTCAAATCGGATCGGGGACGCCATCATGTCCACCGGTGTGCTGGGGCATTTGATGGAGACCCTCGACGACCCGGACATTGTGGTGGCCTGCGGTCCGGTCGCCGCGCCTATGTTTGCGGGTGCACCTGGTGTGTCTAAAGTCCATGTGATGCGTAAGGAGAAATATTCTCTCCATTGGTGGCGATTGCTCCGGGAAACGTTTGGCACCCGCTGGGATGTAGTCGTCGATATTCGCGGGTCGGCGACAGCTTATGTGCTCCGCGCCGGGAAACGGTTTGTCCTGAAACCCGATCACACGATGCCTCGCGTCGAGCATATTGGCGGGGTGTTGGGTCTCAATCCGCCCCCCTCGCCCAGATTATGGCCAAGTGAGATTACGCGGGCACGGGCGAAGGTCCTGCTGCCTGAGGGAGTTCCTATTCTCGCAATTGGGCCGACTGCCAATTGGCCAAAGAAAATGTGGCCGCAGGAGCGGTATGCCGAACTTGTGCAGGCAATGACCGGTCCTGGAGGTCGGCTGGGGGGCGCGCACCTTCTCCTGACCGGTGGACCAGGTGAGGAAACCCAGGCGAAAGCACTCTATGATGCTGTCCCTCAAGACCGGCTGATCGACCAGATTGGGGCCGATCTCATTGATACTTATGCGCAATTTGAGCGGGCAGCCCTGTTCGTCGGGAATGATTCCGGCCTTATGCATCTAGCGGCGGCGGCCGGTATCCCGACGCTGGGGCTTTTTGGGCCCACACGGGATGATCTCTATGCTCCCTGGGGCGACAATTGTGCCTCTATACGAGGCCGTCCTTATGATGAGATCATCTCAGACCCGGTATATGATTTTGATAGCCCTGACAGCGCCATGACCGACTTGACCGTCGACCGGGTCGTCAAAGCGGCAAGCGACCTCCTAGACCGGGTCGGCGATAACTAGGCCCGATAAACAGGCCCAAGAAATTGACAAGGAGACCTTTGTGTCCGAAATTTTCCCAGCGACCTTTGATGCCATCTATTCAGGCGGGACTGTCGTCAATCAGGACGGGACGGGAACTACCGATGTAGGCATTCGGGACGGGCGCATCGCTGCCATTGGGGACCTGTCAAAAGCGGATGCGGGCGAACGCATTGATGTGACAGGCCTGCACGTCCTGCCGGGCGTCATCGATACCCAGGTCCATATGCGCGAGCCGGGCAACGAGCATAAGGAAGATCTGGAAGCCGGTGGCAATGCTGCAGTCTTGGGCGGTGTGACGGCGGTTTTCGAAATGCCCAACACCAAGCCACCGACCACAAATTCAGAAGCATTGGCCGACAAGGTGAGCCGCGCTCATCACCGCATGCAATGCGACTATGCGTTCTACGCGGGGGCAACCACTGAGAACGCAGACATCCTTGCAGACCTTGAGCGCGAGCCAGGCTGTTGTGGGGTGAAGATCTTTATGGGGTCATCCACGGGCAATTTGTTGGTGCCTGATGATGATCACGTTCGTGCCGTGCTGCGCGCCATCAACCGCCGCTGCGCTGTTCACTCCGAAGACGAGTACCGGCTGCGGGAACGTCGTGAATTGGCAGAACTGGATAAGCCCGAAACCCATCCGGTCTGGCGCGATGTTCAAACAGCCGTTCAATGTACCGAGCGGCTTCTCCGGCTTGCGCGAGAGGAGGGCGCGCGTATCCATGTGCTCCACATCACCACGGCAGATGAGATGCCGATCCTTGCAGCCAACAAAGACATTGCCACCGTTGAGGTCACACCTCAGCATCTGACGTTTGCGGCACCGGATTGCTACCAGGAGATCGGAACCCGCGCGCTCATGAACCCGCCCATCCGAACAGCAGAACATCGTGCGGGCCTTTGGGCAGGGATTGCCGCGGGCATTGTGGACATCGTGGCCACCGACCACTCGCCTCATACGCTAGAGGAGAAATCACAAGCCTATCCGAAGGCACCGTCCGGCATGCCGGGCGTGCAGACTTTCGTACCAGTCATGCTGAACTATGTGAATGAAGGTAAGCTCAGCCTTGAACGTTTTGTGGACCTGACATCACATGGTCCAAACCGCGTATTCGGAACAGCCCGTAAAGGCCGCATCGCTGTTGGCTATGACGCGGATCTCACCATTGTGGACATGAAGAAGAGCCGAACCATCGAAGATGACTGGATCGCGTCCGTTTCTAAATGGAGTGCATTCAGCGGTCGCACCATGACGGGCTGGCCCGTTGGCACAGTGATCCGCGGTCGCAAGGTTATGTGGGATGATGAAATTACCGGGAAAGCTGGCGGTGAGCCGGTGACCTTCACCGAAGTGCTGCCGCGCGGCTAATCGCCCGTCGATTCTGCGAGCTCCGCGCCGGGACCTAGCGGCTGGCCGTAGGAAAATTCGATAAACCGCCCGTCCGGGTCTTTGAGCGCGCAATAATAGCCAACCGGATAGGGAGCCTGACGTGGCGGCCAGGCAAGTAGGTCTCCACCGCGCGCGGCAACATCATCAACAGCCTGTTTGCTCTCCAAGGCAAAGCCCAGATGGCTAAAATCGCCCTCCGGCTGCGGCAGCGGGCTACCCTTGTCGATCAGAACCACCACGAACTCCTCCCCTTTGTCGGGTTCGGCAAGCCATGCCACGTTGGCGCCTTCTGGCTCATCGCGCAGATGCACCGTCTCAAGGCCACAATAATCCTCATAAAACCGTATCGACCGGTCGAGATTGGCCACATGAAGGGCGATATGGGTAAAAGCGGGGCGCATGGGAGTAGTTTATCCCACAAATCTTGGTTTTCGAGCTGCTTTAAGGAGGATTGCTTGACCAGACGCCTGTTTTCAGGTGGGTTGTGCCCAACAAAATCAACAATCGGCAGCGCTGCGGCTCCATGAGCCAACAAAGCCGCGCACCACATGACATAGGGAAATCTCATGAGTGACACCTTTCGCGCCCTCCAGCTCTCCAAAACCGACGACGGACAAGAGGCCAATATTGTTGAGTTGACCGAAAATGATCTGATGGACGGCGATGTGACGGTCGAGGTCACCCACTCAACGATCAACTATAAAGACGGCCTGGCGCTGACAGGCGCCGCACCTGTAGTGCGCACCTGGCCGATCATTCCGGGGATTGATTTCGTCGGCACCGTCACAAAGTCAGAGCATGGCAGCTGGAAAGCAGGCGACAAGGTCATCCTCAACGGTTGGGGCGTTGGAGAAACGCATTTTGGCGGCTATTCCCAGCGCGCCCGCGTGAAGGGCGACTGGCTCGTTGCTCTGCCTGACGGCATTTCGCCCGAACGCGCCATGGCGATTGGGACGGCGGGCTATACCTCCATGCTGTGTGTGCGGGGTCTGGAACGTCAGGGCATCACGCCCGACGCAGGCGATATTGTTGTGACGGGTGCTGCGGGTGGCGTGGGCTCCGTGGCCATTGCGCTTCTTGCGAAGCTTGGCTATCGCGTCATCGCCTCAACGGGCCGCGCGTCTGAAGCGGACTATCTCAAAGGCTTAGGCGCTGCAGAAATCATTGACCGCGATGAGCTCTCAGGCGAAGGCCGCCCTCTGGGCAAAGAACGCTGGGCCGGCGCGGTTGACGCGGTTGGCAGCAAGACGCTGGCAAATGTGATTGCGCAGACCAAATATGGTGGCGCGGTGACTGCGTGTGGATTGGCCCAAGGGCCGGATCTGCCCTCAACAGTGATGCCCTTCATCCTGCGCGGTGTGCAGCTGATTGGGATCGATTCCGTGATGGCGCCCATCGAAAAGCGGCAGGACGCGTGGAACCGCCTCGCAACTGATCTCGACATGGCGAAGCTTGATGCCATGACCGAGACAGTGGGCTTGAGCGGTGTGACTGAGATTGCGCCCAAGATCCTCGCAGGCCAGGTTCGCGGACGCGTCGTTGTCGACGTCAACGCCTAAGCCAAACTGCATACAGATTGCTTTGAGGAGGAAGCCTAATGGATATGCCAGCTGAGACTCTGCTCCCCTACAGGCAGGTGAACTATGCGGAGCGTCGCGTCGAGATAGATGAGCGCCCGGATGGCAGCATCGTGTTGCGCAATCCCCATCCTGTGGGCGAGCCCGCATCCAACCTGATTGAACCTTTGCGCAAATGGGCGGCTGAACGTCCCGATCATGTGTGGCTCGGCAAACGCCTTGCGCCGCGTGAGGGACAACAATTTGGTGATTGGGAAACAGTTACCTATTCGCAGGCCAATGCCCGCGTAAACGCGTTGGCGGCGGGCATGTTGGCACGGGGGCTCTCTCAAGATGCGCCGCTCATGATCCTCTCCGGCAATTCCATTGAGCATGCGCTCATGACCTATGGCGCGATCCTGGCCGGCGCGCCTGCCGTGCCTGTGTCGCCATCTTACTCCCTCATGAGTTCCGATCATGAGAAGCTGAAATATGTTGTCGACCTTATTCAGCCCAAGATGATCTTCGTTCAGGACTCACCGCCATTTGAGGGGGCACTTGCCGCCCTTGATCTCACCGGTATTCCTATCGTGGCCTGTGAAGGTCCATGTGACATCACCTATGCAGAATTGGTCGCCACGGAACCGACAGCAGCTGTCGAAGAAAGCTATGCCGGTCTCAACTGGGACATGGTGTCCAAATACCTCTTCACGTCAGGCTCCACCGGCATGCCCAAGGCGGTCATCACGACCCATCGCATGATGTGCATGAATTCCGTGATGGGCGAAAATCTCATCGTCAAAGATGAAGATGAGGAGCCGCCGGTCCTTCTGAACTGGTTGCCCTGGAACCATTGCTTTGGCGGCAATGCAGTTCTGAATAACCTTCTGACCTCAGGTGGCACGCTTTATATAGATGGCGGCCGCCCCGTACCTGGTGGCTTTGAAGAAACGCTTCAGAACCTGCGAGAGATTGCACCGACAACTTATTCCAATGTACCGGCGGCCTATGGCCTCTTGATCTCGGCGTTGGAGGAAGACGACGCGCTGGCGAAGAATTTCTTCTCCCGCGTAAAGTTCCTTTCCTATGGCGGCGCAGCGCTGGCGCAGGATCTTTATGACCGTCTTCAAAAAGTTTCCATTCGCACCATTGGCGAACGCATGATCCTGTCGTCGGGCTATGGCGCAACAGAGACGGCGCCGACAATCATGAATGTCCATTGGGCGACGGAACGCATGGGCCTTCTGGGCCTGCCGCTTCCAGGCATCGAAATCAAGCTGGTACCCACAGGCTCCAAGAGCGAAGTGCGTGTGAAGGGCGACTGCATCACCACGGGTTACTATAAAAATCCAGAAAAGACAGCAGACGCTTTTGACGAAGAGGGCTTCTACAAGCTGGGCGATGCAGCTAAATTTGTTGATCCCGAGAACCCTGCCGAAGGCCTGGTGTTTGATGGGCGTGTGGTCGAGGACTTTAAGCTGTCAACAGGCACCTGGGTGAGCGCCGGGCGTTTGCGGGTACAAGCTGTCGGCAGTTCAAACGGCATCTTGCAGGACGCTCTGGTTGCCGGCCTGGACAAAGCCTATATCGGCATCTTGGGCTTTCCCAATCTGGCTGCGTGTCAGGCATGTGCGGGCGAAGGCGATTTGCCGGTCGAAGAGTTGGTTCGTCATCCAAAGGTTCTGGAAACTCTGGCGGAGGGATTGCGCACACATAATCAGGAAAATCCCGGCTCCAGCACACGCATCAAGCGGGCACTTCTCATGGTGGAACCACCCAGCGTCGACAAGGGTGAACTCACCGACAAGGGCTACATCAATCAATCAACGGCCTTGGCGCGCCGAGATGATCTGGTGAAGAAGCTTTACGCGGAAACGCCGGGCAATGACGTGGTTGTCCTTTAGGCAGGGCGGATAGGCTAAAAGCCTCATGGATATTCTGGTCCTCATATTGAGCGGGCTTTTGATCGGGGTGGCTGTGGCAGCCCCGATAGGCCCGGTCAATCTGATCTGCATTCGCCGGACATTGAAATACGGCATGCTGAACGGCTTCGTGTCTGGCGCAGGCGCGGCCGTGGGCGATGGTGTGTTTGCAATCGTTGCCGCCTTTGGCGTGACGGCGGTGATCAGCTTTGTGGCGGCCTATTCCGGCTGGTTGCAGCTGATAGGTGGCGTCTTTCTGCTGGGGCTTGGCGTTCGCACCTGGTTTGACCACCCCCACCTGGACGACAAACTGCCGGAGGGAAGTCTGGGGGATTTGCTGCCTGTGATTTCCGTCACTTTTTTTCTTACCATCACCAATCCGGCGACCATGCTGGGCTTTATTGCGATTTTTGGCGGCGTGGCAGACTTCACCATCGGCACAGAAGATTATATGCGCGCAAGCATTCTCGTTGCTTCTGTGATCGGAGGGTCAGTTCTCTGGTGGGCGGCAATCACGGGCTTTGTCTCCCTGTTTCGCGACCGCATGACAGATACTGGACTGGCCATTCTGAACAAAGTGTCTGCAGTCATTATCGTTTTGTTTGGTGCGGGTATTCTTGCGCGTCTTCTGCTGGCGTGACGAGGATAGTCGCGCCGGTTTAAGATGAGTAGGTTGGTTCGGGGAGGATAGAATGTCAGACACCCAACAGGGCTTCCGCTCTTTCGGAGAGCAGGCGCTTCACTATTTTGATCGGCCTCATGAGACCGTCACGACCGCCGAGATCGCCAGTCCGGCGGCCTGGATCGGACGTGATCTGCCTCCATTGGAGGAGATGGCCCATATCCTGAGCGAAACGGAGATTGATGAGATCGATGCGGCATTAGCATCTGCTAAGGCCAGCGGCAAAGCGCCTCGCGATCTACTTGCGGAAGATTTTCCGCTGCCAACACTTGCACCGCGTATCGGTGAATGGCGGAATGCAGTCGGCGAGGGCGTTGGATTTCAGGTCGTGCGCGGCGTGCCGGTTGAGCGCTGGTCGCAGGAAGACGCAGAACTTTTTTTCTGGTGCCTTGGTCTGCATCTCGGCCGACCCGGCGGGCAGAACCCGCAGGGCGACCTTTTAGGTCATGTGACAGATACCAATGCCTCAAAGACCGATCCCATGGTCCGGCTCTATCAGACGTCAGCGAACATTGACTATCATTGTGATGCAGCCGATGTGGTGGGGCTTCTCTGTCTCAAGAAAGCGAAGTCGGGCGGCCAGAGCCGGATTGTGAGCTCCGTAACCGTCTTCAACGAGCTCGTCAGACGACGGCCGGACCTGGTCGCGCGCCTGTTCGAACCTTTCCAATTGGATTCGCGCAATGAGACCAAGGGCGATGCACCCGGCAGCATCCCCATCACACCCTGCTGCTATGCAGGCGGAAAACTCAGGACTTTCTATCATGCGGACTATTTTCGGTCCGCAGTGCGTCACGCAGAAGTCGCACCCTTCACCGAGGACGAGCAGGCTCTTCTGGACACCTATGAGCAGATCGCGGCTGAACCCGGCATCTATCTGGATATGGATTTGCAGCCCGGCGACATTCAGCTTCTGTCGAACCACACAAATCTGCACGCCCGAACGGACTATGAAGACCATAAGGACCCGGCAGAGCGGCGTCATCTTCTCAGACTTTGGTTGTCTCTCTAAAAACATTCCCAGGAAAAGTGTGCTTACGGTTTTCCGTCCGGGAATGTGCCAACAGATAATCTTCGAGCGCATTTCCATTGTGAGGACATCTCGGCCTATGGCGCTATGGCCCGTGATCCGTGTAACATGAAGGAAACCCGCCGGACGCATGTGACCACACCCGGCCCAATAATTCGCAGGGAGAAAATCCATGAATGGTGCGGAAAGCCTTGTCCGGACGCTTGTTGATAGCGGTGTCGATGTTTGCTTCACAAATCCAGGCACATCAGAAATGCACTTTGTGGCAGCACTCGACAAAGTTGAGGGCATGCGCGCAATTTTGGCGCTCTTTGAAGGCGTTGTAACGGGGGCTGCAGACGGATATGGCCGCATGGCGGAAAAACCGGCGGCAACATTGCTCCATCTAGGCCCTGGCCTCGCAAATGGATTGGCCAATCTTCACAATGCGCGGCGCGCTGATACACCTCTGGTCAATATTGTTGGCGATCACGCCACCTATCACGCCCAATATGACGCACCCCTGGCCTCTGACCTGAAGGGGTTCGCCTCACCAGTATCCGGTTGGTATCACTCATCGCCGTCGCCTAAGACAGCGGCCGCAGATGGTGCGCGGGCCGTACAGGCTGCCATGTCGGCGCCTGGTCAGATTGCCACATTGGTTCTGCCCGCAGATACCGCCTGGCTTGAGGCGGAAGGACCCTCACCGGCGCTCGACATTGTAGGGCCTGCGGCTGTTGAAGGCGCCGCAGTGGATCGCATTGCCGCACTGCTGAAAAACGGGAAAAAGACCGCGATCCTGATCCGGGGTGCGGCGCTCAAAGAAGACGGGTTGCTGGCTGCCGGGCGGATCGCTTCTAAAACAGGTGCGCGGATCATGTGCGATACATTCACCGCACGCATACAACGTGGCGCAGGTCGGGTCATGGTGGACCGTCTGCCTTACTTCTCCGAACAGATTGAAGAAGATCTGGCTGGCACCGAACAGCTGATCCTTGTGGGCGCGAAGCCGCCTGTCTCTTTCTTTGCTTATCCCGGCAAAGCCAGCTGGATGACACCGGAAGGGTGCGAGATCAATGTATTGGCCCATCCTCATGAAGACGGGACGGGGGCTTTGGAAGCCTTGGCGGAAGCCGTTGGTGCACCAGCCGAACCGATCAATGTTGCCAAACTGGAACTGCCAGACCTGCCGACTGGCAAGCTCGACAGCTTCACCGCTGGACAGGTGGTCGCGCATTACCTGCCAGAAGGTGCGATTGTCTCCGACGAAGCAGCAACCAGTGGCATCGGGCCAGCGATCTATACGGCGACCGCAGTGCCCCATGATCATCTCTCGCTGACAGGTGGGGCGATTGGTCAAGGCCTGCCGGTTGCGACCGGCGCAGCTGTAGCCTGTCCGGATCGCAAGGTTGTGTGCCTCCATGGGGATGGCGGCGCAATGTACACGCTGCAATCACTTTGGACGCAGGCGCGTGAAAAGCTGGACGTGACGACCGTGATATTCGCGAACCGGTCCTATGCAATCCTCAATGTAGAGCTGATGCGGGTGGGCGCCGAGAATCCAGGACCCAAGGCTCTCTCAATGCTGGACTTGCACAATCCTGAGCTGGATTGGGTGCAGCTGGGCCAGGGCATGGGCGTGAACTCCATGCGGGCGGAAACCGCTGAGGAATTTGCTGAACAGTTTGCGGCTTGTATGAGAGAAAAGGGCCCGCACCTGATCGAAGCAGTGATCTGAAGGCAAGCGTTTCCAGGAAAAGTGCCAAATCAGACTTGGCCGGTTTTCCGTCCGGAAACGCGCAAAACAAAAACAGAGATGTAGTAGAAACCGCGCAGTTCTGCGGATGTGCTTTATCGGCCAGATCTCAGACACACAAAAAGGCGCTCTGCTGACAGCAAAGCGCCTTTTTTGTTGGGTCGATATTTCTAGTGGCGGGTCTGGTTGAGCGTGAACTCACCCTGCTGGACCCGAGCCTTCATACCCTCAGCCATTTCGCCGACCGCTTCTTCGCCATAGGTCTCCACCATGTCGCTGAAGGCTGCGAAGATGGCGGTGCTGGCCAGAACATCCGGGTTTACGCCTTCAGCAAGTGCATCGTCCCAGGCATCCAGGAAAATCTGCAGAGCAATACGGCGCTGCTCATCGTCATCTGGAAGGGGAAATTCGAATTCTTCATCTTCGTGAAGGAGATCGTCGGCAGCAGTGTCGCGAGAGTCGGCCATAACAGGCAGCGGCCTTTCTTGAAACAGGCAGCTTTTGGCGCTGCCTTTAGGAACATGTCGTGCCCTGTCCCGAATTGGAACAAGGCGTGGGTTCCTTTTAACACATATCGCTGCTTTGTCCCGTCACAAGTTGTGCCAAAGGTTAATGTCAGGCTGAAAAACCCGGGAAATTCTTAGGTAGATGGTGCCTAGCCGCGGGTTCTGGCGGCCAACCGCTGTGCGAGGCCGGAGCCTTCATCGAGAAAGCGGGCGGCATCTGTGCGTGCCTGTCCCGTGCACCTTGGATAAGCCAGCCGGTGCTGGTGATAGGCCCGATTGAATCGGGCCACCATCAATTCTTTCATGTCGGTTGAGGGCTTCTCGTGGCGCAACAGGTCCTGCATTTTAGAGCGCCAGAGCTGCCCTTCATTGGCATTGCAGACCTCGCGGAGATGATGCACGGCGCCCAGGATCTCAGCCAGACGGACCATTTCTCCTTCGCTGGCGCCGCTTCGGGTCTCCCCATTGGCACTTCCCGCAAAAACAAGAGACACCATCAAAAGGGCGGCTAGCCCCATAGCAGGACGCATCAGCTGTTTTGTCCCAATCTGGGACAGGTCAACCAGGCGTTGCTGTCGATTTCGCACATAATCCAACATCATGGGCAAGGAACTGCAGGAAACGCGCCGGAACCAGAGACATAAAAAGGGCCTGAACGTTTCCGCTCAGGCCTTGGTCTATTCGACAGATGCCTGTCCTGACCAGAGTGAGGTCAGAACCCAGAGTGAGGTCAGAACATCGAATAGCCACCATCGATGATC
The DNA here is from genome assembly GCA_000509225.1 of Parvibaculaceae bacterium Mf 1.05b.01. Lineage (GTDB taxonomy): Bacteria > Pseudomonadota > Alphaproteobacteria > Parvibaculales > Parvibaculaceae > Mf105b01. Next base: position 1,984,534 of record BAOK01000001.1, on the reverse strand, counting down.
ATGGTCGTGCCTGTTGTGTAAGTAGAGGCGTCGCTCGCAAGATAGACCGCCATACCGCCGAAATCTTCCGGCTCGCCCCAACGGCGGATCGGCACGCGCGGAATCACTTTTTCGGCGAACGCCGGTGCAGCTTGAGCCTGGGACGTCATGTCTGTGGCAATCCAGCCAGGTAAGATGGCATTCGCGCGAATGTTGTACCGGCCATATTCCGACGCACAGGCTTTGATCATCGAGATAACCCCGCCCTTCGTCGCCGCGTAGGCTTGGTTGCGGGCCGCCCCTTCAATCGCTGCAAGGCTTGCGATGCCCACAAGGGACCCGCCCTTGTCGCCGTCTTTTGACCGCTCGACCATGTGCCGCGCGGATTCACGCAGGGTCCAGAAAACGCCGTCCAAATTGACCGCAAGGACCTTCCTGTAAACCTCAGTCGTCATATCGACGAAAGAGGGCGACCCAAACCCGATCCCGGCATTGGCGACAACCGTGTCGATGCGCCCAAGCTCGGCGACAGTCGCCTCAACGCCGTCAATCACTTCCTGCTCGTTGGAAACATCGACGCGGCGCACAGCGACTTTCGTCCCATGCGCCTTGAGTGCTTCAGCGGCTTTGGCATTCTTCTCTTCATTGGTGCCCCAGATAGCCACGTCAGCACCGCTTGCCGCCATGGCTTCTGCCATGCCGAGGCCAATACCGCCATTGCCGCCTGTTACCAGGGCAACTTTGCCCGTCAGGTCAAAAGGTTTGTAAGTCATGATCGTCTCCCCAGAGTCTCTCTTATTAGTGAAATTTGTTTGGGAGACTATAGCACTGACGCGCGCGAGAACGAGCGTCCTTTGGCCGCTGAACATGGCGACGCTCAGCTAATCAAATAGCGCATCAATATCGGCTTGAGACGCTGCGTCATCCTGTACACCGAGCGGTGTAGGAACTTTGGATTCAGGCGAGGCCGCTTCTGATGTTGCTTCTTCATCGTCAATTTCTGAGAGCAGCGTATCGATTTCATCCTGCCCGGAGGTCTCGACACGACCGTGGATCACAGCGCTTGCGACGTCGACAAAGCGTTGAAGCTTTGTCGTCACCTGTGAGACGAGCAGGTGCGTTTTTTCTGCGTCACCCAGCTCCGCTGATGCACTCAGGCCCTTCAATGCGGCAATGACCGTGGCATCCATTTGCTGCACCAACTGATCGAAAGGCTCCCGGTAGCGCCGCGGAGCGTTTTCATAAGCGAATATGGCGAGCGCCTTGTTCTGAAAACTTGAATCCTCGAAATGGTCCTCATAGCTCTTCGGCTTCCATTCAAGCGCGTCTTCAAGGCAATCGGGCATGTCGGCAACCAGTTCCAACAGCATAACGATTTCGTTGAAATGGTTGAGATAGTCGGTGGCCAGCAGCGTATCTTCATTGATATTTTTGCCCTGGACGAGCAGGCGCAGCGTGCGCGGAAAGCCAATGCCACCCGCTGGACGCTCCATATCATCCCGGAATGTTTCTACGTCCGTCGCCATCTTGCCTCTGCATATCTCCGACCTGCAGCAATGCAGCCGAAAACCGCCAACCCCAACACCCTAAAGTAGGGATGAGATCTTGATATTTGGTTGTCTTAAAAATGCCAAAAAACTGCCAAATATCGCTAGTTTGACGGCTTTTTTAGCTTCTGACTCTCAACAGAAGCGCGGCCAGGCCGTTGGCACCAAGAAAGAGCAGCAGCGCTGCGACGACAATTGACGGGCCGGAGGCCGTGTCAAAGGAGAAGGACCCCCCAAGCCCCAGCGCCACAGAGAGTGCACCCGCACCTGCCGCTAGAACCGCCATCTGCTCAGGAGTGGACGAGAAACGGCGCGCCGCCGCAGCCGGGATGATCAGCAGGGCGGTGATGAGCAGCACCCCGACAACCTGCATCGCAAGTGCAATGACGACCGCCAGCAACAAGCTGAAGAGGAGCCGTATGGTCAGCGGATGAATACCATCTGCTTGCGCAAGTTCCGGGTCGACCGTGACCGCCAGAAGACGCTGCCAGATGATGAGGAGACCGGCAAGAACGATGCCCGCACCGAGATAGATGAGGGTCACGTCATTCCAGGAGAGCGCCAGAACGTCTCCAAAAAGATACCCCATAAGATCGATCCGCAATTGGTCTAGAAAACCAAGAACCACGAGGCCAAGTGCGAGGGCGGAATGAGCCAACAGTCCGAGTACCGTATCTGCTGCAAACCGTTGCTGTTTCTGGAGAAAGGTGAATGCGACCGCGAGGACAGCGCCAGCGACCAGAACGCCAAGCGCTGGTTCTATGGAGAGGAGAAAGCCCAATGCCACCCCCAACAGAGCCGAGTGGGCGAGTGCATCACCGAAATAGGCCATGCGGCGCCACACAACGAAACACCCAAGAGGACCGGCAATCAGCGCCACCCCAATCCCGCCCAACAGCGCACGCAGAAAAAACTCTTCAAACATGCGTCTCGTCCTCCCCATGCACATGGCCGGAGACATCATGAACATGGTCGTGATGGTGTTTGAAGACGGCCAGCGACTCCGCATGGCCGGGGCCAAACAGGGCGACATAGGCGGGGTCGCTCGTCACCGCTTCTGGCGCCCCTTCACAACAGACATGGCCATTCACGCAAATAACGCGGTCAGAAGCTGCCATCACCACATGCAGATCATGGGAAATGAGCAGGATTGCACACCCTCTTTCCTGACGGATGGTCGCCAGCAGGTCGTAGAGCGCACTCTGACCTGCAAAATCGATCCCTGTAGTGGGCTCATCAAGGATCAGGAGGTCTGGCGACCCAAGTAAGGCACGGGCAAGAAGAACGCGCTGATACTCACCACCGGAAAGCTCAGCTGCTTGTCTGTCAAACAAGTGTCCTGCGCCCACTTCCTTTAAGCTCTGGCGCATCTCTTCTTCGCCATAAGGGCGGGTGAGCGATAAAAGACGGCGAACGGTGAGTGGAAGAGCCGCCTCAATTTGCATGCGTTGAGGGACATAGCCGATCCGCGCACCCGCAGCGGTGGTCACGGCGCCTGATGACGGTTTCAGGATTCCCAGAAGCGTGCGGGCAAGGGTGGTCTTTCCTGCTCCATTGGGGCCGATCAGCGTGAGGATCTCGCCTCGGGTCACCTCAAGGTCCACATGAGTAAGGACTTCTCGGCCGCCAAGGCGGACTGAGACGTCGCGTAGTTCAATCAAGGCAGGGCTACTCATGGGGTCCAGCATGGTCATAGAAAACGGCGCACCCTATCTCATCAGGATGGCTGGTGCCAGCGGCATCAAACTCGCGGCGGCGGCTAGACCCGTGATAGAATGAGCCACTAACAATCGCCCAGTTGAAGAGGATCTCGCTTATGCCCACCATCTTGGAGCTCGTCGATGCGGCTGAAGCCCAAATTGACTGTTTGAGCGTGGACGACGTCAGAGCCCTGTATGAGGAACCGCAGGTCACTGTCATTGATGTCCGGGACATACGTGAGATCTGGCGCGAGGGGCGCATTCCAGGTGCTTATCATATGCCCCGTGGCATGACCGAATTCTGGGTGGACGAAACCAGTCCCTATTTCAAAGACATTTTTAAAGCAGAAGGCCAGCGGTTTATCTTCTACTGCAACAAAGGCTGGCGGTCTGCTCTCGCAGGCAAGGCTGCCCATGACGTCGGGCTAAAAAACGTCGCGCATATGCGTGGTGGTTTTACCGCCTGGGCCGAGGCAGGCAACCCCGCTGAAGCTGTAGAGAAGAAATAGTCAGTCCATGTGCGGTCGCTACAAAATCGAACGATCACCCGAAGAGCTGCGGGCCTTCTTCGACTTTGAAGAACACCCGAATTTTCCGCCACGGTACAATATCGCGCCGACGCAACCCGTGCCCATCGTCCGGCTGGTAGCAGGCAAGCGACATTTCCAGCTGGTGAGGTGGGGCTTGGTACCTTCCTGGATGAAGCAGATGCCAAAATCCGTTCTGATAAATGCCCGTGCGGAAACAATTGATGAGAAACCATCGTTCCGCGGCGGCTTCCGGCACCGGCGATGTCTCATTCCCGCGGACGGGTTTTATGAATGGCAGGCGCGCGATGGGCGTCCAAAGCAACCTCACCTCATTCAGCGTAGCGATGGCGCGCCGTTCGCTATGGCGGGCATATGGGACGACTGGCTAAGCGCTGACGGGTCAGAGCTGGAAACCTGTGCGGTGGTCACGACGGCGGCAAATGACCGCCTGTCACCCGTCCATCATCGCATGCCAGTCATATTGGACCCTAAAGACTGGGATGCCTGGCTGGACAATAAGGGCACATCCGCAAAGGAGGCAGCAGAGCTCCTAGGGTCTGCGCCTGACGATGTGATGGAGGCAGTACCTGTCAGCCCGCGGGTGAACAAGATTTCACAGGATGATGCGGGATTGACACAAATCGTTGATCCCGATGCGGATCAGGTAACCTCAGAGGGTGAAAAACAAGCCCCGCCGGATGATGATCAACTCAGTCTTCTCTAAGCGGGCAAAGCCGCTTCCCGATTATGGCTATTCTTGGCGCCAAAGGCCTATTTGACGCAGTCGAAGAAATCTCGGCCCCGGCGATTCCGCTTGAAAAACAAGTGCTGTATACTATTTATCCGACTCTGGAGATGTCATGGCAGTCGACATTGTTATTCTCGCCGTTCTCATCCTTTTGAATGGCTTTTTCTCCCTGTCTGAGATGGCAATTGTGTCATCCAGGCGGCAGCGCCTGCTTGGCCTTTTGACAAGGCAGCAAGAGGCTGGGAAAAGCAGCACGGGTGGTATCGAACTCGCGATCTCCCTAAACCAGGACCCAAGCCGTTTCCTATCTGCCGTCCAAATCGGCATCACACTGGTTGGCGTTTTTGCGGGCGCCTTTGGTGGCGCCACATTGGCAGCCCCTCTGGGTGAAGTTATTGGTGAGTGGGAAATGCTGGCCGAATATGGCGAGCCCATCGCTTTCGCCCTTGTTGTTGTCATTATCACCTATTTCTCACTGATTATTGGTGAGCTGGTGCCCAAACGGGTGGCCCTGTCCAACCCGGAGCGGATCGCGATCAAGATAGCCCGCCCGATGGTGGCGGTGACACGCGCTCTCTCGCCTGCAGTGACCCTGCTGTCCTACTCAACGGAGTCTGTTCTGAAAGCCTATGGTGCAACCGGGCAGGACGTGGTTGAGGTAACGGAAGAAGAAATCAAGCACCTGGTAGAAGAGGGTGTGGCGACCGGCGCTGTTGAGAGCGTGGAGCGAGACATTGTGAACCGCGTACTTGGGCTGGGTGACACCCGCGTTGGCGAGGTAATGCGACCTCGAACGCAGTTGGTCTGGCTTGATACGGATGCAAGTTTTGCGGAAAACATGGCGCTCATTCGCGCGAACGAAAATCAGCGCTACCCGGTACGCAAAGGTCCGGATGGCCCGACGGTCGGCATGGTGCGCATGGAGGACCTGTTCTCGAACATCGAGAAAGCAACCAACGAAGCGCTCTTCGCGCGCATGACGCCGCCTCTGTATGTGCCCCGGACCTCGACCGTGCTGAAAGCACTCAGCCTGCTTCAGGCTGAGAACAAGTTCATGTGTTTCATCGTCGATGAATATGGCGACATTGTTGGCACCCTGACGATGGCGGAGATATTTTTTGCCATGGTGGGCGATACATCTGCCAACGCATCTGACAACAATACCGCCATCGTGCAGCGGGAAGACGGCTCCTATCTTGTGGATGGGGTCGTGTCCGTTGACGAAGTGAAACGTCTCTTGATGCTGACAAGCCTGCCCGGTGACAATACCGCTGATGTGAACACGCTGGCCGGCGTCATGCTGCACTGGTTTGAGCGCTTGCCGACAGAAGGGGACTATTTCGCCTGGAACGGCTACCGCTTCGAAGTGGCCGATATAGATGGGCCACGGGTCGACAAGATTCTCATCGTGCCCGCACAAAACCTGCCCATCGGCGATTTCCTCTCCGGAGGAGCAGATGGCGCACCATCTGCTGATAGTTCATTGCTCTTGCAGGAAGCGGACGCAGCCAAAGCCTGACTGCGTCAGACGCTGACCACCTTTCCAGGATTGAGAAGCCCTTTTGGGTCAAGCGTGCGCTTGAGCGTGCGCATAAGGTCCAGTTCGACGTCAGATTTGAGCTCCGCCATTTCGTCTCGCTTGAGCTGCCCAATGCCATGCTCAGCGCTGATCGAGCCATTGAGGTCAAGCGCGATCCCGTGAACGATTTGGTTGAAATGGGTCCATTGAGCCAGGAAGGTTTCTGTATCCATGGCCATGGGTTGGCTCAGATTGAAGTGAATATTGCCGTCGCCCAGATGACCGAAGGGGACCGGTCGAATGCCGGGCAGGTCGGATTGCACAGCCTCTATCGCACGCTCCAGGAAGCGGGTGATGTTTGAAATCGGCACGGACACGTCATGTTTGATACTGCCGCCTTCATGGCGTTGCGCATCTGACATGGCTTCACGAACCTGCCAGAACGCTGCCCGTTGCGTGTCTGACTGAGCAATGACAGCGTCGGAGACCAATTCCCGTTCAATCGCACCGGCGAAAGAGGTTTCGAGCAACGCATTGAGCTCATCACCATTGCTGCCAGACGAGAGCTCCACAAGCACATACCAGGGCGAGGGCGCGCTGAGCGGGTCTCGGGCATCTGGCACATGGGTGCAGACCATCTCAATGCCGATGCGGGGTATGAGTTCGAAACTGGTGATGGCGCCGCCGGTCTCAGCTTCGACATGCCGAAGAAGAGAAACAGCTGCCGCCGGTGTGGGGACAGCAGCGATTGCTGTTGCGCGCGACCTTGGCGCAGGAAAAAGCTTCAACACAGCGCCGGTAATGATGCCGAGCGTGCCCTCCGAGCCCAGGAAAATCTGCTTAAGGTCATAGCCCGTATTGTCTTTGCGCAGACCGCGCATGCCGTTCCAGATGCGCCCATCTGCAAGTACGATTTCAAGACCCAAGACCAGGTCGCGCGCATTGCCATAGTGAAGCACCGCTGTGCCGCCTGCATTGGTGGCGAGATTCCCGCCGATCTGGCAGGTGCCCTCGGACGCAAGACTAAGGGGAAAGAGCCGCGCGGCTGATGCAGCAGCTTCCTGCGCTGCCGCCAGCGTTACACCCGCATCAACGCTCAGCGTATTGTTCTCCACATCGAGAGAACGCACAGCATTCATGCGGCTCAGGTTGAGGATAATCGCCTTGCCGCTTTGGTCAGGCGTTTGCCCGCCGACAAGGCCTGTATTGCCGCCCTGCGGCACCACAATGGTGTCCGTCTCATGTGCAAGCTTCATAATAGCGGCGACTTCTTCTGTTGACCCTGGCCGCACAATCGCAGCGGCCTTGCCAAAATAGAGGCCTCGGCGCTCTTCGAGGTAGGGCGCCATATCGGTTGCGTCGGTGGTTACCGCACTGTCGCCAACAATCGTGCGGACTTGTGCAAGAAACTCAGCACTCATATCAGTCGTCCACCCGCGCAAAGGCGCGAGCACCTGAATAAAGATATCGTGGTTGGCCTCGACGGTCCGGCTCCAGGAAGTTGAAATTGACCGGCTGCGACATGCCTGGATTGGTGCCAACGAAACGTCCTGCGCCAACAGATTGCAGTTCTATTTCTCCGCCGCTGCCAATGACCCCGTAATTCGCGCTCGGTTGGATCGACACATGGAGGGTGCCCTCTCTCAGCGCTACACGAGCCGTCTCGCTGGTCTTGGCATATGTACCCACATAGGGGCCGAGTTGATCGCCCGTATCCACGGGTGCGGGTTTTGTCAGCGGTGCAACACCAGCTGTAGCTGTGAACACCCGCGATAGAAGTGTCTGCGCCAGCCCTTTGCCATCTCCTCCATTTGTGAGGAGAACGACAACAGTACCGCTCTTGGGGTGAATGCGCAGGAAGGCCGCCTGACCGATGGTCGAGCCGTCATGCCCAAACACATCATAGCTCCCATCTGCCATGTTGCCGCGCCAGTTCCAGAGAAAGGCACCAAGACCGATCCCATCGAGCGAGCCGCCGGGAGGGCAGGCGCAGTGCGGGCGGGTGACGAGAGTGGTGCTCTCTTCAGAAATCAGTTGATGGCCGTTCGGCGCGATGCCGCCTGCCAGCAAGGCCCGCCCAAATGTCACAATGTCTCTGGCCGGTGCCATTGGTGTCGATCCAGCGGGGGCGTTCGATTGAGCGAGATAGGCGATGGGGGACACCATCAGGCCTTTGCCGGGTGTTCCCAGATGACCGATTGCCGTTCGGTGCCGCATGGCTTGCTCAGGCAGCGTCGAAAAGGCAGGGGTTCCTATGTTTTTCACAATGCGGGTGCGCATTGCCTTGTCCCAGCTAAGGCCGGCGACCTTCTCGATCACCCGTCCGGCAATCACAAAGCCCACATTGCAATAAGCAAACATGTGCCCCAGGGGCGAGAGATTTGGCACCTCTGCTAAGTGGGCGACAAATTTCTCGATCCTGTCTTCACCGCGACCAGCATCGACAAAATAATCACCATCAATCCCGCTTGTGTGGGTGAGGAGATGACGAAGTGTAACTTTCGCGCTTGTCTCCGCATCCCCTACTTTGAAATCCGGCAACCATTTGCGGATGGGGTCATCAAGGGTGAGCAAGCCCTCTTCAACCAACTGCAGCACCAGCACGGTTGTGTAGAGTTTGGTGATGGACCCGATCTGAAAGAGCGTATCCGTTGTGGTCTCAACGCCCGTATTGAGATTAACAACCCCCGCAGCCGCTTCAGAGAGCGCTCCGTTGTGCCAGACTGCGATGGAGGCTCCAGGAACATGGAAGCGGTCAATAAGCTCTGGTAGATCACTTAGATCAAAGGCTGAGGTCATATTGTCTGCTAAAGACATGTGTGTAGATACTCCATGGGACTCTCGGCAGTTTAAAGCATTTCCAGGTGAAGTGGACACGGTTCACCGTCCGGAAATGCGCCACCTTAAAGCAGTTAGACCGTTTTAGGTCTAACGGACGCAAGCTTTGTGGCGGAAATGCAAGCTTGGCCGGGAGCAGGCGGCCAAGTAGGCTCTCCCCCATGATTGACACGATTGACCATATTATTATCGCCGTGCGGGACCTTGCTGCCGCCAAATCCACCTATACAAGCATTCTGGGGCGCGAGCCGTCCTGGGAAGGGGAGCATCCAGGACTGGGCTCCTCAAATCTCATCTATCGCCTGCGAAACACCTATCTTGAGTTTGTGGCCGCGACCGGCGACGGCCAATTCGCAGACATGATCCGCACAAAGCTGGACGATGAGGGTGAGGGTCTGATGGGGCTCGTGTTTGGCACCGTGAATGCTGATGCCTGCGTCCGTCATCTGAAAGCAGCTGGCCTCAACCCAACAGACCCCATTCCGGGCGGCGCGAAAGACGCGGCAGGCAATGAACGCTCCTGGCGCAATGTGATGCTAGCACCAGAAGAGGCCGGGGGGCTTTTCATGTTTGTGATTGAGCAGGACGACCGGTTGGCCATCCCCTTGTCTCCAACGGCAGAAGGAGTGAACGGTCGGTCCGCAGTGGACGCGGTGGATCATGTTGTGGTCAACACCCCGCGGCCCGATGAGCTCATCGCCTTCTTTGAGGGACAGTTGGGGCTGCGTCTTGCCCTCGACCACACGATTGAGAAATGGGGTGTGCGGCAACTCTTTTTCCGCGTAGGCAATGTAACACTCGAAGTCGTAACACCCACGGCAAAGGATGAAGTGCCCGAGAAGGATAGTCTTTGGGGCATCGCCTATCGCGCACCGGACTTGGCCCTGATGCAGCAGCGCCTCACCAAAACGGGAGTGGCCGTTTCAGAAGTGCGTACCGGGCGGAAGAAGGGAACACTTGTAGCAACCGTGAAGCCCGAAACCCATGGCATCCCAACCTTGCTGATTGGGCAGGACCCGGAGTTTTAGTCTCTGGGTGCTGCAGCCCGTGCGAGCCGATCATTGATCGCTTCGCCAAGACCGCCCATGGGGATAGGGCTCACCGCGAGGCTCTTGCCGCCCGCGTCTGCGTCGAGCTTCCGCAACATGGAAAAGAGATTGGCGGCAGCTTCGCGTACGTCGCCAGTGGGGCTGAGATTGAGCGCGCACTCCACACCCCCAAATCCGAGCAAGACTTCATCCTCGTAGCATTCAGTTGCGTTAAGCCGCAGTGACGCGTTGGGCGCATAGTGGCTGGCCAACATGCCAGGTGACGAGCGTCCCTCTTCCCCGCCGGGGGCTTCAGGATCTGCCAAGGGTCTGCCCAGAACCGCTTCAATCTCGCTCCGGGGAATGGCACCGGGCCGAAGCAGCGTCGGCGGACCATCTGTCGGGAGACCAACCACCGTTGACTCAAGACCCAGGCTGCACGGGCCTCCATCAAGGACAAAGGAGAGTGCATCTTCACCCCCCAGTCCCTCCATCACATGGATCGCTTCGGTTGGGCTCAAGCGTCCGGACGGATTGGCAGAGGGTGCCGCCAAAGGGCGCTGAGTGACCGCGAGCAGGCGGCGGGCAACATCATGTGCTGGAACCCTCAGCGCCACCGTATCGAGACCGGCGCTGACCAAATGAGACAATGGGCAGTCTGCCGAGCGTGGCACAACCAGTGTCAGCCCGCCGGGCCAGAAATGCTCGGCGAGCACCTGTCCCACGCCGCCAATCTCCGCATAGGTCTCCGCTTCTGCGAGGTCTTTGACATGAACAATCAGCGGATTAAAGGTCGGGCGTTTTTTTGTGGCAAAAATCGCTGCCACCGCCTCATCATTTGTTGCATCTGCGCCCAGCCCATAGACAGTTTCTGTCGGAAACGCGACAAGCGCGCCAGCGCGCAAAGCGGTCGCTGCTCGGTCCAGGTTTTCAGCTTCAGGGGTCAAAAGTTCAGTGGGCACGGGCAGAGGAAACACTTTTGGTCATGAATTATTGAGCAAATTGTCAGTAAGCGGGCGTAAAGCTGGACTGTCAGGTCTTTTACACCATTTTCTGGTTCAGGCAGTTCGCCTTCACGAAAGAATACAGTAAAAGGTGGCAATTCCCTTGAGCCGCCACCTAAGCTTAGTTACCGGAGAGACAGATGACTTACCGCCCCCCCGTCCAGGACATGGCATTTACCCTCAAATCCCTGGCAGGGCTGGATGAGTTGCAGGCATCAGGGGCCTTTCCCGACCTGAGCGATGATCTGATCGACGCGGTGCTCGAAGAAGCCTCCAAGCTCGCAGCTGATGTGATCGCCCCGATCAACAGCGCAGGTGATCAGACGCATCCTGTGCTGACCGAGGATGGCGTCGTGACCTCACCAGGGTATGCAGATGCCTACAAGCAGTGGGTTGAGGCAGGCTGGGGCTCCATTCTAGGAAGCCCGGACTATGGTGGGCAGGGCCTCCCGGTTGTGCTCGCAGCAGCCCTGCAGGAAATGTGGAACGCAGGCAGCATGGGTTTTGGTCTGTGTCCCCTTCTCTCACAAGGCATTGTTGAGGCGCTGACGGCCCACGGCACAGATGAGCAAAAGGCAACTTATTTGCCGAAACTGGTTTCTGGTGAGTGGACAGGCACGATGAACCTGACGGAGCCACAAGCAGGGTCAGATCTGAATGCTTTGAAAGCAAAGGCAGAACCACAGGGCGACGGCACTTATCTGATCACAGGGACCAAGGTTTTTATCACTTATGGTGATCACGACTTTACCGACAATATCATTCACCTGGTCCTGGCCCGCTTGCCCGACGCGCCAGCGGGGACCCGCGGTATATCGCTTTTCTTGGTTCCAAAGGTTCTCGTCAATGAAGATGGATCACTTGGCGCGCGCAATGATGCCAAATGCATTGGGCTGGAAGAAAAGCTTGGCATTCATGGAAGCCCCACCTGCGTCATGTCGTTCGGAGAAGAGGGCGGTGCTGTCGGCTATCTGGTTGGTCAGGAGAATAAGGGCCTCGCCTGCATGTTCACCATGATGAACAATGCCCGTCTGTTCGTTGGCATCCAGGGCGTTGCCGTTGCAGAGCGGGCCTATCAGCAGGCATTGGGTTATGCATTGGACCGCAAGCAAGGTCGGCCTGACGGCATGGAGATTCCTGCAGGCGAAATGGGTGCCATCATCGGCCACCCGGATGTCCGCCGTATGCTGATGACCATGAAATCACTCACCGAAGCATCGCGCGCCATCTGTTATGCTAATGCCGTTGCAATCGACACCGCCCATGCGGGCACAGATGACGCGGCGAAAGCAGCAGGGCAGGCCCGCGCTGATCTACTCACGCCCATCGCCAAAGCCTGGAGCACGGATATTGGCGTGGAAGTCGCCTCCATCGGTCTGCAGATCCATGGCGGAATGGGCTTTGTCGAAGAGACAGGTGCGGCTCAACACTATCGTGATGCCCGCATCGCGCCCATCTATGAGGGCACAAACGGCATTCAGGCGATTGACCTTGTCTCCCGCAAGCTGCCGCTAGGCGATGGGGAGGTTGTCAGAACCTATCTCGGAGAAATCCGGGAGACGGCAGAAAGGGCTGCCGCGCATAATGATGCTGATTTGAACATTGCAGGGCATGCTCTGGCAGATGCATTGGATGCCCTGGAAGAAGCAACAGATTGGATGCTGGAGACCGGCAAAAGCAACGTGCAGGATTGCCTGGCGGGTGCGACGCCTTACGCGAAACTGTTCGGCAATGTCGCCGGGGGGCTCTATCTGACAAAGGCGGCGCTCGCCGCGGTCGAGAGCCCCGACGATTCGTATCTGGCTGCAAAAAAGGCGACCGCACGCTTCTTTGCAGAAAATACGCTGCCTACCTGCGCAGGACTTGTGACCTCAGCGACAGCAGGGGCGGCCTCGCTTTTCACGCTGGATGAGCAACAATTGGGCGCTTGAGCCGGCGTTCCACCGTTTGACCTCTGCTCTGACACTCGGCACACTCCGCCCAACAGTAATTTTGGGAACAAATTCCTATGAGTGATGTGTCTTTAGCCGACGTTGATGAGAAGGGTCTCAGCTACCCGATCGATGGTATTCCCGAAGCAGGGGAAATTCGCGAAGTCGCGCCCGGCATCTACTGGGTGCGGATGACGCTCCCCTTTGCGCTTGATCACATCAACCTATGGCTCATTGACGACAAAGACGGCTGGGTCGTCGTTGATACGGGCGTCAATGATGACGTCACCAAAGCCTCCTGGCGTGAGATTTTTACCAAGAAGCTTGGTGGCAAACCCGTCAAACGGGTCATCGTTACACACCTGCATCCAGATCATGTGGGTCTTGCCGGTTGGATCACACGCAAGTTCGACGTCACTCTCGAAATGTCTCGCACGGACTACCTCATGTGTCGCACGCTGGTGGCAGACACGGGCAAAGAAGCCCCCCAAGACGCGTTGGACTTTTATCGCGCCGCTGGTTTCTCTCAAAAAGGCGTTGAGGGCTATGCCAAACGCTTCGGCGGATTTGGCGAGCGGGTATCGCGCATGCCCGACGTCTTCAAACGCCTGAAAGAGGGCGACAAGCTCACAATGGGCGGGCGCGATTGGCGCGTGATTGTGGGCTCCGGCCACGCCCCTGAACATGTTTGTCTCTTCTGCGACGAGCTCAACATTCTGATCTCAGGCGATCAGGTGCTGCCGCGCATTTCGTCTAATGTAAGCTTGCACCCAACAGAGGCCCACGCGGATCCACTGCAGGAATGGATCGACAGCTGCAAAAAGCTGAAGGCGGCACTGCCTGAAGATGCCTTGGTGTTGCCCGCCCATAATGAACCCTTCTACGGGCTTCATAAGCGTCTCGACGCGCTGGTGGAGGGCCATGAGGACGGGCTTGCGAAACTTCTGGAGATGCTGGCGGAACCAAAGCGCGCCATTGACGTGTTTCCCGCTCTCTTCAAACGCAAGATTGGGCCTGATGTGTTTTTCATGGCGACAGGTGAAAGCCTGGCGCACCTGTCCTGTCTGGTGGCGCGCGGAGACGCAACCGTGAGCCGGGATGACAAAGGTGTGGATTGGTACGTGCGAAGCGGCGCTTGAACCGACCTTCATGTCACGCGACACTATGGCATGACGACACTCCTGCTCAGCCATGACGCGTGCCTGGATCATCAGACATCTGTGGGGCACCCGGAAAGCCCGGCCCGGCTACGCGCCGTGCTGGACGCACTGAGTGCCCCCCAGTTTGAGGTGCTCCAGAGAGAAGAGGCGCCAAGAGCAACTGTTGAAGACATAGTGCGCGTGCATCCGCGCGCCCATGTCGAAGGCCTGTTGGCGCGCATGCCGACAAAGGGCATTGAACATATTGATCCAGACACCGTCGTGTCGCCGGGCTCCGGTGAAGCAGCGCTGAGAGCTACCGGTGCAGTCTGCAGGGCTGTAGCCGCGGTTGCATCGGGTCAGGCGCAGAAGGCGTTTTGTGCCGTGCGTCCGCCCGGCCACCATGCAGAACCACAAACGCCCATGGGGTTCTGTTTATTCAACAATGTTGCCGTCGGCGCTCTTTATGCGCGGGAAAAATACGGGCTGACAAAAGCAGCGGTCATTGATTTCGACGTCCATCATGGCAATGGCACGCAGGCCATGTTTGAGGCAGATGAAAACCTGTTCTACGCCTCCACCCACCAATCACCGCTCTATCCCGGCACGGGTGACGCCAGTGAAACCGGTGTCGGCAATATCGTCAACGTGCCCTTGCGACAGGGCGCGGACGGCACAGAGTTCCGAGCAGCCTATGAGAAAGTGATTCTCCCGGCTTTGCGGGCTTTTGACCCTGATTTTCTGTTTATTTCGGCGGGATTTGACGGCCATACAGAGGATCCCTTGGCCGGTCTCAATCTCACGGAGCCAGATTATGTCTGGGTAACCAAGGAGTTGATGGGCGTGGCCCAAAATGCGTGTGATGGTCGCATTGTTTCGACCCTTGAGGGAGGCTATGACTTAGGCGCACTTGCTCGAAGCACAAGCGCTCATGTGGCCACCCTAATGGGCACAGACGTTTAGTCTCGAAGCCCGGAAGATCAATCGGAGGACGCCATGGCGGCCAGTAAATCAGCGGCACCAGCCGATATCGCGAAAATGAGTTTCGAGGCGGCGCTCGCCGAGTTGGAAGAAATTGTGCGCCAACTGGAGTCTGGTGAAGCTGAACTGGAAAAATCCATTGAGCTTTATGAGCGCGGCAACCTGTTGAAAGCGCATTGCGAAGCCCGCCTGCAGTCTGCGCAGGCTAAGGTTGAAAAGATCACCCTGTCGGCAAATGGTGATGTGGGCGCTGCGCCTGCAAATATCGAGTAACCCATGGCCGATCCGAGCCTTTCCCAAGCAATGGAAGACACAGCAGCTGATGTTGAGCTGCTCCTGGACCGTCTGCTCCCCATGCCTGAGGGCCCTGAGGGCCGTGTGGCTGAAGCCATGCGCTACGCGACGCTTGGCGGCGGCAAACGCTTCCGTCCCTACCTGGCGTGCGAAGCGGCCAAACTCTTTACCGTGAGTGAAGACCGGGCGCTCCGCACCGCAGCGGCGATCGAATGCGTTCACACCTATTCGCTCGTTCATGATGACCTTCCTTGTATGGATGATGATGATCTGAGGCGGGGCCGGCCGTCGACCCACAAGGCCTTCGACGAGGCGACGGCAGTTTTGGCAGGCGATGCGCTCCTGACCTTCGCATTTGAGATATTGGGAGATGCCGACACCCATGACGATTATCGCGTGCGCTGCGACCTGGTTCTGGGATTGGCAAAGGCTGTCGGGACCCACGGCATGGTCGGTGGCCAGATGATCGACATGGCGAGTGAAGGGACAATTTTGGATATTGGAGCTCTCACACGCCTGCAGCAGCTTAAAACGGGCGCTCTGATCGCCTTTGCCTGCGAATCTGGCGCGATTTTGGGCAAAGCGTCCAAAGATGCGCATCATGCGCTGCATGCCTATGCCCATGATTTGGGGCTTGCCTACCAGATCATCGACGATTTGCTGGATGAGGAAGGCGACAGTGCGACCCTTGGCAAAACAGCTGGGAAAGACCGCGCCAAGGGTAAGGCCACTTTTGCCACAATTCTGGGACCTGAAAGGGCGCGCGAACAGGCCGGAATGCTCGCAGATCAGGCCATTCAACACCTTGATTTGTTTGATGAAAAAGCAGATTCTTTGCGCAGCGCAACAAGCTTCGTTATAAACCGCAGCGCGTGAGCAGGTGCGGCGCAATGCGGCCTTACCTCGGCCCTCAATTCGCCGTACGCTGAAGAGAAGATGAGGCACTGCAATCGCGAACCGGATGACCCGGGTCGAGTATCGCCCCAGGTTAACAGTCGACAAGCCAGAGTCAGAGAAGAGCCAGAGTGACCACCACGAGTAAGACGCCGTTGCTGGACCGGATCAAAATCCCGGCCGACCTGCGCGCGCATGATGACGACGACCTCCCTCAGATCACAGATGAACTGCGTCAGGAGCTGATTGAAGCGGTGTCCATCACCGGCGGCCACTTAGGCGCAGGCCTTGGTGTGGTCGAGCTCACGGTCGCGCTGCACTATGTCTTCAACACACCCGATGATCGCATCATCTGGGACGTGGGCCACCAGGCCTATCCGCATAAGATACTGACAGGACGTCGGGACCGTATCCGCACCCTTCGCCAGGGTGGGGGTCTGTCCGGATTCACCAAACGGGCAGAGAGCGACTATGACCCGTTCGGAACAGCCCATTCCTCTACATCAATCTCTGCAGGTCTTGGCATGGCCGTCGGTCGTGATCTGCAGGGCAAGAAGAACAACGTCATCTCCGTGATTGGCGACGGCGCTATGAGTGCGGGCATGGCTTATGAGGCCATGAACAATGCAGGCTCCATGGACAGCCGCCTGATTGTGATCCTGAACGATAATGACATGTCCATCGCACCGCCTGTGGGCGCGATGAGTGCATATCTCGCACGCCTGATTTCCGGAGGCACCTATCGCGGCTTCCGCCATTTCGCGAAACACATCGCGGAGATGTTTCCCAAATCTCTTGAGGAAAAAGCGCGGCGCGCTGAAGAATATGCCCGTGGCATGGCAACCGGCGGAACGCTCTTCGAGGAACTGGGTTTCTATTATGTCGGGCCTATTGACGGCCACAATCTCGATCACCTGCTGCCGGTTCTGCGAAATGTGCGCGATGCGGATGAAGGGCCGATCCTCATTCATGTTGTGACCCAGAAGGGCAAAGGCTACGCACCCGCGGAAGAATCTGCGGACAAGTATCACGGTGTCAGCAAGTTTGATGTGATCACCGGCACTCAGTCGAAGCCACCCGCTAACGCGCCCAGCTATACAAGCGTGTTTGCGAAATCTCTGATGGCGCACGCTGAGAAAGACGACAAGATTGTTGCTGTGACGGCCGCAATGCCAGATGGCACGGGGCTCGGCCAATTTGCAAAAACCTTCCCGGACCGCACCTTTGATGTCGGCATTGCAGAGCAGCATGCGGTCACATTTGCCGCTGGCATGGCAACAGAGGGCTTGAAACCCTACGCGGCCATCTACTCAACCTTTCTGCAGCGCGCCTATGATCAGGTTGTGCATGACGTGGCGATCCAGAAGCTCCCGGTCCGGTTCGCGATCGACCGCGCTGGTCTTGTCGGCGCCGACGGCCCGACCCATGCGGGCTCTTTCGACCTCACCTATCTCACCTGCCTGCCAGATTTCGTTGTGATGGCGGCTGCGGACGAAGCCGAACTCATGCATATGGTGGCAACCTCAGTTGAGATTGATGACCGCCCAAGCGCGTTCCGCTATCCCCGCGGCGAGGGCATCGGCATTGAACTTCCCGAAATCGGCACGCCACTGGAAATTGGCAAAGGCCGTATCATGCGTGAAGGCACAACTGTCGCGCTGATCTCGCTCGGCTGCCGTCTTCAAGAGACTTTGAAAGCCGCTGATGAGCTTGCCGCGCAGGGCATTTCAACCACGGTCGTTGATGCACGATTTGCCAAACCCCTTGATGAAGAGCTGCTTGCCCGTGTGGCCCGTGAACATGAAGTGCTGGTCACCGTGGAAGAGGGATCTGTAGGGGGTTTTGGCGCCCACGTGCTTGAGTTCCTGAGCAATAACGGTCTGATGGACCGCGGCCTCAAAGTGCGCACGCTGACCCTGCCGGACACCTTCCAGGATCACGACAAGCCCGACGCGATGTACGTAGCCGCTGGTCTGACGGCGCCGAACATCGCAGGCACGGCGCTCACGGCGCTTGGTCATGAAAAGGCGCTGATATCATTGGCTGCAGAACGCGCAAACGCTCTTCCTGGAAAGCCCTGAGCTCATGACTGTGCGGTTGGACCGCGCTCTGGTTGAGCGTGGGCTCATGCCGACCCGTGCCAGGGCCCAGGCCGCTATCAAGGCTGGTGGGGTCCGGATTGATGGCGAGCCCGCGTCGAAAGCTTCCCAATCAGTTGGAGAACATGCATCACTCAGCGTAGAAGGAACAGGTGTGCAATGGGTATCCCGTGCCGCTCTGAAACTCGTGGGCGCACTTGATGCCTTCCCGGTGAACCCTGAAGGATCGGTCGCGCTCGATGTCGGCGCATCAACGGGTGGGTTTACACAAGTCCTGCTCGCTCAGGGAGCGGCAAAAGTTTATGCGATTGATGTGGGCCATGGTCAGCTAGCACCAGAACTTGCTGAGGATATCCGCGTGATCTCATTGGAGAAGACCAACGCCAAGGATCTGACCGCAGATCTCATTCAAGACCCGATTGATCTCATTGTCAGCGATGTGAGCTTCATTGGTTTGGAAAAAGCATTGCCTGTCCCGCTGAGCTTTGCACGTGCGGGTGCTGAGCTCATAGCCTTGGTCAAGCCACAGTTTGAGGTAGGACCGGGCAAGGTTGGAAAGGGCGGTATCGTGAAAGATAGCAGGCTCCATGCGCAGGTCTGCAATCGCATAGAAGACTGGCTTCAAAATGAGATGGGCTGGGTGGTCAAAGGTCTGATAGACAGTCCTATTGAAGGCAGTGACGGCAACAAAGAATTTTTGATTTACGCGGAGAAGTCATGAGCGAAGCTAGCCTGACAATCGATCATGTCGGTGCACAGGGGGATGGTGTGGTTCGCACGGATGTCGGGCCAATCTACATTCCGCGCACACTTCCTGGCGAAACAGTGCGGGCAGACATTGTAGAGGACCGCGGCGCATTGCTCGAGGTTCTCACGCCGTCGAAAGACCGCACCGATCCACACTGTCCTCATTTTGGAACCTGCGGCGGCTGCGCGCTTCAGCACCAAAGCGAGCCAAGCTATCTTGCCTGGAAGCGCGATCAGCTGGTGCGCGCCCTTGAGGGCAAAGGCATTGAGGCACCGGTCGCAGAGATCATCCCCTGCGCACCTGGCACCCGGCGCAGAGCCACTTTTGCAGCAATGCGTACCCGCAAGACTGTCCGCTTTGGTTTTTTCGAGCGCGCCACCCACACCATTGTTGATGTCGCGTCTTGCCCAATTCTGGTGCCGGAGATCGAAGCCGCTATTCCCGCCTTGCGGGAACTGGTGGGCCCCGGATTGACCCGCAAAGGCAAAGCGAGCGTGAGTGTTACGGCGACCGCATCGGGTCTTGATGTGTCGGTAACCGGCGGGAAAGCAGAGCCGGATCTGGCCTTGCGTCAGACGCTCGCAGACGGCGCGGCGAAAGCAGATATTGCGCGTCTAACATGGGATGAAGATATCCTGGCAGAACGCAGGCCACCCGTGTTGGACCTCGCAGGCATTGAGGTGGCTCTACCACCGGGCGCTTTCCTGCAGGCAACAAAAGCAGGCGAAGAAACCATGGTCTCCCTCGTTGTTGAGGCGCTCAAGGGGAGAGGAACAATTGTCGACCTGTTTGCAGGATGCGGGACGTTTTCTTTGGCGCTAGCAAACACGCATAAGGTCCACGCTGTTGAGGGAGCGAAAGCGCAATGCGCGACCTTGGAGCTTGCCGTTCGCCGTCAGGGCCCCCGCGTGGGCTTGAAGCCTTTGGCGGTTGAGCGCCGGGATTTGGCGCGCAGACCACTCCGACAGGATGAACTGAACAGCTACGATGCCGCTGTGATTGACCCGCCACGTGCGGGCGCGGCGACCCAGTGTGAGGCGTTAGCGACATCGTCGATCCCCGTGATCGCGTCGGTTTCCTGCAATCCGGCGACCTTCGCAAGGGATGCACGAACACTGATTGACGGCGGATATAGGTTGGATTCCGTCACCCCTCTGGACCAATTCCTCTGGTCGCCCCATATTGAGCTGGTAGGCATTTTCAAGAGGGAGTGAGGCACATGGTGCGCCCCCTAACACGCCCTTTGGCGAGATTGCGATATGCGGCGGAGCAGGGTGCGCGAGTGGCCTGGTATGCCGGGCATTACGCAGCGGTCAATCGCCTGCGGGGGCCGGTGACCCGACCAGGTGATGCCCCCTTCAAGCCCACAGCATCCATCCCAAAACTGCCGGATATTCTGCAATCGATCCGCGAATTGTTCGAGCGTGACTATCGAAACATCGACGAAGGCGTCTACAAGGCGCCGGAGCTTGGGGCCGATCCGCGGAAGCCGATCGACAAAGCGATCCGCTTTTTGCTGGATGCCAAAAAAGTAGACGAACGTCGGATGGATGGACGGCACTCGGAAGTAAACACCGGTGCGAAAGCCAAACATTTTCCCCGCTACTACCTTCAGAATTTTCACTTCCAGACCGATGGCTGGTTGTCAGAAGATTCAGCCAACCTCTATGACACACAAGTAGAGACGCTCTTTGCTGGGACGGCAGACGCTATGCGGCGGCAGGCACTTGTCCCCATCGCAGAATATTTGAGCGATAAAGATCAGCGGGACGTGAGTCTGCTGGATATTGCCTGTGGGACAGGGCGCTTTTTGCGCGAGGTGAAGCGCAACTGGCCACGCGCGGGCGTGACAGCACTTGATCTGTCTCCGGACTATCTCGCAAAAACCAAGCGCGCCTTGTCTAAATGGGGTCGGACGCGTTTTGTCAATGCACCGGCTGAGCGAATGCCGGTGGAAAAAGCCTCCCAGGACATCGTCACCGCAACCTATCTGTTTCACGAATTGCCACCTAAAGTGCGGCGCCAGGTGGCCGAGGAAATCGCTCGTGTCCTAAAACCCGGCGGGATTTTTGTCCTGGTGGATGCCTTGCAGACAGACGACCATCCCTCCTTCAACAGCCTGCTGGAGTTTTTTCCGGTGGCGTTTCATGAGCCCTTTTTCTCAACCTACCTGGAAGAGGACTTTGAGGCCCTCTTCGCGCGCTCAGGGCTCAGCACTGTCGGACAACAGACCGGCTATCTGACAAAGATGGCGGTCTACAGAAAGAACTAGGCCGCTCTTTGATTGAGGAACGCCTGGACAGCTTCCAGGATCGGCTCCGGCGCAACATCCAGCGGCTCCAGCCGGATCACCAGCGTGTCTTTATTGTATCGCCAAATCTGCACCATCAACCGCCGTTGAAGCCCGCCCATGTCTTCCTCGACCAGTGCTTTGTCGAGGGATTTGCTGAGCGTCAGGTGAAGTTCTGTATTGCGGATAGTCCTTACCGCCTTGTCCACCGTGGTGGCGTTGACGATGGCGTCCCAGCCGACGGTGCCGAGCCCTGTTATCATGAGCCCAGCAGAACTCGCGACGACGGCCGGCGTGTTTCTCCGCACAAAAGGCCAGAAGTGATAGGCGACAGCGAAAAGCGCCAAACTGATAATCAGGAGGGCAATGTCACCGCGGGCAAGCGCAACGCTCAGCACGAAGCAGCCAAAGAAGCCACCGCCATAGACCATCATCTCTCCGCTGCGTTGATCGAAACGTGCCATCAAGGGCTGGGGCGAGACGGGCGATGGTGCGGTCATGACGTTAGCTTTCTTCTTGGCCGTTTTGTCCGCGGTGCCTGAGGAAATGGTCGGCGAGAACACAGGCCATCATGGCCTCGCCAACGGGTACCGCCCGAATACCAACGCAAGGATCGTGCCGACCTTTGGTCATGACCTCTGTTTCTTCGCCCGAGCGGGTAATCGACCTGCGGGGCGTAAGGATAGACGAGGTGGGTTTCACAGCAAAACGGGCGACAATATCTTGCCCGCTGGATATTCCACCAAGAATTCCGCCTGCATGATTGGCATCGAAGCTTACTTTGTTGCCATCAATGCCCATTTCGTCGGCATTTTCCTCGCCGGTGAGCGCAGCAGCGGAAAATCCATCGCCGATTTCAACACCTTTGACAGCATTGATGCTCATGAGCGCTCCAGCGAGATCCGCATCAAGCTTGCCATAGATGGGGGCGCCAAGGCCCGCCGGCACCCCGCTCGCAATGAGTTCGATCACTGCACCGCAGCTGGAACCGGCTTTGCGGACTCCATCAAGATAAGTCTCCCATTCCTTCGCTGCCACGGGATCGGGGCACCAGAAAGGGTTCTGATCAATTTCGTTCCAGTCCCACCGTGTACGGTCGATTTTGTGGGGACCGATCTGAACAAGGGCACCGCGCACTTCAACACCTGGCAAGACCTTGCGTGCAAGAGCGCCAGCCGCGACGCGTGCGGCTGTTTCGCGAGCAGATTGGCGTCCGCCGCCGCGATAATCGCGAATGCCATATTTGGCTTCATAGGTGAAGTCCGCGTGGCCAGGGCGGAATGTGTCTTTGATATCGCCATAGTCTTTGGACCGTTGATCGACATTCTCAATCATCAGCGAAATGGGCGTGCCTGTCGTGACTTCCTGGCCACTTTCGTCCTGGAACGTGCCGGAGAGAATCTTGACCTGGTCGGGTTCTTTGCGCTGGGTAGTGAATCGCGACTGACCCGGTCGACGCTTATCAAGGAAGGTTTGAATTTCGTCTGCCGTGATGGGCACAAGCGAAGGCATACCATCAATCACGCAGCCCAGCGCAGGCCCGTGAGATTCGCCCCACGTGGTCACGCGAAATAAATGGCCAAACGTATTGTGTGACATGTGTCCTGCCCCATTAAACCGATTGAGGAGGTTCTAGCCGATAATCACGGAAAACGGAAACGCGACGCCGAAATCAGACAATACTCATGTCCGGTGCATCTTCAGCCTTCATGCCGACCACATGATAGCCAGCATCCACATGGTGAACTTCACCCGTGACGCCCGAGGCAAGGTCAGAGAGCAGGTAAAGACCTGTTTTGCCCACTTCATCAATGGTCACGGTTCGCTTCATCGGCGCATTCAGCTCGTTCCACTTCAAGATGTAGCGGAAATCGCCAATGCCGGCGGCAGCCAGCGTCTTGATGGGGCCGGCTGAGATGGCGTTGATGCGGATATTGTTCCGGCCAAGATCAACAGCCAGATAGCGCACACTTGCCTCAAGGGCGGCTTTCGCGACACCCATAACGTTGTAGTGAGGAATAACTTTCTCAGCGCCATAATAGGTGAGGGTGGCGATAGAGCCCCCATCAGCCATCAGGGGCTCAGCACGTTTGGCAACTGCCGCAAGTGAATGACAGGAAATGTTCATCGCCTGCGCGAACTGGTCAGCTGTGGTGTCGAGATAACGACCATCAAGCGAGCTCTTGTCGGCATAAGCAATAGCGTGCACGACGAAGTCGAGCTTGCCCCACTTTTCCTCAAGCGTCTTAAAGACAGCATCCATTGAGGCGTCATCGGTCACGTCGCAAGGAAGAACGAGGTCTGATCCAACAGATTCAGCCAATGGCTTCACGCGTTTGGCCAGCGCTTCCCCTTGATAGGTAAAAGCCACGTCTGCGCCATGGTCAGCGCAAACCTTGGCAATGCCCCAGGCAATCGACCGGTTGTTTGCCACTCCCATGATGAGCCCTTTTTTTCCGCTCATCAGGCCGCCGGATGCTGTCCCAGATGCTGTCACGGGACCCCCTATCTTGTTGAAATTCCTGCCCCCATTAGCGCGGCATCCTACACAAATGGACTTTAGGGTCTAGCGAAAAGGACCGAAAAACCGCTTGTATTACAGACCATTACAGAGGTGTGATCCAAAATGGGTCAGGTCTTGCGAGGGGTGTGTTGAAGGCCCTGTGCCCACGTCGCTGCAAAGTCTTTCAAGGCTGGGTCCTGTTTGGCTGGCAGAACAAGGGTCAGATGCACAAATTGATCCCCCTTACCGAATTTCCGCTTACCTGGCGGGTGGGCTAAGCCCTTGCCCTTCAGACGAAGCACGCTGCCGCTGTTAGAGCCCTCAGGGACGCTCACGGACACATCGCCTTCCACGGTCGGAACCGTGATCTTTGCGCCGAGCACTGCCTCAGGAAGGCTTACAGGCACGTCGATATGCACATCAGCCCCTTCCCGGCGAAAGGAGGGGTGGGGTGCAATATAAATGGTAACGAGAGCATCTCCGGCATTTCGACCGGTGAGGCTGGTGTCACCCTGTCCTCGCAGTCGGATCTGCTGACCATCGTCGACACCCGCCGGAATATGGACGTCCAGCGACTTCCCATTATCCAGCGTGAGACGCCGTTTGGTACCCTCCGCCGCATCCAGAAAGGGAATACAAAGTTCATATGTGTGCACTGTCCCAGACGATCGGAACGCGCGTCGGCCAACCTTCTTCAGATTGGTGAGGAAGTCAGCGAAAGGTGGGAATTTCTCTGGTTTTGGCGAGGCCGCCTCATCTGCTGCCGAAGTTTTCGGCTCCGCGCCGGCCTGCTCCTCCTGTTTTGGTGGCGAAGCGGGTTTCGTGTGTGGTTGCTTTGGCGGCTGACTTGCCTTTGCTGTCGCTTCGCCCTCGGCAGCCCGCGCCGCATGACGCTGTTTTATCGGACCGGAGGACTTGGATGACTTTGCCTTTCGACATAGAAGGTCATAGGCGGCGGTCACCTCGTGAAAGCGTTCTTTTTGCTTAGGGTCTCTCGAACCTGAATCTGGATGGTAGGTCTTCGCGAGCCGCCGATAAGCTGACTTGATTTCATCAGGACCGGCCTGCGGTGAAATACCAAGCACATGGTAGGGATTGCGCATAGAGCTCCGCCAGAAGAGGTTCGCTGAGACGTCAGGGTTCGCTGAGAAATATGTGTTGGCTCAGAAACTCTGCGATCATGGTTAAGAAAGCATGATCAAACTTAACCCGGCACAAATACCAAATCGTTAAGGGGCGGGGAGAATTTCGAGTGTTTTAGCCGCTTTTTCGTGGCCACGCGCTGCCGCGGCGGTGAGCCATTTTCGAGCCAACGCCACATCCGGCCCGACACCAAGACCAAAACGGTAAAGGCGCCCCAGGCGATATTGCGCTTCGACCACACCTTCTTCGGCGAGTGGATGCCATTGCTCGGCGGCGGCCAGGAAATCGCCCTCGTCGAACAGGTGGACGCCTACCATAAACCGTGCGCCCTGCTCTGGCGATACCAGTGCGGGTGCCGGCGCCAGCATGTTGCTTTGCGATGGGGGTGGTTGAGGGGACCGTGGCGCCTCTGCTCTCGCGCCAACGCGTAGCATAGCTTCTTCATGGCCAAGCTCAGCAGCACGCTGAATGAACGCCTGAGCAGCACGAATATCTGACGGCGTACTTTTGGCGCTCTTTTCGATGAGCAATCCCAGCTCCCACATGGCGTCAGGGCTGCCGCCGGCGGCTGCTAGGTTGAGGCACTCCGCGCCTTTCTCAAGGTCGTGATAGGGGGCATCCGGCTCAATGCGCATCATGCCCGCATTAAGGGCGGCGCTCGCAAGCCCCACGCTGGCGGCACGCTCGTAAAACCATAAAGCGCGCTCGCTGTCCTGGGGCACGCCCTCGCCACGGCGCAGCATGTGGGCCACATTGCGTTGGGCAGCGATATCTCCGGATTTGGCAAGCGGGAGCCATATTGCATAGGCGGTAGCGTAGTCGCCCGCATCGTAAGCCGCGACACCCTTATCAAACTCCAATTGGTTCCCTGCCAACTCTTCCAGAGAAGCAGGAGTGGTCACTTGGTTGATTTCGGTCGCAAGCCCATCATTGGCAATAGGGCCCAGGACGGCGAGGGCTGTGAGCGCAAATTGCCATGTGCGAGTGAAAGTCATCTGCGTTCTGCTGTCGCTTTATATGGTATCGAATCTGGGACAGGTCCCAATGACGGATATATATAGTGTCGACTATACAAGAGGACCCGCAGGGCCAAAATAAGGCCCCAAACGCGCGTTGGAGCGACAGCAAGGCATGAGGACCGCAATGGCGGACACAGACGTAGAAAGTATCGCAGGCACGGACCCGTTCGTCCTCTTTGAGGAGTGGATGGCGAAAGCGGAGAAATCTGAGCCAAACGACGCGAACGCCATGGCGCTGGCAACGTCAGACGCATCGGGCCTGCCAGATGTCCGGATGGTTCTCCTGAAGGACGCGAGCCCGGAAGGGTTTGTGTTCTACACCAATCTGGAAAGCGCCAAAGGCACAGAACTGGCCGAGAACCCGCAAGCTGCGCTGTGTTTCCACTGGAAATCACTCCGACGCCAAATTCGGGTGCGTGGGGCCATCTCGCCTGTGAGCGATAGGGAAGCAGATGCTTATTTCGCCACCCGCGCCAAAGACAGTCAGATCGGTGCTTGGGCGTCGAGACAATCCCGCCCAATGGATGGTCGGTTTGAACTGGAAAAAGAAGTTGCGCGATATGGCGCTAAATACGCCATCAAGAAAGTAGATCGTCCACCTCACTGGTCGGGCTTCCGTCTGATACCAAGCCAAATTGAGTTTTGGCGGGACAGGCCTTTCCGCCTGCATGACCGTTTGCTCTTCCGCCGGGAGGCCGCAGACGCACCCTGGCAAACGTCGAAACTTTTCCCGTGATCCGATGACCAATGATCAACCGATGAGCAACGCCACAAACGACAGGCTGATGCGCCGTGCTACCTATGCGGCGGTTGGTGTTGCCCTCTCGTTGATCGCGATGAAAGCAGCTGCATTTGTCGTCACCGGGTCGGTGGCCATGTTGGCAACCTTGTTCGACTCGATGCTCGACATGGCGGCATCGCTCCTCAATCTATTTGCGGTTCGTGCTGCACTCACACCGGCTGATCATGATCATCGTTTTGGGCATGGCAAAGCTGAAGCAATGGCTGGATTAGGCCAGGCGACGATCATTGTTTTGTCGGCGGTTTACATTCTGTGGGAGGCGGCGTCGCGTTTGATCGAGCCGGAGCCCGTTTCCAGCTCTGGGATCGGGATCGTCGTGACAGTGATTGCAATCGCACTGACTTTGGGCCTCGTTGCCTACCAAACAAAAGTTGTGCGGGCGACCAACTCTCTGGCCATCGCCGCCGATTCTATCCACTACAAGGGTGATCTGTTGATGAACCTTGCGGTGATCGCCGCCTTGGCCCTGTCTGCCTATCCGGGGCTCATTTGGGCAGACCCTCTATTCGGAATTTTGATCGCGTGTTTCATCGCCTATAGCGCCTGGCAGATAGCCGACCAATCTGTGCAGCAACTTATGGATCAGGAATTGCCAGAGGAAGAGCGCGACAAGATCAGAACCGTCGTTCTGAACGATGTGGATGTGCAGAACATGCATGATCTGCGCACACGGATGGCCGGCAACAAGCTCTTTATTCAGTTTCACCTGGAGCTGGATGGGAACATGAGCTTGACCAATGCGCATGAAGTTGCCGACCGCGTTGAAGAAGCAGTTCGACAAGCCTTCCCGGGCAGCGAGGTGCTGTCGCATCAGGACCCTGCCGGAGTTGAGACCATTACGGCTTTCGAGCGGACTTAATGGTTGGTATCGACGCAGCCGCTGTCGAGACATTTTTGGCGACACCGGGAGCCTATGGACTTACTGTGGACGCACGTGTTGAACGCATTGATACCCATATCTCGGTTGTTTTCTTGGCAGGGTCGAATGCCTACAAATTGAAGAAGCGTGTTGATCTCGTCTATCTCGACTTCACAACGCTTGAGGCGCGCCATGATGCCTGTAAGCGAGAACTGAAACTAAATCGGCGCGCAGCACCAGAACTCTATCTTGATATTGTTCCTGTAACGGAGACGGGTGATGGCCTGGTGCTCGGCGAGAGCGCTGGCGGCACGATTGTTGATTGGGTGGTGAAGATGGCCCGCTTTGATCAATCCGACCTTCTGTCGCAAATGGCAGGTCGCGGCGAGTTGACCGTCGCGATGGTCGAGAAGCTGGCCCGGCAACTGGAGCAGTTTCACAAACACGCTGACGTGAGTCAGGCGGATGGTGGACAGAAGCGGTTTCTGGATATTCTTGAGAGCAATCGGAAAAATTTCGATCCCTTTATCGGGCAGATCTATCCGCCGAACCTTATCGAGCGATTGAGCCGTCTCTACGCTGAATCCCTTGAGGCCTTGTCAGAGCTTATCGAAGAACGTCGCACGGCGGGCTGGGTGCGCCACTGCCATGGTGATCTTCATCTAAATAATGTTGTGTGCCTCAACGGGGTGCCAGTGCCATTTGATTGCATCGAATTTAACGACGAATTTGCACGCATTGATACGCTCTATGATCTTGCCTTTCTGCTGATGGACTTAGCCTTCAGAGCGAAGCAGGATCAACGGCTTGCGGCCCAGGCGAATGCCACGCTCAATGCCTATCTGCAGGCACAAACGCCCGACGATCTTTCAGAAACCTTGATGGGTTTGCGGGCGCTTCCATTCTTTATGAGCGTACGGGCAAGCGTTCGGTCCCACGTCAGCGCAAGGATGTCGGCTAGGCACAATGGCGACGCTCCGGCGCTTGAGGGTGTTACGCTGGCCTACGCCGACTTTGCAGAAGAGTTGTTGCGGGCGACAGAGGCAAGGCTCTATGCGATCGGCGGCTTGTCAGGAACCGGCAAGACCACTATTGCCAAACTGTCGGCGCCTGAGCTGGGCGGAGTGGTTGGTGCGGTTCACTTAAGGACAGACATTGTCCGCAAAAGACTGGCAGGTGTGGCTGATGCAGATCGTCTGTCATCTGATGCCTACACGCAGGAGGCCAGCGATATGGTCTATGCCGAGATGGCGCGGCTCGCGGGCATTGCACTGGATGCCGGTCAAACGGTGATTTGTGATGCGGTGTTTGCGAAACCGACAGAACGGGCCCAAATTGAGCAAGTGGCAACAAACCGGTCAATTCCGTTTGCAGGCATTTGGCTTACCGCGCCTGCAAATCTGTTGGAATCTCGGGTTGAACAGAGATCTGAGGCAGGGACGGACGCGTCAGACGCCGATGCCAGGATCGTCAGGCAGCAGCTTTCTTACGACGTGGGAGAGCTCAACTGGACCGTGGTCGAGGCGGCAGAAGAGCCTGAGACGGTCCTCTCCAGTGTTCGTGCCGCGTTAAACATGACATCGCCAGCATCCTAGTAATAAAGACTATGAGACTCAGCTCTCGCTGGTCATGACTGCGGCGTTCCACTAGATTGCCTGCATGAGCGATCCATCAAACCACAAAAAGACCCTCATTCTCACAGGGGCAAGCCGCGGAATTGGGCATGCAACCGTGAAGCGTTTTTCAAGCGCTGGATGGCGGGTGATCACCTGTTCCAGACATCCCTTTCCGGAGGATTGCCCCTGGGAAGCAGGGCCGGAAGATCATATTCAGGTCGACCTGTCTGATCCGGTAAACACGGCTGCGGCGGTGGCCGAGATGCGCGTTCGTCTCAAGGACCAGGGCAGTCATTTAAATGCGCTGGTGAACAATGCTGCGATCTCTCCAAAAGGGGAGGATGGGAGTCGCCTGGGCGTTTTTGAAACGGATATGGAGGCATGGCGCTGGGTGTTTGAAGTGAACTTCTTTGCACCGGTGAGTCTTGCTAGGGGACTGGTGAACGAACTGCAAGCGGCCAAGGGCTCTGTTGTGAATGTAACCTCAATTGCCGGAACCCGCGTGCACCCGTTTGCGGGATCCGCCTACGGAACATCCAAGTCAGCACTTGCGGGACTGACGCGCGAAATGGCATCAGACTTTGGTCGCAGAGGTATTCGCGTGAATGCTATTGCACCTGGAGAAATTGACACAGCGATTTTGTCACCCGGGACCGACAAGATCGTCGCTGAAATTCCGATGCAGCGTTTGGGCACACCTGAAGAAGTAGCGCGTACCATCTACTTCCTCTGCACAGACCAATCGTCCTACGTGAATGGCGCCGAGATCCACATCAATGGCGGCCAGCACGTCTGATCATCGGGTACCCAGGGTATTCTAGACAATCATAGTCAGATAAACAGTTACGGCGACAATCAGCCAAAACGCAGCTGTGGTCGAGACGGCAAACAACATCTCACGCATGGGCCTCTCCTCCGAAGGAATGCGAGTGTGTTCTCTCAAGTGTTCTGATTCTGATGATTGGGAAGTGATTCGTCAAAAATTGTGACAATCACATGTCAGTGAGGAGCAAGGCTGGCGTTAGAGATCAGCGAAGTCGATCTCGTCTCGAGCCTTGTCTAGATGGATACGGACCCGCTGCAACAAGGGCAGGGCTGCTTTGATTTCCGATGCATCCAGCTCCTCCACAATCTGTGCAAGCGCCGGAGTGGTGGCTGCCAGTGTTTCGTCCCGTTTTGCAAGACCTTTGTCAGTCACCGTCACGATTTTGCTCCGCCGGTCTTTAGGGTCTGTGGCAATCGCCACATATCCTTTCTCCTCCAGTTTTTGCAGCGTGTTAGTGATGGCCCCTTTGGTCACCTGAAACGACGCGGCAAGCTGTGCGGGCGTACGCTCTCCACCCAATCTGGCGAAATGGTTGAGCACAGTGAATTGTGCGCTGGTCATGCCGTCTGGCAGGGCGCGTCGAAAAGCCGTGGAGAAGAGCTGGTTGATGATGCCGATTTCATTGAAAAAGGCGTAGAGAGAAGAGCCATTCTCTTCTGGGCTCTTACTCTCAGCTTTGTCTGTCACGCTTATAAAACCCTTGTCTCAATAGGCCAGCGGGGTCCGCCAGGGATGGTCGGACCGTACCCCAAACGCCCGAGCATTTGTATTCTGTGTCCAGGGGCTGCCAGTTTTGTGTGCACCTCTTCGTAGAGTGGCTCCATCTCCACATATTCCTGCAGCGATTGAGAAAGTGGATGAATGCCGAGTCCGAGCTCCGTCGCTTTCATGTTCGTTCTGATCCAGGCGGTGCCTGCATTCAACTGATCAACCCGTGTATTACCATCGGTCGTCAGCCACAGATGGGCCATCGCGGTGAACATCATCTCCTGATACATATCGAGGCCGATTTTAAACCCTTCCGAGGTGGGGTCTGCCAGTTCTTCGCGGCTGATGATGCCAGCGAGTGCCGCCGCATCAAGGAAGGCTGAACCGCCAATATCGATCCCGTCAGGATTTGCATTGATCTCTGCCTTGCCGATCCTCATCAGGTCGACACTTTCCATGTTGGTGCGATGTGTTGTGACTTCCAGTTTATGAGCGGCCCAGCTGAGCTCGCGCAACTCTTCGCGGCGGGTCGGGTCGGTTGTGAATGCAACTTTGACATTTTCTGGGACGACGGCGGCGATGGCTGACAGGCTGCTTTCGGAAACAGGCTTGCTGGTATCATAGGGTTCTTTGAGCGAGCGTCTTACCAACACCTGTGCAAAGAGCGGATCTGGTGTTGCAGATCCCGGCGCGCCAAACCGCATGCGTGCGATGGGGCGTGTGTCGAGATTTTGATCCGGGGCGCCGTCGGGGAAAGGGTCAACCGTGAGCGCCCGGCCATCTTCAGCTGCGGCCATGCGGGCAAGCTCAAGGAAGCATCCAAGGCCAATGACAATCTGCCGCTCAAACGGATCGGTTTCCGGCAGCAACCGGTCGAGATCGCAATAGAGCGTGGCGACGTCCGGTTCCGACAGGTCCACCTGCCAGGGCTGCCGATTATGTGGATTGGGCGCAAGCACCGCATAGGAAAGAGCCCGCATACGTGGCTCAGCATATTCAGGCCCACCGGCGCGCTTCCAGGGCGCAAGGGCGTCTGTTGGCGTTCGGGTCACCGCAAACCCACCGGCACCCGCTGCAGCGATGATCGCGGTCGATCCCATAATCTTCAAAAAACGGCGGCGGCTGGCCATGGCGCATATCCTCAATTAGTTCAACGTTAAACCAATATAGTTTATCGTTAAACTAATTCAAGGAGATTCAGTGAAATCGTCTCTAGCTCAGGCCAAGTACTTGTTTTGAAATGATATTTTTCTGCACTTCGGTCGCACCGCCATAAATGGTTTGAGCCCGATTGAAGAAATAGGAGGCCGTAGACGGCGCTGCAAAGGCCGGAATGCCACTGCCATCGTTCCAGTCCGCATCGCTTCTATCGGGAAAAAACGGAACGGCGTTGGCACCGCTTGCTTCCAGGAAGAGTTCCGTAATGGCCTGAGCATTTTCTGTCGCGAGGATTTTGAGCGCCGAGCTTTCTTCGCCGGGCGCATCGCCTGCCGCAACAGAGGAAAGGGCGCGGAGGGCCGTGAACTCCAATGCCGTCAGGTCGATCTCAACCTCCGCGAGTTTGTTGGCAAATGCTGGGTCGTCCATCAAAGATCGGTTGCCAGATTGAATGGTTCCCGCGATCTCTTTGAGCCGCGCAATGTCAGCCCGCTTGCCCGCAATGTGTGCGTAGGACGTGCGTTCATTGGACAAAAGATACTTTGAATAGGTCCAGCCCATGCCTTCTTCACCGATCAGGTTTTCAGCCGGCACCCGCACATTGTCGAACTCGATGCGGTTGAGATAATGGCTGCCATCAATCGTGATGATCGGGTAGACCGTGATACCCGGCGTGTTTGCATCCATGCATAGGAAGGAAATGCCTTCCTGTTTCTTGCCGCTATTGTCAGTGCGCACGAGACAGAAGAACCAGTCCGCATAGTGTCCCTGGCTCGTCCAGATCTTGGTGCCGTTGACGATGTAATCATCGCCATCCCGCTCTGCCTTGCACTGAAGAGAGGCAAGGTCAGACCCGGATTCAGGTTCGGAATAGCCCTGGCCCCAGAATGTCCGGCTGGCCAGAATGTCGGGCAACCAGCGCTTCTTCTGCTCGTCGGACCCAAACGTGTAGATGACCGGGGCCACATAGAGCAGACCCATAGGGATCACGTTTGGCGCGCCTGCGCGTTCCAGCTCATCATCAAAGATAAACTTCTGCGTCGCTGTCCAGCCGGTGCCGCCATACTCTTGCGGCCAGTTGACAGCAACCCAGCCTTTGTCATTGAGGGCGGCTTCGGAGCGTTGATAGTCAGCTTTATTGAGCTGTTGTCCGTTTTGTACCTTGGCGAGAATATCGGCTGGATATTCACTGGCGAAAAACTCTCTAACCTCGAGCCGGAATTTTTCATCTGCAGCGCTGAAACTGAGATCCATGGGGCGCACTCTTTCTGAAATCTTGAATATTGATGAGGAGAGGATAGGCGCTTGCGCGCCAAAGGAAAGCGTTCAGACCGTATTTTTTCGCAAAGCCCGCACAATAAATCGGGCCGGGTGGACGGCTTCCGCAAGGTCACGGGGGAGGGGCAGGGGCGTGCCGGCGATTTGAGCTGCGAGCAGCTCGCCCAGCAACAGCCCGGTGGTGAAGCCTCGGGCACCAAGGCCGCCCAGGAGGAAGAGCCCGGGATAAACCGGTGCGGGTGGATAGCTGGCGAACCGGTCGCCATGACGCAGCCGATCATAGGCGGCGAGATAGTCGTCCCTGATGGGCGCAGGCCCCGCGAAGGGAACGCGGTCCGGCACCTGAGCTCTGAAGGATATGCGGCCTGACAAATCTTCTGGGTTGAGACCCGCGAGCGCTTGGCCAAATGTAGGAAACATCTCTGCGAGATCCTGGAGATTGCGCTGATGGCCGATCACGGTAGGCCCCAGCGCACTCTGCCCGTCTCGACCAAGTTCATAGGTCGCACCGGTCAGGGCGGAGCCGTCGCCATGAGAGATAAGGTAAGGCCCAGCAACAATTGCATGCGAGTGATGAGGCAACGCGTCGACTGGCAGGTTGGTGATCTGACCAAGCACGGGTTCCAGCGGCAGCCAGTCTGTTTCAGGAAACGAGGAGAGGCCGGGCCCATTGGCCAGCACTACAATGTCAGCGCTCTCTGGGGCAAGAGCATCTATCTGCCAGCCCCCATCTTTGTTTGTGAGCGAGGCAGCTGAGATGCGCTCAATCTCGACCTCTTGGGTGAGGTGCCTGAGAAGGCCCCGTGGGTCGATGACACCTGCGCGCGGAAACAGAAAGGCAGGAAACCCGGTTTCAAATCCAGCTATGGCGCTCAAGTCATGCGCGGCGATGAGCTCCAGGTGACCCTCCGGCAGCGGAGCCCGCGCGGCGATCTTTTCAAAGCGGGAGGCCTCAGCATCTGTGCGCGCGAATTGTAAAACGCCCCTGGGGTCAAAGAAGGGGGGAGCGGCATCTCGTTGCAGGTTCCGCATCTCACGCTCTGCATAGAGATAGGCGGCAATATGGAAATCATCCTCAGGCGTCGGGTTGATTGAAAAGCGCGGCATAAAAAGCGCTGCTGGGTTTCCTGATGCGCCGGCACCAAGACCTTCGCCATCCACTAGTTGCACAGTGAGGCCTTTGCGTTTCAGCGCATAGGCGGCGGCGGTGCCTGCGATCCCGGCACCCACAATAAGCGCCGACTTTGGGTTTAGTGTGGGTGGGATGCTGTACCACGGTTTAGCGGCACTGCGGTTTGGCGCTACCCCCATCCGTCCAACAAGCATTTCGCGCTTACGTCCGAAGCCCTTCACTTTCTCAACATCGAACCCTTGTGCGGCAAGCCCGCGGCGTACGGCACCTGCTGCTGTGAACGTCGCGAGGGTCGTGCCCGCGCGCGAAAGACGAGCGACTTCAGAAAAGACACTTTCCG
This sequence comes from Parvibaculaceae bacterium Mf 1.05b.01, assembly GCA_000509225.1. Taxonomy (GTDB): domain Bacteria; phylum Pseudomonadota; class Alphaproteobacteria; order Parvibaculales; family Parvibaculaceae; genus Mf105b01. The sequence continues at coordinate 1,949,881 of BAOK01000001.1, read as the reverse complement.
ACCACATGTCAGGATTGCTGGCGGGAGAAAACCCATCGAAAAACCAGGCATCGACCTGGGCCTCAAGCTGGCTCAAGGCTGGGAGCGCGTCCTCTTCACAAAGTGTAAGAGAAACACTGTCTGATAAATGAAGACGGTGTGTGCCGCTATGGGGTGCGGGATAGTTGGCAATCAGCTCTGCGGCGAAAGGCGCAAGCGACGGCCATTTCTCAAGCGCCTGCGACAGCTCTTCTTGTGTAAGAGGGAAGCCTTCAACAGAGATGAAGTGGAGATGGTGACCTGGCGATCGGGTCTCCCGCCAGAGCGCCCAGGCCGCCAGGAAATTGAGCCCTGTCCCAAAGCCCAATTCGCCAATTGTGAAATGGGTTTGATCAGCCCATGCGGTCGGCAGATGATTGCCTTGCAGAAACACGTGAGCGGTCTCCGCCAGACCATCTTCGCTGGAGAAGTAAATATCGTCAAAGCGCTTTGATTGCGGACTGCCGTCCGCACGCCATGTAATGTCGGCAGACGGCAATCGGTTCATGGCTTGTTTGCGTTAGGCGCCGCGCCGGCTTGGGGCAAACGGATGGGTGCTGGAGAGCCCGCCACAAACTGGGATCGCCTGCCCGTTCACGTAGGAGGCTTCATCGCTGGCCAGGAAGAGCGCCATATTGGCGATTTCTTCCGGGTGTCCATACCGCGCCGTCGGGTTGAGCTGTCCGATCTTCCCCTCACTGCCGCGGGCCCGCGCGCCTTCAAAGAGCGGCGCCGTCATACCTGTTTCGATGAGCCCGGGACAGATCGCGTTGACGCGCACACCCGTGCCGTAAAACTGATTGGCAGCCGTTTGTACGAGGCTGATCACCCCGGCTTTCGAGGCCGAGTAGGGCGTGTTGCCTGCATTCGCTCTCAGGCCCGCCACCGATGCGGTGCAAACGATGGAGCCTTTGCCTTGTTTCACCATATGCGCTGATGCGTGTTTGATCGCAAGAAAGGGACCGATCAGATTGACCCGAAGGATCTCTTCCCACATGGCAGGTGTTTGATCCTGAATCGGGACGAGCCCACCGCTCACGCCCGCATTGGCGTAGATCGCATCAAGGCTGCCATATTCCGACACACAAAATTCGATAAAGCCTTTGACCGCGTTCTCATCGCCCACATCCGCGGCGACTGTTTTGATCGTGCCCCCTTTAGCCCGGACCATTTCAGCTGTTTCATCGACAGCACCTTCGACCCGATCAACAGCGACAATATTGGCACCTTCGCGCGCGAAGATCAGCGCACTTGCGCGGCCAATACCACTTCCAGCACCGGTGATAATTGCGTTTTTGCCTGCCAGTCTCGACATTGTAAGGCCCCTCAATTGAGCGTTTTCCCGAACCATGGAAACGGTTTTCCGCCAAGGGGCACGGGTGAAAACGCGACAAAACAAAATATCAGGAGCCGGGTCTCGATCAGATCAATATCGACCGGCTCTGGAGAATCGATATGGCGCCAAGTCTACTGCAAGCAATCCGTTTGCGCAGGAAAACAGTTTTCCGCAAATACAATAAAAACGGCCCCTATCCAATAACAGGGGCCGTTTTGAACAAATCCTGATCTAAGGACTTAGAAGTCTTTACCTGCAGTCACGGCCCACGCCACAGACCCAGCCTCACCGTCGATCGAACCGGAGCTCCCGACAGCGGGGGCATCGTCGATAGGGGGTGTACAGTTTTCCGGCTGATCACCAGCGGTTGTGCAGATTGAATTGCCCTCAACGCGCCAGGTTCCCGGCACTTCAGCACCGTCAGGAAGTTTGAGCACAATATTGGAAGCGTCAGGGTAGTGCACTTTGGTCACTGTCCCATCAGGCCCTGTGAGCGTGACTGTGTTGCCGACCAGGCCAGCGCCAATGTCGGCCATCGCAAAGCTTGTGCTCATGGCCAGCATCGCGGCGGTCAAAACGAGTTTCTTCATGGATGAACCTCCCAGATCAGACACGCCTGCAATTTGTTCCCGAAGATCACAGGGGAGGTGCAGGGGCGTCAAATGGACCGGCCGACCACCGGTCCGGTTCCTTAAGCGACTAATTTAGTCTTTGGTGAGTAAGGTGCAAGTAGCAGTGCTTGCTGGGCACGCTATTTGTTGATGCCCGGAGGTTTCAGGAGAAACAGCACAAGCCAGATCGGCACGATCACCATAGCGCCGAGCATGAAATGCGGCAGCGCCCAATCAACCGCGTCAGACAGGACGATCCGCATTTTCTCTGGTGTCAGGCCCATATCAGTCAAAAGGTCGGCTGCCTGGATATCGAGCGCAGACAGGGCCGCCCCAATCGCTACGGAGGCAATTGCGAATTTCACAAGGGCGGCGAGTGCGTTGTACAGCAAGGGTGTACCTATGAGTGATTCGAGCATGCACAGTCTAGCGATCCAAGCGATCAGGTACCATCTAGACGAAGTGTGACCTCTTCAAGGGAGTTTGAGCAGTGGCAGAAAACCCGAAAGACAGCTGTTTTTTTCCGGCATCCAGGATCAAGGACATGGAGGAGCGGCGCCATGTTCACCAGTATAACGAGAATGCCGTGCGCCTGACCCGAACCCTGGGAGACCTTGCCGGACTGACTGATATGGGTTTGCATATTGTCAGGATTGAACCCGGCCGCGAGACGACCGAATTTCACTATCACGATCAGGACGAAGAATTCGTCTATATCATCTCCGGGCAGGGCAAGTCTGAACTGGGGGATGAGGTGTTTGATGTAGGACCCGGCGACGTCCTGCTCTTCCCCAAAGGGGGGCCTGCTCACGCCATGCGCAATGAAGGGGCGGAGGACCTCGTCTACCTGATGGGCGGCACGCGTCCCTCAATCGACGTCTGCACCTATCCAAAATTGCAGAGGCGGCAATACCGGGTTGATGGCGTCAAAGAATATGCAGATCTGTCTGCTTTTAAAAAGGTTTGATGCGGGGCTGAAAGGACGCGAAGCGCCCTTTCAGATATTGCTTACCGCCAGGCCCTCTTTAGCGGTTGAAAAGGCCGCGAATGGCATCTTCCACCCGTGGTTTTTCTTCCTCGGTGGTCTCGCCGGAAGTGCTGTCAGAAGACCCAGCACCGCCGCCCAGAATGCCCTGCAGCAACCCTTTGCCACCGTCTTCCTTGACGCTGTCAATTACATCTTTAATGCCGTCCGGATTACGGATGATTGCAGCAAGGTCTGGCGTAAAGCTTGGATTGCTCCAGGGACCAGAGATAACAATCGGCACCTCTATCCCTTTGACATCGCCCGTTCCCCCCTGTCCCTCAAGGGTTGCCGCCAGCTTTGGCTCAACCCGGTAGTTGAGGGTTTGGGGCGGCATGCTCACAGTGCCCTTGCCGGTGACGCGGATGAGGGGGCTCAACATTTTGAGATCATTATTGGTCAGCACGCCATTGGCAATGGTGAAGGTTCCGCCAAGCTCAGAAAAATCTGTGCTCTGCGCACCACCAGATTCCCATCCGCTGGTGGCCGCCGCAAATACATTGCGTGAGAGCTGAGCAATATTGATCCCCCGAATGGCGCCGTCCGCGAAGGTTACAGCACCTGAACCGTTCAGGGCGCTCATCATTGCCTTCTGGCTCTTCCCGCGCGTTGTGACGTTCACATTGAAGGACCCCAGTCCTTCCAGGCGCTCAAAACCAGCGGCGTCCCTGAGGAAGGGATAAGCAGACAAGCCATTCAAATTGAAGTTTGCGCCAACCGACGGCGTGTTGCCGGATCCGTCGAGCACCAGCTGACCAACACCCGCGCCTTCGTAAAGCGCCAGCTCGGTGAGTTTCGCAGTCAACTTTCCGCCGCTCATCAGGACATCAAGGGCGCTTTTGCCAATCGTGAGATCTTGGAAAAGGATTTCACCTACACTTAGATCCAGGTCGGCATCGATGGCTTTGAGGCCCGACAGATCAATCGGGGCATCGCTCCATCCAGAAGCCGCCGTGCTTCCGCTGCTCGCCGGTGCTCCGCCGCTGCCTCCCCCTGATGGTGCTGCTTGACCATCAGATGGGGCGCTTTCGCTGCCACCCGCCAGATACACATTGGCGTTGAGCCTATCGAGAGCCAGGGCGCCGGTGAGCTTCGGGCGCGCCCTGCCTGCGTCAACCGCCAGGTCGCCAGTGCCATTCATGCCGTCAAACGCCAGTGTTGCGCCGGTGAAGGAATACTTGTCGCCAGTGACAGCAACCGTGCCCTTCAAATCAAGCGCGCCAAAACCGTCGCCATCAGCCATTGGCTGGCCAGCCCAGGCAGCAAGATCACGAACAGAGGGAATACTAAGAGACGTCGGCCCATTAATTGTGAGCACCGGACTCATTTTGCCATTACCGGCGAAACTCGCTGTCACTTTGGGGGCGGTGATTTTGAGGGTCAGGTCTGAGGCCTCACCAATGGAAAAAGCGCGCGGTTCAGCAACATCCAGGCTGAGGTCAACAGTGTCGCCATTCCAGACGAGCGATCCGTCAAGACCGAGCGGGTCATCAAGGCTCGGCAGGGACACGTCAAGATTGATATCACTCGCTTCATAAGTCTCAGCTGTCGCGAGGTTTGAGTATTTGACAGAGCCATCAATCAGGGAGATTTCGCCCAACTGAATGTCTGTGACTTGGGGGGTGAACCCACCTTCGTCACCGGCAGGCGGTGCCTCTGTAGTTGGGGCAGGGGCGCTCTGTGCGGGGATGTCGAACACCCAATTGCCAATACCTTGCCTGTTCACGGCAAGGTCGATTTCAGGGCGGCGCATAATGAAGCGATCCAAAGCGACTTCACCCCGGATCAGCGGGAAGATTTTCAAAACGATTTCCAGCTGTTCCATCTTCGCCATATGGGGCGAAGAGGCCCATGACGCATTCTGGAAGGCGACATCGTTTACGCTCACCGCCAAGCGGGGGAGGAAGGAAAGACTGATGTCGCCATCAATCGTCAAATCACGTCCCGTTTGCTCTTTCACCAAAGCAGTGATTTGGGGTTTGTAGCTCTCCACCGGAATAAAGGAAGGCGCTGCGAACAGAACGCCCACGATGAGCAAAACAAGAACGACGAGAAAAGATAGAAAGCGTGACATGAAGCCCCTCAATGTCTTGGCTGTAAGATGCGCAGTCTGAAGATTAAGTGTGGCGGAAAAATGATCCCGACACACCTGCGCCTGGCCGAGGGAATGCGGCTTTTCGGTCACAATGATGTCAAATTCAAAGTCGAGACGCGCGCCCCTCTTGGTTTCGGCTGCAAAGAGCGTATCTTGAAGCGACCAAGGGGCGGATTTCTGCCCAGCGCACCGGCAAAACCCTGATTTGGGCATGCCGCATCGGACACGAGGAAAAGGCTCCAGCATGGAACCGGTAGTGAAAATTCCGAACCACCTCTACGTCGGCCTCTGATTTAGGTCTGAGCCGCGGGGACCTCCTTCTGGAGTGACCCAAAGCTTGCTGACATGAGGGCAAACGATCACTCCAGGCCGTTGGCTGGAGGGACGTCAGGTCTGCGCAACTGCCCGTATGGGCACTTCTCAATAGAAATATTTGAGCCTGATTACTGCGATCTTTGTGATCCGCCAGGGCTCTTTTGGTTAGGAGCGTTTTCCGTCAGGGAAACGAAAATGACATGAAACGTACTGTCTCTGCACGGCAGGTGGCTTCGTTTATCTGGTTTTACTGGCGCCGCCAGGGCTTCTGGTTTTTCCTGCTCATGGTGGGGCTGGTGGTGAATGTCGCCGTCGACATCATGTTCCCGGTCGTCTCGGGCTACCTGGTTGACACGATATCGACGGCTGACGTCCCGCCGTCACCGGATCAGGTTGACACGGCGATATGGGCCGGGATCTTGTTTGTTGGTCAGAGCGTGGTGTTCTTCACAGCGCAGCGCCTGAAGTTCCGGCTCTGGATGCATTTTGCTGCCAAGGTAATGCGCGACATCATCACCGAAGGCTTCGCTCGCGTGCAGCGCTATCCCGCCAATTGGCACGAAAGCTCCCATGCAGGTGCCACCGTCCGGAAGCTGACCCGTGGCATGTGGGCCTACGACACCATTGCAGACACAGTTTATGCAGCGCTGCTTCCAGCAGCGCTCATGCTCGTCGGCATTCTGGCGGTGCTGAGCTGGCGCTGGCCACTGGTGGGCCTCTTTGCGGGGATAACCAGCATTTTTTATGTTGCCGTGACAGCTTGGCTTGCCATTCGACATTTGCCGGACCGACACAGGGCCCACATGGATGCCGACAGTGAAGTCGGTGCTCAGGTTGCTGACGCCATCACCTGCAACTCTGTTGTGAAGAGTTTCGGCACGGAGGACCGCGAAGATGCGCGGCTCTTGTCCCTCGTTGATTTTTGGCGACGCAAGGCTGTGAGTGCTTGGGCGATGATGGAAAACCTTCTCATCGTTCAAAATGTTGCCTCCGTTGCTCTTGTCGCCGGGATTGTGGGCCTGATCGTTGCCGAGTGGGCTGCGGGGCGCGCAACCACAGGTGATATCGTCTTTGGGCTGACGGCTTATCTCATGATCAACGCCTATTTGAGGGATATGGGTTACCATTTGCAGAACCTGCAACAGGGTGTGTCGGAAATTGAGGATCTGGTGATGTTCCATGATTTACCGATGGAACCTGCTGTGGTCAAAGGTGCGCCGGCACTTGATCTGCGCGCAGGGGCGATCGACTTCGATCAGGTCGGCTTTCTCTACCCACGCAAGGATCAGGCGGTCTATTCCAATCTGTCTTTGAAAATCAAAGCAGGCGAGAAGATCGCTCTGGTGGGCAAGTCTGGCTCAGGTAAAAGCACTTTCGTGAAGTTGCTTCAGCGTCTCTATGACCTGGACAGCGGACGGGTGCTGATTGATGGACAGGATATCGCCACGGTTGATCCGGTCAGTTTACGCCGGGCGGTGTCAGTTGTCCCGCAGGAGCCTCTCCTGTTCCACCGCAGCCTCGGGGAAAACATTGCCTATGCAAATCCTGATGCTAGCGAGGCTGACGTGATGAAGGCGGCGCGTCTCGCACGAGCCAATGAATTCATCGAGGCACTGCCTGATGGCCTTGGCACGATGGTGGGCGAGCGTGGCGTGAAGCTTTCAGGCGGGGAGCGTCAACGGGTGGCAATTGCCCGGGCATTTCTGGCAGACGCCCCGATCCTCGTGCTCGACGAAGCAACCTCCAGCCTGGATGTGGTGACAGAGGCGGCGGTGCAGGAAGCCATGGAAGACCTGATGAAGGGTCGGACGACCATCATCATCGCGCACCGCCTCTCGACGGTCCGGCAGGTCGACCGTGTTCTTGTCTTTGAGGATGGAAGGATCGTTGAAGATGGGGCCTATGACGAATTGGCCAATCGGGAAGGCGGCTACCTTGCCCGCTTCCACGCGGTTCAGTCGTCAGAGGACTTAAGTCCTGCGCTTGAGGAGGATGAGGCGTAAGGCGTGGCGTCTAATACTTGAAGGTTTGGGGGGTGCGGCTTAAAAGCTGGGTATGAACAGTCAGCACAACGCATCCCCCAAATTCGCCGACCCGCTATGGTCACCGAGCCCGGACCGTGTCGCGGCAGCAGCTATAAACCGATTTCGCTTGGAAGCTGAGAAGCGCGTCGGTCGAGCGCTGCCGGACTATCAGGCACTCCACACCTGGTCAGTGACGGAGACGGCGACCTTTTGGGACGCTATCTGGGATTTCTGTGGAGTGATCGCTTCTGAAAAGGGCGACCGGGTTCTGGGTGAGGCAGCAATGCCCAGTGCTGAGTTTTTTCCCGACGCACGGCTTAATTTTGCAGAAAACCTGCTGCGAAAGCACGATGGGTCTCCAGCACTTCATTTCAACAATGAGGGGAGCCACAAACGCACGGTGAGCTGGTCAGAGCTCAAAACAACGGTGTCGCAATTTGCACAGGCACTACGTGCCTGGGGGGTGGAACCCGGTGACCGGGTGGCGGGCTATATGCCCAACATGCCGGAGACGATTATTGCGATGCTCGCCACTGCTAGTATCGGCGCAGTCTGGTCCTCCTGTTCTCCTGACTTTGGCGCGAAGGGCGTCTTGGACAGATTTGGGCAGGTTGAGCCCAAAGTGCTGATCGCCTGTGATGGTTATCGCTACAACGGCAAGACACTGCCGCTTGAGGACAATCTGCGGGAAATCTCAGCACAGCTAACTACCCTGGAACATGTGGTGATTGTGCCTTTCGTTGACACCCCTGTTACCGGTGTTGAAAAGACAATCCCTTGGGAAGAGGCGTGCGCGCAATTCGAACCAAAAGCCATCCATTTTGAGCAGCTGCCTTTCGATCATCCGCTTTACATCATGTTTTCTAGCGGCACCACCGGCGCGCCCAAATGCATTGTGCATTCCGCGGGCGGCACGCTTCTGCAGCAGCTGAAGGAACATGTACTCCATTGCGATCTGAAAGAGGCTGACACGCTTTTCTACTTCACAACCTGCGGTTGGATGATGTGGAATTGGCTTGTAGCGGGGTTGGGTATTGGCGCTACCCTTGCGCTTTACGACGGATCTCCTTTCTATCCGGACGGCAATGTGCTGTTCGACTATGCAGATGAGGTAGGCGTCAATGTGTTTGGAACGTCCGCAAAGTTTATTGATGCCCTCAACAAAGAGAGCCTGAAGCCCGCTGACACCCACAATCTGAAAGACCTGCGCTTGATCCTGTCGACAGGGTCTCCGTTGGTGGATGAGGGTTTTGAATATGTCTATCGCTCGATCAAAAGAGACGTACAGCTTTCATCCATCTCTGGCGGCACCGACATCGTCTCCTGCTTTGTGCTAGGCAATCCAGTCCTGCCGGTCTGGAAAGGCGAAATTCAGTCCAAAGGATTGGGCATGGCTGTCGAAATCTGGGATGAAGGCGGTGAGCCGCTGACAAGCGGAAAGGGTGAACTGGTCTGCACGAAGCCTTTCCCCAGCATGCCCATTGGATTCTGGAACGACCCGGAAGGCGCCAAATATGCCGCCGCCTATTTTGACCGCTTTCCAGGCGTTTGGCATCATGGCGACTTTGCTGAAGTGACCGAGCATGGCGGGATCATTATCCATGGTCGATCTGACGCGACACTCAACCCCGGCGGTGTGCGGATCGGGACCGCTGAAATCTACGCCGTCGTTGAGACACTGCCTGAAATTCGCGAGGCGATTGCAGTGGGCCAAAGCTGGCAGGATGATGTGCGCGTCGTGCTGTTTGTCGTTCTCGCCGATGGTGCGGCACTAACAGATGATTTAATCGCAGCCGTCAGGTCGAACATTCGCAAGGGTGCAAGCCCGCGTCATGTGCCCGCGAAGGTCATCGCAGTCACCGATATTCCCCGGACAAAATCAGGCAAGATCACGGAGCTTGCGGTGCGCGACATCATCGAAGGCCGTGAGGTAAAAAACCGCGAAGCACTGGCCAACCCTGAAGCTCTGGAGCTGTACAGAGATTTGGACGATCTGCAGACTTAATCCTGCAGCACCTGAGTTGAGGGAAAAGTGAGCTCAACGATGGTCCCATCGCCTGGCGAGGAAACGATGGACAGCGCCCCTCTGTTCGCCTCCGTCAGTGCTTTGGCGAGCGGAAGACCCAGTCCAGTCCCTTTTTTGCCGTGAATGACAGCGCTGCGGGCCTGGCCGAAGGGCGCGAAAGCGCGCGACAGATCTTCGTCCGACATGCCAATGCCGGTATCTTGGACCGTGATAACAAGATCGCCATCCTTCGACAGGGACGACACCACACCCACTTGGCCACCGGGGCGCGTGAACTTGACCGCGTTGGAGAGCAGGTTGAGCAAAATCTGTGTGAGGCTGCGCTTATCGGCGACGAGACCCGGCAGATGCTCATCAATCTGCGCGCGAATGGAAATGCGCTCATCCGCGGCGCTCGGCTTCACCATATTGACGCACTGATCCACAATGCTCGCAATGTCTACCTGTTCAAACTCTGGCTCAAATTTTCCTGCTTCGACTTTGGAGAGATCAAGCAGATCGTTGATGAGACTGAGCAGCAGCTCTCCGCTGTCGTGAATGTCACCCGCGTAGGTGAGATATTTCTCATGTCCCAAAGACCCGTAATGCTCGTCCCGCATGATCTCGGAAAAACCGATGATCGCATTGAGCGGCGTGCGCAGTTCGTGGGCAACTGAAGCAAGGAAATCAGACTTTTGTGTGTTGGCAGAGGTTGCCTTGGAGAGCGCATCGCGTAGCTCTGCTTCCACCTGTTTGGCGGGCGTAATGTCTCTGAGGGCGGCCGTATAGGCAGCACCGGCATAGTCGCTGCCAAGGGGCTGGACAACCAGCAGCAAACACCGACCAGGCTCGCCGCGTGTGATGACCTCCAGGCCATTGTCATAGGCAGTCGCGAAACCCGTCTCTTTGAGGCTCGCGATATAGTCGCGCACGCGAGGCTGGTCCGGCGGACGAAACGCAAGTTCCAGAAGTTCGCCTTGTGGATTGCCAAGGATCTGTTCTGCTTCCGCGTTAGCGCGGATAACCTGACCGGCGTCATCCAGCATCAAAACACCGTCGGTGACGGAGCTGAGCAGTGTATCTGGATCGGACGTCTGAGCCAGCGGCGCAGCCGTCTCAGCCGAACGCGGTTCAACAAGGTCATTGGATGTGACGACCCGCGCCACGCCATTCCATCCGGCGAAATCTCCCTGGCTGTCGTGCAAGGGAAGGGCACTGAGCAATAGGTGCACCACATTGCTGTCGGTATCAGGCCAAAACAACTCTTCATCGCGCCACGGTGAATTTGATGACAATGCCTCTGTTAAACCGGCACTCGGTCCGAGCCCCTGACTTTGGACAATGTCGACCCACTTTTTCCCGATCATCGCGTCTGCCCGCACGCCAGTTGCAGATTGCACGCCGGGGCTTATGCGCGTGAAGGTCAGGTCTTTATCAAGCCGCCATTGGAAATCGCTGACAAGATCCAGCATGGCCTGCATCTTCGTGCGCTCAATGTCGGCTGCTTTTTCGAGCACACGCCGATCGCCGATGTCGCGAAAGAGACCAAGAAGCGCTTGAGAGTCTGTTTCAGGGTCGTGAACCCTCCGCAGAGTGATGCGGTGGGGGCGATCTCCGTGACGGGTCTTTAGGCGCAGAGACTTGCTCACGGTCCCATTGCGCACAGCGCGCGCGATGAGCGGCAAAGCGTCATCGTCGGAGGGAAGCAATGCCGCAAGGCCTCCTCTTCGCAAACGGGTCCCGAAAATACGGTCAGCTTCAATATTCTGATGCAGAAGCAGCCCGTCCGTGCCGAAGAGAACCATGGGCAGCGGCGCTTCCTGAACCATCTCACCAAACCGGGAAAACGCCGTTAGCTGTTTCGACGTATCAGACGGGACGCTAAGGAGAAGTCCTGGGCGGCCATCATCCAGAGTGGAGGGATAGCAGGTGCAAACAGTCCACCGGCTTTCGGTGGCGAGATGCAATTCGAGCTTGGCTGTAAGGGGCGCGTCCTCATCAAAGCCAGTGGCCAGCCGGTCGAGTTTTAACGTGGCTGGGTCGTCAGGATCAAAGTCCAGCTCAATCAGGTCCAGCAGGCTGTCTTCGCCCCAGAAGGAGACGGCAGCCGGATTGCCCCAGGCGATGCGGCGACGTGAGACATCCCAAAGCCAGGCGGGGTCAGGAGAGCCCACAAGATCTTCAATACTCAAACTGGACGCGGCGCTCACACATATCTCCTGGGTCGGCGAACATCATGCAATGTCGCCATGCCTGCCATGGCCTATGGCAGGGTCAATTATCTCAAGAGCTGGACCGCCGCGATCCGACACTCTTTGCACGCCTAGCCTAGCGTTTAAAATGGGATGAGGTCCAGCGCATGTGGTTAAGGGAATTCCGGCCAATCAGATCAAAAAGCGTCTCTATTTCTTCTTCTTTTTCTTCGGCGTTGATTGCCGCGCGATGTTAGCTGCCTCGACGATTTCAGCGGCAATCTCCTCGGCCTCGTCTGGCATAAAGTCCATCGGCAGCTCAAACTGGGACGTTCGAAAGAACAGGCGCACCATGCCCTCAGAAGTCGGTCCGATCTGAATTTCGCCGCTCTCGTCTGTTTCTTTGTTAATGCCAGACCCGCTCATGTTCTGCTTACCTCTGATGCTTCGGGCACCGGCCTGCCGGTTAACCATGCGTCCAGCATAGCATTCACCGTTTGGGGCGCCTCCTGTTGGACCCAGTGTGACACATTGGGGAGATATCGAAGGGTGAAATCCTCCACCAGGTCTTCCGTGCCATAGGTTAGTTCTTTTCCCAGGGCGACATCTTCCTCACCCCAGATCATCAATGTGGGTGTTTTGACGGGAGGAGGGTTTTCCCAGACCTCTTTCAATGGATTGCTGCGGAACGATGCCCGATAGTAATTGATCATGGCCTTCATCGCGCCAGGAATGAGGGCGTTCTGTTTGTAGTGATCAAGGATTTCTGGCCCGAAATTTGTCTGGTCAATTGCCATGTTGGAGAACGCGTCCCCGATGGCTTGGGCCCCGCGCAGGGTCATCAGCTTCTCAGGCAACCAGGGGATCTGGAAAAAGAAGATGTACCAGGACTTCTTCAACTGGGCCCAGCCGGAGACGTTTTTCATGAACTGTGTGGGGTGAGGCAGGTTCATCACCACAAACCGCTCCAGCGGACGGGCCTCGGTCAGCACAAAGCTCCAGCCGATAGCGCCGCCCCAGTCGTGGGTCATGAGTGTTGTCGGTCCGGCAATGCCTTGGGCACGCGCTGCATCGATTAAACCCGCAACGTCTGCAATCAAATGGGTGATATTGTAGTCAGCGACTTTTGGGGGTCTGGAGCTCTGGCCATAGCCACGCAGATTGGGCGCCCAGACCGTATAACCGAGCTCGGCGAGCAAGGGCATCTGAAAGCGCCAGGAATGCTTGCTCTCGGGAAATCCATGGAGCAGAAGCGCGAATTTGTCTCCGGAACCACAGACATCTGTCTCAAACCTAAGGCCGTTCGCCTCAATCATACGTGTCGTGATGGGTGTTTCACTCATGGCCTTCCTCCTGCGGTCCGGACTATAGGTGATCATTGTGCGGCCTGACAGGGCTGAAAATCCGGGTTAGTGTGGCGGCAACAGAGGTTGAGATGCCGGCGGGGGCCGCCATTCTCGGCGAGAAGGCCAACGAGGGGACATTATGGCGGTTAGCGTAGCGCGCGAGCATTGGTCGTCGCGATTTGCATTTCTCATGGCGGCAATTGGATCTGCTGTCGGGCTCGGCAATATCTGGCGGTTCCCCTTTGTCACGGGCGAGAATGGCGGCGGCGCGTTTATTCTCATCTATCTGATTACAACGACCTGTATTGCGCTGCCGATTGTGATTGCAGAGGTGATGCTTGGCCGCATGGGCGGTCAGAGCCCCATTGGCTCGCTGATGCAGATTACCCGCAAGCACAAGAAGTCAGTCTTCTGGGTATTGATGGCCTGGGGTGGCACGCTGGGCGCTTTCGTCGTTCTGTCCTACTACAGCGTCATTGGCGGTTGGGCTCTCAAATATGTGACGCTCGCCGCGTCCGGGACATTTGGCAATCTCAACGGGGAAAGCTCTGGGGAGATTTTTGGTGCCTTTATCGGTGACCCGATGGCGCTTATCGGCTGGCATACCCTCTTTATGGGCATCAATATTGGCATTGTCATTTGGGGTCTGCACAAAGGGATTGAGCGCGCAGTTGTTTTCCTCATGCCGCTGCTCTTCGTTTTGCTGGTGGGGATGGTCTTCTATGCCGCCTCGACACCTGGCTTTGAACGCGCGGTGGATTTTCTCTTCACTTTTGACTTCTCAAAAGTAACCTCCAACACCTTCCTGATGGCAATTGGTCAGGGGTTCTTCTCTGTGTCAGTCGCGCTCGGCGCCATGATGACCTACGGCGCCTATCTGGATGAAGATGTTTCCATCCAGAATTCGGCGATTATCATCGTGATCGCGGATACGGGCGTTGCAATCCTTGCGGGTCTCGCCGTCTTCCCACTGGTCTTCTCTTTTGCGTTGGAGCCTTCTGCCGGGCCGGGGCTGATTTTTGTGACAGTCCCGATTGCCTTTGGGCAGATGGATGCGGGTCTTTTGGTGGGCACAGCCTTCTTCGTGCTCTTGTCGGTCGCCGCCGTCACCTCAGCCATCTCGCTGCTTGAGCCAGCTGTGGCCTATATGGAAGAGGCGCTTACCTGGTCCAGAAAAGCGACCGCGATCCTCGTTGGCGGGGCTGCCTGGACGCTTGGCATTGCAAGCGTGCTCTCCTTTAGCGATTGGTCGGATTTTTATCCACTGGCACCGCTGGGGGTCTTGGTCAATCAGACGGTCTTTGACGTGTTTGACTTCATCGTCACCAGCTGGGTGCAGCCCGGCGTGGGCATCATGATGGCAATCTTTGCGGGCTGGGTATTGAGCCGGGAAACCGTTCTGGATGCCCTCAATGCCAATGACCCGAACGCGCTCTGGTTCCGGGCGTGGCTCTTTGCAGTCCGCGTGGTCTGCCCAATAGCGGTGCTTCTGGTCTTTGCGGGCGCGGTATGGCCCGACTTTGTCGCCTCCATGATGCCGAATGGCGGCGAGTAAGATGCGTAGAAGCGCCGAAATCTGCCCAAAAATAGGCGGAAAATAAGGCGCTCTGAGCCCTTGCATGGGCGCCGGAAGGGAATTAAGTTCCGGCTCTCGGAGTGCTTGGGGCGCAAGCCCGCATGACGAATGTGCAGCTGTAGCTCAGTCGGTTAGAGCGCTTGATTGTGGATCAAGAGGTCGGTGGTTCAATTCCTCCCAGCTGTACCAATCATTTCAACAGTTTATGACTTTTGGCGGCGGAGTGCAGTTCTAGATAGCTACCATATAGCTACCACTTGGACCTGCATTATTGTTGGTGTATGTCGGCGTTAGGACAGCACAATTGGCTTTGCGTGTCAGTGTAACACGAATGCGGTCCGGTCGTCTCAAGTAGCGATATGAGTTGGCTCCACCCTCTTCAAGTCCGCAGCCAGTCACCGACCTTCTTGTTCCATATCAGAAGCATCATGGCAGCGTTTAGGACGCATCCAACAATCAGTGCATCAATCTCCAATTTGCTTGTGTCATCTTCAACAAATAGTGGTGTCAGAAGGATTGAAAGCGCGAGAACCAATAGAGTGAAGCTTCTTGCCCATTGCTGCCGTGTCCATAGACCATAGGCGGCGACCAAATCAGCGATGCCGAAGATGAGTATCAGATAGGCATTGGCTAGCTCCTTGCTTGCTTCAGATGCGAGGGGGACGAAAGCAAGAGCGATAACGCCAATCGGGATAGATAACAGTCCAAATACGAAGAGGCAGATGGCGACGATGACGATATTGATGGGTTTGGAATTGTGCATTCAATGTCACTCCCTTGTAGCCCTGACCTGCGGCGCGCCCACCGCAAGCTGGCATCTTGATCCTGGTGATCGGGGAGTTCGTAAACCGTCTATAGGCGGTTCCTACGGCCTTTAGCTCCGGAGAGCCTGGACATACGCCGCAGGCTCCCCGACCGCAAAGGTCAAGGAGTTGGCGTCATTTCGGTTGACACCAAACCACTATAGAAGGGGTTACGACACCCCGGAGCCGCGCGTTACGGCTCTGCCTGCAGTGATAGAGGGATTTCAGACAGAAGGGAAGATGGAAGTCAGGTTAGGAAGGGATAAGCCGACGCCAAACAACATGTGGGACTTAAGCGGAAACATAATCCGCGTGTCGGAAGTCTGAGTTCCTCCTTCGCTGCGAATGTGTATGTGTTTGGCACTTCTGCCTGGTACTTGATCAACTGCAGCCCGCCGCAAACTGCTTGGCTCCCCCACCGCTTTAGTTACGCCACATGAAGTGTATAGGCGCTTTGATCTGACACCTTCTCCCCCTGAATTTTTTGTTTTTGTCTGAAATGGGTGTTTAATGCAAATGCAGGTCTCTAGCTGGGCCGCATTTGTGTTCGCTGTTTTGGCGAATTCCAATTATGCGAACGTGGGGGAAAATGACGGGCGACGACCTGAAGAAAAGTGAGTTGCCATCTTCGATGAAGGCAGCGATCCAGTATGTGCGCCAGCAGCTTTTGGACATTGGAAAACGTAACCGTTTGATCCATACGCCGGTTGGCAACCGAAGATCTAAGCAAATCTTGGTTGTTGATGAGTTGTCTGATGAGATATTCAAAATTCTGGCACTTGAAAAAAAGAATATGTCGTTTCTGGGTGTGCCGGACGATGTTGGTACCAACAATGCAGAGGACGCCGCCGCTGCTCAGGGTATTTATATTCCGCCAGAAGATGACGAGGATGTTGGGGGTGTTGCGGTTCGCCATGTGGATCTGAAGCTTCAGACCTTGCTAACTCGTGAAACGCTCCAAAAGAAACTTCTCTCGATTCATCTCGACGCTAAGTCCATCGAAGATGAGCAAGGTGTTAACGTTCTTTACCTTGGTATTGGATTTCTAAAGTGGTTTGAGAACGAGAAGTCGGACATTGAACGGTTTGCGCCGCTGATACTTCTACCGGTCGAGTTGTCGAGAGACAGTGTTCGCGGAAAATTTCGCTTATCTTTCAGAGAACAAGACTTGGCGCCGAATATTTCGCTTCAGGCACTTTTGAATAATGATTTTCAAATTAGCCTTCCGGACCTCCCAGAAGCGGAGGGGTGGCTTCCTTCTGACTATTTCAATTTTGTAGAGGAGTGCATCAAAGACCAACCGCGATGGCAAATTGAGCGCGATACTATACTTCTCGGGTTTTATTCATTCGCCAAATTTTTAATGTGGAGAGACTTGGACCCAGATAAATGGCCTGCTGGAACCGGATTTGACGGTAACGATCTGATTCAGAAGCTGTTGGTTGATGGATTTGAAGAGCAGTCACCTCTTATTGAGTCGAACGAGAATTTGGATGAGCGGTTTGTCGACCTTAAGAAACTCGGCCATGTAATGGATGCCGATGCTTCTCAAGCGCAGGTGATAGAAACAGTCCGTAATGGTCGTAACCTTGTTGTGCAGGGGCCGCCTGGCACAGGGAAATCGCAGACGATTGCAAACATTATTGCCACAGCTGTTCAAGACGGCAAACGGGTCCTATTCGTTGCGGAAAAAATGGCAGCGCTGGATGTTGTCCAGCAACGATTGGAGGAGTGTCATCTCGGACCTGTTTGTCTTGAATTACATTCTAGAATGGCAAATAAACGTCTGGTGCTCGAGGAATTGGACCGGACCTTGAAGCTCGGTGCTCCAAAGGCCGTGGAGCAGTCAGAGTACCAACTTGTCGAACGCACTCGAGATAGATTGAATGCTCTTTCGCAGATTCTGCATGAACCGGATCCAGTAAATGGACAAACTGCCTATCGTACAATTGGCCTTCTGGTTCAACTAAGGGAAAAGGGGGTTCTTCCGCCAAACTTTCGGCTGTCTGAAGCACCTAATTGGGTACCTGATGAAGCTGATGCAAAACGAAATGCTGTAAAGCTTGCGGCGGAGCTCACTGACAAATTTGGATCTGAGTTTGATCATCCATGGCGCGGTGTCGAAAGACGCTTGACTCCCATGGAGCGGACTAGGCTAGAGCCTCAACTCCATGACGCGTTGGCTTCAATTCAGGCTCTTAGGCAGACCTGTGCTGAAGTCTGTACAGTTTTTGAATTTCAAAAACGTCTCACGACTTCGGCGGTCAAAGAGATGACTGAACAGCTAGATGCCCTGGGGTCCATGCCGAAATACGTCAAACCGCTCTTGGAATCTGACGTGCTAAAAACTCAGTTTCAGCGCGCTCGCGATCTGCTCGACCTCGTAAAAAAGGGAATGGGTCAACGGGAAGCGCTGGCGGACAGGATCACAGAGATTGGTTTGGACGCTGACTGGGTATCTGATGCTCAGGTCATTCTTGCTCATGGCGGTAGATTGTTTCGGATCTTCAACCGTGCCTACCGCGAGGCCGCTGCACGATTGAACGCGGTGTGCATTGGTCCAACTCCTTCTGAGTTCGCAAAGCGCAAAGATCTTGTCAATTCCCTCGTTGATCTGAATCGGACAGAGAATGAACTGAAAGAACACGACGCTTTTGGACAACAAGCGTTCGGCGCCTTGTGGGCGGGGCGCAAGACTGACTTCGCTAGTCTTTCACCGGCTATGAGTTGGTTGTCGGAGGAGGCACTACGACTGAACAGTATTGATGTCGTGGCGGAGCGCGTGGCATCTATGCGGGAGGGTGCTGACGTTGCAGAGGTCACGGGACGACTGAAAGAACAACAGCGTCAGTGGAAAATTTGTTGGCACGAGATCTCTGCAGCGCTTGACTACTCAAGTCAGATTGGATTTCAGAGTGAGGATATCGAAGACGTAAGTTTGGATGAGCTCGAGGTCCGATTGCGCCACTGGACTCTGGAAATCGAGCGACTAGAGGATTGGAACGGTCTTCATGCAGCTGCAGCACAATTATCACATCATTCCTTAGACCCTATTAGGGATGGATTGGCTACAGGTGGGTTTCCGCCGTCGGAAGCTTTGGACCAGTTTGAGTTTGCCTGTGCCGAAGCTGTCTGGGGTGATCTATGCGAGAAGAATCCTGAGCTCGACAATGTCGACGGCGATGAGAGAACTGAACTTGTTGAACGTTTCGGAAAGATAGACTCAGCCTTGAAGGCTTTAGCGGCACAAGAAATTTCGCTTTCTCACTATCGCTCATTGCCTCGAGGTGGTGCTGGGCAAATGGGAATTTTGAAGGGTGAGATAGGCAAGAAGCGGAGGCATATGGCGCTGAGGAAGCTGATGGATTCAGCGGGTGAAGCCATCTCCAAGATCAAACCGGTATTTTTGATGAGCCCGTTATCTGTAGCGCAATATTTGCGCCCTGGAGGAGTGTCTTTCGACCTTTTGGTAATGGATGAGGCAAGCCAGATACGTCCAGAGGATGCTTTGGGAGCAATACTGAGATCCAAACAAATTGTTGTCGTCGGCGACCGGCACCAACTTCCACCTACCTCCTTTTTTAGCCGCATGACTGAAGGAGTTGATCAGGATAGTGAGGCCGAAGAGGAGACGCCGCAGGCGGCACAGGTTGGGGACATGGAGAGTGTCCTGACGCTTTGCGCAGCAAGGTCCATTCCAGGTGAAACGCTGAGATGGCACTACAGATCCAAGCATCCTTCGTTGATTGCGGTGTCCAATCAGACTTTCTATGAAAATAGGCTGGTTTTTCCACCTAGCCCAGAACTCGCAGGGTCTGCAGCTGGCCTAACATACCAACATGTGGATGGTGTGTATGACAGAGGTGGGTCTCGCGCCAACTTGATTGAAGCAAAAGCCGTTGCAAAGGCTGTTCTGCAGCATGCTAGAGAACGTGCACATCTATCGCTCGGCGTTGTGACGTTCTCTGTTTCACAGAGAGATGCAATACAAAACGAGTTGGAGTTCCTTCGCGCAGAGAATCCAGAGTTGGAGGTATTTTTCTCCGAAGGGAGTTCGACGCAGTTTTTCGTGAAGAACCTTGAGAATGTCCAAGGTGATGAGCGAGATACAATTTTTATCTCTGTTTGCTATGGGCGCGACGCTGACGGATATATGTCACAGAGCTTCGGACCAGTCTCCTCTGGAGGAGGGGAGCGCCGTCTCAACGTTCTTTTCACCCGTGCAAAACTTAGTTGTCAGATATTTTCGTCGTTATCTCATCAAGATATCCGTGACGATGTATCCAAAAACATAGGACCGAAGGTCTTCAAAAGGTATCTCAAATATGCTGAAACCGGTGAGATCGATCTGCCAAGGCTGACGGGGGGTGAAATGGATAGCCCGTTTGAGGAGGCCGTTGCATCCGCAATTCGTAGGTCCGGCTATGCAGTTGAGGCGCAGGTTGGTTCAGCAGGGTTCCTAATTGATTTAGCCGTGTACGACCCAGACAATGACGGCAGGTTTTTACTTGCCGTAGAATGTGACGGAGCCACCTACCATTCTTCACGGTGGGCGAGAGAGCGCGACAGGTTGCGACAACAAGTTTTGGAGTCAAAAGGTTGGGTATTCCATCGGATATGGAGCACTGATTGGTTCCGCAAACCCGATGCTGAACTCGACAAACTT
Source organism: Parvibaculaceae bacterium Mf 1.05b.01 (assembly GCA_000509225.1). Lineage (GTDB taxonomy): Bacteria > Pseudomonadota > Alphaproteobacteria > Parvibaculales > Parvibaculaceae > Mf105b01. The sequence continues at coordinate 1,929,870 of BAOK01000001.1, read as the reverse complement.
CTCATCGCGATAGATTCGGCAAGAAATCCAACGAAATTAGGTGCAATGCCGCAATTGATGCCTGTTGTGGAACGTTCTCTGGCATTGGAATCTGTGCAGGCAACTCGCTATGCGGAGGCGAGATTCACGATCTCCCAACGCCAAGATTATGAACTGCATGAAGCACCTAGATCTATAATCAGACAGTGCATTCAAAAAATTGTAGAGATTGAAGGCCCAATTCATATTGAAGAAATTGGCCGAAGGTTAAGCCGTCTGTGGGGATATCAACGGGCAGGACAACGAATTCAAGCCAGAGTCAAAGAAGTTGTCATATCGTGCTTGGTGAACGGGGATATCAATCATGCGGAAGCACAAAGTACGGATTTTGTCATTGGGAAAAACGTATCTGATGTACCAATACGGAACCGCAAACATGTATCAGCTTCTACACTACGCCGAGTGGACAACTTGCCACCGACAGAGATCAGGCAGGCTATTTTGAAGGCAATTGATGAGAATATTTCTCTGTCTGAGCAAGAGGTGGCAACAGCGGTAGCACGAATGATCGGATTTAAGTCAACAAGCGCTGAGTTTCGGATCATTGTTGATCGTGAGCTAGAATCATTGTGCAAAATTGGTTTATTGGTTTCACTAACAGATGGGTTTAGGCGAAACTCAGACGACCTTGCGCCTACCAATGACTAGTTCCGCCTGAACGGAGCTGTCCTAGGACCGACCGTCAGCAAGCCTTATGGCGCCCTGGAGTGCATCTTCTGAGACAAACTGGAGATCGTATCCTTGGCTGAGTAATTGCTGTGCACGTTCTATTTTTCTACCAAAATGAGTTGTTCGCCAATGTTTGGATGCTGTTGATGAGACCACTACATAGGCAGTTTCTCTGGTTGTGCGTTCTTGAAACACGGCACCAAATCGCTCGATCTCGGCTACGATGAACGCGCGTGTGCCAATTTTCATGGGGCCTGTTAGCACGAAGGTAGAACCAGAGAGAGATACCATATTTGGATCCGTTATCGGTTCGTCGAGCTGAGCAACAGTTCCAATGTTTGGAAGGCCGGTGTCTATAAAGCCGTCGCCAACGAGCCGAGAAATCCACTCTTGAATTTCTTCAGATTCTGAGGCCGTTAGTTCGTTGTCCGCCAACGATGCTTCTACTACACGACGCACATCTTGGAACGGAGATGCATTCATCAGCAAATCTGACTTCTGAAAACGGTGCAGAATGGCACTTGCTTCAGATGCCAATATGCGTCCGTCGCAGATGACCCCCGCGCAGAAACCCAGAAACTCATTCATTTCATCTGTTTCTGTATACGGCGACTTTGTGGAGATCTGCGCGCGTTTCTCGAGGACAATTTGCTTGAGTTGATCCATCATGTCGGAATCTGAGGAGAAACACCGTGCGTCAATGTCTTCTGCTAGATCAGACGCGTCAGGGTCGCCAAAGAATTCAGCAAATTTCGTCGCTTCCGCATGTAATGCATCATTTTCACCGAGCTCAATACGGTCTGACGCTAACGCTCCTTCCAAGAACCCAATCCAATAGACGACTCGCTTTTTGTCGTTCGCCGACTTGTTGAATGCATTGTGCTGCTCATCGATCTCCCGTTGAGAAATGTCCCGCGTTGCTTGCTCTGATAGTTTCATGGGATCCTCGATAGAGATAAATTCTTGCGCCATTGTTTCAATGAAACAATCGTTTTCTCTTAATGTCAAAGATCCTGTGATGGGAGTTGTCGAGAGATGCGAAATGAGTGATCAAATTTCGAAGCTTGGTTGAACAGCGGATCAAGCATCCGTTGCTCACAACGGCCTGGGCTGAATGGTTCTGCAAAATACCTCCCCCTGTTTGTGCGGGACTAATGTTCGTACCTGCTACCCAAGACAACGAGCTTTTTGGAGTCAAAATGATGCAGTTCATACTGCCTGAATTTGTTGCAGACCTTGTTGTTGCTCGTAACAAGCTTCGGGATTATTATCGAAACACCCGCTTAAGCTTTACTTTCGATGGCAAGCTAATCGGAGACATAGGCGAGGCGTTGGCCGTCGACCTCTTTGGTATTGAACTCGCACACACCGGCAAGGTTGGAATAGATGGTTATGCGCCAGACAAGCGCACTGTCCAGGTAAAAGCAACCGGTACCGGTCGAGGTCCTATTTTTCGGCAGGTGGATACTCGAGCAGATCATCTGCTCTTTTTTGATTTGGACTTTGATAGTCTCCAAGGAAGCGTCATCTTCAATGGACCAGAGGAAATTGCGCTTCAGACAATGCCTGATAGTTGGAGCGGTCAGCGCATGGTCTCGCGCAAACAAATTGAGGCCACAAACAGAAAAGTTGAGGAAAAGGATCGCCTCCAGCGTGTCGCTCGGTAGACGACTTCTCCAAATGCTTCTATTGGAAACGCCTGCTTGATTTGCCGGAATGGCTAGTTACGAAAAAACCATTGATTGTTAGCGGTACACCAATTCGAATTGACACAGAGCTATTTGAATCATGTGCGACGTCAGCACCTATGGGACAGATTAGCGTAATTGCGTAAGGGAGGGATTTTGGCTCATCATTACTGTTCTGGAGATGATGATGAGACAGACAACTGAGCGGCACCAAGAGGGTGTAGAGAGAGCCATCAAAGACATTCGCCGCCAAACGTGCAGGTGCTATACGGCACAAGATAAGATCCGCATTGTGCTCTCAGGGCTGCGCGGCGAAGACAGCATAGCTGAGCTTTGTCGTCAGGAGGGCATTGCTCAGAGCCAGTACTACTCCTGGTCAAAGGAGTTCATGGAAGCTTGCAAGAAGTGCCTGGCTGGGGATACAGAACGTGAGGCCAACACCGGCGAAGTACAAGGTCTGCGCCGTGAGGCGCGTGATCTGAAGGAAGCGCTCGCCGAGACGATGCTTGAGAACCGTCTTCTCAAAAAAGCATGATGCTCCGCATCTGAGAAAGTGGAGATCATACGCCTCGTCGAAGGGGCCCATTCGCCTGTCAAACGTACATTGGAGATGTTGGGCGTAACGCGCCCGACCTTCTACCGATGGTACGACCTGTATCGCCGGTTCGGGGAGACGGGTCTGGAAGACCGCAGATTGCATCCTGGCCGATTTTGGAACCAAAGTACGGGCCGATATGCTGGAGATGGCTCTAGAACGCCCAACGCTGAGCCCGAGTGAGTTGGCTGTGCCGTTCACAGATGAGCGCAATTTACTTCGTCTCTGAGGCGAGTGTTTACAGGCTGTTGAAAGCACATGACCTGATCACGAGCCCCGCCTTCATTGTGATGAAGGCTGCCAATGAGTTCCGGGAAAAAACGACTGCGGTACATCAGCTCTGGCAGACTGACTTCATGTATCTGAAGGTGATCGGCTGGGGCTGGTTCTACTTGTCGACTATCCTGGATGATTACTCCCGCTATATCATCGCTTGGAAGCTTTGCACGGGCATGGCCGCTTCCGACGTTCAGGATACGCTGAACCTGGCTCTGGAGGCGACAGTGCTTGATCAGGCTCATGTCGTACATCGACCACGGCTGCTCTCTGACAATGGCCCCTGCTATATGTCGAGGGAGCTGGCCGATTATCTGGAAGACAAGGGCATGACGCACACACGCGGTGCCCCCTATCATCCGCAAACCCAGGGCAAGATTGAACGCTGGCATCAGACACTCAAGAACCGCATCTTGTTGGAGAGCTACTTCCTTCCAGGCGATCTTGAAGGCCACATCGCTGCGTTCGTTGGCCATTACAACAATCATCGCTACCACGAGGCTCGGTGAACGCTGGTGATTTGGCAATAATTGAAGAAAAGGCTTGCCCCTAGCCACAACGCCTCCATCAATTTCCGCGAATACTAGATAGGGCGATGTGACGCACGAAGCCTGCTTTTTGATGATTTCAGTAGCATTTCTCTGTTCTGTTGGTGCTGAGACCGGACGGTTTGGGTATTGACTGCAGTGGGTTCAGCCCTATTGTGCAATGCATGAGACAGATGTTGATTATATCCGTGATGCTTGCCTTGTTTATCGTTCCGGTAAGTGCGTTTGCGGACGAAGATCATGTTCAGATCATAGACAAGTCTATCTCGACACAACTCACAGATCATGAAAACGGCGGCAAAGACCTGCCTGCTCCAGACCGTGGTGCGGAGCATTGTGCTCATTGTGTCCCCATGCCTTTGCGCACTGAAGCTGTAACGGTGTCTCGGACGACTGAACAAACATCGACGCACTATATTGCAGTCACTCTTCCGCGTCTGCAGTATGTCGCTCGGGCCGAAAAACCCCCACGCCGTTAATCCTCTCGCATAGGTCCCTTTAGGGACACGACCCTCTTGCCAGCGTGCATGAGGCAAGCATCTACATGTTTGTGAGGATATTTTATGTTTCGTTTGATTACGACAGGATGGCTGTGCGCCGTTCTCGCTTTCGGACCAGCTATTGCCGTAGCTGCTCCTTCTGAGGTCGAAGCGGCAACGCCGGCCGGGCTCTCTGCAATCGTCTCTAGTATAATAAATGAGAACCCGACGATTGCTTCGGCGCAGGCGCGTTTGAGAGCAGCGCAAGCCCGAGCTGAAGGCGCAGGTCTCTGGCGCTACAACCCGGAAATAGAATATGAGAGAGAAAATACTGACGTCCGTACTGAGACGGTTGGTGTCTCCCAGACCGTTGAATGGCTTTCGAAGCCAGCCGCTCGAGGTCGAGCCGCAGATAGCAGGGCGGAAGGTTTTGCCCTGGAGCTCGCGAGTATTCGGCAACAGGTGATAGCTGAAGTTCTTTCCGGATTTGTTTTGGTCGATCAGCAGAGAGAGGCGCTGGAGCTTGCGTCAAAGCGAACACAATCTATGTCCCGATTTGCGGAACTATCTGAAAGACTCTTAAGGGAAGGCGATATTTCGCCGTCTGAAGTTCAAGCAGCCCGGTTGGCTGCGGCACAGGCAGCTATGGAGGAGCAAGTTGCTGTAACTGAGGTGTCGAGCGCAGAACAGGAACTGGCAGAGCTGACAGGTTTCTCCCCCATAACCTGGCCTCGGTTTGGCAATGTGCTGCCAGAGCCATTGAACGTTGACGACGTCGACATTGACCGTCTGCCTTCTGTTTTGGCAGCGCGACACGTCCGTGAAGCGGCCGAGCAGGATGTGAATGTTGCGCGATGGGAGCGCGTTCCCGACCCCTCATTTGGCGTGCGTTGGGGTGATGAGGGTGACTCAGATCTTTTTGGCTTCAGTGTATCAATTCCGATTCCTGTTCTGAATTCGGGTCGTTCGGAGGTTGCGGCCTCTCGCGCGGAGGCTGTCTCTGCTGCCGCAGAGCTGCAAAGCGCGCAGCGCTCTGCAACGGCCCGCCTGCGGGAAACGGTTCGTCGATATGAAGCGCTGCGAACCAGCCAGAGCCTTTGGCAGAAGGACGGTGAGGATGCGCTCGCTCAACAGACCGACTTGCTCGAGAGACGCTTACGAGGCGGTGACATTGGTGCTGTCGAATACCTTGTCCAGCTACAGCAGATTTATGACGCGCAAACATCTTCCATTGAACTACATGGCCAAGCGTGGACCGCGTGGTTTCAATTGTTGGAAGCAGCTGGTTATGTCGAAAATTGGATTGGAACAGAACAATGACCCAGAAGTTGATGGCTGCTTTGGCAGGCCTCGTCCTGATTGCATCTCTCGGGGTCTATTCCCTGATTGGTGGCGAATATACAGAATCTGGCAGAGCAGACTCTCATGCTCATAGCGATGAGGCAGATCATGCCGACGAGTCTGACCACGCGGACGGCCAAGCTGCGAACCTGGATGCGCACGCTGGAGAAGATGAAGACGAGCAAGAGCTCGTCCTTACTGCGGAAAATCTCAGTACCGCTGGCGTTCGCATTGAAGTTTTGGCGCCGGTTGTTCTGGGCGATAGCATTACTGTTCCGGCGGAGATCAAATCAAACGCCTACAATTCCAGCATTGTAACGCCACGCATGGCGGCGATTGTTGTTAAGCGCCACAAGCGCTTGAGTGAAACAGTTGAGACTGGAGACCCTCTCGTCACCCTGTTTAGCCGTGACGTTGCGGATGCAGAGGGGGACCTGCTGGTTGCTGATCGGGAGTGGCGTCGCGTGCGACGGCTCGGTCGCGAAGTGGTATCGGAAAGGCGGTACCTTGAAGCGCAGGTGGCGCGTCAACAAGCTGAAGCTCAACTTCTATCCTATGGGCTGGGACAAGATGCAGTCGACGCGATCACTTCCTCTAAAGAGCGGGAGTCTCATGCCCATGGTGAATTCACCCTTTTGGCAGGTCAGAGCGGCGTAATCATTTCTGACGACTTCAGAGATGGGGAGCTCATTGAACCTGGGCAATTGTTGTTTGAAATTGTTGACCTCGACAGCGTCTGGGTGATTGCGCGACTCGACATTGATGATGCAAGTGCCGTCCGTATCGGCGGGCGCGCGTGGGTTCAGTACGACGGCGGCACTCAGGAAGCGGAAATTGAACTAATTCGTTCAACAGTAGACGAAGAAACGCGCACAGTGGATGTGAGGATCCTTGCTTCAAATGTGGCTCGAAAGCTGAGGCCGGGGCAATTCGTTCAAGCAGAAATTGAAAGGGGAGATGGTGAGCCAGTGCTCGCAGTACCCAGTGACGCGCTCGTGCGCAGTCCTGATGGTGATTGGATCATCTTCGAGCAAGATGATGACGGTGGTTTGAAGCCATTGGAGGTTAGCCGTGAACGCGTCATCGGCGAATGGACTGTCATCGAAGGTATTCGAGCTGGAACCTCCGTCGCAGTTTCTGGCTCTTTTTTCCTTCAATCTGAACTCGCCAAGGGCGGCTTCGACATTCACAACCATTAGGAGGCGACAATGCTCAATAGCATAATTGATCTTGGTATACGTGGTCGGCTTCTGGTGGTCTTAAGCCTGGCAGCGGCAATCGTTGGTAGCGTTTTGGTTCTTCCGAACCTTAACCTTGATGCGTTTCCCGATGTGACCAATGTACAGGTGTCCATCAACACCGAAGCGCGCGGCTTAGCCTCTGAAGAGGTTGAACAGCTCATCACCTACCCAATCGAGGCAGTGATGTATGCGTTACCGGATGTACAGGAAGTACGTTCGATTTCGAAAACGGGCCTCTCAGTTATTACAGTCGTGTTTCAAGAGGGAACGGACATTTACTTTGCGCGCCAGCTTGTTTTCGAGAGATTGCAAGCGGCGATGGATCAAATTCCCGACGGTGTTGGAACCCCGGAAATGGGTCCCAACACCTCAGGCCTGGGCCAGATCTTTCAATACGTGTTGCGTGCTGAAGAGCCAGGAAAGTTTGATATCAAGACACTGCGTAGCCTCAACGACTGGGTTGTGAAGCTTTTACTGATGCCTGTTGACGGTGTCACCGACGTTCTTTCGTTTGGCGGTGATGTGCTGCAATACCAAGTGAATATTGATCCGCAGAAGCTTCTTTCCTTTGGCCTCGCAGTTGACGATGTGCGTGAGGCTATCGAAGCGAGCAATCGGAATTCTGGGGGCTGGTATCTTGATCGTGGCGCCGAACAACTTGTCATTCGAGGTGTTGGTTGGGTTCGCAGCGGCGATGACGGGCTACGAGATATTGGAAATGTTCCGCTGAAGGAAGAGGATGGCTTCGTCGTGCGCATCGCCGATGTGGCGGATGTCAGTTTGGGTGGAGAGATCCGCCAGGGGGCAACCACACTAACAATTCGCGATGCGGATGGAAGACCGCAACAATTGGGTGAGGTCGTCCTAGGTGTTGTGCTGAAGCGGCTTGGAGCGAATACGAAAGTTGCTATCGATAGTATCAAAGATCGATTGGAAACTGTCGCGCTTGCATTGCCAGACGGTGTCGTTCTGGAGCCTATATACGATCAGGCTGATCTTGTTGATCAGGCTGTTAGTACGGTTAGCCGCGCGCTTATCGAAGCGTTCCTTTTGATCGTTGTGATTTTGGCTTTGTTCTTAATGAACCTCCGCGCGACAGTTCTGGTGCTCATTTCAGTCCCGATTTCCATCGGCCTCGCGCTCATGGCGATGTCGATCTGGGGTGTGTCTGCCAATCTTATGTCTTTGGGTGGGCTGGCTATTGCAATTGGAATGATGGTCGATGGTTCGGTGGTGATGATGGAAAACATCTTTAGCCATTTGACCAAACCGGCTGATGATGCTGGTGCCGACGAGACAGCGGCATCTGTCGGAGATCAGCCCCATGGGTTGCAACTGAGAATACAGGAAGCGGCTCGTGAGATGGGGCGTCCTGTTTTCTATGCTGTTCTCATTATTATCGTTGTTTTTGCGCCGCTTTTTTCACTTGAAGGCGTGGAAGGAAAACTGTTCCAACCGATGGCTGTCAGCATTGTTCTGGCGATGCTCGCCTCATTGTTTGTCGCTCTAATTGTGGTGCCTGCTCTGTCGACCTATATGTTTCGTGGCGGCGTCAAGCATCGTGAAAGCCCCATCCTTCGACCTTTGGAAAATTGGTATAAAGGGACTCTCAACGGCGCGCTACAAAGTCAGAAGAAAGTCGTCTCAGGTGCCGTAGTGTTGCTCGTCGTTTCTCTTTTGGCTGTTCCTTTCCTTGGGACAGAATTTGTGCCGGAGCTTGAAGAAGGCACGATCAACTTGAGGGTGACGCTTGCACCGTCGTCGAGCCTCGAAACTTCCACAAGTGTCGCTGAAAAGCTTGAGAAAATGATCCTCGAATTTCCAGAGGTCATTTACGCGTCAAGCAGAGTTGGTCGGCCTGAACTGGGTGGCGACCCGGAACCTGTTTCCAACGTCGAGATTTATGTTGGATTAAAGCCGGTCTCTGAATGGGTGTCGGCAACAAATCGATTTGAACTGCAGCGGTTGATGGAGGAGAAGTTGGCAGTTCATCCGGGGCTTCTGTTTTCGTTTTCGCAACCGATTGCTACGCGTGTTGACGAGCTTCTTTCCGGTGTGAAAGCGCAACTGGCAGTCAAACTTTTTGGCGCGGATCTCGATGTTCTTGCCGAGAAGGGACGAGAGATCGAAACCTTGGTGCGTAATACTCAAGGAACACGTGATGTTGCTATGGAGCAGATCGCAGGCGAGGCGCAGCTTGTTGTTCGTCCCGACCGGGACAAGCTTGCGCGTTTTGGGTTGTCAGTTGACGCGGTGATGGACCTTGTGTCGGCTGCTATTGGCGGCAGGGAAGCTGGCCAAGTCATTCAAGGGAATGAGCGGTATGACATATATGTTCGTCTTGCCGATCAGTTCCGCGCCAGTCCAGAAGCGATCCGAGACCTCATTCTTGAGTCTCCTCGGGGCGCTTGGGTTCGACTCGATGAGGTTGCAAGTGTCGAAATTGAGGCAGGTCCTCCACAGATTAGGCGTGATGACGTACAACGACGCATCGTCATTCAGACGAATGTCGAAGGCCGTGATATGGGCGGCCTGGTCACAGAGTTGCGGGATCGAATTGCGCAGGAAGTTGCCCTTCCGACAGGATATACCGTGGTCTTTGGGGGCCAATTTGAAAATCAGGCAAGGGCACAAGCGCGCCTCATGATCGTTGTGCCCCTGTCCTTGGCCCTCATATTTCTGTTGCTCTATTTTGCGTTTGGGTCCGTTGGGCAAGCAGCACTCATTATGGTCAACGTACCTTTGGCTCTTATCGGGGGGATATTCTCTCTTCTTTTGACGGGGCAATATTTGTCCGTTCCAGGTTCGATTGGCTTCATCGCACTGTTTGGCGTTGCTGTCCTAAATGGTGTCGTCATGGTCAGCGCGATCAATCAGAATGTTCTGGGAGGGCAGGCGGTGGACGCGGCTGTATTTTCCGGTGCGGTATCTCGCTTACGACCTGTCCTGATGACGGCGTCGATAGCGGCCCTTGGGCTTATCCCAATGCTGCTGTCCAGCGGGGTTGGGTCAGAGGTTCAGCGACCATTGGCGACAGTTGTGGTTGGTGGCCTGATCTCCTCAACGGCATTGACGCTTTTCATCTTGCCAACGCTCTACCGAACATTTTCGCAGGCAAAATTGACCGAATGGCAACATACGCACCAGGGCGCTCGTGCTCCGCTTATCCAAGGCGCTTCGCTATGAAGAACACTGTGAGACGTAGATTGCACTCTGGTGTATTTGCAAATATCACACTCGGTTTGCTACCGGCCTTCGTGATCTTGGCACTGGCCTCAACAGTGCAGGGCCGTGAGGCGCCTGACATTGGAGGTGCATCAAGGCCATGTGGTGCTGAAGCGAGCGTCGGGTGTGGTTATCCCCAACAACCTCCAGAACGAACCCTTAGAGAACAGGTTGAGTATTGGGAGAGGGGCAAAGCCAGCTTGGAGCAAGGGCGCTACGAAGAGGCTGCCGAAGCATTTACTGCTGCAATTGAAATCGGACCTAAGGCGGGTGTCCTATTTATCGCGCGAGGAAACGCCTATCGGAAACTGGGTAAACCGGACTTGGCGCTTGTCGACTATGATGAGGCCATCCGGATGGAGCCCTACATCGCTAGCGGGTACACAAACCGCGGCTCAGTGTATCGCGAACTTAATAAGCCAGATCTTGCCATCGCGGACTACGATGAAGCGATCCGTCTGGATCCAGGTTCAGCATTTTCCTACAATGGACGAGGGAACGTGAGGCGAGAACTGGGTCAATATGAGGACGCTATTTCTGACTATTCCGAGGCGATCCGTCTGGACCCTGAGTATGCCTTTGCGTTTAACGGTCGCGGAAACGCCTATCAGGAGCAAGGAGATCTCGATCTCGCGATTACGGATTACACCAAGGCTATCGACCTCCGATCAAACTATGAACTTCCATATCTTAATAGGGGCAATGCCCATCGTGAGTTGGGCCGACAGGAGAAGGCAATCTCCGATTACGAAGAAGCCCTAAAAATCAATCCAAACTCTGCATTTGCACTGAACAATCGTGGGAATGTGTACCGCGAACTCGGAAAACTTACGCTGGCATTAGAAGATTTTTCTCGGGCAATTGAAATTAGTCCGACCTTTGCGTTTGCATTCAACAATAGGGGGCGCGCGCACCGAGAGCTGGGCAAGTTGCAGTTGGCTATCAACGATTACACTCAGGCGATCAAACTAAACCCCACCTATGTGGTTGCTTACAACAATCGTGCGAATGCATACCTTCAGGATGGTCAAGTTACCCTCGCAGTAGCGGACTACGATGAAGCGATCGGTCTTGATCCAGACTTTGTTGAGGCGTTTATGGGGCGCGGCATGGCTACGCTCCAGTTAGGTGGTCTTCAACTTGCGAGGTCCGATTTTGAGCAAGCGGTAACGTTGCAACCCTCGAATGCAACCTACCACCGTAGAATTGCCGAGAGTCTGTTCTCGAGCGGCCACGCTGCAGAAGCGCTTCCATACGGCCGCAAGGCTATTGAGCTTGATGGTGCTGATCAATCGAGCGCCAGGCTTCTTTCGGAAATCCTGGCTTCGATGGGAGAGCCTGATTAGATGAGGCCGGACTGCGGGATGCTCTCATCACGCAATCTGCATGGGACGCCTCGGGTCTCTGAATGCAGCTGGATCGACACCATTGAGCACCGTAACTTTACTTGTAAAAGGTGAAATCAAAGTGCTCTGTCGCGGCGGGTGTAGATGATGAAAAGGATGACACCGCAGACTATCGCGGTGTCGGCAAGGTTGAAAGTCGGCCAATGATACGAAGAAATGTGAACGTCGAGAAAATCCGTCACGGCGCCGTCGGCGAGACGGTCGGCAACATTCGCGCTTGCCCCTCCGATGATCGCTCCGAGGCCGACTGCTTCGAATGTATGGTCGGCTCGCCGTAACCAAACCACTAAAAAACCTATGACGACAAGTGCGAACAATGACAAAAGATAGGGCGCTGCAGGGCTCGCGGAATTCAATAGACCGAAGCTAATTCCGCGGTTAAAGCCTAGAACCAGATTGAAGAATGGAAGTGCTTCAAGCACTCTTGGTGGTTCCGATAACAAGTTGATCGCAAGCCATTTTGTTGCGAGATCGGCAATAAAGACAATCAAGGCAATCTGCAATCCTAGTCTTGTAAACACTGCTTTCGTTCCTCTTGCCGGTAGGGGAGGTCGTGGGTTTCGAGACGCATGAGAGCAACTTTCCATTGTCTGTGCCGCAAACTCTTCTTTAACTCGGTGCGTGGGTGCCGTCAGCCAAAGATTCAACAATTCGGCATTGAGCAACACGGCCACCGTTGCAACTGCTAATCATACGTTCCAGCTCAACTTTCAACGCTGCTAGATGGCTTATACGTTGATTAACGTGGTCCAATTGTGTCGCCGCGATTTTGGTGACAGTTTCGCAAGACTGATCTGGATGATCGACCAGCCCAAGTAGTTCACGGACGACTTTTTGTGGGAAGCCGAGTTCTCTGCAATGACAGATGAATGTAAGGCGAGCCATTGCGGCTGCAGTGTAGATCCGCGTGTTACCAGCCGATCGTGCCGGTTCGGGAAGCATACCAATCTTCTCAAAGTACCGGATTGTCGGCACTTTGCAGCCGGTCTCTTTTGCCAACTGACCAATTGTGAATTCTGACATGCCGACCTCTTTTGTGCTTGAATCTATAGTTACTATAGGTAGTAGATTGAGCTTAGACAAAAGAAATTTTGAAGATTGAGGAACTCCCGTGGCTGGCTGCAATTGTGATGACAACGTAAAATTTGATGGCATGACGGCTGCTTACAAGCGCATACTTTGGGTGGTTATTGCCATCAACGGCATCATGTTTTTGGTCGAAATGACGGCGGGCATGATTGCCAGTTCTCAGGCGTTGAAGGCTGATGCGCTCGATTTCTTGGGCGATACCGCGACCTACACGATTACGCTGATGGTGCTTGGAATGCCGTTGGTGTGGCGAGCCCGCGCGGCCCTCGTTAAAGGGGCGAGTCTCGGTCTGATGGGAATCTGGGTTCTTGGTTCTACGATCTACTATGCACTTGTGCTTGACGTTCCGCAGGCGGAGATTATGGGGTCTATTGGGCTTTTGGCTCTAACTGCCAATATGGTCAGCGTTTTGCTTTTGCTTCGGCACCGCAATGGGGACGCGAATGTCAGGTCTGTTTGGTTGTGCAGCCGCAATGATGCGATTGGCAACCTAGCAGTCATATTTGCTGCAAGCGGCGTATGGGCGACGAGCAGTGCTTGGCCGGACTTGATCGTTGCGGGTGTAATGGCGAGCCTATTTCTATGGTCGTCAGCGCAAATTGTGAGCCAAGCATTAAGCGAGTTGCGTTTGTCACAAATCGATCAACAGGTTGCAGATTTTCGTTAGGGAGAGTTGAGCGATAAGAGAGGTTATCCAATGGATCGGCGTCGTTTTTTACAAACAGCATTGACGAGTGTTGCGGCAACCAGTGTGTTCAACCGTTCGGTTGCCGCCGAAGGCGCGTATTCCGTTGCAGACAGTGCCAACGCTGCTGAGCCGACGGGAAGACTGCAGGGCGGGCTAACTCGCCCGTTGCGCGAGTTCCGTCTTGTGGCTCAGCAGGGCGAGGCCGAAGTGGCCCCAGGCAAGGTCTATCGGAACTGGATGTATAATGGCCAATTTCCCGGACCCGAAATTCGCGTTAAGGAGGGAGAGCGCCTTCGCATCATCGTTGAAAATCAATTGCCTGAGGATACGACCGTGCATTGGCATGGCGTGCCCGTACCCAATGCGATGGACGGTGTACCTGGTCTAACGCAAAAACCGATCGCGCCTGGCGAGAGCTTCGTCTACGAGTTTGAGGCGACACCGGCCGGCAGCTATATCTATCATTCCCATGTAGGCCTGCAAATCGATCGTGGCCTTATCGGTCCTCTGGTGATTGAGGAGGCAACACCTCATGTTGCCTATGACCGCGACTATATTCTCGTTCTTGACGATTATCTATCGGGTGATCCACAGCCGCTTGGCGGCAGTGCCGGTCGAGGTGGAATGATGGGACGTATGATGGGCAGCGACCGCGAAGGTGGTCGGGACGGATGGTGGGGCGGACGTAGAGATGACGGTGGCATGATGGGGATGGGGCGTCAGATGCCCCCCTATCAGGGCCTGCTTATTGGCGGCCGTTTGCCGGATGACCCGCGCGTTTTCGAAACTAGACGCGGAGAGCGTGTGCGGCTTCGCTTCATGAATCCGTCGGGTGCGACGACGTTCCGGGTCGCTATCGGTGGCCATCGGATGATCGTGAGCCATTGCGACGGTCGCCCCGTTGAACCGGTCACTGTCGACAGTCTCGTCCTTGGCACGGCCGAGCGTTATGATGTGATCGTAGAAGCGGCTAACCCCGGGGTTTGGCCTATCGTTATCGCCGCGATTGAGGGCAACGCACCTCCTGGCCGCGCCGTCCTGCGCTATACGGACGCGGCGGCAACAGCTCTGAGTGAAGGCGTACCGGAAGGCTTGAGAGGCGGATACCAGCTCGACTATCAGGATCTGCAGTCGTTGGAGGCACTGCCAGTCGGCCAACCCGACCGCGTCTTCGACCTCATGTTGAGTGGTGGCATGATGGGCTCAGCCTGGACAATAAATGGCCAAGCCTATCCCAACGCCGACCCGCTCATGATCAATGAAGGCGAACACATCCGGTTCCGGATGAGGAACCACTCTATGATGCTGCATCCAATGCACCTGCACGGACATTTTTTCAGGGTGGGGAACGTTTTGAAGGACACAGTATTGGTAGCGGCGCATATGGGCCGCGCCGAGTTCGATTTCGTCGCGGACAATCCAGGCCGTTGGTTTTTTCACTGCCACAATATCTATCACATGGAGGCAGGGATGACCCGCGAGGTTCGGTACACTTGAGACGCCCATTCTCGCTGCCGCTCATTAGTAGAATGGCTCGTATTACGTTGAATGGAGAAACAGCACGACCTTCGGATTTCCAGGTCGCCGCACCGGCGGGTAAGGCACCTCGTCTTCGATGAGGCACTCTCATTGAAATATGCGCATCGCTGAAAAAGTGTGCAAAACCCTGAAAGGGAGAATTGGAAATGAAAAAACTAGCGATTCAGGCCACCGTCTTCTTGGCGGTATTTGGGCACAGCGCGTTCGTATGGGCCCAACAAGCTGAGCCCTACTATAGGCGCCATATGATGGGGGAGTACGGCTGGTTTGGCTGGCTGATGGGACCAGTGATGATGCTCGTTTTCCTTGCAATCGCGACTGCTGTCATTGTTCTTGTTGTGCGGGGGCTTGGAGGACTCAACCGTAATAACTCTGTGCCGACGGCGCGTACAGATGCCATCGATACGCTCAAAGAGCGTTTTGCCCGTGGAGAAATAGACAAGGAGGAGTTCGAGGAAAAACGAAAAACCCTTGGCGAATGAGGAAATAGGGTTTGACACAAACATTGACCCTCTTCGAGGCGTTCGAAGGTGAAGTGGTGTGTTTCTGAAGGGTGCCTTGTAGCGCCTATCGTATCCCGTCAACTCGCTTGAGGCAGACTGAGGTGGTTTGTAAGAAAAATTCTGCACCGGTTTTGGGCGTAGGTATTGAATAAATTATTATATTCGCATATAATAATAAACAACACCGAAATCAGCGGTGAACCATTTTGGCATAATGGTCCGACAGCGTTGTACCCAAGGGAGAGCCAGATGAATATTGATCGCACAGTTTTTGCATTTGCAGGTCTTTTGGTCTGTATCAGCCTAGCTTTGGGGTTCTTCTCATCCCCGTACTGGTTCGTCCTGACTGCGTTCGTCGGCTTCAATATGTTCCAAGCAGCCTTCACGGGATTTTGCCCGATCGCCATTCTCCTCAAACGGTTGGGTCTTAGGCAGGGTGCCGCATTTAAGTAAGCTAGCGGTGAATTATTGGCAGGCTGAAGAGCTGCAGGCATAGAGGAAATGCTGTGAACCCTCTCACTTTGAACGCGATCCGGAAGCCAGGTGTCTCGCTGACACTAGCAGCTGTCTTTAGCTTACTCATGATGGGGCTCGTCGCGGCGCCGACCCTAGCGCCGGATGCCTTCCCGTTTTTGCAGTCGCTAAAAGTGGACACTGATCCGGAAAACATGTTAGCCGCCGATGAGCCGGTGCGCATCTTTCACAATGATATGAAAGCCGAGTTTACGCTTCACGATCTCATCGTTGTCGGCGTTGTCAATGAACGGAACGAGCAGGGTGTCTTCAATGTGGAAACTCTGTCGGATGTTTATGATCTTGCCGAGTTTGCAAATAGCATCAGGTGGGAGGAGGACGGTGAACGGCGCGGCGTCATCGCTGTCGATGTCATAGCTCCGTCAACAGTCGATGCGATCGAACAGGCGGGGCTTGGTTCTGTGCGGTTCAGTTGGCTCATGCCGACGGCGCCTGAAACGGAAGAGGAAGCAGTTGGCGTCCGTGACAAAGCGCTGCGTATCCCGACCCTGAACGACACACTGGTCTCCGCCGACGGCAGAGCCATCGCGCTCTACCTCCCGATCACATCGAAGGATGTCAGCTATCAGGTTGCCGGCCTGTTGCGTGAAAAAGTCGCAGGCTTCAATGGTGAGGCGACATATTACATTACCGGTTTACCGATCGCGCAGGATCAGTTCGGTGTTGAGATGTTCGTCCAGATGGCGATTTCGGCCCCTGTTGCAATGGTGCTCATTTTCGCGCTGATGTGGTTTTTTTTCCGGCGTGTAAACATCATCATATCGCCGATGATCGTCGCGATGGTCTCAGTGATCGGCGCGATGGGCCTGTTGGTCGCAACCGGCAACACGGTCCACATTATGAGCTCCATGATCCCCATCTTCGTCATGCCTATCGCCGTGCTCGACGCCGTCCATATTCTTTCGGACTTCTACGACCGCTACCCGGCCATCCGCGACCGCCGCAAAACACTTGAGCATGTGATGCGCGAGCTTTGGTCGCCGATGCTGTTCACCACGCTTACCACCTGCACGGGGTTTGCCTCGCTTGCCTTCACCCCGCTTCCACCGGTGCAGGTGTTTGGCATTTTCGTGTCAATCGGCGTCTTCCTTGCGTGGTTTTTCACAATAACCCTCATCCCAGCTTACATTATGGTGATACCTGAGCGCGCCTTCGAAGGCTTCGGCATGGGGGCGGAAGGCAAGGTTTCCGACCATGAACAGACTCCGCTCGCGCGGTTTCTGCATAATGTGGGCGGGTTTTCTGTCGAGCGCGCGAAACTGATCCTGGTCAGCTTTTTGGTGGCGCTTGCAATCGCCGGCTATGGCATCACGCAGATCCGTATCAACGATAATCCAGTTAAATGGTTTACACCCGATCATGATATCCGCGTTGCTGATCGTGCGCTCAACGAGCGGTTCGGCGGGACCTATATGGCCTATCTGGCACTCACGGCGGCACAAGCCGATGAAGCCGTCCTGATGGGCGACGATGCGGGCCGGCGCCTTGGTGAACTCGGTACGCCAGCCGCCGCTGAAGTGAGTGCCGAGCTGGTGCGTGCCCGGGGCAACAAGCTTACGGTCGAGGCATTGCTGTCACACCTGCGCGCTTTCGGCGAAAAACGCCGGGACGCGGCGGTCGCGGATGAGGATTGGGCTGCCTGGGATGACGCACTGTTAGCGCTGGATGCCGCGGCGCAGGCAGGCGATCTGTTCAAGCAGCCGGACATGCTGCGCTATATTGCGCGGTTACAATACCACCTTGAGGCAACCGGCTTGGTTGGCAAGTCCAACGCGCTGCCTGATATAGTCAAGACCGTACATCGTGACCTCTTCCTCGGTGAAGAGACGGCGTTCCGCATTCCTGCAACGCCGGAGGCTGTGGCGCAGACGCTCATCACCTACCAAAATAGCCATCGGCCGCAGGATCTGTTCAAACTGGTGACGCCTGATTTCCGCAAGTCGATCCTCTGGTTGCAGCTCAAGAGCGGTGACAATGTCGATATGGGGGCGGTGGTCGCTGCGGTTGACACCTTCATCGCGGATAATCCCCCGCCCGCCGCCATCAGTCACGATTGGTTCGGCCTCACCTACATCAACGTCGTGTGGCAGGAGAAAATGGTCTCCGGCATGGCTGAAGCGTTTCTTGGCAGCTTCGTCATCGTGCTGATCCTCATGGCGGTGCTTTTCCGCTCTATTGCCTGGGCGCTTCTCTCGATGGTCCCGCTGACGGTGACGATCGGGGTGATTTATGGTGTGATCGGGCTCATCGGCAAAGATTATGACATGCCGGTCGCCGTCCTCTCGTCTCTCAGCCTCGGGCTCGCCATCGACTACGCCATTCACTTCACGGTGCGCAGCCGGGAACTTTATGCGCGCATCGGCAACTGGACTGAGACCGCCAAGGCCGCGTTCGGCGAACCGGCACGCGCCATCTTCCGCAACGTGATTGTGATCGGTGTCGGCTTTCTGCCCCTCTTGCTGGCACCTCTGGTGCCCTATCAGACGGTCGGCGCCTTCATCTCCGCCATCCTTGTGCTTGCGGGTGCGGCGACGCTGTTGGGCCTGCCGGCTCTGATTACTTTGTTTCAGACGTTCCTCTTCCGAAAAAGGAGCACCACATGACCCGACCTTTCCTCATCTTCCCCCTTGTCGTTCTGCTCGGTATCGGGCTCGCGCTACAATTTGCCCAGGCTGCCCCGGACGTTCAGGAGGTCGTCGATCGCGCAAGCGCCGCAGCCTATTATCAAGGCCGGGACGGGCGCGCTAGCGTCCACATGTCTATCCTCGATAGCCAAGGCCGCGAACGCACGCGCGATTTCGTAATCTTGCGTTCTGATATGGACGATGTCGACAATGGCGAGCAACGTTTTTACGTCTTCTTTGACCGTCCCGCTGACGTGAACCGAACGGCCTTTCTCGTCTGGAAGAACCCCGATGCCGACGACGACCGCTGGCTTTATCTGCCAGCGCTTGATTTGGTGAAACGGATCGCGCCATCGGACGAACGGACAAGCTTTGTTGGATCTCACTTCTTCTATGAGGATGTATCGGGACGTGGGCCGCGGGAGGACAATCACGTCCTCGAAGAAGAAACGGATGCCTACTATGTTATGCGCTCGACACCGAAGGAACCAGGGACGGCCGAGTTTGCGAGCTACCGCAGCTGGATTCACAAGGCGACGTTCATCCCGGTGAAGACCGAATATTACGATGAGGCCGGAGAAGCCTATCGTATCTACACGGCGAGTGCCGTAGAGGTTATCGACGGCCATCCAACCGTCGTTCAATCGAGCATGGCGGATACACAAACCGGTGGCGAAACGAAGATGAGCTATTCCGAGGTCAAATACGATCTTGGGCTGCCGGATGATACTTTCACGGAGCGGTATTTGCGCACGCCGCCGCGCAGACTGCTTCGCTAATGAAAGAACGGACTTGATGTCGGTGCCCCATCCTATTACCAAAACGGTCTTTATGACCGTGCTCGCGGTTGGACTGATGGCCCAAAGCCCGCCTCCACCCTCTCTACCAGCGGGGCTGGGTACTCCCACGAATGAGAAGGATGCCGCGCCGGCGCTTCCGCCGGGACTGGGTGCTCCGGCAGAGACGCGCGCCAACCATGCAGATGGGGAACCGGGCTTTGCCGCTCCCTTTGGCCTGACTGGTTTCATTGAAGCGCGGCTTGGCACGCGCATCGTTGGTGATGGAACACAAAAGTCGCTTTCCATCGCTGAAACGCGCCTTCAACTCGAACGCGACTTTTTTACGCCCCACGCCGCTTTCCGTTTTGTCGGTGACTTCGTCTTGGACGGTGTTGAGAACGATCTCAACCTAGACCTCCAGAGGGGACGCGGGTTTCTGGATTTGCGTGAAGCGAACGCCGTCGCCCAGCCGCTTTCCTTTCTTGACGTTAAAGCAGGCCGGCAGATCCTGACATGGGGCGTTGGAGACCTTGTCTTCATCAATGATCTTTTTCCGAAAGATTTTCGGGCGTTCTTTATCGGTCGCGATGACGAGTATCTAAAGGCGCCGTCCGATGCGCTCCGCATGTCGGCATTTTCAGATGCTGCCAATCTTGATGTCGTCTATACGCCGCGCTTTAATGCGGATCGCTTTATCGACGGCTCGCGGCTTTCCTATTTCAACCGCTCATTGGGAGACATCGCCGGACGAAATGCCATCATTCAGGCCGAGACACCGCATACCTGGTTCAGCGACGATGAGATCGCTGCGCGTGTCCATAGAAATGTCGGCGGGTGGGAGCTGGCGGCCTATGGCTATCATGGATTTTGGAAGACGCCAGAAGGCGCGCGCGCCAGTGGTAGACCTTTTCATCCGCGCCTCAGTGTGGCCGGCGCCAGCCTGCGCGGACCGCTCGAAGGCGGCATCGTCACCTCCGAGGTCGGCCATTACAAGAGTCATGATGACGTCGACGGCACCGATCCACTTATTCGCAACGGTGAAACGCGCTTTCTTGTCGGCTATGAGAGAGAGATCGCGACAGAGCTAACAGCTGCGGGTCAGTATTATGTTGAAATTCTTTCGGACTTCTCTGCCCTGAAACGGAATCTCGGCCCTGGCCAGGCCGCGCCGGACCGCGCGCGGCATGTCCTGACCCTGCGTGCGACACAGCTTCTATTCAACCAGAACCTGATGCTTTCGGCTTTCAATTTCTGGAGCCCGAACGAGGAGGATGGGCACCTACGCCTTCGCGCCACCTACAAGCTTTCCGACGCGTGGCAGGTAGAGGGCGGCGGCAACCTTTTCTATGGTCGGAAAGAAAATACTTTCTTCGGGCAACTCCAGGACAACACGAACCTTTTTGTGGGCGTAAGACGCAGTTTCTAAGGCGGGGCTCTTGCAAGCGCAGTAGTCAAAAATCAGGAAGGTGGTGGCAATCAAGACCCATGTTATCATCGTCCGCTCCCGCTTCCTGATCTGAGGTAAGAAAATTCTGTTCGTCTTTCCGTCCGCTGGGCTTGACAGTTTCCCCTGGTCCAAGCGCATTCTCGCGTTTTCAGCTTGAATTTGTAACAAAAGACTTGAGATCGAATGTCGCATTGAGACGATCCGATGACCGTCGCTGCGAATGCCCAATGCGCGAATATCGAGGAGTTTCTGGGGTGCGGCTTTGTAGGGCGCAATTTCGTCGGAAAGACTATCCCCTGATGCGTAGGCGATTCCACTTTTTGTTTGGTAGATTGGTGTGCTGGAAGTCTTTTTGCAATTTCGGATAGCTAGTTTATGGACAAATGGGCAGGCGATCTGACGATCGGTGTGGGCTGGGTATATTATGACGGGCCGGTTGGTCACACCGAATTTCACCAACACTATGCAGTCCAGATCTGCTTTCCATCTGCAGGGTTGCTTCATATCGAGACCACGGAAGAAAGCCGGAGCGTGGAAACCGTCTTGGTCATCGGCTCTAATGTTAGTCACCGCCTCTCGACACCAGCGACAATTGCAAAAATTCTTTACGTTGAGCCCAGTCTCATCAGTCAGAGCGCCAGGAGACTGCAAGTAGATGGCATAGAGATCCCTGATCTGTCGCCTTTGCAATCGCAGGCGATTGATAACATGTTCGCCGCTGCTCAGGATTCGAGGGGACCGGATTTTGGCTTGGAGTTGGCGCGCGTCATTTGGCCTGCTGAAGCTAGTCACGCTTTTTTGTCTATCGACAACCGGATTAGAAAAGCTCTCAAGAATATTGAGCTTTCAGAGGACTTGAATCTGAACCTGGACCAGATTGCGATGGGGTCCGGCCTTTCGGCGAGCCGTTTTCGACATCTATTTAGCGCCCAAGTCGGAATGCCGATTAAGAGCTATCTGCTTTGGATCAAATTGCAACGCGCGCTTCAAAGCCTCGCGGTTGACAGCTCATTGACGAACGCAGCGCACAAGGCAGGATTCGCGGATTCCTCGCACCTATCCCGGACATTCAAACGCACATTTGGATTGGCGCCCGCAGACCTTAATAGGAATGCAAATATTACGAGCAGAGCTCGCTGATTTCAGCCGCTGCGTTCATGTACCGCTCGCGATCTCCCGCTATCTAAGCCGTTAAGTGTTGCCGTTGGCGACCACAAACAGCCTTTGATGGAGAAATCACATGGTGAAGTTCCTGGTACGACTTTTCTATTTACCGACTTTCCTGATTGTTGGAAATGGACTTGCCGTCCTTATCGTCCAATCTGGCTATTCGAAAGGATGGTTGTTCCTGCTTGTAATGAGCTTCATTGCGCTGGCCTTTTTGTTGGAGCGCCTCGTTCCCTATGATGCCGCCTTTAACAAGTCATACGGCGATCGTACCCGGGATTTTTATCACTTTATTGTCAACGAAACGGCTAACGTAGCAGGTGTCTTGAGTGTGCCGCTGCTGGCGGCTTTCATCAGTCTTCCTTCGATCTGGCCGCATTCTCTTCCTTTGTGGCAGCAACTTGTTTTGGCGATCCTCATCGCAGATGTGGGCATAACACTGGCGCATTTTGCGAGCCATAGAGTAGAAGCGCTGTGGCGTCTCCATGCTGTGCATCACAGTGTAAAGCGTATGTACGGGTTCAACGGTCTGATGAAGCATCCGTTGCATCAGTTCATTGAAACCGCGGCGGGCGCGACGCCCTTGTTGCTTATGGGTGTTTCGCAGGAAGTCTTTTCCCTTCTCATTGTTGCTGTAATTTTACAACTCCTCCTTCAGCATTCGAACGTTGCCTATTTTTCGGGCCCTCTCAAGTATCTGCTGGCGATCAATGTGGTTCATCGCTTTCACCATTTAAAGACAGCGGAGGAAGGGGACGTCAATTTTGGTCTGTTTACCAGCCTCACTGATTTTTTTCTTGGCACGGCGTACTACGACAAAAGGCGTGTCATCGCATCAGATGACCTGGGCATCGGAGATCAACCAAACTACCCAAAAAGCTATCTGAGCCAACTCCTGCAGCCATTTCGCAATTAGAGAAAGACGACGCAGGACAGGCTACGAATTTTTTATTACTAGGAGTTGGGGCACGCCATCATGACGAACAAAACCGCGTATTTGGGTGGGACGCTATTGCTGACGATTATACTGGTTGTTGGATACGTTTCTGGCAATCAGCCCCAAAGGAACTCAGTGGCCAGCGCTGCGCAGCAACTTGAAATGGTGCTTGAAAGCAGGTTAATCAACGTTGGGGATGTTTCATTGCATGTCGTGTTGGCTGGACCCGAAGATGGTGAGCCGGTGATCTTACTACATGGCTATCCTGAATTTTGGTATGCATGGCGTGGACCAATGGCCGCTCTGGCGAAAGCAGGCTTCCGTGTGATCGTGCCGGATCAACGTGGTTACAATCTCTCTGACCAGCCAGACGATGTGAACGCATATAGGCTTGATAAACTGTCGTCCGATGTGACGGGGCTTGCCGACGCTCTTGGATATGAGACTGTCTTTCTGGCCGGGCATGATTTTGGAGGGCAGGTTGTTTGGTGGACCCTTCTTCTGCATCCAGAGAGAGTGACGAAAGCCGTCGTGATCAACAAGGAACATCCGTACGCTGCCAAAGATTATCAGGCAGTGGAGGATGAAGTCGATTGGTACGTCACATTTCTCCAAATCCCCTGGCTGCCCGGATATATAGCGCGCGTGGGAAATTGGGCAGTCCTTGAAAACACTCTGCGGAGTACGTCATTGCCGGGCACCTTCCCCGATGCGGATTTGGATCAGTTTCGTTCAGCATGGGATCGCGGTGGCGCCATTCACAGCATGGGAAAATGGTATCGTGCGAATATGGGCTTTGATATGGACGTGGGTGACGCGCAGATTGTGACGCCGACATTGATGATCATTGCTGCTGATGACGCATTCACACCTATCGACCTGGCACGACGGAACAGGATTTTTCTGAATGAAGGGAAAGTGATGGAGCTTGAGACCGGCACTCATTGGTTAATTCAGGAAGAACCAGAACTGGTTGGTCAGACAATGACACGTTTTTTCACCGATTAAATTTAGGTATTTGGTCTCGGTTTTTGTGCTGATGACGACCGGATTCCTTTTGTTGTTTTGTCGGATTTTAGTCCGAGTCCAAATCACCGCTCCTTTTTCTTGTATTGAGAAAACCGCGGGTCAATGGGTGGAGGCCACAATTTAAAATGAGAGTTAAACTACTTGTTGGCTGGCGACGAAACAGTGTCCCATGCGGCTGGTTCCAAAAGGTCCCACTAAACTCTGGTACGCCATGTAGCGGCGTTAACCATTGTTCATGTACTATCTGTGGTGGTTTTGGCGTCAAAGTTTAGAGAGCACGGGCTAAATCCATGGATAGTAACGAAGAAGTTTTCGGTCCTGGCGCGGATGGATATTTGTTTCAGTCATTCTCGTCGGTGGTTTGTTGAACGTTGTGGCGCACTACAGAAAACCTGTGAAGCATTTGAGCCTGAGCCCAGGCGACGCGGGCGATTCATCTATTGTCGGGGTGCGCGTCCGCATCGACGCGATTGACGGTAGGCTTCAAGTGACCGCCATTTTTTGGGATAGGCACGCCTTTTTGATTTTGGTCAAAGAATAGATGTAAAATTGTGGTAGTCTTTAGAAGATGCGAGAATTCGATGCCTATTCATTCACGGAAATCGGATTACACGCAAATGAGCATATGCTCAGATTGAACGGGTGTCCGAACAGCCAATGAAGCAGTCTTTCATCTCCTGTATTCTCGCAGTCTTGTTTGCTGTGGCATTGGTACCACAAGTGAATTCTATGCCTATGGGTGATGACGTGGGCACATCCGAAGCAGAATTCGACTGTATGGATTGCGAAGACTGTGACGAAAATCAAGTTCTGCCCGATTGTGAAAAAACGTGTCAGGCTGTTTGTGGATTAGCGCTAAATCTCACCGTTTTGACACAGCGTCTCCAGCTTCCTTCGTCATTTGGACCCGAGCAATATGGCCCAATGACCCCTAAAATCGCTACAGCTGCATTACCTGCTTTCGATCTGCCTCCACCACGAGCCTGAGCTGCGCTGCGTTCCTTTTTAACGCGGATTAACGGTCATTGGTACGTGCTAGCGCGCCAATGCTTGATCGCGCTCAGACTCGTGAGAAAAACATGCGAAAATTTAGTAGTGCGGGAGCTTTTGCTCTCGCGGTGTTGTGGGCGAATCCCTCGCTCGCCAATGCCGATCCACTCAGCCTTTCCGAAGCAATCCGTCTCGCCGTAACAGCGGAAGACCCGCAATTGCTCAGCTTGGTCGAAAAAACAGCGGCCTTGGAAGATCAAGCCATTGCAGATGCGCAGCTTGAGGACCCAACGATATCTGGCGGGATTGCCAACCTCTCAACCGATACTTTCCGCTTCTCTCAGGAGAATATGACGCAGGCTCAAGTTGGCATTCGCCAGGTCTTTCCTGCTGGACGGACACTCTCGTTGCGCGGCGGTCGCCGACAAGCAGAGGCTGGCGTGATGCGAGCCCGAAAGGAACTTGCCTTACGAGAAATTAGTCTGGCCGTGCGGACCGCTTGGTTTGATGGATTCTATTGGACGAGCGCGCAAAAGAGCGTCCTAGCAAGCAAGCGCGCGGTGAACGAAATGATTCAGGCGCTTCACGCGTCTTTTTCAACCGGTGTCCTAACCACCCAGCATATTTTGCGTGCAGAACTCGAGTTATCACTTCTGGATGATCAACTGACGGACTTCCTGCGCCGGGAAGAGTTGGCGCGGGCTGAATTGGAACGCTTTCTAGGTGTAGATGCGTTGAGACCGCTTAGTAGCAATCTACCTGATCTCTCAGACCCACCAAGCATTGCAGAAATGGAAGAGGCGCTTGTTCAGCACCCCGCTGTGCTGATCGCTGATGCGGTGATCGAAGTTGGTGATGCGGATGTAGGGCTCGCAGAACAAGCCTACAAACCCTCGTGGGCTCTTGAGGGGAAATACGGCGCACGTGGGGGAAGCAGGTCAGACTTGGCAAGTATTGGTGTCACGTTATCGATACCGCTTTTCGCTGCCGACAGGCAAGACCGCCGATTGTCAGCGGCAGTAAGACAAAGAGGTGCCGCTCAATTGGATCGGTCGGCAACCCTTTTGGACTTGCGTCGAGATTTGGAGCGAGCGACTACAGATTGGAGTTTGTTAGGGGAGCGCGTCCAGCTTTATAGCGACGCCGTCATTGAGCGGGCAAGGGAGACGGCGAACGCGTCAATTTCAACATACGCCAGCGGACGTACGGATTTCCCCGAACTCATTCGCAGTCAACTCGCGCAGCTTGACGCTGAATTGAAACGTATGGAGTTGCGCACCGAGCGTGGCAAAGCTTGGGCGAAACTCAACTATTTGGTAGGGGAAGTTCAATGAGCAGAATTCAAATTTCGATATTGGGGCTCCTGCTATTTGTAGCTGGATTTCTTGGGTATTCGCTTGCCAGTTTTTCTATAGGTGAAACGAGCATGGAAACAGACGGCAGATCGACCGAAGAGCGGGTTGTGGCCTATTGGCAAGCGCCTATGGACCCCAATTACCGGCGCGATGGGCCTGGCAAGTCGCCCATGGGAATGGACCTGATCCCGATTTACGCTGACGGGGGAGGTGATGCCAGTGACGACGGGCCAGCGCTTAGGATAAACCCGGCGGTGATCAACAACATTGGTGTCCGTACAGAAGTCGTAATACGCACCGATATCTCTAGAAACATCCAGACTGTAGGGAGCGTCATGATGGACGATGAGCGACGATCCGATATTCATGTTCGCTCCGAAGGATGGATTGAGAAATTGGCAATTGAAACCGAAGGAGAGATAGTGGCGGAAGGCGATCTTCTGTTTCAGATTTACTCACCAAATCTGGTCGCTGCCCAATCTGAATATCTTCAGGCGTTACGGTTGAACCATCGTGCTCTCATAGTTGCCGGTCAGGATAGACTGCTAGCGCTGGGTATGACGTCGGATCAAGTTGACAAGTTGCGCTCTTCTGGAACTGCCGCGCATTTGATTGACGTTTTTACGACCCAGCCGGGCGTTGTAATGGAACTAAATGTTCGCGAGGGTATGTTTGTTCGTCCATCCGACACGACAATGAGCTTAGCTGACCTGTCCGAGGTTTGGGTTCTAGCAGATGTATTCGAGACCGAAGCTGGTTGGGTTGAACCAGGTCAGAGCGCCGAAATGATGCTTCCCGCGTTTCCCGGAAAAACCTGGACTGGGCGGGTTGAATATGTCTACCCCACGGTGGAGGCGAATACGCGCACGGTTCGTGTGCGCATGAGGTTCCCAAATACAGATGGCCGGTTGAAGCCAAATATGTACGCCAATCTATCAATTGAAGCAGCCACAGAAACGGGTGTTGTGGTTGTACCCGAACAGGCGCTAATCAGGGCGTCATCTGGGGATAGGGTCATCTTAGCGCTAGGGAAGGGGCGTTTCCGTCCCGCCAGAGTTGTCCCTGGCATCGAAAGCGGTGGCCAGGTACAGATCCTTGAAGGAGTGACGGTCGGTGAACGGGTTGTTACGTCTAGCCAGTTTTTGATCGACTCAGAAGCTAGCCTGGATGCGGCTCTTTTGCGCTTGACGACATCGGATGTACACGGAGCTCATCAATGATTGAAGCGCTTATCCGCTGGTCAATTGCCAATCGATTTTTGATTGTTGTCGCTGGCTTGTTTTTGGCTGGAGCAGGGGTCCTTTCATTGCGGTCCACGCCTTTGGATGCCATTCCTGATCTTTCAGATGTTCAGGTGATCATCAAAACAAGCTATCCGGGACAAGCGCCGCAGGTAGTCGAAGATCAGGTCACCTATCCTCTCACTACAGCAATGCTCGCTGTTCCCGGTGCCGTGACCGTGCGGGGTTATTCCTTCTTCAATGATTCTTTCGTCTACATTATTTTCGAAGATGGCACCGACCTTTATTGGGCTCGATCGCGCGTTTTGGAGTATCTCAGCCAGATAGCTCCCCAATTGCCGACCTCTGCCAAACCAGCTCTCGGGCCTGACGCTACTGGTGTGGGGTGGGTGTTTCAATATGCCCTTGTTGATCGAACTGGCTCGCATGATTTGTCTCAACTGAGAAGCTTGCAAGACTGGTTCCTAAAATTCGAACTGCAAACTGTCGAAGGTGTTTCCGAAGTTGCAACGATCGGCGGCATGATCCAGCAATATCAAGTGGTTGTTGATCCCGATCGCCTCCGCGCGTACGAACTGCCATTGGCGCAGGTGAGACGTGCGATCGAGAGAGGCAATCAGGAAACTGGGGGCCGGGTCATCGAGATGGCCGAGGCTGAATACATGGTTCGTGCCAGCGGCTATGTAAGTTCAGCTGAAGACCTTGAGAGCATTCCGCTGAAGGTGACTGATCTGGGCATCCCGGTTCTTTTGCGCGACGTGGCAAGCATTCGTCTAGGTCCTGAACTCCGCCGAGGGATAGGGGAATTGAATGGCGAAGGCGAAGCTGTCGGCGGCGTTATCGTCATGCGTTCGGGCGAAAATGCGATGGCCACGATTGAAAGAGTTAAGGAAAAACTGGCGATACTTGCTAAGGGTTTGCCAGAAGGCGTGGAAGTCGTCACGACCTATGACCGGTCGAGTTTGATCGAGCGAGCAATAGAAACGCTACAAGGAAAACTGATTGAAGAATTTTTCATCGTTGCATTGGTTTGTGCATTGTTTCTCTTCCACCTGCGCTCTGCACTTGTCGTTGCGCTAAGTCTACCGCTTGGTGTGCTCGCCGCGTTTATCGTTATGAACTCGCAGGGGATCAATGCAAACATTATGTCGCTTGGTGGTATTGCTATTGCTGTTGGCGCCATGGTCGATGCGACCATCGTCATGATTGAAAATGTTCATACACGATTGGAAGAAAAGGATGTGGAGGGAGAAGAGCGCTGGCGCATTGTCGCAGATGCCTGCGTCGAAGTCGGCCCCGCATTGTTTTTCTCACTGCTCATCATCACGTTGAGCTTCACGCCCATTTTTGCATTGGAAGCGCAGGAGGGGCGGATGTTCCAACCTCTCGCCTTCACCAAAACATACGCGATGGCCGCCGCGACGGCGCTTTCGGTGACGGTGGTACCTGTTTTAATTGGCCTACTCGTTCGCGGGAAGATTGCGCCTGAGCATCAAAATCCTGTCAACCGTGTTCTGGCCGCCGGGTACGGACCCGTCCTGAAATTGGCGCTGCGGCGCCCATGGACGACGCTTCTGATCGCTGGACTTGTCATGTTAAGTACGATCCTTCCAACGACACAGTTGGGAGGTGAGTTTATGCCGGATCTGGATGAAGGCGATTTGCTCTATATGCCCAGCGCCTTTCCAGCCATCTCGGCGGGCAAGATGGCGCAAATTCTGCAACAGACAAACCGCCTTATTGCATCAGTGCCGGAAGTGGAAACGGTTTATGGGAAAGCCGGGAGAGCTGAGAGTGCGACCGACCCAGCACCCCTTTCAATGATTGAAACGACAATTCGTCTTAAACCACGGGATCAGTGGCGGGAGGGAATGACGATGGCGCGTTTAAAAGAAGAGCTGGACGCCCTGGTTCAGATCCCCAGCCTGACCAATGTCTGGATTATGCCAATCAAAAACCGGTTGGACATGCTGGCCACCGGCATCAAGACCCCTGTGGGCGTCAAAGTCTCCGGGCCAGACCTTACTGTTATCGGAGAAATTGGCCGCCGCATTGAGCAAGTTTTGCAACCTGTTCCTGGCACCAGCTCCGTTTACGCCGAACGTGTCACTGGTGGGCGGTTTATAGATATTGATGTCAATCGAGAAGCTGCCGCTCGTTTTGGGCTGAACATTTCAGATGTTCATGATGTAGTGCGCACGGCAATTGGCGGAATGACTATTGGAGAGAGTATTGAAGGGCTAGAGCGGTACCCGATCAATTTACGGTATCCGCGTGACACACGAAATTCACCTCAACAATTGCGTCTATTGCCGATCGTCACACCTGGCGGAGCTGAAATTCCGCTTGGACGTGTCGCTGACGTAAGAGTGGCTGAAGGTCCTGGGGTCATTAGAAGTGAAAATGCCAGGCTCAATGGTTGGGTGTATGTGGATATCGCAGGCCGCGATCTGGGGTCTTATGTCGATGAGGCACGACGCACAGTTAACGACCAAGTTGAGCTGCCTGCTGGCTATACAATTTCGTGGTCCGGACAGTATGAATACATGCAACGCGCGCAAGAACGGTTTGTATTGGTCGGCCCCGCCATGATTGTCATCATCATGTTGCTTCTCTTCCTAAATTTCAAAAACGCTACAGATGTCCTAATCATCATGGGGACATTACCCTTTGCGTTGGTGGGGGGAATCTGGCTGATGTGGATGCTTGATTTTAATATGTCTGTAGCCGTTGCAGTTGGCTTTATCGCACTAGCAGGTGTTGCGGTAGAGATCGGCGTCTTGATGGTTATGTA
Organism: Parvibaculaceae bacterium Mf 1.05b.01; assembly: GCA_000509225.1. Classification (GTDB taxonomy): domain Bacteria; phylum Pseudomonadota; class Alphaproteobacteria; order Parvibaculales; family Parvibaculaceae; genus Mf105b01. Next base: position 1,899,647 of record BAOK01000001.1, on the reverse strand, counting down.
TCTAAGACAGGAATTAGCAAACGCAGAGACCGAAGCCGCGAGTGTTGGACGCAGTATAACTGTTGAAGAGCTCCGTACTGCAATACGAAGAGGTGCGCTTCGGCGGCTACGACCGATAGTGATGACGTTTGCCGTTATCGTCGCTGGTTTGGCACCTATCATGTATGGCTCTGGAACAGGTGCGGAAGTTATGCGTCGTATCGCAGCGCCCATGGTTGGAGGAATGGTAAGCGCTACATTTCTTGCTCTCGTTGTAGTTCCTGCTGTGTATTTTCTTGTGCGTCAGCGAACGGTTGCTAAGGGGCCGCTCTAGTTAAAAGCACTAATACGAACCCACGTTGTCCGGACCATAGCCCGTTCGGCTAGAAGCTCTCTATGTGTCTTCTTCTTTTCTGGCAGGCCTTTTTGGAGTGCGATCTTCATCGCTGTTGTGATTGGATTTTGGTATGCGGGCGTTTGCGTTGGCGGTGGCCTGTTGGGAATAGCGTGCGTATGGATCGCGACACTCTGCCTAACTGAGTTTTGGACCGTTGTGCTTCTGGGGGCCCAATTCGTCGGTGCTATCTACTTTTGGAACGTGGGCTTGTAGGGCTCATTAAGAGCCAAGATGATAAAGGTCATCCACGATAGGGCAGTCAGGCGTATCGCCACGGGAGCATTGAGCAGCCATCACTTTGAGTGTGCGTTCCATCTTCTTGAGATCGGCAATTTTTTGTCGAACTTCTGTGAGGTGATCCATCGTCCTTACGTGAATTTCACCGCAAGTCATCTCATCACTATCAATAAGCGTTAGAAAGCCACAGACCTCTTTGAGACTGAACCCAAGTTCTCGGCTGCGTTTGATAAAGGCCAGCCGATTTAACTGCTCGCTATTGTAAAGTCTATGCCCCCCTTCGCTTCGCTTGGGCTTTGGCATGATTCCACTGCGCTCATAGTAGCGAATGGTTTCAATATTGACTCCAGTACGCCTGGATAGTTCACCGATTAAGAGTCCTCGCGAGGGTGTGATCTGGCTCATTCCTTTTTCTCTTGCACCTGTAGTTACTACAGGTTTTACGATACGCAGAACTTGAGAAATAGCTAGAGGAAAATGATGACGCATGTTTCGAAGAATGAAGTAGGACCCACCAGGGAAGGCAAACAAGGATTGTTGGCAGCTGGTGGAATATTCGGCGCGCTGGCCGCATCCAGTTGCTGCATTCTCCCGCTGGCGCTGACACTCTTTGGTGTAAGCGGTGCATGGATGGGCAGTCTTCGAGCGCTGGAACCCTACCAGCCGTATTTCATCGCTGGGGCAATAGGTGCCCTTGGTTATGGGTTTTTTCAAGTCTATTGGCAGCAGCAGGATGAGTGTGAAGAAGGAGAAGTGTGTGCACGCCCTCTCCCCAACCGTCTCGTGAAGACAGGGCTTTGGACTGGTGCCGGAATGGTGCTGATTGTTCTGAGTTTCCCCTACTGGTTTCCACTCATTGCAGACTACCTGCCTTAACGGAGAAAGGATCCACCTGTGAAAAGCTTACAAAATTTAACCCTCACCTTTGGTCTCTTGCTACTGGCAACGAACGCTCAGGCAGCTGACCAGACAGTGACCCTGTCTGTTGAGGGTATGACTTGCCAAACGTGTCCCTATCAGGTCAAGAGTGCGCTCAAAGGCGTTGAGGGAGTCCTGTCAGTGGAGGCTACCTTGGAGACCCGTGAAGCCATCGTAACGTACGACGATGAGATCACGACAATAGCAAGTCTGACGGAAGCCACAGAAAATGCTGGTTATCCCTCTGAACTAAAGGTCACAACACCATGACGGACACAGGCTGGCTCGCCACTGGCGTGATTGGCACGATCATCGTCGCGCTATGCTGTTTTACGCCCGTATTGTTATTTTGTTCGGCCTAGTGGGACTGTCTGCCGCTGTTGGCTACCTGGATTTTGTTTTGCTACCTGCACTCGCTTTTTTTGTCGGTCTAACGATGTTTGCGCTGTGGCGTCGTCGCTCTCAAGCCTAATAAGGAAATAGTAGTGGTGAAAAACTCTGAAAGAGATTTCGATCTTGCAGTAGTCGGCGCAGGGTCGGCAGGCTTTTCTGCCGCAATTACGGCTGCTGACGAAGGTGCAAGGGTTGCATTGATTGGTTATGGGACAATAGGTGGGACATGCGTTAATGTTGGCTGTGTTCCATCAAAGGCACTTATACGGGCTGCAGAAACTCTCCATGTTGCCCATGCTGCCGGCCGTTTTGACGGGATCAAGGCATCGGCGACAGTGACAGATTGGAATGCTGTCCAAAAACAAAAACAAGATTTGGTCGATGATCTTCGTGCCGCGAAATACAGCGACCTGCTATCAGCCTATACCTCAATTACATATATGGAAGGTGAAGCCTCTTATTCGGATCAAGGTGCGCTCATCGTCAATGGCACTACAATTGATGCTGAAAAAACAATCATTGCAACAGGGACACGCCCTGCGCTGCCATCAATCAAGGGTATTGATAACGTCCCATACCTTACTAGTACATCCGCTCTTGAGCTCGATAAGCTACCCAAATCTCTGCTTGTCATTGGGGCGGGATATATCGGCGTAGAAATTGCCCAGGTGTTCGCCCGTGCTGGTGTCGTTGTTACCATCATAAGCCGCCGCGGCCTGCTACCGGAAGCCGAGCCGGAAATTGGAGAAGCGCTGACGACGTATTTTGGCGATGAAGGCATAAATGTCATTAGCGGCATCTCTTATGAAAAGATTGAAGCTGAAGGCAAAACCGTCGTGCTGACGGTGCAAGATCAGGGGCAGACTCGAGAAATTTCAGCGGAAAAAGTTCTGATAGCAACAGGGCGAACGCCCAATATCGAAGGCCTTGAACTCCCACATGCCGGTATTGATGTTGCGTCCAACAATGGGATCAAAGTCGATGCACACATGTGCACGACACGTGAAGGTGTCTACGCGGTAGGCGATGTCACGGGGCAGGATCAATTCGTCTATATGGCAGCCTACGGCGCAAAAATTGCCGCCAAGAATGCACTTAATGGAAATTCTATTTCATATGACAGTTCAGTAATGCCCGCTGTTGTGTTCACTGATCCACAGGTCGCCAGTGTTGGTCTGACAGAAGCGCAAGCGCGCGATCAAGGGATCGAAGTGCGAACGTCTGTTTTGAGTCTTGACAATGTGCCGCGTGCGCTTGCCGCCCGTGATACGCGCGGAGTGATCAAGCTAGTCGCGGATGGAAAAACAAAAAGGCTACTTGGTGCACATATCCTCGCACCGGAAGGCTCCGACAGTATTCAAACAGCAGTTCTCGCGATCAAAACTGGTATGACCTATGAAGACCTCGGTGCCACCATCTTCCCATATTTAACGACAGTTGAGGGATTGAAATTGGCCGCCCAGACGTTTGACCTGGATGTAAAAAAACTCTCGTGTTGTGCTGGGTAATTGGCTCAACCGCACCCATCCAATTCAGACGATAAAAACAGGTACCTTTATGGCGACGACGGATCTCAATTTGAAAGATGCTGGATCATTGCCCCAACCGGGCCCAATCGGGCGACTTGTTAGATTAGGATTTGGCGCACTATGCCTTTTGTATGTCGCTGAGCTATGGGACATCAGGAACAATCCTACGGTATCAGGACAGATATCGTTTGTGCTTGGGAGCGGCCTCCCGTTTGGGCTGTATTTCCTGAACTATGTTGTGAACATTGGTTTCTCTCAATCATGGAAAAAAATGGCCCGCTGCGCTAAGCACACTGGCGCTTGTGGTTATGGTCTTTGTTTCCAAAGGTCTCATGGGCGAATTTGAAGGGCCCATACAATGGAACTGGCACCAGAGAGGCTGGCCTAATTTTACCTATAACCAAAGCGCTCTTCAGGAGTTTGAGGAACAATTCCTTTAGAGCTCCGGCGGCGGTTTGTCGTGCAAACTAAGGGGATGAAGTGCGTGGCTTCTCCTGACATATCTCAGAGGCTTCAGTGCTTGTGCGCCGAAGCATTGTTCGGAGCAGGCTGGGTCCGTAGGTAGAGCCACTCACCGACAAAAACAATCGTGAGGCCTGCTGTAGCGATCACCGCAATAAGTGGGTCTGACGCCAGCTTCAACCAGATGAACGCCCCAAGGATTGATACATCAAGAAAGATGGCGGTCAGAAGAACCGCTGCACGCGCTCCAATTTCATGACGCAGGTGACGGAAAACACCCCAATGAACGGCAACATCCATTACGAGATAAAAGATCGCACCCAGGGCTGCAATCCGGCTCAGATCGAAGAAGACGGTTAGCAAAATCGCGATGACAACCGTGTACACCAATAAATGGCTTCTTATCGGACCCGGCATGCCAAAGTGGCTATGTGGAATGAGTCTCATGTCTGTCAGCATGGTCAGCATCCGAGAGACAGCAAAGATACTCGCGATGAGACCTGATGCTGTAGCAACGATTGCCAGAATGACTGTGAACCAAAGCCCATAACTGCCGAGCACAGGCTTCGCCGCCTGCGCGAGCGCGAAGTCCTTTGCTTCTATGATCTGACTTAACGGTAAGCTGGCGTAGACAGCGAACGCTACCAGCATATAGATGATGAAACAGATGCCGATCGCATAGATAATTACCCACCCCAGGTTTTTGTGGGGGTCTACGAGCTCAGAGCCACTATTGGTGATGGTTGTGAAGCCCTTGTAAGCGAGAATTGCAAGCGCGAGCGCGGCAACAAAGCCTACAAACTTTGTTTCGGACACGCCCGACGGATCGGGCGGAGCAAAAATTCCACCTGCAGCCCATAGACTTGCGAGCGCGAATAGCGCAATGCCAACGACTTTCGCAGCAGCCATGATCAGCGAGAAGAGACCTACCGAGCGATTGCCTGAGATGTTTACAAAAAAGGCAAATATGATCAGCCCAACGCCGAGTGTAGGGACCAGGAATGAAGTTGCGGGGATGTCAAAAAGCTGAAGCGTATAGGTGCCAAAAGTTCGCGCAACGAGGCTTTCATTGATGACCATGGAAAGGGCCATAAGGATGGCACTCGCACCTGTGATCGTTCCCCGTCCGTATGCTTTCTCCAGATACATGGCAATTCCACCTGCAGATGGAAATGCATTGGACATCTTGATGTAGGAATAGGCGCTAAAGCCAGTAACGATGGCGGCGACAAAAAAGGCGAGAGGAAAGTACGGTCCAGCCAGCTCCGCTACCTGACCCGTCAGCGCGAAAATCCCGGCGCCGATCATGACGCCAGTCCCCATTGAAACAGCACTCGTCACAGACAAGCTGTTAGCCTCATACTCTGCTTTCACGACGGTGTCCTCCGACTATTGGTGTAGTTTTAGCGGCGCCGACAAGGCATTAAGAATGGGGCAATCGGGACGTTCGTCGCCCCTACAGCTCTCAACGAGCGTTGTTAGGACAGCGCGCATCGCCTGTAATTCTTCAATCTTGCAGTCAATTTCATCCCTGTGCTGTTGTGCCACTTTTTTGACTTCTGCGCTGGCACGATCGGGATCCTGATACAGTGCAAGGAGCGAGCGGCAACTCTCAATCGTAAAGCCCAGACTTCTTGCCCGCCCCAAAAAGTTGAGCATGTGAAGGTCGCGGGCGTCATAGACACGGTACCCGTTTTCAGAGCGGTGAGATGAAATGAGTCCGATATCTTCATAGTATCGGATCGTTTTCGGCGGTATGCCGACAAGTTCTGACGCTTCAGATATGTTCAAAGCTTGATCCTCCGCAGCCTAAGGGCATTTCCAATGACAGATACGGAAGATAGGCTCATAGCAGCGGCCGCTAAAATCGGCGAGAGCAGGACACCAAAGAAAGGATAAAGCAGACCTGCAGCAATTGGCACGCCGGCCGCGTTGTAGACAAACGCAAAAAATAGGTTCTGACGGATGTTGCGCATTGTGCCCGCCGCTAGGGTTTTTGCTCTGATTGCCCCAGTGAGGTCGCCCTTCACAAGGGTAATGCCGGCGCTTTCAACGGCAACATCGGCGCCTGTGCCCATGGCGATGCCGACATCCGCTGCCGCAAGTGCAGGTGCATCATTCACCCCGTCACCGGCCATCGCGACGACGCGGCCCTGCGCTCTGAGCTCAGTTACCAGAGCAGCTTTATCCTCCGGCATGACATCGGCGCGGATATCATCAATTTCCAGACGATCAGCGACGGCTTTTGCGGTTCGAGTGTTGTCGCCGGTCGCCATGATGACTTTCATGCCAAGTTTATGGAGGGATTGGATCGCCTCAGGCGTTGTTTCCTTGATTGGATCTTCAACAGCAACATAGCCCATCGCCAAGGGACCGTAGCAGAGATACATCACGGTTTGGCCCAGGGACTGGAGTGCCTCTGCCTTTTCTGAGAGGCTACCGATATCGATGTTTAGTGAGCGCATCAACTTCAGGTTGCCTAGCGCTACAGTGTGGCCCTCAATTTGGCCCGTGACCCCCATGCCCGTAATGGCGTTGAAGTCTTCTACTTTCGTTAGGCCCAGATCGCGTTCCTCTGCGCCATGCGTAATAGCGGTCGCTAACGGATGTTCGCTCCCTCTTTCGAGGCTTGCCGCGAGCTGCAGAACCCTGTTCGACGTATGCGGTGCAATCGCATACGCACCAGCCAACTGCGGTTTCCCCTCCGTCAGCGTGCCAGTCTTATCAACTATCAAAGTGTCTACAGTGCTGAACCGCTCAAGAGCTTCAGCATCTTTGATCAGGACGCCGTTCATCGCGCCCTTACCTGTCGAGACCATAATTGACATCGGTGTGGCAAGCCCCAAAGCGCACGGGCAGGCGATGATGAGAACGGAGACGGCTGCGACAAGACCGTAGATCGACGACGGCTCGGGCCCTAAAACAGACCAAACGACAAAGGCAATTGCGGCAATGAGGACAACCACAGGCACGAAATAACTGGCAACCTTGTCGGCAAGTCCTTGAATGGGCGCGCGGCTGCGTTGAGCCGAAGCAACCATATTGACAATTTGCGCAAGGAGCGTTTCGGATCCAACACGCTCAGCGACCATGATCAAAGAACCCGTCCCGTTGATGGTTCCACCTGTTAGGGGGTCGGCCTCAACTTTTTCAACCGGGATTGGTTCGCCCGTTAGCATGCTTTCGTCGACCGAGGACCGCCCATCAAGCACAGTGCCGTCGACAGGCACGGCTTCGCCAGGTCGTATGCGCAGGTGGTCACCTAATTTGACGTCATCCAGCGGAATCTCGGCCTCGCTGCCGTCGGCGCTCACCTTGCGTGCTGTTTTCGGCGAAAGGTTAAGAAGCGCTTTGATGGCGTCACCCGTTCTTTCCCGTGCACGCAGCTCCATGACTTGACCAAGCAGCACAAGAATGATGATGACTGCAGCTGCTTCAAAGTATACCGGCACCGTTCCGTCTGCGTGATGGAATGCGGGCGGGAAGAGCGAAGGCGAGACAGCGGCCACAATGCTGTAAAGATAGGCAGCGCCCGTTCCGAGTGAGATCAGTGTCCACATATTTGGCGAGCGGTTGACAACCGAACTCCATCCTCTCTTAAAGAAAGGTGCGGCGATCCAAACCATAATAGGCGTCGTCAGAATCATTTGGGTCCAGACGAACAGGGTAGGCCCCATAAGCTCCGACAGGGGGACGCCGAGATGGTTGCCCATTTCAAGAAAGAGAACGGCGAGAGCGAGTGGCGTGCCGATCCACATCCGCTGTGTGAAGTCCACCAGTTCTGGGTTGGGCCCGGTCTCCAGACTTGGCGCCATTGGTTCCAGCGCCATGCCACAAATAGGACAGTCACCGGGACCCACTTGGACGACCTCGGGATGCATGGGGCAGGTATACTCAGTACCTTCCGGCATTGGTTCAGGCGCGGGGCGATCACCAAGATATTTGTCGGGATCAGTGGTGAATTTTGTCTCGCATCCCGTGGAGCAAAAATAGAAGCGCTCACCTTGATGGTTTACCAGATGAGTGGCAGTTGCCCGATCCACAGTCATGCCGCACACCGGATCTTTTGCATCCACAAAATGACCTGGGTCAGCAGAAAAGCGTTCAGAGCACCGCACACTACAGAAAGAAAAAAGTCGTCCGTCGTGCTCTGAATGGTAATCAGGCGCTGAAGTGTCAACCTTCATGCCACACACCGGATCTCTCACGATATGGGCTTGGATTGAGGTTTCCTGTGTGTCCATTTGAGTGTTTTCCACCTGCAGAAATTCGGCATTAGGTCGAAAGATATTCCTTCCACCAACTGGAAGGTAAAGCGCTGTTCGCGCGAATCTTAGATTTTGTTGATCTTGACCTTCCTCCAACTGGAACCTGGAGAGTAATTGGCGAGCAATTTTGCTCGTAACAAAAGGAGAACATCATGAGTTCGCAGATATACCGTTACAGTGCGCTGCTAGGCGCAGCAGTAACTTCGTTGTTGAGCTTCGAAGCAGCGTTGGCGGGCGCTGGTCATACGGCAGGGTCGCATCACACCAGGGCGACATCTGATGCTGACGCCATACGGACGATCGAAGTGATCGCCACGGATAACGAGTTCTCGACAGACGAGATCCAAGTGAGCGCAGGAGAAACAGTCCGGTTTCTGATCCGCAATGAAGGTGAATTAGACCACGATTTCACTATCGGGGACGCAGACACCCAGGCAGCCCACAGAGCCGAGATGCAGGCAATGATGTCTGGTGCCTCAGATGGGCATGCCCACAAGCATCAAGCTCAGAATGCCGTGATGGTTGCCCCGGGTGAGACGACTGAACTTGTTTGGACGTTTGGCGAGGGGGAAAGGCTGGAGTTTGGCTGCAATGTGCCGGGCCACTTTGAGTCTGGAATGCGCGGCAAATTTGAACTTCAAAGCTGATGACTTGTGATTGATGTGTGTCATTTCCAACCAAAAAGTCTGCGCTTAGTCTGCGTGCAGATGACTAGCCAATCCTAGGCGGTATTCTAAATGATCCGTATCGTAGTGTTCGCCATCGTTATGAGTTTTCTGCTCCATCCAATCGGAGCGGCAGGCGCGGTTGCGCATATGCATGCGGATTCTGCGACACACGCAGAAGTGCAGCACTCATTTGGACAGGATCACGACTCGCGGATACTCGAGCAAAAAGATGGGCTGGTGAAGCATGACCATTCAGGTGGAGTGTGTTGTTCAACCAGCGGTATGTGTATTGCGATACTTATTGTGCAATCACAGGTGTGTCAGCCTTTAGCTCTAGATTGCGAAAAACACTCTGTTGTTCGCAGTCCGTCCGCCCATATCGTCGATACGCCGCTTCATCCTCCAACCCACAACTCCTGACCGCTTATTGCGCGCTAACGCTGATGCGGCAAGGCACCGAGAAGTGCGCTTGAAGCATGACCGCATAGCGCTTTAACCCCGTCCTCAAACGGATGTTAAAGAGAAATTCGAAAAGGAGTTGGAAGAATGAAACAGATAAACAGAAAATATGCTGCAGCTGTAGCAGTCATAAGTCTTGGCTTCTTTGTAGCGGAGGCGTCAGCAGCCTCGACAAGAAGTCCACGCCACGGACAGCAGACTGTTGACGTCAGTGGAGGCCCAGCCGCTAAGCCCGTGCCGCAACCAAGGAACCGGCATCAGATGCCTGGAAAGCCCATGATGAATAGTGATGGGATGGCGAACACGGGCCAATGCTCCAAAATGATGCGTGAGCGCGACGGTGCAGGGTCGCCGGGACACATGGCCATGGGTCATCGATCCGATATGCACACTCAGATGCACGGGAAAATGCGTCAATGTATGGAGAATATGCATTCAGGCGGTATGGGCATGGGGAACTAGGAAGCAACGGCGACCGGAGGCCGTTTGCTTGGCTTTCGGGCGCTGTCTTTCTACAAATTGAAAGGAACAGACGAAATGTCTATCAACCGAATTGGTTTCGCTCTAAGTAGTGTGCTGGTTATCAGCTATGCGCTCTGCCTTGTATTCGATCAGCTTCTGCCCCAATTCTCAATGCACGAGCTTTGGGCTCCTCTGTTGCCTGGGTTTAGCCTGTCACCGATAGGCATCGTGATCGGATTTGCCGAGTTGATTGTCTATGGGTGGTACATTGCGGCACTCTACGTTTTGGCGTACCAGTTTTCTCCCATAGGGCGGGCCGCTTCCGACTGACGCATAGTGTCACAACAGAAAAGCCCCGCAACTAGATTTTGAGTTGCGGGGCTTCTTTTTGCCAATGTGCCAGCAGGCTAATTCAACCAGAACCGCACACCAAGACGAACCGTAAAGTCGTTCGCATCCTTGTTGTCTGCCTCGGCGAGAGATTTAGTCTCGCCAAACAGACCGACATAGTTGAAGTCGATATAGGGAGCAAACTCTCTTCTGATTTCATATCTGAGCTGGAGTCCGGTATCGATGTTGGCGATACCAGCACCAACCTCTTGCTCGGGTACATCGCTCGCAAAGATGTTTACTTCGCCGTAGGGCGACAGAATGAGCTTCTGCGTGAGGAGGAGCTCATATTCTGCCTGGCCTCGAAGACTCACGTCTCCTTCGTCACTTACGAATAGCGATGTGTCCAATTCAAACCAGTAGGGAGCTAGGCCAACGAGCGCCGCCGCAAAATAATTTGTGGGATCTGGACGAAAATCGTGGCGTACACCAGCTTGAACGTCCCAGAAGCGGGCGATGTTGCGACTGTAAAGCGCCTGAACTTCCGCTTCCTCCAGATCTCCATCACCCCATTCACCTTCAGTCTTAACCCAAATTTTCTCGGTGTCTCCGCCGTACCAGCCTGAACCTTCCCAGGTCACTTCCCGCTTATTGCTTCCCCAATCGGCATAATCAGTTTCCAACTGAAAATACTTGAACATCGGTTCTGTCTCTGCGGCAATAGCCGGTCTGACAAACCAGGTCATACTGAGAACGAAGCCTGCTACCACCAGTGAGTATGTCTTCTTATTGATGTTCATTGGATTGCCTCCGCAGCGAGTTTGGCGACGACGACTTTCCTGAACATGCCGGAAGACATGTGGTACATAAGGTGGCAATGGAAAGCCCATTCACCAGCTTCGTCGGCGGTTATATCGACCGAGTAGGTTCTTCCTGGTCCCACGTTTACTACGTGTTTGCGCGGTTGGGTTTCTGTGGGTTGACCATTGTCCAACTCAACAAACATGCCGTGCAGATGCATCGGGTGGTTCATCATGGTCTCGTTGATAAAGGTGAGCTTAACGCGCTCACCATATCGCAACATGATGGGGTCAGCATCGGCGAATTTTTCACCGTTCAATGTCCAGATGTATCGTTCCATATTGCCACCGAGCCGGACGACAATTTCCCGTCCAGGCTCCCGTAGGTCGGTGTTTGGTTCAAGAGCCGCAAGGTCTGCATAGGTGAGAACTTTAGCGCCCTCAGGTGCCCCAACCGGCGGTGAGAAGACGTCATTGCTGACTGGCCCACCATGACCCATCNGGTCCATCGTACCTTGCGACGGCATCTCGTCACCCATACCACCATGGTTCATCCCCATGTCAGCCATGGTTAGCAAAGATCTTGGGCGTGATGGCGGGAGCGTAACAGAACCAATGCCCTCTTGCGTTGACAGAACGCCGGCGGCAAATCCCGTCCGATCAATCGATTCAGCGAGAATTTGGTAGGGTCTGGCTTCCTGCGGTGTAACGATAACGTCATAGGTCTCCGCGACGGCAATACGGAATTCATCCACCGTGACTGGAACCACATTTTGACCGTCGGTCTGCACGACGTCCATCTGCAAGCCGGGAATGCGGACATCAAAATAGCTCATGGCAGCGCCGTTAATAAACCGCAGGCGAACCCGTTCGCCGGGTATGAACTGACCTGTCCACGGGGCTTCAGTGGTCTGGCCATTCGTAAGGAAGGTATAGCCAGAAACGTCGGACAGGTCTGACGGCATCATTCGCATTTCACCCCACGCGAGCCGGTCTTCAACAGTGGCTCCCAAGCCCTGTTCAGAGATGTCATCAAAAAAGTCGAATACCGTGCGCTGCGCGTAATTATAATAGTCGCTGGATGCTTTCAAATTAGCATGCACATCAGCAGGATCATCGTCTTTCCAATCAGATAGAAGAATAACAAACTCCCTGTCGTATGCGACGGGGTCTGGACCTATGGGATCAATGATCATGGGGCCGTAGATGCCCTCCTGCTCCTGATAGCCTGAATGCGAGTGATACCAATAGGTGCCGGTTTGCCGGATGGGAAAACGGTAGGTGAATGTTTCGCCAGGCGGAATGCCATCGAAACTGATACCGGGGACTCCGTCCATCTCCGGTGGCACTAAGAGTCCGTGCCAATGAATAGACGATGTTTCGTCCAAATTGTTTGTCACGTGAATGGTGACGTCTTCACCCTCGGTAAAACGCAATAAAGGTGCAGGGATGGTGCCGTTGATCGCCAGGGCGTCTGCCTCGGCGCCGGTAAAGTTCACCCGCATCTCATCTATCGAAAGCGCGTACTCACCAGCATTTGCCGTGCCGGTCATTGCCAGCAGGGCAACGAACGCGCACGTTCTGATGTTCATAGTCATTGTGTATCTCCAAAAGTTACCTAGGCGCGATGCGCCAAACATGTGCCGACCTGTCAGCTGCAATGTCGGCAATCATCCGGTCAACTTTTGGGAACCGGAGCGTCGCCGGAAAAGTCGACGCTTTGCGCAAAGGTTCTGCGTGTCGCCACATCAACCAGTCGGGAGGCATGGCTCGCAGGCGGAGTATCCAATATCCCAACAACCAGACAGTCGGAACAAAAAGCCGCCGTTTGTGAAGGGTGGTCAGTGGGACAGCATCCTGGGGTATTTTGGTGATTGTTGACGCCAGCGACCCTTTGATGAGGCGAGTGGTGCAGCATGTTGTCGTGTAAGCGAGCGTCAATATCTGACGCTTGAGTCTGGCTTGACGTCTGGGTGACATCGGTCGTTGGAACATGAGAATGCGCGCGCTGGAGGGGCGCGGTGACGAAAATTGCGCACACCAAAACGAGTGTCAATCGACGCAAGTGCATAGCGAATCTACTGGGTTCTGAGCACATAAGATATTGAACATGAAGCTTCCACTAGGTGGAAGGTCAACAACTATGTGTCAGGCCCAATAATCTATCCCAGCGCATGCACTCGGCATGTTGCGCAATCGCAGGTTTTTTCACGATCAACCGCCATCAGGAGAGCTGGTAACAGGAAAAAATCCAGGATCAGGGCCGCGAAAATGGTCATTATCGTGAGAACGCCCATCTGCCAATTGAGAAGAAAATCTGAAAATGTGAGCACAAAGAAGCCAGCCGCTAAGACAAAAGTCGTGGTTATCATTGCCCGACCGACATGCTCAAAGGCGAACCGGATGCCATCATGAGTGGAAAGTCCGTGTTCTTCCCGCGCGCGATGGTATTTGCTGAGAAAATGAACGGTATCGTCGACGACTAAGCCAAGCGTCGATGCAGCAATGGTTGAGCCAATAATCCCGATCTCCCCGACCAAGAGCCCCCAGATACCAAATGTTACCGTAACGGGCAGGATATTCGGCAAGATGCTTATGAGTCCGATCTTGAGGCTCTTGAGCGCGACAAGGATAGTGATCCCGATAAGTATGATCGCGACGGCTGTCCCAACCAACATGCTGTCGATCGTCCTTTTGGAGACAAAGGCAAACATGACCGAGGTCCCTGTGCCTTCAGATGGCGAGATATAATTTGCATTTGATCTGATCCAGTCTTCAGCCCGGCGGGCCAAGTCGCGCGTCTCAGCTGAGGAAATGCCGAGCGTCGTAACTGTTAGCCGCGAAGCGGACTTATTGAGATTGATCTGCGTGTTGAGGTCCAATCCATAAGGGAGGGAGAATTCATAAAGTAGCAGGTACTGAGCGGCGAGATTGGCACTGTCCGGGAGCACAAAGAAACGTGGATCACCGGCATTCATTGCTTGGTTCAAACGTTTCATGACATCAGGCAGGCTATAAACATGAGACACGCCTGGCTGTGCGGTGAGCCAGTCGCCAAATACTTCAACATCCTCAAGATACCTTGGGTCCGTAACTGACTGTGTCTGGGATGATGAAAGTGAAAACTCAATCTGATAGGGCCCAGTGAGGTTCTCGGTCACAAAGTCCGCGTCGGCTCGAGGTTTCATGCTTTTGTCAAACCATAGGAGAAATCTATCGTCGAGGGTGTTCAGGGGCACACTTGCAACTGAACCAGCTGTCAGCAGGACAGCTACGACGAGAACCAGTCGCCGCCGACTGACCACGGAATCGGCAAACCGAAAAAGCCAATCTGTTTCACGCGATCTTCTGCTGGGCTGCCGGATACCCCATAGCACGAGCAACGCTGGGAGCAGCGTCATCGAAAGCCCCCAAGCGACAATGACGCCGGCGGCTGTGATGTTCCCTAGGTCACGAAAAGGAGGAGACTCGGAAAAATTGAGGCTCAGGAAACCGACCATCGTAGTTAGACTCGTGAGAAAAATAGGTTCAGCATTGACTCGCATGGATTCAGAGATCGCGGACAAAAGTTCCTTTCCATCTCGTCGTTCTTCGAGCAGGGAACTTATCAAATGTATGCTGTCGGCAACTGAAACTGTAAGGATGATTATTGGCGCGACGACGGAGACCGTTGTCAATTTGATGCCGATCACCCCGGCGAACCCCATAGCCGAGGTAGCTGAGAGGGCGACAACAATAAGGGTGGCAGCGACCGCCGATAGGCTTCGGAGAAGAAGCGTAAGAACAAGCGTGAGCACGAGCAGCATACCTGGTAGCAGAATCGTGAGCTCGCGCAATGTGATTTCGTCCATGGCGTAGGTGAGCGGCGCCATGCCGGTGACCGCAAACTGCACATCTGGGTGGCGAGTCTCCAGTTCTGATACGAGGGACCGGATGGCACGGATGGACTCAGGCACGTGGCGTGAATGATCGCTCCCGGGAAACTTGAGGGTGAGCAAGATGCCAGCTGTCGTCGCATCTTCTGACAAAAGCCTTTTAACGATCAGAGGTTGCGCGAGGGCAGTTTCCCGCAAGAGTAGCAGGTCTTCTTCATCTCTCGGTATTGGCTGCGGAACAAGATCGCCGATAATGATGTCGTCGCCTTGCGCCTCAATTCTTTGAAAATTGATCGGTGAATCGACTCGGATGACATGGGGCAGCGTCCAGCTCCTATCAGTCAAATCTACCAACAAGGCGAGGACGTCGCTTTGAAAGATGTCGCCGGTCCTGGGTTTGACGGCGATGAGGGCGGTGTCGTTGCTGGTATAGCTCCGCTCGAACCGGTCAGAGGCGACCAGTTCAGGATTCTCCAGCGAGAAAAAAACCCGGTAATCAGATGTCATCCCTAGTTGGGTGATCGGCAAGGAGAGAGAAAGCGCAACGAGGACGGTTCCGAATACGATAAGGAGGGGGCGGGTGACGATAGTGTTTGTAAAATGTTCCAGCATTCATCTTCACTCCGACAGGTGTATGCGTCAGATCTCTCGACAAGGGAACAGAACGCTAGACCTTCCATCAGGTGGAAGGTCTAGCCTTGATTGACATGTCTAAAGAAAACCATCAATACCCGCCGCGCTTCTGGATCGCGTACGCTGCCTACATGGGCGTTTCCAACTTCTTATGGGAAGTTGCGCAACTTCCTTTATACACTCTTTGGACTGAACGTTTTAACGCGATTGTCTTTGCCGTGCTCCACTGTACGGGCGGTGATGTCCTGATAGGCTTATCCTCTTTGGTCGCATCGATTTTCCTCGTCCGCCTAACTGGGCGGCCACGTGGCGGGCGGGCGCGGCAAAGAATAACAGCATTCGGTGCGGTTATGATTGGCTTTGGATACACAGTCTTTAGTGAATGGCTGAACGTATATATCCGCAAATCCTGGGCCTACTCGGACTTAATGCCACTATTCAAGGTGGGCGAGTTGGCCATTGGGCTTTCTCCGATGGCCCAATGGCTGATCTTACCGTCCGTCTATTTTTTGTGGATGGGTTGTGTTTGGCGCAAGCGATAAGGCACCAACACGGAACTTGCTTCACACTTTTTTCCGCTTAAGCAGACCGGGGACCTTCATCGCTAGGTTAGCAAGTGGTCGTTTCCAACGAAGCGACGGATGTTCGACCAAATGCCACGACGCCATAGCTAGGGGCAAGGAGCCAGCTATCGTCGCGACAAACATTTGAATTGGAGTCAAGTTGGGTTCCAGACTGATGAGCGTTTGCTGCACAGGGTACGCATAGATGTAAATGCCGTAAGAATAATCACCGCTCTTGTTAAAGAGCCTTATCCTACCGCTTGGAACATAGGCCAGCCAAAATGTCGCGTAGGCGGTAGTCGCATACAGCAGGAAGGGATATATGGCATGGCCTAATGCAAGGGTTGTGACTATTACCAATGCAACAACCCCGACCCAATGAATCGGGATGTAGGATCGATATTGGTAAGCGATCACGCCCAGGCCAAAACACAGGCCGAACCGAACGAAATGCCCAAAGACCATCGTATTGTCATGCGCGATGGGCAGCAGAGACAACAAAAATAGTCCTGCACCCAAAGGAACCGCTAGTGCGGCGAAAAGTCTGGGCCTAGCGAGAATGCCCAGGAAGCCGGAAACAGCGAGGACGACATAACAGATGACTTCGTATCTCAGAGTCCAAAGCGAACCATTGACGGTTTCTGCGTCCGGTGTGCCAGAGAAAAGGCCCGGAAGTGTCGCGCTTGGTTCGGCAAGGCTTGCTGTAAGAAACAGGTATAGATAGGTCTCCGGCGAAGTGAGGTATGCCGTTGCGGGGAGGGCGGTCATCGCTGTTCCCACAATGAAGGTGACAAACAGCGTGCTGATGACAATGCCAGGATAAATACGCAGGCCGCGTGCGGTTGCGAAACTTGTAAAAGAGCTGCTCCGCATCCATGACTGCGTCACCAAAAACCCGCTGATGACAAAGAAGACGTTTACGGCATGATAACCAATGGTGAAGCCTGTTTGAGTAAGCAATGGGCGCGTTGAAGGGTCACCGGTAACAGTCAGGTAGCTATGAGACAGTGCAACCGCGACGGCAGCGAGTACACGTATCAAGTTGAAATTGTTGTCATGTCCTTGGTTGAGTTCGACTAAATACGGTACATCTAAACTTCCCCTAAATCCGACCATCCCTTTTCCCGCCTTCATAAAGTCGACGCTAGAGCGCGCCACATTGCGAATCGGTATCATGAGGGTTCCACCTGGTGGAAGGTGAAGAGCAGAAGCTAATCATCTCAGCGCCTTGTCGGCCCTTCGCGACCTGCTTTTTTTTGTCAGTCGGGTTTTACGTCCCTTAGGACAAGGGAGACCCCAGACAAAGTCAGAGCAATACCCAAAGCCTGCACCAGTCCAATCGTTTCGCCGAAGAAACTCGCGGCTATGGTTAAACCGAATACTGGGACGAGGAAACTAAATGCATTGGCCCGACTAAGTGACGTTTTCCTCAGAGCTGAAAACCACAGCCAAAATACAAGTGAGGTCCCGAATAGGGACAGGATAATCAATGAACTCAGAAATTCGCCTGACCACTGGACCGTGCTTGGGTCTTCAGTGAGCAAGGCCAAAACGACAAGGGGAACACTGCCAATAAGTAGCTGAAGGCCCATCCCAGAAAAGGCGTCTACTTCGTCTCCCAGAGATTTCATTGCAACGTTCCCCACGGTCACGCCCAAAGCCGCAAGGATTATATATGCGATCCCTTGAGTATAGGTTTCGCTGGCCATGAAATCCGGCGAGGCGACAATGACTATCCCCACAAATCCTAGAATTAGGCCAATGTAACTCAAGGGACCCAAACGTTCGTCTAAAACAATACCAGCCAATATGGCGGCGAGAAGGGGTTGCGCGCTGGCAATGACTGTCGCAATGCCGGGCGAAACAAATTCTGCCGCATGGAACATCCCGAAAAATCCCATGCTCGTTGCGCCAAGCCCAACGATAGTGATTTTGAGCCAAGTAGAGGGCCGTTTGGGAATACGTTGACCGACTATCAACGCCAGGCATGTAAGCGCAAGCCCTGCGATAGCAGCTCTCATTGCGGCGAAAGATAGATGAGGTGCATACTCAATCCCGATGGTAATGAAGGGGAAGCAAGAGGCCCAAAGCAGCATCACGATGACGATTTGTATAGATGTTGCAGTTTTCATTCAGGCCTCACACAATCCCTATAGATGGTTCGGGAGATTTCCTTCCACGTCGGTAATGATAGGGAAAGTAAATGACAATTGCGCTTGTGCTCTCCCTCACGTTGGTAGTGGGAACATTTCTGTTTCATTTCATGGTGTTGCGCTGGTTGTCGACAGGCATGTCTACAATTGCAATGACCCCAGGATTACGAATATTGATCATTGTTCTCACAGCGCTTTTCGCACATTTGGCGGAGGTTGGCATATATGCGGTTGCGTATGCGCTGGCCGCGGAAGTCTTCCGGATAGGCGCGTTCGAGGGGCTGAGTGTCAGTCACCCGATGGACTACTTCTACTTTTCGCTCGTTAGCTATACATCGCTTGGGCTCGGAGACATCTTCCCGTCAGAACATTTGCGCTTCCTGACGGGGATCGAAGCTCTAAACGGCTTGTTACTCATAGCGTGGTCTGGTTCGTTCATTTATATCGCGATGGGCCGATTATGGCGGTGGGAGAATTGTGCCGAGCCGCCCACGCAAGGCAAAGATTAGCCAGCCTATTTTATGACCGCGTCGGATCTCAGAAGATCACAGACATCGCAGGTCATGGCTCGATAGCGCCGCTTTTAAGCGCCTCCTTGCTATAGGTGAAAACGATTTCCGACTCTGGCGTCGCCTTGTGATCGTCTTTATCCGGACACTCTACGCTCGACATAATGTGTCGGATAACATTCAGTCGGGCTGCCTTCTTATTGTTGGCTTTTACAATATACCAAGGTGTCACCTCATTATGGGTCCGATCAAGCATCAAGTCCCGTGCCTCGCTGTATTCGTTCCATTTCCTTTGGGCAGCCCTGTCAACGGGACTTGTCTTCCACATCTTCAGCGGGTTCGATCTGCGATCCTTTAGGCGGTCTCGTTGCTCCTCTTTTGAAATATCCAAGTAATATTTCAAAATCTGAGTGCCAGATTCGACCAGAAGATGTTCGAATGGCAAAACCGATCTCATAAAACTTTCGTACTCCGCCTTTGAGCAGTAACCCATTACTAGCTCCACGCCTGCACGGTTGTACCAGCTTCGATTCAACAGAACCATCTCCCTTTTGGACGGTAGGTGCGCGGCGTAGCGTTGAAAATACCACAACTGTTTGTCTCGTTCAGATGGTTTTCCCAATGCGACCACGCGCGTGTCTCGCGGGCTTAGGTGTTGAGTGATCCGCTTGATGACGCCGTCTTTGCCCGCAGTATCGCGTCCCTCGAATAGAATGAGTATCTGCAAATTATTCTTGATCAAATGGCGCTGCAGTTTTACGAGCTCAATCTGAAGCCCTTTGAGAGCTTCTTTGTAGCTACGTGGTGTCGAATCCCGGTTATTACCTTGTTGGGGTTTCATGATTTTTCCTCCGCTGTCCGGAAAGGGCTCACGAGTCTTTGACAATAATGTCGCGTAGAATGCCTGCTGCCGCCGCCATATGGTCGGAGGTATTGGATAAATGGCGGTAAACTTCGCGTCGTTTGAACGTGTCCATCACAAATGACACACTCCGTGCGACGGGTGCGAACTTGATTTCCTCCATGGGGACCAGCAATAGAGCAACCTGCTCCTGCGTGTTAATGTCACGCCGTTCGTCGTCTCTCATGTACCGCTTAGGATCGAATAGGTCTGCGATTGCTCGGCGGTAGGCTTTTTCGACAAGACGTTCCGTCTTCAGGACATGACGGGCCTGCACATCTGCCTCGATTAAGTCAGATTTCAATGCGGCGAAGCCCGCTTCAAGAGCCTTTGCTCCTTCATATAGTCGTTCAGCCATTTCTAACATGTTCCGATCCGGACCTACATTGAGTATTTCCATTTCCCGTACTGTTGTCTTCGCGTAGTTGAGACATTCATCTATCGTCATGATACTTCGATAGATATCCTCCCGGTCATATGGTGTCGCGAAGGATTGGTTGAGAACACCAATGTGCTGAGCTTTCAGCTTGTCCCCGTCATGTTCCAGACGCCGGATCTCTCGCGCCAGATCATCTGACCCTGACTGCATGAAAACAGAAAGGGTTCTAAGGGATTCAGTTGCCAGTGCGCATTGTAAAGTCAGCAGGCTTTGAAAGTCTGGAACTTTTGGAAACACACGTTCAAACAATCGCCTTGGAAGGCTTGATGCAACCGAAGTGCTAATGGTTTCGCCATGCTTCAAAATTGGATCCTCCGACCCCATCACCCGATCATCGCAAAGGCTGCGAGCGATAGTTGGATGCTCTGGTAAACAAAAACGGAAACGAGCGCCGACCCGGGAATTGTGATGACCCATGATGCAAAGATTTCGCGGGCTGTGGCCCAACGAACTGCTTTGGGGCGTTCAGATGCACCGACACCCATAATCGCGGTGCTCACGACCTGTGTTGTAGACACAGGCGCCCCGAAAACCGATGCACCAATAATGACTGCGGCAGACGTAAGTTGTGTATCTAAGGCATGTACTGGACGGACTTTATAGATCCCAAACCCCAGGGTCCGAACAATCCGCCAACCACTGGCAAGGGTGCCCAAAGTAATTGCGCTGGCGCTTGCAAGAACAACCCAGAATGGAACGTAGAACTCGGCATTTATGCCACCCAACACGAGCAGCATCGCAATGATACCCATGCCTTTTTGAGCGTCGTTTGTGCCATAAGCAAATGCCAGTGCTGCGGTCGTCACCCATTGAGACCCGCGGAGATATCTATTGATCGAGGGCCGCGCAGTGCGAAGAAGGATAAGTGTTGATCTGTGAAGGCCCCAACCGCATACAAAGCCAACGATGGGAGATATGAGAAGGGCTAACAGGATTTTCGTTACGCCTGTGACATTACCCGATGACATTTCCTGAAATCCCCAGACAACATAGTTGGGTCCCGCGCCAACAACCACTGCCCCAACCAGGCCCCCAACCAGGGCTTGTGATGTAGAAGCAGGCAACCCTAGCCGCCAGGTCAGCAGGTTCCAGGAAATGGCCCCTGTTAAGCCGGAAATGATGACCATCAATGAAGCGACGTTTTCGATGTCTTTGAGGCTGACGAAATTGCCGATGGTGTCAGCAACTGCTGTTCCACCTAAAACAGGTCCAAGAAATGTGAATGCAGAGACAAGCAAAGAAGCTTGCACCGGCGTCGTAGCGCGCGAGGCGATCAAAGTCGACAGCATATTGGCCGCATCTTGAAGCCCATTGGTGTAGTCAAACACCATGACGAGTGTGATGCCGAGAACGATCAAGACTACAGTTGAGGTCAATTCGGCGAACCTGAAATCAGACGATGTAGGAATTGGGAATTCTTGGCAGTGGGTGGGACTAATCGGTCTGGAAAACCTGAGCTGCCGTGTATTTCTTGGGAGTTCATCTAGTCGGCAACCATATTGAAGAAGCGGTTCGTCTGTTTCGCTTCAGCTTGCGCCGCAAATTCGTCCGCTCGCGCGAGTGTTCGCCGCAACTGTACTGCTTCGTCTGAGTTTCCCTTTCCTCTTGACTCAAGCCTGTTCAACTTCTCTCGAAAAATTGGGAGATAGGCTGTGACCATCAAATTTTTCTCACTGCGAGAGATCGTTTTTTTCATTTGATGCCATCCTGCGGTTTGCTCGAGAAATCATTGCATTCGATAGACCTGATATGACCAAATATGAGGTACATGCCTGCTGGCCCTCTGGCCGGGCTTTTCTGCCTCAAGTTCAGGTCTTGTCTGAAATTCTGACGAAAGGGCTTTTCTTCTAGTCTGCTGCGTGCTCCATCTCTTTGAACGTCGTCTGAGTTAGGTATTCGCGCGTCAGCGGTACAGCATCTGGTTGTTTTGCCAATTGCACCTGAAAAACGACATGATCGTTGACCTGGAATGCCAATTCGCTGGCAACCAAATAAAAGCGCCACATGCGACAAAACCGGTCATCATAGAGTCGGCGGACTTGGTCGATATTCTCCTCAAACCGCAGGCGCCAATCATAAAGCGTCTTCGCGTAGTGAAGCCGCCAAACCTCAACGTCTGTCACGCAAAGCCCAGACTTTTCAGCTGCTGCCAACATTTCGGACAGTGCAGGACTGTAGCCACCCGGAAATATATACTTCGCGATCCATGGATTGGTGGCGCCGGGCCCGTCTGACCGGCCAATTGTGTGAAGAAGCGCGACACCGTCGTCTTTCAACCGAGAAGAGAGTGTGTCAAAGAATTCCCCATAATGCGGAACGCCCACATGTTCGAACATTCCAACGGAGACGATCCGGTCAAATTGACCGGAAACCGCCCGATAATCCTGGAGAAGGAACTGAATATCTGCGTCCGTGCTCAGCTTCTCTGCACGTGCGTTGGAAATATTGTATTGCTCAGTGGAAAGCGTAACCCCAGTCACCTTCGCGCCAAATGAGCGCGCGATGTGCAGGCTCAGGCCACCCCAACCGCTTCCGATGTCGAGAACTTTTTGGCCGGGCTCTAATAGTAACTTCTTCGCAATTATCGTTTTCTTGTTTGCTTGTGCTGATTCAAGAGTATCGGTTGAGTTTTCGTAGTATGCGCAGGAGTACTGACGATCAGCATCAAGGAAGAGGTCGTAGAATTCGCCCGACAGATCATAGTGATGGGTGACGTTCTTTCGCGCTCTTTCGGCGCGATTAAGTTGTGAGAACCACCTTATAGCTACCCGGAACACCATCAGCCAACGGTAGTGTAAGAGATTGGGGTGGTTCTTCTGGTTCACGATGAGCAGCTCAAGACAACCGTGAAGATCATCGTCTGCGATAGTGAGGGTTTCGTCCATATAGGCTTCGCCAATGGCCAACTCAGGATTGAGGAGGATACGCCGCGGCAGGGGTGTGTCATTCAGTTGGATGCTGATGGATCGATCAGATGGTTCACCATATTTTTTCTCCTCGCCATTGGGGAATGAGACATTCAAGGAACCTTCCTGAATGAGTTGCGATAAGAACCAATCTAAAATCCTGACCCACATGTTCACTTCCTTCTCAGTTGGATAGTTCTTTCAAGGGCTTGGTCACGCTAGCCACTCGCTCAATCGAGGCTCGAGACCCGGTGTGCTTAAATAGAAAGACGCGAAATGCTCAAAAGCGTTACAGAAATTCTGTTGACGAAGTTAGATCGCTAAGAAAACGCTGGCTGGCCTAGCGTGTGCGGACGTATAAGGTCTTAAAGCTTTGGGGACGTGTGGCGATCTGACGATAGGGGAACAGAACGTGGAAAAGAAAAACGCTGGACCGCCGCAAGACGCTGTTCACACTGTTTTGGCTGAAGTTTATCAGGATTTCTTTCGCTTTCTGACGCGCAAGTTGGGCAACCAAGAAGAGGCCGCGGACGTTCTGCATAACTTCTATGTCAAGGTTTTGTCTCGCATTGACGATGTCCGTGATACAGAAAAGCTGCGCTCATGGATGCGCCGCGTTCTTGAAACGACCCTTGTCGACTATTATCGGGCGCAGGGTAAGCGACGTGATGCTGAGACGGAGTATCAATACCTTGATGCAATAGACGGAGTAGAAAATGGTGATGTCGAACTCGATCTCATAGTCTGTAACTGCCTCTACAAGCTTCTACCCACCTTGAAGCCTGAATACGCAGAGGTCATCTGGCGCGCCGATCTGGTCGGCGAAAACAGAGAGACTATTGCGAAAACGCTCGGAACCACGGAAGGAAACATTCGTGTTCGTCTGCATCGCGCTCGTCAAGCTTTGAGAGAGAGGTTTGACGAAACCTGCCGCACCTGTCCGGTGCATGGGTATCTCGATTGCGAGTGCGATTACACTGTGAGTAGATCAAAGCGTTCTTCGACCGTGCCAAAAAGTCGGTAAAAAGACGATGTTGGGAAATCAACCTTCCAGTCGCCGGAGGGAATTGCTTGAATATTGACCTCGGTCAACTTGAATTGGTTTTTCTAGCTTGTAAAAAAGCGTTAGAATGCTTCGTGAAAAAGCAGGGATGGTCGGATGAAGGTATTGAGCCTCAGGGTGTTGGTTTTGCTCCAAGTGTTAGCTTTGCTGGCACTGCCGCAGACTGCTGACGCGGAGTCTCGGCAGGCCTTCGATGGAACTTCACACGCACACTCCGGCCTAAATGCCGAAGAACACCATAAAGATCATTCGATTGATCTTCAGAGCAAGCCCGAAAACAAGTCGACCGATAGTTTTCAGCAGTCTTCAACGGACACTGGATCTTGTCATCCCTGTTGCTCACCTGGGTTTGGTATGTGTGCGGCGGTGCTTCCGAAATCAGCGGCGTTGCGACAAATTTTTGCCGGTTTAGATGTCCGTATCGGCAAAACATCGACACTACGATCGTTCGACAACCCGCCGCTTCAGCATCCTCCTGAATATGCTGTTTCCTGACGCAACAGCTACTGCTTCCGTTTGATGATTGTAACTGTGCTTTGAGTAAACGGTCACTTGCGTGTCCTTGGGCAGCAGTGTGACCGTTTCCTGAGCGATGGCTGTTGAACGTCTCCTAACAACCGAACACTAATGTATGCCTCCAGCGTTTGGTCGGTAGAAGTGATGTTCGGTTTATGCCCTTAGAAATTAGGAAATATGGCCGTCAGTATTCGGACGAATATTGCTCCAGGGTCAGACTGGGAAGTCCAAAAAATGTTGGAGAACTGCAACCAAACTCGCACAATTGGTGATTGGGAGGAGTCCGCTCCTTCCAGTTCAAAGGGTATGACGTCACCAAATTCCATAGACCCGGTAGTGTCCAGAGCATTGGAAAAACACCGGCAAGAATTTTTGGGATACCTACAATCAAAGACTGGCAACCGTGATGATGCAGAGGACGTATGGCAGGATTTTTGTTTGAAGGTCTTGTTGAAATCCAATCAAGTAAGAGATCGAAATTCGCTTGTCGGTTGGTTGCGGATTGTTCTCAAATCTGTACTGACTGACTATTTTCGACATAAAAAAAGAGAACGACAAGTGCTCCTCGAATACGCGACCGAGCAAGGAGTTCTGAATGTCGCGCCGCTACCCACATATGTTCGCTCGAAGGAGCGTAGGGCGGTTGAGTTTTCCTGTTTCCAAAGCCAATTCTCTGAGCTCAAACAAGAGTATGCGCAGGCGCTTTTTTGGATTGACCTACGAGGTGAGTCACAGACAGAAGTGGCAGCCAAACTGGGCATAACAGATGGAAATCTCAGGGTGCGGCTCTACCGTGCACGCGCGGCACTGAGGGACATATTGGGACATTCATGCACAGATTGTAAGAAAACCGATTGCGCCATTTCCCAGCTTTCCAAAGCCAGAATGGGAGAGATCGAGAAAAAAAGCTCGGCCCAGCTGTAACAAAACCAGCGGTCAAGCGTCCTTAAACATATCTCCGTCTTTGCGAGCACGGAGAGACGTTGAGCTGTGGAAAATTACACGCGAATGAAAGTGGTGGTTGGATAAATGACTTCGTTGCCGGAAATTGACACAAATACCGACGAGGCATCCGTTGTGCTTTCGATCGGAGGTATGACGTGTCGTCAGTGTCCTGCTGCAGTTGAACGAGCTCTTCAGGATCTACCGGGCGTTGAAGTGGCCAGGGTCAACTTGGCCAATAAGCTCGTAGAAATCCACTATGACCCAAATCAGGTTTCAATTCGCGACCTTGCAAGATCAGTAAGAAAAGCGGGGTACAGTGTCGGCGCTGCCAAAATCAGGTTCCTTATCAGGAACATGCATTGCTCGTCTTGTGTGACTCGCGTCGAAAGCGCGTTGATGATGACACCAGGTGTCATATCGGCCAGCGCAAATGTCGGCCCGAATGCAGTTGACGTGGAGTATTTGCCGGATGAAGCCAACTTATCCTCCATTCGCAGCGCGATTGAGGCATCGGGGCACAGAATTCTAGAGCCGGAAAGTGATAGGGACGCGCCGCAAACGCAAGTGGACGATGTTCCAGACGTGGAAGAAATTGCTCGTGAAAACGAATATCGCTTACTGATGCGGAAGTTCTGGTTCGCGGCGATTGTATCGATTCCAGTAATGGGGTTGAGCTATCCTGATTTAGTACCAGGATTGCGCGACTGGATGCCGATGGGTAGTGAAAACCGGCGGATCGTCTGGGCGTTACTCGGTGTTCTGACCTTACCGGTTTTATTGTGGTCGGGCTCGCAGTTCTTCAGTGGTATGTGGGACGGTCTGAAGCATCGTTCGGCAAACATGCATACCTTGATTGCGATCGGCGTTACCGCAGCCTTCCTCTATTCAGTTGTCGCGGTCGCATATCCTGACATGTTCCCCAGAGTAGAGCTTGCGGAGGTGTTTTGGGATGTTACATCGGTGGTCATTGCGCTCGTCGTGTTAGGACTCGCACTTGAGCTCAAAGCAAAAGGAAGAACATCCGAAGCAATCAAAAAGCTAATGGGCCTTCAGGCAAAAACAGCTAGGGTCGTCAGAGGCGGCAAAGAGATGGATATCCCTGTGGAGGAGGTTCTTGTTGAAGACACCGTCGTCGTCCGCCCAGGCGAGAAAATTCCAGTCGACGGAGAGCTGATTGATGGGTCCAGCGCCGTCGATGAGTCGATGATTACGGGCGAGTCTATTCCAATTGAAAAGTTGATTGGGGACGAGGTAATCGGAGGTACTCTTAACAAGACTGGAACCTTCCAATTTCAGGCTACGAAGGTTGGAAAAGACACTGCGCTGTCAAACATAATCCTAATGGTAAAAGATGCGCAGGGATCGAAAGCTCCGATTCAGCGGGTTGTGGACCTTGTATCGGGTTATTTTGTTCCTGCGGTAATGATACTCGCCATTCTCTCGTTCGTTGCTTGGTATGTGGTTGGACCTGAGCCCAGAATAATTTACTCAACCATCGTTCTGGTAACGACTCTCATAATTGCATGCCCTTGTGCGCTTGGCCTGGCGACACCCACATCGCTTACTGTAGGGATAGGCAAGGGTGCTGAAAATGGAGTGCTCATTAGGTCGGGAGACGCGCTTCAAAGCGCGGAGAAGCTTGATGCATTGGTTCTCGATAAGATGGGAACCATCACACGAGGTGAGCCTGCTTTAACTGATATCGTCACCGGCGATGGCATGACCGAGCATCAAGTCTTGCGGCTAGCGGCATCTCTCGAACGCGGGTCGGAGCACCCGCTTGGAGAAGCAATCGTAAATGGTGCGGTGGCACGTGGTGTCGAACCAACAAAATCAGACGCGTTTCGAGCCATCCCGGGGCATGGAGTATCAGGTCAAATCGACGGCCGCGTGGTCTTCTTGGGTAATGCAAAGCTCATGAATGATCAGAAAATCGAGATTGTGCATCTTAAACCTGAATGGGACAGGCTGGCGACTGAAGGCAAGACACCGATGTATGTCGCTGTGGACGGTCTCGCTGCCGGCTTAGTTGCTGTCGCCGATACTGTGAAAGATGATTCCAAAGAGGCTATCGATCTTCTTAAAGAAATGGGGATCGAGGTAATCATGTTAACGGGGGACAATCAGCGGACTGCAGACGCAATCGCTCGTTTTGTTGGCGTTGACCGTGTGTTGGCCGACGTCCTTCCTGACGATAAGGCGCACGAAGTCCGTAAACTTCAGCTGGAAGGAAAGAGAGTTGGCATGGTGGGGGATGGCATCAATGATGCTCCGGCTCTCGCTCAAGCCGACGTCGGCTTTGCAATAGGAACAGGCACAGATGTTGCCATCGAAGCAAGCGACGTGACTCTCATTAAGGGAAGTTTGATAGGTGTTGTGACAGCGATTGAGATAAGCCGCGCGACCATGAGAAACGTCCGGCAGAATCTAGTCGGCGCATTTGGTTACAACACACTTGGTATCCCGATAGCGATGGGCATCTTCTACCCGTTTTTTGGCCTTCTGTTATCGCCACTAATTGCCGCTGCAGCGATGGCTTTCAGTTCAGTGACGGTGGTTTCCAACGCGAACCGACTGAGGTTGTTTTCGCCTCGGAGCAAGGCATGAAAACTTTGGCTAGAGCTCCAGATGTGTCGTGGGGATATCGGCGGCCGATTATCATCTGTCTCCTCGGTGCCACACTAAGTGAGGTTGGCATCTTTCTTATTTTCGGACTGTTGCTTTTTCCTGAAGGCGATTGGGTTTCCAAGTTTTTGTGGACAGTGGTGTTTTGCGGTGTGGGATTGGGATCAGTTCTTGGTGCAGCAATAATCTTATTCGTACAAGACCGCCTAACCGAATGGAATGCGATTTTGGCGACGACCGCCTGGAGCACCGCCTTGCTGGGAATCGGTTGCAATCTCCTTTGTTATCGGCTCGACGCCAATTATTTTGAGTATTTTGGCGGTCAAGACAATGCAGCACTTTTTCTTGGGAACGGATTGATTATGGCAACTGTCGGGGGTTTCGCCGCCGGTTGGCTCCTCTTCTCTGTTCAGGGTATGCGCCTGTTAACTCGGTTGGGTTTTTGAGAATGAATTTTTGGAAGATTTTGTTGGAGGAAGATTCATGACCCCAGACAAATGGTTCGTTTTTGTTGGAGGCATCTGCCTGATCGCACTAATTGTTTGGTTTTTCTGGCTCAAGCGGAGCAAAGGCGTCCGTGCAGGTGAAACTTCCAAGGGGCATCAGGAAATAATGGTGCTTGTCAAAGGTGGTTACACACCTGACACCATCATCGTTCAACATGGGCGGCCGGTTCGTTTGAATTTTCGTCGCGAGGAGACGGCTTCTTGTTCAGAAAAGGTCATTTTCCCCGATTTTGATAGAAGCGCAGACTTGCCTACCGGTGAGACGGTTCCGGTGGAGCTTAAGCCAGAAGAGCCTGGCGAATATGAATTCGCTTGTGCGATGGGAATGTTTCGCGGTCGTCTGATCGTTGAGTGATTGGGAGAGGGTTAGATGGAAGAAATGCGGAAAGAGAAAAACCAGTCTTCGAGTTTTTGGAGTTCGAAGGCTGGTCGTGTTGCGCTGGCCTTTTTGATCATTGTTGGACTGCTCTTGGCCTATGAGCATCGAATACATCTGTTCACGGGAAATGGACTTCTTGTTCTGCTCCTATTTGCGTGCGTAGGTGTGCACCTCTTTATGCACGGTGGACACGGTGGGCACGGATCGAATACGGAGCGGGAATGACAATGCAGACAGCATCCTACGGTCTCTGGTTTCTGGCTTTCATAAATTCAGCCATATTCATCATATTTGCGTTCAGTTTCTTCAAACCACAAACAGCGAGAGATTGGCGATCGTTTAGTGCGTTTAGTGGTTTTCTGGTTGCGCTTTTCACTGAGATGTATGGATTCCCACTCACGATCTATTTTCTCTCCGGATGGCTACAGACAAGCTATCCGGACATTGATTGGTTTGCGCATGATTCAGGTCATCTGCTTGAGATGATCTTTGGCTGGAAAGCGAACCCTCATTTCGGTCCGTTCCATTTATTGAGTTTTCTGTTCATAGGTCTGGGGTTCCTTCTTTTATCAGCCGCTTGGCGTATTCTCTATCAGGCACAGCGAGCTGGTACTCTTGCGACGTCAGGGCCGTACCGTTATGTCCGCCACCCACAATATGTTGGTTTTGTTTTGATTTTGGTGGGATTCTTGCTGCAGTGGCCAACCCTATTGACCATCACAATGTTCCCTATCCTGCTAATAATGTATTGGCGGCTTTCGCTGCGAGAGGAAGCAGAAGTGGAAGAGGAGTTAGGGGATGTCTACCGTGAGTATGCCAATCGGGTGCCGCGTTTTATCCCGCGGTTGGCGGCGCTTCAATCAACGGCATCACGTCCCGCTCGAAAATGAAACGCACGAGACGGGTTTAACGCGGTCTCATTCCTCTGGTTGAAATGCAATGTAAGGGATAGAGGCCGCGCTATAAGCATAGTTGGCTTGGAACTGTTGTCGCGTTCATGACATTGCTTCTCACAGTTGCCTTCATTCTTCTCAATCATTTTTCCACGTGAACTTTAACACGGTCGCAGATCAACTAGTCTCAGCACTGCAAAGATTTCTTAGCTCGTGACCTGCTCCCCTGTTTGTCCTCGTTTATAAGTTAGCTCTGTTCTGGTTTTGGTGCTCATGTGACCGGTTAGCGTATTCCCATGGTGTCAGCCCACCGAGGCTGCTATGGGGTCTCTGGGTGTTGTAGTCATTGCGCCATGCCGCGATCAAGCGGCGAGCATGGCGCAGGATATCCAACGACGAGACACCTGATTTGGAAGCTTGCTAACTGTCCTGGTGTCACAGCTTCGCGTGTCCTTGAGAAAAACAAGTAGGATTGACTCAAGTCGAGATTGAGTAGTCGGGATGATTCAATGGTCTTGCTTACGTACCTGACACCTTCATTTAGTTGATTGCGAGCAAGTGACTTAAAATGAATGTCATAGTTTCCAAACCTCATATTCTCATCAGGTTCGAGCTTGTTTTTCGTATCTGGATTTAGAAGAAGAAAGCCATGTGCGCGAAGGTTTTCTATACGACCATTCTTTGAATCTAGAAGTCTTTGGCGGCCGTAATACCCAGAGCCCTTTGAGCCAGGAAAATCCAAACAGAAAGGTAGAATTGGTCGGTAGGATTCAGAAATCCGACCTCTGTTGGTTATGGTCGCAAACAGTCTTCTTTGAATGTCGTCATAAGTAGAGCTTGTATCCCGTCAGCACCAATGGAACAGATTAGGCTGATTGGCTAAAGGAGACAATTTGGTTCATCTTCACTATTGAGGAGTGAAAGATAAAACACATGTCTGAACGTCATACCGTTTCTGTCGATTGCACGACAAAAGGAACATCCTTGAGGGGCCCTTGAGCCCATCTGTATTTTCTTTCAGAAACGCCATGAAATGACGCTATATGGTGGGAAATAGTACTGATTTTACAGCATATTGAGTGTTCGTTTGGAGTCACACAATCAACCGAGGCTTGGCAGTTTCATAGTGTAAAACAGATACAGATACAGATACAGATACAGATACAGATACAGATACAGATACAGATACAGATACAGATACAGATACAGATACAGATACAGATACAAGGATAATGACAGTTACAAAGACGGTATCGAAATCATCCAATACCAATCAGCAAACTCTTGTAACCCCTGTTGCCAATTCTGTCGTAGATACCAGCCAGTGTTCCAAGATTCTCGTTTGAAAACCAAACACCTTTTTTGTAGCCTTTTGTTGCGAATGACAGGTTGTACTGAATCCTATTTTTGAAACCATATGACGATACCTTCTTCGTCATCTCTTCTAGAGACTGCCCCTTTTGCAGACGTTTTACTTCTGTCTGATTCCTGTGACAATTCCAACGACTGCTAACCCAATTTTTGAACTCTTCTTCATCAGTTTCATTCAAATCCAGCAGCACATGAAAATGAACAATCACACGCTGACCAAGTGAACGATTGTCCTTGATACTCATATCCATCATCGCCGACAACGTTTGTTGTTTTATTGCTCTTTTGTTTTGATCTACACCGGCATCTGATTTGTCCAACAACTTCATATCGATCAACTCAAACTCAAAAGAACCTTGCATCCAGATATCAGGAAACTTCCGTTTCGTCGCTTTGAAATCTTTGCGAGCATTGGCAACTGCCTGCTTCACATCCGCCACATTGAATGCCGTCAGTTCACAAAGAACTGTCATATATCGAAGACGGTATCGCGCTTCATCAGCATCATCACCAAATCTATCTTGTGTATGATCAGATATTCGCTTGTTCAATCCATTTGCTGCGCGTTTTCGACAATCTTCGCAATAGACAGAGCTACACAGTTTTCCCCTACCGCAGTTTTCTATTTTGTCCGCCAAAGAGAGGTCCTTAATCTCACCAGTAGAACGTAACGCATCGATAACCCTTGTCGTAATGATGCGGCCTTGTTCCTGTGTGTTGTATCCGGGAAAATCCCGTTCAATAGTTACTAGAAGGTCTTTCATCGCATTCCCGCTAAGCGATCTATCCTTCATTTTCTGAAATGCCGTCGTCGTCATACTGTTTCCTCAATTCCTGACATTTATGAACAAACAGAATTACGTGAAACAACATAAGCAAAATCAACGAAAACGATCATGATATTGCGATGTAAGTTGACCAGGAAATCCTGATACTCCAGCGAAGACTGCATGTGTTCTTCGTGTTCTGTTTTTGATGATCATTTGATCCCGGTATCTTTTTGCCATTAGATACGGCTATTCGCACCATTCTCCTTTTTTGGAAAGAGTTGTTGGTTTTCGATTATGCAGAACCAGAATCAGATACGGCATCCCTTAATCAGGAAACAAATCCTGACACACGGACATTGAGGTAAAAGTCATATCCTCACTGCCAAATGAGAATCCCCTTCGATGTGAAAGAGGAAAAGGTGGTCTGTTAGTGATGCATCGATCAACCAAATTACATTTCCATAGCTACTTTCGATTTCTGCAATTTTCTTTTTGATACTGAAATTGTATGAGGGTGCCAACACTCCAAGGTTTTGGGTGATACGTGCAAAAAAACGCTAGTTGTACGGCTGTTGGAACTTTTCCTTCGTGCATTCAAAGTCTTCTCGCTTTCAGTTCAAAACCTCTGATGGTTTTTGTGATTAGACTTATCTGTCCATAACGCCTGGAATTGGATAGATCGGACGATTTTGGTTTGCTCATTGCTTACGCAGAACCGATTGCCAACCATCGAAGAGATAGAGTCAGTCAGCGCGTTTAGCGTTGTTGGGAGCTCAGCAAACATAATGAATGCTGCACCGAACTCGTTTCCCAAAGTATTTATGTTTTTGAGGTTTTCAGTGTCGGCGTTTTGCCGAAACGTGGCCTTGTTTTGGAAAAGCCTGACTGTCTTCAAAAGCCTCTACATCATCGATGGAGTAGAGTGCTTTGTTGCCCCATATAGTGCATCTGATGCCTTTACCCTTTGAACGCCACCGTTCCAGAGTTCTCGTCGAAATCCCTAGTCTTTTGGCTAGCTGTTTTGTCGTTAGGTAGCTGTCGTTCTTCATTTGAATATCCTCATTTTCTGTTCAGTTCGTTTCAAAATCCCCGATTCTTATTGATGATTGGACGTACCAATTCATATCGCGCCGAATGGCTTCGATTGGATGATCTCAGAATTGTCCAATGATTGCGGAGGCCGATTGCCTGCAATGGAAACCAGAGCAGGAGTCAGCGATATTGGGTGTTCAGAAAACACACAGAATGCGTCGCTGAACTTCTGGTCTCACATCTATTTAGGCTTTTTAATTTTTGTACCGGCTTTTGTCGCGTATTGAGAGGTGTGATCGTGCCTATTAGCGTCGAGATAAGCTTCTACGTCATCAAGACTGTAAAGTACCTTGTGACCCCATTTTCTGAATGGAGGACCGACACCCTCTGAGCGCCAGCGTTCTAAGGTTCTTGTCGATGTATGTGCGTATTCCGCCAGTGTCTTGGTGGTCAAATATGTATTTTCTCGCATTTATTTGTCTTTCTGTAATGTTTTCAAATTCTCCTTAGTATTAAGGGTGTCCAATTGTAACACAAAATATGACATCTGTCCATTAATACTTATAAGTAGAAAAATATATTATATCTTTTCTATGGCTCATTTCGTGGTTGTTTGAATACAGCGGTGGGTGGGGATCAATTGAAGACGAAGTAGTGCAGTTGGTTCTTGTTCGATCTCGGTGATCGAGAGGCGGCGACAATCGAGATTAGAAGGAGGTTTTGCGGAAAAAGATTGCGCATTGGTGTAATCCGCCGACATGGACGCCAGATGGTGAGATCGCTGAGTGTTTTCTGTTGCCTGCAATTGGCGGTGTTTGGACGGGTGGGCCTGAGTGGCTTTTTCTACAGCCAGTGCCCAGGCCAAATTCTTTGATCAGGAGGTCTGGCGCACAACGATTACCTGTCTGCGGTGCAGCAAGTTTTGAGTCCTCGTTTGGTGAGGCTGGTGATCAATCGGACCTATCCAAAAGCTTCATCATTACAGATGAAATTGTTTCGTTAGCCTCGTGAATTGGCGTGGACCCGAGGTGCAAATAGCGTTCGGTCGTTTGTGCTTGCGAGTGGCCAAGTAGATTCATCAAGTAAGGGCCTGAGAGCCCAGCCATTGCGCCATAGCTGGCGTAAGTGTGGCGGAGGTCATGTAGTCGGACATCTTTAAGACCGGCTGATGCGCAGATATTGATCCATGGTTTCCGGAGGTTAACTAAGTGCGCTCCGTTTTTTCGTCCGACAATAACGTAGGGATTGCCTTTGACCCTGGGGATGCGTCGAACGACCTCGCGTGCCGCGGAGGAAAACAGCAGGGTTTTGGCGCCAGATTTGCTGTCCGGCAGCCTCGCCGCGTGTTGTTCGCTGTGGAAGTCCTCCCATTTAAGAGTAAGCACTTCATTGCGTCGTGCGCCTGTCAAGAGAAGGAGCCATATCGCCGCGATTGCCCATGGGGATGGCCGTGGAAGTCGGGTTAAATTAGACCAACTGTCGGTGTCGTCCAATGACGTCGGCCAGGCTGAATTCAAGGTGCGGCCCAAGCTTTGTATTTCGGTTTCTGACAAGAATCGTTCCCGTTTACTTTCAGGAAATCGCTGAACCATCTCGCACGGATTGCTTCCTTTCTCTATTTCTCCCCAATTGGCAGCTTTTGAAAATAGCGAAGAAAGCGCCGCTATCATCCGGTTGGCAAGGTAGGGTCGATCAGCGTGATTGTTGTGTAGGCGGCTGACATCTTTGACCGAGATGTCTTTCAGTAGTTTTCCACCAAGTGAAGGTTCGACAAGGTTATGTAGGGCTGCTGCATACTGATATTGGGTTGAAGATTTAAGCTGGGTTTCCGCATGACTATCAATGAAACGCTCGATCGCGTTTGACAAAGTCAGGCCTTCGCGCGCTTCCTTTTTTTGTAGGCCTCTGTCGATCCCGCGCTTGGCATCGGCAAGAATTAGCTGAGCTTCTCTGCGCGCTTGATCGGGAGTAAATACCCCATGCGGTCCGATTGTGATCCACCGTTGCACTCCATTCACACGAGTTTTTACGGCGTAGCTGGGGTTGCCTTTTTGACGCCTAACGCAAAACCCGATTATCGCGGTGTCCCAAACCATAGTGCTGGTGCCAAGGGATTTTACTACCTTTAGGGTGATCTTTTTTTTGATGCTGGGCATGCTTTGAGGATATCAAATTGCCACAAAATAGCTACCACATAGATACCAGGCTGATACTGTCTAGAGCGTGAAGGTGTCGGTGAGATCGGAGAAATAGCTACAAAATATGACCTATTTGGCACTCTTGGGGGCAGGGGAGAAACTAAACCTCTTGATTGTGGATCAAGAGGTCGGTGGTTCAATTCCTCCCAGCTGTACCATTTCTCCTATCAAACTCTACCGGCTCATTTCTAGCGGCCAAGCCGTGCCCGCAGCGCTTCTCGCCCGGGGAGCCTGACCCGGTCCAGCGATGGTAGCGGCAGATTTATGCGCTTGAGCCTCAACGGAAGCGCAAGAGCCGCGGGCGTCACAATCAGGGTCAACAGCGTAGAGAAGCCAAGCCCGAAAACGATGGCGTTGGACATGGGCTTCCACGTGTAGCTGGTCGGCGATCCATAGGCGAACCAGTCCTCAGCGAACGGATTGACGCTGACCTGAAGCACCATCGGCATGAGCCCCACCATGGTCGTGATGGTGGTGAGCAGAATAGGCCGCAGCCGCTGGGCACCTGCTTTGATGATCGCACTCTCCACGTCACTTCCGGCTTTGATAAGACGTTGATAGGTGTCGATGAGCACGATGTTGTTGTTCACCACGATCCCCGCGAGCGCGATGATACCTGTTCCAGTCAGAATGACGGAGAAGGGTTGTTGCGTCACCATCATGCCGATCAACACGCCCGCGGTAGACATGATCACTGCCGACAGGATGAGCGCCGACTGATAGAAGCTGTTGAACTGTGTGAGCAATATGATTGCCATGAGGCCGAGTGCCGCTGTGAAGGCCAGATTGAGAAACCCTTCCGATTCCGATTGCAACCTGTCATCGCCGCCAAACTGGTAAGCCACACCAGGATGTAGGCGACTGCTGTCACCCAGCCATTCCCTGAGCTCGCCAACTTTTGTGTTTGGGAGCACGCCGTGCTGAGTATTTGCGCGCACCTTTATGATCCAAAGCCCGTTGCGGCGTTCAAGTGTGTTGACCCGCTGCTGGGCGGTGCGGGTGACGAAATTGCTGATCGGCGTCAGGCCGTTCGGTGTCATGACCCTTAGCGTATCCAACTGAGAGATGCCACGCTGCGCCTCTCCAAGGCGGACACGAATGTCCAGTTCATAATCTGTGTCATCCGGACGATATTCACCCACCTTGAGACCATTCGTGACCAACTGAACGGCGCCCCCCACGGTCAGAACATTGGCGCCAAACTTCTGGGCCTGGGCACGATCCACATCGAGCATCCATTCAATGCCGGGCAGAGACCCTGTATCGTCAATGTCGATAAGGCCCTCCATTTCTGTCTCCATATATTCGCGAATGGTCGTCGCGGCGACAGGGAGCAGGGTTCTGTCAGCGGTCAGAAGTTCAACCACGACATCCTTGTCGCGGTCGAAGGATTGCACGAAGGGATTGATTTCAACATGAATGCCTGGGAACTCTTCGGCGGCAGCCCGAATATCTGCAAAGATGTCAGCAACAGGCCGCCGTCCGCGCCAATCAGCCACGTTCATATACATCTCGCCAATCGTGTCGCGGGGCAGATTGTCAAACGGGTTTCTGTCCGTTGAAGGCCCCGCATAAGAATAGAGGTTGCGTACGCCTTCTGTGGCAAGGATAGCGGCCTCTATATCTGCAACCAGCGCTCGTGATGAATCCGCCGA
Source organism: Parvibaculaceae bacterium Mf 1.05b.01 (assembly GCA_000509225.1). Classification (GTDB taxonomy): domain Bacteria; phylum Pseudomonadota; class Alphaproteobacteria; order Parvibaculales; family Parvibaculaceae; genus Mf105b01. Next base: position 1,862,813 of record BAOK01000001.1, on the reverse strand, counting down.
CAAGTTGCCCCGTGCGGTGACGACGATCTGTGCGCCTGGTGGTTCCTCGCTTGATATGAGGATCACGCCATAATTCATTTGGCCGTAGAGCATGAAAATCGCGACCAGCAATCCAAAGGCGCCTGAGACAATCCGAACCGGCCGTTCAACCGCCCAGGAGAGCAAGCGGGTATAGACGGCAGCCAGTGGCTGGGTTTCATCGGCCTTGTCAGCCTCTGCATCTGCGATCGGATCAAGAGCATGGGCAATGTCGTCGCTCCCCTCTTTACCCCAACCTAGTTGAGCGGCGAGGGCGGGCAGAAAGAACACGGCGACCAGCAGAGAACCGGAGAGTGTGAGGATCAGCGTTATTGGCAGGAAACGCATATAGTCGCCAGTGATGCCCGGCCACAGCAGCAGAGGTAAAAAGGCGGCGAGAGTCGTGAGGGTCGATGAGATGATTGGCCAGAACATGCGGGTCGCGGCAGCCCCATAGGCTGTTCGCCTGTCAAACCCCTGGGCGATTTTGCGGTCTGCATATTCAACGACAACGATGGCACCATCCACCAGCATGCCGACGGCAACGATCAGTCCAAACATCACCATCATATTTGCGGTCATGCCGAGCACCGTCATCGCGAGGAACGCGAGCAGAAAAGATGTGGGGATCGCGACGCCCACAAGGAGGGACGATTTCCAACCCAGCGCGAGGACGACGAGCACCATAACAAGCAGGATCGCATTGACCACATTGGCTTGCAGGTCGGTCAGAATGTTCCCGACGCGCTCGCTCTCATCATAGCTGATATCAACACTGACATTTGACGGCCAATCTGCAGTCACCCGGTCAATGGTCTCGCGAACCGCCTGCGAGGTCTCCAGAATGTTTTCGCCAATCCGCTTCGAAACCGCCATGCCAATGGTCGGGCGGCCGTTATAGGTGGCATAGCCAGAACGGTCGGCGAACGTCCTCCGAATGTCGGCGATGTCAGAGAGGGTGATCACTGCCTCATCTCGGGTCATGATGGTAATAGCACCGAGGTCTGCGCCTGTTTCGATCAGGCCCGGAACTTTGATGGCGAAGCGTCCTTCGGCGCCACGTACATCGCCTGCGGCGATCAGCCTGTTATTCATCGTAATGGTCTGAATAAGAGGGCCAACGCCTATCTGATAGGCTTCAAGCTTGGATTGATCGATGGAAATTTCCAGCAGCTCCCAGCGCTGACCATACATGCTGGCATTAAGCACCGCTGAGATGGTTTCAATCTCTGTCTTGAGCTCGCGGGCGAGCCTTACAAGGGTGCGCTCGGGCGCCGTCCCTGAAATGGCCAACCGCAGAATATTGTCTGTAGCTGTATTAAACTGCGTGATCCGCGGTTCTTCAGTGTCATCTGGAAACTCAGCCTGGGCAATGTCCACCTTCTCGCGAACGTCGACCATGCCTTCGTCAATATCAATCGATGGGGCGAATTCAAGCACCATGGCCACAGTGCTCTCAATCGCAAAGGTCTGAACGTCGACAAGTCCCTCAAGCCCGATCAGTTCACGCTCAAGCGGACGACCGAGCAACCGTTCGGCGTCCTCAGGGGACGCACCTACATGGACAACCGTGACCATAACAAACGGAATCTGCACATCCGGATCGCCATCTTTGGGAATGGCCAGATAAGCGGACAGGCCTGCGATCAGTGCCACGAACAAAATCGACAGCGTCGTGCGCGACCGTGAAAGTGCTGCGTTAACGAGCGGGTTCATCTGCATCTTCCAAATGCCGGTAGTTTGCAGGGGCGAAAGCAAACGCGCAGGACAGATAAAAGCCCTGGCGGTCGGTACACCATCATTCACTTATTTCGGATAGGGAGATTAGAAGTGGGTTAACCGGGGACGTCAAGATGTGTTTTGTGTTCGCTGGTGAGAGTGTGAGGTGCTGGTTCGAGCGCGGATAGTATGCGCGTGCCTGCTGCCGCTCTCCATATCACTCCCCGCGTTCATCTTCCTCTATAACCAGTCCGACATTCGACCTATGAAGCTTGCCGGCATATCTCGTTTGCCCGTTCTGCTATTTCCGTCTGCCTACCGGAGAGAGCTTTCTAACGCTCTCCCGAGGCTAAGCCCTTCCTTGTGTCTTAGGAGAGACATCAGCACGTGATTTGGAGGTTGCCTGCACAAGCACGAGTGCCAGAGCCGGTCACAGTGATAGGGGCATTAACCGCATAATTGCCGACTAGCGATATAGGCGCATCACTATCGATCGTACTCCCAAACTCTATTCCATTGAACAAGGTTGCCCGCGCGGCAGTAATTGTGACCGGTGCAGAAAAAACACTTCCCTCAAAAGTGGTGATGGCTTGATTGGTGTTGTTGTCATAGATCGCAACTGCGTCGTGAGTGAATGTCCCTGAGAAGTCACAATCAACGAAATGGTTTTCCTGCAAACCGTTGTTAGGCGTTTGCGCCCAATCATTTTGCGCATAGGCGTATCGCACTGTCTGACCTGCATAGGGATTAAACTTTGTTCGGATATACCAGTTAGCGCCACGAGAGAAGAGGTTCGCCCCGTCAAGCGCCGCTGCTGCGATGATGCAGTTAATAATCATTCCATCAACACCGTCTTGCTGCAAACCATGTTGGCCACCCCAAATATGAGAATCGCGAAAGGTGACCGGAACGTTGTGGCTCACATGGACACAGGGTTGTTTTGCCTCTGTCGACTGTGAGCAAACAATTCGAATGCTGTCCATTCCACCAAAGCTATTTGCCGGGCCGTCAAAGCGAAGAACCTTAACGTCAGCGCCGTCAAGGCTACTAATCGACGTGACGGCAGCTCCCATACCGGTGAGCATCTCTGCACCGGGAACTACGAGCGTCTGCGATGTGTCATAAGCGCCAGATGGGAATACTAGAATTCCACCGCCAAAATTCGTGTTCATGTAGTTGATGTGGCATTGAATAGCCGTGTAATCGTCCACACCATCATTTGCAACAGCACCGGCGCAACCGTTCTGAGCAACGGTAACGTCAATAGGGTAGCCTGCGTGTCCGGCTACCGTTGATAACAAAAGTCCTGTAATAATTGTCAGTGAACGAATAATCATCTTCCCATCTTTCCTTGTGTCTCTAGCATTCCAGGCGCGGTTGCATTTACGATTGTTCCGACCCAGGCAAGTCTGCTTGAACTTATCTACTCGGACGATAATTAGAACATGATCGTTTCAGTTTATTAAATAACAAAATGAAACCAATATGCGCCGGTCAGGTCACCCAACAAACACGATGCCTGTCTGCAAATCGGTGAAACGCGCGTCTTCGCTCACCGTGAAGTTGAGCGTTACTGTGCCGCTCGCGCCAGAAAAGGAACCGGTGCCACTGTCTATCCGGCACTCTGCGGTGCCGCGTTGAATGGTGGGGTCAGGGCTTTCCTCCAGCGAGGAGGGACGGGTGGTAGAAACCGCAAGTGTGCCTCCAGCGAGCGTTACCTCGCCCTGTAACGTGAAGGACCCATCCATATCGTTCATGACAAGGGCTTCAAACCTGGCGATGGAGTTGGCCTCGCCAATGGCGGCATCGAAGCCAGGGCCGATTTTGGCCTCCGCTTCAATGCCCATCTGCTCGCCCATGTCATCCTGAGGGCTGACCTTGCCGTTGAATTGAAGGTGATATCGGTACAGAGTCATGAGCCTAGCGCAGGCCTTCTTTGGTGACCCAGGCTTCCGTGTCATCCAGTCCTTTTTCGAACTTGTCGAACATCTCGTTGATTTGAGCGTCATCAATGATAAGCGGCGGACAGAAGGCAACAATGTCGCCGCCCATGGCGCGAACAATGAGTCCATGCTTTTGGGCATTGTTCTGAGCGGCAACGCCGACACCCTGCGAAGCATCAAAGGCGCGCTTGGTCGCTTTGTCTGCGACAAGTTCCACAGCCCCGATCAGGCCCTTGGCGCGGGAGTTGCCCACCAGCGGATGATCGGCAAGCGCGGCAACCCGTTTTTCAAAGGTTGGAGAGAGCCCGCGCACCTGATTGACAATGTCGCGTTTCTCGTAAATTTCGAGCGTCTTGCAGGCGACGGCCGCTGCAAGTGGGTGCGCGGTATAGGTAAAACCATGACCGAACGTGCCGATCTTCTTGCTCTGCTCAAGCATGGCTTCATACATGTCTTCCTCCACGGTGACGGCACCGATCGGCACATAGGCCGAAGAGAGAGCCTTAGCGACGGAAATAGAGTCAGGCTTCAGACCAAATGTCTCTGACCCGAACATGTTGCCTGTGCGTCCGAACCCGCAGATCACTTCGTCTGCAATGACATAGATGTCATACTTGTCGAGAACCGCATGAATTTTCGCGAAATAATCATCTGGCGGGATCACGACACCACCGGCCCCCATAATGGGCTCTGCGATGAAGGCGGCAATCGTGTCTGGTCCCTCGCGCTGGATCATTTCATCCAGATTGTTCGCGAGGCGCGTTGTGAACTCATCTTCGGTTTCGCCAGGCTCTGCATAGCGATAATAATGCGGGCAATCGGTGTGCAAGATACCGTCGAGGGGGAGGTCAAAGTCTGCATGATTGGCAGGGAGGCCGGTGAGGCTCGCTGACGCGACGGTTACACCGTGGTAGCCCCGGATTCGGGAAATGATCTTCTTCTTCTCTGGCTTGCCACGGGCATTATTGTAGTACCAGACGAGCTTGATCTGCTGATCATTGGCTTCCGAACCGGAACCGCAGAACAGCACTTTCGATGCATCATGAGGCGCAATGGCCTTGATGCGTTCCGCAAGTTCTGCTGCTTTCTCGTGAGTCTTGCCACTAAATACGTGTGTGAAAGGGAGCTGACCCATTTGCTCTGTGGCCGCGTCGATCAGTTCCTGCTCAGAATAGCCCAGAGCCGTGCACCACAGGCCCGCCATGCCCTCGATATACTCATTCCCATCCGTGTCCCAGACGCGAATGCCTTCTCCTCGGTCCAGGATAAGGGGACCCGTTTTCCGGAAGGCGTCCAGATTTGTGTAAGGGTGGATGACGGTTTCGATATCGCGAATAGCGGCATTGCTGAGCGTGGACATGAAGGAGGGGTCCTGTCGGTTAAAAATCGTATCGGTGGTGTAGCAGAAGTGAGGCTTATGAGAAATCAGGGGGCGCGCGAAAGCCGCCAACCAGCTCTTCGATCATGCCGGCGACTGCAATAGGCGTCTTGTCCTCAAGATAGGGACCGATGATCTGCACGCCAACCGGTAAGCCTTCATTTGTCAGGCCAACCGGCGCAACCGACGCGGGCAGATAGGACAGGACGGCAGGACCGGCCCAAATAAGCACGTCCATATAGTGGCGCTCTTTGCCGTTCACCCTAAGCGTCCGCTTGCTCCAACTTGGTGTATGGTCGTGGGGAAAGGCTGGTCGCATAAGTGTGGGGGCCAGCACAACATCCCAATCTTGATAGAAGGCTGCCCACTTGGCGCGAATCTGTTCACGTGTTTCGTGCCAGTCCAGCCAGTCGCCATGGCTCATTAGCCCACCGCGCGCTTGCAGAATTTCGTGGGACTTGGCATCTGGCGCTGCCTGGGCAAGTAGGGTGCACCATTTCTCTTGAACCTTTGGCGGCATGCCCCGCGTCACTACGGAATGGAGCAGCAGGAGGTAGCATTCGGTGATCTCCTCCAATGTGAGGTCAGGTCGCGCCGCAAAACCTACTTTTGCACCGGCATCTTTCAGCGCATTCGCTGCATTTGTAATGTGAGCCGCTGACTGCGCATCGATATCGCAATAGGGATCATCAAGCCAGACAGCGACCCGCAGATCCTTCGGGGATTTCGCGCGGGCTTCCGGCAGCGACAGGTTCCAGCCAACGGACGACGCTGCATTGGGTCCGGCAACCACATCCAGCAGGAGACCGAGATCGTTCGCGCAGAGACCCAATGGCCCCACAACTGACAAATCGCTTTCTGATAGGGCGCCAGGAGGACCAGGCAGGTGGCCGCGTTTTGACACAATCCCATAGGTGGGCTTGTGCCCATAAACGCCACACAGATGAGCTGGCGTGCGGATCGATCCACCAATGTCACTGCCAAGTTCCAATGGGGTCAGGCCCGCTGCAAGCGCCGCCGCGGCACCGCCGGACGACCCGCCCGGGCCGCAATTCACGTCCCACGGGTTGTTAGTTGTGCCGTAGACATCGTTATAGGTCTGAAGATCGCCTGACAGAAAAGGCACATTGGTTTTCCCGAAAATCACGGCACCGGCATCAATGATGCGCTGAACAGCATCCGCATTTTGTGTGGGGCGGTGGTCTTTCCACATCGGCGCGCCGCCGACAGCTGGCATGCCCACAACTTCCAGGGCGTCTTTAATGGTCATAGGCAAACCGTGCAGCGGTCCCCAGTTTTCACCCTTGGCGCGGGCTGCGTCGGCCAGTTTTGCTCTGTCAGCAGCACCCTCGAAATTCGTGGCGATAACGGCATTAACCTTGGCATTTTGGGTCTCAAAGCGGCTTTGGAAATGCTCCGTGAGCTCCACAGAACTCACCTCTCCCTTGGCCATTGCAGCGAGCAGCCTTGATGCTGGTTGGTGATGCCAATTGGTCATCTCAGCCTCCAGTTTTTGTGTTTTTGTTGGCCAAGAGACTAGCTGTCTGGAGGCCTTCTGCAAGCGTAATTGGCCCTTTCACGCCAAGCGTTGTTTGGAGCCGCGGAAGTCTCTAAACTCTCTCCAAACGGCAAAAAGTCGACAATCTTAAGGGAGAGAGAGCCATGAAAGGCCTGATGCAAGACTGGCCGCTCACGGTGATGAGCATTATTGATCACGCCAACCGGTTTCACGCAGAGCGTGAAATCGTGACACGGACCGTCGAGGGACCGATCCACCGCTGCACCTATTCAGATATCCATTTGCGGGCGCGCAAATGTGCTCAGGCTCTCCAGAAACTGGGCATGAAGCAGGGCGACGTGATTGCCACCATGGCCTGGAACACCCACCGCCATATGGAAGCCTGGTACGGCATTATGGGCATGGGGGCTGTGTGCCACACGCTTAATCCCCGCCTCTTTGCTGAGCAACTCACCTACATCATCAATCACGCCGAAGATCAGTTCATCTTCTTCGACACGACCTTCGTGCCAGTGATTGAGGCGGTTGCGGATACGCTGCCTGATGTGAAGGGTTTCATCATCCTGACCGATAAGGAGCATATGCCTGAGACCAAGCTCAAAAACGTCTATTGCTATGAAGAAATTGTCGAAGCAGAAGATGGCAATTTTGAGTGGGCGGACGTGGATGAAAACGATGCCTGCGGCCTCTGCTACACAAGTGGCACAACCGGCAATCCCAAGGGCGTTCTTTATTCACACCGTTCCAACGTTTTGCATGCGCTGGCGGCAAATGGCGCCGACGCAATGGGCATGCGCTCGGTAGACACTGTTCTTCCGGTGGTGCCCATGTTCCACGCCAATGCCTGGGCAATTGCATTTTCTGCACCTGCAAGTGGGGCAAAGATTGTGATGCCGGGTGCGAACATGGACGGCGAAAGCATCTATGAACTTCTGAGCACCGAGCGTGTGACGGTAACAGCGGCTGTTCCAACCGTTTGGCTCATGTTGTTGGGGCATCTGGAAGCAAACAAAGTGAAGCTTCCAGACCTGACCAAAGTGATTATCGGTGGGTCTGCCGCACCGCGCTCCATGATCGAAACGTTCGAACGCGATTATGATGTCACTGTGATGCATGCCTGGGGCATGACGGAAATGAGCCCCATGGGAACGCTTGGGTCCTTCAAAGCGGGCATGGAAACATTGCCATTTGAAGAACAGCTCGACATTAAAGTGAAACAGGGGCGGGCGATCTATACGGTTGAGATGAAGATCACCGACGATGACGGTAATGATCTACCCAGCGACGGTGTCGCCTTTGGTCACCTGATGGTGCGCGGTCCAGCCGTCGCCGGGGGCTATCTGAAGGGCGAGGGCGGAAACATCCTGGATAAAGACGGCTGGTTTGATACCGGCGACGTGGCTACGCTGGATCCGCTTGGTTTCATGCAGATCACAGACCGGGCAAAAGACGTTATCAAGTCCGGCGGTGAGTGGATTTCATCTATCGAGCTGGAGAACACAGCCGTTGGGCATCCAGACGTGGTCGAGGCTGCGGTGATCGGCATCCTCCATCCGAAATGGGATGAACGTCCTCTTTTGATTGTCATCCCGAAAGAAGGCAGCGGTCTCACAAAAGAGAGCGTTCTTGAGTATATGGATGGCAAGATCGCTAAATGGTGGATGCCCGATGATGTTGTGTTCGTGGATGAAATTCCGCATACAGCGACAGGCAAAATCCAGAAACTGACACTGCGTGAGCAGTTCAAAGACTACACACTACCAACGGCAACAGCAGCGGAGTAATACGCTGCGGGTTGGCACCGAAACTGAGGCAAAGGGGATACGAAAATGGGCGATCGGTCGGCACTAGTAAGCTGGGGGTTCCGGCTGGCGCTCTTTTCAGTGGTTATCGCTGTTATAGCAGTTCTGGGGCTTCGCCTCGGAATCATGCCGCTCCCCATTGCTCTGTTTGCGGGTCTTGGCGGCGGCTTCATCGTCGGCGTCATCGCAATCCTGTTGTCCATTGTGGGGCTGGTCATCACACTGACGTCGGACAAAAGCGGCAGAGGGATTGCGGTTGCAGCCATCTTCCTCAGTCTCGCAATCGTGGCACCTGTCGGTGCCGCAATCATGAACGGATCCGCTGTTCCACCAATCCACGACATCACAACGGATCTCACCGATCCGCCGGTATTTGTGGCTGTACGGGCTCATCGCACGCCGGCGCACAATCCGTTGGATCGCTCAAGCCCTGACAACTTGGCCGAGCTTCAGCAGGCAGCCTATCCGGACATTCAACCCATCCTGTTGGACCGTCATCCAGGTGCCGCCTTTGAGGACGCCTTGACCGCCGCTCAGGCACTGGGCTGGGAAATTGTCTCTGTCGCTGTCGAAGAAGGACGGATCGAGGCCACCGATACCACGGCGCTTATGGGCTTTAAGGATGACATCGTCATTCGCGTACGTGACGAAAATGGCGCAGCACTCATTGATGTCCGCTCGGTCTCAAGAGTTGGTGAAAGCGACCTTGGGGCAAATGCCGCACGGATCCGCGCCTTTAGGGATGAGCTCAAGGGCTAGTCGCTCCCTCTCTTGCGGCCAGTCTCCGGGGTTGTAATGCATCGCCAGCCTTATTAAATAAGTAATTGTTTAATTAAAGGCCGGTAACAGCACGGCCTCTAACCTTGGATATGACGATGGCACGTGATCAGTTGAGCCAGGCATTCGGTGCACTGGCTGACCCAACCCGTCGCGCAATATTGGCGCGGCTGTCGAGAAGCGAAGCGACCGTTGGCGAGTTAGCCGAGCCCTTCGACATCAGTATGCCGGCTATTTCCAACCATCTGAAGGTCCTGGAGAATGCGGGCCTCATCGTACGCCAAGTCGATGCTCAGCGTCGGCGCTGTCGCTTAACGCCTGGCGGATTGAAAGAAGCAAAAGCTTTCATGGCCCAAATTGCTGTCTTCTGGGAAGACGGCTTTGAGCGCCTCGATGAATTTCTGGCAAAAAGCGAAGACCTAGACGACAAAGACGGGGGCGCCTGACATGGCTATGGCATCTGCGAATGAACAGGACCTCACGCTTGAGATCACCCGCATTTTTAAAGCACCCAGAGACCGCGTCTTTAAAGCCTGGAGTACCCCCCAGCATTTGAGTGCCTGGTGGGGACCCAAAGGCTTCTCACTCCCCGAACATGATTTTAACGTGGTCGAGGGCGGCGAGTGGCGGGTCGTGATGGGGGCGCCCTCCGGCTCGCAGCACATAGTAAGTGGTGTCTTTAAGGAGATATCGCCGACAGACAGGATGGTCTTTACTTGGGGCTGGACCATTGAGGGCACCCGATCACACGAGTCGACTGTGACTGTCACTTTTGAAGATGTACAAGCCGGCACGAAGGTGCACCTGCATCAGGCCATGCTCACCAGCAAGGCCGATCGGGACGGTCACCAGGATGGATGGAACGGGACCTTCGACAATCTTCAGGATTTCCTCGACGGAAAACCGCGCGAGATCAGGACAACCGATACGCCGAGCTAAGCGAGGGCTCGCCGTCGCAGGCAAGCTTCCCATCAGCAACCATCTTAATTACGTGCGACAGCACGGACCGGGCAGCCGCCGGGTGCAAACGCTTGTCCGTCGCTTCGTACATCACAGGCACCATGTCGGCGATTGTAGTTCGCCCGGCACTGATCTGTTCGACAATCTGGCGTTCACGATCCTCGCGATGGGCAATGAACGAACGAACGAAGGGCTTCGGCTCTGTTATGGCCGGGCCATGCGTTGGCCAGTAAAGCTCATCGTCACGATCGAGTAGCAGTTCCAGAGAGGCAATATAGGTTGCCATGTCACCATCTGGAGGGCTGACGATACTTGTTGACCAGCCCATGACATGGTCGCCGGTGAACAGCGCTTTTTCTTCTCGCAGGGCGAAGCTCATATGGTTGGAAGTGTGGCCAGGCGTAAAAACGCACTCCACGCTCCACCCTGGACCTTCCAGAACATCGCCATGGCGCACCTCAATGTCGGGCGTGAAGTCTCTGTCTGCCCCTTCTTCGATCTGCACGGAGTCCTTTGGTTGGCCAGACCCGTGGGGACCATAGGCATATGTCTTCGCACCTGTTGCCGCTTTGAAGGCGGCGGCGGCAGGCGAATGGTCCATATGACAATGGGTAATCAGGATGTGGCTGACCGTCTCACCCTCGACAGCTTTTAGGAGCGCGTCGATGTGCGCTTGATCATTCGGACCGGGGTCAATCACGGCGACCGTGCCCTTGCCGATGATGTAGGTGCCGGTGCCCATATAGGTGAAGCCGCCAGGATTGTTGGCTGTCACCCGCCGGACAAGCGGGCTCACTTGGTCCACGCGCCCATAATCAATGTCAATTTCACGCACAAAGGGGATCGCAACGGCCATCTGATCTGGCTCCCAAGATTGTCTGTAACAAATTTGGGCGCAGAATGACCGGTCGACTGAATGTCTTCAAGCGAATATGGGCACCGGCGACGGGGGGATCGCCGGTGCCGCGCTCAAGTGGGGGCTACGAGCATGTCCACCTCAAGTGGACTTCCGGGTTTGACCCCGGGATCAGGACGGTTGGTCTTAGTAATTAACCGTCAGGTTGAGGATCATGGTGATCCCGTAAGCGCCGACGACGAGGTAACCAATGCTGGTAGCGAGGTCAGTCGCGTCTTCAATGCCAAGGGACTTCAGTCGCTCGGTAACCATTTCTTTCGCGTATGCGAATGGTTGGCCGAACGGCTGGTCGGTATCTGTTTTCATCTGCTTCAGGTTAGCTGTAATTATGATCTTTCTCCAAGATCAAAGGGTTAGCGGTACTTTGCCCGCCAAGAGCGTTCCTGTTGGGGGAATGACTGTTTGTCAGTTTCTTACTCTTGAACCCTAGATATGTGCACTGCACAAAAGTTTCAAGACAAATATTTCAATAAAATATGACAAGGCCCAAAAAAGCACCAGCCTGGTTCAGATTCAGCCTATCGCCACCTATGGATTCCAAAGGACACTGGGCCCATCTTGGGGTGAATCAGCCAAATTATGGAGAAAAAGCATGGAATTTCCCGTCACAACGGCCTTTGTCGCGGTCATTTTGGGTCTTATGCAATATGCATTGATGTTGACCGTCGGCCTGGCCCGCGGTCCTGCTGGCGTAAGCTTAGGGGACGGTGGCAATGAGGTGCTGCTCCGCAAGATGCGTCGGCACGGAAATCTGGCTGAGAATGCCCCAATTTTTCTCATCCTCTTAGGTCTCCTGGAAATGACCGGCGGCAGCGCCACTATTGTTACTTGGATTGGTGGTGTGTTTTTGGTGGCTCGCATTTCCCATGCAATTGCGCTGAGCACGTCCGGATCGGGCATGCCCTTCAGGCCCATTGGTGCGTTGGGAACAATAGGTGCAGGTGTCGGCGCAGCAGGCATGCTCCTCTACACGCTCACCGCAGCTATGTAGGACCTCTCATGGGGACGCTTCGATTGCCTTGAAAGGGCAACTATCGAGGGGCGGTGGTGGAACTCCGCCCATCGCGCCCTCAATGCTGTCAAGACGGGTCAACTGCGGCGTGTAAGGGCCCTAGTGATGAGTGTCACCAAGATAGCGGTGAAAAGAGCAAGTATGGCGACCGGCAGATAGGCTGCAGGTATATGCAGCCCCTGGACCAGCATCCGTCCATTTTCGCGTAGTCCGGCCCATTTGTGAACGGATGCTGCTTCGAAAGCCTCGCTGGCAAAAATATCGACAATATCGCGACGGCTTCGATAGCGGACAATAACGAGGCGGTCCCAGTCGGTGCCATCATTAAACACCCAATCGCTGCCAAAGATAGGATGGGAGGCGCGTTCCGCTAGCAATCGGATCATCACACTGCTGAACCTGTCGAATGCTTCGCGACCCGTGCCCCCAAAAGGGGCGTCACTGTCATAGTCTGCTTGCTCAAAAAACTTGTAGAGATTCACGGTGTAAAAGGGTTGGCCGTCATCTTCTTCCAGAAATTGCCTCAGAGACCGGAGATCATGTTCGCGGCCAACAACGTGGTCCTGGGCAGCGATGGTATCCAGATAAGCATCGATTTCGTCTTGGGTTAGCGGATAGGTGCTCCAAGAGTACCAATAAATCATAGAGAAAAAGACCAGGACTCCGGCACCAAGGCCGATGGAGCGCGATTTGTCGTTTCGTTTCATTAGAGCCTCGTGCATGCGCCCAGTTGGCGCATCTAAGTGATTGCGAAATGCAATCACAATGATCCAGGAGATTGCAAAATGCAACTACTTAAGATAGATTTTCGTCATGGCCCAGACATCCGCAAAATATCGGTCCCATTGCCCCATCAATTTCGTCCTAGAAACGTTCGGCGACAAATGGACGCTACTGATCGTCCGTGATCTGATGTTCAAGGGGAAATCTAACTTCCGTGAGTTTCTTAAGTCGGACGAAAAGATCGCAACCAACATATTGTCTGACAGACTCAAAAGGCTGGAAGAACATGGGATTGTCGAAAAATCCGAAGACGAAGCGAATAGGTCAAAGCTTAACTATCGACTGACAGAGAAGGGTAAAGACCTGATGCCGGTCATGCTGGAGATCACAGCGTGGAGCGCGAAGCATGACAGGCTTACGAATACGCCAAAACCGTTCCGCAAAACACTGGCGGAAGACCGTGAGGGTATGATTTCAGCCTTTTTGGCCGAGCTCTAGGCCGCAAAGGTGTTTGGACACACCACTCAGCTGTATCGAACTTCTTTCACCTCGCCTGCATTGCCAGCATCAATCTCAGCCATGCTGGCCTGCAGATCGGCAAGATATTGATCTTGAACAGCGGCATGGAAGGGTGACAGCATAAGATGAAGTGATTTTGGTTCTGTTGTCACTGACGTCATCCAGCCTCGCTCGGCCATTTTTCCCCAAAGCGCAAAGGCGTCATAGTCAGGGTGATAGAAGGCAACAAGGCCCAGTACCGGTTTCCCGACAACCTTGAAACCCATCCGCTTCACCCCGGTCTCGATATGGTCGCGGACACCACAGACAATGCCCTGCTTCTCTTTGTAGCCTTCAACACCCAGATAGTTCATGACTGCCCAGGCTGCAGCGATGGCCCCGCCAGGGCGTGTACCAGCGAGTGTCGGCGTGATCATTCGTCCGCCTGGCCAATCAGCACAATCAAAGATCATATGAGACTGCAATTCCTCGGACCGGAAGAGAACTGTGGAAGCGCCCTTGGCTGCATAGCCATATTTGTGGAGGTCAGCGGAAATAGACTTCACCGCAGGGACGTCAAAATCGAAGGCATGGAGCGGCACCCCATTCATCTTGGCAAAGGGGGCAAAATAGCCACCGACACAGGCATCAACATGGAGCCATGTGCCATGCGCCTCTGCAACAGCGCCCAGACGTTCAATCGGGTCGACCAACCCATAGGGAAAACAGGGAGCTGACCCAACCAGCATGATCGTATCATCGTCAATGACCGCACCCATCGCTGCAGCGTCTGCCAGAAAATCAGGTCCACAAGGAACGCGCCTGATTTCCATGTCCATCATCTTGGCGGCTTTGTCGAACGCAGGGTGGGCTGACCAGGGCGCCACAATATTGGGCCGTCCCTTCAAAGTGCCTTGGGCACGCGCATAGTCCCGCGCGGTCTTCACCGCCATGGTGATGGAGTCTGTGCCGCCGGAAGTGATGTTGCCCGCCGCACCTTCAGGTGCGTGAAGAAGGCTAAGGCCCATGGAGACGACTTCATCTTCCATCTGCTTCAAGCTTGGAAACGCCATGGGTCCAAGGCCGTTCTCCGACATATACATTGTGTAGGCTTCTTTTTGCACACGTGCGACGTCCGGACCGGCGTTGAAGACGTAGACCGCTGTCTTGCCGTCGCGCCATTTCACGTCATTGCCGCCCCGCGTCTGCATCTCATTGCGCAGGCTTTCCCAGTCTCGGCCTTGCTCGGGCATCTTGAAGCTCATCGAATTCTCCCTGCTTTTCTTGTGTGCAGCATGACATGGCGTCCGCGCTGATATTTGTCGGCAATCATACTCAATAGGGGCCGATCACCAAGCGAATGCTCCATTGAACGATATTGCGGCCAGAGTATAGATCTATAGCTTAATCCCGCAGAGTGGAATTAATGGCTCGCGGGCTCGACGAGAAAGCCACGTGGGACCATTGTCGCATGACCATCTAGAACACTTGAGGACACCTTATGGCGGATCTGCTGGCTCTATCTGAGCGGTTTATCGACAATGACATTTACGAGGGCGCTGGTCTTGTAAACCGTCCGACAATGGAATTGTCAGAACTCGGCAATGGCATTGCCTTGATCGAAGCTTTCTCCCATGTGGTGACCTTTAAGACAGGCGATGGTCTTGTCCTGTTTGACACAAGTCTGGAAGCCTTTGGTGGCGGGGTTCTGAACTCCTTGCGCAAGTGGACAGACGAACCTGTCTCGAACATTTGTTATACGCACGGCCATGCAGACCATGTCGGCGGCACCAATCATTTCGTCTGTGAGGCCTGCGAAAAAGGGCATCGCCGTCCGCGCATTATCGCGCACGAAAACGTCGCGCCCCGCTTCCGCCGCTATGAGGCGACCAACGGATACAATTTCACGATTAATGCCCGTCAGTTTGCACCGGCAACAGAACTTCGGATGGGACAAGCGGGCGAAGGCGGCAAAGCAAGCGCGCGCCGCTTTGGGCCCGACCTGTGGATCGACCCGGACACCACATTCCGCGAAAATCTTAACACCAAGGTCGGCGACACCCAGTTTGAACTGCATCATGCGATCGGGGAGACAGACGATCACCTCTGGGCCTGGGTGCCCGAGCATAAGGCTATCTGTTCAGGTGACTTTGTGACCTGGGTATTCCCCAACGCTGGCAATCCTCAGAAAGTGCAACGCTACCCCCTTGAGTGGGCGAAAGCACTTCGAGAGATGATCGCGAAAGAACCGGAGCTTCTGCTGCCGGCCCACGGTCTTCCTATTGGCGGCAAGGCACGCATCGCGACCGTGCTGGATCATATTGCGACCGCGCTGGAAACACTGGTGAGCCAGACCGTCGACATGATGAATTCGGGTGCGCGCCTTGATGAGATCATCCATTCCATCAAACTCCCAGCAGAGTTGATGGGCAAGCCCTACCTCCAGCCTGTTTATGACGAGCCTGAATTCGTTATCCACAATATCTGGCGGCTCTATGGGGGGTGGTATGATGGCAACCCCGCAAACTTGAAGCCTGCGTCAGACGCAGCATTAGCTGAAGAGATGGCGGCTCTCGCAGGCGGCGCAAAAGCTCTGGCAGCCAGGGCGTCCAAACTGGTCGGCGATGGGGATCTCAGACTGGCGTGCCATTTAGCGGAGATGGCAGGACTTGCTGCACCCGATGATATTGAGGTGCATGGAATGCGGGCAGAAGTCTACGCCGCGCGCCGCAAGGCAGAAGCGTCCCTTATGTCCAAAGGCATTTATGGATTTGCCGAGCGGCAATCCCTCCAGATCGTCAGCGAACATAATCAAAAGAAGGCGTAAGACCTTCAAAGCGCTTTCATCTTCAGGGAGCGTCCAAGAGGAAGGGTCGAATTGCCAAGCGCAGTTCGACCCTTTTATTTGCCGGTGAATTGGGGCGCTCGTTTCTCGAAAAAGGCCTTCACACCCTCTTTCACATCTTGAGAGGGATTGGTCACCATCACCGACAGCGCAGCATCACCGAGAGACCGCTCAAGGGTGACGTCGTGGGAGCGCAACATCATTTGCTTGGCAAGCCGCACGGCGAGCGGAGCGCGTTCCGCAAGGGCTGTGGCCAGCTTCAAGGTCTCGTCTTCAAGCGCATTGTCAGACACAACTTCTGTGACCAAGCCAAGCTCCATGGCGGTGCGGGCGTCATAGGTTTCAGCCAACATGCTCATTTTGAGCGCCCGGTCCATGCCCATGGCACGTGGGAAGAACCAGGCCCCGCCTTCATCCGGTAAGAGTCCAAACCGGCCGCTCGTGTCTCCCAGTTTTGCCTGGTCGGAGGCAATCCGAATGTCACAAGCGAGTGCCAGGGTCAGACCGCCAGCCACAGCCGGACCGTTGATCATGGCAATTACTGGCTTGTCACACCGCTGCAGCGCGAGGATAACCCGGTGCATCCCGTCACGCATCTCGCGTCCATGGGAAAGCTGGCTCGCCATCAATGCTTTATGCTCGTCGTCTCCATTGCCGCTCACATCACCGCCAGAACAAAAGCCGCGCCCTGCGCCGGTAATGACCAGAGCACGTTGGTTGTCGTCACGCAGATAGATTTCGATAGCTTCTGTTACTTCCTCGCAAAGACGAGTGGTATAGGCGTTCATTGCCTCTGGCCGGTTAAGCGTGATCCGCATCACTTTATTCGCCGGGTGATCCACCAGAATTTGGCTGAAATCGGTCATGCTCGTCTCCCTCTTGTGCCGTCTCGGGCGCCCATGGCATGATAGGTTAACGCAAACATCAATGAATGCCCAACAGGGGGATGCCATGACCGCTTATGACGAAATTCTCTACGATGTCGCAGACCGCGTCGCGACCATCACACTCAATCGTCCAGACAAACTGAATGCCTGGACGGCCACGATGGAGAACAGCGTGCGCGGCGCCATCAACGATGCGGCTGCCGACGACAATGTGCGAGTGATCGTCATCACCGGCGCAGGGCGCGGTTTTTGCGCAGGCGCAGACATGGGCGGTTTGCAGAAAATTGACGCCAATGGCGATGGTCGAAAACGCATTGTCGAAAAAGGGGAAGAGGCTGAGGTCTCATTCGATGAAAATCTGGGTCCGTCCGTTCTCGAACATTTCGAAGGACGCTTCGGCTATATGTTTGAATGTCCGAAACCGATCATCGCGGCCATCAATGGGCCGTGTGCCGGGATCGGCCTCGTCATGACGCTCTTTTGCGACATGCGAATTGCCAGTGATGCAGCAAAATTCACCACGGCCTTCGCTCAACGTGGTTTGGTGGCGGAGCATGGCATCGCCTGGTTGCTTCCCAGGTTGATCGGGTCTGCCAACGCCCTCGACATTCTGATGTCGGCTCGCAAATTCACTGGAGAAGAAGCCGCGCGCCTGGGTTTGGTGAACCGATCAGTGCCAGGGAATGCTCTAATGGGCGAGGTGTCGGACTACGCCCAAGGACTCGCACAAACAGCATCACCGCGGTCCATGACGGTGATGAAGCGGCAGGTCTATAAGTCTTTGTTTCAAGACTTCAACTCATCGACATCAATGGCGGACACAGAAATGCAATCCAGTTTCTCCAGTGAAGACTTTAAAGAAGGCGTTGCTCATTTCGTAGAGAAACGCGCGCCAGATTTTTCAGGGAATTAGCACGCGAGCTAAGTATCAAAGAACATTCTGCATCGCGTGTTGGTATTTTTCTGAGCTGAACCCGCTGGTCGGAGTGAGTGGATTCGAACCACCGACCCCCTCGTCCCGAACGAGGTGCGCTACCAGGCTGCGCCACACTCCGCCAAATCAATGGGCAATCTAGGGGCGGATTATATTAGCCGACTTTTGCCTCAGCAAGATGTGGTGGAGATACGCCTTTGCGTTCCGCAAGTTTCGCATGTCGCGCGCCGGAGGTTCTTTGTTTTGAAACGCGCCCGCCCACAATACCGTGTAGCATTTCTGCAAGGGCAGTTGGTTGGGAAAGGAAGGGCGAATGCGAACTGTCGAGAGTTAAGACTTCTTTGAAGGGCGCGTGATCTTGCATTTGTTTTTGTAGTTCTGGTGAGATAACCCGGTCTTGAAGGCACTCAATATAGGTCATGGGCCGACTGGCGGCACCCTCACCGGTGATCCGCGCAAATTCCACAATGGGCAGACCTGATTGGCTGCAAAGACGTTCAACCGCTTGATCTGCGAGATCTTTTGGACAGTCGTGATAGAAGACGTCGCTGGCAAGCTCCGTTCTGATATGTGCTCGAAATCTCAGCCAGTCCGTTTGGACGGCAGGCCAGAGCCGTGTATTTTCATCGCTGAGAGCCAGGGAACGCATCCGCGTCCATCTGTTCAACCGAGGAAGATAAGCCGTCAGATAGACGAGTTGATCAAACAGTTTCGGCTGCATCTCCGCGGCACGAGAGATCGCCATGCCACCCATTGAATGCCCAACCAGAGTGACCGGTTCGCCAATCTGCCCTGCAGCGGCACAGATGGCGTGTCCATATCGGCGAAGAGATATCTGGTAACTGGGAAGGACCCTGTTCCAATGACCCGGGAGCGTTAGCGTGTGCACAGCATGGCCCCGAGCGGCGAGTTCGGGAACCAGTAATTCCCAACACCGTTCGTCATGCCATGCACCGTGAATCAGCAAAAACGCTGCCATAACGCCCTCAAATACTACGCAATACGCTGCCCATGTCCGGCGCACCAAGTATTTGACGCTCAGACTTAAGGTCTACAAGATGCGACAAGGGTCTTAACGGGGGGATAAAGAATGGCGAAATTCTTTGGTTTTTTGGCTGTTCTGCTGGGTATTTTGGCAGCCTACCTGTCATTTTGGCCGGTGCCGATTGATCCTGTCGCCTGGACGCCTCCCGAGGATGCCGGGAAAACAGGGCCCTTTACCGCCAATGACGCACTTACGGCTTTAACGCGGATCGCCGAAGGGAAAGGGATAGGGCCTGAAGACACGACGGTTGGGCCTGCAGGCTGGCTTTACACGGGCTATGCAGATGGCCGCATCGTCAGGATCAACCCGGTCGACGGGGCTGAAGCGGAAGCTACAGAAATTGCGAACACCGGCGGACGTCCACTCGGACTGCAATTCGACACAGCCGGCAATCTGATCATCGCCGATGCCGTAAAGGGATTGCTGTCTCTATCTCCTGAGGGCGAGCTCAGCCTCCTAACCGATAGTGTTGATGGCGAAAAGATGATCTTCGTCGATGATCTCGACATCGCAAGCGACGGGACAATCTGGTTCTCGGATGCGTCCACACGTTTTGACCTTCATGATAATCTGCTTGATGCAGTGGAGAGCAGAAAGACGGGCCGCTTGTTGACCTATGATCCGTCGACAGGTGTCACCAAGGTGGAGCTGGACGAGTTGGGCTTTGCCAATGGCGTTGCCTTAGCTGCTGATGAGAGCTTCGTTTTGGTCAATGAAACATTCCGCTACCGCGTAACGCGCCTATGGCTCACGGGCCCCAAATCAGGTCAGGCAGACATATTCATTGAAAACCTGCCTGCGCATCCAGACAATCTGTCCAGAGCACCTGACGGCACTTTTTGGATTGCTCTGGTGGCACCACGTTCTGCGGATCTGGATGGACTCATGCCCACACCGTTCTGGCGAAAAGTCATGATGCGTCTTCCAGAAGCGATGCGGGACGCGCTGATCCAGCCGTTTGGATGGGTCATCGCCGTCAATGAGACAGGGGAGGTGATTGGAAACCTTCAGGACCCCAACGGTCACTTTGGAACAATCACCAGCGTCAATGAGCGCTCAGGGCAGCTATATCTAGGCAGTCTCACTGAGGCGGCAGTTGGTCGCCTTCCGGCGCCCTGAACCCTTGGCTCTTACTCCGTTGGTGGCCCTTTTAGCTCAACAACATTGCCTTCAGGGTCTTTGATGTAGATCGAAGGGCCGTTGCCTTCTGCGCCATATCGGATACCGCTTTCCTCGACCAAAAGGCCGCAGGACCGCAGATAAGTCGCCATCGCTGTCTCGTCCCATGGGTCAATTCGCAGGCAGAAATGGTCGACATTTCGCTCATGCGCGGCTGCAAGGGGAGCCTCCACACCAATGACGTCGATCAGCGACTGCCCAGCGCGCAGTTGGGTCAGTTGAAACTGGGCAATTTCCCGTTCAACGATCGCACCCAACACATCTACATAGAAGCCAATCAGTGCGGCGGGATCAGGGGTCCTCAAAACGATATGGTCTAGTCCCTTGAGTGAAAAGGGGCGGGCTGGGGCGTTGGATTGGGATGACATGGGCGTGACCTGCGATCTGGATCAAAAATTATTATAAAACCGGCAGAAATAGGCGAATAAGCTCAATATATATTGCACGCTGAGCCGCTTCGAGCTATGTGCATGTCCTGACAGTAAACGCTGTCTGTTGGGGCGTGGCCAAGTGGTAAGGCACCGGTTTTTGGTATCGGCATGCGCAGGTTCGAATCCTGCCGCCCCAGCCACTCAGCTTAAAAACAAGATATGCCATCGGGTCAATCGACTGTGACCCCGTATAGCCGCGCCCAGCGGTCAAGGATGAACACGCGGAAAACTGCATTTAGAGCGGCCCAAGACCAGGGTCCTCGGGTGTCGAGAAGGGACGCCACACCCGATGGATCTATAAGCGAAGCGAGCCTGAAATCAGAAGAAGCAAAAGCATCTGCGAATTCTGATCGCAACTCGTTCTGCATCCACACATGCATAGGTGTAACAAAGCCCATCTTATCGCGCCGTTGCAGGATTTCGTTTGCGACCTGCCCGTTTAGAGCCCCACGCATAAGTGTTTTTGTTTGTCCTCCGCGCACTTTCAGACTGGTCGGAAGCTCCAGCAGGAATTCAATCAATCGATAGTCGAGAAATGGAACTCTACTCTCCACACTCCACGCCATAGAGTTTCTGTCTTCGTATCGCAGCAGCGCTGGTACGCTAAAATTGAGAAGGTCATCAATCTGGCGTTCGCTTGAACGGTATGTTGTGAGAGTGCTTCCTGGCCGACTTGCGTCCCATGCGCTCGCAAGGCCTGGCCGAACGAAATTGCGCAGAGGCTCGGCATCGCCGCGGCGCAAAAATTTGGGAAGATATCTAACTCCTTGGGACAATTGAAGGAGGCCTTTATCACCTCCCCAAATCCACCCGGTGAGATCGCCTAAGAGATCAAGCCATCGTTTCTCCTGGAAGCTCTCCAGGAATGAGTATGCGACATACTTACGATATCCGCACAAGGCTTCATCCGCGCCTTGCCCATCGAGCAAAACCGGAATCTGTTCCTTCCGCGCCTTTTTCATGAGCAGAAACTGGGCATAGATGCTTGCAGATGGGAAGGGTTCTTCTTGGGCAAGGATTAGATGGTCAAGATCATCCAAGAACTCTGAAGGTTCGGGGAATACTGTGTGGGGTGTGGTGTGACAGGCTTGATTTACTAGATCTGACCATTTGCGCTCATCGAATTCTGAGATTGAAGACGCGGATGTGAATGTTGAGACATCAGGCCCGTCAGGCCGGCTGTGCACCGCTTCGTAGACGATGGCTGAGCTATCCAATCCGCCGGACAAGCAGGCGCCAACTGGAACATCAGCGCGGAGCCTTAGAGCAACAGACGAGCTAAAAAGAGATCTAAATTGAGCCTCAGCCTCACTCAAGGAGAGGTCGCTGTTAGCTAGCCTGTCAGCTTTGGGTGCCCAGAACTTTTGCGGTGACACGGCAGTTGGTTTCTGAGGGTCAATGACACAAAAACACCCTGCCGGAAATGTTGAGATGTCGCGAAAAAAAGTACCATTGGTATGACTGACGATGCCCCAGCGGAGAAAATCGGCTGCGATGTCCTTATTTAGTTTTGGTTGGTATTCTTTCAGACAAAGCAGAGATTTTAACTCTGATGAAAAATAGAGAGTACTACCTATGCTTAGGTAATTCAGAGGCTTTATTCCAAATCTATCCCGACTCAGGATCAGCTGTTTGCGACGCTCATCCCAAATTGCCATCGCCCACATGCCGTTGAAGCGGGCAAAACAGTCTGTTCCCCAATATCTGTAAGCCTCCAGCACAACCTCCGTATCTGATTGTGTCAGGAAGCGAACACCGGCCTGCTCTAGCTCAGCTCTAAGCTCAAGGTAATTATAGACCTCCCCATTGTAGCTGATGACGGTGTCGTTGAACTGGCTGGCCATAGGCTGATGCCCAGCATCGCTGGTATCGATAATCGATAGGCGCCGATGTCCCAGCGCCAGCACGCCTGATGGGTTTTCTGGCAGATCAGAGCTTTTGTAATGTCGGCAGCCGCCTTCATGCCCTCGAACAGCGAAGCCTTCACCGTCCGGTCCTCGGTGCTCAAGCGCTTCGGTAAGGGGCTGAATGTCCGATAAGCATTTGATTTCTTTGGAAAAAATACCAGCAATACCGCACATAATAGCCCTGTGTTTTGGTCCGCGCCGCGATGGAAGCCCCACGCATTGGGTTCAGAATTCTGGCCCCTGAGTTGAGGTTGCGTGCAAGATATTCATTCCTTCTCTGAATATGCAACTTTCGTGCACTGTGTTTCGGCTGCGGCAGCCCAGCAGAGGATACGAGGGCCTGTATGGTGGATGAGATTTTGAGGACGGGTGGGCGCGGGAACCGGGAGACAAGCCTTGCAGCAGATGAAGGAACGTGTAAAACCAGAAATTCGTCATGAGTGGCGGAGTAGATCGACTGTAATCCAACGAAACTAAAAAAAAGTCGTGCGTCGGCGTGTTTTGACTG
Organism: Parvibaculaceae bacterium Mf 1.05b.01; assembly: GCA_000509225.1. GTDB lineage: Bacteria > Pseudomonadota > Alphaproteobacteria > Parvibaculales > Parvibaculaceae > Mf105b01. Next base: position 1,839,812 of record BAOK01000001.1, on the reverse strand, counting down.
GGTATATGGTGCTGAACCTAGCCCGCGAGAATCGGGGGATTTTTGCAGAGCAGGGCTAACGTCTGGGGACCCAAAGCGTAATGCATGTTTGGATAGTAAACCATTTCGCGCTGACTCCTGATCAACCAGGTGGCACAAGGCATTTCGAGCTAGCAAAAGAACTCGGCAATCGTGACATTGACGTAACGATTATTGGTGCTAGTCGTCAGCATATCTCCAACCAAGACCACATCCCCAGCGGCGCGAAATGGGCACGTGAAAAGATTAAGGGTGTTCGGTTTCACTGGATTAAGACACCTTCATCGAGTCCCGGCTATTTCGCGCGCGTCTGGAACAATGTCGTGTTTGCTGCTTCTGTTGTTCGACGCAGAGGCTTGGCCGACATGCAATCGCCAGATGTCGTCGTGGGGACTTCACCGGATCTTATCTCCGCTCTATCAGCCTACATAGTATCTCGTTTTCTTGGGGTACCATTCATTCTCGAAATAAGAGATGTTTGGCCGCTCTCGATAGTGCAAATTGGATTGCTGTCTGAGTACCACCCGGTCGTTTTCCTATTGGCGCTCGTTGAACGGTTTCTCTACCGAAGGGCAAATTGGATTGTGACGCTTCTGCCGGGAGCGCATAAACACATTGTTCAGCTGGGCGGCGACAAAGAGAAAATCACGTGGATTCCCAACGGTATCACGATTGGCGAGCAAGATGCAGCATATGCATCTGATGCAGGTCCAGATGGTGATTTTGTCCTGATGTATGCAGGCTCACATGGCAATGCAAACAATCTGGATTCCCTTTTGGAAGCGGCCGTTTTGCTGAAGCAGCAGGGCAAGCACCAGGGGTTGAAGATCCGCATGGTTGGGGATGGGCCACAGAAACAGTCGTTGATGCGGTCTGCACGCAAACTTGGATTGGATTTTGTGGTGTTCGAGCCCGCTGTACCAAAAAGCGAAATTGGTGGGGTGTTAGCAGAAGCTGATGCTTTCTGCTTAGTCTTCTATTCTCGATCCATCTATGATCTCGGTATGAGCGCCAACAAACTGTTCGATTATTTTGCTGCCGGCCGTCCGATTATAATGGCATTTGATGCAAACTATAATCCGGTCAAGGAGGCGGATGCAGGTGTCACCGTTCCTGCAGAGGATGCTGCATCGCTTGCCCAGGCGATCTGCGATCTGCGTGAAACAAGTGCGGATCGGCGCCGAGAAATGGGGCAAAATGCACAGGCTTACGTAAATGAAAATCACAGTATGAAGATGCTAGGCGGAGAGTTCGCCGAACTTGTGAAGCTGGTGGTCTCTCGGTCTAAGGGTGTTTCCTAACAATGGTCTTAAAAATTGTTTCCGTCGTTGGAGCGCGTCCACAATTTGTCAAATCCGCAGTCGTAAGTCGTGTTCTCGGCGAAGATGATGCCTTTTCCGAAGTGATGATCCACACCGGTCAGCATTATGACGATGATATGTCGGAAATCTTCTTTAGGGAGCTAAGTATCCCGGCACCGGCGTACAATCTGTCAATTGGCTCGAGCTCCCATGGTGCTCAAACCGGCCGGATGTTGCAGGCAATTGAAGAGGTTTTGTTGAAAGAGGAGCCAGACTGGGTTCTCATTTATGGCGACACGAACTCAACTCTTGCGGGCGCGCTGGCTGCGTCGAAAATCCATATTCCTGTCGCACACGTTGAAGCCGGATTGCGGTCGTTTAACAGGCGTATGCCCGAAGAACAAAACAGGATTGTCGCAGATCACCTATCGACGCTGTTGCTCACGCCCACCCAATCAGCAACCGAAAATTTGTTCCGCGAAGGAGTGTCGCAACAACAAGTTGAACAAATCGGTGATGTGATGTTTGACGCTACCTTGTTTGCCCAACAACGCGAAAGGTCGGGGCCAAACGCGGTGGAACGCCATGATCTGGAGGCGGGGCGATATGTGCTCTCCACCATTCATCGCGCGGAAAATACAGATAATCTGCCTCGATTACGGGCAATTCTCCATGGTCTGGCGTCTGTGGCGCAGCAGCTCCCCGTCGTTTTGCCTTTGCACCCTAGGACGCGAAAACTCATTCAGGAACAACCTGAATTGGAGAAACTCTCTCAGTGTTTGAAACTACTTGAACCGGTCGGATATTTTGACATGGTGGACCTAGAAGCAGGCGCCGCCGTAATTGCAACCGACTCCGGGGGTGTCCAGAAGGAGGCCTATTTCAACTCGAAGCCCTGTGTGACGCTTCGCGATGAGACAGAATGGGTGGAACTCGTTGATCTTGGGTGGAACACCCTACAACCACCGACAAGCGCCGAAGCAGTCGAAGCCGCCATTCTGGGCGCGGTCGGTTCTGAGGGTACGAAGACGGGGGCGCCTTATGGGCATGGGGAGAGTGGCGCATTAGTCGCTGCAGCGATTAAGGAACACATGGGATCGCCGACGAAATAGAAAAATGTGTCGATCAGTTTATGAAAAACGGCAGGTTTTTGGCGGTTTTTGATCAGTGCGCCGCAGGCGAAATTGATCTTGAAACACCTGTGGTGTTATTAGTAGCCGTGAGCTGACAGAGGCGATAAAGATAGCTTGGACAAATCAAGCACGGCAAATGGGGACTTAAGAGTAATGGCTGTAAGTGAGAGCTATTCTGTGGAAAGTGCAAAAAGCAGTTTAGCGCAGGACCTATTAAAAAAAATCAAGCAGAGCTCTGCGAATGTAGGGGTCATTGGTCTTGGGTATGTTGGGCTTCCGCTGGTGGAGCTTTTCTGTCGCCAAGAGTTTAGCGTCGTCGGCTTTGATATCGATGATGCCAAAGTTGATCGTCTGAACGCAGGCGAGAGCTATATTGGTCATATTCCTTCAGAAACTGTCGCCGGATTGGTGAGCGATCACCAGTTTGAAGCAACCAACAATTTCGACCGTCTTAAGGAAGTTGATATCATTGTTTGTTGTGTGCCAACGCCCCTAACGCGACATCGTGAGCCAGACTTGACTGCAATCATTGCGACTGCGGAAGCCATTCTTCCAAGATTGCAGCCTGGGCAATTGGTAATCCTTGAATCGAGCACCTTTCCAGGAACAACTGATGAGATTGTAAGGCCAATTCTTGAGCAGAACGGCCTGGAAGCCGGCAGAGATTTCTTCCTGGCATACTCGCCCGAGAGAGAGGATCCGGGAAACAAGACGCATACCGCCAAAACTACCCCGAAGGTTGTTGGCGCGGACGGCGATGATGCGTTGGCGGTTGCAAGCGCGATTTATGACCGGATCATTGACGCAACGGTCATGGTGTCTGACAGCAGAACAGCAGAGGCCGTAAAACTCACAGAGAACATTTTTCGCTCGGTCAACATCGCTCTCGTCAATGAACTGAAAATTATCTATGACCGTATGGGTATTGATGTTTGGGAGGTTATTGACGCCGCCGCGAGTAAGCCTTTTGGCTTCATGCCCTTCTACCCAGGTCCAGGTCTCGGCGGTCACTGCATTCCTATCGACCCGTTTTATCTGACCTGGAAGGCTCGGGAGTTTGACGTACCAACCCGATTCATTGAGTTGGCCGGCGAAATCAATACCCACATGCCGAACTATGTGTTGAAAAAACTGGCTGAAGCACTGAACGACAATTTTTCCAGATCAGTGAAAGGCTCGCGCATTCTCATCCTGGGCATTGCCTATAAGAAGGATGTGGATGATATGCGCGAAAGCCCATCATTGGTCCTCATTGAGCGGCTTGAGGAAGCGGGTGCCCTTGTTGATTTCCATGATCCCTTTATCCCGTTAGTGCCTCACACAAGAGAGCACGACGCTCTCTCTGGGCGGGCGTCGGTAGACCTGTCACCTGAAATGCTTGAGTCATATGACGCAGTTCTTTTGTCCACTGATCACACGCCGGTGGACTACAAGATGATCTCTATGAATGCTCCTTTGATAATTGACACTCGGAACAAAGCCTACCGAGGACCGGATGCCAAAGCAGTGATTGTTAAGGCTTGATTGAGTAAAACCTAAATGACGATTGAAAAAGCGAGAGTGGTGGTTTGCGGTTGCGGTCACTGGGGAAAGAACCTTGTGCGCAACTTCGCAGCGCTTGATGTTTTGGCAGGCGTGAGCGATCCAAACGCTGCGACGGCACAAAAGTTTTCAGAAGAATTTTCAGTTCCTGCCTTCACATGGAACGAAGTGCTGGAGTCAAAGGACGTTACTGCTGTAGCGATAGCAGCACCCGCCGAGCTTCATACCGTTCTTGGTGTTGGAGCGATGCAGGCTGGAAAACATGCCTATATCGAAAAACCGCTGGCCCTGACCCGTGAGGATGGGGAAAAACTGATCCGAGCGTCTCAGGAAACAGGGCGGCAGCTGATGGTGGGACATCTGTTGCAATATCATCCTGCTTTTCTCGAACTTAAAAGGCGTGTTGGAGCAGGTGAGCTCGGGCGGCTACAATATATCTATTCCAACCGTCTGAGCCTGGGGAAGATCAGGCGGGAAGAAAACGTCCTGTGGAGTTTTGCCCCGCATGACATTTCAATGATCCTGGGCCTGGTTGGAGAGGAACCTAGCGAGGTTCGCAGTACTTTCTCCCCGATCCTGCACGACGAAATTGCAGACACGGTTCAAGTACAGCTGGGTTTCCCTAGCGGTGTTCGCGGACATGTTTTTGCTTCCTGGCTGCACCCCTTCAAAGAACAAAAACTTGTCGTTGTCGGCGATCAGGGGATGGCTGTTTTGGACGACAGGGCATCATGGGCAGAGAAGCTGACGCTATATCGACATCAGATCGAGTGGCGCGATGGGATGCCAACGCCCAATGCTGCAGACGCAGAGCCTATTCCTTTGCCCGAATCGGAACCCCTCAAGTTGGAGTGCCAGCACTTCGTCGATTGTTTAGAAAACGGGACGCAACCCAGGACAGACGGCAAGGAAGCGTTGAGAGTTCTCAACGTGTTGCTCGCAGCTGACCCTGGTGCGGGTAAGTCTGACGACAATGACCGGTTTCCAGGTGTTCAGATTCATGAGAGCGCCTATGTTGATGAACCTGTTTCAATCGGTGCGGGCACAAAAATTTGGCACTTCAGCCACTTACTCGGCAATGTGGAGATTGGTGAATCTTGTTCATTAGGTCAAAATGTTGTCGTAGGGCCAAATGTGAAGGTCGGAGACAATTGCAAGATTCAGAACAATGTCAGTCTCTACGAGGGCGTTGAACTGGAAGACGGTGTGTTCTGCGGCCCATCCTGTGTGTTCACAAATGTGAACAATCCTCGTTCTGAAATTGCACGCAAAGATGAGTTTCGTAAAACGCTTGTGAAACGCGGTGCGAGCATTGGTGCGAATGCAACCATTGTTTGTGGGAATTCCCTCGGTGAGTTTTCGTTTGTTGCTGCTGGCGCGACCGTTACGAAAGATGTACCAGCTTACGCGTTGATGGCCGGCGTGCCTGCAAAACGTATCGGATGGATGAGCAAAGCAGGAAATCGCCTGGGAGAAGACCTGGTCTGTCCTCTAGATGGCACGAAATATCGCGAAGTGGGGCCTAATCAGCTTCAAGAAATAGTGGAGTAGCCTCAACCATGAGCAACCAACCAATACAGTTCATCGACCTCGCGGCTCAGCAAGCGAAGATACGAGACAAGGTCGATGCGGGTATCGCACGTGTCCTCGATCACGGGCAATACATTATGGGGCCCGAGGTAAAGGAGTTTGAACAACAGCTTTCAGACTTTACCGGTGCCACTCATGCCTTCGGCTGCGCCAATGGAACGGATGCCTTGGCAGTTGTTCTGATGGCATGGGAGGTTGGACCAGGCGACGCGGTGTTTGTCCCCTCGTTCACCTATGTGGCGAGCGCAGAGGTGGTTGCAATGTTGGGCGCAACGCCCTTTTTTGTCGATGTAGATGAAGCGACCTTCAACATTGATGCAGATAGTTTTGCGAAGGCCATCGGTGATGCAACCGAGCAGGGGCTCGCTCCATCGGTTGTGGTCCCTGTGGATCTGTTCGGCCAGCCTGCTAACGTGCCGGAAATTCAGCGTATAGCGGAAAAACATGGCATTAAGATACTTGTCGACGCTGCGCAGAGTTTTGGCGCAACGCTCCACAATAAGAGGGTGGGAACCTGGGGGCATGCGAGTACCACCAGCTTCTTCCCAGCCAAACCGCTAGGATGTTACGGCGATGGCGGTGCAATCTTTACCGATGATGATGACCTGGCTGCGGTTATTAACTCAATTCGCCTCCATGGTAAAGGCAGCCAGAAGTACGACAATGTTCGCATTGGGATGAATTCGCGCCTGGACACGATCCAAGCTGCGATCTTGAAAGAAAAGCTCGCCATATTCCCAGGCGAAGTGGAGGCACGTGATCGTGTCGCAGCTCGGTACGCCGAGGGACTAAAGGGTGTCGCTCGAACACCGAAGTTAATGGATGGAGCTACATCCGTTTGGGCGCAGTACACCTTGATTGTAGAAAACCGAGATAATATTCAAGCTCACTGCAAAGAAGCCGGCGTGCCAACGGTCGTGTACTACCCAATGGCTCTGTCGCAGCAGACTGGGTACAAGCACTTTCCATCGGTATCCGGGGGTACCCCGGTATCGGACGCTTTGTCCGGCAAGGTGCTGAGCCTCCCAATGCACCCCTACCTCGGTGAAGCTGAACAAGACAGAGTGATCGATGCGGTAGCAGGTGCCTTGAAAGGCTGAAAGCGGTAGCTGCTATAGGCGGGACATGAAGTAATCGTGCTGAGCGATACACCGCTGAATAACTGTCTCGTTGGCACGTGTCCATTCCACAGTTTTTGAGATCCCATCACGAAGGTTGACCTGGGCTTGGAACCCGATTTTGTCTTTTGACTTTTCGGTTGACCCAAAACGTTTGCCAGATCGATCCCAGTCCCGTGCCGGCTTGAGATCGGCAGGCGTTGGATTTCCGGTGAGCTCGTTGATGATTTCAGCAAGTTCGAGGATGGTCGTTTCTACACCCGATGCAAGGTTGTAGATTTCGCCCGGCCCTCCATTTGCTGCGCAGGCCATGAGACCTTTCGCCATGTCCTCAACAAAGATGAAGTCTCGACTTGCATTTCCGCCATTATCGAGCGGAAGAGCTTCGTGGTTGAGTGACTTCCATATGAACGTGGGAGTGACATTTCTCCAAACAGTGTGATGCGTCCCGCGCCATTGGCCAGCACCGAGAATTTCTCGTGGGCCATACACATTCTGAAAACGTGCTTTGACGATCGGCAGATCATGGGTACGCCAATAGTAGTTTCCGTACAGCTCGCCAATCAATTTTGAAATTGAATAGGGGCTATCGTGATAAAGGGAGACTGGCGCGTCCTCGGTTGTTGCAACCGGATCATCAAACGTTTTCTCCGCGACAGCACATCCCGCGGCGGCGTACACCACTTTCTTGAGGCCTTTGATATCTTTAAGTCGGTCAAAGAGCTTTAGTGATGTCAGCGTGTTGTTTTCATGATCAGCCATCGGGTCATGAATGGATGACTGGTTTCCATGATAACAAGACAAATGCCATGCATAGTCCAGATTGTCCGGGAGGGCTTTGAGTATCGCATCATCCGTTATGCTGCCGAACACGAAACGAACTGCAGGATGATCTGGAACATTGCTAATGTCTGATGAAAGCAGGTTGTCGACTATGGTGAGGCTCTGCGGCTCTGCTTTCAGAAGCAGTGCGGCCAGATTGCTGCCCACAAATCCAGCGCCGCCCACGATGAGAAGGTTCTTGTTTTTAAACGTAGGTAGGTCGGTCATAAGGCCTCGTTGAACTAGCTGGCGATTACTTGGTGGAAGGTGTGGAAAGGTGACTATAAACAGCATCGATCCCGTGCTCATCATACCATGTGAGCATGCGATGCATCATCGTCTTGAAGTCTATCTGAGCGCTCCAATCAAATGCGCTTTCGGCAAGTGACGGGTCCAACACAACGACGGGGACGTCATCGGCTTCTGGCGCAACAATCGGTACCGGTTCAGAAAGACTGATACCAAGATGGTCAACGACACAGTCGAAAATTTCCTTGATGGAATGACCTGTACCAGTTGAGACGTTGAACACCCCGACCGGTGCGTTGTCGTCCAAAGCTTTCTCCGCAATATCTAGGAAATCCTCGGCATCAATGAAGTCGCGGATCGTGTCGCTGCAGAAGCAGGATTTTCCGTCCTTAAGCCTTTGATAGAAGGTAGGGATGGGCCCGATGGAAAGGCGGGGCCCTGTAACATTCGCTAGCCGGAGAGATATGGTGTCAATCGTTGATTGAAGAATGTACTGTTCACCGGCTGTCTTGCTCACGCCATACGAGGTGAATGGTGCAACTGGCGCTGTTACCGGGATTGGTGTCTGCGCGGCACGCCCATAACAAAGGGCAGTCTGAAAATTAAGCAGCCTTTTTACGCCTGCTTTTTCCGCTGTCTTTATCAGCCGAACGGTTCCGACGACATTCGTTTCGCTGTCCTCAAGCCAATCGCTCGGGTCTTTGTAGGCTGCTGCTGAGTGTATGACATGTGTCGGGGCAAAACTAGCAAAGACCTTATCCAACAATCCCTGATCGGCGATGCTCCCCTCGTGCTGAACCAAATTTGGCAGGCCGTCAGGAAGTGCCCCGCGATGCCCTGTTGAGAAATTATCGATGACGCAGATGTCATGGCCTTTGGGGAGGAGTCGTTCTATCAGGCTCACTCCCAGACTTCCGGCGCCGCCGGTTATCAGAATCCTCATGGGTTTTCCTAAGACTTGCTATCGTGTTTCAAGTGAGTGTACCCACCGTGAACACCAAACTCTTCATAATACTCGACTGCTGCTTTCACGAGCTCATTAAGAGGCGTGAACTGGACATCACCGAAGTCCTGAAATGTCTTTGACGGATCGAGAAGGATACTTGCAGCGTCGTCAGGACCCAACGGCCGAACGTCAGGTTCCGGATAATCATTGAGCTGCATGCCTGCAACAACGGCGTCATACAGTTCCTTAATCGCGATATCCTTGCCAGACGAGAAGTGGTAGGGGCCCGAGCCCTTCCCTTCGACTGCCTTCACGACGACATTGGCAAGGTCTTTTACAAAAACGAAGTCACGTTTGGCCTCAGTGACGAAACACTGCTTACCGGCTTTTAACCGTTCATAGAAAATAGGGAGGGGACCAGAACAGTTCCGCGGCCCGATAACATTGGCGAGGCGGAATGTGACGTAGTCCAGGCCTGAGATCTCCAGATAGTCTTCCGTGGTTGTTTTCGAGATCGCGTAGCTCGAATTGGCCGGATTTTTTGGGTGGTCCAATGGGATCGGCTGAGTGATCGGATGCAGGCCATAGCACAGCGCAGTTTGAAAGTAGACAAACCGGCCAACATCATTTTCTTTCGCAGCCTTGATGAGGTTCGCACCACCCACGGAGTTTGTCAGCGTGTCAGAGTACCAGTCTTCAGGGTCTTTATAGGACGCAGCTGTGTGAACCAGAACGGATGGTTTGTGGGTGCTGACGATATCGTTTACCAAATCACGGTCACTGATCGAGCCTTCAACAAATGTGAGGTTGGGATGGTTATCTGGTAAGTGGAGGCGTCTGCCTGTTTCCATATTGTCAATCGCGACAACGCTTTCGCCAGATTCAAGGAGTAGTTCGGCGACGTGAGAGCCTACTTGGCCACATCCACCTGTGATAAATACTGTCATTGATTGTCTTTCTCGTTCAGTAAACCTGCCGACATTACAAAAGTGGAATGTCGCCTGTGTATTAGCATTTTACAATGGGTTCATCTTCTTCCAGTGCGCCGCACGGTCGTGAAACTTTTGATGCCAAATCTCCAGGCTGAGCAAACCCCACGTTTTACGGGAAAATTTGAGTTCAGCACCAAGGCCCTCAGCAATCCGATCGGTGTTCATAAAGGGTCTGTGCTGTGCGTTCTTTTGGCCAAATGTATCCGTAACAAAGTCTTTTAACTCGCCTCCGAACCATTCTTTAAGCGGGACGGGGAAGCCCATCTTATCGCGACGGTTTGTAATGGAGGGTGGAAGCTTGTTTCCAAAAGACTGCTTTATGAGATGTTTCATGTTCCCGCCCTCGAATTTAACATCTGCAGGGACCGTGGCGGCAAATTCAACCAGTGGATGATCGAGAAACGGAACGCGAGACTCCAGACCATGGGCCATTGCCATGCGGTCTTCCACATTGAGCAGGGCAGGAAGTAAGCACTTAAAGTCAAAATGCGTCATCTTGTCGAAATAGGCTTCCTTACCGACATTTGATTTGTTGAAAATCTGTCTGAAAGAATCAAAAACTTGACCCTTGTTCAACTGATTCCAGTCAATCTCATCCGTCATGTCATTTGAACGATCAATTAGGCGGAAGTAGCGAGCATCTAAGTCTTCGAACAAGCCCTCTTGCCAGAACATTTTGATCATTGGCTTGTACTCGCGCAGCAGGCCAAGGTTTGGAATGATCGATTCAATCGTTACGACATAGTGACCATCGTGATAGCTGCCATCGAGCGCTGCTTTGATGCACTGTTCAAAATAGGCAACTAGGTAGCGGGCATAGCCGCCAAATATTTCATCTCCGCCCTGACCACCGAGAACGACCTTGACTTTTTCAGCTGCTAATTTCGACACCATGTATTGCGGAAAAGATCCAGGCCCTGCAGTGGGAAAGTCCAAATGGTAGATCACATCTTCGATCGAATTTTCGAAATCTTGGGCCGTGATGTCAGCCTGATGCAGGATAGACCCGGAAACCTCTGCCGCATCTAACGCATATTTGCTTTCGTCATATCCAGGAAACTGGGTGAATTTCCCATGAAAACAGTCTCTGTTCTGATGGTCGTGCTCAGCGGCCAGGATCGCCATCAGGCTGGAGTCAATCCCACCCGACATGTAACTCCCTACCGGGACATCACTTCGCAGGTGGAGCTTCATGGAATCCATCAGAAGCTCTTGGAACCTATCTTCGAAGTATTTGGGTGAGTGGTCGTAATCGATGTTGTACTCAACATCCCAATATTTCTTGACCTGAATTGGTGAGCCGGTTTCGGCTACCAGCATGTGCCCAGGCATAAGCTGCTTGATCCCTTTGAATAGGGTCTGCTCACCAATGCAATACTGGAATGTAAGGTACTCTGCGAAGGACTCTGTATCGGTCTTGATGTCTGGAAGGAAGGGAAGAAGTGCCTTCGCCTCCGAAGCGAAAAAGAGTATGTCTTTGTCGATCGTGTAGTAGATAGGTTTTATGCCGAAGCGGTCTCGGACCAGAGTAAGTTTGTTGGTGCGCTGATCATAAATGGCTGTTGCGAACATTCCGCGAAGCTGTTGTGCGAAATCAGCGCCGTGAATGTCATACGCAGCCAGGACGGTCTCTGTATCACTCGTACTTTTAAAGACCCACCGGTCCTTGAGGCGGTCGCGCAGCTCCAGGTAATTGTAAACCTCACCATTGTGGGCGATTACCGTGCCATTTTCACCGATCATGGGTTGGTGGCCCGCCGGTGAGAGGTCCAATATGCTTAACCTTCTGTGAGCAAAACCTACGCTGCTGTCGGGGGCGACCCATTGCCCGTCGTCATCGGGGCCCCGATGCTCAAGCAATTGGCCCATCACTGTGAGAGCGTCTGACAGGCGCGGAATGGTTTCTCCCCGCAAACTCACAATACCCGCAATTCCACACATTTTTGATTTTTACCGTCTGTTGTCTAGCGCGACTTAAATTTGTTGCACGCTAGGCGTCTAGTACAGCTTATCTATAAAGCTGACATTCATTGCCCATTAACCCACCGCCGGACGTCGGCTGGCACCGATGTTCAGAACCCACTTTTGCCACCCCCAAGCAGCATTTCAGCTGATTGGGGTTCATATCAGCTAACTGTTTGTTAGTCAGTACTAAAGGGGGGGTTTTGGTGAGTTTGGAGCAAAAAAGAGGTCGTGGGCGGCCGAAGTTACCGAAAATGAAGCAGGCATAGTTCAGTAAGGAGCTGTGGGGCTATTGCGTGTTTATTCAGCATCTGCGATAGCATCCTAGCCAGAGAGTATCTCTATTTGGCTGCAAATGTGCTAAGACCAGCATCACGGAGGCTTGTGGTTTATTGAACATAGGAAATCAAAACGCCGCTCTGATTTTCAATGATCTTTATAGGTCATTCTCAATTGCACAGCTTTGGTTGGCGTTAGGATGGCGCGATATACGAGCCCGTTACCGCAGAACGGTACTGGGGCCGTTCTGGACAGTCATGAGCGCCGGTGTGCTCATATTTTCCCTGGGCGCGGTCTATTCGATTTTATGGGGTGTGGATCTTACCGGGTTTCTTCCATACTTTTCCGCTGGTTTCATATCTTGGTCGCTGATTGTCGCCAACACCAATGAGAGTTGTGGCGCGTTCCTGGCAGGCCAAGATATCATCCGGTCTTATAAGATGCCCTACGCGATCCATGTTTTGCGAGTCTTGTGGCGGAACATTTTGGTATTTGGGCATTCGTTGACCATCCACTTGTTGGTCCTATTGTTCATTGGAAATGGATTGAGTTGGACTAATCTGCTGTTTATCCCTGGACTATTACTGACGGTGTTGAATTGTCTTTGGGTTGGTATTTTTATTGCGACTGTTTGCACGCGGTTTCGGGACGTTATGCAGGTGGTGGCAAGCATCATGCAAGTCATGTTCTTTGTCACCCCAATATTCTGGCCGGCCGACCGGATCGCGTCGCAACCGATTGCTGAGTTCATTCTGGTTACAGCGAATCCTTTGTTCCACATGGTTGATGTTATTCGCCAGCCGCTAATTGGTATGATGCCCAGTACTTCTTCATACATTTACCTCAGCGTCTCGCTGCTGGTTGGTTTGATGATGACTATCGCTGTTGCCGGACGGTTTTTTCGTCGGTTGTCCTATTGGCTTTAGAGGTTTTTGGTTTGTTATGAAGCCCACAATTAAGTTGGATTCTGTGTCTGTTGAGTTTCCGATCTATGACCCAGACCGAAGCCTTCGGCGAATAGTAATGAAAAATGGCGTGGGCGGGTTGATACGCAACGACTCGTCTACCGGAGGGCGCACGACCATTCAGGCCCTATCGAATATCAATCTGGAGATGTACCCGGGTGATAGTGTTGGCCTGGTAGGACCGAATGGCGCCGGAAAGTCGACCTTGTTGCAGGTGTTGGCCGGCGGCTATCACCCATCTGGCGGCGTGTTGGAGACCAACGGGACCGTAAGCTCGTTGCTGACGTTGGGCGTTGGGATTGACCCAGAGGAAACAGGTTACGAGAACATTATGACCAGCGGCTTGTATTTAGGGCTGAGCCGTCGTCAGATGCGAGCGATAATTCCCGATATCGCTGAGTTCTGTGAGTTGGGGCAATACCTCTACATGCCGGTGAGGACATATTCGTCAGGTATGTCGGTAAGACTGTCTTTTGCGATTGCAACCTCGATTAGGCCAGACATATTGATTGTTGACGAGATCATTGGTGCCGGAGATGCCAAGTTTGCGTCGAAGGCACATAACCGCATTGAGAAGCTCATGTCTTCGGCTAATACTCTGGTCCTGGCGTCTCACTCCAACGATGTAATACGAACCTTCTGCAATAAGGCTCTCTACCTTGACAAGGGTAAGGTTCAGTTTTTTGGCGATGTAGATGAAGCAATCGATGCTTACGAGCAGGCGGGATAGAAGGGCTGACTTGAAATGACGGTCTGCGCAATTCATCAGCCGAACTATTTTCCGTGGATGGGCTACTTCGACAAGATCTGCCGGGCGGACGTGTTCATTTTTCTCGATGCTGTCGACTATCCTCGGTCGGGCAGCAAAAGCATGGCTTCCTGGTGTAACCGAGTAAAAATTGATGTTGGCGACCGCGAAGCTTGGTTCCGCTGTCCGGTACAAAAGGCACCCTTAGGCACCAAGATCAATGAAGTGTTCCTGTCAGAGGATACGAATTGGCGTGTTGCTGCTATCGAAACGCTGAAGTCAAGTTACGGACGGCAACCAGGGTTCACACGTGCGATGTCATTGCTCGAGCCCCTGATAAACATGAATGCTCTTGATATATCGGATTTTAACATCAATACGATCATGGAGATCAGCAAAACACTGGAACTAGAGACACGGTTCTTTAGGCAATCTGAGCTCGAGACGAGTGCCGCGAGCACAGAGTTGTTGATCGAGCTTTGCAGCGCGGTTGGTTGTGATACGTACCTCTGCGGTGGTGGTGCTGAAGGCTACCAGGAGGATGCAAAATTCGCGGAGAACAACATCAAGTTGGTATACCAAAACTTTAAACCGTTTCCATATGGAAACGAAGAACTAGAAACCTTCATGCCAGGTCTATCCATCATTGACTTTCTGATGAAGGAAAACGACTGGGACATTGGTAAACCAGCAGGAGGGCAATGAAGTTGCGTTTGATCATTCTGAGTAACGACACCTTGATGGACCGTCTTTTGAGGATTGCAGAGTCTCAAAAAGAAATTTCCGAGATTGTTCCTGCTTACAAACTGGAAGAACTCATATCTGCTGGGAATGCAGGGTGGCACGACGTTTTTCTTCTTTCGTTCGGAACGGGAGTGATTGTACCAAAGAATATTTTGGAGCAGCTAGGGACGCGAGCGATTAACATACACCCTGCAACCCGGCAGTTTCCGGGGCGGGACCCCCACCATTTCGCTGCGTATGAAAACGTCGTCGAATATGGAGCAACGGCACATCGCATGACTGAGCGGGTCGACGCTGGCGAGATCCTCATTGAGAGCAGGGTGTCAGTTGAGACAGAGTTGTCTCCCGACAAGCTCCTCGAAATAGCAGAGGGTTGTGGAATTGATCTGTTCCAACGCTTGATTGAAATTGTGTTCGACTCGGATCATGAACTGCCAAGGTCTGGTTTGCACTGGGAAGGGAAGAAACGCACTCGTAAGGATTTCCAAGCGCTGTGCCGGGTGAATCAGTTGATGGATAATGAAGAGCTCCTCCGTCGCGAGCGTGCTTGTGCGCATCCAGATTTCGATAACTTGTCAATAGAACTTGGTCAACGACAATACAAACTCGTGCCGAGCAAGGACGTTAACCCGTCTTCAGATGATGAGAAGTGGAAAGACTTCACAGAGAGTGCTTATGAAGCACTTATCGAGCAGGCTAAGTCTGAGAACTATAAGTTCTCTCTTTTCCAGGATCGACCTGCGGAGCGCCACGTGCTGTGGCGTCACGACGTCGACTACTCACTTCAGCGCGCCATGAGGTTAGCTCAAATTGAGAGAGTACAAGGTGTTTGTGCTACTTACTTTGTTTGTTTGCGGTTGCCTTTCTACAACCTACTGGAGTCAGAGAGCGCGAGGATCGTGCGTGAAATCGAGTCAATGGGGCATGGCATCGGGCTCCATTTCGATTCTGGATTTTATGACGACGACTGGGATCAAGAGCGATTGGATGAGAGAATCTCCAACGAAAAACATGTGATTGAGTCCAACTTAGGGGTGACTTTGTCGGCAGTGAGTTTCCATGATCCAACAGCTGGCAACATGATGAGGTTCGATGAGAACAGCCTCGGAGGACTCAAGAACGCTTATGGTAAGGAGTTCCGACAAAACTACGGCTATTGCTCAGACTCCAACGGTTATTGGCGGCATGATCCAATTTACGATGTAATCGCGAGTGGAGAGTTTGAAAGGCTGCAGGTGCTGACCCATCCAGCTTGGTGGCTACCTGAAGCTCTGCCGCCCAAACAGAGAATTGAGCGGGCGGTATTGGGAAGAGCAAGGGCTGTGATGCGCGAGTATGACGAGCATCTAGAAACATCTGGGCGTAGAAACATTGGGTAGTCTTTTTAATAATGCGAAGCGTCCGGGCGAGGTGCCCAATCCTTGGCGCATTTTTATCCGTAAACTTGCGATTGCGAGCCCAGGTTGGGCGCTTGGTCCGATAGCTAGTCTCAACAGGTTACTTTTTGGGAAGTCCGAGCTATGTCCGCCATTCATAGAGTATTCGAACCCATCTGATTGGCGGACGTTCTCGCAAAAGGTGAAGGGCGCGGCTGGCTATTTTGCGCTTACCTACCTACCAGTTTGGCTTCAGCACAAGCTTTTGGAGAGATGGCCACGTCTGGGCAGCATCAGGCGTGAACTTGGATTTAGGCAAAGAGACTCTACGCTGGTTACCACGCAGCCGGGGGAGGAACTTTATAAGGGCCTACATGCGTTTGATAAGGCTCTCTATGAGAGTTTGCCTAGAACCAAAGAAGGTCAGAGGTCGGTCGTCTTTCTTAACCATTCCTATTATCACCACTACTACCTGGCGCGCGCGCTGCGTAAAAGAGGTTGGAATGCAATTTCCATCGTAAGTGAGGACCCATCCAGCAGTAGTTCAAATTTCTACCATGGCGAAGATGTCAGCATTTGGGATGCTGATAGTACGATCTTGCGGAAACGATGCTACTCGCTAATGCGATACGTTGAAGAAAACGCCAGGATGTTGTTCTGGCACAACGAAAATTGCTCAAGTATCTTCCACGAGTGTTATCAGAATGCCGGTCGGGACCGTACGCCTTGGGACCTGATTTATCTCAAACGCCGGGGTGTAAAGCTTGGTGTGTCAATGAGCGGCTGTTTGACGGGCACTGGGCAGACTGAGTTTAATGAATATACAGGTGGTGTATGCGACACATGCGTGTGGCAGGACAATCCTGAGGTGTGTTCAGATCCAAAAAATCTGGCGATTGGAGAAATGTATGAGAACCTTGCAGATCTCTACGCAATCGAAGGAGATTGGGTAGTTAACCAATCGCGGAAAACAGATAGGGCCTACCGCGAACCTCTGACTTTTTGCCTAGACCATGAGATATGGCACCCTGACCTTGAAGTGCCAGTAGATAAGAAGTTCGAAAAAGAAGATGGAGAAATTCTCATATTTCACGCGGTCGGTAACTATGTATCGCGCGACGACAAGGGGCGCAATATCAAGGGTACGCCGGCTGTGCTAGACGCCGTCGACCGCCTTAAAGCAGAAGGGTACCCAGTAAAACTTGTCTTCGTGCATGACGTTCACAGCAAGGACATGAAGTACTATCAGGTTCAGGCGGACATTGTTGTAGATCAGATCATTTATGGTCGATATGGAGCTGCCTCCCGAGAGAGCATGATGCTGGGCAAGCCAACAATTACGAAACTCGTGCGAGAGCAACCATTGGAAGTTGGACCGTCTCAGTCGCTAGAGGAATGTCCACTAATCAATGCTAATACCGAAACGGTTTACGACGTTTTGAAGCGTCTTGTACTTGATCCTGAAGAACGTGAGAGGATTGGCCGGGCGAGTAGAGAGTATGCCATCAAATGGCATTCAGCTGATGCATGTGCGGCAAGATTTGAGCGAGTATATGATCGCATGTTGTCTGGAGATCATCGCTTGGATGTTCCAGAAACATATCACGGTTGATGCTAGAGAATATTCCGGGCGTCAGGCGTCTCAGGTACGATGCTTGGTGAATTTCGCGTGTAGTCTGGAGAAAAAGCGCCTCGGCGAGAGGATGAGCATCCTGGCGACTCCATACCCATAGCGCGCACTCGGAAACCATTGTGACAGCTTTGCACGCAGTTTCGATATGAAATATCTTGGCGAAGAGATGAACATCTTCGTAGCGCCATACGCATGATGAGCTCTCGGAAGCCGCGTTGATAGCTTGGCACCTAGTCTTGAAATGAACTGTCTTGGCGAGAGGATGACCATCTTCGTGGCGCCATACGCATGAAGCGCACTCGGGAACCGTTGTGATAGATTCGCACCTAGATCTGAGAAGAAATGTCGCGGGGATCGCACAAACGACAGCGCAATATGGTGAAGTCTGAGCACTCGAGGATTGTGGCGAAGCAGGCTCGCATAAGCACTGTAAAGGAAGTGTTTTGGCGAACGAACCAAAAGCGCCGTCGCATCTATGGTGCGGGCAAGCTTTGGGTGCCCTGCTATCCATCGCGAAATCCGTTGTTGAAATTTGTGAATAATATGCCAAGGAATGAGAACTTCATATCCGCGGACTGGCAAAGAAGGGTGCTGCTGGCTGATGGCTTGCTTAAGATGGAATAACGTAGCACGTTGTCGCGTCTTGCCTCTTGCGATGAAGTCGTGTTCGGTGGCCAGTAGTTGATTGAACCATCCAACGAAATTCCGGTAGCTAAACTGATCATTGTCCATCAAATCACGACGAGTGTTGGCAAGCAATTGCGCGCGAACCTCTGGTTCCATAGCCTCGGCAAGCGCTATGTCTAGATTGCTAAAGTCCTTCTTGATCTGCACATAATGTGTCCCAGGCTCTAGGTGGCCTCCGTAGTGGCCTTCAGTCATCAACATGACGCAACCGTGAGCTGTGTATTCAAATACTCTGGGTGAGATTGTGTCGATGATCAACTTTTCATCTACATCGGAAAGAAAGGTGTCATAGACATCTTCAAATGGTGCGAACGGTCGCAACTCAACGAATGTCTTCACATCAGCTTCAATTTTTCCAGTGAAGTCGATGACGCTGGCGCCACTTGGTGTGCCTAACTGACAGTATGAAGACAAGAGAAAGTCATGCCAGGCATCTCCATATATGCGCTCGGACTCTGAGATCGATAAATCCGTTCGAATGCCCAACTGTTTCGCACGCACACTCACATACTCATAAATCTGCGTTTTCTCATAACCCAGTTTACCCAGGCTGAAGGGTAAGCGTCGTGACCTATATCCGATATCAACTGGTCGAGATGTGTTGTCATCTACCCTTTGGCTTCTGGCCTTCAGGTACTCTGGGATGTAGCCTGTCAAAACGGTATGAAGCCCGTCTACGGACGGCAGTTTTCTGGAAGGGTAGAGTTGTTCTCGCGTTTCCTTTGATGCACAAGTCATCATCAAATTAATGCCAAGTTCGTTCATTGCTTCATGAACGGCATTCATTCGTCGATATTCATCTTGCAGAAAAAGAACTTTGATAGCTGAGGATTGTCTAATCTTCTCTGCCATGGCGGCAGGAATTGACGGATGACTAATTCCCAGCTTGGTTATGTAAATGCACCAATGGACAATAACCACATCAAAATGAGAGAAGTCGATTTCATCTTTGTGTTTCGATGGCCAAAAGAGGTGGAAGACGCGGTGGTTTGAATAGCGATCAAAGGAGAATAGGTGGTCACGGATGACAGTTGCGTCGCCTGGAAGATAGTCCGCGATGATCAGGATGTTGAGTTTGGACATTGTGCATCTCTTAATTACTACCGCAAGCATACCGCCTTCAAGCTGTTGACATAATGCAAAAAGCACAAGTGCTTGAGGCACGCCTTTATCACGTAAGCCTGTTTCTTAAGCTGCTTAGAATTTCGGAGATTGCACAGTCGGTCGTGCTGTCAATGGTAACATTATCGAGCTTTAGCGCACCGTCAGGGGTTGCGATCAAGGGTTTTCCGTTGTCGTCACCCAAAACTTGACCGGGAACTGCGAGGAAGGGACCGGGCATCTCGAAGGGCTCCGCCCGCCATATTCTGAGAGTAGTTTGTTCCAGGTGACAATATGCACCTGCAAACGGGTGGGTGGAGGCTCGAATGAGACGAAGGATATCCAAACTATTCGCTGCCCAATCTATTTGAGAATCCGCCGCCTTTCGCGGAAAACAGCGTAGGGAAAGATTTGGGTCTTTGGGTTGAGCTGACAGTTCAAGACGATCCGCTGCAATCATATCCAACAACTTATTGAAGGAGATGGGTATTTGCCTGCGAAGCCAAGAATATACATCGGCAACATCTGTGTTCGGCTCTAATAGAAATCTCTCGCGCACTGCTACATCGCCAGCGTCTAGTTCATCTACCATTTCGTGGATGCAGAGACCGACGTGTTCCTCTCCATTCAAGATTGCCCAGTTGGGACAAGCATTGCCTCTGTATCTGGGGAGGTCGCCAGGATGAGAGTTGAATACCCCTTTGGAGAATGTAGAGCGCACAACGCCCGGCAGGAGAACTGGCCAATTCATGGAGATGGCCACGTCACTCGATGTCGACTTGATCATCTTTAGAACATGCGGCTCATGCAATTTGGTGCCTCGGAAGTATGGGCAGCCGACATCCATCGCGAACTGTTCGAAGTCTTTAGGAGTAGCAGTGTAGTTTTCGGCATGTGCTGTGGTTGCGACAAATGATATTTCGTGCCCTCGTTCGCGAGCGAGTTTTGCGGCATCCAGCAGCATTTCTGTGCGGCCCAATACGGCCACTCGAAGCTTCCTATCCATCTATCTTGCCTGATCTCCAAGACTCGCAATATTCATTAAGTGTCGCAGCGGACATTGTCGAAGCATAATCAGCGACATCCCTAAACAGCTTGCCAGCGCCTGAGCTTGAATGATCAATGGGAGGGAGGTCCTCCTTCTTTATGGTGGAGATGTTCATCTCTCTTTTTGTCTCTTCGTACTGAGCCATATTGAGAGAGTTAAGAGCAATATGGACTGGGTGAAAGCAAAACACCAAAACGCCAGTCCGCTCCAGCATAGATCTGCTGAGGTCCCAGCTCTTACCGGTGTACATATGCATATTGTCTTGGAAGAAGTGGGGAACACGCGTGAGTTTTGGTCCGTTCTCTGAATACCCCACCGAATGAGCATCTATTGCACTGTCTACCGGCAAATAGATTGAGCAATCATTTTTTATGTTGAATGCTTCTACCATTAGGCTCAGATGTCTCTCAGACTGACATAATGAGTGTGTTCGCACACTGCGCGCTTCGGGTACCAGGCCCTGGCAGAAGGTTAGAACAGCCTCTGGAGTTTCGCCATGGCTGCTGTTAGGTAGGAAATTGGGATGCCAGCCAAGTTCAAATAATGGTTCTTTCCTTAGAGTTTCCAGTGAAGGCGACTCATGAGTTATGAACCAAGTGGCTTTTACGCCGCGTTCGACAAGGACCTCTGCTGCCATCTCGATCATCCAGTCGGCTGCCCAATCAACGTCTAGCGTAACAATGATGGTCGGTTCAGCGATCATATCAAGTGACCTCAAAACTTTTGACCAACGCTGGCTGGTCAGGACCGTATGCTGCGGATAGAGCCATACGTAGTGCGAAAACGGCCGACTCGGTATCCAGCTTCATGAGCCGATCGAACGCTGGAAAGTAGAAATATTGATCAGATGCTGAACGCATCTGAATAGAGGAGTTTTGCGCCACATATGTGAACACCGTGCAGACGCCAAACTGCAGTATTGGGAAAACGGCGCTCACATCCCATCGAAGTTGATTGATTGATTTTTCGCGAATTTGCTCGGTGATCTCAAGCCAGAAATCGGGGGGATGTGGAACTGTTGAGTCTATAGTTTCCGACAGTTGACACACCTGACCAGCCTCAGATTGAGTGCTGACAATGTCTAGGAAACCGTCGGATTGCACGAGTGGCACTTTGGTATGAAATGGTGTTTGTGCATACACTAAGCCTGACTGACTTGACTTAATAAGACCAAAAACAACGATTTCTTTAAGAAGCTGATCCCAAGTGATATCCGGCATTTGTTTTCTGTGGCGGAGCCAAAGATGCATGAGTTTTTTGAATTCGGGTACTCGCCATGCCAGCGTAGCACCCAGGGATAGCTCCTCGAGTTTGATGATCGGGTCGCCACCAATGCGTTTTAGCGTTTTCCCAACAATGGGTATATGTCTCAGCCTGCCAGCCTTGTTGAACCTTGTTTTGAGGGCTTTGCCCGTTGGCGTGTTGGAAAAAGCCCAGCCCTTTTTGTCAAAGAAAAGTGCCTGTTCATGCTTTTCTTCAAGACTTCGGTTGAAGGAAATCTCATCGACTGTTTTGACCAACGTATTCTTAGGGGCGTGCCTATCCACCACATCATCAAATTTTTCGACAAAGCGTTGGTAGGAATAGTTACCGTCCAATATGAGATGTTGACGGGCGTTAGTAGCGATTTCTCTACAATGGGCCTGGTCAGCAATCCTCTCGACTACATCCGTTATGTTTGAGTAGTCTTTTTTTACTGAGATGTAATGGACATCCTTTTCCAGGTGCCCACCATAGTAGCCTTCATGCATCACCATCGTGGCCCCGGTAGCTGCATACTCAAAGACCCGAGGGGAAATTGTATCGATGCCAAGCTTGCCCTCGTGCTCCTTGAGGTGTTTCTCAAAGAATTCATTGAACCCGGCATGAGGGTTTTCGCGTCTGAAATTCAGTTCTGCCTCGACAATTTGGCCGTCCATATCGACAACGCTTGCCCCGCTGGGGGTGCCAAGTTGAACGCGTGTTGACTGAAGAAATTTGATCCACTCGTGGCCGTAGATTCTGTCTTCTTCACGGACTGAGATGTTGTGAGAAAAGCCTTCTTGGTCCGCAATCGCACTGAATTTTTCACAAATCTCCAATTTCTCATGCCCGAGCTTACCAAGAAAAAAGGGGCTGACCCTGGACCTGTAGCCAATATCTACACTGCGACGCCCGGTCTTGAAATTCCGAGGGTGAGCAAGCGAATCCGAAACATACCCCGTCAGGTTTTGCTGCACTTCCATCAAAGAATTCATAATGCTCTTAGGGTAAAAGGACTCGAAGTCTTCCTCTGCGACACATGTAAACATGACATTGATACCCATCTCTTCCAGGTACCCATTTATCGTTCTTACAAACTGATATTCATCCTGAAGAAATTGGATTTTTACGGCGCGTGCGTTGCGAATGGCTAAACGTTGTTCGGCAGACAATATTTCGGGCCAGAAGTTGTGGCCAATCGCGATTACATCAAACGGTGTGAAATCGAAGTCAGGATCAATGTCGTACACAAAGTTGTGGTAATAAATGTTATGGCGGGAATGTTGCTTGATGCTTCCGATGTGTTCCAGATGCGAAGTGGCGGTGTAACCGTTAGCTGTGCTGGAAAGAAAGAGTATGTTGTGGCTCATGTCGGGAGCGTTCCATCATTGGCTATTGAATCTATGGTTGCGTGTAATGCTGTTTGAAAGTCTGTCATTTTGGCGTGTTCATACAGAGTGTACAGCTTCGTGGTGTCGGGTGTGATATTGGTGCTCTGTGAGCCGGTGTGGCTGAACTGCGGTTTTGCGCCGAGAATGTGAGCAATGCCTTCGGCAACAGAGCGTACCGACCGAGTTTCTTGCGATGCGATATTGATTGTTCCACGCCATCCTTCTTCGATCGCGGTTGCCATTATGTCTGCAATATCTTCGACGTAGGTCGGGGTGAACACCATTCCATCTGGACCGTCAAGGTCGACAGGCTGACATTCGGAAAGTCGTTTATGCACTAACTGAACAAGGCGATTTTTTTGCCCTGGGCCAAATGGAAAAAAAATGCGTAGGCAACAGAGACCAATGAGCGAGTCGTATAACTCAAGTGACCTCTCAGCGACGAACTTGGAAACGCCGTTGAGAGAAGATGGTGACAGCAGAGCATCTTCCTTGAGAAGTCCACCATATGGCTCGTATACACTGCCTGTCGAGGCATGGACAAACGTTGAGGCGCGCGCGCGAATGGCGTAGTCGACCAAGGAAATGGAAGACATCACGTTTACATCGAATACTTGACGTGTCTTTGCGGGGAACTCTGCATAGTGTGCAGACTGCGCGAGTGACAGTACGGCGTCTATCTGACCGGGCAGAGATCGCGCGAAGTCGTGATTTGTCAGATCGACATTGATGAGTGTGGTGTTGGGAGGAGCAGCAATAGGTTTTCGCGAGATAGCAAAAACTTCCCAGTCAGATGGTAGTCGCCGAAGGACATGGGTCCCAATAAACCCAGATGCGCCTGCAATAAGGAGTTTCATATGATCTCGTTTCGTCTCTTACAAATATTGTTCGCACCAGGACTCTAGGTTCAGCAGAGACCATATGAGAAGGCGTCTGTTCTCATGGCCTTCAAGGTGGCTAGTGATCAGCGACGACGCGGTCTTATAGTCAATGTAGTCGTAAATCTTCGCATTTTTGTCGAGAATGCTTCGCCGCACGAAGTCAATGCTCTCACCTTTGAACCAACTTGCATCTGGAGCAGAGAAGCCTTGTTTTTCGCGATGAATGGAATCTTCAGGAAGAAATGAGCTGGCAAGCGATCTGAGCAGGAGCTTTCCATCCTTAGTGCGTTTGTAGTGTTTCGACCCTTTCGCAATTTCGTTCTCATCAATCCGTGACTGATGTCCCATTTCGTTTACTTTCAGTCGAACGGGCACGCGTGTTGCGAAATCAACGAGATCATTGTCCAAAAAGGGAACGCGGGTCTCAAGTCCGTGAGACATGCTGATCTTATCTTCTACGATGAGTAGGCCTTGTAAGAATGTTGTAGCTTCGAAATACATGCACGAATTTATCGCATCGCTTGTTGACAACGCTCGATTGGGAGTTTCCGGAAACACCGATGAAAATACATCGATTGGAGAAAAGTCTTTTGTGTCCTTGGCAACGGGTTGAAGGAGGTTGTCGAATTGATCAGGTGGGACTAGACGTTGCCAGAAATTAAAATAGTCTTCTGTAAAGTTCGTGCCTTTGTTTGGGCCTATTGCCCTGTAATAGCGCCATGGGTAGCCACCAAAGATCTCATCGCCACCGGCACCCGACAAAACGACTTTGCCGAATTTGGACGCTAGCCGTGCAACGAAGTGGTTTGGATAGGATTGACCAACTCTGGGTTCCTCGAGGTGGTATGCGAGACTGGGTAACGCCCTTTCCATGTCGCCAGCTTTGAGCACGACTTCGTAGTGTTCTGTTTTAAATAAATACGAAAGACGTTCAGCTTCGGACCTCTCATCGAAGTACAGTTCCATGCCAGACGCGGAACTCAGATCAAATCCACACGTAAATGTATGCAGGTGCGGAAGCGCTTTTGACGCAACTGATGTTATGGCTCCTGAGTCCATGCCGCCTGATAGGTAGGCGCCCACCGGGACATCTGCAACGAGTTGTCTTTTTACAGCTTGTTGAAAAAGGAACGCTCCTTCCTCGGCATAGTCCTCGTCGCTTCGATCAGACTCGCTTTCATAAAACTGGTAATCCCAATATTGGATAGGGCGTAGCGATGGTGAGGAGCCTACGCGCCACTCTGCATAGGATGCTCGTGGAAAGAGTGACACATTTTCAAAAAGTGTGTTCTTCGAGAAAAAATTTTGAAAGGACATGTATTCCGCAAGGCCGTTTGGCGAAAGCCGACACTGAACTGAGCGGTGGGCAAGAACTGCCTTAATCTCCGACCCAAAGATCAGAGTGTCGCCGACGAAGGAAAAATAGAGTGGTTTGATGCCATACCGATCACGCGCAAGGATAAGCTTCTTCTCCCACCTATCCCATAGAGCAAATGCGAACATTCCATTGAAACGTTCGATGCATTTGATGCCCCAGTGTTTAATCGAGTTAAGGACGACTTCTGTATCGGTCTGGGATATGAACTCCTCACCAGATGCCTCTAGTTCACTTCGCAATTCCTTATAATTATAGATCTCACCATTGTAGCTAATCACGTAGCGCCCGTCGTGGCTTTCCATAGGCTGGCGGCCAAGGCTAGAGAGGTCGATGACCGATAACCTCGTATGCCCAAGAGCAAGCGGTCCATCAATTTCCACGCCGTTCCCATCTGGGCCTCTATGGACTACGGCTTTCGTCATGTTTGCGACGATGTCTGTTTCGGCAGGTGCGCCGTTCAGATTAAGGTAGCCTGTTACGCCGCACATTTTCGGGTTGTCATCCTTGCTTCTTATTTTTTAACATTCGATCACACTTGGAGCTTTGTAACCTATTTGTATCGCCAGCGAAATGGTCAGTTTTGGAGTGAGAGGCCCGGATTTTCAATGGTCCGGCGCTTTCCTATGAGAGATTATTGAGAATGAGAGAAGGCCAAAAACACCCGGAATAACCAACGCGAAGGCGGTGAAAATAAGGGATATAGCTAATGCTGACTCCGCTTCAGCACCTGCGATCGAAAGCAACAGGACGAAGCCTGTTTCGCGGACACCTATGCCCGAGTTTGAGATCGGTACAGCGGCCGCCACAGCAATAATCGGCACATAGAGCAAATAGGTAAAGAAACCGAGTTCAACCCCTAGGGCGACCCCAATTGTCCAAGTACAGATGATTTGCAGCATATGAGCAGCGATCGCAATACAAAGTGTCTTGAATAAAATGAGTGGTGTTCGACGATAACTCTGCAGGTTGTCAGTCAAAAGCTTAGAGATGCGTTGCACAGCAGGAAGCCGCTGCAGTCGCTGGGTGACTGCGAGAGATACTCTGCCGCTATAAAGTGCCGAAGTCATGATCAGGAGGATCAGGCCGAAGACCGCAACTGGCCAAATAATGTTGACCTCCCATAACTTTTGCCACTCTAAGATCACGGCGAGCATTGCAAGTAGAAGGAAGCCTATTAAGCCCAGCAGCTTGTCTGTGATCACAGAACTATAGGCCGGCCCAGCCTCTGTGTGCCTAAGATGCAGGCTCAAAGCTCTTGAGAATTCGCCAGCGACTCCGCCAGGAACAAAAAGGTTTACCGCGATTGACTGAAGCACGAAGTGGAGCAGTCTGCTGAGGGGCACGAAAACATCTAGATGTTTGAGTAATAGTTGCCATCGAACGGTACCAAGGACGAGGTTTGCTGCCGAAAGAAACAATGCCAAACATAAGAGAGGTATATCAGCGTTTAGAACAATGTTCTGAAAAGCAGAAAAATTGATCTGTTGTAGGATGATCAGAATGAGTCCTACCCCAATTACAACAGGTATGCCGCGCCGAAGAAAGCGCCCTAAAGTTTGTGTGGTGGCTGAACTCATCTTAAACGCTTAGACATGCGAAGACGGAGCTTGATCAGATCTGCCAGTGTACCGATGATGTAGGCTAGGTTAACCGTCTTTGACCTGCCGCCACGCCTTAGAGTATAAAACATCTCCGTTTCTGCAACACGGTACCCACCAGTTAAGCCACGGACCAACAACTCAAGAAATAGTATGTTGTCGTGACGAGGGGCCAGGGCGAACTCCTTAAAAACGCTCCACCTTAACAGAAAGATGCCCTCGGCATTGGAGATGTCGCAACCAAGTACGATTCGTGTGAGTGTGCGTTGACCCCACGACAGTACTTCTCTGTACCAAGGCCGAACCTGCTGTTTAATCACTGCGTCCGATGATACGCGCTTGCTTACGACAATGTCGGCATCAGACGCTAGAGATGCGAGCTTGATTGTCTCTGTTGCCGTAATCTCACCATCTGCTGGCAGGTACGTCACAAAATCACCTTTCGCGGCGTGCATTCCGGTTTGGATGGCGCGCCACATGCCCCCGTTTGTGGCGTTCCGTAAACTGCGAACCACGGAATGTATCTTTGGGAGCTCTTCAATTATTGTCCAGCTGCCGTCTGAGCTGCCGTCATCAACAAGAATGATCTCAAAATTGCCCTTGAGCTCCGAAGCATCAAGGGTTGAGATCATGTCCGCTATCACCGATGCGACCGACTCCGCTTCGTTGAAGCTTGGAACAATGATGCTTAGTTTGGGGCTGGAGTTGGTGCAGGTATTCTCTAGCAACGCGAAATTCCCTAGAAGGTATGATCTAGTGACAGGGGTTCGGGTGGGATTCGAAAGTCGCAGGTCAAATCAAGCGGCTGACGAAGGCCAGAACATAGAGTATTCCATTTAACCGTCATAGGATATTCGGTTGGTTTTGTGCCAAATCGAATGGTTAATGCGCTGGGCACTGTTCGTTTGATCACGTCATAGCGCTTAGTATGTTTTTCTAAGCGTTGGTGCTTCCTTTTTTTTGCGTTTTCTGAGACAAGAGGATCAGTCAATTTGACCCTCTGGGGGGCGGGAAGATGTTTCAAGCACTATGGATTCACACGCTTCCTCTGCGTGCGCTGCTGGCGGCTGCGTTGATCGGCGTGTCAGCCGCCGCGCTCACATTCCCTTATGACGGTGTCGACATGCAGCGATCTTCGCGAGATGTCGTTCGCGAAATTCTTGACGATTGGGACAAGAGAGCGGCGGAAATGGACCTGATGCGAAATCGAACAGGAGTAAGTCTCCTTTTTTCGACGCTTTCGGGCAATATCGAAGCCTTGGTCTCTGGAACTTCGCTGCCAAAACATCCGGAGCAAGGGTTTTTTGTTTCCCTCCCTCCTGGAGATTATCGGGGCGTAATCTGGAAGTCACAACCAATTG
Organism: Parvibaculaceae bacterium Mf 1.05b.01; assembly: GCA_000509225.1. Classification (GTDB taxonomy): domain Bacteria; phylum Pseudomonadota; class Alphaproteobacteria; order Parvibaculales; family Parvibaculaceae; genus Mf105b01. The sequence continues at coordinate 1,811,707 of BAOK01000001.1, read as the reverse complement.
CATCGGTGGATTCCAGGGAATATCTGCTCGAGTTTCAGGTTGAACCGATTCACGGGGCTACGCTGGGAATTCAGGTAATTGATGAAGTTGGATCAGTTTCCTGGAGTGCCGATATCGCGTCGGACGGAATTCTAAATACGACTAGATTTTCTGCATCTGGTGAGAGGTTGCGCATTGAACTTACGGCCAAAACCGAAACTGGCGGGCTTAGCGCACGGGTCCTGCACCTAAACATGTTCGGGGTGCTCTAATGGGACGCGTCAATCCGGCTAGGCAGACTTGGGAATTCTGTGGACAGCCTATGGGCGTCGTGGGGCTTGGTCTTTTTGTGACGGGATTGCTGATCCTAAATGCACTGAATATTGTTGTGCTGGAGGGGGCGTATTCGATCAGTGATCATTTCACAAACCTTGGCGTGCCCAGCTCATATTATGAGAAGTCTTGGTGGCTCTACCTCCTTCCGCAGCCAGAAGTGTATGGCACGTGGGCTTCAACAAGCGTCGTCTTTGCGGCGCTGGTTCAGCAGTTTGTGCACCCAGCAACTGTTCTGGTCATAAGTCAGAGTGCTCTGGTTGTCACTGTCTTCATTGTGGGGCTGCGATTGACTGGTTCTTTTGTTTTTGCAGCTTCAGCTGCGCTCCTGTGTGTGACGATGCCGTTTAACTTCCATGTGTATTCTGTGCACGGTACAACAGCACACGGACTATTGATGTCTTACTTTCTCCTTTTTGTTGACGCATCTATTGGAGTGTTAAAAGAGAATAGGTCGAGAGGGAGTTTCGCATATCTGCTGATTGCAACAATTCTGCTGGTCTTGGGGTACGAGACATGGATTGATGTCGCTGTCGTTATCTTTGCTTTAGCGTTGCCCATCGGGATTCTACTGAATGCGACGGGTAACAAAATGTTGCTGAGGGCATTTTCCATATATGTTTTGTCAATCGCCGCCCTAACGGCGAGCTACGTTGCGTTGAAGATCGGCCTCGGCTTTGGCAGCGGTGCTGGCACGGAAACGGACTTGGTCTTTTTCTATGGATGGCTTCCTGCAATTTGGGATGACTATGCTACCAAAGTAATCGCATTCTCCTTTACTGCCTTTTCTCTCGTTCTCCCTCCAGACCTCGTGTCGTCAATGTCTCTCGTGAGGGCAGGACCTGATTGGATCGTAGATCAGCAACACGGCTATCATCCTCAGATGCAGTTTTTGACTTATCTGAACCATATTTTCATATGGCGCTTCTATGCGGGGATGACTTTTGCAGCGCTGTTGATTTTAGGGGTGTCATCGTGGCGAAAACTGTTCGAACACACTTCCAGCTGGAGGTTGTGGATTGTGCTGATATGTGTCGCAATGGTGCTGGTAGGAGCAAGCACTCACTCGCTGGTGAAGTTTAGACCGATGCACTCTATGCCATACTTGGGATATCAGGTTTGGGTGAACGTAATCGGAGTAGTCGGCCTGTGCGCAGTTCTGGTGGACTGGCTTTCAAACAGATCTGCAAGGGCGTCCTTGTTTGTGGTTGCGGGTGTTTGGTCTTACTTCATATGGGTTGGGTATTCGGTTAGAACGGCCCAGGGGGTCTATGTCACGAACATGGCAATGGGCGCATACCCAGATCCAATCCTCAACTTGCTACGCGGAATCGCAACTCTCTTTTAGGTGACCAGCAATGTCCGATATTGAGCAACAACGAGTACATTTTGACGCTATTGCTGCCCAATACATTGAGGCCAGAAAGAGTCCCAGGCATATCTATCTGAGGGACACCACTTGGCAGTCTGCATTGACTGATCCGGTTGTTGACCTTCTACCTAGCGACAGACCTATCCAAATGTTGGAGCCAATGTGTGGAGCCTGTGAAGGTCGACAGATTGTTGAAGCCAGGCTGGCCAAGAATGTGGAGTACTCAGGTTTCGATTACTCAGACGCAATGGTGACCGAAGCGTTGAAGCGTTATCCCGGTAGCGAAATCTGGACTCAGGACGTAACCCAGTATGAGGCAGACAAAGACTATGATCTTATTATGTTAGTTGGAGCGTTGCATCATGTCGCGGATCATGCTCCAGACGTGGTGAGTAGGCTGGGCAAAGCATTGAGGCCCGGCGGCTTGTTTATATTGAGTGAGCCGGTGCACAACAATCCGCTGTTTCGCTTGGTACGCGAGGCTATCTACCGCAAGAATGAGGCTTTTGACGCAGAGACGGAGCGAGGCTTTACAACCCGCGAGTTGAATGAAATTTTCAAAAATGCTGGTCTGTCGCAGGTGTCAACGCTTTATCCGAGCTTGTTGGCATACGTGTTATGGGGGTGTCCTGAGGCATTTCCCATGTTGGACAAAGGACCCATGTCGCTTGTAAGACGCTATGTGGAGCTTGAGCGCCATTTCTGGCGCTCCACACTCGCAAAATACCTTACTTTTGGAATGTACTCGGTATACCAGAAGCCACTGTAGGAGAGCTTGTTTTTTAGCTATTAGCTCTGTGGCGCAGATGTCTTCTTGTCTTCGTTGCGCCAATCTATGAGCGCTTGAAGTCCGTCGCGCAGAGAAACTGATGCATCGAAACCAATTTCTTCTCGAGCACGATCTGGGCTTCCAACGCGATTGCGCACGAGGGTTGCCTGGCTGCGCTCAACATAGGTGATTTCCTGGTTGCAGCCAGTAAGCTGGAGGATCAGCTCAGCGAGTTCTTTGAGCGACGTTTTGGTGCCAGTCCCAACATTGTAGTAGCGTCCAGCAACATCAGACCTCATCGCACACAGATTTGCCTGTGCACAGTCCAAGACAGAGACAAAGTCAAAAGCTTCGCTGCCGTCCCCGTGGATCGTCGGTCCTTTACCTTCGTCGATCGCATCCAGCATCTTCATTATGACCGCGATATAAGCACCATGGTAGTCTTGCCGCGGACCATAGACATTCATGTATCTTAAACCGACCACTGGAAGTCCATACCGGTGGTGAAAGGCCGTGGCCATAGCCTCCCCGGCAATCTTGGTCGCGCCATAGAAATTCTTGTTGTTAAAAGGATGTTCTTCAGTGATTGGTTCTTCTTCAGCGTCGCCGTAAACCGAAGCAGATGACGAGTAGACCAGACGTTCCACATGATTTTTCACACATGACTCAAGAACATTAAACGTTCCACGAATATTCACGTCAAATGCTGACCGTGGAAATTCATGGCACTGCAGCAACCAGAGCGCAGCGAAATGAAAGGCTAGATCGGCACCTGCGAGGGCTCCATCGAGAATATCCGTCTGGCAGATATCACCACCAGCTTCAAAAACTTTGACGCGCGGGTCGCGCAGTGCCGTCGCTAGGTTCTCGAAAGAGCCGCGAGCAAAATTGTCATAAATACAAACTTCAGCGACATCTTCCTTCAAAAGCGCGTCTATTGTATGAGAGCCGATAAGGCCAGCCCCACCGATCACAACGGCCTTTTTTCCCTCTATATTCATACTAATTTACCGCCTTCTATGTCTGCATTTGTGAGGGCAGAACTTAGAGAAGTCAGACTTCAGCGACAAGCTCTAAATGAAATCTGAATTTGATGATTCCAATGCCACACAGTGATCCTCAATCGACACCTATTGACCGTTAATTCGGGAACCGATAGACCCTTGCGACGGCACATTTTCGTATCATAAATCTTCTGAACAGAGCGATTGTAGCGGATTCATGGGATTCTCAGATAAGCGATCGCGACGAGTTGGTCTGCTTGTGTACAACACTGTGGCTGATGACCCTCGAGTTCGGCGCCAGGGTGACGCTTTTCACCAAGCGGGCTGGCAGGTTGTTGCGTCGGGTCTTCCAGGTGGCAGGGCAGATCCACCGGTCTGGATGAAAAAGCCCGTAGTTCGAACTGCTGAGCGATCTACTTTTCAGTCGAACGTGCTGAAAGTGGAGACGGCAGTACGCAACTTTCGACCGGCAAAGATAGCTTTTAGTCTTCTTCGCCTTCTAACAAGAACAATGCCGCATAGGGTGCTTCAGCTTTCTTATCATGCTTTGGTGGCTTTCCGACCGGCCGCTGCATTCGACTTTTTTTGGAAGATTATGCCCGAAGCACAACTCATCTACGAGGAAGCCGCTATCTCTGGGGCAGATGTTTGGATAGCGAATGATTGGAATACTCTGCCAGTAGCCATGCGGCTCCAGGACAAACTTGGTGGTGAGATTGTTTATGACACCCACGAATTTGCAATCGACGAATACAATCAAAGACTCTTGTGGCGAGTGCTGCGAAAGCCGCTTGTTCGTGAAATAGAGGCCCGTGGGATCTCTAATGCCGCTGCTGTGATGACAGTGTCCAAAGGGATCGCAGTGGGTTTGCAAGCTGCATATGGACTTCAGAGAGAGCCCGATGTTGTGCGTAACACGCCTTCGTATGAGCAGGCTTTTGATCACGAGATTACAGAGAACTTTAAGATTCTCTATCATGGGGTTGTCGCGCCTGGGCGGGGATTGGAGTTGTGCATCGAAGCCGCATCGCTTTGGCGCGAGGGTATTACGTTTTCCATCCGAGGGCCGGTGGCGAGCGGCTATAAGTCTCAGTTACTCTCCCTGATCAAAAAGTGGGGAGTAGAAGGTAAAGTCGAACTTTTGGAGCCGGTGCCGATGCCTGATCTTGTGTCCGAAGCGGCCCCGTTTGACATTGGGCTATTCGCTTTGCCTGGGCATTCGAAGCACAATCAATATGCACTTCCCAACAAACTCTTCGAGTACATCATGGCAGGGCTTTGCGTTTGCATATCTGACCTTCCTGAAATGAAACGTATTGTGGAGGAGACAGGTGCCGGATTGATTATCGCTAATGAAACCCCAGAGGCAATAGCGCAAGCCATTGATGGATTGGATGTCGAGACGGTTATCCGACATCGTGCGGGTGCGCGTATGGCCGCTGAGCAGTTATGCTGGGAGAATGAAAGCAAGAAGCTATTGGAAATAGCTGAACGCGCCATCTGCGAATAGAATAGCTAGAAAGTAAAAAATGAAGCTACTCGTAGCATATTCTAGAAACTCCACTCAGGTGACGACGACCTACGAATATCTCACCGCCTTCAAAAAACACTGGCCAGGTGAAGTGGCATATCTGCACGTGACAAATGACGCGATACTGGAGTCGGACTTAGATAATTATGATGTGCTTCTCCATAACTACTGCGCGCGTCTTTGTTTCGAGGGATATGTAAGTGAGAGCTACAAGAGTGCGGTTCGTGCTTTTAAGGGACTTAAAGTACTCTCAGTGCAGGATGAATATGACCGCACCGATATCCTTAAACAGGCAATAAAGGAGCTCGGATTCGATGTGGTTCTGACCTGTGTACCTGAGGATCAGAGACATCTGGTCTATCCGGACCATGAGTTTGAAGGCGTGGAGTTCCTCACGGTTCTGACCGGGTACATTGATGACAATGAAGCTAAGTCACCACCGCGTGTGAGACTTTCTGAGCGGCCGAATGTGGTTGGGTATCGCGGCCGGAATATTGGAGTGCGATATGGGCAACTTGGTTTTGACAAGTACGAAATCGGACACTGGGTAAGGGCCTATTGCCAAGAGCACGGCATAAAGCACGATATTGCGATGGAGGATGCTGACAGAATATACGGGCCGAAATGGTCTGAGTTTATCCGGTCTTGTCGGACAATGCTTGGATCGGAGTCCGGTTCCAATGTGTTTGATTTTAAGGGAAGCATCGAAAAAAAACTCCAAGGCATCGACTTTAAGTCGCCTGACTCTCAACGTGTTCTCAGTGAACTGGTGTCTATTGAAGAGAAATTTGACGTCGGGCAAATTTCTCCGCGGGTGTTTGAATGCGTGCAAAACTACACGCCTATGATCCTGTATGAAGGTCGGTACTCTGATGCTATTGAGCCGTATCAACACTATCTGCCACTAAAGAAAGATCACTCGAACATCGAAGAGGTGTTTTTGGCAGTGGACCGCGTTGACGAATTGGAGGATATGGCAACTAGGGCATACGAACATCTCGTCGCATCTGATCGTTACAGTTACCGCTCTTTTGTTGAACGAATTTCACAAGTGGCGCGAAGCAAAAAATTGAGGGTGGTTAGCGATGAGCGGAGCCTTTTTAGCAATTGGCCAGGAGAGGGGTGCTCTCATCTTGAATATCTGCCAAATCAAAAGCCCACATCTTTACCCAAGGTGGGACCGGCGGCTGATATCGAAGGTCCTTTTGAGACGCTCTCAAGCATCTATCTGCCAGCGCTTACAAAAAACGCCGCAGCCTGGAAGAGAACAACCGCTCTTGCCGAATCTCATGGTGGCCTGACCAGGCTGAGTTGGGAGAGGGACCGCTTGCGACAGAAGTTTGTTGTGTTTGCCGTACTCGCCAAAAAAATGGTTGATCTTCTCAAAGCGCAACTCGGTTTTGGTCTTGTCGACAAAGAGAGCGCGATCATGGCGTTTGTGTATGCTCGGAGGCGTTTTCGCAAGGCAAAGAAGTTGCGCAAGGGCTATGTTGATCAGGTAGAGTTTTTGAACTCAAACGAGATTGCACTGGCAGAGTTTCAAAAAGAAGTGCTGGCGATAGAGAGTTTTGTTGAAGAGCTGAAGAACAAATCTGAGATAACGAAAAATGACCTCGAGCGCATCAATGGTATTTCTAAACGTTGCCCTGATCTGGTTCGAAGAAGCAATATCCGAAATGACGCTGTTCTTCTTTAGTCTTTGATCATAATACAACTTCGCTAGCTTTGACCCTGGGATGGGTCGTGATAAAGGACGATAGCTCCAGATGTGCGGACTCTTTTTTTCCCTTGGCTTGGATGTAGACAAGTCGCGGATCGATATGATCACCCACCGTGGTCCCGACGGGGAGGGCTGGAAAGAATGGTCAACAGAACGCGGCCCCTTGTTCCTTGGGCATCGACGACTCTCAATCATTGATGTAAGCGAGGCGGCTGCACAGCCCTTTGCCTACCGAAATCAGCGCTATCATCTTGTATTTAATGGTGAGATTTACAATTACGTTGAGCTACGCGAAGAGCTCAAAGAAAAAGGTCATGTTTTTCGTACGCAATCGGACAGTGAAGTATTGGTTGCTTCCTATGCGGAATGGGGCCAGCAATGTCTTGATCGATTTTTGGGTATGTTCGCGTTTGTTATCTGGGATGAGCGAGAAAAAACAATCTTTGCTGCCAGAGACCGATTTGGAATCAAGCCGCTCTACTACGTAGCAAGCCCCAAAGGCTTGGCCATGGCATCGGAGATCAAACAGCTTTTAGATCTCCCCGGCGCTGAGCGTCGGATGAACCGCGACCGCGCGGTGGACTTTCTGTCTGAAGGTCTTATGAACCACACCGAAGACACGATGTTTGTTGGTGTTAGCCAGATTCGCCGTGGAGAAGCTGTTCTGTTGGATTTGGCAAAGTGGCGCCCTGGCCAAGATCTGCCCATCCGTCGCTGGTATCAGCTGCCTGCCTCCGGCTCCTTAGTGCTTACTGCTGCCGAAGCCTCAGATAGATTTTTTGATCTTATGTCTGACTCGGTTCGACTGCATCTACGGTCAGATGTGCCTGTTGGCTCCTGTCTTTCAGGTGGACTCGATAGCTCGGCGATCGTATGTCTCATGAAGATTGCTCTTTATGACGAGGGTGCCGAAGACAAGCTAAACACAATTAGCGCATGCTTTGATGAAGCTTACGTCGATGAGCGCCCTTACATTGAAGCGGTTAACGAGCATACATCTGCCACCCCTCATTTTGTCTTCCCCGATGCCCAAACCGTGTTTGACGATGCCGAAAAAATTACATGGCATCAAGATGAGCCGTACGGCAGCTCAAGCATCTATGCGCAATGGAGTGTCTTTCAGGAGGCTAAACGTCAAGGCATCAAAGTGATGCTTGATGGGCAAGGTGCAGATGAGCAGATGGCTGGGTACCATGGAGCATTCGGTCAACGGACGGCCGAGCTCATGGGTCAAAAGAAATACCTTGAGGTTTTGAGATTGTTCCGCGCGCGGCAAGAGATGCATGGGATTTCATTTCGTGAACAACTCATCACGGCTTTCTTGCCGCTAATGCCGTCCCGAATACAAGATTTTGCGCTTCGGTCGCGGCGGCAGGTGCGCCAACATGGATGGTTGAACTCTCCTGTAGTCAGTTCCCTGAACAGAAAAACGAGTGCGTTCAATGCGGCGCTTGAGCGAAATGGCTTGGACAATATCGATACGGTGGGAAATCTGAGCGCCGCGCTGACGGATAGTATGAACTTACAAATGCTCCTTCACTGGGAAGATCGCAACAGCATGGCGCACAGCATAGAATCTCGGGTACCGTTTCTTGATCATCGCCTGGTTGAGTTGAATATCGCGCTGGGCTCGGAACACAAGATTGTAGGCGCGGAGACGAAGACTATTCTGCGGCGCGCTATGAAGAATACAATGCCCCCAAAAATTACGAATAGGCAGGACAAGCTGGGGTTTGCCACACCTGAAGAGGTGTGGTTCAAATCTGTGTTACGCAAGCAGGTTGAGGAGGGTGTGGAAGACACGCTTCGCCTCTACCCTGGTGTGCTGAACGCAGACGGAACAAGGGAGTTGGTGAAAGACATGTTGAATGGCGACATTGGCTTCAATTTTGTCCCGTGGAGGATTGTGAGCTTGGGCATTTGGGGAAGAACCTTTGGAGTTTCCCTGTAATGGCTCTTGACGGTTCGGCATCGTGACTACAGGGAAAGTGCCTAGCATGGATAAAACAGAGAGTTCGCCATACTGGGCATGGGCGGTGCTCATTTTTGCCGCTATTTTTCCATGGATTTCGTTTGCAGCACCGCGGGCAGCTGGTGTGGTCGTCCCTTTGTTTGCGGTTATCGTCATTGTTGCGACAGTTTTCTATCGTCGACATCTCGCCGATCTGAAGTCTTCTTGCTGGCAATATCTGGCCGTTGTTTTGCTCGTATGTTTTCTAAGTGTGTTTTGGTCACCAGACCTATCCATTGGGTTGGATAGGTTCTCTAAACTGGTTCTATTTCTTCCTTTGGGCGCTGCGTTGATATTGTTGACGGCGAAAGGACTCATTGTCACTGACAGTCGTTTTTTGTTGGCTTTATCGGGCGGTGTTTTTATATCTACCTGTCTGTTGGGCTTACACATTTTCACCGATGGCGGGGTCTACGCTCTGTTGAACGCAACAGAGTCCGAAGTCGTAGCGGTACATGCTGCAAATCGCCCGGCGGTGGTGCTGGTGCTTTGCTTTAGTGCGGGAGTGTTGGCTCTTCAGCAGATGGGGCGGCTTCACCTGGCTGTTCCTCTCGGCCTTACCCTATTGGTGTTTCTGTTCTTCTCAACAAGCCAAACGGCAATCTTTGGGGCATGGGTGTGGCTTCTGACCTATTTTGCATTCACTCTGATGCCGTCGATCTCTCGGCATTTGGTAATCGTTGGAGGAGCGGGCTTTATCTTGCTACAGCCCGCACTGATCATCGGTTTTCAGCAGTTCGACGCGGAGCGGACGATCGAATATGGAGCTGGTTCAGTTGGGGCGAGGCTGGATGTATGGTACGCGGTCAGCCATAAAATTCTTGAATCACCGCTCTACGGTCATGGTCTCGAAGCCGCGCGGTCCATCACAGATTGGTCTGTTGAGTTTGTCTACTATCAGGGCAACTCTATGCTTCATCCGCACAATGGGATTTTGCAAATCTGGCTCGAATTTGGATTGATTGGTGCGGCGCTTGCGGTTTTCGGCTGGGTGTGGGTGTCTCGCCGCCTCATATCTCTCTCGGATCGAACAATGCCAGCGGTCGGCGCGCTCTTCGCAACCTCTCTATTCATTCTCACCGTGTCGCATGGATTATGGCAGAGTTGGTGGGTGTGGTCGCTGTTTGGCGTGGCGGCTTTGACCATTCAGATGGTACGGGCGGAAAAGACCTCTATCTGAGCTGGCCGACGCCCCGTTAGCGGCCTAAACATGCCAAAATTAACCTCTAGGGGCGTCGAATTTTCGTGATAAAAACTCCCGATGAATAAGTTGGGAGGTGAGCTGCAGTCTCAAACCCAGTGTCCACTAAGGAAGATGAGGGGAGAGAGTAGATTCCTATCTGGAAGCGTTTTTTCGACATCATTGTGGCCGCATGTGCCCTTGCCTTATCGATATGGGTTTACGCTGTTATTGCGATCCTAATTTTCCTAGACATGGGAAGACCGGTCTTCTTTAAGCAAACGCGATCGGGTTTGGCGGGGGCGCCATTTGACATCATCAAGTTTCGCACGATGAAAGATGCGATCGACAAGGACGGTAATCCTTTGCCTGATAGCGAAAGGCTGACCCGGTTGGGACGTTTCCTCAGATCAACCAGCCTGGACGAATTGCCAGAGCTTTGGAATGTGCTGAAGGGCAATATGAGCCTGGTCGGACCACGCCCACTTTTACCGGAATATCTTCCATACTATTCTGCAGATGAAAAACGCCGACTTGACGCGCTGCCAGGATTGACCGGATTGGCGCAAATTCGCGGCCGCAACGCGACAACTTGGGAACGACGCTTCGAGTACGACGTGGAATATGTCGAGAATATTAGCTTTTTGGGCGACCTGAAAATTCTCTTTCTGACTGTATGGCGAGTGGTCTCTCGTGAAGGGATTAGTGCGGAGGGGCATGCGACTATGCCGCGTTTCGACGACTATGTTCGATCAGATCGCAGGAAGGGCGGAACCCCATGAGTGTTGGTGTGTACGTCTTGGGCGGTGGAGGCCATGCGAAGGTGGCGATTGCAACGTTACAATCTGCAGGCTTTTCCATCGAAGCGATTTATGACGACGATACGTCAAAACTAGGAACCCGAATGTTGGGGATTGAGATAGTCGGCTCAACACCACCGCCAAACTGGTGGCAGGACAAAAGCCGCCGGGCCTTTATTGCCATTGGAGACAACGCTATCAGGACGCGGCTAGGCTCCTTAAACGCGGAATGGATGGTGGCGAAGCATGCCAACAGCGTAGTGCATGAAAGCGTTCAGGTGGGGGAGGGAACACTGATCTGCGCGGGTGTTGTTATTCAACCTGATACGACAATTGGGCGCCATGCCATAGCCAATACATCCAGTAGCATTGACCACGACTGCACAGTTGGAGATTTTGCACATGTTGGACCCGGTGCCGTGCTCGCAGGAGGTGTGCAGGTTGGGGCGGCAGCTTTCATTGGCGCCGGCGCAACGGTCATGCCTGGATTGAGTATCGGTTCGGGGGCGGCCGTGGGCGCCGGCGCAGTGGTTACAAAAAATGTTGCTCGCGGACAGGTGGTCGCTGGGGTGCCTGCAAGGGAACTGAAGAATGACTGAGCATTCAAGAATCTTTTTGTCACCACCACACATGTCAGACCGCGAGCGAGAGCTTGTTATGGAGGTGTTCGATAGCAACTTTGTAGCGCCTGCGGGCCCAATGATTGACAGGTTTGAGCAGGAATTTTGCGAGTTTACTGGTCATGCAGCTGCAGTTGCCTTATCAAGCGGCACAGGGGCGATGGATATTGCTCTTCGATTGTTGGATGTTGGCGAAGATGATGAAGTTTGGGTGTCTGATCTGACCTTTATCGGCGGTGTCTCGCCAATTCTGTACCGGGGGGCGAAGCCTGTATTCTTTGATGTCTCGAAGGAAACATGGACACTAGATGTAGCGCTTTTGACGGTTGAGCTGGAAAAAGCAAATCAGAATGGGCGTCTGCCCAAGGCGGTTATTCCTGTGGATCTATACGGGCAGTCTTGCGACCTAGATCCTATCGTGGCGGTATGTGCAAAGTATGATGTGCCAGTGGTTGTGGATTCAGCCGAGGCTATGGGCGCTATGTATAAAGATCGCCACGCCGGTCTGGGAGCCGCGCTGGCCGTGTATTCATTCAATGGTAACAAAATAATGACCACGGCTGGCGGTGGCATGTTGGCCGGTGCAGATGAAGAACTTTTAGACCGCGCGCGGTATCTTGCGCAACAAGCACGCCAGCCCGTGATCCACTACGAACATACCGAAACGGGCTACAATTACCGCATGCCGAGTCTCTGCGCTGCGGTTGGTGTGGGTCAGTTGGAAGTGTTGGTAGACCGAGTAGCGCGCCGCCGTGAGATTTTTGACGTGTACGAAAATACACTTGGTGGATATCAGGGGGTCAAGATGATGCCCGAGGCCTCCTATGGAAAAGCAAACAGATGGTTGTCGGTTCTCACAATGTCGGAGTCCGATATGTCTGCCTCTCCAGAGGACGTGTGCGAAGTTGCTGCTCAGCAAGGTGTCGAATGCCGCCCTGTCTGGAAGCCCATGAGCCAACAGCCCGTTTTTAAAGACGCAAGGTGCGTCTCATCTGGCGTGGTGAGCGACACGTTGTACAGAACAGGCCTATGTCTTCCCTCCGGGTCGGCAATGTCCGATGCAGATCTCGAGCGTGCAATCTCTGTCATAAAAGGCGCAATGGGTCTGAATTGACCGCGTTACTCAATCCGTTTCCTGAACCTGCAGCTCATAGAGTGTTGCATAGAGCCCGCCCTGTGCCATGAGTGCGTCATGTGGGCCTATTTCTCGAACTTCACCTTGAACCAGCACAACAATTCGGTCTGCTTCTCGAATGGTCTGCAATCTGTGGGCAATGATGATTGACGTGCGGCCCTCTGTGAGTTTCCGCAGTGCATCCTGAATGACGAGTTCGGTTTCTGTGTCCACACTGGCCGTTGCTTCATCGAGAATGAGGATGTCCGGATCCACCGCGAGGACGCGCGCGAAGGCCAGCAGCTGTCTTTGGCCGTGGCTCAGGTTCCGTCCGCGTTCCACAAGAGGCGTGTCATACCCCAATGGCAATTGACGAATGAATGAGTCTGCATTCACCGTCTTCGCCGCCTCAATAGCCGCCTCTCGAGTGATGCTCGGATCGCCCAACGCAATATTGTCGTAGATGCTGCCTGAGAAAATATGAAAGTCCTGCAGCACGACGCCAACTTTTCGGCGAACCTCAGACGGCGCCACATCCATGATGTCGATGCCATCAATGGTAATGTCTCCCGGCTTCACGTCATAGAAGCGACAAAGGAGGCGGATCAGGGTCGTTTTGCCAGACCCGGTCGGGCCCACAATTGCGATCTTTTCCCCAGGTGCGATGTCGAAACTCACATCCTTGAGAATTGGATTTCCCGATCTGTATTCAAAGTTGAGTTTGTCGAAAGCGACCGCGCCACTGAGTTGCTTTGGCAAAGGTTTCGGGGCTGAGGGTTCAGTCAGCGTCTCTTTCCAATCAAGCGCCTGGAATATCCGTTCACAGCTTGCCATGGCGCGAAAGAGCACATTCCACTGTTCACCCATTGCCACAATCGGACGGAACAGCATCTCTGTGAAGCTCGCGAACAGGATAATGCTGCCGAGCGTCACATCCGCACCCACAACCTGTGCCCCGCCAAACCAGATGATGGTTGCCATGGCGAGAAATATCAGGCTGTCCATCGCTGGGCCATACAAGCTTTCAATAACAACCGCCCGGTTCTCCTGATGTCGATTCTCTGAGTTGATGTCGGAATAGCGCTTAAAGTTGATCTCTTCGCGTTGATAGAGCTGGACGACTTCCATGCCAGACAGATTTTCCTGCAGGTTTTCGTTGAGCCGGGACAGGCTGGAACGGATGTCTCGATAAATCTTGCGGCTCGCCATGCGGAAGATGTAGGTGGCCGCCGCCGCTATTGGCATGAGCAATAACAGCATGCCGGTCAATTCCGGATTGATGGATACCATGATGGTGATGGCAACAAAGAAGGGAACAAACTCTCCCATCAAAACACCAAAGCCAGACAGAAGTTCGAACAGTGTCTCAATATCATTGGTGACGCGGGTCATGACCCGGCCCACAGCAACACGGTCGTAGAATGTCGCCGGCAGCCTCTCAAGATGCGCGAACACATCTCTTCTCAGATCCTTGAGGCCTGAGAGAACCGAACCTGCCAGGAGGATACGAAACAGGTGCGCGAACATGCCGGCCATCAGCACCCATCCACCATAAATCACACAGGCGGCAAGAAGCGCATCAAGCGAAGCAGCATCTGCAAACCAGGAGACCAATGCGGTTTGCCCCATGTCAGGGGCTTCCATGCCTTCACCCGGCAACAGCATCCCATCAATGACCACCCGAGTGACAATGACGGGCGCGAGCACCGTCGCCGTCGCCGCCAGCAGCACGCAGGTCACGGCAAGCAAGGCCCGCGCTCGGTAAGGCTTCAACCAGCTGAAGAGCCGGCGCAAAAGCTGAAAGTCAAAGCGCTTCCCCTCAATGTCATTGTCGAAGACTGTATAGTCCCGTTCTTCTGCTGGGAGGTCGTTCATGCTGCACCTCCGGAGACGTTCTGTGCGTCGAGGTCTGACTTAAGAGCATCCCGTCGGCTTTGCAGTCGAGCGAGGTCCGCATAAGAGCCGCCCGCCGCTATAAGCTCTGCATGGGTGCCCGCCTCGACAATCTGCCCCTGATCCAGCATGAAAATCCTGTCAGCATGCTGCGCCGTCGAAACGCGGTGCGAGACGAGCAAGGTCGTGCGTCCAGCGCGGAGCATCCTAAGTTGCTTGAGGATCTTGTCCTCTGTTTCTGTATCCACAGCCGAAAAGCAATCATCCAGCAATAGGACAGGCGCGCCACGGATAAGGCCGCGCGCGAGGCTCGTGCGCTGCTTTTGGCCGCCCGACAGGGTGACACCGCGTTCACCAACGGCTGTATCGAGCTGGGCAGGGAACGTTCCGATGGTCTCGCCCAGATCAGCTGCCTCCGCCGCATCCCAAACTTCGTCGACTGTGCGGTCGGGATTGTCGTAAGTGATGTTCTGACCCAGTCGGTCCGCGAACAGGAACGGGTCCTGTGGCACAAACGAGATTTCCTGCCGCACCTGCGCGAGTGGCAACATCCGCACATCCTGTCCATCGAGATAGACTGTACCTGGCGGTGGATCGAGCAGCCGAACCAGCAATCGAAGCAGCGTAGACTTTCCGGATCCAACACGCCCTAGAATGGCAACTGTCTGCCCTTTCTCGACATTAAAGGTCACATCATTGAGTGCCGGCCAGGCATCTTCGGTTTCTTCTTGTTCAGGGTGCCGGTAGGAAAGATGTTTGATGGTCAGCGCCCCGCCGACCCCGTCCAAAGGGGCTGCGTCATCTGCATCACGGATCTCCGGCTCATGGTCCAGGATCTTGTGAATACGGGCAGAGGCGGAAGCCGCCCTTTGGAACAGAGTGACCATGACGCCGGCTTCTTTGACCGGCGACAGCATCATGGCGAGGTAAAAAATGAACGCGGTAAAGGTGCCAATGCTGATCTCGCCAGCCATGACGAGGGAGCCGCCGAACCCGACAATGATGATTGTCGCCGCACCGGTCATCACAAACATGGTGGAGGTGAGCGCTGAGTTGAAGAACATAAGCCTCTGGAATTCACCCGCATAGTCGCTGCTTTTCTTCTCAAGCCGATCAATCTCGCGCGCTTCCTGCGCATGGGTCTGGATGGTCCGGATCCCATTCAGGTTTTCTTGAACTTGCGCGGAGAGATCTGAAAAGCCTTCCTGAACCGCGGTCGACTGGATGAAAATCTTCCGTGCGATCAACCAGCCAAAAAACGCAATGAAAGGCAATAGAGGTAGCAGCATGAGTGCGAGCTTGGACGAGAGTGTCAGCATCACACCAAAAGCGATGATGCCAGAGGCACCCAGCACCAGCAGCAGGCGGGATCCGAGACCGATCATCATTCGGATGAGCTGTAGGTCGTTGATGGCGCGCGCCATCAGGTCGCCGGTGGAATATTCAGCGAAAAAGCGAGGTCCCTGAAGTTGAAGATGCCAATAGAGTTTTTGGCGCAGATCAAACGCCACTTCAACGCCAACCTGCCTGACAAAACGGCGGCCAAAGGAGAAGGAAACATACCGTGCGCACATGAGCCCGAGAATGCCAAAGGCAGGCCAGACAAGGTTGGGCCTGTCAGTATTGAGTGAATCAACTGCGATCGCGAGCAACAAAGGCATGCCCGCTTCGAGGAAACGGCCATTGATGATCAGTATCATCCCGCCCCAAAACTTCCGGGCGTGGGCTTGGATCAGGGGTACTAACCGCCAAAGAGGACCTTGGCGTCGGACTCCGGGGCGTGAGGCTCCGGTCGACATGCGTTCAAACCTTTGGGTCAGCGTCCTCAAGCTCTCCTCCCCAAACGACACCTGGGACCAGAGGCGCAAACGGCGCGACCCGGAGGTTTTCCGGGCCGCGCCTGAGTCGTTTGAAAAGTCTAAACCTGTCCCGCGAGTGGCGGAAGGGGTCAGATGTTTTTGAAGATGGTTTTTCTGACCGTTGGGACACCAGCTTCGAGCGTCACCTGCATCGCATAGTCTGGAGGGTCCATGGCAAGCACATGCACCATATCAGTTGCCGGAAAGTCAGGCTGCGCCGGATCAAGAAATTTACCTGCGGCCTCTGACGTCTGGGTCCTATCAAACGCCTGATCAGGCGTAATGCCACCCTTCTGGCCAAGCAGCGACAGCACCAGGTCACCACAGGCGACATCCTCATCACCTGTTGGATGTGTTGCAACCAGAAGGAGCTTTGTGGAGCCACCCTCTGCAAGAGTGGCGACCGCTTGGGCCGTTGCTTGTGCGTTGCTGAGACCAGTCACGAGCACATGAGACGCACATTCCAACGCTTTGATGGCCATTTGCGTGCCGTTGGAGGTGCGGTGCACCAGCGTCCGTCCAGATAGGTCTAAACCGGCGATCTGGGCAGGCGAATTTCCGAAATCAAAGCCCTTGATGGGCAGCGCATCAATTTCGCCGGCGAGCAGGCTGTCTGGATGGGCAGCAGCCAGCGCGCGGGCAGCATCTACCTCCTCTGCCAGCAAGATGCGCTCCGCACCATTATCGAAAGCGGTTTTGGCAAAGGTGAAGGCACGGATAACGTCAATCACCACGGCAATGTCGTGG
Organism: Parvibaculaceae bacterium Mf 1.05b.01; assembly: GCA_000509225.1. Lineage (GTDB taxonomy): Bacteria > Pseudomonadota > Alphaproteobacteria > Parvibaculales > Parvibaculaceae > Mf105b01. Next base: position 1,794,775 of record BAOK01000001.1, on the reverse strand, counting down.
GCGCCGTCGATATCCCCGTGGCCTTTGTGCCGCGAGATGCTCAGATCAGAGGAGGCCATCCGGACTTAGAAAAACGCCTGAATGCCGGTCTGGGCCCGGCCCAGGATCAGCGCATGAATATCGTGCGTGCCTTCATACGTGTTGACCGTTTCCAGGTTCATCACGTGGCGGATCACGTGGTACTCGTCGGAAATGCCATTTCCGCCGTGCATGTCGCGGGCAACGCGGGCAATGTCGAGCGCCTTGCCGCAATTGTTCCGCTTCATCAGGGAAATGGACTCCGGTGCCGCCGTATTGGCATCAAAATTCCGACCGAGTTGCAGGCAGGAATGGAGCCCCAGCGTGATCTCCGTCTGCATGTCCGCAAGCTTCTTCTGGATAAGCTGATTGGCCGCGAGAGGCCGCCCAAACTGATTGCGCTCCAGCGTGTAGGTGCGCGCCACATGCCAACAGAATTCTGCCGCACCCAGGACGCCCCAGGCGATCCCGTAGCGGGCGCGATTGAGACAGCCAAAGGGGCCGGCAAGGCCACGAACATTGGGGAGCAGGTTTTCCTCCGGTACAAAACACTCATCCAGCATGATCCCGCCAGTGATGGAAGCCCGCAGAGACATTTTGCCTTCGATCTTCGGCGTTTCGAACCCCTTAAAGTCGCGCTCGACAATGAAGCCGCGAATGACATCATCTTCCGTCTTCGCCCAGACAACAGCGAGATCTGCAATGGGGGAGTTCGTAATCCAGAGCTTGGAGCCGGAAAGAGAGTATCCGCCATCGACTTTTTTCGCCCGTGTCTTCATGGAACCGGGGTCAGACCCATGGTCTGGTTCGGTGAGGCCAAAGCAGCCAACCCATTCACCTGTTGCAAGCTTGGGCAGATACTTCATGCGCTGCTCTTCGCTGCCATAGGCATAGATCGGATGCATGACGAGACTTGATTGCACACTCATAGCTGAGCGATAGCCGCTATCAACGCGCTCAACCTCACGAGCAACAAGGCCGTAGCAGACATAGTTGAGGCCCGCACAGCCATACTTCTCAGGAATGGTTGAGCCGAGCAGACCCTGTTCGCCCATCTGGTTCATGAGGGAGCGGTCAAACGTCTCATGTCTGTTCGCCTCAATGATCCCGGGCATCAGCTTGTCCTGAGCAAACGCCGCTGCGCTATCACGCACCATCCGTTCTTCTTCGCTGAGCTGGTCGTCAAAGCCCAGAGCGTCCTCCCAGTTAAACGGGGGAAGTTTTGGGTTGGCGACGGGTTGGGTGTCACCGGAGGCAGCGGCCTGAGACATGAGGAGGCTCCAATCAATAAAGAATGTTGGGGGTGATATAGCACTTTGGGCGCTCAGGACCAAAGCGTGGCCCCGAAAAGTCGGGAAAAGTACCAAATCAGACTTGGCAGTTTTCCGTCCGGACACGCGTCTGCCTAGAGGGCGTTCTCCGCCGCGTATCCCTCAAGCTCAGCCGCCAGAAAGTCGACCAGAAGTCGGACCCGGCGGCTTGCTCTCAGATCCTCATGATAGGCAAGCCACATTTCCATGGTGAATTCAAATTGGTCATGAAAGACCGGCTGCAGATCAGCCTCCCGACGTGCAATCCCCGCCTGGCATCCTCCAATTCCTGCACCTGCTCTCAAAAGGGCCAGTTGAGCGAGTTCGGAATCACTGCGGAGCGTAAACGTGTTGGGCGGCACGGAGAGCTGCCCGATCCGGATGAGGTCCAGAATTCTCGAATTATCGTCATATCCGATGACGGACATGCCGGGGATGTCTGACAAAGAGCCGGGAAGGGGATGTTTAGCAAGATAGGATTTGTGGGCGTAGAGATTGACCCGCGCATTGCCGACATGTTTCGCCACCAATGCGGTCTGGGTGGGCCGCGCCATGCGAAGCGCCACATCTGCATCGCGCCTCAGCAGGTCTTGCTGACGATCATCCAGGTTGAGCTCAATATCAATGCGGGGATAGTGCGCATGGAAGCGGGCAAGCATGGCAGGCAGCACCTCCGCGCCCATGATCTCGCTGGACGTCAGACGCACCGTTCCGCGTGCCTCTGCTGCTTCACCGCTAGAGGTGCGGAGAAAGGCAGCCGCCGCCGCCTCCATCGTTTCCACGTGTGGCAGAAGCTCAAGAGCTGCGTCAGTGGGGGCGAGTCCCATCCGCGAGCGGGTGAAGAGCGGGGTCGCAAGCGCTGCCTCAAGGCCGTCTATGTGGCGTCCGAGCGTTGGCTGGGTGAGCTTCAGCGCGGCAGCGGCCGCAGAAAGACTGCCCTTGCGCATAACAGCGAGAAAGGAGCGATAAAGGGCCCAGTCCGGTTCAATCTCATTCACACAAAAAAGTATAGATAAGGCACATAAATAGGCAATTTATATTCACAGACGTTTGTCGCATATCAGGAGGGTAATCAAAACGGAGCCTGTCTGATGACCCAAATGCAATCTTCCCCCTCAAAAACCCTTCTCATTATTGGTGCCACCGGCGGCATTGGCGGGGAGATCGCCAAATCCTTTGCCCGCGCTGGCTGGACCGTCCGTGCCTTGGCCCGCAAACCCAAAGAGGCCGAAAAAAAGTTCGCGCATCTGGGCGTGGCTGATTGGCGGAAGGGTGATGCTTTGAAGGTGAAAGATGTGCTGAAAGCCGCCAAGGGCGCAGACGCGATCTTCCATGGCGCCAATCCACCCGGCTATCAGAAATGGCGTGAGCGAGCAGTCCCCATGCTTGCCAACGCCATCGCCGCAGCGAAAGCAGAAAACGTTCGGCTGCTCTTTCCTGGCAATGTCTACAATTTTGGCCCCGACGCTTGGCCATTGCTCAAGGAGACCTCCCCACAAAATCCAATGACCAACAAAGGGGCCATCCGCGTGGAGATGGAACAGATGATGGTGGATGCCGGGATAAAATCACTCACCGTAAGGGCAGGTGATTTTTTTGGCGAACACGCGCCCGGCTCCTGGTTGCCAAATGCGTTGGTAAAGCCGGGCAAAGAAATCAATTCAGTGACCTACCCAGGCATGCACGACAAAGGCCATGCCTGGGCGTACCTGCCGGATCTCGCCGAAACATTTCGTCAGCTGGTCGAACAGGAAGATCGCTTAGCCGACAACGACATTTTCCATTTCCGCGGACACTTCTTCGAGAGAGGCGTGGATATGGCAAAAGCGATTGCCCGTGTCGCTGGAGATGAGACCATGAAGGTGAAGAAAATGCCCTGGGGTGTCATCCGCCTGGCATCGCCCTTTGTTCGCATGCTGCGGGAACTGCTGGAGATGCGCTATCTCTGGAAGGAAACCGTCGAGCTCGACAATGCGAAACTTGTCGCCTTCTTGGGCGACGAGCCTCACACGCCGCTGGATGTGGCGCTGGCGCAGTCCCTTGAAGGAATGGGCTGCATCCAGAGCACACTGGCTCAAGCCACCCCGCAGGAGGTCCCTGTCTAGATCGAACCTCAAACGGTCTAGCTGGGTTCTGACAGTCGTATAATCTCAATGTAGAACATTTTTCCGAGCTCACTTAGCCGCCCGTCCAAATAGGCCAATCGGCAGGATTTTCCCCTGAAATTTTATGTTCTCGCAAACAAAAGGCCCCGCGGGTGTTCTCCGCGAGGCCTTATCATTCATAGATATGAGAGCGGTTAGCTTGCTTTCGCGTTGAACTGTTCGCGGGCTTCGTCAAACTCCGCTTTCATCCGCGCAACGAGATCTGCCACAGGCGGCGCATCGTCAATAAGGCCGATGCCCTGGCCACAGCCCCAAATGTCTTTCCAGGCTTTCTGCTTCATGTTGCCGCCGGAGCCAAAATTCATTTTGGATTTGTCCGCAACCGGCAGGTTGTTTGGGTCGAGACCTGAGTCCGCGATAGACGGTGCGAGATAATTGCCGTGCACGCCGGTGAAGAGGTTGGAATAAATAATGTCGTCTGCCGCATATTTCTGCAGGGCCTCTTTGTAGGCCTGGTCCGCATTTGCTTCTTCTGTCGAGATGAAGCGCGAACCGATATAGGCAAGGTCTGCACCGAGCGCCAAAGCAGAGGCGACGGAAAAGCCGTCAGAGATGGCACCGGACAGGAGGATGGTGCCGTCGAACCATTCCTTCACTTCCCGAACGAGCGCGAAGGGAGAGAGTGTACCCGCGTGGCCACCGGCCCCGGCACACACCAGGATCAAGCCATCTACGCCTTGCTCAGCTGCCTTCTTCGCGTGCTTCACATTGATGACGTCATGAAACACTTTGCCGCCATAAGAATGCGCAGCTTCAACAATCTCCGCAGGCGGGCGAAGCGACGTGATGATGATCGGCACTTCGTGTTTCGTGCAGACCTCCATGTCGTGCATCAGACGATTATTGGAGGAGTGGCAGATCTGATTGACCGCAAACGGTGCGACCTTCTTGTCAGGGTTCGCGGCCTGATATTCCGCGAGCTCTGTTTTGATGCGGATGATCCACTCTTCCAGAACAGGTTCTGGTCGTGCGTTCAGCGCTGGGAAGGACCCAACAATCCCCGCCTTACACTGGGCGATGACAAGTTCTGGCCCCGACACGATAAAGAGCGGGGAGCCCACCACCGGGATTTCCAGTGAATTTTGCAGGACGGGAGGTAGCGACATGGATCAGTCTCCGAGCGATCTGGTTCAACTTTGTTGAGGCGGAATATAGAGCGGTTCCGGCCAAGTGACAGGTTCATTTATGATCAGAATGGCGTTCTTTTTTGAACAGGCCGCGCCTGGTGTGCTTCTTAGGAGACCCGACCCAGCAGGTGATCACGGTCCTGTTTGCCACGCTGGGCGATAAAGTCGAAAACGGTCGAAACCGGCTCCGTCTGCCGAAGGTCTGGATGAGCAAGCAGCCAGACATCTGTCGAGCTGAACAGCTTGTCAGGCGCAATGCGCACAAGGTCGGGATGCTGGTCACCAATGAGGCAGGTAAGCACTGTAATGCCCACACCGTTCCGCACAGCGCGGAGCTGATCGGCAATCGATGAGCACCGCAGCCAGGTGGGTGCGTCGCGTGTCACATGGTTCGACCATTTGTGAAGCTCAGTTTCTGCAGCTGCACCCGCAAACCCGATCACGGTATGCGACGCCCATTCTTCCCTGGAGGAGGGCACCCCATGCGCCTCCACATAGTCCTTGGAGGCGTAGAAAGCGACGCCGACGCGGGCGATCTTCTTTCCCACAAGGTTTTCCTGCCCGGGACCGTAGAGCCGAATGACGATATCTGCCTCACGGCGGCGGACGCTGGCAGGCCAGGCGTCCGTCATATATTCAATTTCGATGTCGGGAAATGTTGCGTGGAAGTCCTTCATGTGCGGCATCAGCCAATATCCAGCGAGTGTTGCTGCGGTAGAAACCCGAACGACCCCCTTGGGGCTCTCCCCTTCGGCAGCAGCAATGCGTTCAGCGCGGAGCGCTGCAGACGCCATGAGATCTGCTTCATGCTTCAAATGATCGCCAGCAGGTGTGAGGGCATAACCGTCTGTGTCACGGACAAAGAGTTTCTGGCCGAGATGCCGTTCCAGCTCCGCAATGTGGCGGCCAACAGTCGCGTGACTGAGCTTCAGCCGCCGTCCCGCAGCCGAGTGGGATCCGGCGTCGGCCACAGCGAGGAAGGTGCGAAAGAGGTTCCAATCGGCGCCCGTGTTCATATGCGATCTCTTCTTGTGCAATTATGAACGGTAATGTGGCGCGCCCCGGCAGAAAATTCAAGGTGCTGCTGGCCAGAAAGCCCCGGAATAAGAAGGAATGGGAATAGGAAGGAAAATGAGGAGGGATGCATGAGCGGCCTCGATTTGCTAGATCTGAGATATCGATTTTTATGGGGCGGCCCGAAACGGACATAGAGCTGATCGGGAAGCCGACGAACAGGGGAGACAATCGTGCTCAAAACTAGATTTACGGAATTGTTTGGTGTCGAACACCCGATCGCCCAGGGCGGTATGCAATGGGTTGGTCGCGCAGAACTCGTTGCGGGTGTCGCCAATGGCGGCGGCCTCGGCTTTATCACAGCGCTCACCCAGCCAACACCTGAAGATCTCGCGAAGGAAATCAAGAAATGTCAGGGCCTGACGGACAAGCCCTTTGGCGTGAACCTCACGATCCTGCCCGCCCTAAAGCCGCCTCCTTATGAGGAGTATCGCCAGGCCATCATTGACAGCGGCGTGAAGATTGTAGAGACCGCCGGGAACAACCCGGCAGATCACATTGTGGAATTCAAAAAAGCCGGTGTGAAAGTCATTCACAAATGCACAGCTGTTCGTCACGCCTTGAAGGCAGAAAAAATGGGTGCAGACGCCATCTCCATTGATGGCTTCGAATGTGCAGGCCATCCAGGGGAAGATGACATTCCTGGTCTGATCCTGATCCCTGCGGCCGCAGACAAAGTCAAAATCCCGATGATCGCGTCGGGCGGCTTCGGGGACGCACGTGGCCTTGTGGCAGCGCTGGCCCTGGGTGCTGAAGGCATCAATATGGGCACGCGCTTTATGGCAACCGCCGAGTCACCGATCCACCAAAAGGTGAAAGAACAGATCGTTGAGAATGACGAGCGGGCAACCGATCTCATCTTCCGCACCCTGCGCAACACGGCGCGCGTGGCGCGCAACGAAGTGAGCCAGGAAGTCGTGGCGATTGAGCGCAAGGGCAATGCCAAGATCGAAGACATTGCCCATCTCGTCGCAGGCGCGCGCGGCAAGGTCGTCTACGAAGAAGGCGACCCGAATTACGGCATCTGGTCTGCGGGCATGGTTCAAGGCTTGATCCATGACGTGCCAACATGCGGCGAACTCATCTCCCGCATCGTCACTGAAGCAGAGGCCATTATTGCAAGCCGCCTTGGTGGCATGACAGGCAAGGCGAGTGCTCAGGCTGCTGAGTAATCTGCGTCAAAGACTAAGTGAAGGGCTCGGCAGAAATGCCGCGCCCTTTTTCATGCGCCACCGAGAGCCTTGGCTTCCTGACGCAGCGCACGGTGCAATTTGGGTGCGGTTTTCTGGACCCATTCTGGCTCGCGATGACGCACCATCAACCAGAGCAATGACTTTACGTCCCAATAGGTTGCATCAATCAGACCTACTTCTTTTGCATCTCGCTTGAAGTGCCAGTGAACTGAGTTTGGGTATTTCTTTCGGGAATAACTGCCAATGTGCGAGATATAGAGGCCGACGCGTTCCGCCGCCCGTTCAACGACGCCCATTATCTGATCGCGGGTGAGGTTATCAGGCAAATCTACATACATATCCGTCGATTTTTTCTCTTTGCTCATCAAATCCTCCGTGTCTGTTCCAGCGCAATGTCATAGATACTTTTGGTTTTCTGCAAGCCCCTAAATTCTAACGTGCGCATCGGTTGCTTGAGCGCTAGTCTTAAGGAAAGAGGGGAAGAAAACATGGCACAAACACAGGTTTCTGATTTTCAGTCGATTGAGGTGGCGGCAAATCCGGACGGGTTCGGCGCAGGCATCACGGGCCTCGATATCTCAAAGCCCCTGCAGCCGGAGACGCTGCAGGAAGTCAAAGAAGCCTGGGCGGCGCACGGTGTGATCTATTTCCCTGATCAGCCCCTCACGCTGGATGAGCTGGAGGCCTTTACGCTGCAGTTTGGCGAGTTTGGCGAAGACCCTTTCATCAAGTCCATGGAAGGCCGTCCCCATGTGCTGGAGTTGCGTCGCGAGCCAGATGAAAAGGCGACAAACTTCGGCGCGGGCTGGCATTCCGACTGGAGCTTCCAGGAAACGCCGCCCGCAGGCACGATCCTCCATTCTGAAGTAACACCGCCCGTTGGCGGCGACACGCTCTATGCAGATGGCAGGCGCGCCTATGACGATTTGTCCGACGAGATGAAAGCGCGTCTTGAGGGGCTGATGGCGATCCACAGTGCGATACTGCCTTATGGATCAAAAGGGCTTTTCGCGCAGGAGACTGAGAAGCGCACGATGAAAATCATTTCGTCAACCAAGGCGGAAACGAAACAGCTTCATCCCCTCGTGCGCACGCATCCTGTGACAGGCCGCAAAGCGCTCTATGTCAGTCCCACCTACACGATCGGTATTGACGGGATGGACGAGGCAGAAGCGCAGAAACTGCTGGGCGAGCTTTTCGCCCATATGGTTCAGGACAAATATGTCTACCGCCACAAGTGGCAACAGAACATGCTCACGCTTTGGGACAATCGCTGCTGTTTGCATCTCGCCGATGGGGGCTATGACGGCCATTTGCGGGTCATGCATCGTACGACCATTGCAGGGAATGTTCCGGCATAAGAATGCCGTGTTGGCAAAGGTTGATGTCTAACGTCAGCTAGTCAGCCGGATATTCGTCGCCAAACGCTGGCGCGAACTTCAACTCACCGCGTGGAGTGGGGCCTGAAAAGACGATCCACTGAATGAACTGCCTGTCCAAAGACCCGTAGCTAAGATTGCCGTCACTCTGGAATCTCAGTCGACTGTAAATGTCAGGGTTGCCGGTGAGTACACACCCTGTTGCTCCTCTCTCCTCCAAAATCTTCAAGCCCATTTCTACTAGCGCACGCCCGATCCCCTGCTTTTGAACATCTGGGTGAACTGAAACAGGACCAAGGCCAAACCAGCCATCGTGCCGTCCGGCGATGGTCGCTGGAGAGAACGCGATATGTCCGACAATCTCCCCGTCCTTTTCCACGACCAAAGAAATAATGAGATCTCCGTCTTCGCGTAACAGGGTGACAAGGGGAGCCTCACTTCCATCGCTAAAAAACATCGGTTCAAAGGCAATGCGTGTGAGCTCATATATGGCCTCTTCGTCTCCGGCTTTCTCAGGGCGTATGTCCATTGCCATGCGACCTCTAGGTTCCGAGTACAAGGACGACCAGCCCACCAATGATGAGCAGAACACCTGCGATTTCCTTCGCGTTTGCCTGCTCTCGAAACCAGAACCAGGATACAGCGAAGGTGAAAACCAGCTCAATCTGCCCGAGCGCCCGCACATAAGCCGCGTTTTGCAGCGTCATGGCCGTGAACCAGCCAATCGAGCCAAGCGCGCCTGCAACGCCAATCGCAAGCGAAGCAGGCCAGTTCTTGAGCGTGGCCATAAGGGACGTTCGGTCTTTCCACAAGAGCCAGCCTGTCATGAGAAGAGTTTGAATTGTAAGAACCACCGCAAGGGTAACCGCAGCGGGGACCAGAAAACCATCCATGCCAAGTGACAGTGAGCCCGCGCGATAGCAGACCGCGGCCACGCCATAGGCCGCCCCTGAGCCTAGCCCCATCAGTGCCGCGCGTTCGGTGAACGAGGTAATGAGCGCCGACGGCGAAGCCTCTGTCCGGGCCATAGAGATGGCAATCACACCAACAAGGCTGATAGCAATGCCGATACCTGCGCCGAGCGTGATGGATTCACCAAAAACAAAGATGCCAAAAAGTGCAGTCTGAACAGTCTCTGTTTTGGAGTAGGTCGTCCCGACAACAAAGTTACGATGCGCGAACAGGGCAACGAGCAAAACCGTACCGACGATTTGTGCCACACCGCCGAGGGCGGCATAAACATAGAATTCAGCGGATGGGGCAGGGAGCCGAACGTCAGATGTGGCGAGCAAGACCCACAGGTATAGGAGTGCGACAGGCAGGCCGAATAGGAAGCGCACATAAGTCGCGCTTGTCGCCGTAAGGTCTTGTGCCAATTGTCTTTGAAGAGCCGACCGCAGATTCTGCAGGAAGGCAGCTGCAATGGTGATGGGAATCCAGAGGGGCATTAGTGATCTGGCCCATCAGGTCGCTCAGGTGCACCCAACTCGCGCAGAACACTTTCGATGAAGTCGCTCTTTGATCGGGCATAGCTGTCCACATCATTGGGAAAGCGGGAGACCAGCTCTTCTTTCAATGACTGATACGCCGCCAGCAGCGTTTTGTCTGATCGCAATGCATTGCGAAAGACAAGATGGCGTTCGATCTCAATATGGCCGGTCTCGAACATATGTATATTCACGTCCATGTTACCTTTGCGGCGAAAGAAATGCCGACCGTCGATCCCGTAGGGTCCGAAATAAATGAAACCCAGCGGCTCCAGGAGCGGGGCCAAGAACGGCCCATCTGCGTGCCGCCGAAGTTCGGGGAGCATGTCGATTAAAGGCTTGGCAGCGAGCCCGGGAACACTCGTGCTGCCAATGTGATGGACAGCGACAAGCCTGTTGCCGCAGGCAGCCATTATTTTCTGTGCCAGTATCTTAAACTGCTCCGCCCACGTCGCATCATGAGCGACGAGCATCACAGGGTCGGCTGCGTGTTTCTTAAGCGATGCCTGTGCGGCATCGCTTAAGGTTTTGTCTGCCATCATGTCTCGCTTCGGTGTGCCCTAGTCGACCAGCGCCCCATAGACCAGCTGTTGCATCTGCGGCCGCAGCGGATAAGCCCGTGATGGCATGAGTTGGGTCATCAGGATACCGATCAGATCCTCTTGGGGGTCAATCCAAAAATATGTGGAGGCTGCCCCGCCCCAGGAATGATTGCCCTCTGATGTCACCGCTTGTGCCTCGGCGGCATCAATGATGACCGAGAAACCGAGACCGAAGCCTGTGCCTTCAGATCCAGTTTCGGAGAACGCAGACTGATCCATTTCCGGCATGGTCTTGCCACCGGGCAGGTGATTGAGGGTCATGTAGTCAACTGTCTTGGGCGAGAGAATACGCACCCCGTCCAGCTCGCCCCCATTCAGGAACATCTGACAGAAGCGCCAATAGTCCGTCATCGTCGAGGTCAGCCCGCCGCCGCCGGAAAAGAAGGGCTTCGGCGTCGCGTAGGTGCTTTTGTCGCTGCCGGGATCAAAGAGACGCACTTCTTTGGTCTTTGGATTCTTCTCATAGTTCGCCGCGAAGCGGGAGAGCTTGTCTGCGGGCACCATGAAGCCCGTATCCACCATGCCAAGCGGATCGAAAATGTTCTCCTGCAGGAACGTGTCGAGAGACTGACCTGACAAGACCTCTACCAATCGCCCGCAAACATCAGTTGCAACGGAATAGCTCCACTGCGTGCCCGGAGAGAAGAGTAGGGGAATGTCCGCGAGCGCGTCGCAGAATTCTTCCAGGTTCATGCCATTCGCGGTGGCAGCACCTTCAATGCCGTTCTTGCGGTAAATCTTGTCAACAGGATGCACATGCATAAAGCCATAGGTGAGGCCGGACGTGTGAGTGAGCAGGTCTCGAATCGTCATCGCCCGTTCGCAGGGCTTGGTGCGATAGTCGTCAAATGTGCCGCCATCCCAGACCTGCAATTTCTTGAAAGACGGAATGTAGCGATGCACTTCATGGGAGAGCTGAAAGAGGCCCCGCTCATAGAGCATCATCAGAGCGACTGAGGTGATCGGCTTCGACATGGAATAGATACGGAAGATTGTGTCTTTCTCCAGCGGAAGGGAATTCTCCCGATCGCGCTCACCCACAGTTTCAAAGTGAGCGATTTTTCCGCCACGTGCGACCAGCGTGGAGACACCAGCCAGCTTGCCCTTGTCGACATAGGAGCCGAAATAGCCAGAAATGTTCGAGAGCTTGGCACTGTCGAGCCCAACATCTTCAGGCGTCGTGAATGGTGTTTCCGCGTTCATGGATTTCCCCGCAATTGAATTTCTGTTGGGGGTGATCTTAGCTATCCGCTTGCCTTAGCGCCAGAAATCAAAATGGCGGAGGACATTGGGTGTCGCGATTGCCTGCGACACCCAGATCAGTTTGGGCGCCTATTTGCTCGCTTTAAGCGTCACAAAGACAGAGCCATCATATTTGTTGTCTGCGCCTGACGCCGAGTCGATAACCCAGCCGATGCCACCTCCTAGAATGAGGTTGCCGGCTGTCATTGCAGCAACATCGGACTTATTGTGGTAGGCGGCGTCTTCATAGCCGTCTTTTGAACATTTGATCGTGATGTCGTGCTTGGTTTTGTCAATGTTGGCAACACCTGGTGTCGGATCAACTGTCGCGATAGTCCGACCTTCCCGCTCGAACAGGCATCTGGCACCTGATGGATCGGTGTTAACAACAATGTCTTGAGACGTACCTTCAATGATGGACGAACATCCCCCCATAGCGACAGCGACAAGCGCTGCGCACAATACTCGATACATATTTCCCCCAGAAGTTAAGTGAACTAAAAACTACAAGTCACCCTGTATAGGTGGGGTGAGCAGCTGTGTCAGCCAAAAAAGCAGTTAGTGACTTAGCTGCGAAAACAATCGACCACGTTTGCCATCCAGGTCTTCATTGCAGGTCCAAGTGTTGCATCTGTTTTGCCATGGCGAACGAGTACGAGGTCGCAATCGGGCACCACAATGGTGAATTGGCCTTCAAACCCGTTGGCGGAAAAGCTGCCAGGTCCGCCCCGTTCAAGCCACCAATGGGCGCCATAGGGCCCATCTTCTTCCAGCATCGCGGGTGTTTGCGCAGTTGGGGTGCGGGCATAGTCGACCCAACCTTCTGGCAGAATGCGTTGCCCGTTCCAGACACCGTCTCGCAGATAAAGCGTGCCGAACTTCGCGAAATCCCGTGCGGTCGCGAAACAGAAGGACGAACCGATAAAGGTGCCGGCATCATCAAATTTGGGGTCGGCAGTTTTCATGCCGATAGGATCAAGGAGTTCTTGGCGCATAAATTTCTCGAACTCGGGGCCAGTTGCGCCAAGTGCCCTCGCAGCACAGCGCGCGACGATATTGGTCGTACCGCTTGAATATGACCAAGAGGACCCAACAGGATGCTCGAGATCAAAGGAGGCGGCGAAAGCACCTGTGTCTCCTTTGCCTGCACCCCATAGCATTTCAATCACGTCGGACGGTGCCTGGTCCGTATATTCTTCTCGAAATGCCAGGCCACTCGACATACGCAGCAGCTGGTCCAGTGTTATGGCATGTCTTGGGTCCGACGGGTCCTCCCATTCAGGCACATCTGCGCGCGCCTCAATGTCGATCTTGCCGTCGCGCACCAGAATGCCAATCAATGCCTGGGTAATGCTTTTGGCTTTTGACCATGAGGGGAAGGTTGAGGCGGCGGTGAAGTCTTGCGCGTAGTGTTCTGCGACGATCTTCCCATGCTGGACGACGAGCAGTGCATGGGTCTCTCCCATGTCAGGCCCGTTTTGGGCGCCGAAACCATCATCAACAAGCGCATCAAGTCTCGCCCGATCAACTCCCGCCTTTGGTTCTGCTGTCTCCCAATCACTGGTAGGCCAAGCAACATCCTCAGGCTGTGCGGGCAAGGGAAGAAGGGATGCGTTGCTCATGAAAAAACCACCTGCTGAAATAGTAAGGGCCGCAGAATGGGTGACTGGCGCGCGAATGACAAGTCACGGTTACGATTGCAGCGCGGGCGTCTTTCCTGTTTGATGCATCCCAACAATACAAAGGCAGAAACCGGGGAGACACAGGGTGGCATTACCAAGAATCGGGATTGACGGGTCATGGTTCATCGATGCGGAAGGCCGCAAAACCATTTTGCGCGGCGTCAATCTCGGCGGTGATTGCAAAATGCCCTACCCCGATGGCGGCACCAACCATCCGACAGATTTCGCCGATCATCGCACTGTGTCCTTTGTCGGTCGGCCATTCCCGATGGAAGAAGCCGACGAACATTTCTCGCGGCTTGCCGCGTGGGGATTTAACTGTTTGCGGTTGCTGACCACCTGGGAAGCTGTCGAGCATGCTGGCCCGCGCGATTATGACACGGCCTATCTTGACTATTATGCAGAGCTCTGCCGTCGGGCAGGGGAATATGGTCTCTATGTCTTTGTAGACTTTCATCAGGATGTTTGGAGCCGCATGACCGGGGGCGATGGTGCGCCGGCCTGGATCTTCGAGAAGGTCGGGCTCGACTTCACAAAATTCCATGAGGCAGGTGCTGCCCATGTCATGCAATACAAATATGACTATGCCCGCGGTGGCCGTCAGGAAGACAATTACCCCACCATGACCTGGGCGCAGAACTATCGTCTGCCGGCCAACGGCATTATGTGGACGCTGTTCTTCGCGGGCCGCGACTTCGCGCCCGATATGATCATTGATGGTCAGAATGTGCAGGACTATCTGCAGGACCATTATGCGGGCTGTCTGGTAGAGATTGCGAAACGGGTTAAGGATCTGCCCAATGTGATCGGCTTTGACACATTGAATGAACCGGGCACAGGCTTTGTTGGCCAGCGTCTGTCCTACCAGCATGTCGGAAAGTCAGAAGAAAATCCCCGCATTGCAACACCGGGCCCCGCCTGGTCAGCGCTGGATGGACTGGCTGTTGCCCGCGGGGTCACCCGTTCGGTTCCACAGCTGGAGTTTTCACTGGAACATATGGCCTCTGTCGTGACAGAAGACCGGCAGGTCAATCCCAACAATGTTGATTGTTGGCTTCCAGGGGCGCAAGACCCATTTGAAAAGGCAGGGGCCTATCGCAGGACGAACGAGGGTGTTGAGCCTCTCCGTGAAGATTTCTTCCAATCGGTCGATGGTCGCAAAGTGGATCTGGAAGATGATTACATGGCACCATTTTTCGACAAGGTTGCAAAGAAGGTCCGGGTGGTTCGGGATGACTGGCTGATCTTTGCCGAGCTCGATCCGTTCACGGGTCTGTTGGGGGGCGCTTTTCCGGAAGAGACGCCAGACCGGACGGTGAATGCCTCGCACTGGTATGACATCGCGACCCTGTCGACCAAGACCTTCATGTACCCAACCGCAGTCAACCCCTTCTCGGGCAAGACCCTGAACGGGCGGGAAGAAATTGAAGCGCATTATAAGCGGCAGCTCTCCAACATCCGCAATGCGGGGCGCACCCTGAACGCTGGAAAAGGCGCGCCAACACTCATCGGCGAATGCGGCATCCCTTATGATCTGGATGGCGCCACTGCCTACCAGGCTTGGGCCGACGGCGACCGATCGGAAGGGCCCTGGACGTCGCACGTCTTGGCACTGGAGTTTCTCTACAACGCGCTCGACGACCTGCATTTGAGTTCGACACACTGGAACTACACGGCATCAAACTCAAATGACCTGGCTATTGGTGATGGATGGAACCAGGAAGACCTGTCGATATTCAGTCGTGATCAGCAAGACGATCCGAGCGACATCAATTCCGGCGGCCGCGCGCTGAAAGGCTTCGTGCGCCCCTATCTTCAGGCATGCAAGGGCACACCGCTCGAAACAAAATTCACGTTGGAGACGAGAGAATTCGTCTCACGCTACCAGCCTGAAGGAAGCGGTGAGGCGACATTGTTTGTGCCGGTGTTGCAATATCCTGACGGCTACAGCCTGTCGGTTGACGGTGGCACGGCCGACTATGACGCCATTGCTCAGAAGGTCACCGTGACACCTGAAGGGACAGGCGAAGTCGTTATCACCATCACGCCGGTTGCGGAAGGTTAATTAGCGTTTTCAATAGAAGTTGCAGACTTTTATGGTTCGACAACGCGGCAAAAAAAGGCTTCTAACGTCATATTTCTGCTGCGATGCCTCTGGCAGTTTCCCGCAAAATCGGAATGAACTGATGGGCGGCATCCGCTGGGCTGATTGCAGAGCGGATAAATCGCATTGTGATGGCGGCTTGTGCTTCCCCGTCTTTTAGCACCGGTACCGCAAGGCCGAAGGCTCTGTCGTCTTGAACCGGACCGGACACTGCGTACCCGTCGCTGCGGACAGTCTCGATCAATCGTGCGATGTATTTCTCGTCGAGTGCCGCTCGGTCTGCCTCACGTCCTGTCCCCTGCAGTGTCGCAAGCAATAGCGCCCGTGTTTCGTCGGACGAGAAGGCGAAGTAAGCCCGACCCATGGCAGAAATGAGAAGCGGAATGCGCCGCCCGATATAGATACGGTCAAGCGCGAAGGGAGAGTGGGACAGCGTGCTATAGCGCGCCTGCATGGCGTCCCCATCGAGCGTAGCAATGGCAAGCGGCCATTTATGGTCTCGCGTCACAGCTCTGAGATGAGCGCGCGACGCCTCCACGAGCTGATCGGAGCTTTGAAACCCGCCGGCGAGCAGCGTAACCCGGTCCGTCAGGCAATAGCCGGCACTTCTGGAGATCCGGCGAGCGTACCCCGCTGAGATGAGTGTATCTAGCAGGCGAACGAGGGTGGATTTTGGCAGGTCCGTATCTTCATGTAGGTCAGCAAGGGTCGTATAGGCGCGCCGGTTGAGTGCCTCTACAACGGCGAGGCCCCGCGTCAGTGATTCAATGTTTCTTTCTGCCATGTGTGCCCAGCTTTTGAATTCCACTATGTGGAATTAGTAAATCATTTTGGAGCGGCTCTCGTCAACGCGCGGCAGACTGAAACCTGAAATTGGAAAGTGCCAATTCGCTAGATCCTGGGGAGGACACCGGCAATGAATGCACCAGCAGCGATTAAAAATGCAGAAGCCTTAGGGCTCACATTTGACGCGTTAAGCCCAAACATCGGCGCCACTGTCTATGGCATCGATCTGAAGAAGCCCGTCAGCGATGAATTGGCTGCAGCACTCCGCGCGGCATTGGTTGACTATAAGGTTCTCTTCTTCCGTGATCAGGAGATTACCACTGAGCAGCATCTGGATTTCGCCAGAAAGTTTGGTGACCTGGAAGTGCACCCTTTCGGACCACAGAACGCAGAGAACCCCGAAGTCCTGAAGATTTTCCACAATAAAGACAATAAGGGCCGCGAGAACACCTGGCACTCTGATGTGACCTGGCGCCTGGAACCGTCACTTGGGTCCATTCTGCGCGCTCGTGAAGTGCCGCCTAAGGGTGGAGACACGCTATTTGCCAACATGGAAATGGCCTATGACGACCTATCCGATGAGATCAAAGAAAAACTCGACGGTGCCATTGCGGTGCACGATTTTGCGAATTTCCGCGCGGGGCTTCGAAAGAAGGGGCTCTCTGACGAGGAGATCGAGGTCTACAACAAGAAATATCCGAACCCGCATCACCCGGTGATCCGCACCCATCCGGAAAGCGGCCGCAAGTCCATCTATGTGAACATCGCCTTCACTCAATATATTGAAGGGTGGGATCGTGCCGAGTCAGACACGATGCTGCAATTCCTTTATTCCCGCGCCGCCATACCGGAATATCAGTGTCGCTTTAAGTGGGAAAACAACTCCCTGGCCTTCTGGGACAATCGGTCTGCGCAGCACTATGCCGTCTCCGACTATTGGCCAGCTGAACGCCGCATGGAGCGGGTCACGGTTATTGGTGACAAGCCGGTCTGATCGTTAAGCGAGCCCGTGTATGGCCAGCGCGAAGGCATAGACAAGAGCGGTTTCTTTGAGCCGCTCAAAGCGTCCGGCCGCCCCGCCATGGCCAGCATCCATATTGGTCTTGAACAGGATGGCATTGCCGCTGGTTGAGTGCGCGCGCAGTTTCGCCACCCATTTCGCCGGTTCCCAATAGGTCACACGCGGGTCTGTGAGGCCCGCAAGCGCCAAGATGTTTGGATAGGCTTGGGCGGTGACATTGTCATAAGGCGAATAAGCAGCAATTACCTCATAGGCTGACTTGTCCTCAATCGGGTTGCCCCATTCCAGCCATTCAGGTGGCGTCAGCGGCAATGTGTCATCCAACATTGTGTTGAGCACATCAACAAACGCGACTTCCGCGACGATGCCTTTGAAGAGATCCGGGGCAAGGTTGGCGACTGCCCCCATCAGCATGCCGCCCGCGCTGCCGCCATGGGCCGTGATGTTGCCTCTGGACGTGTAGCCTTGCGCGGCAAGATGTTCACCTGCGGCAACAAAGTCGGTGAATGTATTTTGTTTCTTGTCGAGCTTGCCGTCCTTGTACCAGCCATAGCCGCGTTCTTTGCCGCCGCGAATATGAGCGATGGCATAGATGAAGCCGCGATCGACCAAGCTTAGGCGACTGACCGAGAAAGAGGCGGGCATGGAGATGCCATAGGCCCCATAGCCATAAAGCAGGCAGGGCGCGGTTGCGTTGAGCTTGGTACCCGCACGATAGACAAGGGAGATCGGAACTTGCGCACCATCCTTGGCCGTCGCGAAGATGCGTTCGGTCACATAGTCAGATGAATTGTGACCGCTGGGGACTTCCTGTTCCTTCAGGAGCGTTCTTTCCCGCGTGTTCATGTCGTAGTCGAAAATCTGTTCGGGCGTGGTCATGGAGGAATAGGCGAAGCGCATCTGAGACGTTTCGTACTCAAGGCCCGACATAAAACCGAGATCAAAGGCCTCTTCCTCAAAAGAGATCGCATGGTCGCTATCATCACCTAGGGCGCGCACAATAATCTTGTTCAGACCGTCCTGGCGCTCCAGGCGCACGTGAAAGTCTTTGTAGGCACAATGATCGAGCAGCAGTGTCCCTGGACGGTGAGGGACGATATCGCGCCAGGTGCTGCGTTCCAGCGAACGGGTTGACGTTTCAACCAGTTTGAAGTCTTCGGCATCGTCGGCATTTGTGACGATCAGAAAGCGGTCTCTCGGCGCGTCATGCTCCAGATCATATTCAACCCCGGGTTCGCGCGCGGCCACCAGCACCGGCTCAGAGTCTGGCATGGCCGCATCGATAAGGTGGCTTTCGCTGGTCTGGTGGTCATGGGCGCTGATCACGATATAGCGCCCGCTTTGCACGGTCCCCACGCCCACAAAGAAGCCAGGGTCCGCTTCTTCATAGACACAAACGTCCTTTGCCGGGTCTTCCCCCAACCGATGGCGGAACACTTTGCTGGGGCGGTGGTTCTCATCAACCCGCACATAAAAGAAGGTGGTATTGTCGAGCGCCCAGGCTGCACCGCCGCTTGTGTCTGGGATAGTGTCTGCAAGGTCCCTCCCGGACTTGATGTCCCGGACCTTGAGAGTGAAATATTCCGAGCCTTTAACATCGCTGCTCCAGGCGAACAGAGCATCATCGGGACTGCGCGCCGCGCCGCCTATCTTAAAGTAACTCTCGCCTTCAGCTTCCCTGTTCCCATCAAGGATGATGGTCTCACTTCCGTCGCCTTCGCGGGGCTTTCTGCAAAAGAGGGGATGTTGAGCGCCGGTCTCATATTTTGAAAAATAGAGCCAGTCTCCATGAGCGGCGGGCACAGAGCTGTCATCTTCTTTTATCCGCCCCTTGATCTCTTCAAAGAGGGTCGTGCGAAGATCCTCAAGCGGTTCGAAGGCCGCGTCCGCATAGGTGTTTTCCGCTTCCAGGTAGGCCCGGATGTCCGGTTGCAGGACGCTCGGGTCCTTCATCAGCGTTTGCCAGTCCGGGTCCCGGAGCCAGTCATAAAGGTCGGAACGCGCAATGCCGTGCCGTGTGTCTGTAACAGAGCGCTCGTCGGCGATGGGAGCGGTAGGCGGAAGCGTGAGGGACATGTTGGTCTTTCAGATATGAAAAAGCCTCCGGCAGGGACCCCGCCGAAGGCTTCATAAGATAGGGATGAAATGCCTATTCGAAAAGAAGCGTGATCGTTTCAGCGATCAGTGCTGGACGTTCCTGGCCTTCGATCTCAATCGAGACTTCATTAATGATCTGTGTGCCGCCGCTTTTTGGCGCAGTGTCTTTGAGCGTAAGACGCCCACGCACCCGCGAACCGACAGGCACCATATTGGTGAAGCGGACGCTGTTAGAGCCATAATTGATGCCGCGTGTTACGCTTTTCACGCCACTGATTTCGCCCATGAGTTTTGGCAGCAGGGAGAGGGTCAGATAACCGTGAGCAATGGTGGGCATGCCCAACTCTTTTTGGGTGCGCTCAGGATCAATATGGATCCACTGATGGTCGCCGGTTGCCTCGGCAAACATATTGATCCGCTCCTGGTCGATTTCGACCCAGTCGCTGACGCCAATTTCTTTTCCTTTTTCCGCCGCGTAATCCGCGACGGTGTCAAACATGCGCATAAAAATGCCTCCAGTTGTGTTTTTGATATTGGGGAGTGATCCCTGAGAAACTTGGGCTAAAGGTAACGGCCTCGTTCGAGAATCTCCAAGACATAATCGCGATAGGAAACGCCAAGTTCCTGTGCTTTTTTGAACCGCCGCAGCGCGGTTTCCTGGCTGGGTCCCGCCCAGGCCGCTGAATGGGCTTCTTTCATCTGACGGCGTTCCAATCGGTCCCAATCAAAAAGCCCCGGCCCCAGATTATGCCCAATCATCGGGTGAAAAGGGATCACATAGCCCAGAAACTCCAACCGTTCCGTCTGCTGTGACCGCATTTTGGCCAGTCGTTCTCCCGGCTTTGCGCGGCGTTTTCTGACAGGGCGGGCGGCGAGCATCTCGTGGAGCTCCAATTTTAGAGGGAAAGGCGAATGCGGACGCGTCGGTCTTCACCCGCCTCCCAGGTGAGATCTTCAAGCCAGCCCCAGGTTTCGCCTTCTGGCTCAATCGCTATGCGACCCCGCTCCCAGCCCAGGCGGCTGAGCTCAGCGGCGACAGCTTCTGAACGCCCTCTGGCAAGCGCAGCGTTTGAGGCCGGGTTGCCTGTCTTACTGGCTTTCCCAAAAAGACAGATTTGTGCGGCGTGTTGTCCATCTGCGCGCTCATACACTTCGCGGATGATCGCTTTGTCCTCATTGTCCAGCGCCGTGGAGCCGGCATCAAAATAGACGAAAAACTCTCGATCAAATTTGCCACCCACGCCCTGATTGCTGCTGCACGTCTTGCCAGACGAATGGGTTTCAACGGCCAGAGAAGGCAGGGAGAAAGCAGCGGCTAGGATTACGGTGGCGCTAAGGAGAGCTGGACGAAGAAGAGACATGGTGAGACCTTTTATTTTGAACGTACCCCGTTCGCAGGCAATTCTAGCCTGATTTTTTGGCTGATTCAAAGGTCTCCGGCCCGCTGTCTTACAGCACGTTCCAACGCATGGAGGGGGCCTTCCGCCAGTCCAAATTCGTTGAGATGCGCGATTGTCCGGTAGAGATAGTCTCTATTCGTCCCAATATCGCCCTCAGCGCTCGCCATCCGCCGCACAGCCTTCTTGAAGGGAATGCGCCCGGCATACCGCTTGCTTTGTCGGTTGGCGACGAAAGTAAGTCCTTGCACCCGTTTCGATCCCATCTGCAACTGTACCGCCTTGGGGGCATATCCTGTTCCTACCATCTCGCGTAGCCAGAGGATTTCTGTTTCGCTTTCCACATGCTCAGGCGCGATGCGATGGGCAAGGCCGACACAAGAACCGCCCGCATCAAGCCCAAGCATGAGGCCGGGTTTTTTCGGGCTGCCGCGTCCGATGACCAGATGCAGGCAGAAGGCGCGGTGATATCCAAAAAGCGTGGACCGCGCAGTTTGCGCAACATGAATGGCCGGGTTCCACATAAGCGAGCCATAGCCAAACACCCAGAGGCTCTGATTTTTGCGACGGCCCGCCAGAAAAGTCTGTCGGGAGGCTTCACGTTCTTCATGGGAGATGAGCGAATAGTTCGGCAGGCTTGCGACTTGGCGCTCCAGCCGATCGATAAAGGCCGGCGTAATGTCTTCACGGCGAATGATCCCGTCGCCTGCAAGAGAACCCGGGCGACGGGATGTTTTGCCTGCCTGTGGGTCAGACGATTTTCGAGTCATGATTGCCCCAATAGCGATCTCGCACGAGACGCTTGTAGAGCTTACCGGTTGGATGCCGCGGAAGTTCTTCATCAAAATCGACAGAGCGCGGACACTTAATCTGAGCCAGTTGTTCTTTGCAGAAGTCCATCAGTTCTGCTTCAAGATCGGGGCCAGCTTCATTCCAGTCCACCGGCTGCACGACGGCCTTCACTTCTTCGCCAAAGTCTTCGTTCGGAACGCCGATGACAGCAACGTCTGCGACCTTTGGATGGGTGATGAGAACATTCTCTGCTTCCTGCGGGTAGATGTTCACCCCGCCTGAAATGATCATGAACGCTTTGCGGTCTGTCAGATAGAGATAGCCGTCTTCATCGACACGCCCCACATCCCCCAATGTGGACCAGCCGCGTTTAGATGGGTGGCGGGAGTCTTTCGTCTTGTCCGGATCGTTGTGATACTCGAACATATCGTCCGGGTTCGCATCTTCTGCAGGTGCAAAATAAATTGTGCCTGCTTCACCAACGGGCAGTTCATTGCCGTCTTCGTCGCAAATGTGAACAGACCCAAGCAGCGGTTTGCCGACGGAACCCTTGTGCTCAAGCCACTCTTCGGAGTTGAGCTGGCAGAATCCATTGCCCTCAGAACCTGCGTAATATTCGTAGATGACAGGGCCCCACCATTCAATCATCTGTTCTTTGACCGGAACCGGGCAGGGGGCTGCCGCATGAATGGCAACTTTATGCGTTGAGAGATCGTATTGCCTGAGCTCTTCCTGAGGCATTTTCAGCATACGCACAAACATCGTGGGAACCCACTGCGAATGCGTAATCTTGTGCTTTTCAATGAGCTTGAGCGACGCTTCCGGATCAAAATGATCCATCACGATGCAGGTACCACCAATGCGCTGTACCGACATATTGTAGCGAAGGGGGGCTGCGTGATAGAGCGGCGCGGGCGAGAGATACATGGTCTCTTCAGTCATGCCATAGAGCAATGTCACCAGATTGAGTAGGCCTTCGCCTTCATCAATCGGACCGCCTGAGAGCTTGCGACGAATGCCCTTTGGCCGTCCAGTTGTGCCCGAGGAATAGAGCATATCCGTACCTGCCGTCTCATCGGCGATCCGGTCAGTCGGCATGGTGTTGCGGGCTTCTTCATAACTCTCATAGCCGTCGTCTTTGCCGTTGATCATGAAGCGTTTGGTCACGCCTTTGAGGAGACCTTGGCCGACAAGTTCAGTTGCAACTGCGCCGATGCCGCTTGAGGTGAAAAAGAGCTTCGCGCCGCAATCGCTCACAATATAGTCGACCTCTGGAGCGGTCAGCCGCGAGGAAATCGCTGTGAAATAAAGACCGGCCCGCTGCGCCGCCCAGCAGAGTTCCAGAAAGCGCGCATTGTTCTCCATGAAAATGGCGATCGCATCGCCTGGTTTCAGGCCTTCAGCGCGGAACAATTGGGCGGCTTGGTTGGTGCGGTCTTCCAGTTCGCCATAGGTCACAACTTCCCCGGTCGCCGCCATAATGTAGGCAGGCTTGTCGGGGTTTTTGGCGGCGTGGTGGCATGGGTGGAACATTTAGGTCATCTCCCGGCGTGTCTTTATTGGTCTCGACAGCATATCTGCTGACGTGTCTGCAGGCTTTTCTGGTGCAGCCTTGTCGCGAAGGCTGTTATATCAGGTGCAGACATTTATGCACCGCTGAATTCGCGAGGGATCTGCGATTTGCCCATCTCCAAGGGTGACGCAGGGGAAATATATCCCTCGATACTTACGCATTTGATTAGGGAGAAAAACATGAGCTACGAGACAATCAAATATGAGGTCGAGGACAATATCCTGACCATCACGCTCCACAGACCAGAGAAGATGAACGCCTTCACCGGTCAGATGATGCTCGACATGATCGACGCCTTCGATCGTGCTGATGCCGACGACGATGTCCGCGCAATCATCATCACCGGCGAAGGCAAAGCTTTCTGCGCAGGCGCCGACCTGTCTGCAGGTGCCAAAACGTTTGACTATGAAAAACGCGATGACCGGCCTGACAAAGGGGGCTCCGCAGCAACAGCTGATGGGGAGATCGACTGGAGCCATCCGTCTGTCCGTGACGGCGGCGGGCGTTTGACGCTGCGCATTTATGAAAGCCTGAAGCCGGTGATTGGGGCCATCAACGGTGCAGCTGTCGGCATCGGTGTCACCATGCAGCTGCCCATGGACATTCGCCTGGCGTCAGAGAAGGCGCGTTTTGGTTTCGTCTTTGCGCGACGTGGCATCGTGCCAGAAGCCTGTTCCAGCTGGTTCCTGCCCCGCGTTGTTGGCGTGAGTCAGGCGCTGGAGTGGATCTATTCAGGCAAAGTCTTTGACGCACAGGAAGCGCTTCGCGGCGGCCTCGTGCGCGAGGTTCTGCCAGAAGATGAGCTTCTGCCAAAGGCACGTGAAATTGCCCGGGAGATCGCTGACAATACGGCGCCTGTGTCGATAGCTTTGTCCCGCCAGCTCGTGTGGCGCATGGCGGGCGCGGACCATCCAATGGAAGCCCACAAGATGGACAGCCGATCCATCTTCTCCCGCGGCGCGTCAGCGGATGCAAAGGAGGGCGTTATGTCCTTCCTCGAAAAACGTCCAGCGGTTTACCCATGCAAGGTTTCTGAAGACATGCCTGTCTTCTTCCCTTGGTGGGACGAACGCGAATACGAATAACAGCCTATTCTCGAAAAGTTGCAGACTTTTCTGATCAGAATAGGCGAAATCAAATAGCAATATCCGGTCAGGCGGTCGTCTTTTGTGACTCTGCCTGACCGGTTCCTGCTTCGATCTTCCACATATTCGTGAAGAAGAAGATCAAGAGCCATAGCACGACCATGCAGGATGACGGCACAAGCACCGCATTGAGCGGTCCAAGGGCTTCGATCACAAAGCCGGCGCCGAACGCGCCAATCGGCCCGCCCCCCATCATGCCCAGCTGGAAAACCGACAGAACCCGTGCCCGATGACTGTCCACGGCGGCAATTTGCACAATCGAGCGGGACTGGCTCATGGACACCCCCGACGACAGGCCCCAGCAAAGGGCCAGTGTGAAGACCGCCCAAAGGGGCGGATGGAAATGCACAAACACCATCATGATCGAGCCGGAACACATGGCCAGCATGATGGCGCGGCCCTGGCGTTTGATCGGGCGCAGCCGCGTCTGCACCATGGACGAGACCCCGATCCCGCCAAAGAAGCAGATATTGATGAAGGCGATTTCGAACGAGTCGCCGCCATAAACATCGCGAATGAGGATCGGGAAGAGCACCATAAAGACGCCGATATAGAGGATACCCGCAAAGAACATCATCATGATGACGGAGCGCAGATCCTCGTTCTGCCAGACAATGTCGATGCCCTCGCGGATCTGGCTGAGCTGGGAGGGCCGATCTTCGTGAGGCGCATGTATGACAGACGGCGGCGCTTTGGGAAGCCGCATGGTTGTTACGGCTGCGACGATAAGCGAAGCCGATTGTGCTGCCATGAGAGGAACGGCCCCCACGACAGTGGCAAGTCCACCTACCAGCAGTCCGAGAACCTGTGACATGAACTGAGCGCCCGTCGCCATGGAAACCGCCTGCTGGATGTTTCCCCCAAGGCTCGAATTGGCGACTCTGTTCAACAATGAGTCCCGTGCAGGCATTGTGAACGCCCCGAGGGCTGCCAGCGCGATCGCGTACCCGATCAGGACTTCGTAGCTCAAATATCCGGCAATATAGAGGACAGCAAGTGCGACTGGCGCCAAGCCCGCTGCAAGCTGCAACCGCATCAGATAGCGGCGGAGCTCTTTTCTGTCGGCCGTTGCGCCGCCAAACAGCCCAAGGATCAACATGGGAAGCATTGCGAACATTTGCGCGATGCCGGTGAGGGCAGCGCTTTCATTCAGGACGAAGACAAGAAGCCAGGGAAAGAGAACCGTCTGCACGCCACCGGAAAAGAAATAGGCTGAAACACCGCCCATATACCAATGTAAGTCAGAACGCCGATGCTGGTCAGATTGATTGTCGGTTTCTGTCGTCACGGGGGAGTCCTTGGGTACGGATACCCCACAGGCCTAGGCTGAATGGACCTTCAGCGCAAGGTTCAGTACCTTCTGACAGGCGAACAGTCAGTCCGCCGCTGCGGAAACGACAGGTGAGCGCAGGCTCCATATTGGGCTGATAAGGCAGACCAGCAACAGCATGACAATCATGCCCGCAGCCGGCAGCAGCACAGCATTCTGCGGCCCCCACAGTTCGATCAGGAACCCGGAGATAAGAGCCCCGATGGGGCCACCACCCAGCACGCCCATTTGAAAGACCGCGAGGATACGTCCGCGATGACTGGCAGGCGCTGATTCTTGAATGATGGTGCGGTTCATCGTCATGGCGACACCACCGCCGCAGCCCCACGCAAATGTCGCGAGTGACAGGGCCCAGAAAGTCGGGACGAAGCCGAAGGATGCCATCACAAAGGCACCGAACCCCAGTGCGAGAACAAGCGCGCGGCCCTGGCGTTCAATCCCGCCTATGCGCCCAATGAGCATCGCAGTGAATACAATGCCGCACATCATGAAGATGTTGACGATCGCGATATCGCGCGCAAGGTTTTCACCGGCGTGGAAAACATCCCGCACGATGAATGGCAGGACCACCTGAGCCGTTCCAAAAAACAAAACCCCAATACCAAACACCATCGCTGTTGGGGTGAGGAGACGTGGATCGCGTGCAACTTCTCGAAACCCGTCAATAATCGCTGCCAGGGAGGGAGCGGTAGCCCCTTCGGGTTCATGGGTCGGCAGACGAAGGGCGAGCAAAGCCCCGGTCCACAAGAGAGCGACTTGAGAGAGGAAAATCACCGCAATACCGATATAGGGTTCAAGGGCGGCAAGTCCGAAGCCAAGCATCTGTGCACCAAACTGACAGATGGTTGCAATCATCACGGCTTTTTGGATTTTCCCGTCGGCAATATGGGTGAGCAGAGAGTCGCGTGCCGGAATGATGAAAGCCCCAGCGACACCCATGGCAAGCGCATAAACAATCAAGACTTCATAGGTGAGCGCGCCCATAAGATGCGCGGTCAAAATGCCAAGCGCGGGAAGACCTGAGAGGAAATGCACCAGGATCAAGATGCGGCGCCCATCCACATGATCTGCGGTCGCGCCGCCGACCATGATCAGCAACATGGTTGGAAGAAAGAGGGCCATCATGGCAAAGCCGAGTTCAGCCGGCCCCAACGCCAACTGCCCGGTGACAAGGAATGGAAAGAGCACTGTTTGAATGCCAATGGCGCCGAACCAGGTGATAAGGCCGCCGAAGTAGAGGTTCATCGGGCGCATGGCATCCGTCCTTTCCGGATCTTTCTTAAAGAGTGTTGTGGGCGTGAAGCGTCCAAAGTCGAGATTTTAGCATAAGCCATGCGAGCACCAGCGTCATCCCAATGACGGAAAACCACATTGTGCTGTGGGGCCCGATAACATCCGCAAGGACACCCATGATAAGGGATCCCAACGGGGCGCCTCCGGCAAAACCAAGCTGGAAGATGGACAATGCTCGCCCGCGAAAAGCTTCATCGGCTTCCGACTGAACAATGGTTCGTCCAAGAACCATGACGCACCCCGCGCCCAGACCCCACGCAAAGGCAAGAAGGCAGAACATCCAGTAGGGTGGTTCGAATGTATATCCAAAGACAACGAGTACGCCCAAGAATAGGGCAATCATGACGCCCCGTCCGCGCCGTGCAACATGTCCGAAGCGAAGCAGAAAGAGAGTCGAGATAATGGTGGCGCCCCAGAAGAAGATGTTCGCGACACCGAGTTCGAGGGCGTCATCCCCTGGGTAAAAGTCCCGAACAATCAGGGGGAAGAGAACCAGTATGGCGCCCACGTAAAAAACGCCGACAGCAAACATGGCGGCGATCACGGGCGCGAGCACATCTGATTTCATTACATAGGTCAGGCCATCCTTCATCGCTTGCAAACGGGACGGGTGGACGGTGTCATTGCCTTCTTTCTTGGGGAGCTGCCGCGCGGCGAGGCCCCCGCCAAGAATGACCAGTGATTGGATGGCGAAGAGAAGGGCAAACCCGACTTTGCTCGCGAATATCGCAAGGCTCATCCCTGCAAGTTGTGTGGTTTGTTGAACTGCCAGGGCGAGCGTGACGGCTTTCTGCACATTTGATCCGGCAACACGCGTGAGGGTTGCGTCACGAGCCGGCATGGCAAAAGCGGTTGCTGTGCCCATACACACGCCATACGCAACCAAAAGCTCAAAGCTTAGAAAATCAAGGTTGAGCGCCGACGCTAGTGCAAGTGGGGGGAGCGCGGCAAAAAGGTGGATGCGAAACAAAATCGTTCTCGGGTCACTCCGATCAGCTGTTGCGCCTCCGAGGAGCATGAATAGAAGGGCCGGCGCGGAGAGGGACACTTGAGCAAGGCCGAGCCGCGTGCCTGTTTCGTCAAGAACATTGGTGACAAGAATGGGAAACAGAACAAATTGTAGGCCGATACTGGAAAACCAGGTGGCTTGTCCCACCATGTACCAGCGGAGTGAGCCGCTGGACGCGGTCTGTCCGTCGCTTGTTGCCATCAATCTCCCCCCCCCCCCAAATATCGCCGCTATCGAAGCAATCATTTCATTCCTCATTAAACTATGTGACAGAGATATGAAACTTTTGAATTGCAACCGTTTCAGACGGTTTCCTTAAGATATGCGAAAGCCCACCGGTTGAAGATCGCCGCGGGCCGCAATGATTTCAACGAACTCATTGCGCGCCGCCTACCCAAATCTTTGTTGCGTTCGGTGGTAGAGGGTGATCGCGTGACCAGTGAGAAGTCGAGCATCAAATCAGGGTGTAGTGCCGAGCAGATTGCGCACAGGGTGAAACCCATTCCGCCGCAAATGCCATGCGCGGAAGTGTTCAGGCTGCTGATGGCTGATGCAGACATCATGCATTTGCCAGTTCTTAAGGACGCGAAGATTGTCGGCATTGTCAACCGGCAAGACTTCACTCTGACCTACACCGTTCTCTACGGTAAAGAGATATACGGACGCCAACCCATATCTGCGCTGATGGACGCCGAGCCGATGATTGTGGCCGCGTCCCTTGCGGCGGAGACCCTCAATAAGATGTTGGTCTCAGCTGGTCACGGTTCAATGTTGAAAGGGTTCATTGTCGTCAAAGACAAGGACTATTTCGGTGTTGGAAGTGTGATGGATGTGTTGGCGTCGGTCGCAGATATCATGAGCGATCGGGCTCGGGAGCTCGACATAGCGAGAGAAAGGGCAGAGCAGGCCAGCATCAGCAAGACAAACTTTCTGGCAAGCATGAGTCATGAACTGCGCACGCCGCTTAATGCCATCATCGGCTTTGCCGACCTGGTGCGGAAGGAATCCTTCGGTGCCCTGCAACCGCCGCGCTACCGTGAATACATTGAAGACATATATGAGAGCGGTGATCATCTATTAGGCTTGATCAACGAGATCCTCGAC
The DNA here is from genome assembly GCA_000509225.1 of Parvibaculaceae bacterium Mf 1.05b.01. Classification (GTDB taxonomy): domain Bacteria; phylum Pseudomonadota; class Alphaproteobacteria; order Parvibaculales; family Parvibaculaceae; genus Mf105b01. The sequence goes on along the minus strand of BAOK01000001.1, from coordinate 1,765,845 downwards.
ATGGCAAAGATCGAGGCGGGTCGCTTTGAGCTGAACGAAGATATATTTGATCCCTCCATGACAGCTTCTCGAGTATTGAGAATGTTGCAGCCCTCGGGCGAGGAAGCCGGTCTCACTTTCGCTTTCGAACTGATGGAGGGGGCGGTGCCGATGATATGCGCCGACGAGCGCCACCTCCAGCAAGTCCTGTTGAACCTCATTTCCAATGCAATCAAATTCACCGACCCCGGCGGCACGATCACCATTTGCTCCCTGCTCAATGAAGATGGATCGCTGGAAATCCAGATTCGTGATACCGGCATCGGCATTCCAGCTGACCAGATCGAGAATATTTTTGAGCCTTTTGAGCAGGTCGAAAACTCCCACACGCGGACGAAGTCTGGGACCGGTTTGGGTCTGCCGCTGGCACGCGCGATGGTTGAGGCTGTCGGCGGGACATTGTCTCTCACAAGTTGTGAAGGTGTAGGTACATGTGCTTGTGCCAGCATTCCAGCTGAGCGTGTTATCCACGAGGAACCCAAAGCCGGTGCTGCCGCTGATGCTGATGGAGAGTCGGCAGCCGCTTAGCGGGTGGCTTTGACCATCGCATCATAGCGGTGGATGGCGCTGGGCCTGTCTGAACCGAGCGCAGCAATCATTGCGTCAGCGACGGTCCTTGCGTCAATTCCCCGGTATTTCCTAAAAGGACCCTGTAATCCGAGGTTGAGGAGCGGCGTGAGGGTGGCAGCCAATTGCTCTGCCGGGCGAGATTCGGGGCGCTCTCCCAGCAAAACACCAGGTTGGAAGATATGGGTAAAGGCAAACCCCAGATCGCGTATCGCCCTCTCGGTTTCGCCTTTTACCCTGGAATAAAAGATGGGCGACTTCGCGTCTGCGCCAACCGCAGATACCAGCGCGAACTTTGAAGCGCCTGCCGCGAGTGCCGCGCGAGCAAACGCCGTTTCATACTCATAGTCTACTTTGCGGAATGCTTCTTTGCTGCCCGCCTTCCTAATGGTGGTACCCAGCGCACAATAGGCTTCGTCAGCACGAATACCCGATTGGCTCACGGCAAGTTCCAGTTGATCAAATTCAGCCACAAGATTGCTCAGCTTGTCGTGTGTGCGATCAAGAGGGCGACGCGTAAGCGCAATGACCTTTTCATGGGACGGAGAGGCGAGGAGCAGGTCAAGCAGATGGCTACCGATAAGGCCGGTGGCACCTGCAATCAGGGCGGTTGGTTTGGTCATAGGAAAAGCCTAGCGGAAAGGGGTGGTGCGTGTCACCGGGGTCCATTTCATCGAGGGGTGGGCCCGGTATATCGCGCACGGGGACGGATCAGGCCTGGGCGCATTTGTTGTTCAATAGCATGGGCGATTAAGCCAGCCGTCCGGCCAAGCGCAAAGAGAGACAGCGCTGAGCCCCGGGGAAGGTCGTAGGTCACACAAAGCGCCGCCAAAGCCAGATCTATATTGGGTTTGATACCCGCTGCGCTCTTCATGGTTTCGATGACCTGGTTCATTTGCGCAAAGGTCTTAGTGTCCCCGCGATGTTCGGCCATGAGGCGCATCAAAACTTTTGCCCGCGGGTCCCCATTTGGATAGAGCCAGTGGGAAAAGCCCGGCATAGGTTCTTGATCTCTCAATCGTTGGCGCACATTTTCGGCTGGATTGTCGCTTTCAGCCAGATCATGCAACAGGTTTTCCGTACGCCGTGAAATACCGCCATGTTTGGAGCCCTGTAGGGCGGCCATGCCCGCCATTACCGCTCCATAGAGTGTGGTGCCTGCGGCAGCTGTTGTGCGCGCGGTAAAGGCAGACGCATTCAATTCATGATCCGCACACAGAACAAGGGCGGCGCGAATGGCGTCCGCTGTTGTCGCATCAGCGCCCCATGCCCGTTGCAGCTGCAGGTGAACTGGGTCGCTAGAGGGAGCCTGACCGGCAATGGTCGCAGCAACCAGGCGGACAATCTTGACGCCGGTCGCAGCCAGCCCTTCCGGCGTTGTGTTGAAAAGAGTTGTGTCGAGCGTTCCTGCGATGGGGAGCGCCGTGAGGGCTCGGTCCACTGGCGGCAGGTTGCCGGGAATGTCGGGTAGCTCGGGCGGCAGGACATCGTCCTGAAAGGGGTCGCTGGCGCAGTCCCAGAGCAGGGTAGCGATGCTCTCCAGAGAACTGTGCGCTGCAAGCTCTGTAACCTCAGATCCACGATAATAGAGACGTCCGTCCGCAATCAGTGTGATTGCGGAATCAAGGAGCGGCTGCCCTGAAATGAGTGTGTAGCCCGCATCTCCTGGTGGGACCCGCGCTTCATCCAGCTTGGAGGTGCGCCGGTCTTTGAGGCCCCGCACATCTTCAGCCCGATAGCGACGGGCGCGCGAGTTCGGCACGGGTTCTGAGCGAATAAGGTCCCGGCTCACATAGGCATAGAGGGTCGGCAGGCTCACCCCCAATTCAGCCGCAGCTTCCTTGGCGTTTAGGTAAAGAGCCTCGTCCTCGGATGGTGTGTTGACCGAACTATTCATATGTTGATTAGCTTAATCAAGATTGACGATATCCGCAAGTCTAATCATGTTGCACTGCAGAAAGAAGAGGCGGCAGGCCACCAAGCAAGATGGGCTCTCGCGCTTGAAGTCCCCTCAATCGACAAGAAGGAGAAGCACATGAGCAAGAACGAAGAGACCAAAGCGTCAAAGGGCGTAGCAGGTGGCCTTGAAGGCATCGTGGCTGCAGAGACGGCTTTGAGCCGCGTCGACGGCGCGGCGGGTCGGTTGATCATTGCTGGGCGCGATTTGCCCGACCTGGCGGAGACGCTCAGTTTCGAGGGTGTCACAGCAGCACTCTGGTCAACTGCAGGCACGCCATGCAGCGCAGAAGAGGCCCGTAACGCCTTGGGGCGGGCCCGTGTCGAGGCATTCGATCTTGTGCCAGCGCTTCTGGAAGCCGGCAAAGGCCTCACAATTACCGAAGCGTTACGTATTGGATTGAGCCTGCTGCAAGATAGCCATGCAACCGAAGCCCATGTGCGTTTGGTTGCGTCCATGCCGGTCTTTGTGGCGGCGCTGGCTCGCGCGGCCGAAGGCAAGGCGCCTGTTGCACCCGATGCCACAAGCCCCCACGCTGAAGATTATCTGCACATGTTGCACGGCGAAGACCCTGCCGCGGACGCGGTCGATGCGATGGATAAATATCTGGTGACAGTAAGCGACCACGGCATGAACGCGTCCACATTTACCGCGCGCGTGGTCGCTTCAACAGCAGCTGAGCAGGTGTCTTCTGTCTTAGCAGCACTCTGTGCCCTCAAAGGCCCGCTCCATGGTGGCGCACCTGGTCCCGTGTTGGACATGCTCGATGATATTGGTTCACCCGACAATATTGAACCTTGGCTGCGGGAAGCGGTGATGGCCGGCGACCGGCTGATGGGGTTTGGTCATCGGGTCTACCGGGTGCGCGATCCACGGGCCGATGTTTTGGGCTCGGCGATTAAAAGCCTAAAGGGCGTGGAAGAGCGCACAGCTTTTGCCAGAGAAGTCGAAGCAACTGCAAAGGCTGTCCTCAAAGGACTGAAACCTCATAGACCCCTCGATACGAATGTTGAGTTCTATACAGCGCTGTTGCTGGAAGCGCTGGCGATCCCGCGCGATGCTTTCACGCCAACCTTTGCCGTTGGGCGTGTGGCAGGCTGGACAGCGCATATTATGGAGCAGGAGGCGATAGGCCGCCTGATCCGTCCATCGGCACGCTATGTAGGCAAACTGCCCGATGACCTGGAAGTCGCGTGACAGGAGACCCGCGATGTCGCTCCCGTTAGCACGGGTCGATTGAATCAAACGCTCTTTGGATGAGCCGGATGGCTGGCTCGTCCAACAATTCCGGGTGCCACTCGCCAAAGCGGACAATCTGCCGCTCCAGCTGTTCGTAGGTTGCAGCGCGCGGCACGAGCGCACATTGAAAGCGGTCGGCCTCGTCGTTTGGGTGCACTTTCCGAGTTCCCTCATTCACCTGCATTGCATGCAGGCTGGCAAAGAACCCGCTGACATATTGACGGCAATAGCGGGCTTTCCCGGTAATGCGTTCGCCCGGGCGTTCGAGTTCCTGATCAATGGCCTGCTGGCAGAAATTTTGAAGGTCGCGCCCTGTTTCAACCCGTGTGCGTGCATCGGCAGGATGAAAAGGAGCTGCGATGGCTGTTGCGGCGACGAGCCACAATCGAAAAAACCGACCGGGATGGCCTGGATTTATTCCTCGAAATCTGTCCATCGCTCCCACAGGCCTTCAGCGCATTCGCGAGATGTCATTTGGCTCGTGACCAACCGCATGGGTCTTTCAGCAATGCTGCCTAACGTGCCTTCTGCCATCTCTTGAGCGAGCGCGCGACACGGATCAAGCGTGCTGTAGGTGCCGTAGAACACGCCGCCTAGAGCGATCGCCAGCAGAGCCAGGCCGCTGATTATAGTGCGCATTGTCTTCCCCCCAAAAAAAGAGACCCACTTTGTGAAAGCGCGCCTACATGGCGCAGGCATTTTCAATCACCCGGATCTCAAATCCTAATAGTCGATACCGGTCGTTTCATTGCCCTCATTTAGGATCGACCGATCATCAAAGCGAGAGCGACTGCCACCGCAGGATCCGTACCCGTCTCCCCAACCGGTACGGTAAGCAGCCTCGCTCTCATAAAGAGCTTTGTTTCGGTGAATCGTTTCGTCAAAGCCAGACACTTGAGTGTGAGATGACTGACACCCATCTGCATGTCCGGCCTTATAGAGCGGGTTCTGCAGAAGTTGCGGGTCCCGCTCGAATGCACAAGCGGCCAGGCCTAAGGCGGCTCCCAACAAAACAATTACAGACAGCGGATTTACGCGACGCACGATCATAACAAGTCTCTTTCACTATGGTCGGCGCCAAAATGCCAACCGGCCCGCGGCTCCTCCGCGAAAGCGAGAGGTTATCGGACTTTGGGGATCGACGCCAATCTGCAGATGGAACCGAATGTGAAGGGCCATATTCACACCATTTTAAGCCTCAAATGATTGCATGAGGGTTGAATTAGGCCGCCAATTTGGGGATGTGCATCGTGTCTGCGACACCGGAAACAAGTGATGTCTTTGAGGCGGCTGCTGCCTCCCTGATGGGGGCAGAACCTCAGGGCCACGACCAATTGATCCGTCGCCTTGCCGACTTTCTGCTTGCTGGTGGCAGTCAGTTGGCGCCAAACGAATTGGCCTTGGCGGAAACGGCGCTGGTTGATTTGCTGCCCTTCACGGGCGCTGAGTTTAAACGGCGGCTTGCCGAGCGGATCTCACCTCTTGAAACGGCGCCGAGCGCCCTTCTTTCAGCATTGCTCGCCGAGCCATTTGAGGTTTGTGAACCGATTCTGGCTGAAGGGCTTTGTCTGACCAATTGCGACCTTGTCCGTGTGGCAGAAGAGACTGAAGAACGTCATCGACTTTGTATTGCTGATCGGCTTGAGCTGTCGCGTGTCGTCTGTGATGCACTTGTGACCCGCGGAGAACCTGAGGTGCTATCCCGCCTCATCGCAAATAAAGGGGCGATGCTGTCAACACGGGCGCTTGAAATCATGGTGCGGCGTTCTTCCGCAAAACCAGAATTCATCCGGCCCCTCCTGCAGCGTCATGAACTGACTCCTTGGCTTGCCCATCTCATGTTCTTCTGGGCTGATGGCGAGGAACGCGCCCTGATCCTAAGGCGCTTCCCGGTCGACAGGCGCGGTGTTTCTGAGGCCCTCGCAGACGCAGTTGATGTTGCCGATCTATTGCAATCGAGCGATCCGGCATTGCACGAGACCTATCGATTGCTGCGCCGGGCAGAACGCATATCCGAAGGCGCACTGCTTCGCCTGATGTCGGGGGTTGCAGATGAGTCCGCGCAAGGGGCGCTGGCTACCTCAGCAGGGATTTCGTCGACAACCGCAGCTTGGATCCTCGGAGATCCGGGCGGAGAGCCGCTTGCGGTCGCAGGCAAAGCAATGGGCCTATCTCGAGATGGATTTCAGCAGGTTGCGCTAGCGCTGAGCGCTGCCCGCCCCGGCGGTGCCCTCAGCGAAAATGAGATGGAACGCACCATTGCGCTGTTTGACAGCGTAACCATGGATCGGGCCGATTCCATTCTGCACTTCTGGGATCGCATCGTCGCTTCTGAGACATTCGCCTAAGAGGCGCGCTTGCTAAGTGGCGCCACCTGACGGGTTTATCGGGGCCCGAAAAGCGCTGAGCGTGACCACCTTTTCCAGATCGGCCCGTGTTGAGCGCGCGGTCTCGATAATATCACCCTCAGCACGGTCGATGAGGTCGAGGATCTCTTCCACCCCCTCCAGAACCTGCGGCAGCCAGTCAGACTGCTCCCCGTTCTCAGTGAGCATCTGCTCCGCGTCTGTTGCGAGTGTGGCAGCAGCCTGTCGCACGGCACCAGTGCTGAAATCGCCGGGGCCGACAATCAGACCTTCAATAAAGCGGATCTGCGCGCGGATATCATTGATCCGCGCGGCCTGCTCGCGGCTCACCCGTTCGTCGTCATCTGCGATGGGCGCAAGGTCATCAAGCGGCAGACCGAGACAGTGGCCGATCGCCGTCATGGTTCGGAACGTGCCATCTTTCTTGCCGGTCTCGATTTCAGAGAGATAGGCCGGACTGATCCCGGCGGCTCTTGCAAGCTCGACACCTTTAAGTCCGCGATGTTCCCGCCAGACGCGAACCGGGTTCTCTCCGTCAGCGATCCGGTGCACGACTTCTGCCGGAATAAGGTCGGCACGGTCGCCCAGAAGGGCTTCATTCGCTGCTTTGATATCGACAATATCCTCAGCGGCGCGTTTGAGCTGTTCATAGTCAGCAACTGGGACCAGAGCATAGAGTGCTTCTCCGCCTGGCCCATAAACCAGCTGTGGCTCAGAAGACCGGCTGTCCTGTTTTAATGAAGAACTCATGGGGGAATGTCCTTTGCTTGGGGCGGGAAGCCGGCATCTGTGATGGCCAGCACAGTCAGCGCGCTTCCATTGCGTTCAAAAACAAACCGCAAGCCATCATCAAGCCGCCGAGTACGCCGCGACCCGGTAAGCACTTCGTCATTGCTGTCGTCGCTTCGCATGGACATGAGAGCGTCCTTCAGCTGTGACCGGTGGTGTTTGGTAAGGCGTGACATTTGATGGAAGGCACTGCGGCTATAGGCAATGCCATGGGCATTCTCCGCGCCGCCAAAATAGGCCACATTTTCCATCGTCAATATCCCTGAGTTCGCCCTGGGCACATGGCACACATGCGCTGGGCAATCCTCGCCACCTGTCAATCAAAATACGCCGATTCGCTCGCGCACGGCGAATTCTTAACGGATGTTCTTTTCGCTGGGCACTCTTTGGTTCATCATGACTTAAACGAAAACAGGAGACGCCGACGCGCCGCCCAAGCGGAGCACGGCAAATTGGGAGGAAAACCATGTCTGCAGAGCCAATCGATCAGGTTATTGAGCTGTTGAAACAGGCTGATATGGGCCGTGAAGGCCTATCATTGGAAGACCGTCGGGCATCCATGGATGCAATGTCGGCTGCCTTTGGTGAGCCGCAGGGGGTCAGCCGGGACAATATTGAGCTTGCCGGTCGTCCCGCGCAGGTCTTTAAGCCTGAAGGCAAAGAGCCTGAGCACACATTGCTCTATTTTCATGGTGGCGGATATGTCATGGGCTCTCCCAACTCTCATGCAAACCTCACCGCACGGTTTGCGACAGCAGCCGATGCGCGGGTCATTAGCTTTGACTATCGTCTGGCGCCTGAAAATCCATTTCCCGCAGCCGTTGAGGATGGTGTTGCCGCCTACAAAGCATTGCTGGATGAAGGTGTTTCACCAGCCAAGCTTGCCGTCGGAGGGGATTCTGCCGGGGGTGGACTGACCTTTGCTACCTTGCTCAAAGCACGGGACATGGGCCTACCCATGCCCGCCGCCGCAATTGGCCTCAGCCCATGGACTGACCTCACCGGACGGTCGGAAACCTACAAAACCCGGGCGGACGCCGACCCAATGATTGAGCCAGCGGGCATCATCCAGACCGGAGAAGAATATCTCGGCGGTGCGTCGGCGGATGATCCGCTTGCCTCTCCTTTACTCGCCGACCTCAAAGGCCTGCCGCCCCTCTTCTTGCAGGTGGGGGACGCTGAAGTGTTGCTGGACGATAGCCGTGAATTTGAGAAGAAGGCGAGGGCCGCAGGCGTGGACTGTAAGCTGGAAGTTTGGGATCGCATGATCCATGTCTGGCATGCCTTCTTCCCAATGTTGCCGGAAGGCGAACAGGCCATTGATGGGCTCTCAGCCTTTCTCAAAGTCAGATGGCGGCAGGAAGCCACCGCCCAGGCAATTTGACGAACGGATACCTCGCAAGCTGCAGGCTGGATGCAAGAAAACCTGCGCATTTTGTCGCACAACACGGAAAATTGATCCGGATCAAGGCTGCTTCTCTCAATCCGACAGATTGTCAGATCGAAGAGAAGGGGCCCTTGGGACGTGCCCCTCCTCACTGACCGCACCGAGAGCGTGTGCATTACGAGGAGAAGATGATGAAAAAGTTAGGGGTGGTTACAAGTGCACTAGCCCTCGCATTGGGGCTCACGACGGGCGCTTTGGGGTTTTTTGGAAGTGCGGTTGAAGCGCGCGCAGAAGGCGGTGACAGCCCTTGGTTGATCCGTGTTCGCGGCATTTATGTGTCGCCGGATGAAAGCGCATCGGTCACCGGTTTGGCGGGCACGGTGGAAGCCGATGGTGCTGTGGTACCCGAACTCGATATCACTTACTTCTTCACCGACAATATTGCCGCCGAGCTCATTCTGGCCACCTCGCCACACGATATGTCGGCGACGGCTGGCGTTGATCTGGGCGATGTCTGGGTGCTGCCCCCAACGCTCTTGTTGCAATATCACTTCACGCCAAAAGATCAGTTCCGCCCCTATGTCGGTGCCGGGATCAACTACACGATCTTCTACGGTGAAGACAGTGGCGCAGTTGCCTCCATCGATTATGAAGATGGCTTCGGGTATGCGCTGCAGGCTGGCATGGACTACGATCTGGGAAATCAATGGGTCTTCAACATTGATGTGAAGAAGCTGTGGCTCAACACAGATGTCAGCATCAATGGTGGTGCCATCACTGCCGACGTGGATCTTGATCCTTGGATCTTCGGTGCCGGTTTCGGATACCGTTTCTAGTCGAGCACTCTTGACGAAAAGAAGCCCCGCTGGGAAACCTGCGGGGCTTTTGTGAATCGCGGAAAGAAATGAGGGCTTTTTACGCCCATTTCCAGGAGGCGGGCAGGGTTTCATTCATCGCATAGACGTGACGGATGATCTGTCCCTCATGCATCACTTCGTGTTCGCAAATTGTGGCGAGAAGGCGATCGTGTTCATCTGTCCAATCCTGAATGGTATGCGCTACCTGCACCACGCGATCTGCGGAAGAAGTAAGAGCGGTCCTGAAATCATCCGCGGAATAAGCTGTCATTGAGCAGTTGAAGCCCTGCCAGACTCCTGCTTCAAGGGCATCAGCATGGCTCTCGCGAGCGCCAACCACGCACCACAAATGCTCTTTCAGGGACTTGTGTTTGGGAACATCAATGCGCGCGTCTAACGCGGAGTCACTGAGGCCAATCGCCAAATCATCATATGCCGCGAACCGGGTCTTCAGGTTTTCTAGCATCAGATCTCTCATGACCAACTCCTCGCTCTCCCTGATGTCGGCTATAGAGCTAGCTCCGCCAGCGCAGCGTGATGGGCTCAATCGGATTAACAAATTCGCTGCCGTCTTCCACCGACTTTGCCCATTCGGTCTTAAGTCGGTGATACCACTTTGCCTGCACATCTGAATCATTGATCAGCATGAGGCGCGGCTCGAACTTAAGGCCCTTCTGTTGCAGATTGACCATGTCCCGGTCCTGGCCCAGGAAGGCGCGCATGAACTGGCGGGCAATGGGTTTTGCAAAAGAGAGAAACGGCATCGTCCAGTAAAACGTCTGAGTGATCTCAGTTCGCTTTTCATCCAGGGGCGTGACCGTTGTCAGACCGCACACAGTGTTTTTGCCGATCTTGATATGCTCAATGCGGATGCCCGGGAGCTGGAACGAGATTTCTGTGACGGGTGTGCCACCAAGCACCTTGTAACCGGCTGAATTGGATGAGGGCGTATGCGCGACCATCGTGAAGCCGCGCGGGTTGGGCGCAAAGTCTTTCGCTTTCTCATGGATCGATTTCGACGACCGCCACCACCAGGCCTGGTGCACAAACGGCCCGTGTGCCGGGTCCATCAAGCCAATCACTGCATGATCGATATGGCAGTCGAAAATCATGGACTCGCGAATATTCGGCACTGTCTCGTCAAAGTCTGGCACCTGCGGCGGATCAATCGTAGGTGCCGCATCTGGATGAGCCTCATCGGCCATGTAGATCCAGATATTTCCCTGGATCTCACGCACCGGATAGGACCGCACCCTGATGCGCTCAATATCCATATCCTGGTCGGGTACGAGTGAAGGGATTTCCGCACACTGCCCGTCAGGCCGGAATTTCCATCCATGATAAGGGCACTCAATGGCGCTGGTGCCACAACCGCTCGTCTGTGGAGAGAAGAGGGCGCCAGCTGAAAGCGGCACGCCACGGTGGGGACAGATATCGCGCAGCGCAAACGGCGTGCCGTCAGCTTCTCGGCCGATAACAATCGGGTCGCCCAGGAGAACTTTGTGCACCATCGCACCAGGCGCCAGGCTTTCTCCTGGAACTGCAAAATACCAGATATCGCGTAAAAACATGTTTCTTTGGGCCCCAATCAACGCGCCGCCACCTGCCACTCAAAATGCGAAAAAATACAGTTTTGTCAATGTTTTAGCTGGGTTTGAGACGAATTGTTCGTTTGATTTTCTGTTAACTCGTGGCTCCTTAGGGTGAGCTTCGCTGGTCACTGGTCACCGGCAGGTTTCGCTCGAAGGAGTGGTGTAATGTCGACGGAAATGTTTGTTCTGGTCTTCGCGGCTCAAAAAGGAGGTGTCGGGAAGACGACCCTCGCAGGTCACGCGGCAATCGCTGCTCATTTGGCGGGCGCAGGACCGGTGGGCCTGATTGATACCGACCCTCAAGGCAGCTTGCAGAAATGGATGGAAGTCCGCTCGCTCGAGGGGCCAACCCTGTTTCAGTCTGACTATGGCGGTGTCGGGCCCGCACTGCGCGAAGCGGCCCAGGCAGGCATGAGGCTTGCGATTGTCGACACGCCGCCGGCCGTGACCCGCGCGATCTCTGACGTTGTGTCCTACGCCGATATGGTCGTCGTGCCGACACGTCCGAGCCCCCATGATTTGCGCGCCGTCGGCCCAACCGTCGATATTGCCCAATGGCATGACAAGCCCTTGGTGTTCGTGGTGAATGCAGCAACCGCTAGGACTCGGATCACCGCCGATGCCGCCGTCGCCTTGTCCCAGCACGGAACGGTGGCGCCAGTGACGCTGCATCACCGGGTTGATTTTGCCGCAAGCATGATTGATGGACGCACGGTGATGGAAACCAAACCCAATGGAAAGAGCGCAGCGGAAGTCGACGCATTGTGGGCTTATTTGGCCGACCGCATTGATCGACTCCGGCCCGCTCAAAGCCAGGTACCAACCGACGCGTTTGGCAGCCACGTCCCGAGCAACGTAAACGCGTTGGGTCGCCAGGCACCTGCATTTGGCCGCAGAGCCGGGCACTGATCCAAAATCGAATTCCCAATCCCCGTGAGTACACTGTGCAGACCTACCTGCCTCGCAGCCAGGAGACCCAACCATGAGTGCCTCTAACCGGTCCATACCCCCGTCCCGCGCATCAGATGGATTTGCCACATTGACCGCCGATATGATGCAGCGCGGTGGAGCGACGCCACCGCCGCTGGCTCAGGCTAATCCGGATACGGATGAGGCAACGGGAGCAACGCCTGCATCCGTGCGCCGCTCTGCGCCAGATACTAACGCAGCATTTGGCAAGCGGGCGAAGCCCAAGAGAGGTCCGAAAAGAACCAAGCGCACCGGGCGCGCCGCACAATCTGCACTTCAATCCCAAGTGCCGTCGGGAGCCCATCCCTGTCAGACCACGGATCAATCTGACCAAAAGGTCTATGCCGGCCCAGAGCGCAGAACACATGACATCAGCCCGCTTGTCGAAAGACGTCGATCCGTGCCGCCGCGGGTGAAAGTATCCGTTCGTTTGGAGCAGCATCGTCACCAGAGGCTGAAAGGTGCCGGGGTTTTACTGGGCCGGACGCACCAAGACATTGTTACCGTGGCGCTTGACCGATATTTGGACGATCTGGGTGTTCTGAGGGGGGCGGATCGATAGTGAGGCAAAACCTTCGGTCTGCAAATTGCCTACAATAAAAATTTCTGTCTGCAAGTGCAGAGGCAATTAACTACAAATGAACGTCAAATGTGCGTTAAATTCTCATGCTGCGTTGCTTGTGTTTCTTTCGATTGCTATAAGTCACCGGCATTATTGTTAGCTGCTGACGACAATCAAGAAGGCGCTTTAGCTAGATATTCCATAAGGAACAGTTGAGTGGAGTGGTTCCATGCAAGATAAGGCGGATCTGGTAGAGATGACCGCCGAGATTGTGTCGGCATATGTTGGGAACAATGCCGTAAACGTCTCCGATGTGCCTGCGCTCATTGAAACAGTGTTTGGGGCGCTGAGCAGTGTCGATCAGGCGGGCACAAATGAAGAGGAACTGGTTGTGGAGCCAGCTGTTCCGGTGCGCCAGTCCATCACGCCTGACTATCTGATTTGCTTGGAAGACGGAAAGCGCTTTAAATCACTGAAGCGTCATCTGCGCACCCACTATAATCTCTCGCCAGAAGAGTACCGTCGCAAATGGGGTCTGCCGCCAGATTATCCGATGGTGGCGCCAAACTATGCGGCGGCGCGCTCCAAGCTCGCCAAGAAAATGGGTCTGGGTCAGAAAAACGGCGGAACCCGCGGCAGCAAATAATGCTCACCAGGCATCAATTCTCTTTCAACAAGACTGTTCGCGCTTGCCCACAGAGGACGTGCGGGTCACTCTAGGCGTAACGCAGAGGGTGCACTATCAGTTCGCAGTTCTTTGAGAGGCCTATAAGAGATGATCACACAACCCATCACCGCAAGAGTGGCAGCGGCAAGTTTTTCTTTGATGTTATTGGCATCGCCGGCTCTGGCGAGCGAGCAGGCAACCATTGACGGCGGCACGCAGACCATAGCTCTGGGAGAGCGGGCAAGCTTTCCCGTGGCAGCCAGCGGCGCGGGCTCTACCGAATTCTCCGGCTGGTGCGAAGTAAAAGCGACGGGTGCAGCAAGTGTCGTATTTGATGCCCGGGACTATATTCCCTTGTCCGAACCCGCAGTCGGAGACGTAATCAACTTCCCGCGCCGCGGGACCCGGCGGTTTGAGATGACCGGCACCTTTCAAAAAAGCGCTGGAAACTCCTATATCGGGTTCTATTTTTCGGGCGTTCCGGCTGCTTTTTGCTTCGGCAGTGGCGCATGTTCCACCGTTGAGGAAGGAAGCGCTTCTGTCACGGCCAGTTGTGGTCAGTACTAAGCAGCCCGTTCTGGCGGGGTTGATGCGAAACACCGCCCAAATCAGAATATGAAAATGTTCAACGACCATATGCGTCTGATGTTGGTGGCACTGGTAGCCATTATTGTCGTCGCGAGCGCTGCGATCGGCTGGTGGATCTGGAACAGCTCAGATGGATCTCCAAACTCAGCACGTGTCGTCCGGCAAATTGCCTCTCCGGCAACCATCCGTCTCGATAGAGACATGGCACAGGTGCTTGACCTGCTGGCAGATGTTGAACACGGCGTCGTCCTTGACGGACAGGCCTGCGAGCGCTGCACTTACCTGGCGCAGACTGTCGCTGCCTACCGCGAGCGCGCTGAGACAAATCTTGCCGGGATACGCGAGAGTGAAGCAGCCCTCAGTCAGATCAATGATCGCGCTCCGCCGGGAACCCGCGCGACCCTCGAAAGGGCATTGACTGCCCAGCAGAAAGCGGCTGCCAGAGCAATTGCTGGCCTCAGAAGCTACACAAACGCGATGGGTGATTGTGAAAAAGAGCGTCTGTGCCAACGCCACGACACTGTCCGGGCAGAAGATACCCAGCCGCTGGATTGTGATCGAGACGCCGGGCCTGTGCGCGCTGCCGCCGCACGAATAGAACAATTGTCTGAGCGGGTCATCACTGCAGCGCGCCAGTGTCAAAGCACGGTTTGCCCCATTATGAATTGCGAACGCTCTGCGGCGTTTGCGGCGGACCTGGAGATCGCCGAAATGTCCCTGGCGGAATTGGCGGGTGGCCGCACGGCGCTCCCGGGCATTGTAGAGGAACCAGCGCCCACGGGACTGGCTGTTGTTTTGGGAGGGGTTGAGCGCGCCTTGGTCCGTCTGGCGATTGACTCAGCTGAAACATCGCTTGACGTGGAGGCTTTGTCTGCCAGGGCGGCTGATATGCGCAGCGGGCTAAAAGGTTGGATTGAAGAAACGGAGCTTCGAAGAGGAGTCCAGCAACATGCCTGGCGTGTTGGCGCTCTCGTTGCGGAAATCGATGTGGCCGCAGAGTGGGCCCGGCGGGACGACGGCCAGGAATACACCCAGGCCTACTTTGAGGCCTTGTCGCGAGCGATGCTGAGCGCTGCCCGCCTCGATGCTGCCCTCGCCATTGCAGAGGTGCCCTCAGTGCCGCGCGGCACAAGCGGTCCGGTCTGCGGCGCGAATGAACTGGCGACTGCCTATCTCAAAGTGGGTCAGGCAATTGCTGCCCTTGGCTTCTGTCGGGCAAAATCAGCCTGTCCTCAGTCGGTGCGGTCTTTGAGTGGGCGTCCCATCCGGTCAGCCAGCGATCGCTCGATAGGCGCATTGGCTGCGGTGACAGGCGCGCTGCCGCTCACCCTTGAGCGCGCGGCAGATGCGGCTGTCCGGGCCTCTCGGCCAGTCGAGCTCAGCCTGGATCAGGCAGCCTATCGCACAGGTGAGGCAATGACCGTTTCCGCCAACACCGCGCCGTCAGCCTGCCTCATGTCGGATGGTGCCATCGGGCTTGCGCGCGCAGGGAGTGCGCCAGGACGAGAGGAGCGCTACGCCCTTGCTGGAAATGCCGCATCGGAAATCCTGCTTGCGGCACCGGGCGTAGCCGGTCGTTACGTCGTACGGGTTTTCGCCTCGCCGGAACGCGGCGGGCACATTCTAAGCGAACACCCGCTCCGTGTAGAAACCCTGGGGCAGAGCTGCCAGGGATTCACAGGCCTGTGGGACACAGAGTTTGGACGCCTGCATCTTGTTGACCGCGAAGGACGCGTCACGGGCAGCTATCGGCGCAGCGAGTTTGCGCCGCGCCCAGGACTTCTCATCGGGTCCCGCGAGAGAAATGTGTTGAACGGAATATGGCTGTCAGAACTTGGCCGCGGCGGTGCGCGTCTGCGCTTGGCTGAGGACGAAAGAAGCTTCAAGGGCACCTGGGGTGTGAAGGTGGACCGGAATTCAGGGGGCGGGCTGTGGACAGGGCGTTGTTTATTGGGCACGCAATGATTGCCTCCTCAGGAGGTCGACAAGATGAGACTCCAGCGCAGCAGTCCGAAGCGGACGGGATGCCCATGGCGTCGTTCGCTGCAACTTGAGATCAACCCTAAGCTGTCTTTTGGTGCGTGCAATACGGGCTGTCAGGTCCGCGCCAGTGTCAAAACAGAGCTCTGATCGTGAAGCACCGGCTCGCACCAGCCGCCGATAGGCGATGCGTCCATCGCGCGTGAGCTCATCAAGAAGTGCGTCTGTCTGACCCATCTGCTCAGCATGACAGCTCGATAACTGGGTGAGGATAACTTACGGATTACGTAAACTCACTCCTCAAAAATACATAACTGACATGACAATAGGGGCGCACCAGGCGAGCTGAGCGACATATTTGGTCTCAACGCCAGGCTCAAGAGGCACCAGGCCGAAGCGTGCCCCATTTTTGGGGCTTTGAATGAGACGCCGCAGAAAAATTTTACCACCGCGCAATCCCACGAGACAATCCTGATCAAACGCCTGCTTAAAATCATCACCTGACAGCCGATCTGCGATGAGAAGGGCGCCCGCATTATACCGTCCAATGTCTTGTTTGACTTGAACGGCTACGGGAACGGTCGCAGGGACACGAAGCAGAAAGCCAGCCTCGCTGGTTCTTTTAGGGGCGGTAACGGCTCCGTTCGCACTCAGGTCTCCGAGCATCTCAATGCGCTCTGGCGAGGGCTCATCAATCAGATCCGTCAGCTGAACCTGAAAAATCTTTGCAAGCGGTGCCAACCAGTCGACAGAGATTTTGATCCCGTCAGTCTCCAGCCTGGAAACGGTGGCGGCTGTTGTCCCAAGGCGCTTTGCCAGATCGGTCTGTGTCAGGCCCATTTGACGACGGTAATATCGAATTCGATTTTTCACAGGCTCTCTCTCATTTGCATTTCGCGCAGATAGCATATGCCCGCCACCCAAAAAAATTTGCGTAAAACGCAAAATTTACCCCCGGGGTTTACAGACGGCCTTATATGTAAAGGCACGGTCAACGAGATCGAAACACAATCGTCTGATAACCAGGTGGGAGGCGCAATGAAATGCAAGAAATGTCCTCAAATGTTTCACTGAATCACACGGAAGAACTATCACGCTACGGCATTTTGACTACGAAGGCTGCCGCCAAACGGGCAGCCATATGGGCGCACCAGGCAGCCGATGTCCGGCTGACCTGTGAAGTGGTCGCGAGAGTTTACAACATTTTGCCCGAAGCGCTCTGCGCAAGCACCCGTGGTGAAGCCCATGTCGCACAAGCGCGGCAGATTGCCATGTATCTCGCCCACATTACCTTTGGCCTCTCACTGGGGGCTGTCGGACGACATTTCGGACGCGACAGAACGACGGCGGCGTACGCCTGTGAGCGGGTCGAGGACCGGAGAGATGATCTTCGCCTTGATTTGATGCTGGACCGGCTGGAACGAGCGCTGTCGATCCTGTCGGCCGCCCGTTCAGGTCTCGCATCGAACATCCAATAGGAGGGCCAGGACATGAAAATGGCGGCAGGCATGTTGCGGCGTGAAGGATTGCGGGTTTTTCGGCGGCTCCGAGAACCCGAGCATTTTCTTCAGAGAATGACGGCGGACCCGGAAATAGCTGGTCTGTTTGGTCCTCGCAATCAATGGAAAAAGCCGGTCATGAAGCTCAATACAGAGGTGGTGCTCGCGTTGCATCGTGCTGATCTGCTCAAGACAAACTCGGAGACAGAGGACCGTTGCGCGCCTGTTGGGAGCGGACCCGTGTATTTTCTGTCGGAGGCAGGGCATGCCTGGTGGCGTCGACAGATGGCGGGCACCGACGCGTTTCAGGCGCAGCACCAACTCATGGGAGTGACGACGATCGACGAGCCGGGCCGCGGGTTGGTGCGGCGGGACGTGAACCTGGGGGAGTCCCCCTTAGGATGGCTGCGTCGGCGCCGGGGAAAGAATGGAACGGCCTATCTCACAGAAGCGGAGGCGGCGGCCGGCGAACAGCTTCGCCGTGACTATACATTTGCCCAATTTGATGCCCGGACGACCCTGAATTGGGAGGGCATGTTGGCGCATGTCGACCGCTCATCGACGGGCCCGGATGGGCCGGGAGATCTGTCGGCGCATGCGTTAGACGCGCGGAAAAGAGTGGAGCGCGCTCTGGCAGAGGTCGGGCCGGGGCTTGCTGATATTGTGGTGGAAACCTGTTGTCACCTGCAGGGCCTGGAGCAATCAGAGCGGACCCTTGGCTGGCCCCAACGCTCTGCGAAACTCGTCCTCAAGATCGCGCTGACAAGACTGGCGCACCACTACAAGTTGATGGGCGGGTCAGACGCCCGTCATGGATCCTATGTTTGGCAAGCCGGTAAGGAGGCGCCGCCCGGCGCAGATCAGTCTGTCTGAGCGTCTGCAAGCTGCCGAGCTGCATCCTCTCGAACACGAGACACCATGGCATGAAGGCCATTTGAGCGCTGCGGGCTCAAATGCTCATCCAGTCCCAAACGTTCAAAAATGGATTTCGCGTCTACCGCCAGAATGTCAGAAGGGGTTTGGCCGGCATACATGGCCAACAGGATGGCGATCAAACCTTTGACGATGAGCGCATCGCTGTCACCCCGGAACGACAGGTGGGCACCATCATCATCGCTTTCACAAACGAGCCAGACCTGGCTCACACATCCCTGGACCTTTGTCTCATCGCTATGCTCAGCATCGGACAAAGGGGCTAACCCTTTCCCGAGCTCGATCACATATTTGTATCGATCTTCCCAGTCATCGAGATAGCTGAAATCGTCGATCAGATCCTGAATGGCCATGCCGGTCCTTCTAAAGCGCTCCGCGTTGAGGCGAACTCATGAGATAGCCCTAGCAAGAGCCGTCTGCAAGGCGTGATATGGCAAACGGGAGGCAAAAAAAGGGGCGCACAGAAACCGGTTAAAGGGCACGGGAAACCGGAATTCTGTGCGCCCGATGGACGGGGGCTACCGTCCGAGGGGAGAGAGCTGAGGAGGGTGAACCCTCAGCGCTCGAGGCTCAGGCACCGCGCACGACCTCAACGCTGGGTGAAGGCGTCTCAGATGGTCGTGCGCGTGGCTGGTGAGCCGGGGTAGTCGAATTTTGCTGGGTTGCGACCCACTCAAGAGCGAGTGCGCCATAATGTTTGACTTGGGCCTGGACATGAACAGCGATTGTCCACCCTGTCTCGCAAGTTTGGGGATTTCGGTCGCAAAAACTGAGGACATCATCGGCAGATGCCATGGCAGCCCCAGCAACATCAGTGAGATTGAGCTGCTCCTCAACTCTCTCATCGCTGAAAGAGGCAGTCATCGGCGCTCCGGTAATCCCATTATCAGGGGTTGCGGAGTCCGGACTTGGCAGCAACAGAGCCACCACGGTGACCCAGAAGGCAATTCTTACCAGAAACATTGTATCGGCCCTTTACTTGGCCGGGCAGGGACCCTCTAAACGCGAGAGAACCTGTATGTCCGGCCTTAACTTGCACGAACCATAGCCCCCCAATCACTGAATAGAATTTAAATACATAAGTAAAATTGAATATATATCGCCGTAGTTTTGCTTTGTTGAAGTATATAGTTTTCCAGTTCCTTATAAAATCAGGGGGCTTTTATAAATACTGTACTCTATATTTAGTCGAACTGATCGAAAATTTACCTCAAATTGTCACCGTTCGCTATGGCCGAAAGATGGACACAAAAAAACCGGCAGGTTCCTGCCGGTTTTTCGCAGAGGTTTGAGACGATTATCGATCCGCGGCTGGCAGGACCTTTTCCCAGCAGGCGCGAACATCTTCGATCGCATGGGTCGCTGTGCACCAGGCTTCCTCCGAAGGGAAGTGGGCCGCTGCAACGCATTGGTTGAGATTAAGCTTGGCCCAGTTCAGGCAGCTTGTGGTCCGACGGTCAGCGGGGGCCATTGCCTCAGTAGACACGTCTGTTTCAAGCGACGTTGCGATGACATGCAGTGCGCCATAGGCAAGCACCCGCTCCATCAGCGGCGAGGCATAGGCATGGGCCGGGCTGACCGGCGAGAAATTCTGCAGTGTTTCGGTGATCTGGGTCGTGAGATTGTCGCCCCTGTCCGCAGCAGCGAAGTCAACGGGAGCCCCAGTTTCTGGGCGGTCAATCATGCCCCAGCGTTTGGTCTGAAATTCTTGGGCGGTCGACAGGAAACGTCCTTTCAAGACGGTCATCCTGTAATTGTCATTGGCGACCCGTTCCAAGACCGCAGCGACGGCAGCGTCAGCGCCGTGAAGATTGCGGGCATAGCTGCCCCGGCCGGACAGCTGCTGCATCACCGATATCGCCCCATCGCGCGCGAGCGCCAGGCGCACACCTTCTTGGAACTCTGGGTTTTCTGCTGCAATCAGGCCACGATGGGCGAGCCAGGACTGAGCGACCATTTGTGGCTCGCTAAAGCGCAGGCCGTCTAGTAGGCGACGCACTTCCCGCGGCGTCGCAAGCTGGCTTTTGAAGGCTTCATCAACCGCGGTATCAAAAACGACATAAGGTTGTGCAACGGCATGAACACCTGTGAGTGGCACTTCACCTGGTTGAATGGGCCGTATTTGGGGAAGATAAAAGGCAGGAGACGCTGGCGCCTCTGTAAGTGCCGCGACAGCTGTCTCTTCAGCCTGTCCGGCAGTCATGCCAGCCATCACAAGGGCAATGCCGCCTGCGAGAACGCTCATCCGTTTTGAAAAGCCCAAACCCATTCTACTCATACCGCAACCGCTCCTCGCCCTGTGACGCACCGGCGCCCTTGGGTCTTGTTAATCAGGCGCTTTCGTTAACAGGTTGGATGACCACCCGCCCAACACTGTTTCGAACGTCTTGTTGAAGAAGGCGAGTGTAGGAGTCTGCGCCCGTCTGCGCAATCGCTTCGGGCCCCTAAAACCCGTGAGTTTTGAGCGACTTGATTAATTCCTTTGCCTAAAATCGACCCCGGTGATCAGGTCACCGACAGGGATCGGCAGCTTCCCGCCATTTTGCGATTGGCCCGCGTCAGGTTAAGCAATGCAGCGTGTTTTTGGTCTGAGCCGGCCTCTTTGAAATTAGGCTTAATCGGCTGGCGATGAAGAGGGATGAATGAACCTAAAAGCGGACATCTGGGTAAAGGCGCTGATCCGCCGTGCGGACGTCGCAAATGTCCCCGCAATGGTCGTGCGGCGGGGCAATGGTGAAGCCGGGACAATCTATGTGAAAGTCGCGCGTCTGGACGGGACGGCGGACGTTTATGGGCCCACCTGGGGAGAGGATGGCAGCCGGATCTGGATGCACTCAGTCAGCGAGGAGCCGGTGCCCGAAGCCGACGCGGATGCCTACCTTGCCCGCCAGGAGAAGTTTGATCCTGACTTTTGGGTCGTGGAAATTGAAGATCGGCAGGGCCGCCATTTCCTCACCGAACCGGTGAAGGGCGACCCGCCGTCTGTTTAAGGCCGCATGAACATATAGTCCTCATCTTGCGACAGATTTTCCGACGTGGAAACCAGCTCCGCGGCAATGTCTTCTTCAGACCGCGTTTCTTTGTAAACGTGCACCACTTTTTCAAGCATCACACGCGCAACTGATTCCGCGGGCACATTGGCCGCTTTCGCGTCAGCCAGCGCTGCGTCCATGTGTTTTGTTGCGATGTCTCTCGCTGTTGTCATGATGATCTCCTTTTGGGTGGCGAGTTTGAAGGGCGACACCCGGCATAGTTCAATGTTGATAGGGCAAAAATCGCCGAAAATGACCGGCTAGGCAATGATGCAAATCAACATGGTGACCTTGCGTATTTTGGCCACAAAAGTGAGCCTTCGCCTGGCCTCGCGCCAGGGGCTTGAATATGCGACAATGCAGATGACTGAAAGAAGATCGGCGGGTGGAGCGGTCTTCTAGGAGGGGATGAGCGGCCAATGACACTTTTTCTGTATCGCGACAGATTGGTCAATCTGGATGCGCTTCCGGGACCCACGGAGCAAGATGGGTTTCCCTTAAGCGCCGAGCAATATGAGCGCCTCACCACAGATGACCTCATGCAATTGCTCACAGAGGGCCTGTCCGACAATCCGGCATTGGCGGAAAAAGAGCCCAAATTCGTGCTCGCCATATGTCACATGCTCAATGACAAGGCGCAGGTCAATGCAGTTCGGGTGGTGGATGATGGGGCTGGCCCCATTCTCTCCTGCGCCCGCATCCCCCATCAGTCACTCACTATTCTCGATGAGCTTCGCATGCGCGGAAAGCTGACCCAGCAATCCATCGATGAGGCTGTCTGGAACCCGCTGGCCTGATTGGCAAATCTGGTTCACCTGATATAGGGTCCGGCCAAATTTAACCCCGACTTCTGGAAATTTGAGCCGTGAGCAGTTCTGCTGACATGACAAGTACTTTTGCCCCGACGACCGAGCCAAAAACGGAGGAGGTACGCCGCCGTCGCACCTTCGCGATCATCTCGCATCCGGATGCTGGTAAGACCACCTTGACCGAAAATCTGCTGCTGCGCGGTGGTGCCATCCACCTGGCCGGTCAGGTGAAAGCCCGTGGCGACCGCAGACGTGCCCGCTCTGACTGGATGAAGATCGAGCAGGAGCGGGGCATCTCCGTGACGTCAGCGGTCATGACGTTTGAGTATAAAGGCGTCATCTGCAATCTGCTCGACACGCCGGGCCATGAAGACTTCTCCGAAGACACCTATCGAACCCTCACCGCTGCAGACAGCGCCATCATGGTCATTGATGCGGCGAAGGGGATTGAAGCCCAAACCCTGAAGCTTTTTGAAGTCTGCCGTCTCCGTGATGTGCCGATCATCACCTTCATCAACAAGATCGACCGGGAAGGCCTGGACCCATTCGACCTGATGCAGGAAGTATCAGACAAGCTGGCGCTGGATACGGCACCCATGACCTGGCCTGTTGGGCAGGGCAACCGTCTCAAAGGCATCTACGATCTCACGCAAAACCACTTTATCTCCTATAAGCAGGGCGAAGCGCCGATAAACACGGGCCTTGGCGTCGACAGCAATGAGATCACGCGGCACCTGAGCGATGACGAGCTGACCACACTGAAAGAAGAAGCAGAGCTTGCCCAAGGGGCCTGCACGCCGTTTGATCTGGAGCTTTATCGTGCTGGCGCGCTGACGCCCGTCTTCTTTGGCACAGCCCTTCGGGAACTCGGCGTCGATGAATTGCTGGATGCGGTGGCAGCCTTCGCACCGCCCCCGCGTCCGCAGCCATCATCTGTGCGGGACATCAGTCCGGATGAAAAGAAAGTCTCCGGTTTTGTGTTCAAGGTGCAGGCCAATATGGATCAGAACCACCGGGACCGGATTGCGTTCATGCGGCTCTGTTCCGGCAAGTTCAAGCGGGGCATGAAGTTGAAGCTCTCAAGTTCCGGCAAATCGATCGGCGTGCACAACCCGATCCTCTTCTTTGCCCAGGACAGAGAGCTGGTGGACGAAGCCTGGCCCGGCGACATTATCGGCATTCCCAATCACGGTACGATCCGGGTCGGTGACACGCTGACCGAAAATGAAGATCTGATCTTCACCGGCATTCCGAATTTCGCCCCGGAGATTCTGCAACGGGTGCGGCTCGACGACCCCATGAAGGCGAAACATTTGCGCCGCGCATTGGAAAGCCTCGCCGAAGAAGGGGTGACCCAGGTCTTCAAACCCCAGCTGGGCGCCAATTGGGTGGTCGGTGTGGTGGGACGTCTGCAGCTCGAAGTGTTGGCGCAACGGATTGAAGCGGAATACGACATCAAGGTGGCGTTCGAGCAGGCACCCTATGAAACCGCGCGCTGGGTGGACAGTGACGATGCAGCAGAGCTGAAGCGCTTTCTGGACGGCAATGTCGCCAGCATGGCCGAAGACCGCGACGGGGCGCCGGTGTTCATGGCCAAAAGTGCCTGGGAGGTCGGCTACACGGAAGAAAAGTGGCCAAAAATTCGCTTCTCAGCCATTCGCGAGCGGGCACCGGCTGCAGCGTGAGTCTGGTCAGCGCGTCTGCTTGTCTTTCTGGCGTGCGATGTTTATGCCACCTAAGATGATGCTTCTTGTGGGCTGTCATAGACCTTAGTGAGGAGAAAGACCCGTGTTGGGAATTGAGGATACGAGTGCTCGGACACTTTGTTTGTTTGCTTTCGTAGCCTTGTTTAGCGTTGGTTTTTTTCTCAGTTGGTATGCGTTCAAGTATCACAGAGCGGAAGATCCACGAGTTCATCGCAAGCATTACCTCACGCGTCATGAAAAGCTCGATTTGCTGACAGATAGAGGTCGGAAGCTTGCGGAGCTTTCGCGAAAACTGGGTATCGTGAGTGCAATTCCGCTGGTCGCATTTGCAATGCTTCCGCCCTCAAGTGCTGTATGACATCATCGAACCTGTCTCTAACGCCCCCAAGTCGGCTATTGCTGGAGCGTGACAACAAGTGTTTAGAAAGACAAACTAGCGCCACAAGAATCGAGAGCAGGGTAGATACACCATGGAAGAAGTAAACGGACAGTTGGGCGAGCTGTGGGGGCTGGTCACAGAAGTCTGGCAGAGCGGCATTCTTGGCTATGACGTTGGGCATTTTCTGACGGCCGTTGGCATCTTTCTCGTCTTCTATCTGTTGCGCGGCCTCTTCACGCGTTTTGTCTTTTCTTTTGTGGACCGATGGGTGGCCGACACTGAGACGAAGGTTGATGACTATCTGCACGACGCACTGGCTGATCCGCTGAAAGCGACCTTCATCATTGTCGGTGTCTTCTTCGCGCTGGATTATCTGAACCTGGAAGGCACGGCCGCAGATCTCGCGCGCAATGCGGTTCAATCGCTCATCGCCTTTACGATTTTCTGGGCACTGCACAATGCGGTCACGCCGCTGAGCCTTTTGCTGCGCGAGCTTGAACGGGTGCTGACCAGCGAGATGGTTGATTGGTTGGTCACAGGCGTGCGCTGGGCCGTGATCATTATCGGGGCGGCGACCATCCTGCAGATCTGGGGCATTCAGGTCGCCCCCATCATTGCGGGCCTCGGTCTTTTTGGCGTGGCGGTGGCGCTGGGCGCGCAGGACCTCTTCAAGAACCTGATCGGCGGTCTCTCAATCCTGATTGAGAAGCGGTACCGGCGGGGTGACTGGATCCTGGCAGACGGCGTTGTGGAGGGCACTGTGGAAAATATTGGCTTCCGCTCCACAACGGTCCGCCGGTTCGACAAGGCGCCGGTCTATGTGCCGAACCAGAAACTCTCTGATGCCGCAGTCACCAATTTCACAAAAATGACCCACCGCCGCATCTACTGGAAAATCGGTTTGGAATATCGCTCCACGCTGGAGCAGCTGAAGCAGGTACGCGACGGCATTGAGGCTTACATTTGTGCGTCTGAAGAGTTTGCGCAGCCACCAGAAACGGCGCTCTTTGTCCGTGTGGATGCATTCAATGATAGTTCCATCGACATCATGATCTATTGCTTCACCAAGACAACGAACTGGGGTGAGTGGCTCGAGATCAAAGAACGCTTTGCCTACGAGATCAAAGAGATCGTGGAAGGCGCGGGGACGGGCTTTGCCTTCCCAAGCCAGTCTGTTTATGTGGAGATGTTGCCAGACACCGCCCCGACAGAAGGCCCTGAGGGCGGGTAATGATGACTGAAACTGAGGACAGCATTGCGCGTGGCTTTCTGCCTTACAATGCAGAGGCAGAGGAGCTGCGCACGCGCTATGCGGACCCACCTTTTGCTGAAAGGCATAAATCCTTCCGCTTCTTCTTCCCAGAAGCGCCAGCCGACATACTCGACATCGGCGCCGGTGTCGGTGTGGATGCGCAGGGTTTTGCGGAACTTGGCCACAAGGTCGTCGCGGTGGAACCAGCCGACGCGATGCGTGCCTTTGCGATCGAGGACCGTGATCATGCAAATATCACCTGGGTGGACGACTGCCTGCCGCGCTTGGACAAGGTGAGAGCGATGGGCCTCCTCTTCGACTTTATCCTCGCCAGCGCATCTTTCATGCACCTGCCTGAGGATTGTCAGGCAGACGGATTTGTGACCATGGCGTCGCTGATGAAGCCGGAAGCCCACGCAGCGATGAGCCTGCGCCATGGGCCGGTGCCTGAGGGACGCACCATGTATGACTTGTCGCCCGATGACGCGGCAAAGCGGGCTGCGGCTTCGGGCTTGGCACTTGTCCGCCATGAAGAAAAGCCCGACCGGGTCGGACGACCGGGGGTGACCTGGTCGATGATGGTGTTTGAAAAGACTTAGAGAATTTCCTGCGGAAGATGCAGACTTCAGCGCCAAAAGACTGGGGGCGGAAATGCGCCAAAACCGCGCGCTAAGCCGCAGCGCTTTCTGTTTCCCGGCGCACGCGCCAGAACCGCATCGCCCGCTGTGCCATGTCTTGGGGGATCTGATCGTAAATGTCGAACAGGTCGCGGGTCTCGGTGACGGAACGACGCTTTGACTGAACGCCTATCACGGCAAGCGTTGAGAAAGTCTGGCGGTCAAGCCGTGTTGCCTTACAGGCAATGGCAAGGCCCTCCCCGGACGGATCTTTGAGAATGCGTTCGGCAGTGTCTTCGTCAATTTTTGCAAGTCGAGCGAACCCGCAGATCAATTCCTCCAAGCGATTAGCTCGGACCAGATTGATAAGCAATGTTTCCGAAAGTTCACGCAGTTCAACCTTGCGGTCGATAAACTGTTGCGCGCGAGATCGTTCGTCTGTGCGGCGATTGGCGTCCTTCATGAGCTTGCGCTCTGTCTGCGCGAGCACCCGGTCGACAATTTCCGGATCGAGCTCGGCCGAGCGTTCCAGAATGCGACTGCGGAGCTTGGTCGAAACGACCCAGAACATGTCGTGCAACACGTCAGGCGGCAAGTCCGCCCGGTCAACCAGAGAGCCCTGAAGGGTTTCATTCGAGGCCGCACGGTCGACAACCTTTTGAATGGTTGTCTGTCCAATCTTGGCATCATTATTGTTGATCAGAACATTGACCACCTCGTCATCGCCATGATCCACAAGCGCTTCTGAAATGGTTTCATTGACATCTGCCCGTCCGGCAACCACGGATCGATGGGCGTTGCTGCATTCTTTGATGATTTCAAGCAGGTCATCTTCTGAGAGGGCGAGACTGTTTTCGAGTATCGGCGTGGCGACACTGATTTCGTCATTGGCAAGTTGCGCGACCAGATCGCGTGGCGCTTCTGCCACCGTCGCCAGGCGACGGGAGAGATCTGCACGGACATTTGCTTCCAACGTGCGCGCAACGGTTCCCATAATATGTGAGAAATGTTCTGTCTCCGGGGCCGTGTAAAAATCCGGGTCTTCCAGAAACAGGTCGGTGACATTGCGCAACAGCTCGCGCCGTCTTTCGCTCGACGGTTCTTTTGCCAGGTCGATTAGATCCCGCAAATGCCTCAAATCGGTCATGGAAAAAAAGCCTGCCCCAGCTCAACATCGTTCTCTCCCTCAATTTGAGCCAAAATTCTTAACAACCAATGGGGGTGGGTCAGGTCAAATTTGCGAAAAACTGAAGGTTTAGGGCGCATGAGCCTCTTCGAAACGGCGGTTTCTCTGCCGTTACGCGAAAGAGCGTTAACGCTTTATTCACGATAATAGGCGGAGACTTTGGGGGAAGGTTCCCGCAACCATGTCGGATTAAGCCGGGAGCACTAACCCACGGAGACGACGATGCAGAATGTCATCGAGTTCAGGCCGAGGGAGTCCACCGGGAAACGCCGCACCTACGACAAAGCGGCTGATGTCATCCCGATGCCGGTCCGAGAAAGTAAAACGAGTACCAGTAAGAAGTCGCCCACACAGGTGCCGACTCTAACGGATCTGATGGATCTGACCTGGCCCAGAGCTACCGATTAACGAGCGCGACGGACTAGCCGTCAGCCTCATAGATCAATAGGGGCGGTGAGGGCCGCCCTGCGGCAGGCGAGGCTAAGGGGCGTGTGCCCTCAGCTCTTGCCGTCCGGTGATCAGCTTGCTTCCGAGAGGGAAGCGCTGAGCATATCCAGGAATTCGTTCCAGCCATTCTGCTGATCATTTCGATCCGCTTCATTCTCGATCAACGACTGGGTGAAGGTAAGGCGGGTGCCTTCCCGATCATCCTCGAACGTGACGGTGATGAGCGTCGCTGGCCCGCGTTGTCCGTCTTCGACCCAGTGATGAGAGAAGACAATCAGCTCATTTTCGACAATCTCTTTGTAGGTTCCCTCCATCCGGTAGCGATTGCCGCTGGGGGCTTCCATGATCGACATCCAGTCGCCACCGGGCCGGAAATTCTCAGCGCTGTCCACGAGTGTGAATACCTTGGGGCGCCACCACTGGCTCTTATGGTCAGCGTCCGCCCACATTTGAAACACCAGTGGGCGGGGTGCATTGAATACGCGCGTGAGCGTGAGGTCGAATGTGTCAGCAACGGCTTTTGTCTCGGCGGTCATGTGTCTTTTCCTTTTTGAATGTCCTGCAAATAGGTCTCGAGGCGGTCGAGGCTGCCCTCCCAATGGAGGCGGTATTGCTCAACCCAATCAGAGATTTCGCGAAGAGGTCCCGCTTCCAGAGCGCAGGGCCGCCATTGGGCTTGCCGTCCCCGAGAGATGAGACCTGCGCTCTCAAGAACCTTGAGATGTTTGGTGATGGCCGGTGGTGATATGTCGAACGGTTCCGACAATTCCTTGACCGACGTTTCGCCAAGCGCCAGCCGGGCGAGAATGGCCCGCCGTGTTGGGTCGGCGAGGGCGGAAAACGTGGCGCTGAGAGGGTCAGGTTTCATAATACACCAATAAGTTAATTAACTACTAGGTGTATTTAAAATGGTAAGGCCTCGGAGTCAAGCAACCGTGACGCATTTTTTGTCGTGGGCTCGGGAGGGAGCGTCTAGGCTTAAGGTTGGGGCGGAAAACCTGGTGTTCGCTCCAAAGTCCAGGCCAGCGGAAAAGAGTCCATGTCAGAAAATAAAAGCCCCCTAAACGATAACGGCAGCTTCTGGTTTGACACACTGGACACCCCGTCCACGATTGCTGAAGCGCCCTCGCTGCCGGAAAAGGTGGATGTTGCCATCATTGGCGCGGGCTATACCGGCCTTTGGACGGCCTACTACCTCAAAGAAAAAGACCCGTCTCTCGAGATTGCGGTCTTTGAAGCCAACACTGTTGGTTTTGGCGCCAGTGGTCGAAACGGTGGCTGGTGCATGGGGCTTGCCTGGGGCATTGACGGCATGCTTGCAGAGGAGAAACGACGGGACGCCGGCGTGCGCCTCCTCCGGGCGATGCATGACACGGTGGATGAAGTCGGCCGCATCTCTCAACGCGAAGGCATTGAGTGCCACTTTGCTAAGGGCGGCACGCTGGAGGTTGCGATCGCGCCCTTTCATGTGAAGGGCATGCAGGACCATATGGCCCTTCATCATGAATTGGGCTTCAGCGAAGATGATTATCGCTGGTTACCACCTGAGGAAGCGCGCGAACGGGTCGGCATGACACCCAATCATGGTGCAACCTACACGCCTCACTGCGCCGTCATTCATCCGGCCCGGCTGGTAAAGGGGCTCGGGCGGGTTGTGCGCGCAAAGGGCGTGAAAATCTATGAAGGCACGCCCGTGACCGAAATGGCGTCCGGCTATGTGGACACCAACAAAGGGCGCGTGAGCGCGGGGAAAATCATCCGGGCAACTGAAGGCTATACGGAATCCATCAAGGGTCAGGAACGTCAGATGCTGCCGCTCTATTCCATGATGGTCGCAACAGAACCTTTGCCGGATCATGTATGGAACGAGATTGGTCTGGCGAACCGCGAGACCTTTGGCGACAGCCGCCGCGTCACCATCTATGGCCAGAAGACCGACGATGGCCGCCTCGCCTTTGGGGGGCGGGCTGGATATTATTTCGGCTCCAAGCGCCGCGGCATCATCCCGCCCGACGATCCAATGGTGCAGAATGTGGAACGCACGCTGCGGAGCATCTTCCCGGTTTTGCAGGACTATAAGGTCTCTCATGGCTGGGGTGGCCTGATGGGGGTGCCCCGTCACTGGCGGCCTTCGGTGGCTTTCGACCCTCAAACGGGGCTGGGACATGCAGGCGGCTACACCGGGGAAGGAGTCGCGGCCTCAAATCTTGCCGGTCGCATTCTCTCTGATCTTGTGCTCGAACGGGAAAGCGACCTGACGGACCTGGCCTGGGTGAATGACACACCCGCGAAATGGGAACCCGAACCCTTGCGCTGGCTCGGCGTCAAAGCCATTCAGTATTTTGGGGACAAGGCCGATCGCATCGAGATGGAAACCGGCAAGCCGTCGAAATTTTGGGGCACGCTTTTTGGCTCTGCATTGAGCTAACATCGGACCCGACTCAGCTGAGCGTCTTTAACTTGTATTGTAGAAACCTATCGCCCTTTCGTTCGACAATCTTTACGTCGAATGCCCCTGCCTTCTCTTGAAGTGCTATGAGGGATTTTTCCTGCTCCACCGTTAGGTTGTTGGGAATATCTTCTTCGAATGTCCTAATTTCACCTCGCATTTCTAGGTCTCCCGTTTCCTCTATTTGTCTATTTGCTCACGGTCTCAATAGCTTTGTTGAGTTTTGTTACTCCCTCAATAGTTCGATTCATGGTGGGAGTAATGCGCGTGATAAAGTCTCTAGCAACTCGACCATCGGTAAAACGCGCATTGGCGCTGTCAAGAGTTCTAAATATCGTGATGACCTCCGGAAATGTGTTTTCCAATATGAGCGCGAGACGAATAGCGCGCTCGTCTGACAGTTTCTGGATTTTTTCGATATTTGAGCCAGCTCCGCTTATCACTTCATCCGTAACTGCTTCAGCGGTGAGGGTTCCCGCTTCGATTGCCTGTGCTCTATCGTTGCTTTTACCAGCTGCGTCGGAAATGCCGACCAAAGCCCCCGGGATCGAGCCAGCAAAATAGTAGCTTTCGATATCCGCCAGACCTTGTCCAAGGGGGTAGTCCGTCACACTTTTCAACAGGCCCGCCCGAATTTTGGCTCTGATTAGATTTCGTTGTGCATTCATCTGTTGTAGTAACACTGGCATCGTTTGTTCGAAGAAGACCTCCCGGTCAACTGATCCCTGAAATCCTGTAATCCCACCAGCGATTGCGGAAAGGAGCTGGCTTGTTCCGCCTGACACAACAGCACCCGCCGCTCCTAAACCCAGAAGAGCGGTATCTGTACTTAGTTGGGTGCCTACGCCTACCGAATGCAGTTCTCGCTGAAAACGATTAAACTGTATGTCAAACGCTGCAAGACGACCGTTGAGGATGTTGTTTCGTGCATCGCGTCTGCTTGCCACCCCTTGCGGAGTTGAAAGGTCAGCATTCGTGTATGCGGCATCAAACCCATCAGAAAAATAGACGTTCACTAGATGGTCTAGGTCGTCATTGTCAGAAACGGGCCTTTCTGGAAACCCAGTTACCGTGCCACACCCCGTCAAAATGACGAAGATGCCAATCCAAGCGCAGGAACGTATGTGTCTCACAATCTTTCCTTACAGCAAGTTGAAACAATTAATTTATTATACGTCAGCGCAAGGGTTTGAAAAGAAAATTGATGCAAATTTGCCAGTAACTCAGCGTAGAGCCTGGAAACCGTTAAATGATGGGCGAATGTCTGCGTGAATCTTTTGTGAGTTGGTTTCATCGTTTGCACAGAAAGGTCGAACCTCGAATTCTTGCCTCGTGTCCGCCTTTCTTTTGCCCAGAGAAGGTGAGTTTGCTAGGAAGACCGCACACTCCTCCGGTAATGAGTTCTGGCCAATATGTCTCCTCCCGTGTCCCGACAAGAAAAAGCTCCCCAAAAAATTGTGGTGGTCGGTGCAGGCGTGATCGGCGTGGCGACAGCCTATCGGTTGAGGCGCGACGGGCATGACGTAACCCTTATCGAGAAAGAGCAGGGGCCTGGTCTCGAAACCAGTTTCGCCAATGGCGGGCAGGTGAGTGCCGGCGAAGTGGCCCCCTGGGCGGGCCCCGGTGTACCGATGCAGGCTCTTAAATGGTTAGGACGTGCCGACGCGCCACTTCGGCTCCGGCTGAAAGCAGACCCGGCACAATGGAAGTGGTTGTGGCGCTTCTGGCGGCGGTGCTCGTTGAACGCGCAGCGCGACGGTGCAGAACGCAATGTGGACCTTGCGCTCCTCAGCCGAAGCATTCTGCAGGAGACGTTGGATGATCTTGCAGCCAAAGGCATGGCGCCTGCTTTTGATCGCAAAGAAAAAGGCATTCTGCGGGTCTTCGCGACAGAGGCGGAAGTCGATCATGCTGCACGAGAAGCTGAGCGCTTGGAACCTTTCGGGCTCCATCAGGAACGCTTAAGCGCTCAGGAATGTGTGGCACTTGAGCCCGCCCTGGCGTCAGCCCATCAGCGCGGCGAGCTTGCTGGCGGGGTCTACTCCAGAAGCGACCAGAGTGGAGATGCCTACAAGTTCACCGATGCGCTGGCGCGCGCGGTAGAAGAGATGGGTGTCACCTGTCTCTATGGAGAGACCGTTGCCAAACTGGAACGCCAGGGTGAGCGGATCAGCCATGTACGCACGAACCTGCGGCGCCTTGAAGCTGATGCAGTCGTGCTGGCCGCAGGCGTTATGAGCCCCCATCTGCTCGATGGGGTGACGCTTCCGGTCTACCCGGTCAAAGGATATTCCGTGACACTTGAAGTGCCTGATGATGGCTCAGCGCCAGAGGTCAGTGTCACCGATGAGGTGCGGCGCATCGTGGTGAGCCGCTTGGGCAATCGTTTGCGCGTCGCAGGCCAGGCGGAAGTGGCAGGCTATGACCGTACGGTGGAGGCAGACCGGGCGCAGTCCGTGCTCGACGCAGTCCGTGCTCTTTTTCCAGCCTTGGGCGAGGATCTCGAACCTGAATTCTGGTGTGGCTTGCGACCTATGACGCCCGATGGCGTACCTGTTCTGGGCAAGGCGCCGGGACGGGACAATCTCTATCTCAATACCGGCCATGGGACCTTGGGCTGGACCCTTGCCATGGGATCAGCCGCTCTCATTGCAGAGCTGATCGGTGGACGCGACCCGTCCGTTGACCCGGAAAATTTTTCAGCCAACCGTTTCTGAGCTCACTCGGCCGTCAGGCGTCGACGGACCTGCGAGACCGCAAAGGCAGAGAGCAATACACCTCCAGCAAAGAGAGCCACACCGCCATGCACATCGGCGGTGGTGAGTAGCTGCCCGTTTAACACCAGCACGATCAGCGCAAACACGAACACATCGGTCATCGACCAACGAGACAGCCAGACCAGGAGCCCGAGAAGGGCACCGGTTCCATTGGATCGTTTGCGACCCCGCGCGATGAGCAACAGGCCCAAAAGGATTTTGCCAACCGGAAACACAACCGACACGCCGAGCACCAGCAGGCCGAGCGCCGTTTGCCCTTCGTCAAAGAAAGACTGGATGCCATCCAGGATCGAGAGGTCATTCTCATAGAACCAGAAACTGCTCACAGTGACCGCTGGCACCTGAAGTCCAACGATCACCATTGCCAAGGATGTCAGGAGCACAATCATGAGCCACCGACGGCCCTTGATGGGGGCCGATCCGAATGTCGGCCCGGACTTAAGAAATGCGTCGTTCATCTGTCCAAAAAGCCCTCATTCCTTGCGTTTTTTCGCCCATATCCCTTGGTCACTCAAAGCGTGTCCCCGCCATTAACAGCCATCTAACGATTACGCCCTAGGCTTGTGGCGAAACTATGCCGCCGAGGGAAAGGCCCGCTCCGGCAACAGAAAGTGGATCTGACATGGCCTCTCGCCACACCCAGATTTTGGGAACCGGATTATTGACGTTGAGCCTTGTGGCCTGCGCCGGGCAGGCTGATCTCGGTCGCACACAGCCGAACGAGTTTTCCTTTCTGAGCAGTCTTGGCGACCGGGTGGTCCGCTTGACAGAGCCGACAAACGCTGCCGCTGATCTGCCGCTGACGGCGGAAGAAGCGCAGCTTCGTACCATCGCTGACACCATTAATGATCAAGCAGCCGATCGTGAGCCAGACTTGGTTGATCGCCTTCTCCACGGCGCTGAGGAGGCTGAAGGTGAGAAAGTCTACTATCACACGCTGAGGCGTGTTCACGCGGCAAGTGGGACATCGATGCTCCA
This sequence comes from Parvibaculaceae bacterium Mf 1.05b.01, assembly GCA_000509225.1. Classification (GTDB taxonomy): domain Bacteria; phylum Pseudomonadota; class Alphaproteobacteria; order Parvibaculales; family Parvibaculaceae; genus Mf105b01. The sequence continues at coordinate 1,732,222 of BAOK01000001.1, read as the reverse complement.
CGCCTTCGGCAATGATGTGCTGCGCGATGTGACCATGATTGACCAATTTGCGAATCTCAGCATTGCGGTTACAGCCGCCGATGCTCTGCGCTTAGCGCTCGTGCGCGAAGCCATGGAAGCAAACCGTGCCGCCTTCTCTGACGCGGTGGATGTGGTGCTGCGTGTTGAGGAGAATGGCAAGGTGATTGACGATATGGCCGATCGCATGTCCAGGCGGTATGTGGAATATCGTGTGGCGTTGGAGCAATCCGCCTTTGATATTCCCGAGCGCGATCTCATCGCGACGATTGATGAAGCCCTTGTCCTGCTTGAAAAGAGCATTGAAGGCATCAAAGGTGACGCGGCACGCCATCGCGCTGTGCGCGGTGAGCTTTTCGGGCGTCGCTCGGCGTCCGATCTGCCTGTTTGATGGTTTTCTCCAATCGCTCCTGAATGTTATACGACAAGCAAACTCCCAAGCCAGACTGTCACCACCCGACTTGTTCGGGTGGTCCAGGGCGATTCAACTAAAGCCTGAGTTTGCAACCCTGGATTGCCCCAATAAATCGGGCAATGACATGGATTGTGGGAAGCACTGAATGGACCCCGGATTAAATCCGGGGTGACACTTTGGAGTAAGTCGAGAGAGGCTCAATACCCGCGAGTGCGGCCCGGCATGCTTGAACCGACCGTCACACCGCTGATGCAGCAAGGCGTCGCCTGTGCATGAGGCACATCGAGCTTCAAATGGCATTGCGCCTCTGGGCCTTCATTGCCAGCGCGGACATAGGTCCAGGCCCGGCACTGCGTGTCAGCAAAACAGGCAGACGCGCAATATTGCGGGCCTTCGCTGCCAGCCGAGAGCACTTTGTAATCTGCGCCCGGGCGGTTTGTGCCCTGTTCCACAAACACAGACGGGCTCGCGGCAAAGACAGGCGCGGCGATGACCGCAACAAAAAAGTAAGCCGCGGCTGCAACGGCATAGTGCCAGCGATTGGGCGACAGAGAATGGCTCATCAGAAAACTCCTCGGAACATGAGAGAGTTTTACCCCGCAGCGAATGGAGAAACGCTGAAGGCGATTGGCAAGATTTTACTGAAATCGCTTTTAGGGTTTATGGACCCTTAACGCCGCGCTTGGCGCGCCCTCGCATAAGCGAGCAGAGCATGCGCCAGCGCCCCGCGCAATTGCCAGGACATGCACCGCACGCCCCCACCCATTTTGCAGACCCCCGACGAGGATACGGGTACCACCTCGCGGGTGGTTGCGGCGCGCACCTGGGCGAGAGCCACAGCATCCTCGGGAATGCCGAATTGCGGTAGATAGATGCGTTCCGGTGTGACCAACGCGTTTGTGTAGAGCCCACAGGCGGACCCGAACCGCGCGTCATAAATTTCCGAGCCGTCATAGGGCGTGACGATCTCGTGGATCGTGACGCCGGGCAGGCCCCGCTCCAGATCTTTGTAGAGCTGGTGCCGATAGGCAGGGTCTTCTGAATAGGAGTTGATGACGAGCGTATTGGTGTCGACGAAACTCACAACACCATCGGCATGTTCCAGGCCACCTTGTTCATCAGCCTCAATGAACGCTACATGGTTGATGCCCGTCACACGCTGCATGGCGGCGCGGGCTTCGTCTTCGGTGAGGTCATTGTCGGTGAGGAATTTGGTGCTGACGACCGCATTGCCCGCATAGTCATCCACGAAATTGCCGCCATCATTCAGAAGATGCGTCGCCCGGATGGTCATGTCGGCGGCGTCGGTGAGTTCTGCAAGCGCGATCTGAACCGCGTCGGCATCATCCTGTCCGCTGTACCCGCCCCCTTGGCCTGCGGCGGTATAGCGGAAATAGACAGGGTCTTCTGCGTTTGAAGGCGCAAAGTCTCGCGCCCAGATATCCGCTATGGGAGCAACCAGAACCTTTTCGGGTCCAAGCACCGCCGCATAGCGGTCATAGGCGCCTTCATCTGTCAGGATGAGGACCTGATCGGGTGCGCGGATTGCCTTGGCATAGGCCACATGGAAATCGAAAATCTCACCGGCGACGTCCCCGTAATAGGAATCACCCGTGATCGGGGCGGCGAGCACAATCAGTTCTGCCCGCGCCGGAAGTGTCATAAGCGCGCTCGCGATAAGAAGGCTTGCGGCATGCAGCGCATTCTTGAGGGATGTTCTAGCCGCCGTGGCGCAATTGCCAGACAGTTTTCTTGCCATCACCCGTTGCCTGATAGACATGGCTGAACTCTCCCAGCGCCTCCTTAAAGGCATCGATCTTGGTGCCGTCCGCAACGTCGAACGCATCAAAACCACAGCGTACCATGAGAGACCATTGGTCGCGAAGCACTTCGCCTACGGCGCGGACCTCGCCGTCAAACCCATAGCGGTCCCGGAGCAGGCTTGCATAGGAAAAGCCGCGCCCGTCTTTGAAGGCGGGAAAGTTTACGGCAACCAGCTGGAACCGGTCGAGATCGTCCGCGATCAGTTCCGGCGCTTCGCCTGCTTCGAGTTTTACGCCCAAAGGTGCGTTCCGGCCCAAAAGCGTCTCCCGCTCCGCCTGCCAGCGGGCGGCGGATACAATGACGGGTGTATCCGCTGGCAGCTCGTCTTCGTCGCCGACCAGGATCCAATTGTCGTCAGCAAATTCCCCGTTCTTAATGAGTGGCATAGAGAGTCTCCTTGAACGGTTCTTTGCCGACACGACGGTAGGTTTCGATGAACCGCTCGCCCTCTTGTCGGATCTTGATATAGGTCTCGACGATGGTCTCAATCGCATCCGCGATCTCATCTTCGGTGAAGGCAGGGCCGAGAATGTCGCCAACGGAGGCGTTTTCGTCCGCTGAGCCGCCGAGAGAAATCTGGTAGAACTCGGTGCCCTTCTTGTCGACACCAAGAATACCAATATGGCCCACATGGTGGTGACCGCAGGCATTGATGCAGCCGGAGATTTTCACCTTCAGCTCACCAATATTGTGCTGGCGATCTAGATCGTTAAAACGCTCCGCGATTTCCTGACTGATAGGGATCGAGCGCGCATTGGCGAGCGCACAATAGTCCAGACCAGGACAGACAATATGATCGGTGATGAGGGCAAGGTTCGGTGTGCCGAGCGCTGCCTTCTCAAGACCTTGCCAGAGTGCGAAGAGATCATCTTTCTTCACATGGGCCAGAACAATGTTCTGCTCGTGGGTCACCCGCAGCTCATCAAAGCTGTATTGGGTGGCGAGATCCGCCATCACATGCATCTGATCGTCGCTCGCATCACCGGCGACACCGCCAACAGGCTTCAGCGAAATGTTGGCGATCGCGTAGCCATCAGCTTTGTGTTCAGCGACATTGGTTTTTACCCAGTCGGCAAACTTCTTATTGTCCGCCATCGCTTCATTGAGCGCGGAGGACTCGTCCGGCAGTGCTTCGTAGGCGGGTGGGGCGAAATAGGCACGAATGCGCGCGATTTCTTCTTCCGGCAGGTTCACCACGCCTTTTTCTTTGACGTGGACGAACTCTTCTTCGACCTGGCGCTTCATCTCTTCAGCACCAAGCGCATGAACAAGAATTTTGATCCGCGCTTTGTAGAGATTGTCCCGGCGTCCATTCATATTGTAGACGCGCATGATGGACTCAAGATACGCGATAAGGTCCACGGCGGGCACAGCTTCGCCGATCAGATGGCCGATCATCGGTGTCCGCCCCTGACCACCACCGACATAAATGTCGAAGGCAGGCGCACCGTCTTTGCCCTTCACAACTTCAATGCCAATGTCATGGAAGCGGATCGCAGCGCGGTCTTCATTCATGCCGCAGACAGCAAACTTGAACTTGCGCGGCAGGAAGGTGAATTCCGGATGGAAAGTGGACCATTGACGAATGATCTCGCTCCAGATGCGGGGATCGTCCACTTCACCTGCAGCCGCACCTGCATATTGGTCGGACGTTACGTTGCGAATGCAATTGCCGGACGTCTGGATCGCATGCATTTCAACGGAGGCGAGGTCATCTAGGATCGCTGGAATGTCGGAGAGAGCAGGCCAGTTATACTGAATGTTCTGGCGCGTGGTGAAGTGACCATAGCCTTTGTCATACTTCGTCGCGATGTCAGCGAGCATATGCATCTGCTTACCCGACAGCGTGCCATAGGGCACCGCAACGCGCAGCATGTAAGCATGGAGCTGCAGATAGACGCCATTCATGAGCCGGAGTGGCTTGAACTGGTCTTCTGTAATGTCGCCAGCCAGGCGGCGCTCAACCTGTCCGCGGAACTGGGTTACCCGTTCCTTGACAAGCGTGTGGTCGAATTCATCGTAGCGATACATCTAAGGTGCTTTCGTTGTAAGCGTCTTATTGTGGTTCAAGTGTTTCCAGCAAAAGTGTTCTTGCGGTTTTGCGTCCGGAAACACGTCAAATAGAAGCAGCTTGCTTGCCGAGATCAAGGCGGATCGTTGGGCCGGCCATGCGAATTTTTTCCCGCACGCTAGCTGGCACAATCGCGCTGTCTTCCACAGCAACTTCAAAGAGGTAGGGCTCAACAACCTGTTGCGCCGCCACTGACGGTTCGGCTTTCGCAAGCAGTGCCGCACAAGCCTCTTTGCCATCGGCGACATCGGCGTCCTTTAGCCAATCAGACCAGGTTCCATCAGCTGTGAAATAGACCACCTCGCCATCGAGCAGGCGGTTGGCGGTGACCGCCTGGGTGGTCGCGCGTGTATTGGTGTGCTGGGCCAAAGCCTAGTCTCCTTACCAAGTCTCTCCACCCAGTCTCCTGGGGTCGCAAGTGTGATTTAACCACCAATGGTCGCAGCCACTGGGAATGGTCATTTATTGGCCGCAAACATGGTTGTTTTTGCATTCAGGGTCAAGTGGGGTGTGAAATAGAATGAATTACAAATACGTGATGTGAAAACGGCTATTTTGTAAGGGGGCTAATTGGACACACGGATGTTGGCTATTTCCAAACACCAATCGTCACCCCGGACTTGATCCGGGGCCCATAGTGCATGTCACCAGCCTCTTATTGAGAGATTTCCTCATAAAGATCACGCCATTCGGGATTGGTTTTTTCTACGAGGTCAAATTTCCAATCCCGTCGCCAACGTTTGACGCGTTTTTCGTGCGTGATCGCAGCATCAATGCTGGATGTGCTTTCATACCAGACAAGGTGCTTCACTAAATACTTGCTTGTGAAACCTTCAATGGAACCGGTTCGATGTTCATGGACGCGGCGAACTAGATCGTTGGTAACGCCTACATACAGCGTATCTCGGCGTTTGCTGGCCATTATGTAGACGAAGTAGGTGTTATTCATCAGACCCCAGGGCCCAACACACCAATATGAGGTAATTCGACCTCAGTATAGATCCCGGCTCCCCAAAGAATTGGGGGCCGGGATGACATTAAAGATTGGCGTGGCCCCTGCTGCAAACACCATTGTCACCCCGGACCTGATCCGGGGTCCACAAGACCTCCAGCCAGGCGCAGGATGTCCTGTCCCTCTAAATATTGCGCCACTGTCAAGAACTGCGGTTTACAGCACTTTCATGCCAGCGGCGTAGCGCCAGATGCTCCAGCAGGGTGAGCGCAAAGAAGATCGCAATCCCCAGAAGCGACAACAGGAGCAGGGCAGCGAACATGGTGGGCACTTGAAGGCGGTTGCCAGCCTCGATAATCCGCCAGGCAAGTCCGGTGCCCGAGCCGGAACCCGCGACGAATTCAGCGACCACCGCACCGATGAGGGCAAGGCCGCCGGAAATCTTCATGCCCCCCAGAATGAAAGGGAGCGCGGCCGGAAGTTGCAGCGACCAAAGGCGCTGCCAGCGCGTCGCGCCATAGAGGGTGAAAAGGTCCATCAGATTGTGGTCGACAGATCGAAGGCCGAGTGTCGTGTTCGACAGGATCGGGAAGAAGGCCACAATCCAAGCAAGGATCAAGAGCGCCATGTTCACATTGTCAAAGCCGACCCAGATGAGAACGAGGGGCGCGATGGCCACGACAGGGGTCACCTGCAGGATGATGGCATATGGAAAGAGGGCCATCTCAATGAGCCTGCTTTGGGAAAAGAGGATAGCGAGTGCCACACCGCCCACAACGGCGAGCGCAAAGGCGAGTAATGTGATGCGGAGCGTTACCCAAAGCGCGGACATAAGGCTTCCGAAATTCTCCATTAGGGCAGTGCCGATGACACTGGGGGCAGGCAACACAAATTTCGGCACATCGCCGAGTGTGACAGCCGCCTCCCAAACACCAAGCGCGGCAATGCCCACGAGGATGGGAACAAGGATGCGAAAAAGCGGCATGCTCATGCGTCACCGTCCCGGAGTGCCGTAGACACTCCCTTGCAATGATCGAAATAGGCTGACGATTGCCGGAACGGGAGACCGCGCGGGTAGGGCGCGTCAATGCGAACGTCATCCGCGATCTGACCAGGGCCCCCAGAACCATGTGAGCCGCTACTCATCACCAGGATGCGCTCCGAGAGATAGACACTCTCATAGACCGAATGGGTGACAAAGATCACCGTCCAGCCAAGATCGCGCCAAAGCGTGAGCAGGTCATCGTCGAGCTTCTCTCGCGTGAATTCATCCAAAGCCGCAAAGGGTTCATCCATCAGGAGTACAGGCGGCTCGGTGACGAGAGCGCGGGCGATGGAGACCCGCATGCGCATACCGCCTGAGAGTTCGCGCGGCAGTTTGTCAGACGCATCAGCCAATCCGACGCGGGCGAGAGCGTCTTTTACGCGCCTGTCTGCGTCGTCCCGGGATAGGCCCTTAAGCTTTAATGGCAGATAGACATTGTCAAAGGCGCTCGCCCAGGGAAGGAGGGTGGCGTCCTGAAAAACAAAGCCCAGATCATTGGGCCGCTCGCCATCCTCCCAGTCGAGTGTGCCGTGGCTCGGCTGGAGCAGGCCGGCAATGAGGCGGAGAAGCGTACTCTTGCCACATCCCGACGGTCCTACGAGGGACACGAAGGAGCCACGTTCAATGGAGAGAGAGACGTCAGCGACTGCAGGCGTATCTCCATTGTAGGATTTGCTGACACCCGAAAGCGTCAGAAGAGGTCCGTTGGGAGCAGGAGGAGGCGGGCTCATTCAGCGGTCAGCTGCTCTTTAAGATCAAGACCCACGCCCTTATTCACGAACTGAAGTGTGTAGGCTTGGCGCCAGTCGAGCGCCGGGTCATAAACACCGTTCTCCGACATGACCGTGAAGAAGGTTAGCCACCGCTCTTCAGACATCGCACCAACACCAAGGGTGAGCGCGTCACCTGAATCAGCAATGCCATAGTCTTTCAGTTTCTCGATGGCTTGCGCCACCACGTCTTCGCCCATATCCGGATTGTCGGCGAGGATGAGCGCGGTTGCGGGCGAGGGGTCCCCATAAAGAAAGGAGACCCAGCCCATAATGGTGGCATCTACGAATGCCTGAACCAGTTCCGGTTCCTGGTCGATCATGGAATTGTTGGCGAGAATGAATGTGGCATAGCCGGGATAGCCATGGTCTGAGAGCAGGAAGACTTGTGGCGTGAAACCTGCTTCTTTTTCAATCGAATAGGGTTCTGATGAAAGATAGCCCTGCTGGATGGCGCGTTCATCTACCAGGAAGGGTGCCAGGTTGAACGTATATTTGCGGATCTGATCGTCGGTGAAGCCAAAGCGCGAGCGCAGCCAGACCCAGAACGCGCTGATCGTGGCGTCGGACACCATGATGGGCATGCCGCGCATGTCTTCCAGCGTCTTCACATCATCGCGGGGATGGGTGATGAGAACCTGTGGGTCTTTCTGGAAAGAGGCCATCACGGCTTTGGCGCCGGCGTCGGCGGCGACAATGTTCAATGGAATGAAGCTGTTCGATCCCATGCCGAAATCCACGCTGCCCGACGCGAGAAGCTGCGGCACATTTATGCCGGGGCCGCCGGGACGAATGGTGACGTCAAGGCCCGCATCCGCGTAATAGCCATTGGCGAGTGCTTGATAAAAACCGCCATGTTCCGCTTGTGCTTTCCAGTCGGTCACAAAACTGATGGGGCGCAGCTCCGGCGCGTCAGCATCATCTGATGGCGCACCACCCGGCACATAGAGCGAAAAGACCAGCAGCGCTAAAACGACAATGACGGCACCCGCGCCGACCAGGACATTACGATCCATGAAACCCCCACCTGAATAATTGGCGGGAGTTTAGCAGGGGAAAGATGTAAACTGAAGTGAACCGTCAGGCGTGCTGGATACCTAATTCACAAACAAACCGTCACCCCGGACTTGACCCGGGGTCCATTCTGACTCTCGATTAGTGCGATAAACCATATGGATCCCGGCTCGGAGGCCGGGATGACACGTGAGTTTGGTGCTGGCTTGGCCGCAAACAACAATGACGACCCCGGCCCTCGAGCTGAGGCCAGTGAGGTCCCTCGAAAAACAGAAGTGTCACCACCCGACTTGTTCGGGTGGTCCAGCGTAAGGGATCCCAAGCGTGCGGCATCGGATAACATAAGAAGATGCCGCACATCCTTCCACTATCGAGCAACGTTCACGTGATCCCTCAACGTCAGCTCTTGTCGCCCCTGGATTGCCCGAATAAATCGGGCAATGACAGTCAGCGGTGTAGTTCGATCAAAACGCTGTGCGCCATCACACTTGTTATCGATGGCACTGGGAACTGGTGAGCATGAAGAGGACCCCGTTCGCCCAGGCGGTCCTCCCTACATCACCTCGCAGGTGGCCTCGAGACGGGTGGCGTTCAGCTCTTCAAACCGTTCTTCCGATTGAATGAGTGTGCGAAATAGAACCACCCCACGCGTTGACGGCGCAACGACGATGGGCGCGCCACCTAGGCCCTCAACCTGATCCTCGTTTTTCACCAGGATCACTTCTACTGTTTCTTTCGGAAGCTGACGATCATTCACCACAAAGAAATTGTCCGTATTGTCCGCGAACATGGAGAGCGAGAAATAGGTGTCTTTGGGCACAGGCGCGGAGATGTGCAACGGATTCTCTGAGACATCAAATGCGCAGATCGTATAGATGAGATCAGGGCTTGGCCGGACCACCGTGCGGCTCTCAGACGTCGCGCGCGGCGCATGGGCGACAACGCCCAGCCCAACCTGGTCCTCAACGCCAGAGATCAGGCGGTCCATCACAAAACTCGGGAAGACCAGGATCGTGACGATGTGGATGATGCCACCCAAAATCAGCGTGGCGGCGAGCAGATAGGGCCAGGGTTTCATGAGCATCTCTCCTTCACAATGGTCGGAAGGCTCAGGCGCTCAAGGTTCGAATAGGTTTCTTCCTCAGGATTGTAGAGCCTGAGAGTCAGGCTAAACGGCGTTCCTTCACCCGTGCCATCAAAGCCGGTGGGAATACCGTTCGCGCCGCTGCCGTCGGGGTTTACAGAAATTGTAAAGCCGTTTTCTGCGTTGCGTGTCACCGTGTTCATGGCTTGGCTATATTGATTGGCAGCGTTGGGGATGAGGTAATGGTCTGCCCCGTAGGCTGTGATGCTCCACCAGCGTGTTGCCAACGGCGTACCTTCTAGGCGGTAGCTGCATTTGGTGGATAGTGGCTCATCCGCGTCATCGCGTATGGCAGTGAAGTACACAGTCTCACTTTTATTGAGGGCCAGCAGTCCGGCGCGGGCAACCGCAGCGCGGGCATAGGGACTTGCGGTTGGGCTTCCGATGGCCGGGTCTGTTGTCCACGCGCCATTTTGAAGCGCAGTCCCAAGACCCGCATTGATCGACAGCCAGGTCGTTCCCAATCCGATAATGAGAGCGCCGACCAAAACGCCCAGAGCTTTTAGAAGTCCTGAAACCATGGATTCCCAGCTTCCCCAATCATTGTCCCCGAAGGGAGGTTGTAGCACAGAGGCCAGAAAGAACCAGACAAAGCACCAGTGAGATCACGCTGCGCAGTTAACGCGATATTGTCTCGCCACCCCGTCTAAACCCGGGTCCCGGGTTCAACTGTTTGCGGTGTGCCTCGCGGAAGAGGTTCGACAGCGAGACGTAAAAGCGATGAAGTTCCGGCTGAGGGGCTGTGGCCACCGATGGTTCGTCCTCTGCTGTCCGCGGCTGCGCGCGGCGGATTGGGGCAGGCTTGCCGCCCGCAAGATCCGCAATCGGCATGCCTTCATGCACCGACTTCATGAAGGATGCCCAGGTGGTGGCGCTGAGGCCCCCTCCTTCTGCATCGACCATGGGCGAGGCATTGTCGTGGCCAAACCAGACACCAGCAACCTGGTCAGCGGTATAGCCTACGAACCAGATATCGCGCCCGTCCTGGCTTGTGCCCGTTTTCCCAGCGGCAGGACGCCCACCTATGGCAGCGTTGGAGCCTGTCCCACCGAGGATCACCTGATAAAGCAGATAGTTCATGGACCGTGCAGCTCCCGGGGCCACCACACGCGTGGCAAGCGATTGCTGTTCAAATAGAATGTCGCCGTCTGGGTTGAGAATGCGTCTGATGCCATAAGGCTTGGCTCTGAAACCGCCATTTGCAAACACCGCGTAGGAAGAGGTGAGGTCCAGCAGCGTCACTTCTTCCGTCCCAAGCGCAATGGAGGGGTGAGAGGCAAGCGGCGAAGTGATCCCAAGGCGCTCTGCGGCTTCAATGACCTCGAGGCGACCAACCTGTTCTGACAGGCGCACCGCAACCGTATTGATCGAATACTTCATCGACGTGAGGAGGCTTACATTGCCCCGGAACCGTCCATTGTTCTGAGGTGACCAGCCATTGACATTAATGGGGCGATCACTCACGCGGGATTCAGGTGTGAGCCCATTCTCCAACGCAGCAAGATAGACAAAGGGTTTAAAGGCGGAGCCTGGCTGGCGTTCTGCCTGGAAGGTGCGGTTGAACTGGCTCTCCAGATAATCCCGGCCACCCACCATGGCGCGAAGTGCCCCGTCCGGGTCCATAGAGACAAGTGCGCCTTGGGTTGGGGGCTCATCCACATCTTCTGGCAGGTTCGCCGCACGCTCAGCGATCGCATCCGCAATAGACAGTTCGCCCGCGGCCTGTTGCACCGGATCAAGCGTGGTTTCGATGATGAGTTGCCCCGTCATGCCGGGCAGGATTTTAGCGACTTCTGAGGCAATCCAGTCCACAAAATATTGCGACCCCTGACGCGGCGCCCGCTTGATAATAGTTGCCGGTGTCACGCGCGCAGCGAATGTCTCGCCTTCTGTCAGAACACCGTTCTCGACCAGAGTGCTGAGCACAATCTCCGCGCGGCGTTGGGCGCGGGAGAGATCATTGGTGGGTGCAAACCGTGACGGCGCCTTGATGAGCCCCGCAAGCAAGGCGGCTTCCGCAAGGTTCACTTCGCGAACCGACTTGTCGAAATAATGCTGTGAGGCGGCTTCAAACCCATAGGCACCCGCCCCCATATAGATCCGGTTGAGATAGAGGGTGAGGATGTCCTCTTTGGTATAGGCATACTCAAGCCAGACAGTGATCACCGCTTCCTGAGCCTTGCGCCAGAATGTGCGTTCGGACCCAAGATACAGATTCTTGGCAAGCTGCTGGGTAATGGTTGAGCCGCCTTGAACAACACCCCCTGCGCTGAGATTGGCGGCAATGGCCCGGCCAATGCCAAACACATCAAACCCGAAATGGTCATAGAAACGACGGTCTTCGGTGCTGAGCACCGCAAGCACCAGATAGTCCGGCATTTCATTGAGCGGTACGATGGGGGCATAACGCCCGCCACGATTGGCGATCTCGTCGCCATCCCGGTCAAGGACCGTAAGCGCAAGCGCGTCGGGCCCCAGGGGCCCAAGCAGCTGACGTTGCGTTTTGGGCAGCGTGTCGAGGATCAGGATGCCGAACAGAATACTGCCAATAAAGAAGAGCACGCCAAAGGCGCGCCAAAGGAAGGAACGCGATCGGGTGCCTTTTTGGGGCAGCTCTTGATTTTCTTCGTCGTCTCGCACGGGTTTGGTCTTTCAATAGGACGCACCTGTGCCGGAATGGCACAGCGGGGGCCCCGCAAATTTGTCTGAGAGGAGACATCGCAAGCCCTGTGCCGCGGCACAATTGAAGTCTTGCCTGTGCACGCAGGCCCCAAATCAGCGTAAACTCCGGTAGAGCCTTACCGTGCTGACCATCCAGGACCCTTATGGACAAGAAATTGACCGAACAACCTTTCTGGCAAACCAAAAAGATGACCGAGATGAGCCGGGAGGAGTGGGAATCCCTCTGCGACGGATGTGCGAAATGCTGCCTCATCAAACTGGAAGACGAAGACACGGGCGAGCTGGAATATACCGATATTTCCTGCAGTCTCCTGGATTGCGAAACCTGCCAGTGTGGCGACTATCCCAACCGCTCGGTCAAAGTGCCCGACTGCGTCACGCTGACGCCGAAGAATGTGCAGCAATTGAACTGGATGCCCTCCACCTGCGCCTATCGATTGCTCGCAAATGGGGAAGACCTGCCCTGGTGGCACCCTTTGGTGAGTGGGGAAAAGGAATCTGTACACCTGGCAGGCATGTCAGTTCGCGGGCGAACCGTCAGCGAGGATGAGGTTGACCCGACAGACCTCGAAGGCCGTATCGTAACCTGGCCTGAGCAAGGAAAATAATTTGCGAAAAATGCAAATTCATACTTGAACATGAAACACTCCGATCCCATCTAAAGTCCATCTCCAGAAATGCATCAGAACAGTGAGCATCCTCCGACAGAGCGGTGGTCAATATTTTTTCCGCCACCAGCTTGAAATCGTGACGGTCCTTCCTATCTCTCAACTCATCTCCAGAAATCTGCTCCATGACTGTTCCCACGCCGCCCGAGACGGAAGAACCCAAACCCGTTGACTGGGCGCATATAGAACAGGTTTATCAGACCGAAGAAAAACTTGCGAATACCGCAAAAATATATGGCCTCACGGTTCAGAAGATTGTGGCGCATGCCCAGCGTCACAACTGGCCACTGCGATATGAAAGAGAGCAGGCGGGCAAGCAGAAGCGGTCGCCGGGGAGCACTGATCCGGCGACCTTGCGCAGGCGCTTGACAGCACTCGTTGAAAGACAGATCGCTGAGATTGAGTGGCGCCTGGCCGAACCGGCGGAATGCCGGGACCATGAAAGAGATGCGAGAACTCTGTCGAATCTGACCCGCACACTCGACAAGTTGATTGAATTGAAAAGAGCGGCCGCTATTGAGCGCGCGGAAGCCAAACGAATGAGAGAAAAAGCAGGCGGCAATGACGGCACAAAGACTGACGACGTGCTCAGACAAGACCTGGCACGCCGCCTGGCTCGCATCGCAACCGCAAGCGCAGATTGAGGCCTTCCTTGGCGGATTGAGCCGCCAGGAGCTCAGCTTTCTAGCACATGATTGGCGCTTCTGGGCGCGAGACAGTCAATGGCCTCCGGCGGGGGACTGGACAAGCTGGTTGATCCTGGGTGGGCGCGGCGCGGGCAAGACCCGGGCGGGCGCTGAGTGGATTGCAGGCGAGGTAAAAGCCGCACGCGCCGGGCGCATTGCGCTGGTGGGGGAGAGTTATGCGGACGCGCGCGAAGTTATGGTGGAAGGCACGTCGGGCTTGCGCGCGCTAGGACCAGACCACACAAGGCCACGCTACGAAGCAACGCGCCGACGCCTGCTGTGGCCAAATGGAGCGGTCGCAAGCTTGCATTCAGCGAGTGACCCCGAAGGGTTGCGCGGTCCACAATTTGACGCCGCCTGGAGCGATGAAGCTGCAAAATGGCCGGATGCGGAAGCAGCCTGGTCCATGCTGCAGTTTGGTTTGCGTCTGGGAGACAATCCGCGCCAGGTGGTCACATCAACGCCCCGCGCCGTTCCTTTGATCAGAAGCCTCTTGGCAGATGACAGGGTCGCTGTGACACGGGCGACAACTTACGACAACCGCGCGAACCTCGCCGACGCATTTTTCTCGACCGTGATCAAGACATATGAAGGCACGCGGTTGGGTCGTCAGGAGCTAAATGGCGAATTACTGGAAGATGATCCCGATGCCTTGTGGACACGCGGGCTTGTTGAACGCTGTCGTAGTGCGTCCACACCCGATTTTGAGCGGGTGGTGATCGGTGTCGACCCGCCAGCAAGCTCCGGTGAAGGCGCGGATGAATGCGGCATTGTGGTTGCGGGGCTCGGGAGCGACGATCGTTTCTATGTGATCGCAGATCGCTCACGCGCCCGCGCCAAACCGGCGGCCTGGGCGAAGGCGGTCGCTGAGGCCTATGAGAATTTCGATGCAGACCGTGTGATCGCCGAGGTGAACCAGGGCGGTGAGATGGTGGCGAGCGTGCTTCACCATGTGGCACCAACGCTTCCGGTGCGCCAGGTCCGCGCAACGCGGGGCAAGAAAGTCCGCGCTGAACCAGTGGCAGCGCTTTATGAACAGGGCAGGGTGTCGCATCTCGCACCTTTGCCGGAGCTTGAAGACCAGATGTGCAACTTCTCAGGCCGCGGCAAAAGTCCCGACCGACTGGACGCACTTGTCTGGGCCATAACAGATCTCATGCGAACCGCGGGCGACCCCGCCATCCGACGCTTGTAAGGAAATAATGATGAACGAAATGACGCAGCAAAAGCCGGCGGGCCTTTGGTCTCGCCTCTTCGCACGTCCATTGGCCACCAAAGCGAGTGCAGCCGGATCGCTCATCGCACTGAGCTCGCTGGGGCGGCCGGTCTGGACCCCTCGCGATTATGACCGCTTGGCGCGCGAGGGCTATGAACAGAACGCGGTGGCCTTCAGATGTGTCCGCATGATTGCAGAGGCCGCGGCAAGTGTCCCCTGGAGGCTTCGCGAAGGCGATCAGACTTTAAGCGAGCATCCGCTCCTGACCCTGCTCGCGCGACCTAATCCGGCTGACAGCGGCACCGACCTTCTTGAAGCCTGGTATGGCCACTTGCAGGTGGCGGGCAATGCCTATCTGGAAGCGGTGAGTGTTGGCGAGGAGGTCCGTGAACTCTATGCGCTGCGCCCGGACCGCATGAAAGTGGTGCCCGGCGCGCGGGGCTGGCCGGAAGGCTATGAGTATGAGGTGAACGGGCGGACGGTTCTTTTTCGCGACGAGCCCACAAAGCCAATCCTGCACATGAAGGCCTTTCACCCGACCGACGATCATTATGGTCTTTCACCGCTGGAGGCAGCGGCAAAGGCCGTCGATATTCACAATGCAGCAGGCGCCTGGAACAAGTCTCTGTTGGACAATGCAGCGCGTCCTTCTGGCGCACTTGTCTACAAGGGGTCAGGGGGTGATAGCGCGCTCACGGATGATCAGTTCGACCGGCTGAAGCGGGAGCTGGAAGACAATTATGCAGGCTCAGCCAATGCAGGCCGCCCACTTCTGTTGGAAGGGGGGCTCGACTGGCAGCAAATGGGTTTGGGTCCTCGTGATCTGGACTTCAATGAGGCAAAAAATGCGGCGGCGCGCGAAATTGCGCTGGCCTTTGGCGTGCCGCCCATGTTGCTCGGCATTCCCGGCGACAACACGTTCTCAAACTACAAGGAAGCCAATCTGGTGTTCTGGCGCCAGACCATTGTGCCCTTGGTGCGAAAATCAGCAACGGCACTCACCCACTGGTTGGGCCCCCGATTTGGTCCGGCTCTGCATCTCGATATCGATCTTGAAACGGTTCCGGCCCTCGCCGCCGAGCGAGAAAGCGTCTGGGCGCGGGTAAAAGAGGCGGACTTTCTGAGTGATGAGGAAAAACGCCGGACCGTTGGCTTGAGTGCAAGGGAGACGGAGTGATGGGTGAAGAGAAAGAGCCCGGACGCTGGCATCTGGATAAGCGGGTGCCCATTGCGCTCATCGTGGCGATCCTTATTCAAACTGCTGGGGCGCTGACCTGGGCCGGGGCTGCATCAGAACGCATCAATCATTTGGAACGCCAGGTGATCAGCGATGACGATATGGGTGAGCGCACTGCCCGCCTGGAAGTGCAGGCGGCTTACATGCGCGCGGCGCTCACACGTATTGAAGACAAGCTCGACCGCGCTATTGCCAAGGAATGACGTACCTCACCAACCAAAAGTTTCATCCAGCGCCCTGCAACAAAGCGAGGGCGCCTTTTTGTACCGGGAGAAACATGAGCGACCCAACACGACAGAAAAAACAAGCAAACACCACGTGTGAAACCAAACGGGCGGCCTTTCAGGTGGCAGAGGTCGACGATGCCGGAGCCTTTGAAGGCTATGCGAGCCTCTTCGGGGCTGAAGATCTGGGCCACGATCTGGTCCAGCGCGGCGCGTTTCGCGCAAGCCTCGCCAAGCGCGGTGCCGATCAGGTCCGCATGCTTTTTCAGCATGATCCGGCTGACCCGATCGGGTCGTGGGATGAGATTCGCGAAGACAGCAGAGGTCTCTATGTGCGCGGCCGTCTCACCCTGGACGTGGCGCGGGCAAGAGACGTCCACGCGCTCATGAAAGCAGGCGCCTTGGATGGCCTCTCTATCGGCTTCCACACGGTGAAAGCCGTGCGGGATGCGGAGACGGGTGTGCGCCACCTGATGGAACTGGACCTCTGGGAAATTTCAGTTGTGACTTTTCCCATGCAGCCCGGCGCACGTGTGAGCGCGGTGAAGTCTGCATGGCTGCCCACAGAACGAGAACTTGAACGCTGGCTTTCGCGGGATGCGGGACTTAGCAGATCAGACGCCCGTGCCTTGATCGCGGGTGGCTACAAAGCGGTGAGGGCGCGGCGGGATGCTGGCTTCACCTCAACAGACTTGGGAGTCTTGGCGCGGACATTCCGCGCAGCAGGCGCTCATTTCATTCACTAAATCCATCTAAGGAGAAAGATATGCCTCTTAACGGAGAGACCGGTGTGGGCCGCATTGGCCACACGCTGGGCAGTCCTGCGCCAACCGCCGCGCCGGAAAAGAAAAGTGCGAATTTGGGCTCACCAGCCATGCATGAAGTGCGCGACGCCATGGATGAGTTCATGACGCGCTTCGATGCATTCAAGCAGGCCAATGATGACCGCCTGTCCCAGGTGGAGCGAAAGCTCACCGCGGACGTGGTGACCACGGAAAAAGTGGATCGTCTGAATGCCGCCCTGGATCTTCAACAAAAGACTGTTGATGGCCTGGCCCTGTCGCTCACCCGACCTGAAATCGGATCCGTCGCTGCGCTCAATCCAATTGCGCGGGAACATAAAGCTGCCTTTGAAACCTATGTGCGCCAGGGTGGCACAGGCCCACTGCGCGGTCTGGAAGAAAAGGCCCTGTCCGTACAGTCTGATCCCGATGGCGGCTATCTGGTGCCAAGTGAAACGGAGCAGATGATTGACCGGATCGTCTCGGAAGCCTCTCCCATTCGGGCAATCGCAGGTGTGCGCCAGATTGGTGCAGCATCCTACAAGAAACCCTTTGCCACAAGCGGGGCGGCGACAGGGTGGGTCGGCGAGACAGAGCCACGTGCGGAGACCGGCACGCCGAAAATCTCCGAACTCGAATTCCCGGTGATGGAGCTCTATGCCATGCCGGCGGCAACATCGACCCTGCTGGACGACAGCGCGGTCAATATCGATCAGTGGATCGCCGAAGAAGTGCAAACAGCCTTTGCAGAACAGGAAGGCACAGCCTTTGTCTCAGGCGATGGAGTGCGGAAGCCCCGTGGCTTCCTCTCCTACGACAATGTCGATAATGACAGCTGGGCCTGGGGCAAGGTGGGCTATGTCGCCACCGGCGCATCAGGGGCCTTCCCGTCGACGAGCCCGTCGGATGTCCTTCTCGACCTGGTCTATTCCGTGAAGTCCGGCTATCGCGCCAATGCGCACTTTGTCATGAACCGGCAAACGCAAGCACAAATCCGCAAGTTCAAAGACGCAGATGGCAACTATCTCTGGCAGCCAAGCTTGAGCGCAGGTCAAGCACCGCGGCTGATGAATGTGCCGATTGCTGAAGCAGAAGACATGCCGGATGTGGATGCCGATAGTTTCGCGCTTGCCTATGGCGACTTCCGCCGGGGCTATCTCATTGTGGACCGTCTCGGCATTCGTGTGTTGCGCGATCCCTACACAGCAAAACCCTATGTCCTCTTCTACACAACAAAACGTGTGGGCGGCGGCATTCAGAATTTCGAAGCGATCAAGCTTCTGAAATTCGGCACAGCGTAAGGAGGCCTCACCATGCGTGATCTACATTCAAATCTCGGCATTGTTCAAATCCTTGACCCGGCAGTGACCACATCGACACGGGTTGGCGCGCCGGTTGATCGACAGGGCTATGAGAGCGTGGAGCATATCGTGTTGCTGGGCATGAGCGGCGACACGCTGTCCCCGTCGGTTTCTCTTGCGCTCAAGCTGGAAGAAAGCGAAGACGGCACGAATTGGTCATCTATTGTCAATGATAGTGACGTGCTGGGCAGGGCGATCGACGGCAGCGGCACCTTTGCTCTGGTCGATGATCCCTCAGAAGACGGGCAGGCCATTGCCATCGGCTATGTGGGCGATGCCCGCTATTGCCGTCTCCAGGTAGAACTCACCGGGACCCATACCAATGGCATACCTGTTGCCGCTCTGGCCTTGTTGGGCCACGGCAATGTGAAGCCTGTGTCTTAAGCCTCCTCAACAAAACCAGAGTGTCATTGCCGGACTTGTTCCGGCAATCCAGGGGCTACAAACATAGGTTTGAGTTGTTTTGCCCTGGACCCCCGGAACAAGTCCGGGGGTGACATCCTTTGTCTTTTTGAGAACTCAACTCTTCCACGAACGAGAAGTTCATGCCCCACACATTGGTGACCGGTCCGGTCAGCGAGCCCGTTGATCTGGCCGATGCGAAACTGCACCTCCGCGTCGATGGTATCGACGAAGATGTCCTGATCGAAGGCTATATTTCGGCAGCACGATTGAGCATTGAAGCCTATGCGGGTCTGGCGCTTCTGGACCAAAGCTGGGATCTGGTGCTCGACAGTTGGCCAGGGCCCGTCGTCGACTTCAACATGGGGCCGGTTACCTCCATCATCAGCGTCTCTGTAGACGGAAAAACACTCAGTCCTGACACATACAATCTGGCGCCGGGCCTTAACGCTCGGTTGGTCCGTACAGACGGGGCGACCTGGCCCCGGCCCAGATCGCTTGCCGCAGGTATTGTGGTGCGCTTTGCGAGCGGTTTTGGCGCAAGCGGGAGCGAGGTGCCGCGGGACATCCGCCATGCCCTGCTCATGACCGTGGCGCACTGGTATGAAAACCGGGAGCTGGCACCGGGCGACGGCGATCAGCTGACGCCGCCGGTGCGCAGGTTGCTCGCTCCCTATCGAAAGCTCCGCCTGTGATTGCGGACCTCCGACATCGTCTCGTTCTGGAAGAGCGTGTTTCTGTTGCCGATGGCGGCGGCGGTGCCACTGAAAGCTGGACCGAACTGGCGACTGTCTGGGCGGCCATGCATCCGAAAAGCGGACAGGAACGCGAAGCGGCTGATCGTTTGGGGACGCGTGCCACCACCGACATCACGATTCGCTACCGCGGCGATGTCACCACCGATATGCGCTTTCGCCACGGGGGGAGACATTTCAACATCCGGGCAGTCCAGGATGCGGACGGTCGTCGGCGCTGGCTCAAATGCACTTGCGAAGAAGGAGGAGCGTCATGACCTTGGCCGCCAGCTGGGAGCTGCAAAAGACCATTCATGCAAGCCTGGTCGCCGACGCCGCACTTTCTTCCCTGGTCGGCGGGCGCGTGTTTGACCGACCACCGCAAGATGCGGCCTTTCCGTTCGTGACACTTGGTGACACAGAGGTGGAGCCCGATGGTGCAGGAAGCAACGGCGCTGCCATTCATCGCCTTGCTCTTTCTGTCTGGTCGCGGGCCCGTGGACGACGCGAAGCAAAAGAGATCATGAGCGCCCTTGATGTGGCACTGCAGGATGCGAGCTTGGCGCTGACCGGCCACGTGCTTGTGAACCTGCAATTGGAGCGCGCGAGCGTTTCCTATGCACCCGAGGCGGAGGCTCTTCGTGGACGCCTCGTCTTTCGCGCCTACACAGAACCCACAGTCTGAACATTTCACACGGACCAACAAAGGAGACGTGAGCATGACCGCTCAACGTGGCAAGGACCTGCTGCTCAAAATAGACAGCGATGGCCTGGGGACCTTCACAACCATGGCGGGACTTCGCGCCCGAGCCATTTCCTTCAACGCGCGCACGGTGGATGTGACCCATGCGGAATCAGCCGGGGCCTGGCGGGAATTGCTCGCAGGTGCTGGCGTGAAAACTGCGAGCCTCAGCGGCAGTGGCATCTTCAAGGATGAGACCTCCGATGCCCTTGTCAGAGGCTATTTCTTCGACGGCACCATTCGTGATTGGCAGGTCATCATTCCAGATTTTGGAACCGTGCAAGGCGCCTTTCAGATCACGTCCCTTGAATATGCAGGCTCTTATGAAGATGAGCTGCGCTTTGACCTTGCCCTTGAGTCTGCCGGGCAACTTCTCTTCACGGGCGCCTGACATGGTGAACCGACATCGCGGCGAAGTGGAGCTCCAGGCAGATGGCGAGCGCTACACGCTCTGCCTCACGCTCGGCGCACTTGCCCATCTGGAAGAGGCTTACGGGGGCGAAGACATTTTGACACTCGCCGACCGCTTCTCCCAGGGCCAGCTGACGAGCAGAGACGCGGTGAACCTGCTGGAGGCCGGTCTGAAAGGCGGCGGTCACGAGAGCGAAGCGCTCGATCTCGAAAATCTGAGCTACGAGGGCGGCATGGCAGGGCTCATCCGGACCCTGGCAGACCTGTTGCGGGTGACATTTGGAAGCGTGGATGCTGACGTCATCGAAAGGGCCGATGCGGAAATCAATCGGGTTGAGGAGGGCGGTGAGACTTTGCCCCCTTTCCCTGGCAACCCCTCTTGAGCTTTGCCTGCGGCGTTCTGCACTGGAGGCCGAATGACTTCTGGTCAGCAAGCTTACGCGAAATAGAGGGTGCCGCTCTGGCATTTGTCCCCAGTGATGGTGCTGCGATGCCATTGATTGGTCTTAACAGGCTGATGACCCGCTTCCCCGATGAACAGACAGGAAAAAGCACCGATGGAGTTTGAGAGTTTCGACCTGGGCGGACTATCGTCTGACTTGCGGGGTCTGCGCGCGGAGTTTGACGCGGCGACCAGCGCCAGTGGGCGGCTCGGCAAAGAAGCCAAGAATGCCTTTGCGGGTATCGCAGGAGAAGGCGACCGCGCCTCAAAAGTGGGACAGCAATTGCACCGCACCCTCGGATCTGCCTTCGACGATCTGGTCATTGGCGTGCGTTCCTTCCAAGATGTCTTGAAATCTCTCGCTGTCGATCTCGCAAAACTCGCCGCGCAGGACATTTTTGGAACCGGCGTCGGCGGGGGACGGGGCGGAGGGGCGGGTTCGGTATTGGGGGATTTGTTTGGATCGATCCTGACGCCCAATGCCAAAGGGAACGTGTTTGATCAAGGCCGCATCCAAGCCTTTGCCAAAGGCGGCATCCTGTCAAACCCAACTCTCTTCCCCATGCAAGGGGGAGTGGGGCTCGCGGGTGAAGCCGGTGCCGAAGCAATCCTGCCACTAGCGCGCGGGGCGGATGGAAAGCTCGGCGTGGCGTCGCAGGGCACCAGTCAAGCGCTCAACATAACTTTCAATGTCACAGCAACCGATGCGGCGAGTTTCAAACGCAGCGAAAGTCAGATCGCCGCCATGCTTCAACGCACGGTCAGTCGTGGCAATCGCAATCTTTAATTTGGGAGGGCGCTCATGGCGTTCCATGAAATTCGTTTTCCGCTGGAGGTGAGTTTTGGCTCTTCTGGCGGTCCGGAGCGCCGCACCGAAATTGTGACGCTCGGGTCTGGTCATGAGGAGCGCAACGCGCCCTGGGCCGACAGCCGCAGGCGGTATGACGCAGGCTATGGCATTCGGTCCATGGAAGATCTGGACACAGTGATCGGCTTTTTTGAAGCCCGCCATGGGCGGTTGCATGGCTTTCGCTGGAAGGATCGCGTGGACCATGCGTCCGGGGCCTATGGTGTGCCAGTGACATCCACCGACGAGCTCCTTGGATCCGGGGATGGCAGCACTGCGACTTTCAATCTGATCAAACACTACACGTCCGGTGGGGCTACCTATTCGCGAGCCATTATAAAACCCGTGGAGGGTACCGTGCGGGTCGCCGTTGACGGTGTGGAGCAAACATTGGCGTCCGATTTTGTTCTGGATGCGACCAAAGGCCTGATCACCTTTCTGAGCGGACGTGAGCCCGGTCCGGATCTCAGTGTCACAGCAGGGTTTGAGTTCGATGTGCCCGTCCGTTTCGACACGGACTTTCTCGACATTTCACTCGCCGGTTTTGATGCGGGGGACATCCCCTCCATTCCCCTGGTTGAAATCCGAATTTGACCCGAGATCTGTCTCACGATGCTCGCCCAGAACGCCACGTCGCCTCGGACCGCTAGCGCGTCCGGGATGACAGCAAAGCAAGCCGAAATACCGCTAACGGAACCCAAGACATGAAATCACTTTCGCCCGATTTCCAGGCACACCTGGACAGCGGGACAACAACCCTGTGCCAATGTTGGAAGCTGACACGACGCGACGGCACCACAATGGGCTTCACGGACCATGACCGGGTCTTGAGTTTCGATGGAACATTGTTTGAGGCAGCCGCGGGCTTCACCGCGAGTACTGTCTCCTCATCCAGTGGACTGGCGGTGGACAATCTGGATGTTTTGGGAGCGCTCTCCTCTGATCATCTGGAAGACGCGGATCTCGCCGCCGGTCTCTATGACGATGCAGAGATCGAAATCTGGCGCGTGAATTGGCAGGCAACAGATCAGCGGGTTTTGATGCGAAAAGGCAATCTCGGCGAAATCAGCCGGGGACCCACAGGCTTCACCGCTGAAGTGCGCGGTCTTTCGCATCGATTGAACCAGCCGACAGGCCGCCTCTTTCAATATGCCTGTGATGCGGATCTGGGCGATGCCCGCTGCGGCGTGTCTCTGGCAGGCAGCGCGTTCACGGGCACCGGCTCGGCTATCAGTGTCACAAACAATCGAGTGATGACTGTTGCAGGCCTTGATGCCTATCCGGACGCCTGGTTTGCGAGAGGTCTGCTGACCTTCACCTCTGGCGTCAACAAGGATGAAGTGTTAGAAGTAAAACGCCATTCCAATCGCGCCGGCGCCGTTGTTCTGGAGGTCTGGCATGCGCCCGCGCAAATAATTGAAGAGGGAGTGACTTTGAGTGTGTCGGCGGGTTGCGACAAACAGTTTGAAACCTGTCGCGCGAAATTCGCCAACACTGCAAGCTTTCGCGGCTTCCCACACATCCCCGGAAATGATTTCGCTCTCTCTTATCCGCTGCGTGGCAGCAACAATGATGGGGGCAGTCAGGTATGAGCAATGAGATACGCCCGGATCAGATCGTCACCTGCGCCCGACGCTGGATCGGCACGCCCTATCGCCATCAGGCCAGCAAATGCGGCGTGGGGAGTGACTGTCTGGGTCTGATCCGGGGCGTTTACCGGGATCTGTATGCGCAGGAACCGGAAACACCACCGCCTTACAGTCCAGATTGGGCAGAAGTGCCTGACCTTCGCGGTGAGCGGATTGAGACCATGGCCAAGGCCGCCCGCCGTCACCTCACAGAATTAGATGTAGCGCACACAAGACCAGGCGATGTGCTCCTGTTCCGCATGACCCCTGGAGCCGTGGCAAAACACGCGGCGATCAGGAGTTTCGACGATCGCATGATCCATGCCTGTTCCGGTCGTGCTGTGGCGGAAGTTCATATGGGAAACTGGTGGCCGCGCCACCTTGCCTTTGCCTTTCGATTTCCAGGGGAGGTGAACTAGTGGCGTCCGTCCTTTTAAGCGCGGCAGGGTCCGCCGCCGGATCTGCGGCCCTGCCTGCCGGGCTGAATTTCCTCGGCGCCAATGTGTCCGGCGCGGCCATTGGCAAGGCCGTCGGCTCCATCGCCGGATCTCTCATCGACGATCAACTCTTTGGCACATCTATCACCCGCGACGGGCCGCGACTGTCAGACCTTGATGTGCAGGCATCCACCGAAGGCGCGGCGATCCCCCGCGTCTATGGGCGCGTACGCTTGGCCGGCCAGGTCATTTGGTCCACTAAGTTCAAGGAGACGGCCACCACAAGTTCCAGCGGTGGCGGTAAAGGGAGCGGCGGCGGCAGTTCCGCGGAAACGACCAGCTACAGCTATTCTGTGTCCTGCGCGATTGCTCTGTGCGAAGGGCCCATCACCCGCATTGGTGGCATTTGGGCAGATGGAAATTTGCTCGACCTGTCTGGCATTTCCTACCGAATCTATCTGGGGTCTGAAACGCAGATGCCCGACAGCACAATGGAAGCGGTGGAGGGGGCGGGCAATGTGCCGGCCTATAAGGGGCTCGCCTATATTGTTTTTGATGATCTGCAGCTCGCAGACTTTGGCAACCGCCTGCCGCAGCTCTCCATCGAAGTGTTTCGCGCCCTAAGAGATATTGAGAAAGACATCAAGGCGGTCACCATCATTCCGGGTGCGACCGAGTTCGGCTATGACACAACAGCCTTCCGCCGGATCTTCGCAGATGGCGTGAGCCAATCAGAGAACATGAACAACCGCCTGGGCGGAACCGATTGGCAGCTATCCTTAGATAACCTGCAGGCGACATGCCCCAATCTGAACGCTGCCGCCTTGGTGATGAGTTGGTATGGCGATGATCTGCGGTGCGGATCCTGCTCCCTGCGCCCGAAGGTGGACCGACAGGACAAAGTGACGATCCCCGAAAACTGGCAGGTTGCAGGACTGGACCGTGCGACAGCCTATGCCGTGAGTGAGGTTGATGGACGGCCAGCCTTTGGTGGCACACCCTCTGATAGCTCCGTCAAGCGTGCCATTGAAGACCTGAAGAGCCGAGGCCTTGAGGTCTGCTTCTATCCCTTTGTCCTGATGGACGTGCCTTCGGGCAATGGATTGCCCGACCCGTATGGCGGGGATGAACAGGCGGCCTATCCCTGGCGGGGACGCATGTCGATTGATCCGGCGCCGGGCTTTGTGGGCTCCACGGACAAGACGCCGGCGGTGGGAACAGATGTCGCTGCCTTTTTCGGGACAGCATCGGCGAGCGACTTTTCTGTCTCCGCTTCGGGTGTCACCTATTCAGGCCCCGAAGAATGGTCCTACCGGCGCATGATCCTCCACAATGCGGCGCTGTGCGCATGGGCGGGAGGTGTTGAGTCCTTTCTCATCGGCTCAGAAATGCGGGGCCTTACACACCTTCGTGATAGCGCCACCACATACCCGGCCGTCACTGAGCTGAGTGCACTCGCCGCTGAAGTGCGCGCATTGCTCGGGCCATTACCTAAGATTTCCTACGCGGCCGATTGGTCCGAATATTTCGGCCACCATCCAGCCGACGGAAGTGGCGATGTCTTCTTCCATCTCGATCCGCTTTGGTCTGATGTGAATATCGACTTTGTCGGCATCGACAATTACATGCCGCTCGCCGACTGGCGGGATGGAACCGCGCATTTGGACGCGGAGGCCGGTGCCCCAAGCATTTATGACCTGGACTATCTGAAGAGCAATATAACCAGTGGGGAGGGCTATGATTGGTACTATGCCAGCGCGGCAGATCGCGAGACCCAAATCCGCACCCCGATCACTGATGGGTTGCATGGGAAGCCCTGGGTCTTTCGCTACAAGGATCTGCATAGCTGGTGGAGCAATGCCCATGTCAATCGGCCAGGTGGAGTAGAGAGTGGTGCAGCCACCAATTGGGTGCCGATGGGAAAGCCCATCCGATTTACCGAACTCGGATGCCCTGCCGTAGACAAGGGTGCGAACCAGCCCAATGTGTTCGTAGACCCCAAATCCTCTGAAAGCAATCTGCCCTATTTTTCAAACGGCATCCGCGACGATTACGGGCAGCGCCGTTTTCTGGAAGCACATCTGAGCTATTGGCAGGATGCGACAGCCAACCCTGTATCGCCTGTCTATGGCGGACCCATGATCGACACAGATCATCTCTATATCTGGACATGGGACGCGCGGCCTTATCCTTCATTCCCCTCTCTCACCTCTGTCTGGTCAGATGGCGACAATTGGAAGCTCGGACATTGGATCACCGGACGCTTAGGCGCGGTCCCTCTTGCTCTGATTGTTCCTGAACTCGCAAAAGCGGGGGGCGATGTACCAATTGCCGCTGGAAGTCTCACCAGCACTGTGGAAGGCTTCGTGCTTGATCGCATCTTGTCGCCGCGCCAGGCGATTGAGCCGCTTATGCTCGCCCACTTCTTTGACGCGGTGGAAAGCGAAGGAATCATTCGCTTTCAGCATATGGGGAATGCATCGTCTCTAACATTGACGCCTCAAAACCTCGCAGTACAGCAGATGTCAGCGCAGGCAGGCTTCATGCTCACCCGCGGTCAGGAAACGGAATTGCCTTTCGCCGCGAAACTCACTTACCTCGATGCACAGGCCGACTATCGGCAGGCCGCGGTAGAAGCCCGTCGGGCAACAGTCTCATCTCAACGGGTGTCGACAGCCGCCCTGCCCATGGTTTTGTCTCAAGCGGATGCGCAGCGCATTGCCGAGATTTGGCTCCAGAACACTTGGGTAAAACGGGAGCGCGCGTCGCTGACATTGCCACCAAGTCGGCTGGCCATTGATCCAGGAGACGTTGTGACCCTCGAACTTGAGGATCGCGAGGTGGACTATCACCTTGTGAGCCTCTCCGACGAGGGAGTGATTGAGGCAGAAGCTGTGAAGACCGATGCGCAGGTATTTGGCCTCCTGGCAGCGCCCGAGCGCACACGGCCCGCAGACTCGTTGCCGAGTTTTGGTCCGCCGGATGTGGCGTTTCTTGACCTGCCATTGCTGAACACTGAACAAACACCCCATGCGCCCTTCATTGCTGCAACAGCGACGCCCTGGCCGGGCAGTGTTGCGCTCTATCGAAGTGCAACAGGGTCCGGCTTTGTGCTCGACCGCGTGGTGGAGATACCGGCAACCATGGGTCGAACCTTGACGGACCTTGCCGCCGGTCCTGCGAGCCGGTGGGACAGGGCAAATTCACTTAAGGTGCGCCTGACAAGTGGCGATTTGCAAAGCGTCTCAGAACAGGCCGTGCTCAATGGGGCGAACCTTGCGGCTCTGGAAACAACACTAGGCACCTGGGAGGTGATCCAGTTTGCGCGAGCCGACCTTGTTGACGTGAACACTTATGTTCTGAGCGGCCTGCTGCGCGGGCAGGGCGGCACCGAAAAGGCGATGGCAGCACCGCTTGGCGCTGGCGCGCGCTTCGTGCTCTTGGATGAAGCGGTTCAGCAGGTCGGTCTTTCATCAGCGGAGCGCAGTCTCAACATTCATTGGCGCTATGGCCCTAGCCGATATGGCATCGATCATGAGACTTATGCGACCAAGGTCCGCGCCTTTGAAGGAATTGGCCTGCGTCCTTTGTCCCCTGTTCATGTAAGAGGGCACCGCAACGAATTGGGCGACATCGACCTTTCCTGGATACGGCGGACCCGCCTGGACGGCGACAGCTGGGTTGGCCTCGACGTGCCTCTGGGTGAAGAAATTGAGGCCTATGAGATCGATATTTTGGATGGCGGGAGTGTGGCGCGAACGCTTATCGCGTCAACGACTTCGACCACCTACACGAGTGCGCATCAGCTTGCAGACTTTGGCAGCGGTGCATTTCCCACCCTTGATCTTCGGATCAGTCAATTGAGCCAGGCCTCTGGCCGTGGCACGAGCAGAGAGGTTACGCTTCATGTCTGACAGCACACATCTGTCCTTGCCCTTTGTAGAAGCTGCCCAGGCACAAAAGCATGTGACCATGAACGAGGCGTTGAGCCGTCTGGATGCGCTTGTACATCTGGCTGTGGAAAGTGCGACAGACACGGCGCCGCCAGTTTCCCCCACCGAGGGCGCGCGCTGGATAGTTGCAGATGGAGCCACTGGCCCCTGGGCCGGAGAAGATGGGAGGCTTGCCGCCTTTATCGACGGTGCCTGGGTGTTTCTGATCCCCAAAGCGGGCTGGCAGGCATGGGTCGCGGCGACCCGAACCCTGATGATCCACGATGGGGTCACCTGGCTCGCCGGACCTGCGGGAACAGTCGCAGCTCTGACGCCAAACAAGGCCGCCACTAATATCGAAACTGTAGAGATCGACCACACTCTGCTGCCAGGCGCGTCGAATGATACGGCGCTCACCATTCCAGATCGCGCCATCGTCTTCGGGGTGACCGGGAGGGTGCTGATAGACATCACAGGTCCTGCATCCTGGACCCTTGGCGTGAGCGCTGACCCCGGCCGCTATGGCACCACCATTGGCGTCTCCGCGGGCAGCACTGTTAACGGCGTCAGTGGCACGCCCACGGCTTATTATGGGGGGACGCCAGTTCGGGTGAGCGGAACCGGCGGCGATTTCACCGGCGGGTCGCTCCGCCTGGCGCTCCACTATCTGGCGCTGGAAATTCCGACCGTTTGATAGGGGCAAGGAGGTCAAAACAGATATAGGAAAATAAACCTATATCACCTATACTGCTCACATGACCCAATCGACACGCCCATCCCTGTTAAGACCGGAGACGTCTAACGCTATGATTCCAAAGGGAAACCATGCTGTGCGATCAAACCAGCCGGTGATCTGTGGAATGGACCTGATGGTTCTCGGTGCCGCTGTCGCCCACTATGGGCGAGGGTTGGATGAGGATGTGCTGGCGGCGCTGAGTTGGGCTTTCCTTAATCGCCGCGCCTATGAAGACGGGACGGAGATGGGACCCGCCACCGCCGTTCCGCCCGCCAGTTCTCCAGATTGGGCCGCCGCGCTGATGGGCGATCCTCTGGAGCCAGAGACCGCCCGGGCGCTTGCGGTGTTTACGCGTGTCGTCGCAGGTGGTGTGGCGGATCCGACAGCGGGTGCCACACGCTTTCATTGCCACGACGAAACGCCGTCCTGGGCAGAAGACATGGACATTCGCGCGGTGATCGGTCCCTATCTCTTTTACGCCTCTAGATCAAAAGGTTAGGACAAATCGCAGCAATTTGGTTGCAAATCGAACTTCAGGTTTTTGCATTTGGTTAGGATTTCATCCGTATTCTGATGGTTCAGCACTCTTTGTGCGACCAAGGATCGGTGCGATGGCACAGCGGATGATTTTTTTAAGAGAACGGCGGCGGGCTTCGATGCGCCGCATGTCTTTTGTCGTCCTGCTGATGGCCGTCACCATGATGATCTTCCTGGCGGGCGTTCGTGTTGGCGTGCAATACGCCTCGCAGATCAATGAGCGGACACCGGTCTTCGCGTCGCTCGAGCATTAATATGCTTTTTTGCGTTACTTTGACAAATGCTCTGTGGGCATAGATCAGACGATCATAAACCGCTGTTTGAACCCTTTGCTTGAAGGGTTTGTGGATCGCATGTTTGCCAGTCTGTTACTTAATAAGGTCGAAGTATTGACGCATCGACCGATATATTGCGTAAAAACACAGTTTTGCCCCTTTTAAGGGGTATGAATCATTATTAAATCGGAGCTAAAGTCCGCTGCGAGCATCTTCGGGCTTCTAAAGGACGCTCTGTCTGAATGTCACTTGAAGATTTGATTGGAGCAGAAGCCCTGGCGATGAAGCAAGGGGGAACTGTGCACGAATATGGAAGTTTATAGAGACAAGATTGACCGCCTGATATCGGAGTCTTCCGGTGAGATTGTGCTAAATGGCTCGCATGATCACGCTGCCATTATCGTTGAGCGTATGTTTTCGCGCGCTAGAGAGTCCGTCAAAATCCTTACGCGTAAGTTCGATCCACGTATCTATTGCGATGCTGAAACAGTGGAAGCTGCGCAACAGATGTTGGGAGACAACTCCCGATCAATAAAGATTTTGATTGAGGAGATTGAGGCAACTAACCCGAAAGGCAATCCGTATTTTGGTGAGCTGAGTCAATTCGGTAATTTGTCGATACGGGTGGTTCCTGAAGTTCTGCGTGAACCTATCTCCGTGAATTTTACCGTGATGGACGACTGTGGCTACCGGTTTGAAAAGGATCAATCCGGGTCCGGTGCCACTGCTATTGTCGCGTTTGGTGATGTCGGCCTAACAGAACGACTTTCGACATTGTTCGAAAATGTATGGGAGCAATCTAAAGAATACGAGTTCGCGTGACGCTACGAAAAAGCGAGCTGGGCTGGGGGAGCGTTTGGAGACTTGTATTTCTTTGGTGGGGAAGCTGGAGCCAGTCTTGGGATTGGGGCTAGCCCTAAACCTCGCCTATCTTAATTTGCCGATGTTCGGGTTCATAACGGTCATTAGCAAAGGCGTTGAAGACTGCTTGAGTGGCTTGTCCAAGGGCGTGTTGGATAATGTCAAGGAGACCCCATGGTACAAAGACGCTGCAGAATTGGCCTCAATACACAACCTAGAAACTCTTGATCCGACGGAACGTAATCCGTGGTGGATAAGGTTCAAATCGAAACGTAACGCTGCTCTGTTCAATGTTTTGTTCTTATGGCGTATCGGTAAAGTCTTGTCGATTGCCGCGACAGGGTTTTGTGCGATTGGCATGGTTATCGGCGTGGCTCTTGAAACGCATAATGCTGAGGGAATTGTTTGTACCGTTCTTGAGTTCACCGGTGTTCCTTTCTGGACATCTATCGCAGCTTTTGTTTGGCCAATTTTTTGTGTGACTTCTGGAGCTATCGTCAAAAGTAGTGTTACTAGGGAGTTGCATTACAACCTAAAAGACCTTGGCAAGAAGCAGAAGGAAGAAGCTGAAGGCGTTCTCCAGGAGGTTGAAAAAGCTGTGGAAGCTAACACACCGCACTAATATTCAGTTGGTGCAGCCGCCCCAGCTCCCCTAAATTCCCCCCTCTGAACTTTCCTGCTATGACTTTCCCAAACAATTCGGGGAAACGTCATGGATCTTCATCTCACCGACAAACGCGTCCTTGTTACGGGCTCCTATCGGGGCACGGGACAGGCGATTGCCAGGCTCTTCGCAAATGAAGGGGCAACGGTGCTCGTGCATGGCCTGGAATCTGGCACTGCCGAACCTGTCGCTGAGGAAATCAACGCTGCGGGTGGCAAAGCAGCTCCTGTGACCGGCGACATTCGTAGTGATGAAGGCGCGGCACAGTTGGCAGCGGAAGTGGATGCGCTGGGGTCCCTCGACATTCTTATCAACAATTACGGCACAGCAGATCGCGCCAGCTGGTCGAGCGCTGACAGCGACGCCTGGCACGAAGCCTATGATGTAAATGTGCTCTCTGCTGTGCGCATGGTCCGTCATTTTGTTGAACCCATGAAGAAAGCAGGGTGGGGACGCATCATTCAGCTTGGCACCATCGGGTCCACCACACCCGCTGCCCGCATGCCGCATTATTATGCGTCCAAAGGGGCACTCCACACCCTGACGGTGAGTCTTGCAAAAGAACTCGCCGGGACAGGGGTCACCTCCAACATTGTGTCGCCGGGGCTGATCAAAACCAAAGAGGTGGAGGCCTGGTTCATGACGCTGGCCAAGAAGAATGGGTGGGGCGAGGATTGGGACGAGGTTGAAGCCAAGGCCATGGAAGAAGTGACCGGAGGGCTCACCGGCCGCATCGCGAGGACCGAGGAAGTCGCGGCGCTTGTGGCATTTGTCGCGAGCCCCCTTGTTGATTCCATCACCAGCACGAATTTCCGTATCGATGGTGGGTCAACCGCGATTGTGTCGTGAAGGAGTGCTGCACATCCGTCATCCCGGGCTTGACCCGGGATCCATATTGAATCGATGGCCTTAATGGACCCCGGATCAAGTCCGGGGTGACAGTGGGATGGGGGGCCAACCTCACGCAACGTCGACCAAGGGTTTAGAGAACCATAAATCTCTTTCTTGCTCCCTCCTGTTTGATGCCCCAAGGTGCCGCCTCGACGAACAGAAACTCAGGTGGGAGACGCCAAACCTCATGCAGACGTTCCGATTTGATCCCTGCCGGTTGCCGCCGGAAGCCGAAGCGCTTCGCGGCGAGGTCCGCGCCTTTCTGAGCGAGGCGCTGACAGACATTCCCCCAGTGGTCCGCGCACAAACCTGGAGTGGCTACGACCCGGAATTCTCCAAAAAACTGGGGGCCAAAGGCTGGATCGGCATGACCTGGCCGAAAAAATATGGCGGGCATGAGCGCAGTGCCTTGGAACGCTACGTGATGCTGGAAGAAATGCTGGCGGCGGGCGCGCCGGTCGGGGCGCACTGGATCGGGGATAGACAGAGCGGCCAGCTACTGCTGCGTTTCGGAACTGAAGAACAACGCCAGATGATCTTGCCGAAAGCGGCAAAAGGCGAACTGCTATTCTGCATCGGCATGAGTGAGCCCGATAGCGGATCCGACCTCGCAGCGACCCGCACGAAGGCGGAAAAGACCGACGGCGGCTGGATCGTCAACGGGACCAAGCTCTGGACGTCAAACGCCCACAACGCCCATTACATGATCGCGCTTTTCCGCACGAATTTTGATCCCGACAATAAGCATGCGGGCCTTACGCAGTTTCTCGTGGATCTGACGATCCCCGGAATCACGATTCGCCCGATCAAAGATCTCACAGGCAATGCCCATTTCAACGAAGTCATCTTTGAAGATGTCTTTGTGCCGGACAATATGATGGTCGGTGAAGAGGGTAATGGATGGATGCAGGTCACGGCCGAACTCGCGTTTGAGCGCAGCGGCCCGGAACGCTACCTCTCCAGTTTCCTTCTTCTGACTGAATTGGTTCGCGAACTTGGACGAACAGGGGACGCGAGTGCGGACGCGGAGATTGGACGGCTTGTCGCCCATCTTGTCACGCTCCGACAAATGTCGGTCTCCATTGCGGGGCTCTTGGAGGCAGGTGAAAACCCGATCCAGGAAGCCTCGGTCGTGAAAGACCTCGGGGCTCTCTACGAGCAGGAACTTCCCGTGAAGGCCCATGAGCTCGCAGGCGTAGAGCCGATGCTCGGCACGGGGTCCGACTATGCACAGGTCTTGGGCTTCCTGACCCAGGCAAGCGTGTCTTTTTCGTTGCGCGGCGGCACCCGCGAAATACTGCGTGGCATTATTGCCCGTGGCCTTGGATTGCGGTGAGGAGAGCATTATGAGCGAATTCAGAAATCTCCTCGGCGAAACCATTGAGCGTCTTCTCGCCGATCATGCAACCAAAGAGACCGTGCAGGGCGCGGAAGAAGGCACCTGGCCCGAGGGTCTGTGGTCTGCATTGGAAGAAAATGGCCTGACACGCCTCATGGCAAGTGAGGCCCAGGGCGGGGCGGGCGGAACCTGGGGCGATGCCTTGGTTTTGCTGCGGGCCCAAGGTCGGTACGCAGCTCCAGTGCCATTAGCGGAGACGATGGTCGCCGCCTGGCTCCTGTCTGAAGCGGGGCTTGATGTGCCAGACGGGCCACTCACTCTGTTGACAGGCGTGACCCTTGACACTGACGGGAAGCTCAGCGGAACCGCTCCTCATGTGCCCTGGGGACGCAAGGCGGCCATCGGCGTTGCCATGGTGAAAGGCGCGGGTGGAAAACTCCATGTCGTCTCCACCCCGCTCGCCGGTGCGAAGATCGTGGAAGAAGAAAACATCGCCCGCGAACCGCGCGACACCATCACCTTTGACTGCCACTCAGTAACGTCAGCCCCTTGCAACCTGACAGAAGGTCTTGAGACCTGGGGAGCACTGATGCGGTCAGGCCTTATGGCTGGCGGGCTCGACTATCTGCTCACCCAATCCGTTGAATATGCCAATGACCGCAAACAGTTTGGAAAACCCATCGGCAAGTTCCAGGCGGTGCAGCAGCAATTGGCGGTGCTTGCGACCCAGGCCGCTGCCGCAGGTGCTATTGCAGCCCATGCCTGCGAACGCGCGAGCGAGACGGATGATCCGGGCTTTGAAGTGGCGGTCGCGAAGACCCGCATAGATGAGGCGGTCAATCTTTCCACATCGATCTCCCATCAGGTCCACGGCGCCATCGGTTTCACCTATGAGCATGGACTTCATCTCGTCACCCGCCGCCTGTGGAGCTGGCGGGCAGAATATGGCAGCGGCCGCTCCTGGGCGGCGCGCCTGGGCCGACAGGCAATCGAACGCGGCGCAGAGGCCCTTTGGGCAGACGTCACCGCGCGCTAAACTCATTTCTCTCAATTTCGATAACCCGTTCGAAGAAAGACAGCGTCATGAAAGTCTCCGAAGCACTCGACACCCGCATCACCTGCCGCGCCTACACGGACCAGCCGGTGGAAGCGGAGAAGATAAATCGCATCTTGAAGAGTGCGGCGCGGTCTCCCTCTGGCGGGAACCTGCAGCCCTGGCATGTATGGGCCATTGGCGGGGAGAAACTCGCTGAGTTTCGCTCGATTGTTCAGTCGAAGATCGTGGACAATCCGTTTGGCGATGGCGCGACCGAATATGACATTTACCCAAAAGAACTGAGTGAGCCCTATAAGGCTCGGCGCGCGAAATGCGGCGAAGACATGTATGCGAGCATCAATGTTGCCCGCGAAGACAAAGCCGAGCGGCAGAAACACTTCAACCGCAATTTTGACCTCTTTGGCGCCCCGGCGGCCATGTTCTTTGCCATTGACCGGCAAATGGGCCTTGGCCAGTGGTCAGATCTGGGCATGTATATTCAAAGCATCATGCTGATGGCGCGGGAAGAAGGCCTGCATACAGCCCCACAGGAAGCATGGGCTCTCTGGTACAAAACCATCGGCGAGTTTTTGGGCATTCCCGACAATCTGATGTTCTTTTGTGGCATGGGGATCGGCTATATGGACGAAAATGCGCCGATCAACACATTGAGAACTGACCGCGCTGACTTTAACGAATATGCTCACATAGAAGGGTTTTAGAGCGGGATCAGGAAAAGTGTGTACGGTTTTCCGTCCGATCCCGCTCAAATTTATTGATTGCGATCACGTTTATCGTTTTAGCTTTCGGTAAGCTAAAACGAACGTGATCTAGCCCCCTTAGAACGTGCGCCTGGTTTCTTTAACGAACCTGAACGGCCATGTTCATGGCGGGTTCAGGCGATCTCGCGTACAACGAGGGTCATGAAACGCCAGTCCACCATATTTGCCACTTTGTTGGCCCTGACCTGTCTCATCACAAGCGGCGGCATAGCCTCTGCTAATGATGACCCATGGGGCCCCTTTGGCAGCACCTATGCAAGGTCCGATCAGGATGATGCCCGCGACGCTGTGCGCTCCGGTCAATACATCTCCATGGAGCAGGCCTTGTCCACGGTGCGGTCCCGTTATCCAGGACGTCTTCTGGATGCGGCGTTCAATCGCCGGTCTGGTGTCTACAACATCAAAATGCTCTCGGAAGGGGAAGTTCTGCTGGTCGCAGTCGATGCCCGCTCTGGCAGCATCATGAATGTGCGCAGGGGTGGGCGGTAACGCCCGCGGGACGCACGAAGGAGATTTCCATGCGGTTGCTTGTAGTTGAAGATGATCCGGATTTGAGCCGCCAGATGCGTGAAGCGCTGTCAGACGCAGGCTACGTGGTGGATACCGCCGCGGATGGCGAAGAAGGTCACTTCTTGGGTGATACTGAACCCTATGATGCCGTCATCCTGGATCTTGGCCTGCCGGAAATGGACGGCGTGACGGTGTTGGAAAAATGGCGCCGCGCAGGCAAGGACATGCCGGTCCTCATTCTCACGGCCCGAGATCGCTGGTCAGACAAGGTCGCAGGCTTTGATGCCGGTGCAGATGATTACGTGACCAAGCCTTTTTACACGGAAGAAGTTTTGGCGCGCGTTCGTGCACTGCTCCGACGCTCAGCTGGCCATGCCACCAGTGAGTTGGAACTTGGTGGTTTGCGGATTGATACGCGCAGCGCGCGGGTGACGCTGAACGGCGAGCCTATCAAGCTCACATCGCTTGAATATCGTTTGCTCGCCTATCTGATGCACCACCAGGATAAGGTTGTTTCCCGGACCGAATTGGTCGAGCATCTCTACGATCAGGACTTTGATCGTGATTCAAACACGATCGAAGTCTTTGTTGGGCGTCTGCGTCGCAAGCTTGGCAAAGACGTAATCGAAACGGTTCGGGGATTGGGGTACCGACTTGCAACTGCGGAAGATGCGGCTCGATAGTCTTGCATTCCGGCTCACCGCCGCGGCTGCAATCTGGCTTGCCATTGTATTGATCGCGGGAGGGCTTGCGCTTGCCTCTGTCTTCCGTCAATCGGTGGAAGACACGTTCGATGCAAACCTCGATGCCATTCTCGATAGTCTGATCGCCGCCATTGAGGTGAGCGCGGACGGCGAACTCGCTCTCACCAGACAGCTCAGTGACCCGCGTTTTCAGCGGGTCTATTCCGGATGGTATTGGCAAGTTCGGGCCATCGGTGATGGCAAGCCTGAAGCGCTGGACGGCAAACAAACACCCTTGCGTTCACGGTCTCTGTTTGATCAGGCGCTGCGCACGCCCAGTAGGGATCTGGTCGATACGGATGCGCCTCAGGACAGGCTGCTGACGGGGCGGAGTTCTGGGCCTGAAAACCAGCCTTTGCGTGTGGTGGAACGGGTTGTGCGTTTGCCAGGTCTGGATGCGCACGTGTCTTTTGCAGTGGCGGGCAACATCTCCAAACTAGATGAACAGATCGACGAGTTTGGAGGGCTTTTGGCAGCCGCCCTGGGAGTCATTGGGGCAGGCATCTTAATCGCGCTTCTTATTCAGGTCCGCTATGGCTTGCGCCCGCTGGAGCGGGTGACGCAAGGTTTGCACGATATTCGAACCGGCGATGAAACCCGGCTCAAAGGAGATTTCCCAACTGAGATTGAGCCGCTTGCGAACGAGCTGAATTCTCTTCTGGAATATGCCAATGACGTGTTGGAGCGCGCCAGGACCCATGTTGGAAATTTGGCTCATGCGCTGAAGACGCCACTAAGTGTGCTGGCCAATGAAGCCCGCGATGACGATGGGCCCTTGGCACCAGTTGTTTCTCATCAAACCGGCCTCATGCGACAGCAGATCGAACATCATCTCTCCCGCGCCCGAACCGCCGCCAATGCTCGCGTGCTCGGTGCCTCTGCACCAGTGGAACCTTTACTGGCAGGGCTTGCTCGGACACTGGAGCGCATCTATCAGGACCGTGCTGTCTCAGTCAGCATGTCGGTGGAGGAGGGACTGAGCTTCAAGGGCGAAGCACAGGACCTGGAAGAGATGGTTGGCAATCTGCTCGACAATGCCTGCAAGTGGGCAGAGAAAAATGTCTCGGTGACAGCAGTCGCCACGGTGGGAACCATCCCCATGCTGATGATCACCGTCGATGATGATGGTCCGGGCTTGCCGCCTGAGAAGCGCGATCAGGTCTTAAAACGCGGCGAACGATTGGATGAAGCGGTGCCAGGTTCAGGCCTGGGTCTTAATATTGTCGGTGAAACCGCCGAGCTCTACGGAGGTGAATTGCGCCTCTCCGAAAGTGAACAAAACGGCCTGCGCGCGGAGATTTCACTGCCCCGCGTCTGATTTTCCCCGGAAATCAGCCATTCCTACATGAACGCCAGATGAACAGAGTGTTCACGGGCCAATCAAACCCGCGCGCGTAAAGTTGTGCTTACGTTAGATCAACCGAACAAACGGGGTTCGTTATGAAAATCGCCAAGCTGGCCACGGTGGGCCTCATCGCCGTCTCTCTTACAGGCTGTTATGCCCATGGTGCAGGACCGCGCGAAGGTGCGGGCACGATCATCGGGGCCATTGCCGGTGGACTTGTCGGCTCTCAGTTCGGGTCCGGCAGCGGACGCCTGATTGCTACCGGCGTTGGTGCCGTTGCGGGTGCGGCTCTCGGCCAGGGCGTTGGTCGCAGTCTTGATCAGCGAGACCGTCAGCATCTTGCCTACGCGTCCACGCGCGCGCTGGATACCGGTTATGAGCAGGACTGGTACAATGATGACAGCGGGAACTACGGAACCGTGTCGCCAGGTCGCTCTTACAAATCCGCACAAGGATATTGCCGCGAATATCAGCAGACCGTTTACATCGGTGGCGAACCTCAACAGGCATACGGAACCGCCTGTCGCCAGCCTGATGGTCAATGGCAGGTTATGTAGTCTCCTCCTCGCAAAACATTTCTGCCAATCGAGCGCCGTTCTGACCTAGCCGTCAGGGCGGCGTTTTTTGTTTGTCCAATGCTTGGAGGGGCAATTCTGGACAGATGCTGCTCCTGGTGGCAAATCGTAAGCCTTAGCTGGCAGCCGCCTCTTTCGAGATCAGATCGGCAATCGTCGCGTCTTTTAGAACAGAACTTTCTGCGTCACTCAGTGATTGCAGGAGCGTATCGACAGACGCATCAGAGCCAAGCGTCACATCATCGGCTGCGCCGCGATGATCGTCGGTGGCGATGATGTCCAACACGTCTTTCACCTGGGTCATGTCGGCAGGCTTGGTCGGGACCAGACGCTTGTCAGCGCCAGCCCAGGCAACAAGTCCGGCACGGCGCAGGGGATCTGCGATGAGTTCTACGGTCTGTGGCGGAATGCCCAGGCGCCGCGATAATCGCGCACTGGTCCAGGATGTATCGCCTGTATGGAAAGAACGATGGATCACTGTGAGGAGAACAAGGCAGATCCGTTTCACCTGGTCGAGTGTTAGGCGCATAAGGCCCGACTCCGGAGATAGATGGGCACGGTTCTGGAAATAATAGGTGACCGAGCACCCGACGAGCACGATGAGCCAGGCTGCGTAGAGCCAGATCATGAACAGCACGACGCTTGCGAACGCGGAATAGATCGCCGCGTAGCGTGCAGATGTGACAACAAATGTAGCAAAGGCCCAACCGGTTGCGACCCACATAAGACCCGTTATGGCGCCGCCGACAAGCGCGGCTGACAGTTTCACCCGTGTGTTGGGAACAACGAGATAGAGGAATGCGAAGGCACTCATGGTCATGATGAAGGGAACAAGCTTGCTCGCTTCCTCGATCGCCATTCGGATCGGGCCGAATGCGCCAATGGTATCCATAAGGAACGAACTGGCTGTGGTGGCTATGACACCAATGGCCAGGAACAGAACTAGAGGCCCGAGCAGCCCGACGCTCACATAGGCCGCCATTTGTTTTGCCAGTGACCCATCAGCGGTGACCTGCCAGACCGAATTGAAAGCGGCCTGAATTTTCTGGATCAGAGAGATGAGCGTGTAAATAAGGAACACAAGCCCGACTGATCCGAGCACAGAAATATTCACCTGCTGCACGAAGGCGATGGTCCTCTCCGTGATCTCGACACCCTGCGCACCCATGGGCGCCAGAAACTCCAGCATCAAAGTCTCGATCTGATCGTCAACGCCGAACGCTTTGAGAATTGCAAACATCAGCGCCAGGACGGGCACGATGGCAAGGAGCGTTGTGTAGACGAGGCTCATGGCGCGAAGGTTCGCTTGGCCTGTGAGGAGATCGCGCACGACCACCCAGAAAATCTGAGCAGCCACGACAAGCGGACGTCGAAAAAACGGGTCATCCTCTTTCGGCTTGGCCCAGATTTCTCGGGTGAGCCGCGCTTGCAGGTCTGAAACTAAGCTACCGAACACATATGCCTCCACGCCCGAAAAGGGGGGTCCTTATTGCGGTCAATGTACCTGTTTTGACAGATTTTGGCGAAAAACAGCGCATTCTCTCCACAGGCGCTGAAGTTTTTTCCAGATCGGCACTACGTCGCCCCTGCGTCAATCAAAAAGCCGGTCCGAGACCTGTTGCGAGGCAGGCCGGAACCCATTATCCAAACTGTTCGAAATAAGCCAGACTGTCCGAAAGAAGCCGGATTGTCTGGAATTAAGAATGGGCCAATCTGTTCTAAACAAAAAGGGTAAGAAACATGTCTGACGCATGGATTATCGACGCCTGCCGCACACCGCGCGGCATCGGCAAAGTAGGCAAGGGCGCGCTGGCGGAAATCCACCCGCAACAGCTTGGCGCCACTGTCCTGAAAGCGCTGAAAGAGCGCAACGACATCAAGACAGAAGAAGTCGACGACATCATCTGGGGCACAAGCTCTCAGAAGGGTCCGCAGTCTGGTGACCTGGGCCGCATGGCAGCATTGGATGCGGGCTATGACGTGCGTTCAAGTGCGATGACCCTCGACCGTTTCTGCGGCTCTGGTATCACATCAGTGAATATCGCAGCAGCTAACATCATGTCCGGCATGGAAGACATGACCATTGCTGGCGGCACGGAAATGATGTCGCTTTTTGGCAGCATGAATAAAGGCGGTTCGCCGTTCATGGACAATGGCAATAAGCGCTTGCGCCATGAGCGCCCTCAACCCCACCAGGGTGTCTGCGCAGATGCGATCGCAACACTGGAAAACATTCCCCGTGAAGCACTCGATGAACTTGCGCTGGTAAGCCAGCAGCGTGCTGACGCGGCGATCAAAGGCGGTCATTTCGACAAAGGCCTGGTGCCGGTCTATCACGAAGACGGTACGCTTGCGCTCGACAAGGAAGAGTTCCCACGTCCGCAGACAACGATGGAAGGCCTGTCCAGTCTTGCGCCTTCATTCGAGGCCATTGCGGATTTTGAGTTGGATGAAGAAGGGACAACCTTCCGCAAGCTGGTTCTTGCTAAATATCCTGACCTGAAGATCAACCACGTTCACCATGCGGGTAACTCCTCGGGTGTGGTTGATGGCGCAGCTGCTTTGCTTCTGGCCTCACCAGAATATGCAAAAGCCAATGGCATGAAGCCACGGGCACGGATTGTAGCAATGTGCAACATGGGCGACAGTCCAACGCTGATGCTGAACGCACCTGTTCCTGCAGCGAAGAAAGTACTTGCGAAGGCCAACATGAAAATCGAAGACATTGATCTCTTCGAAATCAATGAAGCCTTCTCAGTCGTGACCGAAAAGTTCATCCGCGATCTGGATCTTGACCGCGAAAAAGTGAACGTAAACGGCGGCGCAATGGCTCTCGGCCATCCAATTGGTGCGACGGGCTCTATCCTCGTCGGGACGATGCTTGATGAGCTGGAACGCCAGGACAAACAGTTCGGCCTCGTGACCATGTGCGCTGCTGGCGGCATGGCACCAGCGGTCATCATTGAGCGCATGAACTAAACAAACGCGCATTTTGCTGAATTGAGGCCGCAGAACCCTGTTTCTGCGGCCTTTTTCGTGCCTGAGTTCTCCTTTTGTGAACAGATTGTTAAACATGAGACCATAATACTAAGTTTGGGATGCTCCCGGTCCGGGTGCCCGCGCGGCTGCACGACGCAACCGCCTGCGATGGAGCAATTTGGAAGGTTGGTTGTGACCAAGACCGATGCATTGAGACAGTTTCTATCGGACCTGCCTCCGCCGGCAGCGGTGAAGCTGATGGATGCTGTCGAAAGTGGAACGCTTCCGGCGACACATCTCGGTCTGCCGATAGAAGAAATTCGTGCGGCTCTTGGTTCGGCGCTTGCCAAGATGAAAGGTAAGCGCGACGGCACGTTAACTGACCTGCGTCTGTTTACGGCCCCTTTCGAAGACTTTTTGTTTGACGGTGAGCGCAAAGAAAAAGAAGCAGGACTCATTCCGCGCAGTTCCGTCGAACCCATCTGGAACTGGATTACAAAAGAGCTTATTCCAGACACCTTCCCCGCGATGGCGGCGAGAATAGAAAAGCACATCGCAAGTGGCGATAAGGAAGCATTGCGTGCCGCCGTGACCGTGCTGCTGCAGGCTGCAGGTTCTGCCATGACCGCCGCCATAGAGCGCTGCGATACTGATACCAAATATGCAAACACGACGGCCACGCGGTTGGGTGGCTATGACGTTGTTGCAGATGCCCGTGAGGTGGCAGATGTATTTGTCATCCTCGATGAGATGCAGGAGATGCAGGAAAGCGTGCCACGCCACATTAGGGCGTTTGATGACCGAATGGTCTCCGGCGTGCGCGATCTCTATGATGACCTGTACGAACGGGATGCAGACCGGGCGATTTATCTAGCGCTTGCCGTTATGGGGCGTCTGGATTGCCCCTGGCAGATCCTTCGTCTGGCGCGCAAAGTGGCGCAGAAAAGCGACGACACGATGATCTCAAGGACGGACTTTTCGATCCTTGGAGAGCGTCTTATTCGTCGACTGGAGATGATTGCCTCCTATTTCGAAAACCTTCGACCGGGCCTCTCTGACCTTGAAGAACTGCACTTGCAGATAATTGAGTTCTCCGAACTTTCAAAAGGGATTACGCGGGAAATCGAGTTGCTCAGGATCGGAAACTGGGGGCAGCGCCTGCTGAAAGCACGGAATGTGATTTCCACAGCCATCAGTGATGAATTTGCTCACTACCCGAAAGACTTGGGCGCGGCGCTTCCGTTGCAGCGCATTGGCGGGTTCGGTCGTTCCGGACCCAGACGCGTCGACATATCCCATATGCCAGACGAAGAGAAGCTCTCGCGGATTCGGCGCGAGCTCAAGTTCGTGCTGAAGACCAAAGATCTGGCGCAATCAATTGGTGCCCAGGCAGCCTTTGATAAGCTGCTCCCTGAGTTCGAGGCCTATATGGTCACCTACGAAGATGCCATCCTCGAAGAGATGCGCCATTGTGAACCTGAGGCTGCAGAGCGCGCCGAAGCCTTCCTGGAATTTGCAGCAGAGGTTTCTGAACAACTGACGGGCCGGGCAGGGGCCGCGACCTTGCTCAAGCGGGGACGCGTTGCCCTCCAGGCATCGGCCTGATTCATGCCTGCTGCGTTGCTCCGCTATTTCGGCGTGAACTCTGCCGGGTAGGCGAAGAGGCCTGGCATGCCGCCGGTATGCAGAAAGACGAGTGTTTCTGTCTCTGCAATCTCCCCATTCAGGATCGCGGCAATCATCCCTGCCATCGCTTTGCCCGTATAGACCGGGTCGAGCAATATGCCTTCGGTGCGCGCGACAAGCTCTACCGCTGAGACCATGCCTTCCGTAGGCAGTCCATACCCGTCGCCAAGGTGCCGAAAATCCACATGCACATCGTCTTCGGTGACAGGATCGCCACCGATGCGCTCGGACGTTTGATTGGCAATATCCAGGAGTTCCTCAAGCAGAGCTTCCCGGGTTGGCTTAGAAACACTTACCCCCTCCACGTTGGGTCCGCCCTTCGCAAGTGCCCGGCCCGCGAGCAGGCCAGCTTGGGTCCCCAGGCTTCCGTTCGCATGGAATATGCGATCTATGGTTAGTCCCAAAGCGTCGCCTTGCTCTTGGATTTCAAGAAAGACCTGAGCATAAGCGGTGGACCCGATCGCGTTTGAGCCTCCAACGGGAATGAGATAGGGCGTGCCACCCGATGCGCGGATTTTGGCGGTCACGTCTTCAAAAACGGCACTGGCATCCGCGTCTTTTGCTTGCCGATGGACCTCAGCCCCCAGAATAGTGTCTAGAAGAAGATTGCCGGACATGCTGTAGGCAGGGTCATCATAGCCAACGGTTTCAAACAGAATAAGGTGAGCTGCCAAGCCGGTTTTGGCCGCCGCCGCCGCAGTTTGCCGCGCATGATTGGACTGCAGTGCGCCAGCGGTGATGACCGTATCTGCGCCTTTTTCAAGGGCGTCGCCAACAAGATATTCTAATTTCCGGGTCTTGTTGCCGCCACCCGCCAGGCCCGTTAGGTCATCTCGTTTGATATAGAGATGAGGACAGGGCCGCCCGTCAGCCATCAGGGCTTCCCGAAGACGGGGCATTTCCTGCAACGGTGTGGCGCCATCCGTCAACGAGACGTGAGCTAGAGTATCAGGCAGCTGCATGGAGAAGTCCTCTCGACAATATCAGTCAGATCACACCTTGGGCACGCAACTCTTCAATCGCGGTCTCGCTATATCCAAGGTCAGCAAGGATGGCGTCCGTATGCTCGCCGAGCAGGGGGGCTCGGTGTCTGATGCCGCCAGGCGTATCTGAGAGTTTAATGGGTGTTTCCATCACTGGTGCCGGATGGGGAAGGCCGGGGAAATCAAGCGGCGTCATATATTTCATCGCCTGAATATGAGGGTCTGCAAGCGCTTGCGCCGGTGAATAGACAGGCCCGGCAGGGATACGGGCATCACCCAGAATGTTTAGGGCTTCTTCCATCGTATATTGGGCGGCCCAATCTGCTGTGCGTTGGCTCAGGATCTCCCCATGTTCGCCGCGCTTCAAGTCATCGGAAAACCGAGGGTCTGACAACCAGGTGTCTTCTCCCATCAGTTTCGCCCACCGCTTGAAGAGAGGGTCACCGATTACCTGAACGAATATCCATCCGTCTTTTGTCTGCACACAGTCTGCCGGACCTGCATAGGGACTGCGGTTGCCGATAGCTGTTCGGTCTGTGCCCCGCAGGTCCTGTTCGATCAGGTGAAAGTTGAAGAAGTTAAGAGCTGTCGCGAGCAGGGCACCCTCGACCATCTGGCCTTTGCCCGTCTGCTGGCGCGCCATAAGGGCAGCCATTGTTCCGT
Source organism: Parvibaculaceae bacterium Mf 1.05b.01 (assembly GCA_000509225.1). GTDB lineage: Bacteria > Pseudomonadota > Alphaproteobacteria > Parvibaculales > Parvibaculaceae > Mf105b01. Next base: position 1,687,933 of record BAOK01000001.1, on the reverse strand, counting down.
AGGCAGAAAGAACGGCCGTGCCGAAATCAACCCAGGGCGCATAGCTCTTGGTGGGTTCGTCGGCCCGCCCGGTGAGGTAGGCAGCGCCGCTCATGGCCTGAGCAACCCCATCAAAGCCAACCCGGTTTGAGTAGGGACCACCATGTCCAAAGGCCGAAACCGTTGTCAGAATGACTTTGGGGTTGGTGGCTGACAGAGTTTCATAATCAAGCCCCATGGCGGAAAGTGTCTGCGGAGGCAGGTTCGCCACCACCACATCGGCCTCAGCGACAAGTTGAGCGACAATCTCCCGTCCTTTGTCGCACATGGGATCCAGTGTCATACCGCGCTTATTGCGGTTGAGTTGAAGGAACATGGTTCCCTCACCGCCTTCACCTGGTGCGGCATCGGGCACGACGGGCTGAACAAACCTGTCCTCGCTCCCTTCGCGTTTTTCGATGCGGATCACGTCTGCGCCCATATCTGCAAGCAGGGTCGCGCAATAGGGCCCTGCGATATAGCGCCCAAAATCCAATACTTTTATGCCGTCTAAAACCCCTGACACGTCATCACTCCCTATGGAAACCGCGGGGAATCGCGGCCCGTATCGTTAACAGAAACTCACTATAGCGCTCTCGATCGCTCCCGCGCAGATCCACCGTTTTTTAATGAAAATTGTTCTTTCGCCATAACCAAATCTTTTCGGTCCAGCGGTTACTCTCGGCAAGCGCTGGGAAAGCGGGGGTTTAGTGAAGGCCTTGAGCCTGCATTGAGTTGAGTGAGCACCATGTCGACAACAATATCTACACAACCGGTCGACACAAATTCGGACCAGCCTGTTTACCGCTGGGATGGGGAATTTGCCGACCGGACGCTGGAAGCGCGCTTTGTGAAAGACACCTGGGGCGAGGTTGTCGCGAGGAGCCGCGCTGTGATGTTGGCCGGGCTCGTGTTTATGGTTGCAGCTGGCGTTGACTATATAACGCTCGGATATTCTCAAGCCTTTCTGCAGCTCCTTGCCCTGCGTGTGCTGACGCTCATTGTCGCCTTTGTGCCCGTGGTTCTGTTTTCGGACGGAAGAGATCCTAAGGCTTTTTATGCAAGCGTTTCCTTTACGCAGATTTATCTCTTCACTGTGTTCCTCATGTCGTCGATTGTCGGCACGTCGCCGGTCCGCGATATGGCGGTGGCAACAATAGTCATCCTTTTCACCTACTATATCGCGGTGCCCAACCGGTTGCATTTGAATGCTCTGGTAGGTGTGGTCTGTAGCGCTGCTCTTATTGTGACCATCGGCTTTACGCCGGATATCTCGCTCTATGGATTGCTTGTATTGTCCGTAATGTGCGTGACGGTGAATTTTGTCGGCATCCAGTTGGGACGGTTATGGGGCAGGTTGCGTCGGACCGAATATCTGTCGATGGAACACCACAAAACCATGGCTGGGCGTTTGGCCGAAGAAATAGCCGAGCGACAGGTCGCTGAGACCGAAGCACGGGCCAATGAACGCAGCTTTGAAGGCGTTTTCCGCGCGGCACCCTTGCCCTTGGTTCTCGTCCATCCTGGCGAAACGAAAATCCAGCTCGGAAACAGAGCTGCATGTGACCTGCTCGGCGTTCGCCCGGAAGAGATGAAGACACTGGATCTTCAAAAAGTCATTGAAGCCCGCATGGTGGAAAATCGCTTTGAGGATGTGAAGACCTTTTTAAGCGCCCGCGAACCAGCGGAAATTGCCATTGAGTCAGCAGATGGTCGCCATCTTTGGGTGAACGTGACCAGTTCAGCGATGCGCTATCGCGGAGCGCCGACGATCCTGATTGCGCTACATGACATCACTCATCGGCGTGAAGAAGAAGAGCGCCTCCGCGATGCCCGCGATGTGGCAGACTCTGCGAACCGCTCAAAAACAGAATTTCTCGCCAATATGAGCCATGAGCTGCGGACACCGCTGAATGCAATCATTGGATTTTCCGAAGCATTGGACCGCGAGATTTACGGCGCACTTGGGAATGATCGATACAAGGAATATGCGCAGGACATTCATAGCTCCGGCATTCATCTTCTGAACATCATCAATGACATTTTGGACCTGTCCAAGATCGAGGCAGACAAGTTCGAGCTGGCAGAAGAAATCGTGAGCCTAGAAGACACGATTGACACGGTGATGCGGATCGTTGCCACGCGGGCCGACCAGGCCGGTGTGAAACTTGAAAGGTCGGTTAAGAGCGGTCTGGGAGTGAATTGTGACGAGCGTGCGCTGAAGCAGATCCTGATCAACCTTCTATCCAACGCGGTTAAGTTCTCCCGAGAGAAAACCACCGTCCGCGTTAACGTGACGGAGACGGATACTGCGTTGCGGATTGCAGTGATCGACCAGGGCATTGGAATGGCACCGGAAGATATTCCAGAAGCGCTGGAGCCTTTCCGTCAGATTGATGGCACGCTGACCCGCACCTATGAAGGCACCGGCCTGGGACTCCCACTGGCCAGGCGCCTGACAGAACTCCATGGTGGGCAGCTGACAATTGAAAGCGCAAGGGGCGAAGGGACAAGTGTCCTGATCGATCTTCCCCTGGAACGAATTGACGCACCGGCCGATCAAAATGAACCTGAAATAGTGAGCGCCTGAGCGCGCTGCGAATTATCGGGGCAGGCGGTTGGGCTTTCAGAGCACGGCCATAGGGTGACGCGAGCGGACGGACCCTTTATACAATCGACACCACAGACCTGAACCCACCCTGTGCTGGAGATTGCCGGTGCCCCTAAGCTCCCAAGAGATGCTGCTTTGGCTTCTGTTTGCCGCGGTTACCGCTGCAACAATCGCATACATTCTGAGGACGGTACTCGGCGAGGGGAAGGCCCATGGATCTCGCGAAGCAGGCATCGCCGTCTATCAGGACCAATTGGAAGAGCTCGACAGGGATGTTGAGAAAGGGATTTTGCCTGCAACCGAAGCCGCATCTGCGCGGATCGAAATTTCCCGGCGTTTGCTCGCAGCTGCCGACAATGAGGCAGAAGAGCCAGGCATTATGCGCGCTGGACGCGGCAAAATACTTTTGACGGCAATTGCTGGCGTATTGCCCCTGTGTGTCCTGGCTACCTATCTCGCAATGGGGTCGCCTGGGCTGCCCGGGCAGCCCTATGCCGAAAGGTTGGAGCAACCTCTTGATCAGCTGCCCGTTGAGGGTCTGGTTGCGCGCCTGGAAGAACAACTCAAGCAGGAACCAGATGATGCAACGGGCTGGCGGTTGATTGCACCGGTCTATATGCAGCTGGGTCGCTACAGCGATGCGATCAATGCTTTCGGGACGGTCATGCAACTCGAAGGCCGCGACGCCGATGCACTTGCGGGGCTTGGTGAAGCGCTGACTTTGTCCGGAGATGGTATGGTGCCGCCGCCGGCTCGGCAGGCCTTTGAGGCGGCGTTAGGGGAAGACCCGACACATGCGAGGGCCCGTTTCTATCTTGCACTGGCCAAAGCGCAACGCGGCGATATTGCAGACGCACTGGCGGACTGGAAGGTCTTGTTAGCAGAAGCGCCAGAGGGAGCCCCCTGGGCTGCCGCCGTGGAAGCTCAGATTCGCGCCGCCGAAAACATCCTGGCGACCCAAAACGCACCTACTGCTGACGAGTAAAGCGCGCAAATGGTTCGGAAAAGACCTCATCCAGGTCCGCGTTCACCAGGAACGCGCGCAGGCCAATACTATCTGACGTGATCCGGATAACCTGAAGTCCGACAGTGCTGGATATGGTGCCGTCGAGGGCCCCTCGGTTGAGCAGCTCGACCATGACACGGTCATCAAGGGTCGTGACCGACATTTCGTCACCAGTCATCTGAATGCGAAACAGATAATATCCTTCCTCGTCCGCCTCAGCTGGCTTGCCATCAAGGCGCTTGAGAAGAGCGGAAAGAAAAATCTCTCCCCGGATGTCGGCAGCCTCTGCCTCAAACTCAATCCAGCCTTCATTGATGGAAGGTTTGCCCTCTCTGTGACGAATGATGAGCCCCGTGAACCGCGGGGAGGGGGCTGCATCTTCGGCACCCTCCATGAAAATGAGGGTTGCTTTACCGTCACCAAGGCCGCCCTCCCAAATGCCTGAAAAGATGGCGGGGACCTGGGTTTCCCCGTTGAGCGCGATCGGGTGCTCGGATGTGGGAAAACACGCCACCAGTGAAACCGCAAACAGCCCGGCGAGGGCGATCCTAGCTGCGGCACGCCCTCCCAACAGTAATCGTGACAAATTCATTCTATCCCCTATCCTCACACCACCTCTTATTCTGCAATATGAAGTCACAAATTGCAGGTTCTGGTCAACCAGATGAGGATTGAGGAGCGGACAGGCCAATGAACGAGATAGAAAAAAAGGCTGCGCAGGCGGTTGTGAATATTTTCGAAACCGGCGCTGTCCTGGGAGACTATGGCAAAGTCACGCTCCTGCCGGGCGACACTGGACACCTGACCTACGGCCGCGCGCAGACAACGCTGGCATCGGGCAACCTCTTCCTGCTCATTAAGCGTTATGTGAATGCAGCCGGGGCCGCCTTTGGACGCCATCTCGAACCCTATCTTCAACGCTTAAGCGACATGGACGTCAGCCTAGATTTTGATGCCACGCTGAAAGCTCTGCTGGAGGCCGCTGGAGACGATCCGGTCATGCAGGAGGAGCAGGATCGCTTTTTTGATGACGCCTATTGGGCACCGGCTGCGCGTGCGGCAGAGGCCTTGGGCCTCACCGACCCGCTCGCCATTGCAGTGGTCTATGACAGCCATATCCATGGGTCCTGGCGGTTCATAAAAAACCGCACCCTGGAGAGACATGGACACCCCAGTGAAACGAGCGCGCGGTCATGGATCAGGCGCTATGTTGCAGAACGCCGGGATTGGCTGGCCTCCCATCGAAACCGCCTACTGCAGAAGACTGTCTATCGCATGGATGTGTTCTTGGCGCTGATGGACGCAGACAACTGGGCCCTTGATCTGCCCTTTACAGCCCGGGGCGTGCGGATCGACCGCGATGCTTTGGAGGTTGCCGCCCCTGTACGGGTGACGGCAGAGGATGCCGGGCTCAGGACACTAAAACTCGCCGATCCGCCCATGAGTGGGGCGGATGTCCGGGAGCTCGAGGAGGCCCTGATCGAGGCGGGATATGCCATTAATGTAGACGGGATCTTCGATGCGAACCTGGAGCGGATCGTCCGGGAGCGTCAAAAGGAACTGGGTCTCGGCGTCGACGGCATGGTCGGCCCAATAACCCGCTCGGCGCTGGGGCTTTAGAGCATCTGCAGGACAAGTGGCCACTGGTTGTCCGTCCGGAAATGCGTTGGAACCAGGACCAATCAATGCGCGGCGATTTGCCGTTTTGCGACTTGGGTGAGCGAAGGTATACCTGAAACCAGGAAGGGCGGGCGTCTTGTCGCTGGCCTGAAATGTGTGAGGCTCCCTGAGTCTGTGAGGATCCATGACGCGTAAGCAGCGCCGCGCCACCATGATTGGCACCAGCCTTGGCATTTTGGGCCTGGCCGTTGGCCTCGTGCTCTATGCCCTGAGTGACAATATTGTCTTCTTCTACAGCCCCGCGGATCTCGTGGAGCAGAACGTGGAAGAGGGCACCCGCATGCGGATCGGCGGTCTGGTCGTTGAAGACAGCATTGAACGTGGCGAGGGGACTTTTGTCCGCTTTGCCGTCACTGATTTCTCCGAAACCCTTTTTGTGACTTATGACGGCATCCTGCCGGACCTCTTTCGAGAGGGCCAGGGCGTGGTGGCCGAAGGTGTCTTGCAGGCGGACCTGAAATTTAGCGCCGACACGGTGCTTGCCAAGCATGATGAGAATTACATGCCGCCAGAAGTGGCCGATGCGCTGAAGCGGAATGGCAACTGGCAGGGCGAAGGGGCAGAAGCACCCCATCGCGAAACCTACGGACAAGGGGCCTACCCATGATTGCTGAGTTCGGCCACTTTGTGTTGGTCCTGGCACTTGGCGTCGCGCTGGTGCAGGCCTTCGGCCCGCTGCTCGGCATGCCGTTTAACGCAGCCTTCGGGCGGCTTGCGGTACCAGCGGCGCGGGTCCAATTCGTTTTGCTGTCAGTCTCCTTTCTCGCTCTTGTCTATGCGTTTGCGGTATCTGACTTTTCCTTGTCTCTCGTGACGGCGAACTCCCACAGCGCCAAACCGCTCATCTATAAGCTCACAGGCGCCTGGGGAAACCATGAAGGCTCCATGCTGCTCTGGACCCTGATCCTCGCAACCTTTGGCGCCGCAGTGGCTTTCTTCGGCGGCAATCTGCCCGATGGCCTGCGTGCCCGGGTGTTGGGTGTTCAGGGACTGATCGGTGCCGCGTTCCTTATGTTCCTGCTTTTCACCTCGAACCCCTTCCTGCGCCTTGATCCCGCACCGTTTGATGGCAATGGCCTCAACCCGATCCTGCAGGATCCGGCGCTCGCTTTTCATCCGCCCTTCCTCTATGCGGGCTATGTGGGCTTTTCGATCGCCTTCTCCTTTGCCGTTGCCGCCCTCTTGGAAGGCAAAGTTGATCCGGCCTGGGCCCGCTGGGTGCGACCCTGGACGCTGGCTGCTTGGTGTTGTCTGACGCTTGGCATCGCCATGGGATCCTGGTGGGCCTATTACGAACTCGGCTGGGGTGGCTGGTGGTTCTGGGACCCGGTTGAAAATGCCTCGCTCATGCCCTGGCTGCTCGGGACGGCCCTTCTTCATTCGGCAATTGTGGTGGAGAAACGCGGCGCACTGAAGCGCTGGACCTTGTTGTTGGCGATCTTCACCTTTGCGCTGAGCCTCATTGGCACTTTCCTGGTGCGATCCGGCGTCCTGACATCCGTGCACGCCTTTGCAGTGGATCCAGCACGGGGCGTCGTAATCCTCGGCATTCTGGTCTTCTTCGTCGGCGGGGCATTGACGCTCTACGCGATCCGCGCGCCCGCGCTTAAAGTCGAAGGCCTGTTCGCGCCGTTAAGTCGCGAAGCAGCGCTCATCGTGAACAATCTTCTACTCACTGCCGCAACGGTTGCCGTGTTTGTCGGCACGCTTTACCCGTTGGCGCTTGATGCAGTTGACGGAAGCAAAATCTCCGTTGGGGCGCCGTTCTACAATCTCACCTTTGTGCCCATCGTCATTCCACTTCTCCTGTTGGTCCCCTTTGGTCCTATGCTGGGCTGGAAGCGGGCAGATGTATTGGGCGCAACCCAACGGCTTGGCGTTGCCGCAGCGATTAGCACCATCGGTCTTGCCGCCGCGTGGATGTGGCAGAATGACGGTCCGTGGGGCGCGCCTTTTGGCATTGCGCTCGGTGTCTGGTTGATCGCCGGGGCCTTCTCTGAAATCGGCTACCGCGTGCGTCTGTTCCGTGGGGCGACTGTGGCGGAGGCCTTCGGCAAGGCTCGGCGTTTGCCACGTTCCGCCTGGGGCACAGCGATGGCACATGCCGGTGTTGGCGTCATGGTGATTGGCATTGTTGGCATCACGTCCTGGCGCGTGGAGGTCATCGAAGCCCTTGCGCCGGGCGCGACATTTGATGTGGGCAGCTACGCAATTACGTTTCAGAATGTGGAATCCTATCAGGGCCCGAACTTCCGGGCCGACAGAGGCTCTTTCCTGGTTGAGCGCAATGGCAAAGAGATTGCGACCCTGACACCCGAGAAGCGTGTCTATCCTGTCTCTGAAATGCCGACGACAGAAGCCGCTATTTATACAATCTGGGTGGCGGATCTTTATGTGGTGCTGGGAGATCCGACAGGTACAGGTGCGTGGACCGTGCGCGCCTATGTGAACCCGCTGGTTCCCTGGGTCTGGATTGGCGCCGTGATTATGGTCCTGGGCGGCATGATTTCGCTGAGTGATCGGCGCTACCGTGTGGGGGCGCCTGTACGTGCCCGCAATGCCAAACCTGGTGTGCCCGCATGATGCGGCTGGCAGCGCTGTTGGTTGTGCTCCTGATTGCGAGTCCCGCCGCCGCGGTGGACCCGGGGGAACGCCTGGATGACCCCGTCCTCGAAGAACGCGCCAGAGGCCTGTCTCAGGAGCTGCGCTGTTTGGTGTGTCAGAACCAGTCGATTGACGATAGTGACGCGCCGCTTGCCAAAGATTTGAGAGTCCTTGTGCGAGATCGGCTGCAAGAAGGCGACACGGACGCGGAAGTCCTGTCCTACATTGTCGACCGCTATGGTGAATTTGTGCTGCTGCGGCCACCGCTCCGCGCAGGAACAGTCCTTCTGTGGCTTGCTCCCTTCATCGTCCTTCTCGCCGGCATTGCCTCTGTCCTGGTTTATGTGCGCAGCCGCCGTCCGGAAGTCGCGGAGGCGCCCGAACCTCTGTCAGAGTTAGAAAAAGCCCGACTTGAGGAAATTGTGATTGCCCGTGATCCACGGACCGATTGAGGCTGTCTGCCCATTTCGCCATATGGATGCTAGCTTAGGCTGAGACGGCGCTCCAAAGCAGCGTCGTCGATCTTGTTGGACAGCACCCTGGGAGGGTTCCATGGCGACCGGTTCCGTACGCTCTGAAAAAATCACGTTTACTGGCAGTCTGGGCGATACGCTTGCGGCCCGCCTCGACCGTCCTGTCGGTCCGATCCGGGCCTATGCGCTCTTTGCTCATTGTTTCACTTGTTCTAAAGACATTTTTGCTGCGTCGCGGATTGCCGGCGCGCTGGCAGAGCGGGGCATCGCAGTCCTGCGGTTTGATTTCACAGGACTTGGCATGAGCGAAGGGGATTTCGCCAATACGAATTTCTCCTCGAACGTCGCAGACCTTGTTGCCGCGGCTGACTATCTGCGCACAGAGCATGAAGCCCCCCGTGTTCTGGTTGGCCATTCTCTGGGTGGCGCCGCCGTGCTCGCCGCTGCCTCTGAAGTGCCGGAAGCCGTTGCTGTCGCAACCATCGGCGCACCCTCAACCGCGCACCATGTAGCCGATTCCTTTGCCAATGATATTGAGACGATCGAACGCGACGGCGAAGCAGAGGTCACGCTTGCGGGACGGCCTTTCAAGATCAAGAAGCAGTTCCTTGAGGACATCGCGGAGACAACCCTCAAAGACAAAATCGCAACCCTGAAGAAGGCGCTGATCGTTTTTCACGCGCCGCTTGATGCGCAGGTGAGCGTGGACAATGCAGCCGACATCTTCACGGCAGCCAAACACCCGAAGAGCTTTGTGTCGCTTGACGATGCTGATCATCTGCTCACCCGCAAGGAAGACGCCATCTATGTCGCAGATGTCCTCTCCGCTTGGGCGTCCCGCTATCTGCCAGAAACAGACGCGGCAGACCTGCTCCCGCTAGAGAAGGGAAAGGTGACTGTTGAAGAAACAGGAGCTGGAAAGTTCCAGCATCTTGTCCGCATTGGCAATCACGAAATCTTTGCAGACGAGCCTAAGAAAGTGGGCGGCGATGACACGGGCCTCGCACCCTATGATCTGCTGCTGGCAGGCCTTGGTGCCTGTACCTCCATGACCATGCGCTTGTATGCAGCGCGGAAGGGCATAAACGCTACCAAGCTCGGCGTGACCCTCTCCCATGACAAGGTCCATGCTGATGATTGTGAAGAATGTGCCGCTGAAGGGAATCAGAAGATAGATGTGATGTACCGCGAGCTCTCGATTGAAGGTGATATGAGCGATGAGGAGCGCGCGAAACTCGTCGAGATCGCGAATAAGTGTCCAGTCCATCGAACGCTTGAATCAGATATCGAGGTCGTGACAAGGCTGAAAGCCTAGAGAAACCGCCGGTTGCGTTTCAATTGTGGCGAGAAGGCGGCGCTGCGCTAAACGAAAAGTAATGGGCCGTTCAGGTGACGGTAAGGCGGGCATCCCCATGTTTGTAAGGAACCAATTTAATGGAGTTCCCTCAACATGCCTCGATCCGACAACACCAACAATAAAAGTTTCTTCTGCAACAAAGGCACGTTTATCGCCGCTGTCGGCGCTGCCGCCATCATCGGCTTTGGGGCAGCATCGCTTGACCGTCCTGTTTCTGCAGACACGAGCGTCGGGGCGCTTCAGACCGGGTCTGCCCCAGGTCTGCCAATGGCTGGTTTCGCGGACATGGTGGAACAGGTCAGCCCCGCCGTTGTGAGCATCCAGGTTGTACAGCAGGTACCTGCCGCAGCATCCGGCCCACGGCCTGGCTTCCCGCCGGGGCATCCCTTCGAGCGCTTTTTCCGGGAAGGACCAGGTGGGCAGGGCAGCAAAGAGGCCACCCCACGTCGCGGACCGCGTCCGCAAGCGCAAGGGTCGGGCTTTGTGATTTCTGAAGACGGCTACATCGTTACCAATCATCACGTGGTCGACAAGGGCGTTGAAGTCTCTGTCGTGTTTAAAGATGGCACAGAAGCCAAGGCGGAGATTGTTGGAACTGATGAGAAGACGGATCTCGCGCTCCTCAAGATAGAGACCGATAAGGAACTCCCGTTCGTCTCCTTCAAGGAAACAGATGACCTCCGTGTCGGAGACTGGGTCGTCGCTGTGGGCAATCCGTTTGGTCTTGGTGGCACGGTCACATCCGGCATTGTATCGGCCCGCGGGCGCGATATTGGCGCTGGTCCCTATGATGATTTCATTCAGATTGACGCCTCCATCAATCAGGGCAATTCCGGTGGCCCGACCTTTGATCTGAGTGGCAATGTCGTCGGCGTAAACACCGCGATCTTTTCTCCAACAGGCGGAAATGTCGGCATTGGTTTTGCGATCCCGGCAAATGTCGCTTCAGATGTGATTGCAGACCTCCGCGAAAATGGGCGCGTTGACCGCGGTTGGCTCGGTGTTGCGATCCAGCCGGTCGGTCCGGAAATCGCTGAGACGCTCGGTCTCTCAGCAGATGAAGGCGCGCTTATTGCGCAGGTCGTTCCCGGAAGTCCCGCCGAAGCGGGTGGCCTTGAACCGGGTGACGTCATCTATTCCATCGACGGCGCCATCATGGAAACGCCCAAGGATGTCAGCAAAGCGGTCGCCGCGCTCAAAGCAGGTCATACCGCGCAGTTCAATCTGTGGCGCGATGGTGATCGCCAGACGATTGACGTGGAAATCGGCGCCTACCCAGAAGAACGCCAGTCCGCCGCGTTGAGTGAGCCAGCAGATGAGGGTGTGCTTGATGGATTGGGGTTGGCCCTTGCGGAAAGTCCGGAAGGTGTTGTCATCCGCGCGGTGAAGCCTGCAAGCCAGGCTGCTGAAAAAGGACTGCGGCCAGGCGACATCATCATTGAGGTGGCCGGCGACCGAGTTGAGAGCCTCTCAGATGTCAGAAACGACATTGCAGATGCAAAGGAGCAGGATCGCAAATCCGTCCTTCTCTTGGTCCGCTCTGATGGGGGACAGCGCTTCGTTGCGTTACGCCTGCAGGAGACCTGAGCATCACCCGGTTTCGGTCCGCACTCGCCAGCCAACCCACTTCCGCGTTACACTTGAGCCAGCCGCCCAAAAACGTGGACAACACGGAGATAGAGGCGGAAGGGAGGGAGAACATGCGGGTATTGGTGATTGAGGACGATGTCGAGGCAGCAGCCTATCTTGTCAAAGGCTTGAAGGAGAGTGGTCATACGGTGGACCATGCCGCCGATGGAGACGATGGTCTGACGCTTGCCATGTCTGCCCCTTATGACGTGCTGGTTGTTGACCGCATGTTGCCCAAACGCGATGGTCTGACCGTTGTGTCCACAATCCGCGAGCAAGGCAATGAAACGCCTGTCCTTTTCTTAAGTGCCCTGGGTGAAGTGGACGATAGGATCAAAGGCCTGAAGGCCGGTGGGGATGACTATCTCACCAAGCCCTATGCTTTCGCGGAACTGCTGGCCCGCATTGAGGTGCTGGTGCGCCGCTCAAACCCGGATCAGGTGAAAACCAAACTCCAGGTGGGTGACCTGGAGATTGATCTGCTCGCCCGCAAGGTGACCCGGGCGGATACTGAAATTGACCTTCAGCCCCGGGAGTTCCGCCTGCTTGAATATCTCATGAAAAATGCTGACCGGGTCGTCACCCGGACGATGCTGCTGGAGAATGTCTGGGAATATCATTTTGATCCCCAAACCAACGTGATCGACGTGCATATTTCGCGGCTCAGGTCGAAAATTGACAAAAATTTCGACGTTCCCCTCTTGCATACGATCCGAGGTGCCGGATACTCGCTACGTGCAGCAGGGTAATCTTCTAAATACAACCACCTTCAGACTGGCGCTGATTTACCTCGCGCTTTTCGCCACTTCTGCGATCGCGCTTCTGGGTTATGTGTACTGGAACACCGCCGGGTTTCTGGCCCGCCAGTCGGATGAAGCGGTTCAGGTGGAAATCACAGGTCTGGCCGAACAATATGCCCAAGGGGGCCTTGCCCAGCTCGTGCATATTGTCATTCAACGCAGCCGCGACCCGCGTCAGAGCCTCTATCTGCTCGTCGATCCGAGAGGCAGCGTACTCGCGGGCAATCTGGGCCGTCGGCCGGGGGTGGAGCCAGGCCCCGACGGGTGGATGGATTTTCAGTTCAATCGGCTCACCATGGAAGGCTCGGAAGTTCACTCTGCGCGCGCGCGGGCGTTTCCATTGCCTGACGGGTCATTCCTCCTGGTTGGGCGCGACGTGCAGGAATTGCGCAGCATTGAAAACCTCATCACCTCATCCCTTGCCTGGGCAATTGCCCTCACTGTGGCACTGGGGCTTGTCGGCGGTGTCATCATCAGCCGGAACATGTTGGCCCGCGTTGATGAGATCAACCAAACCAGCCGCAACATCATCCGTGGTGATCTCTCCCAGCGTGTCTCCGTCGCGGGATCTGGTGATGAGTTCGACCAACTGGCTGAGAATTTGAATGAGATGCTGGAACAGATCGAGAGTCTGATGACCGGCATGCGCGAAGTGACCGACAATGTGGCCCATGATCTCAGAAGCCCGTTGAACCGCCTGAGGACGCGTCTTGAAATGGCGATGATGCGGGAGGGATCAACCGAAGAAGTTCGCACGGAGCTTGAGCGCTCTATCGCTGACGCAGATCATCTTCTCTCGACATTTAATTCATTGCTCGCCATTGCACGTGCGGAGACGGGGTCTATGCGCGATACCATGACGCGCTTTGATTTGGGAGAGCTCGTGCATGACGCGGTTGAGCTCTACGAACCTGTCGCCGAAGATGCCGGAATCACCTGCACCGTGGAAACCGATGAGGAACTTGAGATATTCGGCAATCGGGAATTGTTGGCACAGGCGATCGCAAATTTGCTCGACAATGCGATCAAGCATGGCAACAAGGCGACGTGTGGTGCGCCTCAGATTAGGGTCGTTGCACGACGGGAGCCGGGTGCGGTGACGGTCAGTGTCTCCGACAATGGACCAGGAATTGCCATTGAAGATCGAGAACGCGTTCTTGGACGGTTTGTTCGCCTGGAAGAAAGCCGCAATACACCCGGCAGTGGCCTTGGGCTATCACTCGTAGCGGCGGCGGCACAATTGCATGGCGGCAAGCTTAAGCTCGATGATGCTGAGCCGGGTTTGAAAGCGGTTTTGCGATTGCCGGTGAGGGCCACCTAGTTGTTTCGCTGCAGCGCCTTCTGGCAAGCGTCGGTATAGAGCGCAACAACCTCGCTCAGAGGTACGCTGAAATCCGCGGTCTCCCGCGTAGCAGCAGCGAGCGGCGTGGTTGCGGCTGCTTCAAAAACCTGTGCGGCGGCATCGTGGAAGCCGGTCGGCAGGTGAGCGGCACGAAATGTGGCGGCAATTTCATTCATCTCACCGACCCACCTGCCTGAATCAGGTGCAATGAAAGGCGTCGTAAACTGCATGCGCTGCCAGGCATCATTCTGGCTGAGTTCCAGCTCGGCTGAGAGAGGCCCCAGCAGATCCAGAGAGTGGGCCAGCATGAGAATCGCCGCGTGCAGCGTCATTTGTCCTTTTGTGAGAGCCGCGTAACACATCTTGATACCTGATGCCTGGCCAATAGTCGGACCAATCGGCTTGAGATCAATCCCATGGCCATCAAGAGGTGCGAGTGCATCCAAATCAGGACCACTGACAAACAGTCTGATGCGTTGTCCGTTTTGTGGCGGCATGCCGATGATACCTCCATCGATAAAGCGCCCGCCTGAATCCACAATTCCCGCTCCGATATCCTGACTTGTTTGCGGAGCGACTGCATTGCAGTCGACATAATACGCATTTGACCCAGTCGTCTTGAAAGCCGAGTTGATCGTTGCTGCGACAGAGGCAGCATCCTCCGGCGGCATGATTGAGAGAATGATCCCGGCCTCGTCAACCAATGCCTCCAAAGTTGCGACGTCAAGTGCACCGGCTTGGGCTGCGCGAGTTCTGGAGAGGTCGCTCCGACCGGCAAGACAGGTCAAAACGCGATGTCCACCCTCATTGAGTTCTGCGGCGACGCGATGCCCCATACCACCCATTCCGATTATTCCGATCGTGCTCATACTGTCTCCTGTCATGCGATTCGCGTCGGTGGTCTGTCAAAACTGATTCGGAAAATGTTCTCTGACCCGCATTCCCAAGCCGGATTCTTACAGTTTGAAGCGCTGATGCGACACCAATTTGCATCATTTCCGCCTCTGTTTGCCGTTTATCCCCGGAAAAATGCTTCCTTAAGCGAAAACAGTGCGAATTTTCGTAGCGGCAATTTTTGTCATTTGTTACTGCTCGTTACGACGGGGGCACCCGGAGGCCAATTTAGGAGAGTGGACTTATGAGCAAAGCAGACTTTATTGAACGCGTTGCAGACGCTGGCGATCTGAGCAAAGCAGAAGCAAAGCGGGCTGTAGAACTGGTATTCGGTCAGATCGAAGCCGGTCTCAAAGCATCGAAGAAAGAAGGCAAATACACGATCGGTACGTTTGGAACATTTTCTGTTTCCAAGCGGAAAGCCCGCATGGGTCGCAACCCACGCACCGGCGAAGCGATCAAGATCAAAGCATCGAAGACATTGCGGTTCCGCCCGTCTTCACAGCTGAAAGAGTCAGCTGGCTGCTGATCTTATTTCAGCAATGCTGTAGGAATAGGCCTGTCGGTTTCCGACGGGCCTTTTTCTTTGGCTAAAAGGGAGTGAGACGCACAATGGCAGCAAAGTCTGATAGGTCCTTACTTGAGGTCACGCATGCGCTGCCAGCGGGCGCTGATAAAGCCCGTGGGCAGGAGACATTGACCGATCTGCGAGCGGCGCTGGCGGGAACTGACTGGCAGGATGTGGCTGAGACGGAAACCTTCGGCGATTTTGCGGTCTCTCTGGCTGGAAATTCCCCCTTCATTGCCCGCACCTGCCTTCGCTATCCAGCGCTGTTGCCATCCATTGCTAAAACGCCACCAAGTGAGGCCTTTGAGGCATCCCTAAACGAAATCATGGTTGCTTCAGAAGGCGCCGCAACCTTTGACGAACTGATGGCCATCGTCCGCCGGGCGAAATCGGAGATGGCGGTTCGCACCGCTGCTGCAGACGTCACCGGTCTTTGGTCCCTGGAGGAAGTAACCGGCAACCTCACACGGTTCGCGGACACGGTCTTGGAGGCGGGATTTGCTTGGGCGCTGCAACGGGCGAGGGAGAAGGGCGACATTGTTGAGGACAGCGTCTCTCCGGCGACGAGTGGGCTCGTGGTTTTGGCAATGGGAAAATACGGGTCGGGTGAACTCAACTATTCCAGTGACATTGATATTGTCGTCTTTTATGAGCCGGGCACCCTGTCGCTGAAAGAAGGACTCGACGAGAGCACATTCTTCGTGCGTCTCACCAAAGACATTGTGAAACTGATGCAGGAGCGCACAGCGGACGGTTATGTCTTCCGCACGGACCTGAGGCTGCGTCCTGACCCAGGGGGCACACGCGTCGCTGTGTCGCTTCCTGCTGCGGAACAATATTACGAAAGCCGCGGTCAGAACTGGGAACGTGCGGCCTACATAAAAGCGCGCCCTGCTGCGTGTGACCTTGAGGCGGGCAAACGTTTCCTGTCCATGTTGTCTCCCTTCATCTGGCGCAAATATCTCGACTATGCAGCGATTGAAGATGTTCATTCGATGAAACGCCAGATCCATGCGGTCGGAGGACACAGCACCATTGCTGTTGAGGGGCACAACATAAAACTTGGCCGCGGCGGCATTCGGGAGATTGAATTTTTCGTTCAAACCCAGCAATTGATCGCTGGCGGCAGAGATGAAGACCTGCGCGGTATGCAAACCGTTCCTATGCTGGACAAGCTGGTGGCAAAGGAATGGATCGAACCACTGGTCGCTGACGAAATGAAGGCGGCCTACCGGTTCCTGCGGACGCTAGAACATCGCTTACAGATGATCGATGATGAGCAGACGCATTCTTTGCCGGCAACCGCCGAAGGCATCGAACATGTCGCCTGCTTCATGGGATATGGCGACCGAGACGCCTTTGAGCACGATCTGCTCAACCACCTCTCGCGGGTCCAGACGCATTATATGGCGCTCTTCGAGACCGCCCCGCCGTTAGGTGAAGAGGGCGGGAGCCTCGTGTTCACCGGAACCGAAGATGATCCTGAGACACTGACGACGCTCAGCGAACTTGGCT
This sequence comes from Parvibaculaceae bacterium Mf 1.05b.01, assembly GCA_000509225.1. Taxonomy (GTDB): domain Bacteria; phylum Pseudomonadota; class Alphaproteobacteria; order Parvibaculales; family Parvibaculaceae; genus Mf105b01. The sequence goes on along the minus strand of BAOK01000001.1, from coordinate 1,671,436 downwards.
TTGCAAATGTAACTGACATGTCAGCGACCATCCGCGGGTGGCACACGGGCCGGTTTTCTGCGACCCGAAGTCCGCGCTCGCGAGAACGGCTGACGGCTCTCATGCCGGAGCTGTTGCGTGCGCTGTCGCGCACAGCCGAGCCGGACATCGCCTTCCTTCGCTTTGATCAGTTCCTCAGTGGCCTGCCTGCTGGCGTGCAACTCTTCTCACTGCTCTATGCAAACCCCAGCTTGTTGAGCTTGATTGCTGAGATCTGCGGCACGGCGCCCCGTCTTTCAAGCTATCTCAGCCAAAACGCGGGTGTGTTGGACGCTGTCCTGTCGCCAAGTTTCTTCTCCGCACTTCCAGAGGAAACTGCGTTGGAGGCGGAACTGGCAGAAGCACTGAACGCTGCGCAATATTTTGAGGATGTGCTGGATTTCGCCCGCATCTGGGCACGCGAACAGCGCTTCCGATTAGGCGTCCGGGTCCTATCCGCCAGCGCGAACGCCAAGGAGGCAGGCCCTGCCTACAGCGCTGTCGCAACAGTGCTGATCCGCCAGATGCAAACTCACGTTGCCAGACAGATCGAACGAAAGCATGGCGCAATGCCGAGCGGGGAGATGGCAGTGATTGCCATGGGTAAATTGGGCAGCCGGGAGATGAGTGCCGCATCCGACCTCGACATCATCACCATCTATGACATGCAAGAAGGCGTTGACGCATCTGATGGCAAGAAACCACTCGTGCCCTCTCAATATTACGCAAGGCAGACCCAGCAGCTGGTGAGTGCCCTCACAGCACCTACCGCTGAGGGCAAGCTCTATGAGGTGGACCTCAGACTTCGACCGTCGGGCAATGCGGGGCCGGTAGCATCGCAACTCGCATCGTTTAAAGCCTATCAAGCGGAAAACGCCTGGACCTGGGAGCATATGGCATTGACCCGCGCTCGGGTTGTGAGCGGTCCACCGACAATCGTGGGTAAAGTTGAGGCGATCATCAGAGAGACACTCACCCAGGAGCGCGATCCCGGTAAGACCGCTATGGACGTAGAAGAGATGAGAACGCGCATTGAAAAAGAGTTTGGGACGAAAGACCCTTGGTCCTTCAAGCAGGTTCGCGGCGGTCTCATTGATCTCGAATTCATCGCGCAATATTTGCAACTCGTGCATGCACGAGCTCATCCAGACATTCTGACACCGGACACCCGCTCGGTATATTCCAATGCCGCGCGTCTTGGCCTGCTCACGCAAAGCCTGTCGGACCGGTTGCAGGCCGCCTTCGACCTGCAACACGATCTCACCCATGTTTTACGGATATGTGTGACGGGCAATCTCGCGCCAGACACAGCGACAGAAAGTCTAAAAATGCGTTTGGCTCAGGCAGGCAATGCGCCAGACTTTGCTGTCCTGGAGGCATCGCTCAGAGAAGCGCAGGCAGAAGTCATGGACGCGTATGCCGAGATAATCGGCGATCCCGCCTCCTGAAAAACCCGCCGTCATAGTTTGGCTAAACATTTGCAGTTCAGTGAAGGCCCCAGTCCGCCTTGTTTGGTGGTGGGTTCATGGCGTGCCTTTGCATTGCCGGAACTCCGCGAAAAACAAGGTTAACGGGGGTTGCTGGATCGACGCGGCGCGTCCCGGAAAGGGGCAGGCTGGGTGGTGAAAGCTAGACGAAGCAGGATTTTTGTCTCTATCTGAGACACGAACGAAATTGGAGTGAATCGGTCAATGGATCGCGTAGACGCAGTGATAATCGGAGCGGGGCTGAACGGCCTCACTGCGGCCGCGCGTCTGGGCGGAGCAGGCCTTTCCGTACTGATCGTCGAACGCTCGGCTCAGGTCGGCGGCGGCGCGGCCCATGGGCAACCTGCACCAGGCTATTCAGCACCACCCATCGGCTTTTCCCATGGCTACGTGCCGCCTGAGCTAATCCGTGAATTTGATTTGGCGCGGGAAGGCCTTCAGCTTATTCGCCGCGAGGGTGGAATTTCTCTCTTCGACGACGGCTCGCATGTCGCCAATTATGCAAACGAGAATGTCATGCGCCGGGAGCTGGCGCGTCATTCGCGGCGGGATGCTGACGCCTGGCCACGATTTGTGCGGGATATGAAGCGCCAGGCCGAACTCATTCGTCAGTCATTGCTGAAGGCACAGGAAGACCCGGGCGAATGGTCCCTCAGCGCCCTCAAGCAGATGATGTCGCGTACGAAGTCTGTCCTGCAGATGGAGCCGGAGGCGCTCTACGATCTCACTCGGTTCTGGTCGCTTTCATTGGACGATTTTCTGGAAGGCTACTTTGAAAGCCCAGCAGTGCGTGCGCATCTGGCAGCGCCCGCATTGATTGGTCGGGCCCTTGGCCCGGCAGACCCAACGGGTGCAGCCTTCTTGCCCGCGCAATGGATGACCGGCACTACTGGCGGTGCGCCCTGGCGAATGAGCCCCAAGGGCGGCACGCAAGCGCTGGCCGATTGTCTGGCCGGTGTGGTCCAGGCTCGGGGCGGCGACATTCGCTTCCATGCGGAAGTCACAGACATCAAGATGATGGACAAGAAAGCCGCTGGGGTCATTCTCGCCGACGGGGAAGAAATCGACGCAGGCATTGTCCTGTCTGACCTCGACATCAAACGGAGCTTCCTCAGCCTCTTTCAATGGTCTGGATTGCCTGACGGGTTTGCCCGGGACGTCGCCAATGTGCGTATGGATGGCATCGTTGCGCGGATCAACTTTGCGCTGAAAGGCCTGCCGGAGATAAATGGCGTTGCATCGGATAACCCTGCGCTGAGTGGTGGATTGATGATTGGCGGCGGCTTGCACGCCATGGAGCGCGCCTATGAGGATTGGCTGGACGAGCGGCCACCTTCCGCACCCCTTTTAGAGATTGCTATTCCGACACTGGAAGACCCAAGTCTGGCCCCAGAGGGCGGGCACATTTTCGCGGTATCCGCGCAATACATTCCGACAGAGCTGCACGATGGGGTGTGGTCGGATGTGCGGCGAAAGGCGCTAATGCAGACTGTGAAAGACATGATCTCCCACCACGCCCATGGGTTTGAAGATCACATTGTCGCAGAAGAGTTGCGCTTGCCGTCAGATATTGAAGATCAGGCAGGATACACAAGAGGCGACCCATTCCTCGGGCAGATGTCGCTGGACCAGATGTTTTTCAATCGGCCTGTGCCGGGCTTTAGCGGCTATGAAAGCCCGATCAAAAACTTCTATGTCTGTTCTGCAAGTGGTCATCCAGCAGGTCTGGCCCTTGGTGCCGCCGGGGCAAATGCCGCTCAAAGCATATTGGGCTCATTGAAGGGGAGGCGGTCATGAGTGATGACGCCCTTCAATATGATGCCATCGTCATTGGCGCTGGGCACAATGGCCTCGTTGCGGCAGGATATCTCGCGAAAGCCGGGAAGAATGTTGTGGTGCTGGACAGCGCAGAGGCTGTCGGCGGCGCCGCGCAGACAGCGGAAATATCGCCGGACTATCAGGTGTCGACGGCGGCACATCTAGTTTCAGGCTTTCCACGTCAGATCGAAAAAGACCTGAAACTTTCAAAACACGGTCTTGCCTGGGCAACAAATGATATGGCGACCGTCGCGCTTGATCGCGACGGCAAGCACATCATGCTGTCTTCGAGCCGAAAGTCTGACATTGCGACGCTCACCGCACATGCCGCTCAAGACGCCGATGCCTGGAAGGCATTTGAGGGCCGCGTCGGAAAATATGTGAAGCTGCTGAAACCACTTCTGGACAAGCGCTTGCCGGATGTCTCAGCTGAGGCCGCGACAAAGGCAGCTGCCATGCTGGCATTGCGTCTGGAGAAAATGGGACCCGCAGACTTGAGGGCATTTTTACAGCTTGTCCCGTCCAGTGTCGCCTCCTTGTTGGATCGGAGCTTCGAAGGCGACCTGATCAAAGGCGCGCTATCCCTTGAAGCAACGCTTGGTGCACATGCCGGTCCGCACACGCCTGGCACGGCCTTTTCTTATGTTTACAAAAAGACACAAGAGGCAATTGGGCAGGGCATGGGTTATCCGGTCGGCGGCACAGGCGCGCTGACGGAAGCATTGGCAAGTGCGGCGGAAGGGTTGGGGGCTCGCATTCGCCTTGAGAGCCCGGTGATTGAGATCATCATTGAAGAAGGGCGCATAAAGGGCGTGCGGCTGGCAGATGGCACGGTCTTCGAAGCCCCCATTGTGCTGAGCAGCGTTGACCCCAAAACAACCTGCCTGGATCTTGTTGGTGCGCGGCACTTCGAGACACCAGCGGTCACCCATGTCAGCCGGATCAAGATGAAGGGGGCGACCGCCAAGATCAATCTGGCCCTGGAAGGGTTGCCCACTTTCGCAAATTTCTCAGATCGGGAGTATGGTGGCCGGCTTTTGATCGCGCCGGATATGGGAACAGTGGAACGCTCTTTTACCGCCGCGAAGCGTGGTGAACTTACGCTGGATCCGGTGATGGAGCTGGTGATCCCTTCCTATCATGATCCACGGCTCGCGCCGATGGGGCATCACGTCATGTCGATCATCGTGCCCAATGTTCCTTTTGACGTAGATGGCGGCTGGGACACGCAGAAAGACCCCTTCGTGAAGCGCGTAATTGATACGATCTCTGATTATGCACCGGACCTGAGCGATAAGATCATTGCGGGTGAAGTGCTGACACCGCCAGAACTTGAAGACCGGTTTGGCTGGGGCAATCGCGGCTGGCACCAGGGAAATATGAGTTTTGACCAGCTACTCTCCTTCCGTCCGGCGCCGGGCATGGCTCACTATGAAGCCGGTGTCAGTGGTCTCTATTTGTGCGGAGTCGGGACCCATCCTGGCGGCGGCTTAACCGGTCTGCCTGGGAAATTGTCTGCGGAAGCTGCGTTAGCTGCGGAGAAAGTGTCATGACGGAAGATGTGACGGAGCATAGCGTGTCTGAAGAGGTCACAGATGTGTCTCGCGATAGCCCGCTGAATGGACCGGGTGTCCCGCCAGATCCTGCATGGTTCGAGCAGGCAGCAGATGAGGCACCTTATGCGCGTCATGTGCTCACCACACCGCTCCACCTTGACGTCGCAGACGAAAGCCGGACCAACAGCTGGACCGCTTGGGCCGGCTACACGGTGGCGGACGTTTATACGAGCATTGAGCAGGAATATGATGCGCTGCGGACACGGGCAGGCCTGTCAGATATTTCGCCGCTTACCAAAGTGCGCCTGTCTGGGGAAGACGTCGTTCCTTACTTGGATCGATTGCTCACACGGCCTGTGGGAAACCTGGAGCCAAACCAGTCCACGCGGGCGGTTTTGTGCGACGGGAATGGATGCGTCATTGCCGAAGGTGTTTTGTTTCGTCTGGGTGACGAAGAATTTCGCCTGGTTCTGCGCTCATCCCATCTGGATTGGCTGCGGCAATCAGCACTGGGCTTTGACATTCAGTTGGAAGACGTCTCAGGGACGATTGCAGGTCTATCGCTTGCAGGACCCATGGCGGACAGTGTCCTTAGACTGGCTGGTATGGAAAAACCTGCAGCGCTGGCCAAACATCAAGGTGTCTGGGTAGAACTCGGCGGCATGCCCGTTTATCTAAGCCGCACGGGCATGATGGGTGGGCTCGAATATGAGCTTTGGTGCGACCCGGCGGACGCTTCGATTGTCTGGCGCCGCCTGCTCGGCGTCGGACAGAAAGTCGGGCTTCGACCTGTCGGATCTGCGGTACGTAACATTGCCCGTCTAGAGAACGGCGTGGCGCTGGAAGGTGTGGATTATCTATCCGCATTCACTGCTGTTGACCCGTCAGACGCACTCTCCCCCTATGATCTCTGCCTCGGCGGATGTGTTGACTTGGATCGCTCTGTTTTCAACGGACAAGCGGCCTTGAGAAAAACGGCCGAAAGCGGAAGCCGAAACGCGTTGGTCGGCTTTGAACTTGATCTGGCTGACGCGGGAGTCGGGGGGCCGATTTGCAACGGAGACAAGCAGGTGGGGCGGATCACCTCTCTTGCCTGGTCGCCCACGCTTCAGTGCACCATCGCGCTCGGGTTGGTGAGGGCATCTGCGCTGGGTGCGTCCGATGGTTTCACCATCAAGACTCAGACCGGGGAAAACATCCCTGCAAAGCTCACAAAACGACCCTTTTTGCGCTTTTCCTGAAATATATTGAGATCGTCCGACGGAACCGGGCCTCCCATGCGTTCTATTGACTGAATGCAGACGGCGACGCTTTTCCGGTTTGGGATATTCGGACCATGAATTTCCGCTCAATGTGTTCATGCGGCAGGCACGTCCCCCCACCCCTAGCGTGTCTGCCGCTCCTATTTCTTACGGTCGGGACGAACATCGTCGACCCACATTGGAGATGAGCAATGCGTAAAAACAAACTGATCCTGTCATCAGCGCTCGCAGGTCTTTTACTGACCTCGGCAGGCGTTGCTGTTGCCGCAAAGGGCCCAGGTGGCGGACCGCCTAACCCTGACCGGATGTTCGAAATGCTTGATCTGAACAAAGACGGCGAAATCACGCGGGAAGAAGCAGAGGCGGCCCGTGAGCAGCGCTTCCAGGCGGCGGACACAAACGGGGACGGCTTGCTTTCCCGTGAAGAAATGAGTGCCGCACACGAAGCACGCGCGGCGGAGCGACAGGAAAGACGGTTTGCGAAACTCGACACCAATGAGGACGGGCTCCTGAGTCCTGAAGAAATGGCCGCCGGTCCGCGTGGTGAGAGACGCGAAGGCATGTTTGATCGCGTGGATGAGAACGGTGATGGAAAAATTACCCGCGAAGAAGCCGAAGCAATGCACCAGAAAATGCAAGAGCGTCGCGGCCAGCGTTAAGCCCATGAGTGTCGCGTCGAGATCATCTGTTTCCAGACCAGGTGACTTCGCCGCGGCGCCCCGGTATAGAAGTAGCAGTGTCCAAAGACGATCGAGGAAAGGGCAGGGCGTCATTCCTCTGAAGACAGAAACCCACAAGCCTGAAGGCGCATCGCAGGACGATGCATTGATGGCGGCGCTCGCTGACGGCGACCCGAAAGCCGGACGCGCTTTGGTGGACGACCACCTGACACACGTGCTCGCAGTTGCCCGGCGCATGTTGGGCGATCAGGCAGAGGCAGAAGATGTCGCACAGGACACCTTTATGCGGGCCTGGAAAGCGGCCGGCCGATGGGAGCCAGGACGGGCAAAACTATCGACCTGGCTGCACCGTATCGCGATGAACCAGTGCCTGGATCGGCTCCGAAAGAAGAAGCCGGAACCTCTCGCCCCCGATTTCGATGCACCAAGCGATCGCCCGGATCCTGAAGCAGAGCTCTATCAACAGCAATTGGGTCGACGTATTGATGGGGCGATCCAGGCTCTGCCGGAGAGACAGCGTGCGGCGATCGTGCTCTCCCACTACCAGCACCTCTCAAATCAGGAGGCGTCTGAAATATTGGGTGTCAGCGTTGAAGCACTAGAATCGCTCCTGTCGCGTGGGCGACGGGCGTTGAAACAATCATTGAGACCGGAATGGTCTGAACTAAGAGGAGAGGGGGATCCTGCATCTCCCGACCCAACCATGAGCGTGAAACCATGACAGACGCATCAGATTTTGAAAAAGCAAAAGCGCGGGCACAAGAAGTGCTGGACGCCTATGGGGCGGACGAAGCCCGCTGGCCTGAGGCAGATCGCGAAGCGGTCCGAAAGTCCATCGCAATGGACCCGATGCTTGCAAAGCGACAAGCTGGAGAAGCAGAGCTGGACGGCCTGCTCGCATCGGCGCCCGTTGAAGCACCGAGCTATGCCCTGCAGAGCCGCATCCTATCCACCCAAAAGGAGGAGGGCATAGGCGGAGTCGGGCTTGTGAAACAGGTACTCAATCTGCTTTGGCCCTATGGGTCAACAGCAGTTCCGGCTGGCGCTCTTGCAGCCTCTATTGTCCTGGGCGTGACGTCTGGTGCTGTCACGACGATCGCGACGGACAGCTGGAGCGAGGAACAATCCTATGATGTCCTTGCCCTTGCGCTCGGTGACACGACATTGACGGAGGAATGGCAATGAGTGACGAAACGTCAAACACCACGCGGCCCGTCCGCAAATGGTTGGGGCCTGCATTGCTGGTCTCCCTGGTGATCAACTTGTTTCTGATCGCTGCCATCACGGCGGGTCTCATCCGCAATATGGACCGGGGCGGTCGTGGTCACGCATCGCCGCTCGGATTGCCGCATCATATTGTGGCGCGCGAACTGTCAGGTGAGGAGCGCGATAAGCTCAAAGCGACCATGAGGGAGAACCGGGCTGAGCTCCGCCCTCTCTTCAGAGAAATGCGTCAGACGCGCCAGGCGCTCAGTGTGGCCATTGCCGCTGACCCATATGATCCAGAAGCAGCCAGAGCGGCATTTGCTGAGCTCCGCGCCGGTATGAATGCTGTGGTGACACAGTCTCAGGACATTTTGGTGCAGGCATTCGCGGATTTAACGCCTGAATCTCGCGAAAAAATTGCTCAGGCCCTTCGTCGCGGCCGCCCGGGTGATCGGGGTCTCGACCGGAACGCTGAGCCCTCAAATCCCGAATGATGAAGATATAGAACAGCTGGTGAGCTCATGGCTGGTACCTGTTAAGCTTCGTCGCTTATGATTAGCAAGGGTCGAAGCGAATAAGAGACGGCTATGAGCAATCGAGAAATACCTGCCTCGGCAGGAAGAGCTACTTTGGCAGACTGGAAAGCCTTTTGTGCGGCCCATCCTGATGTCGCCTATTTGAATGCTGTCTTTACCGATCAATGCGGCACGGTGCGGGGCAAGCGCATGCCCTTGGCTGAAGCGGGCAAGGTCTTCACCGACGGTCTTGAACTGCCAATGTCGGTCTATTTTCTGGACGTGACCGGAGAGAATGAAGACATTCATGGGCGCGGCTTTTCTGATGGCGATCCCGATGGCACGGCGCATCCAATCGCAGGCACCCTGGCCATCGTACCCTGGGCACGAGATCAAGCCCAGGTGATGATGAGCATGGATATGCCCGATGGGGGCGCCTGCGAATTCGAACCGCGCAATGTGCTCGCACGAGTGGCTGAGCGCCTTGGTGTCCGAGGCTTGACCCCGGTCTCAGCGGTCGAGTTTGAATTCTATCTTCTCGACAAAAAGATGGATTCGCATGGGCGTCCGCTGGCCCCGATCAACCCCAGCACAGGTGAGCGTGAACGAAGCAATCAGGTGTATGGTCTCTCAGAGTTGGACGGGTTCAGCGATTTGCTCAGAGACATCAGCGTCTTTGCCTCAGATCTATCTGTTCCGGCCTCTGCTGCGGTCGCAGAATTTGCGCCCGGACAATATGAAATCAATCTGAAGCATGGACCCGATCCTTTGCGGTCCGCCGATCATGGAATACTGTTGCGCTATCTGATTGGCGCCGCGGCAAGCGCACATGGCTTTCGGGCAAGCTTCATGGCGAAACCCTATGTCGATCAGGTAGGCAATGGATGTCACATCCATACGAGCCTCCTAGATGCAGACGGAAACAACGTCTTTGACGATGGCGGCGACAAGGGGACGGATCAATTGCGGCACGCCATTGGCGGACTGCAACGCACGCTCCCAGCCGCGATGGCGCTCTTGGCGCCCAATCTCAACGCCTATCGGCGGTTTGCGCCCAACGTCTTTGTGCCGGTGAACGGTGCCTGGGGATATAACAATCGATCAGTAGCCTTCCGCGTGCCCACAGGATCATCAAAGGCACGGCGCGTCGAGCACCGCGTCGCCGGTGCGGATGCCAACCCCTATCTCGTATTGGCGGCTATCCTGGCAGGTATTGACTACGGACTTGAGAACAAAATTGATCCGGGGGAGCCGACGCAGGTGAATGCCTGTGACCGGGTCGATCCGGACCTGCCGCTCACATTGCCCCGCGCCCTGGACACCTTTGTAGGGTCACCGGTCTTGCGTGATTATTTCGGGGATCTGTTTGTCGACATCTATGCAGAGACAAAGCGACTTGAGTTTGAAAAGTTCAACAAGATCATCTCGACCCGCGAACTGGAATGGTATTTGTAGGTTCTACTCTACGTCTGCCACGGATCGGACACGACCGCCGCGAGAGAATAACAACTGTCACCCCGGCCCCCGAGCCGGGGTCCAAACTGACTCACGGAAAACACGAAACCTCCGTTGGATCCCGGATCGCTGGTGCGTCCGGGATGACAACTGAGGGGTGTGCAATCTCTAATGCGTGGCAGCAAGAGGAAGGGTGAAGGTAACCGTCGTACCGACACCTTCATCACTCTCAATCGTGAGCACACCTTCATGCATTTCAACCAGCGAACGCGATAGGGCGAGGCCGAGCCCCGTGCCCTTGTGTTTCTTGCTGTGTTGGGACTCCACCTGTTCAAAGGGTTTGCCAAGTTTGGAGAGATGCGCCGCCGGGATGCCGATGCCCGTATCTGCGACGGCGACCTTGAGCGATCCACCTGAAGCTTCAGCGGTGATGTTTACCTCACCACCGGTTTCCGTGAACTTTACCGCATTTGAAAGCAGGTTGAGCAGCACCTGTTTGACAGCCCGCTTGTCAGCGAGGACTGGTGGCTGAACCCCAATCTCATTGTTAAGACGGACCTGAGCGATGTCTGCCCGTCCAGCGACGAGGCGCAGTGCATCGCGCACGGCATCTGCAACGTCGAGATGTTCAAGCTCAAGGGTGAGGCGCCCGGCCTCGATCTTGGACATGTCGAGAATGTCATTGATCACATCGAGCAAATGTTCGCCGCTTGCTTTGATGTCGGTCGCATATTCATCATATTTCGGCGCGCCGAGCGGTCCGAACAATTGTGTCTCCATCATCTGAGAGAAGCCGATAATGGCATTCAGCGGCGTTCGTAGCTCATGGCTCATATTGGCCAGGAATTCTGACTTGGAGCGGTTTGCAGCTTCTGCGCGGGATTTCTCTGCTGCGTATTTTTCCGCAAGCTCAACCAGCTGACCTGCCTGGTCCTGCAGTTTGGATTTCGACATTTCCAGATCTGTCACAGTCGACTGCAACTGATCCTGGTGAGTGGTGAGCGCCTCTTCCTGTGTTTTGATCGCGGAAATGTCTGTGCCGACACTCACGTGACCGCCATCTGCGGTCGAGCGCGTGCTGATCTGCAGCCAGCGGCCGCTCGGCAGCCTGATTTCTGTGGCAGCAGCTTCCGGGTCTGACGGCCAGGCGTCCGCAACGCCCGTATCTTCGAAGAGGGCAGCGCGTGTTGTGCCCGCGGTGGCCCGTTCCGCATCGATCTCGAGGAACTCTTGGAACTTGTCATTGCAGGCCAGTAGCGTGTCGTTCTGATCGAACAGGACAAACGCTTCGCCAATGCTGTCAATGGCATCGCTGAGGCGGTCTGTTGCAAGCTGCGCCGAGGCTTCCGCATTGCGTTGCTCGGATATATCAATCGTGAGACCGATGACACGGTCGCCAGTATTGCGCGGGCCGCTCCAGACCTGCCCTTTGGCGTGGACCCAGATCCAGCTGCCATCGTCATGCAGCAGGCGAAAGCTCGTGTCATAGGAGCGGGATGCTTTTTCTGGTGCCGCAATGATCTCATCAATAGCGCTGACATCATCAGGGTGGGTGAGAGCCTTGATCTCAGCTGGCGTTATGCGCGTCGCGGGTTGTCTGCGCCCCAACATGTCAAACATCGCTTTGGACCAGTAGACGCGGTTCTCCGTAATGTCCCAGTCCCAGATGCCGCACCGGGCCCCTGCAAATGCCATGTCAAAGCGCTGCTGATTGTCGGTTGCCCGAGCCTGGGCCTCCGATTTTCGTTCATTGGAACGGATAAGGGCATATCCCAGGCCAAGGCAGGCCGCACTCGCGATAGCCGAAAGCATCAAAGGTCGGGAAAGACCTTCCTGCCACCACAGCGCACCATTCACAGCTGTGAGCGCGACAGCAGACACACCAAGTGTCAGCTTCTGCGCCCACGTCGTGGGTTCGGTGGTCTTTGCGGGTAGGTCTGCGCCGTCTGTTTCACGCGACATGGCACCAGGCATCTTTTCTCTAAACGTGGCCACAAGGTTCATGCTCATCTGCCCCCTCTTGGCGAGGTCTATCCTAGACCTCCAAACTGCGCCCGCCAATCCCGCAGAAAAAGTGAGTTTCTGCATATGTGATTCGCTTTTTTGATGATTCAAGCCATGCGTGTGCTTGTCCAGTTCAGCCTTGTTGGGGAGCCAAAAATCAGGCGGGACCGGTGCATTTATGACTCACTTTAGGCCTGCGCGTCAGCCCAGAGATTTGCTTGCAATTTCATAAACATCCTGCGAAATGCCCGGCGTGTTAACCACCTTCTGCAAGGCCTCGCGGATGAGTGACTGCCGGCCCGCATCAAACTGACGCCAGGACCGGAAAGCACCCAACATCCGAGCAGCAACCTGGGGGTTGATCCTGTCGAGCTCCAGAACCTTGTCGCTTATATAGGCATAGCCCGCTCCGTCTGCCGCATGAAAGCGGACCTGGTTGGCTGAGGCAAAGCTGCCGATCAAAGCGCGCACCTTGTTCGGGTTCGACATTGAGAAGGTGGCGTGACCGGTTAAGCGCTTAATGTCATTCAGCGCTTCTGGGCGCGTCGAGGTCGCCTGCAGTGCAAACCATTTGTCGATGACGATGTGATCGTCGGCCCAGCGATCATGAAAGGTTTTGAGCGCATCGTCGCGTGCCGGTCCATCTTGATCCACCAAAAGGCCAAGGGCGGCAATCTGGTCGGTCATATTGTTGGCTGTCTTGAACTGCTGGGCAGCAAGAGCCCGTCCTTCGGGCGCTGCAGCGGCCACAAGATAGGAGAGGCAGACATTGCGCAAGGTGCGGCGTCCCGCACTTTCAGCGTCCGGCGAATAGGGACCACGCACCTCGAACCGGTCATAGGCTGATCTGAACTCATCCCAAAGCGTGTCCGCAAGCGAGGCTTTCAGATTGTCGCGCGCTTCATGTATTGCGTCCACATCAACATTGGTGGCGATTGTCTGCGCGAGTGTCTGTTCTGCAGGGAGGGTGATGATCTGAGCCACAAACTCAGGCTCAAGCTTGGGGTCCGCGAGCAGACTTTTGATAATGTCCGCGAAGGCACTGCCTTGGCGTTCTTTTTGACCGTTCTGAATGGCTTCAACATTGCCGACGAGAATAGCTGAAGCATATTTCTGACCGGCTTCCCATCTGTTGAAGGGATCAGTGTCGTGCGCCATCAGGAACGTCCAGTCGCGCTCACTTTGATTGGCATTGAGTTTGACCGGCGCGGTAAAGCCGCGCAGCAAAGACGGGACCGGCTGCTCTGGCACATTCTGGAAGCGAAATACCTGGTCCCGTTTACTGAGCGTGACGACTCGTGAGGTGCCGCTGGGCGCCTCTTCTCCTTCGAGGTGAAGCTCAATCTCGCGGCCCTGGCCATCCAACAGACCAAGCGCAATGGGAATAGGCAACGCTTCTTTGGTCGGCTGGCCCGGGGTCGGTGCCGTGACCTGGCTCATATTGAGCGTGTAAGTCTTGGTGGAAGCATCCCACTTCCCAGCAATCAGAACTTCCGGTGTCCCGGCTTGAGCGTACCAGCGCTTGAACGACGCCAGATCTTCCTCACCGCCATCGGCAAGTGAAGAAAGGAAGTCTTCAACGGTCGCTGCCTCTCCGTCATGACGCTCGAAATAGAGATCCATACCCTTGCGGAACCGCTCGGCCCCCAGAAGCGTATGGATCATGCGGACAAGCTCTGCCCCTTTTTCGTAGACAGTCGCCGTATAGAAATTGTTGATCTCTATATAGCTGTCGGGACGCACAGGGTGCGCCAAAGGGCCACCATCTTCTGGAAACTGATGTGTCCGGAGCAGGCGCACATCCGCGATCCGCTTAACAGGACGGGAGCGCTGGTCGCCGGTGAATTCCTGATCCCGAAATACGGTGAGCCCTTCCTTCAGGCAAAGCTGGAACCAATCGCGGCAGGTAATACGGTTGCCGGTCCAATTGTGGAAATATTCGTGCGCGATGATGGACTCAATTGCGGCATAGTCCGCATCTGTCGCCGTGTCTGGCCGCGCCAGCACATATTTGTCGTTGAAGACATTGAGGCCCTTGTTCTCCATGGCCCCCATATTGAACGCGCTGACTGCGACGATCATGAAGATGTCGAGATCATACTCCCGGCCAAAGACCTCTTCATCCCACTTCATGGACCGCTTGAGCGCGTCCATTGCGTAGTCGCAGCGGTCTTCGTTTCCTGGCTCGACAAAGATCCGAAGGGTCACATCGCGACCGGATTGGGTCCGGAAAATGTCCTCCACCATGGCGAGATCGCCTGCGACGAGCGCAAAAAGATAGGCAGGCTTTTTGAATGGGTCATGCCACTCAGCAAAATGCCGCCCGTCTTCTGTTTCGCCCTCATCGATGCAATTGCCGTTGGAGAGCAAAACAGGCGCGAGCTCTTTGGGGGAGACAATACGCGTCCGAAACTCAGCCATCACATCAGGACGGTCGAGATAGTAGGTGATCCGTCTGAAGCCTTCTGCTTCACACTGGGTACAGAAAATGCCGTTCGATTGATAAAGACCCGTAAGCTCAGTGTTGGTTGCGGGAGAACAGGTGGTGAGCGTTGAAAGGGTGAACGTGTCGGGTAGATCGGCGATGGTCAAAGAGGTGTCGTCGACCTGATATTGGTTTTCACCCAGCCGCTCGTCGTTTACACGGACTTCTTTGAGTGTCAGTTGCTCACCGTCGAGCACCAGAGGACCGGTTCCGTCTGCATCCGGGTTCCGCCGCATCTGAAGGACAGAGCGCACCTCGGTCTTCTCGGGATCAAGGGAAACATCTAGGGAAACAGCGTCTACCAGGAAGGCTGGCGGACGATATTCTTTAAGGAGAACGGGACGCGGTTCTTCCGTTTTCATGGGCACGACATTCTTTTTGGCAAGCGGGGGATGCGAGCGAAGCGATTTGCAGGTTGCGCCGAATGTATGCCTTTAAGCTGCCGCCGCCAACCGTGCAGCGGCAATTTTAGAGTTTTCTTCTAAACCGCGAGAGCCCACGTGCATCGCCCTCACCACCGAGGCCTTTCACCCGGTCTATGCCTTGCCGTATGAGCACCCCGGCATCGTCCATCAGCGTATATGCAGCAGGCACGACCAGGAGGGTGAGGAAGGTCGAAGACGCCAAGCCCCCAATGACTAGAAAGCCCATGGCATTGCGGAATTCAGCGCCCTGGCTGTCGGAAAAAGCAACGGGGATCATGCCGCAAATGGTGGAAAAGGCGGTCATAAGGACCGGCCGCAGCCGGACGGGGCCAGCCCCCAGCATGGCTTCGCGCGACGAGCCCGTTTCGGCTTTCAGGTGATTGGCATAGTCCACAAGCAGAATGCCGTTTTTCATCACCAGCCCCATGAGCGCGAGCAAGCCAATCTGGGCAAACATGGTGAGCTCAAGACCTGAAAGTTTGAGCGCAATAAATGCCCCCACAAAAGAGAGGGGCGCTGTGAGCATGATGATGACCGGTTGAACGAAGCTGTTGAATTGGCTCGCTAGGATCATATAAAGCGCGACCAGCGCCACCATGAAGGCAAAGCCGATAGCCTGCTGATTCTCCTTCATGCGTTTGGCTTCACCCTCGGCACTCCAGATATAACCGGCGGGAAGCCCGACTTCCGCGATAATTTCCTCAAGCTTGTCTGTAGCTGGCCCGAGAGAGACACCCTCCGGTGTGTTGGCCATGATCATGATGCTGCGGGATCGGTTCTGCCGGGTGATTTGGGCGGGGCCAGAGTCAATGTCAAATTGCGCAAGGTTCGCAATATCAATCAAGCGCCCGTCCGCAGCACGGATCTGAATCATCTCCAGCTTGGTGACGTCATTGCGTTGATCTTCTTCGAGCCGCACACGCACATCATAGCGCGACCCGAATTCTTCATAGGTGGTGACGTCGGTGCCGCCAACAAGGGCCCGAACAGATTCCGCCAGGGTGCGCATGCTGACACCAAGGTCAGCAGCACGGCGACGGTCAATGGCAACCTGCACTTCTGGCTTGCCCGCTTCAAAGCTTGATTGAACGTCGGCGAACATGCCGCTTGCCCGCATGCGCGCCAAGATGGCGTCGGTACGTTGTTGCAACACACCCAGGTCCGCGCCGCTCACGGCATAATTGATGCCAAAGTTCGAGCTCCCGCCGCCCGATATCCACGGGACTTCCGTCACGGAGACCTTTTGCGCTTCCGGTGCTGAGACTTTCATCTCCGCGCGCACCGCATCCATCAGCGCCACAATGCCCACATCTCGGTCAGCCTTGGGCGTGACGGCGATGTAGAACTCTGCTTCGTTGACCCGCTCCTGGGCATCGGCGCCGATGGTGTAGAAAACCGTGGTGACGTGATCCAGACCGCTTAAACGTCGCGCGACGCGGCTGGCAATGGTGCGCATCTGGTCTATGCCGGTGCCAAAAGGCAGATCGACATTCGCCAAAAATTCAGATCGATCAGAGCTGCTGTCAAAGGCGATGGGAAGGGTGCGTGCGACCATGACACCGAGCATAACGGTGCCGACAGCGCCCAGCATAACGATCCAGCGGTAAGAGAGCGCGAGGCCAAGCAGGCCCTTGTAAGCCTGTTCCAGCATCACATACCCATCGTCAAAGAAACGGGCAACGCGGCCCATATTTTCGCGCTTGTCAGCGGCTTCGCTCAAAAGGCGCGAGCAGAGCATTGGCGTGAGCGTGATGGAGGTGAGAAGTGAGACCAATACCGAGAAGGTAATTGCCATGCCGTACTGGAAGAAAAAGCGTCCCACCATACCTTCCATGAAAGCAATGGGAACGAAGACAGCGCAAACAGACGCTGTGCCCGCAAAGACAGCGAGGCCCACCTGTTTCACACCCAAGGAGGCCGCTTCCATAGGGGGATGGCCCTCGTCGAGCTTCCGGTAGATGCTCTCCAGCACCACGATGGCATCGTCAACCAACAGCCCGACCGAAATGGACAGCGCCATCAGCGTCATCATGTTGATGGTGAAGTCCATCACATAGAAGGCAAAGAAACTGGAGATCAGCGCTGTGGGCATCGCCATGGCCACAATGAGCGTGGCGCGGAAGCTGAGCAGGAAGGCGAGCGTTACAATGATCACCAGGATGACGCCGAGGATGATGTCGTCAAACACATCATTCGCCGCCGCTTCAATGAACTTGGACGTGTCACGGGCGGACACGATCCTGACACCGGGAGGGGCGAGAGCCCGAATGCCATCAAGCTCAGTACGGATTGCTTGGGCGACTTCGACGGTGTTCCGACCCGACTGACGACGGACTTCCAGCGAGATGCCGGGCTTCCCGTCGAGCTCTGCATAGGAACGACGATCTTCCATCCCATCTTCGACACGGGCCACATCGCGAATACGCGTGGGCAACCCGTCATCTCTGAAATTGATGACAATGTCACCAAACTCAACAACAGACGTGACTTCGCCCATGGTCTTCACAGAGAACTCGGACTGCAGGCCGGCCGTGTCCAATCGCCCGCCTGGAATCTCAGCATGTTCTCGCCGCAGCGCGCTAATCACATCGTCTGCCGTCACTGCATAGGAGCGAAGCTTCACAGCATCGAGCCAGACGCGAACTTCCCGGTCGCGGCCGCCAACCACACGGATGGAGCCCACACCAGAGATGCGCTGCAAATGTTCTTTCACCGTTTTGTCGGCAAAGCGGGTGAGGTCGCGGATTGGCATGTCACCAGCAATCATGATTGACATGATGGGCTGTGAATCTGGGTCGATCTTCTGAACGATAGACTGTTCTGCATCGTTCGGCATTTCGCCCTGGGCGAGTGCTACTTTGTCCCTCGCATCTTGGGCCTTGGCGTCCGCATCTTCATCCAGTTCAAACTGGATCACGACCGAGCTGCGACCTTCGGAACTGGTGGAGGAGAGGGTCTCAATGCCCGAGATCGTATTGACCTGTTCTTCAATGGCGTCGCTGAGCTCACTCTCTATGGTTTGAGGTGACGCGCCTTCAAGGCGGGTCTCAACGGAGACGACCGGAAACTCCACCTTGGGGAAAAGATCGACGCCCAGCCGACCGAGAGAAAGCCAACCAAGCGCGACAAGCGCACCGATCAGCATTACGGCAAAGACGGGGCGTTTGATGGAAATATCAGAAATCCACATGGGTCTATTGCACCTCAGATGTCGGAGCGGCAGTGAGCGCAGCAGAAGGCTGGCCGTCATCATAGGCAGCTTCAATTTGAACCGGCATGCCTTCAACCAGCGAGCTGACAGTAGGGCCCATCAGAACTTCTGCGCCTTCGGTAAGGCCTTCAAGAACCTCAACCCGTTCCGCATCAATTTGAGAGACTCGAACCGGCATCTGCTTGGCGCGGCCCGCAGCATCTTCGATAAAGACATAGTGATTGCCTTCAATGCCAAGAACGGCTTTGCGATTAAGTGTGAGGGCTTCGCGCGGCGGTGGGAAGAATTCAGCCCGGGTAAACATGCCCGGTTTGATGAGATAATCGGGATTGAGCAATCCAACACGGACTTCCGCGGAGCGGGTGGTATGATCGACCCGGTCGTTGAAGATATGGATCTCGCTGTCATAGACTTTGTCGATTCCGTCGACATAGACCCGGGCCTTCGTGCCGACACCAATTTGCCCGACATGGACTTCCGGCACATTGATGATGGCGCCAACAATGTCGATCTTGAGAACCTGCACAACACCAGATGGTCCACCCATGCTGCCGCCGCCTCCGCGGGTAGACATGAATTTGCCTTCATAAATGTCCTGGGACGTGACGACACCATCAAATGGTGACAGCACAACCGCATCTGTCAGAGCTTGCTTGGCTGCATCAAGGCGGGCACGCGCAATGCTGAGACGCGCCTGGGCGATGTCTGCTTTTGTCTGCACATTGTCGAGCTGGCCAACAGAGGCAACACCTTTGCCGTGTAGTTCCTTAATGCGATCCAACTCGCGCCGAGAATTGCGGGACTCTGCTTCCGCCAGGCGGTATTGGGCTTCCAGCTCTTGGACCCGGAGTCGAAATTCCACATCACGCGTCCTGAAAAGCGGGTCGCCTTCAGAGACCCGGTCACCCACGCGCACAAAAACTTCTTCGATGATGCCATCGACGAGTGGGCCGACGTCCGTCGTCTTCTGAGCCGCGATGGTGCCGGTGCCGGTGACGGGCTTAACCAGCTCTTCTTTTTGCACATGGGTCGAGAAAACGCTTACGGCTGCAATAAGGGCTGTCTCACCGTCCGATTGCGCCGCTTCCTCTTCGCCACACGCCACAAGAAACAGGGCGACACTTGCGACAAGCGCCGCGCGCACACCTGTTTTCATCCGTACACGAAAAGAAAGCGAACGCTTTTGGGGGGTAAGGGACATTTGCGGCACCTTTAATGTCGGTCTCCTGAAACCGGCTGTTGAATTTTTGTTGCTCTGATTATAGTAACTATGGATATTATATCCAGCGTTCCTTTTTCTATGGTCTCGGGGAGCGAAATCAAGGATAGGCGACCCACACGAGACGGGGATAAGTTCCGCATGCCAAAGGCAGAAAACGGCGATGATTTTGAGTTTGAGCGCACATTTGCGTGGTCGATGCACGATGTGCAGCGCCTGATCCGGCGAAACTGGGCCCGTACCTTCAAAGCCTCTGGATCAGACCTTTCCGAGCCACAGGCGCGCATTCTGGCCAATCTCGAACGTCAGGACGGGGGGCTGACCCAGACGCAGCTGGCCAATGAGTTGGAGATGGAAAAGGCGCCGCTCGGACGTTTGCTCGACCGGATGGAGGAGAGTGGATACGTGACCCGGGAGCAGGATCCGGAAGATCGCCGCGCACGCCGGGTTTTCATAAATGACCAGGGCATGGCAGCCTTGCCGGATATGCGCGACGCCGCAAGGTCAGTGTTTGCTGTCGCCCTGAAAGACGTGCCGGAGAAGAAAATCGACACCATGTTGGACGTTCTGGCATCAATAAAAACGAATCTGAGTTCTCTCGATTTGGACGAGGCGGTCGCTGATCGGCAGCAAGGATCCAAAGCGGCCGAATAAGGCCGCGTGGCTGACCCTGCGTCAAAACCCATCTCCACATCCCGGTTCCCCTACGCGAAATGGCTAAGCCCAAAAAACCTTTGATTTCTGGGCATTTGGAGCAAGAATACTCGCCGACTTGACGATAGCTCATCGCGGGGCCGGCCCTGGTTTCTCCTTCGGAAACAAGAGGCCTGGCCGCTCATAAAACGATCTGGCAAAGCACCTGATCGGGACACTTGGGAGACGATATGAATTTCGATTTTTCTGACGACCAAAAACTCTTAAAAGAGTCGGTCAAGAAAATGCTCAGCGACAAATGTGACTTGGGCCGTGTGCGCAAAGTCCTGGACGGCGACGAACCCTTCGCGAAAGACGTGTGGGACGCCCTGGTGGAATTGGGTGTCACCGGAACAGCGATCCCGGAAGAATATGGCGGACTGGGGCTCGGTGCACTGGAGCTCTGCGTCGTGGCAGAAGAGCTTGGCCGCGCGGCAGCACCCGTTCCCTTTTCAAGCTCTGTTTATCTTGCAACTGAAGCGCTGCTTGTCGCAGGGACGGAAGAGCAGAAACAGGCCTGGTTGCCAAAGCTCGCATCAGGCGAAGCAATTGGCACTTTCGCGATGGCAGAAGGCTTCACAGCCGCAAGCCCGCGCACGGTGGAAGTCGCCTTCAATGCCGACAAGCTGAACGGCACCAAGGTTGCAGTACCAGATGGCGACATTGCCGACGTTGCGGTGGTTCTGGCGAATACAGGCGGGTCCGGCGACAAAGCGCTCTCACTCGTCATTGTGGACCTAAAGGCAAGCGGCGTCACCATTGAGACGGTGAAGACCATCGACCCGACCCGATCCCACGCCAACATTACTTTCAAGGATGCCCCAGCAGAACTGATGGGGACGGAAGGCGAAGGCTGGGCAAGCACCAGCGCGGTCTTTGACAGCGCAGCGGTGCTCATGGCATTTGAACAAATCGGTGGAGCGGAAGCAGCCATGTGGATGGCACGTGATTATGCTTTGGAACGCTATGCCTTCGGACGTCTGATCGGCTCCTACCAGGCGATCAAGCACAAGATCGCGGACATGTATGTGAAGCTCGAGCTCGCACGCTCCAATTGCTACTTCGGCGCCATGATGCTGAACGACAAGGGTGCGGAACTGCCGGAAGCCGCCGCCGCAGCGCGGATCTCAGCAACAGAAGCCTATCGCTATGCCGCCCAGGAGAACATCCAGGTGCATGGTGGCATCGGCTACACATGGGAAGCAGACACTCAGTTCTATTTCCGCCGGTCAAAGCTCCTGGCTTTGGCGTTGGGCAGTGCCCTTGAGTGGAAAGACAAGCTGGTCGCGCGTCTCGAAACGCGAAACGCCGCCTGAACCTCTTCCGATTTACCAAATTCCCTCTGATGGAGACGATCCATGGATTTTAACGACACAAAAGAAGAAGCCGACTACCGCGCGAAAGTCCGCGCCTGGCTTGACCAGAACGCGGAACGCAAAAAGAGCAGCAAAGACGCGCTTCCTTCGCTTGGTCTTGAAGAGGCGCTGGAACGCGCCCGCAAGTGGCAGGCAACCAAAGCTGAAGGCGGCTTTGCCTGCATCACCTGGCCAAAGGAATATGGCGGCCAGGGCGGGTCATCTATCCACAACGTGATCTACAGCCAGGAAGAATCGAACTATCTCGTGCCGGGTGGTTTTTACGCCATTGGCCTTGGCATGTGTGTGCCGACGGTTCTGGCCTGGGGCACAGAAGAGCATAAAGAGCGCTATGTGGCGCCCGCCATTCATGGTGATGAAATCTGGTGTCAGCTGTTCTCCGAACCTGCTGGTGGCTCAGACGTCGCGGGCCTTCGCACAAAAGCGGAAAAGGATGGCGATGAGTGGGTGATCAACGGCCAGAAAGTCTGGACCTCAGGCGCGCACTATTGTGACTACGGCATTGTCGTGGTCCGAACAGATCCCAATGTGCCAAAGCACAAAGGCCTCACCATGTTCATCATCGACATGAAGTCGGAAGGCGTTGATGTCCGTCCGATTAAGCAGATGTCAGGTGAAAGCGAGTTCAACGAAGTCTTCTTCACCAATGTCCGCGTGCCGGATTCCAACCGTCTCGGCAATCCGGGCGACGGCTGGAAAGTGGCGCTCACCACGCTGATGAACGAACGTCTTGCCGTTGGTGGTGGCGGCGGAGCTGACTGGGAAGAGCTGATGTCCCTTGGTCGCGAAAGCGAACTGGAACAGATGGCCGCCATGTCGAACGGTGCCGTGCGCGAACGCGTTGCGGACTGGTATGTGCAGACCCAAGGGCTGAAATATACCCGCTTTCGCACGCTGACCGCCTTGTCCAAGGGCCAGACACCGGGACCGGAAAGCAGCATCTCCAAAGTGGTCTCAGCTGCGAAGATGCAGGATCTTGGGTCCTTCGCGATGGACCTGCAGGGCCAGGCGGGCATCATCCGCGATCGCGAGGTTTCACCTCAGGGGGCAATTTTCCAGAACCAGTGGATGGGCGGTGCCGGCTACCGCATCGCTGGCGGTACGGATGAAATCCTCCGCAACATTGTCGCTGAACGGGTTCTCGGCCTGCCGCAGGATATCCGTGTTGACAAAGACAAGCCCTATAACGAACTGCCCAAATAGGACACGGGTTTGTTAGTTGGATTGAAAGCTCGCGGGGAATTCCTCGCGGGCTTTTTTGCAGAGGGTTTGTTAAGCTCAACCCGCATTCCGAAAGCAGGAGAAGTGCGCTGAGCGACAGTGAAAAAAGGCGACGTCCGAACGCGAAACTGTTCGACAAGCCACACCTCCCTTATCTGATCATTGGGGTGCTGGTGCTTGCCGGCCTCTACCTCTCTTTGAGCGACTGGGGATTGGATACTTCTCTTGCGGCGATTGAAGAAGACGGGCGCCTTGTCGTCGTCACACGCAACGCGCCAACCACCTATTATCTCGGGCGCGACGGCACAGAAGAAGGTTTTGAAGTTGACCTGGTTCAGTCCTTCGCCGCCACGTTGGGGCAGGGGGTTGGTGTCGAGTTTTTGGTCGTTGATACCGTTCCTGAAATCTTTGAGGCAATTGACAATGGCGCAGCGCACGTCGCCGCCGCAGGGCTGACAGTTACGCCGGAGCGCAACGATGCCTATCGTTTTGCGCCCTCCTATGACCGCGTGCGCCAGATCGTTGTGTGCCGGAAAGACGGGGCCTCGCCCAAAAGTGCTGCAGATCTTGTTGGCCGGTCCATTGCGGTTACAGCTGGCAGTTCGCACGTGGCAGCTCTCGAAGCCTCGGCATCTGACGTTGAGGGACTGGAATGGACAGCGCTCGATATCGGTCCCGAAACACTCATGCTTCAGGTCTGGGAGAGAGACTATGATTGCACCGTCGCAGACGATCCGGTTTTCAAAGTAACGCGGCGCCATTACCCGGAACTGACAAAAGCCTTTTCTCTCACCGAAGAGGAACCGCTCGCCTGGGTGATTGCCCCCGGTGCGGATGAATTGGCGGATGCGGTGGATGCCTGGTTTGCACGGGAGAGCACGGCGAAAGAAATTGATCGTCTGACAGCGTCCCATTTCGGGTTTTTTCGAAAGTTTGACTATCTGGATATGGTCCGGTTTCGCCGCGACATCAAAGAGGTTTTGCCGGAATATGAGCGTGATTTTCGCACAAGTGCGCGGCGCAACGAACTTCCCTGGATGCTTCTGGCCGCCAAGGCCTACCAGGAATCCAAATGGGACCCGGATGCGGTGAGCCCCACTGGGGTGCGCGGCATTATGATGCTGACGCGGGCAACGGCGGAACGGGTGGGTGTGTCAGACCGAACCGACCCGCGCGAGAGCATTTGGGGAGGTGCCAACTATTTTGCTGACCTGCTGGCCCGCGTGCCGGAGGAAGTCGAAGGCGACGACCGCTACTGGTTTGCGCTTGCGGCCTACAATATGGGCATGGGCCATGTGTATGATGCGCGGGCTCTTGCCGAGCGGCGGGGGCTTAACAAAAACATCTGGGTTGATGTGAAAAAAATGCTGAGGTTTCTCTCCGACGAGAAGGTTTATCCGACATTGCGCCATGGATACGCGCGCGGCTATGAAGCCCGCCGCCATGTAGAGCAGGTCCGGACCTATTGGCACGTCTTGAAAGAACAGCGATAGACGCGACATGTATGAAACGACAGATCCTATTGGAGAATAATCGATGCGGTTACCAGTCATTGTAGGTATGGGCGGGGTGAATGCCGCGGGCCGCACATCTGGGTTTCAGAGTTTCCGCCGCATGGTGATTGATCTGCTGCCTGAGGCTGAACAGCAGCAGACGCTCGCTGCTTTGGCTGTGATGATGGGTCTGGTTACCGCAGAGGACGAAACACATTTTGTGCCGACAGCGACGGACGGGCCACGTGATCCTCTAACTATGGCCGAAGTCGCGGATCGTTTCCGAGAGCAGGTGCTAAACGGGACCTTGGTCCGACGGGTCGAAGAATCGGTTTTTGATGTCGACGCACTGCATTGGCAGTCTTCTGCGTCCTTGCGGTCGGCTTCGGCGCAGGAAGGCGAGCCTCTAAAGTTCACTTTGGCGAACGACCAGCTACCCAAACGCCTTCCAGACAGTTGGATCGTTGAGCCAGGTGACGAGGGAAATGTAGCGGTAACGGTGCAAGGCGATCTCGAAGTTAAACTGGAAAACTACCGGGATTTTCCAATCAAGGCAGCCGGGCAGCTACCGACCGGTTTTGAGATTGCCGATCTCTACAATTCGCGCTTTCAGCCGCGCGGTCTTCAAATGGCTCTGTTCGGGGCGACCGATGCGCTACGCGCCATGGGCATTGAATGGGACACGGTTCTTGAGCACATAGAACCAGATGAAGTGGGTGTCTATTCCAGCAGCGGCTTTGGTCAAATGGACAAAGAAGGCTATGGCGGCATGCACCAGGCCCGCATGAAGGGCGAGCGTGTCACAACCAAGTCCCTGGTGATGGGCGTCAATTCGATGCCGACCGACTTTATCAATGCTTATGTCTTGGCCAATGTTGGCATTGCCAGCAGCTCCGTCGCTGCCTGCGCAACCTTCCTGTCCAATTTGCGCCATGCGGTGTCAGACATCAGATCTGGCAAGATCAGAGTAGCCATGGTGGGCAATAGCGAAGCCCCAATCGGTCCGGAGCTCATGGATGGGTTTGGGACAATGGGGGCGCTTGCCACCGATGCCAACATGATGAAGCTCTATGGCACAAACGAGGTCGACCATCGTCGCGCAAGCCGTCCATTTGGCGAGAATTGCGGCTTCACAATCGGTGAATCGAGCCAATATTTCATCCTGATGGATGACGCACTTGCCATCGAACTGGGCGCCCCGTGTCTAGGATCGGTCACCGACGTGTTCGTCGATGCGGATGGGACGAAAAAGTCCATCAGCGCCCCCGGCCCGGGAAACCACATCAGCATGGCGAAAGCAGTCGCTGCCGCATCAGCCGTTGCCGGGAAAAACGCTGTGCAGAAGAAAAGCTTTGTCCTGGCGCATGGGTCCAGCACGCCACAAAATCGTGTTTCTGAGTCCCAGATTTTTGATCAGGTCGCTGAGGCCTTTGACATCACTGATTGGCCGGTGGTCGCGGTCAAAGCCTATCTCGGCCACACCATTGCGCCAGCGAGTGCAGACCAATTGGCCGCAGCGCTCGGAAGTTTCAAATATGGCATCTTGCCTGGCATCCCAACGATTGATGCTGTGGCGGACGATGTCTATCAGGATCGCATCAAGCTTGGGCCTGATCACATTCAGACCGCACCGGAAAAACTTGAAGTCGCGATCCTCAATTCCAAAGGATTTGGCGGTAACAATGCCTCTGCGGTTGTGCTGTCGCCAGATCGCACGGAAGCGATGCTGCGCAAGCGCCATGGGGACAAGGCGATGGACGCCTACACCAAGAAGCGGGAAGGGAGCCTGCGGGCATCAGAGCAATATCTCAGCGCCGCCGACCGGGGTGAATATGCCCCCATCTATCGGTTTGGCGAAGACATGATTGACGAAGCGAACATTGACATCAGCGAGACCCGCATCTCGATCAAAGGCTTTGCCAACGACATTTCCCTGCCAACGGAAAATCCCTACCAGGATATGACAGACTGAGCTTATCGCAACAGTGTTTGCCAGGCATGGTGCCTTAAAATCGTCGCGCTCAGGCTCGTTTTCCGTGGCCCGGTTCACCCAATACATCGCTCATTTGAGTCTCCTATCGATTAAGCAATAGCGTGGACTCCAGGCCGAGCGCTGAAATCGTTGCAAAGGCGATGATGCCAACCGACACCGTCAGGATCATGAGCATCATTGGGATCGACAGGTTGAAGGATCCGGTCGGATCACTGAGCGGTTCCGCATGGCCCTTGCCGACTATGAGGGATTGTGAAGCAGCCATGAGGAGACCAGCGGCAATCAGTCCGATCGCTTCAACATAATAAAGCGCCACCGACATTGGGGTCGGAGAGGTGGGGAATATCTGCAGAAGGTCGAGGAGATAGACACCTGCAAACCCGACGCTACAGAGGAACGCTAGACCTCCGCCAAAGTGGGACCGCTTCCAGATGAGGACGACGGCAACCGTGGAGGCAAGGATCAGACCGGCCAGGAACATGTTGAAGGAGAGAACAAGGATAGCCCCCAAATGACCAAAATCTCTGTTCTCAATGGGACCGCCGGGGATCAGGGAGCTCAGCAAAGCGATAGAGCTAATCAGAAGACCAAGGGTGAGGCCTTGTCGGAGAGGAAGGGGCATTTCAATGGCCTTTCATCGGTGGGCGATAGGGTTCTTCACGCAGCAGATGCGCCACCAGAAGCTTCAGCAGCAACAAGGGCGTGAACCATGCGATCTCGTGGAGTGCGCCCCAGCCATAGATTTCCAGCACCATACCGAGAGTGACCAGAAAGAGCGCGATAGCGCGCTGCAGGTAAAGGGGGAAGAGCAGGGTCAGGATCGCAGCGCTGGTGAGGTAGCCAGCCATCGCAACCAGGTAGATCAGGTCAAAGTCGCGAAAGAGAGTCGCAACAAGCGCGATATGCGCGACATGAAGGACAACAAATCCGAGATGGTTGCGCCACGTCTGAGTGGCCCTGTGGAACCAGCGTTTGGCCGACGACGTGGAATTGGTGACGACGCCTCCGACCATATCAAATGCCAGCACACAATAGAGCAGGACCTTCCACCAGGGCCAGGCAGGGAATGCAGTTTCAGCGTACAAGTAAGCGAAAAGCGCGGCGCCCCCGGGAAGGACAAGTTGCAATACATACTCAGCCCAAGTCGCGCCAGGTCCCATGCCTTTGTCGATATATCCGAGGAACCCGCTTCTTGGCGACGGATGGTTCCAATTGACACGATTGACGGTCATTGTCTCACAATCCTTTAAATAGTCCAGATGGACGAAAATAGAATATGTTACACGGAGGAGTCAATGATGTGATGCAATGAGGCCGGAGAACGATGCCGAAAATTGTGGACCACGAAAAATACCGGCGCTCAATTGTTGAGAAGGCGACGCCCGTTTTTTCTGCGCATGGGTTTAGCGGGCTGGGCATGCGCCAGATCGCGCAAGAGCTTGGCATGTCTAAAAGTGCTCTCTACCACTACTTTCCGTCAAAGGACGAGCTCTTCGCTGCCTGCACAGAATTTGTCGTCGAGAGAGATGGGGCTCTGGTTGAGGCGGACATGACCGACGCAACGGCACGCGAGAAAACCGCCGTGCTGATGGAAGTGTTCGGGGAGATTGAGAAAGGTTTCCAGGGCGAGGCCTTTTTGCTTTTGGACTATATGCGGGGCAAGGCACATCGCGAAATTGCCCGTGATAAAAACATGAAGCTCGCCAGCAAAAGATATCTGGAAATGATTGCAGCGATCGTCGGCAAAGCGGATGCGGCAAAGGTTCTGACATTTATGCTCGGTGCCTTGATGCAGCGCTTGTTCGATGGAAGAAGAACGCGTCTGTCCGATATTGAGCTTTGGCTGCGGGAGATATTAGAAACCCACGAGACGCCCAGGACGAAGAGAGAAGACACATGACCCCAGAACTGAAGGCCATCAACGCGCAAGCCGATCTGCACCATCAATATCTGCTGGGTCTTGAACTGATGGTCTCGACGCGGGAGGGGCCTGACGCGGTAGGCGAGTGGATGTTCAGACTGTTCCGTCGTCAACATGAGGAAAAGTTTCTTTCAAGCTTTAAAAAGCTGGGGCTGGACGGTCTGCCGGATGCGGTCGCCTGCGCCAAATATCATGTTCTCTCAAACAGTATGGGTGGCGTGGCTGTTGAATACATGCCGGAAACTGACAAGAAGGCTTGGGTAAGGTTTCGCTATCCACGCTGGATGTATGACGGCGCGGTTGTCTGCGGCATTCCCGTTGAAGCCAGCCGAGGCTTTCTGAAGGGCTGGTACGCTCAAAACGGCGTATCGCTGAAAAACCCACGTCTGGGCTTTGTCTGTGTGTCCGAAGATATGACAGGGCAGTTCGGCTTTTGCGGTTATTTCAAGGAGTTTGACCACGATCTGAGGGAAGACGAACGACTGACTTTCGCGCCTGATGAGCGACCACCAGCCTATGACCCTGCCGAACAACCGACACCGCCCGACGCTGAATGGTCCGAGGAGCGGCTCGCAAAAGCAAACCGCAACTATGCGATCGAGTATATTCGCAATGGCGTGAGGGAACTCGTCGGTGTACTCGGCGCTGACCGTGCTCTGGAGCTAGGCCACCTGTCTGCCCGGCTGACCGGTCTGCACCACTATAAGACCATGGCTGCCGCCGTTGGTCTTGACGAGGGCGGTCCGGAAAGTGCCGCCAAATTCCTGAGTGCTCTCTTTCAAGGCATGGGAGATGAGACCCGCATGGAAACCCTCGACGGCGGTGACCGCTTTGCGGTCCACCAGATGGGCTTGCGCATCGTGCGGGGCTTAGACGGTGTGGAACGCGATCATCTTCTTTCCTGCTGGACCGAAATCTGGAAAGGGGCCATTGCCTCCCACCGCGAATTTATGAACATAGAGGTGACCCATTCAGAAGACGGTCTGAATTGGCTGATCGCATCGGAATAGATCCCGAAGCCCCGGTGGATGCCTTGCCGGACTCTATTTCGGTATTTTCAAAGAGAACTCCTCGAAACCAAAGTCCGCTCCATTGATGCGGAGCGACAGGCCTTGTTTGCCCGCATAATATTTGCGCGTGGTGATGGGCTTGATCGGGTGCGACTTCTCGATCACCACAGTCTCTCCTGGCGCAAGCATGACCTTCTTCCATTTGAAGACTTTCCCAACGCGCTCACCATTCGCTTTTTTGAAGTGGACGAGATAGTCAATCACGAGGGATTGCGGCTTCTTGGACGTGGAACACATAGAAGCTGAAAACTGAAGGGCGCCACCAAACGAAACGGTTTTTGTGCTGATAGTGATCTTCGGTTCAGCGATCTGAGGCGCCCCCAATCCAAATGCTTCAAGCGTTGCCGTATGTCCCTGCTTGATGAGAGAACGACAGGCGTGGCGCACCAGTTTCTCTCGCTGCGGGCTCGCACCCTTCAGCCATCTCTTGGCAATCTTTGCGACAAGGTCGGGGTGGTCCTTAGCAATGTCATTCAGATGATTGGCGACCGAGCGTCGCACATATTCTTCCGGGTCATCGCGCAAAGCCTCTAGCAGCGGCAGCATGGGAGACGGGTCTTCAATCAGGCGCGGAAGCTGCATGCCCCACGGGAGGCGGGGCCGGGTGCCTTCAGACAGAAGGCGGCGAACATGAAAATCCGGATGATCAACCCAGTCACTCATGACGGCAAGCGCGCGCTCCTGATCTTCGATAAGGAAGAACCGCACGTCGAACTCAGACGAAAAGTGTCCGGTCATGTCTTTCAGCAGTTTAAGGGAGCCTTCAAAGTCCTTGAGGCCGTATTGGCCAACCACCATACCAAGCGGAAACATGCCCCAGCCGGTAATCCCGTCGGCATCGCTTTGTTGACCCTTCTCAGTCCCGCGCGGATGCAACATGGCGCGGACAATCTTAGCGCGTTTCTTCGGCGCGGTCGGCAGCACCTCGTGGAGGTGATCTGCAATGAGCTGGGCTCGTTCCTTCAGCTCCAGACCGTCAAGCAGCCCGAAGATCGCCTTCTCGAAAGGCTTTCGCTTGAAGGCGGGAACATGCTGGTCCAATTGGCTGCTGATGTGACGGACGAGGTCAGCAGAAATTCTGTTCTTAAACGGTTCCATGGGGCTCCGGATTGAGTGAGTGTTGCGCGATGGTCTTGCTAGTATCACATTGACCCTGACGATTATTGTCAGGAGTGATTATGTTTTCTCGGTTGAGGTCGTCGCAACTCACCAGAGTTTGGAGGATATTGTGAGCAAAGAGGGTGACCACCACTATCTCGCACAGTTTCATCTAAAACAGTGGAGAAACGCACAGGGCGAGTTTGTTCAATGGAGTCGAATTCCCTACAAGGGAGGCATTCGACGAAAACTAGTTACGCCGGCGCAAACTGCGTATGTCCCTGGGCTGTACAACTTGAAAAGCCCGCGCCCCGAGGTGGTCCAAAAAGCAGAAAAAGAGGTGTTTGGTAGAATTGAGAATGAGGCGTCACCTATATTGAAGAAAATTATTGGGTCTAAAGTCACAAAGCTGACCTCAAATGAGAGAATACGTTGGGCTTTGTATTTGAACACCTCATTGCTAAGACTGCCTCACAATGTGCAGAAGATTAAATTCGACAGTGCAATGCACGTAACAAGTGATCTTGCAAAACAATCAGATGAGTACGATGCATTGAAGTCAGAAACAGACGCAGACACGCTGCTTTTTTGGGCTCAGGAGCATGCACCCGATTATCTGGAAAATTCTGGTATGCGAGTATTGGTAAAAATGCTTCACGGTGAGCGATTGCTGCGAAGGTTCTGTGAATTTAAATGGGATGTAAGAGACCTATCTCGCATTTCCACTCGACTGCTCATCGGCGATAACCCCTTCGTTCTGGCGGGAGGTTTGTTTGACGAAAAGTGTTTGGTTGTATTGCCACTTTCGCCAACCAAACTCTTCCTCGCATCTGGATCGCCGGATGTCCTCGCGGCTGCAGAAGCAACTTCTGACAAGGAGATTGCGACTAGAAATAATATTTCCATGCTAAACAATGCGAAGAAATTTGCTTACGGACTCGCTGAAAAATCTTTTGTGGATAAGCATTTCCCTCGTAGCAGATCAGTCTGACGTAGTTGTGAGGTGGTCTGATTAGTCTTGCTGCGTGCGGTGCTGTGAGGCATAGATGACTTCATGAAAACGAAGCCGGAGCCCAATCGCCGCTTTTCTGTGGCGCCGATGATGGAGTGGACCGATCGCCACGATCGGTTCTTCCTGCGGCTTATCTCGACCCACGCTCTTCTTTACACCGAAATGGTGACGGCACCGGCGATCATTCATGGGAAGCGCGACTATCTTCTGGGCTTCGATGAGGCTGAACATCCTGTTGCGGTCCAGCTCGGCGGTAGCGATCCCAGAGAACTGACCGAAGCCGCCCGTATTGCCGAAGGCTACGGCTATGACGAAATCAATCTGAATGTCGGCTGTCCGTCCGACCGCGTGCAGTCCGGCCGTTTTGGCGCCTGTCTTATGAAGGAACCAGATCTGGTCGCGGACTGTGTCGCGGCCATGGCGACGGAGGTGGCGGTCCCTGTGACTGTGAAGTGCCGCATCGGCGTCGACGACCAGGACCCGCGAGAAGCGTTGCCGACACTTATTGAAAAACTACGCGATGCAGGATGTCGCACAATCATTGTGCATGCGCGCAAAGCCTGGCTGGAAGGTCTGTCGCCCAAGGAAAACCGGACGGTGCCGCCGCTCGATTATGATCTCGTCTACGAGATGAAGCGGACCTATCCGGATCTGGAAATCTGCATCAATGGGGGGATCGCAACCCTCGATGAAACCAAAACACATCTAAAGCATGTGGATGGTGTGATGATGGGGCGCATGGCTTACGAACGGCCCTATGTGTTGGCAGACGTTGATCAACGCCTGTTTGGTGTAACAACGCCTTCCCGAACGCGCCACGAGGTGATTGAGGCTTTCATGCCTTACATGGCGCGGCGGCTGGAAGAAGGCGTGACGCTTCATGCGATGACGAGGCATATTCTGGGGCTCTTTCAGGGATTGCCAGGAGCGCGCGCCTGGCGTCGGCACATCAGCGAGAATGCCTACAAAAAAGGGGCGGGCCTCGACATCGTGACTGAGGCGGTAAACAAGGTTCGCGAGCCTGATTTGGAAACCCATTCGGCTGACTAAGACTGCTTGAAGCGCCGTCTTAGCGGTCTAGCAGAGCACTTGAAATTTCCCCGACCTCTGTGACACCGGTCAACGCCATGGAGACGCGCATTTCCCCGGCCATTGTGCCAAGAAAATTCTCCAGGCCGACTTGCCCCTGCGCGGCAACCGCATAAACCCAGGGCCTGCCGATAAGCGTCCCCTTGGCCCCAAGGGCGAGGGCCTTAATGACATCCTGTCCGCTGCGCACGCCGCCATCGACGAGGATCTCGGTGCGATCACCAAGGGCGTCCACCACCCGTGGCAGCATGGCAATGGATGAAGAAACCCCATCCAACTGCCGTCCGCCATGGTTCGACACGATCACCGCGTCTGCTCCGGCATCTGCCGCGGCAATGGCGTCTTCCGGACTAAGCACGCCTTTGATGATGAGGTTGCCATCCCAGATGGAGCGCAACCACTCAATGTCTTTCCAGGTAACAGATGCGTCGAGCTGGGCACCAATCCAGGCCGCGAAATCAGCAGGTGTTGTTGCTTTGGGCACATATTCGGTGAGGTTCCCGAATGTGTGAGGACGCCCTTGCAGGCCCACATCCATGACCCATCTTGGGTGCGCGAGATAGGTGTCAATCGCGGCCCGCAGCTTTCCGTAAGTGTCGAGCTGGCCGCTCATGCCATTGCGCACATCACGGTAGCGCGCTCCGACAACTGCAAGGTCGACAGTGAACACCAGCGTCTTCACGCCGACAGACTTGGCGCGCTGCAAGAGTTCTTCAACGGCACCGCGATCTTTCAACATGTAGAGCTGAAACCAGAAGGGGATACCCGACACTGCTGCAACTTCTTCAAGTGAACAGATGCCAACAGTCGACAGGCAGTAAGGAATGCCAAATTGGTCGGCCGCCTTTTTGGCTTGTGTTTCGCCGCGCCGCGCCATCATGCCGGCAAGGCCGACGGGGGCCAGGGCAACCGGCATGGACCATTCCTGGCCGAATAGGTTGGTTGTGGTCGTCAGCTGAGAGACATCCCGCATGACCTGCTGCTTGAGCTGCAACCCTTCAAAGTCGGTCACATTAGAAACCAGCGTGCGTTCCTGATAAGCACCGCCATCCAGGTAATCGAATATGAACCGTGGAAGGCGTTTTTCCGCCAGCAGTCGGTAATCTTCAGTCGAAGCTGGAGCGAGGTTTAAGGTTGGCATCACGGGTCTCCTTCTAGGAACAAATCTAGCGGACATATCGCTGGGAGACGAGTCCGCACAGCTCTTGCCTGTCCGGCATTTGTACGACCCGCCGGGACAGAGTTCGGAGCCGGGTTCGGGGAACCAGATCCGGGCAATACTGGTGTTTTGGGCCAATATCGGCTACCTGAGGACTAAATGCGCCGCACGAGGCTCAGGCCCTGGTTAGGTTGGAGATTGCATAATGGAATTTATGGGGTTGGAGCTCGGCGAGCTGCTTCTGTTTGCCGGCGCCTTGTTGGTCACCGGCGTGGTCGCTGGAATTCTTGCCGGACTGCTTGGCGTCGGCGGTGGCATCGTTATTGTCCCCGTGCTCTTTCATATGTTTACGCTGATCGGGATCGACGAAAGTGTGCGCATGCATCTGGCTGTGGGCACGTCTCTTGGCACGATCATTCCGACGTCAATAAGGTCAGTACGGGCCCATCACAAAAAAGGTGCCGTTGATGTTGACCTGTTGAAGCGCTGGGCGTTGCCCATGCTGATTGGTGTTGCACTTGGAACAGTGGTCGCGGCTTATGTGAACGGTGCGGCGCTAACCGCCATCTTTGCCACGGTCGCGCTCCTCGTCGCCTTTAACATGGCCTTTGGCAAGGAAGAATGGCGATTGGGCGACGCGCTTCCTGGGAAAGCCGGGCAGGGAATTATTGCGAGCACCATCGGCAGCGTTTCAGCCATGATGGGCATTGGTGGGGGAACATTTGGCGTCACCATCATGACTCTCTTTGGCAAGCCCATTCATCAGGCAGTGGCGACATCTGCGGGCCTTGGTCTCTTGATCTCTGTGCCCGGCGCCATTGGCTTCATGATATCCGGCATTGGTGTGGAAGCGCGCCCGCCTTTTAGTGTGGGCTATGTGAACCTCATTGGCCTGGCACTCATCGTGCCGGCCACCGTACTCGCCGCGCCCTGGGGGGCAAGCCTCGCACACGCCATCAGCCGCAAGGCCCTTGCCCGCGCCTTTGCCTTCTTCCTGCTTCTGACATCGCTTAGGATGTTCTATGGCCTGCTGAATGGGGGTTGATCAGATCTTCTGATCATACTCCCCAACATCCGGTTCCTCGGCCAGCATCGCGTCCAGCGCGTCAAACATGGCTTTCTTGTTGGCTTCCGTCGCTGGGCTTTCAACCACAACAACCAGCCCCGGTTTGTTGGAGGATGCGCGGATAAGGCCCCATGTGCCGTCTTCCACCGTTACACGAACGCCGTTCACGGTCACGACACTCCGAATAGGCTGGCCGATCAACTGATCGCCATTGTCTGCCATGGCCTGGATACGAGCGATAATGCGATCCACAACAGCGTACTTCTTATCGTCCGGGCAGTGGGGCGACATGGTGGGCGAGCCCCAGGTTTTGGGGAGCGCACGTTTAAGATCCGCCATGCTTTGATCAGGTGCCCGGTCGAGCATGTCGCAAATCGCAATGGCGGACACAAGGCCATCATCATAGCCCCGGCCAATTGGCGGATTGAAGAAATAGTGACCACTCTTCTCGAAGCCGACCAGAGCGTCCAGTTCATGCGCCCTGCGTTTGATATAGGAATGACCCGTTTTCCAGTAGTCAGTCTTGGCACCATTTTCGATCAGCACCGGATCGGTGAGGAAAAGGCCGGTTGATTTCACATCAACCACAAATTGTGCATTGGGCTGAGTGGCCGACAGATCGCGCGCGAGCATCACACCAACCTTGTCCGCGAAGATTTCCTCTCCCTCATTGTCGACAACGCCGCAACGGTCGCCATCACCGTCAAAAGCAAGGCCCACATCTGCTCCAGTTTCGAGAACCTTGTCCCGCATGGCATGGAGCATTTCCATATCTTCCGGGTTTGGATTGTAGCGGGGGAAGGTATGGTCTAGCTCACAATCAAGCGGGATCACCTCAACGCCTATGCCTTCAAGAACCGCTGGCGCAAAAATGCCTGCAGTCCCATTGCCGCAGGCAGCAACCACTTTCAGTTTGCGTTTGATCTTGGGGCGGTCGACAAGGTCCGCGATATAGCGCTCCCGCATATCACTCACATAAGTGTAGCTGCCGCCCGGACGCGCTTGATAGGTACCGTTCAGAACGATTTCGCGCAGGGCACTCATTTCGTCAGGCCCGAATGTGAGAGGGCGCGCCGCCCCCATTTTGACACCAGTCCAGCCATTTTCATTATGGCTTGCTGTCACCATGGCAACGGCGGGCACATCAAGCGCGAACTGTGAGAAATAGGCAGTGGGGGATAGCGCTAGACCGATATCGAACACTTCCGCGCCAGCCGCCATCAAACCATTCATCAGCGCCTGCTGGATCGAGCCGGAATAGGAACGGTAGTCATGCCCAACAGAGATACGAGGATCGACTTTCAGGTCGTGCAGCAAAGTCCCCAACCCCATGCCCAGTGCCTGGATTCCACGCAGATTGATCTCGTCGGGAAAGAGCCAGCGGGCGTCATACTCCCGAAACCCCTGTGGGGCGACGAGGGGAGCGGTTTCAAACTCTTCTGAATTTGGCGCGATAGAAGGGCTGGGCTTAGGCAACATGCGAACTTGTCCTTTGCATTCTGCAATTCCCACTCAAAAAGTGGACGGCGCAGGTCTTATACAGGCATTTGAGTAAAGGGTCTGCGAAATTGGTGCCAGCGGGACAGTGGATCGCTCGTGGCCTGAACCCGTAGCTATTCTCGCAGGATCAGCCTGTCACCTGACAGCTCGACAGCGTTCAGCTTGCCAAGAAAGCTCATTCCCAGGAGGGATTGGGAAAGTCCGGCTTGAGAAACAGAGGCCCGAACACGATGAACCGTAATTGAGCCGACAGAGATTTCATCAAGTGTGATCGGAGCAGCATAGGCCACACCGTTCGCCGTCTGGTACTGAAGGCGGTAATTGAGCTCATCCAAATCAAAGCCGAGACGCTGAGCATCAAACGGGGTGAGCGCAACATGGCTCGCGCCTGTATCAACCAGGAAGCGCACATGGGTGCCATCAACTTTGGCGTCGGCATAAAAATGCCCGTTGCCAGATCCCCCAAGGCTCACAACCCCATGCTGCGTCTGAACCGCCGGTGTTGTGAACTGTTGAGTGTCTGGAAGCGGGACGGCTCCCATTAAATCTTGGCGATAGGTGTAAGCGATGACCAGGGTGAGCGCGATGGCGACCCAGCTCATCGCTTGTCGCAGCGCAAGGCCGGCATTTGCACGCCAGCCTAGGAGGATGCTGAGCGCGACACAGCCAAACAGACCGGCTGCAGCAAAGAGCCCTGTTTGGCCAAGCAGCGGTGCAAACAGCTGAGGTTGCGTTTGCACCAAAGCAAAGAGGGCCGCGGTCATCGCAAGTCCGGCCAATCCAACCCATGTCCAAGTATTCTTTCTCATGAAGGGAGTATGGGCGGCGGTCTTTGCTGGAGAGTGAACATTTTTCATCAGTTTGGAGCTAGCTACCCGAAAATAGTTTTAAAAAGCTTGCATACGGAAGTAATTAGCAATAGATAGAGGCGATGACCGATCAATCCTTCCCAGCTATCGCCCACCTTTTAAGGGCACACACCATCGTTGAAGAGCGCCTGTCCGGCGAGCTGTCTGCTGTTCACGGCCTGTCGCTCAATGAATTGCTGCTGCTCATGTTCCTGGATGGGGCGACGGCCGGGCGGCTGAGCCGCGTGGAACTCGCCCGCTGCATGCACACTAGCGCATCAACCATCACGCGGCAGGCGGCCCCATTGGAGAAGCGAGGCCTGGTCGGACGTGATGTAGATGCGCGCGACGCCCGGCTCTCCTATGTGGTCTTGACGCCAACTGGCAAGCAGCTTGTCGAAGATGCACGCGCAACTTTCGAACGCTCGTCCAATACGTTTTTCCGTGACCGCTGGACGGAGGACGAGATTGCCAGTCTTTCGGAGCTTCTGGGCCGGCTAACGGTGAGCCTTCCAGGCTCGCTGATCTGAATTCAAACACCCTCATCACCCACGCGGCCTACACAAGCCGCTCTCTTCGCGAAGGCACGTTCGGCCATGGATTATGAAATTATCTTCTCCGCTGTTGGTATCCTTTCATTTGTTGGTTGGGGTGCGCTCGTGGCTTCGCCGCTTAAACCGCGGGTCTTGATGTTTGCCGCGCGGACTGTGGGCATCTTGCTGGCCATTGCCTATGTGCTGCTTTTGGGGGCGGGATGGGGCGTCGAGCCCGAGGTAGGCTATGGGTCCCTCACTGGTGTCATGAAGGGCATGGCCGCCCCGAGCCACATGATGACTGGCTGGACCCATTTCCTGGCGTTTGACTTGCTGATCGGGTCTTGGATTGTCGAGCGGGCGCGGGGCTCAGAGATCAACCATCTGCTTGTAATCCCGTGCCTTGCAGTGACCTTTCTGTTCGGCCCAGCTGGCTTTCTCCTATATCTTTCCCTTGAAGCGGTCCACAAGAGACAAACCGCCTCTATGTCTTGAAACCGACGGACATTTCGCATATCTACAAATTGTAGATGGATTTTTAAATTTTCTACAAAGAAAATTAGTTAAATGGCAAGATCAGACAAAATTGTGCCCCTCAACGGCACCAGAGAAAAAGCGACGTCACCGACGGTTGCTGGTCTTGATCTGCCAACTTTCGAAGCGGGCTGGGTCTGGCTCGCAGGCGCGGGTCCAGGCGATCCAGGTCTGCTCACCCTTCACACAGTCAATGCTCTGCAGCAGGCAGATGTGATCGTCCACGACGCGCTGGTCAGCGAAGAGATCCTGGCACTGGCATCGCCAGATACTGAGAAGTTCTACGCAGGCAAGCGCGGTGGTAAGCCGAGCGCTAAGCAACGCGACATTTCAGCAAAACTCATTGAGCTTGCACGTCAAGGCAAACGTGTGCTGCGCCTCAAAGGGGGCGATCCGTTCGTCTTTGGCCGGGGTGGGGAAGAAGCCTTGAGCCTTGTGGAGGCAGGTATTCCGTTTCGGGTGATCCCAGGCGTTACAGCTGGCATTGGCGGTCTCGCCTATGCAGGCATTCCCGCCACGCACCGGGACACCAATCATGCGGTGACCTTTGTGACGGGCCATATGGCAGGTGGCGATGTGCCTGAGAACCTGGATTGGGCTGCGATCGCCAAGGGCTCACCGGCCATCGTGCTCTACATGGCGCTCTCCCATCTCGATGCGATCATCAAGCTCCTACTGGAGAATGGTCGACTTCAAAGTGAGCCCATTGCCTTTGTGCGCAATGCGAGTCTGCCGGATCAGGAAGTTCTGGAAGCAACGCTTGGCACGGCGGTTGCTGAAATCGACCGCACAGAATTTAAGGGTCCTGCCATCATCGCCATTGGGGAGATCGTCCGTATGCGCCAGAGTCTCGATTGGCTCGGCGCGTTGGATGGAAAACTGTTGAAGACCGATCCGCTCGGGACCCGCGCGGTGGAAGACGCCGGTTAGTTTTTCTGTCTACCTCGGCCAGATGACGCGGTCTGCCTTGATCTCCCCCATCAGCCATTCGTGAAACCCGTTCACCATCATCCATTCCATCCGATCACCCCGCCAGGCAATTTTCTGCCGTTCATAGTCACTGGCAGGAAGTGTCTTCATAAAGTCACGGGTTCTTCGGAGATCGTGCCGACAGATGGGAAGTGCCCGCATGGCCTGCAGCCACTTTTTGACGCGGGGATATCGGTCCGCGTCGATTGCGAAGCCGAGCGCTCTGACTGCAGACATATGTGGGAAAAAGCTGAACTCAACGATCCCGGGTGTTTCAGAAGAGAAATCACTTGGGGACCGGTTCAGGGCCTGTTCCAGCCGCTCCCAGATTGTATCGAGATCCCGTTGGGCTGCATCCATCATTCCCTCAGGTGGGCTGTCTGATCGGTCTGCCCAACTCCAAAGGGAGCAATTGACGATGATGGCATCAAGCAATGTGTCTGATAAACGCTCCAGCGCACGCGCTTCCACGCGATCTCCAATGTCTGTTGGGTAAACGGGAATGTCTGGATATTGCATCTCGAGATATTGCGCAATGTCACTTGAGTTCACGACGATCAATCCGTCATCCTCCAGGACTGGCACTTCAACTCGTTCATTGACGGATCGGAGCGCGGCATGACCGGACCGTGCCAGACCGTCAACAGCCTCATAGGGTATGTTTTTGTGTTCCAGGATGAGCGCAATTTTGCGCGCGAAGGGACTGAACCAGCTTGTATAGAGTTTCATCGAACCGCTCCTCGCTCATAAAGATGCGGTTGGTGGGTACGCCGATTATTCAGGTTGGACTAGCCCAACCTCTGCAAATCGGTTTGCCAAATCGCTCATAATTGAGTCTCGTTCATCATGGGTGAATTGGCTCCAGCCGCCGATCTCTTTCAGCGTACGCCCGCAGCCACGGCAAAAGCCCAGCCGACCGTCGACGGCGCAGAGCCGTTTGCAGGGGCTTTTAATGGGATCGGTGGACATTGCTTCACTCTCGTATTTGAACGCGTGACCATACAAGGCAGATCTTGATTTGGCCATTGGGCGCTGAACGCTCTATATAGCCCCACAAAAGTAAAAGTCAGGAGCCACCGATGGACCGTGCTGCAACCGGCCTGCCGTTTGATGATATTCGCCGATTGATTGAGGGGCCGCCGCTTCCCGACACCGAAGCCGCCGACAGTGTGCGGTCCCAGAGCGAAGCTGGTCTTGGGAAGCTTCAGGATGTGGGCGAATGGCTGGCCGCCTGGCAGGGCCGCCCGAATCCGGCCATTACACAGCCGCTGGTGGCCGTTTTCGCGGCAAATCACAATATTCTCGACCAGGGCATTACCGATGAGCCCATGTCCGCCACTCAAGCGCGCGTTGAAGCGATTGCCGCTGGCGGCGCTGCTGTTTCCCGTGCCGCCTTGCAAAGCAATGTTGGTCTGAAGGTTTTCGATTTGGCCCTCGACCTGCCGACGCCAGATATCACCCGAGAGGACGCGCTCGACGAAGCGGCATGTGCCGCCACCATGGCGTTTGGCATGGAAGCCATTGCAGGAGGCGCGGATTTGCTGTGCGTGACCGATATTGGCGTCGGGAATCGCACCGTCGCCGCAGCCCTTGCTCTCGCACTATTCGGCGGCGGCGCAGGAGATTGGCTTCCCGGGGAGCCAACGGATACAAAGGGGCAGAACCAAAAACAGGCGGTAGAGCGCGCTGTCGCACGCCTTAAAGGCAGTGTCAGCGACCCGTTGGAAGTGCTTCGGCGGGTCGGCGGGCGGGAGTTCGCGGCTATCGCCGGCGCCATTCTGGCCGCTCGCTATCAGAAGATTCCTGTACTCCTTGACGGGCCGGTTTCCGTCGCGGCGGCTGCGGTTCTGAGGGCTCTAAACCCGGCAACGATCGCCCATTGCCGCGCGACCCATGCAGACGCAGACTGCGGTCATCAGCGCCTCTTGACGGAACTTGGTTTAGAGCCACTTCTTGATCTTGGCCTGCAGGGCAGCAGCGGGTTGGGCTCTGTTCTGGGCGTTGATCTGTGCAGATCTGCCGCCATCGCTGTTCAGAAACCAGGCACTTAGTTTCCTTGCAGATTGACAGTTTGTCAGTAAAATCCCGCCAAACCTAACCGCCGAAGTCCCCCCTTCGGCATCTGGCAAGAATACCCAGCCAGAACATCAGGAGGTACTTCCAATGGACATGAGTTTCTCGTCAGCAGACCTGGCATTTCGCGAAGAAGTTCGAACTTTTATCGAAGAAAACTACCCGCGCATAACCAACACGCGGTCTCGCGGTGATATGAGCCGTGACGACATGCTCGCCTGGCATAAAATTCTCGCAAAAAAAGGCTGGGTCGCGCCTCATTGGCCTGCTGAGCACGGCGGCTCAGGCTGGACGATCACGCAGCGCTACATCTGGAATGAAGAATGCGCGCGCGCGGAAACCACGCCGCTGCTGCCATTCGGCCTCTCCATGGTTGGCCCTGTGATCTACACCTACGGCAATGAAGAACAGAAAAAGCGTTTCCTGCCAGGCATCTATAATGGCGAGGACTGGTGGTGTCAGGGCTATTCAGAGCCCGGTGCTGGATCTGACCTTGCCTCGCTCAAAACGAAAGCGGTTCGCGAAGGCGATCACTACATCATCAACGGTCAGAAAACCTGGACAACTTTGGCGCAGTTCGCCGACTGGATGTTCTGCCTGGCGCGCACCGATCCCGATGCAAAGATGCAGGAAAGCATCTCGTTCTTCCTGATCGACATGAAGACCCCGGGCATCGAAGTACGTCCGATTATCACGATGGACGGCGCACACGAGGTCAACGAAGTCTATCTCGACAATGTCAAAGTCCCCGCTGAGAACATGATCGGCGAGGAAAACAAGGGCTGGACCTATGCCAAGTTCCTGCTCGGCAACGAGCGTTCAGGGATTGCCGGTGTTGCCCGCTCTAAAAAGGCAATCGAGCGTCTGCGTAACATCGCTGCGAGCGAGCTTATGGATGGCGAGCCGCTGATCAAAGACGGCGAATTCGGCCGGAAGATCGCGGAAGTCGAGATCGACCTGTCAGCGCTGGAAGTAACCGAATTGCGCACGCTGGCGGCTGAAAGCAAGGGACAGGGGCCAGGGCCCGAAAGTTCCATCCTCAAGATCAAGGGGA
The DNA here is from genome assembly GCA_000509225.1 of Parvibaculaceae bacterium Mf 1.05b.01. Classification (GTDB taxonomy): domain Bacteria; phylum Pseudomonadota; class Alphaproteobacteria; order Parvibaculales; family Parvibaculaceae; genus Mf105b01. The sequence goes on along the minus strand of BAOK01000001.1, from coordinate 1,629,393 downwards.
CAGAAATCCAGCAGCGGATCACAGAACTGGCTCTAGAGGCCGTCGGAAACTACGCGCATGTTTATGCACCCCACGGCAAAGGCGAGGGCGACAACGCCTTTACGCCTGGCCCCGAATATTCCATCGGGGTGGCACAGAACTACCAGAACATGCGGAAAACCTCGATCTATGGCGGATCGAACGAAATTCAGCATAACATTATTGCCAAAATGGTGTTGGGCCTCTAACACATAGGCCAATAGTCAATTAAAGGGTGCTGTCCGTGGATCCATCTGCGGGCGGTTACCTAAAAAAACACAGCAAAGCGACTACCGCAGGGAAGAACCATCATGGACTTTTCATTTACTGAAGAACAAACACTGCTGCGCAACACAGTGCAGAGCTTCCTTCAGGACAAATATGACTTCGACACGCGCCGCAAAATTTCAGCAAGCGCAGATGGTTGGAGCAAGGAAATCTGGGGCCAGTTCGCTGAACTCGGCCTTCTGGCAGCCCCATTCTCTGAAGAACAGGGTGGCCTTGGTGGCGGTCCGATCGAAACAATGATCCTGATGGAAGAATTCGGTCGCAACCTTGTGATTGAGCCTTTCATGGAAACAGTCGTTATTTGCGGCGGTTTCCTCCGTGAAGCAGGCACGGCTGCACAGCAGGAAGCGCATGTTCCCGGCATCATCGGTGGCGAGAATGTCTGGGCGTTCGGTTATGCCGAACCACAGGGTCGCTACAATCTGGCAGACCTGGTGACCACCGCGAAAGCTGATGGCGACGGCTATGTCATCAATGGCTACAAGGCTGTTGTTCTGGGCGCTCCATGGGCAGACAAGCTCATCATTTCCGCGCGCACAGGCGGTGGTCAGCGCGATGCAGACGGTGTCTCGCTCTTCATTGTTGATAAGTCAGCCGCTGGTGTATCAACTCGCGACTACCCAACGGTAGACGGTCGCCGCGCTTCCGAAATTACACTGGAAAATGTGAAGGTCGGAGCAGACGCTGTGATCGGCGAAATTGGCAAAGCGCTGCCGCTCATCGAAAAAGTCACAGACCAGGCAATCGCAGCACTCAGCGCTGAAGCTGCCGGTGGCATGAAAGAGCTGAACGACGCGACAGTCGAATATTGTAAGACCCGCAAGCAGTTCGGTGTTCCAATCGGTAAATTCCAGGTTCTGCAGCACCGCATGGTGGACATGTTCATGGCCTATGAGCAATCCGTGTCCATGACCTACATGGTGACCCTGAAACTGGGTGAGAGCGAAGAAGAGCGTCTCAAGGCGGCCTCAGGTGCAAAGGTTCAGATCGGCAAAGCAGGTCGTTTTGTTGGTCAACAAGCTGTTCAGCTGCATGGCGGCATGGGCATGACCGACGAGCTTAATGTTGGTCACTATTTCAAGCGTCTGACCATGATCGACACGCAGTTCGGTAATGTCGATCATCACCTGACACGCTATTCGTCGGCTGCGTAACACGCCTGACAACTAGATTTTGAAAGCCGCAGGACTCTGGTCTCGCGGCTTTTTCTATGCGGGTTTTATGGATAGGCCTTGGAAAGACGATTGATCGCGCCAGGGCTCGCGGGCAGAACCCGGTCGCGAGGGAAGGTCACACTCGCACGCGTACCAACGCCCAACTCGCTCTCAAGGATGAACAGGCCACCATGAGCTTCCGCGAGGCCTTTGACGATGCTCAGACCAAGTCCAGTGCCAGAGCCTGGCCGGGACACGCCTTCCTTGCCCTGGCCGAAAGTTTCCAGAACGTTTTCCAACTCATCCTCAGCGATGCCCGGTCCTTCGTCATGTACACCAATGCAGAATGATCCATCAGGTTCATAGTCGGCGACGATGTGGACCCGGCTACCGCTTGGGGCAAACTTCACCGCATTGGTGAGGAGGTTCAGCCATATCTGTCGCACCGCACGTTTGTCCGCATGTAGTTCAGGAAGCGAACGGCTAAACCGGCGTTCGATTTTAATGTCGTTGACACTGGCGCGCAGATCCAAAAGCTTGTGGCAATCGTCAGCAACTATGGAGAGATCGACACGCTCTTCAAAAATCGAATATTGCCCAGCCTCGATTTTGGATAGGTCGAGAATATCATTGATGAGCGCAAGGAGATGCCGGCCACTTGAGTGAATGTCACCGGTATATTGCAGATATTTTTCATTCTGCAGCGGGCCGAAAACTTCCCGGCTGATCACTTCGGAAAACCCGATAATGGCATTGAGCGGTGTACGAAGTTCATGGCTCATATTTGCTAGAAACTGAGACTTGGCTCGGCTTGCATCCTCTGCAGTTGCCCGTGCTTCATCGGACTTCTTTTTTGCCTGGGATAAGGCTTCAATCAGCTCTGTCTTCTCAATTGACATTTCAATCATGGCGCGGGCAGCGCGGTTGATCCGAATGGCATGCCCGGTCATTGCTAAGAAAAACATGGAATAGGCCACAGCCATTGCCCAGTAGATAGGGTCGGGATGACTCAGCAGAGTGGTCAGCATGAAGATCGAATTTGCTATTGCTGCGCCGAAGAAGTTCGGCAGGTAGGCAGCGTTTAGCAGGGTGACAGGTGCGAGAGAGATCGCGATTAAAGCGAGAAGAAAGAAATTGTTCGCAAGTGCACCGTCTACCCAGAAAATCACAATGCTGGAAGCCCAAATGCCACTGTACAGGGCCGATGTGCTGACGAGCCGGAGTGCCCAGACCTTCTCCTGGTGTTTTGAAGTGTTTTTATGCTCTGAGGTTTTTAAAAAGGCCCTCGCATTTGCTGAATTAAGTAGCTGCGCTGCGGTGGTCGCTGTCACCCACCCGAGGACTACCGACCACTCAACCCAAAACAGGAAGGTGGGGGCAATCGCAAAGACCGTCGGAAGGTTCTGTTTATAACTATGAGCATGCGTCGTCGCTAGTTGCCGCATGAGTTGCTGGACGACCGGAACATGCCGCTCGTCGACCGGCCAAAGGCCAGCCCACCAGTTCAGCAATTTGTCCATTGTCTCAGAGCCCCCCGGCACGACATGACTGCAAATGATGCAGTCCTCACTTCAAGTGCGCGGAGCCTCGGCCAAAAGTGTTAAAAAGCACTTCGGCAGTTTGGTTAAAAAACTTTTGGGCGACAAGAAAACCGGTGGAAAACGGGGCCTGTTTCGTGCTGATCTAAGGACAGTTGCCACTTAAGTCTATAAAATAAAACAACAATTTCCGCATGGCGCGGATGGAACGCGGGGACACAAATAAATCCATGTCAGATCCACTTATTTTTGAAAAAGACGGACACGTTGTTACTCTCACCATCAATCGGCCGGAAAGTCGTAATCCTTTAGGTGAGGCAGAAGACGCCGATAACTTCACGGAAGCGGCGCGCCGCATCAATGAAGACATGGATGTCCGCTGTGTGATCCTGACAGGGGCAGGATCTGCTTTCTCTGCAGGTGGCAATGTAAAGGCCATGCGCGAGAAGGGCGGGGGTTTTGGCGGTCCTGGTGTGCAGATTGCAGATCGCTACCGCAATGGCATTCACCGCATCGTCAAATCAATCTGGAACATGCAGGTTCCGGTGATTGCTGCCGTCAATGGCCCGGCAATTGGCCTTGGCAATGACGTGGCCTGCATGTGTGACACGCGCATCGCCTCTGACAAGGCCAAGTTTGGTGTGACCTTCCTGAAAATTGGTCTCGTACCAGGAGACGGCGGGGCTTGGTTGCTGCCGAAGATCATCGGTATGGCCCGTGCATCGGAACTCTTCTTCACCGGCGATGTGATCAGCGCGGAGAAAGCAGAAAACTGGGGCCTCGTGTCTGAGGTGGTCCCCCACGATGAGCTAATGGCGCGGGCAAACGAGCTGGCAGAACGCATCTGCGGCCAATCGCCAAACGTGCTGCGTATGACCAAGCGCTTGATGCGCGAAGGCATGATGAACTCCTATGACAGCGTCATGGAGATGTCGGCGAATATGCAGGCTCTGGCGCATCACACAGACGACCATAGAGAAGCACTCGACGCCTTCTTTGAAAAGCGGGCGCCGTCCTATAAGGGCCAATAAGAAAATACGTAGGGAAACCGGTCGATTGAGAGGCGGTGCTGAACATTTATGCACCGCCTTTTTGCCTGTTTTTGTAGCGGCTTTTCATTGCTGAATAGCCCCTCAGCCATTAAAGTCCGGTCAAATTCAAAATCCACAATATTCAGGGAGAAATTCCATGGGCGTGATTGGCGTTGTAGCGACATTGAAAGTACAGGCAGGCAAGGAAGCCGATTTCGAAGCAACCTTCAAAGATCTGCGGGACAAAGTTCAGTCCAATGAAGATGGCAATCTTCAGTATGATCTCACGCGGTCCAAAGCAGATGCACAGACCTATGTGATCATGGAGAAATACGCATCCCAGGAAGCGCTCGAAGCGCACGGCCAGACAGAATATTTCAAGGCAGCTGGCCCAGCACTTGGTGCAGTTCTTGCTGGCGCGCCTGACATTCAGTATCTCGACATTCTCGACTAATAAGCCGAGCTCAGTAGGAGACTTTTATGGACCTCTCTTTTAGTCCAGAAGACGAAGCCTTCCGCAAGGAAGTGAAAGACTTCATCGCAGAACACTACACGGACGATATTCGTGATCAGGTGTCGCGGTCGAAGAATGGCTATATCGACAAGCATCTGCACGTTAAATGGCAGAAGTCTCTGGCGAAAAAAGGTTGGGCGACACCCAACTGGCCAGTCGAGCATGGCGGCCCAGGCTTCACCGCCACGCAGAAATACATCTTCGACGTTGAAATGAGTGGGGCTCACGTGCCGCACACAGTCCCTTTCGGCATCACCATGGTGGCGCCCGTCATCATGAAGTTTGGCACCGAGGAGCAGAAAAAGAAGTTCCTGCCCGATATCCAGGAAACCAATGTTTGGTGGTGTCAGGGGTACTCCGAGCCAGGCTCTGGGTCAGACCTCGCGTCCTTGCAGATGAAAGCTGAAAACAAAGGCGATCATTATGTGCTGAACGGCTCCAAGATCTGGACGTCCGTTGCTCAGCACGCCGATTGGATCTTCTGCCTTGTACGGACATCCAATGAAGGCAAGCGTCAGGAGGGTATTTCCTTCGTGCTGGTCCCAATGGACAGCCCGGGCGTGAAAGTCGAACCCATCGTCTGTCTTGATGGATCACCGGCACCGCACCAGGAAGTGAACCAGGTCTTCTTCGATGATGTGAAAATTCCGATTGAGAATCGCATCGGTGAAGAAAACAAGGGCTGGACCTATGCGAAATATCTGCTCGAGTTTGAGCGCGGCAATGCCTATTCGCCGGGCCTTTATCACTCGCTACAGAATATCCGCAAGATAGCCGCTGACACCGACATTGACGGTGGCAAGCTGATCGATCAGCCGGAGTTCAAGGCCAAGGTCTCTGACATTGAGAACCAGGTTCGCGCCATGGAGTTCACCGAGTTGCGGATCTTCTCCGCACTTTCAACCGGCGGCAATGTTGGTCCAGAAAGCTCGCTCTTGAAGTGTCGTGGCACAGAGCTTCAGCAGGCATGCACAGAACTGGCTCTCGAAGCCGTTGGTTCCTATGCACAGCCTTATGTTGAGGACACGCTGATCCAGTCGAACGAACCGGATGTGGGCCCGTCCTATGCCAAGGTTATCGCGCCTTACTACTTCTCGGTTCGCAAGACCTCGATCTTTGCGGGCTCGAATGAAGTACAGCGCAACATCATGGCGAAAGCGGTGTTGGGTTTGTAAGCGTTTCCAGCAAAAGTGGGTTTGCGGTTTTGCGTCCGGAAACGCGTCTATAGAATGAGGGAGTGGATTTCGATCCGCTCCCTTTTTCGTTAGGAAAACCTCATGTCCGTGCACGATGTGAATATCCGAAAGGCCGAAACAGCTGATGTTCCCGCTCTTGCCCATGTGTGGAACGACAGCTGGCACGCAGGTCATGCGCACCTGCAACCAGAAGCCGCAAGGTATCGAGACCTTCCCTATTTTGAGGCCCGCGTCGGCTCCAATATTGGTCGTATGATTGTGGCGGAAGAGGGGGAGGATGTAGTTGGTTTCTCTGGATGGGAAGGCGATGGGATCGGGCAGCTTTTCGTATTGCCAAGCCATTTTGGCAAGCAGGTTGCGCCAAGGCTCCTTGCGACCGTTGAAGCCATCCTGAAGTCAGAAGGGTATGAGCACATCTGGTTGCATTGCGCTGAAGGCAATGACCGGGCGCGGCGTTTCTACGAGAAGCATGGCTGGTCGGTGACGCGTACTTTTGATTATGAGATCGGAACGCACAAAGGTCCGATGCCAGATCGCGCCTGGCACCTGGAGAAAGATATATAGATCCCGTCGGTTGGTGTTCTTTTCGGTGGCCGATCATTTGCGCCACTCACATTTTACATACCTGAACAGTTAAACATGCTTCAATGAAGGGAACAGATCGCGACAGCGGCGGGGAAAACTGGGAGAAACAAGATGGGTTTTGCGAATCCGGAATATCTGATCTCACCGCAGGCATTGGCGGACAAGCTCGGCAATACGAACCTGCGCCTGTTTGATGTGTCTTTTTATCTGAAGCCCAACCCCAAAGGCGGGATGATCCCCACATCCGGTCAGGCAGTCTATGACAAGGAACACATCCCTGGTGCGGTGTTCCTCAATCAATATGACCAACTGACCGATAAGACCAGTCCTGTTGGGTTCACGCGGCTTCCAGATGATCTGCTTATCCAGGCATTTGCAGATGCCGGAATAGATGAAGACAGCGATGTTGTCTTTTACTCAACCAGCATGACCATGTGGTCAACCCGCGCTTGGTGGTTGTTGAACTATTGCGGGCACAAGAACGTGGCCATTCTTGATGGTGGACTGCAAGCATGGAAGGCCGCAGGTCTTGACCTGTCGACGGAACCTGCCAGCTACAACGCGTCAGAGTGGAAGTCAGCCGCTCTCGCTCAGCACTTTGTCGACAAAGACGATGTGGTGTCTGCCATCGACAATCCCGGTGTCTGCACGGTGAACGCGCTCTCGCCAGCAGTCTATGCAGGGACCGGTGATCATCACTACGGCCGCCGGGGGCATATCCCCAACAGCATCAATGTTTTCTACGACACGCTTCTAGAAAACGAGAAGTTCCGCTCACCGCAGGAAATCAAACAATCGCTTACCGATGCAGGCCTGTTGGATGACCGGCCTGTGATTGCCTATTGCGGTGGCGGCATCTCAGCCACCATTGACGCCTTCGCCTGCCTCATGTCCGGCAAGACGAATGTGGCTGTCTATGATGGGTCTATGGGGGAATGGGTGAGAGATGAGAACCTGCCATTGACTGTGGGCAATACACCTTGAAGGTCTGAGCCAGAGGGACGGAGATAGATGCCGGACCAGCGGTGCCAAAATCATCCTGAATGAAAGCTACTGCGCCCGCTCCGCCCAGCTTTTCACCCAAGTCTCGACATAGTCGGCGAACAGGCGTGTCGCCTTCACTTCTTCTGGGTCAGCATCCTCCATGGCTTCTTCGTCTTCCATCTCGTGGACGGCTTCTGCGCGGGTGATCAGGTCCGCCCATTCAGGATCGAGTGTCTCGCGCGCCCATGCCGCTGCAGATCGCTTGGAAGTGACAATGCCGGTCTGAAGCGTGTGGAGAATGCGGCAGAAGAGGACCACCCAGAAGCCTTGCCAGGCCCGCATACTCATAGGCTGAAGATCAGCCTCCAGACAGAGAGACAGCGTTTCGCGAACTTCGTCCCGCAACGCTTCGGCGCTGACCGGGTCAATGAGCGACTTCGGCTCGGGCCCATAAAGAACCACGCCATGATCCCGGAGGATCCAACGCACGACTTGGTTATTGTCATGCTCGGACCGCACAAGCACATCGGACCCATGATCCAGATACCAAAAGGGATAGGCCCGGGCAGACTGTCCGGCCAGGCCTGGGTCGCGCCAGTCGGCGTCACGCGGCTCTCCAGGTGGGTCTCGGGGCGTGAACGTGAGACGCTTGACTATAGCTTGTGGCACATAAGACCCCTCCAACGCGTTGCGCCAGGTGAGAAACGGCAGCGTGTGGATCTCTTTGTGCAACCTTGAAAGGTCTGAAAATTCCTGTGACGAGAGATCTCGCTCCGTCACCACGATGAAATCAGCATCGCTTTTTGCGGTGAAGTCTCCAAGCGCAAAGGACCCCTGAAGATAGGCACCCACAAGATTGTTCCCGAGCGATGCTTTAACGCCGTCGAGCCAATAGCGCAGCACCTGATTGAGTTCGTCGAAGGGCGTGGGAGAACGGGAGACAGACATAATGGGTCGTATACTAGGTAGGCACTTGGCAATGTCTAGAGCGTCTTTTGCATGATGAGAAAGGGTTTGTCGCCCTTCATGAACTGGCCGCCAACAATGAATCCGTGCTTCATGTTGAGTTGAACCATGGGCGCGTTTTTCGGTTCAACATAGGTCTCAACCTGCTTGAAGCGTGACCCACGAAGCCAGCTATGCTGGGCCTCCATGAGAAGGCTGCCGAGTCCCTGCCGTCGATAGTCCGGGTCAGCTCCCCCGAGCCAGCTGTAATAGCGGTCATATGCCAACGCGTGGCCTGCTTTATAGCCGATCAGGCGATCACCCTTTTCGACTGTAAAGACTGTGACGTCGGGCATGTTTGTGAGCCGCCACTTAAGAGAGTTGAGCCAGGCTTCATCGGCATCCTCACCGAAGATGCGCTCGGACGCCTGCACATACCGGTCGATAAAATGCTCAGAGAACGGGCCTTCGACGAGGTGTGCTTCCATCAGCTTTCTCTTTGACTAGTCCCCTGAAGAAGCCGTTTGAGGGGCTTGAGGAGAGCAGGCCGTTTGATCTCGCGCTTGCCATAGGCTTGCGTAATCCTATCAAAGACGATTGCGAGTGCCACAATGGCGATGCCCGCCGTGAGGCCTTGCCCCACATCCAGCCGCTGGATGCCGAGCAACACCTGCTCGCCAAGACCACGCGCACCGATCATGGAGGCGATCACCACCATGGAGAGAGCCATCATGATGGTCTGGTTGATACCTGCCATAATGTTGGGAAGGGCGAGCGGCATTTCAATGTCGATCAATTGCTGCCAGCGTTCCGCGCCAAGGTCCGCCGCGACTTCTGTAAACGCGTCAGCGACCAGGCGGATACCCAGATCTGTCAGACGAATGAGCGGCGGCGTGGCATAGATGACCGTGGCGAAGACCGCCGGCACTTTTCCGAGGCCAAAGAGCATCAAAGCCGGAATGAGATAGACGAAGCTTGGCAGGGTCTGCATGGCGTCAAGCACTGGGAGCGAGAAGCGCCGGACGCGGGGAAGTTTGGCAAGCATCACGCCAATAGGAATACCAATCACCAGGGCCAGAAGCACGGAGACGGTCGTGAGTGCCAGCGTCTGCATGGCGAGGTCCCAAAGTCCCAAGACCCCTACAGAGAAGAGCGCAACCGTGAATCCGACAGGCGCCCAGAGACTGCCCGTCGCATGCCAGCCGACAATTGCTGCGATGACAAGCACCAGCCACCAGGGCAGCGCCTGCAACCCATCCTCCATGAGAAGAATGAGTTTCAGAACCTGATTGCCTGCGGCTTCAAAGAGCCCGCCATAATTGGCCACAAAACCCTCGATCCACTCATTGACCCAGGCGGAGATGGGAAATCGCCATTCTTGTGGGAAGGAGGATGCTTCTTCCTCTCGGCGATCACCCACAATACGAGCGGCAATTTCCGGTGAGACCCAGTCTCGCCAGACGTCCGGGCGGGTTTCCAGAAAATTCCGCGCGGCATCCCGGGTGGTGGATTCCTTGTTGGCATTGAGGAAGGCCAGTGCCTCACTCGCCATGGCCGACGTGGTCTTATATTGCTTGAGAAACGCGACCACTTGGGGTGCTTGCGCCGCAAATTTTGTGTTCACCCCGATCGAGACTTCGGTCGTTGGATAGGCGGTGGGCGGCGCAGTGTCAGGATTGTCGCTGAACGCTTCCCAGGCCTCGCGCGAATAGGGCGGTTCTTCCAACAGCACCATGTCATAGCTGCCCAGAACCCAGGTGGGCCCCCAATGATAGGCAACAATGGGTTTGCCGCGCGTATAGGCGGACGCAATGGCCGCAGCGAGGGAGGACGCGGCGCCAGGACGGAAATTGGTGAAGGTCTCGTCTAACCCATAGGCACGCAGCTTCGCGCTGTTGAGGAGCTCGCACTGCCAGCCCAGAATACAATTATAGAAGCGCCCTTTGCTGGGTTCTTCCGGATCGGTGAAGAGCGCGGCATAGCGCGGCAGGTCATAGACGGATTTGAGCTCAGGCGCTGCCGCCTCAATGCCCCGTGCCGGATCACCTTCCACCAGATAGCGCGGCACATACCAGCCCTGCACCGCGTCTGGGAAATTGATCCCGAGATCAATCACGTCACCGCGCTCAAGGGCTGCCGTCCACGGCTCTACGAGATTGTCCCGCCAGACCTCCATCAGCACATCAATGTCGCCGCGCCCGAGGCCCGTTACCAAAGGCAGGGTAGAGCCAGGAATGGCATCGGTCTCGCAGCCATAGCCTTCTTCAAGGATGATCCGTGCAACCTCATTGTGAAAGGCAGCAGAATCCCAGTCGAGCCCGCCAAACATGATCGGGCGGTCAATATCGCAGGTTTCAGCGTGAGCGGAGGGCGTGAGCCAGAAGAGGCCGACGATGAGGAGACAAAAAAGGCGGAGAAAAGAGATGGGAACCTGCAGAGGTTATGGAAGGTGTGCTGATTGTAGAGACCCTGCAGATGCGGTCAAACCGGTGTGAAAATTCGCTGGCGACACCCCGATTGCCCACATCAGTCAGACCGGATCTTCAGCGGGAAACACGGCGACCTGGCGAATCTGCCGATCAGCTAATACCCAATCGCCGTATCATCGTATCCGCGCGTATCATCCGGTGCGCCGACAAGTGTGCCGTCTTCCTCGACAATGATGACTTCAAGGCGCCCAAGCTCCCAATCGAAAAACGGGTAAATGACCGGGGTGTGGCCCCGCATAAGCAGGCCAAAGAGGGTGAAGACATCCGGATTGCCCTTTTCCATCAAGATGACATCCGGCAGCCATTGCGCGTGCGATTTCCGTGCGTCGACGGCTTGTTGCGCGCTCATGCCAAAGTCGATGACGTTCACGATGGACTGGAACACGGACGTGATGATGGTGGAGCCACCAGGTGAGCCCACAACCATGAAGAGATCCCCGTCTTTCTCGACAATGGTCGGTGTCATAGAGGACAACATACGCTTTTCAGGCTGGATGGCATTTTCTTCTGCGCCCACCAGACCAAACTGGTTCGGATGACCGGGCTTGATGGAAAAATCATCCATCTCATTATTGAGGAAAAAACCTGCGCCCTTCACAACAAGTTTGGAGCCGAACATGCCGTTAAGCGTTGTGGTGACAGACACCGCATTGCCGTCTTTATCGACAATGGAATAGTGCGTGGTCTCAACACTTTCGATCACCTCAACAGTACCGGGCTTCACCTCTTCGCTGGGCGTGGCGCTTCCCATATCGATGGTCGCCATGCGCGCGCTGACAAACTCGTCGCCCGTAAGGCGCGGAATGTCGATCTCCACAAAATCCGGATCACCGAGATAGGTCGCCCTGTCCGCATAGACGCGCCGCGCCAGCTCCGTCATCAGGTGGATATGGTCCGTTGAATTGTGCCCCATGTCAGCCACGTCGTAGGGCTCAATCCCTTTGAGAAGCTGGACAAGCGCAATGCCCCCCGAAGAGGGCGGTGGCATGGAAATGATCCGATGGCCGCGATAGGTGCCGACAATGGGGTCGCGCCAGACAGACCGATAGTCCGATAGATCTTCTCGGGTGATGAGGCCTTTGCCCGCTTTCATCTCCTCGACGATCAGTTCTGCGATGGTACCCTCATAAAAGCCAGCACGCCCCTCATCGCGAATCCGCGTGAGCGTGGCTGCGAGATCGGGATAGGAAATCTTCTCACCGGCTTCCCAGGGCACGTCTTTCAACGCAGCAGGGGTAAAACGGTTCACGCTCGCAAAACTGTTGCGGAAACGATTGAGGGAGCCTGCCCCTTTGGATGTCAGGACATAGCCTTCATCAGCCAGCGTGATGGCAGGTTGCACAAGATCCGCAAAGGGCAAGGACCCAAAACGGGCGTGGGTCTCAACCATGCCGTCCACGGTGCCCGGCACCCCAACAGCCAGCGGACCGGTGAGGCTAAGGCCCGGGACCACATTGCCCTCTTCGTCCAGATACATGTCCCGGTGGGCTGATTTTGGCGCCCGTTCACGATAGTCCAACGTGCCGGTGGCGCCATCTGCTTGCCGATAGACCAGAAAGCCACCGCCGCCAATATTGCCCGCCTGAGGGTACACAACCGCCAGGGCAAACTGCACCGCGACTGCGGCATCAAACGCATTGCCACCCTGCTTCAGAACATCGATGCCCACCTGGCTCGCCAGCGCATGCGCGCTCACAACCATGCCATTTTCTCCGCGGACCTCGTCCTCGCGGTCAAACACGGCCGCCCGTTTGTTCCAATAGAAATCCTGATGCACGAACAGGACGCCAAATATCAGAACTGCCAGGAGCGTAAGGAGCCAAAGGCCGGTTTTTCTAAGCAAGGGACACATCCAATTCTTGGTGTTCTTTTCTGGGGCCGACTATGAAACGAGAGGGCAGGAGAGACAAGCAGGCGTCGCACCAGGCACAAAAAAGGGGAGCTCGAGGCTCCCCTTTAAACGCAGAAAAGTGTGCGGCTTACTTGCCAGATGCTTTTTCGAAGAACTTGCCGGTCTGCTCGCCACCCATGAAGAAGGCTTTGGCGTTTGACATGTCAGCGATCTTATCGAAATTCTCAGCAACATCTTCAGCTGTGAGGCCGTCGCGTCCGAGATACATGCCATCAGATTCCATAATCTTCGCAACAGAGAAGACGCCAGCGCCTGCGCACATGATTGTGCCAGTAGGCGCATCTTCGGAAACGAGGTACATGGCGGCAGGTGTCACGCTTTCAGGCGTCAGCATCTGTTCTGCTTCAGGCGGCATCAGGTTTTCTGTCATCCGTGTGTAAGCAACAGGAGCCAGCGCGTTACACCGAATATTGTCTTTCTGACCTTCGAGCTTCAGCGTGTTGATGAATCCAACAACGCCGAGCTTGCCAGCGCCATAATTGGTCTGGCCGAAATTGCCATAGAGACCGGAAGAAGAAGACGTGACCATGATGCGGCCATAACCCTGCTCCTTCATGATCGGGAACACGGCTTTTGTAGGTTTCACTGTGCCGAACAGGTGAACGTCGATCACCATCTGGAAGTCGCCCATTTCCATTTTCACGAAGCTCTTGTCGCGAAGAATGCCGGCATTGTTGATTAGAATGTCGATGCGGCCGAACTCGTCCATGGTCTGAGAGACCATATTGGCAACGCCAGCATCGTCGGTGACAGATGAGCCATTGGCGATGGCTTCACCGCCAGCTGCTTTGATTTCTGCAACCACAGCGTCGGCAGCAGCGGAAGATCCGTCAGATCCGTCGACAGAACCGCCGAGATCGTTCACGACGACCTTTGCGCCGCGCTTGGCAAGATCCAAAGCATGCGAGCGGCCAAGGCCCCCGCCTGCGCCGGTTACGATGGCTACTTTGCCTTCAAAGCTAATGGTCATGTCTGACAGTCTCCTTGTGAGGTGTTTTCTTGTAGATGTGCGAGCGGCGCGCCCAAGCTGGACAAAAGCCCCTCCGCTCGCGGATTTACGGGGAATTTGGCGCTCTTTGTGCCCGAGCAGGCCCTATGGGTCAAGCGGCCGGGCTGGCGGTCAAAAAGGGTGAGATTTCAAGGCTTTGTGGTTGCTGCTGCCGCTCCCGCCCTTAAGATGCCGGGGCGAGTTTGAAGGGTAAGAGCGTTTCCAAGAAAAGTCCGAAGCGGTTTTCTGTCCGGAAACGCGATGAATAGGAAAAAATAGCACCCGGTTTTGAATTCCATCAAAACCGGATTAGCTGGGGGCTATATGACGATTTATGCGGCGCAGAGCGCCTTTGGACTGCTGGTGCTGACGGCGCTCGCATGGGCGATCAGCGAAGACAGGTCCAGGCGCTCCTGGCGTTTGATCGCCACCGGCCTCGGTCTGCAGGTCGCGATTGCGCTCATCCTCACAAAAGTGCCGCTCGCTCGCGAGGCGCTAATTGCGCTCAATGGTGTTGTCGACACATTGATGGCTGCAACCAACGAAGGCACATCTTTTGTCTTTGGCTATGTCGGCGGTGGCGACGCGCCCTTCGATGTTTCCAGTCCGCAAAATGCTTTTGTATTGGGGTTTCAGGCATTGCCATTGGTGCTTGTTGTCTCGGCACTGTCGGCCTTGCTCTGGTACTGGCGCATCCTGCCCTGGGTCACTAAAGGCTTTGCGCTGGCGCTGCAACGATCCTTCAACCTGGGGGGAGCGGTGGGTTTTGGCACCGCTGCCAACGTGTTTTTGGGGATGGTGGAATCGCCACTGCTCATTCGGCCCTACATGGCACGCCTCACACGCTCTGAGCTTTTTATCCTGATGACGGTGGGGCTCGCCACCGTCGCGGGCACAGTGATTGTGCTCTACGCATTTGTGCTCTCTTCCATCCTTGAAGGTGCCATGGGGCAAATTCTTACGGCGTCGCTTATCTCTCTGCCAGCTGCTGTGCTGGTCGCCGAGCTGATGGTGCCAGGCAGCGCTGACGAAGAACCAACAGACGGTGAGGTGAGCGCAGAAGACCTGGGCTATCAAAGCAGCATGGACGCAGTGACACGGGGCACGCTGGATGGGCTTGCGCTGTTCCTCAATATCCTCGCGATGCTTCTGGTGCTCGTTGCGCTCGTCGCGCTTGCGAACATCCTGCTGGGTCTCTTTCCCAATGTGGGTGAGGCGCCGCTGACACTTCAACGCATCCTTGGCTGGATTTTTGCGCCGCTCGTCTGGCTCATGGGTGTGCCCTGGGGTGAGGCATCAGTCGCAGGCCAGCTTATGGGCACTAAGACCATCCTCAACGAATTCCTGGCTTATGTAAGTCTGACCCAGACACCGGTCGAAGATCTGTCCGAGCGCTCGCGCCTCATCATGGTCTATGGCCTTTGCGGATTCGCCAATCTGGGCTCAGTCGGCATCATGATCGGTGGATTGTCCGCCATTGTGCCAGAGCGCCGCGTCGAAATTACATCTTTAGCCATGAAAGCCCTCGTGGGCGGTACGCTCGCCGCTGCGATGACAGGGGCGACCATCGGAATGATTTCATAAACCCAAAAAAGGAACCACCCATGAAAATCTATGACGACACACGGGCACCCAATCCGCGGCGCGTTCGCATTTATCTGGCGGAGAAGGGCATTGACGTGCCTCTGGAACAAACACCGGTGATGGAGCGGGCAAACCGGACCGAGGCGTTTAAGGAGAAGAACGCCCTGCAACAGATCCCTGTGCTGGAGCTGGACGATGGTACCTGCATCGCGGAGAGCCTCGCGATCTGCCGCTATTTTGAAGCTGCACACCCAGAAAATCCGCTATTCGGCACAACGCCGCTGGAGCAGGCGCAGGTTGAGATGTGGAACCGACGGATCGAGTTTCAGCTGCTTGGCACAGTCGGGGCCTATTGGCGTCATTGCCACCCCCTGACAGCCGCTCTTGGTGGACAGATCAAGGAAGCAGGTGAGGCGGGCAAAAAGCGCGCTGAGTTCATTCTGAATTGGTTGAACGAAGACCTTGCAGGCCGAGACTATTTTGCCGGTGACAGCTTCACGGTGGCAGACATTACAGCGCTTTGTGTCATCGATTTTGCCACCTTCGTGGGCATCCCGATCCCTGACGACGCAGCCAACCTGAAAGCCTGGCATGAGCGGGTCTCCGCGCGACCGAGTGCGCGCGCCTGATGGTTTTTTGAGAGGAAAGTTGAGAGGGGCGAAGGCGGTGGCCGGGGGTACATTCAGACACCGCCTTGCCCCCTCAGGACCCAACCAGATAACGCATGACAATCTAGCCGGGGCATTCAGGCCGCCGTTCCCAGCGGTTGAAATGAAGATGACAAGATTCACCTGAACGGTTCCTGAACTAGATGAACAGGTTTCGCTCATCACGAAATCAATGTGTTTTTGGCAGTTTTTATGGGTTTTTGGTGGGTCGTAAATTTGTGTTACTGTTTCGCCGCAAGGTTTGAGGGGCCAGGGGAGGCGTAATGTCGGCAAAAGATCACGCAGAGGAATCAGAAAGCGGCGCGGAAGACAGGGTCCCTTTTGGGCATCTTGTTGCCTACGCACAAATGACTTTGCCGCTCGCAGTGATTGGTCTTCCCATCGCCATTTACATCCCCGCATTCTATAGCGGCACACTTGGGCTGAACCTTGCGGCGGTTGGTGTAGTCCTGATGCTGGCGCGTTTCTCCGACGTGATCACTGATCCGCTGATTGGACGCCTGAGCGACCGGACGCGAGGCAATTTTGGTCGCCGCCGACCTTGGATTGCACTGGGCGTGCCGCTGATGGCGCTTTCCGCTTTCATGTTGTTCGTGCCGAGCGAACCTGTCTCTCTTGGCTACCTGTTTCTTTGGATCTCGGCGATCTATCTAGGGTTTACGCTGATCACCATTCCCTACGGCGCTTGGGGCGCGGAACTGTCGACGGACTATCGCGAACGCAGCCGCATCACCGGCGCGCGAGAGGTCTTCCTGCTGATTGGCCTCATCTCGGCAATCCTTATCCCCGTCGTCTGGGCAGTAGCGTCAGGAGCAGAAACGCAAGAGGGCGAACTCAATTCGGTTTCAAAAGAAGCGATGGCGTCTCTTGGATGGATGGTGATTATCCTGTTGCCCGTCTGCGCGGCTATCCTGTTCTGGAGAATTCGTGAACCTGCACCGCAAACAACTCAGACGATTTCATTGATGGATGGTCTGAAAGCGATCATGCGCAATGGTCCATTCCGCCGGGTGCTCATCTCCACAATGGTGAGCGCATTGGCCGGATCATTGAATGCCGCGGTGGCGATCCTGTTTTATGACCATGTGCTGAAACTGGGCGAAGCGGGTTTTGTGCTCATTCTTGTGCTCTTCGGTACTGCTGCCCTTGGCTCTCCATTCTGGGTGTCGCTGGGCAATAAGATGGGCAAGCATCGCGCGCTTTGCGTTGCAGTGTTCCTGTCCATGCTTGCCTTTAGCTCGGTTCCGCTCGTTGTCTATTTCATTGTTCCAGAGTCACCCGACTTTACCTTTGTGGCCATGTTCCTGGTCACGATGGTGCAAGGCTTTGCTTTCGGCGCAGGGGCGATACTGGGCGCTTCAATGCTTGCTGATGTTGTGGATCTGGACATGATGCGTTCCGGCGAACACCGCACCGGTCTCCTGTTTGCGTTTTTGGGGTTTGCACGAAAGTTCTTTGAAGCAGCAGGAGTTGGCATTGCGCTGCCACTCATCGCCTTTCTCGGGTTTGATCCCCAGGCTGAGGCGCAAACCGACAGCGGGACATTTGGCATTGTGATGGTCTATTGCCTGCTGCCGCTTGGCCTTTGGACCATATCTGCGCTGGTGATCTGGAACTTCCCCATTACGGCCGAGCGCCTGACGCGCATCAGGGAGGCCTATGCACGGCGTGCTGTAAGGCGTGGGGATGCAGAGCAGGGATCGGTCATTCCAGGCGTGACGGTGCAGCCGCTTCCTGCTGACTAGGCAGCAGCCTTCAGATCAAAAGCCTGCGCAAGCAACTCATAGGACCGCTTCCGTGCCTCATGGTCCGGCGTGATGGTTAGAATCACGAAGTCATCGACACCATATTCTGCGCCCATCTGGAGCAGTCGGCCCCGCACCTGTTCCGGTGTGCCAGTAATGCTACGGTGCTTCACGCTCTGCAGCATCTGAACTTCATCAGGACGGAGAGGGAAAGCGAGCGCATCATCCAGCGACTTAAAGGGCCCGGCCTTGTTTTGCAGCAGGTGGAGCACCCACAGGTTCCGTGAAGCAGATTGACGTTCGGCTTCTTCTTCCGTGTCGGCGACCATGACGGACACACCTATCGATCCACGTGGCTGCGAGGAAATCCGGGATGGCCGGAAGCTCTTGCGATAAATCTCGAGCGGCGAGGGCCCAGCATCCTGATTGATGAAATGCGCGAAACAATAGGGCATGCCAAATTGGGCGGCATAGGCGGCACCGTCCGAGCTTGACCCCAACATCCATAGATCAGGCATGCCCGGTCCGCGCGGAACTGCATGAATGCCCTGATAGGGATGATCGACAGGTAGACCGCCCGCGTCGCCTTTGAGGCCCTGGGCGTCTTCCAGGAATTGTTGCAGCAACTGGACTTGCTGCGGAAATACATCAATCCCATAAGCCTGGGGTCCTGGCTGAAGGGCTCGGCTGGTCTTCTGATCAGATCCCGGCGCGCGTCCAAGTCCTAAATCGATCCGGTCGGGATAAAGGGCGTGCAGCACCCGAAAAATTTCAGCAACTTTCAGCGGGCTGTAGTGAGGCAGCATAACGCCACCCGACCCTACGCGAATTGTATGCGTCGCTGCCGCAATAGCGCCGATCAAGATTTCAGGCGCTGAACCGGCGAAAGAGGAGCCGCTATGGTGCTCGGCAACCCAATAGCGTTGATAGCCTGCAGCTTCGCAGGCGCGCGCAAGGTCAATTGTCTCCTGCAGTGCCTGAGCGCCGGTGCCACCTTCGCGGATGGGAGATTGATCGAGAGCGCTAAGCGTTACCATAAGACGCATCCTAACATGAGTTTAGGTCTATTTCCGGATGCGTTTGATCACACCGCTAAAGTTCAAAAGCGTGTCTTCGCCGCAGAATACCTGACCCCTGACGAACACCATCGAGCGGGTGTTACGAACGACTTCGCCGGTCGCCTCAATCAGGTTTCCAGCGCCGACGGCGGAAATGAATTCTGAGTTAAAGGAGACGGTCACACCGGGTCCATCCAACACGTCGCCTGCGAGGGCAAACAATGCGTAATCGGCAAATGTCATCAGCGACCCACCATGCAGGAAGCCGCCGCCATTGCAGTGATGGGGGAGGGCTTCAAACGCACATGTGATGGATCCGTCTTCCAATTTCTTGAAGAAATAGGGCCCGGCATAGTCCTCAAACGGGTCGGTGCCGCCTTCCCAGGCCTGGTATCCCTCAAGCCGTCCTGTAGGTGCGTTCATGATCTGACATCCTTCTTTTTTGTTTTGTCTCAGGTCGTGCCCGAAAAAGCCACCTAAATGGCCACTTTTTGCCTCAGAAACGGCGGTCTTCGCCTCTATTTAGGTCTTCATTAGGAGAATTCCAACAGAATAGATGGACGACAGTAATGAAGGCGGCGGCGAAGATGGGGCTCCCCGAGAAAACGGATGTTGTGTCTGCTTACTCCAGCGATGTTTTGGAACTTCGCCGGAAGGTTGGCAATGACCAGATAAAGCCGGTTGAGGTATCGGCATTGGAGGCAGGCCCGCTCCGTGAGATGCATGACTTCTGGAATAAGGCGCGAGATGGCATGCCAATGCCCTGTTCGTCCTGCATTGACCCTGTTGCGCTTCCCAAACGTCTTTCACAGGTATTCGTTATCGCGGTCGAGCACGAACCATTGACCTTTCGCTTTCGCATTATGGGCGAAGATGTCATCAACGCCTTTGGGGTGAATGTCTGTGGGCAAGAGGTCTCCACCATTGAGTCTCATGGTCTGCCGACAGGCAAACTGCTTCACGAGACCTATGCCTGGGTAGTGGACCAGAGAAAACCAATTGCCATGGCTGGCCCCAATGGTGCGCTTCAGGATGGCTTCAAACGCCACGAAATGATCTATCTGCCATTTTCCAATGGTGGGTGCCAGATCACCAATATATTGGGCGCGTCTGTCTATTATCGGACCTGAGCAACTCGCGGGCCCGTGTTTTGACGCCTGCTAGCTCCATGGCCTAAAGTCCCGCAACTTTTGAAACCACACTTAGCGGGGAACGCATGGCCCTTGATCTCGAAACACGCGATCAACTTTTGTCCACCATTCGGCGGTTTGTCGATGAACGGCTCCGGCCCATCGAAGATCAAGTGTCCGAAAACGACGAAGTACCTGAAGAGATCGTTCAGGAAATGCGCGACCTAGGGCTCTTCGGCATTTCGATCCCGACCGAATATGGCGGGCTCGGCCTCACGATGGAGGAAGAGTGCCTGCTTCTTTTCGAACTGGGACGAACATCTCCAGCATTCCGCTCTGTCATCGGGACGAATGTGGGTATTGGGTCCCAAGGCATCGTCATGCATGGTCGCCAGGACCAGAAAGAAGAATGGCTTCCAAAGCTTGCCACCGGTGAGGCGATCGCGAGTTTTGCTTTGACCGAGCCGGAGGCTGGCTCAGACGCAGCATCGCTTAAGACAACAGCGATCCGTGATGGTGACCATTACATCGTGAATGGCACCAAGCGCTACATCACCAATGCGGCGAAAGCCAGCATGTTCACGCTGATGGCCCGTACCGATCCGGACACGCCAGGCGCTAAAGGTGTTTCGGCATTTGTCTGTCCCGCAGATGCGCCGGGCATTTCACTCGGTAAGTCAGAAAAGAAAATGGGCCAGCAAGGCGCACATATTTGCGACGTGATTTTTGATAATGCACGTATTCCGGCCACTTGCCTGCTTGGAGAGGAAGAAGGCAAAGGCTTCGTCACCGCCATGCAGGTGCTCGAACGTGGGCGCCTTCACATATCAGCTGTTTGCGTCGGTGTTGCAGAACGGCTCATCGAAGACGCGACCAAATATGCGGCTGAGCGGAAACAGTTCGGGCAACCCATTGGCAATCACCAATTGGTGCAGGCCATGCTCGCGGACTGCAAGACAGAAGCTTATGCGGCGCGCTGCATGGTGATGGACGCTTCCAAGCGTCGAGACGCTGGGGAAGATGTCGGAACCGAATCTTCATGCTGCAAATATTTCGCCTCAGAAATGGTGGGCCGGGTTGCAGACAAAGCTGTTCAGATATTCGGCGGTGCTGGTTATGTCGCTGACTACGGCGTTGAGCGTTTTTACCGCGACGTTCGCATCTTCCGGATCTACGAAGGCACAAGCCAGATTCAGCAGATGATTATTGGCCGAAATATGGTTCGCGAAGCATCTGAGTAAGGAGGGCCAATTCCGTGAGTGCCAGGGCTCTCAATTCGCTCGTCAAGGACATCCGCAAATGCCGGGTGTGCTTCGAGGATGGAGGGAAAAAACCGCTCCCCCATGAGCCGCGTCCGGTCTTGCAGGTCTCAAGTAAGGCGCGGATTTGCATTGTTGGGCAGGCGCCGGGCACGCGCGTTCATGCGTCGGGCGTGCCATTTGATGATCCCAGTGGAGACAGGCTGCGCGATTGGCTGGGGATGGATCGTGACACGTTCTACGACGACACCAAGCTTGCCATCGTGCCGATGGGGTTCTGCTTCCCAGGACTGGATGCCAAAGGTGGCGATCTGCCACCGCGAAAGGAATGCGCACCGCTCTGGCGGGAAAAGCTCTTTGAAGCGCTGCCCAATATGGAACTGACCCTGGTGATCGGTCAGTACGCCCAGGCCTACCATCTCGGCAAAACCAAGAAGAAAAATCTGACAGAAACTGTGGAGCATTGGCGCGACTATATGCCGACGCATTTGCCGCTTCCGCATCCCTCCTGGCGGAACAATGTCTGGTTGAAGAAGAACCCCTGGTTTGAAACAGATCTGTTGCCGGTGCTGCAAAAAGAGGTCAAAAGACTTCTCAAAAAGAGCGCCTGAGCGGATGAGGCTCTGGATAGCCGCAATTCTCCTGCTCGCCGCCTGTGCGCCGCAAACCCTCACCGTCGGAACGCCCGTTCGACAGGCGACGCTCGCTGCTGGCAATTTCATCATGGAAGACGCCGCGCGCCTGCCACTCCGGGTTTGGGCAGCGACAGATCAACATGCGATCATTCTTGGCGTTCACGGGTTCAATGATTATTCCCGCGCCTTTGAGATGCCCGGCCCCTGGTTCGCCGACAGGGGCGTTTCATTCTATGCCTATGACCAGCGCGGCTTTGGCAAAGCACCTGGCCACGGAAGATGGGCGGGGAGGGACGTGCTCATACGCGATCTCAGAACGGCAACCCGTCTTCTGAAAGAACACCACCCAGAAACGCCTCTGTTTGTCCTTGGTGCAAGCATGGGAGGCGCAGTGACCCTTGCTGCATTGAGCGAGGGCGACGTCAAGGTTGACGGGGTCATCCTGGTGGCACCTGCCGTGTGGGGCTGGTCCACACTGAATCCGCTCTATAGCAGTACGCTGTGGCTGGCTGCACATACCGCTCCTGCCTACACACTGACCGGCGAAGGGCTTGAGCGATGGCCTACCGACAATATTGAGATGCTGCGCGCCTTTTCCCGCGATCCCCTCGTGATCAAAGAAACGCGGATTGATGCCATTTACGGATTGGTGGATCTGATGGAAACGGCCTATCTCTCGATCGAGCAGATCAAACCTCCAACCCTGCTCCTCTATGGTGACAAGGACGAAATTATTCCCCGCGGCCCCGTCAACGACATACGCAGCCGTTTTAGCAATGCCCTGACCACGAAAGACTATCCGGACGGATGGCACATGCTGCTGCGCGATTTGCAGCGGGAGGTGGTCTGGCAAGACATAAATGCCTGGATGCTAAAAACCAGCAGCGCTCGGATATCCGATTGATTTTTGTCAATTGAGATCTGCTCCTGGCAGACTAAAATCCTCCTATCAAGGGCTCGGGGCAGATTGAGCAAGGAGGTACACAATGGCCCAGGCAGACAAAGACCAGAAAAGCGGAAAATCATCTTCAGTTCCCATCACAAGACCCTTTGGGTCATCACTCTGGCATGAACCGTTCCATGGGTTCCGGTCAGAAATGGATCATCTTTTCGACCGGTTCTTTGGTCACTCACCGACACTCTCAGACGGCGGACCAGCGGACCGGCTGGACTTCTTTAATGGGGGCACACTCTCTCCCAACATCGATGTCCGCGAAAGCGATAAATCCATTACCCTCGAGGCAGAACTGCCGGGCATGGATGAAAAGGATATCGACCTCACCGTCGATGATGGTGTTCTGACACTCAAAGGCGAGAAACGCTACGAGCATGAAGAAAAAGAAGAGGGCAAAGCGGTCCGCATAGAACGACAATATGGGTCGTTCCAGCGAAGTTTCACACTTCCGTCCTATGTCGATGATGAGAAAGTGTCGGCAACGTTCAAAAAAGGCGTCTTGACGATTGAACTGCCCAAGAAACCGGACGCACCCGCGAGAGGCAGATCCATTCCCATCGGGTGAGTGCTGGAGCATTTTCAACAAAAGTTGCAGACTTTTGTGGTTCGAAAATGCGACCAAGTAAGGGGCGAGGACCCGATCTAAACCTGAAGGGCTCTAGTGAGTATCGGTTGCCTCTCCGGCAAGCAGCGCGTCTGTTCGCTCGGAGAGGTTGCGCAAAAGCTCCGAGCTTTTTGTGAGGTGCTCCGCCTCGTTTTTGAGGATGGACCGGAAGAGGCGGCTTTTGATCGCCTCTTCATTGATGGAAATCGTTTGCAATCCGGACGACGCGGCGTCGACTACAAAGTCGACCAATCGCTCAGCCGCGTGCAAACGTCCCCAAACATAATCATGCTCCCGCGCTTCACGACTGAAAAACGCACCGAAGTGCCCCAGCTCTCGTCCCCTCAATGCGGTCCGCGTCTCGGCGGTTTCAAGGGCTGTGCAGTCCTGTGGACTGATGCGCGCAACCAGAACTGTGTCCACATCGTCAAGCGGTTGCCATCGGAGCAGGGGGAAGGTCAGGACATCAAAGAACGGGAAGCTGAGATAGGCGAGGATCAATTCTTTGCGTGTATCATCGGGCAGGAAATTCACGATCATGATCGAGAACTCATCATCCAGCAACGTGTCCACTTCAACCAGCGACAGCGCGTTTCGCATTTCGGAAAGCAGCGGGTTTAATTCTTCCGGTGATGCTTTGCCGCCTGTATGGGCGAGGAGCTTTCCCGCTTTGTCGTGGATTTCGGATTTAAAGAATGAGCACACATCCCGCCGCTGCAATCGTTCTAGGGCCCGATAGAGAACGCCTTTGAATTCGTCCAGCCCATGGCTATCGAGAGGCGTCTCTGACTGATCGGATTTTGCATAGAGCTCATTGAGGCGGCGGATCACAAATCTTAAGCGGCGTTGGCGGAAGCCAACATCAAAACGCCTGAGGAATGTGACCCAGCGCGCTGTGCTTGGCGAGAACTCATCAGTTCGGTCGCCGGTTTCAAACTCGACCGGGAAAATTCCCTCCGCCCTTGCCCAATCCTCAACAGACCTGGCAAGCGCTGCTCGTGCGCTCGGTTGTGCAACCTGAGGGGCGAGGTCTGCCAGCATGTCGGATATCCAGCTGAGAACTGACAGGACCTTGGTTTGAATGTAGCCGTCATAGGCGTAGCCAGCATCGCGGGCCGCGTGCCCGTTTGCCGTCTCGCGCAGCTGCGCCAGTTGGTGCGGTGTCGGGTGCAGTGGCACGCCATCTGGCAAGATACCGGTAATCGCGCGTTGAATATGCGGGCGGGTGGCTTTCAGAACTTCCTGGTAGAGGTGAACTTGCTGGCTGATCTCGTTAATCTCAGCAAGCTCATCGCGTACGGGTTCGTTACGTGGGATGTCTGACAGCGACGCACGCAGGGTCTGGAAAAAGCCAGGCAATGCACCACCGCGTTCAATTTCGCCACTTTCAGGATCAGGGTCGATATAGATCACCCGTCTGTCCACCTCACGATAGGCGGGACGATCGGACAGGACGGACACGGCTTCTGCGAACGGCTTGTTGTTGAGCACGCTGCCATCAATGAAGGAGCTGGTCAGAGGATTGTGCCCAATGTCGATCATCGCTTTGAAACTTCGCGCGATAAACCGGTCCCGCGTCAGCCATTCCTCACCGCGTTGATTCAAAATTCGATCAATTTCATTGATTTGAGCAGGCGGAAACGCGCCAGGAAAGGAAGATGTTGCCCGCGCGGCGAACACAAGGCCCGGAATGTGGTTCGCATCAAACTGGCTTTGCACGTCACCATCGGAATGCTGAAGATAGTCAAACCGTAAGACGTGCCGGTGCTCACGCTCAGAGACGATGGGCGGATCGTGCAGTGGAATGGTTTGCTCATAACCATAAAAATCCGTGACACTCACAAATAGATTGAGCTCTTGCCCTGTTGGCAGAAGGCTTGCCCGGCGCGACTTTGGGTCCCCCATCGCATGGCAGGCATCGAGCAACATGTCGGTCATGAGCTGGCCCGAGAAGGGGGGCTCAAACCATCTCGATCGCATGAAGGTGGAGAGCTTTTCACGCATCTCCAGTTCCGGCGCAATCTTTTTCAGCCACCGATCATTAATGTCCCAAAAGAGAGGACGCAGGAACGCCTTGCTCCACTTGCCGGCAATAGTTTCCGGGTCCATCAGCGCCGTGATGTCTGCTTTCTCAAGCCACATATGTCGATGTGCATCAAGCGGCAGATCGTGGGCGAGGGCCCGGGCGAGCATGACACCATTGATCCCCCCGGCGGACGCCCCGGCGATAACGTCAACAAACACACGCAGATCAAGCTCTTGCCCGATTTCCTGCAGGAGCTCGAAATAGACACTCTCCGTGTCCGTTTCGCGCTCAGGATCATCATTGACGTTGAGATAGGTCTCGTCGGGCCGGTCTGCTGGATCACTTATCTGGTGATAGAGCGCTGAGGCACGAATGAGTTTCTGAAACTCTTTGGTTACCCCATGCATGTAGACAGCGAGTGACACGCCGCCGTAGCACACCAGGGCCAGTCTGAGTTCTTTTTCCTTCATGACCCTTATCGGTCCAGACTCTTAAAAGTTGAAATCAGACTATCTCTTTTTGGCATCTGACGCACGGCTGCAGCTGAACAGCATCATCAAAATTCAGCGACAGATCGCCTGAACCCATCCACAACCTGGTTACCTCAGTGCATGTAAGATGCCTTTGAACACATTGAGATAGCTCTTGGCTGCTTCTTCGAAATCTTTCTGCGCCGCGCAGTCAATGGCGGCTGCTTGAATGCCACCAAGCAGGACTCTGGACAAGGGCTCCAAGGGTTGGCGTCTGATAGCGCCCGCATCCATTGCCTCTTTGAGAGCGAGCGTGACCAGACCTCCGAAGTGTCGTGCGTCCAAGCGCTGCCAGTCTGCGTGCCCAAGCACAACCGGACCATCCAGCAACAAGATCCGCGACACTTGTGCTGGTGTGCACAAGTCGAAAAAGCGCTTCATTGAATGCATCAGCGTTTCAAGGGTGTCACCACCTGGTTCAACATCGCGGATCATGTTCTCGACAATCTCTGCCGACACTTGCTCGAACACGGCTTCAAAAATCTCGTTCTTGTTTTTGAAGTGATGGTAGATGGCGCCCTTTGCTACACCGGCTTTAGCCGCAATATCGTCGATTTTTGTTTCGTCAAATCCTGGGGCTCCAAAGAGTTTTTGAGCCGCATTGATGATCGCGGTGCGGGTAGCGGTGCGTCTTTCTTCCTGAGTGGCCAATGGTATCTCTCTTGACAAACCGACCCGGGGTCGGTTAGATGATTATATACCGACCTGAGGTCGGTAATATGCAGACTTTCAGTCGGTTCTAGTTCTATCAAAAGGAAACATCAAGATGACTGTAACAACTCTATCAAGACCCCCTCAATCAGATAGCGACCTGACAGACCGCTGTCGCCAGACTGCGGCACAGCTTGTGGACGCGTTTGCGGTTCAGGACATTGACAAGATCATGAGCCTGTTTGCTGACGCGTCGACCTATTGCGACGTCGCCGGAGAGGGATCGCGCGGCGATGAATATGTCGGCAAAGCAGACATTCGAAAGGCTTTTCTCCAGGGTTTTGAACTGCTTGGCGACCACACTTATGAGGCACTGTCGGTAGTGGCGGAGGGAACAACAGCCTTTGCCAGCTGGGTCCTCATCCTTGGTCGTGCAGACGACCCCTCTGCATTGCGATTTGATGGCGCGGACCATTTCGAAATGAACGAACACGCCCAGGTTGTTCTGAAAAAGGGGTGGGTCAAAGGGCAATCTCTGCTTCTGGCAGAAGCTTCTTGATCACCATTTCAACACCCATTGAAAGTGTCTCGCGCAGGAACCAACCCTGTGCGGGTCGCTATCTGGAAGAAGGATGAAGACCCATGACCCTAACCATTTCACCCGCAGGGCTGGACCTGATTTTCTCTGGAGCACTACTTTTCCTGATAGGGCTTGTTCAAGGAGTTGTGATCCCGAAATTCACAAACTCTCGCATGGCCCTGTCAGCACATTTGTCTGCAGTTCAGTCGGGCATGGCATTGATGATTTTTGGTGTTATTTGGGGCCTGTTGTCATTACCTGCTTTTTGGCACACGCCCGTCAAGCTGGCTCTCATATTGAGCATGTACCTAATCTGGTTAGGCATAACAGTTTCAGCGATGACCGGGGCCAGCAAAGCACTGCCGATTGCAGGTGAAGGCTATACAGGCAGCAAGGTCAGCGAAAACCTTGTGACAGCCATAGAAGGTGCTGGCGTGTTCCTGTCGCTAATGTCAGGCATAGCGATTGTGCTCGGTCTGGTTCTGGCATTTTAGCGCCCTTGGTAGAGATGGAAGTCTAGGACCCCATAGGGACGAGTCTCACTGTCGACATGCCTTTTGCAATGACAGTGCCGTCAGGTGTCGTCAAACGCCCTTCGACAAAGGCTGTTTTTCGCCCAAGGCGTTCGATCCAGGCTTCTGCGTGGACAAGACCGGGATGCGCTGCAGCATAAAATGCAATTTTGATGTCGAGCGACAGAGGCAGCAGCTTTGCATCCGTCTTGGCGATAAGCGCCTGGGCCATAGCGGCATCAATCCAGCCGGTAACAAACCCACCCTGCACAATGTTGCCTGAATGGCACTGAGAGGGTTTGGCTTCAAACTCCAGAGCAACACGTCCTTCATCAGCATCAACGGAGAGGGTGCGAACCAGGCCCATCGTCTCCATGAGCGTGTTTTTTTCCGGAGCATTTGTTTGTGTGTCTGTCATGACGTTCCCAGTGCGACTTAGTGTGAATATGAATGGCGGCAAGAATGCAGATACGGTCCTTTAGCGCAACCGTGATTGGCGTGAGACGCCAAATTGGTCAGAATGGCTCCCTAACAATCAGGAAGGTGGTCGCATGCCGGGTGCATTGGACGGGGTGAGAATTGTAGATCTGACGACGATGATATCAGGACCCATTGCCACCATGATGCTGGCGGACCAGGGGGCAGATGTCATCAAGGTTGAACCGAAGACAGGCGACCTGGTGCGGGTTTTAGGGCCTGCGAAGGGAGATCGCACGGCGACGTTCCTGGCGGCAAACCGTAACAAACGCTCTTTGGTTTTGGATTTGAAAAGTGCTGAGGGACTTGAGGCTCTCAAAAAGCTCGTGAGCACTGCAGATGTGGTGGTTCAGAATTTCAGACCGGGTGCCGCCGAACGGATGGGCATTGGGGAGGCAGATCTGCGCAAGGAGCAACCGAACCTGATCTATGTATCGATCTCGGGATTTGGAGAAACAGGACCTTATGCAAAGAAGCGTGTCTACGATCCGGTGATCCAGGCGCTTTCGGGTCTTGCGGCCATTCAGGCAGACCGGGATACCGGCCGTCCGCGCATGATCCGCACCATCATTCCAGACAAGCTAACTGCCGTCACCGCCGCACAGGCGATCACGGCGGCTCTGTTTGCGAGGGAACGGACAGGTGAGGGGCAACACATCAAGCTTTCTATGCTTGATGCCATGATTGCATTCCTCTGGGCAGAAGGTCTGGTGGCACTTACTTTTCCAGGCGGGGAGAAGCATGCAGCCCGGGCGCAGCTGTCGCAGGATTTGATTTATCAAACCCAGGATGGATACATCACTGTTGGAGCCGTTTCGGACGATGAATGGAAAGGCCTGTGCGCCGCGCTGGATCAGCCACAATGGCTGGATGATGAGCGCTTCAACACGCCAAGCGGGCGGGTGGTGAATGCGCCTGCACGACTATCGCTCACACAGGAAGTTCTGCAGCACAAGACAAGTGCGGAATGGTTGAGTGTGCTGGACGCCAATCAGGTTCCCTGTGCGCCCATCCTTGACCGCACGACACTTTTGGATCATCCACAGATCGAGGCTAACCAGATTATCAAGACTCACGAAGAAGAGGATCTGGGCTCCTTCCGCCTGCCACGTCCCGCGGCCCGGTTTAGTGCGACCCAGGCGGGTATAAGGCTTCAGGCACCACATCTCGGTGAGCATACCGAGCAGCTGCTTGCGGAACTAGGGTATGACGAGGAAACAGTAGCTGACTTTGTCGCAGCAGTTGGCCTCGCCCCGCATGGTTAACCATAAGTTACGATTTTCAGCGAGCGTTCCATTCTCGTGGTAAATTCGCCCTCTGGGGAAGGAAGCTGCCGAGTATGAGCAGCGCCTGAGTTGAGTTTGGGGGCTGGTGATTTGTTTCCAGCAGTACTGAGTAGGATTTTTCTGATCTTTCTGGCGATCATGGTTTTGGTCGCCTTCCTGCTCCAATGGGAGCAGCAGTTACGGCTGAAGTTCCTCGGCATTGCTGTCGATTCAGATACGCTTTCTTTTGAAGTTGCAAACTATGGGACCTCCTATGTCGGGAAAACCGACTATGTGGGGAGCATCGCTTTTCTCTCGCCCGATCAGAAATCTGTATCGCTCTTTAAAGGGGCGATCGACCTCATCCCCCCCTCAAGGTCTGTGACGGCGTCTCTTAGTTTCGACGCGCCAATTGTGCCGCCCACAATGGCACCGACAGAAACCTCTGTGACCCAGCTATGCCTCTATACGCGGGGGCGTCTCTATTTCGATACTCACTTCCACAAAGTCTATTTTCGTCACCGCACGAGTGAAACAACCAGCCGGTTTGCCGAACAATTGCCCGATCTCGAGATTGCCGAATACAAGCATGTCTTCTTCGGTCGCCCACCCTGTACCTTCGTTGGATCAGGAAACTATTTCTCCTATGAGATCAATGCCGCCAACATTGAATGCAAATCGATTGGCGAGGTGAACGAGACGGTCTGCCATACCGAAGGCGTTGTGAAGTCGACCCTCGAAGGTATCTTTGATCCGGTCCAGACGTCTGTCGATTTCGACTTCCCTGAACGCCGGACGGTTCGTCCTCAATCTCTTCTGAGAAACTAGGACCGGTCTGCAGACCGCGATTGTCTTCCATCCACCCTACATTTGTGGCAGCGTCTGTCCGGGGAGGATGATGTATGGCGGAAAAAGCAAGCGGCATTGGCGCACTGACAACACTGGCGAGGTTCGCGGTACCGCGTCTTGGTCGCTATCTCGTGAGCGGCAATGCAGTGGTGCAAAGCGCGACTCTCAAAAGCCAGCTGACGCCAGTCCTGGCAACCGTAAGCAACAAGTCGGTCTTGGACGCGTCGTTTCATACACTCTCGGCTGAGGACGGCGCATGGACAGACACTGACGTCACTATCACCGCCGGCGAAGAAGTCACGCTGTTGGCGCAGGGTGTGTTCTGGATGTCCAAGCCCTTGGATATAAGATTACCGCCGAGCGCTGCTTTGTGGGCGCGGATAGGGGACGGCAACGTCTTCAAGGTGACCTCCAATGCTGCGACGGTTGTGGCGAAAGAATCAGGTCGCCTTTCACTGATCGCAGCAGGCCCCGGTGTCTGGGAAAACCAGCAAGGCGAGTTTTTGGGCGGAGAGGTGCCTGCCGGACCGCAGGGAGAACTTGATGTCGCCGTCCTGAAGTTTGAGGGGAACGCCGCTGACGCACTCCGGGATCTGGCTGAAAAGGCAGAGAAGCCGCTTGCTGACCTGCTGAAAGAGGGGGAGAACCGCATCACGAACGCGGTAACCCCGCCGGAAGGATGGCACTACCTCTGGCGCCTGGGGGAGGGGCAGGTTTACAAGCCCGCGAATGAGCGGGATGACAGTTGCATCAGCTGTACGACCCATGAAGATGTTGGGATCCTGCAGATCCCGGCGGAGAGACCACTAAGCGAGACGCTCACGCTCAACTGGGACTGGATTGCTCACCAACTGCCCTCCGCGCTGCCGGAGGACATTGAGCCTACCCATGACTATCTCTCCATCGCCGTTGAGTTCGATAATGGTCTGGACCTGACCTACATGTGGTCGGCGGCTCTGCCTGAGGACACGATTTTTCAATGCCCGCTCGCCTGGTGGGATGAGCGCGAGACACACTGGGTCATCCGGACAAAAAAGGACGTTGGAAAATGGCTCTCGGAGGAGCGCTCAATCCGGCAGGACTATGAGCGCGCTATTGGCGGCGACGTTCCGAAAAAGGTTGTGCAGGTCTGGCTGATCGCCAATTCTCTCTTCCAGCGAGGCACCGGCAAATGCGACTACCGCGCCATCCGCCTGGTTGATGGAGATGATGTACTGGATCTGTGTTAGCGATCAAAAATGATCTGGCCGAAGCGTTTTGAGCGCTTCCGGCAGGGCATCATAATGGTCGATCAGATGATCGGCCCCAAGGTCTGGCGCCGGGATGTCAGTATATCCGAAGGTTACGCAGATCGAGGGGATCGATGCTGCCTCTGCCGCTTTGATATCCGGGCTGCTATCACCCACCATGACTGTGCCGCCTACGTCTCCGCCGAGGCGGACAACAGCCTCTGTCAGATGAAGCGGGTCGGGCTTCCTGACCGGAAGAGTATCGCCGCCAATCACAACCGGGAAATAGTGCGCAATTTCCAGTACATCCAGCAATTGGTGGGTCAGCTGCTCCGCCTTGTTGGTGCAGACGCCAAGGCCTATCTCGCGCGCGCGCAGCGCCTCCAGCTGATCCAGCACTCCGGGAAAGAGCACCGTGTGGTCGGCAATATGGTCGCCGTAATAGTCGAGGAACTCTTCGAACAGGCCATCCAGCTGACTGTCATTGGCTGGTGCGCCTGTCGCTGCAAAAGCCTTCTCCATGATCTTTCGCGCACCCGCGCCCACCATAGGCCGCACCTGATCTTCGGGGACGGGCGTGCGCCCATGGCGCTCCAGCAGCACATTCATGGTGTGACAGAGATCGAGCGCCGTGTCGGCAAGGGTGCCATCAAGATCAAACAGGACGACGGAGGAGGAACTCATAACGTGGAACCAACTGTTTGGTTGAAATATGTACTTTGTGGATAAGTCATAAAGAGATTCACTTTCAACCGCTTATTCAAATAACCGGACTCAAATTCTTATCCGGCTGGTGGCTCATAGATGGGATGAGGATAACTTAC
Source organism: Parvibaculaceae bacterium Mf 1.05b.01 (assembly GCA_000509225.1). Classification (GTDB taxonomy): domain Bacteria; phylum Pseudomonadota; class Alphaproteobacteria; order Parvibaculales; family Parvibaculaceae; genus Mf105b01. The sequence goes on along the minus strand of BAOK01000001.1, from coordinate 1,597,170 downwards.
TTTTGCCTTCCCGGTGTTGAATCGAAATCTGAACCTGTTGATTCAATCTCTTAAAGAACGCCTCTAGCGAGTCTAATCCGCTGCGTCAGCGCCGCGCCACGCGGCAAGTCCGGCAAGCGTCTGCGTATAGGTCATCCGTGCATTGCCAATGACTGTCTCTCGAAAGCTCTCCCGGTTGGGCGCATAATCCTCTCGTATTTCAGCGAGGTACGACGCGGCCTCAGGGGCGTCCAGTCCGCCTTCAAACCGGAGCCACCGCTCCAGCATGGAGACACGAAGAGCGTCGGCTGCGTTGGACTTGGGGCTTGAAGAGCGGAACTCCACCACGGCACCTGCAAAGGTTGCGTGGGTGGATAAAGCCTCCTCAATTCCCCAAAAGAGAATCCCGTTTCGTGTTGGTCGTTTTGAGCCCCACAGCTGATCCACATGGGCGGCGTTCAACGTATCGCGCCCCCACCATTGCTCGGCTTGGGTGCGGCCCACGGACCTTGGCGGAGAAAAATTGAGGAATATCAGCTCCCCATCCCCCACAGGTCCGGTGTGCCAGTCGACAAATGCAACCTGGCGGGCAGAGGCGAGATCATGTTTGACGATGCTTTTTAGCGTTGAGGTGGACCATTCCAGCGACGCTCCGCCATAGTGAAACCCGTCCGGGTGGCTGTATTGTCCGCGACTGATGGCGTCTTCCAGGGCCCATTGCCCATGTTTGGCGATCAGGCGCGCCCCTTCGTTTAAGAGGCGCCGGACAGCCTTCTCATCAATACGCTTCGGGCAGAGCAGGGTGTGCACCTGTTCATAGAGTGGGTTTTCTGGATGGGGTTGAGTGTGATCCAGCCAATTGCGATTGAGGTCGACATTGTTCTCGGTGCCCCTCAGGCACCACGCAAAGCCGAATGGGTTCACCGCATGCACCATGAGGACGGCGACACCTGGCGGCAGAGACGCCGGACCGCCCCCGTTGACCCAGTCCAGTTGGGCGGCCGATCCAGCATATCCCTCTGCACCGTGGGTGCCAGATGTGTTGAGCAGGACTGCGCTGGCGTCTCTCGGGCCAAACCAGACCGTGTCCAGGGAAAGCGTCGCGCCTGAAGGTCCCTTTGCATGCGGATTCACGAAACGCTGGACATCGCCACCAGCGGCCTGAGCTGCTTCCACGAAGCGATCTCGCGCGGTTGTGTAGCTATCGGAAAATGCGGCTGTCTCAGTCATTGAGGCTTATGGTCGTCTCATTGTGGCTGCGTGTCGAATATTTTGTGTCGAACAAGTCCATGCATGGAGACAGGCCCTTGATGCAGCCGCATGAGAATGCGCAAGATGGAGCGAAGAGGGCGCCAGCAATGGCCCACAGATATGACCAAGAGGACTCGGCCACATGAACCTTCGCGACCCAAACCTCCTGCGCACGCTTTGTTACATTGATGGGAGCTGGACCGGTCAGGCTGCTGCTAAGACGGCAGTCACCAATCCGGCAACCGGCGAGGTGATCGCTGAAGTGCCGGTTCTGGGCAGAGGTGAGGCAGAAGAAGCCATTGACGCGGCCTATGACGCCGGGCCTGCCTGGGCTGGATTAACGGCAAAGGAACGCAGCACGATCTTGCGGCGGTGGTTCGATTTGATGATGGAGAACGCCGACGACTTGGCGTTGATCCTCACAAGCGAGCAGGGCAAGCCGCTGGCCGAAGCCAAGGGGGAGATCACCTATGCGGCGTCATTCCTGGAGTTCTATGCCGAAGAGGCTAAGCGAATTCACGGCAGTATCGTTCCCGCGCCCTCCGACGACCGCCAGATTGTCGTCCTGAAGCAGCCGGTGGGCGTCGTCGCCTCCATCACACCGTGGAATTTCCCGGCCGCTATGATCACGCGAAAAGTCGGGCCTGCTCTTGCCGCTGGGTGCACAATCGTCGCAAAGCCGGCAACGCAAACGCCCTTGTCTGCTTTCGCTATGGCGGAACTCGCGGAGCGGGCAGGAGTGCCCAAAGGTGTATTCTCGGTGCTTACGGGCAAGTCCGGAGAGATTGGCGGCGAGCTCACCTCAAATGCCAAGGTCAGAAAACTCACCTTTACTGGCTCAACAGAAGTTGGCCGCCTGTTGATGGAGCAGGGTGCATCGACTATCAAAAAGATGTCCATGGAATTGGGCGGCAATGCGCCGTTCATTGTCTTTGACGACGCTGATGTCGATGCTGCCGTAGAAGGTGGTCTAGCGGCTAAATATCGCAACACGGGTCAAACCTGTATATGCACCAACCGCTTTTTGGTGCATGCCAGCGTCTACGATCAGTTTGTCGAAAAGCTCGCCATGAAGGCAGCAGAGCTGAAGGTCGGTAACGGCCTTGAAGAGGGCGTTGGCCAGGGTCCGCTCATCGATATGGCGGGCGTTGAGAAGGTTGAAGAACATGTGTCCGATGCGGTTGAGAAGGGAGCGCGGCTCCTGACCGGCGGCAAACGTCATTCACTGGGCGGAACTTTCTACGAGCCGACGGTTCTGGCGGATGTCACGACGGATATGAAAATAGCCAGTGAAGAGACATTTGGCCCCGTTGCCCCCATCTTCCGCTTTGAAACGGAAGAAGAAGCCATCAAATTGGCAAATGACACACCTTTTGGTCTTGCGGCCTATTTCTATGCCCGCGATATTGGCCGCTGCTGGCGAGTCGCCGCCGCCCTCGAATACGGGCTGGTCGGCGTGAATGCAGGGATCATCTCCACAGAGGTGGCCCCGTTCGGCGGGTGGAAGGAATCAGGTGTCGGTCGCGAAGGCGGCCAGTGGGGCATCGAGGAATTCCTTGAGATCAAATATGTCGCGATGGCCGGTCTCTGATCTGCCTCGCAGAGAGGCGAGAGCGGGATGAGCGCAGACGACCAGAAGAAACGATCAGCCGAACGCGCGCTCGATTTTATTGAGGAGGGTATGAAGCTCGGCCTCGGTACAGGCTCCACAGCGGAGCATCTTGTAAGGCTTCTGGCAGAAAAGGTCGCAAACGGCCTCAATGTTGTTTGCGTGCCCACCTCTGACCGCACTGCGGCATTGGCCGAGGAACTGGGTATTCCGCTTACCACTCTGTCTGACACGCCTCACCTCGATATCACCATTGACGGGGCAGACGAGTTCGACGCGCAGTTGCGCCTGGTGAAAGGCGGCGGTGGGGCCCTGTTGCGGGAAAAGATTGTGGCTACCGCTTCTGACCGGATGATTGTGATCACCGACGCGTCCAAACAGGTTGAGACATTGGGTGCCTTCCCATTTCCGATAGAAGTCATTCCTTTCGGCTGCCGCACGACGGAAGAGAAGATCAAGCGTGTCGCCGCCGATTTTGGATGCACCGGTGCCATTGAGCGCCGCGCCGATGAGTATGGTGAGCCGTTTCTCACCGACAGCGAGAATTTTATCTATGACTGCAAATTTGGCGCAATCCCTGATCCGGACGGGCTGGAAAAGGCGCTGAATCTGATCCCGGGCGTTGTCGATAACGGATTTTTTATCGGGATTGCCAGTGTGGCTATTGTCGGAACTGACGACGGCACACATTTGGTAGAGCCGAAATAGAGTTACCTCCGCGTCTGAGCGATCCGGAAAAACAAACAAGAGCGTGAAGGGACTGCGCCATGTCTGAGACAAATTTTGACTATGATCTTTTCGTGATCGGCGCAGGGTCAGGCGGTGTCAGAGCAGCCCGCATGTCTGCGTCGCATGGCGCAAAGGTCGCGGTGGCTGAAGAGTATCGCGTTGGCGGTACCTGTGTGATCCGCGGCTGCGTTCCCAAAAAGCTCTTTGTCTATGCAAGCCAGTTTCACGAAGAGTTTGAAGACGCTGCGGGCTTCGGCTGGACCGTGCCTAAGGCAACGTTTGATTGGACGGTGCTGCGGGACAATAAAGACAAAGAGATCGACCGTCTCAACCAGATTTACATCCGCAACCTCAACAATTCAGGCGTTGAAATCATCGACAGCCGAGCAGTCCTGAAGGACGCGCATACGGTCCATCTGGTAGGTGAAGGCCGAGACGTAACCGCGGACAAGATCCTGATTGCCACGGGCGCAACCGCAAATGTGGATGAGAGCCTTAAAGGACGCGAGCACGCCATCACCTCCAATGAAGCTTTCCATTTGGATGAATTGCCCAAGAAGGTGATCGTTGCGGGGGGTGGATATATTTCCGTTGAGTTTGCGGGCATTTTCAATGGTCTTGGTATTGAAACAACGCTGCTTTATCGCGGCGAGGAAATTCTGCGCGGCTTTGACGACGACTTACGGGTCACCCTTCATGAAGAGATGGAGAAAAAGAGCATTCGGGTGATCACCGGGTCCGTCTTCACCGAAATCGAAAAATCAGGTGATGGCTACAAAGCGCATCTGAGCAATGGCGAAGTCCTGGACACCGGGCTCGTCATGTTTGCCATCGGCCGTGACCCAAACACCAAAGGCTTGGGTCTCGAAACGGTTGGCATTAAGACAGGCCGCAAAGGCGAGATCATTGTCGATCAATATTCCCAGACGAACATCGAAAACATTTATGCCGTGGGCGATGTTACCGACCGTGCAAACCTGACCCCAATTGCGATCCGCGAGGGGGCAGCCTTTGCGGAAACGGTGTTCAATAACAATCCGCAGGCCGTGGATCACTCTATCATTCCGACAGCTGTCTTCTCTCAGCCTGAGATCGGGACTGTGGGGCTCACAGAAGAACAGGCCCGTGCCGAATATTCTGAAATTGATATCTATAAATCGAAATTCAGAGCCATGAAGCACACCCTGTCTGGTCGGAACGAGCAAACCATGATGAAAATCATCGTCGATACCGCGACAGACAAGGTTGTGGGCTGTCACATTATCGGGCCGCACTCAGGCGAGATGATTCAGGCCATCGGCATAGCGGTGACCATGGGGGCCACAAAAGCGCAGTTTGATATGACTGTCGCTGTCCACCCGACGGCAGCGGAAGAACTGGTCACCATGAAAGAGAAATGGGTCGCACCAGAGCTGAAGGCTGCCGACTAGCCTGTTGGTCGCAAGCCGCGGAGGACTTCTCTGAGCAGCCCTTTGGCGAAGGCTTCATCGAGCGGCAGGTGCCCGATCAACACGCGATAGAAGAGCGGGCCATAAATCATGTCCAGAGCGATTTCGATATTGGCATCTGCGCGAATATCTCCAGCGTCAATAGCGCGGGTCAAAAGGTCCCGTCCTTCGACGCGGCTTTTCAGGATCACCTGATTGCGGAAACCTTTGGCGATTTCACTGTCTTGTTCAGCTGCTGCGAGCATGAGCCGAACCTGGCCGCCGCGTTTGGTCGCGAATTTGTCGACCACTTTCAACAGCTGCCGCTCCAGGTCCGCCAGGGGAGATGCGGTTTCGCGAACATTCGTCGGCGCTGAGTCAGCTTCCATGAGGGTGGCCATGGCGAGCGCCCGGGCATTCGGCCAGGATCGGTAAATCGTGGGCTTACCCACTTTCGCGCGGGCCGCAACAGCTTCCATCGTCACCGCGGATATGCCGCCTTCTTCAAGCAGGGTGCTTGCTGCGTTGAGGATCGCTCGACGCGCCGCCTCGCTGCGAGGCCGCCCGCGTTTTGGTTTTTCGCTCTTGACTCTGTCAATCATTATGAAACACTACGTAACGTAATTAAATGGTTCTGGCAAGGAGAACAATCATGACCAATGTCACCACACACGGTCTGATGCCCTATATCGCGGTCCGCAACGGCGCAGCTGCAATCGACTTCTACACCCGAGCCTTTGGCGCGGTTGAAAAATATCGCCTCGAAGATCCGGCTGATGGACGGATTGGACATGCCGAGCTGACACTGGGTAGGTCGACCCTGATGCTCTCGGATGAATATCCGGATTTTGGCGCCATATCGCCGGAAACTCTCGGTGGATCGCCGGTTAAGCTCCATATATATGTAGACGATGTCGATGCAGTATTTGCCGGGGCGATTGAAGCGGGCGGTGTAGAGCTCCGTCCCGTCAAAGACCAGTTTTTTGGGGATAGAAGCGGCATGCTGCAGGACCCATTTGGCCATACCTGGTTTGTGGCCACCCAAACAGAAGATGTTTCACCATCTGAAATGCAGAAGCGCTGGGTGGACGGTATGGCTGGCTAACCCCATCACGTCCGTTTGACCAGTGATTGAAACGGCGAAAGGGACTAACCATCTCAAGCACTTAGCCTTTTCATTGGAACTGATTGGGCCTATAACTTCCCGCCTTCTGAACACACCTGTCAGAAACCCGCGAGTTTGGCGGAATAGATGGATTGTGCGAAGGAAGTTTCGCGAATAAGTGCTTTATTACAAGAGGTTAGCCATGCCAGACGGCAGCGCATCGAAAAACTGGTCCCCTTCAAGCTGGAGGGAGAAGCCTATTCTCCAGGTCCCGACCTATCCAGATGCAGCTGTGGTGTCTGATGTAGAAGCGACCCTCGCGAAATCTCCGCCGCTCGTTTTTGCAGGTGAAGCCCGAAACCTGAAGAAGGATTTGGCGGAAGTCTGTGAAGGGCGTGCGTTCCTGTTGCAGGGCGGCGACTGTGCCGAAAGCTTCGCTGAATTCCATCCGGACAATATTCGCGACACCTTCCGCGTGCTATTGCAGATGGCAGTGGTGCTCACCTATGCCGCTGCTGTGCCGGTTGTGAAAGTGGGACGTATTGCCGGTCAGTTCGCAAAGCCCCGCTCGTCGGACAATGAGACGATCGGTGATGTGACACTGCCAAGCTACCGCGGTGACATCATCAATGGCATCGAGTTCACGGAAGAAGCGCGTATTCCTGATCCGCGCCGTCAGCTGCAGGCTTACAGCCAGTCAGCGGCATCGCTCAATCTCATCCGGGCTTTTGCGACAGGCGGATATGCCGACCTCGACTATGTGCATCGCTGGACTTTGGGCTTCGTTGGTGAAGGTGAAGGCAAGAAGCGGTACGAAGACGTAGCGCAGCGGATTACCGAAGCGCTCGACTTCATGCGCGCCTGCGGCATTGATGCGGACACGGTGCCGCAATTGCAGACAACATCCTTCTACACGAGCCACGAAGCACTACTGCTCGGCTATGAGCAGGCCATGACCCGCGTGGATTCAACCTCCGGCGACTGGTACGACACGTCAGCTCATATGCTGTGGATCGGAGATCGGACACGCCAGGCAGATCATGCCCATGTGGAATTCTGCCGCGGCGTCAAAAACCCGATCGGCATGAAGTGTGGTCCATCGATGGAGCCAGACGATCTGCTCCGCCTCATTGATGCGCTGAACCCGGACAATGAGGCTGGCCGTCTCACACTCATCTGCCGCTTTGGCGCGGAGAATGTTGAACAGCATCTCCCAACGCTTATTCAGGCGGTTGAGAAAGAAGGCCGCAAGGTGGTCTGGTCCTGTGATCCGATGCATGGCAACACGATCAAAGCCTCAACAGGTTACAAGACCCGTCCTGTCGACCGAGTACTCGCCGAAGTGCAGCAATTCATGAGTGTACATCGCGATCTTGGAACCCATGCGGGCGGTGTCCATTTTGAGATGACCGGCCAGAACGTGACCGAGTGCCTGGGTGGGGCACAAGCAATTGGTGAAGAAGATCTATCAGATCGTTATCACACCCATTGCGACCCGCGCTTGAATGCCAGCCAGTCCCTGGAGCTTGCTTTCCTGATTTCTGAAGGGCTCAAGAAAGAACGCGACAGTCGCGCACCGGAAAACAATGTCGTTTCGATCTGAACGCAATGGATTGAATTGAAAAAGGCGGGCCCAGTCTAGGCTGGCCCGCCTTTTTGTTAGCAGCAGCTATTGTCGGTATCTTCTTCGCCAAAGATCACGAAGTGACCCGCATAAGCGCCACTGCGAAGGCGGCTGGCTTCGGCCCCGCTGACTTTCGACCGCGCGCCGCGCTCGTATGTCAGACCAGTTTCATCCCTCACTTGTTCCCAGGGACCGGCATAGATAACTTCGATCTCTTCATCATTCGCCACCATGTCCAAAGGCTTGTGAGCCACATAGGTAGCAGAGCGATACTCAATCTCTTCCACCACTTGCCAGGGCGTCTGTTCAAGTTTGTCGAGCTGCACGCCTGAAAAGCCGGCCTGTGAAAGCGCGTCTGCAAAGCCTTTTTCCGTAAGTGCGCCACTGATGCAGCCACTCCAGAGGTCCGGATCGTCTTTCAGATGTTCAGGGGAGTCCTTGTCGGAGACAATGTCCGAAATGGCGATCCGGCCACCTGGCTTCAAGACACGGAAGATCTCCTGAAACAACTGCGGCTTCTCATCATCTGAGACAAGATTGAGGACACAGTTGGAAACCACGACGTCGATGCTGTTGTCGGCAATGAGTGGGTGCGTCTGCCGACTTTTCGCCAGGTGTGCCTCAAGGTCTTTGTAGTCAGCTGCGGATTTCGCGGGGCGTGCGCTAAGCCAATGATCCAATGCATCCATATCTGTCTTCAGGTCTTGGATGCGTCCATGACGAAACTCGATATTGTCATACCCGAGTTGCTCCGCGACGGTGGGTAGAGCGCTTCGAGAAAGCTCAAGCATGTCGTCATTTACGTCAACGCCAATGACTTTACCTTCGGGGCCTACAATCTGTGCTGCGATAAAGCAGATTTTGCCGCCGCCGGCGCCAAGGTCCAAGACCGTTTCTCCGGACCGCACATAAGTTGACGGATCGCCACACCCATAGTCCCTGTCTAGGACTTCCTGCGGAATGATCTTCAGGTATTTTGGGTCATAGTCGACTGGACAGCAAAGAGCTTCTTCCCGTTCAAACGCCGCCGCCGAATACCGTTCTTTAACTGATTCCATGATCGCACCCTGATGTCGTGAATATCCGAAGACTCTTTCACAGACAGGGGGCGAGCGGTATTGAACGAAATTGAATTTTCCGTGAGGAAATTTAGTTCACTTTGACAAGCCGTCGTCCGAAGTTTTCGCCTTCAAACAAACCAGCAAAAGCTGCCGGCGCGGTTTCCAGACCTTCGCTGATATCTTCCGTGTAGATCAGCTTGCCCTGCATAATCCATCCGCCCATTTCGGCTTGCGCATCCCGGAACTGCTTGAAGTAGTCAAACACAACAAGCCCTTCCATCCGCAAACGGTGGGTGATGAAGCGGAGCGTATTGCGAATGCCGCGGGGTTCGGCCTTATTATATTCCGATACCGCGCCGGAAATAATAATGCGCGCGCGTTCATTGGTATTGGCGATGGCGGCGTCCAGCATTTCACCGCCCACATTGTCGAAGTAAATGTCGACTCCGTCTGGGCACGCACCTTTGATCGCATCTTCCAGATTGGCGACTTCCTTGTAGTTGATGCAGGCGTCAAACCCGAGTTCGCCGGTGACATAGGCGCATTTTTCTTTGGAGCCGGCGATGCCAATAGTGCGGCACCCTTTCATTTTTGCGATCTGACCAGCAGTGGCACCTACAGGCCCCGCTGCTGAAGAAATCAGAACAGTTTCGCCTTCTTTGGGCTGCCCAAGGTCCTGTAGGCCGAAATAGGAAGTCAGTCCTGGAATGCCTAGCACACCAATAGCGGCTGTGACCCGCAGAGGTCCCTGGAACATGGACGCATCGAGTTTCGCAAGGCCGCGACCGTTCGACAGAGCATGGGACTGCCAGCCAAAGCCACCGGTAACCAGATCACCGACCGCGAATTTTTCGTTGTTGGACTGGACGACTTCACCGACCATGGCGCCTTCAATCACTTCACCAACCTGTAGCGCCGCCGCATAGCTGTCTGCCGAGAGACGGGAGCGCATGCCGGGATCAATGGAGATGTACTTCGCCTGGATCAGGAGCTCATGGTCACCGGGGTCAGCGAGTTCGACCTCCTCCAACCGAAAGTTTTCAGGAGCGGGTTTCCCCTCAGGTCGAGATGCAAGCACCCAGCGTTGGTTCGTCGTCGGCACAGTGTTTTCCTCCCAAAATCGTTCGTCCCTATGTCTTACCTAGGACCCAGGAGAATGCCAAATAGAATTACTTGAGGCGCAGTTAGGCTGACACCAGCTCCAGCGGCAATTTTGAGAACCCATATAGCGAGTTGTTCATGGCAACCTGAGGTCGACCCGCTTTGATCTCATCCACCTGCTCGATCAGGGCTTTCAGCAGTGATTCCATCTCCAACCTGGCAAGATTGTTTCCGGCACAGGTATGAACACCGTGACCGAAACCCACATGGTCACGATTGTTGCGAGCAACGTCAAAAATATCGGGGTCGCTGAAGTGTCGCTCATCTCGATTGGCGGCGGCATAGAGAACCAGCACTCGAGCGCCAGCGGGAATAGGGACACCAGTTATCTCAGTGTCGTGCGCAGCATATCGCGAAAACCCACGGATAACAGAATCGATGCGCACTGCCTCAATAACGGCAGACGGAATAAGAGAGGCATCCTCTTTCAAACGCTCCCATTGGTCAGGGTTCCGTGCGAGCCGATTGAGAAGATGTCCGGTCGCCAGGATCGTCGTGTCGAGGCTTGGTGCAATATAATCGATGATCATGCCAGTAGCTTCGTCGGTGCTGATCTCACCCTGGTCGCGAAGCTCGTACAGACGGCTAATCCACGATCCTTTTCTTGCGTTTTCGGATCCCATTTGGCCCTGTGCCCTGATCATTCCAAAGATTGCGGGGATGGAACGGATGGCCCGCCAATTGAAGGCACCGATAAGATTGAAGGTGCCTTCGGACCAGGCGAGCATTTGTTTCGTAGTGGCGCTCGTGAGACCCACCATCTCCGCAACAATCGTTAGCGGTAAATGTTGTGCGAGCCCGGACATGCCCTCAAATGTGCCTGTGCCGACCAGCCGGCCAACCTGCTCCTGTGCGGCCTGTTCAATCCTGTCTTTGATATCGGGCAGGGCGTTGGGGCGGAGGGGCGTCATCAGGTGTCGTCGAAGCCGATGATGTTGTTCGCCATCGGTCACCAGAGTTGTGTCCGCATCCACAGATTTATCGTTCAGAAAACTGTTCATCGCGATACCGCGGGAGCTGATGAATGTGTCGTCGGCCTTGAGAACGGATTTCACCTCTTCATAGCGACCGACAGCGTAAGCGTCGTGTTTCGGCAGCCAGACGACCGGCCCGAGATCACGAAGTTCCTGATAGTCAGGAAACGAGTTCAGGATAGCAGCCCGGCGATAAAGGTTGTGGCGGAATACCGGCGCTGTGTTACGAGCCCTGGAGACTGATTTAGCTGGTGCCATGACGGGTCCTCAGATTGCATAGACTGGCCGCTATTGTTCTGAGGAAGATTTGTTGACGCAAACACAAAAGAAAAACCCAGCGGCAGTGCCGCTGGGCTCAAAAGTCATTTCTGATTATGTTTCAGTTTGTCCAGAATCAAGCAGATGGATCATCGCTGATCTTCACCAGCATCTTGCCGAAATTTGCACCTGAGAAGAGATTGAGGAATGCCTTTGGTGCATTCTCAATGCCTTCTTCCACTGTCTGCTCAGTTTTCATTTTGCCACTGCTGATCAGCTTCGCCATTTCCGCATAGAAGTCCGGGATGATGTCGAGATGGTTTGAGACGATGAAGCCTTCCAGCTTTAGGCTTTTGCCGACAATCTGGATGAGATTGTTCGGGCCTGGACGGGGCTCTTTGTCATTATATTGCTCAATCATGCCACAAAGTGCGGCGCGCCCGTGCGGGTTCATATAGTTGATCGCTGCCTGCAGATGTGCGCCGCCTACATTCTCAAAATAGACGTCAATACCTTTGGGGAATGCATCGCGCACAGCAGCATCCAGATCGCCACAGGTCTTGTAGTTGATCGCTTTGTCGATACCGGCAACGTCTTCGAGCCATTTGCACTTGTCGTCAGAGCCAGCAGAACCCACGACATAGCAGCCATGCGCTTTGGCCAGCTGACAGACAACAGCACCCACAGCGCCTGAGGCTGCAGAGACAAAGACATTCTCGCCATCTTTGAGGCCAGCCACTTTGAAGAGGCCTGCATAGGCGGTCATGCCAGGCATGCCAAGCGTGCCAAGGTTCGCTTCAATCGGTCCCATCGCAGGGTCGATCTTGTTCACCATCAAGCCGTCGGTCACATAAAACTCGCGCCAGCCATTCATGGAGTTCACATAGTCGCCAACGACAAAGTTTTCGTTATTGGACTCGATCACCTTACCAATGCAGCCACCATCCATGGTTTCGCCAATCTGGAACGGAGGTACATAGCTTTCCCGGTCCATCATACGGCCACGCATATAGGGGTCGACCGACATCCAGAGGTTCTGAACGAGGAACTCGCCCGCACCTGGTGCCACAACCGGCACCTCAGCAATCTGGAAGTCACTGTCTTTTGGCTCTCCGTCGGGTCGTGCAGCCAACTGCACTTCTTTACTGATCATGTTTGACATATCTGTCTCCTGTTTAAGTGGTGATTAATTGGTTGATTCAGTTTCTTGGGTCTGTGTCCCAGGGAATGACGTCTGCGGTCTCGACCATCCAGGTAAGGACATGGTCTTTCATTTCCCTGATTCTTGTTTGGTGTGTTGGGTCGTTGATGAGGTTGCGCTCTTCCAACGGATCGTGCGTCCGATCGTAAAACTCATCACTCTCATACAATCGAAAAATATAGGTCCAGTCCTGACTGCGAACAGAAATGGCCTTTCCGGCAAGGGTCGGGTCTTCTTGTTGCAAGCCGGCCTTTAGGTCATAGGGAAAATCGGCCTGTTCTACGAGATCGGCTTCGTCTCTCGTGTAGCCGCCCTCGGAAAAGGCAAGCTCACGGTGAGGGGTCGTGGGATCTGCAAGAACAGGTTTCAGGCTTTTCCCAAAATGCGTGTGCTTTGCCTCAATTCCAGCATAGTCGAGAAGGGTGGGGAGAAGGTCGACCATCTCCACCATGGTGTCCGCCGTCCCCCCCTGTGTCACTCCAGGCCCACCGATGATGAGCGGATTGCGCACCAGGCAGTCGTCCAACCCACTGGTCCACTTTTCCACCTGATCAAAATCACCTGCATATTCACCATGGTCAGTGAAGAAGAGCGTCAGCGTGTCATTGGCCTGACCGCTGACGTTGAGCGCATCCATCAGCCGACCAAATTGAGCATCGATGCGCGAGATCATGCCGTAATAGGTGGCGACGATCTCTTTCCATTCATCTTCGCTAAGGCGGTCACGGCCGTGGGTCTCTTTGAGCTTCTGCATGAAGCGTGGTTTTGTCGAGAGGTCTGCGTCAGCCCGCCGAGGCATCTCTGCACGATCATGCAGGCTGAAAAAAGGTTCCTCTACTTCGAACGGAAGATGCGGAAAAATCTGAGCGATGAACAGAACCCATGGGCCCTCGGGCGCGTCTTCCAGCCATTGAAGGGCCGTCTGTAGATTGGCCTCATCTAGATCAAGGAACGGTCCGTCGCCTGTTCCATCCTTGCCCTTGCGCTCACCATGATAGAAAGCGCGTGCAAGCGCATCTTCCCGCGGTGTTTTGTCAAACTCGAAAAACATGGTCGGGTAGGTCGTAAACCCGTGAAAATCCGTGCTCTCCTCCAGCACACCCGGCGCAAATGTGTCGCCACGCGCACCTGCCCAGGCGACATTGTAACCCCCATCCTTCAGGAGCTTCAGAAGATTGGGCTCCCAGGGTTTGATGAGATGCGTGAGCGTCCGGTGCCCCCGCACATGCGGGTACCATCCTGTAAACATGGAGACCCGGCTTGGGCTGCAAACGGAATTTTGAGAGAACGCATTGGTGAAGCGGGTGCCCTGTGCGGCGAACGCATCCAGGTTGGGCGTTTGCACAACCGGATTGCCAAACGCGCCGACACAATCGGCGCGTAACTGGTCCGGCATGAAGATCAGGAAATTGGGTCGGTTGCTCATGAGAGCTGCACTAGACGACTTTGACCATACGTTTGCCGCGGTTCTCGCCAGCAAGCAATCCGATCAGCGCGGCGGGCGTATTTTCCAAGCCGTCAATAATATCTTCCTGCACCTTGATCTTGCCCTCAGCGACCCAGCCTTCCAGGTCTTTCAGCGCCTTCTCCTGTTCATTGGGGAAGTCAGACATGATGAAGCCACGCAGATTAAGGCGCTTGGTGACAATGAGGCCGGGCACGCCGCGCGGTCCAGCAGAAGGTGGGGCGCCGTCATATTGAGAAACGGCACCGCAACAGGCGATGCGACCAAAATTATTCATGCGGAAGAGGGCGGCTTCCAGAATGTCACCACCCACATTGTCGAAATAAACGTCAATGCCCTGAGGGGCGACCGCTTTCAGTGCCTTGAAGACGGGCTCGGTCTTGTAGTTCACCGTCGCATCAAACCCAAGCTCATCTTTCAGCCATTGGCACTTTTCGTCCGACCCGGCAATTCCGATCACCGTGCAGTCCGGAACAGCGGCTTTAGCGATCTGTCCGACCAGCGTCCCGACAGAGCCAGCGGCAGCAGACACCAGAATGGTCTCGCCTGCTTTTGGCGTCCCACAATTGAGAAGACCGAAATAGGCGGTAAGGCCCGCGATGCCGTAAACGCTCAACAAGTGCGTCTTTGGCTCCATCGAAGGGACCTTCTGTGCCGCTTTGGCCGGAACCACGGCATAGTCCTGCCATCCGGTGTCGACGAAGACGAGGTCACCAGCTGAGAAATCGGGTGATTTGCTCTCAATCACTTCGGCAATAGCGCCGCCGGCCATCACCTGGCCCGATTCAACCGCGTCGCGATAGGTTGCACCCTGCATCCAGGCCCGGTTGGCGGCGTCAAGGGAGATGTAATGGGTCCGTACCAGCAGCGTGCCATCCTCGGAGAGGCTCGGAATGGCAGCCTCAGCCATTTTGAAGTGCTCAGACCCAAGCTTTCCCTTAGGTGTTTCAACTAGCAGGATCTGGCGATTTGTTGCCTCGGCCATCCTATTTCTCCCCATTTTTGATGTTTGTTGCCGTCAGCATATAGACAGGACCAATGGGATGCACCACCTGTAAAACCCCATATTCGTTACGTAAATTGTGGTCCCTATTGTTCATGTACGAACAGCAAGCTAGAAACACGTCTCCAATCTGACAGAGAGTTGAGTCTGAAGCCTTTCCATGACCGATCAGTTGAAAATAGCCCTCGCCCAGTTGAACCCAACCGTGGGCGATATTGCAGGTAATATGGCCAAAGCCCGAGCTGCGCGCGCTGACGCCGCAGCAAAAGGCGCAGATCTGGTCATGTTCCCAGAACTGTTTCTGATCGGCTATCCGCCTGAAGATCTGGTGTTGAAGCCGTCATTCCAGCTGGCAGTGGATGAAGCACTCGCGGATCTCGCGAAAGACACGGCCGATGGTGGCCCGGGGTACTTAATCGGTGCGCCGTCGCGCGAAGAGACAGGCCTGCACAATTCCATGGTCCTGATCGACGGCGGCGAGATCGTCGGCAAGCGGCATAAGGTTCATTTGCCGAATTATGGTGTGTTTGACGAGCCTCGTGTTTTTGCTGCGGGCAGCATGCCGGGACCGTTACCGTTTCGAGGTGTGCGGCTGGGTGTGCCGGTCTGCGAAGACATCTGGTTTGAAGATGTGACCGAATGTCTGGAAGAAACCGGCGCTGAGATCCTTCTGGTGCCCAATGGCTCGCCCTTTGACACGGAAAAGCACGATGCCCGCACGCAACATTGTGTTGCACGGATCAATGAGACCGGCCTTCCGCTGGTCTATCTCAATCAGATTGGTGGACAGGACGAGCTCGTGTTTGACGGTGCGTCATTCGTCTTGAACAGCGACCTGTCCTTGGCCTCGCAAATGCCGGCCTGGAAAGAAAACGTCCTCGTGACAACCTGGTCCCGTGAAGGGGCAGGCTGGGTCTGCGCAGCAGAAGCCTCAGCGCAAATCGCTGATGGGGACGAAGCCATTTACAGCGCCTGCGTTTTGGGCCTCCGCGACTATGTTACCAAGAACCGGTTTCCGGGCGTGGTACTGGGCCTTTCGGGCGGTGTCGACTCCGCCATTTGTGCTGCCATGGCAGTGGATGCGCTCGGCGCCGACAAAGTTCACTGCGTCATGCTGCCTTATAAATACACCGCGGATGAGAGTGTCAGCGATGCAGAGCAATGCGCTGCGGCGCTTGGTGTCCGCTATGACAGTGTGCCAATTGAAGGACCTGTGAAGGGCTTCCTTGCTGCGCTTGATCCCATGTTCGCGAACACGCAGTCCGATACGACAGAAGAAAACCTTCAGTCTCGGACACGTGGCACCATCCTCATGGCCCTCTCCAACAAGTTTGGCAGCATGGTGGTCACCACAGGCAACAAGTCGGAAGTCTCCGTGGGCTATGCCACGCTCTATGGCGACATGAATGGCGGTTACAATCCGATCAAGGATCTCTACAAGCTGCAGGTCTTCGCGCTCTGTCGGTGGCGGAACGCAAACAAGCCGTCGATCGGCCTCGGGCCGGAAGGTGAAGTGATCCCGGTCAACATCATCACGAAGCCACCGTCCGCAGAGCTGCGTGAAGACCAGAAAGATGAAGACTCGCTGCCACCTTATGAGGTGTTGGACGATATTCTCGAATGTCTGGTGGAGAAAGAAATGCCCTTCGCGGACATTGTTGAGCGCGGTCACGACCGAGACCTTGTAAAACGCATCGAGCATCTGCTCTACATTGCCGAGTATAAGCGCCGTCAGGCAGCACCTGGCGTCAAGATCACGTCGCGCAATTTCGGGCGCGATCGTCGCTACCCCATCACCAACGGCTATCGCGACGCGCGGTAAGGAAGATTATGACAGCTTGTCTCAGATTCGCGCCGAGCCCCACCGGCACCATTCATGTCGGCAATGTGCGCACAGCCTTATTCAATTGGCTGCTTGCGAAGAAAGAGGGCGGCACCTTTATTCTGCGTCTGGACGACACCGATACAGAACGCTCAACACAGGAATATGCTGACAAGATCGTCGCAGACATGGCGTGGCTCGGCCTGACGCACGACAGGACCTTCCGCCAGTCGGACCGGTTTGATCGATATGCCGAAACCGTCGAACAGCTAAAAGCCGACGGACGGCTCTACCCCTGCTATGAAACACCGGACGAGCTGGACCGCAAACGCAAACGTCAGCTGGGGCGAAAACTCCCCCCGGTTTATGACCGCGCAGCTCTTAATCTGACCCATGAAGAGAGAGCGGCCTTCGAAGCAGAAGGGCGTGCGCCCCACTGGCGTTTCAAGCTCGACCCGGAAGTCGTCGAATTCGATGATCTCTTCCTGGGCCCGGTCAAGGTTGACACGAAAAGCCTGTCTGATCCGATCCTCATACGAGGCGACGGCTCCTATCTCTATACGCTGCCCAGTGTGGTGGACGACATCGATATGGAAATCACCCATATCGTCCGTGGCGAAGATCACGTGACCAACACGGGCGCGCAGGTGCAGGTGTTCCGGGCACTGGGCGCGGAGCCACCACGCTTTGGGCATCACTCTCTGTTGCTGAATGAAGAAGGGCAGCCCCTCTCTAAACGGCTACGTGGTGAGTACTCAATTGAAGCGCTTCGTGATGCAGGCTTTGAGCCCATGGCTGTGACGTCTTTCCTGGCGAAACTCGGCACCTCAGACGCGGCAGTTGCACGATCCGGTTTGCAGCTGCTGGCCGATGAATTTGAACCTGGTGAAGTGGGGCGCTCCGGTCATCGCTTTGATATGAAAGAACTGGAGCGCGTTAACGCAGCCCTCATGCATATGACCCCTTTCGAAGAGGTGTCTGAACGTCTTGCAGAGCGGGGCATCGACGGTGGCGCTGAATTCTGGGACGCGGTGCGGCCCAATCTTACGCTCTTTGACGGCGTGGCGGAGTGGTGGCACGTCGCCCATGGACCGGTTGAGCCCGTCATCGAGGCTGAAGATGCTGACTTCATCACGGCTGCTGCGGCGGCATTGCCAGCTGAACCCTGGGATGAAACCACCTGGAAGACCTGGACCGGCGCGCTGAAGGAAGAGACTGGGCGCAAAGGCAAGGGGCTTTTCATGCCGCTACGCCTCGCGCTCACGGGTCTTCGCCATGGACCTGAGCTCGCAAACCTGCTACCTCTTCTTGGGCGCGAGCGGGCTTTGGCTCGATTGGGCGGACAAAAGGCTTGAATTTAGGCACTAACGGCGAGACCGATCCGATGAATATCATCAACGCGATCATTATTAAGGGTCTGATTATCAGCGGCTAATAGCATTGGCCGCCGCCGCCCCGTTTGCCTCCGTTTGAGCACGTTTTCTTCAGAAATTCAGACGTTAAGAACCGGCCGGCGGCAACGCAGGAACGGACGGCATGTCATTGCCGAAACTGGAAAACGATTATGAGCAAAGAACGGCTTTACCTCTTCGACACGACATTGCGTGATGGCGCGCAGACGCAGGGCGTTGATTTCTCTGTCGAAGACAAGCGGCTCATTGCAGGCCTGCTGGACAGACTCGGTCTCGATTATGTGGAAGGCGGCTACCCAGGGGCCAACCCCACGGATACCGACTTCTTTTCCGCTGATCCGGGCCTGAAGCACGCAACTTTTACGGCGTTTGGTATGACCAAGCGGGCAGGGCGGTCTGCGGACAATGACCCAGGGCTTGCCGCCATTCTCGACAGTTCGGCCTCGGCCGTGTGCCTTGTGGCAAAAAGTTGGGATTTCCATGTAGATGTGGCGCTCGGCATCACAAATGACGAGAACCTGGAAACAATCACAGACAGCGTACGTGCGATCATCGCCCGTGGCCGCGAGGCCATGATCGATTGCGAGCATTTCTTCGATGGCTACAAGGCCAATCCGGACTATGCGCGGGCCTGCGTGAAGGCGGCGCTCGATGAAGGCGCACGCTGGGCGATCCTCTGCGACACCAATGGTGGCACGCTGCCCCACGAGGTGGAGCAGATCGTGGCTGACCTGACGAAAGACTTCCCCGGCGATCGTCTCGGCATTCATTGTCACAATGATACGGAAAACGCGGTTGCCAATACGCTGGCGGCGGTGCGCGCGGGCGTGCGGCAGATCCAGGGCACGCTCAACGGTCTTGGTGAACGTTGTGGCAACGCCAACATGGTGTCGCTCATACCGACGCTGTTGCTGAAACCGGAATATGCAGATCGCTTTCAGATCGGCGTCACGCAAGAGCAACTGAAAGACATCACCCATGTGTCCCGCACGCTGGATGAATTGCTGAACCGTGCACCGGATCGATACGCGCCTTATGTGGGCGAAAGTGCCTTCGCGTCTAAAGCGGGCATCCATGTCTCGGCGATCCTCAAGAACCCGGCCACCTACGAGCATGTGGAGCCAGAGAGTGTCGGCAATAAACGGCACATCTCGGTTTCCGATCAGTCTGGCCGGTCCAACGTGTTGGCACAGTTTGAAGCAGCGGGCATCGACGTGGACAGTAAAGACCCACGCATCAATCGCCTTTTGGATGAAGTCAAAGAACGCGAATATCTGGGCTATTCCTATGATGGCGCCGAAGCTTCTTTTGAACTGTTGGCACGCCGTATGCTGGGGCAGGTGCCGGAATATTTTACGGTCAATTCCTTCCGCGTGCTCATTGAGCGTCGCTACAATGCCGTTGGTGAACTGGTGACAGTGTCTGAAGCAACGGCAAAGGTCGTTGTAGACGGGGAGCAGTTCATCTCCGTGGGCGAGGGGAACGGCCCGATCAATGCTCTCGATGAAGCGCTGCGCAAAGACCTCGGCAAATACCAGTCCTATATCGATGAAATCCGCCTGGTGGACTTTAAGGTGCGTATCCTCACGGGCGGCACAGAAGCTGTCACCCGCGTGTTGATTGAAAGCGCGGACGGCGCAGGCAATCGCTGGTTCACAGTTGGCGTGTCCCCCAACATTGTGGATGCGTCCTTCCAGGCCCTGACGGACAGCATCACCTACAAATTGCTGCGCGATGGTGCGCCGGCACCTTTATCGTCCGACAGCCAGGCAACGCTCAAACAGCCTGGAAGCTGACCCGGCTAGCGCTTTGCAGACAGGCTGAGGATGAAGTGTCGGACGGATGCTTCTAATTCGCTTTGGGGTACCCGTCGGCTGCTATGGAGAGCCACCAATGCAGCCTCTGCCAGGACAGTATTGAGAAAGCGCGCCGCAAGTTCTAGTGACGGCACGTCGATCTCACCGGCGTCTTGTGCCGCTTTGAGACCCGTTGTCATAAGGCCCAGGCTTGTTTCTGCCTCCAGGTCTCGGGCTCGCTCCCAGCCCAGCACCTGCGGTGCCTGATCAATCAGGATTGTCGCGATTTGGGGTTTGCGGACTTCCTTCAGCCAGGAGAGGCAGCCATTGATCAGGCTCTCCAAGGGCGAGTCCGACTTCTTCGCCGCGCGGCTGGAGCGTCGGATAGCACCATCAGATGTAGCGATGAAAACCGCCTCGAACACATCCCGTTTGGTGGAGAAGTGATAATACATCGCGCCCCGGCTCACCCCGGCAGCGGTCAGGATGTCGTCCGTTGAAGTACCCTCAAACCCTTGGTCCACAAAGAGTTTTTCAGCCGAGGAGATAAGGGACACGCGTGTCGCGGTGCGTCGTTCTGATTGAGTCGCCATAAAACCACTTTACACCAATCTTTGGCAGAGATAAAACCGACAGACAGTCGGTTTTTATCTTATTGGAGAGAATTGATGAGCAATTACCCCGAAAATTTCGACCACATGATGGCGGCCTGGAACGAACACGATCTGTCTAAAGTTCGCGGACATCTTGAAAAGGCGGTGGCGCCCGACGTGCACTTTCTCGATCCGAACAAGAACGTGACGGGCATCGACGCTTTTGTCGAGATGGTCCACGAGTTTCGGACTGAGATTGCGCCGGACGCTGTGAACTCACGAGCCAGCGGCGTTGACTCGCACAACGGCTTGTATCGCTACAATTGGGCTATACATAGTAAAGGCGAATTGGTCCTGACCGGATTCGATATGTGCATGACGAACGATGACGGCATGATTTCGAAGGTCTATGGTTTCTTCGGACCTTTGCCTGAACTTGAGTCCTGATTTTCAGCCTGGAGCCATAGCGGAAGCCCGCTCATCCGGGCTTCCGAACATGGTGAGCCGCGGTGAGTACAATTTCGGAGAAGGATGTCGGTCGTGAGGCCATGCTGGGTGGCATTGGTGCTGCGTCAGGATACGCGTTCTGGGGCCTCACGGTCATTTTCTACAAACAGCTGACCCATGTGCCCCCTTATGAGGTGTTGGCGCATCGCACGCTCTGGAGTGTGGTCCTGACCGTGGGGCTGATCTTCCTGTTCAAGCGCAGGGCAGCATTTTTCACCGCCCTCACCAACAAACGACTTCTCCTGACATTGACTGCGACAAGCCTGATCATCGGCACCAACTGGTTCGTCTTCATCTATTCGATCAACGAAGAAAGGGTGCTGGAAACGAGCCTTGGCTACTACATCAATCCCCTTATCAGCGTTCTGATCGGCGTTGCCTTTTTGTCGGAAAAACTGACGCGGCCGCAGATTGCCGCGGTCGTGTTGGCAGCTATTGGCGTCATCATCATGACCATTGATTTTGGCGCGGTTCCTTGGATCTCGCTCTTTCTTGCCGTGACATTTGCGATCTACGGGTACCTCCGGAAAATCACGAACGTAGACCCGCTTGAAGGGCTCTCCATTGAGGTGATCATTCTGTTGCCCTTTGCCATTGGATATCTGGTTTTCATGGAAAGTACCCAAGGCACGGCCCTCATACATGAAGGCGGCTGGACTGTCTTCCTGCTGATCCTGGCGGGTCCCATGACGGTCATCCCGCTCTTCTTATTCAACTACGGGGCGCAGCGCATTCGGCTGGCCACCCTGGGTTTGATGCAATATCTGGCACCGACCGTTCAGCTGATAATTGCTGTTTGGATGTATGGCGAAGCCCTGACCGACACCCACCTGGTGACCTTTGGCCTCATCTGGGCGGGACTCGCGCTCTTCAGCTGGGATACCTGGCGCCGCGAGCGGGAACTCCGTCGCGTAGCGCGGGCAGCTTAAGACAACCCACAAGAGCGAATCGATTGATCTGCCTGTCTGACGCGCTTAGCCTTCTCCAAGGCTTGGCCCGAGCCTCCCCCCTCCATTGGGGAAGCATCTGACATGTGGGGTTCCTAACTCATCGAACCATCTGTTCGAGCAGGCACATAAGGAGGGATTGTGACGACCGCTCGCAATGGAGGTTCTCAAATGAGACTATCTGTCCCCATCTATCGACTAAAACGTCAGGCCAAACTGCTGGCGCGCAAAACCGGTGTACCCCTCAACGAAGCACTTGACCAGGTTGCCAAAGAAGAAGGCTTCACCAGTTGGAGCCTTCTGGCGAGCCGCTATGCCTCTGAGCGCCCGGCTTCGCACATTTTGTCAGGACTACAGCCAGGAGACCTGGTGCTTCTGGGGGCAAGGCCAGAGCATGGCAAGACCTTAATGGCGCTCGAAATCATTGTTGAAGCCATTAAGGGCGGCGCAGAGGGTGTCTTCTTTACCCTGGACTACAATGAGGCAGACGTGGCTCATCGTCTGCGGTCCATAGGAAGTGATCCGCAAAACCTTGGTGCGACCTTTCTGTTGGACACATCTGATGAGATCGACGCTGATCACATTGTCGAGCAGCTGAAAGAGAAGCCCCGTGGCACTGTCGTGGCCATCGACTATCTGCAAGTGCTGGATCAAAGGCGCAGCAGTCCTGAGATCAATCAGCAGATTGAGGCTCTCAGAAAATGGGCGGAAGAGGCCGGTCACATCATCATTCTGATTTCTCAGATCGACCGGAAATATGAGCTGTCAGCAGAAGAGTTGCCAACATTGGCAGATGTGCGAACACCCAATCCGCTCGATCTGTCGCTCTTCACCAAATCCTGTTTCCTAAACGAGGGTGAAGTGAAGCTCGAGGCAGTCGCTTAGTCGCACAGACGAGGAACCGGGGCAATTGTTCCGGTTCCTCCATGTAGCTCACTCTCTCGCTACAGCGCCGCCTCAATCCGGGGCAGCACATCTTCAACCCGGTCGACAACCGCATATTGCGCGCGGATCGACGACTGAACGAAACCCTGATCCATCATGTGATCGAACAGGCCGATGAGCGGATCCCAGAAACCGTTGAGATTGAGAAAAAGGATGGGGCGGTTGTGACGTCCGAGCTGGGCCCAGGTGAGCATCTCGATTACTTCTTCCAAAGTGCCAATGCCGCCAGGTAGGGCGAGAAAGGCGTCGGCGTGATCAAACATCTTCTGTTTGCGCTCATGCATGGAGCTGACCACCAGAAGCTCACTCACTTCATCGTAGGCGATTTCCTTGGTCTGCAGAAAATCAGGAATAATACCAGTAACGTGCCCGCCTTCGGCCATGACCGTCCGGGCGCAAATGCCCATAAGGCCAATGCCGCCGCCGCCATAGACCAGGCCAATGTCATTCTGGGCGAATGTTCGGCCCAGGCTTTCCGCCATTTCCGAGAACTCCGGCGCCTCCCCTTTGCTAGACCCACAATAGACACAGACATTTAGGCGGGGCATGCGGTCTCCTGGCTCATTTTTCAGTCAGACGGGCTTCAAATTGGTGCCGTATTTGCACTCTACCGTCATGAACAATGTGTACTGTAATGTGCGTCCCAGCGCGGAACAGGTATTAACCATGCGCGTGGCTGATGGAAGCATTTTTCGTCAGTCCAGGTAGCATGGACCGGTAGAATAGCCCGGCAGAATAACCAAGACGGAAGAAACCGAAAGAGGGGTCTGTGCCAATGTCATCGCAAAACCTAGCCATTGGCGGTGCGGTAGCCGCAGCAATCATCGCCATCATAATCGCTTTGTTCCTGTTTATGGGCGGGGATGAAGAAACCGAAACGGTTGCCACGACCCCGGTAGGTCAGTCTCAGCAGACCCAACCGACGGAGGAGGTCGCTGAGAAGACCGTTCCAACCTTCGACATCGTCCGTGTTGAACGAGATGGCATGGCTGTGATCGCAGGCCGCTCAGAACCGCGGGCCACGATTACGCTCAAAAGAAACGGAGCTGCCATCGCGACGACGGACGCAGACGGTCGTGGCGAGTGGGTGATTGTTCTGGACACACCGCTGGCGCCCGGAGACGTGGAACTCACTCTGACCGCCCGCAACCCTGACGGTAGCGAGATTGACTCCATCCAGTCTGTATCTGTCTCCGTTCCTGAACAGGAAGGTGGGCAGGCCTTGGTGGTGCTGGCCGAGCCCGGCAAAGCGAGTCGCGTATTGCAGGGTCCTGGTGTGCCATCAGATGCGGGAAACCTTGTGCTCGAAGCGGTCGACTATGACGAGAATGGCAACGTCATTATTTCCGGCATCACAGAACCAAACAGCACAGTTCGGATTTACCTGAATGACAAACCAATTGGTGACGCCGTGGCCGATGCGGAAGGCCGCTGGGAACTCCGCCCGAATGGTGCCGTGGAGCCCGGCACTTACACCATGCGGATCGACCAGCTGGATGCCAATGGTCAGGTCTCAGCCCGCGTTGAAGTTCCCTTCGAACGCGGCGTAGCAGAAGATGTCCGCCGTCAGATCGCAGAGGGACAGGTGGTCATCCAGCCTGGTAACAATCTCTGGAACATCGCTCGCCAGCTATATGGCAGCGGTTACCAATATACGACAATCTATCAGGCGAATCGGGACCAGATCAGGGATCCTGACTTGATCTATCCAGGTCAGGTTCTCTCCACCCCCGCTCAATAGCGCTTTCTTGAGCGCCTTTGGGCGCGGCGGAGATGGGCCCCTTGGCACGAAGGGGCATACGCCCTAAATAGGGAGTACGCTTGCTTCCCACCCCAGTTCGTTTTCCTGGCTCTCAGGCCCCGGTTCTAGAGGTGGGGTGTTTTCTTCTGCATTCTGCGAAAATCCGAAGCGATAGAGTGAACGGGCACCAGAGGAGGGCGGATGACGCCACGCATTGGGGCAATGAGCGATCCGGTTGATCTCTCTCTGCCGCCGAAAACGACCAGTACCTATCGCTCTGTGCTGCCCCTGCTTTGGCCGGAAGGCAGGGCAGATCTGCGCACGCGTGTTGTTCTGGCGTTCATCGCCATGTTCGCTGCTAAAGCATTTACCGTCTACGCACCGTTTTTCTATCGCGATGCGGTCGATGCCCTGACGACGGATGGGAGCAGCACAATTGCGATAGTCGCAGTGCCCGTGGCCATGGTCGTTGCCTATGGTGTCGCTCGCATCATGATGATCGCGATGGCTCAGTTGCGGGACGGTCTGTTTGCGCGTGTCGGTCAGAACGCCGTGCGGACATTGGCCCTGCGTACCTTCAAGCACATTCATGCTTTGTCGCTGCGGTTTCACCTGGAACGCCGGACAGGCGGGTTAAGCCGCATCATCGAACGCGGCACCAAAGCGATCGAGTTTCTGCTGCGCTTTTCCCTGTTCAGCATCTTCCCGACCATCATCGAGTTGCTGCTTGTCGCTGGTATTCTCTGGTGGAACTTTGACTGGCGCTATGCGGCGGTCACCGGCGGTGTGATTTCGCTCTATATCGCGTTTACCTACTGGGCGACCGAGTGGCGGACAGCTATTCGCCGCGAAATGAACGACCGGGATACAGAAGCCAACACGAAGGCCATCGACAGCCTTCTGAATTATGAAACGGTCAAATATTTTGGCAATGAGCGCCACGAGAGTGGCCGATATGACAAGGCGATAGAAGGCTATGAAGACGCGGCCATTCGCACCTCCACATCGCTCTCCGTTCTGAATACGGGACAGACGCTCATTTTCACCTTCGGGCTGATCGCACTCATGCTGATGGCGGCCTATGGAGTGGCAGCGGGCAATCTCACCGTTGGTGAGTTTGTCATGGTGAATGCCTTCATGATCCAGCTGTCGGCGCCGCTTAACCTGCTGGGCTCAGTCTATCGGGAGATCCGCCAGGCACTGGTCGACATGGAAACCATGTTCGGACTGATCGCAGTGCCACCCGAAATCGTCGATCAACCGGGCGCTGAGGCGCTTAAGGTCTCAGGTGGTGCTATCCGGTTCGACGATGTCTCGTTTTCCTATGATCCTGATCGCGGCATTCTGAGGAACGTCTCCTTCGAGGTTCCAGCCGGCAAATCCGTGGCGCTTGTGGGGCCGTCCGGTGCTGGCAAGTCGACCATCAGCCGCATTCTCTACCGTTTCTACGACGTGCAGGAAGGCTCGGTCACCATTGACGGCCAGGAGATATCACGTGTCACCCAGGACAGCCTGCGTGCCTCAATCGGGATCGTGCCCCAGGATACGGTGCTCTTTAATGACACCATTCGGTATAATATTCGCTACGGCCGGCCGGATGCCACGGATGCAGAGGTTGAAGAGGCAGCACGCCTCGCACAAATCTCGGACTTCATTGCGGACCTGCCGAGAGGATACGACACGATGGTTGGCGAGAGGGGCCTCAAACTGTCTGGTGGGGAAAAGCAACGGGTCGCCATTGCTCGCACCATCCTGAAAAATCCACCGATCCTGATGCTGGATGAAGCAACGTCTGCGCTCGACAGCGCAACGGAGCGAGAAATTCAGACAGCGCTCGGCATTATCTCAGAAAACCGAACGACCCTGATCATTGCCCACAGGCTTTCGACGGTGGTGGATGCCGATGAGATCCTGGTTCTGGACAAAGGCCAGATTATCGAACGAGGCAGCCATAGAGACCTTTTGGGGCTGGGGGGAACCTACGCCGAAATGTGGAACCGCCAACTGGAAGAAGCGGCAGAAACACAGGCATTAGGTGAACCGCATACCACCCCACAAAAGGTCTAAGAGAGCGCTTAACCTCAAGCCGCCGTCGCGGTAAGGTGGGCGAAAGAGCGGCCTGGCCGCGCAGTCTAGTTTAGGAACCGTCAATGGACGCACTCACCTCTGTTCTCGTGCCAATTCATAAAGAAGGGCACAAGTTCATCCTCATTTTTGCCGCTGTCACCTTAATTCTCTTCCTTCTATGGGAGCCGCTTGGGTGGCTCGGCGTGATTTTGACCGCGTGGTGCGCCTATTTCTTTCGCGATCCCGACCGCCTGACCCCGGCGCGGGACGGCTTGCTCATTTCTCCTGCTGATGGGGTGGTTAGCCTCATCACCGAGGCAGCGCCGCCGCCGGAATTGGGGCTTGGCGAAATGGCCCGCCCGCGGATCAGCATTTTCATGAATGTGTTCAATTGCCATGTGAATCGCTCGCCGGTCTCCGGCACGGTGACACGGACAGCCTATCGCCCAGGCCTCTTCCTGAACGCTGACCTTGATAAAGCCAGTGACGACAATGAGCGCCATTCCTTGGTGATCGATACAGCGAACGGCAAAAGCTATGTTGTGGTTCAGATCGCAGGGCTCGTTGCCCGCCGTATCGTCAATGAAGTGAAAGACGGTGACGCTTTGCAGGCCGGTGAACGTTTCGGCCTCATTCGTTTCGGCAGCCGGGTTGATGTTTACCTTGAACCAGGCGAAACACCCTTGGTTTCTGTCGGTCAGACCATGATTGCTGGTGAAACAGTGCTCGTTGACACGAAGTCGGACGAAACAGCGAGGCTTGCAGAAATTCGCTGAGAGGCGGAGACTGAAGCAGCAAGCCCAGAGCTTGGCAAACCAGAGCAGGCGCAACAGAGGAGTAGACCATGACACTCTCTCCATTCGGATCGCGTGACCGCGCGGCAGGGGTCCATCAGCGTCGGAGTCTCAAAACCCTTCCCATCCGCAGTCTTGTGCCCAACAGCCTCACTGTCATGGCGCTGTGTGCGGGCCTGACCTCGATCCGGTTTGGGCTCGATGGGAAGTTTGAGCTGGCCGTTCTAGCCATTTGCGTAGCAGCGATCCTCGACGGTCTCGATGGTCGCGTTGCACGTTTGCTCAAAGGAACAACAAAGTTCGGCGCGGAGCTGGATTCCCTGTCAGATTTTCTCTGCTTCGGCGTGGCGCCAGTCATGCTGCTCTATCTCTGGACACTGAACGGCCTCGGAGGTCTAGGGTGGATTGTGGTTCTCGGGTTCGCCGTTTGCTGCGCCTTACGACTGGCGCGCTTTAACGTTGCCCTTGAAGATCCGGACAAACCTGCCTGGACGGCAAACTACTTTATTGGGGTGCCCTCACCTGCAGCGGCGGGGCTAGTCATGTTGCCGCTCTATCTCTCTTTCATCGGCGTTGATTTCCTGAAAGATGTGCCTGTGCTTATCGCCGCCTATGTTGCTGGCATAGCCTTCTTGATGGTGAGCAAAATCCCTAGCTTCTCCGGGAAGCGATTGGGCATGCGGGTACGCCGGGATGAAATGCTGCCCGTGCTGCTCGGTGTTGCTCTGTCTGTTGCGGTGCTCTTCAGCTATCCATGGATCACACTCTGCGTGCTTGTTATTGGATATCTGGCTTTTCTGCCCGTCAGCACGATGCGCTACCGCCACCACAAAAAACGCACCGCCTTTGTCTCCGATGATGACGAAGATGAGTTTCTGGCAGACTCAAAGTAAAAGGCCCCGCTGTAGCAGCAGGGCCTTCCAATGCAAACACTTTGGCGGTCTTGAGAACGTGCCTATTCGGCTGGCTGTGAGTGTCTCCAGCTTTCCGGGTCTTTTCGAAGGAAGCGCCGTTCCTGGAAGGACCGTTTGAAGCGACTGGGTGCGACCAGCAGAACAGGGACCAGGACGAGGGTCAGCAAGGTTGAGAAGCCAAGCCCAAAGATGATGGCTGTTGAGAGCTGTACCCACCAGGCAGCAACCGGGCCACCATAGGTAATCTCCCGTGCAAAGAAGTTCACATTCACCTGAATAGCCATGGGAAGCAGACCAAACATGGTTGTAATCGTGGTCAGCAAAATAGGCCGCAACCGCTGTCCAGCGGTGCGCAGGACCGCTTCAATCTCATCCATGCCGTCCTTCAACAAGCGCTGATAGGTGTCGATCAACACAATCGAGTTGTTCACCACGATGCCCGCAAGCGCCACGATCCCGGTTCCCGTCATGATGATCGAGAAAGTCTGACCCGTCACCATCATCCCGAGCAACACACCGACCGTTGAGAGCACAACGGTGGAAAGCGTCAGAACTGAGAAGTAAAAGCTGTTGAACTGGGTCAATAGGATGATGAACATCAGGAAGAGCGCGGCAAGCATCGCTTTGCCGAGGAAGTCGCCCGCAGCAGCCTGTTCTTCATTCGCGCCGCGGAACTTGACTGTCACCGCGGGATCAATTTCCTGCTCCGCAAGCCAGGTCTCTAGAATGCCGACGACTTCATCCACATTGCGTTTTGCGCCTGTCTCAGGGTTGACGCCGGTATTGGCTTTCAATGTATAGCGTCGGTGCCCATCGATACGTTCAATGGTCGAAACCTGCGGTTGCGGTTCGCGGGAGACAAAATTGCTGATCGGAACCAGACCGTTATTGGTGCGGATACGCAACTGATCCAACTGCGCCACGCTTCTATATTCGGTTGGATAACGGACGCGAATATCAACTTCGTCCTCCGCATCGTCGGGACGATAATTGCCAATGAGAATGCCATTCGTGACAAGCTGTACTGTAGCCCCAACGGTGGTGATGTCCGCACCGAAGCGACCTGCCATCTCACGGTCAACGGAGAGTACCCACTCGATCCCTGGCAGCGGACGCGAGTCCTCCACATCAATCAGGCCCAGGTCCGTCGTGTCGACATGATGTCGGATGAAATCCGTGGTGCGAAGGAGCGCGTCGACATTGTTTGATGTCAACTCGATCTGAATATCTTTACCCGTCGGCGGCCCATCTTCACGCTTGCGAACCTCGACCGTGATGCCCGGAATTTCGGCAGAACGCTGTCTGATCTCTTCCAGGATGATTGCGCCTTTTCGGCGTGTTTCATACTTATCGAGCTCAATCATCATCTCAGCGATCAGGTCAGCAGGGCGATCCCCGCCATTGCCGGGGCCGCCACCGCCGACAGACGTGCCAGCTTGGGAGAAGACAGTTCGTACACCTGCGGTTGAGAGGGCGATCGCTTCAACCTCTTCAGCCAAGCCCTGCATATCAGTAGCTGACAGGTTGCCCCGCGCGCCCACCAGGATGATTGCCTGCTCAGGCTCAGTATCAACAAAAAACTCGACGCCATTCCCGAAAGTGCCATAGGCGAACATTGTGGTGACAAGGATTGCACTGGCGCCACCCAAGACCAAAAGCGGGTGATGAACAAGCTTGTCCAGCATCCGGACATATGACCCTGTCAGTCCGGGAAGGAGCCGCACATCGCCGGTTTCAGCGCCTGCGAGCATTTTCAGAACTTCGCTGTCCTGATCTTCTGTTTTGCCGACCAGCGACCCAAGAACAGGCAGGAAGAGCATGGCGGTAACAAAGGAGGCAGTCAGAACCACAATCAATGTGATCGGCAGGTAGGACATAAACTCGCCGCTCACGCCGGGCCAGGCCAGCATGGGCAAGAAGGCCGCGAGTGTGGTTGCTGTGGAAGAAGCAATCGGCCAGAACATGCGTTTCGCGCCAAGCGAATAGGCCTCGAGACGATCCAAGCCTTCTGCCATTTTCCGGTCAGCATATTCGACAACCACAATGGCGCCGTCGACCAGAATGCCGACCGACAAAAGCATGCCAAACATCACCATCATGTTCACGGTCATGCCCATGATTGACATGAAGAGGAAGCCGATCATGAACGACGTCGGAATTGCGACACCCACCAGGATTGAGGAGCGCATGCCCAGCGCCGCGACACAGACGATCATCACGAGCGCGATCGCTGTGATGATTGACGCTTGCAGCGATCCGAGCGCACGGAAAATCCAGGTCGATGCATCAAGTGTGTAATTCACTTGAATCTCGGCGGGCCAGTTTTCTGAGAATTTCTCAACAACTTCAATGACCTGCTTATTGTTGTCCACGATGTTCTCGCCGATGCGCTTGGTGATCTCCAGTGCAATCGCAGGTTGTCCGTTAAATCGGGCAAACGAGTCCACATCCTTGAAGGTCCGGCGGATATCAGCAAGGTCAGACAAGGTAACAACACCGTCTCCTGACACTTTGACCGGGAGATTGAGCACGTCGTCACGGTCCTCAAAAAGACCCGGCACCTTGACGGAGAAACGGCCCTCACCGGAGTTCACAGCGCCAGCGGCAACGAGGCGGTTGTTGAGGGATACAGCGTTGATCAGCTCAGACTGCGAGACGTCATAGGACTCCATGCGAGATGGATCGATGATGACCTCAAGAAGCTCTTCGCGGTGACCGACAAGCTCAGCCTGTAGAACCGTGGAGACGCTGCCTTCAATTTGATCTTGCAATGCTCGCGCATGTTGAAAAAGTGTGCGTTCAGGCACGTCGCCGGACAGCGTAACGATCAAAACCGGGAAGAGAGAAGTATTGAACTCGCGAACCAGAGGTTCTTCTGTGTCACCAGGCAGTTCGGCCTGGGCCAGGTCCACTTTTTCACGAACATCGGCAAGAGCTGAATCTTTGTCAAAGCTCACATCGAATTCAAGGATGATCCCTGCATGGCCGGTGGAGGCAATGGCCGTCAATTCATCAAGACCCTCAAGGGAACGAAGCTCCGTCTCCATAGGTTTGATCAACAGCCGCTCAGCGTCCTCCGGGGAGATACCCTGGTGGACGATGGAGACGTAGAAAACCGGGATCTGAATATCCGGGTCGGCTTCTTTCGGGATAGAGATGTAGGCTGACACGCCCGCGAGCACCATCAGAACCATCAATGTCATGACTGTTCTGGTGCGCGCTATTGCAGCATCAATAAAACTGTTCATGAGGCTGTTCCCGACTCGTCTTCATAGGTCACATCGACTGTCTGGCCGGGGACCACAAAGTCCTGCCCGACGGTGATGAGTTTCGCGCTTGTTGGCAGGCCGGTGACCCAGACACCCGCGGGCCCGTCTGCCAGGATCTGTACGCGCTGGAAGTGCACCACGTTATTTTCATCCAGAATTCTCAATCCGATGGTTCCAGCATCATCCAGCCCCAGAATGGAAGGCGGCACGCGGTGGGCCATAACTTCTGTGCTGGGGACCTTAATTTCAGCAGTTACGCCGGAGCGAAGCTTCCGCTCAGGATTGGGAACCTCCAATTCAACCCGGAAGGTTCGGGTTGCAGCATCTGCCGTGGTGGAGATGAAACGCACGCGGCCTTCGACGGTCTCCCCGGTCACCAGAGTTGCGATGCCCACCGTGCCTTCCTGGAGCTTATCAACGTCAGTTTCGGCGACCTGGCCGATCACGAGGAAGGGATCCATGTCGACAATCGTCGCGCATGGCTGCGACACCTGAAGATAATCGCCAACTTCAACAGGCCGTGCATCCAGCACGCCGTCAAATGGAGCGAGTATTCTTGTGTGGCTTAGCTCGATTTCCTGCTGCTTAACCTGCGCGCGTGCAGCATCATAGGCAGCCTGCGATGCCGCAGCCTGCGTTTCTGACCTGTGGCCCCGTGCAGCCAGTTTCTGTGCCGCATCAAGTTCGAGCCAACGCTGCCTCATCAGGGCTTCTGCTTCTGCCATGCGGGCATCGCGCGCGTTGAGAGACAGTCGGCAAATTACTTCGCCTTTCCGCACTGTCGAGCCTTTCTCAACAGGCAGCTCTACGATGGTTCCAGACGTCTCGGCTCTGACCTGAACGGACCGGACCGCCTCGGTTCGGCCCCGAATGACAACTTCGGTGTTTCGAGATTCAGCATGGAAGATCGCGGCCCGTACCCTGGGGGTTCGGGAAGCGGTCTCTTGAGTGTCGGCGGGCTCGATGATTTCGCCATTTTCGTCGACCTCAACGACCTCAGCGTCGCCATTGCCGATCTGGCCTGACAAAACCCATGCACCAATGATAGCTGCAATAATCAGCGCCAATATGTGGGAACGCCGCAAGCTCATCTTAATCAACCTTCTGTTCTTAGCCGCTCAGTGGGCACAATTGCCGATTGATGCATCGACATGTCGTTTCAGAAACCGGCGTTTGTCAGCGCACCGGTTCCACCTCGTTATTACGCACTGGGTCTTCCACCAGATGCCTGTTCTCTTCGATAAACTTCAGGGACGCTGTCATTACCGCTTCCCCGTATCGCCGGACGAACTCTTGCCCGGGGTTTACGCAACTGTCCTGCTCTGACTGAAGCTCTTGCAGCTCACTTTGAATACCCTGGACACGGTCTTCAAGAAGACTGGTCACGCGCTCGGGCGACAACATATCGGCAAAGAGCATGACAAACAGAAACTCTGACTTGAAACGGTCTTCTGCCAAAGGTTTGGCCAGCGCCTGTTCGAGTTCCCGTCGGCCTTCAGCCGTGATCGAATAGATTTTCTTGTCCGGCCGCCCGCCCTGTTGCTGGGATTTGCAGGTGAGCAATCCATCATCTGTCAGACGGGTGAGGGCAGGGTAGATAGACCCGAAACTCGCCTCATGGAAGTGAGAAAAGATGCCAGTCTCAAACATTTTCTTGATCTCATATCCCGTGGCGTCACCGAGATCCAGTGCACCAAGGCAGAGTATTTTGACGTCCATGCTTCCAATAAGGCCTCAGATGGGGGAAATGAGGCTTCCACGCTGTTTTGGGGGCTGCGTATCGTGGCTATATATAGGATCGATATATCACCCGCCAAGATGCGGCAAGGAAGAAATTGTAAAATTTTGTAACGAAATCAGGGGAGTGGCAGCGAATTGTGCCTCATTAGAGCCTAGTCAATCGACATGGCGTCCGTCAGAGAACGCTTGGGACCGCGCTGCATTACAGCGCGACCGTGCATGACGCGGAGCTGCCCGCTTTCCAAGGCGCGGGAGCGCGCAAGCCAGACTTGGCCTTCCGCCATGAGCGCGTCCACATAGGTACGTGAGAAAGAACCCGATTTGAGGCTTTCGACCATTGCTTTCCAGCCGGTCTGAATGGCTGCGATGTAGCTATTGGTAATGTCGTCCATGGATTTCACATCAAAGCGAAGTTCCAGAAGCAGTTCTCGATATTCGTCTGTCGTTGCGGGATAGGGTTTTGCGGGCTCGGCCTGGCGCCATTCGATAACGGACTTGTTCTCTGTCGACCGATTGGCCAGGACGAAGTCGGTGAACACGAATGACCCATTTGGGCAAAGAGATTCGCCAATCACGGAAAGAGCCTGTTTTCTATCTTCAAGGAAACAAAGGAACTCTCTTGCGACAACGATATTGTAGCGATCTTTGTCCAGAACCGTATCAAGCTTCTTTGTATCATAAGGAAGAATGGATGCTTGCTCAGCGACTCCTGTTGCTTCGGAAGTTTTGTGGGCTGCAGCTGCCAGGTCCTTGTCATGTTCAAAACCATGCACAGTCGTGCCAAATGTAGCCGCCATATGGCGAACACCGTTGCCAAGACCACCGCTTAGATCGGCGATCAAGCTGTCGGCTGATGGTTTGGCAGCCTCGAGCAGGTTGAGCGTCATTGACTCTCCGCCCGGCAGTGAATTTCCTTCACCCCAAATGCTCTGAATGATCTGAAGGCGCTCAGCTATCGGGTCGACAGGTGCGGCGTCCGCTGGGTCGATTTGCATGCGGGGCGTCGTTGTCGCGGTCTTAGGTGGCTGCGGCGCAAGCTCTTCGCCATCCCACCAAGCCCGCACGCGCGACCAAAGCTGAACATAACCGTCATCATCCACCGGTTGTTTTGTTGATACTTGTTTTTGCTGTGGCTTAGCGACACCTGTTTTCGTTTTCGCTTTGATTTTAGCCGTGCCGGGCTGCGCCTTATTGTTTTGGGCCGTCAGACGTTTTTCGGGGTGCTGGCGGAGAAACGTATTCAGCGCATCGTTATGTTCAGCGGTTAGTTTTCGCATGCGTTTGAAACGGTCGATCGCGCTCGGCGACATCTCAGACAGGCCGGTCAGAAACTCTCGCTGGGAGAGTTTTCGAAGCTCTGAGGAGCTGATTGTGGCTAGTTCAGTCATCAATCAAGTGTTTCATCGCAGTTCCGGCGCTGGTCACTTTCGTGCTCAGCTGCCCCTATTAGATGAAACCATGCCTTTATTTGATTAATATTTCGTGAGAGGTGCAAAAACACACCTTTTTTGCCGGCGATTGAGCACACTGAGCGTTTATTTTTTTCTCCAATTACAAAGAACTATTGAAGGAAACCCACCTGTCAGGGCACGCTCTCACAAATCAGTACGAAAGATCAGTTTTTTCGCTGCCGCGAGAAACGATCAAGTCAATGACATGTAAAGTGAAGTGGAGTGGGGCACCTGACTAGTATTTGGCCAAGTGACGCCAGTCAGCAATATCCCAGACTGGTTCTCGTCATTTGGATGGTCCTTTTTTTGGGAATGATTGCGGGCGGGAAGAACCTCACCGTCTCCTTCGATACCCGGATATTTTATTCGGAACAGAACCTGCTGTTGCAGCAACTGCGCGGTTTCGAACGAAAATTTTCCCACAATAACAACATCCTGTTTGTGATCAGTTCTCGCGATGAAGGAGAGGGAAGGATCGCAACTGTTGAGACGCTTCAAGCTCTGGTTGAGATCACGGAGCAGGCATGGCGCCTCCCTTATTCCACTCAGGTTGAGAGTCTCTCGAATTTTCCACGCATCGTGTCAGATGAGGACGCTTTCTCAGTTTTGGAGATGGTCCCCTCGTCCGGCCAACTCACACCCAGCGCCGCGGCGGCGATTGAGAAGGAAGCATTGAACGATCGGCTGATCGTCAATCGACTGCTTTCAGCCGATGGTGAGACAACCGGCATCAATGTTAACTTCAGATTGCCGCCGTCTGCTTCCTCTGAGGTGCAGGAGATCACGGAGGCAGCGCACCAATTCGTTCGCAAGATCGAAGCTGATTACCCACATCTGCGGGTGCATCTGACCGGCAACGTCATGCTGATGACAACCTTCAACGAGGCGTCGCATGTGGATGCCCGATTGCTGGTGCCGGTTGCGCTGATTGTTGCTGCGATCATCGTTGCGGTGTTCTTGCGGTCTCGGAACGCGACCATTTCAGTCCTCTCCATTTTAGGGGTCGCGAGTTTGGCCTCAATGGGCATTGCTGGCTGGTTTGGTCATATCATTACACCGGCATCGATCGCAGCGCCGATCATCGTGATTTCTATCGCTCTGGCGTCGACCATCCATGTGGTCATTGCGGTGAAGCATGAGCTGGCATCGGGTGCCGACAATGAGGCCGCAATCAAACAGGCGATCAGAACAAATGCTGCTGCGGTCGGCCTGACGAACCTCACAACGGCCGTCGGCTTCCTTGCTATGAACAGGGCTGATGCACCGCCGCTTAATGATATGGGGAACATCGTTTTTGCGGGCATCGTCTTAAGCTATTTGCTGACCTTCACCTGGTTGCCTGCCGTTCTGACATTATTGCCGTTGAAGCCCTCGAACGACCGCTCTGCGGCGCTGATGGCTGGTATCGGGCGCGGCATCAACAAGCTTCGCTGGGTCCTCCTGATCATGGTCACCATAGGTGTTTTGGCTACCATTGGCGGATTAGGGCAGATCCGGCTGGACGACGATTTTGTGCGCTATTTCGATGACCGGTTCGAATATCGTGTGGCGTCTGATTTTGCGGAGGAACGTCTCACAGGCCTCAACATTATGGAGTTCGACCTGGAGACCGGTGTCGACGGTGGTGTGTACACAGCTGAGTACCAGCACTTTCTAGCAGATTTCACGGAGTGGCTCGGCGAACAGAAAGGTGTCGCAAGCATTGCTGACATCTCTGAGATCACTCGGCGCATTCATACCGCTATGCGGGTAGCGGATGAGCCTGCGCGCAATGGCATCCCAGAAAATGCCGATCTCATTTCGCAGTATTTTCTGCTGTACGAGTTATCATTGCCTTATGGAGCGTCAATTACTGACAGGATTAATGTCTCGCGAAGCGCCAGCCGAGTGACGATTATCATGCGCGGGCTCACATCCGGTGAGATCCGGCACTTGCACGAACGCGCAAGCGGCTGGCTGGCACAGCACGCGCCAGGGCACGCAGCGACAACAGGCATCAGTATCAATGTCTTGTTCGCCTATCTTTCAAACGACAACATCCGGTCAATGATCACGGGGACATTTGTGTCCATTCTGATTATCGGGTTGATCATCGCATTCGCTTTGCGCAGCTTTGCATTCGGTGCCTTGAGCCTCACAACAAACCTGCTGCCGGCAATAGTCGGGTTTGGACTCTGGGGTTACATTATTCAGGATATCGGTATCGCTGGTGCGGTGATCACCACGATGACATTGGGCATCGTGGTCGATGACACAATACATTTCCTTATGAAATATCGACGTCAACGGGCAATGGGCGCCTCTCCAGCTGCAGCAATCGAGACAGTTTTCTCAACGGTTGGAGTGGCGATGGTCATCACAAGCGTGTCGCTTGCGGCAGGATTTATTGTCCTGTCTCTGTCCGGTTTTCAGATCAACCGCTCCCTCGGAATCCAGACGTCCATCATCGTTTTGGTGGCACTCGGCATCTGTTGGTTCCTTCTACCGCCTTTGTTACGGTTAATAGACAAAGGTGGCAGTGAAATTGCAGATGTAGGCAGGGAGTGATCCGAAACGAAACGTCACTAATGCCTTGCATAACTATAGGTTAGCTTGGAAATTTATAACCAAATCGGATTCGGGTGTTCTATATTGAAACGGCAAAATTAGTTTTGCTCATCAAGGAATAGTAATAATGCGTACATATGAGCAGCTCACAGGCGCCAAAGGCCGAAAGGTCTTTTACCGCGCTGAACGGTATAGGGCTGACCACCTATTCAAGGACATCGTGCCTGCAGTGGACTTGGGCGGCGACCGCGCCGCACTGAAAGATGTGTCAATGACCGGGCTTGCCGCGCAAAGCGGTGAACTGGATTATTGGGACGGTCGGCTCGGAGATGAAATTCCAGTGCGGCTGTGCATCGCAGACGACACACTATATGAAGGCTCAGGACGCATCCGCCGCATTGAACCCAGCGGTGTGCGTACGACAGTCGCTGTGGAGTTGACCACCGGCTATATCGATATTCCGTCAGTGGTGACGGACCACGACCAGTTCCTTTTGTCTCGTGCCCTTTCTGACCCCCAGTTTGGAGCCGCCTCAAACATCCTACCGGAATATCAGGAACTTGCGGCGGAGATCATTTATCTATTCCGCTCCTATCGTGACCTGCTCTCTCGTTTCGAAGACAGGCTTGGCGACGTGTCAGAAGAAGACAGAGCAAAACAACTTCATGAAGCACTTGTCGCCTGTGAAGACAAGATGGTCCCTCAGTGGAAAGAGCTGTGGTATCGCGGCAATGACATCACATTTCCGATGCTGAACGATCCCATCGCGCTTGCCGAACACAAACGGTATACCGAACAGGTTCTGACCCCCGATTTTATGCCGGGTCCAGTTATGCGCCGATGCTATGAAAAACCATTGGGTTACCCCGGTGACTATCAGATCATGAACTACGTTTATCGGTGGGAAAAAGTCGGCGACACACCCTACGAAAAACTCCTGCATCGCATCGGGATTGAGACAGGAGAATGCGTTGGCACGCGCCTGCGCATGACCCAGAAGTTCATCGGCGAGAAAGTGCGCGAAACAGCTGGCAGTGACGTGATGAACATCACCAACCTTGGCTGCGGATCGGCCTATGAAGTCGCGGAGTTTCTAAAGACGGACACCTTGGCGCGTCCCGTGAACTTCACCCTGATCGACCAAGACCATGACGCTCTGTCTTATGCCTATGAGCACGCGCACCCGCAGGTGGTTCGTCACGGCGGGAAAGCACGGATACAATGTCTGCAAGCGTCCTTCGCGCAGCTGCTGAAGGCTGGGCCTTTGTTCAACTCACTACCGCCTCAGGAGATGATCTACAGCCTTGGGCTTTATGATTATCTATCTGCGCGCCGAGCAAAGGCATTGACCCACGACCTATACGATCAGCTGGCTCCAGGCGGCTACATGGTTCTTGCGAATGTAAAAACGGGTCGAGAGACCTGTATGTGGCCGCTAGAGTTCATCACTGACTGGAGCCTGGTCTACCGGACGGCTGATGAGATGTGGGATATGGTAGATGGTCTGGACTGTGAGCGGATTTCGCTTGAAGAAGACAAGACCAAATGCGTCTACGTGATGACTGTGCGCAAGCCCGCCTGAGGGCAGGATCGCTGGTGACCGGTTAGGTTGCCCAGCGCATTCCGTCTTCAGAGGGAGCATCGACGAAACGGCTGCGGGGGAATGTGACATGCACATTCGTCCCGGAGCCTTTTCGGCTTTCCAGGCTTACGTCGCCACCGTGCAGTGCCATAATTTTTCGCACCAGCGGTAGGCCAAGGCCTGTGCCTTGTTGCGTCCGGCTCATCGCATTTTCCACCTGCACGAACGGTTCGAAGATCCGCTCAATGTCGTCCTCGTCAACACCGATGCCAGTGTCTTCAATTTTTAGTTCAAGCTCTCCAGCATCGGTTAGGCCGAGCTCCACGCCGACCTGACCACCCTCTGGCGTGAACTTCAATGCGTTGGAGGTGAGGTTAATAACCACTTGGTTGAAAAGGCGCGGGTCAGCCAACAACCATGGAATGTCATCGCGCACACGGAATGTTAGCTTGATCTTCAGTTCGGCGGCGCGGGGTCGGAACATGCGCATTGTCTGGTTCAGCGCTTCCACGGGGTCAAGCGCGTCTTCGTCAAGCTCTAGCTTTCCAGCTTCTGCTTTGGACAGATCCAGAATGTCATTGATGATGCTGAGCAGATGGGAGCCGCTACTGCGAATGTCTCCTGCATAGTCCGCATATCGTTCATTGTTGATCGGTCCGAACATCTGCGTGGCGATAATTTCCGAAAAGCCGATAATCGCGTTCAAAGGAGTCCGAAGCTCATGGCTCATGATCGCCAGGAAGTCGTTCTTCGCTCGGTTCGCGGTTTCTGATTGTTCCAGAAGCTCTTCAGAGCGTTCGCGCTCTGACTTCAACCGCTCATTGTCCACAAAAGCGAAACGCATCTGGCGTTCGTGCACATAGGTCAAGAAACTGCAGGTCGCAATGCCCAGCAACATGAAGGCCGTGTTGTTGATCAACACATTCTCTGGTTGGGGGTTGATAAACAGTGCCACAGCTTCATACGCCGTGAAGGTGGCCAGGGCCCAGGTGAGCGAATACATAAAATTCAGTCGCCAGAGACATGCACTGAAGCAAATGATGGCAATCAGACCGCCATAGTAGAGATAACTACCCGGCGCGTCCGCCAACGCGATCATGGCCACAACGCCAAGGCCAGGTGTCGCCATGGAAAAGGACAACCAGAACTGGTGACGGTGGTTGAACCAGGGTGC
This sequence comes from Parvibaculaceae bacterium Mf 1.05b.01, assembly GCA_000509225.1. Lineage (GTDB taxonomy): Bacteria > Pseudomonadota > Alphaproteobacteria > Parvibaculales > Parvibaculaceae > Mf105b01. The sequence continues at coordinate 1,557,022 of BAOK01000001.1, read as the reverse complement.
GTAGGATAGTGCGACGATGCCCAGAAGAAGAGGGCAGACAAGGCCTAGCCGGATAAACCAGGCCTCATAAAGAATGTCGGGGACGATGAAATAGTCGAGGATGCCGAAGGCAGCCATGATGACGGCGCCAGCAACGATGCAAAACCGGGTAAAACCGATCTGCCGTTCGTAATTGTCCTGTCGGTATGCTTCTTCGGCCTTGGGGTCGAGGAAGCCCATTGTGATCGGGTGCATATCGTAAGACAAACCCGACCCCGATGGTGCCTCGCCGCTGCCGCCACGAGCCCGATTGGAGAGTATCGGCGGTGCGTGCCCACCCTCACCCAACTCGGCAAGTCCTTCTTGGCGACTATGCATGTGTTAAAATGTCCCCGGCCTCAAACAGAGAATGCAGATTTATTTAACCTTCTACTGTTCAGAAGATAATTTGCCGTTAATCGGTTGCATTCGTGACTTGCTCATGGGTCATTCCTTGATCTTTTGTTAACGTATTGAGAATGGCAGCTGTAAAATGTCGAGCTGTACCTTAAGAGAGTGAGTGCTGCGGGGCGGTAAAGGTCGACAAAGGATTAACGGGGGCGGGTGTGATTCAAATTTATGTTGATGGGGACGCGTGTCCGGTCAAAGACGAAGTGGAAAAAGTCGCCGAACGACACGGGCTGACAGTTTTCATTGTGAGCAATGCTGGCATGCGGCCACGGCGCCATCCGCTGATTCAACAGATTGTCGTACCAGAAGGACCTGATGTCGCTGACGACTGGATTGCAGAGCGCGCCACAGCAAATGACATCGCGATAACCGCTGATATTCCTTTGGCGGGGCGCTGTCTCGAAAATGGGGCAAAAGTTATCGGCCCAACTGGCAAGGTTTTCAGCGAGGAAAATATCGGCATGGCACTTGGCATGCGGGAGCTGAAACAGCATTTGCGGGAAAGCAATAATACGCAGACCTACAATGCGGGCTTCACAGCACGGGACCGGTCACAGTTTCTCAACACACTGGAGAACGAGATCCAGGCGCTCAAACGCCGCGACACGGAGTGACGCACTGATCTATCAACAAGCCATGCGCGTAGACAGGCCATGTCATCGAAGCAGCGGAGCATATGTTGGCCGGATCTATCAATTTGACGTCACTTCCGACCGGTGGCGTTGCCGTCGTCGTGGGAGCGACCGGCGGCATCGGGCGTGCAATTGTGCATGCGATAGAGAAATCAGGTCGCTTTTCTGAGATCAGGGAGTTTGGGCGGTCTGCAAGCCCAGTCCTCGACCTGCTTTCCGAGGAAAGTATCGAAGAAACTGCCGCATCAATTGCCAATGCAGCGGCGCTCCCCAGGCTCATTATTGATGCAACCGGCCTGTTGCATGGCGGGGGAATGATGCCCGAAAAGAGCATCGCGCAGCTCGACGGTGCACAACTGGCGCGCCTCTTTGCTGTGAACGCGACCGGTCCCGCATTGCTGATGAAGCACTTTCTTCCGCTATTGCCGAAAGATGGGAAGTCTGTCTTCGCGACTCTTTCCGCAAAAGTCGGGAGTATCGGCGACAATCAGCTTGGGGGGTGGTACGGGTATCGCGCTTCCAAGGCGGCTCTTAATCAGTTCGTTCGAACAGCGGCGATAGAACTGAAAAGACGGAATCCTTCCGCTCTGTGTGTTGCGCTTCATCCGGGCACCGTTGCGACGGGTCTTTCCTCGCCATTTGCTAAGAGCGGTTTGACGCTGCAATCGCCAGACGAGGCAGCAGAGCGACTTTTGACTACTATTGACGGGCTGTCGGTGGATCAGTCAGGAGGCTTCTTTTCATATCGAGGGGAAGCGTTGCCCTGGTAGGGATATCAGAGGGTCCGTGCTGCTGCTGCGCCAGACGCCCATGCCCACTGGAAGTTATATCCACCAAGCCACCCGGTGACATCCACGACCTCACCGATGAAATAGAGCCCAGCGACAGACCGAGCCTCAAGCGTCTTCGGATTGAGAGCTTTGGTCGAGACCCCGCCGACGGTCACCTCAGCAGTGCGATACCCTTCCGTACCTGCGGGGATGGGTGCCCAGCGCTGAACTCTGTCAGTGACGTTCTTCAGCTTCTTGTTCGATAGATCAGCAAGACGTCGGTGCCCCGCAATAAAGTCAGTTAGCCTTTTGGCGAGACGTTTCGGCAGGAACTCCGACAAGGCGACGGTGATGTCTGTCTTGGGGCGGGCCCCCCGCATCTCTGTAAGGGTCGACAAAAGATCCGTGTCAGGCAGGAGATTGATCTCCAGCGCTGTACCTTCCTGCCAATAGGACGAAGCCTGAAGGATGGAAGGACCGCTCAACCCTCGGTGCGTAAACAATAGCGCTTCTCTAAAGCTGATGCCACTGGTGGAGACCTCTGCATCAACCGCCACGCCGGGCAGGTCTGCATGCGCGTCCTTCCAGGTCTGATCGAAGGCAAAAGGCACCAGCCCAGGGCGGGGTGAAACAATGGGAAGGTCAAACTGCTCTGCAATCTGGTAGCCAATGCCTGTTGCCCCCATTTTGGGGATCGACTTCCCGCCGGTCGCCACGATAAGAGACCTGCTTGTGATCAAACCGCCACTTGTCTCGACGGTAAAGCCACCGTCCTTCTTGGCAACAGAAGTAATATCAGTTTGCAGTCTGATTTCTGTGCCGCCTTTGGCGCACTCGGCGAGCAACATATCGATGATTTGTTGGGAAGACCCATCACAGAACAATTGTCCAAGGGTCTTCTCGTGATAGGCAATGCCGTAGGCCTCGACCAGAGCGATGAAATCATCGGGGGTATAGACGCTCAGAGCATTGCGGGCGAAATAGGGGTCGGCAGAAAGAAAGCGATCCACCTGGGTGTTGATGTTTGTAAAATTGCACCGTCCGCCTCCTGAAATACGGATCTTCTCTCCCGGCTTTTTCGCGTGATCGAGAACCAAAACGCTGAGGCCCCGCTGGCTGGCGATGCCGGCGCACATGAGTCCGGCGCCACCGGCTCCGAGAATTATCACATCGAAAGTGTCTGACATCTGATCTGCCGTTGCGTGGGCATGGACAAGGAAGAGAACTCTCCCTGGCTCTTACCGGTCTTTAAGATATTTTTCCAGAACTGCCTCCAATCCGCTTGCGGAGGCAACATGCACATCGTGCTGGGGAAAGGGGAACTCAACCCCTTCTTCATGGAACAGGTCCCAGATAGCAAGTCGAATGTCACTGGCAATGTTCACCATGCCCTTTTCCGGATCGATGACCCAGACTCGCAGCTCCAGGTTCACCGACGAGTCTGCAAATTCGGTGAGGCGCACCTGGGGATCATGTCCTGCATCTTTGAGCACTCGGGCGTGATCGGTTGCCGCTTGTACCATCAAATCCATCGCCTTGCGCACATCTGAGCCGTAAGAGATGCCCAAGCCGATTTTGATCCGAACAGCTTTGTTGCTGTGAGACCAATTGATCACCTGTTGAGTGATGATGTCCTCGTTAGGGATCAGATATTCTTTGCCGTCGCGGGTGGCCACAGTGACATAGCGCGCGCCCATTTTGTCGATCCAGCCATAGGCGTCGCCCACCTCGATGACATCGCCGGGTTTGAGCGACCGGTCGAGGAGCAGCAGAATCCCGCTGAACAGGTTGGAGATAACTTTTTGCAACCCAAAACCCACACCAATACCGACGGCGCCGGAGAATATGGCGACCGCGGAAAGGTCGAGTCCCACGCTTGTCATGGCAATGACGATTGCAAGCGCTATGAAAACAATGCGCAGCAATTTCACCAAGAGGACGCGGGCAGAGGGTGTGACCGCTGCCATTGATCGCATGCGATCATCAACCAGGCGCAACAGCACTGAGGAGATGATGAGAAACGCCACCAGAATGAGAAGGCTGTTGATCACCCCCAATGCGGAAACCCGCATCTCTCCAGCTTGAAAGGCAGCGCTGTCCAGGAAGATGCGGAGCGGATCAAGCCAGCCAAGAATGGCAAGGGCGGCGACCATCCAGACAATCGTCGCTATCACAGGCGACCATGGTGACTGATTGAGGAGGCTGCTGAAGAGGCGAATGACAACCCAGGCTGTAAACAGGTTTCCCACGATCCGAAGCAGTCCGGAGGGATGATCGAGCTGAACGAGGATCGCAAAGACAGTCCATACGAGTGCCATCGCCGTGAGCGGCAGAATAAGCGGGCGCAGCCTCTCTGCGGGTTTGGCCAAAAGCCGGACCTGCTTCGCGCGCACCGCCATAGCGTCTATAGGGGCTGCGAAAATGCGTTGAGCAAGGAAAGCAGCGAGAAGCGCAAAAGTCAGCAATATCAATTGAACGAAGGCGGGCCAGGTAAACACCTCTGTCTGCACCCAGGTCTCTGCGGAACCCAAAACAGCAGCAAGTCCGTCGAGCAGCTCAGACCATTCCATCAGTAACAGGCCTCCAAGGCTTCTTTCCTACAGCGTAGTCCGCTCTGCTGAGGTGAACAAGTTATCACTAGCGGGCAAAAGTGGTAGCATTCCAAAAAACAAAAACAGAAATTCGGGGGCATCATGACAAAAAGACCGACACGGCGGCTTGAGACGGTCACGGTATTTACCGCACGCAAAATCATCACCATGGATCCCTCATTGCCTGAGGCAACAGCCGTCGCTGTATCAGAAGGCCGGATCATGGCAGTGGGAGATCTTGCTTCCATGGAACCCTGGTTTAAAGGGCGCGCGGTCACCGTTGACGACCGGTTTGCCGACAAGGTTCTCATGCCGGGGTTCATCGACAATCATGTTCATCCATTTCTGGGGGCTCTCCTCACACCCATGGAGATTATCGCGCCAGAGCCCTGGCGCATGGCAGGAGGCGATATACATCCCGCGGCTAACACGCCCATAGAATATGAAGCCCGATTAAAAGAACGTCTCACCGCGCGGCTAGACAAAGAAGAACTCTTCATCTCTTTCGGGTACCAGCCGTTGGAACACGGACAATGGGGACGGCCCGAACTCGACCAAATTGCGCCCGACCGGCCGGTGGTTTTGTTCCAGCGCTCTTTCCATGAGACGTTTTTGAACAGTGCCGCAATGGCGGCGCTTGGATTGACAGAGGATGTGGTTGGCGATCATCCGCAGGTTGATATTGCGCAAGGCCATTTTTTTGAAACCGGCAACATGATGGTCATGGGCAAACTCATGTCGACCCTGTTAGCTGATGACTGGTACCGCAAGGGCCTCGGCATCACCTGCGATCTGATGCTTCAGGGAGGTATCACGACTGCGGCGGACATGTTGTTTGGCACCATCAGTCCAGACTTTGAGCTAGCAGCCATTAATGCCGTTATTGAGCAGCCAGAACGGCCTATGCGGGTCGTGAACGTCTTTGACGGACGAGGTTTCAGCAATCGGGCGTCTGGACGTGGCAATGGGGCGCCGGATGCGGAGATCGACTTTGCTGCGGGGCAAGGCGCAATGGAAGAGCTTCTTGGAAAAGACGAGGGACGCGTGCGCTTTCTGAAAGCCGTGAAGCTATTTGCTGACGGCGCCATGTTCTCTGCACTCATGCAGATGAATGAGCCCGGCTATACTGATGGGCATGAAGGCGAATGGATCATGACACCGGATGTGCTGGCTGGCGGCGTAAGGCATTTCTGGGAAGCGGGATATCAGATCCATGTACATGTAAATGGGGACAAGGGGATGGACTCAGTGCTTGATGCACTGGCCCAGGCGCAGGATGCAAAGCCTCGGTTCGATCATCGCTTTATGATGCATCATGTGGGTTTCCACACCAATGCCCAGTCAACGCGTATGGCGGCTCTTGGGGCGCACGCGAGCGTAAACCCTTATTACATTCACGCGCTGTCAGACACGCTCTCGGAGCTTGATCTCGGTCCTGAACGGGGGGGGCAGCTCGTGCGAGCTCAATCCATTTTGCGCAACAATATGAAGGTCTCTTTTCATTCAGACTTTATGATGGCACCGCTTGAGCCACTCTTCCTCGCCTGGTGTGCCGGGGCACGCGTGACCCGTTCTGGCCAGCAGGTATCACCGGAAGAGCGTTTGAGCCTGGAGCAGGCTCTGCGTGGCATCACCATTGATGCCGCTTTTGCGCTCGGCATGGATGATGAGATTGGATCCATCGTCGCTGGCAAGAAGGCTGATTTCGCCGTCTTGGAAGATGACCCGTTTGACTTAGGAGTTGACCGTCTGAAAGACGTGCGTGTCGCGGGGGTCGTGTTCGAAGGGGCAGTCACCATGTTGAGCAAATCCGTCGCCTCTGTCTTTGGCGAGACGGGGCGCATGCCTGTGCCGGAGCCTGCGCATGACGCGCTGGAAGCAAGCCACTGCTGTCACGACGTCGACCCTTGCGGGCATTTGCAGGAAATCGCAGCGTGGATTCATGCAATGCCAGAAGACGTCCTTGGAGAACGCGGTACCTAGCGGGTGAGAACCCGGCGACAGGCGCGTGCAATTCGTGTGGCCATGGCCAGCGGAACGGCAGCAGGAGCGGTAGCCTCAGAACAGGCGCCACCCTCTGCTTGTGGGTTGCACCAAAGCCCGGAGCCGTCCCCCTGGACGCGAAACTGCAAGCCCATTGCACCGGTCTCCGGTGCGTCGAGCTGAGCGGACAGATGATTGAGAACTGCAACCCGCAGAGCGGCAGGTTTGGGAGGTAACGGCTTGGTCGCGCGGTGCATATCCGTTAGAGCCACCACCCGAACGGAGACGAGTGATAGGCTGCCGTCATCTGTACGAGCCAGTCGGACGCGACCCAACAATCCAAAATCATGGCAGAGATCATGCCGTCCCATATTCTGCATGCCCAGATGCAGAAAATTACCGAGGCCGTAGAAGATAAGGCCGATCCCACCCTCTGGCATCTCTACTATCTCCACGCCGGTCGCAATGTGTTTGTGGTGCCCGGCAATGATTGTCAGACCGTCTCGCGCGATGGCAGAGCGAAAACGCTCGCGGGTTGCCTCTGACGTCGCCGGTTGGAACTCGCGCCCATAATGGACTCCAAGGATGCGCAGCTGTGCGTTCGCTCCCCGCAGCGCTGTGCTGACGGCCTCAAAGTCGTTTGGATAGGTGAGCATGCCAGCCCTAGAGCCTGTTGTCGGAAGCCCCCAACCGCCAATGCCAATCGATGATATGGCGACTTGCGTTCCTGCGACAGAAAATTGATGAGGGGCAGCGGCCTCTCCGCGTGTGCGCCCGAGACCGGGATACGCGAGCAGCCCGCTTGTGCGCATGTCTGCCAGACGGAGGAGCGTTTCGCCGGCGCCCCGCTGCCGATAATCGAGTGCATGGTTATTCGCCAATGAAAACGCGTTAATGCCAGCATCAACAAACGCCTCGATGGCTTCTGGATGTGTCCGGAACGTGAAACGTTTCGAGACGCTGGGAAGATCGTTTCGCGTCATGACGGCAGTTTCGAGATTGGCCAACACAATGTCGGCCTCAAGCTCATGTCGGATGCCGGAGAGCGCCTCGTCAATACGGACAAGCTGTCCCTGCTTGTAGCCGCCCTCAGGCATCACCCGCGCGCCTGCACTGTTAAAGCCCGTGTCGCCAACGACGACAATGTCGATCCTCTCGTCGGCAAGAGCGCGTTGCATGGGGGCAAGGATTGAGAAGAGACACAGCACACTTAGCGCGATCAGACTTGGTATGCTGCCGATGCTCATGTCGCGCTGGCGTGGAAGATCAGCTCGATGATGGCGTCTCCATGTGCCATTACCGCCCGTTGTGTTTTGATGTCGCCGCCAGGAAATGAATTTGTGAGCGCGGGGAGGGCCATGGGAAACGACCCGCCATGGGTGATCATAAAAAAGAGGGTCCGCTCAGAGACATTTGGAATCGTCCCTTCAAGTTTTGCGCCACGGATCAACTTAGACATTCGTTTGTAGAAGGGCCGGACCACATGCTGAGCGATATATTTGCCACGTTCGTCCGTCTTGTCTCCGTCGAAAACAATGATCCGGCTGAGTTGCGGCCACTTGGCCGAGACAGAGATGAAGTCCTGAATCGCTACTTTGAGTTGGTCGGTAGAGCTGCTCTTTTCGGTGTCTGAGCGCCGGTCGGTTTCTGCCTCAACCTGCTCAATCAGGTGAGCAATCGCAGCTATCCAGACTTCGTGCTTTGAACCAAAATAGTAGCGCGTGAGGGCAACATCGGCGCCAACCTCCGTGGCGATCTGACTTAAAGAGACACCATCAAAGCCGCGGGCACCGAACAGATCAACCGCGGCGTTGAGGATAGCACGCCGCAAATCATCTGATTTTTCTAAGCGGGGGCGACCGCGAGATCGTTCCGAAGAAGTCTGTGCCATACTGAATTTATGCCTTGATTGACGCCGATGACTTTACTCTATCAGCGTGATGTGCAGTCCGTCTCGGGCCATCACAAGCTCGCCCTGAAAGATTTCATCCATGCCGCTGCTGTAATGCTGTTCGGCAACGAAATTTGCGGGGATCGGCGGAATGAGGTGCGTGAGCACAAGTGTCTCGACGTTCGCCTCTTTCGCCACACGGGCAACTTCCAGGGTTGGTGTGTGGACGGCGCTGATAAGTGCAAGCCTGTCAGGGTCAACAGGCCCGCCAAACTCGCGCAGTGCCGACGCAATCTGTTCCATCATGTCGAGATTAACCGCTTCGTGGATCAGCATGTCGGTGCCCTGAGCATGGTTGGCGATGGCGGGCGTATATTTGGTATCGCCACTCACCACGACCGTCTTGCCCCCAAAGGTGATCCTGTAGCCATAAGCATAGGGCCAATCAGGATGATCCACCCGGAAGGCCTCCACCACCAGACCATCTGCATCGTAGACCACCACAGCTTCTTCATTGTCGATGATCACCTCCCTTGCTTGGCCGAGCTTCACAGTGGTTTCCAGATATTCGACGCCAAGAACGCGCTGACGTTCCTCAATATCGTTTGAATAACCCTGATGAATGCCATCGAGAAGTTGTTGCGTGCCAGGAGGGCCCACAACGCTCACATCATGCTGTCGTCCCATCAACCAGCTGCTGTGCAGCACGTCGGCGACACCAGACATATGATCGGAATGCAGGTGAGTGAGGAAAACAGTCTCTAGCTTGGTGAAGGGAGAGGCTGTCGCATTCAATTGCCGGGATGCATTCTGACCGGCGTCAAACAGGAAGAACTTTCCAGCCGCAATAACGCCGAGGCAGGGTTGGGAGCGATCCGGGAAAAACTGAGGCGTGCCAGTACCGCAAAAGATCAATTCGAAACGGGTGGGAGAAATATCCTGAGAGGCGACTCCACCCTGCACACCTCGCTCAATGGTCCAGTTCACCAAAATCGCAGCATTGGTGGTGAGGAGGATGAAAGCGAGCACTGCCAAACCTGCGCAAGCGCCAAAAATGTAAAGAATTCGGGAGTTTTTCATCGGAACATCCTTCGGTTTTCAGGGTCTTGCACCATAATTCTATGATCGTAGAAAAAACTGGTAAATTCTATATACATGGAATAAAATGCATATGTCCAGACAGAAAGGTTCAATGATGAAAAAGGCGATAGGGGTTTTGGCAGGCGCGGCACTCGTGATCGCCCTTTGGGGCTGGGTGCCGTTTGGCAACAGCATCAATCCGGATGACGCGCTTGCGCCGGGTTATGACCGGCTTGAAACAGGTGTGGAGCGCTTGGCCGACGGGACCTATCACGTGTCCGCCCTGACGCGCATGCCAGATGTCAAAGCTGACATGGTGTCGTGGTGGTTCACGGATTTCCTTCAGACGAGTGAGCACTATTCCTGGTGGCACCCAACGGCCCATGTCTGGATGGACTGGGAAAACAAAGTCCCTGGCGAGATCGTGGGCGCAAGTCACCTCGTCCATGAATATATTGGCGGTGAAATGCAGAAGCTCCGGATCCAGTTTGTGCCGCCGGAGCAAATATTGGGGCCACTTCCTGAATTAGAAGATGGAGCATTTGTCCTCTGCGCACGGGCGGGGCTTTTGGAAGAACCGATCTATGTCGCGAAAATGTGTCATGTGGTGCGCGACACCCCGTGGGGGGCGGAGATGCGCAGCAATTTCTGGATGGGACATGTCGCCCGCCGGGACGGGAACGAAGCGGTGACCTCGATCGAGGGCATTGTGGGCAACACAGCGCTCGCGCGATACATCCTGCTGGACGAACAGTCGGCGACGGCACTCATGACCCACGCCATTGAGGAGATGGGGTACCTGTCTGACCTCTTGCCAGCGCTTTATGCGCAGGAAACATCAAGAACGGCAGGCTAGGCCTCATATTTGGTGGCAAGAATATCAAGGCACGGGATGAAAATTGGCTGGGGAACTAGGATTCGAACCTAGACTACCTGAGTCAGAGTCAGGCGTCCTACCATTAGACGATTCCCCAATAGAATCTGTGTGTTAGGCGAGAGTTTATCACAAGGTCTGGAGCTTTGGTGCCATGCCTGTTCCCGCAAACGTCGTATCTCCGCTTCGGCGATAGTCTTCTGGATCGCACGTTTAGTGGAATGCTCCTTGAGTTTCAAGCCCTGTCAACGTGATCACAGTTGAATTGCATCATATGGGTTTGGTCGAGGAGAGGTTTGCGGTCTCGAAACAAGGTTGCGACCAAGCTGGGTGTGGCGTAAAAAGAACGCGTTCTTTAAATTCTCTGTCCGGAGATGCCACATGCAGGATATCCAAGCGCTTAAACCCAGACTCGATCGAGACTTTGCTGCCGAATTGTTGAAAACGTTTGATGACCCGCAAGAACATGGTGTGCATTTGTTATTCAATCAGTGGTGGCAGTATGCGCCTGACGACGTCATAGAAAGCTATCTGTCAGATTTCAAAAAGCTGCCAAACCAAAAGGCGTTTTTGGAGGAACATTACTTCTCAGACACACTTGATCTGGATGACCTCAAGGAGTTGCCACGGAATACTCTGGGACGAGAATATTACCATTTCATCGTTGACAATGGCCTCGAGAAGAACCTCGCGGTGAACTACAAATCGCTACACGATGCACTGGCGGGCAAGGGCAGTCTTGATCGGATGCCCCCAGAATTGCATTACGCGATTATCCGCGGATTTCAGATTCACGACCTGTTGCATGTTCTCACAGGCTATGAGCCAACCGGCTTTGGAGAAATAGCACTCCAGGCATTCTGTCTGGCCCAGATACGCTTTCCGTATTTCGGCATGTGGATGTCAGTAACCACAACACGCATGACTTTACTGGACCCGGATGCCATCCAACCGATGATGGACGCAATCAGCGAAGGTTGGCGATATGGCCGGCGGGCGAAGAACATACAGTTTGCGAAATGGGAGACGATGTTGGAGCGCCCGCTAGATGAAATCCGCACGCAGTACCAACTTAATTTACGCGAACCTATACCAGCGGTCGCTTGAGGGAATGAGAGGGAGATGCTGGCTGATGAGCGGCCGGTGATCTGGGGTGTTATGGGTAGACCTACGCTGAGCGAAGAACAGTTTACCAATATGCGCAAGCGGATCCGCGGTGCGGCATTCGAACTATTTAAGGAGGGCGGCTTTGACGCGGTGTCGATCCGGGAAGTGGCGAAACGCGTAGGCGTCTCACCGTCACGGATCTATTTCTACTACACGAACCGTCATCGGTTGATTGAAGCCATATGGTACGAGCCGGTGGCCCAGGTCGTTCGCGAAATGGTAGAAATATCAAGAAAAAGCAAGGATCCTGAGAAGCGGATCGACCGAATACTACAGCGGTATCAGGCGTTTGCCCTTGCGCAGCCAGAAATTTTCCGGGAAGCCCTTCTATTTGTTCGCCCTCGTCAGGAGGATTCTCCGCGGCGGGAAAATCTTGAGGGCCTTCCGCTCTTTACTGTTTTGAGGGATGCCATTGGCGACGGGCAGAAGGCGGGGCTGTTTAGGCGGGGTGACGCAGGAATTATGGCGCAGACGCTCTGGATGGGAGTTCACGGTGCACTTGCTTTGCCAATCAACATTGACGGTTGGGACTATGCCGACCAAGAGGTTCTCAACCGGAGCATGGTCAAAACCCTGATTGCGGGTCTTGCCTAACATCTAAACATCTAGAAGGTTGCGACCAACGTCATAAAACCAATCATTCCTTCGTCCGGCTGAACCTGCTAGGCTTGCCCCAACTAACGATTAAAGGACCCTGGTTGAGACGGGCGAACAAGGCGCAGATCGCGTTGTACGGGCCGTATTCCCAGGTGGATCGATGTGACGGATACGGGAGATCGGTCCCAGGCTGCTTCGGGGGAGGCAGCGGCATCTCGGTCGGATGCGGGACCTGTGGAGGGATCAAACGCGGTCGCTGGGCAAACGCCCGGCATGGGTGCGGCGCGCGATGAGGCCCCCCAACCAAAAAAACGAAGACGTCGGCGCCGACGCCGCAAGAAGGCAAACAATGATGCCATCGAGGTGTCCGCCAACGAGCAAAAACAGGCACCTGAACCTCAAGCCGCCCATCCGGCGCAGCCCAAACCTGCTATTCCCAAAGATCCGCCGGTCTATGCAGCCATCGACTTAGGCACCAACAATTGCCGCTTGCTTGTCGCTAAAAGAAGTCGCGATGGCTTCCGGGTGATTGATGCCTATTCCCGCATTGTACGTTTGGGTGAGGGACTGGCGTCTACAGGGCAGCTGAGCGATGACGCGATGAATCGGGCTGCTGCGGCGCTGAAAATCTGCGCTGACAAAATGAAACGCAGGGGCGTCACGCGTGCGCGGTCAATAGCAACAGAAGCCTGTCGCACGGCGGCAAACGGCATGGATTTTATTGCCCGTGTTCAGCAGGAAACAGGCATTGAGCTCGATATTGTCTCTACCGCCGATGAAGCCCAGCTGGCGGTTGGAGGATGCGCACCACTCCTGGACCCCGAACATGCTGCGGCATTGGTGTTTGATATTGGGGGCGGCAGCACCGAACTCATGTGGGTGCACCATGAAGACAAGCCCAAGCCAGAAATTCTCGATTGGACAAGCTTGCCGTGTGGTGTGGTGACACTGGCGGAAACCTACGGCGGCGATGAGGTCTCTGAAGCGCTCTATCGGGACATGGTCGCCGATGTGGCAGAACGCCTGGCACCGTTCAAACACCGCCTTGCGGGTAGAGAATGTGCCGAAAAGCGGTTCCATCTGCTCGGAACATCAGGGACGGTGACGACCATCGCCGGTGTTCATCTGGGGCTGAAGCGTTACGACAGGGCGCAAGTCGATGGCGCCTGGGTGAGCCTTGATGAAGTGTCGAAAGTAACGGAAACCCTGTTGGGCATGACCTTGGCAGAACGCGCAGCGCATGCCTGCGTCGGGCAGGAGCGGGCCGATCTGGTGCTGGCAGGCTGCGCGATTTTGGACGCCATATCTCAGGCCTGGCCTGCTGACCGACTGCGGGTGGCCGATAGGGGGCTGAGAGAAGGCATCTTGTTTTCTTTGATGGAAGCTGATCAAACACGCGGGAGCGCGGGTCGACGCCGCCGCAGAAGACGGCGCAGGCGGAAATCACAGGCAAATCAGGGTGGCTCTCCTTCTGCTGGAGAAACACAGTCATGAGCAGCGAATATGAGTGAGAAAGCTGACAAAGGCGGGTCCAGCCGCAAAGGCGGTCGGCGTAATCTGCGCGAGCGGGTGAAAACCGCGCGGGGGCGCAAGCTCTCGTCCAAACTGTGGCTCGAACGTCAGCTGAATGACCCCTATGTCACCCGTGCGAAGGAAGAGGGCTATCGCTCACGCGCGGCCTTCAAGCTCACGGAAATGGACGACAAATTCCATTTCCTCAAAAAAGGCGGCCGGATCGTCGACCTTGGCGCGGCCCCTGGTGGCTGGACCCAAGTCTCGGTTGCACGGACGGGTTCCGATAAGGGCCCATCCGGAACAGGGGGCAAAGTTGTGGGCATTGACCTTCAGGAGGTTGATGCGATTCCTGGCGCGGACCTATATGTGCTCGATTTTCTGGAGGAAGATGCCGATATCAAGGTGAAAGAATGGCTGGGTGGGGAGGCAGACGTCGTTCTGTCGGATATGGCGGCGGCCTCCATGGGTCACAAGCAGACCGACCACCTGCGGATCATGGCGCTGGCCGAAGCAGCAGCGCAGTTTGCTCACGATGTTTTATGCGAGGGCGGCACTTATTGCGCCAAAGTGCTGCAGGGCGGCGCGGAACAAGAGCTTTTGCGCATGCTGAAGCAGGATTTCAAGGTGGTACGCCATGTGAAACCGGCTGCCAGCCGCGCCGATTCTTCGGAAATGTATGTGCTGGCAACCGGCTTCCGAGGCCGCCAGGAAGTGGACGAAGGCGAGGTCTAGAGCGGGGCACCCGTGTCCCCTGAATTATGCAAGGCTGAGTCACAATATCGTCCTTTGCAATTCTCCGATCTGGTGTTACACACCAGCGCCAACATCACTATCCCGCTGTAGCCGGAGGTTGGCCCCATGTTCCGCGAAGCCCTTACATTTGATGACGTGCTCCTGCAGCCCGCCGAATCCGGCGTCATGCCAGGTCAGGTTGACACGTCTACCCGTCTTACCCGTTCCATTAAGCTTGGAATTCCGCTCATTTCGTCCGCCATGGACACGGTGACCGAAGCCCGATTGGCGATCGCCATGGCCCAGGCAGGGGGTCTCGGCGTCCTACACCGGAATATGACACCAGATGAACAGGCAGAAGAAGTAAGGCGCGTAAAGCGGTTCGAAAGCGGCATGGTGGTGAACCCGGTAACGATTGGGCCAGATCACTCTCTGGCAGATGCGCTTTCTCTTATGGAACGCCACAGCATTTCGGGCATTCCGGTTGTAGAGCCCTCATCCCAAAAGCTCGTGGGTATTTTGACCAACCGCGACGTACGCTTTGCAGACAATCCTGCTGAGCCTGTCCGCAATCTCATGACCCATGAGAACCTCATCACGGTGAACGAGGGCGTGACCCAGGATCATGCCCGGAAGCTGCTCCATCAGCATCGTATTGAAAAGCTGCTCGTTGTGGACGATCAATATCGCTGCGTTGGTCTTGTCACCGTGAAGGATATGGAAAAGGCACAAACTCATCCAAATGCCTGCAAGGATGATCAGGGTCGTCTGCGCGTTGCAGCGGCCTCTACAGTTGGCGATGATGGATTTCACCGCGCTGAACAATTGATAGATGCAGGTGTCGACCTGATCGTGATCGACACAGCTCACGGACATTCAATTCATGTCGCGGAAGCTGTGAAGCGGGTGAAGAAACTCTCCAACAATGTTCAGGTCGTCGCGGGCAACATCGCGACCGCTGAAGCAGCGCGATCTTTGATCGATGCGGGCGCAGATGCTGTGAAAGTCGGCATTGGTCCTGGCTCCATTTGTACGACGCGGATTGTTGCCGGTGTCGGTGTGCCGCAGCTCACAGCGATCATTGATTGCGTGGAAGAAGCTCAAAAAGCAGACATTCCGGTGATCGCGGATGGGGGCATTAAATTCTCTGGCGACCTGGCCAAAGCAATGGCCGCCGGCGCGGAATGCGCCATGATAGGCTCGCTCTTTGCGGGCACAGAAGAGAGCCCAGGCGAGGTGTTTCTTTATCAGGGTCGTTCCTACAAGTCCTATCGTGGCATGGGCTCTGTGGGCGCCATGGCAGTTGGGTCCGCTGACCGCTATTTCCAAAAGGATGTCCAGGACACACTGAAGCTTGTGCCGGAAGGTGTCGAAGGCCAGGTGCCCTATAAAGGCCCCATCGGCAGTGTTGTTCATCAGCTTGTCGGTGGTCTGCGTGCAGCCATGGGCTATACCGGTGCTGCGACAATGGCCGATTTTCGTGAGCGAGCGAAGTTCGTCAAAATCTCTGCGGCGAGCCTGCACGAAAGCCACGTGCATGACGTAACCATCACCCGGGAGTCGCCCAATTATCCGGGCGCTCGCGGCTAACCCTAAAAACAGAAGACATTTATGACACCTGCCGCCCGCCTTTCTGCAGCTATTGAAATTCTCGGTGACATCGCGAAGGGAAAAATGGCGGACAGAGTGTCTGCTGCCTGGGCGAAGGCCAACCGCTATGCAGGGTCAAAAGACCGTGCCGCGATCCAGGCCCGCGTGTTTGACGTGCTGCGAAATCGCGCCCTCTATAGCTTTGCTGCGGACAGCACAACGCCCCGGTCTCTCGTTCAGGCATCTTTGACGATTGAGGATGGGCTGTCGCCAGATGAGCTTCATGGTTTGTTCGATGGTGCGAAGTTCGCACCCGTTCCGTTGACCGTGACCGAGACAGATGCGCTGGCCGGTCTGCCTGCGCGATTGGAAAATGCGCCCGACCATGTGCGTATGAACGTTCCCGAATGGCTGCTGCCAGAGCTTCAGAGTGCATTTGGCGAACAGCTCGAGGTCGAGCTTGCTGCGCTGAATACGCGCGCACCTGTGGACCTGAGAGTAAACTCGCTGAAGGCAACACGCTCGGAAGTTCAGGAACGCCTGGCGACTGAGAATATCGAAACGGACCCCTGTGAGGCGTCGCCTTGGGCACTGCGATCTAAAAGCAAAGCCCGCGTCACACATACCAAGACTTACAATGAGGGGCTCGTTGAGATTCAGGACCTGGGATCTCAGCTCACCTGCATGATTTCAGGTGTTCAACCCGGCGAGCGTGTGGTCGACCTCTGTGCGGGTGCCGGCGGCAAGGCCCTGGCTTTGTCCGCGATGCTGTCGGGTGAGGGTTCTGTGATTGCTTGTGACACCGACCCGCGGCGTCTCGGGCGTCTAAAGCCGCGCGCAGACCGTGCGGGGGCAGGGACGATTGAGACGCGGCGCTTGCGCCCATTTGATCCCAACGCCGCTGATCCGGACCTGGAAGATCTTGAAGGCCTCGTTGATTGCGTATTTGTGGATGCACCATGTTCGGGCACCGGCGCCTGGCGCCGCCAGCCTGAAGCCCGCTGGCAGATTACGCCTGAGAAGCTGGATGCCTATCGTGCCGCCCAGATTGAGGTCTTGATCCGCGGCGCGCGTCTGGTACGGCCCGGCGGGAGGCTCATCTATGTGACCTGCTCTATTTTGCCCAGTGAGAACGACGCGCAGATCGATGCCTTCTTGAAAGAGATTACGATGTTTCAGGAACGCGACTGGCGGGCGAACTGGCCCGAGGGGGAAATCATGCCCGCTGCGGCTGAGGGACCTCGTTTGCGTCTGACCCCGCACAGCACCGACACAGACGGGTTTTTCGCCGTCATTCTGGAGCGCGTTGAATGACGGCGTGCACTTGCTTGACTCAATCGACCGGGGATGGTGAGTCCCTTACCCATATTTCTCTGACCATCAGTAGAGCCGCATGACCGACCGTATTCTGATTATTGATTTTGGCAGCCAGGTAACCCAGCTCATTGCCCGCCGCGTGCGTGAAAGTGGCGTCTATAGTGAGATCGTTCCCTTCAACTCCGCAGCAGAAGCGCTCAAGACCTTTGATCCGAAGGCGATTATCTTGTCTGGTGGTCCGGCGAGCGTAACGGGGACCGATACACCACGGGCTCCCGAGGCGGTGTTCACGGCGGGGGTGCCGGTCCTGGGCATCTGCTATGGCGAACAGACAATGTGTGCCCAGCTGGGGGGGCGCGTTGACGCTCATGACCATCAGGAATTTGGGCGTGCCGATATTGAAGTCATCGAAGACTGCGCGCTGTTTGAGGGAGTCCTCAAGGCGGGCGACAAAGAACAGGTCTGGATGAGCCATGGCGACCGGGTGGTTGAACTTCCCGAAGGCTTTAAAACCGTCGCGGTTTCAGAAGGCGCACCTTACGCCGCCATTGCCGACGAAGCGCGAAAGTTCTACGCGGTTCAGTTCCACCCAGAAGTTGTACACACACCATGTGGCGCTGACCTTCTGAAAAACTTCACCCACAAAATTGCCGGGTGCCAGGGCGACTGGACCATGGCGGCGTTCAAAGAAACCGAAATCGCCAAGGTGCGTGAGCAGGTCGGTACAGGCCGTGTAATCTGTGGTCTTTCTGGCGGCGTCGATTCCTCTGTTGTCGCGGTGCTGCTTCATGAAGCCATCGGCGATCAGCTGCAATGCGTCTTTGTCGACACAGGTGTGATGCGGGCAGGAGAGGCTGACGAGGTCGTCACTCTCTTCCGCGATCATTACAACATCCCGCTTGTTCATGCAGATGCACGCGATCTCTTCCTCGGTAAGCTTGAGAGTGTGTCTGACCCTGAAAAGAAGCGGAAGATTATTGGCTCGACCTTCATCGATGTGTTTGACGAAGAAGCAAAGAAGATCGGTGGGGCAGACTTCCTGGCTCAGGGCACGCTCTATCCGGATGTGATTGAAAGCGTCTCCTTCACCGGGGGGCCGAGCGTCACAATCAAAAGCCATCACAATGTGGGCGGCCTGCCCGAACGCATGAATATGAAGCTTGTGGAACCACTTCGTGAGCTTTTCAAAGATGAAGTGCGCATCCTGGGGCGTGAACTGGGCCTGCCTGAAACCTTTGTCGGGCGCCACCCGTTCCCGGGACCAGGCTTGGCGATCCGTATTCCTGGCGAAATCACACGCGAGAAAGTGGATATTTTGCAAAAGGCTGATGCGGTCTATCTGGATGAGATCCGCAAGGCAGGATTTTATGACGAGATCTGGCAGGCTTTTGCGGTGCTGTTGCCTGTGCGTTCAGTGGGCGTCATGGGAGATAGCCGGACCTATGACTATGTCTGTGCACTCCGAGCTGTTACGTCAACGGACGGCATGACGGCTGATTACTATCCCTTTGAACATTCGTTCTTAGGTCGCGTTTCAACACGGATCATCAATGAGGTCCGCGGCATCAACCGTGTTGTCTATGATGTCACGTCTAAGCCGCCGGGGACAATTGAGTGGGAATGAGACATCTAGTGTAGCTGAAGAATGTCTGGAAATTTTCCCTAAAACCTCTATTTTGTATTTGTGTTCATTGAGCTTGGCCCGGAAGGGGCTGGTCTTGATGGGAGCACTGGCAACTGTTGCGTGCGCCACGACCTTTCCGGGGCTTGCAGACTTGGTTTTTGCAACCGGATTGGAGGTGTTAATGCTCGTAATTTTTAAGTGCGTGCGTGATCGAGTGATTCTGCGGGTCCCTTAGTAGGGTCGTGAGCGTATGTGGGCAGTTGAAGCCTCCTAGACAGATTAGTTTGGACCAAGAGAGTCACAAGGAGGTGGGCTAGCCCCCTCCGCCCGCACCACCATCGTCGAAAGGACTCGTATATTGCGAATACCGAAATATGCTGAGAGTACTCCTCGTTCTCGGCTGGTCCAGGTCCTTTGCAAAGGCAGATGTGCGAAAACGCGATATGCTGAAGTCTCGAAGGTACCTTGGTCCCGCGATGGAAAAGATTCAGAGCCCGGTTTATTCGCGACGTGTTTGAAGTGCGGACGTAAGGCGCACGACAATTATAATTGGATTCCTGTTTAGTGTAACCACTAAGCGCACTGGTTATGATGGGAGTTCCTAGAGCCTTGTGGCTTTCGCTTATCGAAGATCATCAATGAGGTGCGGGGCATCAACCGCGTTGTTTATGATGTGACGTCGAAACCACCCGGGACCATCGAGTGGGAATGATGCCACTGTGCATCTGCAAATCTGCGCGCAGGACGTCACACCAACTGGAAGCTGCCGAAACCTAAACTTCGGGCATCTCCCCTCTCGGATAGGGCTGGATCATCGTGTCGATCACATGCTCTTGAAGCTCGTCGACAAAAACACGGACCTTTGACGGCAAATATTTGCGGTCAGAGTAAACGGCATAGATGGCGCGCTCACACGCTGGGGCGTACTGCGCAAGGAGAGGGACGAGGCGGCCATCCAACACGTCCTGACAGACAAGAAAGTGCGCAAGCCTCACGATACCGACACCCTGGAGGGCGGCCTCCCGCAGTGCTAAACCGATACCTGAATGTGCGCTTTCGACGGCAAAGGATTTCGTTTCACCGTCAATATCGAATTCCCATCGGTCGGTTGTACGGTCACGCGCATTGATAGTGAGACATCGGTGATTTTTTAAGTCATCGGGCGTTTCTGGTTTGCCGAACCGTTTCAAATAGTCAGGCGCTGCACAAACGATCCATGGGTCATCAATCACTTTGCGAATGATGAAAGATGATTCCGATGGGCGTTCAAAGACCAGCGCGACATCAATACGATCTGACATGATGTCCACACCTCCATCAGCCTGAACTGTCGTGGTGATGATGTCACTGAATTTCTCGGTGAATGTCTTGAGGAAAGGCATGATCACGCCAACGGACAAGGCAGCAGATGCAGCGATCCTCAATTGCCCGCGCGGTTTCCCACTCAGGTCCATCGCGATATCTTCGGCCGCTCTGATCGAGTCAAGGATGTGTTCGCTTTGTTCGAACAGGACTTCGCCAGCTTCGGTTAAAGAAATCGACCGCGTGGTTCGATTAAATAATCGAACGCCCAGCCTGTCTTCAAACCGATTGATTTTCCGGCTCACGCCAGACGACGTGATGCCCAGCTCACGAGAAGCGCCAACAAAACTGCCGCTGCGAACAACTTCGACAAATACGGCGAGTTCGCCAATAGGATCCATTCTCCACCCCCTCAATTGATGACGGCTTGTCATCAATAGCTTGCCGAAATCGATATTGTTAAACAACGCCGATTCCAGAAACTCACATGCATCCAACAGTGTGATGAGATCGGAGACAATCAATGAAACAATTCATGCACAGAATTGCCCAAGGCGCAAATCACTCCCTGGTTCTCGCGGCAGGTGTTCTTGCGCTCGCCGCTTACCTCAGCGGTCCGGCCAATGCAGACGAAACATCTCGGGCGGCGACCGCTCACCTGCCTCCGATCAAGGATGGACTACCAGCACCAGGCTTCGACATCGAACCAGGCAAGACGGCACTGGTCATCACCGATCCGCAGAATGATTTTCTGTCCGAAGATGGTGTGGCCTGGGCTGTGGTAGGTGAGAGTGTTCGCGCTAACGGCGTGGTCGAGAACCTTGAGGCGCTGATGAAAACAGCAGACGCCGAAGGCATGCCGATGTTTATTTCACCGCATTACTATTTTCCAACTGATCACAAATGGCAGCACGAAGGCACGCTTGAGGTCGTGATGCATACAATCAGGATGTTTGATCGTCCGGGTCAATTAACAGTAGAGGGATTTGAGGGCTCTGGTTCTGACTGGCTGGAGCAGTACAAGCCATACATCAACAATGGTAAAACTGTCGTGACAAGCCCTCACAAAATCTATGGACCCGAAACAAACGATTTGGTCCTGCAACTCCGCAAAGCCGGCATCTCCAAGATCGTCCTAGCGGGCATGTCCGCCAACCTGTGTACAGAATCTCATATGCGTGAACTCGCTGAACAAGGGTTCGAAATCATGGTTGTGACGGACGCGACGGCTGGGGCAATCACACCATTCTATAATGGCTACAATGCAGCGCTCACCAATTTCCGGATGATCGCCAGCGATGTCGACAACACGGAAAACACCGTCGCCGCCATTGAGGCAGCCTACTAGCTGGCAAGGTGAATGGCTTTGCTTGTTGTCAGAGGATCATGCAACTTCTTTGTAGATGCCCCGCTCACTATCGGTCGCGTTGGTCCGCGGCCGAATATTGTCCCTTCGAACACTCGTTTCTCAGGTCGCGCAATCAATGAGATCCGTGGCATCAACCATATTGTCTATGACGTGACGTCCAAACCCCCGGCACCATGGAGTGGGAATGATTGCCTGATCTAGGAGGTTCTACCTGTGACGCTCAGCAAGCTGAGCGGACAGGGCTTCAACATTTGCGATAGCCTCAGTCTTCGATTTTTCGAAGCGATCATCACCAAATTCCTGATACTCAATGCCGATATGGCGTAGATCGCCCGCCCCCAGATACTTTGAAACAGTGCGGATATGGGGAACGAGGTGCCCTGCGTCACCGTTCAGTTCGCCGGGGCCAAATCCAAATTCGCCAGATGCGGTGAGAAGCACGAGAGTCTTGCCATCAAGTGTCGGTTCGAGCGGCCGGTCGCCTCGCGCAAGATCGAAGGAGAAGGTCTTGTTGATTCGCACGACCTGATCGATCCAGGCTTTTAGAGCAGCTGGCATGCCATAATTGTACATGGGCGTAGCGATTAGAATTAGGTCAGCACGCTGTACTTCATCTATGAAAACTTCAGAGGATTCGAGCTGGGCAATCTGTGCGGCTGAACGTGCATCTTCTGACGTGAAGGCGGCATCGATCCAGCTTTCGGAGATCGCAGCGGGTGGGTGCAAGCCCACATCTCGCGGCATAACCTCCAGGCCAACGCCAGTACTTTTCCACGCGGAAAGAAATTGATTGCTCAACATTCGGGTGAGAGATTTTGTTTGACGCGGACTTGCATCAATTCGCAATAGAGAAGGCATGACTGTACGCTCCTGTTTGTGGGGTCGCGATGGGGGCCGTTTTGAAAACAGATGAGTAAAATAAAAGCATAGTGACGACGAGATGGAAATTTTGTGCTTTTATTGGCCAATGACAAATACAGTTTTGGTATCTATAGATAAGTTTTTCTCATCTTGGAGTCCGCCGTGCCGATGCCTTCCCTGACTGCACTTCGAGCGTTTGATGCCGCAGCGCGGCTTGGCAGTTTTAAGGATGCAGCAGAAGTATTGAACGTGTCAGCGACCGCTGTCTCTCATCACATTCGAGGATTGGAAGCGCAGATTGGTGTGGCGCTGTTCGTGAGGGGAACACGGCAGGTTTCATTGACCGCGGCAGGACGGGAACTGTCTGAGGCGACCGCGTCAGCCTTCTCGCGCATTGAAACCACGCTCGATGCGCTTAGCCTATCAGAAAAAACGCTTACAATTTCCGCGACACCGGCCTTCGCGGCGCTTTGGCTTGCGCCTCGGATCGGGTCATTCGAGGCGCAGTATCCGGATGTAAATGTAAAGACGATCTCATCGACGGAACGGGTCGATTTTCGCCGCGATAAGACTGTAGATGTTGCCATTCGATACGGCAGCGATGGTGTCTCTGAGCTGGACAGCCCGCTCGCCTTGAAGGAAAGATTCATGGCGTATGGATCCGCCGAATACATTGAACGGTTGCAAGACTTGTCGGAAGCGCAATTCATTAGCACTGCATGGGTGGAAAAGAACTTAAAGCGGGCCAGCTGGGTAGACTGGTTCGCAGCTGGAGATATGCAGCCGCCAAAAAAGGCGGCGTTTCGGGAATTCCTGCATGAACACGAAGTGCTTCAAGCAGGTCTTGCGGGACAAGGATTAATCCTGCTGAGCGACGTACTCGCGGGGTATGTCGTTTCGCGCCGCTGGTTGCAGCCCTACCGCCCTGAAATTCATTTCGAAGGTTTGGCCTATTGCAGTCTTTGCAGTGCGGAAAGGAAGGATTCAATAAAGGTCAGGGATTTTATCTCCTGGTTAGTCGCAGAGGCGAAAAACTAGCCGGGCCAACCGTTGGTCGGTAAAGGCATTGATATCCTGAACACAAGCACTAACGACGGCTTCAACGGAAGGCCAGTTGAAGGACCGTGCTTCGATTGCTCTGACGACGAGCTAAAAGCGGCCGTCGACAATATGGTCGACCAATCGCAATAAATGCATCACCACCTACCGCAGATCATCAATCACATCAGAGATTCGCTGAAAAAAGTGGAGACCCTGATTGATCTCTTCGTCAGTCATCGTCTCGATGATGCGTTGAATAAAGGCGTCACCACGTTTGATCATGCCATCCACGAACTTTTCTCCGGCCCGCGTAAGGGTAACGACTTTCTCGCGGCCGGAATGAGCGGCTTCTTCCACAGTCAGAAGCGATAGAGGTTCGCTGGCCATGCTCCGGATGGCTTTGGTGATCGCAGCTCCTGAGATCTCGAACCAGGCTCCTAGATGTCTTTCGATGTCTTTCCGGTTCATTAGCCGCCCATCGGTGCCTTCCGAGTGGATCAACCACAAAATGGCGACCTGATGACGTCCTATCTCGCCAGCGCGCATGGAATCCTCAACGCGCAATCCGGCTTTGTAGTGGATTGGATAATAAAACTCGAGAAAGCGTCGCGCTGCGTCGGCCGGGGCTTGTTCAGTCCGTGCTTTTGTATTGTCCTTAGACATGAATATCGCGAATCCCTTGGGCCTTTCTGATGAGTCTAAGCCGGTCTTGCCAATTCGTCAGGCTTTAAAAGTTTACATGAGAAATAATTTATGATGTAAATTAAAAGATCATCTCGGGGAGGAAAAGATGAACGCATCCGAAATCGCAGCTGATTTGGCGCGTCTTACTGCGCCGTCAACCATCGCAGACCCGTACCCACTTTACGATCGATTGAGGGCGGTGTGTCCGGTGAAGGGATATGCAGACTATCCACCTGGAACTGTGCCGGGCCAGGATGAGCCGGTGTCCGCCTGGGTGCTCCTTTCCTACGATCATGTAGCGGCTGCGGCGCGCGACCATCGCACCTTCTCCTCGCGCGACCCCTTGCAAGAGGCGTCGTCTGCGCCAACCCTCATGTTGGTCAATCACGATAATCCAGAGCATGACCGCCTGCGGGGGATCGTCAATCTGGCGTTTTCACGCAAACGTATGGAGGGGGAAGCACCCGCTGTGCGGGCAATCGTGGAAGAATTATTGAGCGGGCTTGGCCCGAAAGATGTCGATGTGATGGAGCAGTTGGCATCAGTCCTACCTGCGCGTGTCATGGTGCACCTGCTTGGGTTGCCACGCGCTGATGCAGATCGATTTCGTCATTGGGCGACCGCCTTTATGCTGTCAGCCGATTTGACGGCAGAGCAGCGTCAGGCGAGCAATGAAGAGCTTGCGGCCTATTTTGTTGAAAAAGTCTCTGCCATGGCGAGCACTCTCGCAGCAGGGGAGGCTGTGCCAGATTGCCTGATGCGCGCACTCCTTGAGGCAGAAGCAGACGGAGAAAAACTCTCAGTAGAAGAGGTTATCCGTTTCTGCATCACCTTGGTTGTTGCGGGCGCTGAAACCACAACCTTCCTGATAGGGAACCTTCTTTACAATCTGGCGACGATGAAGGATGTCCATCATCGGCTACAAGATGATGCTTCGCTGCTAGGGGCCTTCATCGATGAAACGCTGCGTCATTCGGGACCCCCGCAACGTCTGTTCAGGATAGCAACGCAGGACGTACGGGTTGGCGATGCCGATATCAGAAAGGGTGATTGGGTGGCGCTCTTCTTTGCCGCCGCCAATCATGACCCCAACGTGTTTCCAGACCCGGGTCGGTTCGACATGGACAGACCCAATCTCAACAAGCAGCTCACGCTGGGCTTGGGCATTCACCATTGTCTTGGGTCAGCGCTGGCAAAGCTGGAAGCCCGCGTATTGTTGGAGGGTGTTTTGGCTCGCGGCGACGAGGTCCTGTTTGGCGGGTCCTTTCCGGTGCCGCAGACAGCGAGCCTTCTAAATCATGGATTTGAGCGATTGGTTCTGCGGTTCGTCCGCAATACAGCGGAGGCCGCGTGATGGATAAAGACCTGAACATCACCCAGACGCAAAAACTCTTTGAAGCCTTTGGCGCAGGAGACGTCCCACGCATACTTGAATTTGTAAATGACGACATCCTGATCGAGTTCTACGGTCCTGAAGACATTATTCCCTATGCCGGGACCTACAAGGGACGAGATGAAGCCAGATCCTTCTTTGAGACGGTTCTCTCCTCAGTAGACATTCATGTGTTTGAGCCGGAAGAGTTTCTGGCAGACAAGGACAAGGTGATTGTCACTGGACACCTGCATCTCACGCCAAAGGCAACAAGGGGCACGATCAAGTCGGATTTTGTTCACGTGATTACGATGGCGGACGGCAAGTGGTCGCGTTTTCGCGATTTCATGAACACCGCTGTTGCTGTAGAAGCATTTTCCCGCTGACAGGCTGTTCCCACGCTCCCTAAAGGCGGGTAGTCTTTCGCCAAGATTGGTTGTGGTGAAGGAAGTGGCATGCGTGGAATGCAGGGTTTGGTGATTGTTGGAGCGTTGCTTGGCTCTGTCAGTGGCGTTCACGCAAATGGCGTGGAAGACAACAATAATTGCTACGAGCAGTTCCGCGGCGGCGACATGAAGCTTGCCATTTACTATTGCAGCAGAGCTATTCAATCGGGCGACCTGGAGCGGGGCGACATGGTTGTCGCACTGCTCAATCGCGGGGTTGCGTACAAAAACACCGGCAATCTGGCAATGGCTGTTGTGGATTATTCGTCCGCACTGGAACTGTCGCCCGGCGATGCATTGCTCTTTTCAAATCGCGCCAATGCCTACCGTGAGTTGAATAGGCCTGAAGAGGCGATGAGCGACATCAATCGCTCGATCGAGCTAAACCCGGAAAACCCGGCAGCCTTCTATGTTCGTGGCCTTCTGTTTGAAGCAATGGGCGATGCAGAGAACGCGCGTCGTGATTTTTTGCGCGCGCATGAAATCAGTCCGGAGGATAAAGAATTCCGCGAGCGCGCTGAGGCGTCGGGTGCAAGCGGACAATCAGACAGCCAATAGAGACATAGGGGCAGGGGACGGTATATGGCAAAGCTCGACATAGTAGGGACGGTGACGGAGTCGTACAAAGGCGCCTGGTCTCACTTTGGTGATATGGTGAAACTCGTCTGGGCACCCGTCGTGGTCTACATTGCGGCAAATGTTCTCCACTCACTATCAGTTCAATCGATCACTGAAGAGATTGACCCCTCAGATATCGAAGCCATGTTCCAGGCCAGCTGGGGCTGGCAGGCAGCCGCAGTCACTCTCCTCGGTTTGTTTTTGTGGCCCATCATCGCAGTGGCATGGCATCGGTTCATCCTGCTAGGTGAAACAAGTTCTTCTGCTCTCTATTTCAAGTTTGGCCGTCGTGAAGCCCGCTTCATGCTGACCTCCATCTTCTTATCTCTTCTGGTTGTTCCAGGTGTGCTGGTTATGGTTGTTGGGGCGGGAACGGCTCTGTCAGTTTTCGCGATCCCTGTTGGCCTGGTGCTGATGGTTGCGGGGCTGGCCTATGCGCTGCGTCTCTCTCTGCTTCTTCCGGCCGTAGCAACCGATGCAGCCGTTGACGCCCGTGCGATTCTGGACGCCACACAAGACAATGTGCTGCGCATCTTCGGGGCGCACATTCTCAACATACTGGCGCTCTTGGCGGTCGCTATTATTGTCAGCATTCTTGTTGGGATCGTCGCTCTGGTCATGGGTCCAGTGGTCGGGGTTATTGGCGGCGCGGTGCTTGGCGTTTTCGGGCAGATCATTTCCGTCGCCATTCTCTCCGTCATGTACAGAGATTTGGTGCTCTCCGGGCAGAGTGCGGCGAGCCCGCCTGATAGTCAGGTCCACTAAACCCGCCTCACTCTCACCTGTTTGTCCATTGAAAGGCCGAAAGCGGCGAGCTGTGTCTTGCCGGTCTCTCTAGATTGCGCCAACGCAATTCAGGGAGAAGGCTAGATGGTGATCAGAGACAAATCATGTGAAGGCAAGGTGGCCATTGTGACGGGAGCGAGTTCCGGCATTGGGCGCGCGACAGCACTGAGGCTCGCATCGGAAGGAGCGGCGGTGGTCGTAGGCGCGAGACGTCAGGTTGAGCTCGACATCCTGGTCTCCGAAATTGAAACAAATGGCGGAAGAGCAAGGGCGGTCGCCGGAGACGCCAAAGAGGAGGCGTTTTCGAGGGACCTGGTGGAATGCGCCCGTTTGGACTTTGGCGGTTTGGATATCGCCATAAATGCCGCCGGAACGCTTGGGCCCATGGGACCGGTGATCGATTTGGGCCATGATCAGTGGGACTTGGTGCTTGCAACAAACCTCACCAGCGCGTTTCTTGGTGCCAAACATCAGATCCCGGCAATGCTCGAACGGGGTGCAGGGTCAATCGTCTTTGTCAGTTCATTTGTCGGCTACACTGTGGCGATGCCGGGCGTTGCGGCCTATGCAGCGAGTAAGGCCGGGATGATAGGCCTCATGAAATCCCTTGCGGTTGAGTATGGTGCACAGGGCATTCGTTCCAACGCCCTGCTTCCCGGCGGTACCCAAACAGCGATGGCAGACGTCATGGCCAACACAGACGAGATGCGTGAATTCGTTCGAGAGATGCATGCGCTGAAGCGAATTTCAGAGCCACACGAGCAGGCTGATGCGGCTCTTTTCCTGGCGTCAGATGCCTCATCCTTTGTGACTGGCACAGCTATGTTGGTGGATGGGGGTGTCTCAATCAGCAAAACATGACCCAAGCGGGGCAAAAAGTTAACAAAAATATGCTTTAAACCATTGAAAACGTTAGAGAAAAAAGGGTGTCCCGCTACGCTTGACCAAGGCCTCATATTGCCCCATATGGCAGGGGCAATGACCGCCCCCGGTGCCCCGTTGGGTGAAATGCGGTCACAATTGGAGGTCGTACCCATGTCGGTTCACACCAAGATCAAGCGCATTACGGTTCCAGAAATCATGGCCCGCAAGGGCAACACACCCATTGTGTCATTGACTGCCTATCACGCGCATACAGCGCGCTACATTGACCCTTATGTCGACTTCCTTTTGGTCGGCGATAGCCTCGGCATGGTCATGTACGGCATGGAGAACACGCTGGGTGTGACCATCGACATGATGATCGCGCATGGTGCGGCCGTGGTGCGCGGGACCGAGCGGGCCCTGGTCGTGGTGGATATGCCGTTTGGCTCCTACGAAGAATCGCCAGAAATCGCGTTCCGCAATGCCTGTCGGATCATCAAAGAGACCGGCTGCACCGCTGTGAAGCTGGAAGGGGGCGCGCGTATGGGCCCCACGATCAAATATCTGAGCGAGCGGGGCATCCCCGTGATGGCTCATATCGGCCTGACACCTCAGAGTACCAATGTGATGGGCGGCTTTAAGACTCAAGGCCGGGTTGAGGAAGACTGGGCTGAGATTGAGAACGATGCCCTCGTTATCTCCGAATCCGGTGCCTTTGCCGTTGTTCTCGAAGGGATGGCAGAGCCGCTCGCCGCGAAAATCTCGGGACAGATCAGCATTCCTACAATCGGTATTGGTGCGTCTGCTGCCTGCGATGGCCAGATTCTGGTGCTGGAAGACATGCTGGGCCTCTCTCCCAAGCCGCCGAAATTCGTTAAGGAGTTCGCGACCCTCGGCGCGGCGATTGCCGGTGCCGCGGAGGCCTACGCCGATGAGGTACGTGGTCGGGCGTTTCCAGCCAAAGAGCACACATACGCCATGAAGAAGGTTGATTGAGCCGTTAAACTAATTCGTCATCCGTCCCATTTGTGGTGGTAAGGGCGGTTGGCAAGTCATTGAATTGACGTTACTTTACGGCCGCAAGACCGCCATCGGGGCTGCCATTCAGGCAGACGCCTCGACCTACTTCGGAGACTATTCTTGGCCGACATTTTTCGCGAAGTCGAAGAAGACATTCGCCGCGACCGTCTACAGCAGCTTTGGGACAAATACGGTATCTATCTGATCGGCTTTGTGGTTGGCATAATTGCCCTGACCAGTCTGATCGTTGGGTGGCGTGCCTATTCGCAGTCTCAGGCTGAGGAAGCCTCCAAGGCATTTGCAACCGCGATCGCAGAGGCAACCCAGGAAGGGGCCGATGCGGCGGGTATTTTCAGCAGTTTAGCAGACCGGTCGCCGAGCGGATATGCGGCACTTGCGAGGCTGAGAGCTGCAGGCGCGCTTGCTGATGCCGGCGAAGTTGATGCGGCAATCGCGGCTTATGATGCCGTCGCAGCAGAAAGCGGTGCAGATGATATTTTAAGAGACCTTGCAAAGGTCAAATCAGGCACCTTGTTGGTCGGTCGGACAAGTTTTGATGATCTGGCGATACGTCTCGTGCCTCTGGCTGAAAATGATGAGCCTTGGCGTAACCCAGCGAGAGAGGCCTTGGGCATGGCCGCTTTTGCGGAGCAGAAATATGCTCAGGCGCAAAGCTTTTTTCAGAGCATTGTTGGTGATCAGACAGCCACACCTGGTGTCAGAGACCGGGCTCACGTGATGCTTGCCCTGATTGCACCCCATGTGTCTGCGGTAGAAACCACTCCAATGGAGGCGTCTGAAAACGTCCCAGAGGCCGATGCACCGGCAACCTCAGCAGAACCAGCGGGAGAAGCGCAATGACAACATGGCGTATGGCGACATTGGGGCTGGTTGCGGCCGTATCATTGGCGGGATGCGACACCATCGGCGACCTGGTCTCATCAGATGACAAAGAGACAATCCCAGGCGAGCGCATTTCTGTTATGGCGCTTGAGCGGAAGCTGGAAGCGGACCCCCGGTTGGCCTCTTTGGAAGTTGTTCTTCCACGTCCCTACGTGAACGAAGACTGGCCTCAGCCGGGCGGTTATGCAGATAACGCGATGCACCATCTGCAGGCGTCAGGCTCTCTGGATGTCCTGTGGAGCAGCAATGCCGGGTCAGGTTCGAGCGGGTCCACTGAGCTTGCCACGGCGCCAGTCACGGCTGCCGGACAGGTTTATGTTCTGGATACAGAGACAGTTGTGCGGGCATTTAATTCAACGACCGGCGATGAAGCCTGGGAAGCAGAGCTTGCGCCAGAAGATGAAGACGCTGATGAAGGTCGCGGTGGCGGTGTAGCATTTGAGAGCGGCAGGCTGTTTGTCACGACCGGGTTTGGTGAGGCGATTGCGCTCGATGCAGGAACCGGTGAGATCATCTGGCGGAGTGAACTTGGAACACCGTTCCGGGCCGCACCAACCGTGAATGGTGGCCGCATGTTCACCATCACATCAGACAATCAGATGATTTGCCTGAACACCGAAGATGGGTCTGTTCTCTGGCGACACCGTGGGATTGTTGAAAGCGCTGGGATTTTGGCCGCCACGTCTCCGGCAGTGTCAGGTTCTATCGTGGTGGTGCCCTATTCCTCTGGGGAGCTCTATGCGCTGCGCGTTGAAAATGGCAACTCGCTTTGGTCAGACAGCCTCACGCGAACAGGTAATGTGACGTCTCTGACGGAACTCAACGATATTGCCGGACGCCCTGTGATCGACAGAGGTCGGGTTTATGCGGTCAGCCATTCGGGCCGGGCAGTTTCCATTGATATTCGAACGGGCGAGCGCGTTTGGACACGCAACATTGCAGGCACACAGACCCCTTGGGTGGCTGGCGGCTTCATCTTTGTGGTGACACTGGACGCAGAAGTTGTGGCTCTCTCAAGGCGCGATGGTCGTATTCGCTGGATACAGAAGCTGGAGCGCTTTGAGGACGAGGAAGACCGTGATGGTCCGATCGAGTGGAGTGGACCTGTGCTCGCAGGCGATCGCTTGGTTCTTGTATCGTCTCTCGGTGAAGCCGTGTCCTTGTCGCCATATTCCGGTGAGGAACTGGGCCGAATTGAACTGCCGGACGCTGTGTTTGTGCCGCCAATTCTGGCCAATGAAACGCTCTTTGTATTGACCGACGATGCACGTATCGTTGCGTTGAAGTAGTAGCTCAGGTGTTACGGGCCCCAGTGGCCCAGACATGTCTGAAACCGCTGTGAAAGGCGGACGGGAAACCAATGCCGTTTAAACTTGCCATTGTCGGCCGCCCCAATGTGGGCAAATCGACTCTATTCAACCGCCTGGTTGGAAAGAAGCTCGCGCTTGTCGACGACACGCCTGGCGTGACCCGAGATCGCCGAGAAGGTGACGCGAGCATCGCAGACATTGAGTTTACGATCGTTGATACAGCCGGGCTTGAAGACGCCAAAGGCGATGTTCTGGAAGCACGGATGCAACGGGGCACGGAGCTGGCAATTTCAGAAGCCGATGTCTGTCTTCTCCTCGTTGACGCGCGAGCTGGGATCACCCCAGCTGATGCCTATTTTTCCCAGCTTCTGAGAAAAGTGGAAACCCCGGTCATTCTGGCTGCTAACAAGTGCGAAGGCGGTGCCGGTGAGGCAGGGCGAATGGAAGCCTATGAATTGGGGCTGGGCGCGCCTCTGCCGCTGTCGGCAGAACATGGCGAAGGGTTGGGCGATCTATATGACGCGCTGCTGCCCTTTGCGCGGGCATTTGAAGAATCCGAAGCCAATCAGGCGATCGAGGACGCATTGGAAAGTGACGAGGGTTTCGATCCCGACGCTCCTTATGAGCCTGATCTTGAAACACCCTTGCGTGTCGCCGTGGTGGGACGCCCCAATGCCGGGAAGTCCACCTTAATCAATCAATTGCTGGGTGAGGACCGGATGCTCACCGGGCCGGAAGCAGGCATTACCCGGGACTCCATCGGCGTCGAGTGGGAGTGGCGTGGGCGTCGCGTGAAGCTGCATGACACGGCGGGGCTCAGACGTCGCGCTCGGGTGACGAAGAAGCTTGAAAAACTCTCAGCGGCGGATGCTCTGAGGGCTGTTCGCTTTGCAGAGGTTGTCGTTATTCTGATCGATGCGACCATTCCCTTCGAAAAACAGGATCTGCACATCACAGATCTGGTTGAACAGGAGGGACGAGCGCTCGTCATCGCGGTCAACAAGTGGGACCTGGTGGAAACACCCCAGGCGACCATGGAAGACCTGAAGGAGAAATTAGGGCGCCTGCTGCCACAGGTCCGTGGCGTGCCCATCGTCACCTTCTCCGCATTGACGGGGAAAGGCGTTGAGAAATTGATGCCAAAGATAGAAGAAATCCACAGCATCTGGAACGCACGCATTCCGACAGCCAAACTGAATAAGTGGTTGAGCATTACCTCGTCAAAAAACCCGCCACCCGCATCAAGGGGCCGGCCGGTCACATTGCGCTATGCAACGCAGGTGAAAAGTCGTCCTCCGACCTTCGCGATTTTCTCAAGCCGGGCGCACGAAGTGCCGACATCTTACAAGCGCTATCTTGTGAACACGCTCCGGGAAGAATTTGATCTGCGGGGCGTTCCGATCCGGCTGAACATGCGCAAACGCGATAACCCATTCGCGGCGAAGGCGAGCAAGCGCAAACTGGGCTAAACCTGCTTGTGCCTTACCAAATCTGTCGCGGGCCCTTGTTTCGAGATTGCTGAGGCAAGAGATGTAATTTGGAGGACGGCATGGCAAGCGAAGGTGGAAGTCCAGAAACTTCAAATGATGAGATTATTGGCAAAGGGATCGATGCGGCTCTCGGCGATGTAATCCGAGGCCTACTTCGGAAACCCGCTGAAACAGTGGGTGATCTTGTTGCGGATGGTATTGGTATTCTCGGAGACCGCGTGAGGCACAAACGTGAGTTGAACGCCAGACTAGGTATGGAAGAGGTTCGAGCGAAGCTTGATGCCGACGGGGTGGACATGAAGGACATCACACCACCAAAAGAGGAAGAGCTTTATTTGCTGTTGAATGGCATGTCACTGGCCAGTGATGAGAGTGTTCGGGATATGTGGTCGGGGCTCTTCGCTAGGGCCCTCAAGCCGGACGCTGAAACGGAAGCTGAGCGCCCGTATATCAGTATCCTTGAAAGCCTCTCACCAATGGATGCGAAGATCATAGATCTACTTGCCTTCATCCAGCGGACGAAAGCAGACCTAGAGGCGAGTGCAGAGAAATTTGGTTCCATAGACATAATGAGTGTTACGCCCGAGGCAAAGGAGATCCAAAAGAGGAATGCGGAGCTTCAAAAACGGGCAGTTGCCGCCATTCAGGACAAAGCCGAAGGCTACGGTTTGGCCAAAATGGGATCACCGAGTTGGGCCGACAATCTAATGAGGCAAGGCATTATTGAGAAAACGTCCGTTCACCAATTCCATAGCCTGTCTCCCTTTAGGCCAAATCTTCGTAGTGAACAGGATTTAGCTCAGACACTCGGCGAGTTCTATGAGAGCCTTCGAGAGACACAAGAGATTGCAGAAAGGCAGAAATCTCCGCCTGAGCAGATTTTCTCCCAACATGGATCCGGCAAGCAAATCAATATGCAAGTGCAGTTTACAGACTTTGGAAAGCACTTTGCCGAAGGGTGCGGTGTTCTTTAGCACTCAAAACATTCGCCCAAGGGCGAGACTGTGGACTGACGCCAGCGTATCCCGCCGAAGTTTACCGATTTCAATCCTCCGACAATCTGCTTAAGCGCAAGCTGGGCTAGCCTGGCACCAGCTGTACGACATCAGACGCAGTCATGCTCTCGACAAAAACAGGGTCGTGCGACGTAAATATGAGCGCGCCGCGATAGGTTCTGAGCGCGGCCTCTAGTGCTTCTAATGCATCAATATCTAAATGATTGCTCGGTTCATCCAACAGGAGGAGTTGAGCAGGCTCTGGACAATTGAGCAGGCGTACAAGATCGGCGCGCAAGCGTTCTCCTGCGCTGAGCAGATCGAATGCTGTCACCGCTTTCTCCCGACGCAGACCAGCACGGGCGAGGCTCGTTCGGATGTCCGTCTCTTGCCAACCGGGGCGATAGGCGATGCAGCGGTCAAGGGGCGTTGCCTCGGGCCCGTGATCTTCTCGTTGCAGCAAATAGCCGATAGGGACCCTGCAGGTCACTGTGCCCTTGTTTGGCATCTTCCGCCCGGCGATCAGATCCAGAAGTGTTGATTTGCCGCTGCCATTTTCCCCGGCCAGGTGGAGACATTGTGGCCCTCTGACCGCCAGGTTGAATTGGTTCAGAAGTGTCCGGGCACCATAGCCAAAACAAAGTCTCTCTATGTCGAGCACCGGCTGGTGAGAATGTACTTCACTGGCACCGGCATCAAACAGGACAGGGGTTGTTTCCTGAACCTGAGCCTGGGCTGTGGCAACCCGGTCTTCAGCGGCCGACAGGCGGGCATGTTTGATCTGGGTAAGTCGGCTGGCTGTATGCTGGCTCCGCGCCATTCGACCATCTAGAACGATTTTCGGCTGACTTCCTTTGCTGCGCTCCCTGCGCCCTTTGGCTGCCTTTTGTTTCAGACGTTCACGAGCCACTTGTTGGTCTCGTTGCGCCTGTCGTTCCGCCTGCTTCGCATGGGCAACACGTGTGATTGCCGCTTGCTGGTGGGTTGTTTTTTCGGCGAGGTAGTGGGCGTAATTGCCGCCATAAACATCGAGACCGGTTGGCGTGAGCTCCCAAATTTGATCGGGCAAGGCGAGTAAATGGCGGTCATGAGAGATGAGCAGCCAGGCGAAAGGCGCATCGCGCAGCCAGGTCTCAAGCCAAGCGCGACCGTCCTGATCCAAATGGTTGGACGGTTCATCCAGAATGAGAAGGTCGGGGTTAGACTGTTGGACACCGAGGATTTGCACTCTTAGCCATTCGCCGCCACTGAGATTCGTGATCAAGCGCATTGGCGACATGTACCCCAAACCCACCTTCTGAAGCTTTCGATGGAGGGCATCTTCAAGGCCCCAGTCGTCAGCAATGAGGGATAGGTCGTCCGCTGTTGCGGTCCCCGCATTGGATCGTGTCAGCGCGTCGAACTTCGTCCCAACTTGCAGATAGTCGACGATCCGCAAATCCCGCGGGGGCGCGGCGTCCTGCGCCAGCAGGGAAATCTGCCCGTGAACTGTGAGGTGACCTCGCGAAGGCACACTCTCCTCCACAAGCAATCGAGCAAGGCTCGACTTGCCGCTGCCATTGTGGCCGACAAGGGCAACCCGCTGGCGAGGTCCGATTGAAAAAGTGATGTTTGAAAAAAGGTCTGTGCCATCAGGCAACAGATAGGCGAGCGTATCGCCTGCAACCAAAAATGGTGGCATGGATCAAATCTCCGGCAAGAGGAATTCCTTATGCTCGGCCTATTTGTCCATCGTCCTTTTCCTTAAGCTTGAAGTTGTCGCGATTGAGACGACTAAAGTAAGGATGCTCATGTCGAATGACAAGGCATGTCCGGTTGGCTTGGGTACCAGCTTTGGGCCAGTCCCCAAGCCAGCCCTAAGCCTGAAAGGAAACAACCTCACCGTGGCGCGTGCACCCCTCACTCACCAGATCAAGGAAGAGTGGCGCAATATCTTCTGGTCTTCGGAGCGTCTCAGGGTCTTCCCCCGGCATGGCTTTCGCCCGCATCTTGGTCGCGATGGGACCAGGGCTCACCATATTGATGCGCAGTTCCGTCTTCTCTACCTCGTGAGCCCAGGTCTTGACCAGGGCTTCAAGGGCCGCTTTTGAGACGGAGTAGGCACCCCAGAACGGGCGGCATTTTTGTGCTGCGCCGGAAGTTACAAAGACAGCGCGCCCCGCTTCCGCCCTTTGCAGCAGGGGATCTAGTGAGCGGATCAGGCGGTAATTCGTGGTGACATTGACGGCGAAGGTCTTGTCCCAGTCGTCTGGCGAGATGTGACCGGTCGGTGTCAGTGGCCCGAGGATGCCCGCATTGCCAACCAGGATATCAAGCTTGCCCCAACGCTCGAAGATCGTGCCACCCAAGCGGTCAATCGCATCAAAATCCGTAAGATCGAGAGGAACAAGCGTCGCCGTCCCACCTGCTTTCTGGATTTCATCGTCGACTTCTTCCAGAGCGCCGACAGTGCGGGCCACCAGAATGACGTGAGCCCCTTCAGCGGCCATAGCAAGCGCGACCGCCCGGCCAATTCCACGTGACGCGCCTGTAATCAGCGCGAGCTTGTCTGCAAGTCGTCCTGCCATAATCTGGTCTGCTCTTAAGCGATTTCCGTCAGCAGTGACAGCTGGGCGGAACGTTTTTCTTGTTGATGATCGATAAGCGCCGTTGGGTAGTCACCGGTGAAATAGTGATCGGCGAATTGCGGATTGTCATTGTCGCGGCCTTCAAACCCGAGCGCGCGATAGAGACCATCGACGGACACAAACGCCAGACTGTCGACACCGATATAGTTGCGCATGCCTTCCAGATCATAATTCGCGGCGAGCAACTGGTCCCGGTCGGGCGTATCGATGCCGTAAAAATCTGGATGTGTGATGGGTGGGCTGGAAATGCGCATATGCACTTCCTTGGCGCCAGCTTCATACATCATTTTGACAATCTTCGCAGACGTCGTCCCACGCACGATACTATCGTCAACCAGGATGATCCGTTTGCCCTCAACAAGTGCCTTGTTCGCATTGTGCTTCAAGCGCACACCGAGCGCGCGAATGTGCTGGGTGGGTTCGATAAACGTACGGCCCACATAGTGGTTGCGAATAATACCAAGCTCAAACGGAATTTTGGCTTCCGCTGCATAGCCAATGGCCGCCGGGACCCCAGAGTCCGGAACCGGAATGACAACATCCGCATCGACATGCGACTCTCGGGCAAGCTCTTCACCGGTCCGGCGGCGGACATTGTATACGCTCTGACCGCCAACAACGCTGTCGGGACGGGCGAAGTAGATATATTCGAACACGCAAGGCCGCGGCTGCATAGGCGGGAAAGGATGGAGGCTTTCAATCCCGTCTTTGGTTGCAACAATCACCTCGCCGGGTTCGATCTCGCGAACAAAGCTGGCGCCAATAATGTCGAGCGCGACCGTTTCGGATGTGAGGATAGGAGCCCCATCAAGCTCGCCCAGGATCAGCGGACGGATGCCAAGCGGATCGCGCGCTCCAATCAGCTTTTTGTTTGTAAGGGCAACCAGGGCGTAGGCACCTTGAATTTGTCGGAGCGCATCAACAAAGCGGTTTGTTGTGCGGTCGTGCCGCCCACGGGCGACCAACTGCAGGATGACTTCCGTGTCGGATGTTGACTGGAAGATAGCACCGGAGCGCACGAGGTCGTCGCGCAATGTCAGCGCGTTGGTCAGGTTGCCATTATGGGCAATGGCGAAGCCGCCACCCCACAGGTCAGCAAATAGAGGCTGAACATTGCGTAAGATGGTTCCACCAGTGGTCGAATAGCGCACATGTCCGATGGCCCCAGTACCGGCCAGTCGATCCATCATCTTGGCGCTGGTGAAATGATCACCCACAAGGCCCATGCGTCGTTCAGAGTGGAAATGCTCCCCGTCAAAGGAAACGAGCCCGGCAGCTTCCTGGCCGCGGTGCTGCAACGCGTGCATGCCAAGCGCGGTTAGCGCAGCTGCATCGGGATGGCCGAATATGCCAAAGACACCGCATTCTTCGCGCAGTCGATCTGCATAAAGCTCATCATGGCTGTCCAGAATGACATTGGCACCTTCACCATGCTCTGGTGTGCTGTGCTGCATTTGAGGTGTGGCTCTGGAGCCGAATGAATCTGTCGTGGAACCGTTCTTGGAACCTGTCTCGGACATCTGGGTGATCGTCCTTTATTCCTGTGTGGCTTCGAAAAGTTGGTCGAGCCCCCT
Organism: Parvibaculaceae bacterium Mf 1.05b.01; assembly: GCA_000509225.1. Lineage (GTDB taxonomy): Bacteria > Pseudomonadota > Alphaproteobacteria > Parvibaculales > Parvibaculaceae > Mf105b01. Next base: position 1,518,968 of record BAOK01000001.1, on the reverse strand, counting down.
CCGTTCGGAAGGCTTATACCCTGTCGTATCGTCGCTGTCAGTGTCTGATTTCGGCTCTTCTGTCCCCGAACCTGCAGGAGGTGAGGTGCGCCGCCCTTCAGGCGTAAAGAAAGGCTCCGTTGGCGCTGTTGATTGCTGCGCCGCCAAGGAGGAAAGCCCGCCTGCGACAAAGTCCACCAGGGGCAAAAGGCGCGCATCGGCAATCCATTTCGGTCGGTCTTCCCGATCCGGAACAAGCCAGGTGAAGAGCAGGAAGGCGATGGCAACGACAAGAAGTCCCCGAAATACGCCAAAAATAAAGCCCAGTGACCGGTCAAGGAAGCCGATCTCGCCGCCATGCGCCCGGTCTGTCCATCGATAGGTGAGGGCCGAGATGGCGATGTAAACGACAACGAAGATCCCTGCAGCTGAAATGGTAAGCGCGAGCCAATAAGGTTCAGCGACGGTCTGTACGAGCGGGATGAGCAGCGGATAAAGGAGGAGGGCGGCAAGGGCAGCGACAACCCAGGCAAGGATCGACAAGACCTCGCTGGCAAAGCCTCGCACCATGGCCAACAGGCCGGAAACAATCATGATCGCGATGACTGCAATATCAAAAAGGGTCATGACGGGTCTGTCCCCCAACTCGAACGCCACATGGGGCCAGTCTAACGCTCATGGCGGCCTGGGTCACCTTATGCTTCACGGGCTTGTGGCGCAGAAGCCCCACCAGTCGACAGTTTGGCAATCAAATCGCCAAGGTCTTCCAGTTCTGTGAGCTTCATCTTGCCGGCAGACGGTTTCTGTCGCCCCGCCGCTTTTGGCAGAATGGCGTGTTTAAAGCCGAGTTTCTCGGCCTCTTTGAGCCGTGCTTCCATCTGGCTGACCGGACGAAGCGATCCTGAAAGAGATATTTCACCAAAGAGAACCGTATCGGGAGGGATCGACAGGCCTGATAAGGAGGAGATAAGGGCGCCCGCGACAGCGAGGTCGGCTGCCGGCTCTCCGATCCTTAAGCCACCGGCCACATTGAGGTAAACATCCTGATTACCGATTGAGAGCCCGCAACGCGCTTCAAGCACGGCGAGCACCATGGAAAGTCGTCCACTGTCCCAACCGATCACTGCGCGTCTCGGGGTGCCGAGGGCGCTTTGTGCAACAAGAGCCTGGATTTCGACAAGAACCGGCCGCGTGCCTTCAATGCCGGCAAAGACAGCCGCGCCGCTCGCTTCCCGATCGCGTTCACCGATGAAGAGCGCCGAGGGGTTTTCAACTTCCAGCAGGCCACCTTCCGCCATTTCGAAGACACCGATTTCGTTTGCCGGGCCAAACCGATTCTTCACCGCGCGAAGAATGCGGAAATGGTGGCCCCGCTCGCCCTCAAAATAAAGCACCGTGTCGACCATGTGCTCCATCACCTTGGGGCCGGCAATCTGCCCATCTTTCGTGATGTGGCCCACAATGATCATCGCCGCCCCCGAGCGCTTGGCAAAACGAGTGAGTTCCTGAGCCGTCGCTCGAACTTGGGAGACTGTTCCTGGCGCTGATTCAAGCGTATCGGTCCACATGGTCTGAACAGAATCAATGACGATGGCATCAGGCGTTGGGCCATCTTTCAGCGTGGCCAGAATATCACGAAGGTTGGTCTCTGCGCCGAGCGCAACCGGGGCGTCAGAAAGGCCAAGCCGGAGCGCACGCATACGCACTTGATCAATCGCTTCCTCGCCGGAAATATAGACCGTTTCCGCGCCACTATTCGCCAGACGCGCCATGGCTTGAAGAAGGAGCGTGGATTTGCCAATGCCCGGATCACCGCCGACCAGAACCGCAGAGCCTGGCACCAGACCACCGCCCAGCACGCGGTCAAACTCTTTCAAACCTGTGCTGCGGCGTGGTGTTTCTGTTGCCTCGCCAGCTAGCGGCACCAAAGCAATCTGACGCCCCTTTTTTGTCGAACTGGCCTTGGCAGGACCACCGGCCACGCCGGAGCTTTCCGCGACTTCTTCGGAGATCGTGTTCCACTCACCGCAGCCGTCGCAACGACCGGCCCAGCGCGGCGTCTGCGCGCCGCAGGATTGGCAAACAAATTGACGGCGGGCTTTTGCCACGGTCTTCCTTACAGGTTGAGAGACGGCGCGTGAGATATGGCCATCAAGGTTTCAACACATCCATCTTGATGGGCCCGTCAGCGCGACCGTGGATGAACTGATCCACATACTCATTGCCGCTATTATCGACTTCGTCACGGGTACCCGCCCAGATGATCTCACCTTTATAGATCATCGCAATGTAATCGGCGATCTTTCGCGCACTTGCCATGTCATGAGTGATGGAAAGGGCTGTCGCGCCGAGTTTTTGAACGCTGTTGACGATCAGGTCGTTGATCACATCAGCCATAATGGGATCAAGGCCAGTTGTCGGCTCGTCGAAAAAGATGATTTCCGGGTCTGTCGCAATGGCGCGGGCCAGACCAACGCGTTTCTGCATGCCGCCGGAAAGTTCCGCCGGATAAAGATCGCCAATCTCTGTTGTCAGACCAACCTGACCCAGCTTCTCCAGCGCAATTTCCTTGGCGTCTTTGCGTTTCATATTGCGGCCCTGAATAAGGCCGAAGGCGACATTCTCCCAGACCGGAAGGCTGTCAAAAAGGGCGGCATTTTGAAACAACATACCAAACTTCCGAAGCGTCTTTTCCCGCTCACTGGTAGAGAGCTTGGTGACATCTTTCCCATCAACTTTGATGCTGCCTTTTTCCGGGCGAATGATGCCCAGGATACTCTTGAGCATGACAGATTTGCCGCTGCCCGATCCGCCAATCACCACAAGCGACTTGCCTTTGGGAATGGTCAGGGAAAGGTCGTGAAGAACAATCTTTTTGCCGAACCGCTTGTGAACGTTCTTCAGCTCAATCTTAATGTCTTTAGCCGGTACAGAAATATTCATGGGTCCAGCCTTAAGACGAGAAGAAAAGCGACGTCATCACATAGTTCGCCGCAAGAATAAGAATGGAAGAGGAGACAACAGCGTTTGTTGTTGCGCGTCCGACACCTTGTGCACCGCCGCGGCTATGAAAACCCTGGTAGCAGCCCATCATGGCGATAATGAAACCAAAAATCGCTGACTTGATGAGACCAGAGGTAATGTCATCAAGCTCCAGAAAATCGACCGTGGTCTTGATATAGACGCCGGCATTGAAGTCGAGCGTTTGTGTGCCAACCACAAACCCCCCGAAAATGCCGATCACATCTCCTATGAAGACAAGGGCTGGCAGCGTGATAACCGCAGCGATGACGCGGGGCACGACCAGATATTTGAAAGGGTTGGTCGACAGGGTTGAGAGCGCATCAATTTGTTCGGTGACACGCATGGTCCCAAGCTCTGCGGCAATGGCCGCTGCTGCGCGCCCGGCAACCATCAGGCCGCCCAGAACGGGTCCAAGTTCCCGAGTGATACCAAGTGCCACAATCGTCGCAACGATGCTCTCAGAGTTAAACTGGTCGCTGCCATAATAGATTTGCAGAGCCAACACGCCGCCAGTGAAGAAAGCCGTTAGGGCAACGACGGGTAGGGAGAAATATCCAATCCGCATCATTTGCTGACCGATCAGCCGCCAATACAGGGGCGGACGAAGGATATGGGTGACAGCTCTCCAGGTGAATAGGGACAGTCGCCCGGTTTCGCCGAGAGCCGTGATCACAACATTGCCGATTATCGCCAGCGGATTCAAACTTATGCTCCCTCTGCCCCAGTCTTAAATCTATCAGTCAGCACTGATTCCAACCGATGAAGTGTACGTCCGGTGATATCGATACCCCAAACGCGTAAGCACTTCGTAACCAACAGTGCCTGCTGCCCGGGCAAGATCCCCCACCGTGACGGATTTTCCAATCAATTCTGCGAAACATCCCCGTTTTGGGACATCCGGTGGCAGATCGGTCACATCGACGGTGATCATATCCATGGAAACCCGACCAATGACCGGAGCGGGATGACCGTCAATCGTCACAGAGGCACCACTGCCGTCCGGGCTGCTAAGCGCCCGGAAGTACCCGTCTGCATAGCCGCTAGCGATGGTGGCGATCCGGGTAGGGCGTTGCGCTGTGAAGGTGGCGCCGTAACCGACCTGAGCGCCGGTCTCGATGGATTTCACCTGCATGATGCGAGAGGTCAGGGTCACAACAGGATGGAAAGGGTGGCCCGGATTGGGAAAGGGGTTCGTGCCGTAAAGGCCAATGCCGGGTCGAACGAGATCGTAGTGAAACCGGGACCCGAGCAGAATGCCAGCCGTGTTGGCGAGGCTGGACGGGGCGTCCGGGAGCTGAGTCCGCAGGCTATCGAAACTCTTTTGCTGTTCATCGTTCAAAGGATGATCCGCATTATCTGCGCACGCCAGGTGACTCATCACCAGATCAGTCTCAAATGAAGGCGCGAGATCTGCCACCGCAGCAAGATCATGAGCTTGTATCCCGAGGCGATGAATGCCTGTGTCTGTATGGAGGGCTGCAGGCAGCGGTCCGGTTTGGCCGCAGTAAGAAGCCCAGTCACGCACTTCTTCCAGACTGGAGAGGCAGGGGCGGAGGTCTTCGGCTTCGAAGAGGGTCTCAGACCCTTCATAGAGACCGTTCAACACATAAATCGTCGCTTTGGGGAGAACGGAACGCAGCTCCGCCCCCTCTAGGGCTGTGGCGACAAAGAACGTCAAACAGCCGGCGTCAGAAAGCGTGCGCGCAACCGGTACGAGACCAAGCCCATACCCGTCTGCCTTCACGCAGGCGCTCACCTCTGCCTTCGTTTCGGATTGAATCAGGCGATAATTGTCCGCAATGGCATCCAGATTGATGGTGAGAGTTCCGCTGGATGCGGCTGCGCGAGCCGTGTCTATCTCTTCAGCCCCTAACCCCTGATCGGCCCCAAACCTCCTACCGGCTCTTGGCCCTTGGGGAGTGCTGTCGGACGGCAAAACCATTCACTCCATATAATCAGGGAGACGATCACTGTCGGCAAGGTCGCTAAAGCGCGTAATCTCCGCTTCGAATTGCAATCGTACGGTTCCGGTCGGACCGTGACGCTGCTTGCCGATAATGACTTCCGCTTTACCGAAAACCTGCTCCATGTCGGTTTGCCATTGAAGATGCTCAGGCGTGCCCTCAGAAGGCTCTCGGCGCGAGACATAATATTCTTCCCGGAACACAAACGTCACAACGTCCGCATCCTGCTCAATCGATCCTGATTCACGCAGGTCTGAGAGTTGAGGACGTTTATCATCCCGCGATTCAACCTGACGTGACAATTGCGAGAGCGCCATGATCGGAACGTTGAGCTCTTTCGCCAGCGCTTTGAGCCCGGTTGTAATTTCGGTGACTTCTTGCACGCGGTTATCGCTTGCCCGCCCAGACCCTGATAGCAGCTGGATATAGTCGACCACGATCAGGCCAAGCCCGCGTTGCCGCTTGAGCTTTCGCGCCCGAGCGGCGAGAGAGGCGATGTTGAGACCACCTGTGTCGTCAATATAGAGCGGGATGCCTTCCAGCTCGCGGCTGGCGTCCACGAATTGGTGCCACTCGTTCTCGTCAATTTTACCACGTCTGATTTTGCCGGACGGCACACGGGATTGTTCTGCAAGCAGGCGTGTCGCCAATTGCTCGGACGACATTTCAAGGGAAAAGAAGCCGACAATCGCACCGTCTTTGACTTCGACCGTGCCGTCCGTGTGATGCTCAGCCTTGTAGTTTTTGGCCACGTTGAACGCGATATTGGTGGCAAGCGCTGTCTTCCCCATGGAAGGACGACCCGCAACAATGATCAGGTCGGAGGGTTGAAGCCCGCCCATCTGTTCGTCCAGATCTCGCAAGCCGGTCGAGATGCCAGACAGGCCACCATCACGTTCGTAGGCCGCTGCCGCCATGTCCACGGCCATGCGCATGGAGTCAGAAAAACTCTGAAAGCCGCCCTCATACTTGCCTTTCTCCGCAAGGCTGTAGAGAGACTGCTCGGCATCCATGATCTGAGCGGATGGCGGATCATCGACACTTGCGTCAAAGGCGCGGTTATGAATTTCCTCACCAACGCGGATCAGGTCGCGACGGACCGCAAGGTCATAAATCGTGCGTCCATACTCGGCGACATTGATGATCGTCGTTGCGGCACCGGCAAGACGGGCGAGGTATTGTGCACCGCCGACTTCCTGCAGCGCTTCGTCCTGATCAAAATAGCTTTTGAGCGTGACAGGCGTTGCAATATGGCCGCCGGAAATCAGCTTCGAGACAGCCTCAAAGATGCGTGCGTGAAGAGGCTCATAAAAATGGGCAACCTCCAGAAAGGAGGCGATGCGATCGAACGAATCATTATTGATCAGGATTGCACCAAGCAAAGCCTGCTCAGCCTCAATATTATGAGGCGCGACGCGATATTCTTCGTCACCAGCGTCGGGGCCGGTTTCCAGTTCGTCAAATGCAGGCAGCATACTTTCCATGCATCCGTTTTACGTCAATGAACGGAGCCAAGAAAGCGAACGCTTGCGATTCGCGAAACTATTTTTACTACCTGTGGAAAACGGGGACAAATCTAGGCAGAGGGTTTAGGTCATTGTGTTATCAGCCGCCCGAAACACTTTTTTTCTGGACAAGCGGGTCGCAATGGTCTCGTTCCCAATCAGAGATATAGTCACGGGTGAGGGGGACGGTGTCGATCTCCTTTGTGAGTTGGAACTGAAACACGACCATGCCCTCATGACGAAAAGAGGTCTCTGACCCGGCGAGATAAAATTCCCACATGCGGGCAAACCGCGCGTCATAGAGTGCGACCGCATCATCCCACCGCGCGAGGAATCGGTTGCGCCAATGTCGTAGCGTTGACGCATAATGCAATCGCAACACCTCCAGATCAGACAATAGCAATTGGTGGCGTTCCAGTGTTGGCGCGACTTCACTCAGCGCCGGAATGTAACCGCCTGGGAAAATGTATTTCGCGATCCAGGGGTTTGTGGCACCCGGTTCATCTAGACGACCGATCGTGTGAATCAGTGCGACGCCACGAGGGTTGAGAAGCGCGTGAACCTTGGCAGCAAACTCATCATAATGATGCACGCCAACATGCTCATACATGCCGACAGAGACGATCCGGTCAAATGTCTCGTCGACCTCCCGATAGTCCTGAAGGCGAAATTGGACACGGTCTGAGAGACCGGCAAGAGCGGCTCTCTCGGTCGCGATTTTGTGCTGTTCTTCGCTCAAGGTGACGCCGGTGACGCGGGCGCCGGTCTCCTGGGCGATGTAAAGGGCCATGCCGCCCCAGCCGCAGCCTATGTCCAGAACGTGGGTCTCTGGGGAAAGGTCCAGTTTCGCCGCAATATGACGTTTCTTGGCAAGCTGGGCAGCCTCAAGACCCGTGTCGGGCGTCTCAAAATAGCCGCAGGAATATTGCTTGTCTGTATCCAGGAAGAGATCATAGAGCCCCGCATCCAGATCATAATGGTGGGCAACATTGGCTCGGGCTCTGCTGACCGGGTTGAACTGATCAATCCGCCGCTTAGCCCGCCTGATACGTCCGACGAGCTTGGCCAGTGGGTGGGCCCAGGCGATGCCGACATTTGAAAGGATGATGTCGAGCGCATCATAGATGCGCGCGGGAGCGTCGATGGTGAGCGTTCCATCCATGTACGCCTCGCCAAGCTTCAGATAGGGGTTAAGCCCCAGTCCCCATTCCAGATTTCTCTTATGGAGTCGCATGGTGACAGGCGTGCCGGTGCCGTCGCCAAAATGGCGAGCATCTCCCGACGCATCGACCAGCGTCAGGTTGCCGTGTGAAATCAATCGATCAAGTACAAACGCAAACATATTTCGCCTCCTGAACTTCAGGTGGCCGACAGCGCTTTTCCCGTCATTTGGCTGTCGAATGTCATTTGCTAGGAACCAATCCGAAGATTGCCGACCTGCGCCCCTAAACGACGAACCACTGGGATAAGTATTGAAGGGCGTATTCCGCGCTAGATCAAGACCGTAGCGCGACTCTTAGGCAACAAAAAAGGGCGCACAAGCGCCCTTTTTCAAACAGATAGACCAAAAGATGTTTATTCAGCAGGCTTTTCAGCTTCTTCTGCTGCGGATGCGTCCGTTTCTTCGGCTGCATCATCTTCAAGCTCTGGCGCCGCATCTTCTTCGAAGAATTCACTGGCATCCAACTCGTCATCATCATCGTCGTTCATGGCGTTGATGTCTTCGCCGCGTGCCTGTGCTTCAGCTTCTTCTTCTGTGCGGGCAACATTCACAATAACAGTTGATGTCACTTCTGGATGAAGCTTCACGGCAACATCGTAAAGGCCGAGTGTTTTGATCGGTGCTGCCAGAACAACCTGTCCACGTGCAACGGAGAAGCCACCTTCGGTCAAACCCTCGGCAATATCGCGAGGAGAAACAGAGCCGTAAAGCTGACCTGACTCACCAGCCTGGCGGATCACAATGATTGAATAGCCTTCAAGCTTGTCATGAACCGCTTCAGCTTCTTTCTTCAGCTCAAGATTGCGAGCTTCCAGCTGAGCGCGATCTGCTTCGAAGCGTGAGAGGTTGTCTTTGTTGGCGCGCAATGCTTTGCCACGTGGCAGCAGGAAGTTGCGGGCATACCCGTCTTTGACCTGAACCACATCGCCCATCTGTCCGAGCTTTTCAATTCGCTCCAGAAGAACCACTTCCATTAACTTATCTCCTTGCCCGTCGGGGCCTCAGATTGTGCGAACCGGGCGCGCAAGGCAGCCCAGGGTTCCGCGAGTCCGATCAGGCAGACCGGTACGATCAGCCATCCGGTAAAAATCAGCAAAACATAAAAAACGCCCAGAAGTGCGATCCGGGCCGTCCAAGCGCGCGAAATAGCATGGATTACCGCCAGACCCAACAGAAAATATGGGACAAGCAACGCAATCATGATCGCACCCCCCAATTGGGCCGCAGAACCGGGGATGAGCGACAGGATCAGCGCTGACAGAAAGAGGGCCAGAAGGAAAGGCGGATACTCAATATCCAGTAGGGTCGGGGTTGGCCGCAGGTTGTGGCCAGAACGCTCTAGAATGACCTGTGCGAGCCACATATTCCCTAAGGTGAGCAGGCTCCAGGCCATGACCACAAAGGCGGGCAGGGCGATCACAATGAGGCTGAGGATCCGCTCAGGGTCGGCACTGAGACCGAGCTCTCGAAGCCCTGCTTCAATTGCACGACCCTCAATAAGGTCTTCCGCCAAAAGTATCCTCAGCGCCCCTTCAAGGCCTCCCTCGACGCCCATAGCCATTGTTGAGAGGCCGGACACAACCAGGACACCGACCGCGATAAGTGCGGTCCAGACCGCCAGCGCGCCTGCCGGATACCATTCTGTGACGGCAGGTTCTTTGGATTCTTTATCTTCTTCAGGGGCAGCGGTCTCAGCCTCGGCTGTTTCGCCTTTGCGCGCCAATCGAGCGGCGTCTGCAGGCGTTAGGCGCGGAGCTGTTTCCGTGTGATGCAAAAGGGCAAGATGGACGAGCCAGGCGACTGCCAGGCCATCTGCCACCAGAAACACAAGTCCGGCGGTAAAGCTGGAGGTGGATGAGAGAACGACGAATCCCGTCACGGAGGCAATGAGGGCCGATCTTGAGCCCCAGCCGAGACCTGCCAGGAAAACAGGAAGGGCGGCAAAAAAGAGCGGGAGGCCCAGAATGGGCGAGCCGACACCGGCTGTTAGAAACAGCAACGCCCCGGCAAGACCGGCCCCAACACCGATGGCCCAATATGGCGGCATGGGAAGATCTCCGAGGCGATTACGAAACGTCGACAAAAAAGGCCGGGCAGAAACGTTGCCGTCTGCCCGGCCGGGAAATTTTAGCTGATCAGGTAAGGCAGCAATGCGAGGAAGCGGGCACGCTTGATCGCACGAGCAAGCTCACGCTGCTTTTTAGCTGATACGGCTGTGATCCGGCTTGGCACGATCTTGCCGCGCTCAGACACATAACGCTGCAGCAGTTTCGTGTCCTTGTAGTCAATCTTTGGCGCGTTGGAGCCAGAGAAAGGACATGTCTTGCGACGGCGGAAGAAAGGCCGACGAGCGGCTGTTTGTGGGACACTCATTCGCTTTTCTCCTCAACAGCAGCGGCAGGAGCAGCTTCGGCAGCTGCAGCTTCACGCGGCGCGCGGTCTTCGCGGGGCGCGCGATCTTCACGTGGTCCCCTATCTTCACGAGGGCCACGGTCACCGCCACGGAAGCCGCCGCGATCTCCACGATCACGATCGCCTCGGCCACCACGGCCACGGTCGTTGCGGCTCTGCATCATTGCTGATGGGCCTTCTTCATGTTCATCAACACGTAGTGTCAGGACGCGCAGAACATCTTCGTTCAGGCCCATCTGACGTTCCATCTCAGCAACCGCTGCATGGGGCGCATCAATGTTCAAAAGCTGGTAGTGGCCTTTGCGGTTCTTCTTCACCTTGTAGGCAAGGTTTTTCAGACCCCAATATTCGCTCTTTGCGATGGTGCCACCATTTTCGGTGATGATGTTGGAGAACTGCTCCGTCAGGTTTTCAACCTGCTGCGCGCTCACATCCTGGCGCGAAATAAAGACATGCTCATAAAGAGGCATATCGGCCTTCCTTTCTCTAAGCGATGCGTCTGAAGACGTCGCTCAAATTCGGACCCCGGCGCAAAGCCCCCTTTGAGCCCCGGAAGGCTCTAAAGGTGCATCAAAGAAGCGGAGACACCGGAAGCGCGGAGAACTCTCCTGTCAGCCCTTAAGCGTGACGCTTCCTTCAGCCCCCAACCGGGGCCTCTCTGAAGCGGCGCACTATAGTCAGGAAAAGGCCGGACGCAAGGGTTTTCGGCGTTCTATTCTGCTGCGATTCCCATCAAACTAAGCTCGACGGCGGGATTCCATTGTTCTGCCGTGAGGACTGGAGCAATTGTTGAGTTTAAGCCTCCACATGAAGCACCCGTCCTCCACCTTTCTTGGAACATGTTGGCATATGCGATCGAATGATGGGTGTAAGGCACAATGTAGAAATACTGCACCATCTTGGCGACGGTTTGATCGGTAGCAATCTCGAAGAAACGTACTTCTTCTCGTTTTATTCTGGCCTTAGACCCTGACGCGACGCCGGGGCCGATTCCTAGGTCTAGGACCTTTACTTGGCGGGCGAAACGGGCCTGGGGAGCAGCGGAGCGTTCATATGAAATACAATATTGGGGGTTACCTAGCTGCGCAGATGGGAATACGCGGTCGTGCTCGTCGCACCTTGTCGATGGCCGTTCCACTCTTCGTTTAACAACAAAACCCTCGAAATAGTCGCTGCGCAAAGGAGTTCCATAGTGTCTTTGAGGGTATCGAACATCATATTCAGGGTTGAGCGTTTCTATGAATTCAAACGGGGTCCCATCAGCTCTCATGGGCGCATAGTTCTGGAAATATCGCTGAGCATTTTTTTCGGAGAAGTCATAGCGAAATGACAATGCGTAGTTGCGGAATGACAGGTTGTAGGAGGTGACTTGTTCATGGCCCTGTTCGTCTACTGCTTTGCTGGGCAAGTGAAGAAAACCATGCTCGCCGATGACCTTTCGGGATATCGTTAGGCCACCATCCTTTGAGCATAGATCTTTAAACTGGTCCGAGACAGGTATGATTTTTGGGTGATCGGGCCGAATTGCAGCGTCGGTAGCCATCGCTGCGAATCCGCCAATGGCACACCCGGTAAGTGTAAGCGGCGCCAACAAACACAGCGCTACTGGAAGAATGCGGCCTAATGGTTTTGTCAATTCAACCATTCTAATCTCCGTATCAAACGATGCATTTTAGAATGCACGTGACCGAATGGTGGTCAACCTGGATCGTCGCCTTGACTCCCCTGAGCCACCCTGTATCTCTGTCCGCCTGACTTTGGCCCTATTTCACGGGTTTTAAGGGTCAAGCATGACAAAGAATAAGGCGGGGACGCATGACACGGGCATTTACCTTTCCAGGGCAGGGATCTCAGGCAGTTGGCATGGGCAAGGAACTGGCAGATGCCTTTCCAGCCGCTAAAGCCGTCTTTGACGAAGTAAACGACGCGTTGAGCCAGGATCTGATGGCCCTCATGTGGGGCGGCCCGGAAGATGAGCTAACCCTGACCGAAAATGCCCAGCCAGCATTGATGGCGGTCTCGGTCGCCGTGATGCGCACTCTGGAGAGCGAAGGGGGCTGGTCTTTGGCAGATAAAGCGAGTTTCGTTGCTGGCCATTCGCTGGGCGAATATTCCGCTCTGGCAGCTGCTGGGACTTTCACATTGGCAGACACAGCCCGTCTGCTCAAAACCCGGGGTAAAGCCATGCAGGCAGCGGTGCCGGTTGGCGAGGGCGCCATGGCCGCAATGTTAGGCCTCTCTTTCGAGGATGCCCAAGCTGTGGCTGCCGAAGCTGCAGGCGACGAAGTCTGCTCTGCTGCCAATGACAATGCCGACGGCCAGGTCGTGATTTCAGGCTCTAAGGCGGCCGTCGAGCGCGCTGCCGTGCTCGCCAAGGAGAAGGGCGCGAAGCGGGCGATGCTTCTGCCCGTGAGTGCCCCATTCCATTGCGCCCTGATGCAGCCCGCGGCCGACGCCATGGCTGAGGCGCTGGCAAGCGTGGACATGAAAGCGCCGTCCGTGCCGGTGGTTGCCAATGTGACGGCCTCTGCCGTGTCTGACCCGGATCAGATCCGCAAGCTCCTCGTTGAGCAGGTAACAGGCATGGTGCGGTGGCGTGAGAGCGTTAAATATCTGGCTGCCCAGGGCGTAACCGAACTGGTTGAAACAGGCGCTGGCAAAGTGCTGACTGGCCTTACGCGGCGTATCGACAAGTCCGTTGGGGGCGCCGCTATTGGCACGCCTGCAGACATAACATCATTTCTCGAAACCCTTTGATTTCAAATAGTTGAGCGGGAAAGCTCAAGGAGATACTCATGTTTGATCTAACCGGAAAAACCGCGCTGGTGACAGGCGCTTCTGGTGGCATCGGATCCGCCGTCGCCAAAACGCTCCACGCTCAGGGGGCGACAGTGGCGCTCTCCGGAACGCGGGTTGAGGCGCTGGAAGCAGTCGCTGCAGAGCTCGGCGAGCGGGCACATATCCTGCCCTGCAACCTGAGCGACAGCGCGGCTGTGGACGCCCTGCCCAAGCAGGCGGAAGAGGCCATGGGGCAGCTTGATATTCTGGTGAACAATGCTGGCGTCACCAAGGACAACATCTTCATGCGCATGAAGGACGAAGAGTGGGACGCCGTTCTGGCGGTCAATCTGACCGCCTCCTTCCGTCTGGCGCGAGCCTCCATGCGGGGCATGATGAAACGCCGTTGGGGCCGTATCATCTCAATCACGTCTGTTGTGGGCACCATGGGGAACCCTGGCCAGGCCAATTACGCCGCCTCGAAGGCAGGTGTGACCGGCATGACCAAGTCGATTGCTCAGGAGGTCGCCTCCAGAAATGTCACCGCCAATTGTGTGGCGCCAGGCTTCATCGCGACAGCCATGACCGACGCATTGGATGAAGGTCAGCAGGAACGCGTAAATGGAATGATTCCCATGGGCCGTATGGGCTCAGGAGATGAAATCGCCGCCAGCGTGCTCTATTTGGCCTCAGAAGAAGCCGCCTACGTCACGGGCCAGACAATTCATGTCAACGGCGGCATGATCATGATTTAAAGGCAAGCAAAATCAACGGCTTAGACATGTGCAATTCGCTTGTTTTCTCTGGTGTGAAAACTGGCGTAGGGCCAAAAAGTGTGTTACCTAACCGGCGATTTTTACTTGCGAAAGCGGCGTGAAGAGGCCAGAACAGCCGCCACGTGGTAACAGGGAGAAGATGAGGCGCTAAACCTCACCCACCACACGAGTTTCCAAGCGCGTCTGCGCGAGGCCAGCCATCCGGTGCCAGCAAGGTGCCAGCAAACAATCCTGGGCGAGAGCGCCGGGGAAGAACACGAAGGATCTGAGGACAGAACATGAGTGACATTGCAGAGCGCGTGAAGAAAATCGTTGTTGAGCATCTCGGTTGTGAAGCCGACAAGGTGCAAGAAAACGCAAGCTTCATCGATGACCTTGGCGCAGACAGCCTCGACAATGTCGAGCTGGTCATGGCTTTTGAAGAAGAGTTCGGCGTTGAAATTCCGGACGATGCGGCAGAAACCATTCTGACCGTTGGCGACGCTGTAAAGTTCATCAGCGCGAATTCCTAATCGAATTAACGATGTCGGGCGCTGCATCCAATGGGTGCATGCGCCCGTTGTCTTTTCAGCGTAGGCTTAGAGCATATTCCCGAAGAGTGTCCGCGGTTTTCGGACAAGAATATGCAATAAAATATTGACGGGAACGGTGTCCCGTTGACCGAAGTTTATCCAACTCAGCTTGGCTAAAGAACCAGGAGTGTATGCGAATGCGTCGTGTTGTTGTTACAGGCATGGGAATGGTCACACCGCTTGGGTGTGGCGTCGACACCACCTGGAAACGCGTCCTAGACGGCGAGTCCGGCGCTGGCATGATCTCAAAGTTCGATACAAGTGATCTGCCCTGCAAGATCGCCTGTGAGGTTCCTCGCGAAGGTGAGGGGGCCTTTATCCAGGACGATTGGGTCGAGCCAAAAGAAGCCAAGCGGATCGACGAATTCATCATCTATGCCTTGTCAGCTGCAGAGCAGGCGATCAAGGACAGCGGATGGGAACCAAAAAGCCACGAAGAGCAATGCCGCACTGGTGTGATGATCGGGTCCGGTATTGGCGGCCTTCCTGGCATCGAAGAAGCAGCCATTACGCTTCGCGACAAAGGTCCGCGGCGGGTAAGCCCATTCTTCATTCCAGGTCGCCTGATTAATCTGGCCTCCGGGTATGTGTCCATTAAATATGGCCTTAAAGGGCCTAACCATTCGGTGGTGACAGCTTGTTCGACTGGCGCCCATGCGATTGGCGATGCATCCCGTCTGATCATGTTCGGCGACGCCGACGTGATGGTCGCTGGCGGTGCTGAATCCGCCATCAGCCGTCTGGGTATTGCGGGCTTTGCTGCCTGTCGGGCACTTTCGACCGGATACAACGACACACCGGAAAAAGGATCCCGTCCGTATGATGAAGGCCGTGATGGCTTCGTTATGGGCGAAGGTTCAGGCGTTGTTGTTCTGGAAGAGTATGAGCACGCAAAGGCACGCGGCGCGACAATCTATGCAGAGGTTTCCGGCTATGGTCTTTCTGGCGATGCCTATCACATCACAGCGCCGGCTTCCGATGGGGACGGTGGTTTCCGGTCAATGCAGATGGCGCTTGGACATTCAGGCCTTGGTGTCGCGGACATTGATTATGTAAACGCACATGGCACGTCGACGCCTTTGGGAGACGAGATTGAGCTCGGCGCGGTATCACGCCTCTTCGGGAATTCGATCGAGACCATGTCCATGTCGTCGACCAAATCTTCTATCGGTCACTTGTTGGGCGCGGCAGGGGCGGTCGAGGCTATTTTCTCGATCCTTGCGATGCGGGACAATATTGTGCCGCCGACCATCAATCTGGAAAATCCATCCGTTGAAACGGATATGGATCTGGTCCCGCTCAAGGCCCGTAAAAAACCCGTGAACGCAGTGCTGACCAACTCATTTGGATTTGGTGGAACCAATGCGTCTCTTGTCATGAAAAAAGTTGACGCTTGAGCAATACGCCGGACGACCCAAAGCCAGAGGTTTCTGCGGAAGCCGAAGCCCATGATGGTGTGACGTCTGAAGAGAGCCCGGCAGACGACAAGACGCCTGCTGACGCTGATGACCGGGCACCCGGTGATCCAAAATCGCCACGGCGATGGCTGCGTTGGGCTCTGATCTTTGGCCTGGCGGGGATCCTTGTGGTTGCAGGGACCGCGGTTGGCGCTTTCTACTACGCCAAAGACCAGTTCGAGCGCGAGGGGCCAGCCGAGGCGGCCAGTGTCTTCCTGCTGGAAAGAGGCACAGGTCTTAACAAGGCAGCCGCGCAGCTTGAAGGCCAGGGGCTCATTACCGATGCCTTGATCTTCCGGATTGCGCTGCAGGTGGTGGACAGAGAAGCCACCTTGAAAGCGGGCGAGTATCTTGTGCCAGCAAACGCGAGCATGGCCGATATCGCGAATATTCTCCGCGAAGGAAAGTCGATCCTGCACAAGCTCACTCTGGCGGAGGGTCTGACCAGCTGGGAAGCAATGCAGATCATCGCTGCCGATCCAGTGCTCATTGGGGAGATGCCGGATGTCCCTGCAGAAGGCGCATTGCTGCCGGAAACCTATCTCTTCACCAGAGGCACAAGCCGTGCAGACATCATTGCGCAAATGAAAGCGGCTCATGTTGAAGTGGTTGAGCGACTCTGGGATCAGCGCGCGGAAAATCTGCCGATCACCTCAATTGAGGAAGCCGTGGTTTTGGCTTCAATAGTCGAAAAAGAAACCGGTGTTGCAGCGGAACGGCCCCGTGTGGCTGCCGTTTTCATCAACCGCCTGAGACGCGGCATGCGGCTGCAATCCGACCCGACGATCATCTATGGCATTACAAAGGGCCAGGGGCCGCTTGGGCGCCCCATTCGCAGGTCGGAAATCGATCGGAAGACGGCTTATAATACGTACCAGATTGATGGTCTGCCCCCGGCACCAATTGCCAACCCAGGTGAGGCTTCAATTGCTGCGGTGCTTAATCCGCCAACAACCAGTGACCTCTATTTCGTCGCGGACGGCACAGGCGGCCATGTGTTTTCGAAGACACTCGCCGAACATAATCGAAATGTCGCCAAATGGCGCCGGATTGAGCGCTCTCGGCGTCAATAGAGAACAATAAGCCGAGCATTGCTATACTGCCTGCAACACGCTTAGTGCACTTGTTGATTCCCAATCTGAGGATGTTTCTATGGCCTTGAAGAGCATGACCGGCTTTGCCCGTACCGAGGGCAATCATGGTGCTTACCGATGGCATTGGGAAATAAGAAGCGTGAACGGGAAGGGGCTCGACTGCCGCTTTCGTCTGCCATCTGGGTTCGAAGATTTGGAAGCCACATTGCGCGATGAACTTGGCAAAGCGATCAAGCGAGGCAATTGCCAGGCCGCCCTTCAGATGGATAAGTCAGCAGCTGAAACGACCGTCCGCGTGAATGACACGATGCTGCGCGATCTATTGCTTGCAAGTAAGAAGGTGTCAGAGGTGGCAGCGGAGCAGGGCGCGGAAGTAGCACCACCGACCACGGATGGATTGCTCTCTATCCGGGGCGTGCTGGAAACAGCCGATGTTGAGGAGGATGAAGCAGATGAGAACGCGCTGCGCGCGGCGCTGACAGCGTCTTTCGCTGAACTGGCCATCGCACTGGCGAAGGCCCGTCAGGACGAAGGTCAGAAACTTGATCAGATCGTGAAGGGTCAAATAGATCGGATCGAGGCGTTGACGAACGAAGCCGCTAAATCTCCGGCCGGAGGCACAGAGGCCTTCCGCAAACGCCTTAAAGACCAGGTAGCCGAGCTTCTGGACGCTTCACCCTCACTGCCAGAGGATCGTCTGGCGCAGGAGGCGGCGCTGCTGGCGACGAAGGCAGATGTGCGCGAGGAACTGGACAGACTGACCGCCCACGTTGCGCAGGCACGCGACCTCGCTGCCAGCGACGAACCGGTGGGACGCCGACTTGATTTTCTGACCCAGGAGTTTAACCGGGAAGCCAATACGCTCTGTGCAAAGGCCGCGGATAATGACCTCACCCGTATGGGCCTCGACCTCAAAGCGGTGATCGACCAATTGAAAGAACAGGTGCAAAACGTCGAATGAGCGAAATTGATATTCATCGCCGGGGATTGATGCTTGTGCTCTCCTCACCATCAGGTGCCGGGAAAACCACTTTGTCCCGGCGACTGCTGGAGAGTGACGGCGAGATCACTATGTCGGTTTCCGCCACCACCCGTAAGCCACGTCCGGGCGAGCAAGATGGTAAGGACTACCATTTCCTGACCACCGAAGATTTTGGTGTCATGCGCAACAAAGGCGAGTTCCTCGAACATGCCAAGGTCTTTGATAATTATTACGGCACCCCAAAAGGGCCCGTCGAAGAGGCGCTATCTGCTGGGCGTGATGTCATGTTTGATATTGACTGGCAGGGTACACAACAGCTGGAAGAATCCGCGTCCAACGATCTTGTGAAGGTCTTTATCCTGCCACCAAGCGGTCATGAGTTGGAGAAACGCCTGAATACGCGCGCGCAGGATCCGCCGGATGTGGTCGCGGGGCGTATGGCGAAGGCATCTGATGAGATCAGCCACTATGCAGAATATGACTACATCATCGTCAATGATGACGTGGAGAAAGCGCTTAAGGAACTGACCGCTATCCTTGTAGCCGAACGCGTTCGCCGGGAACGGCGAGTGGGCCTGCGCACCTTCGTTCAGCAGCTCCAGCAGGCGCTTTAGAAGCTTTCTTTTCCGATCAGATCATCAAACGGCACCATTACGGCTTGCTGGTAGGCAGGGCGTGCTGTGAGCCGATCGTACCAGCTGGCGACGTTTGGCAGGTCAGGGCGCTCAATACCTTCCATCTCGAAGAAGCGATAGAGGCAGGTTCCGGCCGGTATGTCGGCCAGCGAAAAGCTGTCGCCCACGAGATAGGCATGGGTTCCGAGTTCTTTGTCGAGCAGGGAAAGTGCCGAAATTGTTTGCCTGAGCGCTTGGTCGACAAAGGCGGCATCTTGCTTTTCTTTCGGTGTGCGCACGCCACCCCAGAAAAGATCTAATGCAGCTGGCAAAAGATTGGTCTGTGCCCAATCCATCCATTGTGCAGCAAGAGCGCGATCTTGCACATTCGTGGGGACCAGGGCAGGCGCATAGAGTTCGCTGAGATAGCGAACAATGGCCTGACTTTCCCAAAGCACAAACCTATTATCATCAATGACGGGGATGCGCCCATTGGGATTGTGGGCGAGGAAGTCAGGGCTATCGAGGCCCCCAAAGTCACCGCCCGCATCAAGTCGTTCGTAAGGTTGACCCGTCTCCAACAAGGCCCAATAAGCCTTTTGAAGATTGAAAGCGCTGGCGCGTCCCCAGATACGGATCATGGATGCGTTTCCAAGAAAAGTGCCCAATCTGACTTGTCGGTTTTCTGTCCGGAAACGCGACGAGAAAAGAAACCATGGCCCAGTTTTAGCGAGAGCTAAAACCGGGCGCTATTGCTTAAGGTTTCAGAACAACCCGCCCCATGACACCGCCAGTGCGCAAATCATCAAGCGATTTCGTTGCCTGGTTGAGCGGACGTTCTTCAACGGGGATCGGATCGATTTCACCGGCTTTCACCAGCTCCATCATATCAATGGTTTCCTGAAGCGAGCCCACATAAGAACCGCCGATGCTGATTGCTCGCATGGGGAACATGGGGATCGGCATGGAGAAGCCACCACCGAAGAGCCCGACGACGATCACCTGACCGCCTTTGCGCACGATGGAGGAGGCAAACTGCAGGGATGACTCAGAGCCGACAAAGTCGACAGCGGCAGGGACGCCGCCATTGGTGTCGGCGAGAACCTTCTTGATCGCGTCATCGTCTTTTGGGTTGTAGACAGCGTGTGCCCCAGATCCCATGGCGGCCTGCAGCTTGTTCTCATCAACATCAGCACCGATTGGGGCCGCGTCGAAGAGTGTCTTGGCGAACTGCAAACCCATCATGCCGACACCGCCGAGGCCGACAACGGCAACCCGCTCTTCGGGGCTGATGTCGCCGAGCTTTTTCATCGCGGAGTAGGCCGTGAGGCCAGAACACATATAGGTTGCGGCGAGGCCTTTGGTGACACCTGCATAATCTAGCAGGTAACGTGGGTGCGGCACGAGGGCATGGGTAGAATATCCACCAGCGACCTGAATGCCGAGATTTTGCGGTTTGTTGCAAAGGTGCTCTTCACCGCGTCGGCAGGTCGGGCAATCACCACATCCAATCCATGGATAAGCAACGCGCTGGTCCCCAACTGCGACACCTTCAGCGTCGGGTCCAACAGCGATCACTTCGCCTTCAATCTCATGACCGAGTGTGAAGGGGAGTTTCCGACCGCCGCGCACATCGAGCTTATTGCCGCCACCCATGTCGAAATGCCCGTCATGCAGGTGTACGTCTGAGTGACAAACACCGCAATGGGTAACTTTGAGAAGGACTTGTGCGCCCTCAGGCGTGGGGAGGTCGCTCTCTACAGACTGCAGAGGGGCTCCATATTCGACAATGGCTTCAGATTTCATGATGCGTTCCCTGTTTGGCTTGATTGCCCAAATTTGTTGGGCGCAATGTGGCACGGGGAGAGGGTCGGCTCAACTCCGTTTCAGGGTGGCATAAGCACGCGCAAGAGCCGCAAACTCCTCAATAGAGAGTTTTTCAGCACGGGCCGACGAGTCGACGCCTGCCATCTCGCAAAGGGCGAGTGGATCAACCGCCAGCGCCTTGAGGCTCGCCCGCACCATTTTTCGCCTCTGACCAAACGCTGCTTTGACAACCCGCTGCAGATCGCCAATACCGGCTTCCGCTAAGGGCATTGCTCGCGGCTCCAGATGGACGATGGACGAGGTTACCTTGGGTGGTGGTGTGAAGGCCATACGGTCGACGTCGAAGATTTTCTGAGCGGTACACCGCCACTGCGCCAGGATGGAGAGCCGTCCATAGGCTTTGCTGCCAGGCTGCGCCACAATCCGCTCAGCGACCTCTTTCTGGAACATCAGGGTCAGGCTTTTGAACCAGGGCGGCCAGGGCTCAGTCTCCAGCCAATCCGTGAGCAAGGGAGTCGCAATATTGTAAGGCAGGTTGGCAACAATCCGGACAGACCCGGCGACAAGGCTCTTGTGATCAAGCTGGAGAGCGTCTCCTTCGACAATTGTGAGGCGCTGGGGATAGGCATCTGAGATTTCTTGCAAGGCCGCTAAACAGCGGTCATCGCGCTCAATCGCCACCACCTTGCCAGCACCTTCGGACAGAAGAGCCCGCGTCAGACCGCCGGGGCCAGGTCCGATTTCCAGAACAGTTACATCCTCAAGCGGTCCAGCGGTCCGCGCGATGCGTCCCGTGAGATTGAGGTCTAACAGGAAGTTCTGACCCAAAGACTTTTTGGCGTTCAATCCATGTGTCGCCAGGACCTCGCGTAGGGGAGGAAGACCGTCAGCGTCGCTCATGCAGCTATCGCACGGTGGGCAGCGATGGCGCTTGCCTGGCGCAATGCCGCGATAAAGCTGCTTGGGTTCGCTTTACCGGTTCCGGCGATGTCGCAGGCCGTGCCATGATCTGGCGACGTGCGCACAATGGGCAGACCCAATGTCGTGTTCACACCATTGTCGAAATCGATGGTTTTGAGGGGGATCAGGGCTTGATCGTGATACATGGCGAGCACGGCGTCATATCCGCGCCGCGCTTCTGCATGAAACATCGTGTCCGCGGGGAAAGGTCCCGTGGCATTGATGCCAGTATCACAAAGCATCTGAACGGCGGGCGCAATGAGTTGAGCTTCTTCCGATCCAATTGCCCCATTCTCTCCAGCGTGAGGGTTGAGCGCAGCAACGGCAATGCGAGGATGCGCCAATCCGAAATCGCGTTCCAATGCAGCAGCCAGCGTGCGACCTCTTGAAACGATGAGGTCGCTCGTCAGTTGATCTGCAACATCAGCCAGCGGAATATGGATTGTAACCGGTACAACCCGGAGGCCGGGACAGGACAGCATCATCACCGGCGTTCCCCCCGTCGCCTCGGCGAGAAATTCGGTGTGTCCTGGGTGCTCAAATCCTTCTGCATAGAGCGTTTGTTTGTGGATCGGGTTTGTGACAATGCCCGCAGCTTCGCCGTTCAGAGTGAGCTCTAACGCACGTTTGAGCGATGCAATGACACTTGGCGCGTTACGCCCGTTCAGTTTGCCTGATTCCGCTGACACGGCGAGTGGTTGAGGAAGCACAGGCAAAGCACTTGAAAAAATGCTGATGGTTTCACCGGGCGATGAGATGATTTGGATGGGAACATCCAGACCCAGCCGATTGGCGAGATCGCCCAGGCGGTCGGGATCATCAATCACAAAGAAAGGTGGCAAGGCAGTTTCATGCGCTTGCGCCCAAGCCGCCAAAAGAATGTCGCCACCGATTCCAGCAGGGTCTCCCATGGTCACCGCGAGTGGGCCAATGGAGGTTGCATCATCGAAAGACATCATCGGCCTCCCAAAGGCTAGGCCCCAAAAGGCGAGATGAGGGTTACCGGTATTCGATAACGGCGTCGCGACGTAGATCGCGCAGATGTCGCCGGGCCATCATGGAGACTTCCTGATTGAAAAGCGTATTTTCAATGGAGTCCCGTGTTGGCTGGTTGCCGACATCATCTTTGCGGTCACAAACAATCAAGGCTTCGATTCCACGCTCTGTCCGACCGATGGGGACGACCGTACCGGCCTCGGTTTGCAACAATTGGTCACGCATTGGGTTTCGGAGCTGAGCCGCCGTCAATGTGGATGGTTGGCTGAGTTGGGCGGCAGGAAACTCTTTGATCTGCTCTACGGCACCCGAACATGTCCTAAACTCGGCCCTGAACTTGTTCGCGTGGGCCACCCGAGCCTGCAGAGCTCGCTCTGGTGCGTCAGGAGCGAGCGCGAAGACGACTTGGATGATTTGGAAACGTGTCTCCAGCGGATTAGGTCCAAGGCCCTGCCGTTTGGAGCGCAACTGCATAATATAGAAGCCATTCAGGGATCTGATTGGGTTGGACACGGTTCCTATATCCAAACGCGCAACCGCTTCCGCAATCTGGGGTGCCAACTGACTTTCTGATACCCATCCAATATCGCCGCCACTTGCCGCAGAGGCTGCCTGGCTGAATTGTTGAGCAACATTTGGGAAAGGCGCGCCCGCTCTCAATTGTTCCACCAAGCGCTGAGCGCCTTGCGCCATCTCACGTTCCTGACTGGGATTGTCGAAGCTCAGATAAATCTCCGCGAGCTGGAATTGAACTTGGCTGGCATCGCTGTTAATGCGGGCCAGTGTTTCATCAATTTCGTCGTCGCCAATCTGTACCAATGGTGCAAAGCGGGCGCCGATAACGCGGTTCCATGCGACATCGGCCGTGATCTGCGTTCTGAGGGCCGCTTCATTTACGCCGCTTTCGTCAAGATATTCTACGATCTCCTCAGATGTCATCCCGGCGCGTTGGGCTATGCCAGTAATCGATTCATCAACTTCTTCATCGTCGACTTCCAATTCGAGTCGCTCTGCTTCCTGCATTTGCAGCTTCTCGTCTACGAGTGACCGAAGAACCTGTTCACGGATGCGTTCGATGTTTTCCCGAGTCGGTTGAAGACCCGACGTGGCAACAACAAGACGGACACGTTGGTCGAGATCATATTTCGAGATAACCGCATCGTTTACGATGGCTGCTATACCGAGCACCTCGCCAGCCGCACGCGCTGGTTGGACAGACAATGAGCAAATGAGTCCGACAGCGAGCAGCAGCTGAAAAAAAGCTGCGGTGATCTTGTTTGCTGTCAGTAAGTTGGCACGCTGGGACACTTGGGTCATCAATTTCTCAATCAGGGAAACAGCCTCAAAAAACACGACGGAAGCGCCGCTAAGTAGTGGTCCCACAATACAATTTTCGCCCGCTGGATCAACAGGAGAGGCGTCTTAACTCCCTGAATTCGCCCCCAATGCGCTGGTGAATTGGGTCCCGCCCAGATGCTTAAGCACAATAGAGAATATGATTGAATTCTCCGGCTCAATGTCTCGGTCCCGGGTGAAGGACTGCGAAAAGCCCAAACCGACGGTCATACACTCATCTGCATAACCTATATTCATGGAATTGTTTAGCGTTTGACTGCCCTCAATATCCCGTCGTGTTGAGCCTGAGATAGTCCAATAATCAGTCAATCGGTAAGCGGCGGATGCGGTCAACTCTTCGCGCTCGCCCAGTGCCGCAGACAGGCTCTGATCGAAGAAGGCATACCCCATAGATCCTGACAAAGGTCCCCAAATGGCGATCGCGTCAACTTCGTTGCGCCTAAATGTGAAGTCATCCTTGTCCAGCCGGAAGCGATGGTCGATCGAGAAGCTATCGGAGGGGTTGAGAGAGATGCGACCAACATAGTCAGATTCCTGATCCCTCAGACCCGACGCGCTGTCAAATGTATTATTTTCTCGCAGCCGATATGTCTGGCCGAACTCAAGCGAGGCTGCGCCTCCGTCTTCACCAAAAATTGACGCACGAAAGCCGACATTCGCGCGGGACCCGCCTTCCCATCGATCCAATCCGGCAAAGCGGCTGGCATCGAAAAGATTGGACGTATCAAACTCGAAGCTCAGTGAGTCCTCATCTGGTATTTCGTCTCGATCGCCTGTGTTTGGGGCATAAATCAACTGGACAATGGGTTCAATCAGCTGCCGTGTTGTTCCGCCGTGACGGACCAGTGGGAAGCGCCACTCTGCGCCCACGGTCGGCAAGGCACGCGCCACCGTCGTGGGGGTCGACACCTGTGCATTGTCCAAAATGACATTGTCGGTGTGGTACAGATCGCCGCGCATGTTGGCGAAAAATGAATAAACCTCTCCAGTTGAAGTGATGGTTTCCGCATCCCATCCTAGGTCCACAGAAAGTCGCCGGGAGTCCGCCCCATCGTTTCGGTTCAAGATCATGGCATTAACGTCAAGGGCTGTCGTGCCACCCAAAACCTGCCCACCAAATTCATGATGGTAGTTCATCAGAGGTGCGATCACTGGTGTCTGACGTGGATTGTCCGTAGAGAGCAGGCCTTGAAAGTAAAAGCCCTCAGCGGTGAAGAGGTTTCGGCCGTTTTCAGCTTTGACGTAAGCGGTGCTGGTGAGATCCGTTTCATCTGAGATGTTGAATCGCCTAAGGAAGGTATCGTCAGAGGTTAGTTGGCTCTCAAAGCCCCAACTCCATTCGTTATCAATCTGAAAATCTCCATGGGCAAACAAGCTGCCTCGGAAATTTTCGTCCGCTGGGGTGCCCGCAACAGGTTCAGCATCGGGCCAAATGGCGGCTACATCTGCCTCGAAGGACCCGCTTTCCAATGCCTGTCGGTATTCAACCTCAAACAAAACACCTTCCTTGGTCATGTAGGTTGGAGCGATAGTCGCATCAATGTGATCTGAGATGGCCCAATAATAGGGGACGCTGAGAAAGGTCCCAAGATCACTCGAATTGCCAAACGAAGGTGCTAGGAAGCCAGACTGTCTCTCGATGGTTGGGTCCGGGTGCGAAAAGAACGGTACATAGGCAATCGGAATTCCAAAGAGTTCAAAGAAGGCGTCTTCGTAAATGATCCTCTGTTCTTCCTGATTATGGATCACACGGAACGCTTTTATCTGCCAGAGGGGAGTGGTCTTTCCCTCTTCCGCACAGACTTCACAAGGACTGAAGACCCCTTTGTAGACAGTCGTAACATTCCCGTTACGCCGTTGCGCTTCGGTCCCGGCAAGGCGTGACTTGTCTGCCATCAAAACTTGAAGAGTGTCGACCACACCATCGCGCAACTCGTCAGCAAGCTCAGCCCGTTCCGCAAAGATCACATCTCCGCTCGGCTCAAGCAGGACGACATTGCCAGTGGCTACCACAACCCCCGTCGCTTCATTGTAGGTCATCTTATCGGCGGTCATGATGCGGTCGCCGTAAGCTACCTCAACGTCACCCGTCGCTGTGACTGTTTGTGTTTCCTGATCGTAAGACAGCTCATCAGCCTGCATCAGGACGTCGCCGCCTGGTTCGATATCAGCTGCGGAAACACTATTGGAAATGAACAATAGAATGGTTGCGAAAAACCATGCGCAATGCCGGGCACCAATGAAATGCAGCCAACTCAAAACAATCATCCCCGCTCGTCGCAACGCACCTGTCCCCCAACGCATCTCATCACACAATGTCTATCAGACTATCGAAATCTCTTGCAGACCTTCTCCGGTACTTTTGCTGATTTTCTGCCGATTCAACCGTCTTCTAGGTGGAAAAGCGCAGAAAGGCCCAGAAGCATAGCGATCAATGCTGGCGCCCATGCCGCCAGAATTGGAGGAATGATGCCGGAGCTGCCGAAGGCGAGGGAGAGCCGTGTGAGAAAAAACAGCATAAAACCAGCAAAAATGGCGGCGACGACAAGCTGGCCCACACCCCCAAGGCGGGAAATGCGCATAGAAAAGGTTGCCGCGACCAGAACCATTGTTGCGAACAAGATCGGACTTGCGAGAAGGGAGTGAAAATGGATGCGATGCTGCCTTGCCGAAAAACCGGCCTCCTCAGCGAGTTCGATGAACTGAGGCAGATCCCAAAAGGAGATGGTTTCTGGTCTGTTGAAGCTTTCATGCACGCGCTCTGGCTTAAGCTCTGTGGCCAGCTGATAGTTTTCATGAAATTTTGGCTGCCCTGATGGTTCAGCCAGCCAAACGTCTTTCAACTGCCAGTAACCAGGTCGCAGATCAGCACTCGAGGCATCCAGGCGTCCGGCAAACACATTGTCGCTTGTGTAGCGGAAAATGATCACGTCCTGCAGTGCGATCCCGTCGGTGCTGCTTCCCCTCAGGGCGTGGACAACAGATTTGCCGTTTTCATCCGACTCGCGAAGCCAGAATCCCGTTTGAGCGACCGACAGAAGGCTTGCACGTCCTTTGATGAATTTACTCTCTAACTGCCCGAATTGAGAAACCATCGCAGCAGCAACGGGGTTGTAAACGGTCACGGCAACCACGCCGATGACGAACGCGACCAATACAGCGGGCATAAGAAACTGCCAGGCTGACACTCCCGCTGCGCGCGCAACCACCAATTCTTGACTGCGATTAAGCCGGAGCAGCGAAGCCATACCGCCAATGAGCACAGCAAACGGCATGACTTCCCAACCAAGACTTGGAAGGCGCAGCAGCGCCATCGAGACAACGATTCCAATGCTGACATGATCTTTGGTGGAGGTTCGTCGAAGCAGTTCAACAAAGTCAGCGAGGAAAATGATGGCGAGACAGATAAGAAAAGAGACGCCCACCGCAGAAAGAAACTGACGGCTGAAATATCGTGAAAATGTCCAGGAAAGATGCATGAGATTCAGGTGCTCCCGCCGCGGGCGGTTGTCTGGGATCGAGTCGGGATCATTGCACGAACTTGTCTCAACACACGACCGATCCGCACGCCGGAAATCGACGCCGCGGCAATGCCACAAATCGTGAGCGGAAACAGATACATTGCAAGAGCCGCTTCAGTGTAAGTCACGGTGGTGCTGAATAGGACGAGCGAAACGAGACGTGCGCCGAGCGCGAGCACAGCAGCAACCCCCAAGCGGAATGCATAACCCCGCCGGTTGAACTCTGCAGAAATCAGGCTAGCCAGTGCGATAAAGGTCAGCATGAACGGGTAGAGAATACCCGCGAGACGGTCATGCGCTTCTGCAAGAAGCCGGGGTCGATAGTTTGCCGCATAGACATCATCTGGGTCCGGCCACAAAAGATCCGTCAGGTAGCGTTCCCGACCTTCGTAATACTGCGTAGATGTGCCCGAGGTGAACTGGCTGAGATCGTAGGTGTACTTATCGAAATAAAGCAGACTGAGGGATGTTTCCCCATCGGCGTTACTGGCCCTCTGGATGTTTCCATTGAACATTACCAGACGCGGGCCACTGTTTGAGAACACCATATTCCCGGTTTCGGCCATATAGGTAACGGGTTCGACGGGGTCCCGATTGTCGTGCACGAGAATGCCTTCTATCGTCCCGTTCAGCTTTCTGTTGCGAACATAGACGGTGAGCCCATTGATAGGATTGTTAAAAGCACCTTCACGTATCATCGCAGAGGCGAAATCAGCACGGATTTCATAGAGCCGCTTCTTGACCTCCCGCAGGCCGGCAGGCGCGATGTAAATGCTCAGGACCATGATTGCCACGCTCACCAGCGCTGTGAGCATCAGCAGCGGTTTGGCAACTCCCCAACGACTGATTCCGGCGGAAAACATCACGACCAGCTCGCTGTCTGAATATAGCCGATGAAGTGAATAGAGCACCCCGATGAACAGCGAAATTGGCAGCACGAGAGTGAGCACGCTGGGGATGGAAAGCAATGTTAGGAAAAAGTAGGTCCCGGCACCCTGTCCTTGGGCGATGATCACATCAAGCAGCCGCAATGCCTGGGTCAGCCAGATGATCCCTGTGAGTGCAAGGGTCGCCAGCAATAGCGGGCCCGTCGCCTGCCAAAGTATATAGCGGGTGAAGCCGCTCATCATCCGCGTGTCGTCCTTAAGTCTTAGAAGCTGCGATGCGAAAAGGCGCTAGGCCCCGAATTCACACTAGGATAGCTTGCATGTTAAGAATGAATGGTTAATCCATTTTAACCTTTCTGGGAAGGCGCAGAATTCAGCAAAATTCGGCCAAAAATGCCAGAAATGACGTGAAGAAAAGCGAAAACCAAAGGGACCCGATCCATGAATGTGACTTTTGCCGACTTTTCCTTGCCCAAAACAGGGGCAGTGGCCGTGTTTGCAGTCGAAGGCAAGCCCCTGGGCGGCCGCGCGGCGGAAATCGACAAAAAGACGGGTGGTGCTTTAAAGCGCGCAATCAAAGGGGCCGAGTTCAAAGGAACGAAGGGGCAGATGATTGATCTTATCGCGCCGAAAGGTATCTCAGCCGCGCGCGTCGTTCTGGTGGGACTGGGCAAACCCGAAAAAATCACTCCTGCAACATATGAAACCCTCGGTGGCTCCCTGGTGGGCCATCTCGACAAAACGGCCGACAAAACCATCGCTGTCGCTATCGACCCGGTAAAGGGCTCATCGGTGAGCGAAGAAGAAGCTGGTGCTCATCTGGGATTTGGGGCGAAATTGCGGGGCTACAAATTTGACAGATACCAGACCAAGAAAAAGCGTCCGGCGCCGGCAAAAAACAAGCTCAATAAAGTAACAATCATGTCCGCCGTAACCACCCAGGCGCGGCGGCACTTTTCACCGTTGGGCAAGATCGCGGATGGCGTTTGCCTGGCGCGCGATCTGGTCAATGAGCCAGCCAACATACTTCATCCCAGCGAGTTTGCAGGTCGTGCGAAAGAACTCACAAAGCTTGGCGTGAAGGTGGACGTGCTGGGCGAAAAAGCCATGCAGAAGCTAGGCATGGGTGCGCTGCTCGGCGTTGGGCAAGGCTCTGTGCGGGAAAGCCAGCTTGTTACCATGCAATGGATGGGTGGCGAAAAGGGTGAGGCCCCTGTCGCTTTTGTTGGCAAGGGCGTGTGCTTCGACACAGGCGGCATCTCACTAAAACCGGGCGCAGGTATGGAAGACATGAAAGGGGACATGGGCGGCGCTGCCTGTGTGACCGGTCTCATGCACGCATTGGCAGCACGGAAAGCACCGGTCAATGCAGTTGGCGTGATTGGCCTGGTTGAAAACATGCCAGACGCTGGAGCACAGCGCCCAGGTGATATTGTGACGGCGGCAGATGGCCAGACGATTGAAGTGATCAACACAGATGCAGAAGGTCGTCTCGTCCTGGCAGATGCCCTTTGGTACACACAGGACAAATTTGATCCGAAGTTCATGATTGATCTGGCAACGCTGACGGGCGCCATTATGGTGGCGCTCGGCCAGGAATATGCAGGCCTCTTCTCCAACAATGATGAACTGAGCGAACAGCTCACGACATCAGGTCAGTCGGTCAATGAAAAGGTCTGGCGTCTTCCTATGGGCGAGCCCTACGACAAGATGATCAATTCGAAATTTGCTGACATGAAGAATGTGGGCAGCCGCTATGGGGGCTCCATTACGGCCGCGCAATTCCTGCAGCGCTTTGTCGACGGTCGTCCTTGGGCACATATTGATATTGCCGGCACAGCGATGAATTCGCCAGCGAGCGCGATCAATACAAGTTGGGGCTCTGGCTATGGCGTGCGGTTACTCAACAAGCTGGTCGCTGACCACTACGAAAATTGACCGAGGTTCTTTTTTATCACCTGCAGCAAACATCGCTCGAACAGGTGCTGCCAACGCTCTTGGAGCGCAGCCTGGAGCGGGGCTGGAAAGCCGTGGTCCAGGTTGGCAATTCCGAGCGCCTCGACGCTCTGAATGGTGCCTTGTGGACCTATAGCGATGACGCTTTCCTGCCTCATGGGACTGAGGAAGATGGACCTTTGGAGAAGCAACCAGTGGCGCTGACAAGTACGGGCGAAAACCCAAATGGGGCCGATGTTCTGTTCCTGGTGGATGGTGCGGTGCCTGGCGAAATCGGGCCGTATGAACGCTGTGTGCTGATGTTCGATGGCCGCGACGACGAAGCCGTGGGGGCTGCGCGCGGTCATTGGAAGACCCTGAGCGAAGGTGGTCATGATGTAACCTACTGGCAGCAAAACGACGCCGGTGGCTGGGAAAAGAAAGCCTGAGTGAGAGGCGCAATGGGGGAGTAAAATTATGAAAAAGCTTGGCGCGGTTGTTCTGGCTATTTTGGTTCTTGGTGGTCTTGGCTACTACATCGCACTGCTGCAGATGAGCGACGTTGATGAGTCTCTCTATTCAATCGATCTGGACAAGGTTCGCACGCTCAGCAGCAGCATTGAGGGCCCGCTGCCTACGAGAGTGAATACGGAGGCACCGGTCGGGATTGAGTTCCCCGGCGCAGCGGTGATCACCGGTTGGAGCTGGGCGCCACATCAATTGCCAATCTATGCTTATCAGGTCGTCTATGCGGATGGGCATGTCATGATTGATGCCGCCATGAGCAAGGACCAGGCTGCGATCGGCGGCGGAGCCGCCTTTTTCGACGACGATTCCTATGCTCGCCTGATGAGTGCGTTGAGCAGTGCAAATCAGATTGTCTTCACACACGAACATTATGACCATGTGGGTGGGGCTGTGGCACACCCCGACGCGATCGCGTTGCTGGATCGGGTGCGCTTGACTGACCTGCAGCTGGCCTATCCGGAAAAGTGGGGGGATGTGCACTATCCAGATGGCGCTCTTGAGGATTATGAGCCGCTTTCATATGACGGCATGATGGCTCTGGCGCCTGGCATCGTATTGATTGAAGCGGCAGGCCACACACCCGGCAGTCAGATTGTGTATGTGCGCAGGAACGATGGACAGGAATATTTTTTCATCGGCGATGTCGCCTGGAACTATGCGGGGATTGATCAGGTTCGCACGCGACCCAATCTCGTCAGTTATGGCTTTCTTGGTGAAGACCGCGCGCGGACCCACGCTCAAGTCGCTGAGTTAAAGCAACTGGAAGCAGCCAATCCGGAGATCGCCATCATCGTTGGTCACGATGCGCCCCGCACAGCCAGCCAGATCGCTGCCGGTGTTCTTGGCGATCAGTTCGAGTAGGTCTTCGATTTAGCGTCATCGCCTTTGGCAATGGCCTCCTTGGCTTTCTCATAAGCCTCGGAGGCGCGAAGCCATCGATCCTCTGCCTTGTCGAGAGACTTTTGCGCGGCGCCGCGCCCACGGACAAGCTCGGCGGCTCTGTCGGGATCCGTTCGGTAAAGCCCACCATTGGCAAGCCGTGCATCGACTTTCTCAATAAAGGTTCGAGCCTTCTCGATTGCAGCGGTCGCCTCCTCAATATCTTTCCTGAGAGGAGCGATGGAGGCACGGGCTTTCGCCGCATCCTGGCGTTGTTGTTTGCGGGTGGCCTCTGGGTCAGGCGCGTCCGCCTCCTCTTCGCCGTCCACATGAGACAGCGGACCATTGCGTCGCGCAGGATCAAGCAGCCACTTCTGATAGTCGGCGAGATCTCCCTCCCAGCGCGACACACTGCCATCAGCGATCAGCCATAGCCGGTCTGCGGTCATCTCAATCAGATGGCGGTCATGACTGATAAGGATCACAGCGCCTTCAAACTCGTTCAGCGCCATGACCAGCGCTTCACGCGCCTGAATGTCCAGATGGTTTGTTGGTTCATCAAGGATCATGAGGTGTGGCTTGTGGAAGGTGGCCAGAGAAAAGAGCAGCCGCGCTTTCTCGCCACCTGACAGATTTCCAGCTTTTGTATCTGCTTTGTCTGCACCAAACCCGGCCGCACCGGTGCGCGCGCGAACCTGTGCCTGCGTAGCATCCGGCATCAGCTCGCGGAAATGATCATAGGCGCTCCAATCCGCGTGCAATTCATCAAGCTGGTGCTGGGCAAAGTAAGCGACACGCAGCTTCTTGGATCGATAGAAATTCCCAGCCTGCGTGGTCAGTTTGTTGGAGAGAAGTTTGGCAAAGGTTGACTTGCCATTGCCGTTCGCTCCTAAAAGGGCAATCCGATCGTCCTGGTCAATCCGAAGGTCCATCCGCGACAGGACCGGTTTGCCTTCTTCATAGCCGACTGAGGCACCTTCCATGCGTGCGATGGGAGAGGAGAGGGGCGTTTCCGCATTTGGGAAGTGAAAGGGCAGCATGCGGTCTGCCACAATATCGGGGATCGGCTCTAGCTTCGACAGAGCTTTCAGACGGCTTTGGGCCTGTCGCGCCTTGCTAGCCTTGTAGCGGAAGCGTTCGACAAATTTTTCCATGTGCCTTTTGGCGTCTTCCTGCTTGCTCTTCATAGCCATCTGCAGGGCCTGCTTCTCACGTCGCGTGCGCTCGAAGCGATCATAGCCACCCTGATAATAGGTGAGCTTCATTTGATCGAGATGCAGTATGCCTTGAACAGAGCGGTTCAGGAGATCGCGGTCATGGCTGACAATGATCACGGAGTAGGGATAGGTCTTGAGATAATTCTCCAGCCATATCGCCCCTTCCAGATCGAGATAGTTGGTTGGCTCATCGAGAAGCAGCAGATCGGGCTCCGCGAAGAGAACTGCTGCGAGGGCAACCCGCATCCGCCAACCGCCTGAAAAATCGGAGCAGGGACGCGCTTGGGTTTCTTCATCAAAGCCGAGACCCGCGAGAATGGTGGCGGCCCGTGCAGGGGCCGCATGGGCGTTCATGTCAGCGAGCCGTGTTTGAATCTCGGCAATCCTGTGAGCGTCGGTCGCCGTTTCGGCTTCCTCCAGCAGGGATGCGCGTTCTGTGTTGGCGGCAAGTACAGTGTCAATGAGGCTGGTAGGCCCGGCTGGCGCTTCCTGAGCCACACCGCCAATAACCGAGCGTTTGGGAAGCGAGATGCTGCCCGTTTCAGGTTCGATCTGCTTGGTGATCAGCTTCAGAAGGGTCGATTTTCCCGATCCATTCCGCCCCACAAGGCCGACCTTATGCCCAGCCGGGATGGCCGCCGTTGCATGATCAATCAGCAGGCGTCCGTCTATCCGGTAGGTAATGTCGTTAATATGCAACATGGGGCTAGGGCAATCAGACCATTGGTCTTGAGGTGGGAAAGCAGGCTATCTAGCACGCGCCGGTTGCCGATGCCACCAAGCCCCGCTATAACCCGCGCAAATTCCTGCCCCATGCGGGCGCAATCCGGTCATTACCGACAATCTCTGACACTAAGGAATGCCAAATGGCTCTCGAACGCACTTTCTCTATCATTAAGCCTGATGCGACCCGCCGTAACCTGACGGGCCAGATCATTGCCCGTTTCGAAGAAAACGGACTTCGCGTTGTGGCTTCCAAGCGCATCCACATGACCAAGGAGCAGGCTGAGGGCTTCTATGGTGTGCATAAAGAGCGTCCATTCTTCAACGACCTGGTGGCTTTCATGACATCCGGCCCCGTTGTGGTTCAGGTTCTGGAAGGCGAAAACGCCATTGCCAAGAACCGGGAAGTCATGGGCGCAACCAACCCAGCCGATGCAGCTGACGGCACAATCCGCAAGGATTTCGCTGAGTCCATCGAAGCGAATTCCGTCCATGGGTCAGATGCGCCAGAAACAGCTGCCGAAGAAATCAAGTTCTTCTTCACAGACGCTGAGCTGGTTGGCTAAAGCATTTCCAACAAAAGTTGCAGACTTTGTGGTTCGGAAATGCGACGAGAAAATGAGACCAAAGCCCGGTTGTGAGACCTACTAGACCCGGGCTCAAATCATTCTCATCAGATGCAGAAACGGGCTTGTTCGGTTCGGTACTCAGCTGAGTGCTGGCACAAAGAGCGGGCCCGTTTTTGAGTCTGGCATCCCTTGAATGGTTACACGCTCACCCTGAACGCGGGCTTTGCCTTCTGCAACCAAACGAACGGCCATTGGGTAGATCTGATGTTCGGCTTCTAGGACGCGCGCGGTCAGCGTTTCAACAGTGTCATCTGCGTTCACCGGGACTGCGACTTGGGCAACAATCGGCCCCTCATCCATTTCATCACGGACAAAATGGACGGTGGCGCCCGTCAATCGAACACCTGATTCCAAAACCCGATCATGAACATGCAGGCCCTTAAAGGCAGGCAGCAGCGACGGGTGGATGTTCAGCTGCCTGTTGTGCCAATTCTTGACGAAACCACTGGTGAGGATGCGCATAAAGCCTGCATTGCAAACCAACTCCACACCCGCTTCTTTCAATGTGGAATCAAGGGCCGCATCAAACGTGTCACGATCTTCAAATTCTTTGTGATTGATCACCTGGACCGGAATACCTGCCGCCTCAGCGATGGCAATACCTTCGGCATTGGGATTGTTTGAAATCGCGATGGCGATCTCTGCCGGGTATTTGTCATCTTTGCAGGCGTCGATAAGAGCGTTGAGATTGGTACCCCGACCAGAAAAGAGAATGCCAAGCTTCATATAGCCGATCCCAACTGACCATTGATCACCACTTCACCGGTCTCACCGGCGCGTAGGGTGCCGATCCGCGCGACGCTTTCGCCCTCTGCTTCAAGCGCGGCCGTGACGGCGTCTGCACTCGCAGCGTCAACAACGACAACCATGCCGATGCCGCAATTGAAGGTCCGGCCCATCTCCGCATTGTCGATCCCGCCAAGCTCAGCGAGCCATTTGAACACGGGCGGCTGCGTCCAGCTGGCGCCATCAATGTCGGCTGCAATATTGTCTGGCAGTACGCGGGGAACGTTTTCGGTAAATCCGCCGCCGGTGATGTGAACGAGCGCTTTGATCCCGTCCGTCGCTTTCATGGCGGCAAGCAGCTGCTTCACATAGATGCGGGTGGGCGTGAGCAGAACATCGCCGACCGTTTCGTTCGCACCGTTCTGGGCGGAAGGGGGAAAGGGGGCATCAAAGCCGATTTTGTGATCGCTCAAAAGGCGCCGCACCAGGGAGAAGCCGTTTGAATGCACACCACTTGAGGCTAGTCCCAGAAGCACATCGCCGGGCCCGACATCAGGCCGGGGCAGCACTGCGTCGCGTTCCACCGCGCCGACGGAAAAGCCAGCGAGATCGTAGTCGCCCTCAGCATACATGCCAGGCATCTCAGCGGTTTCCCCACCGATGAGAGCAGCCCCTGACATCTCGCAGCCCTTGGCGATACCGGCAATGACAGCTTCCGCCTCTTCAAGCTCCAATTTGCCGGTCGCGAAATAGTCGAGGAAGAACAACGGTTCGGCGCCCTGAACGATCAGGTCGTTCACGCACATGGCAACCAGGTCAATACCGACCGTGTCATGTTTGCCTGTCTCAATAGCGATCTTGAGCTTTGTACCCACCCCATCATTGGCAGCAACCAGAAGAGGGTCCTTGAAACCAGCCGCCTTGGGGTCAAAGAACCCGCCAAAGCCGCCAAGGCTTGCATCAGCGCCTGGACGTGCGGTAGCGCGCGCCAGGGGCGCGATGGCCTTGACCAGGGCATTGCCGGCATCAATATCGACGCCTGCGTCGCGGTAGGTATAGCGATTGGGGCGGTCGTCGGAAGAATCGGTCATGGGGCGGGAAGGCCTTGCATCAGGTTCGAAGGAATCGACGAGGGGCACCCTCGAAGTTCGCGCTCAAAACACCGCAAAACGCGCCGCGATGCAAGGCGAACTTGACAGCAAATGGCCCCATTTTAGCCCTCGTAGCGCTTCATGGTGGGCGCTCAATGATGTAGTTTGCGCAGAACCAAGGCGTCACTGGGCGCAAATCGCTCCAAATCGGGGAATTAGGGTGAGTATGAGACGGCAAATCAGAAAGATCGGCAATCTGGCAAACTTCAGTGCATTGGCGGGGTTGATCCTGCTGATTGGCACGATGGGCAAGCCCGCTGCTGCCGCGGATGTCTTCACGGTCACGGGTATCTCCATTGATGCAACGGCGGAAACAGCCACCCAGGCCCGAAACGCCGCAGTGGCTGACGGCCAGCGCCGGGCTCTGGAGATTTTGCTGAAGCGCCTGGCGCTCCAGGAAGACTGGTCCCTTCTTCCCACTGTCGACACCAATTTGGCGGAGGGGATGGTTCGATCCTTTCAGGTGGCTAATGAGAAGCGGTCTGCGACCAGGTATCTCGCCAATCTCAGCGTGAAGTTTCAGCCCTCTGCGGTCCGAAACCTTTTCACCGCGAGGTCGATCCCCTTTTCCGAGAGCCGCGAAAGGACAGCGGTGATTGTGCCGGTTCTGACCGATGCAACCGGAGATCGTCTTTGGGATGAAGGAAACGCCTGGACGGCAGCCTGGGCCGGCACCGATCTGGACAACATTCTGACACCCATGGTGGTGCCGCTCGGCGACATTGGCGACATGACGACGCTCACTGTTGAGCAGGCACTCGGCGGCGACCGACCCGCTTTGTCGAACCTTGCCACGCGCTATGGCGCTGATCGGGTCATTGTGGCCCACGCACAGACCGGTGATACGCCGTCTGCGCTGTCCGTCCGTGTCATTACCTATCCAAGTGGCGAAGGCGCACCCAAATCTTGGTCCGGGCGGGAGGCAAGTGCTCCCTCGCTTCAGACCGCTGCCTTCCGTTTGGCGGGACGGTTTGTCGATGCCACCCAGGCTGACTGGAAGAGAGAAAGCACGGTTAGGTTTGCAGAGCGTGCGGTGATCTCCGCGTCTGTTGCATATGAGTCAATTGGGGAATGGCAGGCGATCAGAAACCGCTTGGCTCAGATTCCGCTCATTCAGAAAACCACCATCGTTGCAATTTCTACAGAAGGCGCGCAGGTGGAACTGGACTATGTCGGCACCGTTGACACGCTGGAGCTGAACCTGGCTCAGAAGAGCCTGACCCTGAATAATCTTGAAGGCTATTGGTACCTTGCCGCCATTCGTTAAAGCTCAGAAACCCGTTAGGAACCGAGGATAAACCCGATGACCATTCAACGTCAGGTGCTGTTTTGGGTCGCCGGATTCTTCCTCTTCATTGCGCTTATCTGGTTGCTGAGCGGCGTCTTACTGCCTTTCGTAGCAGGGCTGGCCGCCGCCTACCTGCTCGACCCTGCGGCTGATAAGCTCGAAAAATGGGGCTTGTCTCGACTGGCAGCCACAACCGTCATCACAGCCATATTCATACTTTTGTTCTTCGCGTCCTTGATCGTTCTGATGCCAGTGGCTTACGAGCAAACATTGGCACTCCTGGAAGCCGCACCGCGTCTCGCAGAGCGTGCAAAGGAACTTCTGATGAGCCTTTCTGAAGGGCGGTTGGCGCAGCTGCTCGCTGGTGAGGGCACGGATATTCAAGCGGCAATGAGTAGAGGGGCTAACAGCGTATTGGATATGCTGGTGGGCTCCATTGCAGGCCTGTGGCAGCGGGGCATGGCGATTATAGGCCTTGTTTCGCTCCTGTTCGTCACCCCCATTGTGGCGTTCTACATGCTGCTCGACTGGGACAATATGGTGGAACGCGTTGACGGTCTTTTGCCTCGGGACCATGCGGCAACGATCCGGGCGATTGCCCGGGAAATTGATGAAGTTCTGGCTGGCTTTGTGCGCGGGCAGGGGGCTGTCTGCCTCTTGCTCGGGAGCTTTTATGCCATCGGCCTGTCCGTTCTGGGACTTGAATTCGGTTTCATCGTCGGCGCGATCGCCGGGATCATCAGTTTCATCCCCTATGTCGGCACCATAGTTGGCTTTGTGCTGGCCATGATCATCGCAGTGGTCCAGTTCTGGCCTGACTATGGATGGATCATCGCCGTTGCAGGCGTCTTTGGTGTGGGACAGTTCATCGAAGGAAATTTCCTCACACCTAAGCTGGTAGGCGACCGCGTCCGGCTACATCCGCTCTGGGTCATGTTGGCTCTGTTTGCCTTCGGCTATCTCTTTGGCTTTGTGGGCATGCTGCTTGCCGTGCCTGTCGCCGCCGCCATGGGGGTCCTGGTCCGCTTTGCCGCTGCCAAATATCTGGTGAGCTCTCTCTACCAAGGGAATGGTGGGGACGACACGTGACGCCATCGCAAATCCCTCTGGATCTGCCCCATCGTGTTGCTTTTGACCGGGAGGATTTTCTGGTTGCTGAGGCAAATGGCGCGGCTGTCGCTTTGGTGGACCAATGGCCTGACTGGCCGACACACGCCGCCAT
This sequence comes from Parvibaculaceae bacterium Mf 1.05b.01, assembly GCA_000509225.1. Classification (GTDB taxonomy): domain Bacteria; phylum Pseudomonadota; class Alphaproteobacteria; order Parvibaculales; family Parvibaculaceae; genus Mf105b01. The sequence continues at coordinate 1,480,744 of BAOK01000001.1, read as the reverse complement.
GCTGGTGGGTCCTGTTGGCGCTGGGAAAAGCCACCTGGGAGCTGTCTGGAAGTCAGCAAGCAATGCGGCCTCACTGGCTGCCGCGGAGCTTGATGAGGCCCGTGTGCCGACGCTGTGCGCAGCTAAGGCCGTCTTGTTGGAAGATGTGGATCAACTCTCAGAAGAGCAAGAGAAAGCACTCTTCCATCTCATGAACCTCGCTAAGGAGGAGGGGGCGTCCCTGTTGATGACCTCCCGGGAGAGCCCGGCCAATCTGTCAATCAAGCTGCCCGATCTTGCCTCTCGCTTGAGGGCAGTCGTGACCGCCGAGCTTGGCACTCCCGATGATGAGCTTCTTCGAGCCGTCCTCGAAAAGCTCTTCCAGGACCGGCAGTTGCGAGCACCAGAACAGGCACTCAGCTATTTAGCGACCCATATGGATCGGTCCATTGAGGCTGCTCGGCAGGTGGTTGCTGCCATTGATAAGGCTGCTCTAGCCGGAAAACGGCGAATTACGGTGCCTTTGGTTGCTGAAGTGCTCAAGGAAGCCACGCGATCGTCATGACTCGGTTACAAATTTGAGTTAGTTTTCAAGGGAGTAAGACCACCTACTGGCCCTTTGAATGAAGTTGGCCGGCAGCCCGTGGAAACCCAGTAGCCCGTGAGAAACCAGTATGAGCACGCCCCGACCATCCGACGCCGCCAATGAGGACCTTCAATCTGCCGACACGGCCGATGAAAATGCCACATCAGTCGCGCCGATAGATCCGGAATCGCCAGAGCGGTTTATGAACCGGGAACTCTCATGGTTGGCCTTCAACAAACGTGTGCTTGAAGAAGCCGAAAATAGAAACCACCCGCTTCTGGAGCGACTGCGGTTCCTGTCGATCTCGGCCAGCAACCTTGATGAGTTTTACATGGTCCGCGTCGCGGGCCTGCGCGGCCAGGTCAATGCAGGCGTTGAAACCCGCAGCCAGGATGGCCTGACAGCAGCTCAGCAGCTGAAGCGCGTGAACGAAACCGCTTACCTCCTCATGGCCGAGCAGCAGCGTCAGTGGGAAGAACTGCGCACCGAGCTTCGGGCAAACAAGATTTCGGTGATCGATGCCAGTGAGGTTGCCCCATCGGAATTCTCCTGGCTGGAAGAACGTTTTCTTGAGACCGTGTTCCCAGTGCTGACACCTCTGGCCATTGACCCGGCACATCCCTTTCCCTTTATCCCCAATTCCGGTTTCTGCCTGGCCTTGCAACTACGCCGCGTGACGGATGGCAAGCTGATGAACGCGCTTCTGCCTGTACCACAGCAGATTGAGCGCTTTGTGCGCCTGCCGCAGGCGGAAGATGCAGAAGGTGAGATCCGGTTCCTCAGTCAGGAAAACCTGATCCGTCTCTTCCTTGACCGGCTTTTCCCGGGATATGAGGTGATAGGCCAGGGCGCGTTCCGTGTCTTGCGCGATAGCGATATTGAGATCGAGGAAGAAGCCGAGGACCTCGTGCGTTTCTTCGAGTCTGCCCTGAAGCGCAGACGGCGCGGCAGCGTCATTCGCCTGAAGATGGAGAAGAACACACCGGAGAGCCTCCGCAAGCTGGTGATTCGAGAGCTGGAAGTCGGCGACGAAGAACTGGTTTTGGTCGATGGCCTGATTGGTCTTGCGCAGACGGACCAACTGATTGTTGACGATTTCCCGAACCTTAAATTTCCAGCTTACAACGCACGCTTCCCCGAACGGGTCCGCGATTTTGGGGGCGACTGTTTTGCAGCCATTCGAGCGAAGGACTTCGTGGTCCACCATCCTTATGAGAGCTTCGACGTTGTTTGCCAGTTTCTAAGGCAAGCCGCCGCCGACCCAGATGTCGTGGCCATCAAGCAAACACTTTATCGGACGTCCAAGGACTCGCCCATTGTTCAGGCGCTGATTGAAGCGGCCGAAGCCGGCAAGTCGGTGACGGCCCTGGTCGAGCTCAAGGCCCGCTTCGATGAAGCGGCCAACATTGTCTGGGCGCGAAATCTGGAACGTGCCGGTGTGCAGGTTGTTTTCGGCTTCATAGAGTTGAAAACACACGCGAAAATGAGTCTCGTCGTGCGCCGTGAGAGCGGTCACTTACGTTCATACGTGCACTTGGGCACGGGGAACTACCACCCGATCACCGCCAAAATCTACACCGACCTGTCCATGTTTACAGATGACCCAGCAATCGGTCGCGATGTTGCGCAGGTTTTCAATTATCTCACGGGATATGCCGAGCCAGAGCGTCTTGAAAAAATCGCCATGTCGCCGAAAAATCTACGCGCTCGCCTTCTGGGGCATATCCAGAAGGAAATGGAGCATGCACAAGCGGGCCGCCCGGCATCCATCTGGGTGAAGGTGAATTCTCTTGTGGACCCCATCATCATTGATGCGCTCTATGCCGCCAGTCAGGCGGGGGTCCAGATTGACCTGATTGTGCGGGGTATCTGCTGCCTGCGGCCAGGTGTGCCCGGCCTGTCTGACAATATTCGGGTCAAGAGTATCGTCGGCCGGTTTTTGGAGCACTCCCGAATCGTTTGTTTCGGCGACGGACACGAATTGCCGTCTGATGAGGCGAAAATCTACTTCTCCTCAGCCGATTGGATGCCTAGAAATCTGGACCGCAGGGTGGAAAACCTAGTTGCTGTCACAAACCCAACGGTCCATGAGCAGATTTTGGACCAGATCATGGTTGCCAATATCAAGGACAATGAGCAAAGCTGGTATATGTTGCCTGACGGTCGCTATGAGCGTATTGAGCGGCAATCAGGGGTGGAACCGTTTAACGCGCACACCTTCTTTATGAACAATGCGAGCTTGTCGGGTCGCGGCAAATCACTAAAGCGAAACGAGCCTACCTCCGGTGACCACCCTCCAGCGTAATATTGACGGACCCGCGCTCGATCAACGAGCCGAACCGCATACACGCAGTGAGGGACGTTTTGGGATCATAGATATTGGGTCGAACTCCGTTCGGCTGGTGATCTATGAAAGCGCAAAGCGCAACCCTGTGCCGATCTTCAATGAAAAAGTTATGGCGGGTCTTGGTGCGCAATTGAGCGAAACTGGACGTCTGGATCCCGATGGCATTGAGCGGGCCATGAGAGCCCTGAAGCGCTTCTCCGCTCTCATTGTGCAACTAGATGTCGAGCATACGGCAATGGTTGCCACGGCCGCGGTGCGTGATGCGACAGATGGCGCAGAATTCGCCTCAGAGGTCGAAGCCGCAACGGGCCTTAAAATGCGAATCCTGTCAGGCAAAGAAGAAGCGGAATATGCCGCCCTCGGCGTCCGATCCGGCATCCCAGATGCCGATGGCATTGTCGGCGACCTGGGCGGTGGGAGCTTGGAACTTGTCGATCTAAAAGAGGGTGTGAGAGGTAAGGGCGTAACACTTCCCTTGGGCCCGTTGCGCCTGTTGGGGAGCGGCTTATCGCAAAAAGAAATTCTGAAGGAAGTCGACAAGGCATTTGATCAGGTTGACTGGCTGGACAAAGCGCAAGGCCGCACGCTCTACGCTGTGGGCGGCGTCTGGCGCAACCTCGCCCGAATTCACATGGCGCAGAATGACTATCCAGTTCGGGTGCTGCACGAATACCAAATGCCGGCCTCAGAAGCTGCAGACCTTGCCAAGCTGATTGAACGGTTAGGACCAAAATCGCTGGCAAAAATTCCCGATGTTTCCTCAAGGCGGGTCAGTGCGCTGCCGCTGGGAGCGATGGTGCTTAGCCGATTGATCGCAGCCACCAAGGTGAGGAAGGTAGAAATCTCCGCCTATGGTCTCCGCGAAGGTGTTCTGTTTGACCAACTGACAGAGGCAGATCGCGCAGGCGATCCCTTATTGGCGGGTGCAAGCGATTTGGCAAAGCGTCTGGTGCGTTTTCCCGAACACCGGCATGAACTTGGTGATTGGGTGGCGCCTCTGTTTGGGCCTGGCGGGCTCGGGGAAACAGATGGGCAGAAGCGGTTGCGGCTTGCCGCGTGCAGTCTCGCCGATATTGGCTGGTATGTGCATCCTGACTACCGCGCGATGCATGCATTTGAGCAAACCCTGCTGGCGCCTTTGGCCGGCGTGACGCATGCCGAACGTGTCTTCCTGGCACGGGTGGGCTTTCACCGTCATGAAGGGGCGGGCGAACCCGCAGCCTTCGGCAATCTGTCGGGCTTACTCGCGGACGAAGACCACCACCGCGCACAGGTTCTGGGACTTGCGCTGCGGGTTGCTTTTACGCTTTGTGCAGCAACCGTTGGTGTGTTGCCCTACACACGTCTCGTTCTCACCAAGGAGGCTCTGACATTGAATGTTCAGAGGTCACATCAGGCCTTTTGTGGTGAAGTTGTCGAGAAACGCTTAGGCGCACTTGCCCGTGCGCTGGATGTGCAGTCAAAGAGGGTGATTATCTGAGACAGTCCGCAAAAAAAGGCCGCTCCTAATGAAGCGGCCTTCTGATTTCGCGGTTTGTTCGACGGATTAGGCTGCGCGGATTGACGAAACAAAGTCGCCAACTTGTTTGCGCAAGCCTTCAGCTGTCTTGGAAAGTTCCTCTGCAGAACTCAATACCTGATCAGCTGCTGTCCCGGTTTGTTCAGCTGCGGTACGAACAGTGTCCACACTTGAAGAGACGTTCCGGTTCATCTCAGCTGTTTCTTCTGCGCTGCGCGAGATTTCCTGCGTGGCTGAGCTCTGTTCCTCAACCGCTGCAGATACAGCGGAGGTGACCTGATTGATTTCGCCGATCTTGTTGGCGATGCCGGTCATGGCTTCAGCGGCAGTTTTGGTTTCTTCCTGAACACGGTTGACATGATCTGAAATTTCGCCGGTTGCTTTGGCAGTCTGATTGGCGAGGTCTTTGACCTCTGATGCAACGACGGCAAAGCCTTTACCAGCGTCACCCGCACGGGCGGCCTCAATAGTGGCGTTGAGTGCAAGCAAGTTGGTCTGCTCTGCGATTTCCTGGATCAGTTCCATCACTGAGCCAATCCGGTTTGCTGCTTCAGACAGGTTCTTCATCTGTACATCTGTCTGTTCAGAGGCCTCGCGCGATTCCTGCGTCAAAGCAGCTGACAGGGAGATTTGCTCTGTCACCTCGCCAATGGCATTGGACAATTGCGTTGCAGCAGAGGCGACGGTTTCGACATTCTGTGTTGCCCCGGTGCTGGCATTGCTCACAGAAATCGCCTCTTCATTCGTAGTACCCGCCAACTCGCTCATGGAGCGAGCTGTGGTTTCCAGTTCCGTTGAAGACGCGGTGAGACCATCAATCATCTGGCCGATCGAAGATTCAAGATCGTCGGCCATCTTGTTGAGGCTTTCGTGCTTCTCTTCTGCTGCCCGTTTTTCGGCAAGCTCCTGCTCTTCTTTTAGTCGCTCAGCGGCTGCACCCTGATCACGGAAGACTTCAACAGCGCGTGCCATGTCTCCGATCTCATCGCGACGGTCAGCACCAGAAATTTGAACATCAAATGCGCCATCTGCCACTTCACCCATAACATCCTGCAAGCTGGCAAGCGGTTTGGTGATTGAGCGGCCGACGACATAACAAGCAGCGCCCGCAACGGCGAGAGATCCAATGGAGCTCGCCAGCGTAACAAGAAGAGCCATCCAGGCAGAGCTGAGCGCGCCATCTGCTGTGGCGATCATCTCTTGGGACGCAAAATCTTCGACTTGGGTAATGAGGTCGATTTTCATCGAGATCCCATCATACCACTGGATGTCTGTGATGTCGTCGTAGAGCATGTCGTAGCCCGCTTCGACCGCGATATCGCGCCAATACTCGACGTCATCAACTTGCGTGCCCACGACCGTTTCGTCATAAAAAGCGACAGCTTCCGGCGAGGCATAGGCACGAAAAACCTCCATATAGGAATCTTGCTGGCCAATGAGGGTCACAAACTCTGTGTGTGTGAGGGAATCAAATGCCTTTGCGCCATACCCTTTGGCGCCCATACCCCGTTCCAACCCAGCGCGTTCCTTGATCTCAAGAAGACTCATATAGGCAATGCTCTGACCTTTGATTTCTGCATCATCTGCAAGAGAGGCAACGACGGACACAATATCGAGCAACTGACGAATGGTCTGTGTGTAATATTCTGAAGTTGCCTCGATGGTCGTGCGCGCTGATCGTGTGCGCTCGCGAAACCCCTCTAACCGTTCGAGCTCAGCCAAGGCAAGCGTCAGGCGTTCTTCAACCTGCACGCCATAACTGGCGGCCGGGAACGCCTGCAAAAAAGGAAGAATTTCTGTCAGTACGGCATCGGTAGAAGCGAACTGCTGGTCAAGGCGGCTGGTCCATGCGCCATTGCCTCCAGAGGAGATGTAGGTCGCTGAAGTTCCACGTTCTCCCTGCAGTTCATTTACCACCGAACTGATTTTGGGAGAGATGGTTGCCAATGTATGGAGATGGTTCAGCGATGCATAGCGCTGGACTTCGCCACTGATGATATAGGCAGCAAACAAGGCGATGCCGATAATTGGCACCACTGCTGCAACAAAAATCCGTTTGCCGATATTGGCATTGAAAATCCTACCCAACATTTAGGTCCCCGTCCCTGAAATATCCCGTTCTCTGCAGGATCGACGGAGAATTCTAAATTCTAGTTAAAAGGCAGGATTCAAATTTCATTGGTGAATCAAAAGTTCACGAAGGCAAACTTTCGGTCTGTATGCGGGTGACACGCAACTGGCGTCCACGTGCAGATATGGCCAGCTCCCCATTCTTTAGAGCTATGGCATCGCGACCAAAAATTTCATGCCGCCACCCGGACAAAGCTTTGACGTCTGCATCTTTAAACGCGGCGATCTGCTCAAGATCGGACACATTGGCAATGAGTTTGGGTGCCACATTGTGCTCTTCGCTTCGCATCTTCAGAAGCACTTTAAGAAGCTCAACGAGAGGTCCAATGCCAGAGGGCAGCGGGCGGGGGTCTTCAATATCTGGCAAGTCGGCTTCGTTCCGGTCTAGGCCCGTTTGGATGGCCTCAAGCAGACTTGGAGCCGACCGGCTGTTGGAGAAGCCACGGGGAACTGCGCGCAGATTATCCAGTCCTTTAAGGTCTCGGGGCTGTTGGTTGGCCAGCTCAAAGAGGGCGTCGTCTTTCATAATACGGTTGCGCGGCGTGTCACGTTCTTGCGCCTGCCGTTCCCGCCAGGCGGCAAGCTCCATCAGTACGCCTACAGACTTGCGTCCCTTTACGCGCATTTTCATACGTTTCCAGGCGGCTTCAGGCCTTAGAGCATATGTCTCAGGGTTTTGCAGGATGGCCATCTCCTCGCCAACCCAGGCGATGCGATCATTCTCAGCGATCTGGCGGGCCAGCACGTCATAGATCTTCCGCAGATGGGTGACATCAGCCATTGCGTAGTTTAGCTGTTTGTCGGTAAGCGGTCGGCGGCTCCAGTCGGTGAACCGGGAGGATTTGTCGACTTTGCCGTTGGCGAGCTTGCGGACCAGGGTTTCATACCCAACAGACTCGCCAAACCCGCACACCATAGCCGCCACTTGACTGTCAAACAGCGGATCGGGGATGGCTTTCGCCTCATGGTAGAAGATTTCGATGTCCTGGCGTGCCGCGTGAAACACCTTGATGACGTTTCGATCCATCATCAGGTCATAGAAGCGGGCGAGGTTGATACCGTCGGCCAGCGGGTCAATGATGTATTCATGACGGGGTCCGGCGACCTGGATAAGGCAGAGAATCGGCCAATAGGTCGAATCCCGCATAAACTCAGTGTCGACGGTGATGTAGGAGGCCTTCGCCAGGTGGCCACAGGCTGCTTCCAGCTGCGCCGTTGTCGTAATAATTTCCATAGCGCCCCTATACCGTAATCTGGCCGGTCTGTCGCCCCCATCCACAGGCCCTGTCTGGCAGAACAAGCGTCTGACACAGACCGAACCGTCAGACCTTGACAAATCAGCTGTCTCATGCGCTTTTCGGCACCCAGAACTGGGGTCGGCATCCGCCTGAGGCCCCGTAATTCCTGCCTTTTTTCAGGGTTGAAGCCAAAATGCACCCTTATCGCAGTCACACATGTGGCGAGCTCACCAAATCAAATGTCGACGAGACTGTGCGCCTATCAGGTTGGGTCCACCGGAAGCGTGATCACGGCGGTCTGCTGTTTATCGATTTGCGCGACCATTATGGTCTGACCCAGCTGGTTTTTGATCCTGATATGGGGGAAGGCTTCAAGCTGGCGGAGAGCGTCCGTGCTGAATCTGTCATGCGTATCGACGGACCGGTGGTCGCCCGATCTGAAGACACGGTGAACCCTAATCTGCCAACCGGTGCGATTGAGATCCTGGTAAAGGACGCCGAGATCCTGTCGCAGGCTCAAGAGCTTCCGCTGCCTGTTTTTGGTGAGCCTGAATATCCCGAAGATATTCGCCTGCGGAACCGGTTCCTTGATCTGCGGCGCGATGGCCTTCACGAGCGCATCGTCTTGCGCTCGAAACTTATTCGCGCCATGCGCAACTCGATGGAAGATCAGGGTTTTCTTGACTACCAGACACCGATCCTGACGGCCTCGAGCCCCGAAGGTGCGCGGGATTTCCTGGTGCCAAGCCGTTTGCATCCGGGCAAATTCTATGCGCTGCCGCAGGCACCGCAGCAGTTTAAGCAGCTGACCATGGTGGCAGGCTTTGACCGCTACTATCAGATCGCAGCCTGTTTCCGCGATGAGGACGCGCGCGCCGACCGCTCTGCCGGCGAATTCTACCAGCTCGACGTCGAGATGAGCTTCATTGAGCAGGATGAAGTCTTTGCTGTGATGGAAAAGGTGGCCGCCGATACATTCGGCAAGTTCGCCGGTCAAATGGCGACACCACGTGTGGCTGACAAAGCACCCTTCATCCGCATTCCCTATAAAAAATCCATGCTGAAATACGGCAATGACAAGCCGGATTTGCGCAACCCGATTGAAATCGTCGACATCACGGAGTTCTTCACCCCTGAGGAAGTGACCTTCAAGGCATTCAAAAACGTGATCGCTCAGGGCGGCATTGTGCGCGGCATTCCCGCTCCAGGCGCAGGTGATCGACCGCGCTCCTTCTTTGACAAGCTCAACGACTGGGCGCGGAAGGACCAGGGCGCTGCCGGTCTTGGCTATATCGTCTTTGAAGAAGTGGACGGCGCGCTGGCAGGTAAAGGCCCGATTGCCAAATTCTTCCCCGCTGACATTCTGCAAGGCATGGCTGAAAAATCAGGGGTCAAAGCCGGTGATGCTCTCTTCTTCGCCTGCGACAAGGAAGCCGCCGCCGCAGCGCTGGCAGGTAATGCCCGAACCCGGATTGGAACCGAGCTTGACCTGATAGAGAAAGATGTTTTCCGCTTCTGCTGGATCACCGACTACCCTATCTACGAGTTTGACGAGACGGAAGGGAAGATCGATTTCTCGCACAATCCGTTTTCAATGCCCGTTGGTGGCTTGGAAGCGCTCAACACGCAGGACCCTCTTGACGTGATGGGTCAGCAATATGACCTGGTCTGCAACGGCTATGAGTTGGGCTCCGGTGCTATTCGGAACGCGGACCCGGAATGTATGCTGAAAGCATTTGAGATTGCAGGGCACGCACGTGAAGACACGGAAAAGAACTTTGCAGGCATGCTGAACGCCTTCCGCTTTGGCGCGCCACCTCACGGCGGAATTGCGCTGGGCGTGGACCGTATTGTGATGCTGCTGGCTGACCAGGCGAACATTCGCGAAGTGACCATGTATCCGATGAACCAGCAGGCGGAAGATTTGTTGATGGGGGCTCCCTCAGAACCAGCAAATCATCAGCTCCGCGAGCTTCATCTTCGTCACATTCCGCCGCCGGAAAAAAAGTAAGGCGTCAGGTAGAGGACGGTGGCGACAGCCAATCGGGTCTCGGCCCTTCCGGCAGGAACATACGCACGGCTTTCTCTGTAAATTGAGGGATCAGCCGGTCGCCATAACTCAATTTGGCGAGCGGGAGCACGTGGACCATTAGTCGGGTGGACCCATCGGAAGGTTCAATGTAGGGAAGCGCCAGGCTTTCAAATTCAATCACATCGCCTGTGCGGCTATTGAGCGTGCCGCTGACCCACCGACCAAAGGGAACACCTTCACCATGTTCCCGAAAGAACGCCTCAAAGGTCCGTCTGCGCGCCTCCGCATCGACTGTTGCCATGCTTTCTTCGAGATAGGTCCCGGTAAGGTTTTGCCCAAAGGCATCGGTGAGTGCCGTCCCGAACAGCAAACAGAACGCGCGGCCATCTTCATCCATTCGGTGAAGCAGCAGGTTAGGCATAAAGGTGGCAAGACCCCGCAATGGCAGGTCCGATTTTGACGGGATGGAACGGCCTGCGTCTGCGCGCGCAGTATACCAGAGCGAGGCAAATGCGATCATTGCTTCTGACTTCACAACCACTGACGACACAAAGACCCCCATAAGTGAAACGGAAGGTTTAATATGAGATGGCCGCTATGTCTAGACAGAGGTTATCGAGGGTCGGGAGGCTTACTCCGAAGCAGCACTTCCGGAACGCAAATACATCCATGATGGACGATCATTGAGGGCATTGAATTCAATGCCATCTGTTTTGGGATAATGCGCACCCAGTTGATCACCCAGCGCAATACCACCAACGACAGAGTGGTACGTTGCTCGGCGTACCTCGCCCTCTTTGGCGAAAAAGGGAAGAGTGAGACCCTCAAGCTCAACGCCGCGTCCATCCTGTGTCACGACCTCACCAACGAACCACCTTCCATTGATTGCAACACCCTGTTTTTCTTGAGCATCTGCAATCGCGATGACCTGAAGAAACTGCTCTTTGGCTTCTGCTGTCATGTTAGTTGTGACGTCCTTGTCAGTCATGTCGTGTCCGAATTCCCTAGCAAGGTCTGTTCCGTAAAAGTGGTAGTAGGGCGTGTCGTCGCCGCGCCTGCGCGTCACAGCCAGGTTAGGCAAATAGGGTGCAAAACTTTCGAGCGGAAAGCCTTCATTTGAGGGAAGCCCAAGGTCTGTCCTCGCACGCATGTCAAACCAAAGGTCGGCGAACGCAGCTAGTTTGGGGGATTTGAGACACGCGGGACGCAACGGATTGACCTCAATAGTAGAATCTTGGGCGCCCAGGATTTTAGGATGGCTTTCTTAACGTTGCCCTAGGGAGCGGTAGCGTTCTCACGGGTTGTGGAAGCCTCAACTACTGAAGAGGTCAAATAAAGCCAGTCAGGGCGTGCCAGCGCTGCGTCAAACCAGATCATCTCATCAGCTTCAACAAAACCGGACATCCCTTCGCCAAAATCCAGCGTGCCCAGAATGGATGCGAAGTTCATGTGACGCATCTCGGACCCCCGCCCGTCAAAGTAGGGCAGTGCCAGGTCTTCCACCCGGACCACACGGCCACTGGTGGTCGTGGCTTGGCCGACAGACCAGCGGGCACGGAGCGCCTCGGGTCCAGCTGCTTCACTAAACTCGGACAAACCAGCATTACGCTGCGCGTTTGCTTCCGGTGAAAATGTCTCATCCAGATATTGGCCGGTGAGGTCAATACCCGCCCATTCGACAAGCTGAGTTCCAAAGAGTTCGTATTTTGCGCGCCCGTCCACGTCGAACCGGACCAACGCAATGTTTGGCATGAAACGGGCGAGCTCCCGGAGCGGCAGATCTGTCTTGTGCGGCGCGCGAACGCCCAAACCATCGCGCGTGCGATACCAAAGATCGGCAAGAGCCTCTGTGGCCTCTGACACCAGTTTGAATTTACGCACCCACCCTCGCTCTCAGCCGACAACGCGTCGGCAGGGAGAGAATGTACGCAAAACATAAATCTTTAGTTGAGGGTCTGGTCCTCCAAAGGCATCAGTCCTGTGACAAATACCCGCGGCTGGGGACTGCTTATTGGGAGCGCAGGCGGTCCCGGGCCGCCTCTCGCGAGCCGGTGGCCGGCACCAGTCCACCGTGTGGCGCCATGGCTTTGCCAAGCCCGAACGGTGGCATGCCGCTATAAACGTTTTCGTAAGATCCTGCTTTGACGAGATAGGTTTCATGCCAGATCCCGACATCCCCCCGGGTCTTGCCAAGAAGCGCATTGAACCGCGCCCAGGCAGGCCAGTGCTCATGGTCACCCGCGCGGGCATAGGTTTCCAGATGATCGAACGACCGCCAATATTGAATGAAGACACTTCCCGCGCGCTCAACACCGAGAAACCCTGTCTCCTCCGATGCTGAATTTTCCAGCTCTTTCAGCATGCGGAACATAGCCCGCGACACCGGCACCCATTTGTGCGGCAGCCACCATTTATTGACCCGCATGCCGATCAGAAAGACAACAAAATCACCGTCAATTTCGGCGGTCATACGTTGGGGGATAACTGTAGGCATGGGCCTAACGCCTTTGTTCAGTTGAACTGGATGAAGTCTGTGGAAACAGGTCCTTTGCCGCGAATTTCCACGGTCACGGGGTCACCGCAGGAGCCGTCATAGTGGAGTTCCCCTTTTGGGTGAAACGCAAAACTCCCGGCGGGAAGCGGCTTGGTATCTTCGCAACGACCTGAGGCCCCGATACCAAAATGCCAGGTGCCCTCAATCACGGTGATAAAGCGATCCTGATTGTGGGAGTGGGGCGGGCTGCGCACGTCTTTGTCGAACCGGACACGCAGCACATAAGGGCCAGGCTCGTCCGGATTGCCATAAAGAATAGCAGCTGTAAGTCCCTCGAGCCCCGGCACGCGCTGAAGCTCAATCTCGTCTGCGCTTTGCGCGATGAAGGACGGCTCCGGCAGGACGGATGTCTCGCCCACTTCGTGGTGACCGGCAAGGACAGGTACCGTGAGTACACTGATACCCAGCAGTGACATCACCAAAGTTGAGATTAGGTTCATGAAACTACATCCTTTTATTTCCCGTCAGTCTGCCGCCACAGCATCACCCTTGTCATGCCTTTGACGAGGGGATTCAAACGCCCTCGACAATGATCACATCATTCTCTGGGGCGCCTTTGCGCTTGGCCTTAGCGGCCTGATATTCCGGCCAGCAGCAATGAACCTCTACGGTTGGTGGCTGAAACATTTCTATAAATATCCGTATACAGAAGGAATTTGGTGTGTGTTGGTGCGCTCTGCGATAGCGTCACGGCGCTTCATTCGTCAATATTTAAGAAAGTGAATGAATATTGGTATATATTTGTCTCATCGAAATAAAAAGTAATAATGAGACTCAAACGCACGGTTTCAATCAGGAGTTGCTTGTTACTACTCTTTAATAAATTCAAAATTTTACTCCAACCAAGGAGGCTGAATATGAGTGAGATCAAGTCCGAAAACCACGTCGCCCTATTATGCGTGGATGGCAAAAAATTGCGGTTCGAAGTGGGGCATAGCCGCGTGGAGTCTCACAACCTGGATCGTGCAGACAGCGAAGGGATTGTCCGAATGTTGGAGGAGGTCATGTCCGACATTAAGGAAAATGGTCTGCTGCCAATTGATTGAAACAATGGGGGAGGGGGCTCAAACCCCCTCCACGATAATCACGTCATTCTCTGACGCGCCTTTGCGTTTGGCCTTAGCCGCCTGATATTCCGGGGAGTGGAAGCATTCCTTTGCGGCCTCAACGCTTGGGAACTCGACGAGAATGTGCCGCTCTTTAGAGGCACCTTCGACAACCTCAAAATTACCGCCGCGGGCAAGAAACGTCGCGCCGTACTTTTCGAACGGTGCGGCAACGCCTGCGCGGTACTCGTCATACTTCGCCTGGTCGGTGACGGTGGCGTGGGCGATCCAATATCCTTTGGGCATGAGTGAGAATCCTTTGTGATGTGGTTTTTCCCATGTTGCCATTTCGGCGTGGGCCGGTGCCACTACCATCTCTTTTCACCAGCATTGTCATGCTCGGGCTTGACCCGAGCATCCATAGTGAGCAGCAACGCCATATAAACCCTCCGGTCAAGCCCGAGGGTGACGGGGGCGGGTGGGGCGGACGCTCCGTTTTGTTGGACCGTTCTGCATTGAAGAGCCATCGCTCGGCAATACAGAAAGTAAAAAATATTTGACTCTGAGTCGAATAAAACATACATGGAGTATATCAGAGTTGACGTGGCGTCTCAGGCAATCCCACGTCCCATGCCCCAGTCCCGTACCCCCGGCTTAAAGGAGACCGAGCCTCATGCCCCTATCCCTGTCATTCAAAGAACGAAATATCGTGGCCTATCTCATCTCCATGGTGCTGGTGTTCAGCACTTATGGCTGGGTGGTGTCTGGCCTGGTGGACGCTGGGCGCTTTGATGGACCGGGCGCCTTGGCGCTGCTAGGAGCGTGCATTCTGGGGCTAGTTGTCGCGACCATCGCGGTGACCTTCGTCATGGTCATTGCGTTCAATATCGTTATCACGAAAGTCGCGGGCGACAGGGAGGATGAGACCGCCTACCTGATGGATGAGCGCGATCGGATGATTGAACTGAAGAGCCTCAAAATCGCCCACTATCTGACCGGCATCGGCGTTGTTCTTTCCATGTTGGTGCTGGCCTTTGGGGGCAGCGCCTTTCTCGTCTTCCACCTAGTCATGTTTTCCTTTGCAGGTGCCGACATCATCGCGTCTCTGGTTCAATTCCGCTTTTACCGGAAGGGCGTCTGAACCATGGTGACGACCAAAGCCAAGAAGACCCGCGTCGCGAACAATATTCGCCGCCTGCGGTTCGATCATGATGAGATGACCCAGAAGGAACTGGCAGAGCGCGTTGGCGTGACCCGCCAGACCATCGTGGCAATTGAGAAGGCGGCCTATTCACCCTCGCTGGAACTCGCCTTCCTCATAGCGCGCGAGTTCAATCGCCCGCTGGAAGACGTGTTCACGTTCGAGGATGGGTGAAGGGGGGCGGACACTCAATTGTCACCCTCGTGCTCGACACGAGGGTCCATTGGGCGTTTCGGTTCAGTATGGATCTCGGGTCTAGCCCGAGAATGACAAGAAGGGTCTAGCTACACCCGCTCGTGCCACCACACGTGTCGCATTTCAGGCACGTGCCGTTCCGCACCATGGTGAAATTGCCGCATTCGCTGCAGGCTTCGCCCTCATAGCCCTTCATGCGCGCTTCCACGGCGGCTGACATGGTCCGAGAGATGGACGTATTGCCCCCCCTTGTATGTCCAGAGCCTGCCTGGACGGTTGTGGCGACTGCAATCTGTTCTGTAGCGACCACTTCCGTTTCGGTCATCAGCATGGTCTCAGCTTCCACCTGTGTCTCTGCGTTGAGCGCTTCTGCCACCTGACCCGCGCGAACCGTGGCGGCACCGCCGCGCACCACATAAAGATTTGCGAGCTGTGTATTCCGTGCAAAGCCGGGGGAGGCGATGGCGGTTGCAGGCATCGGGGCTGGCGGCAGTTTGCCTTCGTCTTCCCCGTCGCCCATGGCGTCTGGCATCAGATCAGCTGGATCCACATGGCCGAGGTCATGACGTCCGAGATAAGAAACCGCGAGCTCCCGGAACACATAGTCGAGGATCGACGTTGCGTTCTTGATCGTGTCATTGCCCTGTACAAGGCCAGCGGGCTCAAAGCGGGTGAAGGTGAAGGCCTCCACATATTCTTCCAGTGGCACGCCATATTGCATGCCCAAAGAAATTGCGATGGCGAAATTATTCATGAGCGATCGGAAGGCCGCGCCTTCCTTGTGCATATCGATGAAGATTTCGCCGATCGTGCCGTCTTCATATTCACCGGTGCGCAGATACACCTTGTGTCCACCGACAACAGCCTTTTGCGTATAGCCCTTGCGACGGTCGGGGAGTTTCGCCCGTTCGCCGCGTTCGCCGTCGACCATGGCGGCACCAAGAGAGTTGGTTGATGCCGTGCGTGCCTGTTCAAGTGTTTTGGTGGCGAGCTTCTGCGCGAGCGTTGCAGCCTGGGCGGCGGCGGGTTGTTCGATCAGAGTCGGTGCGGCAGCGATCGCTTTGTCTGCCATCTCCACGTCTGCCATTTCCATATCCACATCATCATCGTCCACCAGCTGGGCATTCAAAGGCTGGGAGAGTTTCGAGCCATCGCGATACAGCGCATTGGCTTTCAGTCCGAGCCTCCAGGACAGCATGTAGCTTTCTTTGCAATCTTCTACGGTGGCAGAATTCGGCATGTTGATCGTTTTCGAAATCGCGCCTGATATGAAAGGCTGCGAGGCCGCCATCATACGAATGTGGCTTTCCACTGAGAGGAAGCGCTTACCGGTACGGCCACAGGGGTTTGCGCAATCGAAGACGGGAAGGTGCGCCTCTGCGAGGCCGGGCGCACCTTCCAACGTCATCGCGCCACAAACATGCAGGTTTGCAGCTTCAATTTCGTCCGCGCTGAAGCCAAGGGCCGCCAGCATGTCGAAATCAATCTCATCCATTGCTTCCGCATCGAGACCGAGCGTCTCGGTACAAAACGCTTCGCCCAGCGAATATTTATTGAAGGCAAAGCGAATATCGAAGGCCGTCGCGAGCGAGTCCTCAACAAGCTCAAGCGCCTCCTGGGTGAAACCCTTGGCGGCGAGCGTTTCATGGTTCACACCAGGTGCGCCATTCAGCGTGCCGTGGCCCACAGCATAGCCGACAATGTCTTCGATCTGTTCAGGCTTGTAGCCGAGTGTCCGCAGCGCTTGTGGCACGGCTCGATTGATGATCTTGAAATAACCGCCGCCTGCGAGCTTCTTGAATTTCACCAGTGCGAAATCAGGCTCAATGCCGGTTGTGTCGCAATCCATCACCAGACCGATCGTGCCTGTGGGCGCAACTACGGTGGACTGGGCATTGCGATAGCCATATTTCTCGCCCATGGAGACCGCAAGATCCCACGAAGCCCGCGCATGTTCTACCAGATCACCCTGCGGGCAGTTCGGCGCATCAAGCGGCACCGGATTGGTCGAAAGGTCTTCATAGCCGGTGGTTTCCCCATGAGCTGCCGCGCGATGATTGCGCATGACGCGGAGCATGTGGGGCTCGTTTTCGCCGTAGCCCGGGAAGGCACCCAGTTCCTTCGCCATCTGCGCTGAGGTGGCATAGGAGACGCCGGTCATGATCGCGGAAATCGCGCCGCAGATCGAACGGGCTTCCTTCGAGTCATAAGCGATGCCTTGTGACATAAGCAGCCCACCAATATTGGCAAAGCCTAAGCCCAATGTGCGGAATTTGTAGGACAGTTCCGCGATTTCTTTTGATGGGAACTGCGCCATCAGGACAGAGATTTCAAGCACCACCGTCCAGAGTTTGGCCACATGCTCAAACGCTTCAACATCAAAGCGCCCGGACGCCTGCCGGAACTGCATCAGATTGATGGAGGCAAGGTTACACGCCGTATTATCCAGGAACATATATTCTGAGCACGGATTACTTGCGCGGATATCTCCGCTTTCCGGGCAGGTGTGCCAATCATTGATCGTGGTGTGGTACTGGATACCAGGATCAGCGCTCTGCCAGGCGGCCTGACCGATCTGGTCCCAAAGTTCCCGCGCGTCCAGCGTCTTCGCAATCGCGCTGTCTGTTCTGTTGATCAGATGCCAGTCGCTATCGGACTCTACCGCTTTCAGGAAGTCATCCGTGACCCGGACCGTGTTGTTGGAGTTCTGGCCCGACACGGTGAGATAGGCATCTGAATCCCAATCCGTGTCATATGTGCGGAACTCAATTTCTTTGAAGCCCTGTTTGGCGAACTGAATGACCCGCTGCACATAGTTTTCCGGAATCATGGCTTCGCGCGCGGCAATGATCGCGCGTTTAAGCGCAGGGTTTTTCTTTGGATCGAAACAATCGCCTTCCGGTCCTTCGCAATTGACGCAGGCCCGCATCACAGCACCGAGGAACTTCTCATTGATCTTTGAGCCGGTGACGAGGGCGGCAACCTTCTGCTCTTCAATCACCTTCCAGTTGATGAAGTGCTCAATGTCTGGGTGGTCCACATCAACCACCACCATTTTGGCCGCCCGGCGCGTGGTGCCACCGGATTTGATGGCCCCTGCAGCTCGGTCCCCGATCTTCAAGAAAGACATGAGGCCTGAGGATTTACCGCCGCCCGACAGAGGTTCGCTCTCGCCGCGCAGATGCGAGAAGTTGGACCCAGTGCCGGACCCGAATTTGAACAGACGCGCTTCGCGGACCCACAAGTCCATGATGCCGTTTTCATTCACAAGATCATCATCGACGCCTTGGATGAAGCAGGCGTGCGGCTGCGGGTGTTCATAGGCACTGTCGCTTTCCGTCAGCTCGCCGCTTTGAAAGTCCACATAATGGTGGCCCTGTGCAGGACCGTCGATGCCATAGGCCCAGTTAAGGCCGGTATTGAACCATTGTGGGGAATTTGGCGCGGCGATCTGGGTTGCGAGCATGAAGCGCAGCTCATCATAAAATGCGCGCGCATCCGCCTCGGTGTCAAAATAGCCACCTTTCCATCCCCAATAGGTCCATGTGCCCGCCAACCGGTCAAAGACCTGGCGTGCATCTTTTTCAGGGCCAAAGCGCTCGCCTTCTGGCATGTCATCCAAGCGGGGCTCGTCTGCTTCGTGAGCCCAAAGCCAGGTTGGGATGCTTTCATCTTTGACCGGGCGAAGCGCTGCGGGCACGCCTGCTTTGCGGAAATATTTCTGAGCCAGAATATCAGCCGCGACCTGGCTCCAGTCCGCGGGCACCGCGATGTCATCGAGCCGAAACACAATCGTGCCGTCAGGATTTCGGATCTCGCTCGTCGTCGTGCGGAATTCGATCCCCTCATAAGGCGATTTGGCTTCGTCCGTAAAACACCGTTGTATGCGCATTTGGCCCCCATATTCCTCTTGCAAAGGGACCCATCGCCGCCGACGAGACCCCAATCTCTCAACCCTTGGATCAGACGGCGACAAGCTGGTTCCGAGAGGAGCATGAGAGGCAGCTTTCCTGCGGTCCCGTGTCCTTAACCCACTGAATCAATGGGGAAATTCCCATGTCAGCTGTTCAAGGGACGGGCGGAACCTGATCGCCACCTTATGTCCGGTTGGTACCAGATGCAGTGTCTTTCATCTGAGCCGACACAAACTGTGGTGGTATGGGCGGGGGTCGTCAAGCACTTGTGTCGAATGGCGTACGGGCCTCAAAATATGTGGGGTGAAGGTGGTCGGCGAGGAATATCTCTGCGGAAAGATTCGCGAATCGACGCTTTCTGCGCGCCGCGGTTACTAATCAGAAGGGTTTAACCCGTAAAAGAAATGGGCAGGAATGCTTGGTCTTCTTGGTAAACGCCCGGCGAAAGATCACCTGCAGGAGACATGGGGTTATTTTGGACATGCAAACCATCGCGGCAAAGCACAGCAACGCTTACGGGCGCGAACTCAGTGCGCTCAATGTATTGGTGGTGGATGACAATTTCCACATGCGCCGACTTGTCCACACAATCCTGGAGGCGTTTGACGTCAAAAATATCCGCGAAGCAACAGATGGCACCGAGGCCTTGGCGGAAATTAAGATCCGTCAGCCGGACCTCATCATCAGCGACTGGGAAATGAAGCCGATGGACGGCTGTTCCTTTCTTGAGGTTTTGCGACGCGCAGACAACAAGCCAGCCTGTTTCATTCCGGTAATCATGTTGACGGCTCATGGCCGTCCGAGACTGATCCGACAGGCATTTGAAGCCGGGGCCAGTCAATTCCTCGTCAAGCCATTGACCCCGGCAAACCTATTGCACCGCGTTGACTGGATCCTCGCTGACAAACGGCCCTTCTTTGAAGAAGAGGGGCAGATGCGCCAGCAGCTGACATTGAAGCTTCCAAAGGCAGCCGTTGCAGTGGCCGAGCAAAAAGTGGCCGCAGGCGATGCCTGGGACCTGGATCTTTAAGCGATCAGGTCGTTCCACCTATCTGTTGCAACGATGTCGCCATCTGCACAGGTAAACCGAGCCGCGACATTCTCGTACTGACTGATCATCCGCTGCGCCTTGTTCAGGGGCAGTACGTACAGGGCTGTTGATAGGCCGTCTGCCAGGGTTGCGTTGGGCGCCACCACGCTCACAGAGTTGAAATGCCTGGCACTTTGACCGCTCTCGGGCTCAAAAAGGTGGTGGCCGTTCCGAAACCTGTGACCAGAGCCTGCTGAGGTGGCAAGTGCATCACCTCTAAGCTGAACCACATCGCTGACGCGCCATACGGCACCTGGATCTCTCAGTCCTACCTGCCACGCCGAGCCGTCGGATTTTGGACCGAGAGCCTTGAACTCTCCGAGATTGATCAATGTGTGCCGGGCGCCAGCATTGCGCAACAAGGCGGCAACCCTGTCCGTCGCAATTCCTTGCGCAATCCCGTTCAAGGTAAGGGCCATGCCTGTCGGCAGCATGATCTTGCTGGCTGAGATGTTCACTCTGTCGAAACCGACCAGCGCCAGTGCCGCCCTAAGGTCTGATTTCCCGGCGTCGTAATGCTCCCACAACCTTTGGACAGACGGATCGAAGGCGCCACCGGATCTCTCGTACAGGTCGCGGCTAAAGCTCAAAGCCTCCATCAGCTCCTCAGGCGCATCAGCGCACACGCCGTTCCTATTGAGCCTAGATAGCGCAGATGCGGGGCGGTAAAGGCTGAAGACATCTTCCAGCCGATTGAGTTCCGTTACGGCAAGGTTTGTCAGTTCTGCCCTTTTTGCAGCACCGAAACCTTCAAGCGTAATGGAAACATCGCCGCCCATCGCAGTGCCATGCCAGGTCTGAGAGGGGGAGGGCGCCGCTTGTGCTGTCAACGGCAGTGCTGCGGCTGACCCAAAAAGGGCAAGGCACCGCCGCCGCGACAGGCCGCCAGATCGTACGTGTGCTTCGTCATTCGTCTCATTCAGCTGACGTTTTTTCATGGTGCAGAATTAGCACACGATCTCAGTAATGCGAAGCACTATCAAAAAAGACATTGAAAATGACTCGCAAGAGCGTAATCAGGGTGCGCTGAAAGCCTCTGATCATAAGGAAAATTGGGGAGAGGCAAAAAATGGGATCGAAAATGCATATGAATAGAATTATCAAAACAGGCGCAATTGGCCTGGGCGTGGCGCTTATGTCAGCGCCCGCGTTTGCCGAAGACCTGCCAAGTCGCGAAGAGATGTGGCAGATGATCCAGGCCCAGCAGGCCCAGATCAACCAACTGACATCCAAGCTTGAAGATACTGACGAGAAAGTAGAAGCAACCGGTGAGGTGGTTGAAGAGATTGCCTCAAGTGGCGGCGGTTCGTCTGAACCTGGCTGGTGGCAGAGGACGTCGCTCGGCGGGTATGGCGAGCTTCACTACAATGGCGGTGACAAGGACGAAGTGGATTTCCATCGCTTCGTGCTCTTTATCGCGCATGAATTTACCGACAATGTCCGCCTGTTTGCTGAACTCGAACTTGAGCATGCTCTCGCAGGAGAGGGACAGCCCGGCGAGGTGGAACTTGAGCAGGCTTTCCTTGAGTTCGACATTGCTGAATTCCACTCATTGACCGCCGGTGTTCAGTTGATCCCCGTGGGTATTCTCAATGAGACCCATGAGCCGCCAACTTTCTATGGCGTTGAGCGGAACGAAGTCGAAAAGAACATCATTCCGACGACATGGTGGGAAGCTGGCATTGGCGCCCACGGCCAATTGAGCAACGAGTTTGGTTACAATGTGATGTACCACTCCGGGCTGCAGGTTCCGACCACCGGAGCGAATGCCTTCAAAATTCGCAATGGTCGCCAGAAAGTTGCCGAGGCACGTGCTGCCGATGGCGCAGTAACCGGTCGGGTACAATGGACCGGCATGCCCGGTGTTGAAGTCGGCGTGACCGCGCAGCACCAATTCGATGTCACGCAAGGAACGGCTGAGGAGACCCCGGCGACACTGCTCGAAGCGCATATCGATGCGTCAATGGCCGTCGGACCAGGCAAGCTTGGGTTCCGCGCGCTTGCCGCGTTCTGGGATCTGGACAGCAATGCGGCTGCGGCAGTGGGTCGTGATGAGCAGTCTGGGTGGTATGTCGAACCGTCTTATCGTTTTTCCACTGACATTGGCGATCTGGGCTTCTTCGTCCAGTACGCTGAGTGGGACAATAATGCTGGCGATAATACTGACTCCAAGTTCTCCCAGACCAGGTTTGGGGCCAACTTCTGGCCAACCCCCGACACGGTCTTAAAGGCGGACTATCAGATCGACAGTGCACCAACTGGTGGCACAGAGGATAACCGCGTCAATCTCGGCGTTGGTTTCCAGTTCTGAGGCCGTCTTCATTGGAGTCAGCAAAGGACAGGGCGCTCCCGTTGGCGCCCTGTTCGCTTGTGGTAAAAGCAGGAATGATGAAACGAATACTCATAGCTCCATTTGCCATATTTCTGATGTTGGCAATGTCGACGCAGCTTGCTAGAGCCGTCGACATCTTCATGGAACCGGATGTTTTTCTCTCGGAGATATTCCACGGTGCGGCGCCAGCACCGTCATTTTTGTGGCTGAAGGGCGACTTAAAGGCCGAGATGCAAGAAATATTGGGTCGCAAACCTGGCGGCCTGCGCATGCGGTATTGGCAGGCAGCGGACCGCACGGTTTGGATCCTGGAGGAAATTGGAAAAACTCAGCCGATTACAACAGGGATATCGGTTAAGGGCGGCGAGATAGAGCGCGTGCAGGTTTTGGTTTACCGGGAAAGCCACGGCTGGGAAGTGCGATATCCTTTTTTCACGGACCAGTTTCGTGGCATGCGGTTGGACAACGACCAGCAGCTTTCGGGGCCCGTTGATGGCATATCGGGAGCGACATTGTCGGTGCGAGCCTTGATCAAACTTGCGCGTCTCGCCCTCCATCTCGACGCCGTTTCACGTGAGGATTCCTGACCCATGGTAACGGCACGATGGGTTCGCATCTGGCACCGCCGTCTGGGTCTGACAGCGGCAGTTTTTGTGCTCCTTCTAAGTGTCACAGGTTTGTTGTTAAACCATGCAAGCGCGTTAAACCTGGACAACACAAAAATTGAAAACTCCTGGATTCTCAATTGGTACGGCATTGCGGGTGTTGATGAGTCAGCACGTGCCTTTGACACAGGTGAGGCAACCGTCAGCTGGGCCGGGGGGTGGCTTTTTCTGGATGAGAAACCTCTCATCGGCGGCGTCTCAGAACTTAGGGGGGCGGTGAAACTTGATCTGCTGATGGTTCTTGCAACGCCCCGGGAATTTCTGCTGTTCACCAGCGAAGGAGAGCTGGTGGAGCGATTTTTGCCGGTTGGATTTAGCGCGGAGATCGGGGCGATTGGCATCTCCGGCGAGCGCCTGATGGTGAAGGCAGGCGAAACATTCTATGCCTCAAATTCTGAAGTCTCGAACTGGCGGCAGGTTGAAGCGGCAGGTCCGACAGTTTCATGGTCGCTGAACAGACCAATACCGACTGATTTGGTTCCCGCGATGGATAGCCACCTGCGGGGTGAGGGACTTCCTGTCTACCGAATTATCCTCGACCTGCATTCCGGCAATTTTTTTGGAGAAGTTGGAGGGTGGATAATGGATGGCGCGGCAATATTACTACTTATTCTCAGCTTCTCAGGTATCTGGATCTGGTGGCCTCGAGCATCTTAAGCTGGTTGCTTCAGGACTGGACGGAACCCTTGCGGAATGCCATATTCGCCGCGTTTCTCACAAAGAATCTCGTACCCGCTCCGCGTGCGAGGTAGAATTCAGGGCCTTCCAATGAGCTTTCTGGCGCAGTTCTTCACATGGTGGCATAGCCAAACGCTGGCAACGCGTTTTCACACATGGCGCAACGGTGAGTTGATGGGCGAAGACGCGCAGGGAAACAAATATTACCGGTCAAAGGAAGATCGACGCTGGGTCGTATATAACGGCCTGGTTGAGGCATCACGTATCCCGCCTGAATGGCATGGCTGGATGCACAAGACCGTCGATACAATTCCCACTGAGGAACAGTATGCGGTTCGTGAGTGGCACAAGCCCCACCAGCCAAACCTCACAGGTACGCCCCATGCTTACCGGCCGGACGGAAGCCTGTCGACCGTAGGTGGTCGTCCCCGTGTAACCGGTGATTATGACGCCTGGTCTCCCGAATAGCGCAAAATTGGCGCAAAATGCTCCCGGAATGGCGCAAGATAGCCACACTTCTGCGCGATACAGGCCTTATTAGGAATTCCCAAACGGAATATCATTAAACCGTAGAGATAGTTTGAGTGATTCCGGCGGTGCGCTATCCGCCGACCGGCCCTGATAGGTTCAAAGACCTCAGTGGGGCTGGCAAAGGCAGGGAAGTTAAAGATGGATAACAGCTTTGTCGAAACGCTGGTCGGCGGCATCGTAATCGCAATTACAGCCGCTTTTCTGGCATATGGATATTCGGTTTCTGATCTCGGTGACGTCAGCGGCATTGAAGTGACAGCCGAATTCGACCGGGTCGACGGTCTCGCGACCGGATCAGACGTGCGCATGTCGGGCATTAAAATCGGCACGGTGACAGCGCAGTCTCTCAACACGAGCAATTATTTCGCGGTGGTTACGTTGAACCTGACAGATGAGGTCCAACTCCCAACTGACTCGTCTGCAAAGATCACAAGCGAAGGACTGCTGGGCGGGAACTATGTCTCAATTACGCCCGGCGGATCTGAAGAGATGTTGGCGAGCGGCGATGAGATCCAGTTCACGCAAGGCTCGATCGACCTGATTGGCCTGGTTGGCCAAGCAGTCTTCAGCGCACAAGGTGGCAGCGAGTGACCTCAGCCCTATGCAGCATGCGCAGCGCCGTTCTCGCGGCAGCGGTGCTCGCGGCTTCAAGCGTCGCAGGCTACGCAGAACCTGTCGGCGAGACAGCCATATTTACAGGTCTCGACAAGATCACAGCACGCATTACCCGCCTGGAAGTGCCGGTCGGCGACCGGGTTCAGTTCGGCACGCTCGAAATTCTTGCGGACAGTTGCAATAAGCGTCCGCCAACTGAAACGCCTGAAACAACTGCCTTTGTTGAAGTGTTCGACGTCGGTAAGACGCTGGCGGATGAACTCGCGGAAAAAGACACAGCAGAACCATCTCTCCCGCGGCCACCCGAACGCCTGTTCTCAGGCTGGATGTTTGCGTCCAGCCCAGGCCTCAATGCAGTGGAGCACCCGGTCTATGATGTCTGGCTGATCGATTGCAAAATGGCAGCGCCGGAAACCTCTGAGCCCCCAGCCTCAATCGAATAGAAATCACCTGGTTGGCCAGTAAGCGCCTCTGCAAGACGGTCCTTATAGGCGTCGCGCGGAATCTCTATCGCGCCAAATTGCGAGAGGTGGGACGTAACGAATTGTGTGTCCAGCAACACATACCCACCCTGGATCAGCCGCGCGGCCAGGTGCACAAGCGCCACTTTGCTCGCATCTCGCACGTGGCTGAACATACTTTCCCCAAAAAACGCACGGCCGAGCGAAACGCCATACAATCCCCCCACAAGCTCATCACCCTGCCAGCATTCCACTGAATGCGTATGGCCCTGTGCGTGGAGCTCGGTATAGGCTTTGAGGATCGCAGCATTGATCCAGGTGCCGCCCCGTCCTGGCATATCTTCTGCGCACGCTTCCATGACCGCGCGAAAAGCGGTGTCGACTTTCACGGTGAACGGTTCAGCTTTGATAGTGCGGGCAAGGCGCCGCGGTACATGGAATGTGTCGAGGGGCAGGATGCCGCGAAGCTCTGGATCAACCCAATAGAGAGTGTCCGAGCCGCGGGCTTCCCCCATGGGGAAAACACCATACGCATAGGCGCGGAGCAAGGTCTCTGGATTGATCTCATCCATCGAACTGTTTTGGTGCCTCACGAGCGATCGAGAAACTCTTCGAGCCAGTGAATATGATAGTCGCCATTCATGATGTCAGGCTCATTCACGAGTTCCTGAAACAGGGGAATGGTTGTATCCACGCCCTCGATCACAAACTCATTCAAGGTCCGACGGAGTCGCATCAGGCATTCATTGCGGTTGCGTCCATGAACGATCAGCTTGCCGATCAGACTGTCATAATAAGGCGGGATCCGATATCCGGCATACACACCGCTATCGACACGCACACCAAGCCCGCCAGGTTGATGGAAACCCCTGATGGTTCCAGGTGAGGGCGTAAAGGTCTTGGGATGCTCTGCATTGATCCGGCACTCTATCGCGTGGCCAGAGAATTCAACATCTTCCTGGGTGAAGCTCATCTCAAGACCCGCGGCGATGCGGATCTGTTCGCGCACCAGGTCGATGCCGGTAATGGCTTCCGTCACCGGATGTTCAACCTGCAGGCGGGTGTTCATCTCAATGAAATAGAACTCGCCATTCTCGTAGAGAAACTCGATGGTACCGACGCCCAGATAGCCGAGATTACCAATAGCGTTCCGAACGATTTCGCCAATCTTGGCCCGAGCTGCTTCGTTGAGGGCGGGCGAGGGCGCTTCTTCCAACACCTTCTGGTGACGGCGCTGAAGGGAGCAATCGCGTTCCCCCAAATGCGCCACGTTCCCATGGGAGTCCGCAATCACCTGAACTTCAATATGGCGCGGCTCACCGAGATATTTCTCGATATACATGGCATCATCGCCAAAGGCCGCTTTTGCTTCTGAGCGGGCCGTATGAAGCGCTTCGAGAAGATCCTCTTCTGTGGGCGCGACTTTCATGCCGCGACCACCGCCACCCGCAGCAGCTTTCACAAGAACCGGGAACCCGATTTCCTTTGAGACGCGCATGGCCTCTTCATCAGTGGTCACGCCGCCATCAGAACCTGGCACGACTGGAATGCCCAGGTCCTTGACCGTCGTTTTCGCGGCGATCTTGTCGCCCATCAGATTGATATGATCGGCAGTAGGCCCAATAAACGTAATGTCGTGTGCTGCTAGAATTTCGGCAAAGCGCGCATTTTCAGACAGGAACCCGTAACCGGGATGGACAGCATCCGCGCCAGTGATTTCGCAGGCAGAAATGATAGCGGGAATGTTCAGATAACTGTCAGTTGCCGAAGGTGGGCCGATACAGACACTTTCATCCGCAAGCCGTACATGCATGGCATTTTCATCCGCCGTGGAATGCACAGCGACGGTGGAAATACCCATCTCTTTGCAAGCCCGGTGTACGCGAAGCGCGATTTCGCCGCGATTGGCGATGAGAACTTTCTCGATCATTGGGGCGCGGGCTCCAGCTCTTATTCGATGATGAGGAGAGGTTCGCCGAATTCTACCGGCTGTCCGTCTTCCACAAGGATTTCCTTCACCGTGCCGGATTTCGGCGCTGCGATCTGATTCATGGTCTTCATGGCTTCAACAATGAGCACTGTCTGCCCCTGCGTGACCTGGCTGCCAACACTGACGAAAGCGGCGGCTCCTGGTTCGGCGGCGACATACACGGTGCCAACCATGGGGGACGGGACGGCACCTGGATGGGCGGCTTTGCTGCTGCCCTCAGCTGGTGCGGCGGCTGCAGGCGCGGGAGCCGGTGCTGCAGCGACCGGAGCCGCGACATTCACAACCTGTGATTGACGCGCGACGCGCACTTTCAAATCTTCTGTTTCAACCTCAATCTCGCTGAGATCTGTTTCCGTCAGAATATCCGCGAGTTGCCGGATCAAATCCTGATCGACGCCTTTTGTGCTCATGTGGCTCTGTGCCTTCTTTTGTATTTTAGCTGTCCAGATGCGTCGCGAGAGCTTCGACAGCTAATACATAGCCGATCGGACCCAGCCCGCAAATCACACCAAGAGAAACCGGTGAAACGAATGAATGGTGGCGGAATTCTTCCCGCTTGAAAATGTTTGAGATGTGAACTTCCACGACGGGAAGCTCAGATGCGGAGATCGCATCCATCAGGGCAACAGATGTATGGGTATAGGCCGCACCATTCAGGATGATGCCGCACGCTTGTTCCCGCCCCTCCAGGACCCAATCAACCAATTGACCTTCAGAGTTAGACTGACGGAAGTCGATGCTGTGCCCGAGGGAAGTTGCCCGCTCAGCCGTCATCGCTTCAATATCAGCGAGCGTCTGCGTGCCATAGATTTCTGGCTCACGCGTGCCAAGCATGTTCAAGGTCGGCCCGTTCAGCACGTAGATTGGCTTAGCCATGCCCCGTATCCATCATCTTTTTCAGCCCACAAACGGCAGAAAACTGCCGAAAACAGAAACGCCCATCGGGCATGCTTATCTAGAAGTCGAAAAGGGCGAAAATGTGGTCCGCCCGCCGACGATGCGACATTACGCTGAATCAACGGGAGGTGGGTTAACACCCGAGCGTTGGGTTAACGCGAGTCGTCTCTATATACGCGCTGAAAGCCGCCAGCACCATCTGTTAAGCGCTTGAATATCCGACTAGATCAGGCGGATAAGACCATCTTCAGCGCGCCATCTTCTTTGGTATCGAACAGGCGATAGGCTTCCGGACCCTCTGAGAGACCCATCCGATGCGTGATCACCATTTCCGGATGCAGCCGGTCGCCGCGAATAAGAGAAATCAGCTCATCCCAGTGGCATTGTACCGAGCAGGCGCTGATCCGGAAGGTGAGGCCTTTGATAAAGGCAAGGCCCATGGGGAACTGGAAATCCATGCTCTGATTGACGCCAATGACCGACACAGTGCCCTGGGCGCCCACAAGATCAATGGCGGTGCGAATAGTAATGTCGGAGCCAACAGCTTCAACTGCGCAATCCAGCATACGACCCTGGGTTTCTTCCATCAGCCGTTCTTGGGCGTTGGCGGGATCAAGCGCGATAGCCCCTAATGTTTCTGCGCGCGCGCGGCGCTCTGGTACCAGGTCCAGCGCATAGACTTTTGAGGCGCCGAGCACGAAGGCTATTTCGACCGCCATCAGGCCGATTGGCCCGAGGCCCACCACAGCGACCGTCTTGCCCGGACCAATGTCCGCATTGAGACAGCCTAGATAGGCTGTCGGCAAATTGTCGGTGAGCATGAGCGCCTGATCTGCAGAAATTCCGTCAGGGATCGCCCGCAGATTGAAGTCCGCCATGGGCACCCGAATGCCTTCCGCCTGACAGCCTTCAAGATTATGACCGAGGCCATAGCAACCCATCTGGTTGTTGGCGCATTGGTTGATGTGGCCGGAGAGACAGGGGCCGCACGATCCGCAGCCAACGGCGGCGGAAAGCATCACCTGATCGCCTGCCTTGAAGCGTGTCACACCGCGGCCCACTTCTGCCACTTCGCCTGTCGCTTCATGGCCGACACAGAAACCCGTATCGCCGGTGAATTGAGCGCCATGATAAATATGCAGGTCAGAGCCGCAAATGCCGCACGTGTTCATTTTCACAATGACGTCTGTGTCCACATTGCATTCCGGGTCTTTGTAGGACTCGTAGCGAATGTCACCTTTGCCGTGGCTGGTAAGCGCTTTCATATGTTCGTTTTCCCTAAGAGCGTTTTCAAGAAAAGTCCAAAATAGGCCTGAGCGGTTTTCTGTCCGAAAACGCGTCCCTTACGAAAGTATCAGGCCGCCGTCGACCGGAATGGTTTGTCCAACCACATAGGCCGACAAAGGTGACGCAAGGAAGAGGGCGACACCCGCCATATCTTCCGGTGTGCCCAAACGGTGCAGCGGAATGTTGCGGAGCGAGCCTTCCAGCCGCTTCGGGTTTTCCGTGGTCACTTTGGTGAGCTTCGTGTCGACAAGCCCGGGTGCAATCCCGTTCACACGGATGCCATCGCTCGCCCAGGCTTCGCCGAGTGTCTTGGTAAGGCCAATCGCACCGGTCTTTGATGCGCTATAGGCCGGGTTGCCCCGGGTGGCGTGATAGCCTGCGGTCGACGAGATGGTGATGAGTGAACCTTTGGCGGCTGCCAGCATGTCGTGAAATTTTTCAGAGCACGCCATCAGGCTGCCAATGTTCACATCCATGACTTTCTGCCAGCCGGGCATTTTGAATTCCTGGCGTTTGTAGAGCACCGTTCCCTGGGAGAGCACAAGCACATCCAGGCTGTCAAACGGCGGCGCATAAGCTTCAATCGCATCAAAGTCGCTCACATCCATCTGGGCGTATTGGATGCCTGATAGGTCAGAGCCGTCATCGCCCGCATAGTCAGCGGCGCTTGCGCGCGTACCCCACACATGGACCTCTGCGCCTGCGTCAAGAAAGGCCCGCGCGATCCCATTGCCGATCCCGCTTGAGCCGCCAACAACCAGCACCCGCTTGTCGGTAAAATCCAATGCATCTTTCATGACGCTGTTCCTCCCAAAACCTTTGTTGGGAGTATGGATAGCGCGGGACAACGCGCCCGTCGAGGGATACAAGGCAAGTCCTTGATGTCGCTGCGGGACCCAGCAGCGGTATCTATCTAAAAACAGCTATGTTAGGTTTCTCTGATCAAACCCACATAAGCAATTGCGAGCCACGCCGGACAGGCGGGGGCGGTTGTTTTTGCACATCCTACTGCTGATGACGGTTGAAATCGTGGTGACGTGGATGTGAGTGACCAAACAACCGCGCGGAAGCGAAGGATGACAATGGAAAATGCCGATTTTCAGGATATCAATGAAGTCAAAGCCAATATGGATCATATCTACAATCAGCCTGATCCAAGGGCCTACTTCCGGGAACTGAAAAAACTGAACTATTCCATACCCGATACGGCACTTCCTATTTTCCGCAAGATCATCGAGCAAGTGCGTCAGGACGAAGATGATACGGTGCATGTGTTGGACCTGGGGTGCTCTTATGGCGTCAACGCAGCATTGCTCAAACACGACCTGTCCATGGACGAACTTTATACGCATTGGGCGCATGCAGAATTAGCCGGTGCCAATGCTAAAGAAGTGGCCGCACGCGACAAAGAATTTTTCACCAATCTTGAAAACCCGGACAACATTGAAGTTATCGGGTTGGACCTGGCACAAAATGCAATTTCCTTTGGCGAAGATGTCGGGCTTTTAGATGAAGGTCTTGCGGTGAATCTGGAAACCGGGGGCCTGCCCGTTCAGGCTCGTGAAATGCTGTCGCCCATAGATCTGGTGACCTCAACCGGATGTATCGGCTATGTAACTGAAAAAACATTCGACAATATTCTACCTGCCGTCATGGCTGGTCGGTCGCCCTGGATCGCAAATTTCGTGCTGCGCATGTTTCCCTTCGACGCGATTGAGGAAACGCTAGCAGATAGAGGCTATGTGACAGAAAAGCTGGAAGGTCAGACCTTTCTGCAACGCCGTTTTGAATCAGACGACGAACAGGAACAAGCGCTCGACCAGCTTCGAGAGCAAGGTTTTGAGCCAACAAATGAAGAGGTCGACGGAAACCTGGTCGCGGAGTTTTTTCTCTCGCGTCCCAAAAGGGATGCGGAAGAGATGTCGCTGGAAAGCTTGCTGGCGGCATGAGACATAGGTGTCACATAGGGAGTGTTTAGCGCACCCGCCAGGCGAACACTGTCGCCACAGCTTGGACAGCGGCGGCGATCGAGAAGCCAAAAACATTGCCATCGAAGCCGAAGAATTGGATGGGTTCGGCCACGTCGGTCAGTCCACCGCCAAAACCGTCCATAAAGAAAAAGGCGACAAAAAAGGCGCCCAGGAAAATGCAGCCCGGCGCGGAGGCGTAGCGCAGACGCTGCCCGCGGTCTGCTGCCGGCGCCCAGGTGAGAAAGAGAACATAGAGCGCGAGGCCCGCCCCAACGGTGATTGCCCAGGCAGTGTGGAAGCGCGCATGCGGCGGCCAGCCTTCATGGAAAAGGTGGCTCGGATTGATGTCGGCCAGCAGTGGCACAAATCCCGTTTGAATGCACACCAACGTGAGAAGAATTTGCGTGGTTCTAGTCATCATGTCCCCCCAAAAATCTCAGACGTTTATCGTACCACAATCGAGCCACCTTTAGGATTTGGCGCATTTCAGGCCTGTTTATCGTCTGGCTCGTGGTCAATTCGCTGACACTTGCATCACCGGGCCCGCTCGTTTTTGCATTGATATGGTAGCTGGGCCTGTCATCACTGCAATTTGTCCGGCTTGTGCTTGCGCGCCGCGCGTAAAGGTCTGTTGGCGCTTGCAGCCGCCCAGCCAACTTCAATCAACAAACGTTGCGAATCTGGTTTTTGGCGTACAATGATCGGCAGCAGAAGCAATGCAGTTGATAAATGCGCCCGCGAATGAAAGATGTTACTCAAGTATTACAAGAGGGCGGATGGATGTGCATAACACGCCCGCCTGAAGAGTCACTCATGAGTATTGCCCGCGAAGTGTTTGGTTGCGGAAGCTCAAATCAAACATTCGAAAATACAAATCAACAGTTCATAACCGCTAGTAGTGAGGGCAACGCGCGAGCGGGATCAAAATCATCGATCCGTGGTCTGGGTCCGTTTCCTCTTCACACCGATTGTGCGTATTCAGACCCGCCGCCGAGGTATGTTCTTCTGAGGTCAGTGGGTGGGCGGCCCTCTTGTCCAACAACAATTTTGCTTTTCGAAAAATTGGAGATCTCCGAACAGTTGCGACAAGACCTCAGCTCTGGATTGTGGATTTGTTCGAACAAAAGGCATAGTAGAATCTGTTCAGTCATCAATCCCGGTTTTGTTATATGGGATACTGATTGTATGCGCCCGGCAGACAAGATCGCTAAGAGAGCGAGTCAAGAATTGGATGAGAAGTTGGGTAACGCTACTGTAGTTGAGCATCGTTGGAATGATGAATCATCTGTGCTGATAATAGACAATTGGAGAGTGCTACATGGTAGAGGCACTGCTCGCTATTCTGAGGGTCGTGTGTTAGAGCGCATCCTACTCTGAGGAGGACTGTATGTGGGATTTCGAGCTCTTATTTGAAAAGTCGAAGCTTTATGCACGAAAGGGTCTTGATCACAATGAACCTGATTCTTCGGAGGTACCGTTATGGTGTATCCTCTCATTAGAACTGCTGGCGCGCGCAGCGCTAGCGAAGAAGAATGTTGCGTTGCTTGCAGACCCGAGCAGCGGGGACAACATACTCTACGCATGCGGATTCCCAGGAAAAAAGGCACCTAAGTCTATTCCAGGGAAAACAGTTTTCCATCGGTGTGTCGTGATATGCGAAGGCTTCACTGAGCGTGATTACAACTTATGCTTGGAGTGGTTGAACTGGCGGAACGAAGAACTTCACACGGGCGCTCTTCCGTTGGAGCAGTTGAAGACTGGCGACTGGTTGGCGGAGTTTTATCGGGTTGCTGGTATTCTTCTCGCGTACATTGGGCAGAGTTTTGAAACCTTCCTAGGGCAAGAAAACGCTAAAGTCGCTGAAGAAATGCGCTCTTCGCTGTCCGACCAAAAGAGAAATGAGGCTTATGCGCTAATTTCAGAAAAGAAGAAGGATTTTAACGCGCTTTGCATCGATGAAAAGTTATCCAAGATCAAGCTGGCGAATGAGCTTAGGGCGGGCGATTGGAAGGTCAGAGCGAGAGCTAAAGATATCAATTGCCCGGCATGCGAGGGTTCTGCAGTGGTTCTCGGCAGCCATGTTCGTTCTACACAACCGCAGGACGACGAGGGGGAGTTGGTTCAGCGTGATGTTTGGCTCCCGGTAAAACTGCTCTGCTACAGTTGCGGCCTACAACTTACGGAACACGCCCAATTACATGGAATAGGTGAGGGGCACCAGTTCTCTACAACAGACTATTTGGACCCTAAAGAATACTATCAAATCGAGTTTGACCCCGCTGACTACTACGAACCTGATTATGGTAACGACTGAGACTGCAATGACCCTCACCATCAATGGAGAACGACATGACTTCGAAGGCCCGCTGACCGTAGCGAGCCTGCTGGTCAAACTCGGCCTCGATCCGCAAAAACTGGCGGTTGAGCATAATCTCGAAATTGTGCGGCGATCGGCCTATGATGAAACAGAAGTAAAAGACGGTGACACACTGGAACTGGTCCAGTTTGTTGGCGGTGGATAACCTGTAAGGATTGGGTGAGATGGCTGAGGCAGCAGTGAAGACGGAAGAAGAGAGCACCCGTGACAGCTGGACGATAGCTGGCGAGAACTATTCGTCTCGGCTAATCGTTGGCACTGGCAAGTACAAAGACTTTGAAGAAACAGCCCGCGCCATCGAAGCTTCTGGCGCGGAGATTGTGACCGTCGCCGTCCGCCGCGTGAATGTCACCAATCCGAATGAGCCCATGCTGGTCGACTATGTTGACCCCAAGAAATACACCTACCTGCCCAATACGGCCGGCTGCTTCACCGGAGAGGAGGCTGTCCGCACCCTGCGCCTGGCGCGGGAAGCTGGTGGGTGGGATCTCGTAAAGCTTGAGGTGCTGGGCGACCGCAAAACCCTTTATCCCGACATGATTGAGACCTTGAGTGCGGCAGAGCTTCTCATCAAAGAGGGCTTTAAGGTGATGGTCTATTGCTCAGATGATGTGCTGATGGCAAAGCGCCTGGAAGAGATGGGCTGCGTGGCCATCATGCCGCTCGGCGCGCCAATTGGCTCGGGGCTCGGCATTCAAACGCCGATCAATATTCGCCTTATCGTTGAGCAGTCAAACGTACCGGTCCTTGTGGACGCAGGTGTCGGCACAGCATCGGATGCAGCCGTCGCCATGGAACTTGGCTGCGACGGTGTTTTGATGAATACCGCAATTGCAGAAGCGAAAGAGCCCATCCTCATGGCCGAAGCCATGAAGAAGGCAGTGGAAGCTGGGCGTCTAGCTTATCTTGCTGGCCGCATGCCACGTAAACGCTATGCGGACCCAAGCTCCCCAGTTGCAGGACTCATTTGATCTGAAGATGGGTTAGAGCATTTCCAGGTTAAGTGCCAAATCAGACCCTAGCGGTTCACCGTCCGGAAATGCGTCACAACAAAGAATCTAGCAGCTGACGCAGGCGGTGCGCTCTTGCTCGACCACTTCGAGAAGGCGCGCCTTGCCAACGGCGCCCGGAACCATTTGGCTGCCAATGATGAAGGCCGGTGTGCCTTCAATGCCAATCTCCCGCGCGATCTGATGGTTACGATCGATCGCCGCCTGGATGCCAGGGTCCTTCATATCTTGCTTCAGACGGTCGGTGTCGAGCCCGGCATCATCGGCAATACGCATGATGCGATCTTCGTCCAGATCACCGCTGGTGGCCATGAGGGCCAGGTGCATCTCCATATATTTGTTCTGAGAGATGGCGGCCATCGCAGCGCGTGCGGCTACTTCAGATTGCTCTGAGAGAATGGGGAATTCTTTGTAGACGAGTCGGATATTGCCGTCCTCCTCCACAGCTGCAATCACATCTTTGACGGCGCGTTTGCAATATCCGCACTTGTAGTCAAAGAATTCAACGACCGTAACGTCGCCGTCAGGATTGCCATACACATAGGAATAGTCGTCGTTGAAGAGCCCGTCACGATTGCTGGCAATTGCCGCCTCAGCCGCTTGCTTTTCTGCAGCCGCCTGTTGCTCTTCCAGCTTGTCAAAGACCTCTATCATCACCTGAGGGTTCTCAAGCAGGTAGTCTCGAACAATCTGGCCGATGGCTTCTGTTTGATTTGCATTGAACTCTGATTGAGTGCTTTCAGCCGTAACTGCCGTGCTCCCAAACGCCAGTGCCGCGGCAACAGTCGCTGTGCCCATAAATTTCGTAATCATATGAGGCAAACGAGGCCCGTACTTCATCTCAGCTTCCTTGTGGTTTCTCTTGCAAAATATCTTCAGCCCGCAGCCAGCCGGGTGTTCCCTCGTCCATCTCAACCTGCGCGCGGGCGGCGTGCTGTTTTGCCCGCGGCAACTGCCCGAGCACATAAAAGCGCTCGGCTGTAGATAGCTCAGCATTGCCATAGTCGCCAAGGCGCGCATAGGCAATTGAGGCTTGATGGTAGGCGCGGGAGTTCTCTTTGTCGGTGCGGTGGGCGATTGCCAAATGTTGAAGCCCTTCGAGGGTCTCTTCGCGTCGCTCCAGGCCAATCAGGGATTGAGCGAGGCCGACATGGAGGAGCGGGGAACCTGGGGCGAGTTCAACGGACCGGCGATAGGGGGCAACTGATTCTTCCACTTTACCGCTTTCAAACAGGACCTGACCTTTCAGCTCCCAAACGAATGGATTGTTGGGCATGGCGGCGAGCAGCGGTTCGATTTCGCCAAGGGCGCGGGCCACATCTCCGAGCTTATGATAGGCAACGGCGCGCGCATATCGCGCCGGGATGCTGGTGTCGGATGCCGGGAAGCGTCGGAATGTGACCGCGGGCCGATCAATAAACCCATGCAGTTTGGCTTTGATCATTTCAAAGGCGGCGATCCACTCCGGCGGATCTTTGACGTCGGCAAATGGAGAGTTCAGGACACGGTTTTCAAGCGCGCTAAGCCGCTGTGTGGAGAGAGGGTGAGACCGCAGGTAGGGATCTTGTTGGCGTTCGCTCAGGACCTCTTGACCGCGGAAGAGATAGAAGGTGTCCATCATCCCCCGTCCGGACCAGCCAACCTGGTCCAAATAGGTAACAGCGGCCTGGTCTGCAGAGGCTTCCTGAATTCGGCTGTAGGAGAGAAAGTCTCGCTGGGCAAGGGTCTGGCCGCCGGTGATGAGTGCAAATCCCGCGTCGCCCGCACCAGCGACAATGGCCCCGATGCCGAGCAGAGTAGAAACAATCACCGGCACCGCAGCCGATTTCAACGCCTGCTGCGTGCGTGACAGATGACCGCCGGCCATATGGCCGGTCTCGTGTGCGATGACGCCGATCAACATATTGGGCCGGTCCGATTGTTGGATGAGGCCGGTATGCAGGAACATGCGTTGGCCGCCAGCGACGAAGGCGTTTAGCGAACTGTCATTGACGAGGTGAATTCTGACAGCCTTTGGGTCGAGACCCGCAGCCCGAAAGATAGGGTCCGAAAAAGCACGCATCATATACTCGGTTTCTGCATCCCGAATAAGACCTGCTGCGTGCGCAGGTGAGGAGTAGGCCATCGTCACAGCCATGGTCATGGCAATGAGGGTCGACAACATGCGAAGTGGGCGGGCAATCAAAGCAGACATCGTAACTTCCAATTCCAGACCCCCCCGGTCGGCGGACTGCCTTCCAGAGGATCATCCCTTAATGTTTGCCACTACGCAGTCGCAAGCTGCTCGGCTGTTTCAGGCACCCCATCGTCAAGACCGTAGGAGAGCAGGTGCACAGGGTCAATCACAGACCAGATATATCGCGCACATGTGACCCAGAGCGTTCATCGCAGCCAACTTAAAGTATTTGTGCGTCAGAGAGACGTGCTTTTGAGGCTCGTCTTGGTTAATCTGCCATCACAACTGGTACTAGCTGTTTACACCCGCATGTAATTCAAGGTCCGTTTCTTGAAGACCGGGGGCGTGAGGTGCTAGACCGGGGGCTGTCAGACGACCGGTCTGTCCGAAAATCCATTGCGCGACCTAGGGAAAATCAAGATCTAATGAGGCCAAATTTTGACCATGCTGGCGGTACCCGCCGGAATTCGCTGCTTTCCGCTCTCAAAGTCGCAACTGCCCTGGGCTTGGCGATCGGGCTTGCATCGTGCGGCAGTCTGCTGGGCTCTGACGAGCCGGACACAAGCGCATCGCTCGGGAGCGTGACAACAGCAGACCGCAGCAGTCGGGGCTTGACCGGTGTTGGCCGGGCATCGGCCGAGGACAATGCTGCGGGTGCGATCGGCGGTTTTGTTGTTGCAGACGAGCCTCAGGCTGCCCTGATTGCACGCGATGTCCTTGAAAAAGGCGGCACCGTGGTCGACGCAGCAGTATCGCTCTATTTCACATTGGCCGTTACGCAGCCGCAGGCAGCGAGCCTGGGTGGGGGTGGCATATGCCTGGTCCATGACCGGTCAGAGCGGACGACTGAGAGCATTGAGTTTCTGCCGCGGCGTGCGAGCGCAGGAGGGCCTGTTGCTATTCCTGGCAACGTCCGGGGATTTGCGTTGATGCATGCGCGCTACGGCCAAACAGCCTGGTCCAGCCTCTTAGCCCCAGCAGAACGGCTTGCTGCGACAGGCACGCCTGTCTCCCGAGCAATGGCGCGCTCTATTCAACGCAACGTAGGCACCATCCGGGGCGATCAGGCACTCGCACGCAGTTTGCTTGCGCCCTCTGGGTTGCCGCTAAAAGAGCTTGATGAGGCGACGCAGATTGAATTGGCGTCGACCATGGGCCTTGTTCGCTCCCGTGGCGTGTCGGCCCTTTACGCAGGCGATGCGGCGAGAGTTTTTGCAACGGCGATTGGAGAAGCAGGAGGCAATGTCTCTGCTGATGATCTGCGCAACTACCGTCCGCTTGTGAACGATGCTGGCCGCCTGTCTGCCGGCGCCGTGACTCTGCGCATACCCTCGGCAAATGTAGGTGCGGGCGTTTTCGCAGAAAACCTCTGGGCTGGACTTCAAGACATTGCGCCAACCGATGGCACTGGCGCCGCTCGAGCCGCAGATGCTGTTGCGCTTCAACTTGGCGCGCAGGGAAAATTGCCTGATGACCTTGGCTCAACTGGTTTTGCGGTGTCCGGCGCAAACGGCGATGCGGTTGCCTGCGCAGTGACGAGCAATGGGGTGTTTGGCACAGGTCGCACTGCAGGTGGAACCGGCGTGGTTATGGCGCGGTCACCAGATGAGCCGACAAGCGGTCTGGCGCCAGCTTTCTTGGCACCCGTCATTGCGATTGCGCCCGACAAAGCGACTGTGACTTATGTGGGGGCGTCGGGGGGCGGCCCGGCGGCGGTCGCCGGCGTTCAACAGGTTGCGCGTCAGCTGCTGACAAGCAGTGGAACCGGACTGGTTGATGCAATCAGGACTGCGACACCTGGGCCAGCACCACTTGTAAACGCCATGAGTTGTCCCTTGGGTCCGGTTGGCCTTGCCGCCTGTGAAATTGGCGTTGACCCTGACGGGGCGGGGCTTGGTGCGGAAGCCGTCGGTGGATAGCGTCGAAATTCAACCAACAGCCATTCATGAGCGCTGACCAAACCAAACCGTCTGGCCGAAGTTCGGTGGACCCGTTCGTCGTCATGGACGTCATGCGTGAAGCGAACCGGCTTGAAGCAACGGGTCGCTCGATCATGCATTTGGAAGTGGGGCAGCCAGGTGCCCCCACGCCAGAGAATGTGCGAGCCGTTGCAACCGAAGCGCTGAACGCCGGTCCGCTTGCCTATACCGATGCTCTGGGCCTGCCGTCGCTGCGGGCGCGCATCGCCAGATACTATGCCGAGCATCATTCTGTATCGGTTGATCCCGAACGCGTGGTTGTGACAGCCGGATCCTCTGCCGCCTTTATCCTCACTTTTCTGGCCTGTTTTGAAGCAGGAGAGCGGGTAGCAGTGCCGGAGCCCGGCTATCCGGCCTATCGCAATACACTGCGCGCGCTTGGATGTGACCCCGTCTCAATTCCGGTCGGCCCTGAAACCGGCTGGGCCCTGACCCCGAACCTGATTGACGCGGCAGAAGCAAAGCATGGAAGATTGAAGGGCGTGTTGGTCGCAAGCCCGTCCAATCCAACAGGCGCGATGCTCACTGGTCCACAAATGGCCGCTTTGGTAAGGCACAATGAAGCGGCAGACCGATGGTTCCTCTCTGATGAGATCTATCACCGCATCACCTATGGGCAGCCGGACGTATCTGCTCTCGAAGCCGGTGACGAAGCAATCGTCATCAATAGTTTCTCCAAATATTACTGCATGACAGGCTGGAGACTGGGGTGGGCCATTGTGCCGGAGCGCTTGGTTAGGCCGATTGAACGTCTTGCGCAAAACTTGTTTATCTCACCCCCAACCCTCTCGCAGATTGCAGCTGAGCAAGCCTTTGATGAGACAACCTGCCTTGATGAGAATGTTGCGGTCTACGCGGAAAACAGACGGCTTTTGTTGGAGGAACTGCCAAAGGCGGGTATCACATCCTTCGCGCCCGCAGACGGCGCTTTTTACCTCTACGCGGATGTGTCTCATCTGACCGACGACAGTTCCGCGTTTTGCGCGGCCATGCTTGAGGAAGCAGGGGTGGCAGCGACACCCGGCGCAGATTTTGATCCAACACACGGACATCAATATGTGCGGTTTTCCTTCGCGGGAAAGACGGAAGATATGGGCGAAGCTGTTCGCCGTCTGAAGACATGGCTCGGCTCATAGAGTCACGCAAGGTGCCATTCTCTTTGCAGCGCAGGCCGGGCAACACCCAACCAACGCCAAGATATGGCAGATTTGCCCCAGTCATTTTTGATTAGTCTGTTCACGGTACACATGCTGGAAAAAGTATGGTGCTTGTGGTTACTAGTGGCAAGCAGCGGGCGGGGTTGATCCTGCGAGACCGCCAATCTGGAGTAAGCCACATGTACCGAATCCTATCCCTGGTCTGTCTTTTGATCTCAACATCGGCATGGGCGACCGAGGACGTTGTAGACGACATTGCTCCTGCCACGCCGCCACTCCCAAACATTGTCGTGATTGTGGCCGATGACCTCGGCTGGAAAGACCTGGGCTATCAGGGCAGTGAAATCCGCACGCCCCGCATTGACGCCTTGGCAAATGACGGTCTGGCGCTTGATCGGTTCTATGCTCAGCCCATGTGCAGTCCGACCCGGGCATCTCTGCTTACCGGCAACTCGACGGCGCGTCTTGGGATCACACGCGCCTTGTCGAAGCTGGTGCCGACGGGTCTGCCCTTGGACCAGAAAATTCTACCCCAGTATCTCAAGGACATGGGCTACCAGACATCCCTGGTGGGCAAATGGCATCTGGGCTTTCGTCAACGCGAATATCTGCCCACG
This sequence comes from Parvibaculaceae bacterium Mf 1.05b.01, assembly GCA_000509225.1. Classification (GTDB taxonomy): domain Bacteria; phylum Pseudomonadota; class Alphaproteobacteria; order Parvibaculales; family Parvibaculaceae; genus Mf105b01. The sequence continues at coordinate 1,440,171 of BAOK01000001.1, read as the reverse complement.
TCCCGTGGCTTTGACTCATTTTATGGGCACCTGACCGGGGGCATCGGCTATTGGGATCATGTTCACGGGGGTGGCTATGATTGGAACCGCAATGAGGAAGTCTTGCGTGAAGAAGGATATGCCACCCATCTGATGGCCAACGAAGCTGTCCGGGTGATCAAAGACCGCAACCCGGATGAACCGCTCTTTTTGTATGCGGCGTTTAGCGCTCCCCATCTGCCCAATGAAGCACCAGAAGAGACAATTGCAAGCTACGCGGACATAGAGAACCCGCATCGTCGCGTTCATGCGGCCATGGTAACGGAACTCGATACAGGCATTGGCCAGATCGTCGATGCCCTGGAAGAGCAGGGGATGCTCGACAACACACTGATCTGGTTCATGAGCGACAATGGTGGGCTCAACCCGTCTACGGCTCCGCCATCAGCACTCAGTTTCATCTCTACCCTTGATCGCTGGTTTGGTGATTTTAAAATCCCCTGGACGTTTCTTGAGTTTGTGCGCATGAACTATCTCCAAGGCGGCAGTGACAACCAGCCGCTACGCAGCGGGAAAGGCACGCTCTATGAAGGGGGCGTTCGCGTTCCTTCTTTCCTGTACTGGCGTGGTGAACTGCAACCGCGGCAAGTAGGCGACATGGTAACTGTACAGGACGTGGTTCCATCGATCCTCTCCATGCTGCAAAGCGAAGCACGCAACAGGGAGTTCGACGGCATTAACCGATGGCCATTATTGGAAACGGGGCAGTCGGGCGAGGTGAGAGATTACATGGCTGTAGCTCTGGATGGCGAAGCCTTGTTCCAATATCCCTGGAAACTTATCCGGCACAGCGAGGACGATATTCAGCTCTACAATGTGGAGGCTGACCCTTCCGAACAGAATGATCTTGCAGGCATAGGAGAACATGCGCAGCGCCGCGATGAGATGATCGCCGCATTGGACTCCAAACCGCGTGGTGAGCCTGTGGGTGTGCCCATCTGGCAGATTATGTTGGATATGGATTTCTTTGGGGGCGAAGAAGACCGTCCGCCCTGGATGGAAATAGCTCAGGAGACCTTTGAGACGGCGAAGTAAGGCCCTGGCCCTTAGGCGCGAGAGAAACCATGTATCGAACATTCTTTCTGATTTTCCTGCTAGCCTTTCAACCTGCATGGGCGAGCGAAGATCAGCCGACCGCTGTTGAGGCGCCGTTGGTGGTGGAAACTCAAACGCCTTCCTTGCCCAACATCGTCCTTATTATTGCAGACGATCTTGGCTGGAACGATCTCGGCTATCAGGGAAGTGAAATTCACACTCCCCATATTGATGCGTTGGCCGCATCGGGAGTGCGGTTAAACAGGTTTTATGTCCAGCCGCAATGCACACCGACGCGCGCCTCGCTGCTCACCGGAAAATCGTCGACCCGTCTTGGGTTGACCGAGGCGATGATAAGCCACAACCCAAAGGGACTTCCTTTGGAAGAAAAGGTAATGCCTGAATATCTTAAAGGTGTTGGCTATCAAACGGCATTGGTCGGCAAGTGGCATTTGGGGTTTCATGAGCGTGATTATCTTCCGACGTCACGGGGCTTTGATACCTTCTATGGCCACCTGACGGGTGGCATTGGATATTGGAACCATTTGCATGCGGGCAGATATGACTGGCAGCGCCTTGACGCAGACGGAAACGCGGAGGTGATCCGCGATGAGGGCTATGCCACCCATCTCATCGCTCAAGAAGCCGTAAGCGTGATTGAAAAACGGAAGGTCGACGAGCCACTCTTTCTCTACGCAGCCTTCAATGCGCCGCATCTGCCCAATGATGCACCGGACGAAACTCTAGCGGCGTATGATGGGATCGAAAGTCCGCATAGACGCGCCTACGCGGCAATGGTGACGGAGCTTGATGGGGCGGTCGGCAACATCGTCGATGCCTTGGAACAACAAGGCATGCTCGACAACACATTGATCTGGTTCATGAGTGACAATGGCGGGACGAACGTAACCTACTCGTCGGACAGAGCCGTAAGCATTTATACGACGCTTGATAATTGGTTTGGCGAAACACGTATCCCCATAAACCTCTTACAGTTTATGCGCGACATCATATTGACCGGTGGAGGCGACAACACGCCTTTGCGCAATGGCAAGAGATCCTTCTACGAGGGCGGCGTGCGCGTTCCGGGATTTCTGTATTGGCGCGATGAACTCGCAGCTGGTGAGATGAATTTGCCCGTCACTGTTCAGGATATACTTCCATCGATCTTGGGACTGATCGAAAGCAAAGAAACTGATGCTGGTTTTGATGGCGCCAACAGGTGGCCCCTGCTCAGAGATGGGACGCCTGGTGAGGCACCGGATTTCGTAATTGCTTCCGGCTGGGGCGAAGCACTCATCAGATATCCCTGGAAAGTGTTGCGTCATAAGTCAGGCGACATCGAATTTTTTAATATCGAAGAAGATCCGAGCGAGCTGGAGAATTTGGCCGAGAGTGAGACCCATGCTGCGCTCAGAGACGAATTACTAGCTGACCTGGACGCCCACCCACGCGGCGAGCCAGTGAACCTACCCGCCTATCAACGAGCTTGGTATGTCGATTACTACGGCGACGAAGAGGTGGATGAACCCTGGCTCAACTTGGTCCAATGAAGTTTCAAAAGGGAGAAAAAAATGAACAAGCTGTTCGCTTTGCTGGCGGTGCTACCAGTGCTTTTTACAGTGCCGGCAATGGCTGAGGAGGAGAACACAATGGTTCATCAGGACCGATCTGATATCAGTCAAATGATGTACAAATGGGGCTTCTATCGGGACCATGGCATGTGGGATGAGCTGCGCACGACGTTCCATCCCGAAGGGACAATCCAGGTCACATGGTTTACCGGCAGGTTCTCTGATTTTGTGGATGCCTCCATCAAAATGGCGGAGAGTGGCACAGACTCCATTCACGTTATGAAACCGTCGATTGTTGATGTTGTCGGGGACAGGGCGATCGCCATTACGCCCGCGTCGATTACCGCACGGGCAAATCCGGGTGTTGAGATTGATCTAAGTTCGGAAGCCTACTTTTTTGACTTCGTCGAGCGCAGAGACGGTGATTGGAAGATCCTGCGCCGCATCTGCGTTTACCAGAAAGACCGCATAGACAGCGTGTATCCGTCAATTCGGTATTGGCTCATGTCGTGGTTTCTCAATACCGATGACTTTAATCCCGCTTACAAGTTCCTAGGCGCAGCAATGTCTCAGCAGGGTTACACCGTTGATCCACAGGTCGTGGACAAAACCGATGAATCCCGCGCGCTTTACGCTGAGGGTCAAGCCTGGTTACACGAAGGCAGCTGACGGACTTCTTTTCGGTCCCAGGAATATTTCCGTCCTAAAAACGAAGAAGGGCGCGATGGTCATATGACCGCCGCGCCCTCAAGCGTTCTGTCTGATGTCTTTTAAGAAGACTTAGTCAGCCGACGTGCGCCGCCGCCACCACCCACTCTTTGCGGGTCCGGCAGGCTTCTCTTCTTCTGGCTCTGGCTCCACAGCTTCGGCTTCAACCACTTCAGGCTCAACTACTTCAGGTTCTGGGGTCTCTGCTTCTACCGTTTCTGGTTCTGGATCAGCCGCTGGCGCCTCGGCGACAGCTTCATCGGAAGCCTCTGTCTCCGGCGTTTCTGGCTCAGCCTCTGGTTCACGAGAATAGGCAACCAGAACTGGGGCTTCTTCAGGCTCTCCTGTATCGGCTTCAGCAGCATCATTGCTGTCGCTTACATCGCTTGCGTCAGCCGATATTGTTTCGTCATCTGAAGTGGCGTTTTCGCCATCGGCCTCAGTGGTCTTGCGATTGCGACGTCCACCCCGGCGACCCCGGCGACGACGGCGCTTCGGCTTGTCTTCTTCTGACCCATCTTCGTCGCCATTGCCTTCAGATGCTTCTGCACTGTCTTCGCCATCGGCCTCACCTTTGGCATCGACAGCTTCTTCGGCTGATTTTGTTTCCGCGCCTGCGTCAGCTTCCGTCCCGTTTTCATCGTCAGATTTGCGACCGCCGCGCCGACGCCGTCTCCGGCGTTTGCGTTTGGGTTGTTCCTCTTCATCATCATTGTCAGCGAGGGTCTCAGACTCTTCGTCTGCCACCTCGTCTATCACGTCAGCGCCAGTCACAGGCGGGCGTACCTGAACTGGACCGCGTGCAGCAGCTGGTTCAACCTTATGGTCGGACCCATGCACGTCGCGGTCTGTCTCGATATAGACGGAGACACCGTAGGTGGCTTCGATATCCAGCAGGTGGGAGCGCTTCTGGTTGAGTATGTAAATCGCGACTTCAGGTGACACCGTGACCGTGAAGGCCGGGCTCTTGCCTTTAACAGCTTCCGCTTCTACCGCGCGCAAGACGTGAAGCGCTGTTGATTCAACAGACCGCACAAAACCCGAACCGCTACAGGCCGGACAGACGACCGTCGAGCCTTCAATAATTCCGGCCCGCATACGCTGCCGCGACATTTCAAGAAGACCAAAATGACTGATGCGACCGACCTGAATACGTGCGCGATCTGATTTCAACGCTTCTTTCAGTTTTTTCTCAACGGACCGGTTATTCCGGTTCTCGTCCATATCGATAAAGTCGATGACGATCAGGCCGGCAAGGTCTCGAAGTCGGAACTGGCGGGCAGCTTCCGCCGCAGCTTCCAGATTTGTCTTAAGCGCCGTTGCTTCAATATTGCGCTCTTTTGTTGCCCGACCGGAGTTCACATCAATGGCCACCAGCGCTTCGGTCTGGTTGATGACGAGATAGCCACCTGATTTGAGCGTGACAGTCTCGGAGAACATGGCATCCAGCTGCGTGTCGATGCTGTGCTTTTGGAAGATAGGTTCGCGGTCTTTGTAAGGCTGAACATTCTTTGCGTGGCTCGGCATGAGCATCCGCATGAAGTCTTTCGCTTCACGGTAAGCGCCATCACCTTCAATCAGAACCTGATCGATATCTTTGGAGTAGAGATCCCGAATGGATCGCTTGATGAGACTGCCTTCTTCATAAACGAGGGCAGGGGCCATGGATTCCAAGGTGAGATCCCGGACCCGCTCCCAAAGACGGAGCAGATATTCAAAGTCACGCTTGATTTCGGTTTTCGTGCGCTTCGCACCAGCGGTACGAACGATAAGTCCCATGCCTTCCGGTACATCAAGACCTTCCGCAACAGCTTTCAGCTTCTTACGGTCGCCGCCATTCGTAATTTTGCGGGAAATGCCGCCGCCACGAGCCGTGTTGGGCATCAATACGCAATAGCGACCGGCGAGAGAGAGGTAGGTCGTGAGCGCTGCACCCTTATTGCCGCGCTCTTCCTTCACCACCTGGATCAGGATCACCTGACGGCGCTTGATCACTTCCTGAATTTTATAGGACCGAAGCTGCCGTCGTTGCTTCTTGGGCTGCGCCTCTTCTATGGCATCTTCACTACCCATGGCCTCGACTGTTTCGTCGGAGGCAACGTCCGTATCTTCCTCGTCATTTTCGCTGTCAGCCGTATCGGCATCTTCTGCAGCGGCGTCCAGCTCGGCATCTGCCTCGCTATCAGCTTCAGACTCATTGTCAGTGCTTGCAGCGTCAGGCTCGTCGTCGTCGTCCTGGGCACGGGTTTCCGCAGCCCATTCCTTCAGAAGCTCTTCGCGGTCCGCGACAGGGATCTGATAATAGTCTGGGTGAATTTCATTGAAGGCAAGGAAGCCATGACGATTGCCGCCGTATTCAACAAAAGCTGCCTGTAGCGAGGGTTCAACCCGCGTTACCTTGGCGAGGTAGATATTCCCGCGAAGCTGCTTTTTGTTTTCGGATTCAAAGTCAAATTCTTCAACCCGATTTCCGTGTACCACCACAACCCGGGTTTCTTCCGGGTGGGCGGCATCGATGAGCATTTTGTTTCCCATGAGGGGGTTCTCCGAGACGCCGTATCACGCCATTGCGGGGGCAGGGCTCGGTGAGGAGGCCTGGCTGCAAAGGGGCGGCGTTTGTTTGATAGCCATGCCGGTTCGGGCTCTGGCGCAGGGCCGGAGCGGAAGAGGCATGGTTTGATGAAAGTGTTAGGGACAAACGGAACGCGCGGACGCTGAAGCAGCGCATGAGGGGGTCGTTTGGGACCATCCTGTTCGCTTCGCCTATCGTCATGAACTGCGGTGTTTGCATCGTTTCTCTGTGTGCCCTTGCTTTGGTTGGTTGCTGGGCACCTGCAACCGATAAAGACGAGTATTCGTCCAGATGTGGTTTGTCTGGCAAAAGCCGAAAGGCAATGGTCAATCAAACCGAGGCGATACATCTACCGGGCTGGTGGGATGAGCTTTTTCGAATATCGCCCGATTTCCGGGCTATTTCTTCGAATAAGCGGGCAGTTTTCCTCCGAAAACCGCCTCCTCCCGCCCGTCTGTCGGCCCATCTTGTTATATGGCCCGACTCAATTGACGTATCGTCGAATTAGGTGGGTGTCTTGTACCGTTTTGGATTCAGGCTTGGCAAGCAATGCTTTGCGCCATCATCTCTACCGGTGTGAAACCATTAACCATTTTAACCGTTGATATTGCGTTAAAATCCCGCAAAGTAACGCAATATCAAGCGAAACACGTCACTTTGGCCTGGAAATGGAAATGGGAAGTTCATTCCCTTCTGTTTTGGCGCCTGTATCGGCCAGAGGCCAAAAGGCCGGTGTGGTGATGCCAGAGAGACGGGGTACGTTGATTGTGTGATTTCGCGCAGAGACGCGGGGAATCATCGTTGAAGCGGTGGCGACAGGACCAGAGTGTGTATGCGTAGAGACCCATTCATCAAGATCGATCGGCTGATCGCTCGCTGGGCAAGAGGCCTGACAGCGCCTGTTTTGGCGTGCCTTCTGATTGTGGGGAGCCTCGGGACGGCAGGTCCTGCAATAGCTGAAGGACCGGCGGTGACGAGTGCGAAAGCGCTTGTCTCAAACCTGCGCCTTGGCGAGCAGGGCGACGTGACCCGGCTCGTGATCGATTTTGGTCAGGGCACAAGTGTGCCCCAGAACGTTTTCACCCTGGCAGACCCTTATCGGGTGGTAATTGATCTGCAGGATGTCAATTTTCAGTTGCCCGTTGATGCAGGCAAAACCGGCCGGGGCCTGGTTACCGGCTTTCGATACGGACAGTTTCAAGAAGGCCTCTCCCGCATCGTGGTCGATGCTACAGGGCCGGTAAAAATCTCCCGTCATTTTGCGTTGCCTGCCCAAAGTGGCTTCGGTCACCGCATCGTTGTGGACTTGCAGGCAGCCACGCCAGCGGAGTTTGCGCAGAGCGTAGGCCTTGGCCGACCGATCGCCGCACCAACCGCCGCAGCACCACCTGTGTCGACCCCCAAAGAGCCAACAGCAGATATTGACCGGAAACGGGTCATCGTCGTTGATGCGGGCCACGGGGGTGTTGACCCGGGCACACATGGTCAGTCCGGTGCGCTTGAAAAAGACGTTGTTCTCGCCTTTGCCAAAGAGTTTGGCGCTCAGTTGCGGGCCACAGGCCGCTACGAAGTTCATCTCACGCGGGATACGGATCGATTCATCCCATTGCGCGAACGGGTGAACATTGCGCGCCGTCAAAATGCTGATCTGTTCCTTTCCATTCATGCTGACGCCATTGACCGTCGGGGCGTGAGCGGCATGTCGATTTACACGCTGTCTGAAAACGCATCGGACAAAGAGGCTGCCGCGCTGGCTGCCAAGGAAAACAGGTCGGATGTCATTGCCGGCGTCGACCTGCACGGCGAGTCCTCAGAAGTCACAGACATTCTGATCGACCTGGCACAGCGCGAAACGAAAAACTTTTCCGTGCGCTTCGCCCGCACAGTCGTGCGCAACGCGGAAGGCGTGACACCGCTTCTGCAGCGCACCCACCGGTTCGCCGGTTTCCGAGTTCTAAAAGCGCCTGATGTGCCGTCTGTGCTTGTGGAACTTGGGTTCCTTACCAACCGGTCGGATGAGCGCAACCTCACCACGACAAGCTGGCGCCGCAGGGTGGCTGGCGCACTCGTGAAATCCATCGACAGCTATTTCGGTGAACGATTGGCCGAAGGCACGTACTGAGCCTTTCTGCAACTTGTCTGTGGGCCAATGTGTTTTGAACGGCCGATGGCGTTTAGGCATTGCATTACATTTCACGAGCGTGGATCAATATGAGCGATGTCGGTTCTTTCAGCTCGGCACGAAATGCAGAGGGCGCATGTCAGAGATTGATCAACTTGTTCGCGTAGAAGATCTGGAGCAGCTGCCTAGACGCGCGCGCAAAAAGCAGGAGACCCGATGGCGGATATTTGAGGCCGCCGTTGCCCTCATGAGCGAGCGTGGGTTCGACGATGTAAAGATAGAAGAAATCTGTGCGGCGGCAGATGTAGCAAGTGCCACCTTCTTTCATCACTTTTCGAGCAAGGCGGCCCTGGTACGCGCATTTCTCGACAAGCTCCATCTGCGCATCCGCGAACAGTTGGCGGACAACAGAGAAAAAACCGCCAACGAGCGGCTTGCGCTGGTGCTGGGTGAGGTAGCCCAGATCTGGGACGAGCACGCGGCCTTCGCGCCCAACCTTTTTGCCGCCTTTAGTGCCGAAAGTTCTCAAGGATTTGACTTCCACAAGCCGGACTCGGGATTGATGGGAATGGTGTCGGAGATCGTGAAGGACGGGCAGAAATCGGGCGAATTCAAACCAGAGGTGAACCCGCATTTGGTGGCGATTTCTGTGGTCGGGCTATGGTCTGCCATGGCTATGGCCCGCACTCATTCAGCGCAGCCAGCCTCGCTCAGGGCGTCAAAGGAGGAAACTCTGGCGCTTGTGTTGCACGGCATCTCAAACGGCTGAAACGATCAAATATCCTTCATTTAAGATAGTTGACTATAATAATAGAGTTGACTATATTTATCTCCTCACATGAGGGAGGAGATCGGTTTGGTACGACTAGCTGATTTGCCGGAGTGGGAACGCGAGCATCTGCTTTCCAAGGACGCAGAACCGTTGGGCGTGCCGGCTTGGGTTGCCCCCACAAAACCCCTATCCGACATGCGCCTGGCGCTGATCACGACCGCCGGTCTGCATTTCGCCGATGATGCGGCGTTCGAATTTGCCGATGCGACTTATCGCGCGATCTCGAATGGCGAAGACGCAGGCGATCTGATGTTGTCCCACAGCTCGTCGAACTTTGATCGCACCGGGTTCCAGCAGGACGTTAATGTCGTTTTCCCTTTGGATCGTTTCAAAGAACTGATCGCGCGCCAGGTCATCGGATCCCTTGCCTCGGTGCACTACAGCTTTATGGGCGGTGGCCTGTTGCCGCAGGTTTATGAAAACACCGTGCGGGCACTAGCGACGCTCCTGAAACAGGACAAGGTCGATGCGGTTTTCATCCTGCCGGTCTGTCCTAATTGTACCCGCGCCGCGAGCGCCATTGCCTACTATCTGGAATCGGAAGGCATTCTCACAACCGGGGTCAGCCTTGTGCGTGAAATTTCGGAAGCCATGCAGCCGCCGCGCATGGTCTGGACATCGTTCCCGTTCGGCTATCCGCTCGGCAAAGCAGGTGACGTCGACTTCCAGCATCAGGTCATCAAGCAGGGCCTGTCGCTACTAGAGGCGGACACCGGCCCTGTGCTCGAAGATTTCCCGTTGGATGTGCCTCACATCGCATCAGAGGATGCGCCGGCGTGCAGTATCACGCTTGCGCGACCGTCTGAAGACGCAACGACCTGGAAAGCACGCCTTGCGAATGAACTTTTGTTGTTCAAGCCCTGGTACGATTTGAGCAGGCGCCGGCGTGGGCGCACGATGGTCGGCATATCGGACACGTCCATTGATGAAATCATGGACAGGCTTGCGGTCTGGCTCGATGACCGGGACCAGGCACTGCCCGACTTCAAATGGTTCAAATATGCGACGGAAGATGCAAAGGCGTTTTATGGCGAGGCGCTTATTGCCCAGCCTGGCGATTATCCACCAGGCCATACAGAGCGGCAGCTATGGAACGAAACAGTGCTGGGCGAAGCGTTGAAGGAATATCATCACTATTTCGCATCGGACCCGAAGCTCGCCCTCATGGCACGCGCGATCGCTTCGCGCGCCGCAGTCGAAAAGTCGACCGGCAGCTTCGCCATCGGACATGACAATGAAATTGTTCCTCAGATGAACAACAAAGGGTAGGAGACAGCGATGCTGGAGATTGAGCCAATATCAGCCAAATTCGGCGCTGACATTGTCGGCCTGGACCTCGACAAGATTTCAGATGAAACCTTCGAAGAAATCTATGGCGCCTGGTTGAGATATGGTGTGCTGAGATTTCGGGATCAGCATCTGGATGAGGATGGTCTTCAACGCTTTTCGCAGCGCTTTGGTCCGTTGGAAGAAATTCCGCTTGGGCGCATGCCGGACGAGATGAAGAAGAAAATCAAAAATCTCTATGTCACGGTCATTTCCAACATCGTTGAGAACGGCAAGCCGATCGGCGGCCTGGGAAGCAGCGAAGCCAAATGGCACTCCGACATGACCTATGTGGAAACACCTCCACCGGCGAGTGTCTTGCTTGGGGTTGAGATACCCCCAACCGGCGGCGACACCTGGTTTGCCGATCAGTATGCCGCCTATGACGTGCTGCCGGAGAATCTGAAAGAACGCATCGCGGGTCTCAGCATTAAGCATGACGCTGCGCATACCAGCGTTGGAGATTTACGTCCTGGGTTTGAGGCGTTCGACGATCCACGCGACGCGCCCGGCGCGGTTCATCCCATCGTCAGCACGCATCCAGAGAGCGGCCGTAAATGTCTCTACCTTGGCCGCAGGGAATGGGCTTGTGTGGTTGGTATGGAGCTCGCGGAGAGCGAAGCTCTGCTCGACGAATTGTGGCGCTACGCAGCGCGGGAAGAACATGTAATCAAACAGGTTTGGCGACCTGGCGACGTGATCATTTGGGACAATCGATGCGCGCTACACCGGCGGGATGAGATTGACCCCTCTCACAGGCGACTATTGCGTCGCTGCCAGGTCTTGGCACGTCAGGCATCCTGATGAGTGTCGCTGTGAGGCAACTACAACTAGGCTTTGATGCTCTCCATCAGCATCGCAATCATGTCGGCGACCAACTGCTTAGGCGAACCAAACTCGAGGCTCTCAATATTGATCGGGAGCGCCAAGGCGCCATGAACACCTGCCCAGAGTTGATGGGCGATTTGGTCCGGTGAACCCCGTTTGATTTGGCCGCTATTTTGTCCGGCGAGCACAGCGTCGCGCAGCATATGCCTGAACTCGATCGCAGCGGCCGCTGGTTCTAGCGGAGAGCCGTCGCCAATCCGGACAAAAAGAAAGGCACCCTTGAGAATGTCGGGGCGGCTGAAAGCAAAAGCGGCATAGCCATCCAGCAGCAATTGAAGAGCCTCAAGCGGATCAGATGTTTCAGCTACAGACGCGCGCAGCCGCTCCATTTCTTCTGCGACCGGCTCAGCCCAAAGCGAACGCATAAGATCGGGCAGATTGGCATAGTAGCCATAGAGCGTGCCCACAGACATGCCCGCCTTGAGGGCAATCGCCCGGGCGGATGTCCCCGCCACGCCTTTCTCTTCGTACACTTCAGCGGCCGCCTGACGGATTTGGTCCCGTATCTGCGCCCGCTGTTCTGGTGTGGCGGCTGTTCTTGCCATCTTACTTTTCCTTGAACGTTGGCTTTGTGCTTACGCCGCCAAAGCCTCTGTATTCAAGTTCCATTTGCGGCGCAGGTCGACAAGCGGCGTGTCGATCTCGTCTTCCCACCGCTCAAATTGAATGTTGGGTGAGGTGCGGCCAAACTGCCAGCCGTCGCAGATCGCATCCATCGCCCAGGTAATGATTTTGGGATCAAGATAGGCCATGTGGGCCGTTGTCACCGCCAAGCGCATCGCATGGTACGGGAACTGAAGCTGGGCGAGATAGAAGGCGGCAACGGCAAGCTCACCGGCATAGGTTGCTTCATAGCCGGTCAGCACATGCATGATGTCGTGGATCTGAAAACCCCGGACCATCATGAAGCTCATATCATCCGGCAGACGGTCAAGCTTGCCTGAGCTTGTCAGCTCTTCATTGAACTTCTTGTAGTTCCGACCGAGATTTTCCTCGAGCTTGTTGTCGACGATGAACTTGTGGTAGCCGTGGCCAAGTGTGCCAGGCGCACATTTTGCCAGGCGCTCCAGCGAGATGGGCTCTCCCAGATAACGCTCTGCCAGTACCTCTTTTGCGCCAGGCAGTGCTCTCATCTGTTCCAGATAGGCGTCGATCGCCGACTGAGGTGCTTCAGCCCACCAGTCATGAAACAGAAAATAGACGCCATATTCGAGCGGTCGGTTGACGGAGTGGATGAACTTGTCTGCAAAATCTTTGTCGATTGAAGGGGCGGTCATCGGGCTTTTCCTCAGGTTGTCATCGGCTTCGAGGTCTATATAGGTTATTAAATGAACATGTTCAATTAATAAATGCGGAATTCTGAATCAGAACACAAAAAGAGATGCTGCCCACTTATCCCCGGGGGGCCAAATGACTGCCATAATTGATGGGTACAAACTGAAAACTGATGGTTTCCCCCGTTTTATTAACCATAGCGCATCAAATTGGCCTTATTTTCACAAGACTACATCTCGCGGTTGCGCACAGCCGTGGTAAACCTATGGTCTGGTATCGCGGCGCGACGCCGGGACAATGGGGCTGAGCCGGTGGCATCACCGGCACCGAATGCGGCGAAAGGGGCCAATCGAAGCATGTTGCGTGTGTTTGCCACTCTATTTGCGGGTCTGGTTGTGCTGGGCTTGGGCGCGGCGCTGGCTGGATTCTATATGCTATGGCGCCTTTCCAACGACCTGCCGTCCTATGACCATCTGGCAGATTATGCGCCACCCATTATGACCCGCGTCCACGCGGGCGATGGAAGCCTGATTGCAGAATATGCCCGTGAGCGGCGCATCTTTGTGCCCATCGAAACGATCCCCGAACATGTGGTGCAGGCTTTCCTCGCCGCTGAGGACAAGAATTTCTACACTCACTCTGGCGTCGATTCCCGTGGCATCATGCGGGCTGTCGTGACCAATGTGTGGAATGTGATGAATGATCGACGCCTTGTGGGTGCGTCGACCATCACTCAGCAGGTGGCGAAGAACTTCCTTCTGACCAGCGATGTCACCTTCCAGCGCAAAGTGACGGAAGCCCTGCTCGCACTGAAGCTTGAGCGGGCTTTCACCAAGGATCAGATCCTTGAGCTCTATCTCAATGAGATTTATCTGGGGCTGGGCTCGCATGGGGTGGCAGCTGCAGCACTCAATTATTTCGATAAGAGCCTGACCGAACTCAGCCTGGCGGATGCGGCTTATCTCGCTGCGCTGCCGAAGGCGCCGAACAATTACCATCCGTTCCGCCGTCGTGAAAAAGCGATTGGCCGCCGGAACTGGGTAATCGGGCGGATGCTCGACAATGGCTTTATCTCAACCTATCAGGCATCGGTTGCCAGGGCGGAAGATCTTGTGGTGACGCCGCGAGCATTTGGGGCTCAGCTCGTGGAAGCGAACTATTTCGTGGAGCAGGTCCGTCGCGATCTCTATGAGCGCTATGGCGAAGAAAAGCTTTATGAAAGCGGCCTGTCGGTTCGCACGACCCTCGACACCAAAATGCAAGGCCAAGCGCGCGATGCGTTGCGCCAGGGGCTCGTTGCCTATGACCAACGCCATGGTTGGCGTGGTCCCGTTGACACGCTGGCTCCGAACACCACCTGGACAACCGCACTCAGTGAAATTGATGTCGCCACGGATTTGGCACCCTGGACGCTGGCTACCGTCATTGGCCTATCAGAAGACTATGCCAAGATCGGTTTGCGTCCGACCAGGGAGATTTCCGGCGCATTCCGCGATGAGATTGTGACCTCGACCGTTCCGCTCGAAGAAATGACCTGGGCGCGGAAATATATTGACGACAAGCGTGTAGGCGCGGAAGTGAAACGCCCACATGACGTGGTCTCGATTGGTGACATCGTCTATGTCGAGCCCGTCCTCGGTGACGACGGCAAGCCCACACACTACGCATTGCGACAGCTTCCACAGGTGAATGGGGCCATTGTCGCGCTGGACGTCCACACCGGTCGTGTACTGGCACTGCAGGGTGGCTTCTCCTACGAACTGTCTGAATTCAATCGGGCGGTGCAGGCGACACGGCAGCCGGGCTCTGCCTTCAAGCCCTTCGTCTATGCAGCCGCACTTGATCGCGGTTTCACGCCATCCAGCATGGTGCTCGATGCGCCCTTCGTGATGGACCAGGGGCCGGGGCTGGCGCTCTGGAAGCCGGAGAATTATGGGAACCGGTTCTACGGACCCTCCACATTGCGTCTGGGAATTGAGAAATCCCGAAATGTCATGACTGTGCGCCTGGCGCAAAATATCGGCATGGGAACCGTGCGGGACTATGCCCGCCGCTTCGGGATTACCGACAACATGCCGCGGGTTCTTTCGATGGCGTTGGGCGCCGGCGAGACGACACTCCTTCGCATGACAAGTGCCTATGCCATGCTGGTGAATGGCGGCCGCCAGGTCACGCCAACATTGATTGACCGGATTCAGGACCGTCGGGGAACAACCGTGTTCCGCCACGACCAGCGCAGCTGCGAGGGATGCGTCGCAGATGCCTGGGAAAATCAGGACACCCCTGAGCTGCCCGACACACGCGCCCAGGTGTTGAGCCCTCAAACCTCCTATCAGGTAGTCTCCATGCTAGAGGGCGTTGTTGAACGGGGAACAGCCACATCGGTTCGTTCCGTTGGGCATCCTCTCGCAGGTAAGACGGGGACCACCAACGACGAACGCGACGCCTGGTTTGTTGGCTTTTCATCAGACCTCGTTGTTGGCGTCTTTGTAGGCTTTGACAGTCCGCGTCCCATGGGCCGTGGAGAAACCGGCGGCAAGGTCGCTGCGCCCATATTCAGAGACTTCATGACAGCAGCGCTCGCTGATACGGCGCCGGTTCCGTTCCGTATCCCGGCAGGGATCAACCTTGTCCGGGTGAATGCGAAAACAGGGCTCCTGGCTGGACCCGGCGAAAGCAATGTAATTCTCGAAGCGTTCAAAGAGGGCACTGAGCCTCGGGCGGCAGAGCCGGTGAACACCGGTGTGCCTGATCTGGGGGACATTGTCGGGCCAGACGGGCAACCGGTGACCTCAAGGACATCGACGCCACTTGGCAACGGTACCGGTGGCCTTTACTGACCATCCACTTATGGCTACGGCGGTGCCGTTCTCGGCGACAAAGTCTACTACGTGGACCGGATCAGGGGGCGGATTGAGGCCCAAAGCGCGGCACCAAACATTCCTGGCATCGGATGCGCCGCCCAAAGTCTGCGTACAGGTCAGGAGCAGCCAAAATAGGCGCCGTCGCTGAACAGCCGGGTTTAGCCGGAGGCGGATATTGTTCGACGCACGCTGAGCTATCCTTTTACCGCGTTGCCGGTAAGCTCCTCCGACAAGATATCGAAGATGGCGCGTATCCTTGCGTTAGTTTTGAGTTCAGCATGGGTGACTAGCCAGAGGGGAACTTCGGCGGAGACTTCATATTGCAAAATTGCTTCGACCTCGGGCGTGACTTCCGCGAGATCCTCGAACATAACGGCGAGGCCCAGCCCGCGCTTGACCATCTCCCACAACGCTACCCCACTGTTGCCAATGATGCTGAATTGCTCTGCCGTGATCGCTCCATTTGTCGCGCTCAACATCTCCAAGACGCGCCCTGTGACATCCCCAATAAGGGTTGTTTGTTCACCAATATCTTTGAGTGTTGCCGGGCGGCCTATAACGTCGAGATACGAGCTTGCTCCATAGAGATAGGCCTTTGTGGTCCGTACGCGCTTAGCATAGAGGTCAGCGTGTTTGGGCTGAACGTTGCGGATTGCAATATCCGCCTCACGCCGCCGCAAATCCTGCACATTGTTGGATGAAACGATCTCCACTTGAACCTCGGGATAGGCAAGCCGTATGCGCTCGATGATTGGTGGTAACTGGTAGGCGCAAAAGACATCACTTGCGGTGACGCTGACAGGACCTGCGATCGTCTGATCGTGCCCCAATGCCGAAAGACTGACCAGGTCCGCCGCTTCCTTCATCGCTTTCACATGCGCGAGCAAGGAAAGACCCTTGTCACTGATCGTCAAAGATTTTCCGACTCGATCAAATAGCAACAGACCGAGATCACTCTCAAGAGCGGCGACGTGTCGGCCCACCGTCGGTTGAGACATTCCCAGAAGTTCGGCGGCTCCGGAAAACGATCCCGTTTCAGCGGTAGCAAGAAAGGATTGTGCTCGCGACCAGTCGAACGATGAGTTTCGATTTCTCATGCAGAAATGAATATCACAAGTGTCAATTTAGGCAATTCCAAATTTGATTTTGAAGATTTAGACACCCCTCATCTCCACTGCAAATGCAATCGGATACGCGGTGCCGGACTGATATTCGGAACCGACCGGATGCCAATCGAACAGGTCAGCCCAATGATGGCCTGCCGCTACCAACGAAAATTGATCTCGACTTAGGGTTGAATTAGAGGGCGTAGAATGAACGTTTTGACCGCACGTGAATGGACCACACTGGCATTGATTATTGTCTTCTCATCAGTCCCCGCATTCGGTGGCTTGGTTCGGCTTGTTGAACTTGCCGGTGGCCCTTCTGTGCTTCCCGTAAATCCACGCGCCTTAGCCGATCCTTGGCCTATCATTTTTCATGTCTCTGGTAGCTTCGTGTTCTGCATAGCAGGCGCGTCACAGTTTCTGCCAAGTTTGAGACGCCACCGTCCGACAATGCATCGCGTGATCGGGCGCATCACGGTAGTTGCCGGGTTGTTGTCGGCAATCAGCGGCTTGTGGATGACAATTGTTTTTGCCTTTCCCGAGGCTCTGCAAGGCAACCTCCTATTCTTTATACGGATTATTCTCAGTCTTGCGATGATCGGACTGCTTGGATGGGCAATCATTGCCGTCAAGGCGGGTTCTTTTGGAAAGCATGCTGCTTCGATGCTTAGGGCCTATGCCATTGGCCAGGGCGCCTCAACACAAGCGTTTTTTGGAATGGCGTTGATCGTCGCATTTGGCATCGAGCCCACAGGCTTCTTAAGAGATTGCTTTATGGTGTCTTGTTGGGTTCTGAACCTGTTAGCCGCGGAAGCGTTGATCCATCTTTTTATCGCGAAACCACGCCCCTCAAACCAAACCCCTCTCGAAACCAAATCGCATATATCGATGATCCGGCATCGAGTAGAACACTAGAAGAAACAGCTGGGCGCCAGCAGATTTCTTGAAAAGGTTGACATAGATGGCGCCGGTCTCTGCACAGAAGCATATCCACCCTTCGATATCCAAACTTTCAATCCCTATACGCCCACCAGGGCTCTCTTCTATACAAAGGAAAAAATTCATGATGTGGAAAATTGCAACCGTGATGGCCTTGTTGCTTTTGGCTGGATGCGGCCTGGGGCAATCGCTTATCAACGCAGGGGCTGAAAATGAACAATACAAAGCCTGTGTCCTCAATCAGGTAGAGACTCTATCAGCGAATAACGGGGGCGGTGGAGTGGCTGTCGAGAAGGCGACTGAGATCGTCGTTGCAGCCTGCAAGCCACAGGAGGATGTTTACGTCGTTTCGATGACTGACTTGGTGATGACAATGACGGGTAGCATGGTCTCAAAAGAAAAGTTCTTGGAAGACGAGGAAGCCAACCTACGCCGTGACCTACATGATATGGCCGCAAATTTGGTTACACAAAATCTCTAGCGACCCACTGCCGTTTAGAGAATAGTTTTGCCTAGGCGACCGATGTCGGTTTTAGGTCGACCCAGGCATAGTCAGCTTCGGCAAATCCCGTGTGCTTTTGGAGCACCAGCGGACTGCGCTCGTGCATTAAATGTTTATGAGCCCAAGACCTAGTCAAATCAGGTACACGCCGCTATGGTCGCGCCGCGGATTAAGAAGGACGTTCATTCATGCGCGCAGAAACAATAGCGATCGCGGACGAGATTAGAGACTCGTTGGCCTTGCTGAGGAGGCATCTTTGACTGGGACACTGCCCAGAAAAAGATGGACGAACTAAACGCGCGGTCTGAAGACCCTACCCTGTGGGACGATCCCCAGCAGGCTCAAGCGCTTATGCGCGAACGCACAAAGCTTGAAGACAGCATCAAAACCTATCAAAGCCTCGAGGCGGAGCTGAACGACAATCTCGAGCTGATCGAGATGGGTGAAGCCGAGGGGGATGAAGACGTCATCAAGGAGGCCGAGGCCGCACTCGAAGCCGCTCGCGATATCGCCGCACGCCAACGGGTTCTCACACTCCTTTCCGGCGAGGCTGACAGCCTGGACTCCTACGTCGAAATCCATTCCGGGGCAGGCGGCACAGAAAGCCAGGATTGGGCCTCCATGATGCTGCGCATGTACACAAGATGGGCAGAAGCCAAGGGGCACAAGGTTGAGCTGATCGAACGCCATGATGGGGAAGAAGCGGGCATCAAGTCAGCGACCATCCTTGTTAAAGGTGAGGACGCTTATGGCTGGCTGAAAACCGAAAGCGGCGTGCATCGGCTTGTGCGCATTTCGCCCTACGATTCTAACGCTCGCCGTCACACGAGTTTCGCTTCAGTCTGGGTCTACCCGGCCATCGATGACACGATTGAGATTGAAGTGAATGAAAGCGATTGTCGCATTGATACTTACCGGGCGAGTGGCGCGGGCGGACAGCACGTGAACACGACCGACAGTGCCGTGCGGATCACACACGAACCGACAGGCATTGTCGTGCAATGTCAGAACGAACGCTCCCAGCATAAAAACCGGGCAACCGCCTGGGATATGTTGCGCGCGCGTCTGTATGAGGCCGAGCTGCAGCGTCGCGAGGAAGAAGCCAACGCCGAAGCGGCGTCAAAAACGGAAATCGGCTGGGGCCACCAGATCCGTTCCTACGTCCTGCAGCCCTATCAGATGGTCAAAGACCTGCGCACCGGCGTGGAGACTGGTAATCCGGATGGCGTGCTGGACGGCGACCTCGATCCCTTCATGGCCGCAGCCCTTGCTGCCCGTGTCGACGGCACGACCGCAGAAGTGGCTGACCTGGATTAGGGTGTCGCGGACATCCATTTCTGAATGATCGTTTGGTAGTCGCGCACCGGCTTCTCGCTAATGTCTGCTGACGCACCAACGGAGAAATAGGGCGAGCTCAGAGAGGCTTGCTGCTGCTCACACGCAAACACATCCTCTGCCATGAAGTCGCCGCTTGCCATGGGATCCGTCGCCGGGTCCCCCGCATATTTGCCACCTACCTTGTCTTTCCAGAAGCTGGAAGACCGGCGCTCGGCCTTCGCAAATGCGCCTTGTGAGGCGACAGGCAGCTTTGTTCTTGTCCGCACCAGCGTGCGATCGGGCGCCAGTGGTACAATATGAAAGATTGACCAGCTGATTTCCGTCTCGCTCAAACCGATACTAGGAAACAATAGAGGCACATAGGCACCTAGGCGGTGGTCGGCGCCGAAATCCACCAGCGGGCTTGGGGCATTTTTCTCAAGGTTCTCTGCATAGTCCGGCGAGAGAGGTTCATAAAAAGCGAAATGATCCCCTACAAACCCTGTTTCTGCCTTGCGGTGATCGTACATCGGAAGGGTGCCTGAGTGCAGAAGGGGTAGGTGGTAGGCATCGATATAGTTCTCTGCAACGAACTTCCAGTTTGCCTTGATTTCTGTTTCGTCTGCAGCTCCCTGTATCTCCATCATTTGCTCAGGTCGATGGGGACCGACATACGGCTCCATCGGACCAAACCACTCTTCAATCAAGGGCGCCTTGGCTGAAGGGTGCACGAACACCATGCCCCGCCAAAGGGCGATCGATGCTTTGTGCAGGCTCAGGCAGGCAGGATCAAGATCGGGGAACTCCTCTCTTTTGTTCGGAATACCCCGCAGGTTTCCGTCAAAATCATAGGTCCAATCATGGTAGGGGCAGGTGATGGCAGACGCGGATTTGCCATGGGGGCGGAGCATACGTGCGCCTCGATGCCGGCAAATATTGTGGAAAGCGCGGAGGGTCCCGTCATTGCCCCGAATGACAAGGATATTGTTGAGGCCCGCCTGCACAGTGAGGTGATCGCCCGTGTCCGCCAAGTCTTCAGGAAATCCGACGAAGGTCCAGACCTTCGAAAAAATCAATTTCTGTTCCAGATCAAACCATTCCTGTGAAGTATATGCAGAGACCGGCAGAACCGGCATGCGAGTGGGGTCTTCATTGATCATGGGAGATACTCCAGTAGGGACAGAAGGTCAGAGAGAACAAGCCAGGCACACAAGCCGAGGATGAAGAGGGTTGAGAACCAAAAGAGGACCGGATCGTCTTCGCGGAACAGGTCGTCGCCCAGGGTGAGATGGCCCTCACGGATTGAGGGCCATGTCCACAAAGTGAACAGGATTCCCCAAGGCCAGGCTTGCTCGAACAGGACTGCAAAGACCATGGCAGCAAGGACCAGGATGGCGCGCCATTTTATGTTTTCACTCATTTGAGTGTTTCCTCCAGGGCCTGCAAATGGACATTGGCAGCCTGGCGCGCTTGATTTAACCAATCCTCAGGCGGGTCGAGCATCATCAAACTGTCAATGCTGAAGTAAAGATGGCAAATGCCGAAGGCAGCTGCACGGCAAGCGGTCTTATCTACACGGGGATAGTCTCGTATGAGCTCTTCGGCGACCGCATCATGCATGCGTGTGATCACCTCAAGCAGACCCGTTCGAGCTTTGGGAAACCGATCGCTTGCGGCACCCAAAGCATTGATGGTCAGAACCGACGCTGTTTCGGAGACACCGAGGGGACCGAAGAGAATGTCCAACAATGCTTTTGGACGATCTGTTTTGGGAAGCGCCGCGATCATTTGGTCTGTTTCAGAGTTAAAGCGCGTGACCACATGTTTGATCAACGCTTCCACCATCTCGTCCTTGTTGCCCAGATAATGGCGCAACAGCGTGCGTTTCACGCCAGCCTCTGCCGCGATGCGTTCTTGTGTGGCACCGTCGAGGCCATGGCGGGCAACACACAATTCATAGGCGGCAAGGATTTCGGTTGTTCTCTGTTCCTGCAGGCTTGGACGACCCAAAATTCTCTCCTTTTGATAGTGAGAGAATATAGGAAGTCACTAGTAAATTTGCAAATATGACAATTTAAAATATTCAAAGAAAAAGCCCCGCGGCTCCTGCTCGGGGCTTTTCTGAACCAATTGTCGCTGAATTTATTCAGCTGCTGGCCGCTTCACAACAACGCCGCCATCTTTGACCACGACAGGGCTCTCAGCAGGTTTTGGTGCCGGGCTCCGATTGGACTTTGTAGCTGCTGCTGGAGCAGGGGCTGGCTGCGGTGTAGCCGCCGCGCGCGCAGGCTCACTTGCCTGAGCGTTCTCTGCCAAAGGGTCGTCTGAGTGACGACAGTTGCCTTCGAAGAACGCGCCTGTTTCAACAGCAAGGGCTTCGTGAAGAATGTCGCCTTCGACATGACACGTAGAGCAAAGCTGTACGCGGCGTCCGCGAATGCCACCAACTACGCGGCCGCGAATGACGATATCGTCCGCTACAACCTCGCCGCTGATGGACGCCTGTTCACCGATCGTGATGGAAGCAGAGCGAATATCGCCCTCAACCGTGCCGTCAATCTGAATATCGCCACCGGCAATCAGATTGCCTTGAACCACCAGGTCATTGGAGATAATTGACGGTGCCGTCCGTGAGTTTGGCCGCCGCTGTGGTGCTGGTTGAGCGCTCACTGGCTTCTCATTATCCTTCGTGCGTGAAAACATACCTACCTGCCTCAATGAACTTTGATGGATCTCTGATCTGGTCGTCGAACCACACTTCGTAATGGAGGTGCGGACCACTTGATCGACCAGAAGATCCAACTTTCCCGATCAAATCCTGAAAGCCCACTTCTTGACCGGCGGTTACGCTGATCTTGTTGAGGTGAGCGTAGCGAGTGCGGAACCCATTTCCATGATCGATTTCGACCATGCGACCATAGGGACCGCGCCTTTCTGCATAGGTGACCACACCGGGGGCAGGTGCGTAAACAAGTGTGTTATAGGGCGCCGCCATGTCATATCCGGAGTGGAATGCCATACGACGCTTGAACGGGTCCATCCGTGGCCCGAAGTCACTTGTAATGCGATAGTTTTCAAGGGGAGAGGCCAGGGGAAGGAGGCCCACCGTAAAATTTAATGCAGCGAGATGGTCAAGGTTCTGCGCGATGCGCTGTACCTGACGATTGAACGAGGTCGCGGTGCCGCCACCTGCAAGTCCATCGCTGCCAACGAGATCAATATAAGGACCGCCGCTGGCGATGCCGTCTGCATCAACCCGCTCCATGAATTCTTCCGGCGACGTAACGCCCGTCATGGCAATCACATGCTCAAGCTCGCGAATTTCCTTATCCGTCGCTTCTTCCATGGAATTGATCAGACTCTGCTGTGCCTGATCGAGGCTGGATAGACGGGTGTCGAGATCGAAACTTGGGTCGCTGCCGAAAACCGATCCTCTCAGAAGCCCGCCAAACATGAGCGGTGTCTCGCCTGAAAGAACATTGAAAAGGCTGGATGACTGGCCAGCGGTTCCTAAGGTCGTGACCGTTTCAGAGCGAGAAACGCGCGGTGCACCAGGTGCCTCTGCGAGCGACATCATCACTTTGTTGCTTCGGCTGCCACCTGATCCATTTGATTGTGTTTCAGCAATGCGTGTGCGCAATGAATTAAGCGACTGAACCGCAGCTTCGCGATGGTTCAGAACCTCGGCAATCTGGTCATGCTTTGCTTCCAGTTCCTGCGTCGTTGCGATGAAGCGTTCTTGTGCCAGAATCAGCTGACCATTGAGGTCGTCGTAAGACGCCTGCATCTGTGCAATGCGTTCTTCATACGCAGCCTGGACTTTTACAAACTGGCGATCCTTCGATGCGATAATCTGTTCTTTGAAAACAACATTCACAGACGTGAACGCTACCCACGACAGAAAGCCCACAGCAATAGCGGCCATGCCTATCTGTGCCAGTGGCGACAGCGAAATAAACTGCACATGTCCATGGCTTCGCAGATAAATCTGACGCTCTGCATACAGGTGGGCGACCATTACGCGCGCCCTATCCATCAATCTTGAGATGGTTTCAATCATGCCCCTCGACAACCCCTTGTAACCCCACAGGCAAACTAGGACGCAATTCCATCCTATATTGACAAAGATTTCAACAGATGGACCTTAACATATCGTATTAACCTTAAAGCTCATGCGACAAAAATGAGTTTTCCACACCCAAATCTCTACCTGAAATTTGGAATCTTTGAATCTCGCCGAGGTGAGGCCCGTTCCTCTGAACGTTGTCAGGCAGTCAGGACGATTTGGGGGTGTCGGCTAGCGGCTCGTAAAGGCCAGCAGACAGACCTGCCGCCGTCCGTGCAGCATCGTTAAACGGGCGCTTCAGATCGCCCTTGAAATAGCGCCGGACCAGCTCGTGGAAGGTGGCCGTCGCATCCAGCTTTTGCGCCGCGATTTCTGAGGCAAACCAACGGCTTCCCGCTGCCACATGGTCCTTTTCATCCTCATAGATGATGCCGAGTATCTCCGCACTTGCCTCATCGCCAGCCCGGACGAGTTTGTCGATCATGGGCGGCGTGACGTCCAGACCACGTGCTTCCAGCACCATCGGCACCACAGCCAACCGGGCCAGAAGGTCATGCCGGGTGGCGAAAGCGGCATCCCACAGCCCGTCATGGGCGGGCAGATCCCCATAGGTGCCGGCTAGCGCTTTAAGCCGATCGTTTAAGAGGTTGAAATGCTTACCTTCTTCGCTGCCGACCTTGATCCAGTCAGAGGTGAATTCCCGAGGCTGGTCCGGCCCGAAGCGGGCCACCATATCGAAGGCCAGATCGATCGCATTCAGCTCAATATGGGCGAGTGAATGTAAGAGGGCGAAGCGACCTTTTTCGCCGCCCGCGCGCCGCCGGGGCATGTCCCGTGGCAGGCGCAGTTCTGGTCGGTCTGGACGCGCTGGCCGGTCCGCCGGCGGCGCATCACCAAAAGCAAAGCGTAGCGCGCCGTCGGCCCAAGCAGCCCCAACCTTTTGTGCCAGATCTGCCTTTGCATCAGCGTCTGACGTCAGAAGCACCGAAATGGCTGCCTCGCCGACCGTGGCGAAGGGCCCTGTGTCTGGTGATGGCGGCATCTAGAGGGCCTTCGCAGCCTCCAGAACGTCGTCTGCATGCCCTTTCACCCGAACTTTTGGCCAGATTTTCGCGATTTTGCCCTCCGCATTGATCAGGATGGTTGACCGCACGATCCCCATAAAGACTTTGCCGTAGAGCTTCTTTTCCTGCCAGACGCCATATTTTTCCAACATCGCGCCGCTTTCGTCCGAAGCGAGGGTAATGGTCAAATCGTGTTTCGCTTTGAACTTGTCATGTCGCTCGACACTGTCTTTTGATACGCCAATCACCACCGTATTTGCCTTCTTGAAGGCAGCGCCATGTCCAGAAAAATCAATAGCTTCCGTTGTGCAGCCAGGGGTCATGTCTTTGGGATAGAAATAGAGCACAACATTCTGGCCTTTCAGATCTGCCAGGCGGATTTTGCCGCCACCGTCGGTGGGCAGGGAAAAGGCGGGGGCTTTCAAGCCCTCTTTAAGCTCTTTGGCCATATTTTCAGGTCTCTTTCATAGAAAGCGTCAGCAAACGGGGGCTGCCGCGAATGGGGAGGCGAACAGGAAGGCTCAATTCTTCGTCAATTTCATCGGCAGAAACTAGCGGAGTTTGAGATATTTCAACACCTTGGTGCCATATTTATGAGACATCTAAGGAAAGAGTCGATAGGCACCTTGATGGTGAAGGCCATGGGCGTCTGTGACGGGATGATTGGGCGCTCTGAGGCTGCAGGCTGATCTACCCAAAGACACTAAGCAGCGAGAATGAGGCGGTAATAGATTTGATCCGGCCAGCGGTCAAATACGGATTGGAAGCGCTCGGCGTCCTTGTGACGGCGACGACGGTCCTGCTCGCTCTGCTTGTCTGGCGTTTGGCCGCCGGGCCAGTTCCGCTCAGCTTTCTCAATGAGACGATCCTGGAACAGGCCAACGCCGAGCTGGAACAGGGACGGCTGACGCTGCAAGACACAATGCTTCTCTGGGTTCCTGAAGACCGGCAGCTGGTAATCAGCCTTCTAGGCGCTGAGCTCTATGACGCGGCAGACGAGCCTGTCGTCACTGTCCCGGAAATCCGGATTGACTTGAGAGCTAGATCACTGCTCCGCGGAAATGTGGCGTTGCAAAGTGTGGAACTGGTTGGCGTCAGCGCAGCGATCGTGCGCAGACCAGACACTGGCGTCCAACTGTCGCTCACTGACGATCCTGATCAGGCGGATGCAGAAGCTTTGATCGGTCTTGAAGATGTGATGACGCAACTGGCAGCACCTCCAAGCGACGACGGACTTCTGGGAGAGCTGCAGTCCTTTGGTATTCGCAGCGGTTCCTTGCGCTTCATCGACAAAGTGAACCAGGTGGAGTGGCAAACAGATGATGCGACCCTTGAGCTGAGCAGAAGCCTCGACGGTGTAACAGCCTACCTTGATGCAGAGCTGTTCGCGGGTGAAGCTCGCCTGGATCTGGAAATGTTGGGAAGTGCGCCCGCCGGGGCTGATCGGGTGCGGTTTGACGTGAAAGGAAGTGGTTTTGTACCGGCGGCCCTTGCGCGCAACTCTCCTGTCTTTTCTGACCTTGCATTGCTGGATGCCCCTGTCGCTGGCGATGGCACCGTCACAATCGGGAAGAATGGTGTCTGGCTGGGCGCTGAATTGGACCTCACGGTTGATGCTGGAACAGCTCACCTGCCCGACCGGTCAGAGCCTTTCGCAATCGACGGGGCGACCGCAGAACTGACGCTTGACCCGGAACAGAACATCTTGTTGCTCAAGCGGCTGGAATTTGAAGCCGGAAACAATAAAGGGACCGTAAGCGGCAACGCGGTTTACGATCAGCCGGAAGGATTTCATATCTCCGGCGCGACCGTCGCGCTGAATGCGAAAGACCTCTTCCTCGACATTGAGGGCTTCACCGAGGGCGTCGCCGATATTGACGCTATTTCTTTTGCGGGCCGGTTGGACTTTGACAATCTTGCCGCTGATATCAGCGCACTGTCGATCCGGGTTGGGGAGGGTGTGCTCGCGCTGTCCGGCAGGATAGCCGATCATCCAGAGTCGCCCGCCATCACTGCCCAAGGCGAAGCCTCCAATATTTTGACAGCGCGTCTACGGGACATCTGGCCTGTGCCGTTGGCAAAGGGAGCCCGTGAATGGTTCTCTGAAAATGTAAGCGGTGGAACAATCACAAGTGCGCGCATCAATATCGATCTTGCAGGCGGCATGATTGCGGCGGCGGACCGGCAGGAGAAGCTGCCTGACGAGGCCCTTGATCTTGAGTTCGCCATGTCAGGCGCGACAGTAAAATATTTGGGTGAGCTGCCGCCTCTCCAACGTGTGGGCGGACGGGGACACCTGAAGGGCGACCGTTTCGACGCCTGGGTGGACCGTGCCTATATCGACATCGCCCGTGATCGGCTGCAGATCAATTCCGGGCATTTTGCCGCCACGGCCCTGCACATAAAAGGTGGCCCCGGTGAAATTGAGATGAATGTTGCAGGCGCGACAGCGACCGTGCTCGCCCTGCTGGATCATGAGCCGCTGGGCTTCATATCGCGTTTCGGAATGGACCCGGCCATCGTCGGCGGGTATGGCGAAGTCCAGGCATCGCTGACGCTTCCGCTTGCTAAAGATGTGACGATGGACGATGTCGGTTTCTCTGGCCGCGCCATCGCCCGTGAGGTCGGTCTGCCAGATGTTATTGAGGGTGTCTCCATTGACGGAGGCGAACTGGTTATTCAGGTCGAACGTCAGGGGCTGAAGGCGGAAGGACCCATCACGCTGAATGGGGTGCCGGTGAACCTGACATGGGACGAGACTTTCGAGAGCGGCAATGAACCTTCAAGTGTTTTCCGCCTGTTGAGCACAACCGATGATGACCAGCGCGATGCGCTGGGTCTGCGTGTCGGGACAATCGTCAATGGCCCAATTACATCCGATGTGACCGTGCGGGGATCGGGGCCCGATCTTGTCGACGGCACTGTTGCAATGATGTTGACCGATGCGGTGCTGAAGCAGGAAACGATTTTATGGTCGAAGCCAGCAGGGTCACCCGCTCAAGGACGCTTCAACCTCCTTTTTGAAGACGAAGGAAAGATCAGGCTCAACGCGATCGCGATCGCAGGAGCGGAGATAGATCTCTCCGGCTCGGTTTTGCTCGCCGACAATGGCGACGTTCTGGAGGTTGTGCTGCCGCACGCGCGCCTTGGCACAGAGACAGAGGCAAGCTTTCGGGCAATGCGCCTTGAGAATGGTGTTTTGGAGATGCATGCAGAGGGCCCCCGGTTTGATGCAAGAGGTGTTCTTACCAATCTCTTCTCAGGCAGCACCGCAGCCGCTTCGGCGACAGAAACCACAAAACCGGAGACTGAAGCGCAGGCTGACGCAACCGGCGAGATTGAAGTAGCGCCTCTCCCTGAGATCCTGCCGGAAGAGGAAACAAACATCTCCTTGACGGCCCGGTTCCCGACCACTTTGGCGCACGGCGGCGTGCGCACTCAGAATGTTGATGTTGATCTCTTGCTCTTGAAGGGCGAAACGCAACGCCTGGTCGTTTCCGGTGAGTTCGAAGGCGGTGCCAGACTTTTGGCAACCATTACACCGACACCGGAAGGGCGACGGGGGTTGATGGCGGAGTCGGACGATGCCGGGCGCGTGTTAAGAGGCATCGACATGTATGAAAGCATGCGTGGCGGCCGGCTTACCCTGAGCGGTACGTTTGATGATATGGCACCGGGCGCACCGTTGAACGGCCATGCGGTGGTCGACAATTTGCGGATCGTGAACGCGCCGCTTCTCGCCAACCTGCTGACAGTTGGCTCCCTCACCGGCATTGGCGATACGCTTCAGGGCGAAGGTATCCGGTTCGTGAAACTTGATATGCCGTTCCAGATGACGACGGAACGGTTCCACGTGCTTGATGCCACGATGAGCGGACCGGCCATCGGCCTGACCATCAAAGGGCAGGTCGGGCGCGCAGAAGGCATATTCGATCTGAACGGGACCATTGTTCCAGCCTATACGCTGAACTCTGCGCTTGGCGCTGTGCCAATCCTTGGCGACATTTTAGTCGGCAGAGATGGCGAAGGCATTTTCGCGGCGACCTATGCCATGCGGGGCACGACCGATCAGCCGGTCATCACCGTGAATCCGCTGGCGGCACTCGCGCCTGGCTTCTTGCGCCGAATCTTTGAGTTTGGCGAAGTCATGGAGCCAGAAGCGCCAACAACCGCAGAAAATGGGGCTTTGCCGGTGCCACCGCCCGCGCCCCAGCCTTGATGCCGACCCGATATTTGGCTTGGACATGATTTCAGGCCTAAAGTGACGCTATCGTCATTTCTAGTCACCCGAAACTGAAGTTCGTCTCATTTCTCAGCACCCGCTGAACGAACTTCAGTTTCGTACAGGTGACGAGCAAGTTTATGTTTCTGGTGTGGTGATCCAATTTGAAATACGCCACCGCAGGTGCCGTCAAATGTTATGCGTATTTCAAATTCACCACACCGACTGAAGACCTTGGAGGAGGGCCCCAGTTAATGTCTGACAATCAAAAAAACATGACCATCGACCCGGCATATGATGCGGTCGCACCGGATGATTTTCCCGCCATGATGGAAGTTGACCGCTATGGCAGCCGATCAACCGCGTTCGACAAAATCATCTCTGCGACCCACGATCATTTCTGGGATCCGCTCGATACTAAATATATCGACTTCTCGACACCGTGGGACCTTGAGCGGGACATGCTCATTTCTGAAGACATGAACCTGGAACTGCGTACGGCAGTGTCGGACAAGCTCAACCAGGATCAGAAAGTCTTCCTGGTGAATGAGAGTGTACGCTGGACCATGTCGTCCATTCTTCATGGGGAGCAGGGTGCGCTCAATCTCTCCGCCTCGCTCTGCCACATTATGCGCGACCCGGGCGCGCAGGAATATGCGGCGAACCAAACGCGCGAAGAAGCCCGCCACGTCACAGGCTTCTCGCAATACATCAAAGCACGGTGGGGCAGCCCGACGCCTTGCGGGCAGGTGCTTGAGAAGCTTCTTGTAGAACTGGTGGGGACACCTGTCGTTTGGAAGAAGCTTGTGGGCATGCAGATGGTCCTCGAGGGGCTCGCTATGGGCACCTTCGCAAGCTTCTATTCTAACGCCAAAGACCCGGTACTCACCCGACTGATGCAGCTGGTGATGACCGATGAAGCGTTCCATCACAAGTTCGGAAAAATCTGGGCGGACCGCACGGTGCCGAACCTGCCGGAAGCAGAGCGCGACCAGATTGAAGATTGGGCGCTGGAAGTCTTTATGATGCTCTTCCGCAATTCGAGCGGCCCTGAGCAGAAAAAGGACATGTACGCCAAAATCGGCCTCGATTGGCAGTGGGTGCAATCAGCCCTGATGGAAGCGATGGGCGACAAGGAAGCCCGCCGCCAGATGCGCAAGTCGACGAGCATTTTCCGCACCCTTATCAAGACACTCCTGAAAGCGGGCATCATTACCGACCGCACAGCACCCCACTATGCAGCCTATGTAGACATGCAGGAGCTTTATGCGGAAGGGGATCGCATGGTGGGGGATGACATCGCGGAAGAAGGCATTAAGTACCTCAAAGAAATCAATGGCGGGGATGGCAAAGAGGCGATCTTCGCACTGTCGGGAACAGCTGCTGAATAGACGCATCAGCGTCTTCTGAAAAACCAGGCCCGGCATCGTAAGTTGCCGGGCTTTTGCGTGGCAATTCACGCCTGACAAGAAACGCAAAGCGCAGTATATTCAGCGGGAATTGTTGGCATGCTCGCCAAGCGAGCGATGAGTAAGCCGAAAAGGCGGAAGGGATTTTTATGATTGTCAGTGTCTCCCAGACCGTTGGTGTGAACCAATAGTGGAGCATTGAGTGAACGTGTCTCGAACCAGGGCCTCGCGCATGCAGGCCCTTGATGCGCTTCCTCGCAGTTTCTGTTTCGCACCAGCCCCAATCCCGATGGCTCGTCGTTCCTATGGACCCGGTCGTCGGCATGTTTCTCTCTGTCCTGCCCAGTGCGTGCGGACAGAAGCTGGTGAACCATAATGACAATTCAAATCTCTGAACTGGCCGACTATGGCTGGAGCAATTTTTTCACAAGTCAATTAGACGCGGATGATCTGGAGACCTGTATCCCCGCCCGGGTGAAGTCTGTCCATCGCAATCAGATTCATGTGATCGGTGTGGACCTGGATCGCATGACCATGCCCTATATCTCCAAGGACGGAGATGGCGCCCAGGCAACAGTGGGGGATTGGCTTCTCCTTGAGCCGGAGACTTTTCGTCCCAAAAGGCTGCTCGACCGCAAGAGCATTTTTAAAAGAAAGGCCGTTGGGTCTCACCGAGGCGAACAGCTGATAGCGGCCAATGTGGATACGCTCTTCATCGTGGCGTCGTGCAATTTTGACTTCAACCTCGCGCGGTTGGAGCGCTACATGTCGCTCGCCCATGAGGCGCAGGTGACACCGGTCATCATTCTGACAAAGGCAGATCTCGTTGATGACCCTGATGAGTTTGCCAAGGCTGTGTCAGGACTGCATCCCAGCCTTATTGTCGAGACCATGGATGCCAGGGACGCGACAGCGGCCAAACGCTTGGAACCCTGGTGCGGGCTTGGTCAGACGGTTGCCTTTGTGGGCTCCTCTGGCGTTGGCAAATCCACCCTCATCAACACGCTGATCGGCACCGACGATATCGAGACCCGTGACGTGCGCGTGGATGACTCAAAGGGGCGGCATACGACGACAGGCCGCACGCTCCACCGCCTGCCGGAAGGTGGCTGGCTCATTGATACGCCCGGCATGCGGGAGATCCAGCTGACGGATGTCGAAGAAGGCATCAAAGAGGTCTTCTCCGATATTCTGGAAATGGCAGTGTCTTGTAAGTTTAATGACTGCAAGCACAATCAGGAGCCGGGCTGCGCCGTTCGTGTGGCGATTGAAGACGGCAGCCTGGATGCAGAACGGTTAAAGCGCTGGCAAAAGCTTGCGGCAGAAGAGGTTCGCAACACAGAGACCCTTGCCCAGCGTCACAGCCGCGACCGCAGCTTCGGTAAAATGGTCAAGCGTGCCAAAAAAGACAAAGCCCACTGGCAGGATGATTGACCTGGTGGAGTCTTGTTACTTGGCGAAAGAGTTTGCCTTCTAACGCTACTGTCATTGCCGGACTTGTTCCGGCAATCCAGGGTTACAAAGTATAGGCTTCAGCAATTCGCTCCTGGACCCCCGGAACAAGTCCGGGGGTGACGTCTTGTGTTCAAATCAAATTCTTACCCCGCACTCTCATCCCAATGCATCGCTTCGATCTTGTGGCCGTCCAGATCATAGACGAAGCAGCCATAATATCCCGCGCCATAATCGCTACGGGGACCGGCTGCCCCATCATCCTTTGCACCCGCGTCGAGTGCGGCCTTGTAAAAGGCATCGACTTGGGTCTTGGACGTCGCGAAAAAACTGAAATGCACGCCATTGGCGGTTTCTGCCGTGCCGCCATCATGGGGCGTTTGCACCCAGAATTCCGGGAACAGATTGCCATAAGCAACGGCCCCTTCGTGTTCAATGATCCGCTTGGCACCAATGGTCGCCACTACTTTGTCATAGAAGGCTGTCGCCTCATCGAACTTGTTGGTTCCGATAGACACGTGAGAGATGATGCTGGGGTTTTCGTCGGTCATGGATGTCTTCCTCCTTTGATACTGTCGCACAATCTCTTGTGCACTGTGAGAAGATAGGGACCTCTCTTCAATATTGCAGCAAAGGCCGATGTGTTTCCTGACAGTTATTGTCAGTATTCGTCACTCCAATAGGATGTGATGTGGATGTCATGTATTGGAGGAAGAAATGCCCAAAACGCAGATTAATAGTGTTCTTAACGGGGAATACACTAGGGAGCATTGCGTTCCAACCTCCGAGTTGCTCCCACTAGTTAGGGGCGCACTAAAAATTGGTGATCATGCGTGTGTCGAGGAACTGGTCGCTGAATGCTGTCGAGTTGCGTATATCACTAAGAGAGAAAATGATGCTCTGGATGAAGCCAATCTCAATGCGAGCATACCTACTGGATGGACTGATGATTTAAAGAAAGCCTATCTGGCCAGATATAGCCACGAAGCTGTGAACATCCACCTTGAGGAAACGTGGCCAGAAAATTGCACGCCTGATTTTGGCGGTAGAGGTGCCGAGATGAAGTACGCCAGGCTAAAAAAATGGACGAGTGCGGATGCAGCCGACGAAATAATCAAACTTTGGAACGCTGGGTTGCGTGAGCCTTTAATCCCGATCAGCGCAATTCTCGTTGGCTACTCACACACTAACCATTTGATGTCCAAAGAATGCCGGTTGCTGTGGGACGCTGCGCCGAAGTAGCGAAGGAAAAATAAGGATAGTCAAACCGGCTTCAGGAGTACGTGCTTCTTTTTACCGATGGAGAGTTTGATCACGCCTTCTGCGGTCACATCTTCCTTCGTGAGGGAGCCGCGTTCGTCCTGAACACCCTTGTCGTTCACCTTGGCGCCACCGCCTTTGATCTGCCGACGGGCATCGCCATTCGACCCGCAAAGGCCTGCGGTGACGAAGGCAGACAGGACACCCAGTCCAGCCTCAAGATCCGCTGCTGCGATCTCGACAGTTGGCAGGTCTGTACTCACTGCCCCGGTTTCAAAAGCCACCCGTGCCGTTTCCGCCGCTTTCTCCGCTTCCGCGCGCCCATGCGCCATGGCGGTCGCTTCCGTTGCCAGCACTTTTTTGGCATCGTTCAGCTCTGCCCCTTCAAGGGCTTCAAGCCGCGCGACTTCAGCCAGCGGCAGTTCGGTAAAGAGCCGCAGGAATTTACCCACATCGGCATCTTCCGTATTCCGCCAATATTGCCAGTAGTCGTAAGGCGAGAGCATGTCGGCATTCACCCAGACTGCCCCATCCGCGGTCTTGCCCATCTTGCCGCCACTTGAGGTGGTGAGCAGGTTGGTTGTGAGGCCTACAAGAGAAGCCCCGTCCGCGCGTCGTCCAAGTTCAATCCCATTGACGATATTGCCCCATTGGTCCGACCCGCCCATTTGCAGATCACAACCAAAGCGCTTGTTCAGCTCTGCAAAATCATAGGCCTGCAGGATCATGTAGTTGAACTCAAGGAAGGAGAGAGATTGCTCCCGGTCCAGGCGTAGCTTCACGCTGTCAAAGCTCAACATACGGTTGACAGAGAAGTGACGACCATAGTCGCGCAGGAAATCAATGTACTGAAGCTCGTCCAGCCAGTCTCGGTTATTGACCATGATGCCGTCCGTCGGGCCATCACCGAAGGTCAGGAATTTGTCAAAGACGCTTTTGATACCAGCGAGGTTTTGGTCGATCAGATCATCGGTCAGCAGTGGGCGCGCTTCATCCTTGAACGAAGGGTCCCCAATCCGCGTCGTGCCGCCACCCATCAAGGCGATGGGCTTATGGCCGGTCTGCTGCAGCCAGCGCAGCATCATGATCTGAATGAGACTGCCTGCATGTAGGCTGGGCGCCGTGCAGTCAAAGCCGATATAGCCCGTGACGATGCCGGATGACAGCCGCTCGTCGAGCAGGTCAAAGTCAGAGCACTGGGCGATGAAGCCGCGCTCTTCCATTACATTCAGGAATTCGGATTTGTAACTGCTCATGCGCTCAGGCCACTTATTGATAACACTGCCGCTTGGGTGCGGCGTCCGGCTGGTGTATCACGGATTACGGCCAAAATGGCAAGGCCCAAGGGATCGCAGGGGAACCCAGCTATGACAAAGACCTATATCGCAATCGGACTGATGAGTGGGACCTCCATGGACGGGATCGATATTGCAGGTCTGGAAACAGACGGTGAAAGCTTCCTGAACCCGGGTCCTGCTGGTGCGCTCATCTATTCAGATGAAGAACGCGCCTACCTGCGTCAGGCTGTGGAGGCGGCAGCGGATTGGAAGGCGGGAGACCCCGCACCTGAAGCTGTTACCACGGCAGAGAAAAAATTGACGGCGGCGCACGCGGAGGCAGTGGCAACTTTTTTGAATGAAAACGGCCTCAAGGCCGCGGATATCGATGTGATTGGCTTCCATGGCCAGACCGTCCTTCATGCGCCCGATGAACGGCGTACGGTCCAGATCGGTCAGGGCGACCAGCTGGCAGCCGCCCTGGGCATCGACGTGGTGAATGACTTCCGCAGCGCGGATGTGGCAGCGGGCGGTGAGGGCGCACCCTTTGCGCCGCTCTATCACAAAGCCCTGGCGGCAAACCTCGAAGGTCCGCGGCCGATTGCCGTCCTGAATTTAGGAGGTGTGGCCAATGTGACCTGGTTGGGCGACGGTCCGGACGACATTCTGGCCTTCGACACCGGGCCCGCCAGCGGCGCGCTTGATGATTGGGTGCAGTCACATGGGGCGGGCCGGATGGATGTAGACGGTCAGTTGGCCAAAGCGGGCAAGGTCGATGACGCGATCTTGGCCAGCATGCTCAACAATTCGTTTTTTGACATGGCTCCTCCAAAATCTCTCGACCGATTGGATTTCCCCATGGACCCGGTGGCGGGCCTGAGCCTGGAGGATGGTGCAGCAACACTTACAGCCTTTACTGCGGCCTGTATTGAAAGGGCGACGGAGCATCTACCTGCCAAGCCCCACGTCTGGATCGTATGTGGCGGCGGGCGTTACAACCCGGCCATTCTGGATGAGCTGCACGCGCGGCTGGGCGTGCCTGTGGAACCAGCAGAAAGTGTCGGGTGGCGGGGCGATGACGTTGAGGCAGAGGCGTTCGCCTATCTGGCTGTCCGCTCGCTCCGGGGCCTGCCACTCAGCGTTCCCGGAACAACAAAAGTGCCCAAACCGCAGACTGGCGGGGTGCTTCACCGAGCGGAGAAGATGCCAGCCTAGCTTGCTTCTTCTTCCTCAGCTGCCGGGGCAGGCGCAAGACGTTTGTCGAGATAGCCACCAACGACGCCCAGCATGTCGTCCATATGGTCATCGTAGAAATGGTTGGCCCCGGCGATGGACTGGTGCTCAATCACAATGCCCTTCTGGGTTTTGAGGCGCTCAACAAGGCGCAGCACATCAGCTTCAGGCGCCACCTGATCCACGCTGCCAGACGTGATGAGGCCGGATGAGGGGCAGGGGGCAAGGAAGGAAAAGTCGTACATGTTTGCCGGTGGTGCGACGGAGATGAAACCATCAATCTCAGGACGGCGCATCAGGACCTGCATCCCGATCCAGGCGCCAAAGGAAAAGCCAGCAATCCAGCATTGAGGGGCCTCAGCATGCTGGGCTTGCAGCCAATCAAGGGCTGTTGCCGCATCCGACAATTCGCCAATTCCGCCATCAAAAACGCCCTGGCTGCGGCCGACACCGCGGAAATTGAACCGCAATACGTTGAACCCGCGCTCAACGAAGGTCTGATAGAGCGAATAAGCCACCGGATTGTTCATGGTCCCACCAAACTGAGGGTGCGGGTGCAGCACCAGCGCCAACGGAGAATTTGGCTTTCCACTAATGTGGTAGCGGCCTTCGATCCGTCCCGCAGGACCATTGAAAATAACTTCCGGCATATCTTTTCGTTCCCTGAACACGCAAAAAATGGCTGTATTCTGCCATTTTTCGGAAATCCTCTATTCCCGAGTAAAATAATCAGCTATTAAAGCTGGAAGTCCCGGGATAAAGTCCTAAATACTTGACTACCAGGGTAGGGGAAAGGACGGTGCGCCCGTTTCTTGTCCTAGCTGATTGTCTGAGGTGCCATAAAAGGCGCCGTTTCTTAACACAGGCAGCAGCCCAATGCGCAACTAAATGCTGAGGTGCGCAATATTGGACTGGTCATGGTCTCGAAAGGCCCCCGCAAGCTTTAATTGGGGGCGAGCGGGGCTATGTGGGTGGGAAGAGGCGGCATGGCGCCGCGCTCAATGCCAAAGGAGAGTTGTTTTGAAACTGACCACAAAAGGCCGTTATGCCGTTATGGCGATGACCGACCTGGCGAAACATAGCGAGGGACGCCCGGTGTCATTGGCAGATATTGCATCTCGCCAGGAAATCTCGCTTTCATATCTTGAGCAATTGTTTGCCCGGCTGCGCCGCGGCGGATTGGTGCGCTCTGTTCGGGGCCCAGGCGGCGGATATCTGCTGGCACGCACCATGGCAGAAACGCGGATCTCGGATGTCATCCTGTCTGTTGACGAACCCATGTCGGCAACAAGATGCAAGTCCAATTCATCAACCGGCTGCCTCTCGGACGGTTCACGGTGCCTGACCCATGATTTGTGGGACGAATTGGGACACCAGATTCATCTCTATCTGGACAGTGTGTCACTGGAAGATGTTATGAACCGTCAGGTTCGTCGGACAGCACATCAACAGGATGCGACGCCAGCGACGGTTACCCCCGAAACTCGGGAGTTTTCACTAGATGTGGCAGGTTGACACCTAGCTTCAAACTGCGGCCCTGACATAGAAATACGTCATAGAAACAAGACTTAGAACTTGGCCGCAAAACAGGAAATGACTGCACCAGCCGATGACAGGTGAGCGTACATATCTCGACTACAATGCGACCGCGCCCTTGCGTCCGGAAGCATATGAGGCCGTGTGCGCGGCAATGGACGGCATCGGCAACGCGTCCTCGGTACACAAAGAAGGACGAGACGCCCGCGCGCTCGTTGAAACCGCACGACAGTCCGTGGCGAGGCTCGTTGGCGTTGAGCCCGATTGCGTGACCTTCACCAGCGGCGGAACCGAAGCCAACCATTTGGCCTTCAGGCAGGTGGCGGAACACGGCGCGACCAACATCCTTTATTCAGCTGTTGAACACCCTTCAGTCGCCGAGGCTGCACGGCTTGCCGGCGCAGAAGCAAATGTTCCGGTTACAGAAATTCCCGTAGACGATCATGGGCGCGTATCCCTCGCTGCCCTGGAGGATTTACTTGCCGGTGCCGGAGAGCATCCATTTGTGTCCGTCATGGCGGCCAACAATGAGACCGGTGTTTTGCAGCCTCTCAAAGAAATCGCCGACCTGGTACATGGGCACCGCGGTGTGCTGCACACAGATGCAGTTCAGATTGCAGGCAAAGCAACCTTCGACATGAGATCGAGCGGCGTTGATATGGCGACCCTGTCTGGGCACAAGATCGGTGGTCCCTTGGGCGTCGGCGCATTCGTGCTTGCAGAGGACGCGCATGTTGCTGCGCGCCAGACGGGCGGAGGCCAGGAACGCGGACGTCGGTCGGGCACAGAGAATGTAAGCGGCATTGCTGGCTTTGGTGTTGCAGCTTCATTGGCTGCAAACAGGGATGATGCAGAAAGGATGCAGCGTTTAAGAGACCGGTTGGAGACAAGCCTGAAGGCATCTGTGCCCGATGTTGAGTTCTTCAGCAGTTCTGTTGATCGGCTTCCGAATACGAGCTGCCTCGGGGCACCTGGCCTCAAGGCTGAAACATTGCTGATGCAGCTTGATCTGGCAGGACTCGCAGTGAGTGCCGGGTCTGCCTGTTCATCAGGTAAGGTCGCCCGCTCTCATGTATTGGACGCGATGGGTGTTGATGATGAGCTTGCAGGCGGCGCGGTGCGCGTGAGTCTTGGATGGAAGACGTCGGAAAAAGATATTGAAAAGTTTTGCGCCGCTTGGATCAAAGCAGTGCAGATGAGTAAGCGGACCAGCGGTTCAGGCCCCCGCCTGGCTGCAGCGGAAGGGTAAGCGATATGGTTGCCACACGAGAAACAGTTGAAGCCGTTGATGAGGCGGTCGGGAAGTACAAATATGGCTTCTCCACTGATATCGAGTCAGAGAAAGCCCCCAAGGGTCTAAACGAAGACACGGTGCGTTTCATCTCGGCCAAAAAGAATGAGCCGGAATGGATGTTGGAATGGCGTCTCGACGCGTTCCGCCGGTGGCAGACCATGGAAGAGCCCGATTGGGCGAAGGTCAACTACCCCAAAATCGACTATCAGGATGCCTATTACTATTCGGCGCCGAAGAGCGACGATGATCGTCCAAAAAGCCTGGATGAGGTCGACCCGAAGCTCCTCGAAACCTATGAGAAGCTGGGTATCCCTCTGGTTGAGCAGATGGCGCTTGCAGGCGTTGCTGTCGATGCGGTGTTTGACAGTGTATCGGTTGCGACCACGTTTAAAGAGCGGCTGGCAGAAGCCGGTGTGATTTTCTGTTCGTTCTCAGAAGCAGTTCAGGATCACCCGGAACTGGTGCGCCAATATCTGGGCACGGTGGTTCCCGTTACGGACAATTACTTCGCGACGCTGAACTCGGCGGTCTTCTCCGATGGGTCATTCGTTTTTGTGCCAAAAGGCGTCCGCTGCCCCATGGAGCTGTCCACCTATTTTCGCATCAATGAAGCGGATACGGGACAGTTCGAGCGCACGCTGATCATCGTCGAAGATGGCGCCTATGTGAGCTACCTTGAAGGCTGCACGGCGCCCATGCGTGATGAGCATCAGCTGCACGCGGCGGTGGTAGAACTTGTCTGTCTTGAAGATGCGGAGATCAAATATTCCACCGTTCAGAACTGGTATCCCGGGGATGAAGACGGCAAGGGCGGCATCTATAATTTCGTGACCAAACGCGGCGATTGCCGGGGCGACAATTCGAAAATTTCCTGGACACAGGTTGAGACGGGGTCTGCTGTGACATGGAAATATCCAAGTTGCGTATTGCGCGGAGACAATTCCGTAGGTGAGTTCTACTCCATCGCGATTTCGAACAATCTGCAGCAGGTCGATAGTGGCACCAAGATGATCCATCTCGGGAAGAACACGTCGAGCCGGATCATCTCAAAAGGCATTTCGGCGGGGCGTTCATCGAGCACCTATCGCGGTCTTGTGTCGGTGCACAAGAAAGCAGAGGACGCACGGAACTTTACCCAATGCGACAGTCTGCTGATCGGTGATCGCTGCTCCGCACACACGGTGCCTTACATTGAGAGCAAGAACCCGAGTGCGGTACTGGAACATGAAGCGACAACATCGAAGCTAAGCGAAGATCAGCTCTTCTATTGTCGCCAGCGTGGGTTGGATGAAGAAGAAGCGGTGGCGCTGCTCGTGAACGGCTTCTGCCGCGACGTGCTGCAGCAATTGCCAATGGAATTTGCCGTTGAAGCTCAGAAACTGGTGGGCATCAGCCTGGAAGGCAGCGTGGGATAAGCCCGCGTCAGAAGGAACGAATAAGAATGCTTGAGATTAAAGACCTTCATGCAAGTGTAGACGGGACCCCCATCCTGAAAGGCATTTCGCTCACCATTGGTGATGGCGAAGTGCATGCGATCATGGGCCCCAACGGATCTGGCAAGAGCACCTTGTCAAATGTGCTGGCTGGCCGCGAGGATTATGAAATCACCAAAGGGTCGATCACTTACAAGGGCAAAGATCTGACGGAGCTGTCGATTGAAGAGCGTGCATCTGCTGGCATCTTTCTGGCATTCCAGTATCCGACAGAGATCCCCGGCGTCACCACCATGACATTCCTCAAAACCGCGGTGAATGCTCAGCGCAAAGCCCGCGGTGAAGATGAGCTGGATGCGGTGAAATTCCTGAAGCTCGTGCGCGAGAAAGCCAAAGAGCTCAAAGTCGAGGAAGACATGTTGAAGCGTCCGCTCAATGTTGGTTTCTCCGGCGGTGAGAAAAAGCGGGCGGAAACTCTGCAAATGTCGCTGCTGCAGCCATCATTGGCTGTCCTTGATGAAACCGATTCCGGACTCGACATTGATGCGCTCAAAATCGTTGCTGATGGCGTGAACCGTCTGCGTGCACCCGACCGCTCGATGATTGTGATCACTCACTATCAACGCCTGCTCGACTACATCGTGCCTGACCATGTGCACGTATTGGCAAAGGGCAAGATCATCCGTTCCGGCGGCAAAGAGCTAGCCGCAGAGTTGGAAGCATCCGGTTACACTGACATGACTGAGAGTGCGGCATGAGCGATCAGGCTCTCACATATTTGGACGCAAACAGCGTCGCCGCTGAAGGGCCGGCTTGGCTTGATGTGCGGCGCAAAGCTGCGCGGGCGAGTTTTGCCGATGCTGGTTTCCCCCATCGACGTGTGGAAGCCTGGCGGTATACCGACCTGTCACGCCTGGTGGCCAAGACAGACTGGCACCCGGCGGTGCCCCATGACGGCGCAGTACTGGTGCCGGAAGGTCGGAGCAATCCATTCGCAGGGATCGCATCTCACAAGCTTGTCTTTGTGAACGGGTTTTTCCGACAAGATCTGTCAGAACTTGATGACCTGCCCGCAGGTGTTGAGATTCTGCCGCTTGAGGCTGCATTGGAGCGGGGCACAAAGTTTGAAAGCGCCTTCGACGCCAATGGGCCGGAAGCGATGGCCCCTATCGCTGCCTTGAACACAGCATGCGCCAGAGATGGCGCAGTTATCCGTCTGAGTGAAGGTATTCAGCTGGAGCAGCCGGTGCAGCTCATCCACTACACCCCAGATGGCGGCGCGACTGTCGCGCATACACGTAATGTTATTGAACTAGCGGCGGGCGCATCCATGACCTTGCTGGAAGCTCAGATCGGCTGGGGTGGTGCTTATCTTGTGGACCGTGTCACAAACCTCAATCTGGGAGAGC
Organism: Parvibaculaceae bacterium Mf 1.05b.01; assembly: GCA_000509225.1. GTDB lineage: Bacteria > Pseudomonadota > Alphaproteobacteria > Parvibaculales > Parvibaculaceae > Mf105b01. The sequence goes on along the minus strand of BAOK01000001.1, from coordinate 1,399,417 downwards.
GGGCCTCGCTCACCCACGTCCGATTGGAAGATGAAGACATAGACGCGGTTCATCTGTCGACGGTTTTGGGAGATGTGGGGGCAGATGCATCCTACATCGCGAACACGCTGGCGATAGGTGGTCGTGCTGGCCGCCTACAATCGGCCCTGCATTTTGCTGGTGAAGGCGCGCACGCAGAAAGCAACACGGCTTACTTGCTGCGGGAGACGCAACATCTCGATTCAACCATTGTTGTTGATCACGCAGTGCCTGGCTGCACAAGCGGCGCGCTGGCAAAAGGCGTTCTCGACGATGAAGCAACAGGTGTGTTTCAGGGCAAAGTGATTGTTGCGCCCCATGCGCAAAAGAGCGACGCCAAACAGATGAGCAATGCACTGCTTCTCTCGCGAGACGCAGCCATGAATGCGAAACCGGAACTTGAAATCTACGCCGATGATGTGCAGTGCGCCCACGGGAGCACAATCGGTGAGCTTGATGGCGATGCGCTTTTCTATCTCCGCTCACGGGGCATTGAAGAGCAGACCGCGCGTCAAATGCTGATTTCGGCGTTTCTGGGAGACGTGCTGGAGCAGATTTCCCATGAAGTCGCCCGTGACGCGCTGAGCGAGCGGGCGTCCCAGTGGTTTGAAGCAGACTCCGAGGGGGAGGTGTAAGATATGAACATGATCGACAGCAACACTCCCTTGGCAGCAAGCTTCGACGTTGAGGCCATCCGCCGCGACTTCCCCATTCTCTCACGGGAGGTTTATGGCAAGCCACTTGTCTATTTGGACAACGCGGCGTCAGCCCAGAAGCCAAAAGCCGTGATTGAGGCGACGCGCGAGGCATATGAGAACGAATATGCGAATGTGCACCGTGGGCTTCACTATCTCTCAAACGAAGCGACGCAAAAATTCGAAGATTCACGAGACAAGATCGCTGCCTTTTTGAACGCGGCCTCATCAGATGAAATCATCTTCACAAGTGGCGCGACAGACTCAATCAATCTTGTCGCAGACAGTCTCGGGTCTGAATTGGAAGAGGGAGATGAAATCATCCTCTCCATTCTGGAACACCATTCCAACATTGTGCCGTGGCATTTCCTCCGGGAGCGCAAAGGCGTTGTGCTGAAATGGGTGCCAGTGAACGATGAGGGCGAGCTGCTGATCGAAGAGTATCAGAAGCTCTTCTCATCACGCACGAAGCTCGTTGCTGTAACGGGCATGTCCAATGCGCTCGGCACAATTGCGCCCACCAAGGAAATGGTGCGGATCGCCCATGATCATGGCGTTCCCATTCTCATCGATGCGAGCCAGCGTGTTGTCCACATGGTGACAGATGTGCGCGATCTCGATTGTGACTTCCTGGCATTGACCGGCCATAAGCTTTACGGCCCCAGCGGTATTGGCGTGCTCTATGGCAAGCGCGATAAGCTGGCGTCCATGCGCCCTTATCGCGGGGGTGGAGAGATGATCCGCGAAGTGAAGATGGATACGGTGACCTATGGCGAGCCGCCGCACCGGTTTGAGGCGGGAACGCCACCGATCGTACAGGCGATAGGGCTCGGCGCCGCCGTTGACTATGTCTCGTCAATCGGGCTCGAGGCCATTTATGCTCATGAGAAAGAGCTTCTTGCCTATGCGACAGAGCGCCTGTCGGAGATCAATTCACTACGGGTTCTGGGGACCACACCTCAAAAAGGCGCGATCATGTCTTTTATTGTCGAGGGCGCGCACCCACATGACGTCTCAACTGTGATTGATAGGGCCGGGGTTGCTGTGAGAGCAGGGCACCATTGTGCGCAACCGCTCATGGACCGTTTTGATGTAACAGGCACGTGTCGCGCGTCATTTGCGATGTATAATACGAAGGCTGAAGTTGATGCCCTGGCAGATGCGATTACAGGCGCTATCAAGTTCTTTAGCTAAGCAACGAAAGAATAGTTGGATCAGGATATGAGTGAAGATCTGCCACAAGAGGCCATATCAGAGGCGACGCCGGAGACCGCCGGTGAGGCTGCTTCACAGTCGGCGATTCCAGCCGATGAATTGACACGCCTGACCGATGATCTGATCGGGGCGATCAAGACGGTGTATGACCCGGAGATCCCGGTCGATATCTATGAACTAGGCCTGATCTACAAAATCGACGTGTCGGATGACCGGGATGTGGTGGTTGATATGACCCTCACCGCGCCTGGATGTCCGGTTGCCGGCGAAATGCCAGGCTGGGTTGCTGATGCGATCCGCTCGGTAGATGGAATTTGTGATGTGGATGTTAATCTGGTGTTTGATCCTCCGTGGGATCCTGGCCGGATGAGCGACGAAGCGCGTGTCGCGCTGAATATGTACTAAGCATTTTCAGCAAAAGTTGCAGACTTTTGCGGTTCGAAAATGCGGGTGAGAAGAGGCATTTGCGAGCCAAAAGTGGCAGACTTTTGCGGTTCGAAAATGCGACTGGAATAACCAGTTGATCGGAGTTGCCATGACTACGGTGAGAGAACGACCAAAAGCAGTGACCTTGACCGACCGCGCAGCGGAGCGCGTAAAAGCCATTATGTCCAACGCCAAGGAAGACTTTGTCGGCGTGCGGATCGGTGTTGAGACCGGTGGCTGCGCGGGCATGGCCTATACGATGGACTATGCAGAGGACATCGCGCCTCTGGATGAGATCGTCGAGGACAAGGGTGTGCGCATCCTGATTGATCCCAAAGCGATCCTGTTCCTCATCGGGACAGAGATGGACTGGGAGCAGGACACTTTTACCAGCGGCTTCAAGTTCAACAATCCGAATGCCGTGGATGCCTGTGGCTGTGGCGAAAGCTTCACGATCACACCTGCAGTTGCGTCCAGCTAAGCCCGAATATGGCAGTCAGCTCGGAGTACAAAGCCTTCGTACTGGAGGTGCTTGACCCTCTCGGTGATATCCGCATTCGGAACATGTTTGGCGGTGCCGGGGTCTACTATCGTGACCTCATGTTCGGCCTGATCGCCAGCGAGACGCTTCACTTTAAAGCTGATGACATCAATAAGAGTGCCTTCCATGATGAAGGCATGACACCGTTCCTCTATGAAGCCCCGCCCAAGGACGGGAAAGAGGGGCGCAAGATTTCTATGTCTTACTGGGAGATACCCGATCGCCTGTATGATGAGCCGGAAGAACTGATCGAGTGGGCGAAGGCGGCAATCGAGGCCGCCAGGCGGACCAAAAAAGCCAAGCCAAAACGCAAATCAAAAGCGACAAAGAAGAGCGTCCGAAAGAAGTAAGGGCCGCTTCAGTTAGAAGCAGCCCTTGATGCGTCGTCGATAGTGACGGTTTACTCGCCCTTAAACTCAGCTGGTCGTTTTTCAAGGAAAGCCTTCACGCCTTCTTTGAAGTCGCTGCTGCGACCGGCGCTCCGTTGAAGCTGCCGCTCCAGATTGAGCTGCTCCTCATACGTATTGTCATCGCTTTCCCAGTAGAGCTGACGGATCAGACCAAGAGAGAAGGGACCGTCGGCCAGCTGGCGAGCGATTTTGTCTGTTTCTTCTGGAAGGGCGTTGTCGTCAAACACGCGATTGATCAGACCCCACTGCAGCGCTGTCTCCGCGGGGAGTTTCTCGCCCATCATGGAAAGTTCCATGGCACGCGCCCGACCCACAAGGCGCGGCAGAAGCCAGGTTGACCCACCATCTGGGACAAGGCCAATGCGCCGGAATGCTTGCAGGAAGTAAGACGACCGCGCACACAGGATCATGTCACCCATAAGCGCGAAACTCATGCCGACGCCAGCAGCTGGTCCATTCACTGATGTGACCAGGGGGACGGGCAGGTTGCGCAGACGGCGCAGGAAGGGGTGATAGGCTTTCTCCAGCGCCGATCCCGCATCCGGGTTCTTGGGCTGAGGGCCTTCATTGCGCCCCTGAAGATTAGCTCCGGTGCAGAAGCCACGACCTTCTCCAGTCAGGACAAGACAGCGAACTTTGCTGTCTGGATCTTCGACCACGTCCATAGCCTCTTCAAGGCCCTGCAGCATCTCCATCGATACTGCGTTCATTACTTCAGGATGGTTGAGCGTCAGCGTCGCAATGCCATCTTCGATCTCAAGTCTTACATGTTGAAAGTCCATAGATTTCTCCCTGTGTGTTTAGTTGCAGCTTACCCTGCAACGAATTCTGGTTCTTTCTTTTTGAGAAATGAAACGACGCCCTCGGCAAAATTCGGATGGTCTCCCAGCTTGCCCTGCGTATCGCGCTCATAATCCAATTGTTGGGCGAGCGTATTGTGCTCTGCCATATCGAGCGCCTTTTTAATTTCGGCAAACGCATTGGTTGGGCCGGCAGCGAGTTGTTTTGCGTATCCCATTGCTGTTTCGCTTAGTTTTTCATCATCCACACACTCATAGATCAAGCCCCACTCAGCAGCGGTTTCGGCCGGAAGCTTGTTACCTAAGAGCGCCAGCGCGCGCGCACGGGCGCGACCGACAAGGTGGGGGGTGAACCAGGTGCATCCCATGTCAGGGATGAGGGCCAGACGAGGCCCGAAGACTTGAACGAACTTGGCAGAGCGCGCAGCAATGACGATATCGCCGGCCAAAGCCAGACCAACACCGCCTCCTGCTGTCATGCCGTTGACGGCGGTTACAACCGGCTTGGACACTTCTGATAGTTCGCGGACCATCGGGTTAAACCCAATGTCCATGCCGTGAGCCACCCGCTCGCCGCGAGACATGTCATCATCCCCAGCCACATTGGCGGAAAGGTCAGCTCCCGCGCAAAAACCTCGACCATTACCCGTTACCAGCAGAACGCGCGCATCGTCGTCAGCGGCGAAATCAGCAACCGCAGAGCGAACCTCTGCGATCATCTCCATGTTGATGCTGTTTAAAACCTCAGGCCGATTGAGTGTCAGATGGCCAATACCCTCAGACACGTCATATGTGATCGTTTCCATAAGTCCTCGTCATAGTTGACGACATGCCCCAAATACGCAGCAGTGGACACGCCAAAAGTGGCGCAAACCTTACCGGTACGCGACGATGGACGGAAGTGGAATAGGGTTTTCAGTGGTAAAGCCGGTCCGACGCTACGTAAAAACGATCGATGGTGCCGGTGCTGATTCAGCCAGCTGCCTGAGCGGGCTCTGCAGCTGTCGCACCATCCGCTGCCACCACGCGATTCCGGCCCTGTTCCTTGGCCTCATAAAGTGCGGCATCCGCGCGGGCAATCATGGTCTGAGGCGTATCGCCCATTCCAAATTGCGCAACGCCTAAGGACATTGTTACCCGACCGAGATTTTCACCGGTGGACTTTTTGACCAACTCACGAGATTTGACGGTCTCGCGAATGTGGTTTGCCAACTTAATAGCATCTTCCAAAACAGTGTTTGGAAGGATCATTGCGAACTCTTCGCCGCCATAGCGTGCAGGTGTGTCCTGACCCTTCACATTATTGCTTAAGCAACGGCCAACCAGGCGGAGAACCTGGTCACCGGCCTGATGGCCGAATGTGTCGTTGAATTTCTTGAAGAAGTCGATGTCCGCCATGGCGAGACACATTTCTGACCCGTTTTGCGATGCTTCCGCAATTGAACTCAGGAGAACTTCATCAAAGGCTTTGCGGTTGGCGATACCAGTCAACTGGTCTGTGAGCGCTTCGCTGCGTGCCTGTGCCAGGTTGCTCCTAAGCTCCTCAACTTCACCCTTGGACTCGGTGAGCTTCTCTTCAAGCTCTCGAGACCGGGTTTCCATTTGTTTTGTGGCTGCAACAATTGTTTCGACGACCTGTCCCAGGTCAGCAGCAGAAATCTCGCTGGTGAGTGCGTCGCTCACGCCTTGCATCGATTTTCCAAATCGATTGGTGTCGCCGGTAACACTTGCGATCAGTTCGATCACATTGTCCATCTTGCCGCTCAGTTGTTCGCCAGCTTCAATGGTTGAATCAGCCAGCTGCTCTTCCGGCGCGCTCAAGAGCGACTCGAGCTCATACATGAAGGGTGAGTCAAACGGCTTCGATTCCTCAAAGCGCTCATTGATCTTTGTGTTTATTTCGGGGTTCTCGCCAGAGGCGTAGGCGTACCAAACGCCGTATGCGCCGGGGGTTGGCTCGATACTGTTGTCGCTCATCAGCTGCATGGCTTTTGCGCCATATTCCAATGCTGGTGAAGTGTTGGTTGTAGATGTCACGATGCTTCCCCGGATCAAATAGATTTTCCCTACGCCTATCAATCTACGCGGGGATTATTACGCGTTCGTAAATTTTGAGACATCCTTGGGGCATTTGGCTGGGAAAAACCGCTGTTTCGTGCGGTTTTGACCATGTAGCGCTATATGAAAGGCAATGTTAGTCTCCAACACAGGTGAGGCGCCGGGGAGCAGAATGCCAACCCCCAGGAACTCAGATGGGTGTGAGCAGGCAAAATCTGTTCGCGCGGAGGCAATAATAGCGCGGCTGGGGCCGCCATTCGGAGGTACAAATGAGCGTAGCTGAAGATACAAGAGGTTCCGACGCGGACTCTGCTGGTGGCGCAATCAGAGAGATTGTGGATCGTCAAAAAGAGGCCCACATTAAGGAAGGAGCCCCGAGTCTGGAGCGGCGGATCGATTGGATTGACCGTGCCATTGCGCTTCTGGTGGACAATCAGAAAGAGTTGGCCGAAGCCATGGCTGCCGATTTTGGACACCGGAGCATCGAACAATCGCTTCTCACTGACATTATGAGCTCAATCGGGCCACTGAAGCACTCAAAGAAGCATCTCAAACAGTGGATGAAACCTGAGAAGCGCAAGGTCATGTTCCCCCTGGGTCTGCTTGGTGCCAAAGCGCGGATTGAGTATCAGCCAAAGGGTGTCGTCGGTGTCATCAGCCCCTGGAATTTTCCCGTCAATCTCACATTCGTCCCGTTGTCTGGCATCTTTGCTGCAGGCAACCGAACAATCATCAAGCCGTCTGAATATACGCCTGTTACATCTGATGTAATGGCCCGCTTGTTCCGTGAAGCCTATGATGAAACAGAAGTGGCCGTGGTGACCGGTGGTCCCGCCGTTGGCGAAGCCTTTTCCCGGCAGCCGTTCGATCATCTGCTTTTCACCGGTGCGACTTCCATTGCGCACCACGTCATGCGCGCCGCCGCTGAAAATCTCGTGCCACTGACCTTGGAACTGGGTGGCAAGTCACCTGTGATCGTTTCCAAGAGTGCAGATGTAGAAGATGCAGCTGCGCGAATTATGAATGGCAAGACGTTGAATGCTGGCCAGATATGTCTGGCGCCAGATTATGTCTTTGTTCCAGAGGGCAAGGTCGACGCATTTGTTGGTGCAGCTGAGAAGTCAGTCGCCAAGATGTATCCGACTCTCAAAGACAATCCTGACTACACCTCGATCGTCAACCAGCGGCATTTTGACCGTCTCAACAGCTACATCGACGATGCAAAGGCAAAGGGCGCCAAAATTGTTGAGGTCAATCCTGCCAACGAGGACTTCTCTCAACAGCAGACTCACAAGATTCCGCCGACCATCGTGCTGGATGCAACTGACGATATGAAGATCATGCAGGAAGAGATTTTTGGTCCTCTGCTTCCGGTGAAAACCTACAAAGAGAGTGACGAGACGATTGATTACATCAACGAGAATGATCGTCCGCTAGGCCTCTATTATTTCGGCGAGGATAAAGCCGAAGAGGACAAGGTGTTGAAAAACACCACTGCGGGTGGCGTGACCGTTAATGATGTGATCATGCATATCTCCCAGGAAGATCTGCCATTTGGTGGGATTGGCCCGTCGGGCATGGGGGCCTATCACGGCTTCGATGGCTTTAAAGAGTTTAGCCACGCCAAGTCAATCTACACACAATCAAAGTCTAAGATGGTTGCAGAGATGTTCCGTCCGCCATACGGCGCGAAGACGCAGAAAAACCTGGCAAGCCAGATCAAGAAATAGGCGTTAGCGCCTCAAAAGAAAAAGGGCAGCTCGCGAGCTGCCCTTTTTTGTGAACTTGTAAGCTGTTTACCTGACGCCCAGCCGGCGGATTGAAGCAGGCGTATAGCGGTCCTCCCGCAGTTCTGTCGCATAGAAATTGACCGGTGGTTCCTGATTGATCATGCCTCCCATGAGGTAGCGTCCATTGGTGAGGTCGTAATAGGCCATTCCAGCTCCGGCACAGAGCGGCACCTCATAGGCAGTCTTCGGGAAACCTTCCTGTGTACGCCAAAGCTGGCCTCGCGTGTCGTAGAGCTCAGTCGCAATGACTCCCCAACTGTCTTCCTGCAAATACATCCGCCGACGTGCGTAGACGTGGCGTGTGCCGGGCTTCAGGTTCGCCTCAATCACCCAGGCACGCTGTAGCTCATAGCGTGTGTGTTCTTGATTGATATGACGCGCTGCAATGATGTCGTCATATTGCAAATCGTCAGATCCCAACCGGTAATTATTGTTCGGAAGGTAATATTCATTCTTGCCGATCACCGTCCAGTCATAGCGGTTGGGAGAACCGTTATAGCCGCCAAGGCTGTCGACCGTGAACATGCCATCAGAGTTCACACCAGGATTGTCGTACGCAATATTTGGAGCCCGGCGGACGCGGCGTGTGCCCGGGCTGTACTGCCAGGCCAGGCGCGGCTGCTGCGCCATGTTGATCGTTTCATGAACAAGCGTGACATTCCCGGCGCGGCGCGCAGGCGCAACAGTGTGAGCGATGTAGAGCGCCCAGATATTGTCCAGGTCTTCAGCCTTTTCTTTTGTGGGGTCGTTCCAGGCGACAATGGCTTCATCTTGAACGGTGTAGAGCGTGTAGTCGCCGCTTGCTGTCGGAACGGCGGCAGCATATTGCCGGGTTGCCTTATAGTTGATGAAGACCAGCATGTGGTTCCAGATGATCTCCCAAGCATTGTTGGGGATCGGGAAGGGCTTGGACATGATGGCGCCGGTCACACCATTCCCACCCTCGGCAAGCTCGCCGACAAGGGCGTTATTGCGCGCAGCTGCGAACACATTGTCGGGGAATGTGCAGGTCCGGTGGGTCTTGTAGACCGGCATGAAATAGGAACTGCCATAAATATCCAGGAGCGCTTTGTGCGCGCCTGTCAGACGATCCGCATACTGAGAAGCGTTGTTTGCGTCGATCGTGAAAAGAATGGGGTCGCTGGTAAAGGGATCTGGGTGATGCATGCCGGCCTGATAAGCCACATTCGATGGTGGTGAGGAAAGACCGCCGGTCCAGGCAGGTATCGACCCATCGGCATTACCGCCTTTTTCCGCGCCGAGCGGTGTCAGGTCACGCCCCAGTCGAGCCGCCTGGCTCTCTGGTACTTTGGCAATTGCCGCAGACGTAACACCCACCCCCGTCGCAACAAGTACAGCCAATACAGCTTTATTCAGCTTCCCCATATCACCCTCCCAAGTAGTAATAGCAAATTACTAAATAAGAATGCGTCATGTCGGGGCGAAACTCAACCCATATTGATAGAAAGAGAAGGGCAGACGACAAGCCGGCCTTTGCACACGCGTTAGGGGCAGTGCTCAGGCATTGTTGATTTCAGGCATCTACGGCTTATGCGTCTTCGGTTTCAGCTTCTTCCAGTTCCGGCTCGTCGTCTTCTGGCTCTGGAGCCCGCCGAACAATGGGACGCGCTATGAAAGCAGGCATGTGACCGCCAAATGGGTCTTGACCCTTCTTGCCGCGCATTGGCTTGGCGTCCGATTCTGAGCCTTCGTCTGCCTGCACAGGCTCGGCAGCTGCTTTTGCTTTCTTTGCCGCAGGCTTGCGTCGGGTACGCTTTGGCTTTGGCTTTGGCTTGGGCGCCTCTTCTTTAGTGTCGTCAGCAGTGCTTGTGTTTGCTTCAACCGTTTCAACAGCGTTCTCAGCGACGGCTTCCGGCGCCTCTTCGGTCTTCTTACGACGACCACGGCTGCGCGGTTTCTTCGGAGATTCTTCTTTGGCTTCCGCTGCGTCTGCTTCAGCTTTCGGAGCCTCAGTGTCTGCCTTAGGCGTTTTTGCAGCTGGTTTGGCTGGTTTGCCGTCCTTGCCATATGCACTGTCGGCATCAATGGGTTTGCCAATCAGTTTTTCGATTGCCGCAAGATACTTTCCATCTTCTTTGGTCGACAGCATGAATGCTGCGCCTTCACGGCCCGCACGACCTGTCCGACCGATCCGGTGAACATAGTCTTCAGCGTGGCTTGGCACGTCGAAATTGATCACATGGCTCACGGCTGGGATGTCGAGGCCGCGGGCGGCAACGTCGCTTGCCACAAGAATTTGAATTTCGTTTTTCTTGAATCCAGCGAGAGTGCGTGTCCGCGTAGACTGATCCAGATCACCATGTAGACAACCGGCGGAGAAGCCATGCTTCACCAAAGAGCGGTGAAGAACACCTACGTCGCGCTTCCGGTTGCAGAAAACGATGGCATTCTTCACGTCTTCCGTCTTCAGAATGTCCCGCAGCACATCGCGCTTGTCGAGGCGGTGCGTTGGAATGAGCTTCTGTGTCACGGTTGAGGCGGTGGAGGAGGCTTTCGCAACTTCGATCCGGACGGGGTCTTTCAGAAACGTTTTGGTGAGGCGCGTAATCTCCGGCGGCATGGTTGCCGAGAAGAAGAGAGTCTGACGCTTACCGGGGATAAGTTTACAGATGCGCTCAATGTCAGGAATGAAGCCCATGTCGAGCATGCGGTCAGCTTCGTCAATCACCAGCGTCTGAACGCCGGTGAGAAGAACCTTGCCGCGTTCGAAATGGTCAAGGAGACGTCCAGGTGTTGCGATCAACACGTCGACACCGCGGTCCAGCTTCTTTTCCTGGTCGCCGAACGACACGCCACCGATGAGCAGGGCCATCGTGAGCTTGTGGTTCTTGCCATAGATTTCGAAATTCTCTGAGACCTGCGCCGCGAGTTCGCGGGTCGGTTCCACAATCAACGAGCGCGGCATGCGAGCCCGGGCACGGCCTCGGCCAAGCTTTTCGATCATCGGAAGGGTGAAGGAGGCGGTCTTGCCGGTACCGGTTTGCGCGATACCGAGAATGTCTCGACCGTTCAGCGCTTCGGGGATGGCTTGTGCCTGAATAGGCGTCGGTTCTGTGTAACCAGCTTGATTGATAGCATCAAGGACCTTGGGTCCAAGGCCGAGTTCATCAAACGTCTTTTTGGGCTCACTGCCCGTTTCGTCAGCTGTCATATGTCTCTATTTCTGCCGTTGTAAATTAGTCGCGTGACGGGCACCCGGATGGTGGAAGTCTGCGCGACGCGTGGCAGCAAGAGGTCAGCGCTGCCAAACGAATTGGGCGGAACATAAGGGCTGACAGGGGAATGTCAACAAACCGGCCACAGGTTTCGTGGTATTAGCGCAACAGTTAGAACGGCAAGCCTAATTTGGCCGCCATATTGGCTCTAAATGTCCAAATCCGTCGCGAATTCAGCCCGTTCCTGGATGAATTTGAAGCGGAGCTCTGGCTTGTTGCCCATGAGTCGCGCCACAGATGAGCGGGTCTCGGCGACCTCATCTTCTGGCATCACGACCTGAAGCAGGGTCCGTTTTGCGCGATTCATCGTGGTCTCTTTAAGCTGAGCGGGCAGCATCTCGCCAAGGCCCTTAAACCGGCTGATCTCGATTTTTCCGCGCCCCTTAAACTCATTCTCCATCAAGGCGTCTTTGTCCGCCTCATCGCGCGCATAGGCGGTCTTGCCCCCTTGAGCGATTTTATAGAGCGGCGGCACCGCAAGAAACAAATGACCACTGCGAATAAGCTCGGGCATTTGCTGAAAGAAGAACGTGATGAGCAATGAGGCGATATGCGCCCCATCCACGTCCGCATCGGTCATGATGATGATCTTCTCATACCGCAGATCTTCGTTGCGGTAATACTGGCCGGGCCGCACACCAAGCGCCTGAATAAGATCGCTGATCTGCTGATTCTGAGACATCTTGTCGGCAGACGCGCTGGCGACGTTCAGGATTTTCCCCCGTAAGGGGAGAATGGCCTGCGTCTTCCGGTCCCGTGCCTGTTTGGCAGAACCGCCAGCCGAATCTCCCTCAACGATGAAGAGTTCCGAACCCGCAGCCCCCGATTGCGAACAGTCCGCGAGCTTGCCGGGCAGTCGCAGCTTGCGGGTCGCCGACTGGCGATTGACTTCCTTTTCCTGCTTCCGCCGCAGCCGCTCTTCCGAGCGATCAATCACCCATTCCAGAAGTTTCGCCGCCTGCTGCGGACGTTCTGACAACCAGTGATCGAAATGATCCCGGATGGCACCTTCAGCGAGCTTCTGGGCGGAGACGGTTGCGAGCTTGTCTTTCGTCTGACCGACAAATTCCGGTTCGCGAATGAAAACAGAGAGCAGAGCCCCACAGGATGTCACCACGTCGTCAGCGGTGATTTGGGAGGCCTTCTTATTGTTGGTGAGTTCACCGTAGGCTTTAAGGCCCTTGGTCAGCGCCGCCCGCATGCCCGCTTCGTGGGTGCCGCCGTCAGCGGTTGGGATCGTGTTACAATAAGACGACATAAAGCCGTCGCTATTGTACCAGCCAATGGCCCACTCAACGGTGCCATGGCCACCATTCTCCCGTTTCACGCGGCCCGTAAACGGTTCTGCAGTGACGGATGTAAGACCCTCCGTCGACACAGTGAGATAGTCCACCAACCCGTTCGGGAAATGCAGAACGTCCTTTATCGGCGTCTGGTCCTTGTCTCCCACCATGGCGGGATCGCAGGACCAGCGGATTTCCACGCCGCCAAAGAGATAGGCTTTGGACCGCGCCATCTTGTAAAGGCGGGCAGGCTTGAACTTAAGCCCGCCTTTGAAAATCTCCGCATCCGGGTGAAAGGTCACGCTGGTGCCGCGCTTGTTTTTCACAGCACCTTTTTTCTTGAGTTTCCCCTTTGGTTTCCCGCGCGAGAATTCCTGTTCATAAGCCTGCTGATCGCGGGCAACCTCAACGAGCAGCCGGTCAGAGAGCGCATTGACCACAGAAACACCCACACCGTGCAGACCGCCGGATGTCTCATAGGCATCGCCGCCAAATTTGCCGCCCGCATGCAGCGTGGTCATGATGACTTCAAGCGCTGACTTATTCTTGAACTTAGGGTGTGGGTCGACCGGAATGCCGCGCCCATTGTCGGAAACCTTGAGCGAACCGTCCGCCATCAGCTCCACATCAATCCAGCTGGCGTGACCGGCAACGGCCTCATCCATGGAATTGTCGAGCACTTCGGCAAAGAGATGATGCAACGCGCCTTCGTCTGTGCCGCCAATATACATGCCGGGGCGCCGGCGAACGGGCTCCAGCCCTTCAAGAACTTCAATATCCTTGGCGGAATAGCCAGCCTTCTTGGACGCTGTCTTTTTAGCTGCGGCTTTAGGCGCGGCCTTCTTTGCACCGCCGCTGGCTTTGGGCGAGCTGAAAAGGTCGTCAGATTTGGGCTTGGCTGTAGTGGTTTTCTTTTTGGCGGGCATGGGAACTCGAAGGAATAGGGGGTGCACGACCCGGAACCGAATCAAACCTCATTCTACTCTTCAGCCAGCTTGAATGCGGAAGAGAATGCCTCCTATGATCGTTTATCCGACATTTTCCGACCTGAAGAACACCTGGAGCCCCTGCAATGCCCACCATCAATGATCCGCTGACACTGCCCTGTGGCGTGACCCTCAAGAACCGCCTCTGCAAGGCCGCCATGACCGAGGGGCTAGGCGATCCGGACAATAAGGCGACCCATCGCCACGAGACGCTCTACCGCCGCTGGGCGGAAGGCGGGGCAGGCATGCTGCTCACAGGCAATGTGCAGGTGGACCGGCGCTACATGGAACGGCCGGGCAATGTGGCGATAGATGGCCCCCAGTCGAATGAGGCAATTGCCGCGCTGCGCGCCTACGCGGAAGCAGGCACCGCGAACGACACCCATCTCTGGATGCAGATCAGCCATGCGGGCCGCCAGACACCGGCATCTGTGGCGAAGGAGCCTGTGGGCCCGTCCGACATCGCCCTTGAAATGCCGGGTAGTCAGTTTGGCAAACCCCGCGCACTCACCGGCGAAGAAATCAGGGACGTCATCGGCCGCTTTGCCCATGCAGCCCAGATTGCCCGCGATACCGGCTTTACCGGCGTGCAGGTGCATGGTGCCCACGGCTATCTCATCTCCGAGTTTCTCTCCCCCGACGTGAACACCCGCACAGACGAGTGGGGCGGCAGTCTGGAAAACCGGGCGCGCCTTCTGCTTGAAGTTGTCCGTGCGGTGCGCGGCGCGGTGGGGCCGGACTTCCCCGTCGCCGTCAAACTCAACTCAGCAGACTTCCAGCGCGGCGGCTTTAGCCACGAAGACTCGCTCCAGGTGGCAAAATGGCTGAACGAGGAAACCGTCGACCTGCTGGAGATTTCCGGTGGCACCTATGAGCAACCACGTATGGGCGGCTATGACGACATGACGCTTAATCCTGACCGCTCGGAAAAGCGCGCGGAAAGCACCATCGCCCGCGAGGCTTACTTCTTGGAATATGCGACCGACATCCGCAAGGCGACCACCATGCCGTTGATGGTCACCGGCGGCTTCCGCTCAACCGAAGGCATGAACGCAGCTCTAGCATCAGGCGAGATGGACATGGTGGGCCTTGGCCGACCTCTTTGTGTGGATGCCGACGTACCGAACAAGCTGCTGTCGGGTGCCATGACCGAAACACCGGCGTTTGAGAAAACACTGCAGATCGGCCCCGGCTGGCTTGGGCCGCATTCACCGTTTGCGATTGTGAAGGGGCTGAATGGCTGGGGACAGCAGGGCTGGTTCTGCCTGCAGATCCTGCGCATGGGCGACGGCCAGGACCCGAACACGAAGATGGGTGTCTTCAAGGCCTTCCGCGACTATGCCAAAAACGAAGCCCGCACGGCCGAGGCTTTGGTGCGGTGATGCATTGAAGTTTTGCTCAATTGTCACCCTCGGGCTTGACCCGAGGGTCCAAGCGGACTTTGCAAGTCACCATGGATCCTCGTGTCGAGCACAAGGATGACAGCATTTGTTTTTGGTAGCAAATCAGACAATCAAAAACTCAGTGTCATTACCCGGCTTGTCCGGGTAATCCAGGGTTCCAAACGAAACCCTAAGCGAAGTAGCTCCTGGACCACCCGAACAAGTCGGGTGGTGACAGCTTTTATTTGCAGATGAAGCCCGGGAAGACAGTTTTCGTTTTGGCAACTTTTGAGAAAACAACAGGACTTCTATGAGCGATGCGACACCCGTCACCCCACCTACATACACCCGCAACGAAACTGTCATGGGCGCCCTGCTATGGAGGCGTGAGCTTCGGGGCTGAACAGCAGACATGAGTCGCGGCCCGCGAGGTCTCGCAGTCACGCTCTACTAAAGGCAGACCCCCATGCTCGCGAAAACAGAGCCCGCAAAGACCAATCTTTCCTCCGCTGCCCTCAAAGACACGACCAAGCGTCTGAAGTCTGCCGTGCATCAGAACAAGGCGGCAAGCCGGGCCGGCTTCACAGAGCGTTTTTTCACCTTCGTCTTCAAGGGCCTCGTCTATCCGCAAATCTGGGAAGACCCGAAAGTGGACATGGAAGCGCTGGCATTGACGCCAAACTCCCGCGTCCTCACCATCGCGTCTGGCGGCTGCAACGTGCTCTCCTACCTCACAGCCAACCCCCGTGAGATTGTCGCGGTGGACCTCAATCGCGCGCACCTTGCGCTAACCCGCCTTAAGCTTGCCGCCGCTCGTGAGCTCCCCAATTATGAGAGCTTCTTCCGTTTCTTTGGCGATGCGGACCGCAAGTCCAACATCACAGCCTATAAACGTTTTCTACAGCCAAAGCTCGATGAGGAAAGCCGCTCCTACTGGGAGGGGCGCGACCTGATGGGCCAGCGCCGCTATACGCTCTTTTCCCGCGACCTCTATCATCACGGGCTTCTGGGCTACTTCATCGGGGCCGCGCACTTTATGGCGCGCCGTCTGGGCGTCGACCCGAGCGAGCTGACCAAGACCCGGAACCTTGCCGAACAGCGCTCCTACTTCGACCGCGTGCTGGCACCACTTTTCGACAAGCGCGTCGTGAAATGGGTGACGTCCAAAAAAATGTCGCTCTACGGTCTCGGTATTCCGCCCGCGCAATATGAAGCGCTGGCAGCCGACGGTGGTGGTGATATGGCTGCCGTGCTCAAAGGCCGGCTCGAAAAACTCGTCTGCGACTTCCCCATGAGCGAAAACTATTTCGCGTGGCAGGCCTTTGGCCGCGGCTATGCCCCGATGGAAGCCAACACCTCATCCGGACCTGCCGGGCCCTTGCCGCCTTATCTGCAGGCAGCTCATTTCGCTGACATGCGCGACCGGGCAGACCGTGTGAAAGTCAGGCACCGCTCTTTCACGGAGTTGCTAGCGGACGAACCGGAAGAAGCATTTGATGCTTATGTTCTGCTCGACGCGCAGGACTGGATGACCGACGCACAACTGAATGAGCTCTGGAGCGAGATTACCCGTACAGCGGAGCCAGGTGCCCGTGTCGTCTTCCGCACTGCAGGCAGTGACACAATTCTGCCGGGGAGAGTGGCTGACGAGACGCTGAGCCGCTGGGCTTACAAGCGAGAAGAGAGCCTCGACTATACCGCCCGCGACCGCTCCGCCATTTATGGTGGTGTGCACCTCTATACGTTTGAGGGATAGCTCATGAACGCGACCAGCGCCCTGATGGACAGCATCTACCGCCACCAGCGTCACTTCTATGACTTTACGCGGAAATATTACCTACTCGGCCGCGACCGTCTCATTGCCGAACTCGCCCCGCCGGAAGGGGGCATTGTTCTGGAGATTGGTTGCGGCACGGGCCGCAATCTTATCAAGGCGGCAAAGCGCTACCCCCATGCGCTTTTCTACGGCCTCGACATTTCGGCTGAAATGCTCATGACCGCCCACACAGAGATCAAACGGGCGGGGCTCGAAGATCGGGTCAAGGTCGCGCAAGCCGATGCTGCTGATTTCGACGCTGCCGCGCTGTTCAATCGCGCCGCATTTGACCGTGTCTTCTTTTCCTATTCTCTCTCAATGATCCCGGACTGGGAGGGAGCCCTGGCGCGAGGCTATGCGGTAACCGCAGAGGGCGGGCGCTTGGTCATTGTCGATTTTGGCGAACAGAAACGCTTGCCGCGCTGGTTCCGGCGTTTACTGACTTGGTGGTTGACCCTCTTCCATGTGGCGCCGCGCGCAGAACTGGGCCCGGCTTTGGAAGAGTTAGGCAGCGCTGAGCTGAAGCCACTCCATGGGGATTACGCAAGGCTCGCGGAAGTTCCTCGGGATCTTCGCAGTCAGGTCGCGACCTAAGCCTCCAGAATATCCGCAAGATAAAGCTCGATCATGCGGAGCATTTCCTGGCGACGGGTTTCGCGCGCGGTGTCGTCATCAATCAACATGGCAAGGTCGGTAAGCGCTGAGAGCGACCCAAGCACCGTGTCGGTGACGGCGTCTGCTTTCGCAGGCGGGAGCATGGCACCCCCGACGTCCAGACTTCGGTGGAAGAGGGCGGCAATATCACTTTCGCCCGGACCACCAAGGCCCAGGGAGTCTGCGAATGATTGGGTCCGCGTTGCGTCGCGCAGAAGCGCCACGTAGATCGGCCGCTTCAACAGCTCTTCCCAATAGGTATCAATCGTAAGGCGCGTGGAGGTCTGCCAGTCTGTGTTCGGCGGCAAACTGTCCAGGACCTCATGACAGGCCGCCACAAGCTCCGCGGCGTACTCGCCCTGGACAGTGCGCAGAACATCATTCGCGTCTTCGAAATATTGATAGATCGAGCCAACCGGCACGCCTGCTTGCTGCGCCAGGTCTGTCGTCGTGACCGCTTCAACACCGCCCTGTGATATCAGGTCCGCCGCCGCTGCCAGAATGCCAGTGACGCGTTTTCGGGCTCTCTCTTGAGTCGGTTTGCGCATGAGGTTTCTTGGGCTTTTTCACCGTTCTTGACAAGGGAGGAGACATAATATGAAATAGTTTCATATTTTGAAAGGGTGGCAAAATGAAGATGAAATTCATCGGCACTGCAGTAGTCGGACTTTTGATGTTGGGAGGCAGCGTCAGTGCCGCGGTGCTGGAGCTTGATTCAGCCGCTTTGGCTCTGGATCCTCAAGAGACCATTCAGGAAGCGCTGATCGATGTGAGCCCCGGCGATACCATCATCCTGCCCGCAGGTATCTTCGCGCTGACCGATGGCCTCTCCCTCGACATTGATGGGGTGACCCTGAAAGGCCAAGGGCCGGACGCCACCATCCTCTCCTTTAAAGGCCAGGAATCTGGTGGTGAGGGTCTGCTGGTAACCTCAGACAAGATCGTGCTTGAAAGTTTTGCGGTTGAAGACGTGAAGGGCGATGCGATCAAAGCGAACGGCTCAGACGAAATCACCTTTCGCGACATCCGCGTGGAATGGACCAATGGTCCGGATGAAAATAATGGCGCTTACGGTCTCTATCCTGTCTCCTCCACTCATGTGCTGATCGACAATTGTGTTGCCATTGGCGCGTCGGACGCAGGCATCTATGTGGGACAGTCGCAACACATCATCGTTCGTAATTCTCGCGCGGAATATAATGTGGCAGGTATTGAGATTGAGAATTCCTACTACGCAGACGTGCATGACAATGTGGCGATCCACAATACGGGCGGCATCTTAATCTTTGATTTGCCGGGCCTGCCACAGCAAGGCGGCCACTCTGTTCGTGTGTTCAACAATAAGTCCATCACCAATGACACGCCGAACTTTGCGCCTGAAGGTAACATTGTGGGCCAGACACCTATGGGCACGGGTATCATGGTGATGGCGAACCGGGATATGGAACTCTTCGGCAATGAGATTGATGACAACGCCACGACAGCCATTCTGATCGTCGCCTATCCCGACGACACCGAAGACGAACTCTACCAACCGTTCCCGGCCGGAATTTCAGTGCATTCCAATAAGATTGGTCGAAACGGCTTTGCGCCGGACAATGAAATCGGGGACCTGATTGCCGAGATCGTTGGAACACCCATTCCCGATATCGTCTGGGATGGCCGTTTACCCTGGATGCAGACCTTCTTTGGCGTTGACGAGAACAAAGGCATTTACATTGGCGAGAACGAAAGCACCGACGGCGAGCCTGTCAGCTTCGTGAATGCAGATGTGACGTTCTGGTTTGCCGCACGCTGGTTGCATGGCGTCGACAGAGACTTGCCTGACCATGCGGGTGGACCTGCTGAGCTGCAGGCCGTTCAGCTCAGCCAGGAAAGCGCGTCGTGAAGCATCTGCTGCTAGGGCTTGCGCTGCTTGTTGGGGGAATAACGTCAGCGGGAGCGGTGGACTGGACAGCGGCATTGGCGGAGAAACCTGCCAAACTGTTGTCTGATTATGACCTGTTCACCGATTTGACAGCGCAGAAGCCTGCAATGGGCGTAGTGCCCTATGACCTCATCACGCCACTCTTCACCGATTATGCAGAGAAGATGCGGTTTATCTCTCTGCCGGATGGTGAGGCGGCGACCTATCAAGGCGCGGGTCTGCCGGACTATCCCGTCGGCACAATCCTCGTCAAAACCTTCGCCTATCCCGACGCGACTGTGTCGGCGGTGCACGGTCTCAATCTGATTGAAACCAGATTGCTCATCCACCAGACAGATGGATGGGTCGCACTTCCTTATGTTTGGAACGATGACGATACGGACGCCATACTGAAACGTGCAGGCAAACGCCTCACCGTTGATTGGGTGCAGGAGGATGGCACTGTTCTTCCGATCCGATATGCGGTTCCCAATGTGAACCAGTGCAAAGGCTGCCATGTGACTGGGGGCGAGCTGATCCCCATCGGCCCGAAGGTTCGGAACATCAATCACGATTTTGATTATGCAAGCGGGTCGGAAAACCAGCTGACCCACTGGGCGAGGGCCGGTTTGCTCTCACCACTGCCCGATGATCCTGCACAGCTCCCGCGCATCGCAAACTGGCTGGACGAAGACCATGTGTCCCTCAACGAGCGCGCGCGGGCTTATCTCGATATGAACTGTGCCCATTGTCATGCGGACGCAGGTCCGGGAAAAACGTCAGGCCTCTTTCTGACATGGGAGGAAGAGGATGCCTCGCGGCTCGGTGTCTTCAAACGCCCAATTGCCGCGGGTCGCGGATCAGGCGGGTTTGAGTTCGACATTGCGCCGGGCAAGCCAGATGAGTCAATTTTGCTTTTCCGGATGGCTTCAACTGACCCCGGCATCATGATGCCGGAAACGGGTCGGAGTCTCGTGCACGAAGAAGGGCTTGCGCTGATCCGCGAATGGATCAGCCGCATGGACGAATAAGGCCAGAACGGGCGGGGCGCAGACCCATTTTCCGCAGGGTCCAAAAACGTTCGCCCAAGAAGGGCAATGTCCCTGTCAGATTATGCGCTTTGGGTCAGCCAGCAAATTTGATCCGCCCGCTGAACCTGATACCCTGATGACAATTGGTCATTTGGAGGAGAAGCGAAATGCATGATCTGGTAATTCGGGGTGGGACGGTTGTCGATGGAACAGGGTCGGCCTCTTTCGTTGGCGACGTGGCAATTGACGGCGACCGTGTAACGCTCGTGGGTGATGTGAAAGCCGAAGGTCGCGAAGAGATTGATGCGACGGGCAAAATTGTGACGCCGGGCTTTGTTGATGTGCACACACACTATGACGGTCAGGCAACCTGGGACGATGAGATGGCACCGTCCAGCTGGCATGGTGTGACAACGGTTGTCATGGGCAATTGCGGCGTGGGGTTTGCGCCAGCCAAACCAGACAAGCATGACTGGCTCATCGGGCTTATGGAAGGTGTCGAAGACATTCCAGGCACTGCTCTGGCTGAAGGCTTGCCGTGGAATTGGGAAACCTTCCCGGAATATCTTGATGCGCTGGAAGGCCTGCCCCGCACGGTAGATGTCGCAACCCATGTGCCTCATGGTGCAGTCCGCGCCTATGTATTGGGCGAGCGGGAAAAACCGGGTGCGGTCCCGACCGACGAAGATGTCGAGCAGATGTCGAAGATCGTCGAGGATGGGCTGAAAGCCGGCGCGCTTGGCTTCTCGACCTCCCGCACCATCCTTCACCGGTCTGTTGATGGCGAGCTGGTACCCGGAACGACAGCGACCAAAGAAGAACTGATCGGTATCGGCCGGGCCATGGGCCGGGCAGGTCACGGTGTTTTTGAAATGGCGTCAGACCTTCAGCCGGAATGGAAAGAGTTTGAATGGATGGGCGACCTAAGCCGCGAAACCGGCATGCCTGTCACCTTCGCCGCGCTGCAATCTATCGCCAAAGCGTTTCCGCTGGATGAGCAGATCGCTCAAATGCGGGCGGAGAACGCAAAGGGCGCCAATATCGTGGCGCAGATCGCGCTCCGCGGTAACGGCATCGTCATGGCCTGGCGTGGCACTGTGCATCCGTTCATTTCCCACCCAAGTTGGGCGGCGATCGCTGAGCTGCCGTGGGAGGAGCAATACGCAAAGCTCAAAGATCCAGCCTTCAAGGCACAGTTGCTAAGCGAAAAGCCAATGGTGCCGGAGAATGTGGACTTAGGGCCAATCTTCGCCATCATCACCGAAGGCTGGGCACAGCAGTTCGAGATGGACGAGGAGTTCAACTACGAACCTCAGGCAGAGGAGAGCGTTGCGGCACGCGCGGAAGCGGCAGGCAAATCCGGGCCGGAATATGCCTATGACATGATGATGGCCGATGAGGGCAAAGGCTTCATCTACCTGCCGATCCTGAACTATGTGGATGGCAATCTCGACTTCCTTGTCGATTTGCAACATGCAGACGACACGGTGAACAGCCTGTCTGATGGCGGTGCTCATTGTGGCACCATCTGCGATGCGGCAAGCCCCACCTTCATGCTGGAGCACTGGGTCAAGAAGCGCGAGCGCGGCACGATTGCGTTGGAAAACGCGATCAAGCGTCAGTGCCTCGATACCGCCCGTCTCTATGGCCTGAACGACCGTGGGGTGCTGAAGCCCGGCTATCTGGCAGATGTGAATGTGGTCGACATGGACCGGATCAAGCTCGGCAAGCCATGGCTCGCCTTTGACCTGCCAGCTGGTGGCAAGCGCCTGCTGCAGAAAGCCGAAGGCTATGACTACACAATCAAGTCTGGGCAGGTGACCTTCAAAGCTGGTGTCGTGACAGACAAACGTCCAGGTGGTCTTATTCGTGGACCACAGACAGTGGAGACGCTGGCGGCTGCGGAATAGTCGAAAGCGCCTACCAGTTTCTATGATGCCTTTTGAGCGTCGCGCACCAATCCGTCGATCATTTTGCTGATGAGTGATTGGGGCGCGATGCGCTTGACCTTGCCAAGAACCCGCGCACGGTCGAGTGGATACCGAAGCTTGCGGTTCTTGGCTCTAATCACGTCATAGATCGCCAACGATACTTTTTCAGGGGTGAGTTTGCTTGCTCTGGTGTCTTTCGCCATCATCCGCACAATAGCCTGCGTAGTTGATGTAGCCGGAGCGCTCTTTGCAACTTTCAAATGGTCGCCAATATCCGCCCGATCCATGTACATGGCGACCGGCTGCATGATCGCCACATCAATATTGTCTGCCTTAACTTCGTGATAGAGCGCTTCGCTAAACGCCTCGAGAGCGAACTTCGAGGACGTGTAAGCGCTGAGATAGGGCACCGCCAACAGACCGCCGAGCGAACTCATCGAGATGATAAGCCCATGACCCTGTGCCCGCATGATCGGGACTGCGGCACGAGCAACAGAGGCAAGCCCAAGAACATTAATGTCATAGACGCGGCCCAGTTCCTCCATGGAGGTTTCTTCGACTGAACCGAGAACCATTTCATTCACGCAATTGATCACCACATCAACACTGCCCATCGCCTCTTTTGCTGCGGCCAGGCAATCGATCACGGATTGCTCGTTGAGCACGTCCATCGCCAGCATATCGATGTCGGGGGCGGTCGACTTGGAAGGGTCTCGCATGGTTCCCCGCACAGTCATGCCCTTGTCCTGAAGCGTGCGGGCGAGCACGGTGCCAAGGCCACCTGACGCACCACACACAAGTACGGTCGTGGGGTTCTTTTTTGACTTGCCCATCACGGGATCTCTGCCTTTTTCTGCTTGTGCAGATAGACAGCCATATCTGCGACACGGTTGGCATGTTCCCGAATGAAGTCATCCTTCATTGGGTCTACGCCGAAGAGCTCGCGGCATTCATGCTCCACATTGAAAACCAGCGTGGCGGCACCGACCGTCATATAAAAAAGATGCGGGTCTTGGACGATCCCGACAAAGTCCTGCAACCAGGCCAGTCGGTTGCGATGGAAAGTAGAAATCAGGTAGTGGAGACGCCAGCTTTCGGTGCGCCCTTCCTGAATGATCAAGCGATTGAGTTCTGGAGCTTCAGCACTAAACCGCACAAACGCTGTGATGACCGCGCGGAGTTTTCCCTCATCACCGAGGTCATTGAGAACAGGAGCCAGTGGTTCTATGCGCGATTGGAGAACCGCGAGTATCCGGTCAACCGCAGCTTTCCAGAGGCCTTCCTTGTCTGCGAAGTGGTAAGCGGCGGCGCCACGCTGAACGCCAGCGCTGGTTTCGAGCGCTCGAACTGAGACACCGTCAAAAGTGTGGTTGGCAAACGCCTCAGTCGCAACATCCAGCAAAGCATCCCGAGTTTCCGCAGCCCGCTGCTGCTGGCGGCGTTTTCCTGGACCTGCCTGTGAAACATTTTTATTCATGCTACTTGACATATAAAATATCAATAAATATGTCAAGTGACATAATAAATATCGAAAATGGCTCTTGCGACATATGGCGCGGATGGAGAGCCAATGCAGGAGGGTATGTGACATGGCGCAGGTACAAAGAACCGATTTTGCTGTCGGCCAGAAAATCGTTCATTGGCTGATGGCGATCGCGATCATGCTCGATCTCTACATCGCCCAGAAGTTTGGCGGCGTCATGACGGACCTCGACCGTTTCGAGTCCCGCTCCGATCACGCAACGCTGGGAACCATTGTGGCGGTCCTGTTTTGCATTCGCATCTATTTGCGATGGAAGCATGGGGCGCCGCCGCTTCCATCGGACATGCCGGCCTACCAAAAGCTCCTCGCACACGCAGCTCATTGGCTGCTCTATGGTTTGATCGGTGCACTGATTGCGACAGGGATTCTGAGCGCAATCAATGCAGACTCACTTGTGACACCTTTCGGGTTGTTCGCTTATGGAGATGGTGCCGGGGCGGAAGCTACATTCGTTTACATTCGTGGATTTCACGAACTGACGACGAACCTGATTATCGGGCTAATCGGTGTGCACATCATCGCGGCCCTGTATCATCTGATTATCGTCCGCGACGGTGTTACGGGGCGCATGCTGAAATTCTGGAAAAGCGAGAAGCAGGCGTAGAAACCGCCTGGCTGGCGTCTACGCCTTCTTTTTCTTCGCCAGGT
This sequence comes from Parvibaculaceae bacterium Mf 1.05b.01, assembly GCA_000509225.1. GTDB lineage: Bacteria > Pseudomonadota > Alphaproteobacteria > Parvibaculales > Parvibaculaceae > Mf105b01. The sequence goes on along the minus strand of BAOK01000001.1, from coordinate 1,375,048 downwards.
GGTAGGTAAGGGCGGTGGCGAGGCAGTGCCGTAACTCTTTCTCCGGAAGCTTCTTCCGCACATCAAGCACCAGTGCCCGGTTGCCTTCAAATGTCAGCTTGTCGCCATACATATCGCGGAAGGTAGGGACCAGGTTTGTCTGGCAGTGGAAATAGACTGCGATGTGGTCCGGATCGTCCTTGATTGCATCAATCCGAACCGTTGTGCCACTTTTGGTTTCTGGCGTCAGGTAGCTGGGCTGTCCCCATTTGAGTGTCTCCTGTAGGTCTCCGACACCTTCAGTCTTGGCAGCCGTCTGGAAAATCAAACTACGAAGCGCCAGAAGCTTCTGGCGGACTTTGCCCTGATAGCTATCGAACACACCCGCCACGCTATCGGCTTCAAATGGGATTTGAGAGTTTCTCGTCATTGGTGGGCACCCCGTCTCATTTCGGTCACGTGGAGACTCTAGCATGTCACCCTGACGGTTCCTGTCAGGAGCGGGAAAAGTGGGTCAGATGGCACTGCTCTTGGCATTGGTGCCGAATCCGCAGAGAATGCGCACATCTCAAGTAAGGTTTTGCAAGATTCTGCAATCTAGGAGTTGGTCATGCTACGCCAGGTTGGCGCGATCCCATTTGTCATTCGTGAGACAGAGCCATTGCTTCTGATGATCACGTCGCGCACCCACGAACGCTGGATATTTCCCAAAGGGGCGATAGAAAAGGGTGAGACAGCCTCTGAGGCTGCGCTTCGGGAGGCCTATGAAGAGGCAGGCATTCGGGGGCGGATGCTGGAACAATTCGCGCACGATGTTCAGGCGATCAAACAAATGCCTGATGGCCCACGCGATTTAATCGTGACCTATATTCCCCTGCACTTCACGGAGCAGCACGACGAATGGCCAGAGCGTAAAAACAGAGACCGTCATTGGGTGACGTTGCCGGACGCGCGAAAAATCGCGGGTGGCCCAGATATCCATAGTGCTCTGCAAGGATTCGAAAAGCTGCTACCAGATCTTCACAGCATCGCCAAGATTAGGTAAATCGTTGCCGACAGTGCTGCTGCGGCAGGAACGGTGATGATCCACGCCGCAGCGATTGAATAGGCAAATCGCCGACGCACAAGCATCCGCTTCTGGCGGATTGCAGGTTGACGAAGTGCGTCGTCTGGCGTGGCACTCAAAAGAACTTTCCGACGACCTTCTTTCCGCTTTGGATTTTCGAGATACTCCCGGAGGAAACCCACACCGAAAATTGACCCAATGGCGATATGGGTGGAGCTCACAGGCAGGCCCATATTCGTCGCAATCAAAACCGTAACTGCGGCGGAGAGGGCGACGCAATAGGCTCTTATTGCGTTTAGGCGGGTGATTTTTTCGCCAACGGTACGAATAAGTTTGGGCCCAAACAGGGCCAACCCAATGGCGATCCCCACGCCCCCGATTGCCAGTACCCAGAAGGGGATGGCGACTTTGGACTGCAAGCCGGATGTTTCAGTGACAACAGAGGCAATTGCGGCAAGCGGTCCAACGGCATTTGCAACGTCGTTAGCGCCATGAGCGAAGGAAAGAAGCGCGGCCCCAAGAATGAGTGGCAGATGAAACAGCCGCGGAATGTCTTTCTTCTTGTTCCGCAGTCCGGCCGACAGCCGCTTGATATAGGGAATGGACAGAACGCCTGCGATGACAAAGGCAAGGACTGAGACGAGAAGAACCTCTTCCAGTCCTGGTTTCCAAATCCGTTTCAGCCCTTTGAGCGCCATGTAGGCCGCAAAGGTTGCAGCCATCAGCGCGATCAAGACAGGCACCCATGTCCGCGCAGCTGCAAGCTTGTCCTCTTTGTTGAGGATGAGCAATTTGATAGACGCGAGCAGCGCGGCTGCGATCACACCCCCAAGGACAGGGGAGATGACCCAGCTGGCAGCGATGCTGGCCATAGTGGGCCAATTCACGACACTAAGACCGGCTGCAGCAATGCCGCCGCCGAGAACACCACCGACGATGGAGTGTGTTGTGGAGACCGGGGCGTTCAATATTGTTGCCAAATTGATCCAGAGTGCTGCCGCGATGAGGGCACTCATCATGAGGAGAACGAAGTCACCTTCGTCGACCGAACCTTCTGGGCTGATAATGCCTTTGGCAACCGTGCTCACCACATCACCGCCTGCGAGAAGGGCGCCAGCAGCCTCACATACCACCGCAATGGCAACAGCGCCGCCGATGGTGAGCACCTTGCCACCAACGGCAGGACCCATATTGTTGGCCACGTCATTGGCGCCGATGTTGAGAGCCATATAGCCGCCAAAGATCGCCGACATGACAAGGATCAGAGTTGCATTGATGCCCCCCTGAGGTCCTATGAGAGAACTTGAGGCGACCGATATACCGATGGCTCCCAGAAACAATACTGACAGAACGATTGGAAGGGCCTGAATACGGAACCCGCGCGCTGAATTGAGGATAAATTCCTGACGGCGCAGATCGTTGACGTACCGGTTTTCTAGTTTCTTATTGGCCACGCGCGCCCCCCGGGTTTGGCCTGCAGATCAGGCGCGGCACCGAATCTGCAACGAATGTATGGTTATTGCCTAGCATTCCTAGGGTCAGATTGCACATTAGAGCTACTCGGACTCCTTAGCCGCAGAGGTATAGGATTGCGATAATTCACGCGAGTCGCGGGATCAGGGGCGCTATATGAAAACACCAAGCGAAACCACCGTTTCCACCTATACGATTAAGGCTGACGGACAGGCAGTGCTTCTAGACGGCTTGCCCAGCAGCTACGCTGAAAAAGAAACTGAGTACCAATGGATACGGGTGCAAAACCACCAACCCTCCGACGACGGTGAGGTCTTTGGTCAGCTGGGACTCTCACCCATTGTCGTTCAAGGCCTGCTGGCACCTGAAACCCAGCCAAGACTCAGCAAGTTGGCAGGAGGCATCCTGCTCGTCTTGCGCGGCGTGAACACTCATAGGAACGCTGAACCGGATGATATGGTCTCCGTTCGGATTTGGATTGAGCCTAGGAGAATTATCAGCGTTCAAGTCAGGCATGTTTTATCAGTTGATGAAATATCAGAGTCCTGTGCGTCTGGAGATGCACCGACGACGATCGGCCGTTTTGTTTTTGAATTGATAGACCTCATGTCCGACAAGATTGAGACCATGGTTATGAAGTTGGTGGAACAGTTGGATTCACTTGAGGAAGAAAATCTGACTGGTGGGGGCGCAGCTGGACGTACAACGCTCAGCGAGCTAAGACGTCAATTGATTGTGGTGCGGCGCTATGTTGCGCCCCAGCGGGCGGCGCTAGAGAGAGTAAGTCAAACAGATGTGCCGCCCCTTAAAGATGCGGACCGTCTTCTGATACGCGAGATATCAGATCAAACCGTCCGACTTGTGGATGAACTCGATGCCGCCAGGGAACGTGCCACCGTTATCAACGATGCTTGGGTGGCGTCTCGTGCAGAGGAAATGAACCGCAATATGCTGGTTCTTTCAATCGTTGCCGCCGTCTTTCTGCCTCTCGGGTTTTTGACAGGCCTGCTGGGGATCAATGTCGGCGGCCTACCTGGCGCGGAATACCCCTATGCATTTTGGATTGTCTGTGGGGCAAGTGTTGCCCTGGCTGCGGGGCTCTATGGCTTGTTTAAGTGGTTGAAGTGGATTTAAGAGCGGACACAAAAAAGCCGGGCACAAAACCATCGTGCCCGGCTGACTTTGAATAGCGGTGTACCTCAGCTGGCTTTTGCTTCCTCGCCCGGGAACTGGTCCCGTAATATGCGTTTCAGCGCCTTGCCTGTTGGGTTCCGTGGAATGGCATCAACAAACTCAACACCTTTTGGAAGTTTGTAGCGCGCGAGCTTGCCGTCACAATGTTTCATGACGTCCGCTTCAGTCAGGCTGTCATCTTCGCGAACAACAACCGCGAGGCAAACTTCACCCCATTGTTGGTTCTGTTGGCCGATCACTGCGCAGTCCTGAATTTTCGGGTGCGCGAGAAGAACGTTTTCGATTTCCGCTGGATAAATGTTTTCCCCGCCGGAAATGATCATGTCTTTGATGCGGTCCTGAATGTAGACAAAACCTTCTTCATCTAAAGTCGCGAGGTCACCCGTGTGGAGCCATCCATCGACGATGGTCTCCGAGGTGGCGTCTGCGCGGTTCCAATATTCCTTCATGATATGCTTACCGGAGACCAAGACTTCACCAACCTCGCCGGCCTTGATGTCGTTGCCGTCGCTATCCACAACCCGAACGTTGGTATGGAAGAAGGCCTTGCCGGTTGAACCAGCCTTGGCCATCGCGTCATCTGGTGAGATCAAGCAAGAAGGGCCACAGGTTTCGGTAAGACCATAAACCTGATGAATTTCGATCCCCATCCCTGCATAGGTCTCAATGAGAGTGACAGGAACCGGAGCTGCGCCACTCATCACCCAGCGCAGAGAAGAATAGTTAGCTGTATCTTTTGCAGGCGATAGAAGCATGAAGTTCAGCATGGCAGGGACAGCCAGCATGGTGGTGATCTTCTCGGCTTCAATATTGGTCCACATAGCGTCCAGGTCAAAGCCGCGCATGATGACCGACGTACCGCCGCCATGGACGCAAGCGATGAGTGGGCTCAATGCACCAACATGAAAGAGCGGAAGAACAAGCAGGTAGCGGTCCTTCTGCTGCATGTCGCTGGTCGCAAGAGAGGTGAGAGATCCCCAAAGCGTAGAATTGTGGGTATGAACCGCACCCTTTGGAAGACCTGTCGTGCCTGACGTATACATGATGAAGAGCATGTCGTCTTCGTTTGCGCCAATCGCGGGTCGACTGTCTGAAGCGGCGTTGTGCAAGGCGTCATAATCGTCTGCGATTGCAGTTCGTTCGCCGACGCTGATCCAGCGGGAGATGTCTGTGGCATCGCCACCGCGCCCATGGATGTCTTCAACAGCTTCTGTAAAGTCTGAGCTGAATACGAGGGTTTGAGCGCCACTATCTTTCAGGATGAAGCAAAGTTCATCAGGTGTCAGGCGCCAGTTGAGCGGTACGCAGACGGCCCCAATTTTCGCGATTGCGAAAAAGGACTCCATGAACTCCACACCGTTCATCATCAGCAGGGCAACGCGGTCACCTGGCTTCACCCCTTGGTCCAACAGCATGTTGGCGGTCTTGTTGCACCGTGCATCAAGCTCAGCATAGGTGAAGCGACGTCCGCTTTCAGTCTCAACGCACCCTTCCAGGTTGGGGTTCAGATGCGCTCGTTTTTCGAGCATCAGCCCAATATTGTGATCCATTATTTCCTCCCTGAGCTCACGCATTTGCGTGAGCAGTCGAACCGGTTCTTCCGGTATTCCTCAATGTCAAATGGGTCTCTTGGACGAGATCCCGGTCCCCCGACCGTTTGAAAATAGTGTGGCCCAAAGCGTAGCGAAATCAAAGGGTTGATTCACACTTCTGTGTCAAAGGGCGAGGCGACCGAGCGCGCCGGAGACAGCCCGCACCAGCCAGCGGGGTGAGGCGCGTCCGGCAACGGCAGCGGCCAGATTGACCATACCCGGAACGCGGATAACGTCACCCTTCATACAAGCGGCGTAGCCCTCGGCGGCAACACCGGCGACGTCAGACACCATAAAGTCGGGGATTTTGGCCGCCGTCTCATTGCTCTCCTTTGCGCTCGCGACCATGTCGGTGGCGGTCATGCCGGGGCAGAGGGCTGTCGCTGTAATTCCGTGGGGTTTGAGTTCCTCTGACAAGGACTCCGTGAGCGATAGCACATATGCTTTTGTCGCCGCATAGCTGGCAAGTGACGGGATGGGTTGGAAAGCAGCGATCGAGGCAACGTTCAGGATACGGCCGTCCTTCCGCTCGACCATGCCGGGGACGAACAGGCTGGTGAGTTCGGTGAGCGTCGTGACATTCAGGTGTGTCAGCTCCAGGTGTCGCTTGGTGGAAATGTCGGCGAAGGCCCCCATTTCCAGCACCCCGGCATTATTGACCAGGGTTTCTACATGCACGCCTTTGGCGATCACTGCCTCGAAGAGCTTTCGGCCCGCATTGGGTTTGGAGAGATCCGCAGGCAGCGCGATAGCGGCAATGCCGTGTTCGTCCATTAGACGCGCGGCAATGGCCTCCAATTTGTCTTTTGACCGAGCAACAAGGATCAGGTTCGAGCCGCCCTTTGCAAACTCGCCTGCAAGCGCCTCACCAATACCACCAGACGCGCCGGTAATCAGCGTTGCTTCTTTCATGGATGGCGTTGGCTTTTTCTCCGAGGGGCTCTTTCGGCTGACTGTGTTCTTTTTTGTACTGGTTTTACGGGTCGCAGCAGCCATGGTTTCCTCCATACGTGACGCATTGCGAGCAGTGTAGGGGGAGCCGTCCGTGAAAGGAAAGTTATGACTATCTGTCAGATTTCTGCGGCGTTCGGCCGGGACTGACTTTGAACCCAGTGATCCAGTTTTGCCGGTGACGGTATCTCGATCCGTCCGTAGGCCCGCTCGATCAACCCGCTTTTTTCGAGCTGTCGAAGGGCCTTGTTAATTGACACTCTGGTGACGCCCAGAATCTCGGAAAGCTCTTCATGGGTAACTTTGACAGTCGGACTTTTGCCGTCAGCCTGGTGCATCATGTTTATGGTCTTGGCGACCTGGGCATTCAGGGGTAAGCGCCTAAGGTCGTCCACGAAGGTAAGGGCGGCATGCAGGCGCTGGGCAAGAAATGCCAGAAAGTAGGATCTGATCCCTTTGTGCTTATCAAGAAGGCGGTCAAATCGCGTCTTGCTTATCTTGGCGATCACCGTTGGACCAACAGCGAATGCATCAAATTCCCTGGGCAACCCGCCGAAGATCGTAAATTCACCGAAGAACTGGTCTGGGCCCATAACGGCCATGCCTGCGTAGCTGCCGTCGATCCCGATTTGACCCAATCTGGCGGCGCCTGATTTGACAATAGTCAGCGACGGATCGGTATCGCCGCGCGCCTGGATCAATTGCCCGTCTGAATAATTGAGAGAAACAGCTGCATCGTAGAGCGCCTCCCTCAACGTGGTGGGAAGGGTCTCCTGAAGCCCCGGAAGTCCGTAATCGAGCTGACCAGACAAAAAAACTCCAAATGTTAAAAAATATACATTCTATCGATTTCAGATCGCCTATCAAGGGGCTGCAACCAGAGGAGGTCGGCATGAAACCGGAAATTCTATTGATACTGAGTTTTTTCATCGCGTTTGCAGTGGCTGAAGCAATCCGCACAGGGTTCTTCAAAAAAGCCGGGGAGAAGCCGGATGATGCCAAGGTGGAAATCATCTCTATGTTCGCCCTGGTTGCTTTTACGCAGCCCGCGGTACTGTTCAGTTCAACATGGTTGGTAAGCACCGTCGCTCCGGGAACGGAAAATATGCTGGTCGGCATTCCGATCATCGCTCAGATTTTGTTGCTGATTGTCTTCGATGACATGACCCAATATTGGTGGCACCGGGCATCTCACACGTTCCCGTGGCTCTATAACTTGCATAGATCGCACCACAATTCTGAATATCTGAGCATCCGCGTCGTCTACCGGAACAACCTTTTCTATTACGCCATGATGCCTGGTCTCTGGCTCTCCGGTGCGCTGATTTACATGGGGCTCGGATATGTCTACGCCTTCTATCTCGTTGTGAAAATGGTCGTGATCTTCGGTGCCCACTCTGACGTGCGGTGGGATGGTCCCTTGTACAAAATCAAATGGCTGTCACCGGTCATGTGGGTGGTCGAGCGCACCATCTCGACGCCAGCGACGCACTCGGCCCATCATGGTCGCCATAAGGACGACGGCATCACCAACTACAAAGGAAATTTCGGCAATCTGCTGTTTTTCTGGGACGTGTTGTTCGGCACAGCTAAGATCACACGACAGGTTCCAAAGGAGTTCGGTGTTGAAGACCTGGAGCCAGTGACCTTGGGCGAGCAGTTGGCTTGGCCCGTATTCCAGGGCACAGGATCTAGATCAGCTGTCGTGGCAAAACCAGCGGACGCAGGTTGAGTTTAGAAAAATATGGGAGATGGACATCGCTGCAGAAGTAAACGCGAAAGCTGGGCCTGAACGATACATTCTCTCTGGCTGTTCTGGCGGCGGCAAATCCACATTATTGCAAGAATTGCGGCGGCGCGGGTTCCCAACGTTCGAGGAACCCGGCCGCCAAATAGTGCGTGAGGAGCAGAAGACAGGTGGGTCCGCATTGCCCTGGGTGGACCCCGAGGCGTTTGCCCTTAAAGCGATCGAGATGTCTGTTGGTGCTTTCGACCAAGCGGCGTTACTGGACGGACCCGTATTCTACGACCGGTCGTTCATCGATGCGATATCCTTTGTCTCCTACATCAGCAGGCGCCTTCACCCTGACCACCAGAGCCTCATCGACACCAGGCGCTATGCTGGCCTTGTCTTTCTGACACCGCCCTGGCCAGAGATTTTCCAGAATGACGCAGAACGGCAAACAAGCTTTGACGAAGCAGTCGAAGAATACGAACGCCTGGAAATGAGTTTTACAGAGTTTGGGTATGATCCCATTGTCCTGCCAAAGGGGCCCGTGGAAGAGCGCGCAGCCTTTCTATTAGATTTGATTTTTCGAGGAGATAAGACGCCATGATCGTCGCCATTTTCCGGGCGCGGGTGAGGCCCGAAAACGCTGAAGAGTATTACGCGTTGGCCGATGAGATGGGGCAGATTGCCCGTGCCATGCCTGGTTTCATTTCCTGGAAGGGATACTTTGCAGATGATGGCGAGCGAGTATCCGTTCACGAGTGGGAAAGCGCGGAGGCGCTGGAAGCTTGGCGGACCCATCCAGAACATCTGCGTATTCAGGAATTGGGCCGTGAGAATTTCTATGATGAATACACACTCTATGTGATGGACGATCCGCGTACCTCCAAATTTGTGAGGACCTGATACGACTTGCTAAGCCCGTCCGAGCGGCGTAGAAGATGCGGGCAAGGCGCTGCGGGCGCGCCTGGTCCGCCGAAAGCGAAAGCACCCGCCCATCTGTTGAGCGACCGTCTGATTTCGACATTTCGCTTTCTTGTGACCCCATGGAGCGGAAGAGGGGCGATAAGGAGAGTGACGCCCATGTCCAAAATATTGGGGTCGATGGAATCAGAAATACCGCAGGCCAATCCGTCAAAGGAGCATCCTTTGGGTGAAACGGTCACAGATGTCCTGGCATTTTTAAAGTCCAAAGCCCGTCGACTACACAAACAAGTTGAGAAAGGCTCGTCTGTTCATGTTGGGCGTATGCGCGCCCTGCCTGGAATGGCATCGTCAACGGATCAGGAACTGATCGGGCAGGTTAAACGCCGTCTATGCCTCAACGTCATTGCTATGGAGCTTGGTTTTCGAACCTGGGCGGCATTGGCTCATGCGATGGAAGGTGATGAAGGCGGGATAGATTTCGGCACCATCCTTTGTCCCAAACGCATGATGGTGCACCAGAACATCTGGTTGGCGGATTACAAAGAAGCTGTCGACATTAAGAGGGAGCATGGCGGTTATCTGCTCGGATACCGTCGACAATTCTTCATTGCTGACGGTGACTATCTTCAGGACCTGGGGCTGGACCCAGAGCGGAATGAGTGGGACCGCATGGACCGAAACTGGGTTGAGCCGGGCGACCTGAATGCACGGGCACGTCTCTACGCGCGGCTTTTTGCAGAACGGCTCCTCGTTTAATAAGAAAAGAAAAAACTTTACTTATTGGGCGTGAGGGTATCTCTTATCGGAAACAGATGGAGACACCCTCATGTCCAACCTAAATTTTCAACCGTTTCACCCTGGGCTGGATCCTGCGCAGACGCTCATGACTGATGGCTATGCAGAAGGCTATCGAACGATCAGCCATTGGCCAGGTCATTCAACACCTGAGCCGCTCCGCCATGACCTGACGACCGGATCGGCGCTGATACTTGCGGGCATGACGCCAACTCAGCGGCGAGAGGTGTTGGGGGAGTTCTCGATTGTCACCAACAATCATATTGATGCAGACGGTGTGCTCTCTGCCTTCTGTGTGCTGAACCCAGATTTGGCGCTGAAGTATCGCGACCTCATCCTGCGCACAGCGGCGACCGGTGACCTGACGAAGTGGACAGGGCCGGATGCATTGGCGTTGGAACTGACTCTCATGTCCGAGGCAGAGAAGTTCGAACCATTCTACGGGGCGCCAATGACCGACATGCACCTGGCCAATATGGCGGATGCTTATCAGCACTGCTTCAGTCTGTTGGAAGAAACGCTGCTGGACGACCCGTTTGCTATCCAAGGTGAATGGGCGGACAGACATCGCCAGGTCGTTGCTGACATTCAAAAGATTGACGCAGGTGAAGGGATCAATGTCACCCGTTTTCCGGAAGAGGATCTCGCCATCGTTGAAACTGACAGGGAGGTGACTGTGATCGGGCTTCGTCACGCCGTAGACGATCTGTACCGGATGTTGCTGGCTTATTCCGATGACGACGGCACGCGCTACAGGTTCTGTTACCGGGCGGAGTCCTGGTTCGACGTCGTCTCAATTGCGCCTCAGCCGCGCAAACAGCTGGATGGGCTTGCAGCACGGTTGAATAAGTTAGAGAAGAACAAGCAGCACAAATGGTGGTCGACGGCTATTGACTGGGTCGTGCCCGAGCTTGGGTTCGGAACGCCAACGACCGATTCCTTGCAGGCCAGTAGCGCCGATCCTGCTCTCCAGAAAGATCCGCCAAGTTCAATTCCACTAGAAACGGTGGTTGAGGAACTGCGGCGCCACCTGACACGCTAGCCACTGCCTCACATAGATTACGTAAACCAAGGTGATCTTTGGCATGAGGGCGCGCGACGCTGAGTTCCTCGAACATAAAGGCGATATTGGTCAGTGTTCTGGGTGACTGGAAATTGGGGAAATGTTTGGGGTGATCCAAACAACGCAACCCCGATCTCCTCAGGTCGGCGACCTGGGACGGGGTTGCTTTTGTGCTTCTCGCACGTGCCCATGCTAAAGAGCCGGGCTTTTCATCGTATGTCTAGAGACCGACGCTGCTTGATGCAGCTGTGGCTAAAGGTATGTGTTGCGCTATCTGGCCTAAAATCCTTTGCGTTTGAGCTGCGCGTCTGCACACGTCAATCGGACTCTACGCTTCAATCTATCTTGGAATTTCTCTCCGCTTGAAAGTGACATATACGCCAGTGTTTTCAAGCTACGCTACGCTTCGCAGGTGGGGTCATCTTCGAAACCTCCTTCTGAATGTGCATTAACTTTGTAGCAAGGAATCGGCTTCGTGTCAAGGGAATCGTGCGATGTGACGTCGCGTCACACTATGAGTCTGTAGTGCTGACCTACTTTTTCTGATCACAATAGGTCAGTAAACTGAATAAAAAGTCGGACAAAGTTTAGTGATAAAAATCTGTAGACAGATGAAATTATGCATTCCAGCTCGGACGGCTGCGCATTCTCTCTGACCATTGAGTTGCAAAGGTGCACTCCGGCGGAATAGGAAGGTCAAAGAAACCTCCGAGCATCAGAACCACCATGCCGTGAATGTCCGCCATGGTGAAATCATCACCGATGATGAAGGGGCGTCCATCGGACATCTCTTCATTCAGCCACTCCCATCTTTGCGGAATGACCGCGCGTTCTGCGGCGGCGAATTCTTGGATCTGCCGGACCACATTTTTGAAGAGAGGGATGGTGTGGCGCACATAGTGACCGTGCGGCAGAAACAATTGATGGAAAATCCGTTGGCTCCACATCTCAATGCGACCTTGTTCGAACGCGTCGCGTCCCATGAGCGGAGGTTCTGGAAACCGCGCTTCGAGATATCTGCAAATGGCGACGCTTTCGGTAATGATGGACCCATCGTCAAGTTCCAAAACCGGGAGCTCCTGGAGCGAATTTATTTTGCGGAATTCTTCTGTGCGGGTGTCTGATCCGGCTTCAAGATCGACTCGCGGGATATCGACGCCTTTTTCAGCGATGAATATCCGGACCCGTTTCGGGTTACCCGCATTGGCATTGTAGAGCTTCATGTCAGCGCCTCTCGGTTCTTGCGGCGCATCAGCACCTTATTTAACAAAATAATTAAATAAAGTGCTTTGGTCAAAGAAAAAGGCCGGTGAAAACACCGGCCTTTTCCGTAAATGCAGATCCGTGTTTAGACGGAGTAGTACATGTCGAACTCAACAGGGTGAGGCGTCATGTCGTAACGCTCAACTTCTTCCATCTTCAGCTCGATATAGCCATCGATCTGCTCGTTGGTGAACACGTCGCCCTTGGTCAGATAGTCGCGGTCAGCGTCCAGGCTTTCGATCGCTTCACGAAGAGACCCTGCAACTGTAGGAATGTCCGCTAGCTCTTCCGGCGGAAGCGCGTAGAGGTCCTTGTCCATTGGATCGCCAGGGTGGATCTTGTTCTGGATGCCATCAAGGCCGGCCATCATCATCGCAGAGAAGGCGAGGTATGGGTTGGCGGTTGGATCCGGGAAGCGGATTTCGATCCGCTTGGATGCAGGCGACGTGCCGTATGGAATACGACAGGAAGCAGAACGGTTGCGCGCTGAATAGGCGAGGAGAACCGGTGCTTCGTAGCCAGGAACCAAACGCTTGTAGGAGTTGGTTGAGGCATTGGTGAAAGCATTAAGCGATTTCGCGTGCTTCAGAATACCGCCAATATAGTGGAGGCAGTTTTCCGAAAGGTCCGCATAACCGTTACCAGCGAAAGTTGGTTTGCCGTCTTTCCAGATAGACTGGTGACAGTGCATGCCCGTGCCATTGTCGCCAAAAACAGGCTTCGGCATGAACGTGGCAGATTTGCCAAAAGCGTGCGCCACATTGTGGATCGCATATTTGTAGATCTGAAGGTGATCAGCAACCGTTGTGAGTGTCTGGAACTTCATGCCCAGCTCGTGCTGAGCGGCCGCCACTTCGTGGTGATGCTTTTCGACTTCGACGCCCATTTCAGCCATCGTAGAGAGCATTTCAGACCGCAGGTCCTGTGCGCTGTCGATTGGGTTTACTGGGAAGTAACCACCCTTTGTGCGGGGACGGTGACCCATATTGCCCATTTCATACTCGGTGCCCATATTGTCCGGCAGTTCGACACTGTCGAGCACGAAGCCTGTGTTGTATGGCGTGGACGAGAAGCGCACGTCATCAAAGACGAAGAATTCTGCTTCAGGGCCGAAATAAACTGTGTCACCGATGCCGGTGCTCTTCAGATACGCTTCAGCGCGCTTAGCTGTGCCACGAGGGTCGCGGTCATAAAGCTCGCCTGTGTTCGGCTCGACGATGTCACAGAAGATGGCGAGTGTTGTCTGAGCGTAGAATGGGTCGATGGTTGCGGTGGCGCAATCTGGCATCAGCACCATGTCGGACTCATTGATCGCTTTCCAGCCAGCGATCGAAGAGCCGTCGAACATCTGTCCATCATTGAAGAAGTCTTCGTCTTCGATCATCGCGATGTCGAAGGTCACGTGCTGCATTTTTCCGCGTGGGTCAGTGAACCGAAGGTCCACATATTTCACGTCTTTGTCTTTGATTGTCTTTAGGACAGCGGCGGCATCGGCCATGGTGTTCTCTTTCCCTGCTGTGTCTCGTAAGTAATGGCAGGCTTCTGCCTACCGGTTGGAATTGCACAAACCCCCGATAAGGGGCGTGTGGTATTAAATTGCTTCGTCGCCGGTTTCCCCGGTGCGGATGCGGATGGCCTCTTCAACGGAGGAAATAAAGATCTTCCCGTCGCCGATGCGTCCGGTTCGGGCCGCATTCTGAATAGCCTCAACCGCTTTTTCTACGGTTTCGTCGTCGAGTACCACCTCGATTTTCACTTTTGGCAGAAAATCGACCACATATTCAGCGCCCCGGTAGAGCTCTGTGTGGCCTTTTTGACGTCCAAAGCCCTTAGCTTCGGTCACAGTGATGCCCTGCAGCCCGACTTCCTGAAGCGCTTCCTTCACCTCGTCGAGCTTGAACGGCTTGATGATTGCCTCGATTTTTTTCATCGTTTTTGTTTCCTGACCGACCGGTTGAGCCATGTTTTCGCTCTTTTCCGGTGCAATCCTGTAAAGCTTGCCCAAGTAGCTTGCAATGTGACGCGCCACCGCCGCGCCCGCGGTAATACATGGTTAGCACAAGCTATGCCAATGCATTGGGCTGCAAAAAGCGCATTAAAATCAATGGTTTGTATGGGTATCTAGTATGTGTCGCTCATTTCCTGGGCAGATATTGAGCATAAAAAATAGGCAAATGCACAAAATATGATCTTTTGCACTTTTGGCGCGTGGTCATTGCCCGATCGCCGAACCTCTGAAATGCTCCGCGGCATGTGAAATCAGCTCTTTCGGGGGAACAATGCAGCCAGGAAACGCGGTCTTCTCTGGGCTCGGGACGACGATCTTCAGTACCATGTCCGCCATGGCCATGGAACATGGGGCCATTAATCTGGGCCAAGGGTTCCCGGATGACGAGGGCCCGGTGGAGCTGCGTGAACGAGCAGCCCAGGCCATCATGGCGGGACCAAACCAATATCCGCCCTCCATGGGGCTCCCTGAGCTTCGTAAAGCTGTCGCGAACCATGACACGCGTTTCTATGGGCTTGATGTCGACTGGCAGACGGAGACCCTTGTGACGTCTGGCGCGACGGAGGCTCTGGCCGACTGTTTCCTGGCGCTCTTGAACGCGGGCGACGAAGCTATCCTCATTGAACCCTTCTATGACTCCTATCTGCCTATGGTGGAGGCAACAGGCGCGCACGCCGTGACCGTTGGGCTCGAGGCGCCCAATTGGAATCTTGACCTGGAAATGCTGGCGGGTGCGTTCTCAGACAAGACCAAGCTCATTGTCGTGAACACGCCCATGAACCCGACGGGCAAGGTCTTCACAAAGGCGGAACTCCAGGGCATCGCAGATCTTGCGCGAAAGCATGATGCCTATGTGATCCTCGATGAAGTCTACGAGCACCTGGTCTATGCCGGCGCAGCGCACGAGACGATGATGGCCTTGCCTGGCATGCGAGACCGGTGCGTGCGAATAGCCTCAGCCGGAAAGACTTTCTCTCTGACAGGCTGGAAGATTGGCTATGTGACTGCTGCGCCAGACCTGCTGGCGCTCGTCAACAAGGCACACCAGTTTGTCACCTTCACCACACCGCCGGCATTCCAAATCGCGGTGGCCTGGGGGCTGGGGCAGGGCGATGCCTACTTCCAAAATCTGGCAACTGATCTGGAGCAGAAGCGTGATCTTCTGTCCAAGGGCTTGGCGGCTGTCGGGTTCGATGTGGTGCGTTCCGATGGCACCTATTTCGTGACAACCGATATATCCGGCCTCGGCTATAGCAGGACCGACCTGGATTTTTGTAAAGAGATCACGGCGAACGCCGGCGTAAGCGCAATCCCGGTCAGCCCGTTCTACAAACCGCGAGAGGGAGGGATTGGCATCCCCAGAAACATGGTTCGCTTTTGTTTCTCAAAACAACCTGAAGTGCTTGAAGAGAGTGTCTTCCGCCTGAAGCGGTTCTTCGGATGAGTGAGCCCCTTCGACGAGATGCGTTGAGCGGCGATCCGAAGTGGCTCGTCGTCTTCTTGCATGGCCTTGGATCCAACGGTGCTGACCTCATGTCCTTCGCAGACTATTGGGCGAAGTCCATGCCGGAGGTTGCCTTCTCAGCACCCTCCGCGCCAACACCCTGTCCCGACGCTCCCGGCGGTTTTCAATGGATACCCAGACTGCCGCCAGGTCATCCGCTGCTTTTTCCTGAAGTGGAGAATGCCGCCGATGAACTTCAGCCGATCCTTGATCAGGAGCTTGCGGCCGCAGGCCTAACGCCAGACAGGCTCGCGCTGGTGGGGTTCTCTCAAGGCACCCTGATGACGCTGCATGCAGGCCTTCGGCAAACCGTCCCGCCAGCAGCATTGCTGGGATATGCAGGTGCGCTGGTTGGGCGGGATCGGCTGGCAGAAGAAATAACCTGTAAGCCGCCAGTGATGCTCATCAATGGGGATGCAGACTCCATTGTCCCCGCATCAGCGCAAGCGCCCGCATTGGAGGCGTTGCAAGCGGCAGGCATTGTTGCGGCAGGAAAAATCATGCCGGGTCTTGATCACAGCGTGAATGCGGATGCATTGATCCTGGGCGCACGCTTTCTTCTGAGTGCTTTCGATTACCGGGAGAAGAACCCGGTTTAGGCCGTCTCGCCTTCGCCCCGGCGGCAGCAGCTTAGCAGTTGGCGAGTCATGTTGGGTTGTTGCGCTCTCTACGTGACAATCTGTCTTATGCAGAGCACTTATTCTGTGTGCAACTGTTTGGACCACCGTCGGACCAAGCTGAGTTGGAGCCAACATGATGAAACTGATCTTGCGTGCGAACCTGTTTGTGCTGGGGGCCGCAACAATTGGCATCGGGCTGTCAATGTTGCTTCTGGGGTCTGATGCAACAGGGCAGTTTTTTGCGGCGTTCATCAATTTCTTTTTGTCTGATCCACAAGAACTAGGTGGCCTGTCATCGTCCAATGTCGATTCCGAGCTTCGGTTCTATTCTGTTTTTTGGCTGGCCTATGGAGCTATTGTGCTTCGAGCCGCAAACAGCCTTGAGGGGAACCTAAAACTTGTTCCCATTCTGGCAGGGTTGTTTTTCGCAGGGGGTGCCGGTCGACTTCTGTCCCTTGTGACGGTGGGACATCCGCATCTGCTCTTCATCGTACTTATGGTTATCGAATTGGTGTTACCGTTATTGCTGATCGTTCTGTGGGCAGGGGTCAATCGTCAGCGTTAAGCCGCCGTGGCTTTTGGACGTCGCCCAAACCAGCGTGAAGGGGAGAGCGACGAGCGCGCTCGGTCCTTCTGTGGTGGAATTTTCACACCAAGTATTTTCGAGAGCTGATCCGCCCCGCCAATATAGTCTCCGTCCAACCAGATTTGCGGAACGGTGACAGGCGTCTTCTCGCCGATGTGAGCTTTCACGCGCGGGAACATTTCATACATCCGGCCTGGGTTCTTCACCACATCATGGTAGGTGTACTCGATCCCTGCGTCGTCCAGATATTTTTTTGCGCGTATGCAGTGCGGGCAATTCTCTTTTCCGAAAACCTGATTGCCTTCTATCTCGAAACGCTCGGTGGCGATGTTCATGACTTTCTCAGCCAACACACCGCGGTTGAGCGCTTCGCCCTCTGAAACAACATCTCCCTCAACCAGAACGATCGGAGCATGCCACGCTCCTTTGCGCAGCGGCTTCCACCATTCGGAAAGCCACTCGCGCACATCCAGTTCAATGGGAACACCGTTTAGTTCATTGGCCATCGTATCTTCGATGATATCGACTGTGAGGGCGCACTCGCCGCAAGGGATTTTGATTTTGAACGGTCCCCATTGTCCGGCCCATCGATAGAGGGTGACTTTAATGGGTGTTGGGGAAGTTTCTTGGTCGGTCATGGCGCAGCCTTTTTGAGATTATCCAGTAGATACGTGCGTTCGTTGAAAATCCAATTGAACCCGCCTGACATTTCTGTGACTGCGCGTGATTGGCGCATAACGCGACGTCATATCGGCGCACTGGACAGCGCAAGGCCTATCGTTATCTTCACGGCCAATTGCGCATTTCCAGGTGAGGTGCCAGAGACGATTTGGCGGTTCACCGTCCGGAAATGCGTAGAATTAGAATGATCGAACGGTTCGTCACAGTTCCATTTGGAACAGATCCATTCTGGTCATAAGAGCGAAACAAACGGGAGTTATCTGATGGTAGATCCGCGCACGCCTATCCTGGTTGGATGTGGGCAGGTAGTTCAAAAAGAAAAAGACCTGGATAAAGTCAAAGACCCTGCATCACTAATGGCGGATGCCGCAAAGCTCGCGCTAGCAGACACGACGATTGCCGAGTTGACCAGCAAGCTCGATACCATCACATGCACCCGCTTCGTAATTGACAGCCCAGGAAGTCGTGAACTGCCGATCAGCCAATATGCCAATTTGCCCCAGACGCTTGCCAATAAGCTTGGCGCAATACCGGCAAATACCTGTTATGGCCCTACTGGCGGCAACACACCCCAATTGCTGGTGAACTACACCGCGGAAAAAATTGCAGAAGGCGACCAAGACATCGTTCTCCTCGCCGGTGTGGAATGCTTCGGCTCCATGCAAAAGCTCCTGATGGCAGGTAAGACGCCTGAGAGCTGGAACGATGATCCCGGCGGAAATCGGATCGACATCGGATACGAAAAAGAGGGGGCGACAAAGGTTGAAAACCTTCACAAGCTTCAGCACCCGGTAAATTGCTACCCGCTCTTTGAGAATGCACTCCGAGGTGAAGCAGGACGATCTGTCAAAGACCACCAGATGTTCATTGGTGAACTGATGTCTCCCTTCACCAAAGTGGCAGCTGCGCATCCGCAAGCCTGGTTCCCCATTGAGCGGTCGCCGGAAGAGATAGCAACGCCAAGCGATGCAAATCGTTATGTTGGCTATCCCTACACCAAATATATGAACGCGATTATGGCGGTCGATCAGGCGGCAGCCGTCGTCATGATGTCTGTTGAGAAAGCCCGTGAACTCGGTGTGCCAGAAGACAAGTGGGTCTATCTCCACGGCTCTGGAGATGCGAACGATCTCTGGTTTTTGACTGAGCGCCAGAACTTCCACTCAAGCCCGGCTATCCGGACGATGGGACAGAAGGCTTTTGCGCAGGCCGGGTGGTCAATTGATGAAATCGATATCATGGACCTCTATTCCTGCTTCCCGAGTGCGGTGCAAATCGGCATGAAGGAGCTCGGTATCAAAGTTGGGGACCCGCGTTCCCTGACGGTTACCGGCGGCCTGCCCTATTTCGGTGGTGCCGGGAACAATTACGTCATGCATTCAATTGCCACGATGGTCGAGAAACTCCGCGCCAACCCCGGCAAGAAGGGCATGTGCACGTCGAACGGTTATTACGTGACCAAGCACGGTATCGGCCTCTATTCCACGACACCGACCGAGGGGCCCTGGAAACGGGAGAACCCCGCAAACTATCAGGCTGAACTTGACGCGATGGAACACCCACGGGTTGAGGAGAAGCCAAACGGTGCGGCGAAGATCGAAACCTTCACTGTCATGCACGGTCGTAATGGCCCAGAATTTGGCATTGTGATGGGACGGTTGGACGCAGACGGTGCGCGTTTCGTGTCACACGTGACCGCTGAGGCCGACATTCAAAGCTTGCTCAATCAGGAAAGCCTTGGCCGTCCTGGGACTGTTGAAAACACAGATACCGGGCTCAACATTTTCACGCTCACATAAGCTCCAGAGTGAAAACTCAACGTCAAAAGGCGGCTCTCGGGGCCGCCTTTTTTGTCACCAGAGCCAGGTTTCAGGGTCAGGCACTGGCTCGTTGTCGTTCATCCAGAAAAAACCTTTGACGTTTCGTATGATAACCCAGATGGCGGTGGCAACCATGGTGAGCATGCCAATGACAAACACAAACAAAATTGCGCTGATGGTGAAATAGAGCAAGCCGATCCAAAAGGTGCGGATCTGGTAGGTGAAATGCGTCTCCATTAGATCATCAGCGTCAGAGCGCCGGAGATAGGCCATGACCAAACCGATAATCGTTGTAAGGCCTCCAGTAACAAATCCACCAAAATTCAGAAGATAGATAAGCTTGACGATATCTGAATTATTGGAGCCGTTATTTGGACCGCTTTGCTCGGACATGCTATTCCCTCCGCATTGACACATTGGAACGATATTCGCCGCTGAGAGGTCTGTCGATAGGATCGACAGATTTCCCGCCGCGGCTCGGGAGTTTGGAATGGCACGAATTTATATGATCCGACATGGCGAAGCTGCAGCAGGCTGGAGCGAAGACAAAGATCCCGGCCTTTCTGACCTTGGGCGCGCGCAGTCAGAGGCTGCGGCGAAAACGATTATGTCCCGCGAAGCATCTGCTCTGCCGGTACTATCCAGTCCCCTGAAGCGCTGTCAGGAAACGAGCCTGCCGCTTGTAGCGGCCTGGAGTCAGACAGCGGTCATTGAACCCAGGGTTGCCGAAATCCCGTCGCCAGATCTCAGTCTCGAAGAACGCGGCGTCTGGCTGAGGCAAATCATGACCGGCACCTGGGCGGAAACAGAAGCGCCCATCGGCCATGACTTAGACCTGATCGGCTGGAGGCAGTCCGTGGTCGATGCGCTGCTCGAATTGAAATCCGACACAGTGATTTTCTCTCACTTCATTGCCATCAATGCAGCGGTCGGTCACGCACTGGACGACCCACGGGTCATTTGCTTCCGGCCCGACAATTGCTCTGTCACTGTTTTTGAAACGCAGGGCGACAAGCTGTCTGTTCTCGAACAGGGCAATGAAGCTGAGACCAAGGTCAATTAGGCCGAGACTGGGACAGCGGTGGCTGCAACACTAAGCCTGATGGTGCAAACAGTCAGGCCAGCCACGATCATTGCGAGAGCTGTCATAGAAACAAGCGAGAGCGGCGATGTCTGCTGTGCATCTGCCAGGCTCAGGTATGTCAGCATCAGCAGTCCACCACCATTGCTGACGAGCCCCGTCCAGATCGTGACCCAAGGGATCAACCCCCGTCTCGCCTGGATGAAACCGCCTGCATAATTCACGATAAGGGCCAGATACGCGATGCCCAGCAGGCGGGCGTAACTTATGGGAGAGGGTGCTTCGCCCATAAGCGTTTCAAACAGAGATATCGGGAACAAAAGAAGTGGGCCGGCCCAAAGAAGAACAGTCACACCAATTTTGAAGACCAGGACGCCGCGCAGCAGTTTGAGTGTCGGGGTAAGGGAAGCATTTTGCATATCTGAACCTTTGGATTGTGAACTGGTCCCGAACTTTGCGCAGATATTCCTGGTTGACCATTGGCGAAAAAGACAAATATATGGGTAAATCCGACAAATCAGGGGAGGGCCAATTTCGTGCAACAGCTTTACATTTTGGCTTTGCCCGGTTGCGTTGGGTCAGTCGTTTTGGGCCTGTCCGAAATATTCCATCTTGCAAACCGCATATCGCTGGAATTGGGAAGAAAGGGGCCGCAACTTAATCCCATAATTGTCGGCCTTTCCGCAGAACCTGTCCTAACCGAAGAGGGAATAGCGCTACCAACGGCGCGAAAGCTCCCCGCGGCAAAAAAAGGCGATGTGCTCATCGTGCCCGGCTGTATGACCAATGGCCTTGATCTCAGTACGTCCGCAAAAATGAGAGTCGCAGAAACAGATGTGTTGCGGCATTGGGCGTCGGCTGGCGGGGTGATCGCCGCACAATGTAGCGCTGTTTTTCTGCTCGCAGAAGCTGGTCTCCTGAACGGACGTAAGGCAACGGCGACATGGTGGGCGCAGAGCCAACTGAAAAAAAGCTACTCGGATATTCACCTGAGTGAAGAGGAAACTCTTACCGACGACAATGACATCATTTGTGCGGCAGGGCCTTATTCCCACCTCGATCTAGGTCTTCACCTGATCGAGAAGTTGAAGTCTCGTTCCTTGGCCTCACTGGTTGCCAAATTCGCCATGATCGAGAGGTCGCCACCTTCCCAGTCCGCATTTCGGACGATGGAGTTGATGAAAGCAAAGCCACCCCTTGAAAAGCGCATCGAGCGGATTGTCCTGCAGTGGTTACCGGACTTGCCTACTGTTGGCGACGTAGCCTCAGAGCTGGGTCTAACGTCCCGAACGTTACAACGACGTCTCGCAGATACTGCGCGCATGACTCCCAAGGCACTCATCAATCAGATCAGAATGGGGGTCGCCAAACGGCTGATCGAAACAACAGCAGCGCCGGTGCCGGAACTGATGCTGGCTACTGGCTTTGCTGACGAAAGCGCATTCAGAAAGCAATTCACAAAAGGCAGCGGCATGACACCTAAGCAATATGCAGAGAGGTACGGGCCGACCCGTTAGGGTCAACGATGCCTTTTTTCCGCCATCGCAACCCGCCTATACTCACGCCATGAGTGAGATATTGACAGTTGATCAAATGTACGCCGCCGACAGATGGGCCATTGCACGCGGCACGAGCGGTGTGACGCTGATGGAAGCGGCAGGCAAGGCCTGCGCGGACGCCATTGAGGAACGGTTTGAGCGATGCCAGGTCGCGGTTCTTTGTGGCCCAGGCAACAATGGAGGAGACGGGTTTGTTATCGCACGGCTGCTGCGGCAGGCCGGGTGGGGCGTGTCTATTTTTCTAATGGGAGATCGAGAGGCGCTCCAGGGGGACGCAGGACATGTTGCGCATAGGTGGAACGGACCCGTTTATACCCTCACACCCGATGCGATCGACAATGCCGAACTGATCGTCGACGCCTTGTTTGGCGCCGGTCTTTCAAAGGACTTGGACGGAACACCAAAAGCACTCGCAGACGCTGCGACGGCGCGAGGCACGCCGGTCATGGCGGTCGATGTTCCGAGCGGAATCGATGGTGATACCGGGTGCGTGCGAGGCGCTGCCTTTCGTGCGGCTTTGACCGTGACGTTCTTCAGAAAAAAGCCAGCGCATCTTCTGCTGCCCGGCCGCAGCCATTGTGGTGAGATCATTGTCGCCGATATTGGCATTGACGAGGGCTCTCTCGGCGAACTCGACATCACGTTGATGGAAAACGATCCCTCTGTTTGGCAGGCGGAATTTCCTGATTTACATGAAGGTGGCCACAAATACTCAAGAGGCCACGCTGTCTCCGTCTCTGGCGGTGCGACTGCAACAGGCGCAGCGCGTCTTGGTGCACGGGCCGCTCTGCGCATAGGGGCGGGGCTGGTCACTGTTGCCTCGCCGCCAAGTGCACTGCAGGTAAATGCGATGCATCTGACCGCAATCATGCTGCAGAGGTTCGAGGGCGCAGAGGGTCTCACCGCCTTACTGGATGACAAGCGTAAAAACGCCATCCTGATTGGTCCTGGAAATGGTGTCGGTGCGGAGACACGCGAAAATGTTCAGGCAGCACTGACGTCAGGCGCGGCGACGGTTCTTGATGCAGATGCATTGACATCGTTTGAAGCAATCCCTCGCGATCTCCTTGTCGCGATAGAGAACTATTTTGCCGGACCGGTTGTGCTCACACCCCATGAAGGCGAGTTCAAACGGCTTTTTCCTGATCTGGACGGCTCGAAGCTTGAAAGGGCTTCCGCCGCGGCAAAGATCGCCCACGCGGTAATCGTACTAAAGGGGCCTGATACCGTTATCGCATCGCCCGACGGGAGCGCTGTAATCAATTCGAATGCGGGACCGGAGCTCGGTACTGCAGGTTCAGGGGATGTGTTGGCGGGCATGATCACTGGCCTGCTCGCTCAGGGCATGCCTGCATTCTCAGCTGCGGCAGCAGCCGTTTGGCTGCACGGAGAAGCAGGCCGTAGAGTGGGACGCGGCTTGATCGCGGAAGACTTGCCGGAACAATTGCCGACCTTGTTGCAGGAGTTATCTGCATGAGCGACGTCATTATCCGCTGGGCAGTGGAAACCGACATTCCCCAGATTAACAATATCTACAATCACTACATCCGTGAGACCCCCATCACTTTCGACGTCGAAGAAAAGACGGATGACGACAGCGCCTATTGGCTCCAGAAGTTAGGCACCAGCGGTCGTCATCAGTGCTTTGTTGCCGCGAGGGACGAAGCTGTTTTGGGATGGGCCTGCTCCGGCGCCTATCGCCCAAAAGCGGCGTATGGAACCTCGGTTGAGGTGAGTGTCTACCTTGACCCACAAGCAGGTGGTCAGGGGCTTGGGTCTGCGCTCTATGCCCGACTCTTCGACGCCCTCAAAGGTGAGGACGTTCACAGGGTGCTGGCAGGCGTCACTCTGCCAAACGATGCATCGCTTGCGCTGCATAAGCGTTTCGGCTTTAGCAAGGTGGGAACCTATTCTGAAGTCGGCCGAAAGTTCGACACATATTGGGATGTCATGTGGCTTGAGAAGCTGTTGTGACGACTATCAAGGATAGATAGTCAAAACTAGCTTTTTATGTGCCCATGTTTAAAGATGCTGCCAATTGTGATTAGCATCTAAGGGGCACGCTGCAAGATGAACCATCTGATAATCAAATGTCTATTGACGCTGGTGGTGGTCGTTGGAACGTCGGGTGGCCGGGCAGAGGCAGCTGAATATCTCATCGGCCGGGGAATGACCGACATTACCGGTCCGGCCTTTGGCATTCAGATGTGGGGCTTTGGCCGCGAGGATCAACTGACCGAAGGGCTTCATATTCGTCAGCGCGCTCGGGCATTCATCATCGCAGAACCTGACGACGGCAAACGCCTTGTCTTTGTGAGCGCCGACATCGGCAGCATTGAGCACAACATTTCACTTGAAGTGCTCGATCGCCTTAAGGCGCGCTATCAGGGCCTCTACACCCTCGACAACGTGATCTTGAGTGCCACCCACACCCATGCGGGTGTCGGCGGACATTGGCACACACGAGTTGAGCTTGGTCTCGCCGGGGCGTTTTATCCAGAGCGTTTTGAACGGATCGTTGAGGGCATCGTCGATGCAATTGCGGCGGCTCACGATGATCTGCAGCCAGGCGACATACTCATCAATAAGGGAGACGTTGAGGGCGCGGGTGCCAATCGTTCTATGGCAGCCTACGAGCAAAACCCGGCTGAAGAACGTGCAAGATACGCTGGGCCTATGGACAAAGAGATGACGCTCCTAAGCTTCGTTGGAGCTGATGGGCCCGTCGGCATGGTGAATTGGTTCGCTGTGCACCCAACGTCGATGACATATGACAACAAACTCATTTCAGGCGACCACAAAGGATACGCGTCCCTGGCGTTCGAAAAAGCGATGGGCGTGCAATATGCCTCTGCAGACGATTTCGTTGCTGCGTTTGCGCAGTCAACACCTGGAGACATCACACCTAATCTCAACCTGAACAATACAGGGCCCGGTAGGGACGATTTTGAAAGCACTGCCATCATCGGCTCGCGGCAGCTAGCTGTGGCTCGTGATCTTTTTGAGACCGCTGAAGAACCCTTGTCCGGACCGATAGACTATCGGCAACTCTATGTGGATCTTTCTGATCTCGACGTGACCGATGAGTTTACGGGAGCAGGTGCAAAGACTACCTGTCCCTCTGCCTATGGCTATTCATTTGCTGGTGGGTCGACGGAGGATGGCGGCGGCCATTTCCTGTTTCGAGAAGGCATGACCGAGTCGCGCTTCTATCTCGATTTCCTGATCGGGTTTCTGACCGGCGCGCCGGCGCCGACAGATGACGTCATTGAGTGTCATACTCCCAAACCGATCCTTTTTGAAACCGGGACCGGAACACCACCTCTCCAGTCCCAGATACGCTCAATTGGCCTGGCCCGGATCGGGCAGTTGGTTATTCTAACAGTGCCAGCTGAAGTCACCACCATGGCGGCACGCCGCCTGAAGGAGACCGTTCGCGCTGAGGTGAGAGAGTGGGCCTCCCATATTGTGATCGCTGGTTATGTGAACGGCTACGCGGGTTATGTGACGACACCGGAGGAATATCTGGTTCAGCAATATGAAGGCGGACACACCCTTCATGGACAATGGACGCTTGCGGCCTACCGCCAGACAGCGGCGACGCTCGCGCGGGCAATGGAAATTGGCGAGCCAATCGAAAATACCGTCATCTATGACGATTGGCGGGGCAAAGCGCCTGAGACAGCTCTTCATGATGGCGGCGTTGACGGATTAGCAGAAGGCGGTGCCTTTGGTGAAGCTCTTCCCCTGGGCCGAACGACCTTTGCGCCGGGCGATGTGGCGCTGGCGCAGTTTCGGTCTGGCAATCCCACCGCAGATCATGACGCTCTTTCTGCCTTTGCCGAAATCGAACGACAGACAGAGGACGGATGGGAGAAAGTGGCGACAGACGGGGATTGGGAAACGAAAATACGGTGGCGGAAAGGTGAGGAAGACAGCGAGCTTATCGCCCAAGTGACTTGGGAGACACCTAAGGATCTGCTGCCCGGCGTCTATCGGATCAGACATTTCGGGCTGGCGACAGTGCAATCAGGTGATCACAAACGCTTTGAAGGCACGTCTGCGTCATTTCAGGTGGATAATTAGGTCAAATTATTCTGATCTGACTGCGGCGGCGTTCGCCGAGCCCTTCCCAAAACCAGGCGAGGCAACCGCCCATCAAAGCCGCAATCATATCGTACATGGTGTCCTCCAGGCCTCTTTGGGCGCGGAACAGACCGGTTTGGTCGATGCCAAACTCAAATATTTCCCACAGCGCAGCGGTGGCGAGTGTGAAGAGAAGTGTCAGAGAAAGCAGGCCCCAGGCAGCGCGCTCAGGATCAAGTCGGGAGCCGGCCAGGGCCGGCCGCATCCATGTGATCCACATCACAACAAAGCCTGCGGTGATGATGCCGTGCATCGCTTTGTCAAAAAGCGATGAATGCGCATAAAGCCCATATCGCATGCCAACCAGATGAGTGGTGAACCAGATGGCGAGCCAGAGTGACAACCATGGTTTGGTCTCGCCAAAGTACCATTGACAAAGAATAAGAAGGCTTGTGCAGACCAATCCAACCGCAGCAAAGGATGTCTGATCACACTCGATCCAGCCGTAGGTAATGTGCGCCGCGCCCACGGTCATCACGGCGTTCAAGCGATTGCCAAGCAATGGCAATGAAATGAATCCCGTTGGAGGGCTATTCAGAAGTGTCGAGGCCAAATCCGTTATGACTTTCTACAATGCGACGTCTTAAGTGAGATTATGTGGAGAGGTTTGCTGGCAGGGAAGGGCGCCGAACCGTAACGGCGCGGTGCAAATTCGAGCCATGTTGTCGGGTGGCTGGTTGCTTTGAGAGCCGAATGATTTGAGCCGGACCGTCTGGAAATCTGTCCCGATCAGCCATCACGGGTGCCTGTTATTTTCAGGTTTCAAGTTTGGCTCTCCAATTCCAAGCGAGGTAAGAGATGCTTGAGAGGGCGGCAAGTTGAACCACCATGAAAAACAGATTGTCCAGATCGGGGTTGGTATTGTTCATCAGTATTGTGCCTGCTGTGAACAGCACTGCGAAGGCATGCACCCACCGATTGAGGGGCCTGTCGAGCAGCAGGGACAGGATGACCATAAGCATCGGCACTTCGAACATGATGCCGCCCAATAACATGAGCTCCTCTGTGATTTTCACGCCGTCGAAAGTACCTGACATCATTTGCTCAAGGACGCCTGGACGCGCCAGTTCGTGAAGGTCGCGCGCAAAAAAATTCAGCATGACAAAAATCCAGAGCATTGAGAGTTTTAGCGCGGTACTGCGACTATCTGCGGGCATTGGGTGAGGTCTCCGTCGACAAGGTTCGAGTGAGGGTTCTGTTTCGAGGTTCCGACGAACGAGGGACGTGACAGGCAGTTTTTCGACCGGCGCGGCTCAATATGCATATGCAAAAAGAGAAATAAATTGCCCAAATTGGCATCTCGCTTATGCATAAAACGATGAAGAAAATGCCCCGCCCATTTGACTGGAACCAGGCCCGCGCCTTTCTGGCTACGGCTGAAGAAGGGTCGCTGTCTGCGGCTGCGCGATTGCTTGGGCAGCGGCAGCCCACGCTCAGTCGGCAGGTCGCAAGTCTGGAACAAGCCTTGGATGTTGTTCTGTTCGAGCGCGTGGGTAGAAGTCTGGTACTAACCAGGTCGGGGCTAGAGCTGCTTGAACATTTTAGATCGATGGGAGCTGCTGCTGAGCAGGTATCGCTCAGAGCATCTGGCCAGTCTGAGGCGATCAAGGGGAGGGTGACGATTTCGACCACAAATGTCCTTGCGACCTATCACCTGCCGCCGATTTTGAGGGAGATCAAGAAGCAGGCACCCGAGATCGAGGTCGATATTATTGCGACAAATGAATTGAGCGATCTGATGCGCAGAGAGGCTGATATCGCTATTCGCAATGCCAAGCCTGAAGAGCCAGACTTGGTTGCCTCGCTCGTCTGCAATACGACTGGACACTTCTATGCCACCAGAGCTTACTTAGAGGCGGTTGGAAGCCCACAAACTGTAGATCAATTATCCAACGCCGAATTCATTGGTTTTGAGCGCCCTGAGCGGCTTCTGCTGATGATGGAAAGTCTGGGGATATCGCTCACAAGGGACAACGTAAAGTTCTCTTCCCACAGTGACACGGTGTACTTGGCGCTGATCAAAGCAGGATTGGGGATTGGTCTGCTATCCAAAGAAATTGCGAAACTGACTCCGGATTTGATGCAAGTTTGTCTTGAACTTAATCCAATCCCAATTCCGATATGGCTTGTGGCCCATCGAGAGTTGCATACAAGCCGTCGCATACGCTTCGTATATGACCTCATTGCGGAGGCGCTGCCGAAATTTGAATCTACGCCTTGATCGGCATTTGAGCTTGCGAGGGAACCTGGAGGAAGGGCCTGCCTACCTATCTTGGAGGGTGAAAAAGAGGGTGCTGCGGCGGCCCTGGCGGTATCGAGACCAGCGTACCCGACAGAACAGTGCATCAACCCAGCAAATACCTGCGTTTATTGGGCTTTCCAACACCGAACACCCTTGCTATAGAGGGCGCCAAATTCAAACGAGCCGCGTTCAGCCTGTGATGGCACGAACGCAGCGGCTCGCTTTTGCCCTTATGGCAGGTAATCCGTGCGGGCGTGGTGGAATTGGTAGACACGCTAGATTTAGGTTCTAGTGCCGCAAGGCGTGGGGGTTCAAGTCCCTTCGCCCGCACCACGCCGGGGTTCGTGACGATCTGATTTTGAGGGAAAAGCGAGAATAATCGAGCCGATATCGGCTTAAAGCGAACGGAAGCGATAAAAGTCATGCAGGTCAACGAGACGGTTTCTGAGGGTCTCAAGCGCGAGCTCACCATCACGATTGAAGCAGCCGCACTTGAAGAAAAACTCTCCGGCAAGCTCGACGAAATGAAAAACCAGGTCCGCCTGAAGGGCTTCCGCCCTGGGAAAGTGCCTGTGAGCCATCTTCGTCGGACGTTTGGGCGCCAGGTCATGACAGAAGTGATTCAGGAAACAGTCAGCCAGTCGAGCGGTGACGTGCTTCAAGAACGCGAAATGAAGCCCGCTATGCAGCCAGAAATCAATCTGGAAGGCGAAGTTGAAGAAGTGATCGACGGAAAAGCTGATCTCGTCTTCAAAGTGGCGTTCGAAATTGTCCCTGACATCGAGATCGCAGACCTGTCCAAGATTGAGCTGGAAAAACCAGTTGCTGAAGTTGATGACGCAGAAATTGACGAGGCTGTCGAGCGTCTTGCAGAAGCACAAAAGAATTTTGAGCCGAAAGACGGTAAGGCAGAAGAGGGTGACTTGGTCGTCATCGACTTTATCGGTCGCATCGATGGCGAAGCCTTTGATGGCGGCACAGCAGACGACGCCCGATTGGAAATAGGCTCTGGCCAGTTTATCCCAGGCTTTGAAGATCAGCTTGTTGGCACGAAGGCCGAACAAAAGCTGGACGTAACAGTTTCATTCCCCGACGATTATGGCTCAGCCGATCTTGCTGGCAAAGAAGCAGTCTTTGAGACCACCGTCAAAGCGGTTGAAAGTCCTGCAAAGGTCACGATCGACGATGCCTTTGCCGAGAAGTTCGGCATGGAGAACCTGGAAAAGCTGCGTGAGGCAATGGCGGGCCAGATCAAGGCGGACTATGACAATGTCTCCATGGCCAAGCTGAAACGCGACATGCTCGACAAGCTCGACGCGCTGCATGATTTCGAACTTCCGCCAACGCTGGTGACCCAGGAGTTTGATCAGATCTGGCATCAGTTCGAGCACGAGCTTGAAAACGAAGGCAAGAAGATCGAAGACGCCGACCAGCCTGAAGAAGAGCTTCGCGCTGAGTATCAGACAATTGCAGAACGTCGTGTGCGCCTTGGACTTGTTATTGCTGAGATCGGTTCCAAGAACGACGTGAAAGTCGAAGATGCTGAAGTGAACCGGGCCGTGGCACAACGCGCCCAGCAATTCCCGGGTCAGGAGCAGCAGGTCTATGAATTCTATTCAAAGAACCCGCAGGCGATTGCTGAGATCCGCGCCCCACTATTTGAAGACAAGGTTGTTGCCTTCATTGCGGAGCTCGCCAAAGTCACAGACAAGATTGTGACGAAGGAAGAGCTGACAGCAGACCCGGACGCTGAGGAAGCTGACGAAAAGCCTGCCGCGAAGAAAAAAGCTGCGGCTAAGAAAAAGCCAGCTGCCAAAAAGAAAGCAGCGGCCAAGAAGCCAGCTGCTGAAAAGAAGGCGGCGGCGAAGAAAAAGCCTGCTGCGAAAAAGAAGGCAGCGCCAAAGAAAGCTGCGAAGAAAGACGACTAGTCTTTCAAGAAAATACAAAAGAAAAAGCCGGAGTGTGATCTCCGGCTTTTTTTGTGTCTTATGCTGCGAGTATAAGCCCGCTAGTACGTCCCCGCATCCGGATCGCGCCTAAAGCCGTCATCTGCCTCCCGGCGCCTCAAACCACCGCGCGTCCGCCGCTTGGAGGCATCATTCAATTCAGCTGAGCTGATGACAGTGTCACCATTTGTATCGAGCGCGAAAAAGTCGGACTCGGGGAGCGCCATAATCTCGCCAAAGGTCAAAACGCCATTCCCGTCAAAATCAAGAGCGATGAAGGCGGCACGTCTGATGCCGGTTTCATTGTCGTCGCGGATATCGTCCCACTCATCTTCGTCAACGACCCCGTTACGGTCCGCGTCGGCACTGGTGAAAATGCCCTCCCGATAGGCTTTGTATTCTTCCTTCGTCACCGCGCCATTGTCATTGAGGTCCCAATCGTAGGCGGGGTGCTTAATGATGGTGACGTCCCCGGCTCTTTCAGAGCTACAGGCTGCGAGGACCGGCAGGAGCAGGGCGAACCCAATAATCCGGCCAGATTGGGCAAAAACACCAGACTGAGCAAAAACAGATGACACGAAACGCATAGGGCCTCCCGACCGCAAATTTGAACCATTTCGGGGATTATACGCGGCTTTTTGAGATTTCGGGTGTTCGAATGGCTTTTTTGCATTTCATCCCCATATTATGGGCAAGGCAGTGAAGAATCTTACGCTTGCGCTATAGTTCTCCACGGTCCATTTACCGAATCATCCTATGCCTAGTTGTGGGACGACCCGGCTGGCAGTGACGCTGTTCCAAAACAGTGTGCCAGTGAAGTGATGCGTGCAAACCCTTGGAAAGCGAACCATGAAAGATCCTCTTGAGCTCACGATGAACCTGGTGCCAATGGTGGTCGAACAGACCAACCGTGGGGAGCGCGCCTACGACATTTTCTCCCGCCTATTGAAGGAGCGGATCATTTTCGTGACCGGACCGGTCGAAGATGGCATGGCGACGCTGATTACAGCGCAGCTGCTGTTTCTTGAGGCTGACAATCCGAGCAAAGAAATCTCGATGTACATCAACTCCCCAGGCGGTGTGGTGACATCTGGTCTCGCGATTTACGACACCATGAAATACATCCAGCCAGCCATCACGACAGTTTGCGTGGGGCAGGCGGCATCAATGGGGTCATTGCTTCTTGCAGCAGGCGAGAAAGGGCAACGTTTTGCGCTGCCGAACGCCAGGATTATGGTTCACCAACCTTCAGGTGGGTTCCAGGGACAGGCAACAGATATTGAAATCCACGCCCGCGAAACGCTGGCGCTCCGAGAGCGCTTAAACCAGATCTACGTGGAACATACAGGGCAGGACATCGAAACCGTCCGTGACGCGCTGGAACGGGACAATTTCATGTCCCCGGAACAGGCAATGGATTTCGGCCTTATCGACAAAGTTGGCGCCACGCGCGAGGATTTCGGCAAGGCTGAGGACTGATTTGGTCGATTCTGATCGGGTCTCAGCTGGTCAAAATAAAGTTATCTAGGGCCTAACCTATTGAAAATGAACGTATTAATGAATTCTTGATGCCTCCGCCGCTAACATGCTCGTATGATAAGA
The DNA here is from genome assembly GCA_000509225.1 of Parvibaculaceae bacterium Mf 1.05b.01. Taxonomy (GTDB): domain Bacteria; phylum Pseudomonadota; class Alphaproteobacteria; order Parvibaculales; family Parvibaculaceae; genus Mf105b01. The sequence goes on along the minus strand of BAOK01000001.1, from coordinate 1,343,221 downwards.
CAGTTTCTACGGGCGTGAATCGCGGAACATCTGGACGTCGGTCTGAGATTAAACCGAGCCACAATATGTCCATTTTGAGCGTGTAGGCTCTAGGAACGAAAACTGGGTAATCGTGTCGTGACGTTTGCCAACTGAAAGACGGTCCGCATGGTTGGGCCACAAGGAGAGTATATGAGCAAGGTAAGCGGCGGCGGAAGCGGTGACTCCAAGAATACGCTTTACTGTTCCTTCTGCGGTAAGAGTCAGCATGAAGTCCGCAAGTTGATTGCCGGACCGACAGTGTTCATTTGTGATGAATGCGTTGAACTGTGCATGGACATTATCCGTGAGGAGAACAAAACCTCACTCGTGAAATCTCGCGACGGTGTTCCTACACCCCAAGAAATTATGGAAGTGCTTGATGACTACGTAATCGGTCAGGCTGCTGCCAAACGGGTTCTGTCCGTTGCCGTTCACAACCACTACAAACGTCTCAGCCACGCTGCCAAGAACAATGATGTTGAACTGGCGAAGTCCAACATCATGCTGATCGGCCCTACAGGGTGCGGTAAGACGCTGCTTGCCCAGACGTTGGCGCGCATCATTGATGTGCCGTTCACGATGGCTGATGCAACAACACTTACCGAGGCTGGCTATGTGGGCGAGGATGTGGAGAACATCATTCTCAAGCTGCTGCAGTCGGCTGACTACAATGTGGAACGGGCCCAGCGTGGCATCGTTTATATTGATGAGGTCGATAAAATCAGCCGCAAGTCCGATAACCCCTCCATCACCCGTGATGTGTCAGGTGAGGGCGTGCAGCAGGCATTGCTGAAAATTATGGAAGGCACTGTTGCGTCAGTTCCACCGCAGGGTGGGCGCAAGCATCCGCAGCAGGAGTTCCTGCAGGTCGATACGACAAACATCCTCTTCATCTGCGGCGGAGCTTTTGCGGGCCTTGAAAAGATTATTTCGTCCCGTGGTCAGGGCTCCGGTATTGGCTTTGGTGCCAAGGTCGAAGATCCAGATGAACGTAAGACCGGTGAGGTGCTGACGGCACTTGAGCCTGAAGATCTTTTGAAATTTGGCCTGATCCCGGAATTCGTCGGGCGTATGCCGGTGATCGCGACTCTTGGCGATCTGGATACAGATGCGCTGGTCAAAATCCTGACACAGCCAAAGAACGCGCTCGTGAAGCAGTATGAGCGTCTCTTCGACATGGAAGATGTAAAGCTCACCTTCTCAGAAGATGCGGAAATTGCGATTGCCAATAAGGCGATTGAGCGCAGAACTGGCGCTCGTGGCTTGCGCTCCATTATGGAAGGCATTCTGCTCGACACCATGTTTGAGCTTCCGGCTCTCGAAGGGGTTGAGGAGGTTGTGATTTCCGCCGAGGTCGTCGAGGGCGATGCGCAACCGCTTTATATCTATTCAGAACGCTCGGGTGACGTAGAGACAAGCGCCTGATTGGAAAAATATTTTCCATAATATCTATTGAAGTGGCCTTGAAAGCTTTTGCCTTCAGGGCCATTTCTCTGTTAATCGACATGAAATGCGCTGATTTGGATGATAATCAGCCTGAATTGCGCGAATCCGACTAGTTTTATGGTCAGCATTCGTTCAGCAATCCTATGGCATACTTCTGAGAAATTCAGGACCTGGGTGAGCGCAGGCAATGCACCAAAGCGGCCTCCAGAAACAACAAGGTTTCCAATATGAGTGACAATCACGACGAACCTCAAAACGAAGCAGTGGCACAGGACCCAAGCGAAGATGCGCCGGAGTTTACTGGTGGCGTGTTGCCTGTCCTGCCGCTTCGCGACATCGTCGTATTTCCGCATATGATCGTGCCGCTCTTCGTCGGTCGGGCGAAGTCAGTCCGGGCGCTCGAAGAAGTGATGCAGGACGACAAGCAGATTCTGTTGGTTGCTCAAAAAGATCCGGGTGATGACGATCCAAACCCAGGCGACATTTACGATGTCGGCACAGTAGGCCAGGTGCTGCAGCTCCTGAAATTGCCGGACCAGACTGTGAAGGTTTTGGTTGAGGGAACGACCCGTGCGCGGGTTGAGCGCTTCACTGGTCGGGAAGATTTCTTTGAAGCAGAAGTAACGCCAATCCCTGACACAGATGCTGATGATGAGCGGCTGGAAGCGCTCGCGCGGACTGTCACAGGCCACTTCGAAAACTATGTGAAGCTGAACAAAAAGGTGCCGCCGGAAGTTTTGGGATCTGTCACGCAGATTGAGGACTACGCCAAGCTGGCAGACACCATCGCGAGCCATCTCAACATCAAGCTCGAAGAGAAACAGGAACTGCTTGAGATCGCCAGCACCGCTGAACGGTTGGAGCGCGTTTACTCCATGATGGAAGGCGAGATTTCTGTCCTCAATGTTGAGAAGAAAATCCGCAGCCGCGTGAAGCGCCAGATGGAGAAAACGCAGCGCGAGTATTATCTCAACGAACAGATGAAGGCGATTCAGAAGGAGCTGGGCGGGTCCGATGGCGAAGATGGCCGGGACGAGCTGCACGAACTGGAAAGCCGGATCGAACAAACCAAGCTTTCAAAAGAAGCCCGCGAAAAAGTCGATGCAGAAATGCGGAAGCTCAAACAGATGAGTCCCATGTCTGCGGAAGCGACCGTGGTGCGGAACTATCTCGACTGGATCCTTTCTATTCCTTGGAACAAGAAAGGTCGGGTCAAGAAAGACCTATCCAAAGCCGAAGAGATTTTGGACGCGGATCACTACGGTCTGGAGAAGGTCAAAGAACGTATTGTTGAATATCTCGCAGTGCAGCAACGGGCCAACAAGCTGAAAGGTCCGATCCTTTGTCTTGTCGGACCTCCTGGTGTCGGTAAGACATCGTTGGGTAAATCGATCGCCAAAGCGACCGGCCGTGAATTCGCCCGGCTGTCACTTGGTGGCGTGCGTGACGAAGCTGAAATCAGAGGTCACCGTCGTACATACATCGGCTCCATGCCCGGTAAGGTCATCCAGTCGATGAAGAAGGTGAAGAATTCCAACCCGCTCTTCCTGCTCGATGAAATCGACAAGATGGGCGCAGATTTCCGGGGTGATCCCTCATCCGCTTTGCTCGAGGTACTCGACCCGGAACAGAACAATACCTTCATGGATCACTATCTTGAGGTTGAATATGACCTCTCGAATGTGATGTTCGTAACAACAGCGAATACGCTCAACATTCCAGGCCCCTTGATGGACCGGATGGAGATCATCCGTATTGCCGGATATACAGAAGACGAGAAGGTAGAGATTACCCGTCGTCATCTCATCCCGAAGGTCATGAAAAACCATGGGCTGAAGGCTGAAGAGTGGACCATCGACGATGAAGGCCTGCTTGAACTGGTCCGGACCTATACCCGCGAAGCAGGTGTCCGGAGCTTGGAGCGCGAGGTTTCGAACCTGTGTCGGAAAGCCGTCAAAGAACTCATCACATCTGAAAAGACAGAAATCCATGTCACCAAGGAAAACCTGCATGACTATGCAGGTGTGCCTAAGTTCCGCCATGGCGAAATTGACGGTGAAGACCAGGTTGGCGTCGTGACGGGCCTGGCCTGGACGGAAGTCGGCGGAGAGCTTCTGACGATTGAGGGTGTTGAAATGCCGGGTAAGGGCCGGATGACGGTGACAGGCAATCTTAAAGACGTCATGAAAGAGTCGATCTCAGCTGCAAGCTCTTACGTGAAATCGCGCGCAACAACGTTCGGTGTGGAACCGCCGGTCTTTGACCGGAAAGATATCCACGTCCACGTGCCGGAAGGGGCAACCCCGAAGGATGGCCCAAGTGCAGGTGTCGCCATGGCGACCACAATAGTGTCGATCATGACCGGCATTCCGATCCGCAAGGATGTGGCAATGACCGGAGAGATCACCCTTCGCGGACGTGTTCTGCCGATCGGCGGCCTTAAGGAGAAGCTGCTTGCAGCCCTTCGTGGCGGCATCAAAACGGTCCTGATTCCGAAGGATAACGCCAAGGACCTCGCCGATATTCCAGATAATGTGAAGAATCAGCTGGAAATTGTGCCGGTGGAAACCGTCGATGAAGTGCTGGTGCGTGCTCTGACCTCCATGCCAGAAGCGATTGAGTGGGATGAGGAAGCCTACGCAGCGCAACAAGCAGAACGCGGCGTACAAAACACATCAGCTGAAGGGCTTACTGCCCACTAAATAAACAGAAAAAGCGCTTTTCGATCTGGGACTCCCAGTAAGATCAGCGCTTTTTTGTGCCAATCGTTCGCACCTGCAACATGGCGATGATTATCTGAAAACTCGCAGAAATCTGCGCATTTCTGCGCTTAATTCTTTGACCCCGCTCAGGCAGGGTGTTTACACTTTTCCCTGATCTCCTGGGGATTCGCTCCCCGCAGCCTAGAGGGGCCGAACGTGAATAAGAACGATCTCATTGCCGTCATTGCTGATCAGACTGGTCTGGCAAAAGGCGACGCCACAAAAGCCGTCGACTGCGTATTTGATACAATCACCTCCACCCTGAAGGGGGGCGATGAAGTCCGCCTGGTTGGGTTTGGCACTTTTAATGTTACGCGACGGAACGCTTCTGAAGGCCGCAATCCGCGGACCGGTGAGAAGATCCAGATCCCGGCATCGAACCAGCCGAAATTCAAAGCTGGTAAGGGCCTTAAGGACGCTGTGAACAGCTAACGCTTTCCGGTTTGGACAGCCAAGCCAGAGAACGCAAGAAGGTCGGCGAAAGCCGGCCTTTTTGTTGGGAGCTGCTAGCTCTGTGTGGCTTCATCGCCCTCAGCACGAGGGTCCAGCTCCAGCGGTGCCGCAGTTGTTTGGCTGATGGGCACGGCAACAAAGTCTTCCTTTTCATCTTCCGGCACCGCTTCCCGGGCGAGGATGCGTGCGAGCACGAAAAGGATGAATAGTCCGGAGGATGCCGCAGACAATGCGAAGACCGAGCCGATACCAAAGAGCGGGATGAGGCCAGAGATGGCGAGGGGCCCAGTCATCGCACCCACTGCGAAGACGAGTGTGAGGCCGCTTGCCACAAGCACAAACTGGTGTGGCGCCGCGTGGTCATTGGCTTGCGCGACACAAAGGCCATAAAGCGAGAGGGCGAAGGCGCCAAAGGCGAAGGCGCCGAGATAAATGCCCGAGGTTCCCACCTGTCCTGGAGCAAGACTGAGATAAGCCGCTGTGAGGGTGACACCAGCCAGAACAAAGATCAGAACCCACCGGCGGTCGATCCGGTCGGACAGCCGACCAACAGGAACCTGCAGCAGAGCTCCGCCCAGGATGGCCAGCGTCATAAAGAATGAGACGCCCTGAATGTCGAGCCCAACTTCCCTCGCATAGACCGGTCCCAGCGCCCAGAAAGGGCCGTTGACCAACCCAACGATGAAGCAGCCCATCACGCCGACAGGTGAAATCGACCAGAGTTCGCTGAGCTTCACACGTGCAGTCTCAAGCGGGGCAGGCTGCACTGCGGTAGTGAGCGATACAGGGACAAGGGCAAAAGAAGTCAGAATGGCGACGACAGCAAAGAGTTCAAAGCCGCCGGGGTCAAACAGATTGAGCGCCAACTGGCCGAGTGTAAGCGCCGCGAGACTCACCACACGATAGACAGCGAAAACCGTACCCCGATTGGAGTTGGTCGCCTGTTCATTGAGCCAGCTTTCAATGATCATGTAGAGACCAGCAATGCAGAAGCCAGTGGCAACCCGAAGCACCACCCAGGCAACAGGGTCTGAAAAGAGCATATGTGCGAGCGGTGCCGCCGAGGCAATCGAGGCGAAGACAGCAAACGAGCGAATATGGCCGACCCGCATAATGCCAGCGGGGCCGAACAGGGCACCGAGCATATAGCCTGCAAAATAGGCTGAGCCCATGAGCCCGAGGCTGGTGGCTGAGAAACCGTTGAGGCTTCCCCTGATAGGCAGAAGGGTGCCAAACAGGCCGTCACCCAGCAACAGGATCGCTGTGGAGAGAAACAAGGAAAAGAAGGGAGCGAGACTGCGCGTCATGAGGCATCTCCACATGACGCTAGGATGAGCAGCCACGCGAAAAGAGGTCGGGATTTCCAACCTGCCTTTGATCTGAAATCAGGCACCGCGGCAAGCATTATTTTGCGTTTGGTTGTGGCGCTCGGGTCAACCGTCCGCTGTATGGTCATTTGCCCAGGCGGCGATCTGCAGCAAGTGCTCAATCAAGGGGCCGGCTTCGGGTTCCAGAGCATAGGTAACCTGCGGGGGCGAGCTGTCAACCACCGACCGGGAGACCAGGCCCGCTTCTTCCAGCGCACGCAGGTTCTGCGTCATGACTTTTTGCGACAGGGTTGGGATACGTCGGCGCAGCTCGCCGAACCGGCGTGGCGCCTGAGCCAGATTGAGAAGGATAAGCGGTGCCCACCGATTGAGAACAACCCGTAGCAACCGCCGGATATCACACTCTGGATTTGCACCGGCTTCTTCAACCTTGGCCCAAAAACCAGCTTCGTCCTGCCAGGCGCCTGCGTTTGGTGCAGATCTGAGATCATTTTTTTCCATAGGAACTTAAAGGTACCTAGTTGCTTTAGGAAACTATCATCTCCAGCTTAAGCGCCAGAACGGAACCGGGCAAGGAGATGGGCATGTTTTGGCTAAGAAACGTAGGGCTGGCTTTTCTAGTATTGGCGATGGTTGTGGCCCTCTCACTCTACAGCCGATATGGCGGCGGGGACCCTTACTTAGACCTATCGACAGCGCCCCTATTTGGTGAGGAGGCATTGGAAACCGTCTTGGCATTCCCAGAGCCTTTTGGAAATGTTGCCGCTTCGGCAGACGGTCGTGTTTTCTTTACCGTCCACCCGGAATCTGGGCCTACCGGACCGGTTCTTTATGAAGTGCGTGATGGCGCAGCCGTTCCATATCCGACACGAGAAATCTCAGAGGCCCGCTTCGTCACCGCCCTCGGCCTCACCATTGATCAGCAGAACCGTCTCTGGGTGATTGATCATGGCAATCACGGGTTCGCGGGCGCAAGCCTCACTGCGTTTGACCTTGCCAGTGGTGAAATTGTGCACGAGGTCACATTCGGCAGTGATATCGGCGAGTGGGCATCATTTTTGAACGATCTGTCTGTGTCCCCAGATGGGCGCTATGTCTACATCGCTGATGTGAGCTTCTTCGGGAAGAACCCGGCGCTGGTTGTCTATGACATGGAGACGGGTGAGGCCTGGAGAGTTCTCGAAGAGCATCCGTCTGTCATTGCCCAGGATTGGATTATCGAAAACCCCGAAAAGACGATGACTTTTTTTGGTGGTCTGATTGCGCTGAAGCCAGGCGTGGATGGCATTGTTGTCGACGCCGGGGGAGAGTATGTCTACTACGGCGCGATGACCCATGATGGTCTTTATCGCGTCCCGACATCTGTCCTAAATGATCGATCTGCCTCAGACGACGCTGTAGCGGCAGCAGTCGAGAGAGTGGGGGAAAAACCTCTGAGCGATGGTCTGAGTATCGATGTTGAGGGCAACGTTTACATCACAGATGTGGAGCATGGTGGTGTCGCGCGCATGGCGCCGGATGGGTCATTGCAAACACTGATCGCCAGCGATCAGGTGCGGTGGGCGGACGGCATTTCATATGGCGGCGACGGCTACTACTATTTCACAGACAGTGCGATCCCGGATCAGATGCTGCAGTCCAAATCTCATATTAAGGCGGCAGCGCCCTATTACCTCTACCGTTTCAAAGCCGACATTGAGGGCATACCTGGACGGTAACGCTTACCTGTCAGGAAGTAGTCGTGGTTTGATGTCATTCACCATTACAACGAAAAAGCGTTCAGGTTCTTCCCACGGTGGCGCATGGGCGGAGTTCTCGAAATAGAAGAGCCCCTTATCGGGAGCGGTTAGGCGATTGAAATAGGCTTCGGCTAGCTCAGAAGGTGTCTGATGGTCATAGCGGCCAAGAGCAAAAAAGACAGGCACCTCAAACGACAGGTAGGTCTGATCAAGGTTGATATTCCCAATCTGGTCCCACAGGTGACCCATGGAGAAGAGGGCGCTTCGAACCAGGTTAATGAGATCAAGCAGATTGAATTCCGGGACGGTGAGCGCTGTCCAGGCGAGGGTGAGTTGAGAGCGGCCATCATGGGTGAGCCCGCCACCAAACTCGGTGAGCCACTCTCGCTGAATCAATGTCTCATCAACGCCATAGGGTGGCGCACCGGTGTCCGTCAATTGAGCTATCGCGGCCTCATTTCCCAGGCGTCGAGCTTCCGCCAGAGCGAAAGCATAAGAATAGGTTTCATTGGCTGCCATATCGGAGATTTGGCCAGTCCCGATATATCCCGACACCTTAACGGGGTGTGCTGCGACATAAGTTGTCCCAAGAAGAGATCCCCAGGAGTGGCCGAGAATGGCAATACGCTCGCGTCCGAACTTTGTACGCAGGTGATCAACGACGACATCAATGTCGGCAATGAATTGCGGAAGATTCATGGTCTCAGCGGGCGTGTCTGGATCAAAGCTCTTGCCGGCGCCGCGCTGGTCCCAGTGGACCACAACAAACTCGTCCTCAAGATTGCTGTTATACGCGCGGAACCAGGCAAACTCACCGGCACCAGGACCGCCATGGAGCACCAGTAGAACAGGATTGTCTTGGTCACGACCCCTGGTGAGAGTCCATTGCGGGAGACCATTCACGTCGACCCACTCTTCCTCTGCAATGCCGCCTGAAACAGGATCACCATTTGCGTCGACGAAGGCTGGGGTGGAGGTTGGCCAAAGCAGCCAGGTGAGCGAAACTGCAAGAGTGACAGCGACCGCGCTGAGCAATCTGACGATGATTTTCATAGGCATCCCCGGTTTGTGACCTGGCGTGAGCATACATCAAGGCTTTTGGCCATGTATTGCGGCAAAATTGGTGCAATTGGCGCTTGACGTGGGGCGTTCCATGACTAATGTCGGCGGCGCTTCAGACACTTCTGAACGGGCGGTTAGCTCAGCTGGGAGAGCATCTCGTTTACACCGAGAGGGTCGGCGGTTCGATCCCGTCACCGCCCACCATTTTCCCTTCAATGTCCCCTAATTTGTTGCGATTCCACATCGGGCGTCGGGAACGAATGCCCTCATACCATAGGGTGTGGAAGCGTCGGTGTTCAGAGTTCTATATGTTGCCGGTTGTGTCGCTCGCGAATGCATTCCATATGTAGCTAGTGGTATTGCTAACCGCGATGTTGCCCTTGGCATTCAGATAGGATGCTGTGTTAGCGGAGTAAAATCCGGTTCCAACATTCACAGTGGCAAGGTTGCCTGAAATAACGCCAACAGAAGTGTTTCCATCGTAAGAAAAACCACCTGCTGTGCAATTCTCTGCGATGCAAGACGCTATTGTAAAATTAAAGCTATTCAGAATGTTGAAACCGGTTCCACAACCCGTAGCTCTCGAACCTACAATCGAGAAAATGTTAGCCCCGGTAGCGAAGTAGCCGTTGTTTGAACAGTTCTCAGATGAGCAATTGACAAGTTGAACCCGTAAAACCGGATTACCATTCGCCTCCTGAAGCGTGAAGCCGGTTGGGCAGTCGTATGCAAAACAATTAACAGCTCTCTGATCTGTGATGCGGTCACTAAAGCCGAATCCTTCGCCCGTTGGGTTGGTTGACCCGTGTCGGGAAGTACAGTTTGTAAAGGTAATGTTTCTGCCGCTCCCGGTACCAAAAGCATTGGTGTTGACGATGTGGTTCGTCAGCCGGTTTGTTGTTCCAAGCTCGTAGCCGTCGAATAGACAATCGCTGACGCTAATATTCTCGGTGTAGGTCGCAGCTGCCACGTAGCACGCCCGGTTTACAACGCCAAATACTTGAGTGTTTTCGCAGGACGCGTTCAAACAATCTCTGAAATAGACCCCAACATAAAACGCTCCTTCGACACGTATGTCAGTGACGCGAACGTTACTTGAACCATTAAGGAAAAGCGCCGTGTTATTCGTAATTGACGGAGCTGTGGGTGGACGGGTGTTGGAAAAAGTACCGCCTATAAGAACGATGTTGTTCGTCGAAGAGCTTTCAAATAGTGGAATCAGCACGTCCGTCGTTCTTCGCAAAACCGCCCCTATCATGCGCAAGACCAAGTTGCTGGGGAGTGACACCGTTCCTGTCGGAAAGTCGTAAATCTGTCCGTCACCAACAATCGCCGGTACATCAAGAGTAGTTGCGGCGATTAGGAAGTCTTCAAACGCACTTGCCGCGTTGCTGGCGAAGAGAGGGAGTCCAACCATACGACTGTCCAACTCTGCCTCTGCGATTTCATACCATGATCCTTCGGCGATCTGTAACTTGCCAACATGTGCTGGCGCTGCAGCAACTTTTTTGTACAGCGCCCCTCCAAGGTCGCCCGCCGCCGTATAACCGGCAATACTAAGAAAATCGGGCGCAGTGGTTGGATTGTATGCTTCCGCATCCGCTTTTGTGGCAAATTCCATACTCGGCTATCTCCTAAGATCTGGTGAGCCGCATGGTAAAACCGTCTTTTTGTCAGAAGTTTGGCGGTGTTGTTTGAATTCGCGGAGAAAACACCTTGTTTCCGCCAGGAGGGTCGGCGGTTCGATCCCGTCACCGCCGACCATTTTCCCACCCACGATAAACCTCCATCCTCAAGACACCCCGCTATGCGGGATGTTTCTGCAGATCAGCAGGTTATCAAATGCACGTGTGGGGTGTGTGATTGCCTCTCAAGATTGGGTAGGGTTTGCCAACTATTGAAATTGGCTATCCGGATAGGCACTTAGTGCCCCATCGGAAATCAACAGGGCAGGAGCACTTACATGAGCAGCGCAGACGTTTACGTACCGCCAAAAGTCTGGACGTGGGACAGCGAGAGCGGGGGCCGGTTCGCGAATATCAACCGCCCGATCGCCGGTCCGACCCAGGAGAAAGAACTGGCGGTGGGAAAACACCCCCTGCAGCTTTATTCACTGGCGACGCCGAACGGTGTGAAAGTAACCGTGATGCTCGAAGAGCTCTTGGCACTTGGGCACAAAGGCGCAGAATATGATGCCTGGCTCATCAATATCGGCGAGGGTGACCAATTCGGCAGCGATTTTGTGGCCATTAATCCCAACTCAAAAATTCCCGCTTTGATGGACCACAGCACCGAGACGCCGACACGTGTGTTCGAATCTGGCGCAATCCTCTGGTACCTGGCTGAGAAGTTCGATGCCTTCCTACCCAAAGACCATAAGAAACGTACAGAATGCATGTCCTGGCTCATGTGGCTTATGGGCAGTGCGCCCTATCTCGGAGGTGGCTTTGGGCACTTCTACGCCTACGCGCCAGAGAAATACGAATACCCGATCAACCGCTTCACGATGGAAGTGAAACGTCAGCTCGACGTGTTGGACCGTCACCTGGCCGACAATCAGTTCCTGGCAGGTGATGAATATTCCATCGCCGATATGGCGACATGTCCCTGGTACGGCGCCTTGGCCAAAGGACTGCTTTACGAGTCCAAAGAGTTTCTGGACGTTGCCTCCTATAAAAACGTGAACCGCTGGACCGACGAAATTTTCACCCGCCCAGCAGTGAAACGTGGCCAGAAAGTAAACCGCGTCTGGGGCGAAGAAAACAGTCAGGTTCCCGAGCGTCACGACGCGAGCGACATTGACGCTAAGGACTGACCTAACAAACTTGGGTGCTCTACTTTTTGAGGATCATCGAGATCACAACGAGTAGGGCGCCCAATGCCGCAAGGCTGGCGGATGCCAGAAAAGCGTAGGCTCCAAACATCGCCGCGAGCCAGCCAAAAGAAACCAATGCCAGGATTGCGACGCCGGATTGCAAAATCCCAAAGAAGCTTTGGGCCTGAGCTGCGATACTTTCGTTGGTAACGTCTGCGATGAAGTGGGTGCAGGCGAGGAAGCCGAGCGCATAAGTGAGCGCTTGCAGAATTTGCAGGCCAAATAGAACGGGTGTGGTCGGTGAGAAGGCGAAGGCCGTCCAGCGAATGACCGCAACTAGGCACGACGCCAGGATCAGGACACGCGGTGTGATGCGACCTGCAAACCGCTTAAAGCCCACAAACATTCCAAGCTCTGCGATGCTGCCAACGACGATCAGGAGTCCGATTGTGCTCTCGGCAATACCCTGGTCGTGCCAGAGAAGACCGAGGAAGCCGTTCAATACAAAATGCGTTGAGTGGACCAGAGCCCATCCAAGCAGTGGAAACAAAAACCAGGGGCGCAGAACAGTGCGCAAAGAGTCTGTGTGTATTGATGCTTTGAGTGACTCTCTGGTTTCGCGAAACCGCGGCAACCCAAACGCCGTGGCAGCCCTCAGCAAAGAAAGGCCAACAAAGATTGGCACAAAGGCAGTGATACCGATCTCTGCGATGACGAAACCCACGACAAAAATCGTGAGCATGTAGCCGGTAGTTTTCCAGGCATAAAGATGGCTGAATTCAAATCCTACCCGTCGTCCAAGTCTGATGGAGGCAGCATCGACGACAGGCAGAATGGCCATTTGGGAAACAACGCTAACTGTCCAGACGATGAGAATGCCAACATACCCCTCCGCGAAGAAGAGCCCTAGGGGTAAGACACCAGATATGGCGGCGCCGACAACGATGACTTGCCGCCAGTCCGGTGCTTGGTCCGCGACGCGCCCAACAGCAACGCCAATAAATAGGAGGACAATAAGAGGGGCTGACGTGATGAAACCGATTTGCTCAGGTGTGATTCCCATGTGTGCAAACCAGATGCCGACAAAGGCATTGATGACGCCGACGCTCATTGAATGAACGAAATAGTATGTGGTTACACGCACTGCCGGCGTGAGCCGCGGAGGTACATTAAATAGAAACATATTGTGAAGAACCAGAAAGAGCGCGACGTGAGCACACGTGCGAAGCCCGACTTTGCGTTTGGCAATGGGCGACTTACCTTCGCGTCGATAGAAAGGGCAAAGGTCAGTGAGATCTTTTCTGGCGTCTTATTTTAGCATCTGACCACTCTAGGCAAATGCCGGGTCTTCAGCAAGCCACCTATGTGCCGCGTTCGTGTCGATCCTCTATGAATGGTTCGTCAAACAGGTCAGTGGCACCGCTTGAGTTTGTCCTGTTGGGAGCAATCAGACGACTGAGTATGTCTCTATTAGCTGCAGAGAGTTTTGGTGCCGTCCGGCAAGCAGCCGCCTGAAACACCTCTATGTTATGCGCCGGCCTCTTGATGGAATGCCAAGGTGCCCGCCCAAAATGGTTGGGGCAGGAGCGTGCTCTGTCTAGATGAGCTCGATTTAGCATCGGATTGAGTGCCTGTAGCCGGCTGGGAAGGTCCTCAAAACTCAGACCACCGGGAAGCAGTGCCAAATACTGTCCAAGAGCCAGTCTGTCGTCATTGCCCGGATTGGTTTGATCCAGATCCATGACAAAATCTGCATGGAGGACCCCGTTTACCAGAGCGGTCGCGTAAGCCTGCCAAAACAGAGGTTCGATCCGGTCATTGGAGATCTTGGCGATTTTGCGTTTAAATGTTCGCTCGGCCCTGATGCGCTGAAACAGGGATAGATCGGAGATCTCGGGGAATTCTTCCTTGGTACGTGCGGGCTCAGACTTTGAATAAATATAGAGGAGCTTCGCGAAGAAGTAGCTTCGCCGGGCTTTTTGTGACTCCCACGTCGCGCCAGGATTGCGCAGTGAAAAGATGTGGATGCTCTCTGGTAGCAAGTCTCGGAAAACGGCAATCCGCCCCCAGCTTCTATTAAGGCAAAAAACGGGGATCTTGTCCTTGGACCTGGCGAAGTCAGCGAGCCGCTGGAAATAGGCCTGCAATTCCTGGCAGGCAGATGAGCTGACATCGAAGAACGCTTCATAGGAGCAACGCGCTGGAAGGGCAGGGACGCCACGACGTCCCTCTAGCAGCTCGCAATACTCCGCAAAATAGGGTTTTGAGAGACCTTCATGCCCCAGGCGCCGCACATCGGCGGCGTCGAACCGCATGGCTTTGCTCACAGTCATCGCGCGCAGGCCTTCATGAAGGGGCTCATAAAAACACATGAAGCGGGAATCAGCGCGAAAGGTGTTGAAGACTGCGGTGCTGCCCGTGCGCCACTGCGCGTGGCAGAAAATGGCCTCAGGCATGGTTGGGAGAGGGAGCGTCATCTGTCATGTCGTCTCGAATGCCCAATCGCCGCCGCAAACAACGCGCCAATTGGTAAGGTTCACGCGCGCCTAAGCGGTACGCCTGCCTCATCCCTCATCAGTTCAACGTTAGGGAGACTGTTTCCCGTCGTTGTGCGGAAAAATTATTCTCCCTGCCCAGAGAGGCATCGCTTTGTCAGCCTGGCTGATCCGCCAGACCACGTGAATCGCCAAACCAGGCAGCGAAGGACCCCGTCAGTCCGGTCAATCACGAGGCTCAGACGTCAATTGGACGGCCTCAACCCCAGGCTTCATAAGGAGAAGCAAATAAACGCAGAAATCAGCCATTCGCTGCTTGACAGCTTCTAGGGCCTGCCGTACATCACCGCATCCCCGAAGGCGTTTCGCCTTCGTTTTAGGGGGTGTAGCTCAGCTGGTTAGAGCGCTGGCCTGTCACGCCAGAGGCCGCGGGTTCGAGTCCCGTCACTCCCGCCATTTTTTCTCAAAAATGTGCGGAATGATCTGCCCAAGTTATGGGTGGAATCGGCTTCACCGCCGATCACTTTGAACCTTCGCAAGCTGGTCCTGCGAGTGGTTCTTAAACGCTCACCCCTGCGTGGCAAAAAGCCTCAAAAATCTGTGCATTTTAGCGTGTTTTTGACGTGCTCTGTCGTTTGACTTGGGGCAGGCGAGGGCTATACTCCGCGCGATTTTAGAGGGGCAACACGCGAGAATCACTCAGGCTTCGCAGATGCGAAAACACTGGGCTGGTTTCCGCCGACAGGTCAGGCCAGACCACCACACTGGGCCAGACCATTCAGGTGCTGAAAATGGAACAGCTCTTAAGCGAGTATCTGCCGATCGTGATTTTTCTCGGTCTATCGGCCGTCATATCTATTGCTTTGTTGATCGTCCCATTTGTGATCGCGCCTTCGAACCCGGACCCGGAAAAACTCTCAGCATATGAGTGTGGGTTTGAAGCTTTCGACGACAGCCGCATGCGTTTTGACGTGAAGTTCTACCTCGTCGCGATCTTGTTCATCATTTTTGATCTGGAAGTCGCCTTCCTCTTCCCGTGGGCAGTGTCGCTTGGCGATGTCGGCTTGTTCGGATTTTGGTCAATGATGGCGTTCCTAGGCGTGCTGACAATCGGCTTTATCTACGAGTGGAAGAAAGGCGCCCTGGAATGGGATTGAGCGGAATGGGACTGAGCCTTTTTCTCCGTCAGATGTGTGGAGTGCGCGTATGACCACTAGTCCAATCATTACAGATGCGCCAAAAGGCGTCATTGATCCGAAAACCGGCGCACCGGTTGGGGCTGATGACCCGTTCTTCAAGCAGATGTCGGACGAGCTCGCTGACAAGAATTTTCTCGTCACGTCGCTCGACAATCTGATCAATTGGTCCCGCACGGGCTCATTGATGTGGATGACATTCGGTCTGGCCTGCTGCGGCGTTGAGATGATGCAAACGAATATGCCGCGTTATGACCTGGAACGGTTTGGCACAGCACCGCGCGCCAGTCCACGCCAGTCCGATGTGATGATCGTGGCTGGAACACTCACAAATAAAATGGCACCTGCACTCCGCAAGGTTTACGACCAGATGCCAGATCCCCGCTACGTGATCTCGATGGGGTCATGTGCCAATGGCGGCGGCTACTATCACTATTCTTATTCAGTCGTACGTGGGTGCGATCGGATCGTTCCGGTGGACATCTATGTCCCGGGATGCCCTCCGTCAGCAGAAGCTCTGCTTTATGGCATTCTTGCATTGCAGCGGAAAATCCGGCGCACAGGAACGATCGAACGTTAGAAAAAGACCGCAATGGTGAGCTGATCTTGCCACCGCGACCACATTGTTAGAGATGCAAATTGTCTGAGAAAAACGACATGGACGAAAGTCTGCAAGATCTAGGGGATCATATCGCCGCCGGTTTAGGTGATGCGATTGTCTCATCTGAGGTCGACCGCGGTGAACTGACGCTTGCCACCACTGCAGGTAAGATCGTCAAGGTCCTCAAATTCCTGAGAGATGATCCGGCATGCCATTTCTCTGTGCTTGTCGACATTTGTGGCGCCGACAATCCCGGGCGCGCTAAGCGTTTCGACGTGGTGTACCACTTGTTGTCTATGCATCAGAACCAGCGGCTCCGGGTGAAGCTGGAAACCGATGAAGAGGCTCAGGTGCCAAGCGTTGTTGGCGTATATCCCGCAGCCAATTGGTTTGAGCGCGAAGCCTTTGACCTCTATGGCATTCTCTTTTCCGGTCACCCTGATCTGCGCCGCATCCTGACCGACTATGGATTTACCGGACACCCGCTCCGTAAAGACTTCCCGGTCACCGGTTTTGTGGAAGTTCGCTATGACGATGAGCTGAAGCGGGTTGCTTACGAACCTGTGAAACTCACTCAGGAATTCCGGAATTTCGATTTCGAAAGTCCATGGGAAGCAGCTGAATATTTGCTGCCGGGTGATGAAAAAGCATCTGAGGGTGAAGGATAGTCCATGGCCGAGTCTCAGATTAAAAATATCAATATCAACTTCGGACCACAGCACCCGGCGGCGCATGGTGTGTTGCGCCTGGTGCTTGAGCTGGAAGGTGAAGTGGTTGAGCGGGTTGATCCGCATATTGGGCTGCTGCACCGCGGCACCGAAAAGCTGATCGAAAACAAGACCTATCTTCAGGCTCTGCCTTACTTCGATCGCCTCGACTATGTTGCGCCGATGAATCAGGAGCATGCCTATGCCCTGGCGGTCGAAAAGCTCCTCGGCATCGAAGTGCCAAAGCGTGCGCAATATATTCGTGTGCTCTATTCAGAGATCGGCCGCATTCTTAATCACCTGTTGAACGTAACGACACAGGCGCTGGACGTTGGTGCTTTCACGCCATCTCTTTGGGGCTTTGAGGTTCGCGAAGAACTGATGTCCTTCTATGAGCGCGCGTCCGGCAGCCGCATGCATGCGGCCTATTTCCGTCCTGGAGGTGTTCATCAGGATCTGCCGCCAAAGCTCCTGGAAGACATTCACGCCTATTGCGACTTCATCGAGAAGATTGTTGATGATGTAGATGCGCTTCTGACAGGTAACCGGATTTTCAAACAGCGCAACGTGGATATCGGCAATGTGTCAGCTGAAGACGCGCAAGCCTGGGGCTTCTCTGGCGTGATGGTGCGCGGGTCCGGCATGGCGTGGGACCTGCGCCGCTCGCAGCCTTATGAGTGCTACAGCGACCTTGAGTTCGATATTCCCGTTGGTAAGAACGGCGATAATTTCGATCGCTATCTCATTCGTATTGAAGAATGTCGCCAGTCCGTTCGCATCATGCGCCAGTGTATCGAACAGATGCCTGAAGGACCTGTGGTCACGACCGATGGCAAGATCGCACCGCCCAAACGCGGTGACATGAAGAAGTCGATGGAAAGCCTGATCCATCACTTCAAGCTTTACACCGAAGGCTATCACGTACCTGCCGGTGAAGTGTATGCCGCCGTTGAAGCGCCGAAAGGTGAGTTTGGCGTCTATCTCGTTTCGGACGGGTCGAACAAGCCAAGCCGCTGCAAAATTAGGGCGCCGGGCTTTTCGCATCTGCAGGCAATGGATTTCTTATGCAAGGGCTACATGCTCGCTGACGTTTCGGCGATCCTGGGCTCACTGGACATTGTGTTCGGGGAGGTTGATCGATGAGTGTGCGCAGACTGGACCCGAACCAGCCTGACAGTTTTGAGTTCACGGCAGAAAACAAAGCCTGGGCTGAAGGTCAGATCAAAAAATACCCAGACGGCCGACAAGCCTCTGCGATCATCTCGCTTTTATGGCGTGCACAGAAGCAGGCGGGCGGCTGGTTGCCGGAGCCTGCCATTCGCTACATTGCTGACTATCTCGACATGCCGCACATGCGGGCGATGGAAGTCGTGACTTTCTATACGATGTTCAACCTGTCGCCTGTGGGGGAGCATTTCGTCCAGCTCTGTGGCACGACACCTTGCTGGTTGCGCGGCTCTGACGATCTGAAAGCTGTCTGCAAGAAGATGATCGGCGATGAGCGGCAGGTGTCGAGCGACGGCAAACTGTCCTGGATGGAAGTAGAATGTCTTGGAGCGTGTGCCAATGCGCCCATGGTCCAGATCAATGATGATTTCTATGAAGACCTGGATGCAGAGAATTTTGAAAAGCTCCTGACGGATCTCAAAGAAGGACGTCCTGTAAAGGTTGGTCCTCAGAGCGACCGTAAGGGGTCTGAGCCAGCAGGGCAGCTTACAAGCCTCACTAAAGTGGGGGGAGCTGACTAATGTTGCAGGATAAAGATCGCATCTTCACCAATCTCTACGGGCTGGACGATTACGGCCTTGAAGGCGCTCGCCGTCGCGGAGATTGGGACAATACAAAAGACCTGATTGCCAAAGGCCGCGACTGGATCATCGACGAGATGAAGCAATCAGGTCTTCGTGGTCGTGGTGGTGCTGGCTTCCCGACTGGCCTCAAATGGTCCTTCATGCCGAAAGAGTCCGATGGTCGTCCGCATTATCTCGTCGTCAATGCAGACGAGTCCGAACCGGGCACCTGTAAAGACCGTGAAATCATGCGGCACGATCCGCATAAGCTCGTCGAGGGGTGCCTTGTTGCTGGTTTCGCAATGGGCGCAAACGCCGGATACATCTATGTGCGCGGGGAATTCATCTTCGAGCGCGAGCAATTGCAGCGCGCCGTCGATCAGGCGTATGACGCCGGTCTTCTGGGCAAGAACGCTGCAGACAGCGGTTGGGACTTCGAGCTCTACATTGTGCACGGCGCAGGCGCATATATCTGCGGTGAAGAGACAGCGCTGATTGAAAGCCTTGAAGGCAAGAAGGGCATGCCGCGCCTCAAGCCGCCATTTCCGGCCAATGTTGGTCTCTATGGCGCGCCGACCACAGTAAACAATGTGGAAAGCATCGCGGTGGCACCAACCATCCTGCGTCGCGGCGCCTCCTGGTTCGGTGGACTTGGTCGTCCAAACAATACGGGAACCAAAGTTTTCTCCATCTCCGGCCACGTGAACAATCCGTGTAACGTCGAAGAAGAGATGGGCATTCCGCTGAAGGAACTTATTGAAAAGCATTGCGGTGGCGTCCGCGGAGGTTGGGACAACCTCCTCGCTGTCATCCCGGGTGGATCCTCTGTTCCGCTCCTGCCGAAAAGCATCTGCGATACCGTACTTATGGACTTTGACTCGCTCAAAGATGTTCAGTCCGGTCTCGGAACGGCAGCCGTCATCGTCATGGACAAATCCACCGACGTGATCAAAGCGATCGCCCGTCTCTCCGCTTTTTACAAGCATGAAAGCTGCGGGCAGTGCACGCCATGCCGGGAAGGCACAGGCTGGATGTGGCGCGTAATGGAACGCCTTGTCACCGGTGAGGCAGAGGTCGAAGAAATTGAAATGCTGTTGGACGTAACAAAACGTGTGGAAGGCCACACGATTTGTGCCCTCGGTGATGCGGCCGCATGGCCCGTTCAGGGATTGATCCGGCATTTCCGGCCAGTGATTGAAGAGCGTATTGCGACCCGCAAGGCGGGTGGTGCAGCGCCGGTAGCGGCGGAGTAGACCCATGCCAAAACTCACAGTGGATGGCGTAGAAGTCGAAGTGGAAAATGGTGTAACCGTTTTGCAGGCTTGTGAAGAGGCCAATGCTGACGTGCCGCGCTTCTGTTACCACGAGCGTCTGTCGATAGCGGGCAACTGCCGCATGTGCCTTGTCGAGATTGAGAAATCTCCAAAGCCCGTAGCAAGTTGTGCCATGCCAGCTGCGGACGGAATGGTGGTCCACACCAAGACCGAAACCGTAAAGCGCGCCCGCGAAGGCGTCATGGAATTCCTGCTCATCAACCACCCACTTGATTGCCCGATCTGCGACCAGGGCGGTGAGTGTGACCTGCAGGACCAGGCAATGGCCTTTGGCGTCGATAATTCGCGCTTTGATGAGAACAAGCGTGCGGTCGAAGACAAAGAGATGGGCCCGCTTGTAAAGACCATCATGACCCGCTGCATCCACTGCACCCGCTGCGTTCGGTTTGTGCAGGAGGTGGCTGGCGTGCCGGAAATTGGTGCGATTGGTCGTGGTGAGGATATGGAGATCACGACCTATCTTGAAAAGTCGCTGACCTCTGAACTGTCAGGCAATGTGATTGATCTGTGCCCAGTGGGCGCGTTGACCTCCAAGCCCTACGCTTTCACGGCGCGACCGTGGGAATTGCGGAAAACAGAGACCATCGATGTGATGGACGCTGTTGGGTCGGCCATTAGGGTTGACGCGCGGGGTAAAGAAGTCATGCGAGTCATGCCACGCCTCAATGAGGATGTGAACGAAGAATGGATTTCTGACAAGACACGTTTCATCTGGGATGGACTGAAGTCTCAGCGCCTTGATCGCCCTTATGTTCGCGAAAATGGCAAGCTTCGTGCCGCCAGCTGGAACGAAGCTTTCGAAGCGATTGCGGCCAAAGCAAAATCGACAACACCAGAAAAAATGGCGGCTATTGCCGGTGATCTTGCGTGCGTCGAAGGCATGAGCGCTCTGAAAGACTTGATGGTGTCGTTAGGCGTAACCAACCTGGACTGCCGTCAGGATGGAACCAAGCTGAATGCCGGTGATCGCGCGTCTTATCTGTTCAATTCATCTATAGCGGGAATTGAAGACGCAGACGCGCTTCTCATTATTGGCAGCAACCCACGCACAGAAGCGCCGGTCCTGAATGCACGTATCCGCAAACGCTGGAGCCAGGGCGGATTGCCGGTTGGGATCGTTGGCGAAGACGTCGATCTAACTTATGAGACGGAGCATCTTGGCGCTGGACCTCAGACGCTGAAAGAAATCGCAGATGGGTCGCACTCATTTGCCCGTGTTCTCGAAGTTGCTGAACGTCCAATGATCATTCTGGGCCAGGGCGCGCTGACCCGTGCTGATGGGGCAGCTGTGCACGCAACAGCTCTTCAGATCGCCGAAAAATCAGGCGCTATCTCAGCCAATTGGAACGGCTTCAACGTTCTGCATACCGCTGCTGCCCGCGTCGGCGGCCTGGATCTCGGTTTTGTGCCGGGTGAAGGCGGGAAAGACATTGCGGGTATTCTGGACGCTGCCGCATCTGGCGATGTGGACTTTGTTTTCCTGCTGGGCGCAGACGAAATCGACACGAGCAAGCTCGAAAAAGCATTTGTCGTCTATCAGGGAACGCACGGGGACGCTGGCGCACATGTCGCTGATGTCATCCTGCCTGCAGCGACTTATACCGAAAAAAGTGCACTCTGGGTCAACACGGAGGGTCGTGTTCAGATGGGCCGTCGGGCAGCCTTCCCGCCGGGAGATGCCAGAGAGGACTGGGCCATTCTCCGTGCCCTGTCTGATGTGATAGGGCAGACACTCCCCTATGACAGCCTGCAGCAACTCCGCGCGGCGCTCTTTGAGGCGCACCCACACTTCGCTGCGTTCGACACGGTTTCGAGCGCTGCTAGTGTGACCAGCGGACCTGGCGGTTCAATGGACGATGTGCCATTCAGCAACGCCATAACCGATTTCTACTTTACGAACCCGATTGCCCGAGCAAGCAAGATCATGGCTGATTGTGCTGCGACCTACGGCAACAAAGAAGCAGGAGCGACCGGCACCAATGGCTGAGCTCTGGACCACATACGGCTTTCCGCTGTTTATCATTGTCGGCCAATCACTGGGTGTGCTGGTGGGCCTGCTGCTTTTCACCGCGTACATCCTCTATGCGGACAGGAAGATCTTTGCTGCCGTTCAGATGCGCCGTGGACCAAACGTGGTGGGGCCATGGGGGCTTCTGCAGTCTTTCGCTGACCTGACAAAGTTCCTCTTCAAAGAAGCGATCATTCCTTCAAGCGCCAATAAGGGCATCTATCTCCTGGCGCCTGTGATCACGGCGACGCTGGCATTGAGTGCCTGGGCGGTGATCCCGTTTGACGATGGCTGGGTGGTTGCCGATATCAATGTCGGGCTGCTTTACGTTCTCGCGTTTTCATCCCTGGGTGTGTACGGCATCATCATGGGCGGATGGGCGTCGAACTCTAAATATCCCTTCATGGGCGCGCTCCGTTCTGCGGCGCAGATGGTGTCTTATGAGGTTTCGCTTGGCTTCATTGTTGTCTGTGTGTTGATGACTGCAGGTTCGATGAATCTGTCGGATATTGTTCGAGCACAAGATACGGGTGCCGGCATGTTCGGCTGGTACTGGCTCATTCATTTCCCCGCCTTTGTGATCTTCTTTATCTCAGCGATTGCCGAGACCAACAGACCGCCATTTGACCTGCCGGAAGCGGAATCCGAGCTCGTTGCTGGGTACGCGACTGAGTACTCGTCGACGCCGTTCCTGCTCTTCTTCCTTGGCGAGTTTGTTGCAATCAACCTGATGGCCGCGATGGTGACGATCCTGTTCCTCGGCGGCTGGTTGCCACCTTTTGACTGGGGACCCTTGCATGCTGTTCCCGGCATTATCTGGTTCGTGCTCAAAGTCTGTTTTGTCTTTTTCCTCTTTGCGATGGTTCGCGCCTATGTGCCGCGCTACCGCTATGACCAACTGATGCGCTTGGGCTGGAAAGTTTTCCTGCCTCTATCGCTTGGTTGGGTTGTGGTGACTGCCGGTGTCCTGGTCGCGTTCGATCTTGCGCCATAACCTGAAGGAGAGCTGATCCATGTCCGGTCTGACACAATCTGTACGCTCCCTGTTTCTGGTGGAGTTTGTTTCGAGCTTCGTCCTGGCACTGAAATATTTCTTCGGGCCTAAGGCGACCTTGAACTATCCGTATGAAAAAGGTCTTCTCAGCCCGCGCTTCAGAGGGGAGCATGCGCTCCGCCGCTATCCGAATGGTGAAGAACGCTGCATTGCCTGCAAGCTCTGCGAAGCGATTTGCCCGGCGCAAGCCATCACGATTGAAGCGGGACCCCGTCGCAATGACGGGACCCGCCGTACAGTGCGCTACGACATTGATATGACGAAATGCATCTATTGCGGCTTCTGTCAGGAAGCATGTCCAGTAGATGCCATCGTCGAAGGACCAAACTTCGAATTCGCAACGGAAACCCGCGAAGAGCTTTTTTACACAAAAGAGAAGCTGCTGGATAACGGTGACCGTTGGGAACGCGAAATCGCTAAAAACATCGAACTCGACGCGCCATACCGGTAAGTACCGGGGCGGGTAACGCAACACGAGAGAGGGCAAAGGGGCAATGATCGTCGCCACCATCGCTTTTTACATATTTGCAGGCGTCGCTATTGCGGCGGGCTTCATGGTTATTGCTGCCCGCAATCCCGTGCATTCCGTGCTCTTTCTGATCCTGGCATTCTTCAATGCAGCAGGCCTGTTCGTCCTCATGGGGGCTGAGTTCCTGGCGATGATCCTGATCATCGTCTATGTCGGCGCCGTTGCGGTCTTGTTCCTCTTCGTGGTCATGATGCTGGACATCGATTTTGCAGAGCTGCGCGAAGGCTTTCTGCAATACATGCCCATCGGGGCATTGATTGGGCTGATCGTTCTGCTCGAACTTCTCCTGGTCGCGGGCACCTGGACGCTCGCACCGGAAGTCGCGTCACTCGCCGCGTCCCCCATTCCGCCAATGGCTGATGTGACCAATGCAGAGGCCATCGGTCAGGTGATGTACACGCAATATGTCTATTTCTTCCAGGCGGCCGGCATGGTTTTGCTGGTGGCAATGATCGGCGCCATCGTGCTGACGCTCCGGAAGAAGCCAGACGCACAAAGACAGAGTATTCCGGACCAGGTCGCTCGCACGGCCGAAACCGCAGTAGAACTTAAGAAGGTGGAGCCTGGCCAGGGCCTTTAGGGTCTGGTCACGAGAGAAACGCACATGGAAATCGGTCTTGCACATTATCTGACGGTGGCGGCGATCCTCTTCACGCTGGGGATTTTCGGCATCTTCCTGAACAGGAAGAACGTCATCATTATCCTCATGTCGATTGAGTTGATGCTCCTCGCCGTGAACATCAATCTTGTGGCGTTCTCCACGCATCTGGGCGATCTCACGGGGCAGATTTTTGCCATGTTGGTTCTCACCGTTGCGGCAGCGGAAGCGGCCATTGGTCTGGCGATCCTTGTTGTTTATTTCCGTAATCGCGGCTCCATCGCCGTCGAAGACATCAATCTGATGAAAGGCTGAGCGGCACATGTACGAAGCAATTGTCTTCCTTCCGCTCGTCGGATGTTTGATCGCTGGATTGTTTGGGCGCCAGATTGGCGTTACCGCGTCCCAGTGGGTCACCTGTGGCGGTCTTGTCATCTCAGCTCTCTTGAGCTGGGTCGCCTTCTACAATGTGGCGCTTCAGGGACAGGCTGAAACCATTCAGGTCCTTACCTGGATCGACAGTGGGTCGTTTGAAGCTGACTGGCGTCTGCGCATTGATACGCTGACCGCTGTCATGTTGGTGGTTGTGACCAATGTGTCCGCGCTCGTGCACATCTACTCCGTTGGCTATATGAGCCACGATCCGCATCAGTCGCGCTTCTTTGCCTACCTCTCACTCTTCACGTTCGCCATGCTGATGTTGGTGACAGCAGACAATCTGGTACAGCTCTTCTTCGGTTGGGAAGGGGTGGGGCTCGCCTCCTATCTTCTCATCGGCTTCTGGTACAAAAAACCGACGGCCAATGCCGCTGCGATCAAAGCCTTTGTGGTGAACCGGGTGGGGGACTTCGGTCTGATCCTCGGGCTCTCTGCGATCTATCTGACCGTTGGTTCGGTCGAGTATGACACGATCTTTGCCGCAATCCCGGGTCTTGCTGACGACAGCTTCATGTTCCTCGGCGCCGAATTCCCGATTGTCACCACGATCTGTCTCCTGCTCTTCATGGGCGCGATGGGGAAATCAGCGCAGTTCCTGCTCCACACCTGGTTGCCCGATGCGATGGAAGGCCCGACACCTGTGTCGGCCCTGATTCATGCCGCAACAATGGTGACAGCAGGTGTTTTCCTCGTTTGCCGCATGTCGCCGCTCTTTGAATTCTCGCAAGACGCACTCACCGTCGTGGTTTTTGTGGGCGCGACAACCGCCTTCTTCGCGGCGACCGTAGGCCTCGTTCAAAACGACATTAAGCGTGTGATCGCGTACTCCACCTGTTCGCAGCTCGGCTACATGTTCGTGGCCGCTGGCGTCGGAGCTTATGAAGTGGCCATGTTCCACCTCTTTACCCACGCCTTCTTTAAAGCCCTTCTTTTCCTTGGCAGTGGCTCTGTGATCCACGCCATGTCCGACGAGCAGGACATGCGGAAAATGGGTGGCCTCTATAAGTTCGTGCCGGTTACCTGGGTCATGATGTTGATCGGAACCTTGGCGCTCACGGGCTTCCCGCTGACAGCTGGTTACTTCTCCAAGGATGCGGTCATTGAAGCTGCCTTTGCAGCTCAGAATCCGGTTCACATGTATGCCTTCTGGGCGACTGTTGTGGCGGCTCTGTTCACGAGTTTCTATTCCTGGCGCCTCATTTTCATGACGTTCCATGGCAAGAGCCGCGCGTCCAACGAAGTGTTGAGCCATGCCCATGAGAGCCCACCATCCATGATGATCCCTCTGTTTCTTCTGGCGGGCGGTGCGTTGGGGGCGGGCGCAATGTTCTCCAGCCTCTTTATCGGTAGCTCTGCAGAGGGCTTCTGGGCTGGCGCGATCCTCACGCTTGAGGGCAATACGATACTTGAGGACCTCCATCATGTTCCAGCCTGGGTGAAATTCTCGCCATTGGTCATGATGGCGCTTGGGTTCGTGACGGCCTGGTACTTCTATATTCGCAGCCCGGAAACACCGAAGACGCTCGCAAGAGAACAGGAGCTTCTCTACAAGTTCCTGCTGAACAAATGGTATGTGGACGAGATCTACGACTTCCTGTTTGTGAAGCCGGCCTTCTGGATCGGTCGCTTTTTCTGGAAACAGGGGGATGGGCGAACCATTGACGGGCTGGGGCCGGACGGGATCGCTGCGCGCGTCCTGGATATCACGCGCGGTATCGGTCGCCTGCAGACCGGTTACGTTTATCACTATGCGTTTGCCATGCTTCTGGGCATTGCAGCGCTGACGACTTACTTCATGTTCGGGGGTTCCCACTAATGTTTGGAATTCCAGTCCTATCCATCATTACCTTCCTGCCACTTGTTGGTGCGCTGGTCATCCTTATGATCCGTGCAGATGAAGAGGTTGAGGCACGCAACGCCAAATGGACCGCCTTTTGGGTCACCGCCATAACCTTCATCGGATCTCTGTCGATCTGGTTCGGCTTTGATAAGACAACAGTTGAGTTCCAGTTTGTCGAGCAGGGTGAATGGCTCGGCGGCGCGATCAACTACCATATGGGTGTTGATGGCATTTCCATGCTGTTTGTGATCCTGACAACCTTCCTGATGCCGTTTTGCATCCTGGCAAGTTGGGAAGCGATCCAGACCCGTGTAAAGGAATACATGATCGCGTTCCTGATCCTGGAAACGCTGATGATCGGCGTGTTCTGTTCACTGGATCTGGTGCTCTTCTATCTCTTTTTCGAAGCAGGTCTCATCCCGATGTTCCTGATCATCGGTGTCTGGGGTGGCGCGCGGCGCGTTTATGCAAGCTTCAAGTTCTTCCTCTACACGCTGGCAGGTTCTGTCCTCATGCTGCTGGCGATCATGGCCATGTATTGGCAGGTCGGCACGACAGATATCCCAACTCTGTTGGCGTACGATTTCCCTGCTGGCATGCAAACCTGGCTGTGGCTCGCCTTCTTCGCGTCCTTCGCGGTGAAAATGCCCATGTGGCCGGTGCACACCTGGTTGCCGGACGCTCACGTGGAAGCGCCCACAGCAGGCTCAGTTATCCTTGCTGGCATCTTGTTGAAGATGGGCGGTTATGGCTTCCTGCGCTTCTCACTACCCATGTTCCCCATTGCCTCAGATCTCTTCGCACCGATGGTGTTTGGACTGTCAGTCATTGCGATCATCTACACCTCGCTGGTTGCGCTGGTGCAGGAAGACATGAAAAAGCTGATTGCTTATTCATCCGTCGCTCATATGGGCTTTGTAACCATGGGGATTTTTGCGGCCACAACCCAGGGCGTGCAGGGTGGCATCTTCCAGATGCTCTCACACGGCTGGGTCTCCGGCGCACTCTTCCTTTGTGTCGGTGTCGTTTATGACCGCATGCATACCCGCGAGATTGCAGCCTATGGTGGCCTGGTCAGCCGGATGCCGATCTATGCCTTTGCCTTTATGGTCTTCACCATGGCGAATGTGGGCCTGCCGGGCACCAGTGGGTTCGTCGGCGAATTCTTGACCATTGTCGGGGTTTTCCAGGTGAATTCCTGGGTCGCTCTTTTGGCGGCGACAGGGGTGATCTTGTCCGCCTGCTATGCACTTTACCTCTATCGCCGAGTTGTCTTTGGCGAATTGGAAAAAGACACGTTGAAGAACATCAAGGACGTGAGCCCGAGAGAGCTCGCGACACTGGCGCCGCTCATTGTTGCGACAATATTCTTTGGTGTGTACCCGCTGCCAATTTTGGATGTGACCGCCGTATCCGTCGACAATCTGGTCGCGAACTACCAAGCCGCTGTGGAGGCCCATGAAGTGGCTGGTGGTGGCACATTTGACTTTGCTTGGGCTGGCTTCGGCCGCTAACGCGCAAGACGTCTGGAGATACAGAGACTATGGAAACCGCCCTCGCCATGCCGGACTTAGGTCCCGCCCTTGCGGAAATTATCCTTGCTGTCGGTGCCATGGCGCTGCTCATGCTCGGTGTGTTCAGAGGTGATGGATCAAGCCGCGCGGTGAGTATTGGGTCCATTGCGCTGCTGATTGTGGCTGCCTTCGCAGTCATCAGCCAGCCAGACGAGCGGGTCCTGACCTTTGGTGGCGCCTTCGTGATGGATGGTTTCGCCATAGTCATGAAGTGCCTTGTGCTGGCAGGCTCAGCTATTGCCATCGTTATGGCCCAGAGCTTCATGGCGCGTGAGAACATTGATCGGTTTGAGTTCCCCGTACTGATCCTCCTGGCGACGCTTGGCATGATCATGATGGTCTCCGCAAACGGCCTCATCGCGCTCTATATGGGCCTGGAACTGCAGAGCCTGGCGCTCTATGTCGTTGCCTCATTCCATCGCGACAACACCCGCTCGACCGAAGCAGGTCTTAAATATTTCGTCCTCGGCGCCCTTGCCTCTGGCATGTTGCTGTACGGTTCATCGCTGATTTATGGCTTCTCGGGCACGACAAACTTTGATGTGCTCGCAGGCGTGATAGCAATGAACGGCATGTCGACGGGCCTCATTTTCGGGCTGGTTTTTCTGATGGCAGGCTTGGCGTTCAAAATCTCGGCCGTCCCGTTCCATATGTGGACGCCTGATGTGTACGAAGGTGCGCCCACGCCAGTCACCGCATTCTTCGCCGCAGCGCCCAAAATTGCAGCCATGGCGCTCTTCCTGCGTGTGATGTATGGCGGTTTCGCAGATGCCGTCTTCCAATGGCAGCAGGTGGTTGTGTTCATCTCGATCGCCTCGATGGTGCTCGGGGCCTTCGCGGCCATCGGTCAAACCAATATCAAACGACTGATGGCTTATTCGTCTATCGGGCATATGGGCTTTGCGCTCGTCGGTCTTGCCGCAGGCACACCCGAAGGCGTCAAGGGCGTGGTGATCTATCTCACCATTTACCTGATCATGAATGCGGGTGTCTTCTGCTGCATCTTGGCGATGCGGCATAAAGAGGGGCCGGTTGAAGAGATATCGGACCTTGCGGGTCTGTCGCAAAACCAGCCAATGCTCGCTGCCGTCTTTGCCATGCTCATGTTCTCGCTTGCAGGTATTCCGCCACTCGCTGGCTTCTTTGCCAAATTCTACGTGTTCCTCGCTGCCATTAATGCAGGGCTCTATGCCCTCGCAATTATCGGCGTTCTGGCGAGCGTCGTCGGGGCCTTCTACTATCTCCGCGTTGTGAAAATCATCTATTTCGATGATCCAGCCCCTGCATTTGCAGGTCCAATGGGGTCAGAAATCAGAGCTGTTCTGGCGGTATCGGCCTTGTTTACGCTCCTGTTCATTCTCTATCCAACACCTGTGCTGAAGATGGCAGAGGGCGCTGCAAACTCCCTGGTCCCAACGGTGGAAGCAGCTGAAGCGCCTGCGGCGGCAGCTGAGTCAGCGCACTAGGGAATGCCAGACACTCTCGCTGTTCCTGCAGGATACGGGCTGAATCGACACAGCGAAATTGACTCCACCAATGAAGAGGCCAAACGCGTTGCTGCGAGCGGTGTAAGCGGGCCTGTTTGGATCGTCGCTGATACGCAGACAGCCGGTCGCGGCCGCAGAGGCCGTGCTTGGACGTCACCAGTGGGCAACCTCATGTGCACGCTCTTGCTCAGGCCAGGATGCGGTCCTGCTCAGGCAGGAGAGCTTTCCTTTGTGGCGGGTTTGGCTCTCCATGACGCAGCATCACTGCTGTTGCCAGATGATTTTGCAGCCAAGGTACGCCTCAAATGGCCAAATGACCTTCTGTTAGATGGCAAGAAGGCAAGTGGCATTCTCCTGGAGTCGGAAAGTGCAGGCGGCTCGGACGTAAGCTGGCTTGCCATTGGCATCGGCCTGAACCTGGTTCATTTCCCAGAGGACACGCCTTATCCTGCGACAAGCCTTCAGGCAGAAAGTGGTATTGCCTGTAGTGTTGAAACTGCTCTAACAGCTCTCGCAGCCGCATTTGATAATTGGTATGCGACCTGGCAACAGCCGCGTGGTTTCGCCGCGATCCGGGAAGCTTGGCTCAAACGCGCCCGGGGTGTCGGGCAGGAAATCACCGTGCGCCTTTCAGAAGAAACGCTTGTCGGCTGGTTTGAGGACCTGTCAGATGATGGGGCTCTTCAGTTGCGCCTGCCATCGGGTGTCGTTCAGCAGATTGCTGCAGGCGATGTCTTTTTTGGCAGCAGCGGCCCCGACCGGTAAGGTAGGGCATGAGCCACAATTCATCTGACAATTCAGAGCTTCTCTTCGTTCCATTAGGCGGCACGGGCGAAATCGGTATGAACCTGAACCTCTACGGGTTTGGGACAGAGGAAGACCGCAAGTGGATCATGGTGGATCTCGGCGTCACCTTTTCAGACGGACGAACGCCAGGCGTTGACGTCATCATGCCGGACCCAACCTTCATTGAAGAGCATCGGCAAGATCTGATAGCGATCGTCCTGACCCACGCCCATGAAGATCACATCGGGGCGGTTGCGCATCTCTGGCCGAAGCTCAGGTGTCCGGTCTATGCGACACCATTTACCGCGGAGCTCGTGAAGGGGAAATTGATTGAAGCGGGGATTGAGCAGGAAGTCCCTCTGAATATTGTGGACCTGGGTGCGCGGTTTGACCTTGGGCCCTTTGATATTGAATTCGTTACGCTCACCCATTCCATACCCGAACCCAATGCATTGGCCATCCGCACACAGCTGGGCACTGTCATGCATACAGGCGATTGGAAAATCGACCCGGGCCCGGTAGTCGGAGAAACGCTGGACAGCAAACGTCTGGCCGAAATCGGGGAAGAAGGCGTGCGCGCAATTGTCTGCGACAGCACCAATGTCTTTACCCCGGGAGAGGCGGGTTCTGAAGCTGATGTCGGGACCAGTCTGACCGAGCTAATTGGCGGGCTCGACGGGCGAGTGGTGGTCACGACCTTTGCCTCGAATGTTGCCCGGCTGGAAAGTGTCATTCGCGCTGCTGAGGCGAATGGTCGGCATGTCGTCCTGGCCGGCCGCTCTATGTTCCGTGTGATCGCTGCAGCGCGCGATACTGGTCATCTGAAAAACCTGCCCCCCTTTGTCGAGGCAGCTGACGCAGGTTACTTGCCAAAAGACAAAGTGTTGTTTCTATGTACTGGCTCCCAAGGTGAGCCGCGTGCAGCACTTGCTCGGATCGCCGCTGATGCACATCGTGACATCGTTCTGGAAGAAGGCGACACAGTCATCTTCTCTTCACGGATTATTCCCGGGAATGATGTCGCCATCTTCGAGATGCAGAATGATCTCGCGCGTGCAGGCGTCAGGGTGATTACAGAGAAAGATCATTTTGTCCATGTTTCAGGACATCCCTGTCGCGATGAACTGACGGCGATGTATCAATGGATCAAACCTGAACTCGCAATCCCTGTTCACGGCGAAGCCCGGCATTTGCTGGAGCACGCAGCATTGGCAAAAGAACTGCAGGTTCCGGAGACGCTGGTGATCCAGAACGGGGATATGGTCCGTCTCGCGCCCGGCGCAGCGGAAGTCGTCGATGAGGTGCCATCAGGCCGGGTCGTGATGGATGGCGATGTTCTGGTACCATCCTGGGATGCCGGTATTCAGGCACGCCGCCGCTTGGCGTTTGCTGGTGCTGTGTTTGTATCGGTTGCACTCAATGAAAAAGGTGCTGTCCAGGGGGATCCTGAAATCCGTCTGATCGGATTGCCAGAGCGAGACAATGATGGTGTGCGTTTTGAGGAACACGCCTATG
Organism: Parvibaculaceae bacterium Mf 1.05b.01; assembly: GCA_000509225.1. Classification (GTDB taxonomy): domain Bacteria; phylum Pseudomonadota; class Alphaproteobacteria; order Parvibaculales; family Parvibaculaceae; genus Mf105b01. The sequence goes on along the minus strand of BAOK01000001.1, from coordinate 1,311,643 downwards.
ACGCTTTGAACAACGCCCTGGATCATTTACCGCAGCGGAAACGTAAAGATGAGGCTCAGGTGAGCGAGTACCTGCGCCGGGCTGTTCGCAGTGCCATCCGCAAGGAATGGGGTAAAAAGGCCGCTGTCGAAGTGATCGTTACGAGGGTCTGATGCTTGCCCAAACACCCGCTTCGGCCTAAATAGAAGCTTGGAATTTACGAGGAGTTACAAATGCTGGGTCAGCTAAACCACGTTGCCATCGCCGTGCCTAACATCGCCGAGGCGGCTGAGATGTATAAGGTCAAATTTGGGGCCAAGGTTTCCGGCCAAGTGCCGCAGCCAGACCACGGTGTCACAACGGTCTTCGTTGACCTGGGAAATACTAAGCTCGAATTGCTGGAACCGCTCGGTGAGGATTCACCGATTGCGGGCTTCTTGGCAAAAAACCCCAAAGGCGGAATCCATCACATCTGTGTTGAGGTTGACGATATCGATGCAGCCTGCGAACAGGTCACCGATCATGGTGTGATGATTACAGGTACCGGCAAGCCGCGGATTGGCGCGCACGGGAAACCGGTTGTCTTCCTCCACCCAAAAGACCTGTTCGGCACGCTGGTTGAACTGGAACAGGCATAAGCACCCATGACACTTGTAAGCGGCATTGCGACCTATGCCATCGTCTGGTGGCTGACGCTCTTTGTTGTGCTGCCGTTTGGCATCGTGACTCAGGAAGAAGTGGGGGACGTCGAAGAGGGATCAGCGCCAAGCGCACCGGTTAAGCCTCAGATTATTCGTAAGGTCCTCATCACTACTGCGGTGTCCGCCTTGATTTTTGGTGCCGTCTATTGGTTCCTGGAGCATAGCGGTGTTGGTCTGGATGACCTGCCGTTCGCGCCCACTTTCGACGAAAAATACTAATCACGTCGCTGGTAACCGAGATAGCGATCTGGAAGTTTGCAGATCCGCTTCATTCGCGTATCGCCATCTATGGCGGGATAGGTCCACACCAGCGTGTCTCCGTCCATGCGCCGCGTGACGATCGTGAAGGGCAGGCCGAAGGGGCTGAATTCCATCACGCCCTCTTCATTGAACTCAATCGACACGAGTGTGTTCATGCAGCGGGGGGGTTCAATGTCGCGTGATCCATTGGCGAGCGTTCCATCGGTGTGAAAATCATGGATAATGCCAGACCTTGTCACGACGGTTCGATCGCCACATTGCTCAATGCGCTCCACATGGCCCACAGCGCCTGTCTCCGCGATCCACAGGCCGCGCATGTCCACAACGCCCTCAGCCAGCGGCTCTGTGCAGTTTGCAAGCACAGGCTTTGGGAAGCTCTCCCATCCACAACCAGGCGTATAGGCCTTGGGGATCTGCGTGGCGTTTAAACCGGAGCCATCAAGTGCCGGCAGATCGCAATAATCGATAAGAGAGGCATCGCCCTCAAAAATTCTGTCATCCGTCGTATCCGCAGGTCGGGGAGCCAGGAACAGGAAGCTGGCCAGTCCACCAACCACCAAGACCAGAAACACGGCAATAAATCCGATTAGTTTTTTCACTGCAGTTCCCCCTCACAAGTGAGGCGTCATCATACTATTGACATGAAGGGTGTCAATAAATGAAGGCTATGTCGGAAATGCAGGCAAAAAAAAGCAAGGCGCGTTTCCACGGCCTTGCTGCAGTCATCCCATCTGGCGCTTCGATCAGGTTTTTCCCGGAAGCCGAGCGTGATGTGGTCCGCTCTTGGCCAGATGTGTCCTCCCTAGACTTGGGTTTAATGCCCAGCCCCTTTTTATGGTGAGGGAATATATCGACGGATTTCCTATGAGTCACGCAATTTTGGAACCTTTTCACGCCGTTCTCGGAACGATTCTAATTCTCTCCAAAACGAGGTGACCAAGCTGGGCGAGATTGGACGGACCCAACTGATCATCCGTAATCAATCATGCTGCACAAATGGCGCATTGGCAGGCTTCTGAGTTTGCTACGGTCGTTCAAAACGAAGACTGATTGGGAGAAGCGGTATGGAAAAGGTCTGTTTGGTTCTCGGCGCGGGTGCTGGGATTGGCGGGAGTGTCGGGCGGCGGTTCGCTGCAGATGGCTATTATTCAGTCCTTTGCCGACGGACCGACAAGGAAGGCCTGGATCGGATGGTCGCTCAGATTGCTGAGGATGGCGGAAAGGCGCGCGGCCATATCCTGGACGCAACCGAGCCTGATGTAATTGAGAACCTGATCGTCCAGACAGAAAAGGATGTGGGTCCTATTGATACCGTCGTCTTTAACCTCGGCGCTCAGATCGGCAACAGATCTGTCACCGACACCAGCTATAAGGCCTTTGAAAGATGCTGGCGTATCGCGACTTTCTCTCTGTTTCGCCTGGCCCACACAATGGCACCAATTATGGCGGAAAGAAGCAATGGCAATATTCTTGTAACGTCGGCGACCGCCGCGGTGCGCGGAAATGCAGGCCAACACGCCCATGCGGCGGCCGTGGGCGGACGACGCATGCTGTGCCAGTCACTCAATGCTGAATTAGCGCCCCAGGGAATTCATGTGGCACACATTCTGGTAGACGGCGCCGTTGATGCGCCAGATACGCTGGGCAAGCTGCTAGGCCCTGAGGCTTTCCAGAAACTTCGAGAGGAGCGCGGCCTGGAGCATGACGGCTTGCTTCTGCCAGAGAAGATTGCCGAAACCTATATTCATCTCGCCCAGCAACACCGCAGTGCCTGGACCCATGAGCTGGATTTGCGCGCATTCTCAGATCAACCCTGGTGGAACACCTGACCCTTGTCTCAGGCAGGGTCGGTGGCGCTTGATGTGATTGGAATGGCCGCTCGTCCGTACACTATGTTTTTATGTCGCAGATGATTGTGGAGGGCCGCCTGTTGTTCTGTCCACGGAAGGGGTGCTATGACTGATCTTCAGCGTGTTATCCACAATTCTCCAGAAGCCCAATAGGCGCGGCCTTGACTGAAAAAGCCCGGTTTTCGTGAGGTTTTTGTGATTGGAAGCGATATCCCGCCAAATTTGTTGAAAGACGGTTAACCCGAAAAGAGGACTCCTTAAAGGGTTGGGCGTTAGGATGATTTAATGAACGATCAGGCACAAATGGCAGCAGTTCTCCTCGCGGGATTTTTCGCGACGGGTGACCCTGTGCCACAAGATGCAGGCCTTGCAGGCGCTGATGTTCTGGAATCTCGGGCAAAGCCGGAGATCGTTGAGATCAGCGAAGGCAGCTGCGCGATTGTGACGGCGCATCAGCCCCGCGGTGATGTGGCCTACAAATCTGGTGTCACAATCAACGGTGCTAAGACGGTTCCTGCCGATGTTACGCCGACTGAAGTTTATGCATTGCGTCCGATCTATGAGTTTGATGTGCGCATCAATCCGCTCCCAAACAGCTCGATTGCCGTGACACCTCGCATGGATGTCGCAACAGTGACCTATGAACCAGAGAATGGCCGCATCATGCTGGATGGCCAGGAACTGGTATGGATGCACGAAAATGCACTCCGTACAGCCTGTGAGAGCCACACGACCGTAACACCCTAACCGGGTTCTATCGGTCACAATCCCTCGATTTCCCGCACTTTTCCCCAAGTTTCCTTGACTCTTGCTCAGCCGTTTTGGAGGCTGGCCCCTGCAATCGCGTCTCGGTCGGGGTACGAAAAAAGGGGCAATGGGGATGATCTCCAAGGGTGTTGAGTTTTTTGGCCTATCCGTATGGAAAATGGTCGTCGGCGCAGGCGTCGCCATGGGCATGATTGGCGCAAGTCTGGGCACTGCCGCAGCGGCTCCAGCACAGCCTTGGCGGATCACCCAGGAAACCTGGACCGAAACAGACGAGCGTGGGTATTCGGAATTTGTCGCCGCTATTGGGGCGGCTGATTGCTCGAATGTGGATGATTGTCTGGAGAGCCCTGCAAACCCCTACCGGCATCGCCATGGGTACATGCGCTTTCGGGCTGACTGCGCCGACTTCCCTTATCTGTTTCGGGCCTATTACGCCTGGATGAATGGCCTGCCGTTCGCCTATCAGAACGGCGTCCTTCCCCAGTCAGGATGGACCCGCGACATTCGCTATACCCGCAGTGGCAACCGGGTGGTGTCTCGCAAGTCTGTGCCTGCCACCCAAAACGGGATAAACGCCAACTCAATTTTCGTGGACCTGAGAAGTGCCATCTCAACCGGCAGTTACCGTCACCATGCGGCAGCAAATGATCAGACCTATTTCACGGACATGTATTCACCGGTCATTGACCGAGACTCAATCCGCCCGGGCACCATTGTCTATGATGTGAATGGCCATGTTGTCCTGGTTTGGCGCGTCGAGGATGATGGACGCGTACTGACATTGTCAGCGCACCCGGACAATTCAGTGTCCCGCTCATTTTACGGGCGGAACTTTCTCCGAACCCACCCTCGGCAGGGAACCGGGTTTAAGGAGTGGCGCCCCATTCGCTTGGTCGGTGCAACGCGGCTTGCCGATGGCACACTCGTTGGCGGACATATTGAAGCCACACCAAACCAGGCCATTCAGAATTATTCTCTGATGCAATATGTTGGCACTGACACAACAGAAACGTCAAAACGGGCGTTGGATCAGTGGCGGCAGGCATCGTTTGCCAGAAATGGTGAGACGCTTGACTACTACCACTATGTTCGGGCTGTGATGGCGCGCGGCAACCTGGTGATGGAACCCGTTCGTGAAATCCGTTCGTCCATGCGCTCTCTTTGCAATGATGTTCGGGCAAGAAAACAGGCGGTTGACGCGGCCATCCTGAATGGCATTGACAAGGTGAATGCTCCCGGAAAATTGCCACAGAACATCTACGGCACATTCGGCTATTGGGAGTTCTACTCAACACCGTCTCGCGATGCTCGGCTAAAAACGGCACTGAAGGAACAACGAGATCATATAGAAGCATTGATCGAGATGAACCGTCAGGGAGCCTCGACGGTAAGTTATGAGGGGAACGATCTCATCGGTGACCTGATCAATGCCTACGATGAAGAAAGCGCTAATTGTGTCACAACTTACGCGCGATCCAACGGCGCTCCTGTCCGGATGACGCTCGATGACGTTATCGGACGGGTTTACGACCTCTCCTTTGACCCCTACCAGTGCATCGAGCGGCGGTGGGGTGCAAAAGATCCCACGGAACTGGCCTCTTGTGCGGATGGTCCGGCAAAAGATCGTTGGTACCGGGCACAGCGTTTCTTGCGAAACCAGATCGACCGGACCTATGACGTTGATATGGGCTACACCCCAGCCCAGCTGGAAGCGGGGCCTCATGATCTGTTTTCAGGGCGTGGTGTTGCAGAAGGCCCCGATGTTGATGTGCGTGGCTTTCTCACTTCTCTAAAGGACCGCCGTCAGGCATCAATTGGGGATCCGGCGGTCCGCTAATCATCTGGTGATGGACGTTGCCAACAGGCGGCTAAGCCCCTAATACTGACGCATAATTTCGAAGCGGCGGCGTTCTGGAAAGAGCGGTGGTGCTCGTGTTCCCGCTGTTACCAGAGACGTCATTTCCCATGCGCCTATCCCAGTTCTTGCTCCCTACGTTGAAAGAAGATCCTGCCGAAGCCCAGATCGTGTCTCATCGGCTTATGCTGCGTGCGGGCCTGATCCGTCAGACTGCTGCGGGGATATACGCCTGGTTGCCCTTGGGCATTCGGGTACTGAAAAACATCGAAAAAATTGTGCGCGAAGAAATGGACCGGGCGGGTGCTGTCGAACTTCTGATGCCAACGCTGCAATCAGCAGAACTCTGGCAGCGATCGGGCAGGTATGACGGCTACGGCAAAGAAATGCTGCGGATTACCGACCGGCATGATCGGGAGATGCTCTACGGCCCCACGAACGAAGAAATGGTAACGGAGCTCTTTGCAAATGGGGTGCGGAGTTACAAAGACCTCCCCATGAACCTCTATCACATTCAGTGGAAATTCCGCGACGAGATCCGGCCGCGATTTGGTGTGATGCGGGGACGCGAATTCTTGATGAAAGATGCCTACTCCTTCGACCTGGATGAGGAGAAGGGACGCGAAGCTTATTACCGCATGTTCGTGGCCTATCTGCGCACCTTCGGCCGAATGGGATTGAAGGCGGTACCCATGGCTGCCGACACAGGTCCTATTGGCGGTGACCTCAGCCATGAGTTCATCATTCTAGCCGAGACCGGCGAGTCCGAAGTGTTCTGTCACAAAGATCTGATCGAGATGGAAATCCCTGGTGAGGATGTCGACTACACCGCCGATCTTTCCTCCATCGTTGACGAACGTCGCGCGCTCTACGCTGCGACGGACGAAATCCACGATCAGGCAAAATTTGAAGCAGAGGTGCCCGAAGCCGACCGGCTGTCAGCCCGCGGCATTGAAGTAGGGCATATCTTCTTCTTTGGGACCAAATATTCTGAACCCCTGAACGCAGTCGTGACAGGACCAGATGGCAAAGACGTGCCGGTCCAGATGGGATCCTACGGAATTGGTGTCTCTCGTCTTATGGGCGGCATTATTGAGGCAAGCCATGATGAGAACGGCATAATTTGGCCAGAATCTGTAGCTCCTTATAAGGCTGGTATTATCAACCTCAAATCCGGGGATGCTGAGACCGACCGGGTGTGCGAAGAGCTTTATGCGAAATTGACCGCTGAGGGTGTAGACGTCCTGTATGACGATACTGATGCTCGCGGCGGGACAAAGTTCTCGAACATGGATTTGATCGGTCTGCCTTGGCAGATTGTTGTTGGCCCTCGTGGGCTGAAATCTGGTGTGGTTGAACTGAAAAATAGGGCAACCGGTGATCGTGAGGAAATGACACCGGACGCTGCGCTGAAGGCATTGACCAGTTCGTAAAACCGAACTGGATTTGGCCGTGAAGGCCTTGGAGTGACAGGACGTATGACAGATACGGCGATCGGTTCATCCGATAGTGAGGCTACACCAAGATCTGCAACAGGTCCGTTCTCGCGGTTCGAATGGATGGTCTCGCTGCGATATCTGCGCGCGCGACGCCGAGAAGGTTTTATCTCCGTCATCGCCGGCTTCTCCTTCGCCGGGATCATGCTCGGCGTGGCAACGCTGATCATCGTCATGGCGGTTATGAACGGGTTCCGGACTGAATTGCTCGACAAAATCCTAGGTCTCAATGGCCACATGATGGTCCGCGCACTTGGCACAAACGTCAGCGATTTTGATGCGGTTGCCGACGCCATGCGACAAGTCGACGGTGTTGTTCGGGTCGCCCCCCTGGTCGAAGGCCAGGTGATGGCATCGAGCAGCAGCAATGCCGCCGGGGCTTTTGTGCGTGGCATGCGTGCCTCAGACATTGCGGGGCTTGGGTCGGTCTCTCAGAACCTGATCGCTGGCACCTTGGCTGACTTCGATACGAGCGGTGGCGTGGCGCTTGGTAGTCGATTGGCTGCTGCCCTCAGAGTGAATATTGGTGACCAGGTGACATTGTTGTCCCCAAGAGGCGCCGTCACGCCTTTTGGGACTGCCCCTCGCGTGCGGGCGTATACGGTTCAGGCGGTCTTCGAAATCGGCATGTCGGAATATGACAGCTCGGTCATGTTTATGGGCCTTGAAGAAGCCCAGAAATACTTCCGCACAGGCAATGGTGTCACGGCGCTTGAAGTCATGGTGGAGGAGCCGGACCAGGTGAACGACTATATCGTGCCTGTGGCGCAAGCTGCCGGACCTTTGCTGCGTATCTGGACCTGGCAGCAAACCAACCAGAGTTTTTTCAGTGCACTGCAGGTCGAGCGGAATGTCATGTTCCTCATCCTGACACTGATATTGCTTGTGGCTGCCCTCAATATTATTTCAGGCCTCATCATGCTGGTGAAGGACAAGGGACGCGACATTGCTGTGCTTCGAACCATGGGGGCATCTCGCGGGGCTGTGATGCGGATCTTCTTTATTGCCGGAGCAAGCATTGGCGTGTTGGGAACTCTGGCGGGCTTTGCTCTTGGCACAGCCTTCTGCGCCAATATTGAAACCCTGCGCCAGGGACTGTCTGCTCTGGTAGGCACAGAGCTCTTCTCGCCTGAGGTCTATTTCCTCTCGCGCATGCCGGCTGAAATGGATCCATCTGAGGTCGCCTCTGTTGTCATTATGGCGCTGGTCTTGTCATTCGGGGCCACGCTTTATCCCGCCTGGCGGGCTGCGTCGCTCGATCCTGTGGAGGCACTTCGCTATGAGTAGTGAACCAGCCCTCATCCTGGATGGGGTTACGCGAACCTATGTTCAAGGTGAGACCGAGCTTCATATTTTCGATGAGCTCTCGCTGACCCTGATGCCCGGTGAAATCGTGGCGCTTGTTGGGCCATCTGGCGCAGGGAAATCCTCACTGCTCCATATTGCGGGATTTCTGGAAGAACCCAATAGCGGACGCGTGGTTATCAATGGCGTGGATGGCAGCGCCTTGGACGATGCGGACCGCACAGCAATCCGCCGGGAGGACATTGGCTTTGTCTATCAGGCCCATAATCTGCTCGCCGAATTTACCGCCCTTGAAAATGTAGTGCTGCCGCAGATGATTGCGGGCACAGCTAAGAAAATCGCTGAAGAAGAAGCAGCCAGGTTGCTTTCAAGCTTTGGTCTGGGGGGGCGTCTGAACCACCGTCCATCAGAACTCTCAGGCGGCGAACAACAGCGGGTGGCCATTGCACGATCTTTGGCGAATGAGCCAAAGCTTCTTCTTGCTGACGAACCCACGGGAAATCTGGACCCTAAGACGTCTAAAGCCGTTTTCAGTGAACTGGTAGATGTCACCAGAGGCGAGGGCGCTGCAGCGTTGATCGCGACCCACAATCTCGATCTTGCCGGAAAGATGGACCGGATTGTCCTCCTGCATGACGGAAAGCTGCTTGAGGGCGCCGCGCTGGCAGAACAATACGCCTCCCTCTAACGGGTTCTCTGTCAGGAGATAGCTCAGGCAGCTGCAACCGGACCGTCTCCGGCGGCGGCGAGCTTTTTGGCGACCCCATCCAGCATGCCTTTCACGATCAATTTGTGGAACGGCAGAATGGTGGCGAGATAGAGATATCCGAATGCGTTGTGGCGCTGGCAGCAGGTGGCGAGATAGAGTCTGGACGGTGCTTCCTGAGTGCGAAAGACCGAGACCCGAAAATCCTGATGCGTGTCGTCCTCACCCAGAATGATCTCGTTTTCGCCAATGCTGTAGATTTTGAAAAAGCCAATCCTCTCCCCGACCTGCGGCTCTGGCTTTTCGCTGGTGCCATCTCCGTCGTGGAAGTCGTCCGCGGTCTTGAGGCCCATTGGTTTGACGATGAGGTCGCGCAGCTGCATGAGCGGCTGAGCGCCGGGGACATCCACCGTCGTGGCCAAAGCAGCGATCTCTGTCATGGTTGCTCCGGTCCTTGCCCATTCATTGCTGAAGGCGACACTGAAGCAGTCCATGAAATCTTGGGAGCGAGCATAAGTGTGCAGTTTGCTCTCTGCGGGCAGGGCATCGGAACGGGACATCTTTGTTCGCCTTTACAGTGTGACCACAGAACATACGCACCCGTATGGTTCTCCTGAAGATAGGCCATTCCAAGAAAACGGTCGAGGGACAGAGCGTCGCAGACCACGATCATCATGATGTCCCAAAAAAGTGAGGTTTCGGGCCATTTTATTTGGGGTTGACAAAAAAGAACAAAACAAGAACACTTGCCGCTCAATAGGAGGAGCTAGACCATGAGCAAGCTGATCAAAAAGGTTGAAGAAGAGGGTGGCGTCTCGCGCTGGTTTCAGGACATAGCGGCTTTGGCAAGTGTTGCGGCTATGGGGTGGACCGTCCTCCTCTGGAGCGAGATAGCTAAGGCCGCTGTCGCAGGATAATTCGTCTTTTCCACAACTTTCCGTATCAGGGACTGGTGACACGGCGGGGGCCGCGTCCGACAATGGGCATCTGAAGGAATATGCTGGCGCATCATTTGATGGGTCGCCCCTTCAACTGTCGTGAATGAGAGCCCCCCCATGTCTAAAAACGTATCTGGCAGAAAATCCCGCGAGTTGCATGCCAGCTTGCAAGGCAACCAACAAGCCGACCAACAGACCGACTTGCAATTCATCCATCTTCGGCTCCATTCGGCCTATTCCCTTCTTGAGGGCGCGATCCGCCTGAAAGAGCTGCCAGGTCTTGTTCGTGAAGGCGCCATGCCCGCGGTGGGCATTACCGACACTGGCAATCTTTTCGGGGCGCTTGAAGCGTCTGAGACTCTCTCAAAAGCCGGTGTTCAGCCGATCACCGGGTGCACCCTGGCACTGGACTTGGGGTTAGATGAGGATGGTCCTGGCCTTGGGCGCAATGAGCGGAAAGACCCAGATGGGTCCATTGCTCTCCTGGTTCAAAACGAGCAGGGATACGCTAATCTGATGCGGCTGACCTCGAAAGCCTATTTGGAGACTGAAGGCACCGACGATCCCCATATCTCCTTTGATGAGCTTGGCGCTCTAAGTGAGGGGCTTATCTGTCTGACGGGTGGACCCGCCGGACCCATCAATCGGCTATTGGTAGAAGGGCAACAGGACAAGGCGAAAGAGGTTCTAGGGCGCTTTCAGGAGATGTTCCCGGACCGGCTCTATGTGGAGTTGCAGCGTCACGGGATGGCCGAAGAGGGACAGGCAGAAGGCCCGTTGATTGACTTTGCTTATGAAATGGATCTGCCGCTGGTCGCCACCAATGAGTGTTTCTTCACCAAGAAGGACGAGTTCGAAGCCCATGACGCGCTAATATGTATCTCAGCAGGCGCTTATGTCATTGAGACGGACCGTCGGCGCCTGACCCCTGAGCATTATTTCAAGAGTCAGGTGGAGATGGTGGAGTTGTTTAACGATCTGCCGGAAGCCATTGAAAATACTATTGAAATCGCTCGCAGATGTGCCTATCGACCCCACACCCGGGATCCGATCCTACCAAGCTTCGGTTCTGGCGATGCTGAGGTGAGCGAAGCCGATGAGCTGCGGCGCCAAGCCCATGAAGGGCTGACTCAGCGACTGGCGACCACGGAGACCGTCGCCGATGAGCAGGAATATCGGGACCGCCTGGACTTTGAGCTCGATGTCATCATCAATATGGATTTTCCGGGCTACTTCCTGATCGTTGCCGACTTCATCAAATGGGCCAAGGACCACGATATCCCGGTGGGCCCGGGCCGTGGGTCAGGCGCCGGGTCGGTGGTCGCCTGGGTGCTGACCATCACAGATCTGGACCCGCTGCGATTTAACCTCCTGTTTGAGCGGTTTTTGAACCCTGAGCGTGTGTCGATGCCTGACTTTGACATCGACTTCTGTCAGGACCGGCGCGATGAGGTGATCCGCTATGTGCAGGATCGCTATGGCCACGACCAGGTGGCTCAGATCATCACTTTCGGAAAGCTGCAGGCGAGGGCCGTTCTGAGGGATGTGGGGCGTGTGCTCCAAATGCCATTCGGGCAGGTCGACCGTCTTTGCAAGATGATCCCGAACAATCCTGCGAACCCGGTGACGCTTGCTGAAGCTATTGAGGGGGAACCCCGCCTTCGTGAGGAGCGCGACAGCGAGGAGGCTGTCGCCAAGCTCCTGGAAATGGGCCTCCGTCTTGAAGGGCTCTATCGGCACGCGTCGACCCACGCCGCCGGTGTGGTGATTGGGGATCGTCCGCTGGATCAGCTGGTCCCTCTTTACCGTGATCCGCGATCAGACATGCCTGTCACCCAGTTCAATATGAAATGGGTGGAGCCGGCAGGGCTCGTAAAGTTCGACTTTCTGGGCCTTAAAACCCTGACAGTGCTTCAAAAGGCCGTTGAGCTCATTGAGCGGCGCGGCATCAAGATCGATCTCACTAACCTGCCGCTGGATGATGAGAAATCCTATCAGATGCTGCAGCGGGGCGAGACGGTCGGGGTTTTCCAGCTGGAAAGTGGCGGCATGCGGGACCTGATCCGGCAGGCGATACCAACCACGATTGAAGACATTATCGCGTTGGTGGCGCTCTACCGCCCGGGCCCGATGGAGAATATTCCCAAATATCTGGCTTGTAAGCATGGGCGGGAAGAGCCTGAAGTGCTCCACGAGACCATTGAGCCGGTGGTGGCCGACACCTATGGCGTCATCATCTATCAGGAACAGGTGATGCAGGTGGCCCAGGTTTTCGCGGGCTATTCGCTAGGTGATGCTGATCTGTTGCGCCGTGCCATGGGCAAGAAGATCAAGTCCGAGATGGACGCCCAGCGGGCCCGATTTGTGGAGGGGGCGTCCGCGAAGGGCGTTTCAGAGAAACAGGCGAACTATGTGTTCGACATTGTCGACAAGTTCGCGGGCTACGGCTTCAACAAATCTCACTCCGCCTGCTATGCGCTGGTCGCCTATCAGACGGCCTATCTAAAAGCGAACTACCCGGTTGAGTTCCTCGCAGCTTCCATGAGTCTGGACTTAAACAACACGGAAAAACTCCATGTTTTCAAGCAGGAGGCCGATCAACTTAAGATAAAGGTTTGCCCACCAAGCGTGCAGGACTCCCAGGCCATCTTCGATGTGAAGGATGGCCAGATCCTCTATGCGCTGGGGGCCATCAAGAATGTTGGCCGCCAGGCGATGGAGCAACTGGCAGAAGAGCGGGCGGAAAACGGGCCCTTTAAAGACCTGTTTGATTTTGCCCGCAGGCTCAACCCGAAAGGCATCAATAAGCGTCAGCTGGAAAATCTGGTGCGTGCTGGAGCCCTGGATTGCCTGAACCCCAATCGGGCTCAATTGCTCGCCTCTGTCGACCTGATCATGAGCCTTGCCAATCAGGCGGCGAATGAGCGCGAAAGCAATCAGGTGAGCCTCTTTGGTGATGCCATGGAAAGCGACATGGACAATCCGGTCCTGCCGCAGGTTGAGCCCTGGCTGCCGATGGACCGCCTGAATGAGGAATTCAACGCCGTCGGCTTCTACATTTCAGGCCATCCGCTGGACGATTATGCCAAGGCCATGAAACAGACCGGTGTCGTGACTTATGCGGAATTGCTGCAGAAGACATCAAGCGCAGAGCGGGTCGCGGGCACTGTGGCCGCCCGGCAAGACCGACGCTCAAAGCAGGGCAATCCTTTTGCATTCGTGACGCTTTCCGACCCGACCGGCCGATTTGAGGTGGTGGTCTTCTCAGAGGCCCTGAATTCCTTCCGGGAGCTTTTGGAACCAGGGCGGTCTGTCGTGATTGGCGTGGAAATTGACCGCGAAGGGGAGGATGTGCGCCTGCGCGCTCAATCTGTTCGGCCCGTGGATGAGGTAGCAGCCACAGCCGCAGATGGGCTCAAAATCTTCCTTGATACGCCAGAACCTCTGGAGTCGGTCAAATCCCGCCTTCCCGATAAGGGGCGCGGTGTGGTCTCGCTGGTGCTTTTGGCGGGTCAAGGGCGCGAGGTGGAGGTCGAGTTGAAAGAACGTTTCCATATCACGCCGCCAGTGAGAGCCTCCATTCAGGCCGTTCCGGGCGTCGTGGACGTCCAGGACATCTGATCAGGCGTCGAAATCAGGCCGATTTTGCTCTAACCCCAATTGGCGCTTGCGTTTTTTGAGGCACCGCCCTATACGTTCGCCCATTCCACATGCGGGGATACGGGCTTTTCACGGGGTGTGCGGCATATGCCAAATACCCCCTCATAGAAAAACTCGATCCGGTCCTTGGGGTTTCCATTTCGGACTCCTGGGCTCCCCCGCAGAGGTTCAACCGGAAAAGAAGGAGAAAGGGCGTCATGGCACTCCCTGAATATTCTATGCGTCAACTGCTGGAGGCCGGTGTTCACTTCGGTCACCAGACTCACCGTTGGAACCCGAAGATGGAGAGCTATCTCTTCGGCGACCGAAACGGCATTCATATTGTCGACCTGACACAAACTGTACCGCTCCTGCATCAGGCCCTCGTCGCTGTTCGCGATGTTGTTGCTGCAGGTGGGCGTGTTCTGTTTGTAGGCACCAAGCGCCAGGCATCTGAGCCAATCGCTCAGGCAGCCAAGCAGTGCGCGCAATATTACATCAATCACCGTTGGCTTGGTGGCACGCTCACCAACTGGAAAACGATTTCCAACTCCATTCGGCGTCTGCGTCAGCTCGAAGAGCTGCTCGGTGGTGAAGGCAAAGGTCTCACAAAGAAAGAGCTCCTGAACCTGACACGTGAACGCGACAAGCTTGAGCTGTCCATTGGCGGCATCAAGGACATGGGCGGTGTTCCAGACATTATGTTTGTGATCGACACGAACAAAGAAGAGATCGCCATCAAGGAAGCCCGCAAGCTCGGCATTCCGGTTATTGCGATCCTCGACTCAAACTGCAACCCGGACCACATCACACACCCGATCCCAGGAAACGATGATGCAGCACGGGCAATCGCGCTCTATACGGACCTGATTTCCCGCGCAGCCATTGATGGCATCTCGGCAAGCCAGGCAGATTCTGGTGTTGATATCGGTGAGCAGGTTGAGCCTATCGCAGAAGTTCTGCCTGAGGAAACCGCCGCAGCGGAACCTGCAGCAGAAGCTGCGCCAGCAGAAACACCGGCAGACGCGTCCTAATAACGCGACTGTCACCTAACTGCGTTACTTAAGTTAAGTAGGGTCCGGTTCGCGAACGCGAGGCGGACCCCCTATTTCAAATGAGGATTACCAATGGCTGAAATCACAGCAAGCTTGGTGAAAGAACTGCGCGAGCAATCCGGCGCAGGCATGATGGACTGCAAGGCAGCCCTGAAAGAAACAGACGGCGACATGGAAGCAGCTATTGATTGGCTGCGGACCAAGGGCCTGGCAAAAGCCGCTAAGAAAGCTGGCCGTGTAGCAGCTGAAGGCCTTGTCGGTGTTGTTGCTGAAGGAACATCCGGCGCAGTCGTCGAAGTGAATTCCGAAACGGATTTCGTTGCGCGCAACGAAAACTTCCAAAGCATGGTCAGTGGCATTGCAGGCGTCGCCAACACAACCGGTGGCGATCTGGCGAAACTGCTTGCAGCGAAATTCCCTGGATCAGACAAGTCGATTGAAGACTATGTCACTGAGGCAGTCGGCACGATCGGCGAGAACATGAACGTGCGTCGGACAGAAGCTCTGTCCGTCAATGCCGGTGTCGTGGTCTCCTATGTCCACAATCAGGCCGCACCTGGCCTGGGCAAGATCGGTGTGCTGGTCGCGCTCGAGTCTGAAGGCGACACAGACAAGCTCGCCGCCTTGGGCAAGCAGATCGCCATGCATGTTGCGGCCACCAGCCCACTCTCAACAAGCGTTGATGAGCTTGATCAGGCCGTTGTTGAGCGTGAGAGAAACGTTCTTGCAGCAGAAGCACGTGAATCCGGCAAGCCTGAAAACATCATCGACAAGATGATTGAGGGCCGTATCCGGAAATTCTACGAAGAAGTCGTTCTTCTCTCCCAGACCTTCGTTATTGACGGCGAAAATACAGTCGAAAAGGCTGTCAAAAACGCTGAAGGTGACGTCGGGGCTCCAATCAAGGTAGCCGGCTTTATCCGCCTGGCCCTGGGTGAAGGCATCGAGAAAGAAGAAGCAGACTTCGCAGCAGAAGTCGCTGCAGCTGCAAAGGGCTAAAAACAGCCCAAACTCTGGTGGGAAAGGGGACCACAAGGTCGCCATGTCCCACCGGGAGCGCTATTGTTGAGGCGTGTGAGAAAAGGATTCGCGATTGACGCAGTCCCGCCTCGCACGCCTTAATTGTATGTGGGTCTTTTGCATTTCGGGGGAAAGCAGAAGAGCAGCCACAAAGACTGCCAACGGGGATAAGCAGGCGTTAAATGGCTAGTGACTCAAACTATCGGAGAGTGCTCCTAAAGGTTTCAGGTGAAGCGCTGATGGGCGATCAGGCCTATGGCATTGATGTGGGGACTGTTGATCGCATTGCCGATGAGGTGAAACAGGCCGTCAATATTGGTGTGCAGGTTTGTCTGGTCATTGGCGGGGGCAACATCTTCCGCGGCCTCTCCGGCGCTGCCGAGGGGATGGAGCGCGCGAGCGCCGACTACATGGGCATGCTTGCGACGGTCATGAATGCCATCGCTATGCAAAATGCACTTGAGCGCATGGGGGTTCCAACGCGCGTGCAATCCGCCATTCCAATGATGAGTGTCTGTGAGCCTTATGTGCGTCGCAAAGCAGAGCGGCATATGGAAAAAGGACGCGTTGTCATCTTTGCAGCCGGTACCGGCAACCCATTTTTCACGACGGATACAGCAGCAGCGCTACGTGCATCGGAGATGGGATGCGACGCGCTGCTCAAAGGCACGCAGGTCGACGGGGTTTATACAGCAGATCCTAAGAACGATCCAAAGGCTGAGAGATATGACAGGTTGTCCTACACCGATGTGCTGGCAAAAGACCTGAAGGTGATGGATGCCTCTGCGGTGTCATTGGCGCGAGAGAATGATATTCCCATTTTGGTTTTCTCAATTCACAATCCCGGTGGCTTCGTTGAAGTGCTGCGCGGGAATGGGTTGTTTACGAAGGTGGACGGTGGGGCGTAGAACCAACCGAACCTGTTGAAGTAAAAAGTCGATAGACAAAAGGAACGGAACCATGGCTGCACAGGAACTGGATTTTGAAGATCTGGATCGTCGAATGACAGGAGCCGTTGCGGCGCTGAAAAGCGAGTTCTCAGGCTTACGTACAGGCCGCGCGTCGGCGAGCCTCTTGGAGCCAGTGCAGGTCGAGGCCTACGGATCAATGATGCCAATCGATCAGGTCGGCACTGTGACAGTTCCTGAGAGCCGGATGATTACCGTTCAGGTCTGGGACAAAGGGCTTGTGGGACCAACGGAAAAGGCCATTCGGACAGCGGGTCTCGGGCTAAACCCTGCAGTTGACGGGCAGTTGCTCCGCATTCCAATCCCGGAATTGAACGAAGAGCGCCGCCAGGAACTGACAAAGATTGCCGCCAAATACACTGAAGAAGCGCGCATTGCGGTGCGCAATGTGCGCCGCGATGCCATGGATGAGCTCAAGCGTCTGGAGAAAGACGGTGATATGAGCAAAGATGAGCAAAAGGCTTCTGGAGACAAAGTCCAGCAGGCGACGGATAAGTTCATCGCTGAAATCGATAAGATGCTTGAGACGAAACAAGCAGAGATTATGCAGGTCTAGCGGCGGGTCTGGAGAACGACCGTCTTTGCTGGCTTACCGGAACGGAACCGAATTGTGACGCCGATCGAAAAAGAACAAACCGCGGAGGCCAAGGCGCCGCGACATGTTGCGATTGTCATGGACGGCAATCGGCGATGGGCGGCCAAACGTCACCTGCCAAAAAAATTGGGTCACAAGGCAGGCGTTGACGCGGTCCGAAAGATTGTTCGGGCGGCCGGTGATCTTGGCGTTGAGTATCTAACTCTCTTTGGGTTTTCATCGGAAAATTGGAATAGAGGTCCTGAAGAAGTTTCAGATCTCATGGGTCTGCTGCGATTGTTCATTCGTGGTGACCTGGCTGAGCTCCATCAAAATGGGGTGCAGATCAAAATTATTGGCGAACGAACGCATCTTGATCCAGATATCATTTCTCTGATTGAAGAAGCTGAAACTCTGACTGCAGACAATACCAACCTTCATCTTGTTATAGCGTTCAACTATGGGGGCCATCTGGAGATTGCGGCGGCAGTTCGACGTATTGCGCACAAAATCGCAAATGGCGAGATTAAGCCAGACCAAATCACACCGGATACGATTGAAGCTCATCTGGACACCGCCGGTATTCCGCATCCGGACCTTGTTATCCGGACCAGTGGGGAAAAGCGGCTCTCAAACTTTCTCCTTTGGCAAAGCGCTTATTCTGAATTCATCTTTACAGATGTGTTGTGGCCCGATTTCACCAAAGACACTCTTGCGGACGCGGTTTCAGAATTCCGCTCTCGTGATCGCCGGTTTGGAGAAGGGTAAGAGACATTGAATACCGCCGCGCCCGCAGAACCAAAATCATCATCGCTTCGCCTTCGCGTCGCCTCCGCTGTTGTTCTTGCCCCGATTGTCTTGGGAGCTGTTTGGGTTGGTGGTACAGCCTTCCTTGCTCTGCTGTTGATTGCGGGTCCCTTGATGGCACTGGAATGGGCCCGCCTGGCTGCACCTGAGGGATCAGGTACAACTGAGCAAATCGCTCTGACCATTGGGCTTGTTGTCTATCTGCTGGCTATGGGAGCAGGCGATTCCGGGTTGGCGTTCGCGCTTCTGTTGACAATTCTCGGTCTGACAGTGGCATGGTGCCTTTGGGCAGACTTACCTCCATCCCGCGCGCTTATCGGTTTTGCCTATGTCGGCGGCGCTATTGCCTCCTTCGCCTGGTTGCGAGGTGAGAGCGACATGGGACGCTTGACGATCATCTGGCTTCTCGGGGTTGTATGGGCAACGGACATTGGCGCCTATTTCGTGGGGCGCACTTTCGGCGGACCCAAAATGGCGCCCCGGCTTTCCCCTAACAAAACATGGTCGGGCCTGATTGGCGGCATGGTCTCCGCAGCAATTGTAAGCGTTGCGGTTTTTGTCTGGGCAGATGTTCAGAGCATCACAATGTCCACCGGCATAGTGGTCGGTCTTGCCGTGTTTGCAGCATTGGTGGCGCTACTGTCGCAGGCAGGTGACGTTTATGAATCCTCATTGAAGCGCCGCGCCGGTGTCAAAGATTCCGGAACGATCATCCCGGGCCATGGCGGCATACTTGATCGCGTCGATGGTCTCATGTTTGCCGCGACATTCGTGGCGCTCGTGGTCATCAGTGTGCACTATTTGGTTGGATGGATGTCATGAGCGTGACTCCCGTACTGAAACCAGAGGCCGCTCGGCGACGTGTGTCCATTCTGGGGTCAACCGGGTCGATCGGTTGCAACACGCTCGATCTTATTGGGCGCCATCGCGACGCATATGATGTCGTCGCGCTGACGGCACAATCGAACGTCAAAGCGCTTGCGGATCAGGCCAAAGAATTCGATGCAGAACTCGCAGTGATCGGGGACGAAACATGTCTGAGCGATCTGCGAGATGCGCTTGCTGGAACAGGGATCGAATGCGCAGCTGGGCGAAACGCGCTGAAGGAAGCAGGAGCCAGACCAGCTGATTGGGTTATGGCAGCGATCGTGGGAACAGCCGGGCTTGCCCCAACGCTTGCGGCAGTTCACCAGGGCGCCTATGTCGCCTTGGCCAACAAGGAATGCCTTGTGTCTGCCGGGAACATCTTTCTGGCGGAAGTCGCAGCGTCTGGAGCGACACTTCTGCCCGCTGATTCTGAGCATAATGCCATCTTCCAGGTGCTGGACCCCTCAAGGCTAGAGAGTGTCGATAAGATCATCCTGACAGCATCCGGGGGTCCGTTTCTGGAGACCTCAATCGAGGACATGCGGAAGGCGACGCCGGCACAGGCAGTGGCTCATCCTCAATGGTCGATGGGGGCAAAAATTTCGGTCGATTCGGCGACTTTGATGAATAAAGGCCTGGAATTGATCGAAGCCCACTATTTATTTCCGGTTGGGCGCGAAAAACTGGACGTTGTGATTCATCCTCAATCGATCATTCATTCAATGGTTGCCTACAATGACGGATCTGTGCTGGCTCAACTTGGATCGCCCGATATGCGCACGCCAATCAGCTATACGCTGGCCTGGCCGGAGCGAATGGAGACCCCGGCCGACCGGTTGAACCTCGCAGAGATCGGACAGCTAACCTTCAAAAACCCAGATTTAGAGCGGTTTCCGGCCCTTGCCCTGGCTGCGGAGGCGCTAAGATTAGACAACGGCTTTGCGACTGTTATGAACGCGGCGAATGAAATCGCGGTAGCAGCATTTCTTGCGGAAAGAATAGGTTTTTTGGACATTTCGGCGCTGGCGGCAGACGTTATGGAGGGATTTGCCGCTAGAGAGGGCATCGCCTCATTTACCACTCTCGACGATGTGTTGGATTTAGACGATTTGGGGCGTCAAAAAGCTCAGGAATGGGTGCAAAACCGCGCCAGCTGAATTAGGGTATGCCTTCGCTTCGGGGGATTTTTCTCCAGGAGGCGACGGGACGCGAGGGCGCCCCCGGGGGAAACAAAGGGCATCGCCCTTAAACAAGAGTTGCTGTCGGCAGTATGGAATTCATTACCGGAATTGGGGGGGTAGGCGGATCTCTGATCAGCTATGTGATTCCCTTCTTGTTCGTTCTCACCATCGTCGTGTTTTTTCACGAGCTAGGCCATTTTCTGGTTGCCCGCTGGGCAGGCGTCACTGTTGAGACATTCTCGATAGGCTTTGGTCGCGAAATCTACGGATGGAATGACAGCAAGGGCACGCGCTGGAAGATCAGCTGGATACCGCTTGGCGGGTACGTGAAATTTCTCGGTGATGAAAACGCAGCAAGCACACCGTCAAGAGATTCACTTGAAAACATGACGGCGGAGCAGGCAGCGGGCAATTTTCACGCGAAACCACTTTCAAGCCGGGCAGCTGTCGTAGCGGCAGGACCAGTCGCAAATTTCATTCTTGCGATTGTTATCTTTGCCGGGTTGATACTGGCGTTTGGTGAACGGATCGTCGCGCCGCTTGTCGCAGAAGTTCGTGTCGACAGTGCGGCTGAAGCAGCTGGCTTCGAAGTAGGGGATCGGGTTCTGGAAATATCTGGAACCAGGATCGACAGTTTCCGCGAAATGCAGATGATCGTTTCGTTCAGTGCCGATGAACGCCTTGAAATCATCGTTGAGAGAAATGGTGAAAATGTCCTGCTGGAAGCGACACCAACCGTGCATGAGATGACGGATCGGTTCGGCAATGTGCAGCGGATAGGATTGCTCGGTATCGGCGCGGATCCAGACCCTGCGAATTCGCTGCATGTGCGCCATGACCCCTTTACCGCGATTTGGATGGGCGTCGAGCAGACCTGGTTCATTGTTTCGCGCACTTTCCAGTTCCTTGGCGACATGATTGTGGGGCGTGAGGACACGAGCCAGCTCAGAGGTCCGCTCGGGATCGCTCAGACATCTGGTCAGGTGGCGACGCTCGGATTGGCAGCTTTGATTAATCTTGCCGCTGTCCTGTCGGTGAGTATCGGGTTGATCAACTTATTCCCGATCCCCATGCTCGACGGTGGGCATTTGCTCTATTATGGCGTGGAGGCTGTGCGCGGAAAGCCCATGGGTGATGATGCGCAGGAATATGGTTTTCGCATTGGTCTTGCATTGGTGATGATGCTGATGGTCTTTGCAACATGGAATGATTTAACTCACCTTCGGGTGTTTGAGTTTCTTTCGAACCTCCTGAGTTAATGTGAGGACGAGCGTATGAGGCGTATGACGCGAATGACAGATATGAGAAATAGTCTCCAGACGACAATGATGCTGCCACTTGCATGCGCCTTTTCGCTGGTTAGCGCGACCCTATGGGTACCTGCGGTTCATGCAGCGGAACCGACATTCGGCTCATTTCAACTAGCGGCAAACGACGTCATCTCCAGCATTGTTGTCGAAGGAAACCAACGGATCGAAGCAGAGACCGTTCGCTCCTACATGATCTTCAAGCAGGGTGATGTGTATGATGATGCAAAGGTAGACCAGTCACTCAAAGCGCTCTTCGGAACCGGACTTTTTGCGGATGTGACCATTCGCCGGGAAGGCAATCGATTGATCGTTGCGATTGCTGAGAACCCCGTTATCAACCGTGTTGCATTTGAGGGCAACAGTGCGGTGAATGATGAAGCGCTTGAGACCGAGGTGCAGCTTAAGCCGCGCACGATTTACACCCGCGCAAAAGTGCAGGGTGATGTTCAGCGCATCGTTGACGTTATGCGGCGGTCAGGTCGCTTCTCCGCGACAGTTGAGCCAAAGGTCATTCAGCTTCCTCAGAACCGGGTCGACTTGGTGTTCGAAATCGATGAGGGACCTGTCACTAAGATCGGTGGCATCAACTTCATCGGAAACCAGGAATTTTCAGACGGACGGCTTCGCGAGATTATTGCTACTGCTGAATCTGCCTGGTGGAAATTTTTGTCTAGTTCAGACAATTACGACCCCGACAGACTCGCATTTGACCGGGAGCTTCTAAGGCGCCACTACCTGTCTGAGGGGTTTGCTGATTTTCAGGTTGTCTCAGCTGTTGCAGATCTAAGTCGTGATGGCGAAGAGTTTTTCATCACTTTCACCGTGGAAGAAGGCGAACAATATACCTTCGGACCATCCGAAGTGACGACCGAGCTGGACAAGCTGGATATTGAAAAGCTGAACTCGCTGATCCTGACCGTTGAGGGAGACACATATGATGCGGGTCTGATCGACAAGACGGTCGATGCGCTGACATTTGAGGCAGGCACCAAAGGATATGCGTTCTCGGAAGTTCGTCCGCGTGTGCGCCGTGATAAAGAGACTCTGATTGCAGCCGTGACATACCGGATCACAGAAGGTCCTCGAGCGTATGTTGAACGCATCAATATTGACGGGAACCTACGGACGCTCGACCGGGTTATCCGCCGTGAGATGCGTATGGCTGAGGGGGACGCTTTCAATCGCGTCCTACTTGAGAGATCAGAAAAGAGCATTCGTGCGCTTGGCTTCTTCGCTTCAGTTGAAGTCACTGAAGAGCCTGGCTCCGCACCCGATCAAACCGTTATCAACGTAGCTGTGCAGGAACAGTCGACTGGTGAATTGTCGCTCGGCTTCGGGTTTTCATCTGCCGACAGTGCGCTTGCAGACATCAGCCTTACAGAGCGCAACTTTATGGGTAAGGGGCAACTCTTACGGTTGAGGCTCGCCCTTTCTGGAACAAGCCAACAGATTGACCTCAGGTTCACAGAGCCCTACTTCCTTGGAAGGGACTTGGTCGCCGGGGTTGACCTTTTCGGTGTTGAAAACGATTTCCAAGATGAATCGGGCTTTGACGAGCGCGTGACTGGTTTTGGCTTCCGCTTCGGGTTTCCACTTTCAGAAAATGGAAGAATACTCACACGCTACGCTCTTCGTCGGGAAGAAATCACCAATCTGACGACAGCTGCTCAGGCGTTCATTCTGCCGCGGGACGAAATTAAATCGTCGGTTGGGTACACTTACTATCTGGACAGAAGAAATGATCCGGTTGAACCAACCGGCGGCTGGGATCTCGAAATCGATCAGGAATTTGCCGGCGTTGGCGGTTCTGTGCGCTATGTACGAAACGAGATTATCGCGCGCACATATTATGAAATCACCGAAGAGTTCTTAGCCAGCTTGCGCCTCAAAGCGGGATCTATTGAAGGTATCGGACAGGATGTGAACATCTCCGACCGTTTCTTTATCGGTGGATCTGATTTCCGGGGCTTTGAGCGGTCCGGCGTTGGGCCACGCGACCTTGTGTCCGACAATGCGCTCGGGGCACAAGCTTTCGCGGTAGCCAGTGCGGAGGTTACCTTCCCGAACTTCCTGCCAGAAGCGCTCGATATCACAACAAGTCTGTTCTCTGATGTCGGGGTTGTGGGTACTGCCGATCAGACAGACCGGTTTTTTGGTAACGCCCAGACAGTGGATGCCGAAGATGATCTCGCGCCGAGGGTTACGGCCGGGATTAGCATCTACTGGCAGTCACCTTTCGGCCCTGTCAGGGTAGACCTAAGCCAGGCAATCAAAAAAGAAGAGTACGATAAAACTGAAGCCTTCCGGTTCTCAGCGGGTACGCGTTTCTAAATCAACGGAAAAAAGTATGATGTATTTCTATAAAGCAGCAAAAAAGTTTGCCGCAATATTCACCGTGATGTCCGCTGCTCTGGTAATGCAGGTGGGAATGACCACATCTGCGCAGGCAGAAAAGGCACCAACAGTCATTCTGATTGTGGACATGGCCGGGTTGTTCACGAATTCCGCTGTAGGCCAGGACGTTTCGCGACAAGTGCAAGAACTAGCCGCCGCGCTTCAACAGGAAGATTTGACGACACGACAAGCACTGGCAGCTGAAGCCGAAAGCATTCGAGACCAAAGAGCAAGCCTCACGCCGGCGGAGCTGCAGGCAAAAGCAGCTGATCTCCAGCAGCGTCAACAAACACATGTGCAAAAAATAGCGTTGCGCCAGCAGGGCATTCAGCTCGGGCGCGCTCAGGCAAACAATCAAATCGCTGAAGTGATCAAGCCGATATTCAGCGAGCTTCTGCAGAAGCACAATGCAGGGCTTTTGCTTGACCAGGCGAATGTACTGGCCGGAGGTCTGGATTTGAACATCACAGCCGAAGCGATGGCATTGTTGAACCAGCGCATTACCAAGCTGACCGTGACGCCGGTGAGTGCAGAAGCTGGTGGCCAATAGTCGCTCCGAAGACAGGGACCAATAGCAACCATGGCTGATCTTCGCTTCTTTGAAAAGGAAGGCCCGTTTTCACTTGGAGAACTAGCGTCGCGCATTGAAGCAAATGTGCACGAAGGATCTGATGAAACCATCTCAATCACTGACGTCGCACCGCTCGACTCAGCGGGGCCGGACGAGATCGCATTTCTCGACAATCCGAAATATGTCGCAGCGTTTGAAGCAACGAAAGCAAGTGCGTGTATCGTCGGCCGGAAGTTCGTAGATAAGGCGCCAGCGGGCATTGCGCTGTTGGTGAGCGATCAGCCATACCGATCCTATGCGCTTGCTGCCCAGTGCTTTTACCCAACGAGTTGTCGCCCGTCAGATACTTTTGGTGATGCATCAACAGTGAGTCCAGCTACCCATATTCACCCGTCGGCAAAGGTGAATGAAGGCGCGACGATCGAGCCTGGCGCAGTCGTGAGCGCAGCGTGTGAAGTTGGGTCTGGAGCGGTGATCGCATCCTGCGCGGTGGTGGCCAAGGGGACCACTGTTGGAAGAGACAGCTATATCGGACCAGGCGCTTCTATATCCCATGCCCATATCGGAGATCGTGTCACTATTCACGCTGGCGTGCGTATCGGTCAGGACGGTTTTGGGTTTGCGATGGGTTTGCCCACACACGAGAAAATCCCGCAACTTGGGCGTGTGATTGTGCAGGATGATGTTGAAATTGGCGCGAACACGACCATAGACAGAGGAGCTGGGCCGGATACGATCATAGGAGCGGGAACAAAAATCGATAACCTCGTTCAGATTGGGCACAATGTAGTCATCGGACAAGGGTGCATTATTGTTGCTCAATGCGGTCTGTCAGGAAGCGGCGAGTTTGGCGACTATGTCGCGCTGGGAGCTCGCGTTGGAACGATCGGCCACATTAAGATTGGCGATGGAGTCCAGATCGCAGCAAGATCAAGCGTTATCCACGATATTCCAGAGGGGCAGCGTTGGGGCGGGACACCCGCCAAGCCTGTCAGGGAATGGCAGCGCGAGCTGATTGCGTTGCAAAGGATGGCGAAGGACTATGGGAAAAAGAAAGGTTCGACCGCCTGAGTCGGATCAGGTGTTTGTTCGGAACGTTCAGTTTTGGAAGCAGAGAGATGACTGAGACGACAAGTGAGCTAAAAGAAGAGAGTGTCAGAGAGTTGGGGTCTGCGGACATAAACCGAGTGATGGAATTACTTCCGCATCGCTATCCAATGCTCTTAATCGACAAAATTCGCGACATGGACGGCTGCGAATCAGCCGTCGGAGTCAAAAATGTCTCGATTAATGATCCCTATTTTCAAGGACACTTTCCAGGGCATCCTGTATTCCCAGGCGTATTAATCGTTGAAGCTATGGCCCAGACTGCCGGGGCGCTGGTAATCCACGGAACAGAAGGCGACGCTGCTCGGAAGATCGTCTACTTTATGGCGATTGATAAAGCGAAGTTCCGCAAGCCCGTGGTGCCTGGGGATCAGTTAGAGCTGCATGTATCCAAGTTGCAGAACCGCGGACCTGTGTGGAAATTCCGCGGAATAGCAAAAGTGGATGGCGCGGTTGTTGCCGAAGCGGATTATGCAGCCATGATCCGTGACGCAGAAGAGGGCGAATGACCGAAGTTCACGAAACAGCAATAGTTGATGCATCTGCAGAGCTGGCATCTGACGTTGTTGTCGGACCCTATTCAATAGTGGGCCCCCGCGTTCGCTTGGCAGACGGTGTCAAACTGCACTCCCATGTTGTGGTAGAGGGGAAAACCAGTGTGGGGTCCCGCACCGAAATATTCCCTTTTGCCTCAATCGGGCAGCCGCCGCAGGATTTGAAATACGAGGGCGAGGAGAGTGAACTCATCGTAGGGTCAGACAATATGATCCGAGAGCACGTGACGATGAACTCAGGCACCGAAGGCGGTGGCTTGGTAACTGAAGTTGGAAACAATTGCGCCTTTCTGACCGGCGCGCATGTGGGGCACGACACAAAGGTAGGGAATGGTGTCGTCCTCTCCAACAATGTCATGCTGGCTGGTCATTGCATCATAGATGATTTCGTCATCGTGAGCGGAGGTGCCGGTGTGCATCAATTTACCCGTATCGGGAAGCATTCATTCATTGGTGGCATGAGTGGTGTTGAGAATGATGTCATTCCTTACGGCATGGTGTTGGGCAACCGGGCGCGGCTCGCGGGCCTGAACGTGATTGGTATGAAACGGCGTGGCTTCGAACGGGAACAAATACACGCGCTTCGAGCGGCCTATCGAATGCTCTTTGCAGAAGAGGGAACGCTGCGTGAGCGCGTCGAAGACGTGGCGGCTCTGTTTAGCGAGCAGCAAGACGTTATGGATATTATTGGCTTCATCAAAGCTGAGACAAGCAGGTCCATTTGCATGCCGCGGGCTGCGGCAGATGATTAAGGCGTAGAGAGCGCGGATCAGAAATGAGCGCTTCACGTGCTGATAAATCTGCTCTCGGAATTATAGCGGGAGGAGGCCAATTGCCGAGCATCGTCGCCGAGGCCGCTGTCGCCGAGGGACGCCCCGTTTTTGTCATCGGGATCAAGGGCTGGAGCGACACGGCGATTACAGAATTCCCCCACGCTTGGGTCCGCTATGGCGCGTTGGGCAAGACTATTGAATTACTCAAGCAGGCGGGGTGTCGCGATCTGGTCATGATCGGGCCTTTGGACCGGCCAACACTTTTTAATTTTCGGCCGGATATGACAGTCTTGCGGTCGTTGGTAAGGGTGCTTGGCTTGTTGCGACGGGGGGACGATGGTCTGCTAAGCGGCACCGTTCGGTATTTTGAGGAGACTCACGGATTTCACATCCGGCCAGCGGAGGAGGTAGCAGCTGAACTCGTTGCACCGGCTGGATCATTGACGGCAACCAAGCCATCGCTGGCTGATGAAACAGACATTCAACTGGCTGTCGAAATCGTTCGAGAACGTGGCGCGAAAGACCTTGGGCAAGGGGCCGTCATCGCGGGCGGGCAGATCCTTGACGTCGAAGACAATATGGGTACGGATGAAATGCTCAGTCGTGTTGCACGATTGCCTGCCCGGCATGGAAAATCGGGTGTTCTGGTAAAATTGCCCAAACCGGGTCAGGAGAGGCGTATCGACCTCCCGACATTGGGGCTCACAACAGTTGAGAATGCGGCGGCGGCTGGGCTCGCTGGAATAGCCTATGAAGCTTCGGGCGCGCTGATAGCCAATATTGCGGGTGTGGGACGGCGCGCGGACGAGTTGGGCTTGTTCGTTCTGGGTCTTCCTGCTGGAACGGGAGATGGCGACACATGACGATGACGGAGCATCACGTCATGCTTGTGGTCGGGGAGACATCGGGCGACACGTTAGGCGCCGCCTTGATGACATCCGTCCGGGAGGTCCTGGGTGACAAAGTGCGCTTCTCAGGCGTTGGCGGCCCGCGCATGGAAGCGGAAGGGTTATCATCGATCTTCCCCATGACAGATATTGCCGTCATGGGACCGCGGGAAGTTATTCCGCGCCTGCCTCTGATTTTGCGCCGCATGTCTGAAACGACGCGTCATGCTGTTGAGACACGACCAGACCTGGTGGTGATCATCGACAGTCCCGACTTCACCCACACAGTCGCCAAACGGATCCACAAGAAGGCGCCAGAGATCCCGATCGCGAATTATGTTTCGCCCAGTGTGTGGGCGTGGCGGCGCGGTCGCGCGAAGGCCATGGCCACATATTTGCGAAAAGTGCTCGCATTACTTCCCTTTGAGCCCGCCTTCTTTAGAGCAGAGGCAGGACTGGATTGCGAGTATGTGGGACACCCGGCCATTGAGAAAATAGCCTCGCCAGAGGAGGGGGCAACCTTCCGCGAGCAGAAGGGTATCGAGCCCGACGCTCCGGTGCTGCTTGCATTGCCTGGAAGTCGGACAAACGAGGTGAAGCGTCTTATCGGTCTGATGGGCGAAACGGCTGCGCAGGTCGCAGCTCATCATAAAGGCTTGCGAGTTGTTATTCCTGTGGTGCCGCATGTCCAGGATCTAGTTGTCCAAGCTGTGAAAGACTGGCCGATCGAGCCTGTTTTGGCTTTTGGTGACGATGAAAAACGAGGCGCGTTTGCAGCCACGACAGCCGCGATTGCTGCATCCGGCACTGTGTCTCTGGAGTTAGGGTTAGCCGGCATTCCAATGGTGGTGGCCTACAAAATTGACCCCATCGCCGCCTGGACTGTTTCAAGGTTCCTCAAGGTCCCGACAGTGGTGCTGGTCAATTTGATTTTAGATCGACCGGCCGTGAAGGAGTTTCTTCAGCACAATTGTAAGTCTGAGGACTTGAGCACAGCTCTCATTCCGCTGATTGGCGATACCAAAGAAAGGCAGCAGGCGCTCGTGGACCTGGCAGAAATGCGCGAGCTAATGGGCGTCGGTGGCCCGAGTCCCAGCATACGGGCGGCAAATGTTGTGCTGCAAATGTTGGGTGAAAAGCCTGCTGCATAAGAAAAGGCGCTTGCCCGTTTGGGAAGCGCCTCTCCTAGATGTCTTTTAGTGCCTGTTACCGCTTGGCAACGTCGACATAGTCACGGCTCGGAGCGCCATTGTACAGCTGACGCGGACGGCCAATCCGTTGCTCTGGGTCGCGGACCATTTCATTCCACTGCGCAACCCAGCCGGTTGTCCGCGCAAGCGCGAACAAGACGGTGAACATGGTGGTTGGGAAGCCGAGGGCTTTCAGCGTAATGCCGGAATAGAAGTCGATATTCGGGTAGAGCTTTTTCTCGATAAAATATTCATCGCTGAGTGCGATTTTCTCAAGTTCCATCGCAACGTCCAGAAGCGGATCGTCTTTGATGCCCAGCTCTTTCAGCACTTCATGGCAAGCCTGCTGCATGACAGTTGCCCGGGGATCATAGTTCTTATAGACGCGGTGTCCGAAGCCCATGAGGCGGAAGGGATCGTCTTTGTCTTTTGCTTTCGCCACAAATTCTGGAATGCGGTCAACGGACCCAATTTCTTCCAACATGTTCAGTGCAGCTTCGTTGGCGCCACCGTGCGCAGGACCCCAGAGACAGGCAATACCCGCTGCGATACAGGCGAAAGGATTTGCGCCTGACGAACCAGCTAGACGAACAGTTGAGGTGGATGCGTTCTGCTCATGATCCGCATGGAGGATGAAGATCTTGTCCATCGCCTTCGCGATCACAGGATTGACGTGATACTCCTCAGCAGGCACCGCGAAGCACATATGCATGAAGTTCTCGGCATAGCCAAGATCATTGCGCGGATAAACGACCGGCTGACCGATTGAATATTTGTAGGCCATGGCAGCGATCGTTGGGATCTTCGCGATCATGCGTCGGCTCGCAACCATCCGCTGGTGTGGATCGTTGATATCTGTTGAGTCGTGATAAAACGCAGAAAGTGCGCCCACCATGCCCACCATAATGGCCATTGGGTGCGCATCGCGGCGGAAGCCACGAACGAAATTCTGCATCTGCTCATGGACCATCGTATGGTTGGTGATCGCCTTTTCGAATTCTGAGAATTCCTGAGCGGTTGGCAATTCGCCGTTCAGCAACAGATAGGCTGTTTCCAGGAAGTTACCGCTATTAGCAAGTCCCTCAATTGGGTAGCCCCGATACAGCAGTTCACCTTTGTCACCGTCAATATAGGTGATGTCGCTGTCACAGCTGGCAGTTGACGTAAAGCCTGGGTCGAATGTGAAATAACCAGACTGGCCATAGAGCTTGCTGACATCGATGGCGCGGGGTCCGACAACACCTTGGAAGATAGGCAGGTCGTAGGATTCACCGCCAACTTCGAGCCTGGCAGTTTCATTTGTTTGTCGTGCACTTCTGTCTATCGTCATAGCGTTGACCTGTTCCTTCACTTGTCCTCCCGCCCCGGAAAATGTGGCTCCGTTGGGCGAGAATGGTTGCGGCATTATAGATACCTGATGCAGTTCCGGCCACCGCCGGACGCATAGGCTTAAACTTGATCTCGTATCCTCTCGATGGCTTCATCTCGGCCGAGTGATGCGAGTACGTCGTAAATTCCGGGCGATACGCTGCCACCTGTTAGTGCGGCGCGCAGTGGCTGCGCTACCTTACCGAGCTTGATGTCTTCGGCAGTAAGAAACTCTGTGATGGCGTGCTCCAGGCCCTCTGATGTCCATCCCGCATCTTCAGGTAGTGCATCTGCGAGACGACCCAAAACAATCCGGGCATCATCTTTGAGAGCCTTTTTGGCTTTTCCGGTGAGCTCTAGCGGCCGGGACTGTCGCAGATAATCAGCGCCTTCGGCGAGCTCAACCAGGGTTTTTGCGCGTTCCTTGAGGCCTGGCATTGCGGTTCTGAGGCGCTTCTGGAAGGTGCTGTCCTCAGTTGGCCACCCCTCGAGGGTCTGCATCGTCGCCAGCGTCAGCTCAGTCAGACGGTCATCATCGGCGAGCCGAATATAGTGCGCATTGAGGCTTTCGAGCTTGGCGAAATCAAACCGTGCGGGTGATTTGCCAATACTGTCCAGGTTGAACCATTCAATGGCCTGGTCAGTTGAGAAGATCTCGTCGTCCCCATGGCTCCAGCCAAGACGAACAAGGTAGTTCCGCATCGCCTCAGGCAGGTATCCCATATCCCGATAGGCTTCAGCGCCAAGGGCACCATGACGTTTGGACAGTTTGGCACCATCAGGACCATGGATAAGCGGAACATGCGCGAAAATCGGGGGTGTCCATCCTAGCGCGTCGTATATCTGCGCCTGCCGTGCCGCATTGGTCAGGTGATCGTCACCCCGAATAATGTGCGTAATCCCCATGTCATGATCGTCGACAACGACCGACAGCATATAAGTGGGAGTCCCGTCAGACCGCAGTAGGATCAGGTCATCCAGCTGGTCATTGTCAAAGGTGACGTCACCCATGACTTGGTCTTTGACCAGCGTTTTGCCTTCTTTTGGGGCTTTGAACCGCACAACATGGGCGACCCCATCTGGAGCATCCGCGGCATCCCTGTCGCGCCAGGTCCCGTCATACCGCATTGGGCGGCCTTCAGAGCGGGCTTTCTCCCGCATGGCCGTCAGTTCTTCAGGAGAACAGTAGCAGTGATAAGCATTTCCAGAGGCGAGGAGCTGCTGAACAATTTCGACATGGCGTGCTTGCTGCGCAAACTGATAGACCGGCTCATCATCCCATTTTAGGCGGAGCCAGCTCAGGCCGGCAAAAATCGCTTCGATTGCTGCATCAGTTGACCGCTCCCGGTCGGTATCTTCGATCCGCATCAGGAATTTGCCACCGTGATGGCGCGCAAACAGCCAATTGAACAGCGCCGTCCGTGCCCCTCCAATGTGCAGAAAGCCGGTTGGAGAGGGGGCAAAACGCGTTACGACTGTGTCAGATCCGCTCAAAGGTTCGATCAAGCTCCAGTAACATCGCGAGACGCTTCTCGCGGTGGGGTGTTGTTCACAATATGGGCAAGCCGGGTCGGAAGACCGCTGGAAATGGAGACCCACAGGCTACGTCGCCGCGAGGGAAATACGACCCTTCGGCTGGGGTTCTTTAGCACATCACGGGCTCTGACCAAAGACCTGTTGAGCATGACTTTTTCGCACAACCCTGCGATTTTTCGGCCATACTCAATGGCGAAATGGGTGTTTTCTCTCAAAATCCACCTCATCGCCCGCCCAAATGGTCGTTTGAGGATGCAAAAGGTCTCCTCGAGAGGCTTTTTCGACGGGCAAGGCTGCGCTGGCGAGATCTCTGTGCTCGTGAACAGGCCAATCTGAGCCTGTGGGTGCCGGTCGGAATGGCGGCGGGAATCGCTGTTTATTTTTCGCTTCCCACCGAACCCTATATCGGTTGGTCAATTGTCTGCTTTCTCGGAGCTGCTCTCGCGGCCTATCTAATGCGCCACAAAGGTTGGATCGCGATCGCTGCGGCAGTTGCTTTATGTGGAGCGCTCGGATTCCTCGCTGCGCAGATCCGCTCCCTCAGTGTGGCCGCACCTGTGCTGCAGGCAGAAATGCGTGGTGCTCCGATCCAAGGTCGGGTGATGCAGGCGAGCCTCAACCAGGAAGGCGGAACTACCCTCCTTTTGAAGCCTACGTACATTGGGGGGATACCAGACATGGATGTTCCAGCCCTTGTGCGCCTGCGCGTGCGTCAGGAACATGCGCCCATCTGGCCAGGCGATGAAATAGAAACCCGGGCCATGCTTTGGCCACCGGCAGAACCTGTGGCACCAGGAGCGTTCGACTTTGCGCGTCAGGCTTGGTTCCGGGGCTTGGGTGGGACGGGGGTTACCTTGGCAGCCCCTGAGATACTGAGAAGCGAGAAACTTGGGGGGTGGCAGGTAGCTATAGCGTCGGTGCGGGAGGTGGTGGCGCGCCATGTAATAGCGCACATGGCGGAGGAAGAGGGACCGGTTGCCGCTGCTCTTATGACGGGCTTGCGCCATGCCATAGACGAGGATGTTGAACAGGACCTTCGCGATGCAGGGCTCGCCCATATTCTGGCGATCTCGGGACTACACATGGCCCTCTTTGCGGGCACTTTGTTCTGGCTGGTTCGTGCGGCGCTCGCACTCTTTCCGCCGCTCGCCCATCGATATCCCATTAAAAAATGGGCTGCGTCCGTCGCGCTTTGGGGCGCACTTGCCTACCTCTTGCTGTCAGGTGGATCGGTGGCGACCCAAAGGGCCTTCATCATGGCAGCTCTGATGTTCATCGCAGTGTTGATCGATCGTCCCGCATTTTCACTTCGCAATGTCGCCCTGGCTGCTGTCATCGTTCTGCTGATGAGGCCGGAGAGCCTGTTGGAGCCTGGGTTCCAAATGTCGTTCGCTGCGGTGACAGCACTCGTTGCCGTCTACCAGAACCGGGAGATGCAGTTGTTGCGCCTCCGGGAAAATGCGACAGGTCTCACAGGCGCGATGCGATTGGGCGCTGTCTATATGTTGACCTTGTGCATCACGAGCCTGGTCGCGGGTGCAGCGACCGCGCCATTTGCTGCTTTCCATTTCAATCGAATGGCAGCGTTCGGGCTTGTTGGGAATATGGCAGCCATGCCGCTTGTCGGCACGCTGATCATGCCCTCAGCACTCGTCGCCTACATCCTCATGCCGCTGGGCCTGGAGGGGCCGGCGCTTTGGGTGATGGAGGTGGGGCTTGCCGGTGTCATCTGGGTGTCTGAGGAAGTGAGCAATTGGGGCGGCGCTGTTGTCACAATCGGGTCTTTCTCAGCGGCTGCCCTTGGATTGATTTCGCTTGGCGGCGCGTGGATGGCGCTCTGGCAAACCAGTCTTCGCCGTGCAGGCATTGTTCCGCTGGTTCTGGGCTTTTATCTGGCGTCGCAGCCAACGGCGCCTGACATTCTTGTGAACAGGGATGCCAAGCTCGCTGCCGTAAAAGAAGAAAGTGGGCGGTATCTTTGGTCTGGCCGAACGCCGCGCTATGCACGTGAAAGCTGGTTGCGAAGAAACGGGGAGGCGCCGGACACAGATGTTTCAAGCCGTCGTTTGCCGTGTGATGAAATCGGGTGCGTGGCCGAAGGAACCGCCATCGTCGCCCTGCCAACATCGTCTGCAGCGCTTGGCGACGACTGCCGGCAAGCAGATATCGTGATTGCGTCGGTTCCAATTCGCCGCAGGGCGCGTGAGTCCTGCAACGCCATTCTGATCATTGATCGTTTTGATGTTGCACGCGACGGCGCCCACGCAATCTATCTTGATGAAAAAGGAAATATCGAGCGCGTGGAAACGGTGCGCGACTGGCGGGGTGACAGGCCCTGGTCAGAGTATGCCCCTCAATAGCGGCGAAGCAGTCCGACAAGTCGCCCCTGAACCTTCACGCGATCAGGGCCAAATATCCGGGTCTCATAGGCAGGGTTTGCAGCTTCAAGAGCCACTGAATTCCCTTTGCGACGAAGGCGCTTCAAGGTTGCTTCCTGATCGTCTACCAGCGCGACAACAATCTCACCATTATTCGCAGTGTCACAGCGCTCAATCACAACGGTATCGCCGTCGAGTATGCCCGCATCGATCATCGAGTCGCCTTTGACCTCTAGGGCGTAGTGCTCACCCCGCGCCAACATATCGACAGGCACAGACACCTGATGACTTTCTTCCTGAAGCGCTTCAATGGGGGTACCAGCGGCGATCCGGCCCATGACCGATATCGGCATTGCATCTTCATTCGCAGGCAGTGTTGAGGGCATTTGAGTCTTCCCAAGACTGCCCTCAATGACCGAGGGAGAGAAGCCGCTGTTCCGTCCAAAACTCGGGGAGGCGGATTCAGGCAGTTTCAGAATTTCAAGCGCACGGGCCCGATGGGGCAACCGTCTTAGAAACCCGCGTTCTTCCAGAGCCGTAATCAACCGGTGAATGCCGGATTTGGACCGGAGATCGAGCGCATCCTTCATTTCATCAAAGGACGGAGACACGCCGGTCTCTTTGATCCGTTCATTGATGAACATAAGCAATTCATGTTGTTTGCGCGTCAGCATCAGCAGTCTCCGAGATGCCTGTACTTCACGAGCCCTAGTGGAGCGCCATAAAGTCCAGTAACCAAATCATCCATCTATCAATCACAGAGCGGTCTTAGATCTGTGGACAACTTGTGAGGGTTGAGAACAAATCAAAAACATCTGATTCTGTTCTAGTTTGGTTCTCGTGACCCGTCAACCTTAAACTGTGGATAAGTCTTGAGCGCGGAGCAAAACAGCGGGGCAGATATCGCCAGTTTGAGCGGCCACAGCGTGCGGCGGACGCACAAGCAGACAGTGACTTCGGGACAGGGCGCTCAACATGGAGCTGTCCTGCCGGTTAAGAGGAGACGCGACCCAGGCGCCTTCGACGACCTGAATCGTCGCCCGCAGATAGTCCTGGCGTTTGTCGTTTTCACGAAGGTCTGCGCCCAAGGTCACCGGCACAAGGGCAGGGTGGGTGGCTCGGGCACCCTGTCTGACAGCGATCGCTGCCCGCAAAAAGAGGTGCCCGCAGACAAGCGCAGAAACCGGATTGCCAGGCAGACCCAGAAATGGTGTTCCATTGAAATCACCAAACATGAGCGGCTTACCTGGACGCATGGCGATCCGCCAGAAATCAACGCTGAGCCCCATCCTCGTCAAAACCGGCTGAACCAGATCATGATCGCCGACCGATGCACCACCAACAGTGACCAGAATATCAGCCTCTGCTGCACGCTCTGCGCATGCGCGAATGCTGGCTTCATTGTCCCGAGCAATGCCCAGGTCGATTGGGTCACCACCAAGCTCAGTGATGAGGGCCGCAAGACCCGCACTGTTTGAACTGACAATCTGATTTGGGCCGGGTGTCTCGCCAGGCAAGACCAGTTCGTCACCGGTTGCAAAGAAGGCAACGCGAGGCTTCTTGAAGACCGCGAGTTCCGGAATGTTCATGGCCGCGGCAAGAGCAACATCGCTCGCCGAAAGCATCCGGCCTGCCGCAAAAAACCTGTCCCCTTCAGCAAAATCGATGCCCGCACGGCGAATATGTTGGCTCTGTTTAGGCGCCTCTTTGATGATGACTGTATCACCATCACGCTCGGTATCTTCTTGGATGACAACAGTGTCAGCACCTGCAGGAAGGGGCGCACCTGTGAAAATGCGAACGGCTTCGTTGTCGCTAAGCTGTTGGTCGTAGGAGCCACCCGCAGCACTTTCGCCAACAACGGTAAGCCGTGCGGGAACATTGACCGTGTCCACAAGACGCACCGCGTAGCCGTCCATTGCAGAGCCATCAAAGGGCGGATGGGTTCTTCTTGCCGTGAGCGGTTCGGCGAGGATCCGTCCGCCCGCATCTGAGACCGCCACGTGTTCTGCTGCGAGCGGAGATATTGCAGAGCCAATACGCGCGATGGCATCGTCAACAGGAAGAAGAGGGGCAGGGCTCATGATGCGTTGAAGGTCCCGGATTTGCCACCTGACTTATGGGTGAGGCGTACGTCGGCGATGGTCATGCTGCGATCAACAGCTTTTGCCATGTCATAGATGGTAAGGCACGCAACGGTCACTGCTGTTAGCGCCTCCATTTCGACACCGGTTTTTCCAGACACCCGCACGGTCGCTTCGACATTGAGAGAGCTTGTGCTTTCGTCGGGGGCAATATCGATGGCGACCTTGTTAATAAGAAGTGGATGGCAAAGCGGGATGAGGTCGTGCGTCCGCTTGGCTCCCATAATGCCTGCGAGACGCGCTGCTTCGATCACATTGCCTTTCGCGATGCCGTTTTTAAGGATCAGATCAAGCGTTGCCGGCTCCATTATGATACGGCCACAGGCCGTTGCCACACGGTCCGTCACATCCTTCTCCGTGACATCGACCATCGCAATGCGACCGTCGGCATCAACATGGCTGAGCTTCTTGTCGCTCATCAGAGTTCCTTCCTCATAAAACAGCGCCGAGTAATGTCGAGCCCTGCATCCTCTTCACGGCCGCGGAGCACATGAAAGGCTGGGCTCCATTCCGACTCCGGAAGAATGTCAAACCCAAGTGTCGCATAGAAAGGAGCGTTCCAGGGAACGTCGCTAAACGTTGATAGGGTGAGCGCCATATAGTCTTGCGACACCGCCCAGCTGCAAGCGCCCTCAACCAATTTGCGGCCAACACCTTGGCCCTGAAATTCCCGTGCGACAGATACTTCATAGAGATGGGCATGTTTGTCATACGCAGCGACAAGGGCGAAACCTGCAACCGTGCCCTCTACGTCGGCGACAAGGGCGCCCCCAAACCGAGTGAAGGATAGAATGAAATTCGCGGGCATATGTCCGCCATTGGCGACGTCATCCATGCCATGATCGCGGAACAATTCGCCTGCTGATTTTTCTATCGGACCCAGCAAGGGAATTTCGTCAGGTTCAACCGGCCGAATCTGGACCGTCATGCATCTTCCTTCTGAAGCAGGTCTCGGGTGGCCTGAGCCACATCGCTTTGTCGCATGAGGCTTTCGCCAATGAGGAACGTATTCACCCCCGCACCCGACAGCGTCGCAAGATCTGCTGGTGTCGACAAAGCACTTTCGCCAACAATTGTCCGATCCCCCGGCACGCGTGGAGCAAGGTCCAGTGTTATCTGAAGGCTGGTCTCAAAGGTCCGCAGGTTTCGGTTATTGATGCCGATCAAAGGGCTCTTGAGGTTCAGAGCACGGTCGAGCTCATCCCCGTCATGAACCTCGATGAGCACGTCCATGCCCCAGTCAAAGGCTGTCTGTTCGAGCTCTGCTGCCTGCGCGTCGCCCACGCTCGCCATGATGATCAGGATACAGTCCGCTTCCCAAGCGCGGGCTTGCACCACCTGGTAGGGGTCATAGAGAAAATCTTTCCGAAGCGCTGGCAAAAAAACAGCGGCCCTTGCGGCGGTCAGAAACTCTGGCGCGCCTTGAAAAGACGGACCATCTGTCAGCACCGAAAGACAGCTGGCCCCGCCTGCTTCATAGGCTCTTGCAAGTTCAGGCGGATCAAAATCAGCCCGGATCAGGCCTTTGGAGGGGCTTGCTTTCTTTATCTCTGCGATGAGCGCGTACCGGCCCTCATCCACTGAAGCTTGAAGCGCTTTGACGAAGCCACGCGGTGCAGAAGCATCTTTTGCCTGGGCCTCAAGTACGCTCAGGGGAAGTTCTGCCTTTGCGGCAGCAATCTCTTCCAGCTTATAGGCGCCGATCTTTTCTAAGATGTCTGCCATGGATTAGGCCTCGTTCGAGACAGCGACAAGCTTGTCTAGCGCTGCTTTTGCCGCGCCGGATGCAATTGCATCGCCAGCCATCTGTACGCCGTCTTTGAGTGTAGGTGCCTTGCCCGCAACGACAAGGGAGGCAGCAGCATTCAGCGCAACGATATCGCGATAGGCGCCGGTCTCCCCGTCAAGGAGCCGCAGAAGTGCCGCCGTGTTTTCGTCCGGATCGCCGCCTTTAAGGTCAGCGGCTGCAGCCCGTGGCAATCCAACCTTTTCCGGGGTCACTTCAAAGGTCGAAACATTTCCGTCTTTTAGTTCTGCCACACGACTTAGTCCCGTGGTGGTGAGCTCGTCCAGCCCGTCACTTCCATGCATAATCCAAACTCTCGTGGAGCCCAGGTTTTTCAGAACATGGGCGAGAGGCTCAACCCATTTGTCATCAAACACCCCAACAACCTGAAATTTTGCTCCCGCTGGATTGGAGAGTGGCCCCAGTAGATTGAAGATCGTCCGTGTACCAAGTTCAGCTCGTGTAGGACCCACATGCTTCATGGCTGAGTGATGGGCTGGTGCAAACATGAAACCGATGCCAGCCTCATCGATACAGCGACGGATCTGATCGGGGCCGATGTCGAGCTTCACTCCAAGTTTCTCCAGAACCTCTGCAGAGCCGGACTTGGACGACAATGCCTTATTGCCATGTTTTGCGACTGGAACACCGCAAGCAGCCACGGCGAATGATGCCGCGGTAGAGATGTTGTAGGTGCCAGACGCATCGCCACCGGTGCCGCACGTGTCGATTGCATTTGAAGGAGCGGGAACCTGGACTGCCTTTGACCGCATGATCTTGGCACCTGCTGTGATCTCATCCACGGTTTCACCACGAACACGCAGTGCCATCAGGAAGGCGCCGATCTGCCCGGATGTTGCCTCTCCGGACATCATGGCGTCAAAGGCAGCCTCAGCATCACCACTGGAAAGGGCATGCCCATCGGCTAC
Organism: Parvibaculaceae bacterium Mf 1.05b.01; assembly: GCA_000509225.1. Classification (GTDB taxonomy): domain Bacteria; phylum Pseudomonadota; class Alphaproteobacteria; order Parvibaculales; family Parvibaculaceae; genus Mf105b01. The sequence goes on along the minus strand of BAOK01000001.1, from coordinate 1,272,746 downwards.
TTTGGCAATCAGGCTTTTAAAGTCGGTCATACTGTTCAATCTGTTTAGGTGGCTATTCAGGTGGGCTATTCAAGTTGGTCAAGCTGGCAGCGTGCGCTTGACGCCCGCAAGGTCCAGGAAGTTGGCAAGAATGTCGCGTCCATGCTCTGATGCAATACTTTCAGGGTGAAACTGAACGCCGTGAATGGGGAGTGTTTTGTGCTGCACACCCATAATAACGCCATCGTCGCTGCGCGCCGTGATCTCAAGGCAGTCGGGAAGGCTTTCCGGCGCGATCGTGAGTGAATGATACCGGGTCGCCTCAAAGGGGTTCGGAAGTCCGGCAAAGACGCCTTTTCCATCGTGAGAGATCGGGCTCATCTTTCCGTGCATCATTTCAGGTGCCCGAACGACGGTGCCGCCAAATGCCTGCCCAATGGATTGATGCCCCAGGCATACGCCGAAGAGTGGCAGCTCGGCCTCTGCCGCAGCTGCAACCAGATCAAGGCAGATGCCTGCACGGTCGGGGTCGCAGGGACCAGGAGAGATGACAACGGCATCAGGTTTCAGAGCTAGCGCGTCGCTGATACTGATCTGGTCATTGCGGTGCACCACGCAGTCAGCACCTACGTCACCCAAGAAGTGAACCAGGTTGTAGGTGAAGCTGTCATAGTTATCGATCAATAGCAGCATCGCTGCGAACTCCATACCGGTGTGGGGTGACCACGGCTTATGCCTCCCAACACATGTTTTAAGTGCCTGCAATATAGGGACTTTCTTATAGGCACGCCCATCTCCGGCAACAAGAGGGTCAAATCTCCGGTTAAAACCTGTGGATAAGCCTATTCCCTCCATTGCGAACCATGTACTACATATGGTGAAATAGGAGTGAAATTCTACTGCATATTGGGGCCGTCCACCTTTGTGGACAAATATGCGGTGAGGGAAACACAGCGTGCAGCAGGAAGTGCAAAACGACGGCAATCCGTCTGACCCAGCCGGGTCAGGGGGCTATGCACTTGCGATTTGCGCAGCGTTGGCATTTGGAGCGTTGGTTGGACTTGCGGCAGGCTATGCACTTCCCGATAAAGATGCCGACTTGGCTGCCGTTCTTGAGACGGTGGAGCCAGCAGAGTCGGCTGGGCTGGAAGTGCCATTGGCGTCCAACAGGCCCATGCCCCGGGTTCTTGGCCCGGCAAGCGCTCAGCCAATCACGATGCCTGCCAACCCATTGCTGACCGTTGCAGCTGACAGTGACGCGTCGCTCCAGGTCGCGAAGGACGTGTCGGCTTTGACGAAGCCCGAAATCGACTTCCTCGACCTGCCTGCTGATTTGGATGCGGCAGACGTGCAGGTGGTTCTGGAGACCACTCAGTCCATCATCAAGCCGGCGAGCTTGCCTTTAGTGGAACCCTTGCGTCCCCAGATTGCCATCGTTATGGATGATCTTGGGCTTGACCCAAAGTCGACCCGCAGAGCCATCGCACTTCCTTCAGAAGTGACGCTTTCTTTCTTGCCATATGGACGGGCATCTCAAGGCCTTGCAGAGGAAGCCTTAGCGCGGGGGCATGAGGTGATGGTGCATATTCCCATGGAGCCGGAGGGTGATGCTGATCCAGGCCCCAACGCGTTGCTGATTGATCAATCAAGCGACCAGATCGCTTCTCTTCTGGCCCGCCAGCTGGATCAGTTTCCCGGCGCCATAGGCTTCAACAATCACATGGGAAGCCGATTTACAGCAGACGTCCGAGCATTGCTACCGGTCATGCGTGAAGCTCGTGCCAGAGGATTGCTTTTTCTCGATAGTCGAACAACCGCGAACACTCTTGCAGCCAAGATCGGCGAGGCAGCGGGAGCATCCACCGTAAGCCGGGATGTCTTCTTGGACCACGCTGCGGGCGCTGATGGCTTACTTGCGCAACTGGATGAGCTTGAAAACACCGCGCATGCGGTGGGCAGGGCGATAGCAATTGCCCATCCCCATGAGCTGACACTCGACGTTCTGGAAGTCTGGACCCGAGGTCTTGCGAGTAAAGGCCTGGAGCTTGCGCCCATCAGCAAAATGGCGGACCCGGACGCTCCAAGTGACGGTGGGTTACTGGCCGCGTCCGGCCTCTGAGGCGTACCTGACAGCCTCTTCAGCAGCCCGGAAAAGCGCTTTCGCCTTGTTCACAGACTCCGCATATTCGTATTCAGGCGTCGAGTCAGCGACAACGCCACCGCCAGCTTGCACATACATTTTTCCGTCCTTGACGACGGCAGTTCGCAGAACAATGCATGTGTCCATGTCACCCGCAGCCGAGAAATAGCCGACAAGGCCAGCATAGGCACCACGTTTTTCCAGCTCCAACTCATCAATGATCTCCATCGCGCGCACTTTGGGTGCACCGGAGACAGTCCCTGCTGGATGCCCAGCGATCAGTGCTGCGATGGCATCAAAACGGGGATCAAGGTCACCTTCCACATTCGACACGATATGAATGAGATGGGATGTGTATTGGAGCGCGAATTGGTCGGTTACCTCGACGGAACCGAGTTTGGAGACGCGCCCGACATCGTTCCGACCCAGATCCAGAAGCATCAGATGTTCGGCACGCTCTTTTGGATCGCTGAGCAGATCTTCTGCAATGGCGGCATCCTCTGCGCGGTTCGCTCCCCTGTGACGCGTGCCCGCGATTGGGCGAATGGTGACCTTGCCGTCCCGCACACGCACGAGAATCTCGGGACTGGAGCCAACCAGGGAAAAACCTTCGAAGTTTAAAAAGAAGAGATAGGGCGACGGATTGATACGGCGCAGCGCCCGGTAGAGAGAGAAGGGGGGAAGCTCGAAATCCGTCTCAAAGCGTTGGCTGAGAACGGCCTGAAAAATGTCCCCTGCAGCGATATATTCTTTCGCGCGGGCGACCATGTCGAAATAGGTTTCTTTCGGCGTATTGGATGTCGGTGCAGGCAAAGCCGCCACATCCACTTCTGGCTCAGCATGAGGCAGCGCCTGATCAAAACGCGTGATTGTGCGCTCAAGCCGATCGAGGGCTTTTTCATAGGCCATTTTGGCCGTGGTGCCCTCATGGGGACGCACGGGTGTGACGAGAATGACCTCATCTTTAACTGAATCAAAAACGGCGATCATTGTCGGGCGCACGAACAGCCCGTCTGGCAGGCCCAACGCGTCCGGGTTCTCGTTTGGCAGATGCTCCATCAGCCGTACAGCATCATAGCCCATATACCCAAAGACGCCTGCCGACATGGGCGGCAGGTCTTCAGGCAGGTCAATGTGAGCGCCTTCTATGAAGTCTCGAAGCGCATCCAGCGTCCCCTGGTCACAAGCCTCAAACGCAGAAGGGTCATGTTCCGCATTCAGGTTAAGCGAAGGTTTGTCGCCTTGAGCTTTCCAGATCGCATCTGGGCTCAAGCCAATGATGGAATAGCGTCCACGCGTATCGCCACCCTCGACGGATTCCAGAAGAAAACTGTTTGGCTGTTCCGCCGCAATCTTCAGATAGACAGAGACCGGCGTTTCAAGATCGGCCACCAGGCGCGTCCAGACGACCTGAGCCACTCCATTGGAGTAGACAGACCCAAATTCGTCAAACGCAGGATGAAACATGAAACATTCCAACCCGGGCCGCAGCCAGGGTCAGTCTCCTTTAAGAGCGTTTTCAATAAAAGTTGCAGACTTTTATGGTTCGAAAACGCGACAAATACATAAATGCGAGCGTGTCTCGTGATTCCGTTTAGATGGAAAACGCTCTAGTCAAATAGTCTGATTCAAGCGACTGGATCAGCCACCCGTGCCCGGTGACAGCATTTGATCGAGAAGCCCGTAGTTCACCTCAACCTCATACTTGTCTTGCAAGGCAACGACAAGCGACGCGATGAGATCATCAGAGGCGGTTGTCTTTAATCCGTCTTCGATCTCTGAAAGCTCAGCCGTTCCATCGCCGGGCTCAGGTGTTTCTATTGACGTGACCTGCATCAACACAATGCTGTCCCCAAAACCGGCAAGAGCATGAGTGAACTTATCGATTGGCGTTGCAAATATGTTTGTGACGCCTATGCGAGAGAAGGTCTCATTGTTGAACCGCCGGACCATGAGAGGAGAGGTAAGTGCTGCGCGGTCAAATTCTTCGGCGATTTTATCCATGCTCTCGCCGAGATTGCCTCGCTCTACAAGTGATTGTGCCAGCTCTTCGAGGAGCACCTTACGCTGCTCGCGTTTCCAAAGCGCGATGACGTCTTCGCGAACCTCATCGAGTGGATTCAACTCAGAGGGAGACACATCGCTCACCTCAACCCAGAAGTAACCTTCATCGTCCAGATCTCCAGCAGGGATCTCAATCCCAATGTCATTTGCGAACACCAGCGGCATCAGGCCCTGAATATTTGGCATGTTCGCAGGTGGTGGACCTTCAACGGTTAACCCCTGTTCTGTAACGCCTTCGACTGTGACAATGTCCAATGACTGGCCGCGGGCAATTTCCGCGAGCAGGGCCCCACCCGCACGCTCGTCTTCGATCTCGTTGTACATGTCGAACACAGCGTCGGAGGCCTGTTGAGCTACCAACTCCTGTTGCAGCTCATCTCGCACATCTTCAAAGACTGCGGGTATAGCGGGTTTGACACCCGTGACGATCAAGACGACGTGACCAAGCGGCCCATCGATTGGGTCGCTGACTTTTCCCTCTTCAAGGGCAAACGCGGCGTTGCCGATGTCCGGGCTGAGAAACCCTGTGATTGTCGCATCGCTGATGGTGACATCGTCGATGTTGAGGTCGATTTCTGCGAGCACCTCTTCGATCGCGGCGCCAGCGCGCAGTTTCTCACTAATCTCAAGTGCCTTGACCGCGTCGGGCGCTGGAATTTGTACGACCGACCGGGTTTCCTTTTGGTCATAGGAGCCACGACGGTCTTCGAATTCCGAACGCAACACCTCCTCATCGACCGCAAGCGTTGGGGCAATGTCACTTGGCCGAATTGTTACGACGCTGAAGGAGCGGGTTTCAGGACGTGTGAACCGGATAGCAGCTTGGCTGTGATAAGCTTCAAGTACGTCTTCCGTAGGATCTTCAATGTTGTCAACAAGGTCCGGCGGCAGGGTGATGTAACGAACACTGCGGCGTTCATAGCGATATTCATAGAGCGCTTCAGCGAGGCCCGCCGCAGGCGTTGCGCCTGCGGTGACTGTTGAGAGCAGCTGATCCCGGGTCAGAAAGTCACGACGGTCGGCAATGAAGACCTGTTCGGAAAGTTGGTTTTGACGCAGAGCCAGTTCGAAAGTCTGACGGTCAAATTGCCCGAAGGCACCAAAAAAAGTCTCATCTGTCCGGATGTCTGTTGCGACCATCTCATCTGAAGCAGCCAAACCAAGAGAACGAGCCTCTTCGGAGAGAACCGCAGAGCCAGCCAACTGAGACAGCACGCGTCGATCAATGCCATAGCGTCGGCCTTCCTGAGGCGACACATATTGCCCAATCTGGTCACTGAAATCGTCCAGACGCTGCGCATATTCCGCGTTGAAGCGTTGCGCGCTGATTTCCGTGTCGCCCGCGGTGAGGACTGTATCGCTCCCGAACCCTGTCAGAATGTCACCAATGCCCCAAACTGCGAAGGCCGCCACCAGTGGAATGATGATGAGGTAAGCGACCCAGCCGCTTGCTGTTTTTCTCAGTTGGTGGAGCATGTGCGTATTGTCTTTCGCCGCCTGGCAGTAAGTGTAAAAAGAGACGCCAAATCAGCGCCTCCAGACGGGGCGCATGATACGGGCGCGGTCCGGTTAAGGGCAAGTGGCATAAAAGAAAATTGGCATGGGCAAAGGCTCTTTCTTGGCGCGTGCCACCAGTTCTGGTAAACGCTGATACAAAGTGCTCATGAGAGCTTTCAGGGAGACGAGAGAATGGCTGCAAGAAAACCGAAACCGTTGGTCGCCGGAAATTGGAAGATGAATGGTCTGAAAGCCTCAGTGAAAGAGGTAAATGCCCTCAACGCAAAACTTAAGAAAGCTGGGCGCGTACCGTGTGAAGTGCTGATTTGCCCACCTATGCCATCCGTTCAGGCTTTCGCAGCAAAGGCAAAAGGCACCAAAGTGGCCATCGGGGCGCAGGACTGTCATGCCAATCTGAGCGGCGCTCATACCGGCGACGTCAGCGCTGAGATGCTCAAAGATGTCGGTGCCAAGTTCGTGATCGTTGGCCATTCAGAGCGTCGGGCCGATCATGGGGAAACCAGTGCAGAGGTGAAGGCAAAAGCACTGGCGGCTCACCGGGCGGGCATCACAGCCATTGTCTGCGTTGGCGAAACAGAAAAAGAGCGGGACGCTGGCGACACCCTCAAGGTGATCACCAGCCAGCTAAAAGGCTCTTTGGACGATGGCTTTACGGCCAAAAACACAGTCATTGCCTATGAACCTGTTTGGGCGATCGGCACCGGCCGGACCCCGACACCGGAGGATGTGGCCAAGGTTCATGCGCATATCCGCAAGCGTTTGGCAGCCCGTTTTGGCAGCGACGGTGACGCGTTCCGTATCCTCTATGGCGGGTCGGTTAAACCATCCAACGCTGAAGAGCTGATGAGCGTACCCAATGTGAACGGTGCTCTGGTTGGCGGTGCCAGCCTCAAAGCCACAGATTTCTTCGGGATCATCTCTGCCTACCTCTGATCGGATTAAGGTTTTGAATCCGAAAAGCGCTGTAAGTGCCTGAAATCAGGTCAACTTAGCAGCGTTGGTGTGACCATCGCGCCGTACAAAACAAGGGCGGCGACACCAAACCCCATGCCAAGATTTGGTGCTGCATGGAGGTTTTTGCGCTGGATCAGCTGCCACGCGAGCCCAAAATGCAGGATCGCAAGGAGCGGCAGCCCGAAATTGGTGATCAAGGCGAGCGCGCTTTCAGCATAGCCCATTTGTTCCGCTGCCAGGATGAACAGGATCGGGCTTAAGACTACCGCCATTGTGCCAAGACGCGGGTCGAGGACACCAGACTTGCGGATACCCAGGCCGACAAAAAACAACCAGAAGCCCATGGCAATATTGGATAAATGCTCGCCGACCAACATGCCGGCGTAGCGATTGAAGCTCCCCTCAATAAGCCCAATCATCTCTTTGGCGGAGGCGCTGATTGTCGGATCAGCCATCTGCTCGGCGAGATAGGGCATCAAAATGGCCCACCGGCCAAATCCCATCGCCTGCCCGAGACCCGTGATGGTGCCAAAAATGAGGGCCAGGGTGACGAGACCTCCTCGGTAGGGCCTCAATGCCAAGCTCAAGAAAACGGCCGCAAATATCTGTGTAAAACCAGACATTGTGAGCGCCCAATAGGTTGCCACGATGACGGGCTGCTCTTCTCGAAACAGTGCCAGGCGTTCCTGGGTTGGGAGCCGCAGCACGTCTGGAAATTGAAACACCACAGCCAGTGAGGTGAATCCACCAAACAAAATGACGATATGCAGGACAAGAAAACCAGCTGCGGCAAAGTAGATGGAACGTGTTGCCTGCTGGGGCTGTGATGTGGACATGAACTCAGTCTCCTGGAAAGTCTATCCTGACTTCGAGTTAGCGCTTCTGGCAATTAAAGACTTGAACATCTCCGCCACAGACCAAAGATTTCACCCATGGGAATTGTGATGCATAGGGCGCCCAGCACCAAGGGCAGACCAGAAACCGCAGACGGGTGGACCAGTTCCGGCCTGACCGCGCTGGTGATCCGGGGCCTTGAGGCTCGCAGACCAGACCTTCTGCCGCCCTCACTTGTTATGCCGGAATGCACGCATACCGCCCGTGCACCCGCCGGATTTAAGACCGATTTGCTTGTGAAAGCCTATGAGGCAGGCGGCGCAGCACTGATCCTTGATTTGCGGGAGGATTTGAAGCGTGTGGGTTTTGACCCTATTTTGCATGTCCTTCGCCGCTCGCAAACGCCAGCTGTGCTGGCAGAAAAATGGCAGCGTTTCGAGCGGTACACGCATTCAACAAACCGGCTTGATCTAACCCCTGATGGACCAGGCGCCTTTGAAACACGGCGCTACAAGAATACCGGGGGCGACACCCATCCTGCCGAAGATTTGCTCATGTTCGGGGTCATCACAACGCTTTTGGAACAGATTGGCGCCATCGGGGTATCGGTCAAATTGACCCCAGAAACCGGTGAGCAGCTAACGCTCATAGAGGCTGGACGGATCGAAATAGGTGACGAACTGCTTCCTGTCAGCTCAGCGGCAGGTAGGATCGAATGGCAGGGTTTTGCGCCGGGAACCTCAAACGAATGCGATACGGAAAGGCTGATCGTCTATGGCGGCGACGAAAACCAGCCTGTAACAGGTGCCATAACCCGATTGATTTCCTCTGACGTGGCGCGGGTTTGGGCCTGGCCGGTGATCTCCCAGGAACTCGGCCAGCCGGTTCGAAGCCTGCAAAGATCGCTCTCGAATGAAGAAACGAGCCTTTCAGAACTGGTCCGTGCGGTGCGTGTGCGAGAAGCCTGTCAACTGTTGGAAGCCGGGGAGCTTTCCTTGACCCAGATAGGGTTTTGGTGCGGTTTTTCAGATAGTGCTCATTTCAGCAGGGACTTCAAAAAGTCCTTAGGGATGCCGCCCAGCGTCTACCGGGCCTCGAGTCTGGGATAGTCCGAGATATTTAGCGGTTCTGGGCTGGCAAAACGAACATTTGTGGGCTAGAAAACGCCCGGCCCGAGATAAGGGCGCGAATTCATCGTTTGGGCAAGAAACCCAGCCACCGAGGAGCCACCCATGGCCACCATTCTGCTTGTGATCCATTTGCTGATCGCAATTGCACTTGTTGCCACGATCTTGCTGCAGCGCTCAGAGGGCGGTGCGTTGGGCATAGGCGGTGGCGGCGGAGGCGGACTGGTATCCAACCGCGGCGCAGGCAATCTGCTGACCAGGGCTTCAGCGATCTTGGCTGGTCTTTTCTTTCTGACCAGCATTAGCCTGACGCTTCTCTACAAGCAGGAAAGCGGTAATACGTCGATCCTGGACACGGTGCCAGTCGATGAGTCCGTGCCATTGGTGCCGAACACCGATGGTGATACGGCTCCTGTGACACCTGCACCAGCCCCATTGGGGGCTGAGGAGCCAGCCTCGCAGGGTCCACTTGTTCCACGCGCCGAGTAATGCACCCGCAAACCGGGGCTTCTTAGCCACTGTCTTAAAGAAACTGTCACCAGCGTATTTATCCGCTTCGAATCGCTGTGCGTTCCATATAGTTTGAGGGTCCATGACGCGGTACATCTTCATAACCGGCGGCGTGGTCTCTTCCCTTGGTAAAGGATTGGCATCCGCAGCACTTGGTGCGCTCCTGCAGGCGCGCGGCTTCTCAGTCCGTTTGCGCAAGCTCGACCCCTATCTGAATGTCGACCCGGGGACCATGAGCCCGATCCAGCACGGCGAGGTTTTTGTAACCGACGACGGGGCTGAAACAGATCTGGATCTCGGCCACTATGAGCGGTTCACTGGCGTTCCCGCGACTCAGGGTGACAACATCACCACCGGGCGGATCTATCAGAACATCATCACCAAAGAACGCCGGGGCGATTATCTGGGTGGGACGGTGCAAGTCATTCCGCACGTCACAGATGCCATCAAAGAGTTCGTCCTGGACGGCAATGAAGGTGTCGACTTTGTGCTCTGCGAGATCGGTGGCACGGTAGGCGACATCGAAGGCCTCCCATTCTTCGAGGCAATCCGCCAGCTCGGCAATGATCTGCCGCGCGGCATGACTTGCTTCATTCATCTGACTTTGATGCCGTTCATTCCGAGTGCCGGGGAGATGAAAACCAAGCCGACCCAACACTCTGTCAAGGAACTTCGTTCTATCGGCATTCAGCCCGACATCTTGATGTGTCGATGTGACCGCCCAATTCCGGCAGGTGAAAAACGCAAAATCGGGCTCTTCTGTAATGTGCGTGAGAGTGCCGTCATTCAGGCGATGGATGTGGATACGATCTATGACGTTCCCCACGCTTATCACCTTGAAGGCCTGGACCGTGAAGTTCTCTCTGTTTTCGGCATTGAAAATGCGGACACACCGGAGTTGGAAAACTGGTTAGACCTGGTAAAAGTCCTGCGTGAACCGGAAGGCGAAGTGACCATCGCCATTGTCGGGAAGTACACGGGCCTTAAAGATGCTTACAAGTCACTGACAGAAGCACTGACCCATGGTGGTATCGCCAATAAGGTTGGCGTGAAGGTTAAATGGCTTGAGTCCGAGATTTTCGAGAAAGAGGACACAGTCCAACACCTTGAGGATGTAAATGGCATTCTTGTTCCCGGCGGTTTTGGGGAGCGGGGGGCAGAAGGAAAGATCGCAGCAGCTAATTTTGCCCGCGAGCGCGGGATACCCTATCTCGGAATTTGTTTTGGTATGCAAATGGCTGTGATCGAGGCGCTCCGAAATCTTGCGGGACTTGAAGATGCCACCTCCACTGAGTTTCGCACGAATGCGCCAGAACCCGCTGTCGGCCTTATGACGGAGTGGATGCAGGAAAACGAACTTGTGAAGCGCAGAGACGGAGGCGATCTAGGCGGGACCATGAGACTGGGTGCCTATGATGCTGTTCTGAGGGAAGGCAGCAAGGTAGCTGAAATTTATGGTGGGCAGACCATTAGCGAACGACACCGGCATCGCTACGAGGTCAACATGGCCTATCGCGAGCAGCTTGAGAAAGCCGGGATGATCGTGTCGGGCACATCGCCAGACGGATTGCTCCCCGAAATCGTCGAAATCCCCGACCATCCTTGGTATGTGGGCGTGCAATTCCATCCAGAGCTCAAATCGAAACCGTTGGACCCGCATCCACTGTTCAGCTCTTTTATTGAAGCAGCGCTTGCGCAGAGTCGATTGGTATAGCGCCGTTTGAACGCGAGTGGTTTAGGCGCGCCAATCCTGCGCAAAAGATGTGGCGCTCGGCAGCTCGTAAGCACGACAGGACTGAGGGAGCCAGACACGTGCTGTTGTTCCAGCACCTTTTTCACTTGCCAGCTCAAGCGTGCCCCCAAGAAGTCCGACCAATTGCGTCGTTATGGCAAGGCCCAAGCCTGACCCTTCTACATCGCCGACGGACATGTCTGGACCTGCACGCCAAAAAGGAGAGCTTGCTTTCTTTAACTCGTCGCGGCTCATGCCAACACCGTTATCAATCACCTCAAAAAGAAGACGTCCATCTTCACAGATGGATGCCTTGAACAAGATGTTTCCGCCGTCTGGTGTGTATTTGATGGCGTTGGTCAGCAGGTTCACGAAGATCTGACGGAAGCGCTGTTTGTCTGAGGACAGAAACGCGAGCGCTGAGTCACACTCGGTTTGGATTTGAATGTTCTTGGCTGTGGCGCGATGCTCAACCAACGACATGCAGCTTTCTAGAACCTTCGGAACATCGAACGTCGCGAGTGTGACCTTGAGCTGGCCTTTTTCCACCAGGACCAGATCATGGAGGTCTTCAAGTATTGAGGTGAGATGATTGCCCGCGTCGGTAATGTCCTGGACATACTCAAGATATTTGGGATTCCCAATAGGGCCCATGGTTTCCATTTTCATCGTTTGAGCGAAGCCAACGACTGCATTCAAAGGCGTCCGCAATTCGTGACTGAGATGGGCGATGAATGTGTCTTTTGCGTCGTTGCGCTCTTCGGCAATGTCTGCCTCAAAACCTCTCGCCATCGCTTGCCGCAGTGACTCCTGAACCTGCAGATCATGTTTGCGATAGGCAATAACGCGATTGTAGGTTTTAAACCGGGCGATGAAGGTGACGGTGCTGATGCCGGCCGCACTAATTAGCATAAAAGTATAGTGGTTCACCAATTGGGCGTCGTAGGTAACAAGCTGTTGGAGCACCAGCCAGGTAACGGCAGCGCAGCAAAGGAACATGATGAACCATGAAGTTGATAAGACAAACAGACCCCAGCCAATAAGAATGAGTGCGAGGTTCGTTGTCTGCATCAGATCATCAGTCAGATAGATATGCATTGCGGCATTTGCCAACGCGACAAGTGCTGCGAAGAAGATGGACGGATTAGCAGCACGCACAGGAATTAAGGACCGGTAGCTCAACACTGACACGGTCCCGATAAGAAACGCACTCAGCAAGGTGCTCGCCGCAATTGGAACGCTATGAGGTGGCGGCACAAAAAAGACGTGGGACACGCCCAACAATAGATAGATCGCAGCGACAATTGCCGTGCTAATCCCGAGAGCGTCGCACGTGATTTCGTTCCTGTCTGCTTGCAAGGCACTGACACCGGCGTCTGGCGCAACTATCTCCTGCGGAGAGCCATCTGCGTTGTCAGGTTTAGGTGGTGTATTCACGTCCGCGGGTCCGATCTTCATCGGGCTGCTTCATAGCAACCAGGAACGGACAATTTTGTCAGACAGGGTTTGCCAAAATGCCAACAATCTACGTTAACGGCAGATCTTTATCTGTCTCATAAGGGCACATCATCCCCGTCCCCGAAAGGGCGGAACACCCTGGTCGGGCAACCAGACATCTTCCGGTGGACGACCCGTCTGCCAAAATACGTCTATCGGGATGCCTCCGCGCGGATACCAATAACCGCCGATACGCAGCCATTTTGGCGCCAGTTCTTCAGCAAGTCTGCGCCCAATGCCAACGGTACAATCTTCGTGAAACGCGCCGTGATTGCGGAACGACTGCAGGTAGAGCTTGAGCGACTTGGACTCGACCAGGAAATCGCCGGGGACATAATCGATCACAAGGTGCGCAAAATCCGGCTGACCTGTAACAGGGCAAAGGGACGTGAATTCCGGACAGACAAACCGCGCAACATAATCCGTTCCGGCCTGTGGATTGGGGACACGCTCCAATATTGCAAGGTCTGGGGAGGCGGGCGCGTCGGTTGAGGCGCCAAGTTGTGTCAGGTTTTCTGTGTAGTCTGCCATCGTCATCAGGCCTTTAAGGTGTTGTCGGGCCCATCATACACGCACCCTTCGCGGCAACTGTCGCGGTGGATTTCAATTCGTGAAAGACGGCGGAGTTTTGGTGATAGACGACCCCAAAGCCAGACACAGATGTTTTCTAACGTGGGTACAGAAAGGCCTTCAATCTCGTTGAGGCAACGGTGATCAAGGTCGGCTTTTACGTCATTGAGGACGTCCAGCAGACTGCCGAACTCACGAATGAGCCCTGTTTCTGGGTCCGGTTCGCCTTCCAGCCAGACAACAGCGCGGAACGAATGTCCATGCAAACGACTATTCGGGTGCCCGTCTGGAGCAGACGGCAGAAAGTGCGCAGCCTCAAAACCAAACTCTTTGTAGATACGCATCAATCAATCCCGAGATATTTGTGTGTTTGTAGCGACAGCTGCCAGCGAGGGTGGGCAAGGCAATAGTCTACTGTCGCGCGCACGTTTTTCTGGTAGTCATCACCATCAAGGGGTTGTAGCAGGAAATTATCAAAGGCGAGGCCCTCAAATTGAGCTGGGTGGTTAAGATCCTGCGGGAAAACCAGTTTCAGTTCTGAACCGTTTGCCTGTACGAGGGGCGCATCAGCCTTTGGACTGACGCAAATCCAATCAATGCCCTCAGGCGCGGCGAGTGTGCCATTGGTTTCGACGGCAATCTCGAAGCCATAATCGTGGAAAGCTCGGATGAGCGGCGCGTCCAGCTGCAACAATGGTTCTCCACCAGTGCAGACCACATATTTCACCGCATCCCCATAGGCTGTTGCAGTTTCTCTTGGCCAATGGGAGTCGATTTCTGCAGCGAGTTCCACCGCAGTAGGAAACTTGCCACCGCCTTGACCATCAGTGCCAACAAAATCAGTATCGCAAAACCTACAGATAGCGCTTGCCCGGTCTTGCTCGCGCCCAGACCACAAGTTGCAGCCGGAAAAGCGGCAAAAGACAGCCGGACGTCCGGACTGTTTTCCTTCGCCTTGAAGCGTGAAAAAAATCTCTTTGACCGAGTACATGATGCCTAGTCCGCCGTTCCAGAAACGCGCTGGGCCCAATTGCTGAAGCCCGTCGCCCGCAGGTCGCAAGCGGGGCAGTCATCGCATCCATAGCCCCAAGAATGGCGGTGGGTGCGATCGCCTTTGTAGCAGGTATGCGTCTCCTCAATGATCAGGTCGACCAAGGCCTGTCCGCCGAGCCTCTCAGCCATTGCCCAGGTTTCTTCCTTGTCGATCCACATCAGAGGCGTCTGCAGTGTGAAGGGGCGGTCCATACCCAAACTGATTGCATGAGTGAGCGCCTTCAGCGTTTCATCGCGACAATCAGGATATCCGGAAAAGTCTGTCTCGCACATACCGCCGACCAAATGGCTCGCGCCGCGTCGATACCCGACGGCCGCCGCATAGGTCAGGAAAAGCAGATTTCGTCCCGGCACAAAGCTTGTGGGCAGGCCGTTCTCCCCCATGACGATTTCCTGATCGCGTGTGAGGGCCGTCTCACTGATTTCACCTAGGGCGTTGAGATGAAGAAGATGATCCGGACCAATCCGGTCTTTCCATTCAGGAAAGGTCTCGGCAAGCGTAGAGCGGATTGTCGCCCGGCAGTCGAGTTCGATCCTGTGCGATTGCCCATAGTCGAAGCCGATGGTTTCAACCTTGGCATATCGGTCGAGAGCCCAGGCGAGACAAACCGTCGAGTCTTGCCCGCCCGAAAAAAGGACCATCGCTGTGTCTGTGCTCTTCATGGGCGTGTTGAAACCTGTCGGGCGCACAAGGTCAATAGGTGGACGTCAAAAAAGGCATAAAGCGCTGAAAACAGCGTCTTTTCGAGGACAATCAGCGGTCGGTTCCCGAGCTCAATTGCCGGATGCATGTGTCTTCACAGAGAAGTGTTGGGGGCGTGTTTGTACGCCAGAATGGATCATTGATATCCCTCAGCCAAACAGATGACGACACGAGCTTGCTGGAACCGCTGGCTCGAACGAAGTCCAACAAGAAGAAAGATAGACAATGCTAAAGCCTCTCTCACTACTGTTGCTCCGAACCGGAACGGGACTCCTTCTCACAATCTGGGGACTCATCAAAATTGCGGCGCCCCAGGCATCTATCGGCGTCTCTGAAACCTATTATGGTGGCGTGTTGAGCCTCAATGCCCTTCAATTGCCACTAGGCGTGTTACAGGTGCTGCTCGGCCTCTCAATCGTGCTGGGATTGTTCCGCAAGTTTACCTATCCAATCCAGTCCGTTGTTTTGGGCCTCGGTCTGCTCGCAATCTGGAAATATATCGTTGATCCACTCGGCCTCTACCTGTTGACGGAAGAAACCCGGGAAGTCCTCTTTTTCCCTTCCCTCACGGTATTCGCCGCAACGCTTGTGCTGCTCGCATTTCGCAGCGAGGACACACTGAGCCTGGACGCGAAGTTGGGCAGATAGATCGTTCAATCCGGTCGAGATGGGCGGATTTTGCCCATCTCGGTCATTTGAGGCGCCAGATTCAATAGAATTCGGGAATTTTGAGCCAAAACGCTTCCGAACCGCGTCTGCCTTGGGTATGTATCGCGCAACAGCAGTTTACTTACCTATGGGAGCCACTCATGAGCGCCATTATCGACATTGTCGGCCGCGAAATTCTCGACAGCCGCGGAAACCCCACCGTCGAAGTCGACGTTGTCCTTGAGGATGGCGCCGTTGGGCGAGCTGCAGTGCCTTCTGGAGCGTCTACGGGCGCTCACGAAGCCGTTGAGCTTCGAGACGGTGACAACAACCGGTATGGCGGCAAGGGTGTTCTGAAGGCTCTGGAAGCCGTCAATGGCGAGATATTTGATGCGATCGGCGGAATGGACGCCGAAGAGCAGATCCACCTGGACCGCTTGATGTGCGAGCTCGATGGGACCCCTAACAAGGCCCGTATCGGCGCAAACGCCATTCTGGGCGTTTCCATGGCGATCGCCAAAGCCCAGGCTGAATCCGTGGAGCTTCCACTCTTCAGATATATAGGCGGTCCAGCCGCCCGCATGCTGCCGGTTCCGATGATGAACATCGTGAACGGTGGCGAGCACGCGGATAACCCAATCGATATTCAGGAATTCATGATCATGCCGGTCGCAGCGGAAAACATCCGCGAAGCCGTGCGCATGGGCGCAGAGGTCTTCCACCAACTGAAGTCAGAGCTGAAAGCCGATGGTCATAACACGGCCGTGGGTGACGAAGGTGGGTTTGCGCCCAATCTGGCATCTACCGATGCCGCCCTTGATTATATCATGAAGGCGATTGAAAAAGCGGGCTATAAGCCAGGCGAAGATATGTATCTCGCTCTTGATGCCGCCTCGACAGAGTTCCACGAAAGTGGCGTCTACAACCTCAAAGGCGAAGGCAAGAAACTCGACGCCGGTGGCATGGTTGATTATTGGGCAGACCTGGTCGGCCGCTACCCGATTATCTCCATCGAAGACGGCATGGATGAAGATGACTGGGACGGTTGGAAAGCCCTTACTGATCGCATCGGCGACAAAGTACAGCTTGTGGGCGACGATCTGTTCGTGACGAACAAGGCGCGGCTTCACGATGGTATCAAGATGGGTGTTGCCAACTCCATTCTGGTAAAGGTCAATCAGATCGGGTCACTGACAGAAACGCTTGAGTCTGTAGAGATGGCGCACAAGGCGCGCTACACCGCCGTCATGTCCCACCGCTCAGGCGAGACCGAAGACGCGACCATCGCAGACCTTGCTGTGGCGACCAATTGTGGTCAGATCAAGACCGGCTCGCTTGCCCGGTCTGACCGGTTGGCGAAATACAATCAGCTCATCCGCATTGAAGAGCTGCTCGGACCCGCAGCTGAATATGCCGGTCGTTCGATCCTGAAAGGCTGATTCATGAGCAGCGATGCGCAGTACCAGCGAGACAATAATCTCGCGACGCGCATCGCGTTTCATGAAAGTTACACCGCGCCGTATGTGGATTTTTCACATTGGGTTTTGGACAGACTGCCGCTGTCTGCTGGGCAGCGTTTGCTTGAGATCGGCTGTGGCAATGGGGAGTTCTGGGCCAGGAATGCAGGACGACTTCCCAAAGACCTCAAACTGGTTCTGACTGACAATTCAGGCGGAATGGTGGAGGCGGCAGAAACGCGCCTCGCTGATACAGGTCTGTCTGCCACCTGCGAGGTTGTATCAGCCGAAGACCTTCGGGCAGACGAAGAAGGCTTCGATCTCATCCTCGCAAAGCACATGCTGTACCACGTAACGGACAGGCCCAAAGCATTGGCTGTGTCCCGGAGCTTGCTCAAACCCGGCGGCTATTTCTGCGCGACGTCGAACAGCGGGTCATACATGCAGCAATTGCAAGCGCTCCTCACAGAGGAAGGTTTAGAGTGGTATTCGAACTTCACCGACGAGTTCACACTTGAAAATGGCGCCGAACAATTGGGCAGGTATTTCAGCAAGGTTGAGCTCGAAGTACTCGCCGGACAATTGGTCTTGCCAAACGCTGACGCCGTCATTGAATACGTTAAATCTACCGCATCCCTTTTTCCGGAGCCTGGTAGCGTGCTTGCGGCGTGCGACAGAATCCGGCCAAAAGTGCAGGCAGTGATTGATCGCGACGGGGCATTTACCATCAGCAAGCAAGCGGGGCTTTTTCTGTGTCAGTAACAGTCGCCATCATTGGGGGTGGGCCAGCCGGTTTGATGGCTGCCGAAGCTCTAACGCGCCGCGGCATTGCTGTGGATCTGTATGACTCGATGCCCTCGCTTGGGCGCAAGTTTTTGATGGCTGGGAAGAGTGGTCTCAACCTCACCCATGCCGAGCCCGTTGATAAGTTGCTCTCACATTTTGGAGATGCGCGGCCAGGTCTCGAAAATGCTATTGAACATTTCCCGCCGAAAGCCGTTCGCGAATGGGCCGCAGAGCTGGGGACCAAAACTTTTGTTGGGACGTCGGGTCATGTCTTCCCGAAAAGCATGAAAGCGGCGCCGCTGTTGCGCGCGTGGATTCGTGAGCTGAAAACACGCGGAATGAGCGTCCATGTCCGGCACAAATGGCGTGGCTGGGACGACGCCGATGCCTTGATATTTGAATCGCCAGAAGGTCAAAAGACCATCAAGGCGGATGCAACCATTTTGGCGCTCGGTGGGGCAAGCTGGCCCCAGCTTGGGTCTGATGCGAGCTGGGTTCCTTTCGTGAAGCAGGCTGGCATTGACGTTCAGCCATTCGAACCCGCGAATTGTGGCTTTAACGTCGCTTGGTCAGATCACTTTAAGGAACGTTTCGCTGGTGAGCCTGTAAAGGCAGTCGCGCTCACCACCGACGATGTGCGTCTAAATGGCGAATGTGTTGTTACCGAATACGGCCTTGAGGGCAGTGGAGTCTATCAACATGCGCGCGCGCTGCGTGAAGCGATCGAAGAAAAAGGCGAAGCCATCCTTCGTCTTGATCTGATGCCGGACGTGTCGCTTGATAAAGTTATCACGCGGCTGTCCAGGCCGCGAGGATCGAAGAGCTTTTCCACCCATCTGAAGAAAACGGTCTTCCTATCAGGTGTCAAAGCCAATCTAATCCGAGAATGCGCGCCCGACAGGCTGGATGACGTGGAGAGCCTTGCAGGGGCGATCAAAAGCTTGCCCATCAAGCTGACCAGCGCCCGACCGATAGAGGAGGCGATTTCCTCATCTGGTGGCATCGCTTTCGAGGCGCTGGATGAGGGCTTTATGCTGACATCCAAACCAGGAACATTCTGTACGGGTGAGATGCTGAACTGGGAAGCGCCAACCGGTGGCTATTTGCTGAATGCCTGCATGGCACTAGGTCGTTCAGCTGGAGTCGCAGCGGCCAGCTATTTGAAATCCCGATAAAGGTGTGTGATGGCCAAGATACGCATCAATGACAGGATTGAGATAGACGAGTCTGAACTGGAAGAAACATTCATCCAGGCGGGTGGGCCTGGTGGCCAGAACGTCAACAAACTCGCCACGGCGGTGCAGCTTCGCTTTGATGTCGCGAGAACGAAATCCCTGACACCGACGACGAAGCGACGATTGGCAATTCATGCGGGTCGACGGTTATCTGCCAATGGAAAGCTGACCATCACGGCAAGGGAACACCGGTCGCAGCAGTTGAATAGAGAAGCAGCGCGCGCGCGGCTGTTTGATCTTTTGCGACAGGCATCAAAACCGGAGAAGTACCGGGTAAAAACCAAACCAACACAGGCATCTAAGCGCAAGCGCCTCAATTCCAAAACGAAGCTTGGTGACAAAAAGAAACTCCGCGGCAAGCCGGCGCTGGATTGATTTTTGCTTGTGAGTGTTGACCCAGCGGGGGTGAGCTATTCGGCGCCTAGGTCAACGCGCAGAAGGTCCTGAGGGTTTGGCATATCCGGAGACCCAAACCCAATATCGACAAGCTCTGTCAAAATCTCCGACAGGCCAAGCGCTGTGGCCTCTCCGATTTCGGTGACGCCGGTTACTTCGTGGTGCAGATGGTAAGAAAAGAAGAAAACGGTCTCCTTAGATGCATCTTTGTAGAGGGGAAAGGTGATGCTTTCGCTTTTTGCCCGACGACCGGATTGAAACACACTCTCATATACGACGTAGGACCCGCATGGCTGGTTGAGGATAATGTTGTGCAGAGCAATGGCTTCATCTCGTTTTTCTTGTGCGATGAGGTCCAATGTGTTGCGACCAGCGGGATTAAATCCCAGACGGTCCGTAATGTTCTCACCTGCAATCCGGAAAATTATGATGTCGTTGTCGACATACTCCGTCATTGTGATGTTTGCGAGCATAGGTGCGAGGGCTCGCATGGGCAGAAGATCTCGGCGGCCGACGGCGCAATCCGTTTGCGACACGCGATAGGCAGAGACAAATGCGCCAACCTTGTCGGGAGCTGAAGACAAGGAGATGAGCTCATCGAAGGTCATGGCATGGACCCTTGACCGGTGCTTTTTTCACCAGGCGGTTGGAGATCATTCCTGTACATCGTCAAATCTTCAAACCAAATGGTCAGGCTCCCCTCCGTCCTTGAGACTGTTCTGCGCCAGAGAGGGCTTGTGGAACACCAAATCCGATATCGACAAAATCTGCGATGATCCATCGGACACCGAGAGCGGTTCGGGCGCCCAAGACACCTATGTCGGTGGCTTTGTGGTGTACGTGGTAGCCGAAAATGAAAGCGACCCTGCCACCGGCAGTTTTGCGCATTGGAAGCATGAGGCTTTCGCTGATCATGCGACGGCCAGACTCATATTGATTTTCATAAACAGCATAATGTCCACACCGCTCATCCAACCCGGTTTTGTTGGTGAGTGCTGTTTCTGCGCGCACGGAGGGCGCGATCAGGTCAAGAAAGTTCTGGCCGGTGGGGTTGAAACCAAGGCGCGCAACGATCGCTTCTCCGGCAATACGGTAGATGATGGTGTCATCGTCTACATGTTCCATGAGCGTGACGTTGGGAAGAAGAGGAGCCATTGTCCTCATGGGCAGCTGATCTTGAGCGGCAACATCACCGCCGTTCTGTGCCTGCTGATAGGCATTGAAGACGCTTTGCAACGTCTCTGGCGCCAGCGACTGCGCAACTACTTCATCAAACGTCATGCCCACACCCTAAACTTTGGTTTCAGACCAAAAGCTTATGAACAGGGTGGCATTATCCCTTTTACAAAACATGAAGTACCGTTGGTCTTGGGTGCAGAACCCCAGAAAACCCCATTTCTGCTCTTGATTTTTGGCGTCAGCTTGCAGAAATGCGTTGGGAGAGGTAACCAATCTGGAAACTCAGCAGGACAAGAATGATGAGTACCCGACAAACATACACAGTAGCGGCGATGTACAAGTTTGCTTCGCTGCCTGATTTTGAAGCCCTTCAGGCGCCCCTGCAGTCCATTTGCCGGGACAATGGCGTGATGGGCACAATCCTGCTTGCGAAGGAAGGGTTGAACGGAACCATTGCGGGGCCTGAACAGGGCGTGCGGGCGGCAATTTCCTACATTCAATCTGATGCCCGTTTTGACGGGATGAGCCTTAAATACTCCTACGCCGACGAGATGCCTTTCCACCGTATGAAAGTGCGTCTGAAACGGGAAATTGTGACGCTGGGTAAGCCGATTGCGGATCCAAACAAGCAGGTCGGCACCTATGTGAAGCCGGAGGACTGGAACGATCTCATATCAGATCCAGACGTCATTCTGGTCGACACCCGCAACGAGTACGAAGTGGCGATTGGCACATTTCAGGGCGCTGAGGATCCGAAGACAGCAAGCTTCAGGGAATTCCCAGACTGGGTAGAAGCCCTAAAAAAGCGGGCGAGCGAAGGCGGAAAACCAAAGGTTGCCATGTTCTGCACGGGGGGCATTCGCTGCGAAAAAGCGAGCTCCTATATGAAGGCTGAAGGTTTTGACGACGTTTATCATCTGGAAGGCGGCATTCTGAAATATCTGGAAAACGTGCCCCAAGAAGAAAGCCTCTGGGAGGGCGAGTGTTTTGTCTTTGATCAGCGCGTGTCCGTTGAGCATGGACTGAAACCCGGCAGCTATGACATGTGCCATGCCTGTAGACGCCCAATTTCAGAGGAAGAAAAGGAAGCACCAGAATATCAGCGCGGCGTGAGCTGCCCTCACTGCTACGATGCGTTGAGCCCGGAACAAAAGGCGAGGTTTGCCTCCCGCCAGAAGCAGATTGATCTAGCCAAGGCGCGCAATGAACAACATTTGGGCGCCAAATATGAAAAACCAGTGCAACTGACCGAATGACCCAGGATCTACCCACATTATATTCTTTCAGGCGCTGCCCTTACGCCATGCGGGCCCGTCTAGCCTTGGCGGCTAGTGGCCAATCGGTTGCCCTGCGCGAAGTGGTCCTGAGGGACAAACCGCCAGAAATGATTGAGGTTTCCCCCAAGGCGACGGTGCCCGTTCTTTTGCTTGGTGATGGCAGCGTGCTCGAAGAAAGTCTTGATGTGATGAACTGGGCGTTGTCAGAGGCGGACCCGGAAGGGTGGCTGGATGCTGATCGTGCGTTGATAGACAAGCTTGTGGCCCAGAATGATGGCCCCTTTAAACATCATTTGGATCGCTACAAATATGCCAATCGCTACGACGGTGCAGTGGCCGAGGAGCATCGGGCTGAGGCGTCGAAGATCCTGTCAGATCTGGATGCGCGTCTGGCGGAGAATGATTGGTTGTGTGGTCCCCGAGCGAGCTTTGCCGACTACGCGATCCTGCCTTTTGTAAGACAGTTCGCAAACACTGGCCGCGCCTGGTTTGACGAGCAGGACTGGCCTCATCTCAGGCGCTGGTTGGAGCGCTTTCTGGCATCAGACCGGTTCAAAGCAGTCATGAAAAAATACCCTCAGTGGAGCGCTGGTGATCCAGAGCCGACTTTCCCGGGTGGGTGAGTCCCGGCAGACACACTTCCAACCATTTGGACTCATTGAGAGAATCGCGAATCATTTCCGCTTGACCAGACGAATCACTCTGTGATTCTCTAATCCTATGGAACGCTTTGGTCTCGTCTCAACTCATGAACCACTTCGGCTTCGGCTCTTGGTATTGCCGGTCCTGTGTGGGCTGTTATTGACCTACTTTGTCGTAAACGCGGTGAAGGGGGATCAGGGACTTCGTGCCTGGTCTGCTTTGGCCGTCGAGATTGAGACACTTCGCGAGAACCTAGATGTTGTAAGCGCTGACCGCGCCCGTCTGGAGCATCAGGTGGCTCTGCTGCGTCCTGAAAGCCTGGATCCGGACCTGCTTGATGAGCGCGCCCGGGCCTATTTGGGTGTGTCCCGACCGGACGAATTGACCATATATCGTGATCCGAAGTGATTTTGGCGATCACGTCGAAACTGACTTTCAGTAAAATGCCTGCATTTCGGTCGATTTAACTGAAATTCAGTTCATCACAAATTTTTTCATACAAATCAAATATTTAGGCCGTATCGTTTGTTACGGAGTTGACGCATTTCCCGTCCATGACAACCGCGAGGCCCGGATATATGGCGACCAAGAAGGCAGCCCCCAAAAAGCCCTCTTCAAGAAAGACGGCGGCGAAGAAGTCAGCAAGTCGAAAGAACGCTCCCCGAAAACAGCCTGAAGTTCCGGCCTTCACCAGCGATGAAGATCTGGAATCTTACAAGATGATGCTCACCATCCGCCGCTTCGAAGAAAAAGCGGGTCAGATGTATGGCATGGGCCTCATCGGTGGGTTTTGTCATCTCTATATTGGTCAGGAAGCTGTAGTCGTCGGCGTGCAGATGGCGTCGATTGAAGGCGATCAGATGATCACCGGATATCGGGATCATGGCCATATGCTGGCAATGGGCCTCGACCCTAAAGGGGTGATGGCAGAGCTGACGGGCCGTGAAGGCGGCCTGTCTCGCGGCAAGGGTGGCTCCATGCACATGTTCTCCGCCGAGAAACACTTTTACGGCGGTCACGGCATTGTTGGTGCGCAGGTGTCTTTAGGCACAGGTCTCGCTTTCGCTAATCGATATCAAGACAATGGCAATGTGTCCTTTGTCTATTTTGGCGATGGCGCCGCAAACCAGGGCCAGGTTTATGAGAGCTTCAACATGGCGGAGCTCTGGGAGCTTCCGGTCGTCTATGTGATTGAGAACAATCAATATGCGATGGGCACGGCGATCAGCCGGGCGTCCGCGCAGACGGACCTCTCCAAGCGCGGCGTCAGCTTTAACATTCCAGGCGAACAGGTAGATGGAATGGATGTGCGCGCGGTGAAAGACGCGGCAGCTCGCGCCGCGGCGTCTTGTCG
Organism: Parvibaculaceae bacterium Mf 1.05b.01; assembly: GCA_000509225.1. GTDB lineage: Bacteria > Pseudomonadota > Alphaproteobacteria > Parvibaculales > Parvibaculaceae > Mf105b01. The sequence goes on along the minus strand of BAOK01000001.1, from coordinate 1,249,091 downwards.
AGCCGGCAATGGTCCCTTCATTCTCGAGATGAACACCTATCGCTATCGGGGACACTCAATGTCCGATCCGGCGAAATATCGTGCGCGGGAAGAAGTAAACCGCATGCGCGAAGAGCATGACCCAATCGAACAGGTGAAAGCCCGGCTGCTGAGATCAAAGAAGATAGACGAAGCTGCTCTAAAGGAAATCGACGCTGACGTTCGAGCCATTGTTACTGAGGCTGCCAATTTCGCGCAGGAAAGTCCTGAGCCTGACGCGTCGGAGCTTTGGACAGATATCACTGAGGAGGTGCAGGCATGAGCATCGAGATTTTAATGCCCGCACTCTCACCAACCATGGAAGAGGGCACGCTTGCCAAATGGTTGGTGAAAGAAGGGGACGAAGTACGCTCTGGTGATCTGATTGCAGAGATCGAGACTGACAAAGCGACAATGGAACTTGAAGCGGTTGATGAAGGCCGCATCGGTAAGCTGGTTGTTGCAGAGGGCACGGAAAACGTGCCCGTCAATGATTTGATCGCGGTCCTTTTGCTAGACGGTGAAGACGCTACCGACATTGAAAATGCTCCTGCGGCAGCATCAGGGGCGCCGGAAAAGCCAGATGCGCCCGCCGCAGAACAGTCTGCCAAAGCCGGACCATCTGAGACAGCCGCAGAACCGGCAACAGCTGTTGTTGCACCAGATCCAGAAATTCCCGACGGCACTGCAATGAAATCGACGACCGTGCGCGAAGCACTCCGGGATGCGATGGCCGAAGAAATGCGTGCGGACGAGAAAGTCTTCGTCATGGGCGAGGAGGTTGCCGAATATCAGGGCGCTTATAAAGTCACTCAGGGCCTGCTTGAGGAGTTCGGGCCGCGCCGTGTTGTCGACACGCCGATCACTGAGCATGGCTTTGCAGGTCTGGCGTCTGGTGCAGCCATGGCCGGCCTTAGGCCTGTCGTTGAGTTCATGACTTTCAACTTTGCCATGCAGGCGATTGACCACATTATCAACTCTGCGGCGAAGACACGTTACATGTCCGGCGGGCAGATGACCTGCCCGATTGTCTTCCGCGGTCCCAACGGTCCAGCGGCCCGTGTCGGTGCTCAGCACAGCCAGGACTATTCCTCATGGTATGCCCATGTTCCGGGCCTGAAAGTAGTCGCGCCTTACTCAGCTGCTGACGCGAAAGGCCTTTTAAAAGCTGCAATCCGGGATCCGAATCCTGTCGTCTTTCTGGAAAACGAAATTCTCTACGGACGATCATTTGATGTGCCGGAGACAGATGATTGGGTTGTGCCGATTGGCAAAGCCAAGATCCTTCGCGAGGGGACAGACGTTACGATCGTCTCCTTCAGCATGGGGCTGACCTATGCGCTTGAGGCGGCCGATAAGCTCGCCGAAGACGGCATCAAGGCAGAGGTAATCGATCTAAGGTCTCTGCGTCCCCTGGACACGGACACGATCGTTTCCTCTGTACAGAAGACTAACCGGCTTGTCGTGGTGGAAGAGACCTGGCCCGTTTGCGGCATTGGCTCGGAAATTGTGGCGCAGGTGCAGGAGAAGGCATTTGACTATCTCGATGCACCGATCCTTCGCATCTCCGGCAAGGACGTTCCGATGCCATATGCCGCAAACCTGGAAAAACTGGCGCTGCCAAGCGCGCCGGAAGTTGTCGCCGCCGTAAACTCAGTCATGTATCGCTAGGGAGGGACGTCATGCCAATACCAATTCTTATGCCTGCTCTCTCCCCTACGATGGAAGAGGGCACTTTGGCCAAATGGCTGGTGAAAGAAGGCGATGAGGTGCGCTCCGGCGACCTTATTGCCGAGATTGAAACCGACAAGGCAACCATGGAAGTGGAAGCCGTTGACGAAGGAACTGTGGGCAAGCTCCTCGTGGCCGAAGGCACAGAAGGTGTGCCTGTCAATGAAACCATTGCCGTGATCCTGGAAGAGGGGGAGGACGCCAGCGCTGCTGAGAACGTTGGATCATCTACGCCTGCTCCAAAGCCTGCTGCACAAGCAGAGACAGCCGACCAAGCAAAGCCTGTGAAAGCTGAAGCTGCGCCGCCAAAGGCCGCGAAGTCAAAACCAGCTGGTGGGCGGGTTTTCGCCAGCCCTTTGGCGAAACGCATTGCCAAAGACAAAGGCATTGATCTTTCTGCGATCACAGGAAGTGGCCCACGCGGCCGGATTGTGAAGACTGACGTTGAAGCAGCACCCAAAACAGCTGCGCGTGCAGCTGGCAAAGCACAGGCATCAATGTCATCAATTGATGCGCGGGCGTTTTACGAAGCGGAGACCTATGACGAGATCCCGCTTAACTCGATGCGCAAAACCATCGCGCGCCGCCTTACACAGTCAAAGCAGGAAATTCCGCATTATTACCTCACCATTGATTGCGTCCTGGATGAGTTGCTCAAGGTCCGCAAGCACCTGAACGCTGAAGGTGCGGATGCAGGTGTGAAGCTCTCCGTTAATGACTTCATTGTTCGGGCAGCAGCCCTTGCGCTCAAAAAAGTGCCTGAGGCCAATGTGAGTTTTGCTGACGATGCACTGCTTCAGCACCATCATTCAGATGTGGGTATTGCAGTCGCGCTAGAAGGTGGGTTGATCACGCCGATCATTCGCCGCGCTGACGAGAAGGGCCTCGCTGAAATTTCTGCTGAGGCGAAAGAGCTTGCAGCACGTGCGAGGGATAAGAAGCTCTCTCCGGCTGAATTCGAAGGCGGCAGTTTCTCTGTGTCGAACCTCGGCATGTTCGGGATCAAGAACTTCACCGCGGTGATCAATCCGCCACAGGCGGCCATCATGGCTGTGGGGGCAGGGGAACCGCGGCCAATCATTGTGGACGGCGAAGTAAAAGCCGCAACGGTGATGACGGTCACGCTCTCCTGCGATCACCGGGCGATTGATGGAGCATTGGGCGCGCAGCTACTCGCCGCCTTCAAGTCCTACATCGAATATCCCCCCTCTATGTTGCTGTGAGGAACGACAATGGCTGAAAAATCATATGATGTTGTCGTTGTTGGCTCCGGTCCTGGTGGCTATGTCGCGGCGATCCGCGCGTCGCAATTGGGGCTGAAGGCAGCGGTGGTGGAGCGATCAGAGATCGGCGGCATCTGTCTTAACTGGGGCTGCATTCCGACAAAGGCACTGCTCAGATCTGCGGAGATCTATCACAACATAGAGCGGGCGGAAGAGTTTGGCCTCAAGGTCGAAGGTCTCTCCTTTGATGGAACAAAAATTGTTGAAAGGTCTCGCGCCGTCGCGGGCCAGCTCTCGCAAGGTGTTCAGTTTCTTCTCAAGAAAAACAAAGTGGATGTCATCGTCGGTAACGGCAGCTTGTCAGGCAAAGGCAAGATCAAGGTCGAGGCGGACGGAAAAGCGACGGAGATTTCCGCCAAGAACATCATCCTGGCGACGGGCGCGCGGGCGCGGACCCTGCCCGGCCTTGAGCCGGATGGCGACACGATCTGGTCCTACCGCGAAGCCATGGTCCCGAAATCCATTCCGAAATCGGTTCTTGTTATTGGTTCTGGCGCCATCGGGATTGAGTTTGCGAGCTTCTACAAAACTTTCGGGGCCGACGTCACAGTTGTGGAGCTGCTCGACCGTGTTCTTCCCGTAGAAGACGAAGAAATCTCAGCCTTCGCAGCCAAGTCGTTTAAGAAGCAGGGCATGAACCTGCTTACGGGGGCGAAGGTCACAGATCTGAAAAAATCGAAAACAGGTGTGACGGCAACCATCGATATCGGTGGAAAGACAGAGACCTTAAAAGCTGAGAAAGTGATCTCCGCTGTCGGCATTACCGGGAACATTGAAGACATTGGCCTGGAGAAAGCGGGCGTGAAAACAGACCGTGGACATGTCACGGTAAACGAATGGTGCGAAACCAGCGTGCCGAACGTCTATGCGATCGGCGATCTGGTGGGTCCACCCTGGTTGGCACATAAGGCGAGCCATGAAGGGGTCATGGTTGCCGAGCGAATCGCGGGCGTCAAAACTGTGCATCCGATGGATGCGAGTAAAATCCCAGGATGTACTTATTGTCATCCTCAAGTGGCGAGCGTCGGCATGACTGAGGCAGCGGCGAAAGACGCTGGGCACGACGTTAAAGTCGGACGTTTTCCCTTCATCGGAAACGGTAAAGCCATTGCGCTGGGCGAGGCGGAGGGCCTGATTAAAACGGTTTTTGATGCCAAAACCGGCGAATTGCTGGGCGCTCATATGGTCGGTGCTGAGGTAACCGAGTTGATCCAGGGCTACACAATCGCCCGTCAATTGGAGACGACCGAAGCAGATTTGATGGCAACGGTGTTCCCTCATCCGACATTGAGTGAGATGATGCATGAATCTGTGCTAGACGCTTTTGGGCGGGCTTTGCACATCTGAACCGTAACAGTACCAGAGAGTCATGACTGCACTTCTGACCGACCCTCAAGTCTGGGCAAGCTTGCTCACGCTGACCTTGCTCGAAGTCGTGCTCGGCATCGACAATCTCATCTTTCTGACAATCCTTGCGTCCCGCGCACCAGAGCATCAAAGAGATGCGGTTCGCAAATGGGGACTGGCGGGAGCACTGCTTACGCGGCTTGTCTTGCTGTTCTCCATTGCCTGGGTGGCAAGCCTGGTGCAGCCGGTCTTCAGCGCCTTCGACATGGAGTTTTCCTGGCGGGACATGGTGCTCTTTTTCGGCGGGTTGTTTCTGCTGGCGAAAGGCACAACAGAAATCCACCACACTGTGGAGGGGGAGGAGCATGAACCAAGTGCCCGGTCGATGGGCTTTGCCATGGCAATCGCCCAAATTGCAGTGCTGGACATCGTGTTTTCATTAGACAGTGTCATCACGGCTGTCGGCATTGCGGAGCATGTAGAGGTAATGGTGGTCGCCATTGTTATCGCCATGGCTGTGATGTTGTTTGCTGCCGGACCAGTCGGTGGTTTCGTGGAGCGCCACCCAACGGTCAAAATGCTGGCGCTGGCCTTCCTGATTTTGGTTGGTGCGTCGCTCATTGCGGACGGGCTCCATTTCCATATTCCCCGTGGCTACATCTATTTCGCCATCGCGTTCTCCATTTCTGTTGAGGGCCTCAATCTTTGGGCGGCCGCACGGAGAAGACGAAAACGTGAGGCCGAGGCAGCGGCGAACCACTAGTCAAATCAGAGGATGGTTGATGTCGGAAGACCAGGAACAGCCTGTTTCAACAGGACCGAAGAATGCTGTCGTCATCCTTCTCGACAGCCTGAACCGCCATATGTTGGGCGCCTATGGGGGCGAGGAGTTCCGCACCCCCAATCTGGATCGCATTGGTGCGCGATCGACAAAGTTCATGAACCACTATGTGGGATCGCTTCCCTGCATGCCCGCACGGCATGACATCTTGTGTGGTGCGTTGGATTTTCTTTGGCGACCCTGGGGCTCTATCGAGCTTTGGGAAGATGCCATCACTTATGAACTCTCAAAGGCGGGTGTGACATCTCAGCTGATTTCTGATCACCCCCATCTCTTTGAGACCGGTGGTGAGAACTATCACGTAGACTTCTCTGCCTGGGACTATCAGCGCGGCCACGAAGGCGACCTCTGGAAGACAAAGCCTGACCCCAGCTGGGCGGGGGCCCCGAACTTTGGCCGCGAGCATATGCCCTATGATGACAGTCGAGGCTACTTCAGGGGCGAAGCAGACTTTCCGGGACCACGCACCATGCAGGCGGCCGCCTCGTGGCTCGAAGACAATGCCGACCAGCATGATCGCTTCTTCCTGTTTGTAGATGAGTTTGATCCGCACGAACCCTTCGATACGCCGGAGCCTTATGCCTCCATGTATGATCCGGACTGGGAAGGCGCCCATATGATCTGGCCGCCCTACATGAAAGGTGCGCTAGAGAAAGGAGTGCTCACTGAGCGACAGGCACAACAGATCAGAGCCTGCTATGGCGCGAAGCTCACCATGATCGATCACTGGCTCGGCAAAGTGCTTGATGTGATGGACGCAAAGGGCCTTTGGGATGACACGGTCTTTATCCTTTGCACCGACCACGGTCATTATCTTGGCGAGAAAGATTTATGGGGCAAACCCGGCGTGCCGATATACCAGACGCTTGGCCATATTCCGCTCATGATCGCAGCACCTGATGTGCAACCGGGAACCTGCGATGCGCTGACAACCAGCGTAGACTTGTTTGCCACCCTGGCAGATCTATTCGGCATTGAAGACAAAATCCGACAGCGCACCCACGGTCACTCTCTCTTGCCGCTGCTTGAGGGCACCACAGGTTCTGTTCGCGACTGGCTGCTTGCCGGCGTGTGGGGCAGGGAAGTACATCTGATTGATGGCACCCATAAATATGCCCGCGGTGCTGGCGGGATCAATCGGCCCATCTCAATGTTTTCAAACCGCTGGTCGACCATGCCGACCCACTTCCTTCGCAGGGAGGACGAATTGCCTCTGCCAGACGACAGGGCCGCCTTAGACCGAATGCCCGGCAGTAATGTTCCCGTGATCCGCCAGCCCTGGGGCGAAAACGACCGGCTGCCCTATTGGGCGCCCCCAAAACTCGGACCCAACCTGCTCTTCGACCTGAAGAGTGACCCAGGCGAGGAGACTGATCTGTCAGATACGCCTCTATCCGGGGAATATGCAGATAAGCTTCACGCTGTGTTGAAGGAAGTCGAAGCTCCTGATGACCAATTTGTGCGGCTGGGATATGGATGATTTCGCCGATCGATCTTAACTTTTTCGGTCTATACTCCCATATTAGAGACTTCGAGACTCAGCAGATAGAAATTCATGGTAACGGTCCTTAAAACAGTTGGCGGCGATCAGAAGCGGCCCAAAGAGAGAGTGAGACACCCGGAGAAAGCGCACCGGGCGGATACGCCTGTGCTGCGCAAGCCGGATTGGATTCGCGTGAAAGCGCCAGGGTCTCCCGTCTACTCAGAGACCAAAAAAATCGTGCGTGAAAATGGGCTCGTCACCGTGTGTGAAGAAGCCGGATGCCCCAACATTGGTGAGTGCTGGACTGAGAAGCACGCAACCATGATGATCATGGGCGGCACCTGTACCCGTGCCTGTGCCTTCTGCAATGTGAGCACCGGCCTGCCGGACGCCCTAGACAGCCAAGAGCCAGAAAATGTCGCAAATGCCGTTGAGAAACTTGGCCTGCGTCATGTAGTGATCACGTCTGTTGATCGCGATGACCTGGACGATGGCGGTGCTGAGCATTTCGCGCAGACCATACGCGCTATTCGCAAGCGCACGCCAGAGACAACCATTGAAATTCTGACGCCTGATTTCCTGCGGAAAGAAGGGGCACTTGAGGTCGTCGTCGAAGCGCGGCCTGATGTGTTCAATCACAATCTGGAAACCGTGCCACGGCTCTATCTGTCGATCCGTCCAGGCGCACGATATTTCCATTCCATCCGGCTGCTGCAACGGGTGAAGGAACTAGACCCCACCATTTTCACAAAGTCTGGCATCATGGTTGGGCTCGGAGAAGCCCGCGAAGAACTGATGCAGGTAATGGACGATATGCGTTCCGCCGACATCGATTTCCTGACTGTTGGGCAGTATTTACAGCCAACACGCAAACACGCGGCGGTTGATCGCTTCGTAACGCCTGAGGAGTTTCAAGGTTATGAAACAACCGCGCGGTCCAAAGGCTTTTTGATGGTGTCTGCGACACCGTTGACGCGCTCGTCTTATCATGCAGATGCAGATTTCGCGGCATTGCGTGCCGCGCGAGAAGCGCAACTTTCCAAAAGCTGACTCCTTGCCCGCACATAAAGAACGTCGTCTCGTCGCGCATCCACCGCAGAAGCTCTATGAACTTGTCTCGGATATTGAAAGCTATCCGCAGTTTTTGCCGTGGGTAACCGGCGTGCGCGTCCGCAGCCGGGGCAATGCCGGCGAAAATCAGGTCATCATCGCGGATGTCCTGATCTCCTACAAAATGTTCCGCGAGACGTTTCGAAGCAGCGTAACACTAAATCCGGAACACCGAACAATTGACGTGGAGTATGTCAACGGCCCCTTCAAACATCTCGACAATCACTGGCGCTTTGAACCGACCGCAGAGGGAACTGAGGTCGATTTCGCGGTCGACTTTGAGTTTCGAAGCCGAATGATGGAAAAGATGATTACCGGCATGTTCGATAAAGCCGTGCACAAAATTGTCACCGCATTTTTTGATCGAGCAGATGAGCTCTACGCAGATCCAGAGGGATAGGTCTCAGCGGTCAATCTGTCGACGAAGCAGCTCCAGAGCAGCCTGCACTGCCTGTATCCGCACTTCATCCCGTCCCACATTTCCGAACCGATAAACCTCGTGAATGATGCTATGGCGCAGGCGCGCGGCGGCCATATGAACAAGACCCACCGGCTTTAAGGCGGTGCCGCCGCCAGGGCCGGCAATGCCTGTGATGGAGACGCTGACATGCCCGCGCGAGTCTTCCAGCGCGCCCTCAGCCATGGCCCGTGCGACCGGTTCGCTGACCGCACCATGGTCCGCGATCATGTCACCTGGCACACCCAGCATGTCCCGTTTAGCTTCATTGGAATAGGTCACAAAGCCTCGTTCCACGACCGCGGACGAGCCCGCAACCTCGGTAAGGCAGCTTGCGACCAGACCACCTGTGCAGCTTTCAGCCGTGACAATCTTCAAGGACTTTTCGCTGGCATCAGCCAGTACGAGTTCCGCGAGTTGGAGAATCGGGCGAGGAAACAAAGACATTCAAAAATCTCCAACGAGGAAAACGATCAATGAAATAGCCAGCGCGCCGAAGAGCCCGGCTACAACGTCATCCAACATGATACCCCAACCACCTGATACGCGCTTGTCGATCCAGCTGATCGGCCAGGGCTTGAGCACATCAAAAAGGCGAAAAAGGACAAAGGCAACAAGCCAGCCCAAAAGAGAAAAGGGCGCAACGGCGAGAACGATCCACTGGCCGACCACTTCGTCGACGACGATCTCACCAGCGTCATGGGTCCCCAGAGTTTTGCTGTGCAGCGCTGACGCCCACACACCAACGAGCAGCAAGACGGCACTTGCAGCAAGAAGGAAATAGGGGCCTGGAAAGAAACTTAGGATCACCCATGCGAAAGGGAGTGCCGCGAGCGAACCCCAGGTGCCCGGTGCTTTGGGCAGGTAGCCAGATCCAAACCATGTTGCAACCAGCTCTGCAAGTCGGGTCATTCCGTGCCCGCCGATCTGGGAAGTGTAACGGTGACAAGCGCTTGAGCGGCGATGCCTTCGCCACGGCCGGTGAAGCCGAGACCTTCAGTTGTTGTCGCTTTAACGCTCACCCGATCTGCAGAGACACCAACGATCTCTGCGATTGCAGTACGCATCGCCTCTCTATGAGGACCGATCTTAGGGGCTTCGCAAATAAGCGTGACATCCACATTTGAAACTCGTCCGTTTTGCTCGGCCAATAAACTGGCTGCATGCGCGAGGAATACCCTCGAAGGCGCGCCCTTCCACTGCGGGTCAGAGGGCGGAAAGTGATCGCCAATGTCACCGGCGCCGATTGCACCGAGCAAAGCGTCGGTGATCGCATGCAGTCCAACGTCGGCGTCAGAATGACCCAAGAGACTATGTGTATGGGGGAGGGACACGCCGCACAAAGTGACGTGGGTGCCGTCGGTGAAACGATGCACGTCATATCCGGACCCTGACCGTGTTTCGCTAGAGGCACTCAAGAAACGCTCCGCTCTGTCGAAATCTTCCGGCGTTGTCACTTTGAAATTATCCTCTGATCCGTTCACAAGCTGAGTTTGAATGCCTGCTTTCAATGCAAGCGCGACATCGTCTGTAAATTCCTCGGATTGATGGGCCCGGTGCGCATCCAGAATGGCATTATATGCAAAGCCTTGCGGGGTCTGCGCGCGGACGAGCTTGGATCGATCAACCGTTTCGCCAGCCACACCGTCCACCTGTATGCGAAGAGTGTCGGTCACCGCCAGGCTGGGCAGTACGCCGTCATGATGCTTGAGACCCAAGACGACCTGGTCAATCTCTTCTGGCGCCGCAAAGGGGCGGGCGCCATCGTGGATCAGTACATGGCTAGGGTCGACGTCAGCTAACGCCTCCAGTCCGGCAAGCACCGACGCTTGCCGGGTTGCGCTTCCTGCAACGGGCGGCAGCAGCTTCGGTAGATCCTCAGTACATCTGTCGTAATGCGCCCGATCATCGGGATGGATGACCGCAAGGACACTCTCGATGCCTGGATGGCTACTAAAGGCGCTGAGTGTACGCGCAAGGATGGGCACACCGCCCACAGACCGGTATTGCTTGGGCAAGCCTTCGCCTGCTCTGGTCCCACGACCTGCGGCGACAATAAGGGCAACAACACGCATATTCTTCGTTTCGCACCTAACTGCGGGCTTGGCAAGTATGGGTTTTCCTTTGTTTTTTCAGGTTTTTGCGACTTAGACATTGCGCTAGAGCGATGGAGTAGGTACTAATTGCTCAAGAAATAAGCAACATGAGATATGCCTAAATAATGACCATCTCTGTCGGGGCGCATACTTACCCGAGTCGGGTCTTTCTGGCTCCAATGTCTGGCGTAACGGATCTGCCATACCGTGTGGCTGTCTCGAAGACCTCATCAGCGGTTCTCGTTTCTGAAATGGTTGCGAGTGAGGAGCTGGCACGCGCCAGACCGGATGTCGTACGCCGTGCAGCAGGAAGCGGGGTCCTCAATCCGCTGGTGATCCAGCTCGCTGGGCGTGAGCCTCGTTGGATGGCGGAGGGGGCCATGCTTGCGGAGCAGGCTGGGGCCGATGTCATTGATATCAATATGGGCTGTCCCGCGCGCCAGGTGACATCTGGATTGTCAGGCTCTGCGCTTATGCGGGATCTCGATCATGCACTGACGCTCATAGAAGCGACTGTTGAAGCAACAGCGCTGCCGGTCACTCTCAAGATGCGCCTTGGCTGGGATCACAATTCACTTAATGCGGCTGAACTTGCCTCCCGGGCAGAAGCTGCAGGTATCAAACTTGTGACAGTTCATGGGCGCACTCGGTGTCAGTTTTACAAGGGACAGGCCGATTGGGGAGCAATTCGTCCAGTTGTAGAGGCTGTCGACATCCCCGTGATCGCCAATGGTGATGTGCTCTCAATTGAGGATGCAAAAGCCTGTCTGAATGCATCTGGGGCCGATGGTGTCATGATTGGTCGCGGTGCCAATGGCCGACCCTGGCTCCTTCAGCAGATTGATGATGTCTTGTCGAACCGGGATGTGACGCAAGCACCCGATGCTGAAAGCAGGTGGGAGATTGTCAGATCCCACTATTTGGATGCGTTGGAGCTTTATGGCGAACGGCTGGGAAGTCGGATCATTCGAAAACATCTGGGCTGGTATTTGGACGCTGTCGCAACGGATTGGCAAAGCGATGTCGCCTCGCTTAAGGCGCAGATTCTCCCAAGCGACGACCCGACCTTTGTCTTGAAAGGTCTTGAGCAGTTTTTCGCACATGAAGCCGAAAGGATAGCGGCATGAGTGTTCATGAATTGAACGCAAATGGCGGTGGCGTTTCGCCGGACGCTGCTCAGTTGCTGAATGCCATGCCACATCCGGTGATTTCAGTTGGTGACAATCTGCAGGCCAATTTTGTGAATGACGCAGCTGAGCAGTTTTTTGACGCGAGCCGTGCAGTGCTCACCCGGTATCCGCTGTCCGAATTTGTTTCTTTTGGAAGCCCTCTACTGTCCTTGATTGGCCAGGTCATGGAGAATAAGGCATCTGTTAACGAGTATGGCGTGGAGCTGGCGTCCCCTCGTTTTGGTGAGCGGTCTGTCGACATTCAGGTGTCGCCGATCGTTGATGCGCCAGGGACGGTGCTGGTCATTCTGCAAGAGCGCACCATGGCTCACAAGATGGACCGCCAGCTGACTCACAGAGGGGCCGCGCGGTCAGTTGCCGGCATGGCCGGTGTCCTGGCTCATGAAATTAAGAACCCACTCTCGGGCATTCGCGGCGCTGCGCAATTGCTCGAACAAGCGGCCAGCGAAGATGATCGTGCGCTGACACGTCTGATATGTGACGAAACGGATCGTATCTGTGGGTTGGTTGATCGCATGGAAGTCTTTTCTGACGAAAGACCGATACCACGCGTACCCACAAACATTCACGTTGTGTTGGGCCGGGTAAAGCAGCTGGCGACCAATGGCTTTGCCAGCTCCATTAAGATTACCGAAGAATATGATCCGTCGCTGCCACCGGTTCCAGGCGATCAGGATCAGCTCATCCAGGTGTTCTTGAATCTGGTGAAGAACGCTGCAGAAGCGATTGACAAACCCGAGGGTGAGATCACGTTGACGACTGCCTTTCGGCCGGGAGTTCGTCTCTCTGTTCCAGGTAGTCAGGAGCGCGTCGGTCTTCCGATTGAGATCTGCATTATCGATAACGGGCCGGGAGTTCCTGACGATTTACTGCCCTATCTGTTCGACCCTTTCGTCACAACGAAAGCGTCAGGAACCGGACTGGGTCTGGCGCTCGTTGCAAAAATTATCGGGGATCATGGCGGCATCATTGAGTGCGACAGCCAACCAAGGCGTACCATTTTCCGTGTGTTGCTGCCGATGCACTCAGTAGATGATGCAACCCAACTAAGGGATAACTAGCCTATGCCGTCTGGAACAATTCTTATTGCAGATGATGACGCCGCTATCCGAACTGTCTTGAGCCAGGCCCTTGGTCGGGTGGGGTACGACGTGCGAACAACATCCAATGCAGCGACGCTTTGGCGCTGGGCAAACCAGGGTGAGGGCGACCTGGTTTTTACGGATGTGGTCATGCCAGACGAAAACGGGTTTGATCTCCTGCCGCGGATCAAGAAGGTACGGCCGGATTTGCCCGTCATTGTAATGAGCGCCCAGAATACGTTGATGACAGCAATCACCGCTGCTGAACGCGGGGCTTACGAGTATCTTCCAAAACCATTTGATCTGAATGAAGTGGTGGCCGTTGCCGAACGAGCCCTGTCGACACCTGGCGTGAGCGCTGTGCCGACGGCCCAGCCGGATGACGAAGACAAAATCCCGCTGATAGGCCGGTCTCCTGCCATGCAGGAAATCTACCGGGTGCTTGCGCGCCTGATGCAGACCGATCTCTCCGTGATGGTCTCAGGCGAAAGTGGAACTGGCAAGGAGCTGGTGGCAAAGGCACTGCATGACTATGGAAAACGCCGCCACGGCCCATTTGTGGCCATCAACATGGCGGCAATTCCCCGTGAATTGATCGAAAGCGAGCTCTTTGGTCATGAGAAAGGGGCTTTTACCGGCGCCAGCCAGAGAAGCACTGGGCGTTTCCAGCAAGCAGAAGGTGGTACACTCTTCCTCGATGAAATTGGCGATATGCCAATGGAAGCCCAAACCCGACTTTTGCGCGTGCTTCAAGAAGGCGAGTACACGACAGTCGGTGGCCGAACACCCATCAAAACCGATGTTCGCATCGTTGCTGCGACCAACCGCGATTTGAGGCAACTCATTAATCAGGGACTGTTTCGTGAGGATCTGTTTTACCGGTTGAACGTTGTTCCCATCAGGCTCCCACCATTACGCGAGCGTACCGAAGATATCCCTGACCTTGTGAGGCACTTCCTTACCTTGGCACAGGAAGAAGGGTTGCCGCCCAAGACGGTTGATACCGACGGCATGGATTTTTTGAAGCGTTATCGCTGGCCCGGAAATGTGCGCGAACTTGAAAACCTCGTTCGCCGCCTGGCGGCTCTATACACGGAAGACACGATTGGGCTTTCTGTTCTGCAGACTGAGTTGACCGAACCCGCTTTCGGTCAGGTATCCGAACCTGCGGCGGTGGATGAGGGTTTGATGGAGATGGTGGAACGCGCGCTCAGTCGCGAATTCGCGTCGCATGGCGACCAGCTGCCACCAGAAGGCCTCTATGAGAGAGTTCTCAAGGATATTGAGAAACCGCTATTCACGATCAGCTTGGCAGCGACCAGGGGCAACCAGATTAAGGCCGCTCAGCTTCTCGGCATTAATCGCAACACACTTCGGAAGAAGATACGCGAACTGGATGTTCAGGTCGTGCGAATGCCCCGTTAACCTCCATCGCAACCAGTTCTGCAAACTGATGTAATCCTGCAACATTGTTGTTGAAAGAGCGCGCAACAAGCGCCAGAATGCGCCGGTCGTCGGTGGTCCGTGACCTTCGCGACACAGGTTCTGACCCTGCTTGGGGCAGAGCGGCAACAGTTCAGAATGGTTCGAAGCCTCAATGGCGACAATCGACTATATGACGGCTTGGTCCGGCTGGGTGCGGAAGTCCGATCTGGGCAGACGCTTTCGGCTGGGCACAACTTTGCCTATCGGCCTTGTTGTCGTGGCGGTATTCCTGGGCACCTTCACCTATATGACCTTGACGGGGCTCACGCCGTTTGCGCCGACAACAAAAGGTGTTGTGACGGCCCTTTTGCTTGCCAATTTCCTCGTTGCGCTTGTGCTTGCGGGTCTCATCGGGTGGCGGGTCATCCGCCTGGTGATGGAGCGTCAGAGCGGCATCGCAGGGGCGAAACTACACGCCCGTCTGGTAATGATGTTTTCTCTCATCGCTATTTTGCCCGCAATTACGGTCGCGGTCTTCGCCGTCGTTACACTGGACAGAGGTCTTGATACCTGGTTCAGCGAACGCACCCGCGCCATCATCGACAATGCCCTGCAAGTTGCGGAAGCCTATCTTGACGAGCACCATCAGGTTTTGCGGCTGGATGTACTGGCCATGGCAAACGATCTTAACCGGGCCGCACCATACCTCACGTCAAACTATCAACGGGGGCAGCAGCTCCTGGCGACCCAGGCCGCACTTCGGTCGCTCCCTGCAGCCTACCTAGTTGACCGCGAAGGCAAGACGGTGTTGCGCGCGACTGCTGCCGTTGCGCCATCCATGGGCATTCCCGGCGCCGATCAGTTTGATAAGGCCGATGAAGGGCTGGTCGTGCTCTATACGGCGAACGATGGCGATCAAATTCGAGCGCTCGTAAAGCTGCCGGCGTTTGACAACACCTATCTCTACGTTGCGCGGTTTGTTGATGCGCGTGTACTCGATCACCTTGCACTTACACAAGCGGCGGTGACTGAGTATGAAACGCTCGAAGGTGGCCTGAGCTCTGTTCAGGTTACCTTCGCTCTGATTTATGTGACTTTGGCGCTCGTTGTCTTGCTTGCGGCTATTTGGTTAGGCCTATGGGCTGCAAACCGGATCGTCTCGCCGATCGGAAGCCTCGTGAGTGCTGCCGAACGTGTCAGTGGTGGCGACCTTTCAACACGGGTCGATATCGGCAACAATGATGATGAGATTGAAACGCTGGGCCGGGCGTTCAATCGCATGACCAGCCAAATCGAAAACCAACAAAATGAGTTGGTGACAGCCAACTATGAGCTTGATGATCGTCGCCGCTTTACTGAAGCGGTGCTCGCAGGTGTTAGCGCAGGTGTGGTCGGCCTCGACGCTGACATGCGTATTAATCATGCGAACCGTGCTGCTCGAGACTTTTTGGGCTTTGATGAAACTTCGCTTGATGGCCACCTTTTGTCAGAGGCGGCACCTGAATTGTCCTCCGTCGTTCTTGCCGCGATGCGCCAGGTGCGTGGGTCTGCGAGGGACCAAGTGGTCTTGCTCCGTTCTGGGAGAGAGAGAACGCTTAATGTCCGCGTCACAGGTGAGAAATCTGGAGGCGACCTTCAAGGATATGTTCTGACCTTCGATGACATTACGGAACTCGTTGCCGCTCAGCGCAATGCCGCCTGGTCGGACGTTGCGCGGCGCATCGCCCACGAAATCAAAAACCCGCTGACGCCAATTCAGCTATCAGCTGAGCGTCTACGTCGGAAATATGCAGACGAAGTGGCAAACGACCCAGAAGTGTTTCAGCAATGTACAGATACGATCATTCGTCAGGTGGGCGATATTGGACGAATGGTGGATGAGTTCTCCTCCTTTGCGCGGATGCCTGAGGCAGTGATGAAAGACGCTGACCTTGGCGAAATAGTTCGCCAAGCTGTCTTTCTGCAGCGCGTGGCACAGCCCGAAATTGAGTATGAACTCTCTGTGCAAGAGGCACCGATTAGATTTCAAGGCGACGCGCGACTGATTAGCCAGGCTCTTACCAATATCTTGAAGAACGCAGCAGAAGCGATTGAGGGCAAAGAGCAAGAGGCGCCGGACGGCACCGAAAGAATTGAAACCCGCGTAACATCTGATGGGCGCGACATTGAGATATTGGTTACTGACACTGGTAGGGGACTCCCGAACACCGGGCGGATGCGCTTGACCGAGCCCTACATGACAACGCGTACAAAAGGGACGGGGCTAGGATTGGCGATCGTCAAAAAAATCATGGAAGACCATGGCGGGACCCTCGACCTTTTGGACGCACCGAAAGAAGAGGGATGGGCGAGTGGCGCGAGGGTGGCGCTTCGGTTCCCATGTATCAATCACCAGTCAGATGATGCGCCCGACGATGAGAACAAAGAGTCCGTAAAAGTGGACCAATTGAGTTTAGTAGAAACAGGTAGAGGCGGCTGATGGCTTCCGAAATACTAATTGTTGACGATGAAGCGGATATTCGCGAACTGATCTCAGGCATCCTGTCTGACGAGGGGTATGATACGCGTGTGGCCGCGGACAGTGATGGCGTACTGCAGGCGTTGGAACAACGCATGCCGAGTCTTGTGGTGCTTGATATTTGGTTGCAGGGAAGTCGCCTGGATGGTCTCGAGGTGCTGGATGTGATTTCAGAGCGATATCCAGACCTGCCTGTTGTGATCATCAGTGGTCATGGGAACATTGAGACCGCTGTCTCGGCTATCAAAAAAGGCGCTTATGACTTTGTTGAAAAGCCCTTCAAGGCTGATCGGTTGATCCTGATTATCAGGCGGGCAATTGAGGCGGATCGTCTTCGCAAAGAGAATGCAGAATTGCGCGTCAAGGTCGGCCAGGAAACGACTTTGATAGGCGCATCGCCAAATATGAATATCGTCCGGCAAACCGTTGAGAAAGTCGCCCCAACAGGAAGCCGTGTCTTGATCTGCGGCCCCTCCGGATGTGGGAAAGAAGTTGTCGCTCGTTTGCTTCATGCATCATCCAGACGCGCAAACAGCCCCTTTCTCGCGATCAATGCGGCAACCATGGCCCCGGACCGGATGGAGGTCGAACTCTTTGGTACAGAAGAGGGAACAGATGGACCGCGCAAGGTCGGTGTATTTGAACAGGCTCACGGTGGAACGCTGTTCCTGGATGAAGTCGCGGATATGCCGATCGAAACTCAAAGCAAAATTTTGCGCGTCCTCGTTGAACAGACCTTTGTACGTGTCGGCGGCAACAATAAAGTAAAAGTCGATGTGCGCGTCGTATCGTCATCAAGCAAAGATCTTCGTGAAGAAATTTCAGCGGGACGGTTTCGCGAAGATCTCTTCCATCGTCTGAATGTTGTGCCGATAAATGTGCCCTCGCTGGAGCAGCGCAGAGATGATATTCCGCTGCTCGTGGAACATTTTGTCGCGCAGATTTCCAGGTCTTCAGGTTTGCCGCCGCGTCGCGTGAGCGAAGATGCCATGGCCGCACTGCAGTCTTACTCCTGGCCAGGGAATGTGCGTCAGCTTAGGAATAATATAGAGCGTTTGATGATACTGACATCGTCGGATCCGAATGCGACGATCACCGCCGATAAGCTGCCAACAGATGAAAGCACCATGCCGTCAAATGGAATGAACGGATCAGGCGGGGAGCACATTATGTCGATGCCTCTGCGTGAAGCGCGTGAGACTTTTGAGCGGGACTATTTGATTGCGCAGATTGGCCGCTTTGGGGGCAATATCTCCAGAACGGCTGCCTTTATTGGGATGGAGCGATCTGCCCTTCACCGAAAGCTGAAGTCTCTCGGTGTTAACACCTCCGACCGCGCTTCGCTGCAGGTCTAGAAATGTGGACCGGAATGGACCGAAACCCAACAACATGTTCAAGAAAGAACAGATGATATGAAAGTCATCGTATGCGGCGCTGGGCAGGTAGGCTTTGGTATCGCCCGACAATTGGCTGCTGAAAACAATGACGTAACCGTCGTCGATCAGTCGGCAAAATTGGTGCAGCGCGTCTCTGATATCCTGGATGTTCGAGCAATCGTCGGGCATGGTGCTCATCCAGATGTGCTTGAACGCGCAGGGGCCCCGGACGCCGACATGTTGATCGCCGTGACCTTTCATGACGAAGTAAACATGGTCGCTTGTCAGGTGGCGCATTCGGTTTTTAATGTACCGACCAAGATTGCCAGGATTAGGGCGCAGAGCTATCTGCAGGCGGGATTCCAGGATCTATTCGCCCGCGATCATATGCCGATCGATGTCATTATCTCTCCAGAACTGGAAGTTGGACGTACAGTTCTACGTCGATTGGCCGTGCCAGGTGCCTTTGACATTCTCGAATTCGCCGATGGCGCGGTGAATGTTGTGGGTGTCGCGTTGGATGAAGATTGTCCCATCGTGAACACACCATTGAGGCAGCTCACCGAGTTGTTCCCGGACCTGAAAGCCCGAGTGGTTGGGATCGTCCGAAATGGCAATCTTTTTGTTCCGCACTCGGAAGATCAGATGGTTGTGGGCGATCAGGTCTACTTCGCCGCTGACGCTTCGGAAGTTCGCCGGACTCTTTCGATTTTTGGCCATGAAGAGCAGGAAGCCCGGAAAGTGCTGATTGTTGGTGCTGGGAACATCGGCCTCTATGTGGCGCAAGAACTGGAAAAGCAACATAGTGGTGTCCGAGTGAAGGTGCTCGAGAAGAAGCGAGAGCGCGCCATATTTGCAGCTGACAGGCTACAACGCGCCATCGTCCTAAATGGCGACGGGCTCGATCCAGAACTTCTGCGCGAAGCGGGCGTCCAGGAGACTGAGACCATTGTGACACTGACCAATGACGATCAGGTCAATCTGCTCACATGTGTGCTGGCAAAAAGAGAAGGGGCGAGCCGCGCCCTTAGTCTCATTAACAACCAAACCTATTCGCCGCTTATGCAATCCCTTGGGATTGATGCATTTTTGAACCCGCGGTCGACAACAGTGAGCCACGTGTTGCGTCACGTAAGGCGTGGACGTATCCGAGGGCTCCAGGCGGTGCAGGATGGCGCCGCGGAGGTGATTGAGGCGGAAGCACTGGAGACCTCCCCCTTGGTAGGGCAGCCGTTGAGGGAAGTGGAATTGCCTGATGGTCTAATTGTTGGTGCGATCGCAAGAAATGGTGAAGTCATTACGCCGAGCGGTTCTACAGAGATTCAATCCGGCGACAAGGTGGTTATGTTTGCCCAACGCGATCAGGTCGCGACCGTCGAACAAATGTTTCGTGTCAGCCTTGAATTTTTCTGATCACGTCGATGTGGGCTGAACCATGAGTTACAGCACTATCCTGCATGCCCTCGGTTGGCTTCTCCTGCTATTGGCGGGTGCAATTCTGCTGCCATGGGCAACGGCCGTGTACAATGCTGAGACCCAGTCGGTCATCGCATTTTCGCTAGCTCTTCTTTTTGTCGGGTTTTCCGGCGGTGTCCTCATCATGGCTTTTCGTGACGTAAAGTACCGCCCCTCAAAATACGACCTGTTGACCCTTGTTGTCGTGGGCTGGCTCGTGATCCCTCTATTTGCCGCGATTCCGTTCTACGTTTCCGGCTTTTTGGGAAATCTGACAGATGCCTATTTCGAGGCCATATCAGGATTCACCACGACGGGCGCCTCGGTCCTTCCGACATTGGATGATGTTGATAGAGCCATCATCATGTGGCGTGCGGTTCTTCAATGGTTTGGGGGGTGGGCGAGCATTGTCATGGGGGCGGCAGTTTTGGCGCCGCTTGGTGTTGGTGGTATGGAGCTGCGCGTATCGCCCTTGACCCGCGCAGATAAATCACGCGCACTGGACAGATTTCGCGGCACAGCCGAAGCTGTCGGCGGCATTTATGCGGTGTTTACGGTCGCCGCATTCCTGTCGATCTGGGCCGGTGGGGTTCCGCCTTTCGAGGCGTTTTGTATAGCCCTGTCTACCATTTCGACAGGCGGTTTCATGCCATCGGACACCGCACTTTCGGAGTTTAGAGCTCCATGGGCGATGGCATTTCTCTTTGTGTTCATGGGGTTAGGTGCCATCAATTTCGCTACTCACCGGGCTGGGTTTCGTGGAAGAGGGGCGGAATACCGAGAAGACCCGGAGCTTGTCTATCTTGGTGCCGCTGTATTGGCCGCAGGCATATTGTTTGCCTTTCTCGCGCTTGGGGAGACGGGAGATGTTGTTGCAGCGCTGGGTAACGGATTGTTCCTGGCAATGAGTCTGATTTCTGGAACGGCATACATGTCACCAGATCCATCACTAAATTCGGGTTTGTCGAGTGTGTTTGTGATCGGTTTGATTCTTGTCGGCGGGGCGACGCTCTCCACGGCCGGTGGGATTAAGTTGATGCGCATCGCGCTGTTGGTGAAGCAGAGCTCTCGAGAGTTAAAGCGGTTAACACATCCCCATGGGATTATTCGAACCAATTTCGGGCGGCGCTCCATCACGATTCAGATTATGAAATCCGTCTGGAGCTTCTTCGTTCTGTTCCTAATAGTCTTCGCAATTTTGGCGATGCTCTTGGCAGCTACGGGGCTCGGGTTCGAAGCCGCATTGGTCGCTGCTGCATCGGCACTCGGAAATGCGGGTCCTGCGTATGACCTGGTGAGACCCTCCATGCTGGGTGAAAGCCCGTCTTATCCGGAAATGGCAGAGATCACAAAATGGGTATTGGTGGTTGGGATGGTGCTGGGTCGGCTGGAACTGCTCGCTCTTGTTGCGCTGTTCAGTCGCGAACAGTGGCAAAGCTGAGAAAGGAAATGGTGACGTGACCCGTATCGCCTATGTGAATGGCCGCTATGTGCCCCACGGCCATGCCGCAATACACATTGAAGACCGCGGGTTCCAGTTCGCAGACAGCGTTTATGAGGTCTGCGCGGTAGAGAGTGGACACTTGATCGATGAACAATGGCACTTCGATCGGCTCCAGCGATCGCTCAATCAATTGGAAATCAAGGTCCCGGTTACATCGGATGTGTTGGCCGTTATCTACCGGGAGGTTCTTCGTCGAAATCGACTTCGCACCGCTATCGTCTACTGCCAGGTGACCCGCGGCGTCGCGCGTCGTGATCATGAGTTTCCGGCGAAACAGGTGCCCGCAACGCTCGTCGTCACGGCAAAACCGACTGATGAGAAAGCGCTCGCCAGACGCCGCTCCGAAGGTGTCGCGGTCGTAACCCGCCCAGATGAGCGCTGGGCCCGGTGTGATATCAAGTCGACGGGACTGCTCGCGAACGTGCTGGCGAAACAAAGTGCCAGAAGCGCTGGAGCCCATGAAGCCTGGCTTGTGGATGGAGAGGACAACATCACCGAGGGAACATCGACGAATGCCTGGATCGTCACTGATGCCGGTACCCTCGTCACGCGTCAGTTAGACAGTCATATTCTGGGTGGCGTCACACGCCTGGCACTTCTGGAATGCGCTCAAGGCCTTGGCGTCTCCATAGAAGAGCGTGCTTTCTCAAGGATGGAGGCTCTGGCTGCTACAGAGGCCTTCTCCTCAGCATCGACGATAGGCGCGTTGCCAGTCATCTCAATTGACCAGAATCAGATATCGAATGGCAGACCGGGACCAATGACACAAAAACTGAATGGTCTTTATCAAGAGAGGGCAGGAAAGTCGCCTTAACGTAAGGGATTTCGATTTTTCGGCTGGTTGGGTACTGACCAGGTGTCGATTTGGCCTATATGATAATGCAGGGCCAGGTCGGGGTTGGAGTGATCACGGCGGGATGGCGGCCCGCTCCCGCTAAATCAGGAGGAAGGCAGCGTTGATGTGGAAATGACGCCGCCTTGCAATATAAGGTTCGTGCAGTGTTCATCTCATGCCAAAGAAGGAAAATTCGGCAGAAGATGATATCAGCGGGACCTGGAATGGAAAAAAATGTCGGATAAACCGCAAAATCTCCAAGATACGTTTCTCAACACCGTCCGAAAAAACAAGACGACGCTCACAATCTTTCTGGTGAACGGCGTTAAGCTTCAGGGTGTGATAACCTGGTTTGATAATTTCTGCGTATTGCTGCGCCGGGATGGGCACTCCCAACTCGTATACAAGCATGCAATATCAACGATTATGCCAGGACAACCTGTCTCCCTGTTTGAGGGAGAAGAAGAGGAAAGTTGAGGTCGCTTGACGACTGACCATCCAAAGTGGGGTGACGTGAACAGAACCGAGAGTGAAAAACACTCTCGGGCCGCTTTTCAGGTCGACGACCAACCGGTAACCAAAGCTCTCGTGTTACTTCCCTGGCTAAAGCGGGGAGCCGATCAGCGACGCTCTGCCGCCGAACGACTTGAAGAAGCCGTTGGTCTGGCCGCAGCAATACACTTGGATATCCAGTCTGCAGATATCATCCCGCTCGTTGCGATTAAACCGGCAACGCTTTTGGGGAGTGGGAAGGTTGAAGAACTCGGCGCGAAAATCAAGAAACAACAAGTCGACCTTGTGATTGTTGATGGTCAACTCTCACCGGTCCAGCAGCGCAATCTGGAGCGGGCCTGGAAGGTCAAGGTGCTCGACCGTACCGGATTGATCCTGGAGATTTTCGGCGAACGCGCCCGGACCCGCGAAGGGCGTCTGCAGGTTGAACTCGCCCACCTGACCTATCAAAAAAGCCGCCTGGTGCGATCCTGGACTCACTTGGAACGCCAGCGTGGCGGTGTGGGCTTTCTGGGCGGGCCCGGGGAGACTCAGATTGAAGCGGACAGACGGGCGCTGCAGGACAAGATCAATCGCCTTGAAAGAGATATTGGCAAGGTCAAGAAAACCCGTGAGTTGCATCGCAAAACGAGAAGGTCAGCGCCATATCCCGTTGTCGCGCTCGTGGGCTACACAAATGCCGGCAAATCAACTCTGTTCAACCGGGTCACCGAGTCCGATGTGTTCGCCAAAGACCTGCTCTTCGCCACGCTCGACCCGACCATGCGGGCCATTGAACTTCCAAGCGGTCGAAAAGTTATCCTGTCTGACACGGTAGGGTTTATCTCGGATCTTCCCACGCACCTGATTGCGTCCTTCAGGGCGACACTGGAAGAAGTGCTGGAAGCCGAAATCATCCTGCATGTGCGAGATGTGGCGCATGACGAAACAGAAGCCCAGAAGGCTGATGTCGCCGACGTGTTGAAGAGCTTGGGGGTTGACCTCGAAACCCGCGACGAAGGCAAGCTGATCGAGGTTTTGAACAAGTCAGACTTGCTCGACGAAGATGCAGCTGAGGCATATGCAGAATTGGCGACAAGAGACGATAATATCATCCTAACCTCCGCACTGAATGGTGCCGGCGTTGAGGAGCTTCTGAGCCGTCTTGATGATCTGCTTGATGGCGACACGACGAGTCTTCATCTGGCGATAGAACCTCAGGATGGGGAGGCAATCGCGTGGCTGCATCGGCACGGCAACGTCCGACAGAGCGAGCCGGATGATGACGGTATAACGCATGTCGATGTTGACCTTGGCGGACCCGAAATGGGCCGCTTTGAAAAGAAATTTCCGCTGATCGTCAGAGGCGCACTGGCTGAGTTCGCGGATGCCGCTGAATGACCGTAAATGTGGATCAACTCGCAGCATTGCTGCGAGAGACCGCCGCAGAGAAGATCTTGCCCAGATTCAGGTCTCTTTCCTCTCAAGACATTGAGGAGAAAAGCAGGGGCGATTTTGTCACTATTGCTGACCGGGAAGCTGAGCTCTTTCTGACACCCCGGCTGATGGACTTGCATCCAGGATCAATTGTAGTTGGAGAAGAAGCCACCGCGGCCGATCCGGATCTACTGGAAAAGACGGCGGGTGAGGAGCCGACCTGGTATGTGGACCCGATTGATGGAACAGCACTCTTCGTCGATGGAGAACCTGGCTTTGCGACCATGGTTGCCCTTGCCGTCAACGGTGAGGTTGTTCAGTCCGCGATTTACTTCCCAGTTCTCAATGAGCTGTTTCTTGCAGAGAAGGGTGGTGGGGCTCGCTTCATTGGTGCCGACACTTCTTCAATGCTCTCTGAGAGGACATCACCTAAACGGCTCGAGAGTGCCGCCGCCGCCTTTTACACAAAACATTTTCCGGAAAAGTGGGCGCAAGGTCTTACCCGTCTAAAAGGTCAGGTCAGCAGTACACAAAATGAGATGTGTGCTGCGCGGGAATACACCGATATTGCAAGAGGCGAGAAAGACCTGGCGTCCTACCACCGCATGCTGCCCTGGGATCATGCACCTGGCAGTCTGATCTTGAGTGAGGTGGGCGGTGTGGCTCGAAATGTGGAAACCGGCGAAGACTATCGTCCGCGGACGCTTCAAGGTCCCCATGTATTGGCCGCCAACGAGGCGCTGTGGCACGCCGCCCGGGACGTCCTCGCCTAATCTCTTTTTTCCTGCTTCTTCGCCTGGACCCATAATTCTTCAAGCTGCTCCAGCGACAGGTCTGCCAGATCAGTGTTTCGAGACCCAGCTAATTGTTCCATCTTGGAAAACCGGCTTCTGAATTTTTGGTTTGCCCTGCGCAGCGCCGCATCAGGATCTACTTTCAGATGGCGCGCATAATTTGAGAGAACAAACAGAAGGTCGCCAAACTCTTCCTCAGTCTTGTCTTGATCTTCCGCCGCGACTTCAACGCGCAGCTCGCCGATTTCTTCTTCAATTTTGTCGAGCACCGGGGCTGCGCTGGGCCAGTCGAACCCGACCTTCGCCGCGCGTTTCTGAAGCTTCACAGCCTGGGTGAGGGCGGGAAGCACCGCCGGCACGTCATCCAGCAAACCCAATGGTTTTTTGCCCTTGGCGTCTTTTTCCGCTTGCTTGATCTCATCCCAGGTTGCCGCGACACCCTCGGGTGTATCAGACGTCCCGTCTGCAAAAACATGTGGGTGGCGCCTCACCATCTTCGACGAGATGCCCTCAAGCACATCGTCAAAGGAAAACGAACCCTGCTCCTCAGCCATTTGAGCGTGGAAGACAACCTGCAGAAGCAAATCGCCGAGCTCCTCTTTAAGATCATCCAGATCGCCACGCTCAATGGCGTCCGCGACCTCGTAGGCCTCTTCCAGTGTGTAAGGCGAGATCGTTCGGAAATCCTGCTGCAGATCCCACGGACATCCGCCATCAGGGTCTCGCAACGAGGCCATGATTTTGAGTAGTGCGTCGATCGACCGGAGATCTTCCGGAATTTCTTTCACGAAGTACCCTCTATTTAGTTGGTGCGTCGGCAACACCGCCGCCTGTGCCCACCTGCGTCACTGCGGCGGCAGCATCACTTAACGGATGCTCGTCCAGCTTATGCTGGTCACGCTCGGTAATCCGCTCCCGCAATAGTTTTTGTTCGGTCCTATTCAGAGGAAAGTTCCACATCACAGCAGCTGCAGCCAGCATGAACAAGGCTGGGAAACCAACATAGATATAGAGGAGCTGATCCAGCGTCTCCTGCGAATTCCCACCGCTGGCATCGAACCCAATCCAGTCTAGAAGCGGGTAGGTAATACCGATGGCAAGTGCAGCGCCGACTTTGCCGGTCATTGTCAGTAAGGAATAATACATGCCCGTGCGCTGTTCGCCGGTTTCAAGATTGTCATAGTCGGTGACGTCAGCCATGACCGACCGCAGCAGAAACGAACCCGCGCCATAAGCGATGCCGTAGGCAGTGTTGCCGAAGAAGAGCCACCAGAAACTTTCGGTTGGGAAAAAGATGACCATCGGGAGCGAGATCGCTCCGTAGATCATCGCATAGGCCAGTGTCCGGTGCTTGCCCGAGACAGTTGCCAGCTTGATCCACATGGGAATGCCGATAAAGCCAGCGATGAAATAGACGAGCAAGAGCGTACTCGCGAATTGCGGAAGGCCCATTACCTGTGACGCGAAGAAAATGTAGAGGGCGCCGGTGATCGATGGCCCGATCCCAACCAGGAGGTCAGCCACCAATATTCTTTGGAGCAACCGGTTATTCAGGAGGATCGACAGAGCTTCTCTGGCGTCAAACGCAGCGGGCTTAACCGATGGGCGTTCCGGTACGAACCAGACTGCAAGCGTGATGGTGATGGGAAGGAGGATAATGATGAACCAGCCCATCGTAGCGACGCCCGCAGCACCTGATCCTTCACCGGTAATCCCTTCAAGGATCGCGGGCAGGGCGAGAACGGTGAACATGCCAAAGATCAGGGCAAATTCCCGCCACCCCTGAATGATGGATCTCTCATCATAATCTGGCGATAGCTCTGCCCCCCAGCTCATGTGGGAGATGGTGATCAATGTCCATCCAATGTAGAGGATGACCATCCAACAGAGCAGATAGACAGCTGTCTCGTTGGGCGTGCCATCTACAAACGTCCAGAGACTTGAAACCCAGCTGAACATTCCCGTTCCCGTCAGAGGGGTCGTCGGCATGAAAAGCATAAACGCAGAGATCATTAAGAACGGCGCCGAAATTACAATCCAATGCCGCCGGCGACCCCAACGG
Source organism: Parvibaculaceae bacterium Mf 1.05b.01 (assembly GCA_000509225.1). GTDB lineage: Bacteria > Pseudomonadota > Alphaproteobacteria > Parvibaculales > Parvibaculaceae > Mf105b01. The sequence goes on along the minus strand of BAOK01000001.1, from coordinate 1,222,555 downwards.
CTTGGAATACGGTCGGAAACGATTCCAAGGACCGGATCTGTAAACACATCCCAGAGCCGCGCGATCAGAAAGATGGTTCCCACCAACGTGAGGGAAAGGCCCATCTCGCTGGCGTAGAACGGAGGAAGATAAACAACAATGGGCAGGCCCAGCGCTGAAATTGGAATTGATGGCAAGCTGAACATCGCGATCCGCCAACGTGGCAGTCGATTGTCACTCATTGTGTCTCCCCGGGTATTCAACCGTTTTGAGTACAGGTGGTCCGTACTTTTTGACTTTTTGTCATTTCTTAACAAGGAAGCCTATTCGGGCGGAAATGTCCACCCCACGTTAAGCTTCTAGGTCTAACTTACTAGACGACTGGGCTGACCAATTGGGGGATGAACGTGACGACGTTCGCCACAGATAAGCAAAGCTACGCCACGCCTCTGCGCGCGGCGGATCTTGATGCGGGTCCTCAAAAAGTGCTGCCCGACCTGTCGCCTTCCAGACTGGCTGCACGGTCTCTTGTCGAAGGCTACGGCGCACCGGCTCTTGAAGGGGCGAGCTATCTAGACGTTGCCAACCGACCAGCCATCAACCTTGCAGCCCATGCCACCTCCTGTCCGCAAGTCATGTTCACCGCTGCATCGACCACTCCCAGTTCGGAAGGTGCGGACCTTGCGCAAAAGGTGGGCGTGCAAAACCTCGCCTCGACCGGCATCAATCTCGCCAATTTCGAGAGCGACGGTCTGGGCATGTTTGATTTCGTCACTGCGGCAGACGTTTTCTCAACGGCGACAGCAGCGGAGCGCATGGCCCTCCTGGTGCTGGTAAAGAAGCATCTGAGCGAGAACGGCGTTGCCTGCATCGGCGTTGATGTCAGTCCCGGTTGGGATCTGATTGAAGGTCTCAGAGCCCGTTTCTGCGCAGACCTGGACCGAACTGCCGATCTAAGAGAGCAGGTAAACACAGTCCGGACCCGTGTAACGAATCTCGCAAAAACAATGTCTGCTGAAAAGGCAGACGACCAACGCCCGCTCCTGGCCGAGCTCGTTCGCTTGGCGCGCGCGTCGGATGCGGAGGTCTATAGGGACCTTTTGAACCCCCAACATCAATCTCATTCCATTGCGGCATTTTTAGCAATGGCAGACGCGGCAAAACTGAAGCCTATCGGTGATCTTGATCCCGCAAAGTCCAATCTTAGTCGGATACCAACGTCGAAGCGTCCTGCCGATAGTTCTCCGCTCAGCACGGCTGACCTGTTTGGCTTGGTTGACCAATATACGAACATAAGACGGCGCCACGTTCTCCTGGTGCATGCAGAACGGTCGAAAGAAGAGTTTGAGTTGAGCACGGCATTCAATTCACTCTGCTTTACCAGCGAACTCACCCGCGGCGACAAATCTCTATCGGACAAGGCGCTGCTTTCGGGCGCGCAGGTGGCTTTCGTCGGGCCGCTGACCTATCGGACGACGAACCCGATTGAAATCGTAGCGCTTGCGCTGATGGAGCGGCATAGATACTTCCCCGTGCGGGGCGATCGTCTGGTCGACCACGTTGTCACGGCACTGAAACCGACCGGCATCCAGCCCGCTGACCATGCCGAGGTGTCGAAGATTCTACTTGCTGTCACAGCGAAACTTCTGCCTGCAGGCGCCATCGTCGCCCACCAGGCCGAGAGCAGAGCGATCCCCTGGTTGTCAGAACGTCCCGTTCTTGCGCCGCTGGCTCTCATGCAGGCACGTAGCGGTGCGTCTCATCTGGCGAGCCTGCTGCCGCATTCCATTGCCGTCGACAATACCGCGCGCTTCATCCTCGGTCGGCTGGATGGGACGCAGACTGTGGGTCAGATCGCTGACGAACTTGCGACGGCGGTCGCCAAAGGCGAGGTCACACTCGCCGCGATCGAGGGGACGCCAGAAGCGCGCGCCAAAGCAACGACCATGCGCGTCCTTGGACATGCGGCCCGAAGCGGATTGCTTGTGTCTTAAGCCAGGCTGCTTTTTACGCGCCGACTGCCATGTCCGAGCAAAACGGATTGCTCTTCTTCTCGAATTCAAAAGTCGACATGGGGCCGTGACCCGGCACGAAGGCAATTTCGCCACCGAGCGGAAACAGACGCTCGCGAATAGACGAGATGAGCTGCTCATGATTACCGCGGGGAAAATCTGTGCGCCCAATGGAGCCTTGAAAGATCACGTCGCCCACGATGGCGAGTTTTGAGGGCTCGTGGATGAAAACCACATGGCCCGGTGTGTGGCCAGGGCAGTGGCGGACACGGAGTGTGAGACCTGCAAGCTCAACCGTGTCTTCATCCTCAAGCCAGCGATCCGGCAGAAAAGCGTCATAGCTCGGCATGCCATATTTCGCGCCTTGCTCGGGCAGGTCATCGATCAGGAACTGATCGTCCCGGTGGGGCCCTTCAATCTGTACGCCATGCTTTTTGGCAAGCTCACCGGCGGCTGACGCGTGGTCCAGATGACCGTGTGTCAGCAGCACCTTTTCGAGCTTCACCCCCATTTGACTGATCGCATCTTCGATCTTTTCGATATCACCGCCTGGGTCCGTGACGGCGCCCAGCATGTTTTCATCGTTCCAGAGCAGGCAGCAATTCTGCTCAAGCGGTGTCACGGGAATAATCGCGGCTTTAAGAGACATGGGGACCACCTTGGAACTGCCAAATAGGATGAAGCTTTATAAAGATGAGGCTTTATAGCGGGTGAGGACCCCCAAAGGAAAGCGACCCTAATAGCTCTTGTGATCCGGGATCGAGCCAAAATAATGGTGCAGGTGCCGCCCATGCAGCTTGGCGAGGTCCGCCATGGCGTTCATGCAGATAAGGGCCGCACTGTACTGAACCGATTGAATCCGATGGGTCATGGTGATTTTCACCAACTCCCCATAGGCCGGACGCATGGCCATGAGGCTGTCATGCCACTCATCCGGGCTCATTCGGTCTTTTTTGCCCTTATACCTGCCTGTCGCCATCGCCTGCCTCCACCACTTACGGAACTATCAATATAGGTATATAGTCCTATATCGAACGAAGGGACAAGACCGAGAAATCGGGATTTCGGCGGAGCGACCCGTGTTACGCCGACATGGCTTTCTGAAACGCGGGGCGGGTTTCCAGTCGCGAAACATAGGCTTTGAGGTTCGTCATCTCGTCGGTGACGCAGCCTAGGCGGTTGGACATGTAGATGGCGTGGCCGAGCATCGTATCAACCGCGGAGAAGTCGCCGAGAATATACTCGCGACCTTCCATGGCTTCGTTGACCGGGGCGAGGGCGCGGGTAAGCAGGCGCTGGGCCTGGCCGCGCACGGTTTCGTCCTGCCGCTCTGGCGGCAGGAGCAGGGTGTGCACCACGATCGTGTTCACTGGCGGCATCACCATGCCTTCGCAATAGTGGAACCATTGCAGATATTCCGGGTAGAGCGGGTCGTCGACGGCGGGCTTCAGACCGCCATTCTTGTGCCGCTCAAGAATATATTCGGCAATCGCGCCGCTCTCGAAGATGGAGACGTCACCATCGTCCAAAACCGGAATGCGGCCAAGGGGATGGCGCGCTTTGTGCTCATCTGACTTCAGGTCTTTCGGGTTGAACTCCATGCGGTTCAACTCATACGGAAGACCCAGCTCCTCCAGCAGCCAGAGTGAGCGCTGCGCGCGCGAATTCGGTGCGAAATGAAGTTTGAGCATGGGAACCCCCCTGAAGTTCTTTTTTGGAATGCGTTTGCCAAACACTGTCTGAGGAGAGGGGCCAGCGCAAGTGTTTCGATCAGCCAGTGCTCCTAAGGACAGATCGCGAATAGGCCGTCGCCTGGAGTGTGAGCCAGGGGGCCATACGAGCAAAGACATCAATGAATTCCGCGCGATATTGGTCGGCAAAACTGGGATCTGCGGCGGCGAGTTGAAGCTCGTTGGCGGCTGTCAGTTCGCAAAATTCACGTAATTGCTGCTGTGACGGTTCAAGTTCTGTATCGGAAAACCGGTCTTTGAAGAGCAGGGGCTCTGCCACGCCAATCCGGGGCCAAAAGACGTCCCGGTCGCAGGAACAGTAGAGATAAACAATCGCCTCGGCTTCCTCACCGATAATCTCGGCAATCAGATGCCTCTGGTCGAGTGATACCATCTGATCAGTAAAGCCGCTGGTGCCGTAAGCTGCGTGAAACAGCCCGGCATCCTGAAGAGGTCGCGCCGCGTTCCATTCAACGAGGAGGTCGTAGACGCCGACAAAATGCTCCTCCAAGGAACCGTTCAGATGGGCAAAGTCGCCGGCACCAAGGTCAGACAGACGTTGGAACTTATCGTCGTAAGATCGCATTGGAGGACTCGCCGATAGTTGAAACCGACGAAGGGAGTAGCAGTTCTGAGCGTCCGTATCACGCGCTACAAGATATCAAAAAGGCGCATAATTTATATTATGGTAAAAAAGTATTGTCTGTAAATGCTGGAACTCTGGGGCTTTTCCCGCTTGCTACCGGCTAACCCAGTGTGTCCGGTATGCCTTCGGAGACACAGCGAACTGCTTCTTGAATGCTTTCGAGAGCGCAGCCGCGCTCTCAAAACCGCATTTTGTATGGAGCGTTGAAATGCGGGCGTCCGGGTCCCGCAGTAAGTGTCGCGCCCGATCGAGTCTGAGCTCTAAAAGCAGCTTGGCTGGTGTCAGCGCAAACTGCGCGACGCACTTGCGATGAAATTGACGCTCACTCAGCCCAACCTTTGACGCCATGTCCTGCACGCTTGTTGGCTGGTCAATCCGGTTTTCAAGCCATGGGATGAGTTTGCTGAGATCAGGTCCTGCGGTGAGCTGCAATGATAGTGGCTCAGAGAATTGTGATTGGTTTCCTGACCGCATGAGATGAACCACCAAGCTGCGCGCCACCCTGAGCGCGACAGCATCCCCCAGGTCACGGGCTACAAGTGCCAGCGCCATATCAATGCCTGTCGTAACCCCAGCGGACGTCCAGATCTTGCCGTCCTCGACAAAGATTGCCTCTTCTTCAATCCGTGCGTTGGCGCGTTCTTTGGCGAGCTGCTTGGTCGCCGACCAATGTGTCACCGCCCGCTTCCCGTCTAGTAAGCCAAGTTCGGCAAGTACAAATGCCCCCGAGCAAACAGACGCAACACGCCCTGCGTTTTCTGCTGAACGTCGAAGCCACTTCATCAGCACCTGATCATTCATTGCGGCTCGGACTGCTTTCGCAGGCCCGCCAGGCACCAAAATTGTATCGGACATTGTGATCCTTGGAAGCCGGTTCAAACCCAGCTTTAGACCGCTTGTAGCGGCGACATCTGATTGCGTGCCCACGAAATTGACTTCGTAGGCATCGGGCACAAACACGTTGGCAACTGAAAACACATCAGATGGTCCGGCAAGGTCGAGGAGTTGAACGCCCTCGAAGCCCACAACAATGATCCGTTTTGTTTTGTCAGAAATGGACATTTATATGTCATAACAGACATTACCCTGCATGTCTATGTTCCTTCCAACAACGGAAAGGAACACCTCCACAATGAAAATTCAGATGTTTATGTATCCGGGCATGACGTTGCTCGATTTGGTTGGCCCGTTACAGACCTGGAACAGCTGGCCCGATGCAGAATTTCAGCTGGTTGCGGAAAAGCCAGGATCGGTTTCAACGGACTCAGCGCTTAGCGTGAATGCAAGTCATACGTTCGATGAAGCTTGGAGCAAGCCGGATATCCTGTTTGTGCCGGGCGGTCCTGCCCCCACTTTCGAACTTCTTGCGGATCAGAAGGCGATGAAATTCCTGGCTGATCGCGGAGAGCATGCCGAATGGATCGGCAGCGTTTGTACCGGGTCAATTCTTCTGGGCGCTGCTGGGCTGCTCAAGGGATATCGAGCGACGTCGCATTGGTTCGCCCGTGACCTGCTGACTGCCTATGGCGCGGAGGTCGTGCATGAGCGGTGGGTCATTGATCGCAACAGAGCTTCTGGCGGTGGTGTAACCGCTGGTATCGATTTCGGACTGGCGCTCATGGCTCACATTTGTGGTGAGGAAACAGCACGTCAATCCCAGTTGGGAATGGAATATTCACCCAAGCCCCCCTTCTCATCGGGAACGCCCGAAGAAGCCCGCCCGGAAACGTTAGAGGCCGTTACCGCCATGTTCATTGCCGGTGCAGGTGATCTCGACCTGGCAGAGGTTGTCTCTGCATCTGCTGCCAAGATTGATGTGTAAAGGAACCGAGTGATGATGAAACGAATTGAACCCAACCCAAATGCGCAACCTCAGACGCACGCAAATGCCATCCTGTCTGGTGACGACTTGTTCATTGCAGGTCAGGTTGGTATTGACAGAAAAACCGGAGCAACTGTTGACGGGATTGCATCTCAGGCGAAAGTCGCGCTTGAAAATATTGAAGCAATCGTAACGACTGCGGGCGGTGGCATAGGAGATGTCGCAAAGCTCACAATATTCGTCGCTGACATGGAAGCGTTTGCGGCGCACGCTGCCGAGCTCCAAGGTGCGATTTTTTCAACATTCCCAGACGGATACCTGCCTGCGATTTCGCTGATCGGCGTGACGGCTTTGCTGTCGCCTGAATACCTCATCGAAATCGAAGGACATGCAAAAATCGACGGCGGCTCATAATGACCGCAACAGGTATAGACTTTGACGATCCAGCTGAGCTGGATCGTCAATACGACATCAGCGTTGCCGCACCAGAGATTGAAACAATTGCTGAGGTTCTGGTGGCGCCCAACGCACTCGTTCGCAGCAAGCATTCTGGATATCGTGAATATGCTTACGGCGATTCAGCGTTGCAGAAGCTGGACTACTTCCCGGCACACGATAACGCGCCTCTCCTCATCTACATCCACGGCGGCTATTGGCACGCCTTCGACAAGCAGTTTTTCTCAACTGTCGGCGAGGCATGGAACAGCGTCGGTGTGGCAGTCGCTGTCGTGAACTATCGCCTGGTACCCGACGTTTCAATGGGAACCATAGTTGCTGATGTGAGACAATCAATCATCTGGCTTTGGCAGCAACAGCATTTGTTGAGGTTTGATGCATCAAGGATGGTTGTTGCTGGGAGTTCTGCTGGCGGTCACCTGACTGCCATGATGTTGGCGACGGACTGGCCGCAATTGCAGCCAGACCTGCCGCAATTGCAGCCAGACCTGCCTAAAGAACTATTGAAAGCTGGAGCGTCGATCAGTGGCCTCCATGATTTGGAGCCATTTCGTCGGGCGCCCTTTCTTAAAGACATACTGAAGCTGAGCGACGAAGACGTCCGCGACCATAGCCCAGCCCGGTTGAAGCCTCCGACATCCGCGCCGTTGATTACCTGCGTTGGTGGTGATGAAACGGCAGCTTTTCACGCTCAGAACAGGTTGATCGCCGAGCGCTGGCCAGATGTTTTTAAAGCAGACATTCCATCGCCCGGCACCAACCATGTCACCGTCAATCGTGAGCTGACCACCCCAACCTCAGCACTGTTCATGGCGGTTCGGTCTCTTTTTGATGATGTGAGGTGATTTCGGTCGACCTGACCACAAGCATAGGCTTCTATAGAACCTAAGGAATCTGCGACATTCCACGTCTGGAGGAGACATTTATGGACAAACCCACAATCGCGGCGAAAGAGCCCGCTCAGGTCGACGTCAAAGCCGGTGAGAGCTACTGGTGGTGCCGCTGCGGGAAGTCAGCCAACCAGCCCTTCTGCGACGGCTCTCACCAGGGCACGTCCTTTGAGCCCATGGAATACAAGGCTGAGAAAGACCGCACGCTTTTCTTCTGCCAGTGCAAACACACGAAACGCGAGCCGTTCTGCGACGGTGCCCATAACGACCTTTAGCGGCTGCTGCTCACATCTTCTGGCGTTTGAGGTGCATGAACTGGTCCGCCAGCGCTGACTGGGCCGTGACCTCAAAGCCGGACTTTTCATAAAGGCCGTGCGCGTCATCCGTGGCGAGCGTCCATAGGTGCACGGTTTTGAGCGCCGGGTCGCTCACCATGGTCTCCATGAGCCATTTGCCAAGGCCTCGGCCCCGTGCTGCGTCATCAATCACAACGTCCGAGATCCAGGCAAACCGCGCCATGTCTGTGACGGCGCGGGCAAAGCCGACCTGGGCGCCATCCGGCCCATAAATGCCGTAGCCTCGCGCATGCTGAATGCTGTTCCAGAGGGTTTCGGGGGTGTTTTCAGCGGCCCAATAGGTTTTGGCGAGCGCGCCAAGAAGCCAGTCTTTATCAAGCCGCGCGAGATCTGTCGAAATCTCAAAACCTTCACGTTTCCAGGTACTTACCGACATATCTTCACCTTGTGCTGTGGTGCAGCCCTAGTCTTCGACGGTAATCGTCAGCCCGTCATAGGCGGGCTCATGGCCCTGAGGCAGCTCTTTGGCGAGCGTTGCATAATCTAGATCCACATGGAGGTTCGTGAGCACGCCGTGGCTGATCTTCAGCCGCTCAAGCCATGACAGCGTCATTTCCACATGGGCGTGGCTTGGATGCGGCTTGTAGCGCAGCGCATCCACGATCCAGTGCTCAACCCCCTCAAGGGCCGCGAAACTCTCATCCGGCAATCCCACCAGATCGGCGGAATAGGCAACAGAGTCAATCCGAAACCCGAGCGAGCGGATATCTCCATGGTCCTGATCAAACGGCAGGGCGGTGATGGTGCCCCCTTCCCCGTCAATCGTCACAGGCTCGCCCGGACGGATCAGATGCGCGGTCAGGATCGGCGGATAGCTCGATCCCTCCGGGGTCTGGAAGCAATAGCCGAACCGGGTCATCAGGGTTTCTGATGTGTAGGCATCCATATAGGTCTGAACCCGCTGCATCCGGTTGATCGCCACCATACGCAGATCATCAATCCCGTGGCTCTGGTCCGCATGGTCATGGGTGAAGAGCACCCCATCGATCCACTGGGTACCAGTTTTGAGGAGCTGTTCGCGCATATCCGGCGAGGTGTCGATCAGCACCGTCGTCTTTTTCTCCGGATCATCTTTCCAGCGTTCCACGAGAAGTGAGCAGCGGCTGCGGCGGTTTTTCGGTTCCTCCGGATCACAGGCACCCCAATAACCGCCAATGCGTGGCACACCGCCCGACGAGCCGGACCCGAGAACAGTAAAGCGGGTGGTCATGTGAGGCGCTCCCGCGAGACCTTGGTAAAGAGCCGGAAGAAATTATCTGTCGTGGCATTCGCCAGTGCATCGACCTCAATATTCTGCAGCTCAGCGACTTTCGCGGCGGTATGGGCCACAAAGGAGGGTTCGTTCCGCTTGCCGCGTTTCGGCACCGGTGCGAGATAAGGCGCGTCAGTTTCCACGAGCAGGCGTTCCAGCGGTACATCTTTCGCGGTGGCTTGAAGGTCTGCGGCGCTCTTGAATGTGACGATGCCCGACAGCGAAATGTAGAGCCCGAGATCAAGGGCCGTCATGGCAAGCGCCCGACCCGAACTGAAACAATGGAGCAGTGCGGGAAACGCCCCCTTCCCCATTTCTTCTGTCAGGATTTCCGCCATGTCATTGTCCGCGTCACGCGTATGGATGATGAGCGGCAGCTGTGTCTCCCGCGAGGCTTCGATATGCGCCCGGAAGTTTGTCTTCTGCGCGTCGCGCGGGCTGTGTTCATAGAAATAGTCGAGCCCCGTCTCGCCGATGCCGACGACCTTCGGATGCTGAGCCAATTCAATGAGCCGCGCCGTATCAACGTCCGGTTCGGCTTCCGCTTCATGTGGGTGGATACCGACCGTGCAGACAATATTATCGTAAGTCTCTGCGACCTTCAGCACGCCGTCAAAGCCGCGCAGCGTTGTGCCGATGGTGACCATCAGGCCAACACCTGCCTCGCCTGCGCGCGCAACGACTTCATCCAGCTCGCCATTGAAGTCTTTAAAGTCCAGATGGCAGTGACTGTCGACCAGGCGCGCATTCATGAGGCCACCTCCGGCTCCACATAGCGGGGAAAGACGGGCTCTGGCTTTGGCAACTCAGTGCCGGGTTTCAGGCGATGCTCCCGCCCGCAATAGTCAAACGTCCGTTCGCCTTCGGGCACGGCCAGCACGTCGAGCAATTTGGCAGCCCCGGCGGGCACTACCGGTTGCGCGAGCAGCGCCACATTTCGCACCACTTCAGCTGTCACGTAAAGCACCGTGCCCATGCGCTCCGGGTTTGTTTTTTTCAATGCCCAGGGCTCTTCGCCCGCGAAATAGCGGTTGGCTTCAGCCACGACATCCCAAATGGCGCCGAGGGCCTTGTGAAGGGCGCGGTCTTCCATATGACCGCGAGCTAGATCAAGCGCCGCGTCCGCCTGTGCGAGAATGGCTTTATCCTGGGGCTGCAGATCTTTGGGCTCGGGAAGGACCCCGCCCAGATTTTTGTTCAACATGGAAAGCGAGCGCTGGGCGAGATTGCCAAGATCATTAGCGAGGTCTGAATTAATCCGGTTGATGAGCGCGGTCTTGGAGAAGTCACCATCATTGCCAAACGGCACTTCTCGCAGCAGGAAGTAGCGGACCGGGTCGAGCCCATACGTGTCCACGAGCTCGAACGGGTCAATCACATTGCCAAGGGACTTGGAGATCTTCTCGCCTTCATTGGTCCACCATCCATGGGCAAACACCTGCGTCGGCAGCTCAATGCCGGCAGAGAGAAGGAACGCTGGCCAGTAGACTGCGTGAAACCTCAAAATGTCTTTACCGATGACATGCACGTCTGCAGGCCAGAACTTTTCAAACAGTTCACTCTCAGCATCGGGATAACCAGCTGCTGCAATATAGTTGGTGAGCGCATCGAGCCAGACATAGACGATGTGATCCGGGTCACCAGGCACCGGGACGCCCCAGTTGAACGTTGTTCTGGAAATCGAAAGATCTCTCAACCCGCCTTTAACAAAGCTCGCAACTTCGTTGCGGCGGCTTTCCGGCCGAATGAAGCCGGGCTGCTCATAAAGCTCGAGCAGTTTGTCCTGATAGGCGGAAAGCCTGAAGAAATAGCTTGGCTCCTCAACCCACTCAACAGGTGCACCGGTCGGCGCAATCTTGTCGCCAGAGGGAGACTCTTTTAGCTCGTCTTCGCCATAGAACGCCTCGTCGCGGACAGAGTACCAGCCGGCATAGGAGTCGAGATAGATATCGCCCTTGTCAGCCATCCGCTTCCAGATGTCCTGCACCGCTTTAATGTGCCGCTCTTCGGTCGTGCGGATGAAGTCATCGATGGAGAAATTCATCATCTCTGCAAGAGACTGAAAGCGACCCGAAATCTGGGCGCAGAGTTCCTGCGGCGTGATGCCCTGCGCTTCCGCTGACTTCTCCACCTTCTGACCGTGCTCATCATTTCCTGTCAGGAAGAGAACATCGTAGCCATCAAGCCGTTTGAAGCGTGCCAACGCATCGCACGCGAGCGTCGTATAGGCATGCCCGATATGCGGTACGTCATTGACGTAATAGATCGGGGTCGTGATGTAGAAGGATTTTGCGGCGGACATTTTAAGAAGCACTTTTCAGGATGACATGTGGGAATGAAACGGGTGCGGGCGATAGCTTCGGCTGACAATCTACGCAGACTGGGCCATGCTGGAAGCAGCTGCCTCAAGCAACGAAAATGCGTTCAAAATCACCAACTTGCGATCCATGTTAAGCGCCTCTGCGCGGGTGGCCAATTCGCCGATCTTTTCCCACACCTCGACCCAGCGATCAAGGTTTTGCCCATGAACCAGCATGGCCATGGCCGCAGCCTCGCCGGGAACGATTTCGGGGCTTGGGGGACCTCCGGCGCCCTGGCGTACCGCCCGGGCAACCCAATCGCGCATCAGATCGATCAATATCTCAAATGTTTGCTCAGCACCCCGTCTGGCAGCTTTGTCCGCAAGGGTGTGCATCGCCGCGATGTCCGGCCTTGGTAGCTGGCAGATCAGCCTGACCATGGATCGATAGAGCTCCAGACCATCGCCGGACGCAATGGTGAGCGCCCGCCCGGCACTTCCCTCAGCCAAAACGTCGATAGCCGCGATATCATCAGCGCCGAGATCAGCTCCATTGGCGCCGAGCACCTGATCCATAGCGCTGCTGCTGAGCGCCGGCATGGCGAGCTGCCGACATCTGGATCGAATGGTTGGCAGCAGCCGTCCAGGCTGGTGGCTTACAAGTAGGAACAGGGACTTTGCAGGAGGTTCTTCCAGTACCTTGAGCAATGCATTGGCCGAATTCGCATTCATCTCATCTGCGCTGTCCACGATACAGACACGCCACCCGCCCGCTCCGGCGCTTTTGCCAAAAAAGCCAGAGGTCTTTCGGACCTGGTCAACAGGTATGACGGATTTGGCTTTCTTCGTCTTTTCATCAACCGGGCGCCGGATGACGAGCAGGTCCGGATGTCCCTGAGCGAGTATCTGACGCGCCGCAGGCATGTCCTCAGCGACAGACAGATTATCTGTGCCCATGGCCTGTGCCTTTTCCGCGTCGGAATAGGTAAGCACGAACTTCGCCATTCGATATGCGAGCGTCGCCTTGCCAATCCCTTTGGGGCCCGTCAACAGCCAGGCGTGATGCATCCGGCCACTCATAAAGGCGTCAAACAGTGCTTCTTCGGCATGGCTATGCCCATAGAGAAAGGAGGTTTCCCTGGGATGTTTGAAATCACCAAGTCGGTCGGGTTCTGGAAGATCACTCATGTCTCAAGCTTAGCATGGCTTGCCCCAATCTGTCAGAGACTGTCAGAGGTCGAAGCGCTTTGCTGTAGCAGCCCAGATCGCGTGATGAACGGCGTTTATATCGGTTGTTGCGTCAATCACTTTGCAGCGCTGAGGCTCATCTGTGGCAATGTCCAGAAAAGCTTGACGCAGGGTTTCGTGAAACGCCTGCCCCATTTTCTCGTACCTGTCTTCGCCATCGTCGCGGGCGCCCGCCCGCGCAAGGCCATCGGTCACCGGAAGGTCGAGGATCAGGGTGAGGTCCGGCATCGTGGTCGTCACCACAAGGTTGGTGAGATCGCGTATCAAATGCCTGCCCAATGCCTGCGCGACGCCCTGATAGGCCATGGACGAGTCAACAAACCTGTCACACAGAACCCATTTCCCTTCACTCAGGGCGGGACGAACAACGCGTTCCAGATGGTCCGCACGTGCTGCGAAATGCAACAGAACTTCCGTCATGCCCGTCCATCGGTCTCCGTCGCCAGTGACCAGCAGCGACCGAATTTCTTCAGCACCAGGTGACCCACCAGGTTCACGGGTCTGTAACACGGCGTGTCCGGCTTTCTCCAGGGCTTCACTGAGAAGACGTATCTGAGTCGATTTGCCGGCCCCCTCACCGCCTTCAAATGTGATGAAGCGTCCTGGATGTGGGCGACCGGCGTTCATGAGGACCTATTCGCCTGTAACCATCTGAAGGACCGAACTCATGGCACGTCCAAAAAGGCCGATCTGATCGACATTGGCACCCGCATAAATCGGGAACTGTCGTGTGGGCGCGTTAGGAGCCTCAATGGTCAATGTTCCCACTTCCTGCCCCGCCTTAATCGGCGCGGCAATGGGGCCGTCCCAGTTTGCTGACACTTTCATATCGCGCCGCGCCGCGCGGGTCAGTGTCAGACTTACATCCTCAGCGACGACCAAAGGCACAAGGTCATAGACACCCTGCCAGACTTCAGCGTTTTCCACGACGTCACCGGCTGCATACAGGTCATAGGTCTTGAACTCCCGGAAACCCCAACGAAGAAGCTTTTCACTTTCCTCTGAGCGCTCGCGTTCGGAACTAAGACCGTTCACCACCAGAATAAGCCGTCGGCCATTCTGTTCACCTGAAGCGACAAGACCATACCCGGAAGCCTCAGTGTGGCCGGTTTTCAGTCCGTCGGCATTTAGGTTCATATAGAGAAGCGGATTGCGGTTGGATTGCGTAATGCCGTTCCAGGTGAATTCGCGCTCGTTGTAATAAGGATAATAATCGCTCAAATCATAGATCAGATGGCGGGCTAGCTGCGCAAGCTCCCGCGCAGTCATTTTATGTTCCGGATGTGGCCAGCCGGTTGAGTTTCGAAATTCAGCCTGCGCGAGACCGAGTTCTCTGCCGCGGCGCGTCATCTCTTCGGCAAAGGCTTCTTCCGAACCGCTCATACCTTCGGCAATGGCAATGCAGGCATCATTTCCCGATTGGACAATCACGCCCCTGATCAGATCCTCAACAGGGATCCGTGAGTTGACCTCTGCGAACATAGTCGACGAGCCAGATGCGGCTCCGCCACGACGCCAGGCATTTTCGCTGACAGTCATTGTGTCGGTGAGGCTGAGACGTCCTTCTTTCAGGGCCTCGAACAGGAGCGTCATGGTCATCAGCTTGGTCATGCTGGCAGGCGCCATCAGGACATCCCCTTCTTTCTCATAGAGGATGTCACCTGTCTCCCCGTCCATCAGAACGGCGAAAGTGGCTTTGGTTTCAAAACCCGATGCAGAGGCCGCTGAGAATGAGCCAGCGACAAAAAGCAGTGCGATAATGCTGTGAGAAATAAGGCGAACGATCATGTGACTCTTCAGATTTTGGATGTTGAGGCGCGCAAGCTATCAGCGTACCATGCACTATTCGATGACAACTCTGGCGTTTGTGTGACCGCGCCCGGTTATTTGTTGCAACATGCTATTGGCTGCCTGCGGGTCTTGCAGAGGGCCGACGCGGACACGGTAGAGCTCTGTACCGTTAACACTGATCGGATTCACATCCACAGGTCCGAGGTCAGATAGCTGGATTCTGAGAGCTTCTGCATTGGCCTGATTGGCAAAAGCGCCCGCTTGTACATAAGTACCCGGCAACACGGGCGCGATCACATTGGCAGACTGAGCGGGAGACGGCTGCGTTGCAGCAGGCGTATCGGGGATCGGCGCCATGTCGGTTGGCAGCAAAGTGCCTGCAGCGGCGCTCACTGGATAGGTTGGGGTCAGCGATGCGACTTGCACCGCTTCTGTCGGGGCAGCGATCACATTGCGACGATCTGATGGTTGTTGAGGTGGTGGCGATGTAAAACCATTTTCGGCGACAACGGATTGAACGTTCGGGACATCACCCTCCAAGGGAGCGCGCCGCAGATACTGAACCCGAACTTGTGTTGTGCCTTGCCTTATGAATCCCAAAAGTTCAGCGGATCGTCTCGAAAGATCAATTTCTCGATCGGCAGCAAACGGGCCCCGGTCGTTAATCCGGACAACAAGCGACCGACCGTTTTCGAGGTTTGTCACCCGTGCATAGATCGGCATGGGCAGCGTGGGATGTGCGGCGGTTACGAGGTTCTGATCAAACACTTCACCATTGGCTGTTGGTTTCCCGTGGAAATTCGGCCCATACCAGGAAGCAACGCCCTTCTGGTCATAGTTTTCATCTTCTGCCGGGTAATACCACTCGCCATCAATTTTGTAGGGATTGCCGACCTTGTAGACACCGCCGCCTGTGCCTTGACCCAGAGACTTGGCAACATGGGCACCCAATTGAGCTTCTGCGCATCCCGCAGCCACCAAGGGGCTCATCAACAAGCCAACCACCGCCGATAGCCGTCGGAGTGAAGGACGTTTTGGTCGCGGCATGGCTTTCATGCCCCTGCCACTACGGAATGTCGTATCGGTGGCTTTCTGATTGTCCATGTTCTGCACTGCCTGCGTTTAACCGAATCAGGTCAAATCCTCTGAATTCTCTTATACCGCCCCAAATATCCAGGCGCCATGAAACTCAGCCTAGCTGAAACAGAGTTCGTTGCGTCTCTTGCCCCGGGAGGTCAGTATGGCGCCCAAAACAGACTTGCCTAGGACATCTGATTTTGTCCCTGAGAGTGCGAAGAAAACCTTTATGAGAGTTCATGATTTGACCCGTCCGGAACCGTCCTTGACACGCTCCCTGGTGAGCCTGATCCGATCAAAACCAGTAACAGAGGCAGATCTCTCTTCTGCCGCCCTGTTTGTTCTGGATGCCATTGCGAATACGTGTGCCGGGCAGAATTCTGATCCGGGCCGAGCCCTGCTCGCCTGGAGCGGTGCTGAAGGCACGGGAAATATGCAGCCTGACACTGGGAAACGTGCATTCCTGCTAGGCGCGCTGACGCATATTTTGGAAACAGATGATCTGCACCGGGGGTCCGTTGTTCACCCTGGCTGTGTCGTCGTGCCGCCGGCTTGGGTGCTCGCGGTGAAACACGGTGTTTCAGGGCGGGCGTTTTTGACGTCAGTGCTCCACGGATTTGAGGCGACGACCCGCATTGGCATGGCCGTGGGCCCAGAGCACTACAGAATTTGGCATAACACGGCGACCTGCGGTCCATTTGGGTCGGCCATGGCCGCCGCCGATCTCTTGAGCTTGGACGACGAGCAAGCGACGCATGCCCTTGGTAATGCGGGAAGTCAGGCGTCAGGCCTCTGGGAGTTTCTTGAGACCGGCGCGATGACAAAACATCTCCACGCAGGTCATGCAGCAGAGGCAGGCGTCCGCGCCGCCGAACTTGCAAAACATGGGTTCACAGGACCGCCGAAAATTCTTGAGGGGAAAAAGGGTTTTTTTAAAGCCGCCTGCCCCGATGCTGATCCGTCCGCAGTCCTTGCAGACGCGGATGCGCCCTGGCAGCTCACAACCACGTCCATCAAACCCTGGCCTTCCTGCAGGCACACTCATCCTGCGATTGATGCTGCTCAAACCATCCGCGCAGCATTCAAAGAAAAAGGGCAGCCTCTGACTGACGACCTGATCGAAGCAGTTGATGTAGGTGTCTATCAGGCTTCCATCGATGTTTGTGACCGAGTTCGTCCGATGACAGAATATGAAGCCAAATTTTCGCTTCACCACACGGTCGCTGCAGGGCTGCTTTTTGATCAGGTTGATTTTGCGGCTTTTGGAGAAAGCGCGCGCGCACGGCTTCAATCGCTCGGGGCAAAAGTGCGTCCATATGTTGAAGAGCGCTATGCGTCTGCTTATCCCCGGGCCTGGGGAAGTTCCGTCACCCTGACGCTCAAGTCTGGGGAGACCATCTCAGAGACGCGGAGCCACGCGAAAGGTGATCCTGAAGCGGCCCTCTCACGCGAAGAAATGATCGGCAAGGCGACCATGTTGCTGAACCACGCACAGATAGAGGAATCGACACGGTTCATCGATGCTGTGTTGGCACTTGCCGACGACGGCCAATTGCCTGCTTTGCCTGATGGTCTTTAGAGATTAGCTCGTCGTTAAACGGCGATGTAACTCAGATAAGCCTGCGCCGCCGCGCCAACAAGGATGGAACCCCAAATCCAACTTGTCCGGACGAGAAGGCCGCTTCTCTGTTTAGCCGTGGGGGCAGCTGCTGCCTCGGCACTGGCTTCTTCTACTTCAGCAGGGGCTGGAGCAACTGGTGTCGGCATTCTGTATTCGCGCAGGCCAGCAATAAAAATTCCTGTGCCCAACACGAGCATTATGATTGCCGGTACCCACCACTGCGTAAAATCAATCGCCATAAACTCCACCCAACTCGTTCTTTTTTACGGCGCCCCCTGACGCCGGTCTGTTGCGGCGCATTGTGGCAAACTGCGGGAAACTTGGCAAAGTCCATTTCTTACAGATTTATTCATTCGATGAGCGCAAAATCATCCTCGTTAACCTTGTTTCCCTCGGGATTGATTAAACCAGCTTAACCATCAGCGCCGAACGGGCAGATTCACCATGCCGCATGAAAAACGTGAAATCGTCTTTTCAATGAACGAATTTTTGGAAGCGTTGATGCGCTACAACGAAATGCGTGGAGGCATTCGCTATCGCGCACCTCAGATCAGAGGTGTTGGGGTCGATAAGACTGGGGCTGGATCGACGGAGATCACTTTCGACGATGAAGAAACCATCAGCTTCACCGAAACCGACATCGTCGCCTCCCTCATTGCCTATTGCATCGAAAACAAGGTGCCGCTGCCTGCAAGAGCAGGGAAGCGGATCGTTGTGACCGACACGGGCGTCGAACTGGCGATCGAGAGCAAGACCGATTGGGTCCAGCCGGTGCCCCTGCCTATCAGCGAAATCCAGCGCTAGAAATTTGATGAAGCTTTCTTTTGTGCACCGAAGCGATATTTGCTAAACGATCACCGCACCGGGGAAATGTCCGGTGAGTCGCCACAGTATTTCCATCGGAAATACGACAAACGACTTTGAATGCCCCTGCGGAGGGGTGCGAGAGTGGTTGAATCGACCGGTCTTGAAAACCGGCAGGCGTGCAAGCGTCTCGTGGGTTCGAATCCCACCCCCTCCGCCACTTTCCTTTCAGTCAGACCTGGCATAGGTGGGATACCGAACCCACCCCTTAAGGTACGCATTGCGCTTGCGCATTGCAGATGGCTCGAACCCCACCTCTCCAACACTCGTCCTTATATTTGTAGCGCCGAAACATGGTTCGGCATTGATCAACCTCTAAGAGGTCACTGGCTGACCGGGGCCTGTTCATCAAACCAATTTGGGCTGAAACTCTTGCGCAAATGGTGACAGTACTTTTTTCAAAATTGGAGCGATTACCCCTTGTTAGAATAATTCTAAGTTGCTATATCTTTGTTTAGAGAGATTCTAAATAGGAAACCAAAACAGCGATTGGAGACGGTTATGAAGGGCGAAGGCAAATGTCCGGTTATGCATGGCGGAAGTACCACGATCGGTAAGGAGGTTATGGATTGGTGGCCCAATGCCCTGAACCTCGACATTCTCCACCAGCAAGATTCCAAGACCGATCCGATGGGCGAAGAATTCAACTATCGAGCAGAGGTCAAAAATCTCGATTTTGAGGCCCTCAAAAAGGACCTCCACGCCCTCATGACCGATAGCCAGGATTGGTGGCCTGCGGACTGGGGCCATTATGGCGGCCTGATGGTTCGCATGGCATGGCACGCTGCAGGGTCCTATCGTATTGCAGATGGCCGAGGCGGCGGCGGCACTGGTAACCAACGGTTCGCACCGCTGAACTCCTGGCCGGACAATGTCAGCCTCGACAAGGCACGTCGTCTTCTGTGGCCAATCAAGAAGAAATACGGCAACAAATTGAGTTGGGCCGACCTGATCATCCTGGCCGGCAACGTCGCATATGAATCCATGGGACTGAAGACATTCGGTTTTGCTTTTGGCCGTGAGGACATTTGGCACCCGGAAAAGGACACCTATTGGGGATCGGAGAAGGAGTGGCTCGCCAAGGACCGCTATACAAACACCAACGATGAAACGTCGCTAGAGAACCCTCTCGCAGCGGTTCAGATGGGTCTGATTTACGTCAATCCGGAAGGCGTCGACGGCAAGCCCGATCCTGTGAAGACCGCGGAGGCTGTTCGTGAAACCTTTGCGCGCATGGCAATGAACGACGAGGAAACCGCAGCGCTAACGTGCGGCGGCCACACGGTTGGCAAAACCCACGGCAACGGCGATGCCGATGCTCTCGGACCTGACCCCGAAGCCGCAGACGTCGATCAGCAAGGCCTTGGTTGGGTCAACCCGAACATGGATGGCAAGGCGGCGAACGCTGTGACATCGGGCATCGAAGGTGCCTGGACGACGAACCCTCTGCAATTCGATATGGGGTATTTCGACCTGTTGTTCGGTTACGATTGGGAAATTCGCACAAGCCCAGCTGGCGCCCGGCAATGGGAGCCGGTCAACATCAAGGAAGAGGACAAGCCGGTGGATGCGACCGACCCATCGATCCGCCACAACCCGATCATGACCGATGCCGATATGGCTATGAAAGTTGACCCGGCTTACAACGAAATCTGCCAGAAATTCATAGCCGATCCGGAATACTTCAAAGACACATTCGCGCGGGCCTGGTTTAAACTTACCCACCGCGACATGGGGCCGAAGGCACGCTACATCGGGCCTGATGTTCCAGCAGAAGACCTTATCTGGCAGGATCCGGTCCCCACAGGTTCAACCTCCTATGATGTCGATAGCGTCAAAGCTAAGATCGCAGCCAGTGGCCTCGCCGTCAGCGAAATGGTCGCCACGGCCTGGGACAGTGCACGGACCTACCGCGGTTCGGACATGCGAGGTGGGGCAAACGGGGCCCGCATCCGTCTGGCACCTCAGAAGGATTGGGAAGGCAACGAACCAGATCGCTTGAGCAAGGTCCTGGGCGTCCTGGAACCGATCGCAAGCGAGACCGGCGCCAGTATCGCGGACGTCATCGTTCTGGCGGGCAATGTCGGTATTGAGCAGGCAGCTAAGGCGGCGGGTTTCGATCTCACCGTTCCCTTCTCGGCAGGTCGCGGCGACGCGTCGGATGAGATGACGGATGGTGACTCCTTCGAACCACTGGAGCCAATCCATGATGGGTACCGCAACTGGCTGAAGAAAGATTATGCCGTCAGTGCCGAAGAGTTGATGCTCGACCGTACGCAGCTCATGGGGCTGACGGGTCCTGAAATGGCTGTACTGGTAGGTGGTATGCGCGTCCTTGGCACCAATCATGGGAACACAAAACACGGTGTGTTCACGGATCGCGAAGGCGCTCTGACAAACGACTTCTTTGTCAACCTGACCGACATGGGTAATGAGTGGGCATCCACCGGAGAAGGTCTGTACGAGGTTCGTGACCGCCAGAGCGGCAAAGCCAAATGGACAGCGACGCGGATAGATCTGGTGTTCGGTTCCAACTCAATCCTTAGAGCCTACGCCGAAGTCTATGCTCAGGATGACAATAAGGAGAGGTTTGTGAAGGACTTTGTTGCTGCCTGGACCAAAGTCATGAACCTGGATCGTTTTGATCTTTCGTAAGTGAGAGAGGCTGGATCGGCGGACCCTGTCTGATCCACGCCACCTGTAAGAGGCCGCGGCATGTGCTGCGGCCTTTTTCTTTGCCGTGCCTCTTGCCTGCTTTGGTCGGCGAAACCTACGCTGATGCCATGTCTGACTTTCAGTCCATCATCCTATGCGCCAATCCGCGAAGCGGCAGCACCATGCTGTGTGATCTAATGGCGTCGACAGGTGTGCTTGGACGACCTGCCTCATTCTATCGACCAAGGTCGATCCCTGACTGGGCCGAACGGTTGGGTATAGATAAAGAGGCGGGGTCAGAAGAGTTTGAGCGTGCCTATCTGGCAGCGATCCGACAACACGAAACTGATGCCTCAGGCATGTTTGGTCTGCGTCTCATGTGGGACAGTGTTGAGGGTCTCGTCGGTCGCCTCTCAAAGCTCTTCCCGGACCAACAAAGCAATGCAGCCTTGTTTGAGACGGCATTCGACCGTCCGCTATATATAGGCCTTGTTCGCGAAGACAAAGTAGCTCAAGCGGTTTCGCTCGTTAGAGCTAAGCAAAGTGGCCAGTGGCACCTTTCATCTGATGGATCGGTGCGACAGGGAAGGAAAACATCGCAACCAATCAGCTACGATGCTCAGGCGATTGAAAATGAGATTGCAGGCCTCACCCGAGATGACACCGCCTGGCAGACCTGGTTCGAGCGCCAGAACGTGACACCCTTGCAAGTCACTTACGAGGATCTCGCCACTGATCCGCAGACTGTGGTGGCTCAGATATTAACAGCGTCGGGGCACAATCCGGCACTCTCACAGAACGTGCAACCGGTGACCGCAAAAATGGCAGACGAGGAAAGCCGACAATGGATGGCGCGATACAGACAAGAGATCTGTTAGGACGGTTTTCTTTTCGGCTTCCGGATAAGAGCCTCCATACCGCCTGACCCGGCATCAGACTTTCGAGCCTTCTTTTTGTCGGCGGACTGTGCTTTGGCTTTGTTTTTCTTAGCGGCGTTTTTCTGCGCGCGGGTCCACTTTTCTTTCTTCCGTGGTTTGGATTTGCTCCGCTCTCCATCCCTCTTTTTTGCAGGAGGCGTGGGGCGTTCAAGCGACGTGACTTCGGGAACCCACTCAGCCGTGGCCCCTTCTTCCTGGGTGATCCGGATGGATTTTTCGCCACCGCCAGAGGCTGCTACGGCATCGATGAAGCGGCCGGCGTCTTTCGCTTTGATCTCAAAACGGGTTTCGGTTTCGCCGATCTTGATGGCACCGACTTCCCGTTTGGTCACATGGCCCAGACGGCAGATGATCGGCAACAGCCAGCTGGGTTCTGCTCGCTCTTTGCGGCCAGCCGTCATTTTGAACCAGACGCTATCCCCAAACGGCTCCCGCTCGCGCTGTTGCTGCTGCTTTTCGCGTTTCGCGCGGGTTTCTTTGTGGACAGGCGCATCGAGAAGCTCTTCCGCTGAGGGCGTGTCGGTCTGTCGCTGTTGCAGGAAGGCAGCGGCCACTTGCTCTGCACCATGGCGCTCCAAGAGCTCTTGAGCGAGTTTGAGGGCTTTCTCGTCGTAGGTTTGTGTAAGCAATGGATCAGTGAGAAGGCGCTCGGTATCCATTGCCTGGATTTCCTGCAGGCTAGGCGCTGCCGCCCACTCGACTTCAAGCCGTGCGCCCTGTAGCAGTCGCTGCGCGCGTTTGCGCATGGTGTGAGGAACAATAAGAGCGCAAATGCCCTTCTTGCCTGCGCGACCTGTCCGGCCACTACGGTGCTTCAATACATCGCTATTGGTGGGCAGGTCAGCGTGGATGACCAGCTCAAGACCCGGCAGGTCGATGCCGCGCGCAGCAACATCTGTTGCGATGCAGACCCGCGCTCGGCCATCGCGCATGGCTTGAAGTGCATGGGTTCGTTCGTTCTGGCTCAGTTCGCCAGACAGAGAGACGACGGAGAAACCGCGATTGCCAAATCGGCTCGACAGACGATTGACATCCTGACGTGTCTTACAAAAGACAATGGCGCTTTCTGCATCATAGTATCGCAGAACATTGATGATGGCGTTTTCCTTGTCGCTTGGTGCGACCGAAAGAGCCCGATATTCAATATCGCTATGTTGTCCGCGTTCGCTGACGGTCGAAATCCGTAGAGCGTCTTTCTGATAGCGCTTGGCCATATTGCTGATTGTGCGCGGGACGGTCGCGGAGAACATCAATGTCCGACGCTCTTTGGGCGCAGTGTCGAGAATAAACTCGAGATCTTCACGGAACCCGAAGTCGAGCATCTCATCAGCTTCGTCGAGTATGACGGCACGAAGACCAGACATATCGAGCCCACCGCGTTCAATATGGTCACGCAGGCGACCGGGTGTTCCGACCACCACATGGGCCCCCCGAGCCAATGCCCGGCGTTCCGCCCGCGGGTCCATGCCGCCCACACAGGACGCAATCTTCCCTTTTGCTTCGCCAAAGAGCCAGGTCAGCTCCCGCTGCACCTGGATGGCGAGCTCACGTGTAGGCGCGACGACCAATGCTTGAGGAAGAACCGCCGGCCCAAATGTCTCTTGGGTCCCAAGAATGGTTGGTGCAATCGTGAGGCCGAAGGCAACGGTTTTGCCCGACCCCGTCTGCGCGGAAACCAGAAGGTCTCTACCATCAGTCTCAGGCGCGATCACCGCTTCCTGCACCTCTGTCAAAGAGACATATCCCTTTTTCTCAAGCGCATGCGCGAGGACAGGGTTGATGTTATGGGGATCTGACATAGTTTCTTATGTTCCGGCTCTGAGCGCTGGCGAGGGAGCTGCCGCGCTGGCAAACCCGGGTCTTATATGGTTTTGACGAAAACCGCTAATCGAAGTTTGAGGTCCCTGTTGAATATGGTTACCCCGTGGTAGGTTCCTCAAGGCTTCAGCCGCTTTTCTGCGGTGAGAAACGTACAAAAGAAGAAAGATAAAGTGATGGCAGGGACAAGAGAGTTCGACATTGTCGTATACGGCGCCACCGGGTTTACCGGCCGCCTGGTAGCGGAATATCTGAGCAAACAATATGCAGATGGTTCGGTAAAATGGGCCATGGCCGGCCGGAGCGCTGAAAAGCTCGCCTCTGTCCGTGATTTGATCGGCGCACCAGCCGATACACCGCTGATTGCCGCTGACGCAGCCGATCCTGCTGCGCTGAAGAAGATGGTCGAGAGCACCAAAGTCGTGATCACCACTGTTGGGCCATATCTACTCTACGGGGAGCCGCTCGTGGCAGCCTGTGCGGCAGCTGGGACAGACTATGTGGACCTCTGCGGTGAAGTGCCCTTCATGCGGAAAATGATCGACGCTCATGAGGATGCCGCCAAAAAATCTGGCGCACGGATCGTCTTCTCCTGTGGCTTTGACTCAATCCCGTTCGACATGGGTGTCTATTTCCTCCAGGACCAGGCGAAAGCCAAGTTTGGCAAACCCGCACCGCGGGTCAAAGGCCGCGTTCGGGCGATGAACGGCACGCTTTCAGGTGGTACGGCGGCCAGTGGCCGGGCGACTTTCGAGTTGGCTCAGAAGGACCCGGCAATGATGGCTCATCTCTTCAATCCCTACTCCCTGGCTCCAGGCTATGAAGGCATTGAGCAGCCAGATGGCATGAAACCCTATGAGGACCCTGCAGTGGGCATGTGGGTCGCGCCTTTCTTTATGGCGGTAATCAACACCAAGAACATCCATCGCTCAAACTTCCTGATGGACAACGCCTATGGCACGGATTTCCAGTATGACGAGATGATGCTGGCAGGCCCCGGTGAAACCGGCAAGAAAACGGCAGATGCGATTGCGGCGACCGACATTACTGGCGGTGACGATGCACCAAAGCCTGGCGAAGGCCCTTCCAAGGAAGAGCGTGAAGCAGGCAATTATGATGTTCTCTTTGTCGGCGAAATGCCCGACGGTGCCTCGATCAAGGTTGGTGTAACGGGCGATAAAGACCCTGGTTACGGCTCAACGTCCAAGATGATTTCAGAAAGCGCGATCTGCCTGATCCAGAACGTGGCAGACCTGCCAGGTGGCATTTATACGCCAGCTCCGGCCTTTGGCATGGAGATCATCGATCGCTTGCGCGCCAACGCCGGTCTGACCTTTGAGGTGGAAGCGTAATCCACGCTCCATGCACTCAACAAAGAAGGCGGCGCCCAGATAGGTGCCGCCTTTCTCGTGCCTTTGGAGTTTTAGTCACGATAGGACGGATCAATCCGGTCCAGTTTCCGAAGCATCGCAGGCCATGCCAAGTGGTTTGTCACCTTTTGAGCAAGCTCAGGGTCGGTCCCCTGTGTCGCGGTTCTCTCCGGGATGCCCTGCATAGGGTTGTGAAGCTGCTTGGCAGACGAGAGTGTTGCCACCTGCATTTCACAGGCACGCTCCAGATAGTACATCCGCATAAAGGCCTCAGCGACAGTTTCACCAACGGTCAGCGTGCCGTGGTTCCACAAGAGCATCATGTTCTTGTCACCAAGGTCTTCCTGAAGCCGTGGACGCTCATCATGATCAACAGCGACGCCTTCATATTCGTGGTAGGCGAGCTCTTCGCGGATCAGCATCGCTGTTTGATTGAGTGGCAGAAGCCCCTCTTCTGCCGTCGAGACCGCCGTGCCGGGGATTGTGTGCAGATGAATGACGCAATTGGCGTCATGGCGGATTTCGTGGACGGCGCTGTGAATAGTAAAGCCAGCTGGATTCACGAAATGCGGTGAGTCATCCAGCTTATTGCCCTCAAGGTCGATCTTCACCAAGCTGCTGGCGGTGATCTCATCAAAGAAAAACCCATAAGGGTTGATGAGAAAGGTCCCGTCAGAGAGTTTCGAAGAAATGTGAGTGAAGATCATATCGTCCCAGCCATAATGGGCGACAAGACGATAACAGGCCGCGAGATTGACCCGAGCTTCCCATTCCTCTGGGGAGACAGTTTCACGAACACTGATTGCGGCGGCTTCTTGAACTGACATGGCTTTTCCTCCGTTTGCATGCGGCCTCTGTCAGGCCATGCCACTCTCTTAACGGGAAGCTGGAAATCAGACTGCGATCTGGGTCACATTTACACGGACGAATGCAAAAAAGAGGGAATCTATGGGGAAATCAGGCCAGAAAATCAGCGCTGACGACCTGGTCATGATGAGTCCCCTCTTTTCAGTCCTCCCAGAGCATGCCCGATCCGCTGTGTTGGAACGGGCGCGACCGCTCTCCTTGGACGCTGGCGACCCTCTTTATGCCCGCGGAGATGCCTCAGACCGGTATTTCGGCATCCTCAAAGGTCGCCTACGTCTGTCGGTGGACTCAGCCGATGGCAAGACTGTAGCGCTCAATCAAGCTGACACGGGTGAGTGGTTTGGGGAGTTAGGATTGTTTGAGGGGGGCACCCGGCTCGTTGATGCAACAGCTGCAGAACCAACAGATCTTCTTTGTCTAAGCCGAGACGACATGCTGGCGTTCGCAACCAGCGAACCGGCAATGTTCATGCCGATTGTCGAGCTCTTAGGGGCCCGAATCCAACTGGTGGGCGAGTTGCTCCAGGAGACAGTCTTTCATGATGTGACCTTCCGCCTGGCAAAACGCCTGCTGGATCTCGCCGACAAACACGGGGTGTCAGCTGATCAGGGCGTTCTGATTGACCTGCATCTCCCCCAGGAAGAGTTGGGTCAGATGGTCGGGGCCACCCGAGAGGCGGTAGGCCGTCAACTCAGCACCTGGAAGAAAAAAGCATGGATCGACGTTTCATATGGAAAAATCACAATCCTGAATCGCGCACCGCTGATGCAGATAATTGTCTCCGCCCAGGGAAGGCCAGGGAGGGAATGACGGCAGCAGCGATTTTTGATCCCTCTGCCCTCATTCTGGTAGTTTAAAGCCATCGAAATTCACAATAACCATCAGCGGGCGACCATTGCCTGACTGGGGAGCAAACGGGGCAAACACTTCATGGGGTTTCAGAAACTGTTGATCGCCAATCGCGGCGAGATATCGGTGCGCATTGCGCGTGCGGCTGCGGAGATGGAAATCGGGTCAGTTGCTATTTTTTCCGAAGATGACGCGGCCTCGCTCCATGTGCAGGTAGCCGACGAATCTGTTGCTCTGAGAGGCAGCGGTGTTCCAGCCTATCTCGATGCCAAGCAAATCATTGACGCGGCCAAAGCGTCTGGATGTGACGCGATCCATCCTGGGTACGGCTTTCTGAGTGAGAATGTTGAGTTCGCACGCGCCTGTAAGGATGCGGGCCTCACTTTCATCGGACCAAACCCCGACGCCCTCGCCCTCTTTAGCGATAAAGCCCGTGCCCGGGCATTGGCGGAACAAGTGGGCGTTCCCCTCCTGCCCGGCACAAATGGGGCGACCAGCCTTGAAGAAGCGAAGGCCTTCTTCAAAAGCCTAGGTTCCAATGCCACCATGATGATTAAAGCTGTCTCGGGCGGCGGCGGTCGCGGCATGCGCCCGGTCCACCGGGCCGACGAGATTGATGAGGCCTATGCCAGGTGCCAGTCCGAAGCCAAATCTGCCTTTGGGGATGACTCGGTGTATGTGGAACGGCTCATTACAAAAGCGCGCCACATAGAAATTCAGATCGTGGGCGATGGTAAAGATGTTGTTCACCTTGGAGAGCGCGAATGCTCTCTTCAACGTCGTCGCCAGAAACTAGTGGAAATCGCGCCCAGTCCAACGCTCAGCGAAGGATTACGGAAACAGCTTACTGACGCGGCTGTTAAACTCGCAAAGGAAGCTTCATACGACAATATCGGCACATTCGAGTTTCTGGTGGATGAAGCGGACCAGAGCTTTGCCTTCATGGAGACAAATGCCCGCCTGCAAGTGGAGCACACGGTCACCGAAGAAATAACCGGTGTCGATCTTGTCAAAACCCAATTGCGCATTGCTGCAGGCAAGACCTTGAGCGCAATCGGTCTTGGCATAGTTCCTGAGCCGCGAGGCTACGCGATCCAATTGCGGATCAACATGGAGAGCATGAATGCGGATGGTGAGGCGCTGCCGTCAGGCGGAACGCTGACAGCCTATCAGGCGCCCAGCGGTCCTGGTATTCGCGTCGATGGGTTTGGATACACCGGATACACAAGCAGCCCTCACTATGATTCATTGCTTGCGAAACTGATCGCCTACTCTCCGAGCACTGACTACCAGGATGCTGTGAAGCGTGCCCAGCGGGCGTTGGATGAGTTTTTTATCGACGGGGTGAAGACCAACATTCCGCTTCATCAAAACCTCTTGCGCATACCCACTTTTGCATCAAACGACGTCTACACGACCTTCATCGCGGATCATACAGCTGCGCTGACGAAAGACAGTGCGCGCCGATCTCGGTATGCAGCGAGCAAGGAAACAGGCGCGGTGGTTGCCCCGTCCGTGCAAGCGACAGGACCCGACGGCACCCGTCCTCTGAGCGCGCATCTTCAAGGACGTGTCGTGAGTATCGACGTATCTGAAGGCGACAGCGTTGCGCCCGGCCAGCAGATTGCGGTCCTTGAATCGATGAAAATGGAGCACATCGTCTCCGCGGAAACAGGCGGCATTGTGCGTGAGATGGCAGCTAAACCAGATGACACAGTGTTTGAGGGGGCGCCTCTCCTCTTCATTGAAGAACGAGATGTGGGGATGTCTGAAAGTGCAGCAGCTGCCGCTGTCGACTTGGACTATATTCGCCCTGACTTGGAAGAGGTTATTGAGCGGCACGCCATTGGGCTGGATGAACGCCGCCCGGACGCGGTCGCACGCCGTCGCGGACGCAATCAACGCACCGCACGGGAAAACATTGATGACCTCTGTGATCCCGATAGTTTCATTGAGTATGGCGCGTTGGTCCTGGCGGCTCAGCGTCGCCGACGGTCGATGGAAGACCTGATCAAAATGAGTCCGGCGGATGGAATGATTACCGGTGTTGGGTCAATCAATGGCGAGGACTTTGACGAAGAAGCCTCACGGGCAATGGTCCTTGCCTACGACTTTACCGTCTTTGCAGGCACCCAGGGCCATATGAACCACAAGAAGACCGACCGCATGCTGGGTCTGGCGCATCAATGGAACCTGCCACTCATTCTCTTTGGGGAGGGCGGCGGCGGACGTCCAGGTGATACGGACACAGCAGGTGTCGCGGGGCTTGATGTTCCAACGTTCAAAAATTTTGCAGCACTGAGCGGCAATGTGCCGGTCATAAGTATTGTCTCTGGTCGGTGTTTTGCCGGCAACGCGGCACTTGTAGGATGTAGTGATGTGATCATCGCCACGGCCGACTCAAATATCGGTATGGGCGGTCCTGCCATGATTGAAGGTGGCGGACTGGGCGCCTACAAGCCAGAAGACATTGGCCCGATTGATGTCCACAAGAAAAACGGCGTCGTTGATATCGCCGTCTCAGATGAAGCCGAGGGAGTTGCCGCCGCAAAGAAATATCTCTCCTACTTCCAGGGTCGCCTAAAAAACTGGGAGGCTGCAGACCAAAGAGAGCTGCGACATCTGATTCCAGAAAACCGCCTCAGGGCCTACGACGTCCGAACGGTTATCGACACAGTCGCAGACAAAGAAAGTGTGCTTGAACTGCGCAGAGATTTTGGTGTTGGTATTCTAACGTGCTTCATCCGGATTGAAGGCCGCCCGATGGGCCTGATTGCCAACAACCCTTTCCACCTGGGCGGTGCGATTGATGCGGATGCGGCAGATAAAGCTGCCCGCTTCATGCAATTGTGTGATGCGTTTGGTCTCCCCATCCTCTCCTTCTGTGACACGCCAGGCTTCATGGTGGGTCCGGAAGTTGAAGAGACGGCACAGGTGCGTCACGTATCGCGGATGTTTGTCGTCGCGGCCAACATGTCGGTTCCGGTCTTCACCATTGTCCTCCGCAAAGGCTACGGTCTGGGCGCGCAGGCGATGACGGGAGGCACATTCCATGCCCCCTTCTTTAATGTTTCGTGGCCGACTGGTGAGTTTGGTGGAATGGGGCTGGAGGGTGCGGTGCGTCTCGGGTACCGCCGCGAAATGGAAGCGATCGAAGATGAGGCGGAACGCCAGGAGTTCTTCGAGAAGATGGTCGCCAGTTCCTACGCCAGAGGCAAGGCCATCAACATGGCCTCTTTCTTGGAAATCGATGGGGTCATCGATCCGCTGGAAACACGTCACTGGATCATGCGAGGCTTGAAGTCGCTGCCGCCTAAGTCGCAGGATGCGACACCTAAACGACCATTCATCGATACATGGTGAGTGGCACTACGGGGGAGAAGAACATGAACTGCCACAAAGTCGATTTCGAGATCATCGGTGATGATATGCAGCTGGTGGAGGTTGAACTCGATCCAGGTGAGACTGTTGTCGCTGAAGCTGGCGCCATGAACTACATGGAAGATGGGATCGAATTCGAGGCACGTCTCGGTGATGGGTCGAAGCCCGACGAAGGTGTCATGGGGAAAATCTTTTCCGCCGCGAAGCGCAGTTTCACAGGCGAGTCTCTTTTTATGACTCACTTCACCAATAAGGGATCGAAAAAGGCGCGTGTTGCTTTTGCAGCCCCCTTCCCCGGTAAGATCATTGCGCTCAATCAGGCGATGACCGGTGAGATCCTTTGTCAGAAAGATTCATTCCTCGCAGCTGCCTTGGGCACCAGCATAGACATTGCCTTCCAGAAAAAGCTGGGTGCAGGGTTCTTCGGGGGCGAAGGCTTCATCCTCCAGCGGCTTCAAGGCGACGGCATGGCTTTCGTACATGCAGGAGGCACGATCGTCGAAAAGAAGCTCACCGGTGAAAAGCTCCGAGTAGACACCGGCTGTATCGTCGCCTTCACGCCTTCGCTTGAGTACGACATTGAGCGCGCAGGCGGCTTGAAATCGATGGTTTTTGGGGGCGAAGGCCTCTTCCTGGCAACCCTGCAAGGCACCGGCACCGTATGGCTGCAAAGCCTGCCCTTCTCGCGTCTGGCTGACCGTGTCCTGGAACACGCGCCATCTGCAGGCGGCACCGACCAAGGCGAAGGATCACTCCTGGGCGGCGCCTCACGCATCTTCGAGAGGTAGACGCTTAACCGGCTGGGTGTGATGGTCGTCCGAGCTTAAATGTAGCACTGGCTCGGGCGACAAGCTCACCATCTTCACGACGGAGCTCCGCCTCAGCAAAGGCAATCGATTTTCCCCGATGTCGAACCCAACCTTCACCGATAAGGGTTCCCTGATCTGCGCGGCCAAGAAAACTTGTTTTGAGTTCAAGCGTCACCTGGGGTGTTGGCGTGCTGGTTGTTGAACGCACTGCGTGGCCGCAGAGGCCATCCAGCATAGCGGCAAGGAAACCACCATAGATACGCCCTCCGCGATTGACGAAATTTTCGCCAGCAAAATAGGAGGCTTTGACGTAGCCGCGTTCCGGATCAAGTTCTAAGACTTTTTTACCGAGTGTCTCCGCAGCCGGAGACTCCTGGTCAACAGGAGGAAGATCATGCATGCAAGGATACTAAAACACCGGTTTGAAATTCGCTACGTACTCTTGCGAGCAAGCAGCTCTTTCCGCCGACAAAATCTCATGCCCTTGAGCCGCACAATGTCGGTCAGCTCGAAAGCGAGCGACGCCCTTATTGGTACAGCCTTTAAGGTCGGGGTCGTAGAGGAAGACGCAGATCGCCACGATGTATTTTTCTTCACAGGGTAGTTCGATCATGTACCGCTGTTCTTGGGCACTGCGCCGGCTCCACCAACCATCTCCAGCCGCCCGATTCCCCTGTGTTGGACTGTCGAGGCAGTGTCGAAATTCTTCATAGGTCGGCTGGGCCGTAGCCGTAGCAGCGCCCAGCGTCGAAATGACTATGACTGCACCCAGCAGCATGAATGCTTGAACGAAAATACGCACGTAGACCCTCCACCTCAACGACCCCCGCCGCTTCTTCAGACTTTATCGCAGCGGCGCCAAAGAAGTAAAGGTTGTTTACCAGTTCGAATGCCTTAGCAGAGCTTGCGCTTGTACATGTCAAAGACCTTCCCCCAGACCTGCTCAGCAGCATCTCTCACATATGCCTCACGTTCTGGAAAACAAAACCCATGGCCCGTCCCTGGCCAAACATCCAACGTGTAGGAGACAGAGTGCCCGTCCAGTTCTGAACGCAGATCCGGGATGACATTGTCCGGCACCCACTCGTCAGATTCAGCAAAACCAAGATAAAGCTCGCCCTTGATATTGGATGCAAGTTTGTGGGGCGTATCGGGAGCATCGGTTACAATGCCGACTCCGTAAAGCGATGCGGAGGCTGCAAAATGGTCGGGATATGTGCCCGCGGCAGACACAACATATTGCCCGCTCATACAGTAACCAATGCAACCGACCGGCCCGGGTTTAATCCGTGGGTCTTGCTCCATCCACGCAAGAATGTCGGCAGTGTCGGACATGACGAGCGCATTGTTGAGGGACCGCATGGCAGAGAACATTTCCTCGCGAACAGAGTCATCTGCCTTTGCCAAGTTGAAACGAAGACGCCCGAGCCGGTAATACATATCTGGCAACAGAACGGTGTAGCCCTCCGCCGCGATACGGCGTGCAAAGCCATACAATTCTTCACGAATGCCCGGTGCATCCATATAGATGACCACAGGCGGTTTCGCGCCATCGCTATCGGAAACCACAAGTGTTTCCATATCGCCATCAGACGTTTTGATGGAAAGAATTTCTTCGTTCATGGTCGACCTCGACACAGACTTTAGAAGGGAAAAAGGGTCGGAACATATCCAACCCCTCAATTGTCATCAGGCAGCCGCTGCCACACTTGGCCGAGCCTGTACGCGGTCGTACCAGGCAACAATGTTCTTATTGTTTGGATCAATGGCTTGTCCGACAGAGGCGCCAAACTCAAGGAAGCCAAACAAAAGGATATCTGCCAACGTAAAACGGTCACCAGCAAGCCACTGCTTGCCTTCGAGCTGTTTGTCGAGCCACTTGATCTTGTCCTGCGCCGTTGCCTTTAAGCCATCGGCAGCTTCTGGCAGACACCGAAAGCGATCTTGGAACATGGGCAGCCCTTCAGAAAACCGAAAGCCATTTGCCAAAGGCTCGCATATGCCAAGATCGACCCGGCGAACCCACTTGCGCGTCTCTGCCCGCTCTTCTGCAGTCGTACCAACAAGTGCAGGTGCTGGTTGATGTTCTTCAAGATATTCGCAGATGGCGGTGATCTCCGTGACAATGTCGCCATTGTCGAGAGCGAGCGCGGGGAGCTGACCAGCCGGGTTCACTTTAAGATAGTCAGCCTGCCGGTTGGCGCCTGCCATAATGTCGATTTCCTCAAATGGAAGTTCGATCCCCTTTTCAGCCATGAAGATTTTTACGACCCGAGGGTTCGGCCCAATGGAGTTATAAAGTTTCATATGACAGCTCTCCCAATGTGTATCTTTTATTTGTTTGCCTAGAGTCTTAGCCGATGAAGACCTGTGTCGCCACATATTCGCAAATTCAATTGCGAAGCCAGTTCACGGATTAGGTGTAAATTGGCTCTCGCCAGCGACGGCACGTCTGGTATGTCTTAAGAATCGACATTCCTTATCCTCTAAACCCACTAGGCCAATGACAGAAAACGCTACGTCAGACGGGTCCGCCAGCAGGCCTCCCATCTTCTATGGATGGTACATTGTCTTCGCGGCTTTCGTCGTAATGACGGTTTCGGCTGGTTTTGGCTTTTACAACTTATCCGTTTATCTGGAAGCATTTGTCGATGAGCGAGGCTTTTCTGTTGGCTACACGTCAGGGGCGACGGCTGCGTTTTTCGTGTCGTCCGGTGTCGCAGGCCTCGGAGTCGGATGGCTCATCGAGCGGTACGATCCAAGATGGACCATCGCCGGAGGCGCAGTGCTTGCTGGTCTTGTCCTGTCTGGCGCGGGATGGGTCAATGAACTTTGGCAGCTTTATCTGTTCTACGTGCTCTTTGGCGTCGGATACGCAGCCTGTGCGCTCCTGCCCTGCACCACTCTTGTTGCCCGGTGGTTTGAAAAGAAGCGCTCTGTGGCTCTGTCCGTTGCCTCTACAGGTCTCTCCCTTGGAGGGATTTTGCTCACGCCCATCTCCGCTGAGCTAATAGAACGGTTGGGCCTTGGCGGTGCAGCTCCCTGGCTCGGTGCAGGGCTCTTCTTTGGAATTGCGCCTGTGGCGGTGCTGCTCTTTCGTCCAAGCCCCGCATCCATGGGGCTGGCAGCGGATGGTGACGACGTGCCCGACGGTTCTCCAGGTGCTGAACCGTCAGCAAACGGTGTCCCCTATCATATAGCCGTTCGCAGTCGCTTCTTTGTCCTCGCGACGATTACCTTCATGACATCCATGATGGCCCAGGTTGGCTCTATCGCCCATCAGTTCTCATTGGTGGCGGGCCGCGCAGATGATCGTGATCTGGCGGCTCTGGCGGTGTCGGTGATGGCGGGTTTCAGTATTGCCGGACGTCTGGCGGGCGGTTGGGTTCTCCCGCACATCTCTTCGCGGCTCTTCATGGGCGGACTTCTTATCGTGCAGGCGATTGCTCTAAGCCTCTACGCGGTTGCCGCGACGCCGACAACATTGTTGATGGTCGCAGCATTGTTCGGCGTGACCGTAGGCAATTTGCTGATGATGCAGCCTCTGCTCGTAGCAGAAGCGTTTGGCACGATGGCCTACGCACGCATCTATTCGACATCTCAACTGTTTACAACGTTCGGCGTAGCTAGTGGACCTGCTGCGTATGGTCTGATTTATGAAGCGGCAGGTGGATATGCCGGTTCCTATCTTTATGGAGCAGCGGCCTCGATCATCGGTCTTATGGCAATCCTGGCCGCTGGTCCTGTTGAACAAGAACAACAAAAAGCATGAGGAAAAGCATGTCTGATTTTGGTCCGGGAATAGAACTTAACAAGCCAGCCTTTATCCATCCAACGGCCCTCATCTATGGGAAAGTCTATATTGATGAGGGAACATCGCTCTGGCCTTATACGGTCATTCGTAGCGAAATGTATGAGGTGCGGATCGGCAGACGCACCAACATCCAAGACTTCGTAATGATTCATGTTGGCAATACCACGCCGACAATCATTGGTGACAATTGTTCAATTACCCACCATTGCACAATTCACGGGGCGGAGATTGGCGACAATTGTCTGATCGGGATCAACTCAACGATCATGGATGGCGCAAAGATCGGCAAGAACTGCATCATTGGCGGGCATACAATCGTGACTGAAGGCACCATCATCCCAGACAATTCGATTGTCATGGGATCACCGGGAAAAGTCGTTAAGGAACGTGACAGCTCAAAAGCAAACATCATGAATGCAGCTTTCTACTACGAGAATGCTAAAGCCTATTCGAAAGGCGAGCACCGCGTTTCTGAGACCGCTGAATTCAAGGCAGCAATGGCGCGCGAACAGAAAGCCCTAACTGGCTGATTTCAAATAGAAAATTGAAACTGGTAGAATTGCCGCGCGGGCACTATGCTGCGGCGCAAGTCGACACCAAACATGTGGAATCCCATGAAACTCCCAGCGACATTCTATAAGCCCCTGTCAATTGGTGCACCAGCGCCCTTCCAAGAGCTGCCACTGGCGCTAGAGCGCATGATCCACTTCTTCCCAGCGCATAACGAGAAAGTTCATTCCAAAATTCCTGATCTCATTCCGAAGGTCGATGTGATCCTTGGGAACCTGGAGGACGCAATACCCGCTGACGCAAAAGAAGCGGCACGAGCTGGTTTCATCAAGGTTGCAAGCGAGAATGACTTTGGGAATACGGGCCTTTGGACTCGGGTCAACGCACTCAACAGCCCTTGGGCTTTAGACGACATTGTTGAGATTGTTGGTGCAGTCGGAGACAAGCTCGACGTGATTATGTTGCCTAAAGTGGAAGGTGTTTGGGACATCCACTACGCGGACCAGCTATTGGCGCAGCTTGAAGCAAAACATGGCGTCAAAAAACCGATCCTCATTCACGCTATCCTGGAGACAGCGCAGGGTGTAAAAAATGTGAACGAGATTGCGGCGGCGAGCCCGCGCATGCATGGCATGAGCTTGGGTCCTGCCGACCTTGCTGCGTCACGGGGAATGAAAACCACGCGTGTTGGCGGCGGACACCCGTCCTACGGCGTGATTGAAGATCCTAAAGAAGATGGAAGCCATCGGGTGTTCGCGCAACAGGATCTGTGGCACTACACCGTAGCTCGTATGGTGGATGCTTGCCTCTCCAACGGCATTCGTCCCTTCTACGGCCCATTTGGTGATATTCAGGACACAGATGCCTGCGAAGTTCAGTTCCGCAATTCCTTCCTACTTGGATGCGTTGGCGCCTGGTCGTTGCACCCTGTGCAGATTGATATTGCGAAGAAAGTATTCAGCCCGGATGTGGACGAAGTGAAGTTCGCCCTGCGTATCCTCGAAGCCATGCCGGATGGCACCGGCGCTGTCATGCTGGATGGTAAAATGCAGGACGATGCGACCTGGAAGCAGGCGAAGGTGATTGTCGACCTAGCGAAACGTGTCGCGGAACGAGATCCAGAGCTTGGTAGTGCTTACGGCCTCTAAAACCCGGCCTTAGCTTATCAAAGGCTCTTCATATTTTACGAAAGTATCAATTGCGTCGAGCGCTGCTGAGAGCGGGATGCGCGATGCATCGTCGACGCCATAATCACGAAGGGCGTGGAGGATCTTCAATCCCCTCGCCTGCGCCGCATATTTGGCCGGATCATGTCGCGTAAATATCGATACGAGCGGTGCACCGCCAACCGCCAGCATATGCCCAGTGCCAGAATTGTTCGCAATCGCAGCCGACATATGTGCTGCGAGGGCCATGACGAGCATTGGACCCTTGATGTGGGGATAATCGTCCACCCTGTCCCACTCAGGCAGAAGTGCCTCTGGAACTTCCTCACGTACCTGCGCCACCAGTTCGGCTTCGTCGGGCCCCAGGAGAAAGACCGGTACGCGCCCGATCGCCAATTGTTTTCGCGCCAGCTCGAAATATCGGTCGACTGGCCAAAGTTTCCGACGGTCCCCAGCGCCAGGTGCAATGCCGATATAGGTGGCACCTGATGGCAGCAAGGCTGCGGCGGCTGCCCGGTGTTCTTTTGAAGGATCAAAGACCTCTGTACCATCGTCTGCTGGCCGAGGAGATATCAGGTCCAACATATCGATCAGTCCACCTACAAATGAAGTGTCTGACTCAAAGCCTTTTGGCGGTTTCACATCTGAGAAAAAGAAATCTGCTGTGCCGGAGACGAATATTTTGTGGGGTGTGCGCTTCACGATCATCGTTCGCGCAACAAGGCGTTGCGTATCAATGATCAAATCGAAACTCCGCCCCGGAAGGGGCGACCACTTGGTGAAAAGCTGATGCGTTTTGTCACCGATACCCGCCAGTTCAATCACCTCGTCAATGAACTTCATCGCGATAGGTTTGAGAATACTCGCGTAAACCGTTTTCCCGGTTCCCGCGACCCAGGTAATCTTTGCGTCGGGAAAGCGTTGGCGGACCTGTTGTGCAAAACTAAGCTTCAAGATGCCGTCGCCGATGACCTCCTCACAGGAATAGATGAGGATGGATTTCGGGCTGAGGGTGCGTACCGGCAGGTCTATCGAAGGTATGTCTGACAATTGGTCCCCAGATGCCAGTTTCCTGAGGCCTATTGCCTCTCATCTCTCTATAAACCGGTGATGCTGGGCAAACAATAGTCCCATACAGAGAGAAAATAGGGACCGCCCTATAATAAGGGCAGTCCCTGACTGTCTAACTATGCAAGTTCTGTCATGGCCTCACGGGAGAACTTTTTGAGCTCATCGGCACGGCCATCGCGGATCTTGTTCGCCCATTCCGGGTCAACCAACAGAGCCCGACCGACCGCAACCATGTCGAATTCATCAGCATTCAGGCGATCCAGCAGCTTATCGATACTGGTGGGTTCAGAGCCCTCGCCGGCGAAGGCAGCAATGAATTCGCCTGACAGGCCGACACTGCCCACAGTGATCGTGGGCTTGCCGGTGAGTTTCTTGGTCCATCCCGCAAGGTTGAGATCAGACCCCTCAAACTCAGGTTCCCAGAAACGACGTGTGGAACAATGGAACACGTCGACACCGGCGTCTGACAGCGGTTTCAGGAACGCGGCCAATTCTTCTGACGTTGGTGCAATCTTGTGGTCAAAGTCCTGTTGCTTCCATTGAGAGAAGCGCAGGATGAGAGGGTAATCATCCCCTACTTCTGCCCGAACCGCGTTGATGATATCAACGGCGAATTTTGTTCTAGCGACGGCATCTTGCCCGCCATATTCATCGTCGCGCTGATTGGTCCCTTCCCAGAAGAACTGATCAATCAGGTAGCCGTGGGCGCCATGAAGCTCAATTCCGTCAAAACCAGCTTCACGCGCAGCGCCCGCAGAACGCCGGAAGGCGTCGATACAGGCTTGAATATCTTCAGGGGTCATCGGGTCCGCGACCTGTTTGCCGGGTACGAAGAGACCGGACGGTCCGGCGCTCGGTTCCTGTGGGTTGGGCGCTTCCTGCTGATTGCGCATTGTGCCCACATGCCAAAGCTGCGGCATGATCTTGCCACCGGCCTCGTGCACCTCTGAAACAACATTCTTCCACCCTTCAAGCGCTGCTTGGCCATGGAAGGCAGGGATATTGTCCGCCATGGTCGATACACGGTGCCCGACGGTTGTGCCTTCTGTGATGATGAGGCCCGTCCCTCCTTCGGCCCGGCGCCGATAGTAGGCCGCAACATCGGCACCTGGAACTTCACCGGGAGAGAAATTCCGTGTCATCGGTGCCATCACCACACGGTTTGGAATGGTGAGACCGTTGAACGAAAATGGCGAAAACAGCTTCTCGGTTGAGTTGCTCATGCGATATTCCTTGTGAGGTAACCGGTAGTCCCGGTCATGAATTTTTGTGTCGCGTATATTGCGTGACCCTTGTGCAGGATCAAGGGTGTTGGGCGTATTTCTGCAGATTGGTGTAGAATTCCCGACACAGATACTGACAGGAGACAGAATGGGACCGAATCCAGCGCTCAAAAAACTGGGGTTTTCCGAAACCGACCGTGTGGTTCTAGTGCACACCGATGATATTGGGATGTGCCAGGCGTCAGTCAGTGCCTTCGCCGACCTATGGCAAGCGGGCGCAGTTTCCTGTGGATCTGCCATGGTTCCCTGTGCCTGGTTTAACGCCGCAGCGGACTATTGTCAGGAGCACCCTGATGCGGATATGGGCGTTCATGCGACTCTGACCAGTGAATGGCATCCCTATCGTTGGGGGCCCCTTACC
Organism: Parvibaculaceae bacterium Mf 1.05b.01; assembly: GCA_000509225.1. Taxonomy (GTDB): domain Bacteria; phylum Pseudomonadota; class Alphaproteobacteria; order Parvibaculales; family Parvibaculaceae; genus Mf105b01. The sequence goes on along the minus strand of BAOK01000001.1, from coordinate 1,183,620 downwards.
TCTGGAGCCGCGACCGGTGGATTGACCGACCAGGAGGCAAAGTTCCCTAAGACGTCAGAAGCAGTCGCCAAAGCAGCAGACCCACAGGCGGTCAAGGCTGAACTCAGAGCACAAATTGAGCACGCCAAGGCGGCCGGCATTGAGCCCACCCATATCGACACGCACATGGGGTCCGTGATGCATGGCCCGCTTTATGAAGTGTTTGTTGATCTCGCGCTTGAATATGGAATTCCACCCTTTGCACTTCGCCTCACAGCGGAACAATGGGCATTTGGAGGCTATTCTGAGGAGAGCTGTACGCTTTTCGAGCGCCGTACGGACGAATTGGAAGATGTGGGGGTGCCGACACTCGATCGGATATTGAGTGTGTCTCTCTCTGACGAAGAGGATCGGGCGGGAAAAACAAAACAGGCGTTGAGTTCGATCAAACCGGGGCAGATGAGCTATTTCATCCTGCATCCAAGTCATGACACCGCGGAATTGAGGGGTATATGCCCTGACTGGCGGTCGCGGGTGATGGACCTCGAAATGTTTTTAAGCGGAGAAATGGCGGACCACCTCGCGGAGGAAAACATTCATTTGATCGGATACAGGGCGCTAAAAGATCTTATTCCACAAGGGGTTGCCGCATGATCTTAAGGCAGCTATCAAAAGTACCCGATTCACTGTAAAATTGAGAGCCGCTGGGCATTTTACAGGCCCACTTCACAGGTACAGGCGTGATGATCGACAGACAGGCAAAATTCCATATCGGGCAGATTGTTCAGCATCGATATTTCTCTTTTCGGGGGGTGATTTTTGACGTCGATCCAACCTTCAACAATACCGAAGAGTGGTGGTTGTCTATCCCTGAGGAAATCAGGCCGCGCAAAGACCAGCCCTATTATCACCTGCTGGCCGAGAATTCCGAGTCAGAATATGTCGCCTATGTGTCGGAACAAAACCTGTTGGAAGACGAGACCGGTGACCCTGTTGGCCATTCAGATGTTCCCAAAATGTTTGGTCCTATGGAAGGTGGCATCTACACCCTAAGGGGTGAAGCGGCGCACTAAAGCCAAAGACCAACGGCACCCGAAAGAAGGTGCGACAAAGGACATGGACCATGCGGCGCGATACCCGTCCCTACTTCATCCGCCGCCTGCGCGATTCATTTTCAAAATGGCAAGTTCGACAATTCCTGGAGCCTCAATTTGACAGCGTCGGACCTGGGCTGGACGTCGCCTACCCGCAAGGTGTGGAGTTGTGGGGCGCGAATATACATGCAGGTTCGCATTTGCACCTCCGCGCCGCCAAAGGAAACATGATCCGTCTGGCCACATGGGACAGCGGAGATCGTGTTGGGGAAATCCACATCGGCGACTTTGTTCTGATAAGTCCTGGAAATCAGATTATTGCATCGGAGCGGATCACAATCGGAAGCAACACAATGATCGCCAGTGGGTGTTACATCTCCGATTCAGATTGGCACGATACCTATGATCGCACGGCCGAGCAGGACAAACATGCGCCTGTAACGTTTGAAGAAAATGTCTGGATCGGCAGCCGGGTGATCGTTGGCAAAGGTGTCACGATTGGGAAAAACTCAATCATTGGTGCGGGGGCTGTTGTGACGCGGGACATTCCGGCAAATGTTATCGCTGCAGGCAATCCGGCCAAGGTGATCAAGGAACTGGATCCCGATAGGGAGTTCCGCCTGCGTTCTGACATGTTAGGCGACAGCGAAGCGCTCTATCACGAAATCGATAAGCTGAGCCGATATCTGCTGCGACACAACACGCTCTTCACATGGGTGCGCAGCCTGATTAAGCCGACACGGCGCGACTGAGCAGTCTAGCTGGCCGGTAGTTGATCTGGATCAATGAATGCCAACCGCATCCGCGTTTCTGTCCTTGAAATATTATGGAGGACAGAAAATGACTGATGCCGACTTTACGTACCTGATGATTGTCGTGGGCGCCTTCAGCATGTTTATGCTGGTTTTGGGCTACTACATGTTCAGTGTGCCCTCGCGCGACTGACAATCCTGGCATTAGCTAGGGGCTTGTTGGTCCAGCCAATTGATCCCCGCCGTCATACCGGACAGGCTGACATCGAGCGACACAGGTCCGTTGCGAATATCAATAAAATCGACAGTCATATTGTTGCCGGCTTTCAGACGTTGAAGGCTATCACCGGCAACAGGTGATATCGACTGGCAACCAATTGGGATGCAGACCTGAAGCGGGATGGCGGCAAGCTCTGTACCATCAACGCTAAATTTTACACCATTGGGCAGATGTGTTCCCAAAGGCACGATCGTGATGGCGTAATATTCGTTGTTTGGGTTACGGCCGATGGCAAAAAATAGGGCCACGGATTGACTCTGTTCTGAGCGAATCTCGAAGGATAACGTACAGATATTGTTCGTTCCGTCAGGGGAAGCGCATTTCCCGCGCCAGTTGCCGAATTTTTCGATCATTGAGCCATCAGCAGCCGTGACGGTCTCAGCCTGCGCAGAGATCGAGATACTCAAGAAAAACACAGCAACAAATAGCGCAGCTGTGGCACGCCTTAATTCAAACATAAAAAATTCCTCTGCTCAGGGGCAACCGCCCCAACGACCCCCGCGTCGATTCCGGTAGTATATGCTGAGCGGACTGAAGATGCACACCCACCTTGCACGTTCCTGGAAAAAGCGCGACAAGCGTTAATGGGGTCGTTTTGTTGGTGTTTTGGGAGGAAATTTATGGGTCTCGGGCAAAAAGCCACCGTATTTGTATCAAGCGTGTTTTTTGGCCTGGCGAGTTCAGCGGCATTCGCAGAGCCACAACATGGCATCGCCATGCATGGGGCACCACTGCATGGTCCAGATTTTGAGCACTTTTCCTATGCAAATCCCGATGCGCCCAAAGGCGGTGACCTGAAGCTCGCGGCCATAGGCAGCTTCGACAGCCTTAACCCACTCATTATCAAAGGTGTGTCGGGTGGTGGCATCAGAGATTACGTGTTTGAGAGCCTCATGGCACGCGCCTATGACGAGCCCTTCTCCCTCTATGGCCTTCTTGCGCAAACTGTTGAAACTCCCGATGACAGATCATGGGTGGAATTTCGCCTCCGCGAAGAAGCGCGCTTTTCCGACGGCACACCGGTCACGGTTGATGATGTCGTCTTTTCGTTAGAAACACTTCGCGACAAGGGCCGACCGAACCACAAATACTACTACTCGAAGGTTGCAGAGATCGTTCGGCCTGACGCCCAAACCATCAGGTTTGTGTTCGGGCCCGATGGCGATAGGGAAATGCCCCTCATCATGGGGCTGATGCCGATTATTCCCAAACATATCTATGAAACGCGGACCTTCGATGAAACATCGCTTGTGCCCCCAATTGGCAGCGGTCCATATGTGATCACAGAAGTAGAACCCGGCGCGCGCCTCGTCTACTCACGCTCGCCTGACTATTGGGGAAAAGACTTGCCTGTAAACCGCGGGCACTACAATTTTGACCGGCTGATCTACGACTATTTCCGAGACGCCAACGCGTCCTTTGAAGCCTTCAAGGCAGGCCTTTATGACATTCGACCGGAAGATGATCCAACCCGTTGGGCAACCGGGTTTGACATTCCCGCTGTTCGCGACGGCCGGATTGAGCTGCTGAGTTTCACGAAAGCAACACCATCTGGCATGCGCGCACTCGTCTACAACACACGCCGTGCTGTGTTCAGCGATCCAAAAGTACGCGCCGCCCTGGGACTTGTCTTCGATTTTGAATGGGTAAATACAAATTTTTACTACAGCGCTTACAAGCGCACACAAAGCTTCTATGACGGCTCTGAGCTAGCAAGCACAGGTCGCCCTGCAAGCGATGTCGAACGTACCCTTCTCGCCCCTTATGCGGGCGTCGTCAGCGACGACATAATGGCCAACGGCTTTATTGCACCAGTGAGCGATGGCACAGCGCGCAATCGTCAGAACCGACGGGACGCGATTAAGGCGCTGGAGAACGCTGGCTGGGTCATCAAGGACGGTGTGATGGTCGATGCTGCATCGAGCCAGCCTCTTTCGTTCGAGATCACGGTCGCAACGCCAGAAGATCAACGCCTGGCGTTGAACTATTCCGATGCCCTCAAGAGCATCGGAGTGGAAGGTAATGTCCGCTACGTCGATTCGAGCCAATATCAGCAGCTTCGCCAGACATACGACTTCGATATGATTTTCAATTTTTGGTACGCATCCCTATCGCCAGGAAATGAACAGAGCTTTTACTGGGGAGTAGACGCTGCTGATCAGGACGGGACGCGCAATTACATGGGCGTGAGGGAACCGGCGGTCGACGGCATGATTGAAGCCATGCTCGCGGCCCGCGAACGAGATGAGTTTGTGGCGGCCGTTAGAGCACTCGACCGGGTCTTGTTGTCCGGGGACTATGTTATTCCCCTCTTTTATCAGCCGGATCAGTGGGTCGCTCATTGGGCCCGTCTGAAGCATCCTGAAGAAACATCCCTCTACGGATACAAAATAAATACCTGGTGGGCGGAGGACTAAATGCCGCTGCCCGAACGCCTGCAAGGAAAGTTGAAACTACCGCTGATTGCGGCCCCGATGTTTCTGGTTTCAGGACCTGACCTTGTTGTAGCAGCGTGCCAGGAAGGAATTGTTGGGAGCTTCCCCACACCAAACGCTCGAACGCCTGCGATCCTCGACGAGTGGCTGGACGAAATCACCAGCAGGTTGGCCGACGTCCGAGATGCGGGGCCCCTCGCCGCAAATCTTGTCGTTCATCCATCGAATGATCGTCTCGAATATGATCTCGCTCTGGTTGAAAAATACAAAGTACCGCTGGTGATTACCGCGCTGGGGAGTCCGCGCAAAATTGTTGATCGGGTTCACGCTTATGGGGGCGCTGTGTTTGCGGATGTGAACTCAGTGCGCTTTGCTCGCAAAGCGGCCGAGGCAGGTGTTGATGGCCTTGTTCTTGTTGCTGCCGGTGCTGGTGGCCACACGGGCAACATGACGGGGTTTGCGTTCGTCCCAGCAGTGCGCGAGTTTTTCGACGGCACGATTGTCCTGGGTGGGGGCATTGGTGACGGTCGGGCGATCAAAGCAGCGGAAGTGCTCGGCGCAGACCTTGCCTATATGGGCACACGGTTCATTGCGACAAATGAAAGCCTGGCACATACCGACTATCGGCAAATGCTGGTCGACAGCACCATTGATGATCTTATTCTCACAAACGCTGTAACGGGCGTTCATGCGAACTGGCTGCGCCAATCGCTCATTACAGCGGGCATGGACCCCAATGCACTTGAGACTGATCCAGACGTGGATTTCACCGACCCACAGTCTGGTGTGAAAAGATGGGCCAATACATGGTCGGCGGGCCATGGCGTGGGCGCGATAGAGCGGGTAGAGAGCGTCAAATCATTGGTTGATCGACTAAACGATGAGTATCAATCAGCCTAATGCTCCGAAGATCACCTAAGTGACTTTTGAACTGGGCGCGTTGTACATGCTTTGCTGCGGCGCACAAAGTCGACTGATCGCGACGCCAACAGTTCCGCTTTCGTGTTCACCAAACTCCCTTTAGGCTCTCTGCAATCAAAATGGGAGGAATTGATTATGGCATACGCCCCGGATACACGCGCCTTTTATGACGCAGACAGCCACATTATGGAGCTGCCGAATTTTTTGAAGGACTACGCGGACCCAAAGCTGCGGGATCAAATTCCGGAGGTGAGCTACAGCGCCTCGCTCGTCACAGACGAAGAAGTCGCCGCTATTATGGATCAGGGAGGTAAGCATAGCCGCGAACATGTTCAGAGCATGATCGATCTGGGCGACACCCTGATCAACACGTCTAAAGAAATTCAGGCGCTTGGGGCCTTTGACAAGTCGGACCGCAAGGTTGCCATGGACATGCTGGGCTTCAAGAAGCAGCTCGTCTTCGCGACCCACTCTGTGGTCATGCCTTTCCATCCAAGCTCGAAGACCTCTTCTGAGCTCCGGTATGGCGCGACCCGCGCCCACAACCGTCACATGGCCGACTTCTGCTCTGACGATGACCGCTTGATGGGCGTCGGTGTTGTTCCGTTGGACGATCCAGCACTTGCGATTGAAGAGCTCGAATTCGCATTGAAAAACGGTATGGAAGCAATCTGGGTCCCCCACCGCGCACCAATCGGGTTTGCACCTGGTCACGTGGACCTGGAGCCCTTCTGGGCAAGGCTTGCAGAAAGCGGCACGCCCTTCGTCCTTCATGTTGGTGGTTCACCACTTCAGGCGCTCAAATCCTGGAGCAATAACGGCCGCAAGGCAGTGAAAGACTGGATGGGCGGCGGCGAGAATGTACGGAGCAAAGATGCAGCCCTTATGCATCAGCCTCCGGAAACCTTCGTCAGCATGATGGTGATGGACGGCGTGTTTGAGCGCCACCCAAACCTGCGCGGTGCAGCGGTAGAACTAGGCGCAGGCTGGGTGCCAGAAATGCTTCGGCGACTCGATGACATCACCAAGATCTACAGCCGGGTTGATGAATCTATTCGGTTCGACCGCAAGCCGTCTGAACAGCTGACACAACAAATGGGCTTCACACCCTTCCCGCATGAAGATGTGTCCCGCTTGATAGATGACTCGAATTCAGAGCTTTACCTCTTCAGCAGTGACTACCCACATGTCGAGGGTGGTCGCGATCCGATCCGGAAGTTCGAAAAATACCTGTCGGATAGATCGGAAGCCATCAAAGACAACTTTTATGCGGAGAACTTCTTGCGCCTCTTCCCTGAAGCCCGGGTGGGTTAATCTGCTGCAAATAGTTGAAGACGCGCCTGTTTGATTGCGCGCGTCTTCTCTTCCCATTCCCGAATATGCTTTTCCATGTGCGCTGCCTCATTGTCGAGATAGGCGTCATGGCTCTCGTCTCGAACAGTGATTTCGCAGGCAAGTCCGCTTGGGTCGAAGAAATAGATGGAATGGCAGAACTCATGGTCGATGGGGCCGAAGCACGGCACCTTCGCTTCGGCGAGGCGGTCCATGAACTTTTTCTGTTCATCCATTGAGGCAACTTCAAAGGCGAAGTGATAGTTCTCAATCCCGTCCTTAATGTTGAAATGATCTTCATCCGCACTCGAGGGTGCGTCAAAGAAGGCGATATAATTGCCATCGCCCATCTCAAAGAAGAGATGCATGTAAGGCCTGTCAGCGCCGCTCGGGTCTTTGTCAAACGCCAGCGCTGCGGCAGGCTTCAGACCCAGAATGTCGCCGTAGAATTTCTTGGTTTCTTCCGCATCGCGGCAGCGATAGGCCATGTGATGCATGCCTTTGATCGCTGGCGCTGGCGTCTTCATCTCATCTAGATGATCAACCGTTCCGTGAAATTCCCGTCCCATGACACATCTCCTCCGAAGTCGAGAAGCGGAATCCTATCACGACGGAGATAGAAGTCACGCGGCCCGGAAATCCCCGTTGCGCCGGATTGAGAATCAGGCTGGATCCCTGGCGAAAATGCTTTCCAGGCTGTTCATGTTCATGCCGTGCTTCACGTAATTGACGCGACAGAGCGCGCCATGGCCTCAGCAAACACTTCTCCGCCAGGGAGCATGGAGGCCCCGGGTTCTCCTGCAATGTCGAAATGAAAAGCCATTTTGGCCGCCATCTCAGCCCGGTTTTTGACGTGACCATAATCGCCGCCATGCACCTCTACCAGACCGGCATCGACTTCCAGGGCAGGCGCCCCATCAGACGGTTGTGCTGCCAGAACATATTCTGCCGTCTGTTGTGTTCGCGGATAGCCGGAACAAACAGCCCGGTCGAAAGCGACGTGCGACAGGGCAATGCCAGCAGCCTTTGCCTGCTCCTGGCCAAGCGGCGTTAGGGGCACGACAGAAAAGTCGCCCCCTGCCTCCCTGATTTCTTTTCCGAAATAGTCAACATGACCGTGGCGCATCAGATAGATACGCCGACGGCCTGTTGTACCAGGCAATGCAGACATGGAACGCCTCTACTAAATTGCGCCAGATGATTTCAAGGCGTCAATATCACTTGAGGTGAATCCCCAATCCGATAGCGCCTCTTCATTGTGAGCACCAACGCTTGGAGGTGGTCCCTGAATCTCAGAGGGTGTGCCCGAGAAGCGCGGCGCGACGTTTGGCTGTTGCACGCCGTCAATTTCGACGATCGTCTGTCGCTCTTTGTTGTGGGGGTGATCCATCGCTTCATCAAGTCCAAGGACAGGGGCGAAACAAATGTCCGTCCCTTCCATCAGTTTGGACCATTCATCACGTGTTTTCGTTTTGAAAACCGCTTCAACCTCCGCTTTCATCTCAGGCCATTTTGCTCGGTCCATCTGCGCGTCCCACAGGTCTTCGGTAAGGCCGGCCTTTTCGCGTAGGAGCGCATAGAATTGAGGCTCGATGGATCCAATGGAGATGTATTTCCCATCAGAGGTTTCATAGGTGTCGTAAAAATGCGCACCGCCGTCCAGCATGTTGGTGCCCTTTTCCGGCTGCCACATGCCTGATGCGGTGAAGCCAAAGAACATTGACATGAGCGATGCGGACCCATCCGTCATCGCGCAATCCACGACCTGACCCTTGCCTGTCGTTCGCGCGCTGGTGAGTGCTGAGACCATTCCGAGTGCCAGATAAAGCGCACCGCCACCAAAATCGCCGACAAGATTGAGAGGTGGTACCGGTTTCTCACCAGGCCGACCAATCGCATGAAGTGCGCCTGTCAGAGAGATATAGTTGATATCGTGCCCAGCGGCCTGAGCCAGCGGGCCATATTGTCCCCAGCCGGTCATGCGACCATAGACCAGTTTCGGGTTCCGCTTGAGGCACACGTCAGGGCCAAGGCCAAGGCGCTCCATTACGCCGGGACGGAAGCCTTCCTGAAGCATGTCCGCTTCTTCGATCAGCTTCAGACAGGCTTCAACAGCTTCAGGATTTTTCAGGTCCATCGCGACAGACCGGCGCCCTCGGGCGCCAACTTCAAATTTCGAGCCTCCGCCGCCGCCTTTGCGGTCGATGCGCACGACATCTGCACCCATGTCGGATAGAAGCATGCCACAAAACGGTCCCGGACCGATCCCTGCGAATTCTACGATTTTCACTCCTGAGAGCGGTCCCTTACCCATGACATTCTCCCTGATTTTGCGTTTCTTGTTAAGGTTTTACCCTCGCGAGAGGGGCTGCGTAAACCATGCAGACCACTCCGCCTGAGTGACGCAGGGGCGCACTGCTTATTCCTGTCGAGATCTGGTCATTAGGAACGGAGTGGCGGAGGCACTGAATCCAAATTGTTCATAAAACGGTTCGGTGCCGGGCGTTGCATGCAATGTCACGGTGGCATCATCGCGGATTTCTCGATCCACGAGTTTGAGTAAATGCTGCAGGATAGCGCGTCCAACCCCTTGGCCTTGGAGATGAGGGAGGACAGCGATGTCAGACAGGTGGGCGTAGTGAGCACCAGTGCCACTGGCTCTTCCCATGCCAGCAAGCGCGCCCTGATCCCACGCAGTCACAACATGCCTGGCATTGACGATCAGGTCACGAGCCTGACTGGTGCTACGCGACTCCCAGCCAACACCGTCAGCGATCAATTGGTATCTGTCAGGTGTCAGCCCGCCGGCCTTTACATTGATGCCGGTCCTTCCCTCAACTGATGTTCCCACCCTACCCCCAAAATCTCGTGCCAATACTTGGCAATGTCTGATAGCCCCTGTAGACCAAGCTTATGAAACCAACGGAAAGACCCCAAGCTTTTTCAGGGCCACTCCCGCCTGCCGACTTTAATATGGCGCGCTACTGCCTGGCGACCAACGCAGCGGCAAGTCCCGACAAGATCGCTCTGATCGTGGTGCAAGATGAAAAAGCACCAAAGGACGCTGCGGAACAGTGGACCTATGGACAGCTGGATAATGCGGTACGGCGCATTGCCGCCGCACTCCTTGACTCAGGCTTGAGCCCGGGCGACCGCCTCATGATCCGTCTCCCGAACACAAGCACCTACGCACTTTTGTTTTTCGGTGCACTTGCCGCTGGCATCGTTCCGCTGCCAGCCTCTTCGCAGCTTACTTCCGAAGAAGCAGGATTTCTGCTGGAGGATTCCGGCGCCCGTGCGATCGCGATCGCTGATGAGTTTGACATGTCGACCGGCGACGCTATGCGCTTTACGTCGGACGAAATAGAGAAAATGATCACCTATGCTCGGTCCGTCGATTATGCGGGTACGCGGGCAGATGACCCGGGCTATCTCGTCTATACATCTGGAACCAGCGGCACACCCAAAGGAGTCTTGCACGCCCACAGAGCGGCTTGGGGGCGGCGCCCAATGTATCAGGGATGGTATGGCATCAGGGAGGACGATGTTGTTCTCCACGCGGGCGCCTTCAACTGGACTTACACTTTGGGTGTCGGACTGACGGATCCTTGGGCCAACGGAGCAACAACAGTTCTCTTTACCGGCAATAAGGATGTTCAGGTCTGGCCGCTTCTACTGGAGAGATATCAGGCAACCTTGCTCGCGGCAGTTCCCTCTCTATATCGACAAATTTTGAAATATTGCGATCTGTCGGCGGTAGATTTGGGGAGGTTTCGGCACGGTTTGACAGCGGGTGAAGCGCTGTCACCAGCCCTGCTGCAAGGCTGGCAGAAGGTAACAGGTACCAATCTCTATGAAGCGCTCGGCATGAGCGAATGCTCAACCTACGTTTCAACGGGACCCGGTATGCAGAACCGGGAAGGTAGCCCCGGCAAGCCGCAGCCAGGTCGGGCGATATCGATCCTTGATGTCGAAGACACTAGCAATAACGACCCCCTGCCCACCGGGGCGATCGGGCTCTTGGCTATCCATCGATCTGACCCGGGTTTGATGCTTGGATATTGGAATCGCCCCGATGAAGACGCAGCTGTTTATCGTGGCGACTGGTTTGTTGGCGGTGATCTCGCTCGCTTCGATGAAGATGGCTACCTTTGGTATGAAGGCCGTGCAGACGATGTGATGAACGCAATGGGCTACCGTGTTTCACCTTTAGAAGTGGAAACAGTCATCGCAACCCACCCAAATGTAGCCGAGGTAGGTGTGTGCGAAATTCAGGTCAGATCCGACGTGTCAATTATCGCGGCGTTTGTTGTCCCGGCTGATCTAGAAACAGCGGATGTGGCCTCCATCCTCAGCCACACGGCTGACCACCTTGCCACCTATAAGCAGCCCCGCGAAGTGGTCTTCGTTGAAACGCTACCCCGTTCGCCCAACGGGAAGCTGCTCCGTCGCCAATTGGTAGAGGCGTTTTCAAAGGCCTCTGGCTAGAGTTTGATACGAGCCCGTCATCACTATTCGACCTGGAGAGATAGGAGGCGACTGCCCGGTTCCATAGCTCAAATGGTGCCCCGGCATTCTCTTGAATGTCGCGCGCACTCATGATGGTTTCGACACCGACAAAGTAGGTTGTCTTGCCTGAATGCGTTCTGGTTCCCGCATAGGCGTCGAAAAAACGACGTGCATGTAGTTCGAACATCTCATGGAGCCAGGGGATGCCTCCATTGTCACAGACAAACCCTTCCGGAAACTCCCAGCAAAGATGCGGACGGACAATGAGGCGTGTGGCCTTATTTCTGGCACAAGGGGTCACGACGCCCTGCCAGTTCTTACGGGCATACACCGTGGCGATACAGAACGTCGTATCGGCAAACGGTGTTTCACTTTCATAGTGGTGGTGTTTTTCTTGGCTACTAACAGCTTCAGAAAAGGCAAGCGTATTTTGCTCACGCTCAAACCGCGCGAGCACCCGCCATTTCAGGTCACTGACCTTTGCCTCAAACACCGTACGCCTCCCGTCATCACCCGTGCGGCACAAAATTAGTCCCAATTGGCTTATGCCGAGCACCACACAGAAGCGAAAACTAGAGGCGAGTTATTGACAATGTATGAGTGCAGCGTTGATTAGAATGGAAATCGGTATCGACCTATAAGCAAGTATTACACTGGCAAATAGGTGAATAGACAGAAGTGTCTAAAAACGCGCTCAAAAAATCAGGCCGGTGAAATTAGGTCGTATTCGGAGCAATTAGGTGAAACCACATTTTGCCATGCAGAGTAGGTTTGGTCTGGAGATTGTTCGATGTCGGCAACGCTCAAAACAAGCTCAATTCCCACCCACTGAACGAGTGAATCGCTGGTTTCTGTTTCCCCCGTGAAGTGTTTCACGGAACCGGACAAACGGTCTTTGAATCGATATAGAACATTCCGGGTGTTCCATGCTGAATTGCTTAGAGGTTTAGAATACTCCTTACGCAGATGAGGCCGAACAATCAAATGGGTGGCTTTTGCTTTCGAACAGGGTTTTGTTTCGCCCTGCCATGTTCTTCTGGCATAGGCAATTGACACACAGAGCGGTGAGTTGAGGTCACCCACTGCAGGATCAAACTGATAGCGTTTCTCGTGGGGCCCGGTGATCTCCGAAAATTTGACGCCGCCCAGATGTTTTTCAAAAGGCTCCAATACGATCCATTTATATCTCCAGATACGTCGATGAAACATTTTGCAGCTCAAGCAGGATCAGAGGGGTAAATGCCGGTCTAGTGTGACCACCATTCTCCGCCCCGAATGCTGCATTCGCGTGACAGCCTTACAGCCGTTAGAGGGGTATGGGGAACCTAGAGAGACTGCCCGTCATCTATGGTCAAAACTGACCCGGTCACGAGGCGTCCTTGTTGTGATGCAAGCATCAGCAAGGCACCATCCAGATCAGTTTGTTGGCCCAGACGTCGGCGGGGCCACGTTTTTATTTGCTTCTCGCCGCCAGCGCTTGCAAACCATTCGCTGTTGAGCTCGGTTTCAATGAAGCCGGGGCAAAGCGCATTGACATTGATCTTGTGGCGCGCCCATTCATGAGCCAACGAACGGGTCATCATCGCGACAGCAGCCTTAGACATACAATAGGTTGCGAGGCCGGGAAGGACGGTGTGGGCTCCGATCGATGCAATATTGATTATGGTGCCCCCCTCGCCCCGCTCAATCATGCGTTGGGCAACACGGGTTGCCATAAAAAAGGAGCCCCTCATGTTAGTCGACATCATTGTATCGAAGTCTTCCGGTGCCATGTCGACAGCAGGCGACTGAACATTCATGCCTGCGTTATTGACCAGCAGATCAATGTGGCCAAGCTCGGTCTCGACTTCGCGGACGCACCGCTCGATGGACGAAACCTCGGTGACGTCGAGCTGAACGGGAAGCATACGTGCTCCCATTGCTTCAATTTCCTCACCAAGGCTTTCCAGTCGATCGACCCGCCGACCAGTAATCGCGACAGCAGCTCCGGCGTTCGCCAGCACCTGGGCGAACCGACGGCCAAGCCCACTGGTTGTACCCGTCACGATGGCAACCTTGCCTGTGAGGTCTTGGGGGGATGGGGGCACAAAAGTCATCTGGAAGCTCCTGAGGTGTGGTCTTGGCGCATCCTATGTTTCAAACCACCACCGTCAAGTCCCACCATCTCCGTCAAGTCATTGTGAGCGTTCAGGTTTTGCGTGGAACGGACACAGGCGTCATACTATGGCATCAAAACATATAAACCTGAGGAACTTCCATGCAGCTCGACGTTATTTCCGACACAGTTTGTCCCTGGTGCTACATCGGCAAGAAACGGCTGGATAAGGCCGTCAGCGCATGGGATCGCAAAGACGTTGAGATCGCCATTTCGTGGCGGCCCTATCAGCTCGACGCCACCATTCCAGCTGAGGGTGTGGACAGGCAAAAATACTATGAGCGGAAGTTTGGTTCTGAGCGCGCAAAAGAAGCGGGCAAAATGATTTCTGAGCTTGGGGAAAAGGAAGGCATCAATTTTGCTTTCGACCAGATCAAACGCTCGCCAAATACGCTCGATAGCCATCGTCTGGTGCGCTGGGCGGGGAGCGCCGGTCTTCAAATGGAAGCAGTCGAACTTCTCTTTAAGCGGTATTTTGAAGAGGGAGAGGATGTTGGCAAGGCTGAAGTGCTGATCGAGGTTGCCTCTGATATCGGCATGGATGTGGCGCTGGTCAAAGAGCTGCTTGCCAGCGATGCGGACCGCAAACAGGTGGAGTATGAAGACCACATGGCCCGCGAGATGGGTGTCACCGGTGTCCCCTGTTTCCTGTTTGAAAACAAATTCTCAGTTGTTGGCGCTCAGGATGTGGAAACGCTGACAAAAGTGTTTGCCCGTGTTCAGGAACGGCTTGTAGAACGGCCAGCTGCTGAGGCCTAAGCTGCTTCCGTCTCTGCTGCAAGTTCAGAGAGCTTCCGGGCAAGCTTGAATGTCCCACCCAGCCGATCTTCGGAGAGATCCCACGCCCGTTTAAAAACGAGCTTGTGATCAGGCCGTAGCTTCGCCCTGTCCCGTTCATCATTGATGAACTCAACCAGCCCAACCGGGTTCGCAAAAGCATTATCGCGGAACGTGAGCACGGCCCCTTTTGGCCCCGCGTCGATTTTTTCTATCCCGGCGGCGCGGCAGAAGCCTTTGATCTCAACGATCTTGAGCAGCGAGTCGACTTCTTCTGGCAGCGGCCCGAACCGGTCAATCAATTCCGCAGCAAAGGCATCGATCTCGGTGCGGCTTTCAACCTGAGAGAGGCGTCGATAAAGTGCCATGCGGGCGTCGAGATCAGTGACATAGTGATCTGGGATGAGAACTGGCGTGCCAATATTGATTTGCGGCGACCATTGATCGGATCCCTCGCCTTCTTCTCCGCGAAGTTGAGCGACGGCCTCTTCCAGCATCTCCTGATAGAGCTCATATCCGACTTCTCGAATATGTCCCGATTGTTCATCACCTAAGAGATTGCCTGCTCCTCGAATGTCGAGGTCGTGACTTGCGAGCGTGAACCCGGCGCCGAGGCTATCAAGTGATTGCAGGACACGAAGCCGCTTCTCGGCATTGGCGGTGAGCTTCCGTGTAGCGGGTGTGGTGAAATAAGCGTAGGCACGCGATTTCGATCGTCCGACACGTCCCCGCAGCTGATAAAGCTGGGAGAGGCCGAACATATCCGCCCGGTGAATGGCCAGCGTATTAGCTGAGGGAATATCAATGCCTGACTCCACGATGGTCGTGGACAGAAGCACATCATATTGCCCGTCATAAAAAGCTGTCATTTTGTCTTCGAGCTCGCTCGGCGTCATCTGGCCATGGGCGGTAATGAATTTCACTTCCGGCACTTGTTCGCGGAGGAATTCTTCAATCTCGCCAAGGTCGGCGATACGCGGACATACATAGAAACTCTGCCCGCCACGATAATGCTCCCGCAGGATTGCTTCACGGATCACAACTGGATCGAATGGGGTTACATAGGTTCGCACGGCCAAACGGTCGACCGGCGGTGTAGCAATGATGGAAAGTTCCCTCACACCGGAGAGCGCCAGTTGCAGCGTTCGCGGAATGGGCGTCGCGGTGAGCGTCAATACGTGTACATCGGCTTTGAGTTGCTTTAAGCGCTCCTTGTGGGAAACACCGAAATGCTGCTCCTCATCGACGATAAGCAGCCCCAGATCTTTGAACTTGATGCTCTTGGCGAGCAATGCGTGGGTTCCAATGATCACATCAACCTGACCATTGGCGAGTTCCTCGCGAGTCTGATTGGCTTCTTTGGTGCCAACGAGACGCGAAAGACGTCCGAGCCGGATTGGCAAACCCTTGAAGCGCTCAAGGAATGTTTTGTAGTGCTGCCGTGCCAACAGGGTGGTCGGAACGACGACCGCAACCTGACGGCCTTCCATGGCGGCAACAAAGGCCGCGCGGAGCGCCACCTCTGTTTTGCCAAAGCCCACGTCACCACAGACAAGTCGGTCCATCGGACGGCCGAGTGACAGGTCTTCGATGACAGCCTCGATTGACTGCAGCTGGTCATCAGTCTCGTCAAACGGGAAGCGCGCGCAGAACTCATCAAATGCCCCTTCTTGAGGCACAAATTTCGGCGCGTCTTTCAACTCGCGTGCAGCGGCGATCTTGATCAGCTCTCCCGCCATTTCTGTGATGCGCTCTTTGAGTTTGGCCTTCCGTGCCTGCCAACCAGTGCCGCCCAACCGGTCCAGCTGCACCACAGTGTCGTCCGAGCCATAGCGCGAAAGCAGCTCAATATTCTCAACCGGAAGAAAGAGCTTGTCGCCGCCGTGATAGAGTAAGAGCACGCAGTCATGGGGAGCGCCCGTCACGTCGATCGTCTGCAACCCATCAAATCGGC
This sequence comes from Parvibaculaceae bacterium Mf 1.05b.01, assembly GCA_000509225.1. GTDB lineage: Bacteria > Pseudomonadota > Alphaproteobacteria > Parvibaculales > Parvibaculaceae > Mf105b01. Next base: position 1,167,432 of record BAOK01000001.1, on the reverse strand, counting down.
CGATCCCATGATCCACATGCACCACGATATCGCCGGGTGACAGGCTGGACGCTTCTTTAAGGAAATTGTCTGCGCGCTTCTTACGGTGACGCCGGACAAGCCGGTCCCCCAGCACATCCTGCTCGCTGATGACAGCAACATCACCCGTCTCAAAGCCTGTCTCCAGCCCCAGCACCAATAAATGGACCATTGCCGGATTGCTCGAAAGCACACTCGCCCAATCGTCAGTCGGAGCGATGTTCTCGACACCGTGATCCTTCAGGACGCCTTGAAGCCGCTCCCGGGCACCTGCACTCCAGCTGGCAAGGGCAATGCGCTTCTTCGCGGCGCGTAGCCCGCGAATATGAGTGGCGAGCGCATCGAACACATTGACGCCGTCCTGCTGACGTTCCGGCGCAAAGCTTCGACCTTCTTTTGCCCCAAGGCTGAGCGATGTGTCGCTGTCTGGCTGCGCGAAGGGAGTGAAAATCCTGACCTGTCGCTCAGCGAGCTGCTTCTGCCATTCCTCTTCATCGAGATAGAGAGCAGCAGCCGGCAACGGCTTGAAGCTGGTGCCCTCAAGGTTTTTCATTTTGAGGGCAGTTTCGCGCGCCTCATAATAGTCGTTGATCAGATCCAACCGGGACTGGCGGGCATCGTCGACCAGCTGGTCCAGGGTGATCGGTGATCCATCGAGATAGCCGAAGAGCGTGTCCAGACTTTCATGGAAAAGCGGAAGCCAGTGCTCCATGCCGTGATGCTTGCGGCCTTCACTAACCGCTTCATAAAGTGGATCAGCGTCTGATACAGCGCCAAACGCAGCAACATACCCTGCTCGAAAGCGACGGATTGCTTCCTCATCAAGGTGAATTTCGCTCACCGGAACCAGGTCCATGCGCGGGCGCTTGCCGGTTGTGAGCTGATCTTCGGGATCAAATGTCCGGATCGCTTCAAGCGTGTCGCCAAACATGTCCAGACGAAGTGCTGTGTCTCCATCCGGTGGATAGAGATCAACAATGCCGCCCCGCACGGCATATTCACCAGGCTCCCGAACGGTGCCGGTGCGGTTATATCCATTGAGGGTGAGATATTCTAAGAGGCCGTCCAGATCGATCCGGTCGCCTGCTGCTGCTCCCCAGGCGCCCTCTTCCAGTAACTGATGCGGCGGCACCCGCTGCAGGGCCGCATTGACCGTCGCCAACACCACAAGGGGCTTCTTCGACTCGCCGAGGCGGACGAGGCGCGCAAGCGTCGCCATTCGTTGGGCGACCACTTCTGATTGCGGTGAGACGCGATCATAGGGAAGACAGTCCCAGGCGGGGAATTTCAGTATCTCCAGATCGGGGGCGAAAAACACCAGTGCCTCAGCAAGGGCGCTCAGGCGCGCATCATCCCGCGCGATATGAAGCACGGGTGCCTCCGACGCTCGGGCAATATCGGCCAGGACCAGGGCGTCATAGCCCTCTGGTGTCTCCCCAAGGGTGAGCTGTCCCTTGGACGTCAAAATGCGTTCATGAAGCGTCACAGCGTCTATTCAGGCCTCTTGGGGACCGCCGTGCCCATGAAATCGAGCTGACAGATGCGTTTGAAAATAGGGGTGTTAAAGGCGTCAGGAACAGGCTCACGATTCGCGATCCAGCCATAGACCTGATCGTCGGGCTCTTCGAGCAGCGCCTCAAACAGATCCAGATCCGGCGTGTCCAGCTCCTGAATATGCGCGTCGGCAAACCGCCCCATGATGAGGTCCATTTCCTTAATGCCCCGGTGCCAGGCCCGGAACTGCAGCCGCTTGCGGCGGACGTCTACCGTCTCGTCGGTCATGAAAGCCTCAATATCGGTGGTAGTGCTTTGGCCGCAGGATATATACGTTTCCGCTCTGCCTGTCAGCCCGTCCCGGGTAGGATTGGCTAAGATAACGACATGTTCAACTGATTGACGGAAACCCATGCGGCCCGAAGTCCTTTTTCCTGTTTTTGCACCGATTTCGCGGCTGCCCGGCATTGGGCCACGCCTTGAGAAGCTGCTCGAAAAACCCGTCGGGAAACATGTCATCGACCTGGTCTGGCATCTGCCAGCGAGCCTGATCGACCGGCGCAACCGTCCCAAAATTGCGCAGACGGTGGATGGGGAGATCGCAACGCTTGAAGTAGACGTCGGTACGCATATTCCCTCTAGAAACAAGCGCTTGCCCTACCGCGTTCATGTGTCAGACGAAACCGGGGAGATGCCACTCATCTTCTTCCGCGCCCGTCCGGACTACCTGACAAAGGTGCTTCCGGAAGGCGCGCGGCGGATCATTTCAGGTCGCGTAGACTACTACCAGGGCGACCCTCAAATGCCCCACCCAGACCATATCGTGGCGCCGGAAAACGCTGCAGAAATGCCGCTGATCGAGCCGGTATACCCGCTGACAGCAGGTGTCACATTGAAGGTTATGGCAAAGGCTGTGCGTGGCGCTCTTGATCTGGTGCCAGACCTGCCCGAATGGCAGGAACCAAATTGGCTCGCCAAACAAAACTACCCATCCTGGAAAGAGGCTCTGGGGACCGCCCACGCGCCGGAAAGCGCCGCAGATCTGGAGCCAGGAATCTCTGCCCGGTCTCGGCTGGCCTATGACGAGCTTCTAGCCAACCAGCTGGCGCTGGGGCTCGTCCGCACACGGATGCGGTCCAGAGCCGGTCGGGAGACCCGGGGAGACGGCAAACTGCGCTCGCAGGTGCTTAGCTCCCTGCCCTTCAAGCTGACGAATGCCCAGATGATGGCGCTGGCAGAAATAGACGGCGATATGGCCGCAAACAAGCGCATGTTGCGGTTGCTGCAGGGCGACGTTGGCAGCGGCAAAACGGCCGTCGCCTTGATGGCGATGCTCAATGCCGTCGAAACAGGCGCTCAGGGGGCCATGATGGCACCCACAGAGATTCTGGCTCGGCAGCACGCTGCGAGCCTGGGACCTCTCTGTGAGGCCGTGGGCGTCCGGCTGGAAGTCCTGACGGGCCGCGACAAGGGCAAAAAGCGCGAGGCACTGCTTGCTGATCTGGAAAGCGGCGCCATCCATATTCTTATCGGGACCCACGCCATCTTTGAAGGAGATGTCGCGTTCAAGGACTTGGCATTGGCTGTTGTCGACGAACAACATCGATTTGGTGTGCATCAACGGCTTCAGCTCTCCGCCAAAGGCGGCATTCCAGCAGATGTTCTGGTGATGACGGCAACCCCTATTCCCCGCACTCTGTCGCTCACCGTCTATGGCGATATGGATGTCACCCGTCTGACGGAGAAACCTGCAGGTCGTCAGCCTATTGATACACGAGCCCTCCCCAACTCCCGCCTGGATGAGGTGGTGAACGGGATCGGGCGCGCGATCACCAGTGGCGCGCGCGCTTACTGGGTGTGCCCGCTGGTTGAAGAATCCGAGCATCTGGACGTTGCTGCAGCGGAAGATCGAGCTGCGGCCTTAAAGGCAGAGTTCGGCGACAAAGTGGGACTCATACATGGACGCATGAAATCGGCGGAAAAAGATGCGGTAATGGCGCGTTTTCAATCCGGCGAGATTTCGATCCTGGTCGCCACCACAGTGATTGAGGTGGGGGTCGATGTGCCGGAGGCGACCATCATGGTGATTGAGCATGCGGAACGGTTTGGGCTCTCGCAGCTCCACCAGCTCAGGGGGCGGGTGGGACGCGGCAGTGGCAAATCAAGCTGCCTGCTGCTCTACCAAACGCCTCTGGGCGAGACCGCCAAGGCAAGGATCAACATCCTCCGCGAAACAGAGGATGGGTTCCGGATCGCGGAAGAAGACCTGAAACTGCGCGGGGCTGGCGAGGTTCTGGGGACACGTCAAAGTGGATTGCCTGAATTCCGGCTTGCCGATCCGGTGGCCCATGCGGACCTGCTCGCAACAGCGCATGACGATACGCGGCTGATCCTTGAGACAGACCCCATGCTCCAGACAGAGCGCGGCAAGGCGCTCCGTACCCTGCTCTACCTCTTCGAGCGGGATGAAGCGATCCGTTATTTGGAGTCTGGCTGATTGAGGGAAACAGTGTTTCCCTCACCGTTAGATGGTTCAACAAGGCCCGCTGAGATGACCAGTTTCGCGGCCTCTTCAACAGACATGTCAAGAATTTCGATATCGCTTTTCGGAACGAACAGAAGAAATCCAGATGTGGGGTTTGGTGTGGTGGGTAGAAAAACACTCACCAGGCTGTCATCAGTCGATGCCTTCTCCAGGACTTCCCCTTTTGTCTGGGTTGTGACGAAGACCAAAGCGTAGAGGCCCTTACGCGGATATTCGATAAGGCCAACCTCTCGGAATGACGTACCACTCTGTGAGATGACGGTTTCGAATATCTGTTTCAGCGCATTGTAGATGTTCCGGACAACCGGCATTCGGTCCACAAGCCGTTCCCCAAACGCCAGAATACGCCGCCCCAGGAAGTTCGCGGTGAGCGCGCCAAGAACAGTGAGCCCGACGAGGCCGATGATGACCCCAATGCCGGGCACCGTGAAGGGAAGCAGTTGATCCGGGTGATATTGGTCCGGAAAAAACCCGACCACATAGGTATCGATAAACTCCACAAACCATCTGAGCAGATAAATCGTTATCCATATGGGTGCGGCAACAGCGAGGCCCGTTAAAAAATATGTACGCAGACGCGAAGTAATCCCCGCCTTTCTGGCAGGTTGAATGATGTGGTGCTGATCGTACTCGCTTGGGTCTGTCATTTTTGGCCTCTACCTAACCCTAGGTCACCCTTACCATTTACGGTGTTTCATGTCAGAAATATAGGGTGATTTCCGGGCAAGAGGACCCGACCCTGTAACAACCGGGGATAGTGAGCGCGATCAGGCCACGCAGCTCCGATGTCCGCGAACCAGATAATTAGTACGGAACGGGAGGAAGAAATGGCGGAATTGGCAAAAGGGCTCAAACTGCGCCTTGATCCAGAGGATGAGTACACGCATACGCCGGATAACGCTGCGAACTATAATGAAAGCATGTATTTCAACATGTTCGACCCCGACCAAAAAGTCGGCGGATGGTTTCGCATCGGTAACCGACCAAACGAACATTATGCCGAGACCTCAGCCTGTCTCTATCTGCCAGATGGCCGTGTAGGCTTCATGTTTGGGCGACCAAAAATCGAAAACAATGACGCCATGGACGCAGGTGGTCTCAAGGTGGATGTTATTGAACCTTTCAAGACGCTGAAAGTGACATACGAAGGCAAGGTCCTGCTTCTCGATAAACCCTTCGACATGGCAAACCCGTCTCAAGCTTTTAAAGACCATCCGACAGTGCCATGCACAGTTTCGCTCGACTATGAGGGCGTCTCGCCAATGTTCGGAGGTGAGACCGTGAAAGAGGATGGGTCGTCACTGGAGATTGATCCTGAGAAGTCTTTTGCCAAGGCTCACTATGAACAGCATATGGCGGCGAGCGGGACAATCACTGTTGGCGATGAAGAGTGGACCGTCTCAGGCTTTGGGCTGAGGGACAAAAGCTGGGGACCGCGCCACTGGCAGGCGATCAATTGGTATCGCTGGCTGCCGATGAACTTCGGGCGGGAATTTGGCATGATGATCTCCATCGTGACGAATGAGGAAGGCGTTGAACGCCATGGCGGCATGGTTCTTAAAGATGGTGCTTACGATCTGATCGAGCATGTCAAAATCGAAAGCGAATGGGACGACAACTTCTACCAGACGTCGCTCCGGGCTGACGTAAAGACCAAGTCGGGTGCTACCTACACGGTCGACGGGACGGTTCTTTCTCTCATCCCGCTCCGGAATAGGCGCAAGACGCCAGATGGCCAGCAACTTAATACGCGCATTACGGAAGGCATGACCGAGTATCGCTGCGACGGACATGTGGGATATGGCCTGTCGGAATATCTTGACCAGATTATCGATGGCAAACCATCCGGGCTTCTCTGACCATGACAACACCAGCAGAAGAATTGGCTGAAGGGCTGACAAGGGTGGCCGCGCAACATTTCGGCGGTGCCACAATTACTGACCTAAAACGCCTGTCTGGCGGGGCGAGCCAGGAAACCTGGTCATTTAAAACCCACAAGGACGGCGAGGCAGAAGCTTTGATCCTGCGTCGGGCACCCGGCGGTGGTGATGGCAACGCAAGCGGAACGGCGGTGGGACTGGAAACAGAAGCCAAGCTGATTCAGCTGGCAGCGGAGGCTGGCGTTGTCGTCCCGACGGTGCGACATGTGGCGTCACCCTCAGATGGTCTTGGCAGCGGCTTTATCATGAACCATGTGCACGGCGAGACCCTTGGGTCAAAGATCGTGCGCAGCGAAGATTTTGCCTCAGTCCGGCCGAAGCTCGCCCGTCAATGCGGTGAAGCCCTGGCAAAGCTTCATGCAGTGCCGGTAACGTCTCTCCCTCCTTTGCGCTTGTCCCCCGCCATCGAAGAAATTGCGCGATACCGCGAAGTCTACAAAACCCATGGTCATCCTCACCCGGTCTTCGATCTGGCGTTTAAGTGGCTGTCCGACAATGTGCCAGCGGATGATCAGTCGACGCTCGTGCACGGAGACTTCCGAAACGGGAACATCATGTTCGATCCAAAACGAGGCGTGTCAGCCATTCTTGATTGGGAACTGGCCCATGTGGGGGATCCCATGGAGGATATGGGTTGGATCTGCGTGAATTCCTGGCGCTTTGGCGGCATCGACAAGCCGGTTGGTGGATTCGGAGACCGCAAGGATATGTTTGCGGGGTATGAGGCATCAGGTGGGCCCAAGGTTGATCCGGATCGGGTGAAGTTCTGGGAGGTGCTCGGGACGCTCAAATGGGGTGTCATGTGCACGACAATGTATGAAGCTTTCAAAACGGGTATGGACCGGTCCGTTGAACGGGCCGCCATCGGTCGACGGTCGTCGGAAACCGAAATCGACCTTTTGTACCTTCTGGCAGCGGACTGAGAGGACACTCATGCAAGATCTACCAACCTCATTGGAAATCGTCGGCGTGGTGAGTGATTTCATGCGCGAACAGGTGCTGCCTGAACTTGAAGGCAGGACACGCTTCCATGCCCTCGTTGCCGCCAATGCTCTCGACATTGTACGCCGGGAACTGGAGACAGCCCCCGAAGCGAATGTGATGGAAATCGCACGGCTACAGGCACTTTTGTCTTCTAAGGAAACCGATCTGGAGGCGCTGAACAAGAAACTGAGCGACCATATCGAAACAGGCGCCCTCACCCTCGAGACTCCAGGTCTGAAGGAGCATCTTTGGACCAGCACGCTGACGAAACTCTCCATCGACCAACCAAAATATTCTGCCTACAGAAAAGCAGTGAAGGAAAACCGCACATGAGTGATCAGCTGGTTGTTTTGCAACAGGAAGATGGTCTGGCGATTGTCATCTTCAAAAATCCGCCGCGCGGCTATCTCAATCAGGCTCAGGTGTCAGAGCTCGCTGTGCATCTCGACACGATTGAGCAGGATGACAATATTCGAGCGGTAATTTTCACCGGTGGCGTACCTGGCGTGTTTATTCGCCATTATGATGTGGGGGAAATTCAGGCGGCGAGCGATGCGGTTCAGAAGAGTGGCCTTGACGCGGCAGGTCTGATGGAAGCGGGAAAACGTGACAACCCTATCTCCCACCTGTTCGACCGCGTGGACCGACTGCATAAACCAACAATCGCGGCGATCAATGGATTTTGCCAGGGCGGCGGTTTTGAATTCGCGCTGTGCTGCGATATCAGGATTGCCGAGCGCGGGGACTATCGTATCGGTCTGCCAGAGACCAACATTGGTATCTTCCCGGGCGCCGGCGGAACCCAGCGCCTGCCCCGGGTGATTGGCGAAGCCAAGGCGCTTGAGCTCATCCTTCGGGGGAAGACGCTTAGCCCAGAAGAAGCTGCAGAGCTCGGCATGGTTCACCATCTGGCGGATGGGACAGCACTAGAGCTTGCTGTCGAAATTGCTGCGGACTTTAAGAGCAAACCCGCCAGGGCACTTGCAGATGCCAAAGCTTTGGTGAAATCTGCGACAATTACCCCACTCAGCGACGGGTGTGCTAAAGAACGGGGTCTCTTTTCAGCGCTGCTTCTTGAAGACGAAGAGGCATCCCGCCTGATGGCCGAATTTATGGCAGGCGGTGAAGACATAAACACATAAGGTAGAGATCAAAGACAATGTTGAAGAAGATTTTCTACGGAATTGCCGGGTTGGTTGTGATTGCCGCCGTCGGCGCGCTGACGCTTTATCTCAACCCAAAACTTGGTCAGCGCCTCTTTCTGAAACCGTCCGCTGCCTTTGATGTGGCAAATGTGCCTCCCGCCCCTGATTATGCGCAGGCCGATAGCTGGGCGGCTCTGCCAACGACAGATGACAAGGCGGACGTGGTACCGCCTGAAAGTGGTGCCCAGAACGGACAGGACACGGCAGTGGTTGATGTCTTTTTTGTTCACCCCACGACCTACTACCAGGATGACATGTGGAACGCTCGCTATGACGAGCCGGGCGAAACAAAAGATTTTCTTGAGGACGGTGTTCTGCGTCACCAGGCGGCGGTGTTTAACAGCAATGCTCGCGTGTTCGCCCCGCGCTATCGACAGGCGACGCTCTACGCCTTTATGGGCGAAGAGCCGGATGCCTACGCTGCTCTCGAGTTTGCGTACGGCGATGTTGCGCGCGCGTTTGACCATTTCATCGAGAATTTGAATGAGGGCCGCCCGTTTATTCTGGCATCACATAGCCAAGGGTCTCTGCATGGCATGAAACTGCTTCAGGAGAAAATCGCAGGGACCAATCTCGCCAACCGAATGGTGGCGGCCTACCTTGTCGGTTTCTCGATCCCAGAGGAGCTGGGCGCTGAGGGTGTGAGGCCTTGCCAGGAAGCCTATACGACCGGCTGTTACCTGAATTGGAACTCTGTCACGTCTGAGGCTGAAACCATGGGGTGGAAGGAAACGACAAAAATTTGGATTGATGGCAAGCTTCAACACATCAACGGTCGTAAGATCGCCTGTGTCAATCCGATCACGGGAAGTCTGGGCGGAGCTGCGGATGCAAGCGCAAATCTGGGTGCGCAGCCTTTCGCGGATAGCGAGGAAACGGTTCGACCTCTTCGACCGGCAGCAACAGGTGCGGCATGCAATGATGGGATGCTCATCGTGACGCCCCCAGACGATGATGACGGCTTCACCTATGGTGCCTTTGGCGGTGACTATCACATCTACGATTACAATCTGTTTCACATGAACCTGCGTGCAGACATTTCGCGCAGAATCGATACTTTCTGGAAAAGGTAGCGATTGTCTCGTTGACGTCTTGATTTCATGCCCTGTAGCTCCAATTTCTTTATGTAGAAAATGGGGAAACCGGCGCCTGTGTATCGGGCGTTTAGAGTTGGGGAAATTAATGCCGTTTCAACAGATTCAGGCAGAAGGAATTCCGGAAGGTCATCCGGTTCGGTCCTATCTCCGTCATTTCGAAGAACACAAAACCAATGCGGGCGTGCTTTCCGGTCAAGGGTTTGATCCGTTGGATGTGGCCTCCCTGCTTCCTTGGCTGCTTTTGCTGGACGTAGTTCCTCGATATGACCCACCGGTCTATCGGTACCGTTTCGCGGGCCCGAAATGCTGTGACCTGTTCGGGATCGACTACACAGGAAAACTGCTTGGCGATGATTTACCCGTCAAAGCTGCACAGCGCCGCCGCCAGGAGTTTCACGAAGTTGTGGAAGGTCGTGTGCCTGTCTTCGCACGGGCCAACATCCCTTTGCCAGGGAAAGAGCATAAACAGGTTTATCGCGGTGTCTTCCCACTGGCCAAACAAGACTCAGACATCATCGATCAATTGCACGTCGTCATTGCGCCGATTGATGAGCGTTGCTGAAAGTTCATCGAGAGAGAGCATCTGCCAGGATGTCAAACACAAGACGCACACGCGGGCTGGTGTGAACCTCGCTATGGGCGATGATCCAGACAGGAACGAGGATCGGGGGCACCTCAGGCAGAATCTGTTCAAGATTGAGCAGGTCCACCATATTCGCATTACGCATAAAATCCTTCGGCATAAAGCCAATGCCGAGCCCCTGACTGATCATCTCATACATGGCGACGCCATTATTTGTCGTGATTTTGAACTGATCACGGGTGAGGTGTAGGCCAATTTCGGCGAGCGCCGGGAGCATTCGTTCGGGGTTTTCCGGTCCAATGAACACCGCGTCGACGAGATCAGCCGGACAGGTTGGCCGACCATAAACATCCAGATATCTGGGGGACGCAAACAAATGGGCCGACGTCTCATGCACGAGCTTTGCAATGAGATTGGGCTCTTCCGGGCGCGCATGTCGAATGGCAATGTCTGCTTCGCGTCGGCGGAGGTCCTGAACATCGTTGGATGAAACAATATCAAGTTCAATGCCAGGCGCAGCTTCTCGGATGGTTTTGAGAATTTGAGGCAGATGGTAGGCGGACATGGCATCCGTCGCGGTTATGCTAACCTTCCCGTCCAACATCTGGGTTTGTCCATAGGCGCTCAGGGAGAGACGACCCGCCGCCTCGCCCATGGTGCGAACATGGATGAGAAGTTCACGCCCTGCATCAGTCAGGGCCAGGGACTTGCCAACCCTCTCAAACAAGGTAACGCCCAGGCTCTCTTCTAGAGCGGCAACCTGCCGCCCAAGCGTGGGTTGTGTGAGGCCGAGCGCGCGCCCAGCCCCGGAGAGCGTACCCTCCTCCGCAGTAACCAGAAACGCGCGCGCCTGGTTCCAGTCGAATGTCACTTTTTCCCAATTCATGCATTTTTGTATATCAGAGGTGCTGTTTTAGCCAATTTATCTTTCAGTGACGTGCATTTATGTAGACCATCCATCCAGATGATTTGCAGAGGAAGATCAATGACAAGCGACGCAACGTTTTGGGATCAGACAGCTGAGAAGTACGCGGCATCGCCCATAAAGGACCAGGCGGCCTACGAGCACACCCTTGTCGAGACTAAAAAACATCTCAGACCTGGCGACAGACTTCTTGAGATTGGATGTGGAACCGGCGCCACCGCCCTCTTGCTGGCTGATGCCGTTGCGCATATCACCGCGACCGATATCTCAGCGAACATGATCAAGATTGGGAGAGGCAAAGCCGCCACACAGCAGGTGACGAATGTTGACTTCGTTCAGGCAACGCCGGCTGATCCAAAGCTCGCGGCGCAAACATTTGATGCGATCACCGGGTTCAACATTTTACATCTATTGCCGGATCTTGAAGGCGATCTCGCTGCTTTGAGCGAACGGTTGAAACCCGGCGGCCTGTTGATCTCCAAGACCCCTTGTCTCGCCGATTGGAAATGGCGCGCCATTGGGCGTCTCGCGATCCCAATCATGCAATTTTTTGGCAAGGCACCTTATGTCAGTTTCCTGAAAGGATCAGATGTGGAGGCTCACATCACCGCAGCGGGGTTTGAGGTCATCATGGCAGACAACCACAACGCCTTCAGCCGCTTCATCGTCGCAAAGAAGACGTAAACCTAACGTTTTTTGTTACCCATCGGCATTCCCGGTTTGGGCGAGAGCATAAATTGCGTCTATCTCGACCTAATTTAAGGAGTGTTTGTTTGTGTCCAGATGATAAACCAGTTGCGTACTAAAAAAAATTTTGGTTTCATGATAGCTGGCGTTGAACAAAGCTCCGATTGAATTCTCGTAATGAGATAGGAGACAAGATCATGGTACCAAATCCAGAGAACAGAGAAGACGCTATGTCGACCTCTTCTCACCCTCAGAGTCCGTTGCGGGACGCAGGGCTCGCTTTGTTAGCTCTCTTGATATTTTCTCTAGCCTGTTATGTTTCAATCATCAGTCTTGATGAGGCCAACGATAGAGTTTCTTCAATGAGTTGGATTGAAACACGACTCGAAAGATTACGAAGTGACTATGAAGATGCGATTGATGCGGAAGACGTAAACAGACAACAGGCCAAACGAGTTGAGCTCGATCAGTTCGAAACTGCACAACACCGTTTAATGCTACTAAACGCAGCAGGTAGAGATGGCCAAGTTGACTCACTCTCCAGCATCTTGTCGGAACTGCCAGAAACAAACATTGACAATCTGGACTCCAAAACTGAGTGGTATGAGTTTGCGTGGATCGTCCGCCAGAGTACAAATCAGATACTGATTTTTTCGATGGTCGCTTGCGGCATAATGGGTGCAATATTCTCCGGCGTTTGGCGTGCTCGTCAGAATGCGAAGGGACCAAATATCGAAGGAAATGCCAATTGGGATTGGCCAGCGAGTGCAATTGCCAAGGATACTGTTGTTGGCGCCGGAGCTGGTCTTACCGTGTTCTTGATCTTGTCGGGCGGTTCGGTTTTGTTTGTTTTTAGCTCCAGCCCGGAACTTCTTCTCAACCCGTATTCTGGTTCGCTTTTCGCAATGTTGGCAGGTCTCTTCAGTGAAAAGGCCTACGGAGCGCTCGCAAAAAGGCTGGATGCGGCTATCCAATAGCGGATGCACGTGTTCCCATGGTTTTTCTACTTAGATTTGGGAAACATTGCCGGGCTGTGAAAGCCCGGCTTTGTCTTTTCTTCGGACAAAACTCTAGGCGTCGTGGGCACCGATAATGGCAACGGAGCAAACATTCTGTGACGGTGCGCCGCCCAGATTATGAGTGAGCCCAATCTTCGGGTTCGGAAGCTGCCGCTCCCCTGCTCTGCCCTGAAGCTGCAGATACATCTCATAGGCCATGCGAAGACCTGACGCCCCGATCGGGTGACCGAAACACTTCAGACCGCCATCAATCTGACAGGGCACATCACCGTCACTGTCATAGAAGCCATCCATAACGTCTTTCACCGCGCCACCTTCAGGAGAGATGAACAGGTCTTCCATGGTGACAAGCTCGGTGATGGAGAAGCAGTCATGTACTTCCATCATGGAGACTTCTTCACGCGGGTTTTCAATGCCAGCTTCTGCATAGGCTTTTTTGGCGGCAATGCGGGCTGTGTGGAAATAGCTGCCATCCCAGCTGTTATGCTGGCTTTCAAGGCCGTTCGACACAGAAAGCTGCAGCGCTTTCACGGTCACGATGTCGCTCTTGCCCATCGCTTTTGCGATTTCCGGCGTCGTCACAATCGCAGCTGCAGCACCATCTGAAACCCCACAGCAATCAAACAGCCCAAGCGGCTCTGCAATCATAGGCGCGTTCATTACCTGTTCTTCGCTCACCTCATTCCTAAGATGGGCTTTCGGGTTCTTGGCGCCATTGGCGTGGCTCTTCACCGACACATGTGCGATTGCCCGCTTCAGGTCATCTTTATCAACACCGTGCTTTGCTCTGTAAGCAGAGGCCAGTTGAGCAAAGTTCCCGGGCGCTGAGCCATTCGGCGTCAGTTGAGGGTTGAGCGTGCCTGGATTGGCAACAGGAAGGCCGCCATAGCCGGTGTCTTTCAGCTTCTCAACGCCAAGCGCCAATGCAATATCGGCGGCACCAGAGGCGACGGCATAGACAGCGCCGCGAAGCGCTTCAGAGCCAGACGCGCAAAAATTTTCAACACGGGTGACAGCGATGTTGGGCAGGCGCAGGGCCACAGATAGAGGTGTTCCGCCTTTGCCGGTGCCGATCTCGTCAATGTGAGTGGAGAACCAAGCAGCGTCTAACTGTGTTGGTTCAATGCCGGCATCTTCCATCGCCTCGAGATAGGCTTCGACCATCAGTTCTTCCGGGCCGCTGTCCCAGCGTTCGCCGAACTTGGAACATCCCATGCCTAGGATTGCGACTTTGTCTTTAATGCCTCGTGCCATTCTTCCCTCCATCGGGTCGTCCGGACAGTGCCGGAAATGAGATACTCAGTTTGTCAGTGTCTTTACTTGTTCTATTCAGCAGCCTGGGCAGCGGGTACCGCGTTTCGAACGGGAACAGCTTTCCAGAAATAGCGTTTAAACCCGCGCTGATCGTCAAAATCCTTGATGCGGAAAACCATCCGGACCTCCATGCCGCTGTCGACTTCGCCCTGCGTGACGTCGCCAATATCCATCATGATCCGGCCTCCGCCTTCAAAGACGATCATGCCGTAATGGTTGGGCGGGTTCATGGAGAAGCTCAGGAAATCTGCAGACCAGGAGAGGATAGTGGCCTTCCGATCAGCAAACTTGTAGGGCTCCTGCGTGTCTACCGTGGGTTTGTTCGGCGCGACAGAGATCCGAGAGCGCGGAAATTGTACGACTCCAGTCTCGGTGCATCGCCCACCGACAAGGCCCATAACAGTATCTTCGTTCCGGTAGAGCGTGGTGAGCGCGGTCTTTTTGTCTTGCTCGCCGCGCATGCCGCGTTCCCATTCCACAAGGCCGTGGAAGGTCAGGAACTTCATATAGTTCGTTTCTTCTTGCCGATCGGCAAGTGATCCGACAATGCCCCGCTTGGACGACATGGTTGCCAGCAGATCCGTGGTTTCGAAGATCAGCACATCGCACCCACCGCCGAAATGGGCAAGCATCACTTTTTCGCCAGGCTTGGCGTTCTGCAGCGTATAAACCAGCATCACCAGCGCATGAGCTGCACCTGTTTCTCCGCAAACCGCACCCAGGGGATCAGCAACCGCATCTTGGTTGATGCCGCACATCTTGGCGAGCTTTTGTGGCAGTCGGGCAAAGGTGCATGGCATTACAAAATGATCGATATCAGAAGCGCTTAGCCCCGTTTTCTCAAGTGCTCCGGCAACAGCCTTGGGTACGATTTTGCTGAAGCCTTCATCCCGGATCCAGCGTTCTTCCCATCCATAATCAAACTCTTCACCGCTGCCACGGAAGTGATCGACAAAATCGACCGTGAGTGTATGTGAGCCAAGGAAGGTCGCAATGAGATCGTCTGATCCGACTGACAGCGCAGCTGCTCCATCACCAAATTCCAGCTCCTGAGCGCTCGCCGCACGGGCTTTCCGGTGATCGGCAGCGCAGACAAGGGCTTCTTTGTTCACGCCGCCACTGACGCCGTTCAGCGCCTGAAGAAGCGCGGTTGTGCCAGCACGTTGAGTGGATGAAACATCGACCGCCTGGATGCTCTCTTCGAGTGTTAGGGCCGCTGAGATGATACCTGAGTTCAACCGGTCACTGAAGGGAAGCGTCGTCGAACCAAAATAGACAGCATCAATGTGCGAGCGATCCTCGTCTGTGCCAAGCAGATCGCGGGCCGCCTCGACGGCCATGGTCAGGCTGTCTTCGTCCCAGTTTCCCATAGAGCGCTCACCCTTGCCCTTGCCGACAAGGTTTGGGGCAATCCAGGCATTTGCACTCGTGATTGATTTCCGCTGCAGTCTGAGCCGTGGAATATATCCGCCAAAGGCCTTGAGACCGATCGTATTCTGCGCCATGTGTCTCTTCCCTGAATGCTAAAAGGCACTATATAT
This sequence comes from Parvibaculaceae bacterium Mf 1.05b.01, assembly GCA_000509225.1. Taxonomy (GTDB): domain Bacteria; phylum Pseudomonadota; class Alphaproteobacteria; order Parvibaculales; family Parvibaculaceae; genus Mf105b01. The sequence continues at coordinate 1,152,080 of BAOK01000001.1, read as the reverse complement.
CCCAGATGGTTAGGGCTGAAATGTCCCGGTTTCTGGGTATTGAGTGCCAGTTTACCGATTGTTTTTGGGTTTCGACAACAATAAGGAGATCGCGGACGTGAAGGCGTCAAAAGACCAACGAGACCTTGCGTCAGTCCGCCCGATATTGAACTGGGGTTCACCTTGGCCGATCTCACTGAAGCCGCAAACAAGATTCTACAGGCATGTGTCCAAATGAGTATTGAGACGGAAAGAGCCTACCGACGCCATCTGCTTCAGGGCCTGGGATGGGTATGTGTGGCGCTCGGGGCGATCGGTATCGTGTTGCCGGTTATGCCGACAACAGTCTTTTTGCTGGCAGCGCTCTGGGCATTTGCACGATCATCGCCACGTCTTCACACCTGGCTCATCGAAAACCAGTATTTCGGACCCTATATCGCCGACTGGGAACGAGACCGGATCATTCCACTCCGTGCGAAGGTCATCGCAGTCACCATGATGACAGCCAGTGGTCTGTGGTTGGCGCTCGGCACCAACGCGCCTCTTATCGTTGTCTTCGGCGTTATTTCAATTCTTATCGGTGTCGCCAGTTACGTTGTAACACGCCCAAGCCAACCATCGATTTAAGACGGAATATCTCGCACCCTATCTGGCGGCAAGAATGCAGTCTTGCCCGCGCGCCTTGAGTGCGTTGCACAGCGCTTTGGCTTCGTTGCTGGAATGCAGGGGCCCAATCTGTAGCCGATAAAAAATACCGCGAGGGCCAAGGTCTGCCTCGACTATGTAGGGCTGTCTTTGGCCGATCAATTCCTGATGGGCCGTGACTGTTTTGTCCCAAGCTGCCGTCGCATCGGACGCCGACCGGAAGGACCCGATTTGCACCCGAAGACCACGTGGCGCAGGGCTGGCGTCACTTGTTGTTGTCGACGTGCCGGCGGCAACCCGAACCGGTACCGCTATTGGGGCATGCCGTGGAGGTGTCAGCAGGTTTCCATCCCGGGAAACCGGGGTCGGCCTGGAACTGTCAATAGATGCCGTTGTCATGGGATCGCCCGACGGAACAGCCGCGACGCGAACTGAGTTTTCAGTCGAGGCCGAGGGTGGTTGCACGAAGCGTGTCACTGTGGCTTCCCACCCTGTGCTGGGGGCTCTGGGAGGCGGTAGGACCTCAGACAATGGCCGCACAGTGACATTGCCGCTCTGAGGCTCGATAGCAGCAACATTGGGCGGGGTCAGCGTTACTGCCTGCCCGGCGCTAGAAGCCGCATTGGGGATACGGACGCCATCCAGATTGGCGGAGCGCGTATTTTCGCGACGGTTGTTCTCTGAGACCGATGCGACAAGAGGCGCTGAAACTTGCCGGGCTGGTAGAACAGCCTGTGGCGCAGAGTTCGTTTGCCCAGGTTCAGGAATAGACGCGGTAATGATCGGCGCTTCTACGGGCTTTGCCGCGGCGACCTGCGTAATGCGGGAGCCGCCCCATTCCGCCAGTGCGGTTTGCGCAGGGGCGAAATTGGCTTCCAGCTCAAGCGCGTGCGCGGCATCTTCCAACGCATCCTGCTCATTCCCAAGTTCATTGTGCGAAAGTGCCCGCGCGAAGTACGTAAGGTGCGCCCGAGCTCCCATTCCCAGAGTCAGCGCGCGATCATAGTCAACAATCGCCTCACTATGGCGTCCAAGGTGTCGTCGTAAATTGCCCCGGTTATGAAAGGCAGAAGCATAGTTTGGGGCTAGCTCGATGGCCTTATCATAGTCCCGAGCCGCCCGCTCCTGCTGTCCCATGCCAGCATAGGCGACCGCTCGATTATAGTAGCTCCGCGGTAAGATGCTTGCGGGCAATCCGCCTTGCCAGATAGCACTGGTATAGTCCGCGACCGCATGACCACCCAGACCCAACTTCTGGTTCGCGATTCCTCGGTGATGATAAGCCAGAGCCATCCGTTCTGCGTCGAGTGCATTGCCCTCAATCGCTGCGTTTAGATAGTCTACGGCTTCCAGTGCCCGGCCAGACTGAATAGCGGCCGTCCCAGCGTTCAGGGAAGCAATCGCGTCAGCTTCCTCTTCACTGGTCGCAGCATTTGCTTGAAGTGCCAGGGCGCTGCCTACTAGCAAAACTCCCAGAAAGAGACCAAAGCGCAGGGATGCTCGGGTTCCATCTATGGCAGCAGTCAGGTTCACAAACATGCCTCTCTCACCCCATTTTCCATGAACCGGTCAACGTCCGAATCACAGCGGCTATAGAAGTTAAGAGTAGGTCAATGTGCCGGTTTTGTCGCCACCTCAGGATTTCGGCTCAAGTGCAGAAATCTCCAGAGGTGGCGGTGCTTTGTCTTAGCTCGACGCGGCGTCCCCGAGAGGGTTGTCGCCATACTCATTGCTTCCTGGTGTTCCTGGTTGCACAAACCAGTAAATCAGCACAAGAGCCCCGATGATGGGAATGAGTGCGATCAGGTACCACCAGCCGCTGCGGTCAATGTCATGCAAACGACGAACACCAACAGCAATCCCAGGGACCAACAGGCCAAGTGTAACAAGTGTGCCCAAGACAGATGACCCGAACAGCAAGTTGTCGATGACACCTGCAACAATCGACAGGAGGATGACGAAGAGCACCCAAAACCAGTACTCAGAACGCGACGACCGTGTATTGAAGTCGATATACCTGGACAGGCCAGATGAAATTGCTTCTTGAAAAGACATGGTTCCCCTTCCCCTTAAGGTTTGTAGGGTCATGAAATCACGTTTTGAGTGCCTTGTAAGCCCTGTTCTTATTCAACGGTCACGGATTTGGCGAGATTTCGCGGCTGATCGACATCTGTGCCCTTTGCCACAGCCGTAAAATAGGCCAGGAGTTGCACAGGGATCGTGGCCAAAATTGGCTGAATAAAGGGATCACAGGTTGGGAGCTCGACATTCTGCCAGGGTGCATCGGCAGCCTTTGAAATACCCTGTTCATCGGAGATCAGGAGGACCTTGCCGCCCCGCGCGATGACTTCCTGCATGTTTGAAACCGTCTTGTCGAACAGTCGGTCACTGGGCGCAATAACAACAACGGGAACATCTTCGTCAATCAGCGCAATCGGACCATGCTTCAATTCGCCAGCAGCATAGCCTTCCGCGTGGATATAGGAGATTTCCTTGAGCTTAAGTGCGCCTTCCAGCGCAATCGGATAGTTGGCTCCGCGTCCCAGATAGAGCACATCACGCGCGCGCGCGAGCGAGTGTGAAAGTTCTTCCAATTTGGCGGTATGGCCGAGAGCTGAGGAAACATGGCGGGGAACCTCAAGCAGTGACCGGACAAGATGGTTCTCATCCGATAGCGAGATTGTTCCCCGCGCCCGACCTGTCGCAATGGCGAGAGCTGCAAGCACAACAAGCTGACATGTAAATGCTTTTGTCGAAGCAACCCCAATCTCGGGGCCCGCAAATGTTGGCATAATGGCATCTGATGCCCGGGCAATGGTCGACTCCGTCACGTTGACGATCGATAAAATGTGCTGTCCCTGCTCACGACAATAATTGAGAGCCGCATGAGTATCCGCCGTCTCACCCGATTGGGAGATGAAGATGGCGAGACCACCATCCGGAAGCGCTGCTTCGCGATAACGGAACTCTGAAGCGATATCGATCTCTACTGAAATTCGTGCCTTTTCTTCAAACCAGTATTTTGCAACATGAGCCGCATAAGATGCAGTGCCACAAGCAATGATGGTGATTTTTGGGACGGTTGCCAGATCAAATGGAACGTGTGGAAGTCTGATTATCTCAGCCATTGGATCGATATAGTCGCCCAATGTATGTCCGATGACTTCTGGTTGTTCGAAGATTTCCTTCGCCATGAAGTGTCGGTGATTGCCTTTGTCGACCAGTTGAGAAGAGGCATCTGTAATTTTAATAGGTCGCTCAACAACGTCGCCGGCAGCGTTTCGGATTGTAACGCTGTCGCGTCGAATTTCAGCCCAATCCCCATCGTCAAGAAATGTGACGCGGTTGGTCATAGGTGCCAGTGCGAATGCATCAGACCCCAGATACATCGCACCGTCGCCATAACCAACGGCAAGAGGGCTGCCCCGACGTGCGCCTACAATGAGATCCTCTTCACCCTGGAACACGACACCCAGCGCAAAGGCACCTTCGAGCATATCGAAAGCCGCTTTTGCCGCCTCCACCGGTGTAAGCCCACTTTTGAGGTGCGATGAAATTAGATGTGCGACAACTTCAGAGTCCGTATCTGTCTGAAAAGCGGCTCCCGACGCGACCAGGCCTTCTTTGAGTTCCCTAAAATTCTCGATGATGCCGTTATGAACGATCGCCACGTCATCTGTGACGTGCGGATGGGCGTTTCTCTCGTTGGGCGCACCATGTGTCGCCCAGCGGGTATGCCCAATACCAATGACACCTTTCAGAGGATCATCTCGTAGACAGGATTCTAGATTAGACAGCTTGCCTTCTGCTCGACGACGGTTGATTTCCCCGTCAATGAGCGTCGCGATGCCCGCGGAGTCATATCCGCGATATTCAAGCCGCTTAAGCGCCTCAAGTATGATAGGAGAAGCTGTTTCGTCGCCAACGACACCGATGATCCCGCACATGGTTCAGTCTTTCTTCTCTTTTGAACTTTGATGTTTTTCTCGAAAAGCAGCGCCCCAGCCACCCTTCTCCATTTGTTTGGCTCGGGAAACAGCGAGCGCGTCTTGTGTCACATCTTTTGTGACAACGCTGCCGGACCCGATATAGGAGCCATCACCAATCTTAACCGGTGCTACGAGGGAGCTGTTAGATCCCACAAAGGCGCCTGCCCCGATATCTGTGAAATGCTTGTTGAAGCCGTCATAGTTGCAGGTGATTGTCCCCGCGCCGATGTTTGCTTCCGCGCCAACCCTTGCATCGCCAATATAGGTCAGGTGGCTAATCTTTGCTCCAGCCTCGATGTCGGCCTTTTTTGTCTCAACAAAATTGCCAATCTTGGCGCCCTCACCTACCCGTGTCCCAGGACGTAGTCGCGCAAACGGCCCGACGGCGGCACCATCTTCGATGCGCACGCCTTCCAAGTGCGAAAAGCCTTTGACCGTTACATTGTCGCCAATCTGAACCTTGGGTCTGAAAACGACATTTGGTTCAACGATGACATCTCTACCAATCTGCGTGTCGATGCAGAAATAGACGCTCTCAGGATCATGCAGCGTTACACCGCTTGCCAGAAACTTCTCGCGCAGTCGTTTCTGGAAAATGGCCTCTGCAGTCGCAAGATCGCCCCGGCTATCAACACCTATGACGGTGTCCCCGATTTCAAGGGCCGTTGTCGAACATGTAAGACCACGGGCTTGCGCAATTTGTGGAAGATCAGTGAGATAAATTTCGCCACTCACCGGGTTGGGTTGCAGGTCGGCAATCATGTCGTGCAGAAGATCGCGGGAAATGGCCATCACACCGCTGTTGCATAGAGTGATTTTTTTCTCAGCTTCGGTGGCGGCCTTTTCTTCAACAATGCGCTCCAAGGCACCATCGGCAGAACGCACCAGGCGGCCATAATTGGTTGGATCATCCGTATCAAATCCAAGCACGACGATGGCGGATCCGCTTGCGCATTTATCCCGCATTTCAATCAGTGTTTCCGCTTCGAGGAAGGCGGCGTCCCCGAAAACGACCAGTGCCACACCGGGCTCTCGCGGAACTTCGCTAAGCACACTTCGCGTTGCATCGCCCGTACCATTAGCTTGGTGTTGAATGCAGGTCTGCACCTCATCACCCCATGACTTGGCGTAGGCCGCGACCACTTCCATATCAGGCGCAACAACTGTCACGATCTGTTCGGGGGAAATTGCCTTCGTGGCGCTTAAGACGTGCCCAAGGAGTGGCCGTCCAGCAATTTCATGCATGACCTTCGGCATCGCCGACTTCATGCGGGTGCCTTTGCCAGCAGCTAGTACTATGACGGTGGTATCGCGTCCGCTCATTAACTTTTTCATCTCTGTGTAAGTGGCTGTAGCCAGCTAGAATCCGCGCCAGAAAATGGCATATCACCATTTTCGCCCAAAATAACTTAATGTTTCATTCTGTTGCGCTGGGGGTGTGAGCTGACGATGGGTTTTGGCCCACCTTGGCTTCCGCGCTCGTGAAGTCAGGAATAAGTCTGCCCATTAACTCTCGAACAGTGGCATCTTCGCCTTGATCGGCTGCCTGCAGCATCGCCGATATCCCCTTCTCAACAAATGCCCGATCCGCGACCCGTGGCCGGGCAGCCATCATGGCCGCATGGCTTGTGGGCAGAAGCTCTTCAGCATCGTCAAATAGGTCCTCGTAAAGACGTTCTCCGGGCCGCAGGCCTGTGATTTTAATCTCAATATCTTCGTTGGGCGTTAGCCCTGCGAGCTTGATCATCTCGTTGGCCATATCAAGAATTTTGACGGGTTTACCCATATCCAACACCAGAATTGCCCCGCCCTCGTCGATCGTGTCATCGCGCAATGTTGCCGCTTGAAGCACCAGCTCAACAGCTTCACGGATGGTCATGAAATAGCGGGTCATTTCTTCATGGGTCACTGTGATGGGCCCACCCTTACGAAGCTGCTTTTCAAACAGAGGTATGACCGATCCTGCCGACCCCAACACATTGCCGAACCGGACTGTGACAAACCGGGTCCGATTGTCCTTGCGGGCGTCAATATCAAGCGCTTGGCAATAGGTTTCCGCAATCCTCTTGGAGGCCCCCATTGCGTTGACCGGGTGGGTCGCCTTGTCCGTCGAGATCATGACCATCGTGTCGATGCCATGACGCACAGTTGCATCGGCTATGTTTTTCGTACCCATCACATTGGTAAGGACCGCTTGTGATGGTTGCGGCTCTAGCATGGGAACATGCTTCAACGCTGCGGCGTGAAACACAATCTCCGGTCGCTCTTGGGTGAACACCCGCTCGACATGGTCAGCATCACGCACGTTGCCAATGATCGCTGAACGAGAGATGGTCGAGTAATTCTCGCCGAGTTGACGGTCAATTTCGTACAGGTTGAATTCGGAATTATCAAACAGCGTCAAATGTGAGGGACCAAAACTGGCTACCTGCCGCACCAGCTCTGACCCAATACTGCCGCCCGCTCCGGTGACAAGGACACGCTTGTTGCCAATGAGTGAGGCCATCGCGTCTCGGTCAAGCTCTGCCTGCGGCCTGCTTAAAAGGTCCTCTACGTCGACCGGACGGATGGCTATTTCTTGCGCTGAGGCTTTTGTTAAAGCCGAAATTTGCGGCAGGCGGTCGAGCTTTAGATCATGATTGCGCGCGGTTGCCAGCAGGTCGCGAACGGGTTGGCCACGCATATCCGGATCAGCAAGCACCAGACTTGAGAGAATGTTTCTATAGCTGAGAATAATATTGGGCAGCTGGTCCACACCGCCGACAATTTTTACACCTCGGATGCGGCTACCGATCGGGCGCGAACCGTTTTCCACGATGCCGAGAACCCGGTAGCGAGCATTGGGATCGCGGGCCATCTTTCTGATAAAGGCTTCTGCTTCGTCAGTCGCTCCAATCAGAAGAATAGATTGGATGTTGCTCGTGTCTCCCGAAATGCGCAGAAGCCCTATCTGTTTCTCGTACCACAACCGAACACTCAGGCGTACGCCTACCAACAAGGCTGTTAGGACCATTGTATCGATGACAACCAACGAGCGCGGAATGCCATCGAGCCGAGCAGTGAGAAACATCACGACGAGAAAAGTAATGTTAGTGATCAGCGCCGTTCGACCCAACAACAAGGCATCATCCACGGAAATGTATCGCCAAGGAATACGGTGGAGTTTCGATTGGAAAATGACGATAGCCGCAACAAGCGTGAATATGCTTGTTGACGTCACAACGAGACCCCAGTTGTAGGCAAAGAGGCCCGTGCCAAGACGCAAGTATAGGGCAATTGGAAACGAAATGGCCGCGAGTGCCACGTCAAACAGAAATACGACGGCGGTGCGGTGCCGTGCACCTGTCGATGGGAGGTCTTTGCTTGCCACGCGAATTTAGCTCCGCCGAGTTATTCGAATATGCTGCACCCTGCGACAGCTCAAGGGTGTGATAGCATGGCTTTCATCGCGCTGTCACCGAATGAACAAGCCAAAAATACCAGGTTTTCTGGGATTTCTAGTCCGGTGTCGGAGTTATCCTGCCGCCTGAAGTAGCTTGCTTTCCCATCGATAGGCATCTCTTACGATTTCGTCCAAATCATCATGCTCTGGCTTCCACCCAAGAATCCGCTGCGCAAGATCGGCGTCGGCAACAATCTCGGCGGGGTCTCCAGCGCGTCGGGCGTCCAAACGGGCGTCGATTTTCTTTCCGGCGACACGTTCAACAGCTTCGATTACCTGCTTTACGCTCGATCCGTGACCATACCCGCAATTGGCAGTCAGGCTGTCACCCCCCAAGCGGAGGTACTTCACTGCAGCTTCATGCGCGGAGATCAAATCACTAACGTGGATGTAGTCCCGGACGCCGGTGCCATCCAGCGTCGCATAGTCATCACCGAAAATGTTCATGTGGTCTCGAATGCCAAGAGCCGTTTGAACAGCCACCTTGATAAGGTGCGTTGCATCTTTTGTGGATTGGCCAGAACGCCCAGCTGGATCAGCGCCAGCAACATTGAAATATCTCAACACAACAAAGTTGAGCTCATGAGCTGCGGACACGTCCTGCAACATCCATTCACTCATCAGTTTTGAGCGTCCGTAGGGCGACATGGGATTCAGCGGAACATCCTCTGTTACAGGTACCTGCTCCGGCGAGCCGTAAACAGCCGCGGTCGACGAAAAGACAAAGCGTGGAACGTTCTCTTTCACACAACACTCGATCAGGCTGCGGGTGTTGGCCGTGTTGTTGGCATAATATTTGAGTGGATCGGAGACGGACTCAGGGACCACAATCGATCCAGCGAAATGAACGACATCAGTGATGGTCTTGCGCTTGATCGTTGAGCGTACAAGTTCAGCGTCGCCAATATCCCCTTCGACCAGTTCTGCGCGGGTATCAACCGCGGTTCTGAGGCCCGTGGACAAATTGTCTAGGACTGTGACGTTTTCACCGGCATCAGCGAGCGCCAAAACCATATGGCTACCTATATAGCCAGCCCCGCCTGTAACTAGAACGCTCATGCATCCCTCCTGATCAAACCCTTTGTAGGGTTATACCCGGAAGTTCCTATCTACGTAATTAACGAGTTTTTCAACACAGGCGTCAATGGTCGCGGCGCCCGTATCCACCACCAGTTCTGGTGCGTCAGGTGCCTCATACGGGGCTGAGATGCCGGTGAAGTCCGGGATCTCGCCCTTGAGGGCCCGCTCATAGAGCCCCTTTGGGTCGCGATCGATACAGGTCTCAATGTCTGCTTTGATATAGATCTCGTGGAAGGAGGAATAGGCGGCATGTCGCGCCCTGTCTCGATCAGATCGGTAGGGTGAGATAAACGAAGAGATTACGATAACGCCAGCTTGTCGAAAGAGCGCTGCCACTTCCCCTACCCGCCGAATATTCTCTGAACGGTCGTCAGGCGAGAAGCCCAGATTTGATGTAAGGCCCTGTCGGACATTGTCTCCATCCAGCACGAAGACCTGGTAGCCTTTCTCAAAGAGACGCGCTTCTAATGCAACGGCAAGTGTCGATTTGCCAGCGCCAGACAGACCTGTAAACCAAAGGACCCCGCCTTCATGACCATTTCTCGCGGATCGGTCGGACTCGCCAACTGAGAATTCAATAGGAGTTGTGTTGACTGCCTTTGAGGTCAGCAAATGCCGCTGGTCTGCATAACCTTCCATCGAGATGTAGCCGGTCGCTAGCAAACCAGAACCCTGGTTCGGTTCTAGAAGTGTAACCTCCGCCGCATGCGGCAAATTTCCGATGTGATCAAGTGCGATGACGTTGTCGACGCGCACAATGATTTCAACGAGGGCGCCATTGGCGATTTCCGTGTCGGGCGCTGTTTTGAATGTCGAGGGTGATAAGATCTGCTCAACAGACTGGATCGTGCCTTGCGTGCGGCCATAAGATGTTTCGACCAACACCCCGTCACCCTGTGTCCGCTGGTCGGCGCGCCATATAGCCTTTACCCTGAAGACATCGGTCTCAATCGGTGGCTTTTCCTGATGTGAAACAACCTCGCCGGGCTCTGCAAAGTGAGGCGTGTCGAACGTAAGCTTCAGCACATCCTTTTCTGTTTCTTCAACACTTGCGACCACGCTTAGTTGGTTGGAGGGTGAGCACAAGATCTCATCGCCAGCGCTTATTGCGCCAGAGATTGTTTTTCCGGTGACAATCCACCTACCGTCATCGTTCGTGGAAGAGATAACTTTCATGCGCAGCGGAGGCGGTGATGCAGCCACCGATGACGTCCGCCGTGCGGCTAGAGAACCATTGTCTTGCCACCATGGAATGAGATCGGGCCGTCCTAGCGGAAGTGGGCCAAAATAGGAGGGCGTGAGATTTACCGCTGATAGGACGTCTTGGAATTCTTCTTGTATCAGCTCGAACTGTTCCTGCTCATACCCGATCAGTGCCAGGTTAGCGACGAGCACAACGGGGGCTCCGAGATCCAGGAATTTCACCTGTCGCGCAAAATGCCTGTCCTGATCACCAATACCCTCTGCCGCATCAAGAACGATTATGGGGGTTACATGCGCTGGCGCCGAAAGTGGAGCGCTAAACCATTGGTCCGCGTCGAATGCCTGAGCGTCTGCGAAACCCATCTGTGCTGCCGCGCTGGCAATCTCCTCCGGATCACCTCTTTCGCCACCTAAGACGACACAATGTCTGTTCGTTTCGCTGAGACTGGAATGTGGATCTGCACTTGCCACGAAAAACTCTATTCACAAAAAAATACGGGAAATAAAAATATTTCCAAATAATTGTTGTGGAGTTAAACGCGCATTCCTCGAAAATCAAGGCCTAGCAGCATTATTTGGATTGGCGCCGCACCTTTCTACGCTTAATGGGCCTTGGAGGGGGCGCAAGACCATTTGAGGAATGGGATGTCTGCTCGCCTCCCGCCGTTTGGGAGAGAGCCCTCACGTCATTGCGCAACCCCTCCAGAGCAGCTGAGTGTGACCTATTCCTGAGGGATGAGGCCATCAGCAACTGGGCGATAACAAGAAGCATAAGAGCCACGCCAAAAGCGATAATACCGGCTTGGGCCGCTATTGGCAGTGCAAAAAATCCGTCAAAACCCATTGTCTGTTTTCCAATCCCCGTAATCGGCCCTGAGGCTCGAACATCTTGTCGAGCAAACAAGAGCAAAAGTCGGGCCGGACGCTTACCGCGAGGCACACTGCGCGTTTCTTGAGCTCCCCAGCAACATGGTTGACGAAATATTAAGCGGAATGCCTGCAAACTGGGCGGAGTGTGTTTGGGGACTGCGAAATTTGACCGCATACGCGACTCACTCTACCCAGAACCTTGGGTTTCGCGCCGGTATTCATCACCGAGTGCATGTCGATAGCAAATGATGAATTTGGGGATTGGACAAATGTCCCGACGGAGAACACAAACAATGCGATCTCTGCCCAATTACCTCCTGATTGGATGCCTTGCGGTTGGACTTGCTGCATGCGCTGGCCCTAGTGGAAACACCCTATCAAGCACGACACAAGGGCAGACACCCGGCGCACAGGAGACGCTCGAACAGCGCGTCGAGCGCCTGGAACGGGACCTGGCGACACTAAGGATCGATTACTCTGTTGTCCGACCATCAATGGAACGGATCGTATCATCTGAAAACGGTATTGAAGCGCGCCTGCAGGCAATTGAAGGGGCATTTGGTCCGATCACTGCATCGATTTCACCAGAATCTGCTGATGTCGCCGCTTACACCCCACCAACCGCGACAGCCTTTCCGTCCGTTGGTATTCACCTTGCCTCCTATCGCGACACAGAGAACGTTAAGCGCGGGTGGAATGAACTTGTAGCGGGACATGGTGATCTGCTGGCGGATCTCGATCTCAAAGTGGTGGACTATCGGAGCGCTCATGACGGTCTCTATCGACGTCTTGTGGCTGGACCTGTTGACCCGGCCGCTGCAGAAAGCCGCTGCGCGAGCCTGAAGGATCGGGGCATCTGGTGTCAGGTCGTTCCACTTGAAGGACGTTAATCTTCCGAACTAGCTGGCAAGGCGATCAACTGCTTCTCCGCTGAGAGGCGACCGCGCCTCGCATGTCGCTGCTAACGGCATCCCCGACGACTGATGAGATATCCGATAGCTGTATTTCGGTCCGTCGAATGTGAGCGCTGTTTCTAGCTCGCGGTCTGTGACGCCGTCACGGCGTTCGATCGTTGGGTAATACCGGTCGAAGAGGAGATTTAGCGCGATCCCCATCCCATGGTCTGCTGACTTGATGAACTTTCCGTCCACGGCATCGGAAGTGATCATTTCCAGAGAGGCGTCAAAGCCCAGATCGCGCAGTATTTCTGCCTGACGGTGTTTGAGTTCAGGAGACGACACGGCGTCGATGGTCGAGTGAATCATGCGAAACTGGCATTTTCGAGCTGCAGCTGCGGCGACTGACTTCATATGAACGTCATAGGCCGTATCTCGGATGAGAGACCGGTCCGGCCCGAAGAAAGTTGGCAAACCGGGATTTGAAAACTGCCACTTTTGTCGTGTGGAGCACGTATAGATGAGGTTGCCGTCTGTGATATTGGCTTCTTTCCAGCTACCGTCGATAAAGGCTGTCGCCGTCTCGGTATAGGCAGATGCATCAATGATCCCGTTGAAGCTGTTGGGCGCAAACTTGTGCATCATATGGGCAATGTATCCACCATGAGACGATCCCACACAATGCACGTTATGTTCATCAAATGAGAGGTCAGAATCTATCAGCGCGTTCAGTGCACGCAAATGATCCAACGCCGACAGGACGCCAAAGTTTTGATATTGGCCATCAGGTGGATTGAGTAAAGCTTTGACGGCAAATTGTTTTGGAGATGCAGACTGCAGCATCTGCAAAATGTCTGCGTGAGTTTCTAGTGTCCGATCAATTTTTTCGCCAGAGATCACATACCGACTCACAGCATCGAGTAAGGATTCTCCCTCAATCTCTAAGCCGACTTCGCCAAATTCAGTTGATCGCGCTGGGCGGCAGGTATTGCAATGCCCGTCGACCGAGACTGCAATGAGGTTGTATTTTGCGGATATGTAGCGCCGAAGCATTGCGGAATAATTTGCGTCCTTTTCTCCACCCATGCCCGGGATGATAAAGACGAGACCATCGGCTACGTCCGAGTCGGGAACTTCCGTAATAACAGCCACCGACTTTTTTCGTTCGGTCTCAAGTTCGAAATCCGGCTGTCCCTCAATTTCAAAACGACGCGATGTCACAGGTGTTTGCTTTCGTTTGGCGCCAAGGCTTCATCAGCTAGGGAAACGAGATCACCAATACAGTCCAGATCGAATAGCTTTTCACCTGGAAACCGGATGCTGAGCCTGTCTTCTAAGCTCATAATCAAACGGGCATGGGCAAGAGAGTCCCACCCATCCACATCTTCAGCCGTTGTTGTTGCGCTGAGGTCGGATTCAAGGCAGCCAAGTTCGGCGGCGATGACCGAACAAACCCGTCCAAATGTCTCGTCGGTCGATGTCATGTAAGGCCTTCTTCCAGTGCGGGAGAGTTGTATTTATTCGCTGTTGCTTCACGGCTGATCTTGCCGCTTGTGCTTTTAATCAACCACATGAGCGGAAACAGATGGATAGAGGCCGGAACCAGTCCTGTCTCATCCAGCATCGTGTCGCGAATGTTCTTCTTGATTGTTTTCAGAGCTGCAGCGTCAGTCTCTCGTGTTTCCGCGAGGACAATCAAGACGTCACTGCCCAGGTCGTCGCGGTATTCTGAGAATGCCATCACACGTCCGGGAACGATGCCCGATGTATCGCGCAAAGAAAATTCCAGATCATGCGCATAATGATTTCGCCCATTCAAAATCAGCAGATCGTCAATGCGACCGGTGACAAATAACTCACCGTTAGACAGGTATCCAAGGTCGCGTGTGTGGTACCAGCCTTCCCGAAAAACCTGACTCGATTTTTCCGGCTGTCGATCATAACCGCGGGCAAGACAGGGACCACTGACGCAGATTTCCCCAATCCTGCGATCGGGTAAACGGTTCCCTTCTTCATCCATTATGAGGACCGTGATTTCCTCTATAGGCTTTCCGCAGGATAGTACCGAGCTTGTTGTCGCATGCATGTCGAGTGTCGGCCGTGCAACGCCATCATCGATGAGCGCTTGGGTATCGATTGTTTCTGTCCGCGGCGCAGTACCCGGCTCACTCTGGGTCACCGCAAACACGGTTTCTGCCATGGCATAACAGGTATGCAGAGAAGATTTTCTGACACCCATAGCTCCAAATTTGGAGGCAAATTGATCGAGCGTTTCCGGGCGGCACCGTTCGGAGCAATCTATAAAGGCCCGAACTGAAGAGAGATCCCAATCGTCATCTGGTCGGACACAGTTGATCAGATGTTGGAAGGCGAAGTTTGGCTGCCATACAAGTGTCGCTTTTGTGCGTTCGATCAGGTCAAACAAAAGGGTTGGACGCATCGTCCATTCAAATGGGCTGATCATGGTGACCGGAACGCCGGTTAACACAGGCAATAGGCAACATGCGATGAGACCCATGTCGTGATAAAGCGGCAGCCAGCTAACAATATGGTCTTCTTCACTAACACCGAGACGCTTGGCATATGCATCGACCTGGTGCAGAAGCGCCGCATGCGAAATCATGACGCCCTTCTTCGTACCCGTCGTTCCTGAGCTGTGCTGTAGGAAGGCGACATCCTGTGAGCAGGTGTCGGGTATCAGCAATTTGGAAGCGGACGGAAGATCTTCTTCCGTAACCGCAGCGATGTCATGCCCTGTTGGGAAGCTGTTGAGCTCTGTTTTGAGTTTTGGAGTCGTGAAGAGGAGTTGAGCGCGAATACGCTCCATGACTTCACGATGTCCACGCCAGAAATGCGCAGGATCTTGTCTGGGGCTGGGAGGGGCCAAAATAGTGGGCACGGCTCCCGCAAAAATTGCACCAAAAAAGGCGTAAAGAAGATCAGGCCCCTGCTCTTTCAGCACCACGACTCTGTCGCCGGCAGCAAGGTTGGCCTTCGCACAAGCCGCTGCATAGGGCGCAGCGCCCTCGGCAAGGCGTCGATAGCTAATGGAGTGTGTCGCCTCCCCTGCATGAACACGGGCATATAGACGGTCTGGCGTTTGCTCCAGGCGTTCGAGAATACGCTGCGAGACCGTATCTCGCTCGTACTTCTTCCAGAATGACAGCAACGGCATGGCGTATCCTACGGGACGCTAAGGACTCCTTCGCATTCCATAGAAACAGGGTAAATTTCTGGTAAACGCACCCGCCTACCTTGGGCCTATCTCGGGCGCCTAGGAGGAGGTCGATCAAACCTGTCGCCGCGTCTTGGGCCTTCTGGACCGGCGCGTCTGGCGCTCCCGGACAGACCCGCAATGGAGGTCGGGTCCCCCTTAAAGCAGGAAAGCGTGTACGGGTAATCAGGGGTTGCGTGATAGTGGTAGATCGTCTGCATCTCACCTTCGAGCATGACCTGACCCACATGCCCATGACATTCGTCCAGGTCCCTGCTAGTGAGCAAGACACCACCTTCCCCGTGATAGCCGTAGATTGCAAAACCGTCGAGCGCGTATCCGATGAGGGTGGAATGTTCTGTTGCTGCTGCGGGGTCATTCTGGCAGGGGCTTTTGCCATGGTAATGATAGAGACCACTTCGCTGAGGGTGGCCCTGACAATTATCCAGAATTTCGTGCGCCAGCGCATTTTCGCCCCGTGCATCAAGAGCGTTAAACAGCACAGCGCCGGTCAGCATGATCCCGATAGCGCCCATTGGCAGGCACGATGGACGCTCCGCGATAGCTGGGTTGGTTGGCAAGGAGACAGAGAAAGCGTGTGCGCGGATCGTGTTGGGGTTGCGATCATAATAAAATGCGTCATCAGAGCGGGAGACGGGGAACTGGCCGGTTGGATGGTCCGGCAACGTATTGCCGTTTATCAGGCGCCGTGTACCCGCAATCGCGATATCAAGCTCTGAGAGGTGAACAACGTTCCCGTCGACAGTGGGTTTTCGGGTGAGATCGAAGGTCCCGGCTGTTTCGTTAAGCCAATCGCCCGACCGCTGGGCGCCGGGCGCGTTCGGATTGAAGCGAGTCTGGCAGGCAAACACCGAACCAGCGCGCGGTTCACTGGAGACCTCGCCATCCGCGAGAGGGAGCGACGTAAGGTCCACGGTGTGAGCGGCGGCAGTCGAGACGAGCAGAAGAAGGATTGTTGAGACGGAGAAAAAGGCGCGCATGGATCAGACCCAGATTGCTGATGATGACCAATTATACGCGCGTCAGCGACCAACCGGTCGCCAGAGCGGCATCAAACGCAGCGGTGGATGTCTATAGAAAAATGGTGAGCCCTGCAGGATTCGAACCTGCGACCTACTGATTAAAAGTCAGCCGCTCTACCAACTGAGCTAAGGGCCCTCTGAATCGGGGAAACCCCCGACGAGACCGGCGGAACCTAGTCATACCAGCCTGCTTGGTCAACCAAATAGCGCCAAATTAGGCAGATAATGCGTCACTTTTCGCTGGTTCATGTGAATTGGCTGAGATGCTGGCAGTTACACCGGACCGACCATGGTCAACCACGTAATTGGTGCGGTTTCCTGCAAAACAGAGCCTGGTTTTCAGGTCGCGGTCTGTCGGAGCTGGCTTCCTGATGAGCGAGGGATAAAACCGGTCGAAAAGACTATGAAGTCCGATGCCCAATCCATGGTCAAGCGTCGTAATGACCTTTCCGTCCACATCTGCCTCGTCAACGACCTGAAGATCAGCGTCAAAACCGCAGCTCCTAAGAACATTGGATTGGTGGCGCTTCAGGTCGATGTTGACCAGCCTGTCTCGGCTTGAGTGAATCATTCGAAACTGCGTCTTTCTGGAACCGCTGGCTCCGCGCGCCGTTTCCAGATGATCTGGATCGCAGACATTGCGGATTCGGGCCTGATCGCTGCCGAAATAGTTCGGGGCTCCGATATTCTCGTTGCTCCATGCGGTTTTCGTGGAACAGACGAACTCAATGTTTCCGTCGATGGCTCTGTACTCAACGCCGCCAAAACCAAGATATGCTGGAAGGGTTTCCGGATAGGCAGAGGATTCAATGACCGCCGAAATTGTATTTGGCGCGAATTTTTGCATCAGATGGGCAATGTAGCCACCGTGAGAAGTACCCGCTGCGATGATGTTGCCATGATCAAACTCAACGCCATCATCGATCAGCTTGTTCAGGACCAAAAGATGGTCCAATGCGGCGAGCACGCCGAAATTCTGGTAGTCCTCGCCTGGCGGAATAAGGGCGGCAGAGAGGGAAAATTTGTGGTCTTTGCGGGACTTCAGAAATCTAAGCGCGTCTTTTTCTTCCGCTGAACGCAGGCCGTCCAAGCTGTCTCCCTGGAGGACCAGTGCGCCGATCACTTTGGCAATGGACCATGGATCAATTTCGATCGAGACAGCGACGCCGGGAATAGACTGCTTTGGCCGGCAGAAGTGACAATGTGCGCGAACGGAAACAACCACCAAATTGTGTTTCGCAGCAATCTGTCTTCGTGTGAGGCGGGTATAAGCTTCGTCCGTGTCTTCGCCGAAACCTGGGATAAGGAAAACAAGCCCGTCTGCAGGACCATTGTCTGGTATCTCAGCCTCAAAAGTCACAGGGACCTTTCGCGGAATACCGAGTTCGAAGTCTTCATGTCCACTTAAGCTGCCTGAAATGCTTGGCATGAGGGTTCCCAGTGTAGAGAAATCAGTAAACTGATTTGGCACCCACATGGTAAACACAGCCTTAACGCGCGTGCATTCAGAGCGGTGTCAGGTCCCCAGCCGCCTGCTCGGCCTTGAATCCGGCGACAAAGGAACTGAGGTCTCCGGCGGCAATGGCGCCTCGAAGATCCGCCATCAGCGACTGGTAGTAGGCAATATTATTCCAAGAGAGCAGCATCATCCCGAGAATTTCACCGTTTTTCAGAAGATGATGCAGGTAGGCCCGTGAGTAGTCTCGCGCAGCAGGACACGTGCTTGTCTCATCAAGCGGCCGAGGGTCATTCGCGTGTCTTGCGTTCTTGAGATTGACTTTGCCGAACCGAGTAAAGGCCTGGCCGTGACGGCCCGAGCGGGTCGGCATCACACAATCGAACATATCGATCCCCCGTGAGACAGCTTCTACCAGGTCGTCCGGGGTGCCAACACCCATGAGGTAGCGTGGTCGGTCTTTGGGCAGCATGGGTGCTGTGAAGTCGAGCACGCGAAGCATTTCTTCCTGGCCCTCACCGACTGCGAGGCCGCCAATTGCGTACCCGTCAAAACCAATCTCCTGCAATGCGGAGGCGCTTGTCTGGCGCAGATCCTCATAGACGCTTCCCTGTACAATTCCGAACAAAGCCTGCCCCTCCTTTCGGTGCGCCTGAGCCTTGAAGGCATCCTTCGACCGCTGTGCCCAGCGCGTTGAGAGGTGCATGGAATATTTTGCTTCATCGTGGGTTGCTGGAAACGGCGTGCACTCATCCAGGACCATCTGAATATCGGCTCCCAGGAGACACTGAATTTCAATGCTGCGTTCAGGTGACAGCTCGTAGGAGGATCCATCTATATGACTTTGAAAAGTGACGGCCTCTTCGGTCATTTTTCGCAGTTTGGACAGAGACATAACCTGGAAGCCGCCACTATCGGTGAGAATGGGTCCCTGCCAGTTCATGAAAGAATGAAGGCCCCCAAGTGCGGCAACTTCTTCTGCTCCTGGGCGAAGCATAAGGTGATAAGTGTTCCCGAGTACGATGTCCGCCCCGGTCTCTTTTACCTGATCAGTGTAAAGCGCTTTAACCGTCCCTGCTGTTCCGACCGGCATGAAGGCAGGCGTTTGAATGTCGCCACGCGGCGTGTGGATAACGCCGCGCCGCGCTGCGCCATCTTCCGCCAACAGGTCATACGTAAAAGAGCTCATCAGCGTCAGGTCTCCGGAAAAATCAAGCAGGCATCGCCATAGGAATAGAAACGGTACTCACGCTCTATGGCATGCGCATAGGCAGCTTGCATTTCATCGAGCGACCGAAACGCAGACACCAGCATAAAAAGGGTGGATTTGGGCAGATGAAAATTGGTCATCAGCGCATCAATCGCATTGAACCGATACCCAGGCGTAATGAAAATGTCAGTCGCACCAGACCAGGCGTGAATGAGCCCGTCCTCCCCCGCAGCGGATTCAAGAAGCCGGAGGCTGGTTGTGCCGACCGATACCACCCGACCTCCCCGCGCTCGAACTTGGTTGAGTTGATCGGCGGTTTGCTCGGTGACGAGGCCGACTTCGGAATGCATCTTGTGAGCCTCAGTGTCGTCCACACTCACAGGCAGGAAGGTCCCCGCCCCTACATGCAGCGTGACTTTTGCCGTTTCAATGCCCCGGTCTGAAAGGGCGCTCATCAGGCGGGGTGTGAAGTGAAGGCCCGCTGTGGGTGCAGCGACGGCGCCTGGCTCATCTGCAAATAGCGTCTGATAGTCTTCCAGGTCCGCGTCATCCGTCGCCCGCTTGCTCGCGATGTAAGGAGGCAGCGGCATAACCCCCGCTTCGGCTATGGCAATATCGAGTGCCGGTCCGGAGGCGGAAAATTTGAAGTGAACCTCACCACCGGTCCGACGAAGCACCATGCCTTCCAAGCCACCTTGAAACCGTACAACATCCCCTTCTGCCAACCGTTTTGCAGGTTTGGCGAAAGAGAGCCATTCGTCTGGACCAAGTCGCTGGTGAAGCGTCACTTCAATGTTGGCGACGGCCCCATTGCGCGCCCGTGTTCCAGCAAGCCGCGCCGGTATGACTTTCGTGTCGTTGAACACCAACACATCGCCCGGATCCAGAAGGTCTGGTAGTTCTGAAACGCCAGCGTCCTTCAGGTGATCGGCTTCGGGGCCCACAACGAGCAGACGTGCGGAATCACGAGGACGCGCGGGCCGTAAGGCAATCCGCGCGTCCGGTAGGTCGAAATCAAAAGCATCAACCCGCATGGGAAGCTCTCTTCGAGCAGTGAGCCTTAAGCGGCGTCAGCAGCTACCTGCATCTTCACGATCTTATCAGGGTCTTGCACAGGCTCACCGCGTTTGATCTTGTCCACATGTTCCATGCCATCGATGACCTGGCCCCAGACGGTGTACTGGTTGTCGAGGAACCTGGCATCGTCAAACACAATAAAGAATTGGCTGTCAGCACTGTTTGGATCCTGGGCGCGCGCCATGGAACAAATACCGCGAACGTGAGGTTCAGCAGAGAACTCAGCATCAAGGTTTTTACCTGAGCCGCTCATGCCGGTGCCGGTTGGATCGCCGCCCTGTGCCATGAAACCTTCGATCACACGATGAAAGACGATCCCATCATAGAAGCCTTCACGTGCAAGTTCCTTAATCCGTGCAACGTGATTGGGTGCAAGGTCAGGACGAAGCTCGATGGTTACCCGACCGTGCTCGAGATCGAGCAACAGCGCATTTTCCGGGTCTTTGATATCAGCCATTAAGTTGAATTCCCTGTCTAGTGGTATTGAGTTTGATTTTATTGAGCAGCGTCTGCTGCAACTTGTAGTCGGACAATCTTGTCTGGGTTCACGGGCGGCTCGCCGCGTTTGATGTTATCGACAAATTCCATACCTTCAATGACACGGCCCCACACCGTGTAGTTACCGTCGAGGAAGTTGGCATCATCGAAAACGATGAAGAACTGACTATTGGCGCTGTCGGGATGCTGTGAGCGCGCAGCCCCGATCACACCGCGCGAAAACGGCTCGCTGGAAAACTCAGCACGAACATCCGGATAGTCTGATCCACCTCGGCCGGTGCCAGTCGGATCCCCAGTTTGCGCCATAAAACCATCAATCACGCGATGGAAGACGATCCCGTCATAAAAACCCTCACGTGTGAGCGTTTTGATCCGTTTCACATGCTTCGGCGCGATATCTGGCAATAGCTCAATCACCACACGCCCATCTTTGAGATCAAGGTAGAGGGTATTTTCCGGGTCCAGGGCAGAGGCCGGGGACGAAAGCCCAATCATCAATGCAAAGGCCGCAAGGGCGTTAAAAACTCGAGACATAAGAACTCCTTTGATCACACCGTTACTTCCTTTTTACGGCGCTTAGCACTTTTTCCGCCACTGCTGGCGGCACGAAGCGGGAAATATCACCATCCATTGTGGCAATTTGACGGACAAGGGTGGATGAAATGAAACCAACTTGCGGGGAAGCCGTCAGAAAAACGGTTTCAACGCGCGGGTTCAATATTCCGTTCATACCCACCATCTGATCTTCATATTCATAGTCAACGGTGCCGCGTAGGCCTCTGATTATAATGCCAGCGCCAACATCGTCGGCCGCATCAACCACCAGGCCTTTGAAAGAGGTAACTTCAAGCGTTGATCCGACTTCCTCGCCGAAAGACTTGGTTTCAGCCTCAATCAGTGCTGCACGCTCCTCGAAACTAAGTAGCGGTTTCTTAGAAGAATTAACCCCAATCCCAACAACAAGATGATCCACCAAACGAAAAGCTCGGCGGATGATATCGATGTGACCGTACGTCACGGGATCGAAGGTCCCGGAATAAAGGCCAACACGTTTCATGGGAAAATCCTGCAGTTGTGGCTCGAGGCCTATTCTTCTTCCGAACTATCACCAAGATGCTCAACAGATACAACCTGCTCTTCCTTATCCGTTCGGAAGATGGTCACGCCCTGTGTTGAACGCCCCGCGACGCGAATGTCATTGACCGGACAACGGATCAATTGGCCACCATCCGTTACCAGCATAATTTCGTCTTGTTCTTCAACTGGGAACGAAGCGATGAGTTGACCATTACGCTGAGAGACGGCCATGGCAATAATACCTTTGCCACCACGGCCGGATGTCCTGTACTCGAATGAAGAACTCCGCTTGCCATACCCTTTGACGCTGACAGTTAAAACGAACTGTTCATGCGCTCCGAGTTCTGCATAGCGTTCTGGCGAGAGTGTCGTGATCTCGCCATCATCCTCTTCGTCCAGCAGTTCAGAGGACTCCTCTACCTCTTCACCTGTCGCCGCCCGACGGGCGAGCGCAGCCTGTTTGAGATAGGCTCGTGCTTCAGCCGGTGTGACATCAAGATGATTGAGGATTGTCATGGAGATCGTCTGGTCTTCTCCATCCAGCTTAACTCCCCGCACACCGGTAGAATTCCGGCTGGAGAAGACGCGAACATCGGTTACTGGGAACCTGATGCAACGCCCACCTGCATTGGTGAGGAGAACATCATCATTCTCAGTACAGATCTGAACGCCCACAATGCCATCACCCTCATCGAGCTTCATGGCGATTTTGCCGTTCCGGTTGATCTGCACGAAATCTGACAGCTTGTTCCGGCGGACATTGCCTGAACGCGTCGCAAACATAATGTCGAGCGCATTCCAGCTCTTTTCGTCTTCTGGCAGCGGCATCACAGAGGTGATGCGTTCCCCAGATTTAAGTGGCAGCAGGTTCACCATTGCCTTGCCTTTGGACTGCGGCGTGGCTTGCGGCAGGCGCCAAACCTTCATTTTGTAGACCATGCCGGTCGACGAAAAGAAGAGGACAGGCGAATGCGTGCTCGCGACGAAAATCCGTGCGACGAAATCTTCATCCTTCGTCGACATGCCGGAACGGCCTTTGCCACCACGTCGTTGAGCGCGATAAGTCGAGAGCGGTACGCGTTTGATGTAGCCCTGATGGCTGACGGTAACGACCATGTCTTCGCGTTGGATCAGGTCTTCATCTTCAACATCATCCGCGGCTTCCATGATCTCAGTGCGCCGCGGTGTCGCAAACTCATCTCTGATTGCGCCGAGTTCATCACGAATGATCGTGAGAATACGGTCACGTGACCGAAGAATTTCGAGATAGTCGGCAATCTTCTCGCCAAGTTCCCGAACTTCATCCCCAATCTCATCGCGACCAAGTGCAGTGAGGCGCTGCAGCCGCAGGTCCAGAATGGCCCGTGCCTGTGTCTCAGACAGCCGATAGGTGCCGTCCTCTGCAATTTTGTGGCGAGGGTCGTCGATCAGCTCAACAATCGGCGTAATGTCCTTGGCGGGCCAATGGCGCTCCATCAATTGCGCGCGTGCCGTTGCCGGATCGGGCGCAGAACGAATAAGCGCAATCACCTCGTCAATATTGGCAACGGCAATAGCAAGACCAACCAATACGTGAGCCCTGTCGCGCGCCTTGTTAAGTTCGAATTTGGTACGTCGAGCAACAACGATCTCACGAAACGCAATGAAGGCCTCAAGCATCTGCTTAAGGTTCATTTGAGCTGGGCGGCCATAATCCAGCGCCACCATATTCGCGCCGAACGACGTCTGAAGTGGCGAGAAACGATAAAGCTGGTTCAGAATGATTTCCGGCACAACGTCGCGTTTGAGTTCGATCACAACACGCATGCCAAGACGGGAGCTTTCATCCCGAATGTCAGAAATACCCTCTACCCGCTTATCTCTGACGAGCTCAGCGATTTTCTCAATCATCGTTGCTTTGTTCACCTGATAGGGAATTTCGGTGACAATGATTGCGTGGCGATCTTTCTTGAATTCTTCAATCTCTGTACGGCCGCGCATAAGCACGGAACCACGTCCGAGGTGATAGGCTGATCGGATGCCCTGACGCCCGAGGATCATACCGCCGGTCGGAAAGTCCGGGCCCGGAATAATTTCGATCAGCCGATCTATGCTCAACTCAGGGTCATCCATGAGAGCAAGGCAGGCTTCAATGGTTTCGCCCAGATTATGCGGCGGAATATTGGTCGCCATGCCAACGGCGATGCCGCCAGCTCCATTGACAAGTAGGTTCGGAAACTCAGCCGGAAGGACTTCCGGCTCGCTCTCGGAATTGTCGTAATTGTCCTGAAAATTGACCGTGTCTTTGTCGATATCATTCAGGAGCGCATGTGCTGGCTTGCCCATGCGCGTTTCGGTGTAACGCATCGCTGCTGGCGGGTCGCCATCGACGGAGCCGAAATTTCCTTGCCCATCCAGCAATGGAAGCCGCAATGAGAAATCCTGCGCCATACGCACAAGTGCGTCATAAATCGCCTGGTCACCGTGTGGGTGATACTTACCCATCACGTCGCCAACGATACGGGCGGATTTCTTGTAGGGTTTGTTCCAGTCGTAGCCGCTCTCATTCATCGCATAGAGAATGCGACGATGAACCGGCTTCAAACCGTCCCGCACGTCAGGCAAAGCTCGGCTCACGATCACGCTCATCGCGTAATCGAGGTAAGAGGTTTTCATCTCCTCTTCGATAGAGATTGGCGACACATCACGTTCAGGCGGAACACCGCCGCCGCTGCCTCCAGCACCGCCCCCGTCACCGCCAGAGGAGCCGCCATCGCCACCGTCTAGATTCCCATTAGCTTCGGGAACAGGTTCCTCACCTGGTGATTCCGTATCGTGTGTATCGGACAAATTCAGACCTTTAACGGAGCTCTTATAGCTGCGAACAGCTGCCCCTATTGCTCTTGAAAAAAGGGGCTCCGGAAAACGTCCGAATCCCCTGTTTATTTGCCTGAAATTCTATCATTTGGCTCTGGGCCAAGCAACAAATTGCACGCAAGAAACCACCCTCTAAGCAATTGAAATAAAAGCAAAAAAAGGAGTCGCCAAACTCATGTGAGGCAGGACGCTTCTAACGTCAATTCATCTGCTAATTAAAATGGAATTTCATCATCAATAGGCGCGCTACCGCCGCCACTTCCACCACCAAAGTCGCCGCCGCCCTGGTCATATCCGCCGCTCGATGATCCGCCAAAGTCACCGCCGCCGCCACCACCGGAGTTCCGGCTATCGAGCATGGTGAGGGTGGAATTGAAGCCCTGTAGGACGATTTCTGTAGAGTAGCGATCCTGACCCTGCTGGTCTTGCCATTTGCGGGTCTGGATCTGGCCCTCAATATAAACCTTCGCGCCCTTTTTGAGATATTGCTCGGCGATGCGGCAGAGACCTTCATTGAAGATCACCACACGATGCCATTCGGTCCGCTCACGGCGTTCCCCTGAGCTCTTATCTCGCCAGCTTTCACTGGTCGCGATCCGCAGGTTACACACCGGGTTGCCGTTCTGCATGCTGCGGATCTCTGGATCCGCACCCAGATTTCCCACAAGAATGACTTTGTTGACACTTCCGGCCATGTTGAGACGCCCCTTCATTTATTCGCTTAAAGCTGGTTAATTGTCGCCGAACCTAAACCAACAGCCGAACGACTGCCACGTCAAAACGAGCCATTAAGTAGCTCTTTTTTCGCTCAACTTGGCTCTTGCCAGAATCGAGCAGCAATGGCATTTGTTCTTATTATGTTCCTATATTCCAGATCGGGTCAACCCGGAGGGGGATCAAGGTAGTGACGGTCCTACTGACAGAACGCCTTCAGTTGCGTCCCTATAAGCAGGACGAGGCGCATCTGCTTCATTCCATCATTGGTGACCTGCGGATTGTCTTCTGGCGGAATGAGCCAGGTTCGCTCGAAGAAGCACAGCAATGGCTCGAAAAGACCTCCCGTATTCGTGAGGAAACGGGCATGGGGGTCTGGGGCGTGTTTGATAGAAAGACGGACGACTTCTTGGGCCAGACGATCTTGCAGCCCTTGCCGGAGACTGGAGAACCTGAGATTGGCTACCACTTTCGGGTTGAAGCACAAGGCCATGGCTACGCAACTGAGGCGGCAAAGTGTCTGTTGCATCATGGATTTGCAGGATTGGAGCTGCCCAGGATCGTCGCCGTCGTTCTGCCAGACAATCATCCCTCACAGACGGTGATGAAAAAGCTGGGTCTGCCCTATATTAGAGATCTGATGAAGAGCGATATGCTGCACAACTATTTCGCGCTAGAACGTCCGGCCTACCTGGCCCGGTGGAAACAAGATCAGCAACAACCCGCGTAAACCGCAAAACGTCGGAAGAACGAGTACCTTTATGCAAAAGAACATCTCCATCGCCGGTGCCCGCGAGCACAATCTGAAAAATGTGACGATTGATCTGCCGCGCGATGAGCTGATCGTGATCACTGGGTTGTCTGGGTCTGGCAAGTCATCACTTGCCTTCGACACCATCTATGCGGAGGGACAGCGGCGCTACGTTGAGAGCCTGTCGGCCTATGCACGCCAGTTTTTGGAGATGATGCAGAAGCCTGATGTTGATCAGATTGACGGCCTCTCGCCCGCGATCTCCATTGAGCAGAAGACAACGTCGCGCAATCCGCGCTCGACGGTCGGGACGGTCACCGAAATCTACGACTATATGCGTCTGCTCTGGGCCCGTGTTGGCATCCCCTACTCGCCTGCCACAGGCTTGCCCATCGAGAGTCAAACCGTCACCCAGATGGTGGATCGGGTAAAAGCGCTGCCGGAAGGCACGCGGCTCTACCTGCTGGCGCCGATTGTGCGGGGCCGCAAGGGTGAATATCGCAAAGAGTTCGCAGAACTCCTGAAGAAGGGCTTTCAGCGGGTAAAAATTGATGGCTCGTTCTACGAGCTTGATGACCTGCCCACCCTCGACAAGAAATACAAACACGATATCGATGTGGTGGTAGACCGGATTGTTGTGCGCGATGATCTCGGGAACCGTCTCGCCGACTCCTTTGAAATTGCCCTGCAGCTGACAGACGGCATTGCGGTTGCTGAATTTGCGGACCTGAAGGACGATGAAAAAGAACCGGAACGGATTGTCTTCTCCTCGCGCTTCGCCTGCCCAGTCTCCGGCTTCACAATCGATGAAATCGAGCCCCGCCTCTTTTCTTTCAACAATCCCTTTGGTGCCTGTCCGTCTTGTGACGGCCTCGGGACACAGTATTTTATCGATCCGGATCTTGTGATTCCGGACCAGGGACTGTCGATCCGAAAGGGAGCTGTAGCACCCTGGTCGAAATCCACATCGCCCTACTACACCCAGACGCTGGACAGCATTGCCAAGCACTACAAGTTTTCCGTCACCGTGCCCTGGAGTGAATTGCCCAAGAAAGCACAAGAGGCAGTGCTCTATGGCTCTGGCGACGATGTCATCACGTTTTCCTATGACGACGGCCTGAGGTCTTACAAAAACAAGAAACCGTTTGAGGGTGTGATCCCCAATCTCAACCGTCGCTGGCGTGAGACTGACAGCGCCTGGGCACGAGAGGAAATCGAAAAATTCCAGGATGTCACAGACTGTGAGGCATGCTCGGGTTTTCGCCTGAAGCCGGAAGCACTCGCCGTGAAAGTTGGCGATAAGCATGTCAGTCAGGTCGCGCAGCTCTCCATAAAAGAAGCAGATGCCTGGTTTGCCAATATCGATAAGCAGCTGACCAAGAAACAAAACGAGATTGCCGGTCGTGTCCTCAAGGAAATTCGTGAACGGCTGCACTTCCTCAACAATGTGGGTCTCGATTATCTTAGCCTCTCGCGAAACTCGGGAACACTCTCTGGCGGCGAAAGCCAACGTATCCGCCTCGCCTCGCAAATCGGTTCGGGTCTTACCGGCGTTCTCTATGTGCTGGATGAACCGTCCATTGGTCTTCACCAGCGCGACAATGATCGCCTGCTGGCAACCCTGAGGCGCCTGCGCGACCTTGGCAACACGGTTATCGTGGTTGAGCATGACGAGGATGCGATCCGCACCGCAGACTATGTGGTTGATATCGGTCCAGGTGCCGGCATTCACGGTGGTGAAGTTGTTGCTAAGGGAACGCCAAAGGACATTATGGCAAGCCCGGACAGCCTGACAGGTAAGTACCTGACAGGCCTCGAACAGATCGACATTCCGGCGCAGCGTCGCCCGGTTTCTGATGTGAAGAAAGTCAGCATTGTCGGCGCCACTGGAAACAACTTAAAAAATGTCGCCGCAGAAATCCCACTCGGCACCTTTACCTGTGTGACCGGTGTTTCAGGCGGCGGCAAGTCCACCCTTCTCATCGAAACAATCTACAAAGCGATTGCACGGCGTTTGAACAATGCCCGCACGCATCCGGCACCCTTCGATCAGATTGAGGGGCTGGAGCATCTCGATAAGATTATCGATATCGACCAGTCACCCATTGGCCGGACACCGCGCTCAAACCCCGCAACCTATACAGGCGCCTTTACTCATATCCGCGATTGGTTCGCGGGCCTGCCGGAGGCCAAGGCGCGTGGCTATAAGCCGGGTCGTTTCTCCTTCAATGTGAAAGGCGGCCGTTGTGAGGCGTGCCAGGGTGACGGCGTCATCAAGATCGAAATGCACTTTCTGCCCGATGTTTATGTGGAATGCGATGCCTGTCATGGGGACCGCTACAACCGCGAAACACTGGAAGTGAAATTCAAGGATAAGTCCATTGCCGACGTTCTCGACATGACCGTTGATGAAGCGCAAAGCTTCTTCAAAGCGGTGCCGTCGGTACGCGAAAAGATGGATGTGCTGCAACGGGTGGGCCTCGGGTACATCAAAGTGGGTCAGCAGGCGACGACGCTCTCAGGTGGTGAAGCGCAGCGCGTGAAATTGGCCAAAGAACTTTCCAAAAGGGCTACCGGTCGGACCATCTATATTCTGGATGAGCCAACGACCGGCCTGCATTTCCATGACGTGAAAAAGCTGCTCGACGTACTCCATGAACTCGTCGACACCGGCAACACCGTCGTTGTAATTGAACACAATCTGGAAGTCATCAAGACGGCAGACTGGATCATCGACTTGGGCCCAGAGGGCGGTGATGGCGGCGGCGAAGTGGTAGCTGAAGGCCGTCCGGAAGACGTTGCCGAAGAGCCACGCTCCTACACCGGGCAATATCTCCGCACTCTTTTGAAGCGGTCTGGACGCGTACCAGCGAAGAAGAAAGTTGCGGCCAAGAAGGCAGCTGCACCCACATCAAAGCCAAAAGCTTCCGCGAAGAAAAGCACTGCCAAGAAAGCGGCAGCAAAGAAGACAGCGAAGAAGAAGGCTGCGCCGAAGCGTAAGACCGCAGGGCGCTCTTCCCGTCAGGCAGCTGAATGATTTGTGATGCTAGTCGACCAACCGATTGGCCGGCGCAGCAACTTCAGGTGTCGTGCCTTCTCTCAATGCTTTGAAGATCAAGCCGTAGGCGGCGAAGTTGGCGAATATTGAATAGACCAGCACGGCAGTTTGAACGCAGGCAAAAATCAGAAACTGCAGAATTTGAACTGCCATTGGTTGTTCAGCAGGCATGCCCGGCACGTCGGGAAGTCCTTCAACATCCATTATGCTGAGGAACACTGTCGGTGGCATCGCTGAGTTGACGACGCCGGAGATTAAGCTGGCTGCAAGACCCACGAGCAATACCGTTCCTAACATTCTCCAGAAGTGGCCTTTGGAGAGGTTCCAGGCATCAACAACAGCAAACCGGTTTTCGATCGCGATAAATCCATAAAGAGGCAACAGTCGGACAATGAGGTAGAAAAAGAACAGAAAACAGCCAACCCCCGCTATAACAAACCAGAGTGGATTTGCATCATCGCCAGACAGAGCACTTGATCCGCCTGTGATCATGGTGAGCAACGCGGCCACAATCGCGAAGACAAGTCCAGCCGCAGAGAGCAAGCCGAAGCTAAATGGCACGAAGAGCAGGAACCGTAATTCCCTCTCGCCAAAGGAGAACCAGGTTTTTCCAAGTGGATGGTCCAGAACGACTTGTAATGCTCCGTTTGCTAGCATTGATTGCCCAACAAAGAAAACAACAGCTATCACTGGAACGCTCAGGAATATGGCTGTTGCTATTTCACTTTCACTTGACTCACCACCTACCGAGAAAAAGGTGGTCATAATGATTGCGCCAACACCGATGACAAGAATGCCGAGCGCTGCACCGGTGCGCCGTGCCAACGCGCGGACATTCATAATTGGGAATTTGAGGCTGTCGGCTGCAATTTGAGCCACAGGTATTTTTGTCATTTGAGACCCTGACTACACAATCTGTGTTTCGGCTTTAGGCCTGATGGCAAGAGACGCCCTCGCCGCCAGCTTCTTCTTCTGTGTTGCATCTATATTGAGGCGGCCCGTTCCATTCACTGGTTGACGGTCGCGCGGTTCAACCAAAGGAACCGATCCGTCGCGCAACGCTTTACGAAAGGCTTCCACACGCTGCCAGCCTTTGGGATAGTGCGCAGCGAGACTGTTCTCGCCATGATGACGTAGCCAAAGCGCTGCAGCTGCAGCCACATGCACGGTTCCATAGGACGTGCCTTCGCCGGCAACATCATCATAGAGACGTCCGTCATCCTGCCAGCCAGGGTTGGCGCGAATGATGTCAGTTGAGGGTGCCCACACATCAACAAACCGCTGCATGGTTTTTGAATAGTGACCAAGGTGCCAGATTTTCCGTTCAGGCGTATGCCCACCAACCCCAATGGTTCGGCTGAACTTCCCTGGATAGGTCACCTTGTCGATAAACTGACCACCGGCGGCAACAACAATCACACCAGACTCATAGGCATAGTCGATTGCCTTCCCCAGAGCTTTAGAGCGCATAATGGGAAAGCCAAGGCTCATGCTGATCACTTTGCAATCAGTGTCGACCGCATGCGTGATTGCCTTGGCAATATTGGTGAGCACTGTGCGTTGCGCGAGAAGCACCGTATCGGTCACCCGGTAAGGCACCACTGGAAGGCCCGGCAGCATTCCGACTCTGCTTTTCCGATTCCCCTTTTTGTAATTTCCCTCGCCACAGAGCACACTCAAGGTGCGGGTCCCGTGACCGTCGACACCCTTGTCAGACAGGTCAGAAATCCAATCCATCGCGTCCTCGATGAGCGTCCCGCTCTGGTCATGCGGCGGTTCAATAGGCGGCTCGCCCTGCTCCATGTAATTTACACCGGCAGAAATCTTGACCCAGCTGTTGCGGCCTGCAAAACCGCCAAAGATCGGATGATCTCTCACGCCCGTATCGATATGCGCCACGCGCACACCGCGCCAATCGATGACACTCGGATTATCAGTGCCGCCGGTGATCCTGCGAACAGCACCGGCAATATCTGTCGAGTGAAAGTTCCAGTCTGACCCAGCCATGATCCCCCACCTTTTCACAAAAGAGCTATGTGCTCCGCTGCTATCATTTGGATAGACTAATACCTGATTATCAAAATGGAACCGGTATTTCATAAAGCCGGTGGTTACCGGGGGACTATATGGACAATCTCAACCGTCGCGATTTCCTGAAAGGCTTTGTCGGCCTGGCGGGATGTTTTGTGGCAATTGCGGGAGTGGGCATATCACCGGTTTTTGCTGATGAAACCCGCATAAACACAAATCGCTTCCCGCAGGGGCTGGCGTCCGGCGACCCTCAATCGGACGCGATCCTGCTCTGGACCAGGGCGGTCCCTGATATGCCCGCTGGCACTGTCGATCTGATTTGTCAAATGTCGGTGGATGAGACCTTTTCCTTCGTTGTCGTTGAAAAAACAATCACCGTCACTGCAGAAAGCGACTTCACCGCACGCCTAT
Organism: Parvibaculaceae bacterium Mf 1.05b.01; assembly: GCA_000509225.1. Lineage (GTDB taxonomy): Bacteria > Pseudomonadota > Alphaproteobacteria > Parvibaculales > Parvibaculaceae > Mf105b01. The sequence continues at coordinate 1,120,580 of BAOK01000001.1, read as the reverse complement.
TCGTGGAAGGCCTCACACCCGACACAAGATATTTCTATCGTTTCATCTCTGATGGCGAAGTGGGCGCGCATACTGGTCGGACGCGAACAGCCCCTGCCGCCGACACTGAGCGGCCCATTCGGTTCGGTTTTACCTCCTGTCAAAAATATGAGTCCGGCTTCTATGGTGCTTGGGCGAGGCTTGTGGCTGATGATGAGGCAGCACCCGAAGGGGAGCAACTCGACTTTGTTCTGCACTTAGGGGACTTCATTTACGAGGTCATCGGCGATGTACCCGCGGGCGTCGACGCGTCGCGAAAAATACCGCCCTTCCCCAATGGCTCAACGCCGTGGGTTCCAGATGGCACGAAACCTTATTGGACCGCGGGTGCGACATGGGCAGTCACCGTTGATGACTATCGCCACCTATACAAAACCTATCTGAAAGACCCCAACCTACAGGCAGCGCGGGCGCGTTTTCCATTTGTCTGCACCTGGGATGATCACGAATTCACCAATGACAGCTGGCAGAGCCACGATACCTACTTCCGTCCCGGCATCCCGGCACAGAAACGAAAGGTCGCGGCAAACCAGGCCTGGTTTGAGTTCATCCCGGCGCTGCTGACAAACTCGACCTCGATTGGTGATGTTGCCAATGAAGCAAGCGATTTCGCCCCCACGCAGGTGCAGGACGCGGCTTACGAAGACTATGACTCGGCGTTCCTGAATATGAATGGCGATAATCGCCGTGCGCTTGAATCCATGACCATCTATCGGTCTCTCTCGTGGGGAAAAATGCTGGATCTCGTCGTCACAGACTTGCGGTCTTACCGCAGCCCACCAGTCCTGACAGAAGAGGTGCGAGAGCTGTTAAGCGGCGGTGCTCGCCTCGCGCCGGTCCGCCTGGTCAAAGAACTGGATGCGGGCAAGACAGCAAATGATGGACAGCCACTCCAAACACTGACTTATGAAGACAAAGAGATCGAGAACCCCAGAAGAAATAGTCCTGCCGGGACTTGCATGGGCGCAAAACAAAAAGCCTGGTTCAAGGCCGCAATGCAAAACTCAAACGCCACCTGGCGCATCTGGGCGAACTCAATTCCGGCGGTCTCACTCCGCTTGGATTTGAACAATGTGCCCTCAGCGGATCTGGAAGACAGCTATCTTGGCGTCGATGCCTGGCAAGGCTTTCCAGGGGAGCTGAGCGAGCTGATGGCATTTCTCCGTGACAACAAAATCACCAATACGATCTCCTGTTCAGGCGATTATCACACCCATGCAGCGGGTCGGCTTGCTCCCAATCTGGATGATGACGATCCCCACTTTGTCGCAGTCGATTTTGCGACCACCAGTATCAGCTCAGGAAACCTTTTCAACGGCGCAGAACGTGGCACGCCAGAGGGCGATCCGTTCCGCCAGTTTGTGGCGTATGAGAGCGGCGGCAAACTCGTCGAGAATTTCAACAACACGGTCGTTAATGGCATGTTGAGTGGTCTGACCGCAGCATATTCTGGCAGCGCCTTTTTGGCGGGATTGATCGCTTCCGATAAGGCGAGCCCTGGATTGGACTATCTGGACGGAAACGCACACGGCTTCGGTCTTGCCACAATTGCTGAAGATGGCGCGACGGTATCTCTCGTCAATGTAGGCCCGGTGTTGGAAGAACCGGGGCCAGAGGGTCAGTCGGTTTTGCGGCGGGCGACATTCCATGTGCCCAAATGGACACCAGAGAGCCAACCAAGCCTTGAAGATATGACATTTGAAGGACCTCCGCCCTTTCCCTTTTCGTGACACATCCGTCATTTCCTGCCTATCATGATTGCAATAAGAATATGAGCACAGGAGAGATGCCATGTCGGTGAAGGAGTATGCGGAGCTAGATGGACTTGCGCTTGGGGAGATGGTCACGAAAGGTGATGTCAGTGCCGCCGAACTCGCCGAAGAGGCCATAACCCGGATCGAGAAACACAATCCCACACTGAATGCCGTCGTGACAAAGCTCTATGACGTTGGACGCAAAGCTGCTGAAAACCCGGTGGACGGTCCGTTCAAAGGCGTGCCCTTCCTGCTAAAGGACATTATGGGAGACTTGGCGGGCGTTGAAACCCGCTCCGGATCACGCTTTATGTCGGGTGTTCCCGCCGCCCAGGATTCCACCCTGACAGCACGCTTTAAAGCTGCGGGCGTGTCCATTCTTGGGAAAACAAATGTACCTGAGTTCGGGCTGCTGCCAACAACTGAGTCGGCGCTCTATGGTCCTGCGCGCAATCCCTGGAACATTGAACATTCGACAGGCGGGTCTTCTGGCGGGTCCGGTGCAGCAGTCGCTGCGGGCATTGTTCCCCTCGCCCATGCAAATGATGGCGGCGGCTCTATCCGCATTCCCGCAGCATGTTGTGGACTTGTTGGCCTCAAACCAACCCGTGCGCGGAACCCGCTCGGTCCCGTTCTGGGTGATGTGATGGGCGGCCTCATCAGCGAACACGTGGTAAGCCGTTCGGTGCGAGACAGCGCAGCAATGCTCGACTGTACCGAAGGACCGGAACCGGGTGACCCCTATTTCGCACCTCCCAAAGAGCGCCCCTATTTGGACGAAGTCAGCCGCGACCCGGGCAAAATTCGCATCGCCTTCAGCACAAAAGACCTCGGAGGTAAGCCTCTCGATCCAGAATGCGTCAAGGCCATCGAAAACACAGCCAAACTGCTGAGCGAGCTCGGGCACATCGTTGAAGAAGCAGCGCCTGCGATCCCCATGGAGATACTGTCTGAAGCATTCATGGCGGTGTGGGCGGCAGGCCTTGCTGCAGGAATTGATGCGTTTGCCGCAGCGACCGGACAAACACCCGGAGACAATGAACTGGAAGGGCTCACATGGGGCCTCTACCAGGCCGGCAAAGAAGTTTCAGCGTCGCAATATCAGCATGCGCTTGCGGGTTTTCAAATGTTGGGTCGGGAAATGGCCCGCTTCCATTCCACCTACGATCTCTGGATGACGACGACCCTTGGCGCGCCACCGATTGAACTGGGGCGGATCGACATCGGCAATCGCAATGCAGCAGAAGCCTTTGCCCCTGTCATTGATTATGTGCCTTTCACGGCCATTGAAAACGCGACGGGCCAGCCTGCCATCTCCTTGCCGCTCCACTGGAGCGAGACCGGCCTGCCTGTCGGTGTCATGTTTGCAGCCGCTTTTGGTGAAGAAGGGCTGCTCTATCGCCTTGCGGGTCAACTGGAACAGGCAAAGCCATGGACCGGTAAACATCCGACTATTTGGAACTAACGAATTTCGACAACGGACCATCCTGGGGAGGATCACATGAGCTTTAAGGAATATGCAGACTATGACGGGCTCGGCCTGGCTGAATTGGTTTCCAAGGGTGATGTGACGCCGTCCGAACTGACGGAAGCCGCCATTGAGCGCATTGAAGAGCACAACGATACGCTCAATGCCGTCGTCCACAAAGGCTATGAAGACGCACGAGAAACCGCAAAGAGCGCGTTACCGAGCGGACCGTTTAAGGGCGTTCCGTTTCTCATCAAGGACTTGGGGCTGAAAGTCACCGGCTGGCCTCGTACGAATGGCAGTGCCTTCACCAAAGACACGGTCGACACCATGGACAGCGAGCTCACCAAACGCTTCCGCGCGTCCGGCGTTGTTTTTGTCGGCAAAACCAACACACCGGAATATGGCATTACAGGAACGACGGAGTCCGGTCTGCTTGGGCCGTGCCGCAATCCCTGGAACCCGGATCATATTTCCGGTGGGTCGTCTGGCGGTGCCGCCGCCGCTGTGGGCGCTGGCATCGTTCCGCTGGCCCATGCAAGTGACGGTCTGGGCTCTATTCGTATCCCAGCGGCCTGTTGTGGTCTTGTGGGAATGAAGATTACACGCGACCGAAACCCAAATGGGCCGGATGATTTTGACCGGGCGATCGGTTTCAGTGTCGATCATGTGGTGTCTCGGACGGTGCGCGACAGTGCTGCGATGCTGGATGCGACCGGATACCCGGAACCCGCTTCTCCCTATGCGCCACCGCCAAAAGAACGTCCCTATATGGAGGAAATTCAGCAGAGCCCCGGCAAGCTGAAAATCGCCTATTCCAGCGAGACGCCCAGCAAAAAGCCCATCGATCCGGAAGTTCAGAAGGGTTTTGAAGAAACCGTCGAGATGCTGAAAAGCCTCGGTCATGAGATGATCGACCGCAGCCTGGATGTGGATTTCAAGGCCTACTACCGCGCACAAGGTGCCGTCAGCGCAGGAAACTTCGCCGCCGGCATGCGACGACGCATTGAGCAGATGGGTCGTGAGCCGCGCGAAGATGAGCTTGAACCACTCACCTGGGCGGCCTTCAAAGGCGGGGCCAAGGTAACCGCTGAACAGGCCATGCATGGCTGGCAGACCCTTCGTCTCCTCAATCGACAAGTCTTGGAACATTTTGAGGAGTTTGATGTCTTTCTCCAGCCCGTGCTGGGCACGCCTCCGCCGGAAATTGGCGTCATTGACCCCGTCCGTCTGGAACCACGAGAGGTGAATAAACGTCAGGGAAAAGCCTTCCCCTATACGCCCCCGTTCAACTTTACCGGCCAGCCGTCCCTGTCGCTCCCGCTTTGCTGGAGTGAAAAGGGCCTGCCTTTCGGGATGATGTTTACCGGCCGCTATGCTGACGAAGCCACCCTTTTCCGGCTGGCAGCGCAGCTGGAGAAAGAGAAACCCTGGATTCAGAAACGCCCACCCGTCTGGTCATAAACCTGAGAGTTGCCGCAGGCCGCGAAGCCTGATACCTCACCTCTCATGACTAAACCCATTCACATCATTGGCGGCGGTATGGCCGGGTCCGAGGCTGCCTGGCAGGTGACCCGGACGGGCACTCCTGTAATCCTGCATGAAATGCGCCCGGACCGTGGCACAGATGCCCATCAGACTGATGGTCTGGCGGAACTGGTCTGCTCCAATTCCTTCCGGTCCGATGATTGGGAGAATAATGCTGTCGGCCTTCTGCATGAGGAAATGCGGAAGTGCGGATCACTCATCATGTCCGCCGCGGCCGAAGCAAAAGTCCCCGCGGGAAGTGCGTTGGCGGTTGACCGTGAGCACTTTTCCGACCTGGTTACAAAAACGCTTGAGGCTGAACCGCTCGTCACCATTGAGCGCGGCGAAATCGTTGGCCTTCCGCCTGAAGATTGGGGACCGACCATCATTGCAACCGGGCCGCTCACCTCAGAAGCGCTGAGCAGTGCCATAGGTGAAGCAACCGGCAAGGATGAGCTCGCTTTTTTTGATGCGATCGCTCCCATTATCTACACAGATACAATTGACTTTGATGTGTGCTGGTATCAATCCAGATATGACAAGGTTGGTCCGGACGGCGACGGCAAGGACTATATCAACTGCCCCATGAACGAGGAGCAGTACAACAGTTTCATTACCGCCCTTCTGGAAGGCGATAAAACCGACTTCAAAGAATGGGAAGAAAACACGCCCTACTTCGAAGGCTGTCTTCCTATTGAAGTCATGTCTGAGCGTGGCCGGGAAACTCTACGCCACGGACCGATGAAGCCGGTTGGTCTCACCAATCCGCATAATCCAGACGTTAAAGCTTATGCTGTGGTGCAGTTACGCCAGGACAACAAGCTGGCCACGCTCTACAACATGGTGGGGTTTCAAACAAAGCTCCGTCATGGCGAACAGAAGCGTATCTTTCGTATGATCCCAGGGTTGGAGAAAGCAGAATTCGCACGCCTCGGCGGCCTGCACCGAAACACATTCCTCAACTCACCGCGTCTCCTTGATGACACAATGCGCCTCAAGTCACAGCCGCATATTCGCTTTGCGGGTCAGATCACCGGCGTCGAAGGATATGTTGAAAGCGCTGCCATGGGGCTGATGGCTGGGCGCTTTGCGGCATTGGAAGCCGTCGGCAAAGTTCCGACACCGCCACCCGCGACTACAGCTTTTGGAGCCCTCATCAGCCACATCACCGGCGGGGCGGATGCGAAAACCTTCCAGCCGATGAATGTGAATTATGGGCTGTTGCCGCCGATCGAAGTGCCAAAACCTACAGACGGGAAACGGCTTCGCGGCAAAGAAAAAGGCCGGGCAAGGAAAACAGCCATGAGCCATCGGGCTTTACAGGATCTCGATGCCTGGCTAAATCCAGCTTCGGTTGCTGCAGACTAGGCCTGGAATTGTTTTGACCATCGCACCCGTAGATAGCGTAGCTGTCGCCGGAAGGCAGGAACATCACTAGAGTGATGGAACAGATCGAACCCAGGTGATCTGAATTTCCCAATATAGAGCGAGCGCAATATCGTCGGCAGCATGGCTGGAACCAGTCTTGCGTTCGACCGTAGGTCGAGATCTCCCGCGGCGGACATGAGCCTGTCCGCATGATTGAGAATTTCTTCCAGAGCAAGATGGAGCCCCAGTGATGATGCTCCCTGAAACAAGGCGTGGGGATCAATATCATGTCGACCCAATAAGTCCAAAGGCAGGGCCAATTGAGAGGACGCTGCGTCCTGCGGTATGCGGCGCAGCTGATTGATCAACCCGAACACCGTCAAATGGATGGCGGCGATTTTTGAAATTTCTTCATTCAGGCTTTCATCCGTGATGCGGCTGGAAAATTCCAAATGGCGCACCGCGACTTTGCAATGAAAATCGACGAGCTCTTCCAATGTAACGAAGGGCTGTTCGGCAAGGTCGCGCGCACGAAGGTCAATAAGGGAAACAAGATCTGCTGGCGCCACCCCATGATCAAAGCATGTTTCCGCGAGCGCTGCGGCAATCTCATGCCCTGGATTGCTTAACGGTGTCATGGTCTCAAGTGTTTCGCGCCACCATTGAAAACGTATGTCGGCGAGCATCGGCTCGCTGACGGTAGTGGGAATACGCATCATTTCCGCATCGAAGGCAAAATATGCAACCAAGGGACCACGGACGGCTTCCGGCGTGAGCAGCACAGCCAGGTAGCGGTCATGGTCAAACTGCTTCAGTTGATGAAGGCAATAGTGGAAACGATCCTGCTTCATGGGCCTCTTGCCAAAAAGAACGGGACTGCTCTCAAATGAAAGCAGCCCCGCATATCTAGTAAGCTCCGGGGTCGCCCCCCATGCCCATTAGTAAATGTTTTGCGCTGAAACCATTGCAAACAGCATTGGGATCGAAAGCAAAGTGTTGGTTCGCGAGAAAGCTTTGGCTGTTCCGGCTGCTTTTGCCTTCGCATCTGCGTCAGCATCAACCATACCAAGGGCGATCTTCTGGTTTGGCCAGATGACGAACCAGACGTTGAACCACATAATTGTGCCCAACCACATGCCAATACCAATGGCGATGTTTTTCTCAACGGCAAATCCGTTCATTGCGCCCAGTGTGAAGGCATCAAGGAGATAGCCATTCATAGAGGCGAGCAGAATGCCGGTTACAATGGTCGCCATGGCACCCCAGCGGAACCACCAGAGAGCTTCCGGTGCGATAACCTTTGAGATAGCAGGTTTCTGTTCGTCAGGAATGTTTCCCATGTTCGGGATCTGAACGAAGTTGAAATACCACAAGAGGCCGATCCACATGACTCCGCTCAAGACATGGAGCCAGCGCATGATGAAGGCACCAAAGGCGTGGTCAAATGTTCCACCCCAATTCAGGTACATAAGAAGAAGAACGGCTGCGACGACAAAACCGGCAATAACGGTATTTCGCAGCGAATCTAGAATTGCAGACATGGGTTGCTGTCCCCCTATTTTGCGTGCGCGCTAGATGGTCAACGCACAAGCCACATTCTCGCCCCTCTAGACTGGCAACCGGACCTAGCCGGCCAACACCAATACGACTCACCGGGCGAGCCAAAGAAATTACCAGATGAGATTAGGAGCTTCGGCCAGAAAAGCCAAGCAATCCAAGCAATCCAAGCGAAGAAAAGTAAAGAAATTTCTTTATTCAACGGCGATAAGCGCCGCCGCTACCCGTCTTTGTTCACCCAATAGGACATTATAGGTGCGACACGCTGCACCAGTGTCCATAACCTCAAAATGCAAAGGGATGCTGGCGAGGTGCTCTCTTACCTGCTGCGACGGAAATTGCAAAGACGCGCCGGTTCCTATCAGAAGAAGATCATAGCTCTCAATCGCTGCGGCGATCTCAACAAAATGACCTGGTGTCACCTCGTCAATGGCCGTCACGCCCCAGGGAAACATGCCCGCATTGGGTAGCAGATACATTGAGCCTTCGACACGCTTTTTGTCGATGCGAAAGCCACCGTCCCCATAAGCGTCGATGGGCGGCTGGCTGCCAAAGTCCGTATTGGAGAGCTCCATCCGCCTACACTGATGGAGTGGAACTTGGTGCGGCAACGCTCCAGTCACGCTTTACGCCGAGGATCATCAGCAGCGGCGCAGCGATGAAAATCGATGAATAGGTTCCGATAAACACACCCCACATCATCGCAAACGTAAACCCGCGAATAACTTCTCCACCAAAGATATAGAGAGACAATAGTGCGAGAAGGGTTGTGATCGACGTCATCGCCGTACGTGACAGTGTTTCGTTAATCGAACGGTCAAGCAGCTCACCCAGATCAAGCTTTTTATACTTGCGCAAGTTCTCCCGCACCCGGTCATACACAACAACCGTGTCATTCATCGAGTATCCGACAATTGTCAGGATTGCTGCAATGATCGACAGATTGAACTCCAGCTGGAAGATCGAAAAGATGCCGATAGTCAAGAGAACATCATGCATGAGCGCCAAGACGGCACCCACTGAGAATTGCCATTCGAAACGGAACCAGATGTAGACGAGCATCAGGATCACAGCCATGACAACAGCGAGTGTGCCGGCTTCGACCAGTTCAGAACTCACCTTTGGTCCAACAACCTCCACCCGTCTGTATTCAACGCCTTCGCCAAGCTCACCACGAATGAGCTCAACAACGGTTTGATCGCTCCCCTCCGTTTCGGCTTGTTGCTCCACACGGATGAGCACATCATTCGGGGCGCCAAATTCCTGCACCTGAACATCCCCGAGATTGAGGGCGGACAATCGGTTTCTGAGATCGCCAATATCGGCTGGGCCTTCTGTCCCGATCTCGATCATGGTGCCGCCGCGAAAGTCGATCCCGAAGTTCAGGCCGTTTGTAAAAAACAAAGCCATGGATGCCAGGACCATCAGAGCAGAGACGGCATAGGCAATGTGCCGTAAACCGATAAATTTGAAGGCAGTGTTTGCAGGAACGAGCTTAAGTCTAAACATGGGCAGCGCTCCTAAAGGATCAACTCTTTGGGCCGCCGAGCGCGGAACCAAAGAGCCACCATCAGTCGGGTAACGACGAAGGCGGTGAAAACAGATGTGATAATCCCGACACCCAGTGTCACGGAGAACCCACGGACAGGACCTGACCCAAGCTGGAACAGAATGGCCGCTGCAATGAAGGTGGTGATGTTCGCATCAAGGATGGTTGTCAGCGCCTTGTCATACCCAATTTGGATGGCGTTGATCGGCGTTTTCCCGTTCCTGATTTCTTCTCGAATGCGTTCGAAGATGAGCACGTTGGCATCAACCGCCATCCCGATGGTCAGAACAATACCAGCGATCCCCGGCAAGGTAAGAGTGGCACCAAGGATGGAAAGCGTCGCTGCAATGAGGAACACATTGACGATGAGCGCAATGTTGGCAAACACGCCAAACAGGCCATAGGAAAGCGCAATATAGATGATGACCGCCGCAAAGCCGATGATGGCCGCAATACGTCCGGCCTCTACGCTGTCAGCACCGAGACCGGGGCCAACAGTTCGTTCTTCCAGAATATTCAACGGTGCAGGCAAAGCACCTGCGCGCAACAAGACCGCCAGGTCATTGGCGCTCTGAACCGTGTAGCCACCGGAGATCTGTCCGCGTCCTCCCAGAATGGGCTCGCGAATGTTAGGTGCGCTGATCACTTCGTTGTCGAGCACGATGGCGAAGGGTCGGCCAACATTCGCGGCGGTGACTTCACCAAATTTACGCGCGCCAGATGTGTCGAACTGGAAGGTAATGATTGGCTCATTTGTCTGCTGATCAAACCCTGGCTGTGCATCCGTCAGACTCTCACCGCTCACCATCACCCGCTTCCGAACCAAGATAGGTTGCGGCGGCTCAAACTCTGTCAGATAGAGAATTTCCGTACCCTGGGGCACGCGAGTCGCAAGCGCTTGTTGCGCTGTCATGGTCTGGTCGACCAACCGGAAGGAGAGTTTAGCCGTCTTGCCAAGCAGGGCTTTAAGGCGCTCAGGATCATCAAGACCCGGCACTTCGACCACTATGCGGTTGTCGCCTTGGCGTTGAATGCTGGGTTCCGTGGTTCCCAATTCGTCAATCCTGCGACGAACAATTTCAATGGACTGGGAGACAGCCGACCGCGCTCTCGCTGAGCGTGACGCTTCCGTCGGCGCGAGAGTTACCTTGCCGCCCTCTCCGAGCGTTACGTCAAGGTCCTGTTCAGCAGCGCCCGTGAAAAGATTTGTGTTGATCTGTGTGGCAAGGCCGCGCAGGGCTTCAAGCCCTCGAGTTTCATCCTCTGGTTTGCGGATGCGCACCACAACCTCACCCTGAGAAATGCCAAGGCCAGTGTAGCCAATGGGCCCACCTTCTAGCTCACGGTCCCGAAGGGTTGCACGCACGTCAGCGCGCAGATTTTCCAGCCGTTCCGTCTGAACAGCCTGCGTGTCTACTTCCAGCAGCAGATAGGAGCCGCCCTGCAGATCAAGGCCCAGGACAATTTGGCGCTGTGGCACCCAATCCGGCAGATCAGTCAGTTGCTCTTCAGCGAAAAAGTTCGGGATCGTGTAAATGAGACCCGCAAGGCTCAGCAGAACGATCAGCGTGATTTTCCAGGGTTCGAAACGAAGCATGAGAACGCCTTTAAGTGAAGCGAAACGGTGTTAGCGTCAGGCGTCTTTGTTTGTGTTTGCCGCGTCAGGCGCTGGCTGAGATTTGGAACGCACATTCGACAGTGTGCTCTTGATCACCTTAATCCGAACGCCATCTGCAATTTCGACCTGAACATCGTCGCCATCGCTGACTTTCGTGACTTTGCCCATGATACCGCCTGCGGTAATCACTTCGTCACCGCGCCGCACTGCGTTCACCATTTCCGCGTGATCTTTCGCCCGTTTTTGCTGAGGCCGAATGACCAGGAAATACATGATCGCGAAGATCGCAACCAACGGAAATACGAACGATAGAAGCTCTCCCCCACCCCCGGCGGCGGTTTCAGCATAGGCGGGTGTAATAAACATGGGACAGCTCTCCGTGGCGGCCAGGAAACAGAATCCGGCATTGGGTCAAGTTTGGCGCGGACTATACCGGCACGGGCACGCTTTGCAAAGCCAGTATCCCTTTGCAAACCGGGACTTAGGGCGTTTTTAAGCCATATCGGATGCCCCCCGGACAACGCCCCGGACAAGATTGACGAAGAAGGCTCAAATGATACGGTCCCGCCCCATGACAGATGAGAAATCAACACCCGACCAGGCCCTGTTAGAGCGGATCGCGACAGCTCTGGAGCGTCTTGCGCCCGCGCCGAACAATCCCGGTGATTTGAGCGCCGCTGACGCCTTTCTGTGGCAATCTGACGGCGGAGCTCTGAGCCCCGTTCAGTCCGTCGCTCGCGTTGATATCGGTCTTCTAAAGGGAGTAGATCGCCAGCGAGATCAGCTCCTGGAGAATACAGAGCGGTTTGCGAAGGGTCTTCCGGCCAACAATGCGCTTCTTTGGGGCGCCAGAGGTATGGGAAAGAGTTCGCTGGTCAAAGCGGTCCACGGAACGATCAATCATCAACGTCCGGGTGCGCTCGCTCTCGTCGAAATCCACAGGGAAGATGTGGAAAGCCTGCCCGCGCTCATGACGTTGCTTAAAGGTGCGGGCCGTCAGACAGTGGTTTTTTGTGACGATCTCTCCTTCGACAAGGATGAGACCAGTTACAAATCCCTCAAGGCCGTCCTGGAGGGCGGGATTGAGGGACGCCCGGATAATGTGATCTTCTATGCAACCTCCAACCGACGCCATCTCATGCCGCGCGATATGATGGAGAACGAGCGGTCGACGGCGATCAATCCTTCGGAGGCGGTCGAAGAACGCGTTTCCCTGTCAGATCGATTTGGCCTGTGGCTTGGCTTTCACAAATGCAGCCAGGATGAGTACCTGTCCATGGTGCAGGCCTATGCATCCCATCATGGTTTAAAAATCTCGGAAGAAGATCTTCGAGCCGGTGCCATTGAATGGACAGCAACGCGAGGCAGCCGCTCAGGCCGCGTCGCCTGGCAATACATCCAGGATGTTGCTGGGCGTTTAGGACAAAAACTCAGCTGATATTTGGCTGAGGTCAGCTAGCTGCTCATCGCCTTGATGGGATCAAGCGCCTGCGATCCACGGCGGATCTCAAAGTGGACTTGAGCGGTCTGCACACTGCCGGTTCGTCCCGCAAGGGCGATCGTCTGGCCTTTCGTGACCGTCGCACCTCGTTGAACCAGAAGCTCGCCATTATGCGCGTAGGCTGTCATCCATCCATTTGAATGCCTGACAAGCAACAGATTGCCATAGCCCCGAAGCTCGTTCCCCGCATAGGCCACCACACCGGTCTGGGCTGCACGCACCGGCGTACCCTCTGGGACAGCGATATTGATACCATCATTGTGCAGGCCGTCAGCCTTTGGCCCAAATCGGGAAATGATCCGTCCTTCTGCAGGCCAGATGAAGTCGCCGGTTGCAGGGGGTGGCGTGGCCAAAGGAGGCTTGCTGCGGGGTGTCGGTGCGCCGGTAGATGGCCGTGCAGGTGCTGCAGCAACGCGAGTATCTCGCGACTGATCGCCTGGAATAGAGAGCCTTTGGCCGACGCGCAGACTGTTATCCGGGCCGATACCGTTGGCGGACTTCAGATCACCCTGCTCGACTTTGTACATGGATGAAATGCGATAGACCGTCTCACCTGGTTTTACGACATGGGTGCGCGCAGCAATGCTGTCTCTTGAGCGCGGGCCTGAAGTGGTTGCTGGACGCGCAGTAGGTCTCGCACGATTTCGAACGGACGCGGTTGTCGTCTGTGGCCGTGGACGCGGTCGTGCCGCAGGTCCGGATGAATTGCTGGATGAAGACGCGCTTGGGTAGCTGCGATAATCATATTGACTGTCCCACCAGGGGTCTGAGGACCCAGCGCAGGACGCCAGTGTGAGCGCAAGAAGGACAATCCCCGCCCGGCTCATCTGCCGACCAAGGTTTTTTTTCATTTTTGCCGCATCTAGGGACATTTTTCCCCCTCAGCTCTCGCGTGCGACCCCTTCAACAAGCGGAACGAATCGCACGGGAAGAAGTTCTTCCACGTTTGCACCGTCTTCATGACGAGTCAGTCGGACAAGCTTTTGGCCTCCTTGTCCGCCTTCCACGTCTACCGGCACCACCATAATACCCCCTACTTTCAACTGGTTAGCCAATTCGAGAGGTATTTCAGGTGCCGCCGCAGTAACGATAATCCGATCAAATGGAGCCTGCTCGGGCCACCCTTTGCCGCCATCACCAACCTGCGCGGTAATATTGTGGAAACCAAGAATTTCGAAACGCTTAACAGCGTCGTTTAAAAGTGTCCGATATCGCTCAATTGTGTAAACGCGGCGACATAATTGTGCCAAAACCGCCGCCTGATAGCCTGATCCGGTGCCCACTTCGAGCACCTTCATGCGCTCTCCGACCTCCAGTTTCTCCGTCATATAGGCCACGACGTAGGGCTGAGAGATTGTTTGCCCACATTCTATGGGCAAAGCATGGTCATCATAGGCCTGCTCAACGAAGGAACCGGTGACAAATGTCTCCCTGGGAACCCGCTCAATCGCAGATAACACCCGTCCGTCCCGTATGCCCTGACGCCGAAGCGCCATAACCAGCCGGATTTTGCCGGCCTCTAGCTCTTCTGCAGATTCCACGCTCTCTGATTTTCCCCCAACCGTCATGAGTTTTACGGGTCCGAGAAGGCCTGAACGAGCTTCTTCTGAGCTGATCCATGGCTGAGGTTCAAATGCAGCGGCGTGATGGAGATGCGTCCGTCATAAATGGACCGCAAATCTGTACCCTTTGGCGGGTTTGATGGGATGCGCTGAAAGCCGGTCCAATAGTACGGCTTTCCCATCCCGTCGATCCGTTCTTCGATCTTCACGAGAGACTGGTCTCTCTTCCCCTGACGGGTGATATCAATCCCTCCCACATTACCGGCGGGTACATCAGGGAAGTTCACATTCATCAGGACATCATCTTGCCATCCGACCGAGACCAGTTCCTCAATGATGCCTGGCCCATGCGCCTCTGCCGTCGCCCAATGCAGGTTCTGAGTGCCGTCGAAACCAAATGCCTGACTGAGCGCAATTGAGGGAACACCAAGAACCGTTCCTTCCATCGCCGCTGCAATGGTTCCGGAATAAGTGACATCATCGGCAACATTCTGTCCCCGGTTCACACCCGACAAAACCAGTGCCGGTGGATTGTCGATCAGGACATGACGAATGGCCATCAGCACACAGTCGGTCGGCGTGCCCTCAACCGCATATTTGCGCGGAGAGATTTTGCGAAGCCGAAGCGGTTGCGAAAGCGTAAGGGAATGAGAGGCCCCACTCTGTTCGCTCTCTGGCGCGACGATCCAAATATCCGACGACAATTGTTTGGCAATCTTCTCGAGGACTTTGAGCCCCGGCGCATGAATGCCGTCATCATTTGTCAGAAGGATGCGTGTGCCCTCAAGCGGCAGCTTCTTCTTACGCGGGGTGCGTTTAGCCATCTGCTGTAATGACCTCGAGTCCACCGAGGTAGGGTTGCAACACGTCTGGAACGGCAACACTGCCATCGGCCTGTTGGTAGTTCTCGAGAATGGCAACCATGGTTCGGCCGACCGCGAGCCCCGATCCATTCAACGTATGAACGAACTTCGTGCCCTTCTCCCCATTGGGGCGATAGCGCGCATTCATGCGACGCGCCTGGAAATCACCGCAAACCGAACAACTGGAAATTTCGCGGTACGCATTCTGTCCTGGCAGCCAAACCTCAATGTCATAGGTGCGTTGCGCGCCAAATCCCATATCACCGGTTGACAATGTCATGGTGCGGAATGGCAGGTCGAGGCGTTTCAGAACTTCTTCGGCACAAGACAGCATCCGTTCATGCTCGTCTGCAGACTGATCGGGCGTCGTGATGCTCACCAGTTCCACTTTCGAAAATTGGTGCTGCCGGATCATGCCGCGTGTATCGCGTCCGGCAGAGCCTGCCTCTGAGCGGAAACACGCCGTATAGGCCGTCAGACGAAGTGGCAGCTCCTCTTCTGACAGGATGCTTTCGCGGACCGTATTGGTGAGCGGCACTTCCGCCGTTGGGATCAACCAAAAACCATCTTCTGTGTGGAAGGCATCCTCGGCAAATTTCGGCAGCTGGTTTGTGCCATACATCGCATCGTCTTTGACAAGCAAAGGTGGCGCGATTTCCTCATACCCAAACTCGGTCGTGTGCAGGTCGAGCATGAAATTACCGATGGCCCGCTCCAGGCGCGCAAGCTGATTGCGCAGGATCACAAATCGGGAGCCTGAAAGCTTCGCGGCGGTTTCGAAATCCATGAGCCCGAGACCCTCACCGATATCGAAATGCTCTTTCGGTTCAAAATTGAATTGCCGTGGCTCACCAACCTTATGACGCTCCACATTGGCTTCTTCGTCCTCCCCAAGAGGGACATCTTCATGCGGTAGGTTTGGCAGGCCGGAAAGAATGTCTTTGAGAGCCGCATCGAGTTTGCGCTCTTCTTCTTCCCCTTCCTGAATCTTGGTCTTGAGCTCGGCAACCTCCGCCATTAAGGCGTTTGCGGTGTCCTCGTCGCCTTTGCCCTTGGCCGCGCCAATCTGTTTGGAGGCGGCGTTCCGGCGCGACTGCGCCTCCTGCATTGCAGCCACAACTTCGCGGCGCTTGGCATCAAGCTCCAGAACACGGGGCGACTGCGGGTCCATAAACCGCCTGGCAAGAGCCGCATCAAAGGCAGCTGGGTCATCGCGGATTAATTTGATATCGAACATGGGAAGCCCCGAAAACGGTCAGAAATCCGGGGCCCGAATCACGAGAGACCCCGAAACAGTGATTTGTTAAAGGTGTATACGCGGACCAAGGAATCCCGTCTAGCGTGGCTTCCGAACGGTTATCGAAACCCAAGGCGAGTTGCTACCCTCACATCCCTCCCCACCCTCATACTTGAGGGAGGAAACAATTTCCCAGTCAGCCGCGCTTGAATAAAGCTCTCGCAGGCTCTCAAGCGTTAGATGGGAGTAATGACGGTCCTTGGCGTCTCTACTGTCGGCCGAGCCACGCTTATAGTTGGCGAAATGCAGGCCTCCAGGCTTTAGGGCCAGGAAAATGGATTGAATAACCGATGGAAGCTGGTTTCGGGGCACATGATGTAGAGTGGCATTTGCCCAGACAGCATCATATTCGTTGGAGGCACTCAGTTCATCGAACCGCATCACGCCTACGTCACGCTGAAGCCGCCTGGCGGCAATAGCGGCGATTTCGGGGACTCCATCTGTCGGGTCGACATGAAAGCCAGCGGCGATCATTGCCTC
Source organism: Parvibaculaceae bacterium Mf 1.05b.01 (assembly GCA_000509225.1). Classification (GTDB taxonomy): domain Bacteria; phylum Pseudomonadota; class Alphaproteobacteria; order Parvibaculales; family Parvibaculaceae; genus Mf105b01. The sequence goes on along the minus strand of BAOK01000001.1, from coordinate 1,103,997 downwards.
AGAATCTCTGCCAGCCCCACAGCCAAGCTCCAGGATATGAGCTCCTACCGTCAGTTGGTCAAGAAAGGTATGGAGGTACCGGCTGATATTGTCTGGTCACGAGGCGAGATAGCGCTCGGCTTCCCCCGAGTAATAGTCGAGAGTTTTCGCGTCAAATCTATGGCTCACGTTGCCGTTTCACCCTCGGCTGCTTCCGTCTCTTCCGCATCCTTTTTGCGTCGCCGTTCAATCAGTGCAACTGACAGAATAGAGATTTCGTAGAGAACGAGCGTCGGGATGCCGAGACCCAGCTGACTGATAATGTCTGGTGGTGTGAGCACGGCTGCGACGGCAAAAACAGCGACAACAGCATACTTACGGCCCTTGCGAAGTTGAGCTGCAGTGATCAGGCCCGCGCGCCCAAGCAGCGTCATCAACACCGGAAGCTGAAAGCAGAGACCAAACGCAAAGATCAGCGTCATGGTGAGGCCGAGATATTCGCTGACCCGCGGAAGCAGCTCGATGGCAGCCTGGCCCTCCCCGCCTGTCTGTTCCATCCCAATAAAGAAGCCAAGTGCCAGTGGCATGATGAGGAAGTACACCAGCGATGCGCCCATCAAAAACAGGATCGGCGTTGCAAGCAAGAACGGAAGAAAGGCGCCGCGTTCGTTCTTATAGAGACCCGGCGCCACAAACATGTAGATCTGCGTGGCGAGAACCGGAAATGCAATAAATAGCGCGCCAAAGAGTGCCAACTTCAATTGCGTGAAGAAGTATTCCTGCGGCGCCGTATAGATGAGCTTCACTTCGCTCGCGTCGCCAACGGCCTGCTCAAAGGGACCTAATAGAATATTGAAGACCTGATCTGCGAAATAGAAGCAGACGCCAAAGGCTATCACGATCGCGATGATTGAATAGAGCAGCCGTTGACGAAGCTCGATGAGATGCTCAAGCAAGGGCGCACGGGAGGCATCAATATCTTGCTCGCTCATTGAGCCGCATCCCGAGTAACATCGGTCCTAGGTGCTTCTGATGCGGGCGCCTCTGGTTTTTCTTCCGGCAGCGGTTCTTGTGCGACAGCAGCTGCGTCCGCCGCATCACCAACCATCTCATCTGGCAGGCCGGGAAGTGGTTTCCCGGCATCGTCCAGAGCTTTGCCGACAGAATCCAACGGATGTTTGAGCGCGTCTTTAACCTGCGAAATAGGGTTGTTGGCTTTCACATCGGCGATCTGTTTGCGCAGTTCATCCAACTCGCTTTCACGGGCCATCTCATCGAAACTGCGCTGAAACTCGCGCGCGGCACCGCGGATCTTGGCCGTGTACTGTCCGATGGTCCGCATCATACGTGGCAGGTCTTTCGGCCCCACCACCAGAATGGCAAGCACACCAAGGAAGAGAAGTTCAGTCCAGCCAATGTCGAACATGGGCTCCCAGCCGTTCCGCTAAAGTTTTTCCACGAAAACCAACGCTAATTTGCGGTAGTTTTGTCTTTAGCTGCTGTCTCAGTCGTCTGAGCATTGATCGTTTTGGGATCTGCCTGCGAAGCATTTTGCTGGTCCTCGTCGCTGAGGCCAGAGCGGAAGCTCTTAATGCCCTTGGCGACGTCGCCCATCAGCTCGGAGATTTTGCCGCGACCAAACAGCAAAACAACCAGCACCAATACAATAATGATTTGCCACGGACCTATCTGTCCCATTGTCACTCTCCAAATCCGCTAGCTCAAGCAGAGCGGCGGCATCATGTAAATTAGAGCCAAGCATCTCAGATTTACTGCGATACTTCAATGATTTAGGCCCGCTTCTTCACAAATGGGCGCTTCCAGACAATCTACAAGAGGGGGATAAGTTAACTGGCTTTCTCAGCCGCTTCAGCTTCCCCGGCGCTCTCCAGATGTTCGTCCAGCGCTTGGCCATACTCTTCTTCCGGCTCATCCTCGCTGAAATCACCATCCCCGTCGCCACCTTCAGCGGACGGTGTAGGCACGTCGAAGTCAGGCGGCAGATTAGCTTCCAGGAGCCCCGCGGCGCGTAGCTCCTCATGACCAGGAAGATCGCCAATGCTTTCGAGACCAAAATGGATCATGAATTCTTCTGTCGTGCCATAAGTCACCGGCCGCCCTGGAACCTTACGGCGGCCACGCAAGCGCACCCAGCCGGTTTCCATCAGAACATCAAGCGTGCCCTTTGAAACGCTGACGCCACGGATTTCCTCAATCTCGGCGCGAGTCACTGGTTGGTGATAAGCAATGATGGCGAGCGTTTCCATGGCTGCGCGGGACAGCTTCCGTTGTTGGATGGCTTCTCGTTCCATCAGGAAAGTCAGGTCATCAGCGGTCCGGAACATCCATTTGTTTGCCAGGCGGATGAGGTTCACACCCCGGGGCGCGTACATTTTCTGCAGATCTTCAATGAGAGCGCCAACGTCGGCACCTTCCGGCAGACGAGACGCAATGCTGTCAATGTCCAGCGGCTCTGCGGCTGCGAAGAGAAGCGCTTCGATCATCCGGAGCTGAGCCGCATGGTCATCAGCTGTCGGAAAAGGCGTCACATTGTCGGGGTCAGAATTTTCGTCCGAGGAGGCTTCTTCGCCGTCTGGAGCGGCACTTTCCTCTTCAGCCGTCGCTTCCGCTGTCTCCACGTGTTCAGCGGCCTCTGCTTCAGTCTCTTCAACGATGTCGTTGATCTGCTCGTCTGTCATGGCTTACTCGGCTTCTTGAATGTCTGGTGTGGGCTCAGTGTCCCGGTCGTTCTCGCGGGGAACCTCGCGTTTGCGCACAAAGATGGGCTGAAACGCCTCCCCTTGCTGCACTTCAATATGCCCATCCCGCACAAGTTCGAGAGACGCACTGAACGTACTTGCCAAGGCGGTGCGCCGCTCTTTCCCGGTGGCGAACTCCTCCGGTAGTAACGCGTCAATGCGATCCCAGTCGATCAACATGCCCATCATCTTTTCCAGCCGACGACGGGCTGCCTCAATTGCAAAGACCGGTTGCTTCTTGATGGTCATCTTTGTGGGTTTTAAAGCCCGGATGCGTTCTTCCGAATAGGCCTTCAGAAGATCATAGAGCGTACCGGTGTAAACACTTGTACGCGTTACCCGAATGCCTTCTGGAGCACCGCGTTGAAACACATGCTGTCCCATGCGTTTGCGCTTCATCAGCTCTGCAGCAGAGTTGCGCATAGCTTCAAGGCGTCGCAGCTGGAACGCGAGGCGGGCGGCCATTTCCTCGCCACTTGGCCCCTCTTCTTCCTCAGGCGGCGGAAGAAGCAGTTTCGACTTCAGGAAGGCAAGCCAGGACGCCATAACTAGATAGTCAGCTGCAAGATCGAGCTCTAGACGTTTGGCCTCATTGATAAATTCCAGATACTGATCCGCCAGAGGAAGGATCGCGATCTTCGCAAGATCCACCTTCTGCGTTCGGGCCAATGCCAGCAGAACATCAAGCGGGCCTTCGAACCCGTCAATATCGACAACCAAGCCCCCTTGAGTGACGGGAACGTCGACGCGGGTCCCACCTTCTTCGAAAGCATCGCCGGAAGCCGCCGCTGGTTCATTGTCCTGCGCAGCAACATCACCGTCTGCAGCAGCGACGGGTGTCTGCTGATCGGTAGGCTCTATTTGGGCGTCTTGGTCAGTCATAAAGGCTCGAGCATCACAATACAGGGCTGATACAGGCAAGTCGCCAGCACCCCCATATGCCGTCGACAATCAGGCGAGAATAAGCCGATTCTCGCAATGCCTCTCCAGCTTAAAGCGAGACGAGGGATGAAAAACGGTGGATAAGATCTTCTAAATCCACACGTTCTGGGTCTGTTCGCATCGCAAGCGCCCGGTCAGCGCGCGCGAGTGAGGTGCCGACGAGTGTTCGGGCTTCTTTCGCAACGGCCGCCATCTCATTCATGTCGCCATTGCAATGCAAAATAAGGTCGCACCCCGCATCGAGGGACGCCTTTGTGCGCTCTTCAAAACTGCCACCTAACGCCTTCATAGACAGATCGTCAGACATCAGAGCGCCAGAAAACCCGATCTCATCGCGGATAATTTCCGAAATCACAGTCGGGCTGGTGGTCGCGGGGTTTGCGTCATCAATTGCGCTGTAGATCACATGCGCGGTCATGGCCAGCGGTGCTTCAGCCATGGCGGCAAAGGGGGCAAAATCCGTTGCTGACAGCACCACGCGGTCCGCATCAACAATCGGCAGCTTTTCGTGGCTGTCGACACCGGCCCGACCATGTCCGGGAATATGCTTGATAATCGGCAGAACACCGCCGGCGAGAGCCCCGTCCATCGCAGCCCTCCCAAGGGCTGAGACGATCTCAGGGGTCTCTCCGTAGGCGCGGTCGCCAATAACGTCATGAGCACCAGGAATTGGCACATCAAGCACCGGCAGACAATCGACATCCACGCCGACGTCTCTGAGCTCCAGCGCAATAAGCTGGGCTCCTAATCGAGTTGCTGTAAGCCCATCAGACGGCGAGGTCGCATAAATTTCCCCATACCGACGACCGGGCGGATAGGATCGCCAGTGAGGCGGTCGCAGACGGGCAACACGTCCGCCTTCCTGATCAATCAGGACCGGCGCATTCCTGCCAACGGCGGCTCTGAGGTCGCTAGTGAGCGCCCTCACCTGATCTGGAGTGTCGATGTTTCGGGCAAAAATAATAAAGCCCCAGGGATCACTTTCCCTAAAGAAACGCTTTTCAGCCTCCGTGAGCGTGAGGCCCAAACATCCATAGATCGCCGATGAGGTCATGAGGCCCGGTGTTCCACGTATTCCTAGCGCTCTTTGACGATACAATCCTGCCCGCGCCCTTTAAGGCGGGTGCAGAGCGCAGCTGCTGCGTCTTTGGTCTCAAAAGCGCCAAGCCGCAAACGGTAATAGATCCCACGATCACCTAGATCGGCCCGTTCCACATCAGGCGTCAGCCCTGACACAAGGTCCGGGTAAGCGCTCCGCAACCGCGCAAAGCCAGCCGCGGCCTGTACCTGATCGCGGAAGGCGGCAATCTGGATCACAAAGCGACCACTGGCGCTCGGCTGCACAGCAGGTGGTGTTTCAGGGACCGCAACAGGTGGCAGCACAGTCGGCGGCGGCACAATTGCGTCGCCCCGCGAAACGGGCGCAACCGGAACCGGCACCACGTCTGCTCCCTCGGTATCGGGCTGGCCTTCGCTTGCAGCCAGTGCCTCTGGATCGGGCACAATATCTAGCGCGGGCGGCTGTACGGGCATGGGGTCCGCAGGTTCTGGTTTGGGCGCTGGTGTGCGTTCTTCAACCGTCATCGGCTCTTCAGCTCGCGGCAGAAGCTGCTCAATGCCGGGTTCCGCTGGATCTTCCCCATTCATCCGATCGTAAATCAGCTTGTCCGTGTTCGGGATTTCCATGCCACCGGGATCGTCAGGGGCAACCTTCACCGGCGACCCATCTGCTTCAATCACAGGTGGTGCGTTCCGGGCACCTTCTCGCATTCCCTGTTGATAGGCGAGATAAAGAACCCCGCCGAACAGGATAACTGCGAAAAGCAATCCCAAGAGCACGATGATCGTGCGTCCGCCTCCGCCGCCATCCGTGGCGTCATAGGTATGAAATTCGTCCGTCGCGTCGAGCTCGTAATGCTCTTCGCTGCCGCGACCCATATTCGCCATTCAGCGCATTTCCTCGATAGGCTCCACGCCCAATACCCCAAGGCCTGAAGCGATCACATACCCCGTTGCCCGAATCAATGCGAGCCGTGCAAGCGTAACATCTCTTTGTTCTGGAACGATAAATCGCAGTTCCGGGTGGTCCTTGCCTTTATTCCAAAGCGCATGGAAGCTCGAGGCCAGTTCGAAAAGATAAAACGCGACCCTATGTGGTTCATGCGCCTCTGCTGCTGCTTCAATCATCCGCGGATATTGAAGCATGTGCTTGATGAGCCCGAGCTCGGCCTCATCGCTCAACGAACCAAGATCTGCGGTGGCCAGAGCGCTATCGGTGATATCGACCCCGGAAAGACCGTCGTCGGCGGCCGCGTTGCGCAAAACCGAGTGGATACGGGCATTGGCGTACTGGACATAAAAGACAGGATTGTCTTTTGACTGCTCCGTGACCTTGGCAAAATCAAAGTCCAAAGGGGCGTCATTCTTCCGATAAAGCATCATGAAACGCACAGCATCGCGCCCAACTTCTTCTACAACGTCCCGGAGCGTCACAAAGGTCCCGGCTCGTTTGGACATTTTGATGGGTTCGCCGTTCCGCATGAGCCGAACAAGCTGGCAGATTTTCACGTCTAGATCTGCGCCACCTTCCGTCACAGCTTCAACGGCAGATTTCATTCGCTTTACGTAGCCGCCATGGTCTGCACCCCAGACATCGATCAGGTGCGTATAGCCCCGCTGATACTTGTCGAGGTGGTAGGCAATGTCAGGCGCGAAGTAGGTCCAGCTGCCGTCTGACTTTTTTAGCGCCCGATCAACATCGTCACCGAAATTGGTAGAGCGAAAGAGTGTCTGTGGCTTCGGCTCCCAATCATCTGGCGTCTTGCCTTTCGGTGGCTCGAGAACACCTACATAGATCAGGTCTTTGTTATCAAGCTGTTTGAGCGTCGTATCGATCTTGCCGGACTGATGTAGCTCGCGCTCGGAGAAAAAGACCTCATGTTCAATCCCCAGCGCATCGAGATCCCCCCGGATCAAATCCATCATTGCCTCTACGGCTGCTGCCCGAACGATCTCATTTCGTTCTGCTTTTGCCATCGTCAGGAGCTTGTCGCCATGGTCGGCCGCAAGCGCACGTCCAACAGGGACGAGGTAATCGCCGGGGTAAAGCCCCTCTGGAATCTCGCCGATGTCTTCTCCGAGTGCTTCGCGGTACCGCAGGAACGCGCTGTCAGCGAGCACGCCGATCTGGCCGCCCGCATCATTGATGTAATATTCCCGGCAAACGTCAAAGCTCGCTTTCTCCAGCAAATTCGCGAGGGCATCGCCAAAAACGGCACCTCGTGTATGTCCTACATGCATCGGCCCTGTTGGGTTCGCAGAGACATACTCAACATTGACGTTCTGGCCCTTCCCCATCTCACTAACGCCATAGGCGGTCCGGGCGGCAAGCACATCAGCAAGCCGGGTCTGCCAGAAACTGTCCCGGACGGTCATATTGATGAAACCAGGGCCCGCAACATCCACTTTGGTGAAATGACCACTGGCCTCCAGCGCCGCTGACACATGAGTAGCGAGATCGCGAGGCTTCATTCCAGCAGGCTTTGCAAGCACCATGGCCGCATTGGTCGCGATGTCCCCGTGTGACGGGTCCCGTGGCGGCTCGACAGCCACTCGGGCAAGATCAAGGTCGGCGCTAAGGGTGCCTGCACTTTGAAGGCTACTGAGCGCGTCAGAAACGATCTCTTCGAAATGACTGAAAATATTCATGAATGGTGCCGGTTCTTCAATTCTGATGTTGGCTAGGTGATAGGGCTGGAAAGCGGCGCACTCTAGCGGCGCGGCGGCTGCCTTTCCAGCCTAATAATTGCCAGAAATGACGGCTCCAACCTACTGCTCAGAGTTCAGGTCGAACAATCGTCGATGTTCCATGATCGCAAACCTGTCGGTCATCCCGGCGATAAAGTCGCAAACCCGCCGGGCCGTTTTAAACCCATTTGAGCCGTCACACCCAGCCTGCCACTCAGGCGGCAGCAGCTCTGGTTCCTTGTGAAGGATCTCAAACAGGTTTTCGACAATCCGACGTGCCTTGCTCGACATGCGATTGACCCGGTAGTGCCGATACATTCTGTCAAACAGGAACGCTTTGAGAGCAGCGTCATTCTCTCGCATTTCTGCAGAAAAGGCGGCAACCGGATGATCTAGCGCCCGAACTTCTTCCGACGACGCGACACCAGCCGCAGCAATGCGTCTTTTGGTTTCATCGATTAAGTCATTGACCATCCGACCGATAAGCGCCCGGACAGCCTCTGAGATTATCCGGCCCTCTTCAATCATCGGGTTCTCATCAATCGCTTCGCGAAAGACGTCTCCCGCCAAGGGAACGGCAAGAACATCATCAATGGTGAAAAGGCCTGCGCGCAGGCCGTCATCAATGTCGTGATTGTTATAGGCAATGTCGTCAGCGAGAGCTGCAACCTGTGCTTCCGCCGAGGCAAAGGTATCAAGTTCAAGGTCCTGGGTTTCGGCATATTCTGCAATGGCTCGGGGCAGCTCATCGGTGGACCGAGCCGCGGTGACAACAGGACCATTGTGCTTGACGAGACCCTCAAGCGTTTCCCAGGTCAGGTTCAGACCGTCAAAGGCGGCATATCGCTCTTCAAGTTTCGTGACGATCCGCAATGCCTGCGCGTTGTGATCAAACCCGCCATAGTCGGCCATGCAGGCATCGAGCGCGTGTTCACCCGCGTGACCAAATGGCGTGTGTCCCAAATCATGGGCCAAGGCCAACGCCTCAGCTAGATCTTCGTCCAGACCCAGCACTCTGGCGACAGATCGTGCGATCTGGGCGACCTCGAGGGAGTGCGTCAGGCGGGTCCGGAAATAGTCACCTTCGTGATAGACAAAGACCTGGGTTTTGTATTTGAGACGCCGAAAAGCATTGCAATGTATGATCCGGTCCCGGTCCCGCTGAAAGGCCGTGCGAGTCGCACTTTCGTGTTCGGCATGAACACGCCCACGGCTTTTCTGCGCTTTTGCGGCAAAGGACGCCGTTGCTGCCGGATTGATTATCGCCAAAATGTGCCTCGAAACTTGGATTTTGCGGCCTGAATCGCTCTATCAGTCCTTTTACCTCTTTGACAATCTGTTTGCTGTACTTACATGGACTGGAGGAAGAGTTATAATGCTTCCAAACTATCCCCTATCAGCCCAAGGGATTTGAGGAATGAGCGAAACACCCACTTTGGAACTGCCTGGTCTTGGCGAGCCAATTACGGTCTCTGACAGCGCTGCCAAACGCATTGCCCAGATTATGGCGAGCGAAGGCGGTGATACGGTGCTGCGCGTTTCGGTGAATGGTGGCGGGTGTTCAGGCTTCCAATATGCGTTCACGCTGGACGACACGCGCCAGGATGATGACCTGGTTCTTGAAAAAGCCGGTGCTACCGTTCTGATCGACAGTGTCAGTCAGATGTATATGGGCGGTTCAGAGATCGATTTTGCGGACGATCTGATTGGCCAGGCGTTCAAGATCAACAATCCAAATGCAACGGCCAACTGCGGTTGCGGAACGTCATTCTCCGTCTGACTTTTTGAGCGGCCTCTGAGCCCTCCCATGGTAAGTTCGGCGTCAAACACCTGAGGCCGAAAGCGAACTTACTCAATGAAAATAGCGACATTCAACGTCAACTCGATCAAAGCACGTCTAAAAAACCTTCTTCAATGGCTGAAAGAAGCGGAGCCAGATGTGGTCTGTCTGCAGGAACTCAAATGCGTGGATGAGGCCTTCCCGCGCGAAGAGATTGAGGCGCTTGGGTACAATGTCGCGGTCCATGGACAGAAGACCTACAATGGTGTCGCCATTCTCTCCAAGTTTCCCCTTGAAGATATCCGGACAGGATTACCTGGCGACGAGAGTGATGAGCAAGCACGCTACGTAGAAGCGCTCGTTGCGGCCGGTGAAAATGTTGTGCGCGTTGGCGCGATTTATCTGCCAAACGGCAATCCGGTCGACACGGAGAAGTACCCTTACAAGCTGGGGTGGATGGACAGGCTGACTGCCCATGCGAAGGATCTGCTGCAGAATGAAGAGATGCTCGTGTTGGCGGGTGACTACAACGTTATCCCCCATGAAGATGATTGCTACGACCCGAAAGCATGGGCAGATGACGCCCTCTTCAAACCGGAAACCCGCACCAGGTTTTATGAGCTGATGAACTTGGGCTTCACCGACTCATTTCGGGCTTGCCACACAGAGCCCAACCGATACTCCTTTTGGGACTATCAGCGCGGCGCCTGGCAGAAGGACAATGGCATCAGGATTGACCATCTTCTGCTCTCGCCTCAGGCGGCGGACCACCTGACCGCCTGCGATATTGACCGGACGCCCCGTGGTCGGGAAAAGCCGTCAGACCACACACCGGTCTGGATTGAGCTTAATATCTGACTATCCCAGGGCGGAATCGACCATACGTTCCACCAGCGCGCCCCCGCCCCAGGACCCTAAGGGAATGAGGAGGAAAAGCGTAAAGCGGGCGATGCCGCCGGGAGCAATGGGCCAGGCATGAACCTCGTTTACTTCCTTTAGATACATCAACAACCCAGCCAGGTCCTGTCCCGCGCCCGGTTTGCTGTCTCTCAGCGCAGCTCGAGCTTCGGGGATGCGCTTATGGCACCAGGCTGCTTCCTTCGCCTTTTCTATTTGAATACGTTCTCTAAGGGCCCACACGGGTAAGAATAAGCCGACAAATGCTGCGACGACGCCGTAGAGCGTGATGGATGCGACCAGCAGAACATATCGGTCAACGATCGCTACGAAGGCGAATGGGGCCACAAAGCCAATCACGATGGCAGCATTTGAGAGCCCTTGATTTGTAAAGGGCATATAACGCCCAAGGTCAGTGAGCTCTATCGACGTAATTTCCCGAGCCAGTTCCCAGAAGCGCACCGAGTCAGAAATGATGACATGAACAAGGAGGGCGACGCCGGCGCCTAGGACAGGGCCAACTATTCTGTGGACATAGACCTCCGCAGACCAATGGGCCGGATTAAACGCATCATAATTCCCGACAATAGGAAATTCGAGAATGGGTGCCATAAACGCAAAAGCAAACCCACTCAGTGCGACTGTCGCGAGGCGGACGGATCCATAATCATTCAGTGCTGCTTCAGTTCGGTCAATTCCATCTCGCGGAACTTCAGGAAGCAGTTTGAGCTCTTCAATCGTCCTGTCTGTGCGGTTCTCGTGAGCGGCCATGGCAGCAACAACAAACACAAGCAGTTCGCCCAGGATTAAAACCAGGCCCAGCTCAACGAGAAAGGTCTCCAGCTCATCGCCTGATCGTTCAACAAACAGACGTCCGCTGATGGCCTCAATTGAGAGAACTGCAACACCCCATAAAGTTGCAAAGAAAACACCCCCAAAAAGAGGGGTCATCCCTATTCGATTGAAAAAGTCCTGTGCGGTTGTCGTCCGCACCATCATGTCAAACCGTTGGGCAATGGTGGTCATGATATTTCCTCAGCTCCCGGCATCAGACGAACACCTTTGCGAATATTTTGGTAATTGAGTTCCCGGTGATCTGCGGGATTAGGACCGGGGCTTGAGACAACCAAAACCTCTGATGCGATCGGCTCAAAGTCGGCTCTGAAATGCACGGAACTTTTCACGACAACAATCTTCTGCTGGCGTGGATCGACACCCAAATGGGAAAACATGGCTTGGTCTGCACATTGGACTTTCTTGGATCCAACAACGATCTTGACACCGGAGATCTCCAATAAGGCTGTGGGTCCAAGCGACAATCGAATTCCATCATAGTAAGGCCCGGTCGCATCAAATTCACCATCCGACAAACGAAGGACCGAGAAGTCACCTGAGACAGGCGTTTCTTCCGGAGCCCCGCCTGTGTGGGCCCCGAGCTCCAAGGACACTGATGCGCCTTCTCCCGCAGCATGGGCCAAGGCCGCAGATTCAGGGTCATAGAGAACACCAACAATCGCACCTGTTACATTTGCGGAGATCAGTGCCTTAAGGATGCCAACCGTATCCCCATTGCCTCCCGCTCCCGGATTGTCTTGCGTATCGGCCATGACAATCGGACCGGTGTCTGACTGAGTTGCAGGTGCGCGCTCGATCGCCTCTTTGGGCGTCAGCAGCGGCGCAGAGAAATCAGACTCCGACCTGACGACTCTGTTTTTCAGGTGATCAAGCGTTTGCTGAACAAGCGAGGAAGTTGCGCCATACACCAGAATCGCGGGTCCACATTCCTGAATATCGGCTGGCGAAAATCCAGTAGCAAACGACGCGCCTAAAATGCCTTCATTCTTCCCAGTCTGAGGATCGAGTTTCCCTATCTCCGAATAGATTGAGGCGGCTGGCTCAACCAGAGAACAACTGCCGGTAAGAGGGATAAGGAAATCCGGTTTGTAAAAGGCCTTCGCTGGCTTTTTCTTTTCAGTTGCAATCTGATGAAGCACGCGCGCCGCGCGCCTGCCTGTTTCTGCCATGTCGACATGCGGGTAAGTTCGATAGGCGGTCAGGAAATCAGAGGCATCGACCATCTCCTGCGTAATGTTGGCATGCAGGTCGAGGCTTGCGACAATCAAGATGTCGAGTCCGGCAAGTTCCCGCACAGCTCTGAGCAATGTCCCTTCACCGTCCTCCAGATGTTCCGCGACCATGGCCCCATGAAGGTCGAGATAAACCGCATCAACATCTTCCACGACTTTGGAAAGAGCTTCCAAAATCAGCGCTGTGACCCGCTCATAGGCGTCGCGCGTCACAAACCCGGACGGGGTTGCAGAGCACCAGGCAAGAGGCTCGAACGAATGCTCCAGTTGCGCCCCTTCTTCAAGAAAGCCACCCAAAGGAATGTTCATGCCGATGCACGCAGCCAACAAGGGTGCACCGACCTGAAGCCCGGGCCAACTGTCCGCCTGTTCAAAAGCATTCCAGTCCGCCTTCATTGGCGCAAATGTATTTGTTTCGTGCTGGAAACCACCAACCGCAATCTTCATGCAAACGATCCCTCTTGTCGCTACGATACCCGCAACCAGAAATGAAATCGAGGGAGGAACCGGCCATGATCCGGATCACATTCTGTCTGACCAAACGCGATGAACTCAGTCTGGAGGCATTTCAGGACTATTGGCTGAACAAGCACGCACCACTCGTAAAATCGGTTGCGGAAGACCTGAGGATCAAAAAATACGTTCAACTTCATACCCGCGAATGGGCGGAGAATGACGGCGCCCGTGCCTCACGCGCAGGGTCACTGGAAGCGGCGCCGGCCATCTATGATGGCGTCGCTGAGCTGTGGTGGGACAGTCTGGAAGACTTGCGCGCTGCTGTTTCAACTGACGAAGGCCAAAGAGCCGGTGTGGCATTGCTCAAGGATGAGGCGAAGTTCATCGATTTCTCTCGCTCTCCGCTCTGGTATGGCGAAGAACATCACATTATCTGAGGGACCGCTCACCGCTTGTCGTTGGCATTGACCCAGAGTTGCGCCTGTAGCCGACCCTCGGCTCGCTCATCTGCACTGATATAGCGCTCTGTGGCATCGTACACCTCTGACACCTCGGCTCTGTTCGATGTGTCGGAATAGCGCCGGGCTAAGTCCAGATACATCGCAGCTTTCACAGGCTCCTCAACCACGCCGTCACCTTTCGCGTAAATCTCTGCGAGCAGGAGATAGGTCGGCACATAGAATTTGTTGGCAGATAGGGAAAGCCAGCGAATACCCTCTATCCGGTCCCGGGCAACACCCTGGCCTTCGCGATGCATCACGCCCAAATAGTATTGCGCCGGACCACTGAACTGCAGAGCCGCCTTATCAAACCAGTTCGCGGCTTCCAGATAGTTTTGCTCGATGTCTGCTTCCTCATCCCCATTGTAATAATAGAGGGCTGTTTCGACCTGAGCATCGGAATGCCCACGCTGCGCGGCCTGAAGGAAGTAGGGAAACGCGAGGCGGGACGATTTGGTCAGACCATTGCCCGACTTGTACATGTGTCCCACCAGGAATGCGGCAATGACATTCCCGTTCTCTGCGTCGAGCTTCCATTCTTGAGCCGCGCCTGCTGCATCGCCGTTTTGATAAAGCTCAAGCCCACGGTCAAAATCGGCATAGGCTGCCGTGACGGTCATCGGCAGGATAAGTGCAGTTTGTAGGAAAAGGGAGCTTAGGAAGGTACGCGGCATAAGGTGACTCTCGGCTGATTTGGTGGCGAGATAATACCCAATTCTGGGCGTTCGCGCTGATTGATTAGTCTATGTGGTAAATGCGCGACCTTCCGACACCAGGGCTGAACTACAGCTGAACGCGACGGCTAACACCAATAGTCGGGTAATTCGTCGCACAAAACCTAGGCCTTTCTGCCATTGACGCAGGCTCCGCGCCACGCCAACATTCCTGGAACAATCAAAAACACATTGTCAGAGTGCAAAACTAGGGAGCGAAAACATGAAAGCGGCTGTGTTACGGGAAGTGGGCAAACCACTCCAGATCGAAGACGTTCAGATCAACAAACCAGGGCCCCACGAGGTACTCATCCGTACTGCTGCCGCGGGTGTCTGCCACTCTGACCTTCATTTTGTGAACGGGACTTACCCTTACCCCCTCCCCGCCGTTCTAGGACACGAATCTTCCGGTGTGGTCGAACAGATCGGATCAGAGGTCCGCACAGTCGCTGTCGGCGATCACGTGATTACTTGCCTGAGCGCCTTTTGTGGGCATTGCGAGCACTGCCTCACCGGACACATGTCACGCTGTCCCGGCACCGAGACGCAGCGCGGCCCTGATGATGAACCGCGTCTCGCCAATGCTGCTGACCCGATGTACCAGTTCCTCAACCTCTCCTCATTCGCTGAGCAGATGCTGATCCATGAACATGCCTGCACAAAAATACGCAAAGACATGCCAATGGACGTTGCTGCGTTGATTGGCTGTTCTGTGACTACGGGTGTCGGCGCGATCACAAATACAGCAAAAGTCCAGCCTGGCGAAACTGTCGCCGTTATTGGTTGCGGCGGCGTTGGTCTTGCCGCAATTAACGGTGCATCGATCGCCGGTGCCGGACGGATCATCGCTGTTGATATGCAGGGCTCCAAGCTCAACCTTGCAAAAGAATTTGGCGCAACCGACGTCGTTGATGCTTCTCAGGGAGATCCGGTGGCGCAGGTCATGGAGCTCACAGGCGGTGGTGTTCATCATGCGCTCGAAGCCATCGGCCTCAAGCCAACCACAGAGCAAGCGTTCAAAATGCTCGCCCGGGGCGGCACGGCGACAGTGATCGGCATGATCCCGCTTGGCACCAACATTGAACTACATGGCGCTGACTTCCTCGCTGAGAAGAAGATCCAGGGCTCACTCATGGGGTCCAATCGCTTTCCAGTCGATATGCCGCGCTATGTTGACTTCTACATGTCAGGCAAGCTGAAACTCGACAATATGATCTCGCAACGAATTAAGCTGGCGGACGTGAACAGTGCGTTTGAAGAGCTGGAACGCGGCGAGCTGGCTCGCTCCGTCATCATGTTCGACTAGATTTTCCCAATGGGAAACATGAGGGGCGGTCTTCGGGCCGCCTTTCTATTTGAGGTGATGCAAAAGACCGGCATAGAGCATGGAGAACGCAGTTTCATCCAATGCAACGTTATGGTTCCAGGTAGCACTTACACAATATCGCTTCCCATCAGTCGCGGTGAGCGCTGTTGTGAAATTGAGGGCGCCAAAGTCACTCCCGCCCTTGTAGGCCACCTCTTCCCAATCGCTCTTGAGGACAATGCCCGGGTTGATTTGAACCATGTCGAGATGCCGAACCGCATCCATCAATTTGCATAGCTCTTCGCCGGAGAAAAACCATTCAATCTGCAATAGCGGATCTGTGTTCAGGTCACCCACAGCGGGCAGCGGTTTGTCAGACAAGCCAGAAAGTATCCTCATTCTCTCGTCGAAATTTCCCTCAACAAAAGCTCGGCGTATCTCGGTGGCATCTCTGCGTTTGAGTTGAAAAAGCTCACGCGTTGTCAGAAACGGCCGATTAAGGGGGCTTATGGTTTCCAGGCTGCCTCTCGATACAAGATCGATAAGGGCATCTGTCGCCGTATTGTCGCTGGTGGAAATCATCAGACTGGCGAGTGTGTGCACGGTGAGCGGCGCACCCGACGGCCAGTCCTGCAATTGCCCAGACGGCAGACTTCGCCAGGCATCATCGAACTCGACGACCTGTTGCCAGTCCAGCTTGCCTGCGCCGATAAGTTGATCCAGCGCTTTAAGCACGACCAATTTGAACGTCGAGCCCACGGCAAGGACGCTATCACCGTTAAGCTCTCCCAGAACCTGCCCGTCGCCTGAGATGTAGACGGACACCTCGCCGGGTAGCTCTTCAAATTTCGCAATCGCATCCCCTAAGGAGGCGGAATAGACGACCGGTGGATCAATCCATAGAGACGATATGAGCCCCTTTGACGTAACAGCAATATCAAACGTGAACTCACCCAACTCAAAGCGTGCAAGACATTTCGGCGCGCAAGGTTCGATCGTCTGGAGTGTGCCAAGCTGCTCTTGCAGGTCTTTTACAACCCGTGGCACTGCCGATGAAAGCCCTTGATTGGCGAACCATTCATGATCGATTTCCTCAGCTGAAAACAGTCTCTCTGCGGCTTCTTCGGCAGCCAACACCTCCGCTTGCGCCGTCTCCGCTATTCCCCAAAACCCGGCAGCCACCAAAGCCAACATCAAAATCCGCATAAAACCTCAGCTTTCCTGCCAGTTTTGGCACAGAAGAGAAGTGTAACAGTGTGTTTCAGTCGCTTGAAGCTTTTGCAGCCTGCACCCAATTCTTAAGGGTCACGGCGTTTCGTGATGCTTAAGAAAGGAGACACATATGTCCTATGCCTCGGATGCTTCCGGTTCCCAGAACGGGTTCGGTTTGGAGAGGCTTGATGATCTGCCGAAAGGTGCCTGGATTGCGATCATGGTGGTCGCGTTCATCCTAGCCTGGCCGATTGGTCTGCTGGTTTTGGGTTACCTGCTTTGGAGTGGAAAAATGCAATCTTGGAGAAGTGACTATCGTTGCAGCAAACGCAGCCGTCGCCGTCACGGGCGCCGTTCGCGGCCGACCGGAAATTCGGCTTTTGATGGCTATCGCAGCGAAACCTTGAAGCGGCTTGAAGAAGAGCAGGAAGCGTTTGAAGCGTTTCTGGCCCAGCTTCGCCAGGCCAAGGACCAAAAAGAGTTCGATGAGTTCATGGCAATGCGAACACGTGGTGATGAAGGATCCGGTCCCTCACCAACCTCTGTTTAGCGCGCTAGATCTACTATCGAAAGCTAAGTGTGGCGTCGCTTGTCCAAGCGACGCCCGTTAGCCTGCGGCTTGCAGCTTGGCGAGTGCGTCGGCGAGCTTGGCCTTTTCAGCTTCGGCCGTCGCCTTGCGCTCCCGCTGTTCATTGATCACCGCTTGAGGCGCTTTAGAGATGAACTTCTCGTTTCCAAGCTTACCGTCAATTTTCTTGATCTCACCGTCGAGCTTTGCCATCGCCTTCTGAAGACGTTCTTTCTCAGCAGAAAGATCAATCACGTCAGCAATCGGAAGCCCGCCCGTGGCTTCATCGATGACGAATTGCAACGACCCTTCCGGCAGTTCCGCACTGATTGAGATGTTGGACAATCTTGCCATGCGGCACAAGAGACCATCGTGGCGTGCAAGACGTTCTTCTGTTGCGGCATTGGCGCCTTTGAGGATGAGCGGAACTTTCGCACCAGCTGGCACGTTCATTTCGGCCCGAACAGAGCGCACTTCAGTGATCAAACGGATCACCCAGTCCATCTCTGCCTCAGCCTTTGCATCGACCAAACCTGTGTGTCTCGGCCATTCACTCAGCATCAGCATGGCGGCGCGCGGCGTCCCGACTTCACCCGTCTTCTGCCAGAGCTCCTCAGTGAGGAACGGCATGAAGGGGTGCAGAAGCGTCGTAGCCTGATCCAGCACCCAAGCGGCAGTTGCCCGTGTTTCCGCCTTTGCAGCCTCATCGTCCCCCTGCAGCAGCGGTTTCGCGAGCTCGACATACCAGTCGCAGAAAATATTCCAGATGAAGCGATAGGTCGCATTCGCCGCCTCATTGAAGCGGTAGCCCTCAATCTCTTCAGTGATCTTGTCAGCTGTCTTTTGAACTTCACCGACAATCCATTGATTGAGCGTCTGCTCCACCTTGGAAGCGTCGAAATCGGCAGTGCGAACACATTCGTTCATCTCGCAGAAACGTGCTGCATTCCAGAGCTTGGTGCCAAAATTCCGGTAGCCTTCGACGCGAGATGTGGAGAGCTTAACGTCCCTGCCCTGAGCAGCCATTGCCGCGAGCGTGAAGCGCAGCGCATCTGCACCATACTCATCAATCAGCCCCAACGGGTCGACGACGTTGCCCTTCGATTTGGACATTTTGGCGCCATGCTCATCGCGCACAAGCGCATGCACATACACAGTGTGGAAAGGCACGTCCTTCATGAAATGAAGGCCCATCATCATCATCCGGGCGACCCAGAAGAAGATGATGTCAAAAGCAGTTACCAGAACGTCCGTTTTGTAATGGCGTGCGAGTTCTGGCGTTTCGTCTGGCCAGCCAAGTGTTGAAAATGGCCAAAGGCCCGAAGAAAACCAGGTGTCGAGCACATCCTCATCCCGGGTGAGCTCAACATTTTGACCATGTTTTGCCCGAGCAAGCTGATAAGCTTCCTCTTCATCGTGAGCGACAAAGATTTCACCGTCAGGCGTATACCAGGCCGGAATCTGATGTCCCCACCAAAGCTGTCGGGAAATACACCAGGGCTGAATGTTCCGCATCCATTCGAAATAGGTTTTATCCCAGGTCTTTGGAACAAACTGGGTCTGACCGCGCTCAACGGCTTCAATCGCCGGTTTGGCGAGTGTCGGCGCATCAACATACCACTGGTCCGTGAGCCAAGGCTCAATGACATCATTTGAGCGGTCCCCATAGGGCACCATCAGCGTGTGATCATCGATCTTGTCCAAAAGACCAAGCGCATCGAGATCTGCCACGATCGCCTTGCGGGCAACATAGCGGTCCATGCCTCGATACTTTTCAGGCACCTCATCATTAAGGCAGGCTTTCGCATCAAGAATGTTGATCTTTGGCAAATCATGTCGACGTCCGACTTCAAAATCATTGAAGTCATGGGCAGGCGTGATCTTAACCGCACCAGATCCCTGCTCAGGATCGGCATGCTCATCTGCCACGATGGGGATCAAGCGCCCGACAAGCGGCAAGACGACGTTTTTGCCGATCAGGTCTTTGTAGCGCTCATCATCTGCGTTCACGGCGACAGCTGTGTCGCCCAACATGGTCTCAGGCCGTGTGGTCGCAACCACAATATATCGGCCCTCTTCGCCCTCAATCGGGTAGCGGAAGTGCCACAGGCTGCCCTGAACCTCTTTCTGTTCGACCTCAAGATCCGAGATCGCGGTGCCCAGAGTTGGGTCCCAATTGACCAGACGTTTGTCTTTGTAAATCAGGCCTTCTTTATGAAGCTGCACAAAGACTTTCTGGACGGCTTTCGAAAGACCTTCGTCCATTGTGAAGCGCTCGCGACTCCAATCGCAGGAGGCGCCCAGGCGCCGCAACTGCGTTGTGATCGTTCCGCCGCTTTCCTCTTTCCACTTCCAGATACGCTCAACAAAAGCCTCGCGACCCATGTCGCGACGGCCAATATTGCCCTCTTCGGCCAATTGGCGCTCAACGACCATCTGCGTAGCAATGCCGGCATGGTCGGTGCCTGGCTGCCAGAGCACATCCTTGCCCCGCATCCGCTCGAAGCGAACCAGTATGTCCTGCAGCGTGTTGTTGAGCGCATGACCCATATGGAGCGAGCCCGTCACATTAGGCGGTGGGATGACGATGGTGTAGGGAGCTGCGCCCGCTTCAACACGTTTCGGGTCACCGGCCTTAAAGGCGCCGGAGGATTCCCAGGTTTTGTAGAGCCGTTCTTCAACGTCCTGCGGACGAAATGTCTTTTCCAGCATGGAAAGTCTCGTAATTTCAAAGGAAAGCGGACCTGAGTGCCTTGAATCGGCAAAATGGGCTGCTTTGAGCAGCCGTTACAGCATAAGGGATGCCAGCCCGCAAGGGCCGGCCATCCGAGACTGTCTCAGATATGAAATGTGGGTCAGGCGCAATTTGGACGATTTCCCGCCCAAGGCCGAAAGGTGGTGAAACCTAGCGGCCGCGCCGGGCGACTCGCTCAATTTCTTCGCGGACCATGCGCTCAACAAGATCGGGCAGGTTCTGATCCATCCAGTCCTTGAGCATCGGCCTGAGCATGTCTGCCACAAGGTCCTCGAGGGTCTTGGATTCGCCGTTAGATGTTAGAAGAGAACTTGTCAGCGCTCCGAAAGCAGCAGCTGTGGCTGTCTCAGTCGTCCCCGATATAAGGGAAGAATCGGCTTCATTTGCAGCAACAGGCTCAGGAAGTGGTTCCGGCTCAGGCGCGATTTCTTCTTCCGGCTCCTCAAATGGATCACCGAAATCAATATCATCCTCGACCTCTTCTGCAGGAGCCGCAGCTTCTACAACAGGTTCTGGCTCTGGCTCCGGTTCGGGCGCTACCTCAAGCTCCATAGGTTCTTCTTCAGGCTCAGGTTCGGGCTCTGGTGTCGGCTCAGGTTCTGGTTCTGGTTCCTCAACCACCATCTCCGTGAGGTCCATTACGTCCTCTTCCTCGGCCTCGGGTTCAGGCTCTGGCGCGGGGTCGGCGGCAACATCTTCTGCGGCAGCTTCTGTTTCGCCACCTTCCTCGTCATCCTCAGAAATAATCCGGCGGATAGACGCCAGGATCTCTTCCATTGTTGGTTCTGGGCTTTCGGTTTCGTCGCTCATATCGACCGCATCCTACTTGTACTTTGGGCTGCCCAGTCTGGCTGGACGGAAACTTTGAAAATCTTAGGGCAGCAGCGCAGCAATGCCAACTGAAGCCATCTCTT
This sequence comes from Parvibaculaceae bacterium Mf 1.05b.01, assembly GCA_000509225.1. Lineage (GTDB taxonomy): Bacteria > Pseudomonadota > Alphaproteobacteria > Parvibaculales > Parvibaculaceae > Mf105b01. The sequence continues at coordinate 1,083,382 of BAOK01000001.1, read as the reverse complement.
TAACCGACTATTCGTCGTTGGTACCCCATCCCACCCATTGATGTTTAACATCTTCATAATTTTCAACAGGATCATAGTAATCGACGCTGAGACCAAGGTCACGAGCACCCAGCTGCCCCACAGCCGAAAGCAAGCCATAACCTGCTACATACTCGTCTCTTTCAGCCGTTACGAGGGACACCTGACTGTCCAGAAGCTCCTGCTCAGCATCCAGCACGTCGAGTGTCGTACGGGACCCGACCTGGGCTTCTTGCCGAACCCCGTCCAGGGCAATCTCGTTCGCCCGGACCTGCTGGCGGTTGGAAACGATCGCAGATCGCGTGGCTCTCAGCTGCTCCCAAGCATTGCGAACAGCTTCTTCAACCTGACGCAAGGTATCAGCTACCTGGAGTCTGCTCTGACTTTCCAAGTGCTTTGCTTCCCGAATAGCGGAGTATTGCGACCCGGATTGATAGAGCGGAATGGTAATTGTGCCCAGAACCCGCGTCGTTGTTGAACGTGCGGTCGTGCTCGACGGCTCTTCGGAATGCTCGTATGAAGCATCTAAAGAAACCGTTGGCAGCAATCCGCCTTTTGCCACCGTTACAGCATGCCCAGCAGCTCTCTCTGAATGCCGAGCTGCCTCAAGGGCGGGGTTGGCGGAGATAGCCAGCTGCATCGCCTGGGCTTCGCTCTGCGGCAGCGCAGGCAATGGTGGAGCTGGTTCGAGAGTACCAGGTGTTTGACCCACAACCCGTTCATATGCAGCACGGCTAGCAATCAGCGCTGCTTCTGCGGCAATAAGATTGGTATCAGAGAGGCTGAGCCGGGCTTCAGACTGAGCCACGTCTGTTCGGGTAATTTCACCGACGCGAAATCTGTCCTGCGACGCTTCAAGCTGCCGCCTAAGAACCTCTACGTTCTTCCTGCGAAGGTCGACGACGGCAATATCTCGCACCACGTCCATATAGGCAGTCACCGCACTGAGCAGCGTGGATTGTTCCACATTCCGCAAATTCTCTCGGCCAGCCTCAACAGAAGCTTCAGCCCTGCGGGCGCCATAAAGGGTACGGCCGCCAGTAAAGAGGTTTTGAGAGAGAGCGACGGTTCCCGTCATTGGATCAAAGTTCTGTTTTCCGCCAAAACCCGGAATAGCAACAGATGAGACTGAATCTGTTTCCACGGTGCCGTAGGAGCCAGTCGCTGACAGTGACGGACGCCAGCCCGATAGTGCCTGTGGAACCTGTTCGTCAGTCGCTCGAAGGCCCGCCCTTTGCGCCAGAAGCGCCGGATTTGACTGATAGGCAGCAGCCAGAGCGTCAAAGAGGTTTTCGGCGTGAGAAGGCGACGTAAACGCGACGGCGCTCAGTGCGACACCGCCCAGCAAACGCACCACATTCGCCTTAAGCAAAGAAGCCATGCGTTTCTTACTCAAACCTGATTGTGTCATTTCACCCTCTCCCAGACAGAAATTTGCTCGCGCAAATCCGCCATACAAATTCTTTACCCGGTTTGTTCAGCCGCATAGTGCGTTGAAAATGGTAACCGGGCCATTAACCTTAGCGGAACATAAACACAGAGGATATGTGGGAAATAGCATCAGAAAGTAAAGGTTTCCGCGACTTCAAATCCGGGAAGCGGATGAATTCCGGCTTCAAATCCGTTCCGGTGGGTCGATTGCGCACCACTTTTCACGTAGACGCGCGCCTTCCCGACATTTCCCTCTCTGACAACGCCAACCAGTCGGCCGCCCTCTTTCAATTGATCCAACAGGTCCGATGGCACGAATGGCACAGAACCATTGAGAAAGATGACGTCAAAAGGACCCTGTTTGGTGTTTCCCTCCGGCAGCGATCCTTCGATGACAGCCGCATTGTCGACGCCAAGCTCAAGAAGCGTGGCACTGGCCTTTTCAGCCAGGTCCGAATCACACTCGATGGCGACCACAGTGTCCGTGAGATCAGCTAACAAGGCCGTCGAATACCCAGTAGCGGGACCGATATCCAACACCAGGTCCGACGGTGACAACGCCGCCAGTTCCATGAGCTTGCCCAAGACCCGTGGGTCCATGAGAAAGCGACCCGGTGCCCCCTCTGCTGCCTCTTTCACACAAAGATCATCGCCCAGATAGGCAATAGAACGCTTTGCTTCCGGCACGAACTGCTCTCGTGGAACGCGGCTCATCGCCTCAAGAATGCGGGCATCCGTGACACTGGAGGTCATTACGTGTGCCTCCACCATGTTTTTTCTGGCAGCGTCCAACTCGCTCATTGTCCCTCTAACTAAGACTTTGGAATATCTGAGCGTCGATAATGCCGACAGTGGCAAAAGCAACGCGAGTCCTTGCAGGTTTATACTGGCCGAAGCACCCAAAAACAATTGGATTTAGGGCGGCAGCAACAGCGCAGTTCATCAGGTCTGCTGCGATTTCTTCGTTGTAGCGCCTGCTCGAACTTGGTATATCCCCGCTGCCCGGCTGTGATTTGCCGGGATGAGAGGCCACGTGGCGGAGTGGTTACGCAGCGGATTGCAAATCCGTGCACCCCAGTTCGATTCTGGGCGTGGCCTCCAGTTTTCCTTCATTTCGTTGGGTGTTTTGCGCAGGCCCTCTAGGCTGCGAAGCCGTCCACTCGTCCCGCAGCAGCGCCAACAGGCTGCGCCACACTGTTTGGACTCTCCGAATTGATCCGGACATAGGCGATCCCACCCCAGACCAGCCCCATCAAAAGATAAACGTGCCGCCAATTGTCGATGTCGATGATAAAGGCTTCGGCCGCATGGGCAGTAAAAGTAGCGACCGCCACAATCTGAAGGCCCTGAAATGACGTCCCGACAAAGCAGGTCCTGAAACCCAGGATCATGGTGGAGAGCATGAGTCCGACAAATGCGATGCCTGACAGCCATCCCCCCGCCAGAAAAACGTTGAGATAGACATTGTGGGGATCGACCCCAATGATCTTTGCCCATTGCGAGGGGCCGATACCAAAGGGCTTCTCAATGACAGTCTGAATCGCTTGCTCTTGTACCGCAAACCTCCCGCCCTCCTCCGAAACATCATAGGACTGGGTGAGAGAAAAGCGCTCTTCGAAGAGCTCCGAGACCACATCCGAAGACAAGGCCCAGGCCACAACACAAGCAGCTAAAACGCCAATCAAAGAAACGGCTAGCGTGAGCCGCGCAATTTGCCGCGCCGATGTTGCCGTCATCCAGGTCAATACCAGGAAGATGCCACCTGCGAAAATGAGATTGCCCCAGGCGCCGCGTGAGAAGCTGAGAAGAATCGCGAGAAATAGCAGCCCAACAACCGGCACCAGGAGAAGGTCACGTCGCTGAGACGACATTGAAAGCCGGTAGATCAGAAACAATATCGGGCCAACCAAAAAGGGTCCAAAGACATTCGGATCGTTGAATGTGCTGCGAACCCGGCTGAACTTGAGGAAGTTTTCAGCGTTAGGCATCAGTCCGAAATAGGCTGCGCAGCCAATCGCCGCGGCGATTGCCGCCGACAGCGTGTAGGCCCACCAGATGATCGCCAAATTCCGTTTTGGATTTGCCACAACAAGCGCAGCAAAGAACAGCATGCTCAATACGAGATAGGTCGACACCAAAAGAAAGTCAGTAACCCTCTCAATGTAAAGTGCGCCGATACCGGAAAACGCATATCCCAGCAAAAGCAGTCCCCAGAGGATTGCGGGCAGACGAAGGTCTTTTGGAAACCGGAGCCCTACCGCAAAGGTGAAGCCCATGGTTAGCACCAAAAGCAGATCATAGGGCGCGGGTGTTGATGACGAACCGCTTGATTGGGTGCTGACGTAGAAGCCGGTTGTGAGAGTCAGGAATAGCAGAGCGCTGCAAATGAGCGTCCAGAACGTATGCTGGTCCGTGCGACCCGCACCCCTTGTCCCTCCAACATCAATCTGCCAACCATCCATAGCAATGCCTCAATAAGCGTTTTCGCCCTTTAGCAGCGCCCATGGGGTCCGCAGGATGATGTAAAGGTCAAAGAGAAGAGACCAGTTATCGATGTAGAAGAGGTCATATTCCGTCCGTCGGCGGATTTTTTCGTCCGTGTCGGTTTCACCACGCCACCCATTGATCTGTGCCCAGCCGGTAATGCCGGGCTTTACGCGATGTCGTGCGAAATAGCCGTCGACCACATCGCCATAGAGTTGGTCTGCTGCTTTCGCAAGAACCGCATGGGGGCGCGGTCCGACCATCGACATGTCGCCTTTGAGGACAGTGATAAGCTGCGGCAATTCATCGATACTGGAACGTCGAAGGAACCGTCCAACTCCTGTGACTCTGTCATCATCGGCTGTGACAAGTTTTTCAGCGTTTGTGTCCTGGTTGGCATGAGAAAGGGTTCTGAACTTGTAGACTTCGACAAGTTCGTTGTTGAATCCATATCGCCGCTGTTTAAAGAAAACAGGCCCCTTGCTGTCCAGTTTGATCGCAATCGCGACGCCGATGAAGATAGGAAGTGACGCGATCAACATCGCTCCAGCAATGATCCGATCTGAAACCGTTTTCACAACATAGTCCCAGTCCGTCAATGGCTTTTTATAGATATCAAGGAAGGGTACATTTCCAATATAGCTGTATGTGCCTGACTTGAACCGGAGCCTTGAATCGAGAGCACTCAGACGAATATCTACAGGCAGCACCCAGAGCTTACGCAGCAGCTCCAGCATTCGGCTCTCTGCTGTCATGGGGAGCGCAACAAGCAGCATGTCGATCCTGTTGGAGCGCGCAAACCGAACCAGCTCATCAAAGCTGCCAAGCTTTTTGACGCCCTGGATTGTTTCAGGTGCCCGATCCGACGATCGGTCATCGAAAACACCACATATGTTGATGTAGTGCACATCGGAGTCTCTAAGAGCATCGATTAGGCGTTGTCCTGTTTGGCCTCCGCCAACCAACACCACATTTTGCTGCAACCTACCCTGCTCTGCCCAGTCACCAATGATTGAATGCGCGACTGTCCGAACAGTCGCGATCCCAATCAGGCCGCTAAGGAACCATCCCGCAAGCCAAATGCGCGAAAGACTCTCGCTCTCTTTCAACAGAACGGAAGAGATGAGCCCAACAATGAAGACACCCGTCCATGTAGCGCACGCGGAGCGAATAGTTCCCCACTGCATTTGCAAAACAGCGACACGGTAAAGTCGGGAAAAATCACTCGCCAGGACATAGGCAATTGGAAGACCGATGGTGAGCACAGCGTAGAAGGCAAGCGCCTCCCAAATGTGGGAACCGACATAGATCCAAGCAATTCCCGCCCCAAGGCTCATAAGCGCCAATGCCTCCACCAGCCGCAGCGTGCCTCTGACGACAGTCGGCGAGATTGAAGACTGAACCTTTGAACGGCGATCAATTTTTGGCACTGGTCCTGTTGGGCGACCTTCGCGATCAAACCGCCCGCCAGATGTTCGAGGCGACACATCGGATCCAATCGACGCATCCGCCGGAGCACCATGTTGTGTTGGGTGGCTGTCTGTCATTCTGCTGCGTCCAGTTTTGCGTGGGATGTCATATTTGAGGGCCCGTTTGGTTCACCGAGCTGTTTCAATCCAGAGTCTGCGTAAACGGCTGTGACTCCGCCTGCCATCGCACGCAAAGAGAACTGGTTTCTTACATGTGTGCGGAGATCACCTGCGTCACGAATGTATTCCGGCTCATTCTCAAGAAATTGCTCCATTGCCCCCTGCAATGCTTGGGCATCACCGGGCTTAATCAGACGGTCGGCCAAAGGGCCAAATATCTCTGGAATGCCGCCCGTGGAGGTCGCGATCAATGGCTTGCCAGCCGCGGCTGCCTCCAAGGCGACGTAGGGGAATGAATCGTTATGCGAGGGAAGCAGGACGGCCCGGGCGCGCGCAAAAGCATCGCGCGCCGGAACTTTCCCCAAAATGTGCACTGCGTGAGACAATGACCGGGCCTCCACAGCAGAGGCAAACGCAGCCATCTCGGGACCATCGCCGGCAACATCCACAGTGACAGGCCGCCGGGCTACGATCTTTGCGACCGCATCCAAGAGTGTGTAAATGCCTTTGAGTTCGCGTATCTCGCCGAGGAATAGAAAATCTGCCGGATCACTTTTGATCGAAACGGGAGCAAACTCGCTTTCAGCAAGGCCATTGTGGACAACCTGCGTGTTTGCCGGCAAGTCGCCAAAACGTTGCTCGAAGACAGATTGCGCGAAATCAGATTCGAGAATGAGCCCGTCAGTCCGCTTGAGCATCAGTCTCTCAGCCAATCCGAACATAAAACCCACCGGACTGTTCGGTGCATAGTGAATGCTGCCACCGTGGGGCGTGTAGACACGTGCAATTGGCTGGGAACTTGATGCACATCGCGCCAACAGCCCACCCTTGGCCCCGTGCCCATGCAGCACATCCGGTTGCAGCTCGCGAAGCTTATACGTCGTGGCCATCAGGGCTTTAACATCGCTTAGTCCAGGCATCCTCCCGAGGCCGATACGGGTGACGCCCAGTTCACAATGTTTTGCCAACTCTGAGATCCGTTCAAGGGTTTGCCTGTCATTCGGCTTATCGGCGCAGAGCACCCCAACTGCGTATCCAGCATCGCTTTGCGCTTTGGCAAGATCACAGACATGACGGAAGAGACCGCCCACTGGTGCACGCAGGCAGTGCAGAATTCGAAAAGGATGTGTTGGGACGCGGGTACTCATGACAAACCTCAGAAATACCTCTCGCGGATGAGAATGGTATCGCCAGGGCGAATGGCTGCACTCGTCTCTACACCTAACTCGACAATGCGATCGCCAAGGTTACGGGTTACGCGGGCAACATTGGTGTTTGCGCGATGCGTGTACCCACCGGCAATCGCCACAGCCGTGTTCACCGTCATGCCTGCAACGAAGGGATACTGCCCGGCGCTGCTTACCTCACCAAGAATGAAGAAAGGTCGGAAGTTCAGAACCTCCACGCTCACACTCGGGTCCCGCAGCAAGGTTTGAGACAGCACACTCACCAGCGAAATTTCCAGTTCGTCAGGCGTCAGTCCCCTTGCCTGCACGGCTTGGATGAGCGGCATTGAAATCTCGCCCGCGCCGTCTACTGCATATTCGCCCGTTAGGTCTTCCTGTCCGAAGACAATGACCCTAAGGCGGTCGCCACTATCCAGCCGATAGGGTGCGTTCTGCCCGGCGACCGGCATTTCCGAAAGAATGCCTGTATTCGAACAGGCCCCTAACAGGCCCATAATCGCTGCAATAATAAAAAACCGGCTCATAGCGGGCCTTTTTCTTGATCCTGAGATTAGGCTCCACGCTAGACCGAATTCGTTAAGACTTTCCGACCAGATGGCCACCTTCAAAACTTGCGTAAACCATCTAAAGGCAGGAATTCATTGACGCTTCAGGTCTCTGTTAAGCATTCCGTTACCTAAACACCGTCTACTCAGGCTTCGTGAACAAGTCCGGATTTTCGGACCTGTCGATATCTGTGTGTGCGGGAAACAGAAACAGGTTATGAGCGACACGTCAGCCACACCTCCCATGACCGGGTATGCGCCGTCTCAGGCTGCACCCCGCGCTGACGCCAATTTCGGCGATCGGCGCCGCGCACCGACAAATAGCGATATCGACCCATGGGATCTTTTGAGGGCTATCTGGTCTCGCAAAGAACGTCTTCTGCTGCTCTTTGTGATCTTTCTGACAATCGGGGCATTTTGGGTTCTGACCATGCAGCCGACTTATGTTGCAGAATCCCAGGTCTCCGTTAAGCCGCGTTCTGGAGAGATTTCTCGCTTCGACACACCAGAAAGGCCGCAGCAGGCCGATCCGATTTCGATTGAAAGTGAAGTTCAAATCCTGACCTCGGGCGCACTTGTACCCGCCTTGGTTCGAAAACTGAACCTGCACCAGCTTCCAGAATTCAATCCAGCACTCCGCAGCGGCGGAACCATTTCCCAGCTGCTCCAGATCTTTGGTGTGACATCGAAACCAAGGCGCGCCTCTGTTGCAGCGATCACCGAAAACGTGTTGGAAAGCCTCTCAGTTTACCGGCGCGGAGAGAGCCGCGTCATCGCGATCCGGTTCACGTCACCTGACGCAAAGAGAGCCGCAGCTCTCGCGAATGCTTATGCAGAAATCTACATTGCCCAACAGGTTGCCGCGGGTAATGCCGTAAACGCTGAAGCCACGGCATGGTTGAAAGAGCAAATTGGTAACCTTCGAGATGAGGTTGCACTGTCGGAGGCTGCCGTCGAGCAGTTCCGTGGCCGTACCGGCCTGTTTCCAGCAAACAACACCACTCTCCCTCGTGAAGAGCTTTCGCAACTCAGCGCACAATTGGTACAGGCCCAGGCCGATCGCACGTCGGTCATGGCGCGTCTATCACTCGCCAAAGATCTAGTGGATACGGAAGGGGCCATCGACACGACTGCCGAGGTGTTGGCATCTCCCCTCATCCAAAACCTTCGACAGCAAGAGGTACAGTTAAGGGCGCAGATCGCCGAAATGTCGGCAACACTTCTGCCGTCTCACCCACGCATGCGGACGTCTCAGGCTAACCTGCAGGATCTGAGACTCCAGATTGGCCGTGAGGTCGCAAAACTCATCCGCAGTATGGAAAACGAAGCGCACATATCCAATGAGCGCGTTCGGACGCTGAGCGAGAGAGTTGGCCGCTTGAAAGGTCGAATGGCCCGACTTGGTCAGCAGGAAGTCGAACTTCGTGCTCTGGAAAGAGAAGCAGTGGCAAACCGCACATTGCTCGAGCAATTCCTTGGGCGCTATGAAGCGGCAAGTGCTCGGGCCTCAGCTGATGGCTCTGTTGCAAACGCAACCATCGTCTCAAGAGCACCGGTTCCAACAAGCCCTGCCGCACCCAACCGAAAATCAGCCATGATCCTTGCGATCATCGGGTCAGCATTTGGCGCCGTCGCCCTTGTGTTTCTGATAGAGGCAATGGCGCCAGGCTTTCGGACGGCCGAACAGATCGAACGCCAGACAGGCATGCCTTTCCTTGGAACACTACCCGCGATTGGTGGCGCTAAATCATCAGCTGGTATCGCCGCCAACACGGTCCGAAATCCCTACGGACACATTGCTGAAGCGCTGCGGCGCCTTCAATCCAATCTCTTGCTGGCCCGCGTTAACGGGAAGCCAGCCAGAACCCTGCTCGTTACCTCTTCGGTTGATGGCGAAGCGAAAAGTGGTGTCGCAGGCGGGCTCGCACGTTTAATGGCCCAGAGCGGGTATCGCGTCCTCCTCATTGACGCTGACCTGCGTCGGCCAGGTGTCAATCAAACACTTGGCCTGCATCCCACCTGGGGGCTGTCAGAGGTCCTCAGCGGCCGCGTAGAGTTTGAGCGCGTGGTTGTCCGTGATCATGCTTCTCCGCTGCATGTGCTACAGGCTGGCAGCCAGGTGTCCAATCCAACCGCTCTGCTTGGATCGTCCCGGATGACATGGATGATGTATGCACTTGTGCAAAATTATGACTATGTGGTGATCGATGGACCGCCCGTTCATTCCGCGTCGGAAGCGCCAGTTTTGTCCCAACTAACCGACGTCACCGTCATGTGCGTTAAATGGGGCGCAACCAACAGACGATCAGTAATGCGTGGCCTTAAAGCACTCACCGCCGCCTCAACACGGCGTGTCGGCCTCTTCCTGACAGGCGTAGACCGGCGGCAGTACCGCCGGCTCACCGACGACACTGCTGACGTCTGAATCTCACCATCTATTTCGCTGCAAATTTTTCGCGAAGCTTTGTGAAACTTTCCCAGAGCACTGGCGTCTGCTTGATGGTCCGTTTGGCCGCAAGGAGCATCCGCGCTTTGATCAATACGACCTGTCCCTTGAGTGTCTGCGCTGACAGATGGTCGTGAAGATCGATCTTGGTCTCACACCATTCATGCTTGTAGCGTTCATCTCCAATGGTGAAGTCAAACGTCTCCACGCCTCGACCAACAGCCCATTTCATGGTCTCTACAAGCGCCTGCACACCAGGAGCAAATTTGCCAAACTTAGGGCCGTCATAGCTTGCAAGCAGATAGTAGAAACGTCCTTTGTGCACCAGTCCCCAGTTGCCAGCAACATAGTCGCCAGCGACTTCCATATGGGAAACATGCGCAATGCCTTCTGAGCCGGATTTCAGGGTAAGGGCTTTGTAAAAGTCCGCATAGCCGGGCTTTGCCAGGAAATCATTTGCGCCCATTGCTTTCAGTGCTGCAGATTTGAGCTCAACAAGCTTCTCTACGGATGCCTCAATCTCATTCGCTGATTTGGGGTGCACGTAAACGGTCTCACCCATTTCTTCGAGTTTCTTACGACGACTGCGAAAATGCCGCTTTGCCTTGGCAGTCCGCTTTTCATCGTAATAGGCATCAAAGTCACCGCCCATTGAGGTCATATGCGCACCACTTGCATTGAGCTTTGTGTCCAGCTCAAGGAAGGGGTTCGGCTGACCGTCAATCATGGCGGGCTGACGCATCAGCTCAGCGATATCATAGGCAGGCAGGACGGCCTGAATGTCTTCCCATAGCTTCGCGAACTCGCCGGGACCAACATGTTCCAGGAAGTTTGGAGCGAGAAGCGGGCCGTTATAGTCATTGAGGTCGCCCCCGAGCCAGGAGAGCTTTCTCATAGTACCGGTCTGTTCAATCCCCAACGGCAAAATCATCAAAGGCTTGGCCTTGGAGCCCCAGGCGACCACGATCTGAAGCTCAATGTCAGCTTTCGAGCCAATATGCTCAAACCAGGTTTCCAGGAAATCGAAGGTCTGGAAGGCGAAACCATCTGCCACTTTTTCAAACCGGCGCCAGACAGCTTCCACGGATGAAAACTCATTGTGGACAGACAGAAGAACGGATGGGCGACCTTCGCCCATCGTTTTTTCGGCCGAACCATCGACCAATGAACCGAACTTGATTTCCTGTGCAGAAAGGGACATGGGGGTGTCTTCCTGATATCTCGTGTTTCGATCTGGCACACTCTTGTGTTCCAGAAACCCCAGCTTTTCTGTCTTTTCTCAATTGTAGACAGCCAAACCGCGGTTCATGCCAAGATTTGCAAAAACCGTGCACACAATGACCGCGCTGGTTCCAGAGGGTTATCTAGCTAGAAACCGCGACCGCAATTTAGTGAAACTGTCCCAAAGGACCGGCGTCTGCTTTATTTTGCGTTTGGCGGAGAGAAACAACCGGGTCTTGAGCAGCGCTATGGACCCACGGAATGTCTTTGCCGCCAGATGGTTGTGGAGATCGATGTGAATTTCACACCATTTACTTTTGTAGCTCTCATCGCCAACGGTGAAATCAAACGTCTTAATGCCTTGCCCAGTCGCCCAGCGCATGGTTTCGACAAGGGCCTGAACGCCCGGCTTGTAGCTCCCATAGGTTGGCCCGTCATAGCTGGCGAGCAGGTAGTAAAACCGCTGTTTGTGCACGAGCCCCCAAATGCCAGCTACATATTCTCCACCCACCTCCAAATGAGAAACATGAACACCGCCAATGTTGGTCAGTTTCGTGGCCAGTGAGGTGTAAAAGCTCTCATAGCCAGGCTGCATCAGGAAATTTTTGGCGCCCATCGCGTTCAATGACGCGGTCTTGAGCTCAACAAGCTTTTCAATGGATAAGTAGAGTTCTTCTTCCGTGTCAGGCTGGACAAAGGCAATTTCGCCTAACGCCTCAAGCTTTTTCCGGCGATTGCGCAGGTGGCTCCGCGCCTTGGCGTTCCTTTTTTCCTTATAGTAAGCGTCAAAATCGACGCCCAACATCGTCATATGAGCCCCGCTGGCATTGAGCTCTGTGGCAAGCTCCATAAATGGATTGGCCTGCCGCTCGATCTCCGCTGGCTGATACAGGAGTTCGATCAGATCATGGCTTGGCAACGCCGCCACAATATCGTCCCACACACGTGAGAATTCGCCTGGGGCAACACGATCGGTAAATCCAGGAGCGAGTAACGGCGCGTTGTAATCAGCAACGCCTTTTCCCAGCCAGGTAAGTGAGCGCACGAAGCCACTTGTCTCAATCCCCAGGGGCAAGATCATGAGCGGCTTTGCGCTGATATCCCAGGCAACGACGATCTGAATCTCAAAATTGTCTCGAACGCCGATATGCTCATACCACGTCTCCAAAAAGTCGAAGCCTTGAAACGCAAAACAGTCTGCGGTCTTTTCGAATTGCCTCCAGATCGCCTCAACGGTGGAGAATTCGGTGTGGACTGACAAAAGCACGGATGCCCGCTCATCCAATGGTACGCGCCGAGCATTTTGTCTTTTACCGACTCCTGGCGGCGCTGTTTCATCAAAACCAAGCGACATTCGAACTTCCCTCAAGAGCACCTGTCTCATTCTGAAACGCGTCTACGCTTCACAAATTGACGTGCTGCAATCATTTCTCAATTAAAGACAGTCAAACTGCCGACCATGCCAACCGTTGCAAGGGGCATGCACCTTTGGGTGTATCGGTCGTTGCACACTGATCGGATGCAAATACAACCGCCATGAGCCTGAAATCGACACTGTTTCGCTCAGCACTCTTGACGCTGCACAAATCAGGTCTCCACAGCCTGAGCCCTCGCAGCCTGTCCGGCGTTGGCATTGTGTTCATGCTGCACAGAGTTCGACCTGCCTCAGAGACCAATGGATTTGCCCCCAACGCGCTCTTGGAGATCACGCCGGAATATCTCAACGCAGTCCTGACGACCGTCTCCGCTCTGGATTATGATCTTGTGAGCATGGACGAGGCTCACCGACGCCTGCAGCAGCACAACTTTGACCGAAAGTTTGCCGTCTTCACCATGGATGACGGGTACAAAGACAATCTTGAATTTGCAGCACCCATTTTTGCCAAACATAGGGCGCCCTTCACTGTCTACCTGAGTTCAGGCATGCCAGACGGAACACTTGATCTCTGGTGGATGGGGTTAGAAGCAGCAATACGGACCAAAAGCGAGCTGTGCTGGGGTTGGGCAGGCACAAAATACGAGCTTGTTATGGACTCTACTGAGCAGAAGCAAAATGCCTTTGAGACCCTCTATTGGCCCTTACGGAACCTTCCAGAGCTCGACCAGAGGATCGCAATAAGAGACCTTGCCCGACATTGTGGTGTCGATATGAGGCAACTCACCCGTGATTGTGCCCTTACATGGGCTGAAGCGAGAGAGCTCTCCAACCATGCCTATTGCTCGCTGGGGGCACATACGGTCGATCATTTTGCCCTTTCCAGGCTGCCTGAAGCAGAATCCCGCCGCGAACTTATTGAAGGCGCAGACCGAATAAAGCAGGAAACCGGGGATTGGCCGCGTCATCTGGCCTTCCCGTATGGCGATAGCGGATCGGCAGGCCCTCGCGAGTATGAGCTGGCACAATTTCTAGGGTTCGATACCGCCGTGACCACCCAGAAGGGCTTTCTAACGGAGGCGCATGGGATCAACCCCTATGCCATCCCCAGATTATCTCTGAACGGTGACTATCAGGATCTGAGGATGCTGGAAGTGTTGATGAGCGGCATGCCGTTTGCGCTGGCGAGCCTTCTACCGTCTGTCGAGACCGCTTGATCGTCGTTCTTCCCGTTTTCGCTGCCTGCGGCGGCCCAACCGCACCTCTATCTGACGCCGCCAACGCCGGACAGAGTGCAGATCCACTGACAGAAACAGGATGCCGAGCGGGATCATCCAGAAACCCAATATCGGGAGAAATCCTAAAATTCCGCCGATGACCAGAAGAACACCAGCTCCCATGCGAATCGGCGCTGATCCTGGCAGAGGAATCTTCCGTCCATTAAACTTGATAAACGCCAAAAGTCTCTCCGAAACACGCGCTGGGAGGCTCACAACCCTCTCCAGATGCACCAGTTAGTCACGAAACACGAAAACCACAAGAATTTTAGAGTTTTGGCGACATTTTCAGGCTAGTAAGGCGAGGTACGGTTTGCTATATGCACCGCTCATTGACGGAACTATCCGCCAATCTGATCCCCGGTAGCTCAGTTGGTAGAGCAGTCGGCTGTTAACCGACTTGTCGCTGGTTCGAGTCCGGCCCGGGGAGCCAGTTTGAAACGGCCAGAACTTATGTTCTGGCCGTTTCCTTTGTCCGATCCTTACTTGGCTTCATTACGCCCCAGCAAGGCGGCTTGAGGCGCACTTAGTAACGCCCCTGGTCTGAAGGCCTTCCCTCCTCCAGCAGCGACCAGAACCGCTGTTGCCCCGAGATAGGCCAGTTCACGCTTGATGGCATTCAGATTGTTCCAGAGTGTCGCGTCAAAGCTGATTTTGCCGAAACAATACCAGGCAACAATCAGAAAGGCGGACAGTGCGGCGACCCGCACCAGGTGTCCGCTGGCAAGCAGGAGGCCAACGAGGATCAAAAGGACCGGGATTGGCACGAACGCCTTGATGTGACCGTAGCCGGCAAAGAAGCCACCGACGAGGAACACCACTGCAACAGACAGCCGAAGCAGCAGTCCGTACCTGTCCCAATCTGTTTGACGCTGCGCCCAGCCCCGATCAAAAATTTTTCGATCCAACGAGAAGGTGCCCGACCCAAGATGGAACAGGACCAGGAACATGCCCGATAAGCCCACATCTCGTATCTGCACCAATAGCGCTGGTGAGAAATGAGAGATGGTGTCAGCTGGATACCCCGTTGCGGTCACGACAGGCAACGCAATGACAAACGACCACATGAGAAAGGCATAGAAAAAGCTGAGCGCTCTCGTAAAAAGACCCGCCATCAAAGCCAGCCCCGACATGAGTTCAAAGGCAGACAGCAGGATCAAAAACCCAAGCGGTGTCAGAAAATCGCCTATTCCCCCTGTAAACAGATATTGCTGAAAGAATGTATTGATGTATCCGTCAGCGGCCATGTATCGGCTAACCAGGGCATCAGCATGTTCAGGGCTTAAAGCGCGAGACAGCTTCCACCAGCCCCCAATAACAAAAACCGATCCAAGGCTTAAACGCAGGACGAGGGCAATCATGTCCGCGCGCGCGGACTCGACGTCAGAGGGGACGTCACCCAATATTTTGGAAAACAAGAGTTCTCTCCACAAACAAATTTAACGTGTTGATAAGCCTTCAGAACGAAGGCGGTTTTCAAACGTCAGTTCGTGGGGGGTCGGGGTCAGGTGCAAAACCAGCTGAGCGCCAGGATTCAAAAACTGATGCATCGGGCGACAAGGCGCGGCTGGAAGCGAGCGAAGTAACGAGAGAGGTGAGCCCGACGCTGCATAATCCCTCGTCGCAATCTGTTTTTTCTATCTCTGTGGGACATGGGCATTTAGGCCCGGCATCAACAGAGCCGGTCTCTTTGACCTCTTCAGCTACATAGGCTGCGTCGACGTCATCACCTTCGAGCACAATAGGTGCAGATCGCGCAAAATTCACCAAAACACCAAAAGCGATCAGCAAAACTGCAGCAGTTAAGAACTGTCTACGAAGGCACACCATGGTTGGATCTTAGGGGATGGCCGATAAACAGAACAACACACGATCACGTGTACGGGAGGGGTCGACGAGGGTCCAAACGACAAGAAATTCGCGGGAGATTTGCTTCCTTTTTCATACATCCCTTGCCTCCCAACCCTAGCGCGCTATCATTTTCAGAAGCGGCGTTGAGCCAGCTTGTTTGGCGTTGCCGCATCCCAGTTGTCGCATCCCAGTTGTCGCACAACCTTTTGTGTAGAGCCGCCCCGGAGTAGTGCAATGGCAGAAAGTATGTCCGCCCCCGCTCAACGTAAAGTTGGAGCACCAACATTTGGTCAGCAACCGCCTGCGCCCCAAGCTTCTCTCAATGGAGTTCCTTGGCCGGCACGGAGCGTTTTGAAAGCTGCAAGCGCACTTGAGTATGGTCAGCTCATAGTTAGACTCCCAGATGGTCGAGAATTGGTGTTCCAGGGCGAAAAGGAAGGAACGAGCGCAAGCATTACGATCACCTCCTACAAGTTCGCCTGGCCCATCGCTTTGAGCGGCAGCATTGGAGCGGCGGAAGCTTTTCTTTCCGGTCACTGGGAGAGCGATGACATTGTCGCCGTATTGGAGCTCTTTGCGGAAAACCGGAGTGTATTTACCGGTGCCCTCAACGGTCTCTCCCTTCCGCTCCTTTTTGAACGTGCCGGTCACCTGCTTCGTCGTAACAGCAAGTCAGGTTCCAAAAAGAACATTCATTATCACTACGACCTGGGAAACAATTTCTATAAGCGCTGGCTGGATCCGACGATGACGTATTCGTCAGCTCGTTTTCAAAAACCAGGCGAAGATTTAAGCGCCGCACAAAACAACAAATACCGCTCTCTTGCCCAAAACATGGAACTAGGGCCCGATCATTCTGTATTGGAGATCGGGTGCGGCTGGGGTGGTTTCGCTGAATATGCGGCTGGTGAGATTGGCTGTAATGTAACGGCACTCACAATCTCTAGGGAACAGCTGGATTTCGCTCGGAAACGAATTTTCGAAAAAGGCCTCAATGAAAAAGTAGAAGTCCGCTATCAAGACTATCGTGACGTAGAAGAGAAATTCGACCGGATTGCTTCAATTGAAATGTTCGAGGCTGTTGGTGAGAAATACTGGCCGGCCTATTTTGCAAAAGTACGCGACGCTCTGAAACCTGGCGGTCAAGCCGGACTCCAGATCATCACGATTGATGACAACTCCTTTGAAACCTATCGGCGTAGCGTCGATTTCATTCAGCGCTACATTTTTCCAGGAGGTATGCTTCCCTCACCCTCAGTGCTCAAAACACAAGTGACCGACGCGGGCCTCTCGTGGAAGACAAGTACGGAGTTCGGCCTCGACTATGCTGAGACCCTGGCCCGTTGGCGTGATCGTTTTCTCGCAGCATGGCCAGAAATACGAGAGCTAGGATTTGATGAACGCTTTCGTCGCATGTGGGAATACTACCTCGCCTATTGCGAAGCCGGCTTTCGGAGCGGCAACGTTGATGTAACCCAGCTCACCTTGTCACGCTCCTAATTAGCCTTGGATCGGACAAAGATGTGCGTAAACTGCCTCTCCCAAATTTAAGGAGGGGACATGACCTCGCGACTAACGCTCACGGCACGCAGTACAGACGATATCCAAATTCTCAAAAGAGAAACAATTGGCGAGGGCTGGGGGCAACTTGAAAGATATCATCTTAAACACCGGCGATTTGATGAGAGCTGGTCCGAGGCAATCGACCGCGATCTCTATACAATCGGTGAGGTTGCCGCTGTGCTGGTCTATGATCCGAAACAAGACACAGTGCTGCTGACGGAACAGTTTCGCACGTGTGGTCTGCGCTACGGTGAAGCAACCTGGCTCGTTGAGGCAATTGCTGGCCTCATAGACAACGATGATGATCCGGAGGAAACAGCCCGCAGAGAAGCGCAGGAAGAGGCGGGCTGCGAAATAACCGACCTTGTCCATATATCAACCCACTATTCTTCACCAGGCGGCTATGGCGAACGCATTTACCTGTATGCCGCAACAGCAGATCTGTCAGAAGCAGGTGGCCTCTTTGGCTTGGCGCATGAGCATGAGGATATTCGTGCGGTCGTCGTTCCTTTCACCGATGCCCTCGCCGCCTGCGACGACGGGAGGATCATCGATGGAAAGACTCTTATCGCGCTCAACTGGCTCGCCCGTCACAAAGACAAATTAGTGCCTTAAGACCCTCGAAGGCTTCAGTACTGGTCGCGCCGACGGACCCACTCCATCGGATAAGAGAGCGCATCTTCATCACGTCCTTTTGGAGTCGTATCGAGCAATCGATAGGTGCCATTCAGATCCTCAAGACCACGCGCATAGACTGAATAGGTGTGATAAATCTCACCCGCGCTATCCTTGTAAAAGACACTGACCCCAGGCGCTTCTGATGCCGGAAACATTGTGTCTTTGTAGTTGTAATAGACAGGCTGATTGGGATCTCTCTCGGTTTCAAACGACACATCAAAATCAAAGTTGAAATCATTTCCCAAAGAAGACACCCATGGGAAGGACCAGCCAAGCCGATCGCGATATCCCAAAAGGGATTTCAATGGCGCCCGTGAAACCGCCACAAACGCTACATCTCTTGCAGCCAGGTGGGGCACGGTCCGATCAAAATTATCGCCCCAAAATGAGCAGGATGGACATCCCTCCTCCCAATCCGGGCCGAACATGAAGTGTTGAACGATGAGCTGGGTTCGCCCATCAAACAGATCGCCAAGAGATTTTGGCCCCTGCTCCGTCTCAAACTCATAGGTCTTATCAACCCTCGTCCAGGGCAACTCACGGCGTTTGGCCGCAAGTGCATCACGTGCTTTGGAGAAGGACTTCTCCTCCTCCAAAAGCTCTTTGCGGGCGGAGACCCATTCCTCTCGGCTGACTATCGCATGATGTGCCATGAAACCCTCCTTGGTTAGCTTGCAGCCGCAAGCCGTTCATCAACCTCGCGCCAGAATGTCGGATAGGTTGCGTCATACTCTGGCAAACTCTGCACCTTTTCTCGCCATGCTTGCAGCTTTGGATACCTGCTGGCAAAGCTTTCAAAGCCCAGGCCAAGCGAAAGAACCTCCGGCTTGGTCGCAAACCGAATGACAGGCTCAATCATTGTATAGAGGGTGATATCGGCCGCTGTGACACTCTCACCAATCATCCAACCTGAGGCGCCGACGCCGTCGTCGAGCTTGGCAAGCTCCTCATGAGCAGTTTCTGCGCCTTTGCGGACCGCATCAGCTTCATCCGCAGCGCGGCCTTGGACAATGGGTGCGATCAGATTGGGAATGAAATCACCTGAAACATACAGGTCAAAATCGAGGCACTTTTGCCATATCCGGCCTGTTTCCTCTGGCGTGGTTCCAAACAAAGGACGATCAGGATGTTTCGCCTCCAAATAGGCCATGATCGCCAGCGACTCCGACAGCGAATAACCATCCGCTTCAATCGCAGGGACCTTTCCGCGCGGGCTAAGCGTCAGGAAGGCCGCTGACTTGAGGTTTTCAGGGGTCGGTTGCATGTAGGCAGGGTGGTAGGGAATTCCTTTTAACGCGCAAGCGAGCTGTATTCGCCAGGCAAAGCCACTGCCGCTAAACATATGGATCTTCATGTCAGTCTCCCTTTAATTAATGAATACATTAAATAATGAGTTAGGTCGCATGCACAAGAGGTCATTGCCAAAATTTTTTGTTTTTCGCCTTGGGGGAAATCCCCGAATGCCCATCTTTGCTATAAGCAGAGACAGCTCGATTCCGGGTCACTCGCCCCAAGAAACGACAAACAAAAAGAACCAGGACCCTTCTCATGGACATTAAAAACGGCCTCGTGGACGCCATCGGAAACACTCCCATGATCCGCCTCAAAAAGGCGTCGGAAGAAACAGGGTGTGAAATTCTGGGGAAATGCGAATTCTTAAATCCCGGTCAGTCGGTCAAAGATCGGGCTGCGCTGTACATCATCAAAGATGCTGTTGCCAAAGGCGATCTGAAGCCAGGCGGCGTGATTGTAGAAGGCACCGCAGGCAACACGGGCATCGGCTTGGCGCTGGTAGGCAATGCCCTGGGCTTCCGCTCTGTAATCGTCATCCCAGAGACACAGTCTCAAGAGAAGAAAGACATGCTGCGCCTGTGCGGCGCAGAGCTTATTGAAGTTCCAGCTGTCCCCTACAAAGACCCAAATAACTACGTCAAATATTCCGGCCGCCTTGCAGAAGAACTCGCTGCAAAAGAGCCTAATGGGGCCATCTGGGCAAACCAGTTCGACAATGTCGCCAATCGCCTGGCGCACATTGAAACAACAGGTCCTGAAATCTGGAACCAGACAGACGGCAAGGTGGACGGTTTCATCTGCGCTGTCGGTACCGGTGGAACACTGGCCGGCACGGGCATGGCGCTAAAGGACAGGAACAAGGACATACAAATCGGTCTGGCTGATCCTATGGGCGCCGCGCTCTTCAACTTCTACAAAAACGGTGAGTTGAAAGCTGAAGGCAGTTCCATTACCGAAGGAATTGGTCAGGGACGCATCACAGCGAACCTTGAAGATGCGCCCATCGACCACCCCTTCCAGATCCCAGATTCCGAAGCACTGCCCATTTGCTTCGATCTGCTGAGCGATGAAGGCCTTTGCCTCGGTGGCTCAAGCGGAATCAACATTGCCGGCGCCATGAGACTGGCGAAAGAAATGGGCCCAGGGCATACAATTGTAACGATCCTCTGTGATTTTGGCACAAGGTATCAAAGCAAGATGTTCAACCCCGCTTTCCTGAAAGAACAGGGACTGCCCGTCCCCGCCTGGCTTTAGGACGTAAGCGGTATGTCATCAGCAGTCCCACCCCTTGTGACAGTTGATTGGCTGGCAGAGCATCTAACCGCGCCAGACGTGAAGGTCCTCGACGGATCTTGGTATCTGCCTCAAATGGGCCGCGATGCGGAACGGGAGTTTTTGGAAGCCCATATTCCAGGTGCCGTGTTTCTCGATCTAGATGAGATCAGCGATCGTGACAGCCCCTTCCCCCATATGCTTCCAACACCGGAGAAATTTTCCTCACGCATGAAGCAACTGGGGATTGGCGACCGACATCATGTGATCATCTATGATGGCGCAGGTCTTTTCAGCGCAGCTCGCTTCTGGTGGATGTTCAAGACCATGGGCCACGACAATGTCTCCGTCCTCGATGGAGGCCTCCCGAAATGGGTCGCAGCGGCTCATAGAACTGACGCAGGACAGAGCTCGAACACGGCACGGCACCACACCGCGCGCCCGAATAACACTATTCGCCGTGACATAGATGACATGAAGCGCAACCTTGAAACCGGGCGCGAACAAGTGGTCGACGCACGCAGCCAGGGACGCTTTGCTGGAACCGAACCTGAGCCCCGACCCGAGCTTTCCTCGGGCCATATTCCCGGCAGTGTCTCCCTCCCCTTTGGAGCCCTTTTAAACGAGGACGGCACCCTGAAAGTGCCGGCGGAGTTGACGCGCATATTCGAGACCGCAGGTGTTAACCTCTCGCAGCCCATAGTCACCACCTGTGGTTCCGGCGTCACTGCTGCCATCCCTTACCTGGCACTGACAGTTCTAGGCCATCCGAAAATAGCGCTCTATGATGGGTCCTGGTCTGAATGGGCGGCCACAGATGGGATGCCCATCGAGAAGGACTGACTGATCGTAAAAAATGGAGGTGATGGCATGGGTCTGAAGAAAACGACAACAGTCACGCACCTTGAGATGCTGCGGCAACCAAGCTTGAGTTGCCCGTCCCCCCGCGGAAAATTCGCACTCATGAGGGCCGAACACCCCCCCGTTCACCTCTACCGATATCTCTATGACACCGTCGGCCGGGACTATTTTTGGGTCACCCGAAAAGCATTGAGCGATCAGGAGCTGGCCGAGATCATTCATGATGATCGGATTCACATCTTTATTCTCTACCTGAACGGATGTCCGGCTGGCTTCTCAGAACTTGATCTCCGTCAGATGCCACATGCGGACTTGTCATTCCTCGGAATATTGCCGGAATTTTTGGGCCTAGGCCTCGGGCGCTTTTTGTTATGCGAAACGATCGAAATGGCTTGGATGCATCATCCCCAAAAGCTGACAGTGCAGACCTGCACGCTCGATCACCCAAACGCGCTTCCGCTCTATCAGCGCAATGGCTTCACGCCCTGCCGACAGGAGGTTATCGAGCTGGAAGCGCCTGAAGACTAGTCTTCCAGGATTTGGGAGAGGAAGAGTTTTGTTCTCTCATGTTCCGGATTTTCAAAGAAATCCTGAGGCGATTTGACCTCAATTATCTCGCCCTCATCCATAAAAATGACGCGGTCCGCAACACGACGTGCAAAGCCCATCTCATGGGTAACGCAGATCATCGTCATCCCGCCCTCTGCCAGGTCCACCATCACATCCAACACTTCCTTGATCATCTCTGGATCAAGCGCAGATGTGGGTTCGTCAAACAGCATGATCTTGGGGTTCATGCAGAGCGCGCGCGCAATCGCGACACGTTGTTGTTGCCCACCGCTCAGCTGACCTGGATATTTCAGCGCCTGCTCAGGAATTCGCACCCGCTCAAGATAGGACATGGCGAGCTCTTCGGCTTCTTTCTGAGGTAGCTTTCGAACCCAGATGGGGGCCAGCGTGCAGTTCTCCAGAACGGTCATATGGGGAAATAGATTGAACTGTTGAAACACCATGCCGACTTCTCGCCGGACTTCATCGATACGTTTCAGGTCTTCTGTAAGTTCAATACCATCAACCACAATCCGTCCCTGATTATGCGCTTCCAGACGGTTGATGCAGCGAATGAGCGTGGATTTTCCGGACCCGGATGGTCCCACCACAACAATCCGTTCGCCTTCGCGCACAGTCAGAGACACATCCTTCAGCACATGAAAGTCACCGAACCACTTGTCGATTTTGTCGATTTCAATGATGGCCTTGTTAGCGGCAGTCATGAGATATCCTATCGTTGCTCACCGGCATCAAGGCGACGTTCCATGTAGACGGAATATCGCGACATGCCGAAGCAGAAAATCCAGAAAACGAACGCCGCAAAGACATAGCCCGTTGTGGCGGTTTGTGGTGAAGACCAGGTTGGGTCCGTGAAGTTGGACTGCACGATGCCGAGCAGGTCAAACAGCCCAATAATCAAAACCAGGGTGGTGTCTTTGAAGAGCCCAATGAAATTGTTCACGATGCCAGGAATAACGGTCTTCAATGCCTGAGGCAGCACGATCCGCCCCATGGATTGCCAATAGGTCAGCCCAAGCGCTTTAGCTGCCTCATATTGCCCTGCAGGCACGGCAGCGAGCCCCCCGCGCACAACTTCTGCCATATAGGCAGAGGAAAACAGTGCAACTCCTATCAGTGCCCTCAGCAGCTTGTCGAAGCTCATCCCTTCGGGAAGAAACAGGGGCAGCATAACACTCGACATGAAGAGGACAGTGATCAGGGGCACACCGCGCCAGAATTCAATGAAGACGACGCAGAGGATCCGAACAACCGGCATGTCGGACTGCCTGCCAAGCGCCAGAAGAACGCCGAGAGGTAGGGATGCGGCAATGCCCGTCACGGCCACAACCAGGGTGACCATCAACCCGCCCCAGTCGCTGGTTTCAACTGCTGCGAGACCGAACAGCCCACCAGACAGAAAAACAAATGCGAGAAGCGGAAATGGAACCAACAGATAGGCCACGAACCATTTCTTGGGAAAGTCGCTGGGAATGAGCAATGGGGCCAATCCCGCAACGCCAAGAAACAGAGTTAGAAGAACGCGCCATCTTTCTTCTGCAGGATAGCGGCCAAAAAGAAACTGCCCGAACTTGGCTTCAACAAAAGCCCAACAGGCCCCTGCACCGTCAACGCGGCAGGCAGCGCCATCTTCACCAGAAAATACCGCACTAAAGATCGCCCAATCCAAAAGAGGCGGCAGGGTCAGGAAGAGAAGAACGATCGAGAAGATCGTCAGTAACGCGTTGAACCAGGATGAGAAGAGGTTTTCGCGCGCCCACCGAACCATGCCGATTTGGGCATTCGGTGGCATTCTTTCAGGTGCGTGAATGGTGCGCACAAATGACTCACTCATGATCTACCGCTCCACCAGAGCCATATGGCGATTGTACCAATTCATCACCAAAGAGGTGAAGAGGCTCAGGCTTAGATAAATGGTCATGGTAATTGCAATCACCTCGACCGCCTGCCCTGTTTGATTGAGCACGGTCCCAGAAAACACCGACACCAGATCCGGATAAGCGATTGCCACGGCGAGCGAAGAGTTCTTCGTGAGATTGAGATATTGGCTCGTGAGCGGCGGTATGATCACCCGCAAGGCTTGAGGAATGATCACCAATCGCAAGATGGGCGTTGGTTTCAGCCCCAGCGCCCGCGCCGCTTCGGTCTGCCCTTTAGAAACAGCCAGGATACCCGAGCGAACATTCTCCGCAATAAAGGCTGCGGTATAGAAAGAGAGCGCCAGCAGAAGCGATACAAATTCGGGGATGAGCGACCAGCCACCTTTGAACCCAAATCCCTGTAAAGACGGCACCTCGGCTTTCAGCCCCATATCGAGCGCGAGGAACGCCAGAACAGGCACAACGAAGATTAGCAAAGGCGCGAACGCGACACCTTTAACAATCTCACCTGTCTCCAGCCGCCTGCGTTTGGCATATCGTCCGATAAGCCACGCAGAGACAATGCCGACGAGGACCGACAGACCCAGGATCAGACCGTTCCCCTCTAGTAAGAGGGCGGGAACATAGATCCCTCGATTGTTCAGGAATGCGACCTCAAGCAGCGACAGGCTTTCCCGTGGCAGGGGCAGCGCTCTTAAAACCGCGAAATACCAGAAGAATAGCTGAAGCAGCAGGGGCACGTTTCTGACCACCTCAATATACACCGTGGCGATCTTCGCAACGAGCCAATTGGAGGAGAGACGTGCAATGCCCAGGGTAAAGCCGAGTATCGTGGCAACAAAAATTCCAATCACCGCAACAAGCAGCGTATTCAGAAACCCGACAAGCAGCGCCCGCCCGTAGCTCGACTGCTCGGTATAGTCCACCAGCGTAAGCGCGATACCAAAGCCTGCTGGGTTCTCAAGGAAACCAAACCCCGACGCGATGTTTTGACGCTGAAGATTGGTGATCGTGTTGTCGACAATAATCCACACGAACGACCCCACGACAAACAGGACCGCAAGCTGAATCGCAAAGGCGCGGAGCTTGGGATTGTTCCAGGGCTGAGGGCTACTGGGCATCGTATCTTTTCGGGCAGTCACCTATTCTGGTTCAGCGTACGGGTGGCGAATATTGCAAGCCGCCATCCTTCCAGAGGGCATTAAGCCCCCGAGGAATGCCGAGAGGCGTGTTCACGCCAACACCCCGTTCAAAAGACTCTCCGTAGTTCCCAACCTGCGTGATGATCTTGTACGCCCAGTCATTGGGGATACCGAGATTCTGGCCGAAAGCCCCTTCAACACCCAGCAACCGACGGATCGCCGGGTTTTGCGTCGTACGCATGTCGCCAGCATTTTTCGACGTCACACCAAGCTCTTCTGCTTCAACCATGGCGAAGAGCGACCAGCGAACAATATCAGCCCATTGGTCATCACCCTGGCGCACGGCAGGTCCAAGCGGTTCCTTGGAAATAATTTCGGGCAGCACAACATGATCATTGTAGTCCGCGAGCTTCAGCCGTTCGGAGTAAAGACCGGATGCATCGGTCGTGAAGGCATCACAGCGGCCGGCATCATAGGCGGCAACCACTTCGTCTGATTTTTCAAATGCGACGATTGAGTAAGCCAGGCCGTTGGAACGGAAAAAGTCAGCAACGTTGAGCTCGGTCGTGGTGCCCGTATTCGTGCAGACAACCGCGCCATCCAGCTCCATAACACTCTTCACACCAAGTTCTTTGCGAACCATAAATCCCTGACCGTCATAATAATTGATGCCGACAAAATCGAGACCAAGTGCAGTATCACGGGTCAAGGACCAGGTCGTGTTGCGGGTCAGCACATCAATCTCACCAGATTGCAGGGCTGTAAATCGTTCCTTCGCTGACAGAGGCGTATAACGGGATTTATCCGCGTCCCCAAAAACAGCAGCGGCGACAGCTCGGCAGAGGTCAACATCGATGCCGCTCCAGTCACCTGAATCATTGGGATTGGAAAATCCGGGTAGGCCCTGACTAACGCCGCAGCGCACATAGCCTCGCTCACGCACAAGGTCGAGGGTCGACCGGCTCGTTACAACGGGAAGCGGGGCCGCTTCAGCCTGCGGATCTGCGTCATCGCTGGCAGCAACAGCCGGTGCAGCCTCATCACCACCTGCAAACATTGGATACAGCAGAAAGCCGGCCAAAAGCCCGACAACCAGGGCCAAAACCGCTGGCAAAAGCCGATTGTTCATGAAATCTCCCCTCAAACGCGCCTAACTCAGTATTGAACTCTGACTTTGGCTCTATAGCTCTTTTGCTACAGGCCGCCACCCCCTATTCTTACAACGAAGTCGGCTGTGACACTAGGAGCGGCGACCATAAGTCTATGAGTGGCGGAATATGACCAAAAAGAAACATCAAGACACAACAATCGTCACAACCGGCAGAGATCCCCATAATAATCACGGGGTCATCACCCCCCCCGTCTATCACGCCTCAACCATCCTCTATCCAAGTGTGGCAGCCCTACACGCCCGCGACGCCGAGGTCACATATGGCCGTCGAGGAACACCGACAACCTTCGCTTTTCAGGATGCGGTCGCTGAACTGGAGGGGGGATATCGCACCCTCGTGACGCCCTCTGGCCTGTCGGCCTGTTCGATCGCACTCCTCGCCCACTTGAAAGCCGGCGATCACGTTCTTGTCACCGACAGTGTCTACGGACCGACGCGCACCTTTTGCGATGTTGTTCTCAAGCGGTACGGCATTGATGTTGAATATTACGACCCGGTCATCGGACCTGGCATTGCGAGCCTGATCAGAGCGGAGACCAGTGTCGTTTATACTGAAGCGCCAGGGTCACAGACTTTTGAGATGCAGGACATCCCAGCGATTGCCAAAGCAGCGCATGACGCAGGCGCGCTTGTCATCATGGACAATACCTGGGCCTCCCCCCTCTTCTGCAATCCTTTCGCTCTTGGTGCAGATGTCTCCATTCAGGCTGCGACGAAATATATTGTCGGGCATTCGGATGTGATGATGGGCACCATCACAACCAATGAAAGTGTCTGGCGGGCGACGATCAAAAACCATGGTGCAATTGGCATCACTGCTGGACCGGACGACATTTACCTTGCGCTCCGCGGCCTCCGGACACTCTCCGTTCGATTGCACCGGCATATGGAGACGGGCATCTTTCTCGCCAAATGGCTTGAAGACCGGCCCGAAGTTTCCCGGGTGCTGCATCCGGCTTTGCCGACAGACCCCGGCCATGAAATCTGGAAAAGAGATTTTAGCGGCGCCTGTGGCCTGTTTGGTGTCGTCCTCAAACCAGTGAGTGACAAAGCCGTTGCTGCCATGCTTGATGATCTGGAACTCTTTGGCATGGGATATTCATGGGGCGGCTATGAAAGCCTGATCATCCCCGCAGACCCCACCAGCAATCGAACGGCCACGAAATGGGCGCCGGAAGGACCCCTCATCCGCATCCATGCAGGGCTCGAAGATCCTCAGGACTTGATCACGGACCTTGAGGCAGGGTTCGAAAGGTTGGCAAAACACTCATGAGAGCGTCTCTCGTTGTTGCGTGCGCATGGCTGATGGGTTCTCTTGTCCCTGCTTTTGGCGATGGGGCAGCCTGCGAACCCATTACGATCTTCGCTGCGGCAAGCACAACAGATGTGCTTGAGCGGATTGCTGCTGAATACGAAAAAGAAACCGCCTGTTCTGTGAGCACCGTTTTTGCCGGATCGGGCACATTAGCTCGGCAGATCGAAGCCGGGGCCCCGGCAGATCTTTTTCTCTCCGCGAATACTGACTGGGTAGACTGGATCGAGAATGCAGGCCTGGTACGTCCAGAAAACAGAACGGATCTTCTGAGCAATCAGCTTGTGTTTATTGTCTCAGCACACAACACAGAGACGCGCCTCAATATTCAGCAGGCAGATGGCGTGCGCAGTTACCTGGGTGATGGCATGCTGGTAATTGGTGACCCAAACACAGTACCGGCAGGACGGTACGCGCAAACGGCGCTCCGACATTTCGGTTTGGGAGGGCTTGAGGACCGACAGATTGTTCGCGCCTCTTCCGTCAGATCCGCCCTCACATGGGTTGCCAGGGGCGAAGCCACTGTCGGGATCGTCTATAGAACCGATGCCGCGATCGATAAAGATGTGAGAATAGCCGGCTTAATCCCGTCTATTGACGGCATCGATATTGTTTACCCCCTCGCTCTCATTGGCAGAACGCCCAACAGCGCAGCCCACGCCTTCTTCGAATATCTGCAATCCTACGATGCGGCGACCCTGTTCGCTGACCATGGTTTCAGCCGGGTATCGTCACGGTGATGTTAGAACTGACAAACGCAGAGTGGATAGCCCTCTCCCTCTCGCTCAAAGTGGCCCTCACTGGCGTTGTCGCCTCACTGCCCTTTGGCTTTGTGGTCGCTTGGGTTCTTGCACGCAAAAACTTTCCCGGGAAAATTCTCCTCGACGGCCTGGTTCACTTGCCGCTCGTCGTACCGCCTGTCGCGACCGGCTACCTCTTGTTGGTGTTGTTGGGCATCAACGGACCTGTGGGCGCATGGCTGAATGATCAGTTCGGACTTCGCCTTGTGTTCACCTGGCAGGGCGCGGCCATCGTGGCGGCGGTGATGGGCTTTCCGCTCTTGGTAAGAGCGTTACGTTTGTCGATCGAAGCCATCGACACAGGCCTCATTCAGGCCGCCCGTACGTTAGGTGCCTCGCCCTCCCGTGTTTTCGTCACAATCACCCTGCCTCTGGTGTCTCCCGGGCTGATCGCGGGCTCCCTTCTCGCATTCTCACGCGCCTTAGGCGAGTTTGGTGCCACCATCGCGTTTGTCGGAAACATCCCTGGCGAAACACAAACCTTGCCCCTCGCACTCTATAGCGCTTTGCAGTCTCCCGGCGGCGAAGAGATGGGCTATCGGCTGGTCGCGCTCTCAATCATACTCGCTGTGATGACACTTGCGGCATCTGAGCTCCTTGGGCGGACAGTCCGAAAACGTCTGACGGGAGAGGCATTGTGAGCAGCGTCCTGTCGATCGCGGTGCAAAAGCAGGAAGGACCGTTCGCGCTCGACGTGGAGCTTGAAGCATCAGCAGGTGTCACCGGCATCATCGGACCATCAGGCGCTGGCAAGAGCATGCTCCTCTCAACCATTGCTGGGTTGGCAGATCCCGACAAAGGAACCATACGCTTAGACGGACAAGTTCTCTTTGACACCGCACGGAACATAAACCTGTCTCCGGAGCACCGGGAACTGGGCATGGTTTTCCAGGATGCGCGCCTGTTCCCTCACATGACAGTAAAGTCCAACCTGACTTTTTCGCGGAGGCAGTCCCGCGCAGCGCTGAGTACGCTGGATGAGATTGTTGATCTATTGGACATCGGCAGCCTCCTGTCACGGCGCCCACACCACCTGTCAGGCGGCGAAAAACAGAGAGTTGCTATTGGCCGCGCGCTTCTCTCTTCACCAGCTGCTCTTTTGATGGATGAGCCACTCGCCAGTCTTGATCTGGCGCGGCGGCGAGAAATTATGCCTTTTCTGGAACGCTTGCGGCATCGCTTTGATCTTCCAATCCTTTATGTCAGCCACAATCTGGATGAGACACTCCGGCTTGCAGACAGCGTTATTGTCATGGATCAGGGGCAGGTGCTTGCCCGCGGAAGTGTGGAAGAAACATTGAGTCGGATCGATGTGCAGTCCCTGGTCCTCGGCGGCGCAAAGAACAATGAACATCCAGAACCTGTAACAATTGCGGCTGCGACCATTGGAAAGCGGTCTGACGACGGTCTTTTCTCCATTGAGACCCCGTGGGGAGCGCTGACCGCTCCAAACATCACAGGCCGCTATGGCGACCAGGTCAGGCTCCGCATTCGCGCCCGCGATCTCGTCCTCTCCACGACTGAGCCCGCAGGCCTCTCAATCCGGAATGTGATTGCCGGAGAGGTTGGCACCATGACGGAAGCAGGAGCCGCCCAGATAGATGTCCTTGTCCGACCGTCCTACGACCCCAATGCACAGCCTGTTTGGGCTAGGATCACGAAACGTGCAGCCACCGAATTGGACTTGCAGCCAGGCCGTCCGATCTGGGCACTGCTCAAGGCGGTTGTTCTGACATCTGATATTGAGCTGGAAGCCCTTCGATGACAGATAGGTCTCGTGATAGAGTAGAGAAAACAAACTGAAATAAGCGGGAGGCCTCCGTGGCACAAGTCGAAGTAAAAAGTGAGATCACGGGCAAAGTCTGGAAGATCGAAACAAAGGTCGGCGACAAGCTTGAGGAAGATGATCCAATCCTCATCCTGGAATCCATGAAGATGGAAATCCCCATCATGGCTCCCGCCGATGGCACACTTGTCGAAATACTCGTCGCTGAAGAAGACGCAATCGAAGAAGGCCAAACCGTCGCGCTTTTCGACGAAGATTAATCAGGCCACTCCGAATACCTTCCGTAGAAACGGGTTCAGCATTTTGGCGTCGGGGTCCAGGCGGTGGCGCACCGCGCAAAAATCATCCCATCGCGGATAGAGCGCTTGCAGGTCATCAGCGACCAATGTGTGAAGTTTTCCCCAGTGCGGCCGCCCGCCATATTTCTGGAATATCTGCTCCACACCCCGGAACAGCGCCGCATAAGCCTGTTTGTGATATTGATGAATTGAGATCGTGACAGAGTCCCGCTCAAAAAAGGGACTGAGCCAGGCATCATCTGCGGCCACATACCGATATTCAATCGGAAACAGAAAATTCACACCGCAAGAGCGCATATGCTCAGCGACTTCCCGCACACAGTCAGGTCCATGCTCCGCAGGGACCGCATATTCCATCTCATTGAAGCGGACATTTCTATCACTGGGAAATGCATCATGCGACCACCGAGAGCGTCCGGGCGCGTCGCCCGCATAGCGGGACCCGCCTTGTTCTGTCATCTGCCTCTGAAAGCGACCACGCAGGAACGGGGCAAACCGGCTTATCTCACAGAGTTTTCTGAAAGCAATATCAGCCGGGCCATCGTGCCCATCAGGCGCCCTCTTCCGCGGTTTAGGCTGCACATCTGAAATATTGAGCGTCTTCACCAGCACATCATCAGCAAAGGGAAACCAGAAAAACTCGAAATGCCGATTGTCATCTCGAAGGCTATCGAGAGTGTCAAAGAGATCTGCGACAGGCAATCGCCCTCCGCGTTCCTCAAGCGCATAAGCAGGCGCGCAGTGCAGCTCAATCTCCGTCATGATTCCAAGACTGCCCATGGATACCCGCCCGGCATGAAACACATCAGCGTTCTCATCTGCAGAACAATTGATGATGTCGCCGCTAGGCGTCACGAGGCGAAATCCGACAACCGCTGCGGAAATGCTTTTTAGTGCTTTCCCGGTTCCATGTGTGCCTGTGCCTACGGCGCCAGCAATCGCTTGCCGGTCTATGTCCCCCTGATTGATCAGCCCCAAACCCTGTTCATGTAATAGAGGTCCAAGGTCTCTGATCGTCGACCCGGCGAACACTCTGGCCGTATTGGCCTCACGGTCAGTGGAAATTAGCCCGCTCATATTCTCAAGAGAGAAGAGAGCTCCATCACTCTCGCAGATCGGCGTGAAAGAATGCCCCGACCCGGCCACCCGGACGGGTCCGTCTGATTTGACGATGAGTCCTGCAAGCTCTTCTTCAGTTTTCGGTCTGTGAAAAACCTCAGGGCGCGCCGTCACCCATCCAGACCAATTTCGCCACTCAGCTTGCGACATGCTCTTCCCCTCAAAAGCTAAGGGTTGAGCATACAAAAGGCGGGCACATTCACAATGCGCCCGCCTCTCATTTTAGACAAAATTTTAAATCAACGGCTGGCCGAAGCCCGCACCCCCGATGGGGTGAACTGATCTTCGCTCAACTCGTCGGCGAAGAAATTGATCATGGGCTCCTGATTTTTCAATCCCTGAACCACATAGCGGCCAACGATCAGGTCATAGACAATCTCTGATCCATTGAAGCAGGTAGGCACATCATAATATTGAACGATGTGAGCTTCCTGTGTCCGCCACAATTCACCGCGACCGTCATAAAGTTCTGCAGCCGCCATGGTCCAGCTATCCTCGTCCATATACTTCACGCGACGCGTGTAGATGTGGCGCTGGCCTTCATTCAGCTTGCCTTCAACAGCCCAGACACGGTGCAACTCATAGCGCAGCAGGTCCTGGTCCACATGACGTTCCTGCGCAATCTGCTCATAGGTCAGGGCGTCAGATCCGATCTTGTAACTGTTATACGCTATGTAGCGTTCCTGCTTGCCGAGCATCTCCCACTGGTACCGATCCGGAGACCCGTTAAAGAGGTCGAAATTGTCTGCAGTTTGCAGACCATCTGAATAGGATTGAGGATTATCATAAGCAATTGTTGGTGCCCGACGGACACGGCGGGTGCCTGGGCTGTAAGACCAAGCATTACGCGGACCTGCGATCTGATTGATCGTGTCATGCACCAAGATGATTTCGCCGGCACGACGGGCAGGCGAAACGACCGTCTGCATATATTTCAGAGAAATATTATCGAGGTCATCAAAGTTCTCGGTCGTTGGATCCGCGTAGGTAAAGATAACCTGGTCACGAACAACGATCGGCGTGAAGCCACCACCAAATGACGGAGAAAAGGCAGAGAACTGCCGGGTGAGCTTGTGACCGCGGTAGCGCAGATTATGGTTCCAGACCACCTCAACACCTTCTTGCGGGATCGGGAATGGCGTGCCTAACAACGCACCAGCAACCCCATTGCCATCAGCAACAAGCGATGCATTCACCGCGTTGGCGCGGTTGGCTGCGTAAACGGCTTCCGGGAACGCACAAGAACGCCGTGTCGGATACACGTTCATTTTGTAAGTATCGTAGGCATTCAGAATGGCCAGATGCCCCGGCGTAAGCTTGTCTGCATGTTCCCCAGCATTCTCCGGCGTGATTGTGAAGAGAACCTCATCATCCGCGAAAGGATCCGGGTGATGGTCGCCAATCGTGTAGCCGATGCCAGCAGGAGGGCTGGAAATGCCCCCAGTCCACGCGGGGATGGTGCCGTCGGCATTGCCCGCGCGTTCCGCGCCCATTGGAGTGAGGTCGCCGTCAAGACGGGCAGCTTCGCTTTCGCTTACGCCAGCCATTGCCGGGAAAGCCATCCCAAGGCTCATGCCAGCGGCGAGCGAGGCCACCAACAGCTTGTTAGAGCCCTTCATAGTTACAAATTTCATGAGACATCCCTCTCCTGAGAGTCAAACGTTTCTAAACGACGCCCAGACATCAGCCAGCGAATATTGTTTTTATTTGTTGTCGCTGCGTTAGATCGCGCGCAATACACCCAAAGAATAGCAGAAAACCAAGGCTTTACCAGTGCGTCATAATCAACCAGAAGCCCCTGCTCAGCTATCGCGTTCTTCGGTTTCTTCATCCAGTGGTTTGAATTCCCGCGCCATTAGCGTCGCTTCTTTGATTTGCTCTGCCGTCATTGTGCGGGACACATTTTCAAGTTCCGTGGTCGCAAAGTGAGGGAAACCGCCCTGCACCGCGAGCAGGTAATACATGTAGGCTTTTTCGATATCTTGCTCTACGCCCGTTCCGGTTTCATACATTGTCGCAATGTTGTACTGGGCAACAGCACTGCCCCGTTTGGCGGCTTCCAGATACCAATAAGCAGCCTTGTCCACATCAGCGGTCACGCCCCACCCATTGTCATACATCGTGGCAAGGTCCTGCTGCGCCCTGTCGTCCCCGCCCTCAGCACCCAGGGTCAGGTATTTCACGGCTGTCGGCACATCACGCTTCACAACCTTGGCATCGAAATATTCTTCGCCAAGGCGAAATGCAGCCCCCGCGTCGCCATTCTCATCGGCAGCTTTGGTCCACTCTTCGATCGCTTCTGGGTAATACCCGCGCCGGTAGAGGTCATGCCCTGTTGCTTCGCTGGCGGCCGCCGGCGCTTCTGCAGCTGGTTCTGCGGCACCACTTTGAGACACCATGGCACCAACCGCCGCCAAAGCCAGCAGAAGGGCCGCAAACGTGCCAACCACAAGACGCTGCCTGTGCCCTTTGTCATCAGCAAGAATAGCAGTTTTGGCTCTATTACGAGGCGTGCGGTGGTTCGTCATGGTCGTTTACCCAATTCTCTGAATTCAACGGTAAGCTTACCGCCAAGTATAGTGTCACTTGAAGAGCATTGGCGAGGAATCGCTCTTTTCCAAGTTAACGATTGGTCACATATCTGTGTCGTTGATAGCAGAAAAACTGGCAGAATTTGGCGTGCTTCGTCCCGATTGGGACGGGCTGCTGCTGCTGGCCAGCGTCATGCTGGTTTTTATCGTCCTCGCCGCCTTTGTCGCCAGCCATTTCAAAGGCCGCAGCCTGTTTCTCTGGCTCGGCATCTCGACAGCGGCGCAAACCCTGGCGATAGCCGTGCCGCTGGCCATAGCTGCACTTACCGGAATTCTGGACCCGGCGGATCTCCGATCAACCGGCGCGGCAATTGATTTCACAACCTTCCGGCTTTTTGCAGAAATGTCGGTCGTTGTAGGGATAACCACACTTGTCGTATTGAGTTTCCTGACCCAGACAAAATGGAAAACCTGCCCTGCCTGCACGGCGCGAGCCCCCTGGCGCGCCAAAACCTGTCCCGCTTGCGCCAGCCCCCTGCCTGTGGGGATCCAAACCACGAGGCGTCACGACCCCGGCGCAAAACCCCGCTTGCGAGCTAGAACAATCCATCTTCCTCCAGAGCTGGATGCGAAGCTTTCCCGCCTCGCCTCACCGAAAGGCGCGCGGAGCAGAGATACTGAGGACGCCGCTATCTCAAAATACATCCGCCAGCTGCTGGAGCAGTTTGACGCGGAAGCCAAGCGCACCGAGAACCAGTAAATGCAACAGCTGACCCCCGCCATCTGCTGACAGCGTGGTGTCAGGAGGCCAACTGCCAATAAGCTGTCAGGAAGCGGCTGCTAGGAGACAAGCTCAGACAACGGAGGCCTCCCAAATGAAACACTATTACAATCCAATGAGCCGCGCGATGACCACATTGTGGATGTTCGCCGAACTGGATATTGAACCAGAACAGGTTTTTGTCGACCTTCAAGCTGGCGATACAGCAACCCCCGAGTTCCGCCAAATCAACCCAATGGGTAAAATTCCTGTGCTGGTCGATGATGGCGTTGTCGTCACAGAAGTTGCAGCCATTTGTGCTTACCTTGCCGACAAGTTTCCGGAGAAAGGTTTTGCGCCTGCAGTGGGTACACCCGCCCGAGGTAGATATTACCGCTACATGTTTGTGCCAGGAACCACGATAGAACCGATGTTCACGGTCAAATCAATGAATGTCGGTGAGTACCCGGCAATGTCGGCGGGTTTCGGGGATCTGGAGAGGTGCCTTACGACGATTGAAGAGATGACTCCTGATACAGATTGGGCCCTTGGCAAAGAGTTCACCGCAGCTGACATCGTCTTTGGAGGCAGTTTGGATTTTTTCATTCAGACCGGCGCCATGGAGGAGCCAAGTGAAAAGCAAAGAGCCTATGTCAGACGTCTAAAAGACAGGCCTGCATACCAAAAAACGCACGACCCCAGCTGGTGCTGAATATTCCCACCAGGTCGGAGGGACCGTCCTAGTTAAGGCTTCCAACGATCGATGCCCGCTGCGAGAGCTCGATCCAGTTCCCGTCTGGATCGCGAACCATAGATATGCGCGCAGTCGTGCCAAGCGTCACAGGGGCTAAAGCCTCTCCACCGCCAGCATCAAGAACACGCTTATGTTCATCATCCACCTTGAAGACCTGGAAAGTGATATAGCGCCACCCTTTGCCACGAAACTCTGCGTCACTGGGCGCCTGGCTATCCTGTTCAAGAAGGATCAATCCCTCGCCTGCCTGAAAGGCGAGCCCTTTGTCGTAGGGCCGTTCGGGGAACCCAAAGGCTTCTGAATAGAAGCGCTTGTGAGCCTCTAGATCGCGCACGCCCATCCGAACGGCAATCTGCGTAACACCATCAGACCCTGCAGCGACAAGCCTCACGGCGTTGCCATCAGGATCAGATAGATGCTGCGAAGTTTTGTCACTCGCAATAAGGAGCTCTTGGTAGCCAGCTGGCGGGGTATCAGGAACCACCTCTTCGAAATGGTTGATCTTGAGCACTGACCCCATCAGGTCATGACGGTGCTGGTTCTGCCCCCGCCGAACCTTCAACACATGATCAAGAGGCACACCCACATCCTTCTGCCAGAAGTCGAGCATGCTTTCGAGATTGTTGGTCGCCAGACCAATGTCAAACCGCGGCTTCGCAAGCTTCATATTTTCATGCCTTCATCGCTACCGCTCATTGGGTCTCTACAAAAGGCCTGGGTAAAAGCACATCCATTACAAACCGGGCCGTTTCACGGCGATAAATATCGCTATGGGCGCCGCCGCCGGTGAATGCGGCATTACAGTTCATCAAACGCGAAGTGTTCACATAGATAAGCCCATGATCACTTTCTAACACACTCGCATGCGAAAAGTTCGGCTTGGTAGCACGAGTTTCCAAGAGTATCGGGTCCTCATTGGTAACGCACGCAGCAAGTCCATATCTATCAAGTTCGGCATTTCTTTGGGTGTTTTCTCCGACCTCAAAGCAGTCAACTTCATCGCCGGGCAGATCCCCACAGACAGCGTCAAAGCCATCCAGACTTCCCGCAAAATCCGCCCAGAATGCAAATTTCACGGCTTTGTCGAACTGTGTTGCTGTTAGCACGGCGCGCAGTCCATCACGGTCGAATGCAGCGGATAAGCCTTTGTTCAAATCGCGCTCCTTGAACAACTCTTTAACCTCAAACGCGCCCTGCAACGCTAGAAAGGTGTCTCCCGGTTGAAACTGCTCGTTGAAACTGCTTTTTATAGCCGGTTCGTGGAAGGTCTCTTGCACAAGAGCTGCCAAGGTCGCACGTGCTCCAAAACTGTGACCGATAAGGACGACCTTGGGACCACTAGCATCATCCGCCAGCTCGCTTCTCGCAGGTAAAATTCCATTTCTCAACAAATCGGCTAGCCATGTGACGCCAACTTCTTCGGCATCATTTGCCTTATTTAAAAAGCTCGCAGTACGAACCACAGTAGGTGGGATGGGCGACATTGAACTTAGTTGCCAATCGGACGACCAGGTGACACCGACAACCAAAGGATGGAAGGAGCATATCTCTTCCAAGTCTGTTTTTGTGCATCGCTCTTGGTATGTATCTTCGTATTCATCCAACAGGTGCCCCATAATACTGTTGAAATTCTGAACAGCATTACTTTGAGGGGTGTTCCAGCCCATAACCATCACCAAAATGTGGGTGAATTTGTTCCTATTTGCGTGACGATTTATATCACTGCGCAAATCCATAATAGCTTCACCGCTTTGGTGGTAAGCG
Organism: Parvibaculaceae bacterium Mf 1.05b.01; assembly: GCA_000509225.1. GTDB lineage: Bacteria > Pseudomonadota > Alphaproteobacteria > Parvibaculales > Parvibaculaceae > Mf105b01. The sequence continues at coordinate 1,046,403 of BAOK01000001.1, read as the reverse complement.
CGCGGCATGAGGATGGAATCATGTGCACCGCTTTCATTTCTGGGAAAGCCTTCACAGAACTCAAACTGATTGGAGCCTACTAAAGTTCGCTCTCCATCAGGCACGCGGCCTTCAGTCAAATTAGGTTCTGCGAATGAAGATCCGAGCACAGAATAAATCGCACATGGCTGAATTCGTCCACCGAAAACTCGATGATCGCCAATTCCCGTCGAATATTTCATAACATGGGAAATGAAATGAGCTTTGCTGTTCGACCGAATTCTTCTATGCGTTGCAGGTTCTGCATCACCTCTCACCGGATACAGTTCTTCGCGAACCCTCGGACCTCCTATTAGGTTCTGACCGGCCTTTTCGATGCCCACGATATATCCAGGAAAATTAAGGCCTATCCCGTGTGGGAAATGCAAAATGCTGTGAAATGCCCGATGATCACTACCCAATTCATTGTCTCTGATACCGAGTTTCCCCTCATGGGCATCAAGCAAAGTCGCCGTAGGGCTGCAGGCTGAAAACAAAAGACTGCAACCCACAAGAGCTAAAAGTGGCATCATGCCTTTCAATTCAGCAAACATCCCGTCTCCCCTGAAAAGAATCTTTTCAATGAGACAAGCTTAGTGAACCGAATATTTTATTGAAAGAACCGATATGGCGATCCCGGCAGGACTCGAACCTGCAACATCCTGCTTAGAAGGCAGGTGCTCTATCCAGTTGAGCTACGGGACCTAATCTGGCGAACGCATGAACGGCAATATGCTCAGTGAGTCCATTGGCCGATGCGGCCAAACTTGAAATTGTCTGAATAAGCCTTGATCGACCGTTTGCCTTTTTTCGGCTCCACCACCTGATAGGCAATTCCATGCTTCTCCGCATGGACGATGGCCTGCTCTTTGGTCTCAAAGCTCATCTTCACTTGAGAGTTCATATCCGAAGAGCTCGTGTAGCCCATCAACGGATCAATAGATCGTGCCTGCTCAGCCTCAAATTCCAAGATCCACTTGCGTGTTCTGGCGGTGCCAGACTGCATGGCAGTTTTCGCAGGCTTATAGATGCGTGCAAGCATGGAGCTTTCCTCAAGACTTGAAATCTGTTTCTTGCCCCTGTATCGCCTGATTTGCGTCCGAAAACAAGAGCTTGGCGCCTGGCATTTGGCCCATTTCCGTCACCAAACTATCGCAGACGAGACAAATTTCGGTCATTGGGTCGCGATAGCTAAAGCCTCGTAAAGCGGACACAACAGCCGCCTTCACTCGTCGTCCACCCCGTGCGTTATGGAGAGGCCAATCATGACAAACACCCCCAAAAAGACGATCACCGCCGCAGAAGCCGCCCGGAAGCTCAATAGACTGGGTTTCAATTGGCTGGATGTTGAATTCATCCTGGAATTCGCCCCCCACCATCTGGAGGGCGGACATATGCATTACCCCACCACAGAACTCCAACGGTTTGTGAAGCGGGCTTTCTGGCTGAACGAAATCCCCATCGATTTCGCCCTGCCCACAGCAGCATAGCGTCACCTCGCCTCCGTTGAGGCTTACTCGCTGATCGGGTGATGAATGGCCAGGAACGCCAGCATGGCCGCAGCAATCTTCTCAGCTTGTTCGGGAAAGAGGGCATGTCCTGCATTCTCGATCTCGGCAACCGTCACCCGGTCGCCAAACTCTTCCTTCAAAAGGAAGGCTGTATGTTCCGGTGGCGCGATCGTGTCATCCATGGCCTGCACCACAAGCATCGGCGCACTACCGCCACCCCAGAAATCTTCACTCGGCGTACTCCGGGTTGTATAGCCTTGAAGCTGAGCAGTGCCTGTAGACCAGCCCCCCATCCAGTAATCCGGGATGGGATTGTCTGCGCTGAAAAAGGCGTAGCGCACTTTGGGCCGCCGCCACCAATCGGGCATGAAGGTGAAAAAGCTATGCCTCAGCGCTTCGGCGGCTTTGGGATGAATGGCTACCTTGCCGCCCGCTGCCGCTAATATTGTTGCTGCCACCCGATCGGGATAGTCAGCCGCGTAGGTCCGGGCAATCCGGTTTCCAAACGCGTGCCCCAGGACCGTAATCTTCTCACCTGTCGGCACTTCTTTTTCGACGATCTCATGGACGCCACGCGCCAGGTCATGGCCGGTCATGCCCTCCTTTTCCATCAGGGTACTTTCCCCAATGCCAGGCGGATCTATCGCAATCGTTCGATAACCTGCTTCATTAAGAGTGGCCACCAACTCATTGAAATCACTTGCTGCTCGCCCAGCACTTGCCAAAAGGACAATCGAGGGGCCGGCCCCCGAGACATAATAGCCTCGGGTCTCATCGCCACTCATGAGCGTCATGGCAACGCCGACAGAGGGCCTCGGCGGAACATTCGATCGCCACAGATACACCCCGCCAACAACGACGAACACCGCCAGACCCATAAGGCCCGTCATCCACCAGCTCATTGGAATTCCCCCACCGTTTCGACGGTCAGCTTAGGGATTGGCTTTGATGAAATCCATTATGACTGTCGCCAGCGCCTCTGGCTGGTCGTGCTGAAGAAAGTGGCCCGCGGTCTTGATAGTTGTGTGCGGTTGCCCCTTTGCACCCGGCACTTCCTCCTGGAAACGCTTCTCGCCGCCTGCGGTCACCGGGTCCATATCGCTGAACGCGGTCAGGAAGGGCTTTTCCCACTTATGGAACACGTCCCACGCAGCCTTATTGGCCGGGATCGCAGGATTGTCCGGGATGATCGGCACCAGCGATGGAAATTTGCGGGCACCCGCCATGTATTCGTCACTCGGGAATGGTGCATCAAAGGCTGCTGCTTCTTCGTCAGAAATCCCGACGGGCGAGCTATTTTTGACCATGTTTGAGACAACAAAATCAGTGGCTTCAGCCGCAAACTTCACCCAATGGAGAAAGCCCATGCCATTCGTGTTTTCCACGAAATGGGTGCCAAGGTTCTCAGCTGTTGGGACTTCAATGCTCTCATAATAGGCGTGCATCTTGGGCGCGAGCTCCAATGGAACACCCTTCGCGTCTGGAAGACCGGTATTGCCGATGCAGACCCGGGCAAACCGGGCTTCATTCTCTGCAACGACACGCAGGCCGATGAGCCCTCCCCAATCCTGCCCGAAGAAAGTCACGTTCTGCAGGTCGAGCTGTGTGACCAATGAGGTCACCCAGCCCACATGGCGGGCATAGGTGTAGTCATCCGTGCTTGCAGGTTTATCTGAGCGCCCAAAGCCAATGAGATCAGGGCAAATGACCCGATAGCCTTTGGCGACAAAAAGCGGGATCATCTTGCGATAAAGGTAAGACCATACCGGCTGTCCGTGCATGGCCAGGATCAACGGCCCGTCTTTTGGCCCCTCATCCACATAGTGCATCCGCACCTTGTGACCTTCCCCATCATCTACATCGCAATAATTCGGCTCAAATGGATAAAGCGGCAGGTTTTCAAAGCGCTCTTCGGGGGTGCGTAGGACTTCCATGGACGTCTCCTGTTTTGTTGCGCTCATAGAAACTTATGGCATGAAACATGTCAATTGACTTCGTTGTGACGGAGGTATGGAATTCCTGTTCTGTGTTCATAGAACTCGCTCGACGCTTGGAGTCGAGCTCGGAATGGAGAACCTTATGGCCAACCAGGATTTGTCATTCCTGCAGCAAGACTGTTCCCTCACCCTGCGTGAGGGCCTTACCGAACTCTACGAGAAGCAGCCAGAAGTCGGCGCCTCAGCACAAAAGGTCGGCGCGTTGTTCGTTGACCACGACGCGACCCATGTAATCTTTGGGTGTGACACAACGTTCACGGGGGAAGCGATGTTGGATGCATGGACCCTCGGGGGCACGAATATCGGATGGAAAGGCGCCATGGCCTATTCGCGCATGCCAGAGGTAAAGGCGATCATCCAACAGTTGGTGAAAGAGGAAGGTGGGAGATTGCGCCTCTACGCGAAATACTTCGTGACCGTATTTCCAAAGGTCATGCGCATCCGCTTTGGGCCGGTGCGCAGGCTCAAGAAACGCTGGCCCTACCATGGGATTACGGAAGATATGTGGAACAGCCCTGTGAACGAGCTGCGAGAGGAATATGGCATCAAGGTCGCTCGCTAAGTCCGCGAGCACCGCCAGATTTGCAATCTTGGGAAAACTGGTCGGGGCAGCAAGATTCGAACTTGCGACCCCCTGGTCCCAAACCAGGTGCGCTACCAGACTGCGCCATGCCCCGACGGCGCCTTGTTACCGCCCCTTTGCATTTGGTGCAATGCCAAAAACACGAAAATCAGCCAAATTCAGGACGGAATGGCATCCTTTTCCTTGTGACGCTGCATTAATTTGAAAACGCCGGTGGCACGCAACACGGAACGGCTGCCCACATAGAGCTCCGCTTCGCAAAATGCGACTGAGGATGTTGCACGTGTCACCCGCGCCGTCCCCTCCAACCATTCACCTGGGCGCGCCGAAGACAGGAAATCTGAATTCATGCGAGCGGTCAGCGCCACCGTCTTGGTCTCCAGATAGACCGCTGTGCCAAGCAACCCATCGGCGAAAGCCATCAACATGCCACCATGGGTGATGCCCTTGGAATTGCAATGACGGCGCTGAACGCGGACGCCATGCCAAAAGCCATCATCTGTTGTTTTATGAAAAAACGGCCCGTTGTGGCTGGTGTAAGGGCCACGTGTGGTCGACTGCTGAAACCCGTCAGGGGGATCCCATGGGAACTCATCATCGTCGGTTTTTTGTGGTTTTTGAGAATTTGTCATGGCCCTGAATAGACCAGAACACAATAATTGCACCAGACCTGAGCCTAGCTTTTCCCGCTAATGAGTGCCTTCAGGTGCCTCGTCAGCGGCGTCACTCGCCGAAATCTCAGCAACCATGAGTCCTTTCGGCCCCTCGCCGAACCGCACACTGACCTCCTGCCCAGGAACAAGCTCGCGAACACCAAAACGGCGCAAAGTCTCCATATGCACGAAAATGTCCGGTGTACCGTCACCCCGTGTCACAAACCCATACCCCCGCGCACGGTTGAACCATTTGACAACGGCGACCTCGAAGTCGCCTACTGGCACCACTGCTGTTTCAGGATTTTTGTCAGCCGGCCGAATCGGTGCGCTCTGCACCGCGGTGCTGTCGTCAATCTCAAGTATCTTGGAAGCCTGCATGCCTTTAGGTCGCTGAACAGCCTCGCAGGTGATGGTCGCCCCCTCCTCGAGGGTATCGCGACCAAACTGACGCAAGCATGAAGAATGCACCAAAACGTCCGCAGCACCATTGTCTGGTACCAAGAACCCATACCCCTTTACCGAATCAAACCACTTAACAACGCCGTGTATCTCTACAGTCGTTTCGGGTGATTCACCGGTGGATTCGAATTGTTCTTCCATCCCCACCCCGAAATCAGACCGGACATCGCACCGTTACTCGAACCATCTATGCTCGCGACAAACCGGCCGTTCTTGATCTTCAGTGTGCCCCCCCCAAGAGGCAATGGTTAATTATACAGATTTTTGCGTCTTGTTGAAACCCGCTAACGCAGGTTTTGCGATTGGCAGGTGCGAATGCCCACATACCTTGCAGGCACCAGCATGACCGATTAAGAAAAGGGATGAACTGTTCAAGGTAAGCACGTCAAAAGTGACGCCTCGTCAGTTCATTTTGAGGATCAGCGCATCAATAACAAAAAAACAGTGTGCGCTATTTGTCCGAAAGCAGGGGAATGATTCACGCCGTTACTATGGGCCTTGGCCTTTTTGGACTCTGGCTTCTTCTATCAGGGTTTCTAGACAACACTCTTTTGCTGGGACTTGGAGTCGCCTCGTGCGTCGTTAGCGTCTATATCGCTGCACGAATGGAGGTCGTCGATAATGAGTCAGTCCCACTGCAACTAAAGTTTGGTGTATTTGGATACCTTTTTTGGCTTTCCGCAGAAATCGGCAAAGCAAACTGGACGGTCACCAAAGTTATTCTCTCGCCGCGCATGCGCCTCAATCAGCGGATCATTACCGTACCAGCGAACCAGAAGACTGACGTAGGCCGCGTTACGTTCGCCAATTCGATCACGCTTACGCCAGGCACCATCACCGTTGAAACCGAACGCCAGTCATTCCTGGTCCATGCATTGACCAACGAAGCGGCTGATTTCGACGCACTGGCTGATATGGGTGACCGTGTTTCGGCCGTGGAGAACCGCTCCTGATGTTTACCGCTGCAACCATGGCCGTTTCCATAACAATGGCGCTGATTTTGATCAGGGCGTTTCTAGGCCCAACTGTCTACGACCGCGTTTTGGCCGTGAACGCTTTTGGGACCGTGACCGTCTTGATTATTGGTCTCATTGGCTTCCTGACTGAACGGCCTGAATTTCTCGATATTGCCCTTCTCTATGCATTGATCAATTTCGTCGGAACGATTGCGATCCTTAAATTCTTCAGATACCGCGCTCTTGGTCGGACCTCAGAAGCAAACAGCCAAGCGACCAATGGGGAGGCAGCCGAGTGATCGACCTTGCCCTCGACATTGCCAGTTGGATCTCTTTCGCGCTCGGCGGTTTCTTCTTGATTGTTGGCGCCATTGGCATGATCCGCCTGCCTGACTTTTGGTCACGACTCCACGGGGCCGGCGTCATCGATACCGCCGGGGCAGAGCTCATCTTGCTTGGGATGATGTTTCAAGCTGGCCTTACCCAGGTAACCATCAAACTCATCCTGATTGGCCTGTTCGTGTTTTTGACAAGCCCAACCGGCACACATGCTGTTGCGAATGCAGCGTTCGTTGCCGGCATCAGGCCACTCGGAGAGATCAAAAATGATGACACCAAAGAGCCGAAGGGGACGAAGTCATAGAAGCCTATATTGACATTATCCTTTTTGGATTTCTGATCATTACTGCTTTTGCCATCATGAAGCTGCGAAACCTATTCGCTGTCGTCATGTTGTCTGGTGTCTTCAGTCTGCTCTCTGCAGGTCTGTTTGTCGCCATGGATGCGGTCGACGTTGCCTTTACAGAAGCAGCCGTGGGCGCCGGCATCTCAACGGTTTTGATGTTGGGAACACTGGCCCTGACGCATCAGGAAGAGAAACCCGCGCAACATTCGAGAGCATTGCCATTTCTCGTTGTCTTTGTGACAGGTGCCGCTCTCCTTTACGGCACCGCAGACCTGCCGCCATTTGGTTCGGCGAACACCCCTGTTCAGCAGCATGTGGCACCAGAATATATTGAACGCACACCCGAAGAGATCGATGTCCCGAACATTGTGACGGCCGTCCTCGCATCCTACCGGGGCTACGACACGCTGGGAGAAGTCGTGGTGATTTTCACCGCAGGCATCGCCGTGATTGTGCTTCTGCATGGGTCCAGTCGGCCCAGACGACGCGAAGAAGACGAAGAGGCAGAAACCTAATGGACCACCATTTCATTTTGCGGGTTGTTGCAAAAATGCTGATGCCTCCCATCATGCTTTACGCACTGTATGTGCAATTTCATGGTGATTTTGGCCCGGGCGGCGGTTTCCAGGCCGGTGTGATCTTTGCTGTTGCCTTCATCCTGTACGGCCTCGTCTTTGGACTGGACAGTCTGCGCCGCGTCGTCCCGCCTGCAATCGTGCGGGCAGGTATTGCTCTCGGCACCCTCCTGTATGCAGGGACAGGCATTTACAGCTTCTTCAAGGGTAAGAACTATCTCGACTATTCGGCATTGGCAGATGCCGACAACCCGGTGGCGGGACAACATCTTGGCATCCTCCTTGTCGAAGCCGGCGTTGGATTGACGGTCGCAAGCGTCATGATCGCCGTTTTTGTAGCCTTCGCCGCTCGCGCGCCTGAGATCAAGGATACAGACTGGTGATGTGGGATGAAATGACAGTCGAGTTTTTCGTCAACCATTACAATTATTGGATGACGGTCATCTTGATGATGATCGGACTCTACGTCGTCGTGAGCCGCGGCAATCTGGTAAAAAAAATTGTCGGCCTGAACCTGTTTCAAACATCCGTGTTCATGCTCTACATCTCCATGGCGAAGATCCTCGGCGGCACAGCCCCCATTCTTACCGACAATCCAAACGAAGTGTATTCCAACCCTCTGCCACACGTGCTCATTCTCACCGCCATTGTTGTCGGTGTCGCAACGACCGCCCTAGGGCTCGCCCTCATCATTCGCATCCGCGAGAGCTTTGACACAATCGAGGAAGACGAGATCTTCGACATAGAACAACAGATGGCGAAAACGTCACATCCTCATGCGGAGACTCCTAACAAATGTTGAGCAGTCTCTCTGCGCATATGCCCGTTTTGCAGGTCATCGTTCTGCTGATCGCTGCACCTCTCTGTGCACTATTTGGCAATCGCCACCTTGCCTGGACAATCGCCTTCATAGCTGCCCTTGCAGCGTTCGTGATCTCAACGTTTCTTCTAGGATCGGTTCTGGATGGCTCCGTCATCTCCTATCACCTTGGCGGTTGGGCGCCCCCGTGGGGCATTGAATACCGCATCGATGCAGCCAACGCGTTTGTCCTCTTCATTGTGTCGCTGATCGGTGTCCTGGTACTGCCCTATGCGCGCCAGAGTATTGAGCGTGAGTTTGAAGCATCTACGCATACCTATTTTTACACGTGTTACCTGCTGTGCCTGACGGGACTTCTCGGTGTTGCGGCGACAGGCGACGCGTTCAACGTATTTGTCTTCCTGGAGATTTCTTCACTAGCAACCTACGCGCTTGTTGCATTTGGCGCGAAACGAGACAAGCGGGCTCTAACTGCGGCCTACAATTACCTGATCATGGGCACGATTGGCGCCACCTTCTTCGTAATCGGCATTGGGTTTCTTTACATGGTCACGGGAACGCTGAACATGGCGGACCTTGCCGTGCGTCTGGCGGAAGTCGGCGATACGAGGGTCACCCGTGTGGCATTTGTCTTTATCCTGGTCGGGATGGGTTTGAAGCTCGCCATGTTCCCCCTGCACCTCTGGCTGCCGAACGCCTACAGTTATGCGCCGTCTGCGATCACCGCATTCCTCGCGGCAACGGCTACGAAGGTGGCGCTTTATGTGTTGCTGCGTTTCACGTTCACCGTTTTCCAGTTCGACTTCCCCGTCCAGGAACTGACGTTTGAATATGTCGTGATGCCGCTCGCACTCGTGGCTATGTTTGCAGCATCAATTGCTGCCGTGTTCCAAAAGGACGTGAAACGCCTTCTGGCTTATTCAAGTGTTGCTCAAGTGGGCTACATGCTGCTTGGGGTCGCCCTGCTGACAGAAGCAGGCCTTACCGCAGGCATCATCCACCTGTTCAACCACGCCGTGACCAAGGGCGCACTCTTTTTGGCGGTGGGGTGTTTTGTTTACCAGATTGGCTCCAGCCGGTTGGGTGATCTCAAAGGCATCGGCAAGACAATGCCCTGGACGACTGCAGCACTTACCGCTGGGGGCCTCAGCCTCATCGGCGTGCCGCTCACCGTTGGTTTCATCTCGAAATGGTATCTGATCCAGGCATCCCTTGAGACAGGATCCCTTTGGATCGCAGGCCTGATCGTGGCGTCCTCCCTCATTGCGGTTGTTTATGTCTGGCGGATTGTTGAAGTCGCCTATCTGGAACCGGCGCCTGAAGGACGTAAGGCCAAAGAAGCACCGCTTTCCATGATCTTACCCACCTACGCTTTGGTGGCCGCAAGCCTCTATTTTGGCATCAATAGCGAGTTAACGAGTAGCGCAGCTTCTCAGGCGGCGAAGGCCCTCTACTCAGCGACAGACCTTGCTGTTCCACCGATGCAACTGACCCCGAGCGACCCGCCGAGCGAAGGAGCCGTCCAATGAGCCCCGAACTCGCAATTACCCTGACAATCCTGCTGCCCGCCGCTGCTACGCTTTTGCTGGCAGTCCTGGACAAGCGCCCAAACCTGCGGGAAGCCGTCAGCCTTCTCACCGCTGGTGCACTCTTCGTCATCGTGTTGGGATTGCTGCAAACAGTGCTCGACGGTGCGCAACCGACGGCCCACTGGTTTGACGTCTTGCCAGGCCTCTCGCTTGCTTTTGAGATTGAGCCGCTCGGCATGTTGTTTGGCGTCGTTGCAGCGGGTCTCTGGATCGTCACCGCGCTCTACTCCATCGGCTACATGCGCGGAAACAATGAGACGAACCAGACACGCTTCTACATCTGCTTCGCGATCGCCATCTCCGCGGCGATGGGTATTGCCTTTGCGGCCAACATGTTCACACTCTTCATCTTCTATGAAGTGCTGACACTTTCGACTTATCCCTTGGTGGCGCACAAGGAGACAGACGTTGCCCGCAAGGGCGCCCGGACTTATCTTGGCATCCTGATCACCACATCAATCGGCTTTCAGCTCGTCGCCATTGTCTGGACCTGGGTCGTCGCGGGAACCCTCGACTTCGAGCAAGGTGGCATCCTCGCAGACAAGATCGATCCGACGCTCCTGCCTTTCCTGTTAGCCCTCTATGCGTTCGGCATCGGCAAGGCAGCGCTCATGCCGTTCCACAGATGGCTGCCTGCCGCCATGGTGGCGCCAACCCCTGTCAGCGCCCTGCTGCACGCGGTTGCCGTTGTGAAGGCGGGTGTCTTCACAATGCTCAAAGTCGGCGTCTATATTTTCGGGATTGATCTGCTGGCGACAACCGGTGCTGCAGACTGGCTGATGTGGGTTGCTGCTTTCTCAATCCTCGCGGCGTCGATCGTCGCCATGACGAAGGATAATCTGAAAGCGCGCCTCGCTTATTCCACCATCAGTCAGCTGTCCTACATCACCCTGGGTATGGCCCTCGCCACATCACTCGGCGTCATGGGCGGCGCCATGCACATTGCGATGCATGCCATGGGCAAGATCACCCTCTTCATGTGCGCAGGCGCGATCTATGTCGCGACCCACAAGACCGAAATCAGCGATATGGATGGTCTCGGCCGTTTGATGCCCTTTACCTACGGCGCCTTCTTTATCGGAGCCCTGTCAATTATTGGACTGCCACCACTCGGCGGAGCCTGGTCGAAATGGTATCTGATGCTCGGTGCCGCAGACGCAGGCCAGATCATTATGATGGGGGTCTTTATGGTGAGCTCGCTGCTCAACATTGCCTACCTGTTACCAGTCGTCGCACGTGGCTTCTTTATGGGAAATACAGGCCCCCTCGCCTATTCAGTGGGTGCTGCGGCTGTTCCAAGTAAAGGCATTCAGGAAGCGCCGTTGTGGTGCGTTGTTCCTCCTTGTCTCACCGCCATTGGTTGTCTGCTGCTCTTCTTCTATGCGGGCGACATTTACACGCTGATTGAGCCCGTCGCCTTCCCGGAAGGGACATCCCAGCCATGAGTAGCGAGATGAAGACACCCGAGACAGACCCATCGAAACTCCCATGGCTCGGGCGCAAACTGCTGTGGCTCGACAATACGAGGAATGTGGGTCACATCATTTATGCGCTCCTCATTCTCTGTGCTGGTCTGGTTGCAGCGGACTTCATGTATCACAAGCACAGCTATCTCGACATTGAGGACATCCCGGGTTTCTACGCGGCCTTTGGTTTCCTCATGTGCGCAGCACTTATTGTCTGCGCACGCGTCCTGCGCGTGATCCTGAAGCGCGACGAAGACTACTATTCGCCTAAGGATATTGCCTCTGAAGCCTACCCGGAAGAGCAACTGAGCCGGGAGACGATCAATGACTGATCTATTCCCGCCCTTCCTGATTTTCATCGCTGGTGCTCTGCTCCTGCCACTTGTTCCAAATGGACATCCCCGCGCCCTTGTCGCCGTCATTGTCCCGGTCATTAGTGCTTATTTCATCTGGATGATGCCAGAAGGCATGCACGGCCAGTTCACGCTGGTCGGCCAGGAGCTCACTCTGCTGAGAGTGGATAAGCTCTCCACCATCTTCGGACTTGTCTTCTCTCTCGCCGCTTTCCTCGCCCTGATCTATGCCTGGCATGTGCGCGACACCATTCAACAGACAATGGCCCTGCTCTATGCAGGGGCCGCCATCGGTGCAGTCTTTGCGGGAGATCTCGTTTCGCTCTTTATCTTCTGGGAAGGCACGGCCATTGCGTCCGTCTTCCTCATTTGGGCGAGGCGCACCGAAGGCGCCTATTGGACGGGCATGCGCTACCTCATCGTTCAGGTAGGATCTGGTGTTATCCTGCTTGCTGGTATGGTGCTTCAGTACAATGAAACGGGGTCTATGGCGTTTGAGGCTATGACGCTAGGAGGTCCCGCGACGTGGGCCATCTTCATCGCTTTCGGCGTCAAATGCGCCTTCCCCTTGCTACACAATTGGATGCCGGACGCTTACCCTGCTGCGACTGTAACGGGGACAGTGATCCTGTCAGCCTTCACAACGAAGCTTGCGGTTTACGCTCTTGCGCGGGGTTTTGCTGGCACAGAAATTCTGATCTATATCGGCGCAACCATGGCCATCTTCCCGGTTTTTTATGCGGTTATCGAGAACGATCTCCGACGGGTATTGACCTATAGCTTGAACCAACAACTGGGCTTTATGGTTGTTGGAATTGGTGTTGGAACCGAGCTGGCGCTGAATGGGACAGTTGCGCACGCCTTTGCCAGCATTCTCTACCAGGCACTCCTCTTTATGAGCATTGGCGCTGTCCTCTTCAGAACGGGAACGGCCAGGGCCTCAGAACTTGGCGGTCTCTATAAGACCATGCCGCTCACCATGATCTTTTGCTTGATTGGCGCGGCTTCTATTTCTTCCTTCCCACTGTTTTCAGGCTTTGTGAGCAAGTCGCTCATCCTGTCTGGCTCTGTGCATGAAGGTCATTATATCGTCTGGGGTGTTTTGCTATTTGCGTCGGCAGGGGCGTTCATCCACTCCGGTATCAAAGTCCCCTTTTTCGCTTTCTTCGCACAAGACAGCGGCATGCGTCCCAAGGAAGCTCCCTGGAACATGCTGCTGGCTATGGGGATTACGGCGTTCCTCTGCATCGCGATTGGTGTCTATCCAGACCCGATTTACGCGCTATTGCCTTATGAAGTTGTCTACGTGCCTTATACCACAACCCATGTGGTGACACAGCTCCAGCTGCTCTTCTTCTCAGCGCTCGCCTTCACGGTCTTGATGCGGGCAGGCATCTATCCAACTGAGCTCAAATCGGTAAATCTTGATTTTGATTGGACCTACCGAAAACTGGGCCCGGCTTTGATCAAGGGCGTCCGGTCGCTGATCAGCTCTGTTTGGGGCGCACTCATTGGAGCGGGCCTGCGTGGCGTGAACTTCGGTATTGCCGCCCTGGAGCGCGCCCATGGCGCCGACGGCCTCCTCGCTCGCGCCTGGCCCACAGGATCAATGGTACTTTGGATTGCCGTGCTCCTTGGCGCGACGCTTCTGCTAAACTATATGTGATGGATCACACATTCCGCACTTAGCCCAAAAGGTCACCTGACATGGAAATGACTGGCGAATTCCGTATTCCCGCTCCTCAAGCAGATGTTTGGGCAGCGCTCAATGATCCTGAAATCCTCCAGCAATCCATTCCAGGGGCCGAGAGTGTTGAAAAAACCAGCGACACGGAATTTGCCGCTGTTGCGAAAGCCAAAGTCGGACCCGTCAGCGCCAAATTCAAAGGCAATGTGACCCTCTCCGATATAGATGCTCCTAACGGGTACAAAATCAGCGGTGAAGGCTCAGGCGGCGCAGCTGGCTTTGCCAAAGGATCCGCCGTTGTGAAACTCACACCGGATGGCGACGGCACCCTTCTGAGCTATGAAGTTCAAGCAACCGTTGGCGGCAAACTCGCACAGGTAGGACAGCGGTTCATCGACTCTACAGCCAAGAAAATGGCGGATGAATTCTTCACATCGTTTGCGGCAATCACGGGTGGCACGACGGAAGACGAAGTCGACGCCATTGCCCCAACTCATGTGCCGCTCGTGCCTGACGAAGAGGCAGGTCTCGGTCTCGCCCCTTGGATGTGGGGCACACTTGTGATCGCGGGCGCATTGATTGCGATCTACGTCGCCACTATGTAAGAGCGAGCAGTACTTTGCGTCGCACAGCTTGACGCCGACCGAGCAAGCGCAGACACTTATTCCAAAGAAACCCAAAGGACGCTGCGAACGTCCCGACGGCTTGAGATATGCCGTCACCTAACTTCGGGAGGAACCGCCCATGGCTCTCGTCTCCATGACAGTCAATGGCAAACCAGTATCGGGTGAAGTCGAAGGCCGCACCCTATTGGTTCAATTCATACGTGAAAATCTGAGCCTGACCGGCACGCATGTAGGGTGCGATACAAGCCAATGCGGCGCCTGCGTCATCCACATGGATGGCAAAGCGGTAAAGGCGTGCACCATGCTCGCGTTACAGGCGGAAGGCAGCGCCATCACAACCATTGAAGGGCTGGCAAAGGGGGATGATCTTCACCCCGTTCAAAAAGCATTCAAAGAAAACCACGGGCTGCAGTGCGGCTTTTGCACACCGGGCATGATCATGACCGCGGTTGATATGATCGACCGGATACCGAACCTGGATGAGGAGACGGTCCGCGCAGAACTTGAAGGTAATATCTGTCGCTGCACCGGTTACCAGAACATTGTGAAGTCCATTCTCGACGCTGCTGAAACCACACCCGCCTGATAAAAGCGTTTTCAGCAAAAGTACATGCGGTTTTGCGGTTCGAAAACGCGACAAAAGAAGGCATAGAGTGCGCTCATGACCCTGTTTTGGGACAAAGCACTCTAAACGGGAATTCCGGGAGGAGGAATTCATGAGCACGACAGGAATTGGACAAGCCGTCCGTCGCAAAGAAGACAAACGGTTCATCACCGGTGCCGGACGATATACCGATGACCTGAACCGCCCGGGTCAGACCTATGCCTATTTTCTCCGCAGCCCCCATGCCCATGCAAAGATCAATGGCATTGATCTGACAGAAGCGGTCGCTGCCCCCGGTGTCGTAAGTATCTTTACGGGATCTGACGTTGCCGCTGATGGTCTGGGTGGATTGATCTGCGGCTGGACGGTCCATTCCAAAGACGGCTCTGAAATGAAAGCCGGGGCCCACCCGATCCTGGCGGAAGACACAGTGCGCTATGTCGGCGATCACGTCGCCATGGTTGTGGCGGAAACCTACGCCCAAGCAAAATCAGCAGCTGAACTTATCGTGGTTGACTATAACGTCCTTGATGCGGCTGCAGATGTTGGCACTGCACAGGATGGGTCCGCGCCGCAGGTTCATGCAGAAGCACCCAGCAATACATGCTTCGACTGGGAACTTGGAAACAAGCCGGAAACGCTAGCGGCCCTTAAGAACGCCGCCCATATCGTCAAACTCGATCTCACCAATAATCGCTTGATCCCAAACGCCATGGAACCGCGCGCCGCCATTGCCGATTATGACAGCGGAACCGACGAATACACGCTTTGGACAACCAGCCAGAACCCGCATGTTGCGCGTCTCGTCCTGTCCGCTTTTGTTGGCGTGGCGCCGGAACACAAATTGCGGGTCATTGCCCCCGACGTTGGTGGCGGGTTCGGCTCCAAGATTTTCATCTACGCAGAAGAGACAGCCTGCACATGGGCATCGGCGAAGATAAAGCGTCCAATCAAATGGACAGCGGAACGCAGCGAGTCCTTTCTCTCAGACGCCCACGGACGCGATCATGTGAGTCATGCGGAACTGGCCGTCGCAGAAGATGGGACGTTCCTGGGGCTCCATGTTCAAACCAAGGCCAATCTCGGCGCCTATCTCTCGACTTTCGCATCATCTGTCCCGACCTACCTGTACGGCACTCTGCTCTCAGGCCAATACGCCCTCCCCGCAGTCTATGTTGAAGTGGATGGCGTATTCACCCATACCGCCCCCGTAGACGCTTACCGCGGCGCCGGACGCCCTGAGGCAACCTACCTGATTGAACGGATCGTTGAGACCGCAGCGCGTGAACTGGCGTTCGATCCAGCCGAACTTC
The DNA here is from genome assembly GCA_000509225.1 of Parvibaculaceae bacterium Mf 1.05b.01. Classification (GTDB taxonomy): domain Bacteria; phylum Pseudomonadota; class Alphaproteobacteria; order Parvibaculales; family Parvibaculaceae; genus Mf105b01. The sequence continues at coordinate 1,030,505 of BAOK01000001.1, read as the reverse complement.
GTCGCAAAAATTTCATTCGCACGTTCCCGCATCAAACGCCGGTCATCATGAATTATGACATTGGCGACTATGATGCGTGCCTCGATAAAGCACTTGCACTCGTCGATTATGATGGTTTTCCAGCCCGCAAGGCCGAGGCCGAGAGCCGTGGCAAAAAACGCGGCATCGGGTTCTCAACCTATATTGAAGCCTGTGGTCTCGCCCCTTCCGCCGCTGTGGGCTCGCTTGGAGCAGGTGTGGGGCTATGGGAAAGCGCTGAGGTGCAGGTTGCCCCCACAGGCAAGATCGAAGTCTTTACCGGCGCCCACAGCCACGGACAGGGCCATGAAACAACGTTTGCACAGCTCGTCTGCGAACGGATTGGCGTCCCCATTGACGATGTTGAGATCATTCATGGAGACACGGGCCGCGTACAGTTTGGCATGGGCACCTACGGCTCCCGTTCCGGCTCAGTTGGCATGAGCGCGCTAGCTCATGCGCTCGACAAAATCGAAGCAAAAGCAAAGAAGATCGCAGCCCATCTGATGGAAGCCGACGCCGGCGATATCGAGCTGAAGGACGGTGTCTTCACAGTGGCTGGCACCGACAAAGAACTCGCCTGGGCGGAACTTGCGCTGGGTGCCTATACGGCCCACGGGTTCCCGACCTCTGAGATCGAACCAGGTCTGAAGGAGAATGCCTTTTACGACCCGCTCAACTTCACCTTCCCGTCTGGCTGCCATATCTGCGAAGTCGAAATCGATCCAGACACTGGCGTCACTCAAATCGCCAATTTTGTCGCCGTGGATGATTTCGGCGTGATTGTGAACCCGATGATCGTGGAAGGTCAGGTCCAGGGCGGCATCGCCCAGGGGATCGGCCAGGCGCTCTTTGAGGCAGCGCATTATGATGAAACCGGCCAGCTGATCACCGGGTCGTTCATGGACTATTGCATGCCGCGTGCCGACGATCTGCCTGACTTTGATTTGGGCTTTACCCAAACAGACTGCCCCTCAAACCCCATGGGCATGAAGGGCTGTGGTGAGGCTGGTGCCATCGCCTCGCCGCCCGCCGTTATCAACGCCATTACGGATGCCCTCGGCGTCCGAGACATTAAAATGCCAGCAACCCCCGCACGTGTATGGGCAGCGCTCGCCGCACCATCACCTAGCTCTGATTGAGGAACACCCATGTACCAGTTCGACTATCACCGCGCGCAAACAGTCGCTGAAGCAGCGGAGCTTCTCGCCGCCAATGATGAAAACACGCTCCTTGCAGGTGGACAAACGCTGATCCCGACGCTGAAGCAACGCCTAGCCATGCCGGCGAAACTCATCGATATCGGCAATATCGCCGATCTCAACTTCATCAAGGCCGAAGGCGACGCGATCACAATTGGCGCTGCAACCAAGCATGCAGACGTTGCCGCCTCACCTGACGTGGCAAAACACCTGCCTGCGCTCGCCCATCTTGCTGCCCATATCGGTGATCCAGCAGTGCGCAATCGCGGCACCATCGGCGGGTCACTCGCAAATAATGACCCAGCAGCAGACTATCCAGCAGCAGCCCTTGGTCTCGACGCCAAAATCCACACCAACAAACGCCTGATTGACGCAGACCCCTATTTCACAGGCATGTTCGAAACAGCCTTGGAAGATGATGAGATCATCACAGAAGTGACCTTCCCCCATCCGGAGAAAGCCGCTTACGTCAAGTTCCCGAACCCCGCATCGCGCTACGCTATGGTCGGCGTGTTCGTCGCTAAAACACCCATCGATATTCGAGTCGCTGTCACAGGCGCAGGAGCCAATGGCGTCTTCCGCGTGAAAGAGATGGAAGATGCGCTCAGCAGCAACTGGTCACCAGACGCTGTCACGGGGATCAAAGTGCCAGAAGATGACCTTCTGTCGGATCTCCATGGTGCTGCAGACTATCGCAGCCACCTTATCTCTGTAATGGCGGGCCGCGCTGTTGCAGCGACCATGTGACCCGAAACGCCATTCGTTGTAGCCTGAACCAATGACAATTTCTCTTCCCGCCTCAATCGACGAGACAGCGGCGCTGCTGTCGAGCGGTGCCTATGTTGCCGACCGCTCCCTCGCGACCGTTCTCTTTCTCGCACTCAAAATGGGCCGTCCCCTTTTTCTGGAAGGTGAAGCCGGTGTCGGCAAGACAGAGATTGCGAAAGTGCTCGCAAGCGCATTGGGCCGAAAGCTCATTCGCTTACAATGCTACGAAGGCCTGGACACCGCCGCCGCAGTCTATGAGTGGAACTATCAGGCGCAGATGATCGAGATCCGCCTCGCTGAAGCGCAAGGCGTCGAAGACCGAAACGTCCTCGCCAAGGATGTATTCGATGACCGGTTTCTCATTCGGCGTCCCCTCCTGCAAGCGCTGGAGCCGGACGTGAATGGACCGCCAGTGCTTCTCATCGACGAAATCGACAGAACCGACGAGCCCTTCGAAGCCTATCTGCTTGAGGTCCTCTCGGACTTTCAGATCACCATTCCGGAAATCGGGACCGTAAAGGCAGCAGAACCACCCATCGTGATCGTGACCTCCAACCGGACCCGCGAAATCCATGACGCGCTGAAGCGCCGCTGCCTCTATCACTGGGTGGACTACCCGGACGCAGAGCGAGAACTCGAGATCGTCCGCCTGAAAGCACCTGATGCCGCAGAAGACCTGTCCCGACAGATCGTGACCTTCGTCCAGGCGCTGCGAGAGCGTGACCTTTATAAGCAGCCGGGCATCGCCGAAACCCTTGATTGGGCAAATGCGCTGACCCAGCTAAATGCCGTCTCCTTGAGCGAAAGCAACATCAACGACACACTAGGGACCCTACTCAAATACCAAGACGACATAGCGCAGGTACGTGGATCTGATGCCGCTCAAATTCTGGATGAACTGAAAACCGCAGCCGAATGACGGAAAGCTCCGGCCATATAGCAGAGAATATCGCACATTTTGCAGGCGTCCTGCGCCGCGCCGGTGTGCCGGTCGGGCCGCGCCAGGTCCTCGACGCCATAGAAGCAGTTCAAGTGGCCGGCATCAGATCGGAGAGCGATCTCTACTGGGCGCTCCATACGACGCTCATCCACACGCAAGACATGCGGGAAATCTTCAATCAGGCCTTCCATATTTTCTGGCGCGACCCGCGCATGCTGGAACGCATGATGGCCATGATGCTTCCAGAACTCACACTCCCGCCAGAGGAACCGGAAGAGCAGACGAGTCGAAGGCTCGCGGAAGCTCTACTCAATCAAGAAAATACGCCTGTGCAGGAGCCGGAACCAGACGTCGAAATTGATGCCAGAGAAACCATGTCGGCAGCAGAGATCCTGCGCACGAAAGACTTCGAACAGATGAGTGCCGCAGAGAGTGCCGAAGCACGAAAAGCACTGTCCCGTCTCCACCTGAAGCAAGACAAAGTACTGACCCGTCGAACCCGTCCCTCCTCTCGCGGCCCACTGATAGATATGCGTGCCACCCTCCGCGCCTCACTACGCGGCGGGGACATCATTCCGCTAAAGCGCCGCGAACGCAGACACCGTCCGCCGCCTTTGGTTGTGCTCTGCGATATTTCCGGGTCCATGAGTGTCTACGCACGAACATTCCTTCACTTCCTCCACGCTCTCACCAACGACCGGGACCGCGTCCACACCTTCCTGTTTGGGACACGCCTCACCCATGTTTCGCGCCAACTTCGCCACAAGGATGTTGATGACGCCCTATCTTCTGTCTCAAAAGCCGTCGAAGACTGGGACGGTGGCACGCGCATCGGCGAGACTCTGAGACGCTTTAACGTGGATTGGGCACGGCGGGTGCTTGGCCAGGGAGCCACGGTCCTGTTGGTGACAGATGGGTTGGACAGAGACGGCGCGGAGGGCCTGGAACCTGAGATCGCCCGCCTTCACCGTGCCAGCCGCAGACTGATTTGGCTCAACCCACTGCTCCGATTTGACGCGTTTGAACCCAAAGCTCTTGGCATTAGAACCATGCTACCCCATGTGGATGAGTTCAGACCTGTCCACAACCTGGCGTCCCTTGAAGACCTTGTGGCATCCTTGAGTGCGCCTGAGAAAAAATGGCCGGCAGCAGCATGACCGAAACGACGACGCGTTTAGACAACAAGAACCGGGCAGACGATAACGTGCTGGCACAAGCAGCAGCCTGGGCGGATGCAGGGCATAAGGTTGCCCTCGCGACCGTTATCGAAACCTGGGGTTCCGCGCCCCGGCCTGTTGGCAGTCAGCTTGCCATCCGCGAGGATGCCACATTCGTCGGCTCCGTCTCCGGGGGCTGTATTGAAGGCGACGTTGTTACACGCGCGCTCGACGCTATCCAGAGTGAAGCACCAGAAGTCCTGGAATATGGTGTCGCCGACGCCATGGCCTGGGAAGTGGGGCTTGCCTGTGGCGGCAAGATCAAAATCTATCTCGAACCCCTGACGGTTGCCTGAACCATGAAGCAGGAAACCCTGAAACAGATTTTGAGCGCTCAGGCGGCAAAACAACCCATCGTGCTGGCGTCAAACCTTCAGACGAACGAACAGCTGACGCTTGTGCCAGGTGAGACGGGTCAACCTGATTGGATGATGACCGAAGTCGATGCAGCTATTCGCTCCGACAAAAGCCGCACAACAGATGCTCCAGACGGCACTCCCTGGTTCTTCAATGTTTTCAATCCGCCACTACGTCTTATCATTGTAGGCGCCGTGCACATCGCGCAGCCGCTGGCGCGCATGGGACTGGAAGCTGGCTATGATGTGAGCGTCATCGACCCTAGAGAAGCGTTCGCGTCGGCAGAGCGCTTCCCAAACGTCACGCTGATTAATGAATGGCCTGATGAGGCACTTCAGCACCTGGAGTTGGATGCCCGGACCGCCGTCGTCACCCTAACCCATGATCCAAAGCTGGATGATCCTGCCCTTCATGTCGCTTTGCAGTCTGCCGCTTTCTATATTGGCGCTCTTGGTAGCAAAAAAACGCAAGCGGCCCGCCAACAACGTCTCACCGACGCGGGTTTTGCCGACGCAGAAATTGCGCGCATCTGTGGGCCCGTCGGCCTCAATATCGGCGCGAAGAGCCCTGCGGAAATAGCCATCTCAATCCTAGCAGAAATAACCCAAACACTTCGGCAGGAGCATTCATGAAGTTCGGCTCCTTCTCGGTTTCAGAAGCAAAAGGCATGGTGCTCGCGCACTCCGTCCGAACAGTCGACAAGACCTTTAAAAAGGGTCGCGTTCTGAGCGGTGAAGATATTGAATTTCTGTCACATGCGGGTATCGCAACGCTCTACGCAGCCCAGCTGGACGCAGAGGACATGCCCGAAGATGAGGCCGCCGCAATCATTGCAGCCGCGCTCACAGGCCCCCACATACGCGCAGACACTGCCTTCACCGGGCGCGCCAATCTCTATGCAACTGTCCCCGGCGTTCTCAGCTTGAATGAAGCCACCATCAACGAAATCAATGGTCTCGATGAGGCGATCACCGTCGCGACCCTCCCCAATTTCGATGCTGTAACCGAAGGTCAGATGGTGGCCACGGTGAAAATCATTCCCTATGCCGCGCCGAAGCAGGTGGTCGACCACGCAGCGGCCCTAGCGGCAAACTCATCGCCCGCATTATTGCTAAATCCTTTTCGACTCAAAACAGCTGCCCTCATCCTCACAAGCGTAGACGGAACCAAACAGTCTGTTTTGGCCAGATCGGAAACAGTCATCCGTTCGAGGCTAGAAAACCTAGCTGTTTCGCTGGATAGCGTTCAGACATGCGCGCATGATGAAAAATCGCTTATGGCCGCGCTTCAAGCTGCGCCTGCCAACATTGAAATGATCCTGATCCTTGGAGCATCCGCAACGGGGGATCGGCGCGATGTGGTTCCATCGTCCATCGAAAAATCAGGAGGATTGATCCGGCATTTCGGCATGCCTGTTGATCCGGGAAATTTGTTGCTGTTAGCAGAGTTGGCGGGCCGACCGGTCGTGGGCCTGCCTGGCTGCGCCAGGTCACCGAAACTGAATGGCGTTGATTGGGTGTTGCAGCGTCTGGCGGCCGGAATGGCAGTTGAGTCCCGTGATATTCAGTCCATGGGCGTCGGAGGTCTTCTAAAAGAAATTCCCTCTCGACCTCAACCTCGTGATGCGAAGCGCAAAAGCGATCAGGCCCCTCGTGTGGCGGCAATTATCTTAGGCGGTGGTCGCTCAACCCGCATGGGCCCGACGAACAAACTCACCAGCGATTTTGACGGCAAACCAATGATTGCTCACGTGGCCGATGCTGCACTTGCCTCAAAGGCTGACGGTATCATCCTGGTCACCGGACACGAAAAAGAAGGGGTGCTGAAAGCTCTTGCGGGCCGCCCTATGGAATATGCGCACAATCCCGACTATGCAGACGGTTTAAGCACTTCCATTAGGGCAGGCATCAAAGCCGCCGCAGAGCTTGATCCACCTGTTGATGCAGCAGTGATCTTGCTGGGCGACATGCCCCTCGTTTCATCAGATCTTATCAACCATCTAATTGAGGCACGCGACCCAACGGACGACAAGTTCATCTGCGTGCCTGTCGTTGGCAAAAAACGAGGCAACCCTGTCCTGTGGGATGCCTCCTTCTTTCCCGACCTTCTAAACCTCTCAGGCGATGTCGGGGCGAAGACACTGATGGCACAGAATACTGATCTGGTGTGCGAAGTTCCCGTCGATGGTGATGCTCCCCTCGCTGACTTCGATACACCAGAGGCCTTACGCAAACATCAAACCGACTAGGTTCTGTTGAAGAAGGCTACACTCCTCGGACCGCAGATCACTTCAGTCCCAACGATCGAAACATCGCCCGTGCCGAATTCAAGTCTGTCGGCGCCTTTCAAAACAACCTTTGAGGCAGCATTGCCATGCCAAACAGCCGTATCTTTACTAGAGTTGAAAACACAAGTCAGCATCTCATCACCAAGTGCACGTTCAAATGCCAATATGGAGCCGCTGCTTTCTAAGAAGCTGATATCACCGGTGGACAAACAGGTGTGTTCCTTCCGGAAGCGGATGGCCTCCCGCGCGAACTTCAGGACTGTACCATTCATTGCTTCCTGAACATCGACCGCCCGCTCAGAGTGCGTGGCCGGAATTGGCAACCAGGGTTCCCCACCGCTGAAACCTGCGTTCGGCGCGCGACTGATCCACGGCATCGGCGTCCGACATCCATCTCTGCCTTTGCCGAAGGGGAAATAGAGTTCGCCCACCGGATCCTGGATCTGATCACGCTCAATATCGACGTCGGGAAGCCCAAGTTCCTCTCCTTGATAGAGAAGAACGGTTCCTCGGAGCGCAAGAAGCAACGCCAGACCAAATCTGGCGAGATCGTCGTTCCCCTCTCCTCCACCACCCCACCGGGTTACAGGCCGAGTGAGATCATGATTGGAGAAGGTCACACAGGGCCAGGGATCCCCATTCTGCTTTAGCGTGTCCTGGTAATAGCTCTGAAAGACCATCGGCGCGAGTGACCGGTCCTCAAGAAAATCAAATGTATAGGCCGTGTGTAGCAGATCAGGCTCACCCACATAGGTCCCGATCATTTCAGGCGTTTCAGCAAATTCCCCAAATGCGAGCCGATCCTCATATTCATCGAGAACCGACCGAACCGCCCGCATGGCAATCTGATTTTCAGGTAAGCCGCTATCATGTACATGTTGCTGAAGGCGGGGGGCATGCGACCAGTTCAGACCGGTACGCTCCTCCATCGGCACCGGCGGATTGTCGGTGAGGGCAGCATCATGGAAATAGGCATGCGCCACATCCAGGCGGAACCCGTCCACACCGCGATCCAGCCAGAACCTCAACACATTCATAAGCGCGTTCACCGCTTCCGGTTCGTGGAAGTTCAGCTTTGGCTGCTGGCGTAGAAATTTGTGGTGGTAATATTGCCGCCGGACCGGGTGCCAGGACCAGGCAGGTCCCCCAAAGGCGGACATCCAATTGTTGGGTGGCGTCCCATCTTCCTTGGCGTCTGCCCAGACATACCAATTCGCTTTTTCATTGTCCCTGGACAGCAAGCTCTCCTGAAACCAGGCATGCTGATCAGAACTATGGGCCAGCACCTGATCCAGAATGAGCTTCATGCCTCGCTCATGGGTCGCCTTCAGAAGAGCGTCAAACCCGTCAAGCGTGCCCATTTCCGGCGCGACGTCGCAATAGTCAGCAACGTCATAACTAAAATCCTTGTTAGGACTGGGATAGATTGGCGACAGCCAGATCGCATCAACACCAAGCGATGCGACATAATCCAGTTTGCGTTTGATGCCCTCAAGATCGCCCACGCCGGAGCCCGTTGTGTCTGCATAACTCCTTGGGTAGATCTGATAAACAACCGCGCCCTTCCACCAGGGCGTCTTCACCAAGCCACTCATACATTTCCCCTAAAACATCGCGCTCCACTTGGGTAAATGCTACATCAGGTCGGAGCAGATGAATATGTTGGAGGAAGCCATGAGCGAGTTAGCGGACACAATCGTCCTGATCACAGATCTGGAGCACTTTGTCGGGCGCCCTTCTGCGAAAGCCCTCCTTGAAGCCGGCGCAACGGTCTACGGAACAGATCCCGCATTCGCTGATGCGAACATGCGCAGCGCAGCAGAAGCGGCCCTGCCCGGTCTCAAGACTGTCAGCGGTTCTGATCCTGTCGTTGCTGCCGGACGCGTATTGGAAGAATCCGGCCGCATCGATGTTCTCATCAATAATGACGCTTACCCCGCACTCCGTGCGCCGCTCGACACAGCCAAAGACGAGGATTTGGAGGCAACCTATGAAGCCCTCGTTTTCAAGCCCTTTCGTGTCACCCGTGCGATCGTGCCTTCCATGAAATCTGCTGGCGGCGGCAAAGTCCTCTTCCTCACCTCCGCTGCACCGCTCAATGGTCTTGCCAACTATTCCATGTATGCCTCTGCCCGGGGTGCCGCCAACTCTCTCATGCTGTCGCTCTCACGGGAACTGGCACCAAGGAACATTCAGGTAAACGCGGTCGCGCCCAATTATGTCGAAAATCCGGACTATTTCCCGCCGGAACTCCTGGCCAACGAAGAAGCCATGGCCAAGATCCTTAAGAACATCCCGCTCAAGCGCCTTGGAAAACCAGAAGAAGCCGCAGCTCTCATAACGTTCCTGGCCACCCCCCTATCCGGCTTCATCACCGGTCAGGTCATTCCCCTCGCCGGCGGATGGGCAAACGCACGTTAACCCACATCCACCAGCGCGGACCATCTATTGTCCAGTGAATTTGGCGAGGCCGCGAAACGCTTTCGACCCGTGTTTGACCATCACATCGACTCCATGAACAAAATCATGGGACTCAAATAATGGCGGACCGACTTCGAGAAGCAATGTATCCGCCGCTACTACACCATCGTCCAAAAATTTGCGGATTGTTTGTTTCGTAATCGCATGCGCCTTGGTCGGCCCGTTGGCAACCTTCCGGGCATAGGCCAAAGCAACAGTGTCCAAGTCTTCTTCCGCAACAACCTGGTTGATAATACCCCAGCGCTCAAACTCTTCCGCGCGAAAAAAATCACCAGAAAAACAGATATGCCGCGCCCGCGCTGGTCCACATCTTTCAGCTAGAAGATAGGCACCGCCCAGATAGGTCGCAGCGCCAATATGCTGTTCAACTTGCGCAAACTGTGCACTGGACGACGAAATAATGATGTCGCACCGCAGGGCAATCTCTAATCCCGCCGCCAGACAAAGCCCCTGAACCGCACAAATGATGGGAATTGGCATCCGCTCCAGTCTTTGCAGGTCACCGACACCACGTTGCAGCATTGGCAGGGCATCGTCAGCTCCTCGCCCCACAAAGGTGGTGTTGACGTTGACGCCGCATCCAAAATGTTCCCCTTCAGCACGCAAAAGGGCCGCACGGGCATTTGACGATCCCAGCTGATCAATTGCTTCATGCAGGGCCACAAACAAAGCATCATCTGCGAGGTTAACTGGGGGATTGTTGATCGTGAGAATGGCTAACTCACCGTCCATCTTAAAATCGACAACTGCCATGGGGCTTCCCTTCTATTCTGTCTACGTGGTCAGCAAATAATTGGTTTCAAATAAAAACCAATTTGTTTCATTTCGCAACCATTGAACTCTGCTAAAGTCGCTATTCAATGCAACACGCCTGTGCGTGGGTGCACAGGCAAGATAGAGACAATGAGATGAATGCAAAGACCGCGGCCAAGCTATCGATCCCGATGCAAATGCGGGAAGACTGTTCGATCAAAAAATCCATGGACATTATTGGTGATCGCTGGTCAGTCCTGATCCTTCGAGAAATGTTCTTGGGCACCAATCGCTTTGCTGATTTTCAACGCAATTTGGGGATCGCCAAAAACATCTTATCCGCCCGTCTGCAAAAGCTCGAAGAACATCGCATTATCGAAAAGAGACCTATCAACGCCGAGACGAGTTGGAATGAATACCTGCCCACGGAGGCGGGGGAAGACCTGCTGACGGTCCTGTGCGCGTTGATTCAATGGGGCGACAGGTGGCTGCAGGACGACAAAGCGCCGCCAATGCTGGTCGTAGACCGACAGTCCAGGAAACCCATAGACGGTCTTATGGTAACCCGGAAAAAACGACCGCTAAAAAGAGAAGACATCCGGTTTTGGCCGAGCGCGCGATACAAAACATTTGAGCAGCAGGAAGCAGAACAATATCTCTAGTTCAACTGAACTATCGGGGCGAGTGTCGGTCCAATCTCCTCATGCACGACAAGGTCTGCAAGCGGATCCAGCTCGGTTTCTTCGCGGTTCAAAATCACGAGCTTCGCGCCATTCTTCTTTGCCATAATCGGGAAACCAGCTGCGGGATAGACCTGCAGCGACGAGCCAATCGCGATAAACAGGTCGCACTCTAAGGTCGCTTCCGTCGCCCGCTCCATCTCGGCTTCCGGCATCGCCTGTCCGAAGGAGATCGTCGCTGACTTTATGATCCCGCTGCAAAACTGACAGTCCTGTGGCTTGCCGTGTTCCTCATAGTGCGACCGGATCTCCGCCAACTCATAGCGCGCGCCGCAATTGAGGCACGTGGCGTAAGTGCTGTTCCCATGAAGCTCAATCACCCTGTCTGTCGGCACGCCCGAGTTCTGGTGCAGGTTATCGACGTTTTGGGTAATCACGTGAGTGACCCTGCCCGTATCCACCAGTTTGGCGACCGCCATATGCCCCTTATTGGGCTCGGCAGCCGCAAAGCTCCCATCCATCGCGAATTTTCGGCGCCACGCCTCAATCCGCATTTCCTCTGAGGCCATGAAATCCCGAAAATCAATCGGCGCCATTTTGGTCCACAGACCACCTGGGCTGCGAAAATCCGGAATGCCGGATTCCGTGCTGATCCCCGCGCCCGTAAAAACAACAGCGCGTTCGCTACCCTCGATCAGCGCCTTCAATTCTGCGGACATCCCCCACTCCCTGACAGTTGTCTTTGACCTCGTGGTCTGTTCGGGAAATGATACGCAAAACGAACCCCAGAAGGATAGGCAAACTACGCATGCGCTATTTGCACACCATGGTCCGCGTGACGGATCTTGAAGCGTCACTTGAGTTTTACTGCACCCATTTGGGTCTAAAGAATGTCGGGCGATTTGACGTAGAAGAAGGTCGCTTCACCCTCGTCTTCCTGGCTCCAGAAGGCCAGGAGGAAGCTCAGGTCGAATTGACCTACAATTGGGACCCCGAAGAGCTGGATGAAGGACGGAATTTCGGGCATTTGGCCTACCGGGTCGATGACATTTACGCGACCTGTCAGAAACTGGCAGACGCGGGAATCACCATCAACCGTCCACCTCGCGATGGTCGAATGGCGTTTGTGCGCTCTCCGGACAACATTTCCATTGAACTTCTTCAGGAAGGCCAACCGCTCCCTGCCCAGGAGCCCTGGGCATCCATGGAGAACACCGGCCACTGGTAGAACGAACCTGAACAGACTGTTCATCTAGCGTTCAAACCCCAAAGACCACCTTCTCCTTGAGGATGTGACACCGGTCAATTGCAGGCCGGTCCCCAAGTGGGCAAATGAATCGGGAGAAGGAAATGATACTCGCACGACTGGCACTCAGTGCCTGTCTGGTTGTCGGGTCTATGGCCAGCCTGTCCGCTCCAGCAGCGGCGGCAGGACCTGTGGGCGCGGGCAACCTGACACCAAACAGCAACCTGCATCACATACGCGACAGGCGAGGCCACCATGGCCGCAGTCATAGAGGTGGTCATGGGCGCCACTATCGAGGCGGACGGCATGGCGGCGGACATCACGGTGGTCACCGGCGTCACCGCGGCGACCGCGCAGGAGCCTTTATTGCCGGCGCTCTTGTTGGGGGCCTGATTGGATGGAGCAGCGGCTACGGGTATCCCCGCGCCCATCATCAGCGCTATCGCCAGCATCACCGTCCATATCATGCCCCCAGACGTCATCACCGGCAGAATTATTATGGCGGCCATTCACGTGGGCACTATAGCTATTCAGATGGCGGCTATAACAACCGCCACAGCTACCGGCACACAAACAGCAGAGCCTGCCACCCCGTCTACAAACGCGGGCAGTGGCACGGGCGCCCGGCAAAGGTTGGGGGCACCATGTGCTACAACAGGCACGGTGAAGGATATGTGGTCTCCGGCAGCCGCTATCTGATCCACTACCGCTGAATTTCAGCGCCTGCGATCGATTGAAACTGAAGCGCGGTCAGGATACGGTTTTCCCATGAAAACTTTTGTCCCGGCCGCGTTTTGCCTTTGTCTGTCTAGTGCCTTGTTCACCAGTGTCCTTCCCGTGCCCCCAGCCCTCGCGAATGGCCAGGAAAACCCCCGAACATCTCCCCATTACGATGTCCGGGAGCGCTATAATTATCAAGACCCCCAGGCTGCCTATTGGGAAGGCTTTGAACTGAAAAACGAAGGCGACTGCGAAGCGGCCATCGAGCGTTTGCGTCCACTTGCACGCAATGGTCGTGGCTATGAATCAGCTCAACACGCCTACGGCCTGTGCCTCATGTCGATGGGTGGGTTGCCGACCGAAAGCGGAACAGAATTCAACGCTGAGCAGGTCAGCGGCAATGAGAAGTTTCAGCAAGGCCGCACATGGGTAATGCGCGCGGCCAATGCCGGGCACTTCCAGGCGCAGCGCACTTTGCTGGCTCTGTACGCCGCAAACATCGGCCCCAACAAAGACCCGGTGGAGATTGGAAAATGGCTACGCCTGTATGACGTCAATCCACTTCGCTTGACGCTCGGCGCTATCGATCAGAACGATGGCCTTCGAGCGCACCTGAGAAACACCATCAACCGGACAGATTATCTGGATGGCAAGGAGCTGGCTCGGAACTGGACCCCCACCTATTGGGCACCGCCGGGCGTCCAGGGTCAGCGATAACCCCGTCATGGATTGGCAAAACACCAAAACGCGCTACGGTCTCATCGCTGCAGGCTTTCATTGGGTGGTCGCCCTGTTCTTTTTGGGCAATCTGGGGCTTGGCATCTATATGAGCAACCTGGAACTCTCCGACCCCAATCTTTTTCCCCTGTATCAGCTCCACAAGTCCTTTGGCATTTCTGTGTTTGCCATTGTGATGTTACGCCTCGTCTGGCGGTTCATTGATGCACCGCCTCCCCTTCCCGAGAGCATGGCCTGGTGGGAGAAGACCGCAGCCTCGCTCACCCATCTGGGGCTTTACACAATTCTCGTGGCAATGCCGCTCACCGGCTGGATCATTGTGTCAGCCTCACCGATCAACATTCCAACCCTGGTGTTTGACACCCTTCCACTCCCACATATCGGTTTCATCGCAACCGATCCGGACAAGGATCAATGGTTGGCGGTCGGCGAATGGGGGCATTGGCTCCTTGCCTGGTCTGCCGGTGCAGCTGTGTTGCTACACGCCGCGGCGGCCCTCCGTCATCACTTCATTTTGAAGGATGACATCTTGCGCCGCATGCTCCCCTGGGGTTCCTAGTATGGGACCAAAACCCGCGATCCATTTCTCTGACGCCAAAGGACAGTTCATGGTGTTTCGTAGTCTCGCCTTCTTGCTTCTATTGACCTCAAATGCCTTTGCCAGTGATTGGACAATGAACGCTGATAACAGCCAGCTCACATTCGAAGGCACACAGGCAGGCGCACTCTTTCAAGGATCATTCGCAGACTTTTCCAGCGCAATCACCCTGGATCCAAACAACCTGGAAGATGCGTCGATTAGCGTTGAGATCATTACAGCCAGTGCAAACAGCGGGTCCGCTGAGAGGGACGGCGCGTTGCCGGGTGCTGATTGGTTCGACGTGGCCACCCATCCGACCGCAAGCTTCCTCTCATCAACCGTGACAAAGACAGATGCAGGCTACATGGCCGAAGGAACGCTGACGATTAAGGGAACCTCCCTACCCGTGACACTTCCCTTCAGCCTCGATATTGACGGCGACCAAGCGACAGCAGCAGGCAGCCTGACCGTTGACCGGACCGACTACGGCATCGGAACCGGTCCGCTTAGCCCCATGGTCGGTAACGAGGTGGCAATCACATTTGAATTGGTTGCCACCCGCTAACTTTGGAAGGAGGCCTGTCTTCTAGCCAGGCAGCTTGTCGAAGGACGCAACGCCCTCAGGGATCATGTGGAAGTCCTGAGCATCACAGGTGTAAATGGCAACCTGAGGACCCTCAAACTGCTTGGGATCATCCATCGATCCAACCTTCAGCAAAACAAGTCCGGGGGCGCCAGGGGCCCGTGACAGCATGCTCGTGCCGCAATTGCCGCAAAACTCACGTGTGACAGAAGGGTCGATATCTGTGCGTTTGAAAGCCTTTGGCGCACCCTTCGTGTATTTGAACGTGCCCTCAGGCATGCCCATGGTCACATTGGGCGACCCACCTGAAATATATTGGCATTCCCGGCAGTGACACTGAGCCTTAAAAAGGGCGTCACCTTCGACCTCATAGCGCAACTCGCCGCAATAGCATCCACCTTCTACCTTCATCACACCTCTCCCATTGGTTTTATGGGGCAAGTGTCGCAGATCAGGCCATCTCAGGCCAGCTGCAGCATATCAATGAATGAGAGGAAAACTGGTACGCCCTAGGGGAATCGAACCCCTCTTTCCAGGTTGAAAACCTGGCGTCCTAACCGATAGACGAAGGGCGCGCAGTGCGGCTTTAATAATGGGTCACCTTCGGGAATGCAAGTGCCTAATCCGCTGATTTTTGTCGATTTTCTGGGGTTTTTGAGATCAGAGCCGGGCAGCGTCATCAATTTGCAACTGGACTCCTCTTCGTCCCTGCCAATCATCCGCCCGGAGGCGTCCCGCGACATGGAAAACAGCCCCGCCGCTGTTCAAAAGGCTCTCTCCAAGCTCTGAATCAGCCGCTCTAAAGGCGATTCCCTTCAATCGTCCGCCCTCGTCCCCTGCCAGGATACAGCGCACATGATTCTGTCCGACCCGGTCAGCCCGCACAATCCGCACCCTCGGCACAGCAAATCGCGGTTCCGGGTTGCCAGCGCCATAGGGCCCCGCCTTTTCGAGCATCTCAAACATCTCACGCGATGCTGCATCTGTTGTCAGCGCGCCATCGAGCTTCAACTGCCTTTCTTCGCCAGCCGCCATCACGTCCGATGCAATGCGCCCGTTCAGAAACTCATGAAGCTCATCCAGCTTGCCTTCCCGAACCGTAAGACCAGCTGCCATGGCATGGCCGCCGCCATTGACCAGAAGCCCCGCCTCAAGAGCTGCTGTGACCGCGCGCCCGAGGTCAACACCAGGGACAGACCTTCCCGACCCTTTCCCTTCACCTTTGCCATCAATCGCGACAACAAAGGTAGGGCGATCATATTTGTCTTTTATTCGGCTCGCCACGATCCCAATGACACCAGGATGCCATCCCGTTCCCGACGCAATGATAAGGGGCGGCGGCTGATTGGCACGCGAATGAGCAAGCGCAGCATCTACCTGTTCGATTGCTTGCTCCAACACCATTGCTTCAATCGCCTGGCGCTCACGGTTATATGTGTCGAGGGCAAGCGCGATCTCATGGGCTTCAGCGGCGTCATGCGTTGTAAGCAGGCGCGCGCCAAGATCAGCGCGGCCAACACGTCCACCTGCATTCACGCGTGGACCGAGCAGAAAGCCCGCGTGATAGGTGCCGGGCGCACCGTCCATCTTTGCCACATCACCCAGAGCAGCAAGGCCCATATTTTTTCGTGAGCCCATGACTTTCAGGCCTTGAGTCACAATCGCGCGGTTGAGGCCCGTCAACGGCACCACATCACAAACTGTGCCAAGGGCAGCAATATCGAGCATGTCCAGGAGGTCGGGCTCTTCGCGATCCCCCTCAAACCATCCCGCAGAGCGCAGCGTTCGGTTAAGAGCAATCAACAGCAGAAAGGTCACACCAACCGCAGCAAGCTGACCGAGACCGCTCGTGTCATCCAGCCGGTTGGGGTTCACCACGGCAACAGCTGGCGGTAACAAGGGTTCAGCCTGATGGTGATCAACAACAACCACATCGAGCCCGCGTTCCTTGGCAATACCAAGAGGTTTATGCGCCATAGTACCGCAATCAACAGTGATGATGAGCGACGCCCCTAGGTCTTTGAGCTTGAGGAAGGCAGGTGCGTTCGGGCCATAGCCCTCCTTAATGCGGTCGGGGATGTAGATCCGCAATGGGGCACCAATCGCTTCAAAATAGAGCTTCAGAAGCGCCGATGAAGTAGCACCATCAACGTCATAATCGCCAAAGACGGCCACCTGCTCACCATCAACAATCGCCTTGGTGATGCGTTCAGCAGCCTTGTCCATATCTTCAACAATGGACGGGTCTGGCAGGTAAGATCGCAGAGTCGGATTGAGATGTTGTTCGCAGGCGTCTGCAGTAACGCCACGGGCCACAAGAACACGTGCGAGAAGCTCAGGAACATCCGCCTGCTGCGCGAGCTGCAGGGCCAGCCGATCATTTTCAAGCCGAGGGATCCAACGACGGCTGGTCAATGACCTCCCGACACCCAAGAACCCGCTATCCGGCTCGTACTCCAATCAGCCTCCTAAAGCGTGCCAACACCGCACTCAGTGGTTTTCGAATTTTGAATCTGCTCTGTGAAATGCACGAATGCGACGCACAGTTCCCGTCGACGAGCGCATCACGATCGTATGGGTCGACACACCTTCTTTCGTCACCTTGATCCCATCAAGCATGGAGCCGTCGGTGACGCCGGTTGCTGCAAAAATTACGTCGCCGCTCGCCATTTCAATCATGGAATATTTAGCGTCAAAATCTTTGACGCCCATCTTTGCAGCCCGCGCTTTTTGCTCTTCATTGTTGGTGACAAGTCGTCCCTGCATCTGTCCGCCAATGCAGCGAAGCGCCGCTGCAGCGAGCACGCCCTCCGGTGCCCCACCAACACCCATATAAATGTCGATGCCCGTCGTCGCGTCAGTCGTCGCGATCACGCCGGCAATGTCACCATCTGAGATCAGGGACACGCGTGCACCCACGCCACGAATTTCCGCGATAAGGTTCGCGTGTCGCGGACGGTCAAGAACACACGCTGTAATCTCGCTAACATCAACACCCTTGGCCTGCGCCAGGGCTTTGATATTGTCACCAGCGGGCGCGTCGAGATCAACGATACCATCCGGGTAGCCACCGCCGATCGCGATCTTGTCCATATAGACATCTGGTGCGTGCAACAAAGTGCCGCCCTCTGCCATGGCAACAACGGCAAGGGCATTTTCCATATTCTTGGCGGTAAGCGTCGTGCCTTCCAGCGGATCAAGCGCAATGTCGACCTTTGGTCCGCCAGTGCCAACTTCCTCACCGATATAAAGCATCGGCGCTTCGTCGCGCTCTCCCTCACCAATAACAATCGTGCCCTCAATCGGGAGTGCATTCAGCTCCTGGCGCATGGCATCAACGGCGGCCTGGTCAGCTTCCTTTTCATCACCCCGGCCCGAAAGCCTGGACGCAGCCACCGCTGCACGCTCAGTCACACGCGCGAGTTCAAGAGCCAATGTGCGGCTCAAACCCTGATTGGCGGCTTTTTTCGAAGTCATTCTTATCCCCGTTGGTTCACGTGTATTTGTTTGTGCTTTTAGCTGCCTTGGATGCGGATCACAACCGGCGCGCTCACCACATCTGCATGTTCTGAAAGAAGCGCCAGCGCCCGCTGCATAGTTGCTTCCCGAGTCTCGTGGGTTATCAGGACCACAGGAAGCCATTCGCCATCGCGCCCCTGATCAGGCCGCTGGACAATCCGTTCGATGGAAACATCTGCTTCCGCCAGCGCCTTGGTCACTTCTGCCATGCTTCCAGCTCGATCTGCGGCCTTTAGCCTTAAATAGTAGGCACCTGAATAGTCGCTCATTTCCACAATCTCAGCCGGCTTGAGCTGCGATTGAGGAAGGATAAACGGCGGAAATGCGATGCCGCGGGCAATATCCACAATATCTGCCACCACAGCCGATGCAGTGGGGCCCTCGCCTGCGCCAGGGCCGGTCAGCACGACATTGCCCACATATCCCCCATGGACAGAAACCGCGTTGGTGACCCCAGAAACGCTCGCCAGCGGCGCGCTATGGGCCACCAGGGCCGGATGAACCCGCTGTTCTATGGCGCCCTGCTCATTGCGCACGGCCGTGCCCAGCAGCTTGATCCGGTATCCAAATTCCGCTGCAAACTTGATATCAGCCGCGGTAATCGTCTCTATGCCTTCAACATAGACCGAAGAAAAATCGACCGCGGTCCCGAATGCAAGGCTCGCCAGGATAGCAAGCTTGTGTGCGGCATCCGTCCCCCCAACGTCAAAACTGGGATCTGCCTCCGCGTAACCGAGCTTTTGAGCATCTGCCAGCACATCTGTAAAATCAGCCCCGGTTTCTTCCATTTCGGTCAGGATGTAGTTGCAGGTTCCGTTCAAAATGCCGGAAACCTGCGAGATTTGGTTTGCCAGAAGGCCCTCGCGCATCGCCTTGATGATCGGGATGCCGCCGGCCACAGCCGCTTCGAAATTGAGCGCGGCGGCGCCTTCTTCAGCCAGTGCTGCCAGCGCAGCGCCATGATGGGCAACCAGCGCCTTGTTGGCCGTCACCACATGCTTGCCGGAAGACAGAGCCGCCTCAACAGCACTTTTGGCCGATCCGTCAGATCCGCCAATAAGTTCGACAAACACGTCAATCTCAGCGTTTTTGGCCATATCGACCGGATCGTCAAACCAGGTTGCCCCGGTCACATCAAAACCGCGGTCTTTAGAGCGATCACGGGCGCATATAGCCGAAACAACGATCTCTCGACCGGAAATTGACGCCAAACGCGCGCCCTCAGTTTCCAACTGTTTGCCGACGCCACCGCCGACGGTGCCCAGTCCCGCCAGGCCAATTCGCAGCGGTGTTGTCATTTTTACGCTTTCTGTCCCGGATACTGGACAATAGTGCCCCCGGACGGATCATAGTCCGCGAGGATCTTGTCCGCATTCTCCAGGAATTTCTTCACATTTCGGGCTGCCTGACGGATACGCTGCTCGTTTTCAACGAACCCGATCCGAACATGCCCGTCGCCATATTCGCCAAAGCCAATACCCGCCGCGACGGCGATGTCAGCATGCTCCAACAGCAGCGTGGAGAAGGCCAGCGAGCCCAGATGTTTGAATTTTTCCGGGATCGGTGCCCAGGCAAACATGCCTGCCTTAGGCATAGGGATTTCCCAGCCAGCGCGACCCATACTATCAATCAGAATGTCCCGCCTGGTTTTGTAGGTCTCACGGATTTCTTCAATGCAATCCGTCGGTCCATTAAGGGCCGCAGTGGCAGCGACCTGGATCGGTGTGAAAGCCCCATAGTCGAGATACGACTTCACACGGGCCAGCGCGCCGATCAGACGCTCATTCCCCACCGCAAAGCCCATACGCCAGCCTGGCATCGCAAAGGTCTTCGATAGCGACGTAAACTCGACAGCCAGATCCATCGCACCAGGTACCTGAAGAAGCGATGGCGGCGGATTGTCGTCAAAGTAGATTTCAGCGTAGGCAAGGTCTGAGATCAGGAACAGATCATGTGCCTTCGCGACTTTTACGACCTCTTTGTAGAACTCGAGGTCCGCGACATAACCCGTTGGATTTGCTGGATAATTAAGCACCAGCGCTGAGGGTGCAGGTACCGAATGTTTGAGGGCGCGATGCAGTGTCCGCAGATATTCCTCACCCGGCTCAATACCGCCAAGCAGGTGACGAACCACCCCACCGGAGATGATGAAGCCGAAGGCATGGATCGGATAGGTCGGATTGGGAACCAGGATTACATCACCCGGTGCAGAGATCGCCTGGGCCAGGTTCGCGAGCCCTTCTTTTGAGCCCAGCGTCGCAATAACCTGCGTTTCCGGATCGAGCTTCACCCCGAACCGACGCTCATAATATCCAGCCTGGGCTTTGCGAAGCCCCGGAATGCCTCTGGATGCCGAATAGCGATGGGTGCGTGGGTCCTGTACCGTCTCAATCAGCTTGTCGACGATATGCTGTGGTGTCGGCATGTCGGGATTGCCCATCCCGAAATCGATAATGTCTCGTCCTTCCGCGCGCGCCTTCGCTTTGAGGCGGTTGACCACCTCCAAAACGTACGGTGGCAAGCGTTTGATGCGATGAAATTCCTCAGTCATCTCAAAGGACTCCGGCTAATACAGCCTCAAATTGCTGGCAAAAGCGCCATCGGGCGCTCTTATACCGCCAAAAACCGGGTCGGACTACGGGTTTCCGCGCCCCCGGCTAACCTTGGGCTGAATAATAAGAAGATACGAAATAAACGGCTGAAAAAGGCCAAAGAATGGCCAATTTCACGCTTTTAGGCGCCTACTCGATGAAAATTTCGGCACGGCGGTTTCCAGCTTCACCCGCAGGCATGGATTCGTAGTAGACGGGAACGGCATCGCCTTTTGCCTCTACAATCACGCGTGACGGGTCGACGCCCGCTCGAATGAGCTCATTGGCAACCGCATTCGCCCGCTTCATGGATACTTTGAAGTTAGCCAGAAGGTGGTCACCCACGCCTAGGTCGCCTGTCCGGCTGGAGGCGTGTCCAACCACGCGCACGATGCCGTTATATGCTGCAGCACTGGCCGCAGCGGTGACAATTTTCTGCCGGTCTTCAGCACTGAGCCTCGTCGATCCGTGGGCAAAGCTCACCACATAAGGGGGAATATTCCCGGGACCGCCCTGATTTGCGTAGGCCGTACCATTTGGCGTTGCTTGAGTAGGCGCAAGTGATGCACCCGGCCCCAAAGGTCCGAGCCCCCTCAAGGCATCCAAATTGACCTCCACAGGGTCTTCTGGGTCAGCGGAGCCAGTTGGTGCTCCAGGTGAGCCATAGCGCGACGAGACGATGGGTCCGGCGGCTTCGAGCGCTTCCTGCGTCAATGCCGGCGCCGATGACGCTTCAAATGCACTATTTGAATGTAGAACAGGCGTCGTTGCTGCAACCGAAGGTGTAGCACGCGGTGTTGGCGTCACTTCCGCCTGCACAGCGGGCTGGCTCGTTTGAGCAGGGGCCGGTGGACGCTCGCGGTAATTCGGCGCAGCTGACGATGCGGTGCTCGGTGTCGCACTTACCCGGGTCGTCTCGGATACCGCTGGTACAGCCGGACGACGGGTCGTTTGAGCTGGTGCAGAAGCGACCGGAGCTGCCGCGGCTACGGGTTGTGGCGCAGCAGCAGGCGCTGAGGCCTGAGGCGTTGGGACAGGTGTAGGCTCAACAGCAACTGGCACTGTCGCAGCAGCCTGGGTCGCACGCTCAACGACCTGCTCCGCAGCAGTCTCTGCAGCAACCAAAGAGGACCGGCCACCGCGTACGGGGGGAGGAATCACCCCCTCATTGGAGGCAGCAGCTGCAGCGACAGGCGCCGGTGACGTCACGCTGGCTGTTGGAAGCGGTGCCGGGCTCGTTGCCGGGGCAGCACTGCGCGGTGCTGGAGCAGGGGCCCCCGTTCCACCTCGCAGAATTTCATCGCTATACCGCGCCCGCTCCCGGTCAGCGGCCAAACCATCTACCGCTTCCTGGACCTCAGCTGCAGAGCTTCGCACCGGCACTTGACCGGGGACATCAGCTAATTCCGGAAATTCTTTTTCAGCGCGGGGATCTGCCGCAGCTGCTTCAGCATCATCTCCATAAATGAGGCCGGGCCGTGCCCAATCGGGCGCCGTTGAACAAGCCGCCAGGCCTACAACAAGCAGTATGGCGCCAACACGCTTCGTCGCTCGCTCTACAATCCCTGTCGTAGCAGACCAACTTACTTCGCTCGTTTGGCGTTCACTTGTCATATTGACCCCGCACACGTGACCATTCCCAATACGCTTGACCATAGAAAGGCCAGACCCCTTTTAGACCACCTCAACGACTCTCGCTGAGGATCACAGATATTCAGCTCCCTACCCTATAGGATATTCGCAGCAAACGTAACCAGACCAATTAGCAACAATCTCAGGTTTCTGCGCAATCATTTCAGCGCGAATTTCTCTTAACGTCGGACCACGCAATCCCATTTGCTGTTTCAGTGAATAGGCAGTCGCACGCTTCCACCTCTATGGTCCGCCCATGGAAACCGACATTAGCCTCGCCCTGATCGGCCTCGTCCTTCTGACTGCTCTGATGCATGCAAGTTGGAACGCCATGGTGCGTGCTGGCGAGGATCGCCTGAACTCACTGGCATTGATGACAGGGGCCTGCGGCTTGCTCGCTCTCCCCGTATTGCCTTTCCTGCCTTTTCCAAATCCGGAAACCTGGGCGATCTTGGGAGGCACACTCGTCCTCCACACAGGCTACAAGCTGTTCCTGGTGCGCGCCTATACCTATGGGGATTTGGGCCACGTCTATCCCATCGCCAGAGGAACCGCTCCACTGCTGGTGGCATTGGGCGCCTACTTCGTCATCGGCGAGACGATTTCTCTTTACGCAGTCGCAGGCCTCGTGCTGGTGACAGGCGGCATCATAAGCCTCGCATGGCAAAAACGCTGCGGGTCATCTGACGAACGCAAGGCAACTTTCTATGCGTTAGGCACCGCCGCCTTCATCGCCAGCTACACCATGATGGACGGCATTGGCGGGCGTGTGGCCCAAACACCTATGACCTTCGTGTTCTGGCTGTTTCTGCTCGATGGTCTCATATTTTTCTCGATCGGGCTCCATAGACGCGGCTGGCGGTCGATACGGGCAACCAATTCCATCGGCGTGATCGCATTCGGTGGCGCTGCCCTTCAGATGGTCGCCTATGCCCTGGTCATCTGGGCTATGAGTGTGGCGCCATTGGGCCTCGTCTCGGCCCTCCGGGAGACCAGCGTGATCTTCGCGGCCTTCCTGTCGGCCTACATTCTGAAAGAACCCATCGGTCGCATCGGTATCGCAGCCGCAGTGATTGTGGCCGCAGGCGTCATCCTCATCCGGTTTTAGGCACAAGGCATCAATCTCGACCAAATCAGTTGTTCACACATATGAAGCCGAGGCTGCGAGTGATTTCATCCAAGTTGGGGATACACCTCTCGCGCGCGGTAATCGTGTAAATTACTAGGTCAGGCGGAACCCCAAAAGTAGCAGCCGTTAACCCGTCGGCATGATGTGTGATCAACATTTCGTTCCGGCTACTAACCGCGCGCTCCTCACGCCCCCTTTCGGCAGCGGCAGTCCAAGTCGCCTCAAGGCTATCACGAGGCCAGGTGCGTGCTGCCGTCCATGCGAAACCAAATGCTTTTTCGTGAATGTCCGACAGAAAAGAAAATCCTAACTCTTGCTCCTCTCGCGAATAATTCACCAAAGGTACCATCATCCGGATGGTATGAATTTTCTCACCATCACCGGCTATGAGAACCGGCAAACTAAAATTCGGATTGTCTAGCAAATAGATCGTGTCTTCCGGCAGCAACGCGTCAACCCAAGGCGCCATTCGAGAGTTGTATCGTTCCAATTTTTTTGGTTGGTTTTGTAGACTACGTTGTTTTTCAGCAATCACCTGAGCAAGTGTCTGTTCCCGAGCTGATGTTAGGTTGAAACTGCTTGAATAAACTTCGTTCAGCTCCGTTTGATTGATCGGCAGCCAAGACCTCTCTTGCCCGTCCACATCAGCATGGACAGCAATGGATTGAGTAAACAGAAACCACACACCACAAACAAAAAACAGATACGAAGATGACCACTTCATCTTAGTAGCTCCGCTCAATTTCCAAGGCTTTCAATGATGCCTCAATGTCTCGCACGCGCGGTTGCATGTCATCGAGCAGGTGGGCCTGGGTTGGGATGTAGAAAAGACCCAAGTCCATGCCCTTGAGCGCCACCTCGGCGCACCGTTCTGCGGTGATGAGTTCCAATTCTGGCGGCGCCAGAGACGGGTCCGGCAGACTGCGCGCAACGAGCGGTGTGTAAACAGCACCTGGAAGCAGGACATGAAGGTCCAAAAGCCCTTCCTTCTCCTGCTCAATACGTAGCCACTCCATCGCAACCAGAAGCGCATGTTTGGTCGCCCCATAAAAGGTCATCTTTCCAGCGCTGACAGCACTTGGCACGCTGAGGGAGTTCTCTGAGGCCGTCACCATCAGGCGTCCCCGCTTGCCATCAGCTTCCAGGTGACGCGCATAGGCCTGAGCTATTTTCGGACCGGCAAAAAAATTGATTTCAAAGAGCTTTGCCATTGCATCCGTCGCATCAAAGGGCTCTTTGGTGAGGCTGCTGCGATGCCCGATCCCCGCATTTGAAAAAATCAGGTCCAGATGACCAGCTGTGTCATAGGCTTGATCCACAAGCTTTGCGGCGGCATCAGGCGCGCTCAAATCTGAAATGATCGACTTTGCCCCCTCACCAGCAGTCGCAACGGTTTGCGCAACCCCGTCCGCATCAACATCCGCACAAACGACGTTTGCACCGCGTGTCGCCAAAGCGATCGCGGTTGCCTCGCCAATGCCCGACGCGGCGCCCGTCACCAGAACCGTCTTACCTTGATAGTCAATCATACGTTCGTCCCCCCAACTCACTCACCTGGACCTTATGCGTCTGGTACGAGCCCTGTCGCTTCATCAATTCCGAGCACCAGGTTCATGCTCTGCACCGCAGCGCCCGACGCACCCTTTCCGAGATTATCGAGAAGTGCCACCAGCCGGACCTGCTCAGTTTCTTCATTCCCAAAGACAAAGAGCTTCATCTCATTGGTGTGATTGAGGCCTTCAGGATCAATATTGGCGATCTCAGCGGTTTCATCAGCACCCACAACAGATACAAACCGCTCACCTGCATAATGCTCGGTCAACACATCCCGAATTTGATCCGGCGTGGCATCAGATGCCAAAGACCAGAGTTGCACCGGAACCTCGACCAGCATGCCCTGCCGGTATTTACCCACGGCTGGTGAGAACAGAGGCTTATGATCAAGTCCACCATAGGCCTGCATTTCAGGCACATGTTTGTGCGCCAATGTCAGTCCATAAAGCCTGAAAGGTTGTTCGGATGTAACAGGTGCTTGGGCATCCTCAAACTCCGCGATCATGCCTTTGCCACCGCCGCTGTAACCTGAGATCGCATTGATGGTAAGCGGAAACTCTTTAGGCAAGATGCCTGCATCCACCAGGGGCCGGACAAGCGCAATGGTCCCGGTGGGATAACAGCCCGGATTGCTGATCCGCTTGGACCTTGCAACTGCGGCCCGATGGTCCTTGGTCATTTCGGGGAAGCCATAGGTCCAGCCATCGGCTACCCGGAAGGCGGTCGAGCCATCAATCACCACCGTGTCCGGATTGTCTATGAGCGACACAGCTTCAATAGCGGCTTCATCCGGTAGGCACAGAAAGACGATGTCGGCCGCGTTCAGAAGGCGCTTCCGTTCCTGCGCATCCTTCCGCTTCGCCGGATCAATCTGCAGAAGCTCAATGTCGCGGCGACCCACAATCCGGTCCCGTATCAGAAGCCCTGTCGTCCCCGCTTCGCCGTCAATGAATACCCGTTTCATATTCTTCACCATTCAACTCTGCTATTCGCACCATAACAAAAAAAGGGGCGCCTCGCTGGCGCCCCTTTGAACTCTGAACCCAAACAAGATCAACGTTTGGAGAACTGGAAGCTCCGGCGCGCTTTCGCAAGGCCATATTTTTTACGTTCAACAACGCGGCTATCGCGTGTGAGGAAGCCACCGCTTTTCAGAACGCCACGCAGCGCAGGTTCGTAATAAGTCAGTGCTTTCGAGATACCGTGACGCACGGCACCAGCCTGGCCGGAAAGGCCACCACCGGAAACGCTGCAAACGATATCGAACTGGTTTTCACGGCCAGCAGCCACAAGCGGCTGACGGAGCACCATACGCAGCACAGGGCGTGCAAAATAAACTTCAATGTCGCGATCATTGATTGTGATGCGACCAGCACCTGGCTTGATCCAGACACGAGCGACAGCGTCTTTCCGCTTGCCCGTTGCGTAAGACCGACCGAACTGGTCAATTTTTGGCTCACGAGGAGCAGGCGCTTCTTCAGCTGGGGCAACCACGTCTTTCAGGTCTTCCAGCGTGCGTGCTTCTTCAGACATTACGCACTCCTCACATTCTTAGAATTCATGGCGCCAACATCGAGCTTCTCTGGCTTCTGCGCTTCGTGCGGGTGATCCGTACCGGCATAAATGTGCAGGTTGGACATCTGCTTGCGAGAAAGAGGTCCGCCCGGCAGCATGCGCTGAACAGCAAGCTCAACCACACGGGTTGGGAATTTGCCGCTCAGGATCTTCTCAGGAGTGGTTTCCTTGATCCCGCCAGGATGACCAGTGTGACGGTAATATTTCTTGTCCGTCAGCTTTTTGCCGGTCATGGCGATTTTTTCAGCGTTCACAACGATGACATTGTCACCACAGTCCATATGAGGCGTGAAAATCGGCAGATGCTTGCCACGAAGGCGCATCGCAATGATAGAAGCAAGACGGCCAACAACGAGGCCTTCCGCGTCAATCACGATCCATTTCTTGTCTATGTCTGTGGGTTTTGCAGAGAAGGTTTTCATTTTGACCCTAATCTCGCTCCCCGAAAGGAGCCTTGACCCTTGATAAATACGAGAAGGCACCCGTCCAGAGCAAAATCCAATTGGACGAAACCTTCGGTTGTCGAGCAATTGGATAAATTTGCTCGGGTTTGAAAGAGGAAGAGAGCATCTTTATCTCCACAAACCCGCATCTCTGATGCTGGTTTGTCCACGGAGATGATGCTCTCGTGCCCGTTGGCCGGAGTTTTAGGGGACCCGTTTCTTCAAGTCAAACGGATAAGTGGCCAAAAAACGGAATAAATACAGTCGCTTAAATACACGGTATATATATACCGCATTTTCACCGATCCGGCGGAATTGAATAGGTCGAGGTTACATGGGCTACCGGATCTGCCTCATCGCCTTCGTTGAAGAGCGTCACCTCACCTACGGCAAGCCTTTTGCCCAGTTTGAGCAATCGGCCCTCAGCAAGCAGGTCCTGAAGCCCGGGTTTCCTCAGGAAATTGATAGTGAGATTGGTGGTCACCGCGAGCGCCACCGGCCCGATATGCGCGAGAATGACCGCATACATGGCGTGATCAGCCAGCGCCATCATGGTCGGGCCGGAAACTGTGCCCCCGGGGCGCAGGTTGACCTCAGACACCTTCCGCCGGATCAGAACCCGCCCTGGCATGATTTTCTCTATCAGCGTCTCGTCGCCTGACGCCCCCAGAGCCTGCGGAAACGCCTCTACAAAAAACGCCTGTAGCTCCGCAACACTCATTATGGGTTCCAAACCGCTCGCCATACCCTGCTCCTATATTTGCGCCGGGACATTAGGGCGAGGACCGCTAAGCCGCAAATGATTGTCCATAATTGAAAGAGCTTCAGCGAGGGTGCGCAATTTTCGTTTGTCAGACTGCTCTTCGGAATGCGACGACGACGCCGAAAATGAAGCCTGACGGAACTCCTTGTGCGCGATAACATTGGGCCAACCGAGGAGGAACATATGGCCGAAGCAGCAGCTGCACTTAGGGAGGAAGTCCTCTTGCGGGACGATTGCGACGGCGTCACCACGCTGACGCTCAATCGGCCAAAGCAACGCAACTCCCTGTCTGAAGCTCTGATGGCAGCACTGACCGCAGAAATGACCGCCATCGCCGAAGATCCCTCCGTCCGCGTTATTGTGCTTGCTGCCAATGGCCCCGTCTTCTGTGCCGGTCATGACCTGAAGGAGCTGACCGCCGCGAGACAGCAGGAAGACCGTGGGCGCGCCTATTATCAGGACATCATGAAGCGTTGTTCCACTATGATGCTCTCCATTCTGCAGAACCCCAAACCTGTCATTGCAAAAGTTCACGGGACCGCGACGGCCGCTGGATGCCAATTGGTGGCCACATGCGATCTGGCGATTGCGGCTGACGACGCGCATTTCGCCACCCCTGGCGTCAATATTGGTCTCTTCTGCTCAACCCCCATGGTTGCGCTCTCGCGCAATGTGAGCCGGAAACACGCCATGGAAATGCTGTTAAGTGGCGACATGGTTGACGCCGCACACGCAGCCGAGATCGGATTGATCAACCGTGCTGTGCCAGCTGATGCCCTGGACACAGAGGTCGCCGGTCTCGCAACCAAGATCGCGTCAAAGTCCTCCATGACGGTCTCCATCGGCAAACGCGCCTTCTATGACCAGTTGGAACTCGGCGTGTCAGAGGCTTACGCCTATACAAGCGACGTCATGGTGAAGAACATGTTGACCCATGACGCGGAGGAAGGCGTCAACGCCTTCATCGAAAAGCGCGACCCAACATGGGAAGACCGGTAACGCACTATGACCAATTTAGATTACAGCCCGTCGCTCCTCGCACGGGTTTTGAAAGAGACAAAGACGATTGCCCTCGTAGGTGCCAGTGATAAGGAGCACAGAGCCAGCTATAGCGTCATGAAATACATGCTGTCGAAAGGCTACAAAGTTATTCCGGTAAGCCCACGCCTTACCGGAAAGGAACTCCTGGGACAAAAGATTTACGCCGCCCTCGCAGACATTCCCCACGCCATCGACATGGTTGATGTCTTTCGCAATTCAGAAGATGCAGGGGGCGTGACAGACGAGGCCATCGATATAGGCGCGAAAACGGTTTGGATGCAGCTTGAAATCGTAAACGCAGCTGCCGCTCAGCGCGCAGAGACAGCCGGATTGACCGTCATCATGGACCGCTGTCCCAAAATTGAATATGAGCGTCTCCGTTTGGACGACATGTAACCAACCATTGCAAATTCACGACCCCTACAAACGTCAGCGCCTCTAGAGCGCACCTAACAGGAAGTAACTGGGAAACATCATGAGCGATTACGGTTTTGACACTTTGGCCATTCATGCAGGCGCCGCCCCCGACCCCACGACAGGTGCGCGCGCCACGCCGATCTATCAGACGACATCCTTTGTCTTTGATGACACAGACCACGCAGCAAGCCTTTTTGATCTGCAGGCGTTCGGCAACATTTACACCCGCATCACGAACCCGACGACAGCGGTTCTGGAAGAGCGTGTCGCCACCCTCGAAGGGGGTGTTGCCGCCCTTGCAACAGCCTCCGGTCACGCGGCACAACTGATCGCCTTCCATACCCTGATGCAGCCCGGTGATCATTTTGTAGCGGCCCGCCAGCTCTATGGTGGTTCCATCACTCAATTTGGTGTGTCCTTCCAGAAATTCGACTGGCATGTCGACTGGGCCGACGTGACAGACCCTGCATCCATCAAAGCCGCCATTGGCCCCAAAACCAAAGCCGTGTTCATCGAAAGCATCGCGAACCCAGGCGGCCTGGTGACAGACATTGCAGCGATCGCAGACATTGCGCATGAAGCGGGCATCCCGCTTATCGTCGACAACACATTGGCATCACCCTATCTCTGCAAGCCTTTGTCACACGGCGCAGACATCGTGCTGCACTCAGCCACCAAGTTCCTCGGCGGCCACGGCAACTCCATGGGCGGCATTATTGTTGACGGAGGCAAGTTCAACTGGTCCGCATCAGACAAGTATCCGTCACTCTCCCAGCCAAATGACGGCTATCATGGGATGAAACTTCATGAGACCTTCGGTGAAATCGCTTTCGCCATCGCCTGTCGGGTCATTGGCCTTCGGGACCTGGGTCCGGCCATCTCTCCAACAAACGCCTTCATGATCATCACCGGCATTGAAACCCTGCACTTGCGCATGCCGCGTCATTGCGAAAATGCGCTCAAGGTCGCAGAACATCTGAAAGCACATGAGGCGGTCAGCTGGGTGTCCTATGCGGGGCTTGCCGATGACCCAAGCCATAACTTGATGAAGAAATATTCGCCAAAAGGCGCAGGTAGCGTCTTCACCTTCGGGGTCAAAGGCGGCTATGACGCAGGCGTCAAACTCGCGAACAATGTGAAACTACTGAGCCTGCTCGCCAATGTGGGCGACACACGCAGTCTCATCATCCACCCATCATCGACGACGCACCGGCAGCTGACTGAAGAGCAGCAGACAGCAGCAGGCGCTGGTCCTGATGTTGTTCGCCTCTCTGTGGGCTTGGAAGATGCAGCCGACATCATCGCCGATCTTGATCAGGCCCTATCAGCCTAACATCGTTGGCCTGACGACAAAATCGCGGGTCGCGTCAAAACGTTTACAAGCGAAGTGCACCTAGACTTCGCCGTCCGGAAACGTGCCAGAAAAATAGCCAGAGCATGGCTTTAATAGTACTAAAGTCGGCTCTGGTGGGCGGCCCGTCCAATGTTTTGAAGATGGAAAAGCGCTACGCTGAGCAGCAGCACGGCTCCTGCCTGATGCAGCAGCGCCACTTCAATCCGCGTGACGGTCAGGATCGTTGCAATCCCCAGGAACACCTGGAAAACAAGTGCACCCAGCAACCAATTGCCGGTCTGCTGCACCTGCAGCGCTGAATTGTTCATCTTCCAATAGTGCCAGCCCACAAGCACCACGAGTGCGTAGGCAAACATCCGGTGGTTGAACTGCACGGTCCGCACATCCTCAAATGCGCTCGCCCAAACGGATTCAAGTGGATAGAGGTGCCGCGGAATAAACGATCCATCCATCAGCGGCCAGGTGTTGAAAATGAAACCTGCATTAAGGCCGGCGACAAAAGCGCCAAGCAGGATCTGCACAAAAATGGCAACCACAACAATCGCAGCGCCTAACTCAAGCCCTTTAAAACTGATCTGCCCAGGCACCTCTCGTCGCCATAGAGCCGTGGCAAACCAGAACATGTAGCCATAAACAAAAAAGGCTAGGCTCAAATGAGCAGCGAGCCGGTACTGACTGACATCAACCCGCTCCGTCAGTCCGCTCATCACCATGTACCAGCCAAGGGCACCCTGAAGCCCACCAATGACAAACATGGCAATCAAATGAGGCAACAAGAGCCGTTCTATGCGTTTCGTGAAGAAGAAGAAAACCAAGGGAACAAAAAACGCAAGCCCAACCAAACGACCCAGGAACCTGTGTCCCCATTCCCACCAATAGATGGTCTTGAATTCATCCAGGCTCATGCCCCGGTTAATCCGGATATATTCTGGGATCTGTTTGTATTTCTCGAATTCCTCTTCCCACACCTCCTGGCTGAGAGGCGGAATGGCACCTGTCACTGGTTTCCATTCAGTAATAGAAAGCCCGCTGTCGGTAAGCCGTGTCGCACCACCGACAACGACCATGCCCGCAACAAGGCCACAGATGACGAACAGCCAAATGGCGATCGAGCGCCGGGCGGCCACCTGGCGGTCCGTTGCTTCTGCAGAAATTTGAATATCGGTCGCTGTCATAATGACATGACATAGCGCGCCTGCCCCGTTCCAACAAGACGATCTGCCAAACGCGACCTCTCGCCACACCTTGGCGAACAGGCGCTAATGCCGTAGGAAGAGCGCGAATGGAGATCTCTGAAATGGACACTCAGCCCTACAAACCACCGTTCCTGCCCATCGGCGTAAGGAAACTACTGGGCACAGTCATCATTCTAGTGGGTTTGACCGCCTATACGCTCGCGGCCGTTTGGCTGGCCGTGGACGTCCTGCCCGATCATTGGGCGGTGCAGCTCATCTTCTATCCAATTGCAGGAATAGCCTGGGCCTTTCCAACCAAACCGCTAATAGATTGGATGCAAAGGCCGGATAGTCTGGACGGGCAATAGAGCGCGCTCACGAAAGGTGGCTTTGCGGTTTTTAAAGCCGCTGCGCGTCAGCAAAAATTCAATCGAAACGACCGAACGTCATTTTGTTGAGAATCGCCATAACAGCGATGAAAGCGACAATGGCGTATATTGCGGTCATTGGATGTTCCATTCGTTGAGTCTAACCGGGAGTATCACCGGCCCGTTTCGAGCGTGGCCGGACAATGCCTCACCGGCACTTTTCTGTCCAGCCACATGGTGTCCACCACGGCCAAATCAAAAAAGCCGCCCCTCGAAAGGGACGGCTTCAAATTTGGTCGGAGCGGCGGGATTTGAACCCACGACCCCTTGTCCCCCAGACAAGTGCGCTACCGGGCTGCGCTACGCTCCGTCATATCTTCCAAGGCGATGGAGGGTGGTCCTCAGAAGGAGCGGCACTATAGAGGCGCTCCTCGCACCGATCAACGGGCCAGAACCTGGAAAAAGGTGTTTTAAGGCTAACTATCCGCCAGAGGATTCTTGCTCGTCTGCATCACCATCCAAGTCGGCCTTCAAGGCTTCAAGACGGCGAGCGATGCCTGACAAAATGGACTTGGCCGTTCGATCCAGGCCGTGCTCTTGACCGTCTACGTCAGATGCCTCATCCCCGCCGCGCTCGACAACGGTTCTGGCAATGCCCGCAACAGAATCATCATTTGCTGCCCGACCGGTTTCCATGACAAACCGCACGCCCTGATCGCGGAAGACCTTTTGCACGCCTTTGATCGTATATCCATCCTTATAGAGGAGAGCCCGTACACCACGCAGCAAGTCCACATCTTCTGGCCGATAGTACCGGCGCCCACCACCGCGCTTCAGCGGCTTGATCTGCGCGAACTTGCTTTCCCAAAACCGCAATACGTGCTGTGGCACATCCAGCTCAACCGCAACTTCGCTGATCGTCCGAAAGGCATCGGGCGATTTTCGCGGGCTTGTTGTCTCTATTACGGTCATATCAAACGGTTGCGCTTTTCCTTGGAGAGGCGGTCAATCGGCACCTCCTAATCGGCAGCCTGGTCTGCCGACCCAGTTGAGCTGATCCCCGTAAGGCTTGCACCTGCGGCCTTTGCGACGGTCAGCGCCTTGTTGATCTGTTCTTTCAACACATGACTTGGACGAAAAACGAGCACCCGGCGTGGTTTGATCGGCACTTCTTCGCCAGTCTTCGGGTTTCTGCCCATTCGGCCACCCTTCTGCCGGACCGAAAAGGACCCAAAGGAAGACAGCTTCACAGTCTCGCCTTCAGACAGACTATCCCCAATTGCGGTCAAAACAGATTCGACAAGATCTGCTGACTCATTTCGTGACAAGCCGACTTCCTGATAAACCGCTTCGCTCAAATGAGCGCGCGTAATTGTTTGCCCCATGACCATCCTCTCGCGTTGTCACAAAAGGTAGGCCAGCGGAATTATCCCGTCAATATCAATGAGATGGCGGAAACTTCTTACTTAGAATGTTGTGTCGAATTTGACGCGTTTGGGAACCTGTTACCAGCGGACCAGCGCAGAGCCCCACGTAAAACCACCGCCCATCGCCTCCAGCAGAACCAAATCGCCCCGCTTGATCCGACCATCCGCAACAGCCACGCTCAAGGCGAGCGGCACCGATGCCGCAGAGGTGTTCCCGTGTTCGCCGACAGTCATCACGACTTTTTCCGGCGGCAAGCCGATTCGTTTTGCTGTGCCATCCAGGATGCGTTTGTTCGCCTGATGCGGCACAAACCAATCGATATCGTCAATCGTGAGATTTGTGGCCACTAGTGCCTCATTGATGACGTCAGCAATGTTCACCACGGCATGTCTGAACACATCGCGCCCAATCATGCGAACGTGCCCGACTGACTGGGTAGAGGACGGACCGCCATCAACATAGAGTTTCTCTTTGTGGCGCCCATCACTGTGAAGATGTGCTGTAAGAACGCCGCGGTCCTCAATAGTGCCCTCACCTTCTTGCGCCTGCAGGACAACCGCGCCGGCGCCGTCGCCGAACAGCACGCACGTCGTACGGTCTTCAAAGTCCAGCAGCCGGGAAAACGTTTCAGCACCGATCACCAGAGCATTCTTGAACTGCCCTGCTTTTAGGAAATTGTCGGCGGTGGATAAGCCAAATACAAAGCCCGAGCAAACCGCCTGCAGATCAAAGGCAGCGCCATGATGGATGCCAAGCTCTGCTTGGATGGTCGTTGCCGTCGCAGGAAACGTATTGTCAGGCGTCGTTGTGGCCATAATGATCAGGTCAATGTCCTGAGCATCAACGCCTGCGTTCGCCAATGCTGCTTTTGCGGCAGCCAGTGCCAGGTCTGACGTCTTTTCACCGTCTTCCACCATATGGCGCTGCCGAATACCCGAGCGTTCAACAATCCATTCGTCGCTTGTGTCAACGATCTTGGAAAGATCATCATTTGTGACGATTTTTTTGGGAAGATAGGAGCCAACACCGGTAATCACACTTCTTGGCACACTCACGACGCAACAACCTCACCTTGAGCTGCTTCTACCCGCTCGCTCCATTCAGCGACCACATCCAGGTCAGCTGCAATTTTTGAAACCAGGTCAGCAGAAGACACATCGACTGCCAGATCAATCGCAGACGCAATACCCGCTTCATTTGCGCTGCCATGGCTTTTCACCACGAGACCGTTCAGACCCATAAACAAGCCACCATTATGGACATTGGGGTCAAGCCGGTCGCGCAACATGTTGAAGGCTGTCTGCGCAAGCAGATATCCCAGCTTGCTGAAAATCGACTTAGACATTGCCTCTCGCAGGTAGGTACTGATCAGACGAGCAGTACCTTCTGCGGTTTTCAACGCAACATTGCCCGTAAAGCCGTCGGTCACAACAACGTCGACGGTTCCCTTGGCAATGTCATCGCCTTCAATAAATCCATGAAAATGAATAGGCAGATTGGCTTCCCGAAGCATCTGGGCAGCTGCTTTGACCGATTCCGTGCCCTTCATCTCTTCTTCGCCAATATTCAACAATCCGACGCTGGGCCGGTCATGTCCAAACAGGACGCGGGCATAGGCTTCCCCCATCACAGCAAACTGGACCATCTGTTTTTCATCCGGGCCGATCGTCGCGCCACAATCGAGCATGACACTCTCGCCACGGATCGTTGGAATAAGAGCCGCAAGTGCCGGGCGGTCAATGCTTGGCATTGTTTTGAGCAGAACCTTCGACATCGCCATCAGGGCGCCCGTATTCCCCGCTGACATGGCAGCTTGAGCATCCCCCTGCTTTACCGCGTCGATCGCGCGCCACATGCTGCTCGTCTTACGCCCACGCCGAAGGGCTTGGCTCGGTTTATCGTCCATGGAGATCGCAACGTCTGTATGGACAACCGTGCTGACGTCAGCCAGCCGCGGTTCCTTATCGAGTTCTGCCTGGATCTGCGCTTCGTCGCCGAAAATGAGAAAACGTACTTCCGGGTGGCGCACACGGGCAATCTCTGCCCCCGGGATCACCACAGACGGGCCGATATCTCCACCCATACCATCAAGTGCAATTGTTAGGTCACGCGCCAAATCTTGGTTTTCCCAATTCTTGGTTTCGATTGCCCAGCATTTAGTCAATCAATCCCAGGCGGTCAGACAATACCCAGTCTCCCCACCGAAACAACAGTTAATAGGTAGGGGGTCGATGGCCGTAGCGCCAGTATGGACGCTAGTCTTTTGTTTTTAGATTTTTCAATATTTCAAACGGGTTAGGCTTCTTTCCTGATCCACTCTCTAACGACTCAGTTGCTGCAAGCTCAGCCCCTTCAGCCCTTGGATAAGGATCAAGCACGAGGGCAAGCTGTTCAGCAACGGCTTCCCCCAAATCAACCCCCTCGATAGGCAGCGGATCAGGTGGCTCCTCAGCAAGCGGATCTACAGCGACTTCCATGGCACGCCGCCCGGAGACATCTTCAGGCAGGTAAAGGAGCGTGAAGTCCGCACTCAACTTTGCCGGTACTGGATCCAGCGTAACGATGCACGACTGCGCAAGATCTGCGTCAAGCGTGCCGGAAACCTTGATCCCTCTCTTGCGCCAAGGCTCTATCAGCAAGCGCGCCTTGAGCTCATCCAGCGAGAGGAGACCGAACCTTTGCGCAAGAAGCTCACGCGCCTCAGCCTTTGCCTCCAAAGTCACGTCGAGCCCGTCATCGGACACGTCTTCGCGCGCCACGACATATGTAAAGCCCGGAAGCCCACCCGCGCCGGTCAAGGACGCACCTCAGCGGCCAGGATACCTTCAGGTGCGGCTGGGAATTGCACGCGCCCACCGGCAAAAACATCAAGCTCCGTCTCTTTGAGAATGGCCCGCACCGTTTGCAGATAGGCGGCAAGCGCTTCCAATCGTTCCGGCGCGATCTCCGCCTCGCGGAAAACATTCCGTTTCAGCGCTGCCTCAAGAGCCTCATCCGTTCCCGTCTGAAAAGCGTCATCATAGGCGCCAAGCCGCCCATAGAACGCGCGTGCCATGGTCTTCACCTTCTTGCCCACAGACAGGTCTCCGACACCAATTTCGCGCAGTGCCTGGTCCATGTCATCAAACATCACATCAAACAGCTTTTGGCTGAGGTCCTTGGCGGGTGCCCCGATCACGCTCAACCGCTCAATCACCACAACCATATGGAGAACAATCATGTCAAAACGGCCGTCCAACGTGTCTGGAACCCCCACATTCAGGTAAAACTGAGGGGATCGGGCCTGATCGACCAGATTTCTGTAGAGGAGAAAAGAGCTGTCATCTGCAGATGAGGCCCCAAACCAGCTTTTCCAAAACATGTTGTTTCTTTCTCTCTTCCACCAAATCGGCAGGAAAGCTTGAATCTAGACGCCGTTACAGGTAGGTCAACAGGGGACTTGCGCAACCCCCCGGACACGTGCCGGGAGCAATAAAGGTATTTCGATGAGACAGCGTTTAACCGCTCTGCTGGCCCCCTTCAAGTCAGCAATCATTGCCTCAGTAATCGGTGCAACCGCACTCGCAGGATGCAGCACTGAAATCGAGGAACGTGGGTACGTTTACGACCAGCGTGATTTCGACCAGATCAAACCTGGTCTTACGAGTGAGGCGGAGGTCACGGCCATTCTCGGCAGCCCCTCAACTGTCGCGACTGTTGACGGTGATACTTGGTTTTACATTTCCTCGACCTTCGAGAAGCTCATGTTTTACACTCCCGAAGAGGTCGACCGGAAGGTTGTTGCCATCTATTTTGACGACACAAAAACCGTTGAAGATGTCGGATATTACGGACTTGAAGACGGACAGATTATCGATTTCCGCACCCGCAAAACGCCAACTCGCGGCAAGGAACTGACTGTTCTCGGCCAGATATTCGGCAATTTGGGTCGCTTCAACCAGAATGCGCCGGCTCAGCAGGGCCGCTGAAACTTGATTTAGCAACCGATCCCGCATTGGGCGGGAGCCATTCAAACCTGGATCTGAGACGCACGCCGTCTCAGGGACCAACCAACTGAGAATAAAAATTTATGTCTACAAAACTGAAACCTGGCGTCCAAACTGGTGCCGACTACATCGCCCTTGTCGAGGCCTGCAAAACAGGCGGATACGCCCTGCCAGCGGTGAACGTGGTCAATACACAGTCAATCAACGCGGTTTTAGAAGCAGCATCGAAAGCCAAGTCTGACATCATCATTCAATTGTCTGGTGGTGGCGCGCAGTTTTATGCCGGTAAGGGCATCAAGGACAGCGAAAAAGCCAAAGTACTCGGCGCCGTCTCAGCCGCTGAACATGTCCATCGTGTCGCCGAAGCCTATGGCGTCTGTGCGGTTCTCCATACCGACCACGCAAACCGGGCCCTCATTCCTTGGGTGGACGCCTTGATTGACGCAGGCGAAGAACGTTTCAAAGCAACTGGCAAGCCCCTTTTCAGCTCGCACATGCTCGACCTTTCCGAAGAAAGCCTCGAGGACAACCTGGCAGAATGTGAGCGGCTTCTGAAGCGCCTCGCGCCAATCGGGATGAGCCTTGAAATCGAACTGGGTGTGACCGGTGGTGAAGAAGATGGTGTTGGCAAAGACCTTGATGAAATAGACAATGACAAGCTCTACACACAGCCAGATGAAGTTCTAACCGCCTATCGTCGGCTGGCCCCACTTGGGCACTTCTCCGTAGCCGCAGCCTTTGGCAACGTTCATGGCGTCTACAAACCTGGCAACGTAAAACTGCGCCCAGAGATCCTGAAAGCGTCACAGGAAGCTGTCTCCGCAGCGGAAAAAACCGGCAACGACCATCCGCTTCACTTTGTCTTCCATGGCGGGTCAGGATCAGAAAAAGCAAAGATCACAGAAGCTGTTGGTTACGGCGTCTTCAAGATGAACATTGACACCGACACCCAGTTTGCCTTCTCAGAACAAGTCGGGAAATACGTCGAAGAAAACGCCAAAGCGTTTAAGTATCAGATCGATCCTGAGACCGACGAACCCTACAAGAAGAAGTACGACCCACGGGCCTGGCTGCGCAAAGGCGAGGAAGGCATCGTTGATCGGCTCCTCGTTGCTTGTGACGATCTAGGCTCGACGGGCAAATCGCTCGCCGGATAATCAGCGGCAGCGCCCGAAGCATTTTTCAGAAAAAGTTGCAGACTTTTGTGGTTCGAAAATGCGGCAGACCAAAAGCATTTTCAACAAAGGTTGCAGACCTTTGTGGCTCGAAAATGCGGCAGAACAAGAGAAAACCCCGCGAGGATCGCTCCTCGCGGGGTTTCTTTTTGTCTGAATGGACCCAGCTTAGTGAGCGAGGATCGCGAGCAGCAGCAGAGCCACAATGTTCGTGATCTTGATCATTGGGTTCACAGCCGGACCCGCAGTGTCCTTGTAAGGATCACCAACAGTGTCGCCGGTCACGGCAGCTTTGTGGGCTTCTGAACCCTTGCCACCATGATTGCCATCTTCGATGTACTTCTTGGCATTGTCCCATGCACCACCACCGGCAGTCATGGAAAGCGCCACGAAGAGACCCGTGATGATCACACCGAGCAGCATCGCCCCAAGCGCTGAGAAGGCAGCTGATTTGTCAGCCACGGCCAGCACGATGAAGTAAAGCACAACAGGTGAGAGAACCGGCAGCAAGGATGGGACGACCATCTCTTTGATCGCAGCTTTGGTCAGCAGGTCAACCGCTGCACCATAATCCGGCTTCTCCGTGCCCTGCATGATGCCTGGCTTCTCTTTGAACTGGCGACGCACTTCTTCAACAATCGCACCAGCAGCACGGCCAACAGCCATCATGCCCATAGAGCCGAAGAGGTAAGGCAACAGACCACCAACAAACAGTCCCACCACGACATACGGGTTGGATAGAGAGAAGTCGGCCACAACACCCGCAAAGTACGGATAGGTCTCTGAGTTAGCTGCGAACAGGATCAAATCCTGCGTGTAGGCTGCAAAGAGAACCAGAGCACCAAGGCCCGCGGAACCAATCGCATACCCCTTGGTCACAGCCTTCGTTGTGTTGCCCACGGCATCCAGAGCATCCGTCGTCTTGCGAACGTCTTCAGGAAGATCCGCCATTTCCGCAATACCACCCGCATTATCGGTCACAGGACCAAATGCATCGAGCGCAACCACCATACCGGCAAGCGCCAGCATCGTCGTCACAGCAATGGCGATCCCGAAGAGACCCGCAAGGCTGTAAGTGGCGATGATACCAATCACGATGACCAAAGCAGGCAAGGCCGTCGCTTCCATAGAAACAGCAAGACCCTGGATCACATTTGTACCGTGGCCGGTTTCAGAGGCAGCCGCGATTGACTTCACAGGACGATAATCAACACCTGTGTAGTACTCTGTGATCCAGATGATGAGACCGGTGATCAACAGGCCACAAACGCCGCACAAGAACAGGCTTTGGCCCGTAAAGGTTTGATCCGCGACCGTAAGCTCCGTAGCGAAACCGACAAGCCGTTCTGTGACGTAATAGAGAGCGCCAAGCGACAACACAGCTGACGCAACGAAGCCCTTGTAGAGCGCACCCATGATTGAGTTGCTTTTGCCAAGACGCACAAAGAACGTACCGATGATGGAGGTGATGATGCAGGCACCGCCAATAGCCAGCGGATAAGTCATCATGTTGACCATCATGTCACCGGCAAAGAAGATGGATGCGAGCACCATCGTGGCAACAATCGTCACCGCATAGGTTTCAAACAAGTCAGCAGCCATGCCGGCACAGTCGCCAACATTGTCGCCGACATTGTCAGCAATCGTTGCCGGGTTCCGCGGATCATCTTCCGGGATACCAGCCTCAACCTTACCAACCAGGTCGCCACCAACATCGGCACCCTTTGTAAAGATGCCGCCGCCGAGACGCGCAAAAATTGAGATAAGAGAAGCACCAAAGCCCAATGCGACAAGCGCATCAATCACCACACGTGATCCGGCTTCATGGCCCATTTGCCCGGTCAAAATGCCGAAATAGACCGCGACAGCCAGAAGCGCCAGACCAGCCACCAGCATGCCGGTGACGGCACCAGACTTAAAGGCAATGGAGAGACCAGCAGCAAGGCTCTCACTCGCTGCCTGGGTCGTTCGAACGTTCGCCCGCACCGACACAAGCATGCCGATATAACCTGCAGCACCG
The DNA here is from genome assembly GCA_000509225.1 of Parvibaculaceae bacterium Mf 1.05b.01. Lineage (GTDB taxonomy): Bacteria > Pseudomonadota > Alphaproteobacteria > Parvibaculales > Parvibaculaceae > Mf105b01. The sequence continues at coordinate 989,765 of BAOK01000001.1, read as the reverse complement.
GAAAGAATGGCGCCAATGGCAAAGCCAATAGCCACGGTCATGCCCAGCAGCCACCAAACTGCGACGAAAATGACAACACCCACATATCCGATTGTGCGATATTGACGGTTTAGGTAGGCGCTAGCCCCCTCTTGGATCGCTGACGCGATCTCCTGCATCCGCGCGTTACCCGCGTCGGCTGCCATCACTGAACGTGAAGCCCAGATGCCGTACAAGACGGCCAAGGCGCCACACCCAATGATTGCCCACAAAGACGTGCTCATAGTTTTTCCTTATCCCTTTATAGGATTGAACTTCTGATATGAGACAAGGGTTCCCCAACTACCTCCTAGTTGGTGCCCCCTCCCCTAAGATGGGCAGAAGAGTGCCAAACCTTAATCATGGGCGCAACAGTGCGAGCTAGGTATTTTTCTTTGATTGGCAAGGGGTTAGAGCGGACTGACGTTCAGCTCAGAAAACAGTGCAGCGAATGCCCAAAATAGGTTTCTATTTTCTGACACACGGTTTCCGCTGCGTTTTCTCTGACGATCTGCGGAACGCTGCCTCATCATGCAGCACCCGCGTCAATTGCCGCTCACTTTCTACCTAAAAGTAGTGATTATCTTGGCCTGACTTCATCGCCGCCCATCTGTTTTTCCGACTCTGCCTCTGCCAATGTGTAATTCGTCATCGGCAGTCGAAGCTCCAACAGACTGCAGACCGATTCTCGCGCTTCGTTTGCGCATTGGCGAATCGAGATAGGCGCAGGTCCGGTTTTTCGTCAGTCGGCGACAATCAGCGGCCTTTTCGATTGAAGGATGGCTTTAAGGCGCGTCCGTCCCTCTTTCTGAACACTCTGATTGAGCAGGCCCTTTTTCATCATCGCCCGTCGCTCAGCTCTGGGCTTTTCAATCCATTGAATATAGTCAGACCGGCAATCATAAGTTCGGCAGACGCGCGGGCGATTTTCGTAGTTCGTGCACCCGGTTTCCAGATCCAGATAGACACAATCCCCATTTGGTTTTGTCTTAAGGATCGGGCGGTCGTCGACAATCTCAACATTGTCGCCATAAACCGCCGGGTCATCACCAATTTCGGGAAATAGAAGAATTCCGGGCTTTTTCCTGCAGCATTTGTTGCAGGCACCGCAGTCTAGCGGCTGATTCTTCAGAACATCCTCAACTTGGCCCATGCGCATCACCCCTAGAGTGTGTCTTGAGCGGCAACCATTCCATGGAAATCTTCTGATTTCGTTAACTATAACCGCCGGCTAGAGCGCTGAAGCGCGTCCGCGTCCGTGGATGAAAAACCAGACCAAAAGGAGGAGCGCCGCGCCAACAAACGGAAAGAGCGCATAGTTCACGGCGTCCCAGCCCCACCCGTTGAGCAATCCACCTGACCCAAAAGACGCGATCGCAACCACCACGAATACCATCAGATCATTCGCGGCCTGCGCCTTGCTCCGTTCAGCTGCGGTATAGCACTCAGTCAAAAGCGTCGTCGCGCCAACAAACGTAAAGTTCCAGCCCAACCCAAGCAGGATAAGCGCCGTGACGAAACGCTCAATCTCCAGCCCGCCAAGCGCTACAAATCCACAGCCTGCCAGCAGCGCCAAGCCGGTTCCCAAAATAGGCCCCACACCAAAGCGCGCGATCAGATTGCCGGTAAAGAAGCTTGGCGCAAACATAGAGAAAATGTGCCACTGAATAACGAAGGCAGCGTCTTTGACGCTCAAGCCACACCCGACCATGGCGATCGGCGTTGCGGTCATAACGAGTGTCATGATCCCATACCCAACCATGCCACACCCCACGGCGACAATGGCTTTCTGCTGGGCAAATATCTCTCGCAGAGGCCGCCCTGTATTCGCCTGGTCGTCGGCGCTGAGCTTTGGGATCGTTAGAAATGACATCACGATGAACGCAATGAGACTAAGAACAACGCAGGTGGCGTAGCCACCAACAAAAGGAACGGGACCTAACCAGTCACTCGAGAGCGCGACAAGCTGAGCGCCCACAAATGCCGCGGCAACACCACCCGCCATCACCCAGGAAATCGCCCGTGGGCGGAACTCTTCGCTTGCGGTGTCCGCGGCTGCAAACCGGTAATACCCGGCAAAAGCCTGATAGATCCCGCATACGAAGAGCGCGATGCAAAAAAGTGCAAATGAGTTCCCAAACAACGCAGTCATCGCAAGCGCGGCGCCGAAAATGCCAGCCCCAGTGCCCAACATAAATCCACGCCGACGGCTCGTTCGCTGCATGAAGAGCGAAGCTGGGACAGTCGAGGTTGCAGTGCCGACGACCATGGCGCTTATAGGCAATGTTGCATAAGCCGGGTCTGGCGATAGATAAACGCCTGCAAGTCCGCTCAGCGTAATGAGCACTGCCATGTTGGACCCATAGAGCGCCTGCCCTCCTGAGAGAAGAACGGTGTTTCGCTTCGCAAGGCGGTCGTTCTGAGAAGAATCTATTTGAGACATAGGATGACGCTAGGACATGGCCCTACCAACACCAAGGTCAAAACAGCCGCAATGTCTGTCAACATGTCGGCCGGGAATATGCTTGAGCCTTTAGAAGGATTTTCCATCCCTCCCTATTTCTGGTAATTTCGCGATCGAGTGACAAAAGGACCGCTCTGTACCCATGCGCTAATTCCCACGCCCCTGATGTCCATAGATAGGACGGCCACACATAGACAGACGCCCTTCACGGCACAAACCACGCCGAGGGCCAAACGCAGCTCATGTTGAGCTTGCGACCTATTAGGTTGGAATTAGAAAGACCCACAATGACTTATTCAATCAGACACGCTCAACTGAGCGATCTGCCTGCTTTAGCACAAATTGAACTCAACGCCGGTGAACTCTTCAAAACTGTTGGCCTCGATCAATTGGCTGGCGATTTTGCGGATCCCGACTTTGTTGCAAGCTTCATCCGATCCGAAGGCGCCATTGTCGCGGTCCATGCCAGTGGGACGGTCGTCGGTTTCGCGCTTTCATTCGCCCTCGACGGATCGCTGCACCTGCAGGAAATGTCTGTCGATCCCGCGCATGGACGCAAAGGACTCGGCGGTCGTCTTCTAGACGCAATCGACGAGTTGGCCAGAAAAACAAGCTCTGCCCGCACGACCCTGTCTACCTTCGCCGACGTTCCCTGGAATGCACCATTTTACAAGCGACATGGATACCAGATTGTCTCTCCTGCAGAATGGACACCTGGTTTTCATATCCTAAGAGAGCACGAAGCTCAGGCGGGTCTTCCCGTCGAGCGACGATGTTTCATGGAAAAACGCTTTTGATTCACAAAACTACATAAGCTTTGGCACTAGCGGTAATCCATAGTTTTAGATGAATTACGTCTTGTATTATGAACTGTATTGTCTAATTTTGTCACGGTATTTGGGGTGTGGCGTGCGTTGTGTGTGTCACCGAGTGCTGGGGGACATACAGATGACAGCAATCAAACGCGGGGCCGTTCTGGCCCTTGCGCTGGCAGTGGCAGCTTGCGCGCAACAACCAAAATCCATTCCATTCGTTAAACCGGTCGGCACAGAAATCCAAACAATCGGCCTTCTCGTGCCTGACATGCCAAAGCAAGCATCTGCGTCTCTCGCGACATCCCCGGGTAAGAATGCCGCCAATGCGGTGGCCGGCGCCGGATTGATTGGGCTAGCTGTCGGACTGGTCATCGCGGGTGTTGATGCAGGGATTGAATCAAACAGAGGTGACTCGCTGCAGGAGTTGTTAGACGCACAATCTTTTGACGCACCAGACACCTTCACAACCGCTCTTCAAGCGAGTCTTGAGGAGAAAGGCTATCAGGTTGTGAGCGTTCCACGTTCCGGCCAACGTCAACGCGGCACGGAAAGGTTTCAGCCGACCTATACAGCTCCTGCCGGTGCAGACGTAGATGCGTTCCTCGATGTCATCGTTGAAGGCTATGGATACGGCGCAGCAAGCACATCTTCCAGTGCACCCTTCCGCCCCGTTGTATTGGTAGAAACACGTCTCGTCAGCGCAGCCAACAAGTCCGTGTTGATGCGTGATGATGTCGTATACAATCCAATGGGAAATGGTGGCTTGCAAAACCGCGTCACCATCCCTCCCGCACCTCAATATTCATTTGCGGATTTCGACACCCTGGAGTCAGCGCCGGAGAAAGCCACTGAAGGACTGGACGAGGCCCTGACAAAGACAGCAGAGACAGTCGGAACTTTGCTGCGATGACGTTAAAGGCCAGTCTTATAATAGCTGCAAGCGGTCTTTTGCTTGCAGCCTGCGCCACCAAACCGGCTCCAACACAAGACGTAACTGTGTCGCTTGAAGCGATTTCATGCGATCAGAATTTTACACGATCACGCGCAAAACCCATCGGCCTTGATCCGGAAAAACCGCTGACAATCGACTTTGAAGTTCAGCGCAGCAGTCCCTGCAAGCTTGATGGAAACGGCAATAAACAATTGTATGAGGTCGTGGCATTGCCAAGATCAACCGGCCCATACCTTGTCACCGTTGCTTCGCCAAAAATTGGCGGGAGTACCTTCGCTCCCACCGCCGTCACTCTAGATGGGGCAGAACAGGTCCGTCAGATTTACGATCACGACGCATTCCTTAACCGCGGCAACAGCCTGATGGCGATCTTTCAAGCTGAGCCCGAAGACCGCTATCTCGTAATTTCATCAAATGCAGGAGTCGCTGGCGACGTCAAAACTGAAATCCAGACAGTGATAAGTTCGCAATCCCACTACAATGCAGGGTTTGGCACTACCTCAACTATGTATTTCGGAAGAGAACAACAAGGGGGGTACACGCTGTCACATACTGGCAAAGTCTCCATCACCACTCGAGCGGCGCCAGACAGGTCTATAAGCGATAATGCCGGTCGCAGCGCAACAACAAAACCCTGATAGGGCCAAACACTGATTAGTTTGAGTTAAAAATGACGGTATCCCCACCGGCTGAATTGCTGCACCTGCCCGTCAGATCCAGCAACTTGAACGCCGTTGACATGGTCGTCCGTCAATGCGCCTATTCGATGGACCCTGATACCGGCTTCACCTGCATGGCTTTCTATCGTTGATCGCTGCTTTGACGATGCAGCAAACAGGATCTGGTAATCATCGCCGCCTCCATAGACGAGCTCCCAATATTTCTCATCGGACGCTAAGCACGTTGCGAACGCCTGAGACAAAGGGATGGCTGACCTATCAACCCGTGCCCCAACCTGGGACGCAGCGCATAAATGATCCAGGTCGCCCAGCAAACCGTCGGAAACATCAAGAGCGGCTGAAGCCAACCCTGCAAGCTTTCCTCCAAACGCGACGGGTGGCTGAGGGAGTCGATACCTGCTGATCAGATAATCTCTGTCCTCCGGCTCGGTGGCGCCATAGTCGCCTTGCGCTGCCAACAGCCCCAGCGCGCCATCTCCAATTGTGCCCGTCACCCACAGGTCATCACCGGCCGCTGCACCTGCACGGGTCACCATCTGACCCGACGGTACGTCACCTATAGCAGTGAGTGAAAAAACCGAGGGGCCCGAAACCCTGATCGTATCGCCACCCCACAAAGAAAGACCAAATTTGGATTGATCGTCCTTAAGACCACCGGCGAAGGCCTCCATCCAATCGAGAGGGGTTTCCGCTGACCAAGCGCAGGACAACAGATACCCGCGTGGGGTTGCCCCCTTCGCGGCCAGGTCAGACAGGTTTACGCGTATGAGCTTTTTGGCAACCGTGTCGGGCGGGTCACTGGAAAGATAGTGACGGCCTTCGGCAATAGCATCTTTTGTAAGGACGAGGTCACGACCAGGCAGAGGTGTCAGCACAGCTGCGTCATCCCGTAGACCGAGCCCCTCGGGACCCGCCAACGGTTCGAACAGGCGCTCAATCAATGAGAATTCATCGGGCATCGCATCTGCGTCGCCGCCCCGCCCCATATCAGGCGCTCGCTTGCCCAAATTCCTGCGGCCGGATCGCACGGGCAACCCGGTCCAGAACAGCGTTTACCACTTTGGGTTCATCATTCTCGAAAAAGGCTTTGGCAATGTCGAGATATTCGGTAATCACAACTTTGCCCGGTATGTCCTTACTCCGCTGGAGTTCGTAGCACCCCGCCCGTAGAGTTGCCCGAAGCGTACTGTCGAGCCGGGCCAAGACCCAGCCATCAGCTAGTGCATCATTGATCCGAACATCGATGACCTTTTGCTCACGAACAACACCGCGCACAACATCATCGAAATGGGCTTCTTCCGCTTCGTGATAGAGCTCGCCCTCAACCTCTCGGCCGAACCGATGGTGAACAAATTCCTCAATCACGTCTTCCAGGTCGGTCTGGGCCACGTCCATCTGATAGAGCGCCTGCACGGCAGCAAGCCGCGCCGCACTTCGGCCCGCTCTTTTGGAGACTTTGCCCGGTTTGGAAGAGGACATTCTGAATTTACGCTCCTGCGCCGTATCGCTGTTTCAACGCCGCCATTGCTAGCGCCGCAGCCGCTGCACCGCCACCTTTATTTTTGTCAGAAACATTCGCCCTGGCCCAAGCCTGATCGTTGTTTTCAACGGTCTGTATGCCATTGCCCAGCGCAATCTTGTCATCAATGGTCAAATCCATCAGCGCGCGGGCCGATTCATTCGACACAATGTCGTAATGCGTTGTTTCGCCACGGATGACGACACCCAGGGTCACGTACCCATCATAGGCCTTATCCAGGCCACCAGCCCGGCTGGCATCTGAGGCAATCTTCACCGCTGCCGGGATCTCGAGGACACCCGGAACGGCCACCCGTTCATATGTGCCTCCTTGCGCCTCAATCTCAGCGATGGCTCCCCGAGCCAACTCATCGGCCAGGTCTTCGTAGAAACGCGCTTCAACAATCAGAATATGTTTACCCGACATCAGACTGTTTCCGCATCTTTGGACGTGACTTTCTTCCCGTCGACAGAGCGCTGCTCAACCACCCGAAGACCGTAACCTTCAAGTCCAACAATCTGACGTGGTGTGTCTGACATCAAAATCATGTCATGCACGCCTAGGTCGAGCAGGATCTGTGCCCCCACCCCATATTCGCGGAGACGGCGTGGTCCCTGTTCCTCTGACTCACCCTTATGGAGCAGCATGTCAGAGACAACCGTTGCCGTCGTATCTCGGATCAGAACGATGACACCGCGACCTTCTTTCGCAATGGTTCGCATCGAGTCTTCAATGAGGCTGTTCCGTCCACCCTTGGCCCCAAGCATGTCATCAAACACATTGATCGCATGCATTCGCACCAGAACCGGTTCCGGCGTGGTGAGGTCACCCATGGTCAGCGCGATATGCTCCGCATACTCAGCCGTGTTGAGGTAGACATTGAGGTTGAACGTGCCCCCATACTCACTTTCAATCTCTGTCTCGATCGCACGATGAATAAGATTGTCGTGACGACGGCGGTAGGCAATGAGATCCGCAATCGTTGCGATCTTTAGCCCATGAAGCTGCGCGAACTGAACAAGATCTGGCAAGCGCGCCATCGTCCCATCATCATTCATAATCTCGCAAATGACACCTGCGGGATAAAGACCCGCGAGGCGAGAGATATCAACCGCTGCCTCAGTATGACCTGCGCGGACAAGCACGCCACCGTCACGGGCCACGAGCGGAAACACATGGCCCGGTGAGACAATGTCCGTCGCCCCCTTTGTAGGATCAATCGCAACGGCAATCGTATGCGCCCGGTCATGTGCGGAGATGCCCGTTGTGATCCCCTCCCGTGCCTCAATCGACACCGTAAACGCAGTCTGGTGTCTCGATTGATTGTTGGATGACATCAGCTCCAGATTGAGCTGCTTCGCCCGATCAGAGTTCATGGACAGGCAGATCAAACCACGGCCGTATTTCGCCATGAAGTTGACGGTCTCCGGCGTTGCCATTTGAGCTGGAATAACAAGGTCGCCCTCATTTTCCCGGTCCTCAGCGTCAACAAGCACAAACATCTTGCCGTTGCGGGCGTCTTCGATCACTTCTTCAATAGGCGATAGAAATTCTTTGTACACGGGTCTTAGTCCTCTTGTGTCAGGCGCGCGACATAGCGGGCCAGCACGTCTATTTCAAGGTTGATCTTATCGCCAACCTTTGCATGTCCCCAGGTTGTGACCTCCTGGGTATGCGGAATAATGTTAACGCCGAACGTGTCCCCCTCGACCTCATTCACAGTCAAAGAGGTTCCGGAAAGAGTGACGGAACCTTTCGGCGCGATGAAAAACCTTTGGTTGGTTGGGACGCGAAAGGTAAATCGTTTGGAGTCACCTTCATCCCGAATGTCGGTGATTTCGGCCACACAATCCACATGGCCGCTCACGATATGACCGCCAAGCTCGTCACCCACTTTCAGAGCACGTTCCAGATTGATTGACCGTCCCTCTGTCCAGTCGGCGAGTGAGGTGCAATCAAGCGTTTCTTTGGACGCATCCACAGCAAACCAATTGGTCCCATTCATGGTGCCTTTTTCCACAACGGTCAGGCAGCAACCGTCACACATAATCGATGCACCAAGCGCAATAGTTGTTGGGTCGTAGGAGGTTTCAATCACATAGCGCATGTCGCCCTTTTGCTCGATCGTGCTGATCTTGCCGACGTCTGTGACAATCCCTGTGAACATGACTACTTACCTTTTCACACTAAAGCTTTGCAGCGTATCTTCGCCGAGTGAGAGCACTTCAAGAAGCTCAAATCCAGGCGCTTCATCGACTGTATCAATGCCCAGTCCGACCAAAGCCGGATATCCGTCGCCACCGATAATCTTGGGCGCCTGAAACCAGTCAAGCCGGTCAACCAGCCCTGCCCGCATAAGCGACGACACAAGACGAGAGCCACCTTCGACCATCAACCGTGTAATGCCTCGCTCGCCAAGCAGTGAGAGCGCAACCGCCATGTCCATCGTGCCGTCAGGCCCCGCGGGAACATCTATAAGCACAACGCCGCAATCTTCAAATGCCTGGCGGCGCGCGGCATCTCCGTCTGGAAATGTCAAAATCCAAACCGGTACATCGCGGGCTGAGCGAACCAGCTTGGATGTGAGCGGCAACCTTAACCGTCCATCAGCAACAATACGGCGGGGCGAGCGATCACCGAGTCCAGGAAGACGACATGTGAGATCAGGATCATCCACGATGGCCGTTGCGCTACCGACCATGATGGCATCCGTGCGCGCCCGCATCAGATGTGCACGGTTCCGCGCGCGCTCTCCGGTAATCCATTGACTATGGCCAGAATGCGTCGCAGTCCGTCCATCCAGAGAGCTTGCAAGCTTAACACTGACCATAGGACGACCAGAGCTCACCCTTGTCAGAAAACCTTCATTGAGCAGCGCCGCCTCTGCAGCCAACACGCCGTCCACAATTTCGACGCCGGCATCAGAAAGCATCGCATACCCGGCCCCCGCAACCCGCGGATCCGGATCTTTCAATGCACTCACCACCCGAGTAACCCCTGCATTTACGAGCGCCTGCGCGCACGGAGGCGTTTTTCCGGTATGAGCGCAAGGTTCCAGGGTGACATAAGCGGTAGCGCCCTTTGCAGCGGCACCAGCACGGGCAATAGCTTCAGCTTCTGCGTGGGGGCGACCAGATGGTTGCGTCCAGCCACGACCTATAATGGTCCCAGAGGTCTCATCAACGATCACGCACCCAACGGAAGGATTGGGCGCGACCCGCCCCAGACCCCGTTCAGCGAGGCTGAGCGCTATGCGCATCATCTGCTCATCAAAGACCGCCGTCACAGGATCACTCCCTGCAGCGAATGGCGATGATTGTCCAAGCTGTAAAATCTGTCGTCAGTCGTCTTCGCCGGGCCCTGAGAGCTCTCCAAGCACTTCTTCAAAGTCCTTGGCTTCCCGGAAGTTTTTATAGACTGAGGCAAAACGCACATAAGCAATATCATCCAACGAGCGGAGCCCTTCCATAATCAGCTCGCCCACAACTTGAGACGGAATCTCAGGTTCGCCCATACTTTCCAGGCGCCTGACAATGCCGCTTACCATACGCTCGACGCGCTCAGCCTCAACCGGGCGTTTGCGCATAGCAACTTGCACGGAGCGCATGAGTTTATCGCGGTCAAACGGCACCCTGCGGCCGCTGGATTTCACGATTGTGAGCTCTCGAAGCTGGATACGTTCAAATGTGGTGAAACGCCCCCCACAACCGGGACAGAAGCGTCGACGCCGGATAGCCGTATTGTCCTCAGTGGGACGGGAATCTTTCACCTGGGTGTCTTCGTTTCCGCAATATGGGCACCGCATGCTGCCTCAAACTCCCCTATTTGGCCGCAGCCAATTGAAACCTCTCGAACCGAAGTCCGGCTCGACTATGCGTCACCATAGATCGGAAAACGACTGCAGAGTGCGTCAACTTCAGCCCGCACCGCCGCTTCAGTCTCTGCGTTCCCATCCGCACCATTTGCAGCCAGCCCGTCAAGCACCCGGGCAATAAGCTCACCCACAAGTCGGAATTCAGCGGTCCCGAACCCACGGGTCGTCCCCGCTGGTGTGCCTAAGCGAACGCCAGAGGTAACCGCAGGTTTCTCCGGATCGAATGGAATGCCGTTTTTGTTGCAGGTAATGTTCGCGCGCTCCAGGCTCGCTTCAGCAACATTCCCGGTCTGCCCCTTAGGCCGAAGATCAACCAGCATGAGATGCGTGTCGGTCCCGCCAGAAACAATATCAAGGCCATTTTCGACCAGAGTGCCAGCAAGCATCCGCGCGTTTTCAACGATCTGACCTGCATAGGACTTGAAGCTCGGCCGCAATGCTTCCCCAAATGCCACTGCCTTGCCGGCAATGACATGCATCAGCGGACCGCCCTGAATGCCAGGGAAAATGGCTGAATTGAATTTTTTGCCCAGCTCTTCATTGTTGGACAGGATCATGCCGCCCCGAGGACCGCGCAATGTCTTGTGAGTTGTTGTCGTCACCACGTCTGCATAAGGCAGCGGACTTGGATGAACGCCACCAGCCACGAGGCCCGCAAAATGCGCCATATCCACCATCAGATAGGCACCCACGCTATCGGCGATCTGACGGAAGGCGGCAAAATCAATAATACGTGGATAGGCTGAGCCACCGGCGATGATGAGCTGCGGCTTGTGTTCTTTCGCAAGACTTGCAACCTCATCCATATCGATCAAATGATCTTGCGCCCGCACCCCATACTGAACGGCGTTAAACCATTTGCCCGACTGATTGGGTTTCGCACCGTGTGTCAGGTGGCCACCAGCCGCAAGGCTCATCCCCAGGATCGTGTCTCCTGGCTTGATCATACCCATCAACGCACCCTGGTTTGCCTGGCTGCCGGAATTGGGTTGAACGTTCACATAGGCGCAATTGAAAAGTTGTTTTGCACGCTCAATGGCGAGCTCTTCCGCGACATCAACAAACTCACACCCGCCATAGTACCGGCGCCCGGGATATCCTTCGGCATATTTATTGGTCAGAACGGAGCCCTGTGCCTCAAGCACTGCTTTGGAGACAATGTTCTCTGAAGCAATGAGCTCGATTTGGTTTTGCTGACGACCCAGCTCACGCTCAATCGCGCCAAAAATCTCCGGGTCACTGTCTTCCAGTGACCGACTAAAGAACTGCGAAGACGAGGTATCCATGCTTGCGGGGCTGGAGACGGCCATGTCTGAAACCTTTTTCTGAAACTGTCACTGGAGGGCGAACCCAGAGGGCAAACAGGGGGGGTCGGGCCCAGAGTCAGATTGCGTTAATGTAAGGCGCGCTAGTTACCACATATAGTCACCCCGCGCCAACGCCGCACAAGCTGAGACAGTCAAAAAAAGCTCCAGCACACTCCATTCAAGCCAGCTATTTTCCGCTCGCATCACCTGCGATCACCCGATGAACAAAACCAAGCTATTTGCTTGGGTAATACCAAAGGTCATCAAACACATGGGCGTTTTACAAAAAGCATCGCGGCCACTTTTCAAATAGTTCGAAGAAATACTTGATTAATCTTGCGCTCTTTGCGATACACCTCACAAGTATTGGTTCATTGATATCTGGTTTAGATTCTTGTCGGATTCCAAGATGCCGAGTGATCGTGACGATTCCCCATCACCTGCAACACTTCAGTTTGCGTCAGAAATTGTAGCTGCCTATGTCAGCAACAACTCTCTCGCAGTTGATGAGTTGCCGGACATGATCCGCACCGTGCACGGTGTTCTTGCGGCATTGGGCGAAGAGGCTGGAGCTGGTCTGACACAGCAAGGACCCGCAATTGCCGTCGAAGAGTCAGTAACAGACGAATACTTGATCTGTCTGGAAGACGGGAAAAAGCTGAAAATGCTGAAGCGGTACCTACGTTCAAGGTATGGCCTGTCACCCGAAGAATATCGCGCAAAATGGGGACTTCCGGCCGACTACCCTATGGTGGCCCCCAACTATGCCGCACAGCGTTCTAAGCTTGCGAAGAAGATCGGTCTTGGACAAAACAGTGCGCCGCGCAAGCGCGACTAAAGCATCTTCAATAAAAGTTGCAGACTTTTATGGTTCGAAACCGCGACAAGACAAATGTCGGGTTTGAGAATTTCTTGCTTAAGTGGCGCTGCCAGAGCCGTTCAAACCCTGGGCCTTAAACAACCCACCCTTTGCCCTTTTTTCCTGACTCGGAAACAGGCGAAGACGGCTCATTCTCATCAGCTTTTTGATTCATGACATAGTGCAGCTTATTGAGTGCCACACGCTCAAGCTCTGCTTGGGGCAGCTTTGCCGGCCCGACAATCGACACTTCTGTCCCAGTGGCACCATCGACCGCTGACACTTTCATGCTATCCCCGACCGGATAGAGCTCAAAATACACCTCACGGGCTCCCCCGTCGGTCCCCGATGAGCCGCCCTTTCCAGGGTTGGAACGCGGAATCTTACGCCGCACGCCTGATCTTGCGCCGGGTCCACACCTCATCAAGGGCGTGCACGAGGCTCTCCATCATTTCGTCCGTATGAAGAGGACATGGTGTGAAGCGAAGCCGTTCTGTCCCGCGCGGAACAGTCGGGTAATTAATCGGCTGAACGTAGATATTGTGATCGCTTAGCAGATCATCAGCGACTTGCTTGCAGAGAACCGGGTCTTTGACCATCACCGGCACAATATGACTTTCGCACATCATGACCGGCAGACCTGCGTCCAGAAGCATGTTGCGGAGCGTTTGAGCGCGTTCTTGATGCACCTCGCGCTCGACATTGCTTGATTTCAGGTGACGAACACTTGCAAGGATGCCCGCAACAAGAACCGGTGAAAGAGACGTCGAGAAGATAAACCCAGGTGCATAAGACCGCACGACATCAACCACGGCTTCGCTCGCAGCAATGTAGCCGCCCATCACGCCAAACCCTTTTGCAAGCGTACCTTCGATAATGTCGACTTTGTCGAGAACACCGTCCCGCTCAGCAATCCCCCCACCGCGCGGGCCATAAAGACCAACCGCGTGGACTTCATCCAGATAGGTCAGCGCCCCATATTTGTGCGCGAGATCGCAGATCTCTCCGATAGGGGCAATATCCCCGTCCATGGAATAAACAGATTCAAAAGCAACGATCTTCGGTTGATCGAGCGGCGCGGACTGCAGAAGCTCTTCCAGGTGCTCAAGATCATTATGCCGCCATACCCGTTTAGGGCCACCGCTGCGGCGAATACCTTCAATCATGGATGCATGATTGAGCTCATCAGAAATCGTCAGACAATCTCCAAAGACCCGTGCCAGGGTGCTGAGAGTTGCATCGTTGGCGATATAGCCTGAGGTAAAGAGCAGAGCAGAATCCTTCTGGTGAAGGTCCGCAATTTCTTTCTCAAGCTCTACATGATAGTGGGTCGTTCCAGAGATGTTGCGCGTGCCGCCAGAGCCTGCACCCACAAGGTCAACAGCTTCATGCATGGCTGTTGTCACGAGCTCATTCTGGCCCATCCCCAGATAATCATTTGAGCACCAGACAACGATCTCTTTCTCGCCGTCTGGCGCGTGAAAGGTAGCACGAGGAAAGCTTCCACGATGCCGGACAATATCGGCAAAAACTCGGTATCGGCCCTCATTCCGCAGCGAGGTCAACGCTTCCGACAGTTTGCCTTCATAGTCCATCGTCCATTCCACTTCTAGTTGCCCATAAACCAACGCACCACCATAGGAAGAGTGGTTATTTATGGTTTATAGTCCGTTAACGCGCTCCTGCACTCAAGGAAATCAGCAGATTTCTGCTGTCAGCGCCACTCGCGAATTGTCGCAGAAAATATCGCCAAATACTAGAACCAGTCGTTTAGCGCCCAGTCCCCCCGCTCTTCCAGCACAGATTTAAGCACTTCAGGGCGATCTGTCATCACCCCGTCGACGCCCAAGTCAAGCAGACGCCTCATTTCATCAGGATCGTCTATCGTCCACACATGCACCTGGAGCCCCCGCTCATGGGCATGGTCTATCAACCGACCATCAACCAGCCGAACACCAAACTGATGCGTGGGAATTTGCAGACACCCTTGTGAGAAACTCCCCCAAATGCTCGAGAACGGGCCCGATAAGCTTGAAAACCGCATCCTTGTCGTACCCAGCGGCCCAAGCCCTGTACACAGCCGTGGCCCCAAAATCTCCCTGATCCCAACGGTGCGCTTGTCAGAGAACGACGTCACACAGACACGGTCGAGGGCATTGGCCTCCTTGAGCACTTTCGCCAAGGGCCCTGCCGCATTGTCCTGCTTCGGATCAATATTGAATCTGGCCTCTGGCCAACTGGCCAGCAGCTCAGCAAAGAGCGGGATGGCTTCCCGTCCATCAATACGCGCCTTCGCAACCTCCGCATAATCCATCTCGGCGATCCGACCGGTCCTATCCGTGACCCGGTCCAGTTCCTCATCATGGAAAGCCAGCAGCACACCGTCGCGCGTCGCATGAACATCTGTCTCCAGATAGCGATACCCAAGATCGATAGCATGCTGGAAAGCGGGCAAGGTGTTCTCAGGATGGGTGCTTGTTCCACCCCTGTGAGCAAATGCCAGAACGCCATCAAACTCTAGGTAGGGATATTTCGCTGGCCGCGCCATGTTTCGAACTCCGCTCAGAATGACATCCGGTTCATCCAATGCAGATTGAAAGACCCTGCGATCAATAGGCCTACCTGGTCAGCGACGATGTCCGTACCCGCCGGTCGATATCATAGACATCGTCGCGGAAATTCACGACACCGCTATCGTCCACCCAGGCAGTGAGGTACAGCAGATAAACTGGAACAGACTCTGCTAGCCGCACATCGCGACGAGTACGATCGTTGACCACCCCGTCAACACGCGCGCGGTCCCACCCTTCTGTTTCGCTGAGCAGCCATGCTGACAGGTCGTGCACATCTTCAACCCGAACGCAGCCGGAGCTATAGGTCCGTGCTGTACGGCCAAACAGGCTCTTCGACGGTGTATCATGGAGATAGACAGCGTAAGGGTTATTGAAATGAATCTTCACTGTGCCCAGCGAATTTCTAGGGCTTGGGTCCTGACGCAATCGCACATCATTCGCGCCGGTCCGGTACCAATTGACGGACCGTGCGCTGACTTCACGGCCACCTCGGTAAACACGAATGCCGAGCCGTTCGAAATAGGCTGGGTTCCGGCGTGCTTTCGGGATCAGATCCTTTTCTGCGATGCTGCGAGGCACATGCCAATAAGGATTGAATGCAAGAAAAGTGATCTCACTGGTGATCTCTGGCGTTTGCCGGTCTTCTTTGCCAACAATCACGCGCCGACGAAGATCAACCCGACCGTCCGTGACCGCTTCAACCTCTTGACCTGCAATGTTCACGAACACGTAGCGACGCCCCAGCGACTCTGACACTTCGTTCAACCGCTGAAGATTGATTGCCAGCTGCTTAATCCGCTTCGACACCGGCACATTCATCGTGTCGATTGTCTTCGGTCCGATAACACCATCTGGCGTCAGACCATGGCGGCTTTGGAAACGACGCGTACCCTCAAAAACATGTTCGTCATAGACCGCTGGATCCCCGCCAGAAATGGCCAGGTCGCCCGTCGCCACAAGACGTTCACGAATAAGCGGAACCCGGTCGTCGCGGTCACCCAATTCGATTTTCTCACCACGTGGGATCGGCTTCCAGCCACCCCACTCCTGGATCTGCTCATACATGGACATGGCGCGTAGCACCGGCCAGAAGCCTGCGTCGCCGAGCGTGGGCACGCTTGAAAGCGAGGTAGGCGTGTCCGGAATGAGAGCTTCAGAACTTGGATTCCAGGGATCAACCCACTGCTGTTCCCAAGGGTTGAACGCATCTTCGGCGGACGCAGAGGAGGCAAAAAAGACCGCAGCGGCCACAAAAACAGCGCTCGCAGCCAGTATCAGGTAGTCGAAAGATGTCTTTGCGACATGTGTCACAGCGCTGCCCCCGCGGCCTGTCTCGAATTTACGTCTGTTAGCGTTCATTTTCGGCACACCAGAGTCAAAGCACAAATAGGGTAAATTGCCTCTTTGAGACAGTTTTTGGTTGTTCGGCAACAGTTTGCCATGATGAACGCAAGTTAGAGGCCATGTTTCACTTATTAATAGCCCCCACACAAAAAGGGTAAATCCAGTATATGTCGCAAATACTGATAATAAATTTAGCCGTGATTGCCATCAGTCTGTTCGCTCTTTGGTGTGTGAGTATCAGGATTCGCGATGCGAGTATCATCGACATTTTCTGGGGTCCGGGATTTGGCATTGTCGCACTCACAACCTTTTTCGTCACCGAAGCGCCCGGCCCGTCTGGGCTCCTTCTCACCGCCTTTGCGTCTTTATGGTCCATTCGCCTGGGCACTCATCTAGCCGGCCGGTGGCTGTCACATGGCAGAAAAGAGGATGCCCGCTACATAGCAATGCGCAAGAAAGCCGGCCCGTCATTCGGCAGACGTTCGCTCATCACCGTCTATGGTCTTCAGGGAGGCCTCATGTGGCTGGTTTCCATGCCCCTCCAAATCGGCATCTCTCAAAGTGCGGGGGCATCCTTTGGGTATTTCACAGCACTCGGTTGCGTCGTCTTCACACTTGGTTTTGTGATCGAAGCCCTGGCCGACGCACAATTGAGAGACTTCAAGGCTATACCTGCCAATCAGGGTAAGATCATGTCTCTCGGCCTGTGGTCGTGGAGCAGGCATCCGAACTATTTCGGAAATGCGTGTCTTTGGTGGGGCTTGTTTTTCATCGCTGCCGATGCGCCCTACGGCTTCTTCACGATTGCAAGTCCGATCATCATGACCTTCCTGTTGCTTCGTGTTTCCGGCGTCGCCCTGTTAGAGCGCCGCATGGCACGAGCAAAACCCGAATATGTGGATTATCAGCAGTCCGTAAATGCATTTGTGCCGCTTCCACCTTCATGGAAACGGCACAAATAAGTTCTTCGTTGATCCAGCTTAGAGGCGGAAACGGATCTGATCTGTCCAGAAGCGTTCCAGCTTGTTCAGCGTCTTATTGATGACCTGAAGTTCTTCCTGGCTCACATCACCCACTTCAGAAATCGTGTCGATATGGCGGTTGTAAAGCGTGTCAATCGTGTCGCAGATTTCCCGACCTTTTTGCGTCAGCCGAACACGCACGGACCGTCGGTCCATCTCCGAACGCTGATGGTTGATGTAGCCGGCTTCCACAAGCTTCTTCAGATTGTAGGAAACATTTGATCCGAGATAGTGACCGCGTGAGCGCAACTCACCAGCCGTCATCTCCTGATCACCAATATTGAACAGAAGCAGTGCCTGCACACTGTTGATTTCAACATTACCACTACGATCAAGTTCATCCTTGATCACATCCAGCAAACGACGGTGAAGTCGCTCAACAAATGTCAGCGCCGTCAGATAGGCCTCACGCGCCTCCGGGGAAGCACTCCTTGGCTCACTTGTTTCTGCTTCTTCGATCATCGCACTCATGGAACAAACCTCTACAAATCCGCTCTCGCGGCAAACTCAAACTCAGATCGCCGCAAACCCATAAATGCCACACTACAAGCGGCGTCCTAATGGTGGCTTAATCAGAACCTCAAATTTGGCCTAAATTTGGGGATGTTTTCCCTACAGATCGATCATTCAGCGGCTTGACCGTAGGCTGCGCCTATCATTGTGTCGGAAAGGATTTGGTAAGTATGTTTCCAAGCAGCATCAACTTCCGGCGTATAAGCCTCACCGAGACCCTGTTCCAAGGTCCATAAAAGTGCCGCCCCCACACTGTCATAATGCTCAGGCTTAACGCCATAAGCCACGTGTCCCTGCCCTAGCTTCTGCACAACAGGCACCAGAGAATTAAGGTCGTTGAGCCCCGCAACAGCAACGGCAAGCGTCTTCATCAGCTTCCGCCCCTGCTCATCCATATCTCCTGAAAAAAGCGGCTTTACCTCAGGCGCGATCTCAAACAGACGGCCATAGAAGAGTTCCGCGGCCTTATCCGCGATGGGCCTAACGGCTTCAAAAGAGCCTTGAACAAGTCTGATTTCGGTTGGGGTCATTTTCTTCTCCTCGCGTTATGCGAGTAGCAAGCTAACGACCACACCCTAAGTCCTGGTTAAGGCGATCCAAACCAAAACAGGTGCAATGGACCTAAAGGTCGCCCTTCAACAGTTTGATAATGCCGGAAAAATCGACTTGCTCGTGCCCGCCTGACTCCATCAGACTGTAGAGAGCGGCGGCTTGAGCCCCAAGTGGCGTTGCGGCTTTGGCACTTTGGGCGGCTTCCTGCGCAAGACGCAAATCTTTTAACATCATGCCTGCGGTAAAGCCTGCCTGGTAATCTCGGTTCGCCGGTGAACTCGGCACAGGGCCCGGAACCGGGCAATAGGACGTCATGGACCAACACTGACCCGACGCCGTGGACGAAATATCAAACAGGGTCTGACCATCCAGACCCAGTTTTTCAGCAAGCACAAAAGCTTCTGAAACACCGATCATGGAAATTCCCAGGAGCATATTGTTGCAGACCTTAGCGACCTGACCGTTGCCGGCTGCACCTGCGTGAAAAATGTTTTGCCCCATTATGTCGAGATAGGGTTTTGCTGCCGCAAAGGCTGCTTCTTCACCCCCGGCCATGAAGGTCAATGTCCCTGCTTCCGCTCCGCCAACCCCACCCGACACCGGCGCATCAATCATCTGCATACCTGCGGTTTGCGCTTCTGAAATGACGGTGCGCGCTGTTGTGACATCGATGGTCGAGGAGTCGATGAACAAGGTTCCTTTGTCTGCCGCCGCAAGAAGACCATCTTCGCCCAGATAGACTGACGAGACGTGCGCACCGGCGGGTAGCATGGTGACGACCGCATCAACGCCACGTGCCACATCGGAAGCAGAGTTGGCCGCAGACGCGCCCGCATCCGTTGCCTTTTTGACGGCGTCAGCCGACAGGTCGAAAACCATCAGATCATGCCCAGCCTTGATAAGGTTCTGCGCCATCGGTCCGCCCATATTGCCCAGCCCGATAAATCCAATCTTCGCCATCTCTTGCCTCCCGGAAATAAGTTCAATCGAACGTCAGTTCATTCTCACCAAGTGATGCGAAGTACCCCGCCACCTGCTCGTCTGTTACAGCGTCCAGAGATGCAGGCTGCCATTTCGGCGCCTGATCCTTATCAATCACCACGGCCCGCACGCCTTCATAGAAGTCCGGCGCAGCCATAAACCTGTTTGTCAGTCGAAATTCAAGTGACATACAGTCTTCGAAATCAAGCTCTGCTCCCGCACGAATTTGTCCATATGCAACGCGCGTTGACAGAGGCGACTTGGATCGAATGGTTTCAGCCGTTTTTGTCGCCCACTCACCACCATCTGCGTCTAATCGCTGAAGAATGGCGTCTACACTCTCTGCGCTAAAAGCTGCATCGATCTGGCCCTGCAATTCCGCCAGGGGTGCATCCTCAATTGCTTGAGTTTCTGCTGCTATCGCAGCATCTACGGCTTCGCCCTCAACAAACCGAGCAAGAAGAGCCTCATGCCTGTCTGCTGGTACGAAAGCGTCTGCGATCCCGGCATAGACGGCATCGGCAACTTTCAGGCGCGCGCCCGTCAGCCCGAGATACATGCCAACTTCACCCGGACAGCGCGGCAGGAAATAGGTGCCCCCAACATCTGGAAACAATCCGATCCCGGTTTCGGGCATCGCGAACGTCAGGCGTTCAGATGCAACGCGGTGGCTGCCGTTCACCGACACCCCGACACCGCCGCCCATATTGATCCCACTCATGAGTGCCACATAAGGCTTTGGATAGCGCTTGATGGTGCGATTGAGGCGGTACTCATCACGGTAGAAATTGATCACTTCAGGCGACCCGGCTTTCCCCTGATCATGAAGCACCCGAATGTCACCGCCAGCGCAGAACGCCTTTTCACCCGCCGCCTGAATGACAACGGCGGAAATCGCATCATCTTCGGCCCATTCCACAAGCTGGGGATGAAGCTGCTTCACCATATTATAGGTGAGCGCATTCAGTACCTTCGGACGATTGAGGGTCACGAGACCAATCGGTCCGCGTTGTTCAAACAAAATTTCTGGCTCGTCACTCATTTGGGCCTTCAGTCTTTCAACATCTCACGGGCAATGATGACGCGCATGATTTCATTGGTCCCTTCCAGTATCTGATGCACGCGTACATCCCTCAAATGCCGCTCCAGCGGATAGTCTTTGAGATAGCCATAGCCACCATGGATCTGCAGCGCTTCATTGACCACACGGAACCCCGTATCAGTCGCAAACCGTTTTGCCATGG
This sequence comes from Parvibaculaceae bacterium Mf 1.05b.01, assembly GCA_000509225.1. Lineage (GTDB taxonomy): Bacteria > Pseudomonadota > Alphaproteobacteria > Parvibaculales > Parvibaculaceae > Mf105b01. Next base: position 969,048 of record BAOK01000001.1, on the reverse strand, counting down.
CGGCCTGCATCGTCGCGTCAGGTGCTTTGGCGTCCACCTTCACCGCTGCTTGATAGAGCAGCAAACGCGCAGCTTCGAGCTCCGTCGCCATGTCGGCGAGCTTGAACTGAAGCGCCTGGAAGTCAGCGAGCCGACGACCGAACTGCTTGCGCTCCTGCATATAGGCTTTTGCGGTCTCGAGCGCCGTCTGAGCGGTCCCCAGCGAACAGGCACCTATGTTTAGGCGGCCACCGTCCAGCCCCATCATCGCAATTTTAAAGCCCTGACCTTCTTCCCCAATCAGGTTTTCAACAGGAACACGAGCATCTTCAAAAATCACGGCTGCGGTTGGCTGACTGTTCCAACCCATCTTCCTTTCAGTCGCGCCAAATGAAAGGCCCGGTGTGCCTTTTTCAACGACCAGACAGGAAACCCCTTTCGGCCCATCCTCGCCGGTACGCACCATGCAGACATAAACATCTGAGGTGCCGCTTCCCGAGATAAAGGCTTTCGAGCCATTGAGAACATAATGATCATCATCTCGCACCGCTTTGGTCCGAAGCGAGGCGGCATCCGATCCGGAACCGGGTTCCGTCAGGCAATAGCTGGCAATCTTGTTCATGGTCGTGAGGTCTGGCAGCCATTTTGACCGCTGCTCATCCGACCCGAAGCGATCGATCATCCAGGACGCCATATTATGGATCGACATATAAGCTGCCGTCGACGTGCACCCGGCTGAGAGCGCCTCAAAGATCAGTGCTGCATCAAGACGGGTGAGCGCCGACCCCCCGACATCTTCGCGGACATATATCCCCGCAAAGCCAAGTGCTGCGGCTTTGCGCATCGTATCAACCGGGAAGATAGCGTCCCGGTCCCACTCAGCGGCATAAGGCGCCAACTCGTCCTGGGCGAACCCGCGCGCGACGTCCTGAAACGCCAGCTGTTCCTCGGACAAATCAAACTGCATACCAGCACCTCCCGCTTGGACACGTATGGAGAGTACGCATCTCGTTCTGTGGGTGATAAAAGCCCGGTAATCCCCTGTCAAACAAGCCTTTTCTCACAAAGCGGACCCTACGGAATGTTGCCAGCTTGCCCGCCAGCCGATATGACAGAACCATCATAATAAGAATTGAGAGCTTGAGCCTGTGCCCACAAATCCGACATTTCCCAGCACCCGCATGCGCCGCAACCGTCATAGCGATTGGTCCAGACGCCTTGTGTCGGAAAACAAGCTCAGCATAGACGATCTGATCTGGCCGCTTTTTGTTTTTGAGGGGTCTGGCAGAGAAGCTGTTTCGACAATGCCCGGTGTCGATCGCCTCTCCATTGACGAAGTGGTGAAGTCAGCGGAAGCTGCGGCAGAGATTGGCATCCCGGTTATCGCCCTATTTCCCTATACAGATTCAGAAGGCCGGACCCCAGGTGGTGACCTGGCAATGGACCCGGAAAACCTCGTCTGCCGCGCAGTTCGGGCCATCAAACAGGCTGTGCCCAACATAGGGGTGCTCTGCGATGTGGCGCTGGACCCCTATACCAGCCACGGCCATGACGGCGTCATGGATGGCGACGTGATCCTGAATGATGAGACCGTCGATATCCTTGTGAAGCAATCGCTGGTCCAGGTAGAGGCTGGCTGCGACATCATCGCCCCATCTGACATGATGGACGGACGCGTCGCGGCAATCCGTGAGGGTTTGGAGGCCGCCGGGCACACCAACACCCAGATCATGGCCTATGCCGCAAAATACGCCTCAGCCTTTTACGGTCCCTTCCGCGATGCCATCGGCTCATCCGGCGCTCTGATAGGCGACAAGCGGACCTATCAGATGGACCCGGCAAACACCGATGAAGCGCTGCGCGAAGTCGCTCTCGACATTGCTGAAGGTGCTGATTTTGTCATGGTCAAACCGGGCATGCCCTATCTGGATATCGTCACCCGCGTGAAGCAGGAGTTTGGCGTGCCCACTTTCGCCTATCAGGTGTCAGGTGAATATTCGATGCTCGCAGGCAGCATTGAACGCGGCTGGCTCGACCGGGATCGGGTGATCCTCGAGGCCTTGACCGGATTCAAGCGCGCGGGCGCCGACGGCGTCCTGAGCTACTTCGCAATGGACGCAGCAAAACTTCTCTCAGGGAAGTAGTCGCGGGCGCCAAAGCTCTACGTGCGTTTCAGACGCGCGATCAGACTGGACGTATCCCACCGGCCGCCACCCATTTCCTGCACATCGGCATAAAACTGATCGACCAATGCGGCGATCGGCAGTTGCGATCCATTGCGACGGGCTTCTTCCAGACAGATTGCCAGATCCTTGCGCATCCAGTCGACGGCAAACCCATGCTCAAACTCACCGGCGATCATTGTCTCAAAGCGGTTCTCCATCTGCCAGGATTGCGCCGCCCCTTTGGAAATCACATCAATCACCGCCGCCGCATCCAGCCCAGCCTTCTCAGCAAACTGAATGCCTTCGGAAAGACTTTGCACAAGCCCTGCAATGCAGATCTGATTGACCATCTTGGTGAGCTGTCCGGCCCCCGCTGGCCCCATCAAACGGACCGACTTTGAAAAACAGTCGATTAGCGGCTGTGCCTTTTGAAAGACGGCTTCCTCACCACCCACCATCACGGTGAGTGCCCCATTTTCAGCTCCGGCCTGCCCGCCAGAGACCGGTGCATCAAGAACACCAATCCCCGTCTTTGCGCCAATTTCTGCAAGTTGCCGGACAACTCCGGCAGAAGCTGTTGTGTGATCCACAAAGACAGTTCCGGCACTCATGCCAGCGAACGCACCTCGTTCACCGAGCGTGACCGACCGCAGGTCGTCATCATTCCCCACGCAGCAAAAGACAAAATCAGCTCCCTTCACCGCCTCAGCAGGTGTCGAAGCCATCTTGCCCCCGTGCTCGGCGACCCATTTTTCCGCGGTCGTACTTGTGCGGTTGAACACTGTCACCGAGTGACCCATTTGGCTTAAATGACCCGCCATCGGGTACCCCATCACGCCAAGTCCAATAAATGCGACTGATTTATCCACGCCCACAGTTTTTGCCCTTATTCTGATATTGGGAGCCTTTTGTAGCGGACCGGGCCCCCATAACGCAAAGCAGTCCGCAAAAGCAGAGATGAAAAGAAACATGAGCACAGCACTGAAAATCGGGAAATGGACGGGATTTGCCTTATTGGCTCTGATCGCCGTGGTCGGTCTCCTTCTCATGGACCGCTATGGTGCTGCCCGCCAGTCCGTGGACGCCCACGACGGCAGTTTCCAGTTGGCTGGTCTCTCAGCACCGGTCGAGATCATCCGCGATGAAAACAGCGTGCCCCATATCTTTGGAACCAGCGAGGAAGATGTCGCCTTTGGCCTCGGCGTAACCCATGCCCAGGACAGGCTCTGGCAGATGGAACTTTTTCGCCGTGTGGGCCAGGGCCGCCTCGCCGAACTCCTGGGAAGTTTCGCCCTGCCCGCCGACCGCTACCTTCGTACCCTTGATCTCTATGGACAGGCCCAGGCGACGGTTTCCGATCTCGCTCCGGAAACCCAATCTCTGCTTGCGGCCTATGCTGCGGGCGTAAACTCTTACCTGGCTCAGCGCGAGATCCCCCTGCCGCCAGAGTTCTTGTTCATGGCCCACACGCCTGACCCGTGGGTCCCGGCAGATTCTGTCGTGATGATCAAACTCCTGGCGCTTGGGCTGTCTGGCAATGCCACCCGGGAACTGTCCCGAGCTCGGCTGGCAGAAGTGCTGACGACGGACCAACTGGCTGCCTTCTTCCCCCCCTACCCGGGAGATGGGCCAGTCGCTCTGCCTGATCTGGCAAGCCTCTATGCAGATACGCCGATCCGAGAAGCCGCAGCGGCGATCCCTGACATTGGCCCCAAAGGCGCGTCCAACAATTGGGTTGTCGATGGCAGCCACACAGCAAGCGGCAAACCACTGCTTGCCAATGATCCCCACCTCGGCATGCTCGCCCCCTCAATATGGTACCTCGCCCACCTCGCCTATCCGGATCGAAATGTGGTCGGCGGCACAATCGCTGGTGTGCCAAGCGTCGTGCTTGGACGCAATGACCATATTGCCTGGGGGTACACGAATACAGGTCCCGACACGCAGGACCTCTACGTTGAAAAGCTGAACCCGGACAATCCAGGCGAGTATCTGACGCCTGAAGGCTATCAAGCGTTCGACGAACGCACGGAAATCATCAAAGTGCGCTTCGGCGAGGATGAACTATTCACAATCCGCTCAACCAGAAATGGCCCGGTCCTCCCGTCTGACTTCTTTGGTGCGGACGAACTCATCGAAGAAGGTCATGTCATCTCGCTTTCCTGGACCGCGTTCGCGAGCCCAGACCTCACCATTGAGGCAGGCCACAACATCACCAAGGCCCAAAACTTCGAAGAATTTCGGAACGCCCTTCGCTCTTACGTGGCGCCCATGCAGAATATGGTGTTTGCAAATGTGGAGGGGGAAATTGGGTTCATCGCGCCGGCTCAAATTCCTGTTCGAAACGAAGCTCATGAAACCCAGGGCCTCATCCCAACACCAGGCTGGAAAGCAGAAAACAGCTGGACGGGCCGAATTCCGTTCGAAGGCCTGCCCCAGACCTTCAATCCAACGAGCGGGAAGATTGTCACCGCAAACAATAAGATCGTCTCAGACAGCTATCCCTATTCCATCACCAAACAATGGGATCTTCCCTACCGCGCAGAACGGATTGAAGAGCTGCTGGCGGCGTCTACGGCCCATACGGTCGACAGTTTCAACGTGATGCTGATGGACAATGGCTCAAGCTTCGCCGCCAAGTTCACACCATTGCTTCTCACCATGGCCGCAGATGCACCAGAGACCGCTGCTGTACGGGCACGCCTTGCCGAATGGGACCACAGAATGGACGGGGACAAGCCGGAACCGATCCTGTTCCTCAGCTGGATGCGGGAACTGACCCGCCTTGTCTATGCAGATGAACTAAAGGAAGAGTTTGCGTCTCGCTGGCGTTTCCACCCCGTCTTCATGGAACAGGTTCTGACAGGTGTTGAAGGCAAGGAGGCCTGGTGCGACAACACCACAACGCTCAATGTGGAGGAAAGCTGTTCTGCCCTTGTAGACGAGGCTCTCACAAAAGCCCTTGCCGACTCAAAGGAACGATTTGGCGACGATATGAATGCCTGGAGATGGGATGAAGCGCACCCTGTCGTAAACCGACACATACCGGGGTCATTTTTGCCACTGCTTGGCGATGCGCTCACAATTGTCCGCCCCTCATCCGGCGGAAATCACACCATCAATCGCGGACAACATTCCATCGGGTCGAGCAACCCGTTCGACAACATCCACGCGGCGGGCTATCGCGCCGTGTATGATCTCGCGGACCTTGATGCATCGCGCTACATGATTTCAACAGGCCAGTCCGGCAACCCTTTTTCGCCGGACTTTGACCACCTGGCAACCGACTGGGCAGAGGGCGGAAGCATCACCATTGCAACAGACCGCGCCTCAATCGCTGCCAAGTCCCGCATGGAGCTAACGCCCGCTCCTTGAGCCCTATCGGATAGAGCCCTCACCCGCCAATCGATAGGATTTACAGTGCGGGGACGAGTTCCGCAGACACTCCGCGTAATAGAGGCGCAAGACAGACCCATCAAGGTTCATGTCATAACAGTCCTTGGTGCCATAGGAGATGATTTCTGATTGATGACACCAGCGATTGCCTTCAATCCACCAACGCCCACTGCCCCGCTTCGAGCGGGTCGATGAGTGTTCCCGGTGGTAGGTCTTGTAGTGGTAATAAATGAGCTTCACACGGCTTGTGCCGTCCGCATTGAGCTGAATCTCCACATTGGTGAGACGGTTGCCGCCCTGAATATCCAGACGTCCCATCTCAAGAAAAAGAGTTTGGCCTGTCAGGCGCGCACTAATCGCATTGCCCGTGAGTGAATTGCCCGGGCGGTTTCGAATTGTCTCTTCCAGATCGCCGCCGCCGCCGTAATGGTCATAGCCAACGATCCCCGTAGAGCCGCCGGGCGTCGCAACCTCTTCGTCGCCGCGCTGTTGCGTGGTTGCTGCCTGCTGAGGTTGCACGTCTTCGTTCCGGCGTGTCGGCATTTGATCCGTAACCTGCGGTTTGGGTTCCGGTTTTACTTCAGGTTTTGGTTCGGGTTTGGGCTCCGGTTCAGGCGTGGGTTCAGGAACGGGATCGATGTCCGCATCCGCGAATGTCGGTGTTTGTTCGTTAGAGCCATCAATCTGGGCAGCCGCATCGTCATTATTGTCGAGCCCTGCAGCCAGCTGGAAGGTTAGAGCGTCGCCGTCTCCAGGTCCCTCTGACCCAAAAATCCCGCCACCCAACAAAAAGTAGACCAGCACCAGCAGGTGAAGGCCAACAGACCAAAGCAACACGGTTCGAAGACGGGGGGCTTCAAAGCCACTTAATTGACCTGACTCAGCCATACTCATTCGGATTGCTCCGTCACAAGGTTCACTTCGCGCACGCCAACGTTCCGGAGGCCCTCCATAAGCTTAATCAACTCATGGGCAGGTGCGTTTTCATCTGCCTTAATGGAGACGTCATAAATTCCCTGTTCATCCAGGAAATCACGCAATGCATAGGCTGCAAGATCAGCGCCCATGACACGATCGCCCAGATAGACAAACCCATCAGCCTCGACATAGAGCACCAGGTCCTCAGACGCGCGCTTGTCATCCACCTGTCCCACCGGGAGATCAACATCGACATCGTCGGTTGGCTGCAACGTACCGGCCAGGAGGAAAAAGATCAGCAGGAGGAAGACCACATTGATCAGAGGCACAACCGATTCATAAGGCCGACGCTGAGGAGGTTCTTCGAAATCGATCATTATCTCAAACTCTCCACTCGTGATGTTCCAATGGACTGAGCACCACCATTGCGGGCAGCTTCAATCGACGAAATCAGCGGCTGCACCGCCGAGCCATTTTCAGCCAAAATTGAGACAACGGCCTCAGGGTCACCGCCGAGATTGGTACGAATACCTTCACTCAATGCCTCAGGCGTGATCGGTTCACCGTCGAGCCGCAGACTCCCGTCAGTCAGAACCCAGACCTCAACCACGTGACGGTCAGTCTCGACCTCCTCCGGATCTGGTGCCGGTGTAAGAACGGCAATCGACTGGGTCTGCAAAAATGAACTCGCCAGCATGAAAAAGATCAAGAGCAGAAACACCACATCGATAAGTGGCGTTAAGCTCACGATCCTCTTTTTGTGGATTGCTTCATCAAACATGGCAAACCGCCTTAGGCAGATTTAAGGGCTGCAAGCAACCTTGAGGACGCATCCCGCAATGTTAAGCGCGCGACATCAACCCTGCTCTCCAAGAGATTAAGAGACGCAATTGCTGGAATGGCGACCGCAAGACCAACAGCAGTCGTCAGCAACGCCACCCAGATCCCACCGGACAGGATCGCCGGATCAACCTTATTGCCAGCAAGCTGCAACTGCTGGAACGCGTTGATCATCCCAATTACGGTACCCAGGAGGCCGAGCAGAGGCGAAATATTCCCGATCACTTCAAGCCAACGGAAGTAGCTTTGCAATCCGCCCAGCTCATTGCCGCCAACACGGGCGATTTCTTCCTCCGCATTGCCGCCATTCTGCGCGCCTTCAATGCCCGCCAACAAGGTCCGCGCAACCGGCGACCGCGTTTTACGGAGCACCGCTGCGGCACCATCCCGATCACCTGATTTGATTTTGTCGATAGCCACATCAATAAACGCACGCCGGGTTAGGCCTGCGCGCCAGAACTGGAATACCTTAAGCAGAATAATCGCGAGCGAAAGAACCGACAGGCAAAGCAGAATAACGACGATTGGGCCGCCTCTATCGACAAGCGGGATAAGCTCCCAAATGCCGCCATCAGCACCCGCAGCAGCAGCCGCATCGAGTCCGGTAAGTGCTTCTGCACCTTCTACCCCTGTTTCCCCTGTTGCAGTTTCTCCCGTGCCTTCAGCTGCGCCATCCTCGCCTGCAACTGTTTCCTCACTCACTACACTTTCCTCATCGGCCACCAGTATCACTCCCCCAAACAGCCCGATTGCACTCGAGCCGAACAATTAGTAATGTGACTTTACTAGAACACCGGAAAGGCGATGTGGTCAACCCGGATTTCTGCAGGCAGCCAAATCAATTTAGTCAGTGCAATCACTTCGACAAAAGACCAGAATCTCCCTACCAAACATATCTAGCGCACGGTTTGGTGACAAAAGCGCGGAAAAAACAAAGAGCCCAAAGAGCTAGATGGTTAATCAAGACACAGATCGAGACGAGCTGGACCCCTTCTACTTCATTGAACTGTTCTCAGAAGTGGGTGCCCTGCTGCAACACAATTATGACAGCCGCAGCGGCCTTAGCCGAAACCAGACACGTGTAATCGTCACCCTGTTGAAGACGGATGGTCTGACACAGACCGAACTCGCCGATGCGCTCGGCATCCACAAAGTGTCCGCCGGGATCTACATCTCCGAGCTTGAGGAAATAGGCTTGGTTCAACGCAAGCCCCACCCGCAGGACGGCCGGGCAAAGTGCATTTTCCTGACCCCCGTACTCCACGAGCTAAGATCGGGTGGCGAAGACATTGTCAAAGATATGCATAAAGGGGTCATCGAGGGAATTGAGGCCGAGGAATATCGGCAGTTTCTCAGCAATATGCGCCTCATGCGCGACAATCTGAAAAAGATGACGCCGACACCGCCACCTGAGAGAACACCTGATTAGGTCGCCAGTGCGCAATATCCGCCACGATGGTAGATCAGGGGTGTCTCTGCACTGGGTTGTTGGAAAGACTTCACCCGACCAACCATGATGATGTGATCGCCCGCGTCATGACGCGCGTGGACGTCGCATTGAAAAGTCGCCAATGCCTCGGACAGGTACGGACACCCATTTACGCCCTCATCAACCGCGATCCCATCCAGATGCGGCTGCCCTGAGCGCGACAGGCGGTTGGAGAGCTCCTGCTGGGCTGCCGCCAGGATATTGATCGTGAACCCGTCGCATTTTTCAAACACCTCAAGGCGGTCCGACGCTTTGTCGAGACACCACAAAACCAGCGGCGGGTCGAGCGACACAGAGGAGAAGGAATTGACCGTAATTCCAATAGGGGCATCGTCACCAACCTGAGTAGTCACAATGGCAACGCCGGTCGCAAATTCGCCAAGTGCGTTACGAAAGGAGCGACTATCAAAGGTGTTCATCTGGTTTTCCAATGCAGTATCGATTTCTTAACAGACATTTCCGATTGGTGAAGAAACTCACCCGAGCCCTTTTAGGCAAGCCGGAAAATCGGTGCAACCCGCATTCCCGAAACCTGATTTGCGCGACCATTGGCAGTTTACCCCAATAGTTGAACAAACGCGCGCCTATGACAGGATCTTTCAACACCATATTAACAATGCCTGAGCAGAATGAGCCTCGAAAAGTGTTGGCCAGGATGGCTGCTACGTAATGGGCTTGTAGTAGCGCGACTGGATCACAGGTAAGGGCGGTCTCGCGATGCAGCTGATTGTTGGTGTTATAATTGTTTGTCTCTGCGTGTTTGGCGGCTACGCCGCAATGGGCGGCAAGCTTGGCGTGCTCTGGCAGCCATTTGAATTTGTCATCATTCTGGGCGCCGCCATAGGCGCGTTCATCATTGGCAACCCTAGCCCTGTTCTGAAAAACATGGGCAGCATCTTCGGCACCATGTTCAAGGGCTCGAAATACTCCAAGGAAGCATTCCTGGAGTTGCTTGGTTTGCAATTCACGCTTTTCAAGCTGGCAAAAGCGAAGGGCTCCCTAGCCCTTGAAGCTCACATTGAAGACCCTCATGGGTCCGACATCTTCAACCAGTTTCCAATCTTCGCCTCTGACCACCACGCAGTGGAATTCATGTGCGACTACCTGCGCATGATCACGCTGGGCACGGAAAACGCGCATGAGCTGGAAGCCCTGATGGACGAGGAGCTCGAAACTCATCATCAGGAACAGGAGCTTGCCGTCGGTTCTATGCAGGCACTTGGTGATGGCACCCCGGCGCTCGGCATTGTTGCTGCGGTGTTGGGTGTGATTAAAACCATGGGGTCTATCGACCAGCCACCAGAGATTCTAGGGCACCTCATCGGCGGCGCGCTTGTCGGGACCTTCTTCGGCGTGTTTGTTGCCTATGGCTTCTTCTCTCCAATGGCGAGTTTTCTGAAAGCAGCCTACGAAGCGGAAAGCAAATATTTCCTGTCCATGAAGGCTGGCTTGCTCGCGCATATGAACGGCTACGCACCGGCCGTTTCTGTTGAGTTCGCTCGCAAAGCGGTGATGACGCCTTATCGCCCGACCTTCGCGGAAGTTGAAGAGTCGACCGGTAACCTCACTATACCAACAAGCTAGGTTGTAGCTCAGCATGTCAATGAACGAACAACCCATCATCATCAAGAAGGTGAAGAAAGCAGCTCACGGCCACCATGGTGGTGCGTGGAAGATTGCCTATGCCGACTTCGTTACCGCGATGATGGCATTCTTCTTGTTGATGTGGCTGATTTCTATGACAACCCCAGAACAGAAACAGGGGCTGGCCGACTACTTCGCCCCCGCAAGTGTCAGCCGCTCCACCTCGGGCGCTGGCGGTGTTATGGGCGGTACAGCATTTGACGTGGACGGATCACGCATGGCCGGATCTGCACCAAAGGTGATGATGTCAATTTCAACACCGGCGGCGCCAAAGAGTCCGGAAACCGAAAACCAGCGGACCGCAGCCCGCGCCGACGGCAAAGACTCATCGAATGGCGAAGCGCCGGGAACCGCTGACTTTGAATCATCTGCGCTCGAAAAAGATCAGAACGCCGCGAATGACCAAAGTCAGTTCGCGAGTGCCGCTGCGAGTCTTCGTCAGTCTATGCAGGATCTTCCCGAACTTGCGGAACTGTCCCGGAACATCATTATAGAAGAGACCCCTGAAGGGCTTCACATTCAACTGACAGATCAGGATGGCCGCTCCATGTTCCCACCAGGACATGCAGAACCCTATGAGCGCACGCGTCTGGTTCTTGAGCAGGTTGCGAAAGTCATACAGCAATTGCCCAACCGACTGGTCATTACTGGACACACAGATGCGACACAGCTGGACGGCATTCCAGGCTACTCCAACTGGGAACTGACCGCAGACCGGGCGAATGCAACCCGCCGTATTCTGCAGATGAACGGTATTAAATCAGACCAGATCTCAGAAGTTGCGGGCAAGGCAGATTCTGATCCGCTTTTCCCAGAAGATGTTTATCTGCCAGCAAACCGGCGTGTCGGCATTCTCCTGCTGAACGAGGCCCCTGTTATCCCACCAGGTTTCGGGCGCTAAGCCACCTCTTGCGCAAACCGTCCCAACTCCCCAAATATCTCTGACAGCCTTCTTGGCATCAGGAGAAATTGAATGGACGACGCCCAAGGCAATTCTCGGGGCACCTTTCTGTCGAGCGACTATATCAGGGACAGCTTCAACGCAGCAGGCGCTCCAAATCCTGCCAACAATCCAGAGGCATTCAAAGGCCTATTGCGCTCCCGCATTCTTGCTTTCTTAGCCGACCTTGCTGCCATTGCCGTTCTATTTTTTGCAGCGTCCATTCTTTTCGGCATCCTTGGCATTCTTAGTCTCGGAGTTTTGTGGCCTGGATTTGGCCTGATCACGCCCGTCCTGTTTTTTGCCTACTTTACAATGACGCTGGGGGGCTCTCGCTCGGCAACACCCGGCATGCAATGGCAAGGCATCGAAATGCGGACATGGGACGGTCTCCGCCCTGGCTACGTGCAGGCATTCGTACAGACCTTATTATTCTACATTACAGCAACCCCGCTGTTTGGCCTGTCACTAGCCGTTGCGCTTTTCAATAGAAGAAAACGCTGCCTGCATGACTTTCTCTCAGGATCAGTGTTTATCCGGACAAACGCTGTACAATGAAACGTTTTCAACAAAAGCTGCAGACTTTTATGGTTCGAAAACGTGACAAAATGGGAGATAAAATCCCGCGATCACAATCATTCTCTGCGACGGTTCGCGAAATTGCGATATGATGCCGGTTCACGAAACGCGGCAACAACGGTCAAACATTAATCAATGCAAGCACTTGCCCCCGAGACGTGGCAGATGTGGGTCACCTTTGGCGCCATCATTGCTGCGATCGTGCTCTACAGCACCGAGCGACTCACACTTGAGTTGACGTCCTTGCTCGTAATCGGGTTCTTCCTGGTTTTTTTCACATTGTTCCCGGTCATAGCCGCAGACGGAACGAACCTTCTGTCCAGCGCCCAACTATTGGCGGGCTTCGCCAATCCGGCACTTGTTGCAGTGTTATCGCTCCTTGTGGTCGGCCAAGGGCTTTTTCACTCCGGCGCAATGGAAGCACCCACTCAGTGGATTGCCTCCATTGGCGGCAGCAAACCAAAAACAACGCTCATTGGCACCCTTTTCTTTGTGGCAGCCATCAGCGCCTTCCTGAACAACACACCTGTGGCGGTGATGTTTATTCCAGTCCTAGTGACCCTGGCAGCTCAAATGCGCAAACAGGCCAGCCAGGTCATGATGCTGTTGAGCTTCGTCTGTATCCTCGGCGGCATGACCACGCTTATCGGCTCGTCTACCAACCTGCTCACAGCGGGTATTACCGCAAGCCTCGGGCTTGGTCAGATAGGCTTTTTTGACTTCACGATCCCGGGCCTCGTTATGGCGAGCGTCGGCATGGTCTATGTGTTGTTTGTTGCCCCCCGCATATTGCCCAAACGCGAAGGACTGACGGATGAACTTGGTCACGGGTCCGGCAAGCAATACATCGCGCAGATCCACCTCACCTACAATCACCCACTCATAGGCGAGACGGCAGTCGCCGGTATGTTTCCATCACTGAAGGGAATGACGGTTCGCATGGTTATGCGCGGCGAACACCCGATCCTTCCGCCTTTTGATGAGATAACACTACAGCCGGGCGATACGCTCATCTTGGCAGCCACAAGGCAAAGCCTCACCGACGCCCTCAAATCAAGCTCCAATATTTTTCGCGGCATGCTGGAAGAAACCCTCCACGCTGAAGACAGCGAAGAAACACCCGCAGGGTCCGGCAAGATCACACTGGTCGAAGCCGTCGTCGCGCCTGGGTCCCGCATGATTGGCCGCAATATTGAGCAGATCGGCTTTCGCCACGAAACAGGATGCATCGTGCTCGGCATTCAGCGCCGCAGTCGTATGATCCGCGCCCGCATGAGCGACATCCGTCTTGAGGATGGTGATGTCCTGCTGATCCTTGGGGAAGCCGATGATGTTCAGGGCCTGCGTCTGAACAGAGACGTCATCCCACTCGAATGGTCTGCGACTGAAATTCCGGACATCCGGCGAGCCTGGCGAGCCCGCATTATTTTTGGCACGAGCATCCTGGCAGCCGTTACCGGCGTGGTTCCTATCGAGGTTGCGGCACTTGCAGGTGCAGCAGGCATGATCGCTTTTGATGTGCTCAACATCCGGCAGGCATCTCGCGCCGTTGATCGACGCATCTTCCTGCTTGTTGGTGCCGCGCTCGCCATGGGCGCATCCCTGCAATTCACCGGGGGCGCCGGCTTCCTTGCACATGCTGTTGTGAACGCATTTCAGGGTGCAGGAACGGCAGTTGTTTTGTCAGCCTTTTTCCTGCTGATCGCCATCATGACCAACATGCTCAGCAACAATGCGACGGCGGTTCTCTTCGTCCCGATAGCCGCTGGTACGGCACAGGAACTCGGGGTAGATCCGATGATCTTTATCTATGCCGTCATCTTCGCGGCAAACTGCTCCTTTGCGACGCCCATGGGATATCAAACCAACCTTTTGGTCATGGGCCCGGGACACTATCAATTCCGGGATTTTTTGAACGTCGGCGGTCCGCTGATTATCATCCTATGGATAACTTTCTCTCTGTTCGCACCGTGGTATTATGGACTCTGACGCAATCAACCCCACATCGGGCGCGATGGAAAAACGGACATTGATCAAGTGACGACACAGTTCGGATCAAAATTTCCGCAGTTCTATATTACGGCACCGTCCAAGTGCCCCTATCTCGACGGCTTTTACGAGAAGAAGGTGTTTACCCACCTGATGGGCGAAAATGCCGACCTGCTGAACAACGCCCTCACTCATGGTGGTTTTCGGCGCAGTCAGAATATCGCCTACCGTCCAGCCTGTGACGACTGCTCAGCCTGTGTTTCCGTCAGGGTGCTCGTGGATCAGTTTGTCGAAACCAAGTCCTTCAAGCGCATCCGCAAGATCAATAATGATCTGGTTCGAACCACAGAAGCGCCGATCGCAAGTGAAGAGCAATTCAGCCTGCTTCGCGCCTATCTCGACGGACGCCATGCAGAAGGCGGCATGTCTGACATGACCGCCCTTGATTATGCCTCCATGGTTGAAGACACGACGGTGAACACCGGTATTTTTGAATATCGACAGCGCCAGGAACTGTGCAGCGAAACCCAAGGTGATCTAACCGCCGTCGCTTTAACAGATCGGCTCGAAGACGGCCTCTCCATGGTCTATTCCTATTTTGACGCCGCCCAGCCGAATAGAAGCCTGGGCACTTATATGATTCTGGACCACATCACCCGTGCCCGTCAGTTGGGGCTTCCCTACGTTTATCTCGGATATTGGGTCGCTGGGTCCCAGAAAATGGCCTACAAGGCCCGCTTCAAGCCGCTGGAGGGTTTACGTCCGGAAGGCTGGGAAGTCCTCCCAGACAACTGAAACAGGCGACTGAAACAGGTCTCTCAATCGAGCGCGCTAACCCCCTCGAAACACTGCAAAATCCCCCTCCTAGGCCATTGCGTGCGAGGCACCGCTCCCTATACTGAGCCCCACTAATCAGCCGGACGCTTTTCTGTCGACGGCCAGGGGAAATCTGTGGGTACCGGGAGTTACAAACCATGAAGCGGCGTTCATTTTTGGCAGGCGCAGGCATCGCCGCGACTGCGGCCACGACCATTGCAGCACCAGCAATCGCAAACAGTCCGCGGACCCTGAAGATGGTCACTACCTGGCCGAAGAATTTCCCGGGTCTTGGTGTCTCTGCAGAACGCACGGCAAAGCGTATCAACGAGCTCACCAATGGCGAGCTCGAGGTTAAAGTCTTTGCTGCTGGCGAATTGGTTCCTGCCCTGGAAGCTTTTGACACAGTCTCAAGCGGCGCAGCCGACATGTACAACGGGGCTGAATATTACTGGCAGGGCAAGTCCGTCGCCTACAACTTCTTCACCGCCGTCCCCTTCGGTATGACCGCCAACGAAATCAACGCCTGGATCTACTGGGGCGGCGGACAGGCGCTTTGGGACGAACTGGCGTCGGGTTTCAACATCAAACCCTTCATGAGCGCCAATACGGGCGTCCAGATGGGCGGATGGTTTCGCAAAGAGATCAACACACTTGAAGACTTCAAAGGTCTCAAAATCCGCATGCCGGGTCTTGGCGGCGAAGTCATGCGTCGTCTCGGAGCCGCAGCGGTTACGCTCCCCGGCAATGAAATCTATCAGGCGCTCCAGGCAGGCACCATTGACGCCACAGAATGGGTTGGTCCCTGGAACGATGTCGCCTTTGGCTTCCACCAGGTTGCTGAATATTACTATTGGCCTGGCTTCCATGAGCCGGGCTCAGCGCTCGCAACAGGCTTCAACCTGGAAGTCTGGAACTCGCTGACACCGTTTCAGCAGCAAGCAATCCAGACAGCATGTCAGGCTGAAAACAATTATACGCTGGCCGAATTCAACCATTTTAACGCGACCTCCCTGCAAACACTGGTGAGTGAGCACGGCGTAAAGCTTCGTCAGTTCACACCGGAAATCATGGCAGGGATTAAAGAACAGTCCGACATCGTTCTGGAAGAAGCTGTCGGCACCGACGACATTACCAAACGGGTCTATGAGAGCTTCAAAGCCTCGCTTGATGCCTCTCGCGAATGGACCCGCATCGCTGAGCAAGCATTCACCGAAGCACGTGGCTGATTTTGACTACGCTCACTAAAGTTGCCGATTGGATTGATGCGTTCTCCAATCGCACGGGACGGATCATCGCCTGGGCAGCTCTGCTCATGGTCCTGATCCAGTTCACCGTGGTGATGATGCGCTATGTCTTTGGCCTCTCCAGCGTCTGGATGCAGGAAAGCATCATCTACCTTCACGGTATCCTGTTTATGCTCGCAGCGGGCTACACGCTCTATTGCGATGGCCATGTGCGGGTCGACATTTTCTACCGGGAAGCATCACCGAAATACAAAGCGACCATCGATCTGATCGGGACGATTATGTTCCTGTGGCCGGTCGCGATCCTCGTGATCTACGTCTCCTGGCCCTATGTCGCCAGCTCCTGGAGAGTCCTCGAAGGCTCAAGAGAGACCAGCGGCATTCCAGCGGTTTTCTTGCTCAAGACGGTTATTCCTGTCTTTGCTCTATTCATCATCCTGCAGGGTCTGTCGACAGTCCTTCGCTCCCTCCTGACGCTCACGGGTCGAGCGACGGCAAGAGACGATGACAGCAGCCCGTCGGAGAGCCTCTGATCATGACAGCTGATGTTCTCGACGTCCTGATGTTTGCGGTTGCCTGCATCGTTCTTCTGTCAGGTTTCCCTGTCGCCTTTACGCTCGCCGGTGTCGCCCTGCTCTTCGCACTCATCGGCATTGCACTTGGCATTTTCGATTTCGGGTTTTTAGGCGCTTTGCCCTCCCGCATCTTCGGCACGATGACAAATGAGACCCTGATCGCCGTGCCGCTTTTTGTCTTCATGGGAACCATGCTGGAGCGGTCCAAGGTCGCTGAAGAACTCCTGGAAAGCATGGGCCAACTCTTCGGCTCGATCAGAGGGGGTCTCGGCTACTCAGTCTCAATTGTGGGCGCGCTACTCGCAGCCTCAACGGGGATTGTCGGCGCCACCGTCGTGACCATGGGGCTCTTGTCGCTGCCGACCATGCTACGCCGCGGCTACGATATTCCCCTTGCGACGGGAAGCATCGCGGCGGCCGGTACACTTGGCCAGATCATTCCACCCTCCATTGTGCTGGTGCTACTGGGCGATGTGCTGTCAAACGCCTATCAACAGGCCCAGACATCGCAGGGCCTGTTCGTGCTCGAGACCATGTCTGTGGGCGACCTCTTCGCAGGCGCGCTTATTCCAGGTTTCATGCTGGTCGGCCTCTATATCGCCTATCAGATCTTCCGCGCCGCGGTGCACCCTGCATCGAGCCCTGCCATGCCAGCAGATGAAACGCTCAACCGCCGCGAGCTCTACAAAAAGACAATCCGAGCACTGGTGCCGCCGGTCCTCTTGATCCTTTCCGTTCTTGGTTCAATCCTAGGTGGCATCGCGACACCCACTGAGGCCGCAGGCGTCGGCGCAATCGGGTCGCTGCTTCTTGCAGGCTATCGTCAGGCAGGTGCCAAACGGGCAATCATCCTTGCGGCAGCAAGCCTCATCGGCGTCCTCATCCTGACCAGCATTGTCGACCTACGTGTAACCCGAACCGAAATCGGTGCTGGAGAACGCGTGGCGATTGGCATCGCAGGCCTCCTGTCCTTAGGTATTGCATGGGGCGTTGTTGTTAGTTGCCTCAGGCTCTTTGGCAGCGGCATCCTCTCAGACGTGGTCCAATCAACGACACGCACCAGTTCAATGGTTTTCGTGATCCTGATTGGCGCCGCCCTCTTCAGCCTTGTGTTCAGGGGCCTGGGCGGTGACGAAACAGTTCAGGAATTCCTGCTCCATGATCCAGACAGCTGGGCGACATGGGCTTTCGGACCACTAGCGCCCGTTGTGATCGTGATGGCTGTGATGTTCATCCTGGGCTTCTTCCTGGATTTCATTGAGATCACCTTTGTAGTTGTCCCCATTGTTGCCCCCATATTACTGGTGATGGGATTTGATCCGATCTGGCTTGGGGTGATGATGGCAATCAACCTGCAGACGTCGTTCCTGACACCCCCCTTTGGATTTGCGCTATTCTATCTTCGCGGTGTCGCGCCAGACGAAGTCCGCACTGCCCAAATTTATCGCGGCGTTATTCCCTTTGTTTTCATCCAGATTCTGGCCCTCATCATCATTGCTCGGTACCCTGCAATTGCGACCTGGCTGCCAGAAGTGATATTTGGATGACCCGCCCCAGACTGTTAGGCTTCCATCATGCGTATACCTGATTTTCTCAAACCCGGCCGGGGTCTTGGCTCGTTCTCGCCCATGGGCCTTGTTCTGGTTTTCGGCATTCTCACCATCGGCCTTGCAAGCGAGTATGGCCTGGTGAGCTTTACAGAAGATTTGGAGCTGAAAGTCTCCGGGGAAGTAGGCGTCCAGTCTGGCGACATCATCCCTTTGCAGGTTCAGGTTCAGCTTATCAACAATACAGATAATGAATTGGCGCTAACGGCCCCAACTCCCTGCAAGGTCTTTAAGTGGGTTCTGGTTGATAGCCGTCGCGACTTTGTTCAGGCAAAGCTCGACGAAATCTGCCCACAAGTGATGATGCAAGGCTCTCTGCCGGCGAACAGCAACACAACTGAGGCCTTTGTTCTCGATATTGATGCAACACGCTTACGGCCTGATACGAGCTACGAACTTCGCGTGAGCTATTGGGGCACCATGGGCACCCTGCCTGTCGATTTTGTCTTCGATTGAGATCTCCAGCCCATCATCCCGGCAGGCCTATCGCGTGACTGATTTGTGCGCCTTCATTGACAACCTGGTAGTACGGACGCGGCGGATGCAACTCGACGTTTACGGATCGCTCGATCCAATTCTGTGAGACCAGGTCGCGGAGTGACTTCGACAGTGCTCGGTCCGTTATGGGCGTTAGTTCCCGTTTCAGTTGCGAAAAGACCTTCGGCTTGCTCGCTACTGCCAGCACCGGAACGGTCCAGGTTTTCCTCACAAGAAAAGCACCCTCAGTATCTTCTGCGACACCACCTATGCAATGCGCAATGCATGCCAGCGCCTGCCCCGCTGGTGTTAGCCGAAATTCCGGTCTGAGCGGATGCCCGTGCCCAGGATTGCGCTCTAAAAGGCCTAAACCTTCCAAGTGAGATAGTGACTGCACGAAAGCGGTCCGACTGGCACCTGATGCTGCGAGCAAGGGGGCTTGTCGGGCAGACACACCATCGTGCATCAGCTCAAGAATCTTCAACGACCATGCTCGCGATGTCACTTTGACAAGCGTCTCAATGTCCATTTAATATAGTATATATATTTTTATGAAAGAGAAAACCCCATGCCTGTCATCACACTGGAAAACACACTCACTCTCGCTATGTCCGTGCGAGACAGACATTCCAGTGCAAAATGGTATGAGGACATTCTCGGCTTTGAGCTTCTGTTCCATGCTGACGAAGCCGGATGGAGCGAGGTCCAAACAAAAACAGCTGGAGTAACACTTGGGTTGGGTGAACAAACCCAGGCTTCGCCAGGCAATACGGTCCCTGTGTTCGGTGTCGCGGACATCACACTCGCTAGAGAAGCTCTGGAAGCGGCGGACGTTAAGTTCGACGGCCCCACCGACACAATCGAGGGAATGGTCAGCACGGCGACATTCTATGATCCCGATGGAAATGCATTGATGCTTGCGCAGGATCTGTCCAAATAGCGTCAATGAAACGCGTGTTGGACAGCTGTTCCTACGTTTTCATTTGTTGCTGGGTTGCCATCGCAGCCGCCGAAGAAACCTATTCGAACCTGTTCCCGAACTTCTCTGTCCGCGGGAAACCCTTCGGCGGCAGACGCCCAGCCTGAGCGCGGGCGCCCATCCAGTCTTTGAGTTCCGTCTTCGTAAAACTCCGCGCCCGACCGGATCGATCGAAGATCGTGAGCCCTTCTTTCAGTGAGAATGTCTTCACGTCTGAAAGACCACCGTCCTTGTATTTCTGCAGGCGCACGCCTTTACCACGTCCCATCTCCGGCACATCATCGATTTTAAAGAGCAGCAGTTTCCGGTTCTCACCAATGACGGCAATATGATCGCCATCAACGACAGCGCAGGCGCAGGCCTCATTGTCGCCAGACACGTTGAGGGTCTGTTTGCCCGGGCGACGCAGCGCAATCACATCATCTTCGGGCACAATGAAGCCATGGCCGGTGCGTGAGGCCACGAGCAGCTTCCGGCCAGGCTTGTGGATGAAGAGTGCAACAATGTCGTGCCCCTCCTCCAGATCGAAGAAGAACCGGATCGGCTGACCATTGCCGCGCCCGCCGGGAAGTCGGTCCGCTGGAACCGTATAAAAACGGCCATCGGTCGCAAACAACAAAATCTTGTCGGTCGTCTCCGCATGAAGCACAAAACGTTCCCGGTCACCCTCTTTATATTTGAGGTCGCCGGTCTTCTCCATATGCCCCTTCATGGAGCGGATCCAACCCTTATCTGAACAGACGATCGTGATCGGTTCTTTCTCGATCATCGCCTCAAGAGGCACATCCTCGAGGACCGGCGCCTCGCCGAGTGTCGAGCGACGGCGGCCAAGCTCGGTCTTTGGACCATATTCCTTCTTGAGTTCGCTGATCTCGCCAGAGATCACTTTCCACTGGTCCGGATCAGATTTCAGCAGCGCTTTGATTTTCTTGCGCTCAACATTGAGATCCTTGTGCTCTTTTTTGATCTCAATTTCTTCGAGCTTCCGCAAAGCCCGCAGGCGCATGTTGAGGATGGCTTCGGCCTGATTGTCGGTAAGGTCGAACGCCTTCATCATGAACTGCTTGGGCTCATCTTCCTCCCGAATGATCCGGATCACTTCATCCAGATTGAGATAGGCAATCAGGTAGCCCGCCAGGATTTCCAAGCGCCGCTCAATCTTCTCAAGCCGGAACTTGCTGCGGCGAACCAGAACCTCTTTGCGGTGATCAAGCCAGGCTTTCAACGCATCGCGCAGGTTCATCACGCCGGGCACCTGGCCGGCGGACAAAACATTGAGGTTTAGCGGAACGCGAACTTCCAGGTCACTCGTCTTAAAAAGCGACTCCATCAAATGTTTCGGATCTACATTCTTACTCCTGGGAACCAGAACCAGACGTATGTCTTCCGCAGACTCGTCCCGAACATCGTCCAGCAATGGCAGCTTCTTGGCGAGAAGCAGGTCAGCGATCCGTTCAATCAGCTTGGCTTTTTGAACCTGATATGGAATTTCAGTGACGACAATCTGCCAGCTTCCCCGGGAACCTTCTTCTTTTTCCCATCGGGCACGAAGGCGGAAGCCGCCACGTCCGGTCGCATAGGCTTCCTGGATCGTCTCTTTGCTTTCCACAATGATGCCGCCGGTTGGAAAATCCGGACCGGGAACCATCTCCACCATCTTCGCGGCGGTTGTGTTTGGATGCTTGATCAGATGCAAAGCAGCGGTACAAAGCTCGCCCACATTGTGCGGCGGAATGCTGGTCGCCATACCAACAGCAATACCATTGGCACCATTTGCGAGAAGGTTCGGAAAATTGCCCGGCAGCACGACCGGTTCGCGCTCCTCGCCATCATAGGTCTCTCGGAAATCGACCGTGTCCTCGTCGATCCCATCCAGCAGACGCTGGGCGATCTCTGTCAGCCTGGTTTCGGTGTACCGCATGGCGGCGGCATTATCGCCGTCAATATTCCCGAAATTGCCCTGCCCCTCGGCAAGCGGATAGCGCTGAGCAAATTCCTGGGAAAGTCTGACAAGCGCATCATAGATCGCCTGGTCACCATGAGGATGATAACGCCCCATCACATCACCAACGATACGCGCTGATTTCTTAAACCCGGAATTTGGATCGAGCTTCAATTGCCGCATCGCATGAAGCAAACGCCGATGCACCGGCTTCAGGCCATCTCGCACATCAGGAAGAGCCCGGTGCATGATGGTCGACAGCGCATAGGCGAGATAACGCTCTTCCAGCGCTTCACGCAGATTGACTTCCTGATCGGGTGTTTCGGGGGGCAATGTGGCCTTTGTCATTCTTGATTTATAGCGAGATTCGGCGCCACTCCCAGCCGAAATCCGCTCAAAAACAATAAAGAACCGCCATCACAGAGAGTTCACGCGCTGTGACGCCCTGAGATCGCCACGCTGGCTATGCTTTCTCCAACAATGGAGAGAAAAATGCCCCGGTCCCTACAACGACGCCTTTCCCAACTCACCATTAGTGCAACGGTAAGCCTGGCCCTCATGGCTCCTTTGGCGCCGACAAAGGCCAGTGAAGCTGACCCGCTGCAGACGGCCACCATGGCTGCGCAGCTGCTGTCGCAGTCACCAATCTTAAGACGGGTCTCCATTGAATGGCTAAGAGATGTGGGTGGCAAACCAGCGATCCCTGCGCTTATTCGCGGCCTCAGATTCTCGGCAGATGAGCGAGAGCTCATCATCGATGCCCTCGAAACCCTGACAGGAGAACAAGCGGGTGACCGATGGCACGACTGGGTTCTCTGGCAGGAAGTTCACCCAGAGATCCAGGCCTTCGACGGCCATGACAGCTTCCTCACCACTCTCTTCACCGCAATCGACCCTAATTTCATCAGTTTCGTCTATCCAGGTGTCAGGCACAAAATCCGCATGGAGGAGATTGTTTGGGGGGGTGTCTACAAAGATGGCATACCGGCACTCACGAACCCTGATCTCATAGAGGCTTCAGACGCCGACTATCTGACAGACGATGAGCTCGTGTTTGGTGTGTCCATAAATGGGGACATTCGGGCATACCCTCTGCGGATCATGGACTGGCATGAAATGTTTAACGACGTCATTGGGGGCGTGCCGGTTTCACTCGCCTACTGCACGCTGTGTGCCTCCGGCATTCTGTTCGACACGAGGCGCCCGGACGGATCGAACTTCACCTTCGGAAGCTCTGGGTTTCTCTATCGATCAAACAAGCTCATGTATGATCACCAGACACAATCTCTCTGGAACCAGTTCACCGGAAAGCCTGTCGTCGGGCGCCTCTCAGATTCTGACATTGCGCTCAAGACCCTGCCTGTCGCCATAACCAGCTGGGGAGACTGGAAGACCGACAACCCAGCAACGAAAGTCCTGGCCCTTGAGACCGGCTATCGTCGCGACTATCGTCCAGGCAAACCCTATGGCGACTATTTCGAAAGCGCTGACCTACTCTTCCCTGCCCGTGTTGAACGAACGGAACTGGACCCCAAAGACTATGTCTTCGCTCTCAGGTCCTCTGGCATCGACAAGGCCTGGTCGCTTGCAAGTTTTGAAAACGAGCCGGTTATCAACGACATCGCCGGGGCACTGACCCTCACTCTTATCGGCGATGCCGAGACCCGGACCGTGCGCGCATATCGCACTGACGGAACCAAATTCCAGAAAACGGACGATCCGCGACAAGTGGTCGCAAATGGAGAAATGTGGCGGGCCACCGAGGAAGCCCTGACAAACTCTGATGGAAAGTCCTTTCCGCGTCTGCCTGGTCATATCGCCTACTGGTTTGCGTGGGCAGGGTATCTCGGCGATAGTGGGGAGCTGGCGGACGTGTCGAAAGACTAGCAATCACCTCTCTCACGTTGGCCAGAACACAACGTAAGCTGCCCAGAGAGAGTCATATGAGTGCCGTTGAAACAACCATCAATCCAATTGAAGAGTGCCTGGAGCGCATTGCCGAATTTCACGGTGATCCGACGGACCTGGTTTACAAAAGGCTGTTTACCAAGCACCCAGAAATGCGTGAATTGTTTTTGCTTGATCGAGACAACAGCGTGAAAGGAAATATGCTCGCACAAGTTATCGAGTGCTTCCTCGACTTCACCGGCGATAAGCATTACGCGACCAGTCTGATCGCGACCGAAAAGATCAATCATGATCAGATCGGAGTTCCTCCCGAAACCTTCGAGACCTTCTTCATCACAGTCGTCGAAACGTTTCGAGAGATACTGGGTGACCACTGGACAGAAAATGACGAAAGAACATGGACAAACCTAATTGCGGATTTAAGCAAGGCAGTAGCCCAACAATAGGCACAAAACTAGTTCCAACGGTCTAAATCTTAGCCGTATAGGTCCGTTCCCAGAGGACCTGAGTCTCAGTAAAATAAAGAGAATGAACGATTCTCGCCCTATATTGCGACCTGGCATGTAAGCGTACTTGCATAAAAAATCTTCGTTTTTGTTTATCGGCTGTAAAAAGTTTTCCGTTAACAATCGCTGAATACTTTAGGCGACTTATTGGGAAATGCTATGTCATCAACTGATTACGACCTCAGTGTTCTGACGGCCATGTTTGTGGACGACAGTCCCTACATGCGCAAGCTGATCCACGATCTATTGATCCTCATGGGACTGGGAAAAGTTATTACCGCTGCCGACGGTGAAGCTGCACTGAAACTTTACAAAGAACAGGTGCCAGATCTCCTGATTACCGATGCGAGTATGAAGCCCATGGATGGGTATGAGTTAGTTCGGCGCATTCGCATGGACGCAGACAACCCCAATCCTTTCGTGCCGATCATCATGCTCTCCGGCCATGTGGAAATGGCCAACATCGAAAAAGCGCGGGACCAGGGTGTAACTGAATATCTGGCCAAACCGGTATCGGCTCAAAGCCTGATGACCCGCGTAATAAGTGTCATTGAGCGACCGAGACAGTTTGTAAAAGTTGGCCCCTATTTCGGCCCCGACCGACGGCGTCACACGGACGACGTCTTTTTCGGTGACGACAAACGTGGCAGCGACGGAGATCAGACCGTGCAAAACGCAGATGATGCAGATACCTGGGCAATTTGAGTGACAGCCTAAAACAAAGGCTGCCCATACACAGTGCTAAAACGAGCATAGACCTATGACCATCAAGGCTGACAAATCGCAGAAGGGAAGCAAGCAGGCACCCGCCGGCAAACGCGGCGGCAATAAGAAGGGTGATCCATGCGAGTTCATCAATCCACCAAATCTTTTGTTGGCCAAGGTCACGCATGACCCCAGTCTGAAGCACGTACGCAATCTCACGGAAAGCAAATTTAAGCCGGATACCGCTCGTCTTCAGAAGATGACCACACTCATCACTGAGAATGAAAAAAAATGCATCTCAGCATTAAACAAGAAGATCAATCAGATTGAACCCGTCTATCGGGATTTGCAAAAGGGTCTTCTTCCTGACCGGGCCCCCTTTGTCGCAGAGTGCAAAGACATACATGGGGCAGCTAAAGCGCTTGATCACATTCCGGTCATCCGCATCACCGCATCGCTGTTGCGATATTTGCAGGCCAATATCACCGACGGTGCACGAGACCCTGCCGTCTTCGCAGCCCACCTCGATGCGCTCTTCAACAGAAACGCGCTTGATGTGAAACTTGATGCACCGACAAAGCTCGTCCTCACCGCGCTGGAGACGCTGGTCGACCACGCAGTCGCGACGAAGACTTGAGACACTTATTGAGCGCCAAGCGTCTTAGCATTGGCGGCATTTGAAAGCCGGTCAATCAAACGATAGCGCGCATCCGGCAATCGGCCATGAAACGGACCGAATAGGTAGCGTTCCAGAAAATGTCCCGTCAGGCGCAGGCCATCGGCAACATCCTCAGGTTCAGCTGCTGTGACACGCCCTCCGACCAGAAACGGTGGCAGGCGATAGAGCCGTTTCTCGTAGGGCTCCCCTGCCTCGCGGCTCACAGCGCGGCCTGTCTTGGGCGAGACATAGATGAGATCGTCAGTTTTCCCTGTCGCAGCACATTTTGTGAGATCAAGGCCGAAGCCCAGCTCCTGCAGAAGCCCCAACTCAAATCGCACGAAAACCGCCGGCCAAACGTCAACTTCCTCCAACGTATCAAGAAGAACGATAAACGCCTCATAGAGCGCCGTGTGGCGCTCCCGCTCCGGCAGAGCAGAAACGACGGCGCAAGCACCGCTCAAACCCGCCAGCGACAAAGGGTCGTCCATCAAGATCCCGGCGCGCGCGCGACCAAGGTCGATGGTGAAGTTACCCAAATGGTCCGGCAGGCGAGCACGCCAGGTCGCGCTCACAGTGTTTCCAGGTTGCAGGACAGGTTTCATGCGCCGCGAGGCGCCGCCACGCACCAGACCAGCATGGCGTCCATGTTCTGACGTGAAGAGTTCGACAATCGCACTGGTCTCGCCGTGCGATTTGACGGAAAGCACGACACCTTCGTCACGCCACTCCAAATCAGCCTCCTCCCGTTATGCGACCATCTCAAACTCTCAGGCGCTTACTGCCAAATTGACCGTCAGTCCTTCGGAAAATCCAATCCCATTTCCTGAAACCGTTCCTTCTCCTCGCCCCACTTTTCTCGGACCTTCACATGAAGGAAAAGGTGAACCTTATGATCAAACAATTCGGCCATCTCTTCCCGCGCCATCTTGCCGATGGCTTTGAGAGACTGGCCGCCCTTACCAATCACAATCTTCTTCTGACTATCCCGTTCCACATAGATTGTCTGCTCAACTTTCGCGCTGCCATCCTTCTGGCTCGTCCACTGCTCAGTCTCAACGGTGAGGGCATAGGGGACTTCCTGATGCAGCCGGAGATAGAGTTTTTCACGAGTGATTTCAGCTGCCATTGAGCGCAAAGGTATGTCGGCAATTTGATCTTCCGGATAGTGCCAGGGCCCCAACGGCATCAACTCTGCAAGGTGCTTGCGCAGGTGGTCAAGACCGTGTCCTTTTTCCGCAGAGATCATAAAGACATCGGAAAAATCGGCGGTCTCTGTCAATCGTGCCGTCAAAGCCAGAAGGGCTTCATGTTTTACGAGGTCGATCTTGTTAAGCGCCAGCATGGCCGAGCGCCCAGAGTTCTTGAGACCATCGAGGATGCGTTCGACATCTTCATCAACGCCACG
The DNA here is from genome assembly GCA_000509225.1 of Parvibaculaceae bacterium Mf 1.05b.01. Lineage (GTDB taxonomy): Bacteria > Pseudomonadota > Alphaproteobacteria > Parvibaculales > Parvibaculaceae > Mf105b01. The sequence goes on along the minus strand of BAOK01000001.1, from coordinate 942,281 downwards.
CTGGGCATCTACCAGCAAAACAACCGCGTCAGAATCTGCTGCACCACCCCACGCAGCCTCAACCATGGCCCGGTCTAGCCGGCGGCGAGGCTGAAAGATGCCTGGTGTATCCACAAAAACGATCTGCGTCTGTCCTTCAAGGGCAATCCCCCGGATACGTGCGCGGGTCGTTTGAACCTTATGGGTCACAATCGAGACTTTGGACCCCACCATCTGGTTGAGCAGCGTTGACTTACCAGCATTCGGCGCACCAATCAGTGCCACAAAACCGCACCTTGTCTGCGATGCACCACTGTCTGCTGGAGCATTTGTCATGAGCTAATTCCTTCTCGCTTTAACATTTGCTCCGCAGCAGCCTGCTCGGCCATTCGTTTGGAAGGTCCTTTTGCCACCACAGGAGGCAATCCGGACACCGTCAATTCTATCTCAAATTCTGGCGCGTGATCCGGACCCGTCCGGCCCACTGCAGCATAACGCGGCAGGCCCTTCTTCTGCGCCTGCGCCCATTCCTGCAAGATGGTTTTGGGATCCCGCGGTGGCGCTTTCATGGCTTCTAGCTTCGGGCCCCACCAGGTTTCAATGAATGCCCTTGCAACCGGCATCCCCCCATCTAGATAGAGCGCCGCAATAACCGCTTCACAGGCATCTGCCAGAATGCTTCCGCGATCTCGCGCACCGGCTTTCTCCTCGCCCTTTGTCATGCGAAGGGCAGCGCCCATATCCAACTCACGGGCAACAGTGGCGCAGGTTTCTGCCCGGACGAGCGCATTGAGACGAACCGCAAGGTCGCCTTCTTCTTCCGCCCGAAAGCGATGATACAACATGTCTGCGATAGCCAGACCAAGGACACGGTCGCCTAAAAACTCCAACCGCTCATACCCAATCTCACCCTGAGCCAGGGCCTGACTTCCATGGGTCAGCGCAGTTCGAAGCAGAGTTACATCCTTGAATTGATGCCCAACCCGTTCCGCTAATGCCGCAATTTCATCCGTCATGGGGTTATCAATTGAGACCGTCGAATATGCGATCCCAACGGATCGCACTCGGCCAGCCCCAAAACTCCCAGATACGGGCGGAGCTATCGGTGGAGAAGAAGATTACTTGCGCCTTACCGACAAAATTCTCGAGAGGCACATACCCCACTTCACTTGGAACACGGCTATCTGCTGAATTGTCGCGGTTGTCGCCCATCATGAAATAGTGCCCTGCGGGAACCCGATAGACACCTGTATTATCACTGCGTGCATTCAACCGACTGTCGAGCGTTGTATAGATCACCCCATTCGGCAGCGTTTCCTGAAACTGCGCAATCTCTTCCACATTTCCGAAGCGATCACGGGAGATGAAATTCTCGATCCGTTCTCGCGGAACCGCGACGCCATTAATGTAGAGGATCGAATTCCTCAGTTGGATCTCATCGCCGGGGAGACCGATCACCCGTTTGATAAAGTCCGTGCGATTGTCCTTCGGCGTTTTAAACACTGCAATATCGCCCCGTTCAGGTTCACCCGACAGCACCCGCCCGTCAAACAGGCCGGGGCTAAACGGAAAAGAATGCCGCGAATAGCCATAGGAATATTTCGAGACGAAAAGATAATCACCAATCAGCAGATTGGGGATCATTGATCCGCTGGGAATATTAAACGGTTGAAAGAGAAAGGTCCGGATCAACAGCGCAATCAGGAGCGCATAGGCGATAGTCTTTACATTCTCTGCCCACGCGACTTCCCGCAGGCTTTTCATTTTTTCGGTCATTACTACCGGCGCTCACTCACGAAATATGTCAAAAGTGGCGGGACCATACCACAAACTAGGGCCCGTCACCCTCTGAACCTCGCTAAAGGTTACTGCTGCCGGGTCCGCCCCCAGGAACCGCCGAAATGATGACAATCGCCTGCGCCAAAGGCCCATCATCCGTGATTGTGAGGTGAATTTGAGGTTCCATATCCATCGGCACCATGCGAGCCAGGCGCTCGGCTGCCCCGCCCGTCAATGCCATGGTCGGCTGTCCCGACCGGAGGTTGACGACACCCATATCCCGCCAGAAGACACCTTGACGAATACCGGTGCCCAATGCCTTCGAGCACGCCTCCTTGGCGGCAAATCGCTTCGCATAGGACGCGGCCCGATTTCGACGGCGCTCTGACTTCTGTTGCTCGATGTCGGTATAAAGGCGGTTGATGAACCGTTCGCCATACCGTTCAAGCGTGCGTTCAATGCGTTGAATGTCGATAATATCGTTGCCGATACCCAGAATCATATGAAGCCCTCAGGAGGGTTAGAGCGTTTTCAGCAAAAGTTGCAGACTTTTACAGTTCGAGAACGCGATAAGTGGTTCTAAGCGCCCAGTGTCTCTGCTCGCGCTTCGTCCATCAAGGCCCGCATTTTCCTTATTGAGGCATCCAGACCAATAAAGATCGCCTCACCAATGAGAAAATGCCCGATATTAAGCTCTTTGACTTCTGGCATGGCAGCCACCGGCCCGACCGTATCAAAGGTGAGACCATGACCAACATGAACCTCAAGACCCATTGAGGCCCCTGCTGTCGCCGCCTCTTGCAGCCGCTCAAGTTCCCGGCCAGCTGTAGCACCATCCCCGTCAAAGCAGGCATCACAATAAGCCCCGGCATGCAGCTCAACGACAGGGGCTTTTAGGCTAACAGCGGCTTCAAGCTGTCTTTGATCTGCTTCGATGAAAAGGGACACACGCGCAGAGGCCGCTGACAGTTCGGCAATCATGGGCGCCAACCGGTTGTGCTGTCCGGCGACATCAAGGCCACCTTCCGTTGTGCGTTCTTCCCGATTTTCTGGCACCAGGCAGACCGCGTGGGGGCGATGACGAAGGGCAATCTCCATCATTTCATCTGTTGCGGCCATTTCGAGATTAAGCGGCAACGTCAGCTGATCCATGAGGCGATCAATGTCCTCATCGGATATGTGACGGCGGTCTTCACGAAGGTGAGCCGTGATACCATCGGCACCGGCGGCCGCGGCTATGTGAGCGGCTCTAAGAGGGTCAGGATGTCCGCCGCCTCGCGCGTTTCGGATGGTCGCTACATGGTCGATATTCACGCCCAGACGCAATTCGTGTCTGTCTGTCATCTATTCCTCTCGCACTCGCGCTACAGGCCAGCTTTTACAGCTTAGCAACCGCACCTTGCTCATCCGAGCCATCTTCACGGATCGCAGCCAGTTTTGCCAACCGAGCACGGCGTTTGGCCTGATAGGCTTCAACCGTGCTGCGAGTGAGGTAATAGACTATTCCTGCTGTCACAAGACCCAATGGTATACCGCCAACCAACATTGGCACCAGAACCGGCAATACGCCGTCCCAGGCCTGACCCGACAACATATCAACCTGGAGTTCGGGTTCCGATGGAGCCTCTGACCCCTGCAACAACCAATACCCAAGGTCGTAGGTCGCAAGCCAGATGATCGGGAATGTCAAAGGATTGCCGACAAAGGTCCCAAATGCCGATGCGATCAGATTCCCGCGCAACACCCAAGCGATGGCGAACCCGATCGCGAAGTGAAATCCGATGAAAGGGGTGAATGAGGCAAAAGCGCCCGCCGACACCCCCAGCGCAACCGCATGGGGGGTCCCGCCAAGCCGCCATACCCGCCGCCAACCATATTGAAAGGCCCGCTTCCAGCCTAGCCGTGGCCAGACAAGCTCGCGTAAACGCTCAATGGGGTGGAGTTGAACACGGCGACGAAACATGGGTCCCTACTTTAGCCCCCGACTTCCCGGCTTCACTGCAGGTATAGCCGCCAATTCTGGCGGCAATTTGTCTGCCTCATAGGCAGGAACAGAAAGCTGCGTCAGCGAAGCGAGCTTCACGCCGATTTTTGCTTTCCCGCTGGAGCGGTCAATCAGGCAGGCCGCGCCAACAACACTCCCACCAGCCGCCCGAATGGCGGCAATGGCTTCACGGGACGAAAGTCCAGTGGTGACAATATCTTCGACCATCAACACCCGCGTGCCTTTGGGGATGTCAAAGCCGCGGCGGAGCGTGAACTCGCCGTCCACCCGTTCGAGAAAGATGGCAGGAACCCCCAATTGCCGGCCCATTTCATATCCGACAATCACGCCGCCCATCGCCGGAGAGACCACCAGGTCAATCGGCTTGGTGATGAGCGCCTGCACCTTCTTCGCCAAAGCTTTACACAGCCGCGCGGCACGCTTTGCGTCCATCAACGCCCGCGCGCATTGCAGATACCGGCTGGAATGGAGCCCGGACGACAGCACGAAATGCCCATCCAAAAGGGCCCCAGCGTCTGAAAATTCCTTCAAAACCTGTTTTTCATCCATAACATTCCATACCAGTTTTTTGTTGTTGGCTTCTTAAGAGCCTGATTTTTATACGCGACCGATCGCATTTACCACCGACAAGCCTTTGAGGGCGTTGATGATCCGGGTGGCGTGCTTGAGGTCTCTGACATCGACATCAACCACCATGTCGTAAAAATCAACGTCGCGCTGCGCGAGGCTCATATTATTAATGTTCCCGTCATAGTCAGCGATAAGCGTTGAGATAGCACCCAGCGCCCCAACTTCATTGGATGCCCGGATATTGAAGCGGCTGACAAAGGTCCCAACCTCTTGCTCTGGCGTTTCCCAGGCAACATCCACCCAGCGCTCTGTCTCCCCTTCCAGGGCTTCCAACAGCGGCGATGAAATCGGATAAACGACCACACCCTCGCCCGGCGTCAAAATGCCGACGATTCTGTCACCAGGCAGAGGGAAGGTATTCTCAGCAAAACGGATCGCATGACCCCGCTCACCGCCGCGGAGGCGAACCAGAGGCTTGGCATTGAGACGGTCAGCTTTTTCCGCAGCGCGCGCTTTCGTCTTTTTGCCGCCCTTACCCTGCTTACCCGCAGGATAGACCTGGTCAAGCACCTCATGCGCCGACAAAGTGCCCTCACCGACTGCGCCGAAGAGATCGTCCAGCGTCTCATGTCCCAACGGCCCCAAGGCCCGTTCAATCACGGCATCGGTTGCGTCTTTTTCAGAGGCTTCAAAGATAGAGCGCACCATCTGGCGCCCGAGCAGAACAAATTCCTCAAGTTGCTCCTGACGAAGAGCGCGGCGGATGGCAGATCGTGCCTTACCGGTTACGACATAGGCTTCCCAGATCGGCACTGGCCGCTGGGCTTTGGAGCGAACGATTTCCACCTCGTCGCCGTTCGCAAGTGGTGTCCGAAGCGGCAAGTGGCGCCCATTGATTTTTGCGCCCACGCAGGTGTCGCCCACCCTGGTGTGGACGGCATAGGCAAAATCAAGGGCAGTTGCGCCGCGCGGTAGGTTGATGAGCATGCCCTTCGGGGTAAAACAGAACACTTGATCGGAGAACAGCTGAAGCTTTGAATGCTCAAGAAACTCCTCTGCCGAACTGCCATGTTCGAGCATTTCGACCAGCTGTCTCAGCCACCCAAACGTGTCTGCGTAGGTGTTCTCAGCCGTCCGTTTTTCCGGGTTTTTGTATATCCAATGCGCGGCGATGCCATATTCAGCTACATCGTGCATATCCTGAGTACGGATTTGTATTTCCACCCGTTTTTGCTCCGGTCCCACAATGGTGGTGTGGATCGAGCGGTATCCATTGTTTTTGGGTGTTGAGATATAGTCCTTGAAACGCCCTGGCACGCTTGGCCACCGACGATGCAAGACACCGAGCGCGCGATAGCAATCTGTTTCGTCAGCGACGAGAACGCGGAAAGCGAAAATGTCAGAAAGTTGTTCGAGCGACGCCGACCGGCTCTGCATTTTCCGCCAGATTGAGTAAGGCCTTTTTTGGCGACCACGGACGGTGACTTCCAGGTCCGTTCCTTCAAAGAGCGCGGATATGTGCCCTCTGATGCTCTCGATCACATCACCACTTTCAGAACGGAATGTGTCCAGCCGGGCTTCAATCGCTTGGCGAGCCTCAACATTGATCACCTGAAAAGACAGATCTTCCAGTTCCTCTCGGAACTCATGCATCCCCATGCGCCCTGCGAGGGGTGCGTAAATGTCTAGTGTTTCCTGCGCAATCCTGCGGCGTTTCTGTTCTTTGGGAATATGATGAAGGGTCCGCATATTGTGAAGCCGGTCTGCGAGCTTAACGAGCAGCACACGAATGTCGTTCGACATGGCCAGCAGGAATTTGCGGAAGTTCTCCGCCTGCTTTGCGTCTTCGCTGTCCCATTCAAGCTGCGAGAGTTTTGTGACCCCATCAACGAGCCCTGCAATCTCCCCTCCAAAGAGCGAGGCGATATCTTCCGCCGTCGCCTCTGTGTCCTCGACGGTATCGTGCAAAAGCCCCGTAATGATGGTTGCAGCGTCGAGCCGCAAATCAGTCAAAATACCAGCGACTTCGATCGGGTGTGAAAAATAGGGGTCGCCAGAATGGCGAAGCTGGTTGCCGTGCATTTTAGTCGCATAAACATAGGCGCGGTTGATCAGTGCCTCGTCCGCCACCGGATCGTAGGCCAGCACCTTGTCCACCAGTTCATACTGGCGCAGCATCACACTCCGTCTCTTTCCCGCTGCCTCTCCTGCAGCGTGCAGTCAAATCTAACCCAAAACGAAAAACGCCGCCCTCAAAGCAAATGCCGGGCGGCGCATTCTCGGACGGAGTTTGAAGAACTCAGCCCCTATGTGGAAGGCGCCGCTCAATCATATTCCTCTGTTTCAGGAGCACGCGGTGGCGCTGGCGCATCAATCTGAGCCTGGAGAGCACGAAGAAGCTCGTCTTCGCTCATCCGGTCACCCTCTCCGAGCTGAACCTCAGGTGCTGGTGCGCCATCTTCGTCGTCAGCCCCATCAGCACCAAGAACGCCTTCCGGTTCATCATCATCCACGCGTTTCTGCATGTTCTCGATGATGTCTTCGCGGATCTCAGCGGGGACAACCGTCTGTTCGGCAATCTCACGGAGCGCAACGACTGGGTTCTTGTCGTTGTCGCGGTCAATCGTAAGCTCAGAACCGGCAGACATGGCACGGGCCCGATGGGCAGCCATTAGGACGAGATCGAAACGATTGGGGACCTTGTCTACGCAGTCTTCTACTGTCACGCGAGCCATGCAGTCACACTCCGGGCGCTTGGGGAAATTGGATTCGGGCTCTGTTTAGGCGGGATACCGGCCAAACGCAAGCGAAAACAGCGTCTTAGAGCGTTTTCAATAAAAGTTGCAGACTTTTATGGTTCGAAAACGCGACAAAACAAAAAACTAGAGCGGTTCATCCAACGCTGCCAAAACGCGAAACGCTCTAGCCCCTTGTTTTCAGCCTTTTGAGGCAGAAGTGAGCTGCTTCATACCCTGTCTGTCTTCAATCGACACAGCCTCAAACAGCTCCTTGGCCGATGTCCCGAGGATCGGATGGCGCCAGTTTGGGGCAATATCAACCAGCGGCCCCAATACAAAGGCCCGTTCGGCTACTCTTGGGTGGGGCAATACAGGCCCCTTTCCGCCAGATTCAGGCAAAACAAGGTTATTATAGTCGATGAGGTCCAGATCAAGGGTCCGTTCTGCCCATCGCTGCCCCCTCACCCGTCCAAAGGCTGCTTCAATCCGGTGCAACTGTTTGAGCAGTTCAGAGGGATCGAGCGCTGAAGAGATGGAAGCCACCCCATTCACGAAATCTGGCTGAGCGTAGGGTGTCACAGCGGGTGTCAGATAGAACGGCGAGACCGTCTCTACCTTCAGCCCATAGGTGGGAAACTGCGCGAGCGCTGCCTCCAAACCCTCCTTAGGGCTCCCCCAGGAACCTGGTAAATTGGCTCCCAACGCCACCAAGATCATATCACTCTCCAACCACGGGACTGGCTTACGCTTGCCGCAAATGCCCACCCGGTCTATCAGATGGCCCACCGCCTCTACCAGTCAGAAAGCCAAAGCGAACCTCATGGACCCAACCTACACTGCCGAAGCACCCCTTGATTGCCCGCTTTGCCCACGTTTGGTGGATTTCAGAACGGCCAATCAAAAAGCACACCCGGATTGGTTCAACGCGCCGGTACCTTCGCTCGGAAACGATTCCGCAAGGCTCATGGTGATGGGATTGGCGCCGGGCCTTCAGGGTGCCAACCGGACAGGTCGACCATTTACCGGTGACTGGGCAGGTGACCTTCTCTACCCGACGCTCCTCGAGTTCGGCTTTGCCAAAGGCGTATATGATGCCCGGCCCGACGACGGCCTGGAACTTGTGGACTGCATGATTTCGAATGTTGTGCGCTGTGTCCCGCCGCAAAACAAACCGACCGGGCCAGAGGCAAAATTATGCCGAGGGTTCCTTGAGGCCCGTCTCGCAGCCCTCCCCAACCTGTCCGTCATCATTTCGCTCGGGCGCGTCTCTCATGAGAACGTCATCAGCGCCTATGGCCTCAAACGCGCTGCATTCACCTTCGCCCATGGCGCTGAGCACGACCTGGGAAATGGCATCACCCTGTTCGATAGCTACCATTGCTCGCGCTACAACACGAACACCGGGCGCCTGACAGAGGCCATGTTCCACGATGTGTTCAGAGCCGCAAAAAAGTACCTGTCCCGATAGACGGAATTCGCCACATAGGGCATGGGCGCGACGCCCCTTTCCTGTCTAAACTACCCCCAACAAAACAAGCGATCCGCAGGGGGAAACATGCCCGCACAAAAAGACGCCACAGAAGCCACTAAAAAGGCTCAGGCGGCCACACAGAAAATTCTGCCTGAAGACACCAGCGAAGATTTCGACCTGGCATCGAACGGGTTCATCGGCACAATTCCCGACGCAAAGGTTGTGAATGAGGCGGGTAACACCGTTTGGGACATGTCGCGCTTTGATTTCATCAAGGATGAAGCACCCGACACAGTGAACCCAAGCCTTTGGCGTCAGGCGAAACTCAATGCCATTCACGGCCTCTTCAAGGTCACTGACGGCGTTTATCAGGTCCGCAATTTCGACCTGTCAAACATCACCTTCATCGAAGGCGATACGGGTTACATCGTCATCGACCCGCTAATCTCAGCCGAACCTGCAGCCGCAGCTCTCGCCCTGATGCGCGAACATCGCGGCGACAAGCCTGTCACAGCCGTGATCTACACCCATAGTCATGTCGATCACTATGGCGGGGTAAGGGGCGTTTTGAGCGACCAGGACATTGCCAACGGTCTTCAGATCATCGCGCCTGAGGGGTTCCTCGAAGCCGCGGTCAGCGAAAATGTGCTCGCAGGCAATGCCATGGGACGCCGCGCCACCTACATGTACGGCTCTATGTTACCACCAGGGCCAAAAGGCCATGTTGACGCGGGTCTCGGCAAAACAGTGTCCGTTGGCAAAGTAAGCCTCGTACCCCCCACCGTCAGCATTTCTGAAACAGGTGAAACCCTTACCGTCGATGGTGTCGAAATCATCTTTCAGGTAACGCCGGACACCGAAGCACCCGCGGAGATGAATTTCTTCTTCCCGCAATACAAAGCGCTCTGCATGGCGGAAAATTGCTCCTGCCATCTCCACAACATCATCACACCTCGCGGCGCTGTTGTGCGGGACGCTAAGTCCTGGAGCTACTATATCAATGAGGCGATTGACCTTTATGCCTCTCAGACAGAAGTACTCTTCGCAAGCCATCACTGGCCACGTTGGGGAAAAGACGCAAGCGTGACCTTCCTGCAAAAGCAGCGCGACCTTTACAAATATGTCCATGACCAGACATTGCGCCTGGCCAATCACGGACAAACACCGCTTGAAATCGCAGAAGACTTCAAGCTGCCGCCAAGTCTTGAACGCGAGTGGTACACGCGCGGCTATTACGGCACGCTGAGCCACAACACCAAGGCGATCTACCAGCGCTATCTCGGCTGGTTCGATGGCAACCCGGCCAATCTGCACAAATGGCCACCTGTAGAAGCAGGCAAACGCTATGTCGCAGCCATCGGCGGTGCAGACGCGGTGCTTGAAAAAGCCAAAGCGTCTTTTGACGAAGGCGATTATCGCTGGGTTGCGGAGCTGGTGAACCATCTGGTCTTCGCAGAACCTGGCAATGACGGTGCTCGGCAACTTCAAGCCGACGCGTTTGAGCAACTGGGATATCAGGCAGAGTCGGGACCCTGGCGCGCATTTTATCTGACTGCGGCGCAGGAACTTCGCAATCCCATGCCTGCGTCAGATTTCCCACGCCCGGCCGGCGCCGATACTGTGCGGGGTCTCCCCTCCAACGAATTGCTGGATTCCATGTCTGTGCGCCTGAACGGCCCGAATGCAGGGGAGAAAGAGTTCACCTTCAATCTCACAGTCAGCGATACCGGTGAAACCTATCTGGTCACTGTGACAAACGCGGTGTTGCATCACGAGCCCGGCAAGAAAGCAGCTGGCGCTGACGCGAATATCCAGATTGAACGCCTCGCGCTCGCTCAATTGGCCCTTGGCGAAAAGACAGTCGAGGAAGCCATGGCAGACGGGGCTAGAATCACAGGCCGCCCTGAAGCCCTGACCGAGCTACTCGGTCTGCTTGATGTGTTCGACTTCTGGTTCAACATCGTTGAACCTTAAGAACAAGACTGAGCTCAAGCTTCCTCGCGAAGCTTGAGCTTTTCTCCTACCGTGACGATGGCCTGGATCGCAGGAATCAATTCACACCCAAGCTCGGTCAACGAGTACTCAACTGTCGGCGGTGAGGTCGGCTTCACTTCACGCAAGACCACACCTTTTGCCTCAAGCTGTCGCAGGCGCTGCGTCAGTACCTTGGCCGAAATCGGCGGAATATCAATCTGAAGTTCGCTGAACCTGCGCGGCCCGTCGCCCAAATGCCAGATCACATTTGGCGTCCACGTCCCCCCGATCACCGACATGCATTCTGTCAGCGCACATTTCTCCGGCGGAGGGGCGACTTTGTTCTTTCGGATCTTTACTGCCATACGTGAAACCAGGTTACCAAATGGAAACTCAAAAGTGAGGTTACCAAAGGTTATCTGATTTACATTGGTAAGTCGAACCCCTATCTGAGCCGCTCAATCAGTTAAACGCGGAGCCTCAGACATGGCCATCGACAATCGACTTACGAGCCTTTTGCAACTCAAACTCCCAGTCATTCAAGGGCCCTTTGGTGGGGGGATTTCCACAGTGGAACTCACCAGCGCTGTGTCCAACAAAGGGGGTCTTGGGTCCTTTGGTGCTCATATCCTGACGCCTGACGAGATCATCAGCACCACCAAAGCGATTGCCCGCGAGACCGGCCAACCTTTCGCGATGAACCTTTGGGTTGAAGACCACGACCCGGAAGCTCTTTCACTCTCCGACCACGCTTATGAGACCTATGCCACCCAGTTCAAACCCTACTACGACGAACTAGGGCTGGAGCTTCCAAAACGCCCGGTTAGGTTTCACGAATCCTTCGAGGAACAGATGGAGGGCATACTGCAGGCGCGTCCTCCCGTCCTGAGTTTTGTGTTCGGAATTCCCTCCATCGACATTCTTCGGGCCTGTGAGGAGCGCGGCATTCTCACCGTAGGTGCCGCAACCAGTGTAGCCGAAGCCGTTGCCCTCGATTTGGCAGGCGTAAGCGCGATTGTCGCCACCGGTTTCGAAGCCGGCGGCCATCGCCCTTCATTTCTTAAACGCGCAGAAGATAGTCTCATGAGCACAAGCGCCCTTGTGCAAACCGCCGCCGCAAAAGTTGAGACACCTATCATCGCCGCTGGCGGCATTGTCGATGCGCGCGGCGTTGATGCCGCCCGGCTACTTGGTGCCTCAGCCGCCCAGCTGGGCACTGCCTTTCTGGCATGCGAGGAATCCGGCACTACGGACGCGCACCGCGACCTGTTGTTCGACAAGACCGCCGTCACCGATACGACGCTCACGCGTACCTATACCGGCCGTCTGGCCCGTGGGGTCCGCAACCGATTGATCAACGAACTAGAACGCCCGGACAATCAAATCGCGCCCTTCCCTGTTCAGGCCTGGTTTGTCGCGCCTCTTAAGAAAGCATCCATGATCGCGAACCAAACCGATCTCACATCCCTCTATGCAGGCCAATCCGCCCCAAACCTTCAACACCGGAATGTGGCGTCCCTGATGGACGCCCTATCAACCTCGCTCAGCAATCAGGCCGCTGCGGCTTAATGAAAGGAACCCCCATGAAACTCTACTACGTTCCCGCATCCTGCTCTCTTGCTACCCATATTATCCTTCGTGAACTGGGCATGGAGTTCAGCCTTGAACGATACGACCCTTCCAAAGGACAAACAGAAACAGGGTCAGCCTATGCAGGGATCAATGCCAAAGCACGGGTGCCTGCTCTGGAGTTCGCCAATGGCGATATCCTCACTGAGGGCTCGGCATTGGTTCAATACCTTGTATCGCAAACGCCCGAACATGAGTTGGCGCTGCCGATCGAACTCATGGCACGCGCTCGGGTTCAAGAAGGATTGAGCTTCATTGCATCCGATTTCCACAAATCATTCAGCCCCTTCTTCTCCGCAAGTACCGACGATGCAGCCAAAGAAAGAGCCCAAGCTCTCATCATCAAACATCTCGAATATCTGGAGACCACCTTTGGTGATGGACGCGAATATTTTGTCGACAACAAACTTTCGGTCGCAGACATCTACTTGTTCGTTGTCCTGCGCTGGGTTGAAGCATCAGGGTTGGAGCTAAATACCTGGAAGAAAGTTTTTGCTTTCCGTGAGCGTATGAACATGCGGCCCCATGTCCGAGCTGCTCTAGAGGCCGAAGGTCTTCTCGAAGCAGCCTGATCAAACGGAAGGCCGCGCCCACAAAGCGCGGCCTTTCAGCCAAACATCAGGGAAAGACCTTGCGCAGCAGCCCTTTGCCCCCGCGCCACAGCCCAAAAAGAATCACAAGCAAGGCACTAATAAGAACAAGGCCAACAACACCGGCACTGATGAGCAGGCGTTCATACCCTGCTCGGTCAGCACCGGTCCCTATCATAACGAGCATCCGACCATCGGCCTCAATCTGGTCCCCCTCAGCCAAAACCACCCGCAATTTTTCAGCAATGTCTGGATTGTCATCAATGACATTTTCAGTCTCACCCGGATCACTCTCCAGGTTGAACAACAATTCTTCGTGCGAAAACTCTCCCCATCTCAAGATTGTCGACATGATGAGGTCTGGCACCCAAAAGCTCCGCTCGCGCTTAAGCTTCCACTCTCCGAGGCGCACGGCATCAACCTGGCTATTAAAAGCCTCATAGTAAAAATACGGAATGGGGTCTCCAGCATCTTCACCAGTGAACACGCCGGTGACATCCCGCCCGTCTATCACCCGATCACCGGGGACGGTCGCCCCCGTGAGATTGGCAATCGTCGGCAATAGATCAAGCATGGAGACCGGCGCTGCGACGGTCACACCAGAAACACCACCACCGAGATAGGCGACAGTCGGCACCTTGTGTCCGCCATCAAACGTTGTGCCCTTTCCATCCCGCAGGCCGCCTGTTTCACCACCATGGCTGCCCATGGGCAACCAAGGCCCATTGTCACTGGTGAAAAGCACAAGCGTATTCTCTAAAACGCCAGCGTCTTCCAGCGCTTTTACTACCTGCCCAACACTCCAATCCAGCTCTTGAACCACGTCGCCATAGAGACCGCGCTCGCTCGTCCCCAGAAAGTCTGGTGAGGCGTAGATCGGAACATGAGGCATGCTGTGAGCAAGATAGAGAAAAAACGGTTCTTCTTTGTTTGCACCAATAAAGTCGACTGCCTTTTCTGTATAGCGCTGGGTCAAATAGGCCTGATCAATCGGCTCATAGACGATCTCCTGCTCATCATACCAAAAGAAATTCCCCATATCATTGCTGTAGGGAACACCCTGGAAGCTGTCAAAGCCCTGGTTCCAGGGCATGTAGCGGTCCTGAGACCCCAGATGCCACTTACCGACAAGACCGGTCGCATAGCCTTCATCCTTCAGCATCTCTGCGATGGTGACTTCCTCAAGCGGCATGCCATCGGGAGAACTGTCCTGAAACACATGAGAGATCCCCATCCGTTTGGAATGGCGTCCGGTCAACAGCGACGCCCGCGACGGGCTGCAGACATTATGCGCAGCGTAAAAGTCGGTGAACCGGATACCGCGCTCTGCGAGACCGTCAATATGGGGAGTGGCAATGTCGGTCGCGCCGAAAGCACCAATATCCCCATAGCCCAGATCATCCGCCAGGATGATGACAATGTTGGGCTTCTCAGTCCGCGCCTGAGCAGGAAAAACAAGAAGAGCCCCAAGGGTGCATAGAAGTGCCACCCAGTTTCGAAAGTTCATAGTCCCCCCAGACGTGAACTCGACGCTTGTTACATCGAGTAGCGATCCTCTTTCCAGGGATCGCCATCATTATTATAACCGCGCACTTCCCAGAAACCCGGTTGATCAATTTCTGAAAACTCGATCCGTTTGATCCATTTCGCACTCTTCCAGAAATACCATTTTGGAATGATCACGCGCACGGGTGCGCCATGCTCTCGAGTGAGAGGTGCGCCTTCCCACGAATGGGCCAGCAGAACATCCTCATCTTGGAACATCTCCAATCGAATGTTGGTTGTGTACCCATCATACGAATGAAAGATCAGATGCTTTGCAGCAGCTGTAGGTTTGACGACATCTAGTATGTGCGCACCCGACACGCCATCCCAACGGTTGTCATACCGGCTCCAGGTCGTCACACAATGGATGTCTGACACATGCGAGAATTGCGGCTGCGCCATGAAGCTGTCCCAGTTCCACGACACCGGGTTTTCAACCGCCCCATCGATCGTAAGTTCCCAGCTTTCTTTTGGCAGGTCAGGCTGAATGCCAAGATCCAGCACCGGCCACTTGTCAACGCGGTGCTGCCCTGGTGGCAGACGATCTGCGCGCTCAGCATCTGGCATGCCCGTCAAATGGCGCCCCTGCTCTGCGGTCTTCTGTTTAGACGAAATGAGCTTGTCTTTGATCTGACCAATCAAACCTTGAGGGTCACCAGATTTCTGATCGTCATCACTCATACTGCTCTCTCCTCCAGAGGAATTAGCCTTTTTCCCGCATCAGTCGAGCTTTGTCGCGCTGCCAGCTACGGTCTTTTTCGGTCTGACGCTTATCAGCTTGCCTCTTGCCTCGCGCCAGACCAAGCTCAATTTTCACACGTCCCTTGTCGTTGAAGTAAATCTTGAGTGGGACGAGCGTCATGCCTTTGCGCTGCACCGCAGCACCCATCTTTTCGATTTCGCGAGCATGAAGCAACAGCTTGCGCACACGCTTGGGCTCATGATTGAAGCGGTTTGCCTGCAGATATTCCGGGATAAAGGCATTGACCAGGAAGGCCTCCCCCTCTTTCACTTCCGCATAAGCTTCACCGAGGCTCGCTTTTCCTTCGCGCAAAGCTTTCACTTCCGTACCGCGCAGCACGATGCCCGCCTCGAAAACGTCATCAATGGAATAGTCGTAGCGCGCCTTCCGGTTGTCAGCGACAATCTTCTTGCCGTCTTCACCGCGTCTCTTCTTGGCGCCACCGCTTTTGGAAGACATGGGTCCTAACTGCTAAAGCAGCCCCGCATGTTTTAGAGCCGCATCGACGGCATCGCGCGTCGACGGTTCAATGGGAACGAGCGGCAGCCGGATTTCGCTACCGCACATACCAAGTTTCTCAAGCGCATATTTTGCTGGCGCCGGACTCGCCTCCAGGAAGAGTGCCGTATGAAGCGGCATCAGTTTGTCCTGAAGCTCGAGTGCTGCATCAAAATTTCCTTGCATGCACGCGCTCTGGAACTGCGCACAAAGCTTCGGCGCCACATTTGCTGCAACGGAAATACAGCCATGGCCGCCATGCGCCATATAACCAAGCGCTGTCGCGTCTTCGCCTGAGAGCTGATTAAAATCAGGACCCATCGCCAGCCGCTGAGAACTCACCCGCGATAGGTCCGCTGTGGCATCTTTTACTCCAATGATATTCTTGAGCTTTGAGAGCTCCGTCATCGTCTCAACGCTCATGTCGATCACACTGCGTGGCGGGATATTGTAGATAAGGATCGGAATATCAACCGCATCATTGATAGCCTTGAAGTGGGCATAGAGCCCCGCCTGTGTTGGCTTGTTGTAGTAAGGCGTAACAATGAGGGCACCATCAGCCCCGACATCCTTCGCATGCTGGGTGAATTCAAGCGCTTCTGCCGTATTGTTAGAACCAGTCCCGGCAATGACCGGAATGCGTCCGGCTGTCACGTCAACACAATGCGCCACGACGCTCATATGCTCGTCTGCACTCAAGGTAGGCGACTCGCCAGTCGTCCCACATGGCACCAGACCATGAGTTCCTTCTGCGATATGCCACTCCACCAGACGCGAAAAAGCGTCTTTGTCGACCGCACCGTTTTTGAACGGTGTGACAAGCGCGACAATTGACCCTTTAAACATCTCTCTAGCTCCTGAGTGATCATCATCCGCTGCCGACGGTTAACTCGCCGAACAGCGCTTTGGTATGAGGCGCGGACCATACAGCCAATTCCCGTCAAATCGCAACAGAATGAGGCGCTTAGCGGGGCAAATTAACCAGACTGAAGGCCACATACGACTGTTACTGGCAAGTGACCGCCGACAATTGTACGCTTTCTCTTGGAAAGCCCCGTTTTCTGATTCCGGTGACAGCTTTCGCCACAAAAAAGGCGACTTCGGAAGGAAAATGAAGTGTGCTTTCATGGAAATGAGTCGGGCACCGGTTAGGTTGTGCCCAGTGCCAATATGCAGAAGAGGTCGGGGCATAACGTGGGGTATCGCGAGTTGAGTCCATCTTTTGCCAGTCTGAAAGCCAGTGCATTAGGCTTGGCGGTCACTTTTGCGCTCAGCACGACGGTGCTTGGCGCCGTGCCCATTCCTTTAACCAAACCAACGCCACCTCCCCCCTCCGATCTGTTGAGTGAGGCGGACGGTCATGCGCTGTGGGATGGTCTAGATGCCCGGGAAAAAGGCAAGTGGATGGAAGTCCGCACCTTCGCCCGACAGATCAGCGACCCAACCGCACAGGCCATCCTGAACTGGCTGCGCTTCCAGAAGGAAGGAACCGGGTCTACTGTCGCTGAGGTTGTGGCTTTCCAGGAGCAATACCCTCACTGGCCAAGGCAGGACCGCCTCTCCCGCCGAGCTGAGGAAGCGCTCACCGACTATCCAATGCGGGATGCGGACGTCATCGCCTGGTTTGCTACCCGTGATCCCCTCACCGGCGAAGGTAAGGTACGGCTTGGCGAGGCACTTCTAAACAGCGGCCAGCAAGTTGATGGGGCTACCTGGATTCAGCGTGCCTGGGTAGAGCATCAGTTCTCCCGCTCGCGGGAAGCAGAAATCCTCAAGAAATATGGGGCGCATCTACCCGCTCAAGCTCACGAGGACCGTCTCAATCGCCTTATCTGGGAACAACGGTTTGCTGACGGGCGCCGGATGCTCCAGCTCGTCAATTCAGAGGCCCGGGCGCTCGCAGATGCGCGCCTGAAACTGGCGTCGAGGTCCCGTGGCGCTGAAAGTGCCGTCACCCGCGTACCGACAAGCTTGCGCGCTGATGCTGGCCTTCTCTTTGATCATGCACGATATCTAAGGCGACGCGGCCAGGAGCAGACGGCCATTCCACTTCTGCTGACACCCCCCACTGCCACTCATTCCATTGCCCGGCCCGATCGGGCATGGACAGAGCGAAAAATCCTTGCCCGAAAAGCACTTAAAGAAGGTCATTATCAGGAAGCTTACGGTCTTGCGACCGGTCACGGTCATAACAGAGGTGTTGCTTTCGCCGAGGGCGAATTCCTTGCCGGCTGGATCGCGCTTCAATATCTGAACGATTCCGACAGAGCTTTCGTCCACTTCCAGACCCTGGCAGCAGGTGTCACAACCCCCATCAGTAAGTCGCGGGGCGCCTATTGGATGGGTCGAGCCGCCGAAGCGCGTGGTCGTACAGACGAAGCGCGCGGCTATTACAGGCAGGCCAGCAGCTACCCAACCACCTTCTATGGTCAACTGGCGACGTCCCGCCTGTCTTCCGGTGGCAGTGCGCTCCTGCAGCTGCCGACTGCACCTTCCCCAACGGCCGCCCAAAGCGGCGTCCTTGCCGCCAATGACATGGTTCGTGCCTTCGAGCTCATGAATGAAGCTGGCGAGGACAGTCTTGCCCGCAGTTTCGTCATCGAGCTGGCCAATACGCTTCAAGATTCAACAGCCCTTGCTGCCCTGGCAGACCTGATGGTTGAACGAGAGCTGCCCAACCTGTCGGTACGGGTCGCGAAAATTGCCGCGGGGCGCGGCATTTCATTACCCGAACGAAGCTACCCGACCGCAGTGCTCCCTGCCTTTACGCAGGTTGGCAAACCGGTTGAACCGGCGCTGGTCTATGGCCTCTCTCGTCAGGAAAGCGAATTCAACCCGCGCGCCATAAGTCACGCTGGGGCCAGGGGCCTGATGCAGCTCATGCCAAGAACCGCCCGCGCTGTCGCCCGCCAGATCGGCGTCCCCTATCAACGGGCCCGGCTCACAGACGACCCAAGCTACAACGCCACCCTTGGGTCTGCCCATTTGAGTGACTTGCTGGATGATTTTGCTGGCTCCTACATCATGACCATCGCGGCCTACAATGCAGGCGCACACCGCGTGTCCCAATGGGTTGAGCGCTATGGCGACCCCCGAGACCCGGCGGTTGATCCCATCGACTGGATGGAGAACATCCCGTTCACGGAGACCCGCAACTACGTGCAGCGCGTTATTGAAAATGTGCAGGTCTACCGAGCGCGCCTTCAAGGACGGGCGGTTGATCTGAAGATAGAACAGGACATCGCGCGCTATGATGGGTCCGCCCCCATTATCCAGACAACACCCAAGCCGCGGTCCCAACTAACCCCGCTCGCTGCGCCAGCATCAGCGCCTCCTCCGATTGCAGTCCCGGCATCTCCCCCGGCATCTCCCACTGTGGCTGCATTGCCGACTACAAGACGTGATATTCCGGCGCCAAATCCGGCACGCCCCTCCGTTCCGCCGCCTGCCCCATTACAGCCAGCGCCTGAGACCCCTGCACCACAAGTCACTGCTCCGCCGGCACCTGCTCCCACACTGGAGGTACCTACCGACGTCACCCTAACGGACGGCGCAATGATGCCGGTGGTGGAGGAGGACGATCCGAGCTATCGCCCACCTGTTGTTGCCGCGCCAGCACCCATCTTAGAACCGGTGGCTCAACCAGCTCTCACCGCCACGACACCAGCTGCGCCTACATTGATCCCGCCTGCAGCTCCTGAGGCTCCGGTACTGAGCGCTCCCGAGCCTCAGCCGATTGCCCGCAGCACGGCACCGATCACCCTGCGACCCCCGCCTGGAATTGACGCACCAAGGGCACCCGCTGATTTCAAGCCAACCCGACAAGTCATTGGACAGCCCGCAGCTCCCTCGACCCAGGAACCGGGTACGATGTTGCCCATCGCCGATGACACCTTCGGCGGCTAAAAGACGCTTGCAGCAGTCACGCGAACTATCGATGATTGCGACAACGCGATTAGGAGATGCAGGCGCATGACATTCCAGGACATTCACTACTATTCGCAGGAAGGTCTGAAGCTCTATGCACGAGACTATGGCTCGCGAGCATCGCCAAAAACACCCCTTCTTTGCCTTCCCGGCCTGACAAGAAACTCTAAAGACTTCGCTGACCTTGCCGAGAGACTGTCGCATGACCGCCGTGTCATCTGTCCCGACTTCAGAGGGCGCGGAAGATCTGAATATGCCAAAGGCTGGACCGATTACACGCCCCTCAATGAAATGCGTGACACGCTTGACCTAATGGCTGCGGCAGGTGTGAACCATGCGATCATCGTCGGTACATCGCGCGGTGGTCTCGTTGCCATGAACATGGCCCTCCATCGTCCCACAGCGATTAAGGGCGTTGTGATGAATGACATTGGGCCAGAGGTCGACAAGACCGGCATTGAACGCATCATGGGCTATGCGGGAAAGATGGAAGTCCCGCCGACCTGGGAAGATGCAGCCATTACGATCAGACAAATGAATGAGCGCTATTTCCCCAACATGCCTGGTGAAAAATGGCACGCCTTTGCCCGCATGACGTTTCGCGACGAAGGCGGCAAGCCCGCAATGGACTATGACGCGGCCATTGGTACAGGCCTCCGCCGCGCGGCAAAGCTCATGCGCGGCAACATTCCCACCATGTGGAAAGAATTCAAGGCCCTTTCCCACGTCCCCGTCCTTTTGGTACGGGGAGAAAACTCAGACCTGCTATCAACGACAACCGCTGAGAAAATGGCGACCGAACATAACAACTTAACATTGGTGACAGCAAAGGACCGCGGGCACGCGCCCTTCCTGGACGAACCAGAAGTCTCAAACGCAATCGACGCTTTCCTGGCGAAGCTGCATTAACAACCCCTACTGTTTGAACAGAACGATCTCTTCCCACATGGGAAAGAGCGCGGCATCAATACCGTCCTTACGCGCATTGTCGAGCGCATAATTGACCCCGGCTTCGGCTTGAAAATCCAAAACCCGCGACCAGAGCATGTTCGGCATGACCGGTTTATCCTGAAGCGGATCGGTCAGACTGTCCCAATGGACGGGAAACACGCGGTCTGGGCGAAGAACCCGGACAATCTGTTCCCAATAATCCTGCTGATATGATCTGGTCTGCGCAGCAACACCACCGACGCCAAGGATCACAACATCGGCGCGGTACGCATCCAGCGCACCTGTCACATAGCCCGCACTTCCTTGCAGCAGGAATGTTCCCAAAGGATGTGCCACATGGATGGAGTAGGCCCCACCCATCTTATAGTCGAGAGCACTTACTGGAGGGACAAGCGGTTCGGTGATCACTGGGTCGTCAAGTGCCGCAGCGGCCATATCAGGATCAGGAAATTGGAAATGCTGAGACTTGATGAGGGTGACCGTGAAGTCCCCGAAACGGATCGGTTCTTCGGAACCGACAATGCGGATCTGGCCTTCTGGTAATCCCCATCCTCGACCGATATTCGCCGTCGATTCAGAGCCAACAAGCAAAGCGCCGGTCCGCCGCGCAACCTCCGGTGAGTCCATGGCATGATCGTAGTGGCTGTGAACAGGAATGACTGCCGCAACCTCACCAATCTCCCCTTTGCTCATCGCGGCTGAGATCGCGTCCATATCTGGAGCAATCTGGCCAAACAACAATTCACTCGTTGACGGTCGGCTAAACCACCCATCCGTCAATAGCGTTGTGGTCCCATCTGAAATAAGCAGGTTGGTGTTACCCATATACCGGACGGTTATCGCCGGATCCGCTATTGCTTCGGAGGCAATGAAATAACTGTCAAACGAACTCAGGTCATCGCGCACCAGCATCAAGCTTGCGAGCACAACGCCCAGAACGACGGCAATACCGCCGATCACAAAAAGTCCTATCCGAACAAACTTCATGGCTCCCCCAACACCCTCTACAGGTCTTCCTTATTGTGCTTTTTGTCTAAACATCCAACCGGTAGGCATCACCGTCTCTCTTAATATGACCCGCCGTCGGCGTCGCAAAATGCGTTCCTATCACCAACATCGGCGTATCTGCATACCGCGCGAAAACATCACGCCGTGTCGCCTCGCTTTGAGTTGAATCATAATCGACAACAGCACACCAATCAGGCCGCGCCAACTGACAGGGATGATGAATGAAATCCCCGGTGATGATCGCGTCTTCGCCTTTGGAACTCAGCCGCACACTCACATGACCAGGCGTGTGCCCAACCGTGGGCTCCAGCCAGATACCTTCGCAAATTTCATGATCTAGCGGGATAAGGTCAACCAGACCCGCATCGAACACCGGCTTCACAGAGTCCGCAAACACAGCTTTCTGGCCCGCGTCACTTTCCTGAGATTGCCAATAGGTGAATTCTTTCTCCGCCATCAGGTAGCGGGCGTTTGGGAATGTCGGCACCCACTTGTCATCGACCAGCATTGTGTTCCAGCCCACATGATCAACATGGAGGTGCGTGCACATTACCGTGTCGATGTCCTCACGCGCATAACCGGCCTTTTGAAGGTCATCCAAAAAAGGAAGGTCTAAGTGACTCCAGGTCGGAATTTCCCGCTCCTTGTCATTGCCAATGCAGGTATCCACCACAATCTTGCGCTCACCTGTGTCTATGACCAGTGCATGAACACTCATGATGAGGTGCCCGTCCGGCGTCATGAAGTGCGGCGCCATCCATTTGAAGTCACGGACAGCTTCCGGAGTTGCCTGCGGCAAAAGAAATTTGGTACCGCCAGCTACCTCTATTTCAATCACGCGCGTGACGGTGAAATCCCCTACCTGCCATTTATTCATGCTTCCCCCTTTGGCCCCGCCCTTATCATTGAAGAAACCGTAACCAGATTGGCGCCCGCCGTCCATGCTGACAAAGGAAACCAGTGGGGCGCCGAAAAATTGCAGGAGGGAATGCGCGCCAGACATCAAAACGCAACCTGAGGGAACCGGTTTTCATCCAGACCTTAGCGACTGTCTGCCAATTGTTCCTGAGTGACTGGTAGCGAGAAAAGCGTACTCAGCACTGAATGCCCCGTCTTCTGCAAGACGGCCTGAGCCTGCAGCAGCGCGCCAAGCACCATAGAGAATGAAAGAACAGCAGCAGCCCCTTCAACGCCGATCAGCGGAACAAAAAAGGCATTGCCAGCAATCAAAACCAAAAGCGCAATTCCGTAGCTCATAAGGCTGCGCATTTGGGCGCCAACAACCGTTAGCACCTGCGTAACCGGGCCGACAAGTGACCGGAGAACCTGTCCACCGATCAAAAACACAAGTGCATCAGCACCGACCGTAAACCTTTCCCCAAACAGCAGAAGGATCCCTTCACCGAATACCGCCACGCCGCAGAAAGCTAACAGTGTAAACGCAAGTGTCGCATGCTGAGCGCGCCGCATCGCAGCATGCATCAGAAGGGTTTCGTTGCGGGCTTGTGCCTCTGCGAAATCCGGCATGCTCATCTGAAAGACTGTCTGGATGCCGAACTCAACTAACAACATGATCCTCAAGCAAACGCTGAAGATGCCCACCTGTTCGGCCGGAAGGAGTGTACTTAACAACAAAACATCAATGTCAGCCAAAAGGGATGTGAGCAACGTGACAAATATCATCGGCGTCGCAGCCTGACGCCAGGCTTTGTGTTCTGAAACGGGTTGAACACCTCCCAATCGGAATTGACGACGTGGCCGCAAAACAAACCAGAGCAAACACGAGGCTGCCATTGCCACCACAAGATGAACCAACAGAACATTGGTGGTGGTCATTGGAACTGCGAGGACGTAGATCCCAAGAAGGCCACCAACCAGAAGAAGCGGTCTGAAGGTCACGTCTGGAAGGTAGGTCAGATAGAACCTGCGCGCTGTGTTCGACAAAGCACCCCCGAACCGCATGGCGGCGAGCGCCGGTGCCATAACGCAGGCAAGCATCAAAGGTATCTGGTACTCTCTGTCTATAAGCCCGCTCCACAAAAAAACAAGTCCAATCAGTCCGAAAACGAACGCCGTCATCGCGATATGGTGTTTTGCATTCCGAATGAAGCCCGCGATCCGTGCTTTGTCACCGGCCTCCTGATAGCCCGCAACAAATCGGGCAGTCACCGACGGCAGTCCAAATGCGCAAAAAATCGAGAGCACCGCAGCCAACGACAGAGCAACGACATAAATGCCGTAGTCCGTCGGGGCCATGAGCCGAACCAAGGCGAGCTGAATAAGAAACCCGAGCCCCGTACCCCCAATACGGGCCAGCATCAAAAAGCTCGATGTCTTGAGAAAATCCGAAACGGTTGGGTTGCGTTTCATATTCCCCTCGCTGGAGGATCCTCACCCGCCATCTCTGGGAGGTCGACCTCATGCGACGGCCCCTCCTTAACAGAGGTCCCTGAAAGCCGTTCAAGTGATGGGAACAATTGCCGCGCAAACAACATTAAACTTGGAGCCGGATCATGTATCGCCCAAGTCATATGATGGTCAGCCCACAGCGCAGTCCAAAAAGTTTTTAGCGCCCAACGCACTGCTCCGCCAAAGCCGATCTCTCCTCGCTTCAACGCAAACCTTAAGCCTCTAATGTCCCCATAGACCCAGGCATATCTGAAACCAGACCGAATTCCCCGCACCCGTTTGGGCGGCTCAGGGTCAAGCCCAAGCGCAAGATCAATGGCGATGCGGCTCATCTCAAAACCCATTTGCTCTGTGATCGCCTGGCTGCCTGCGATCCGGGGATTAAGCTCCAAAAAGCATCTCTCACCCGTTTTGGGGTCAACGATAAATTGTGCAAGGCCGATGCCTGTATAGTCGAGTGCCTTTGCCAGCTTCTCGCAATCCTCTAAAAGCGGCGCAGATGTCGCGACAGTCACCCCATCAACGGCATACCCCGTTCCATCCAATGAATCGGTTCGGCGTATATATGTTTGAAGATTGTTGATCAGCTTACCGTTACGGGCCGTAAAGAACACGTTGACCCGTGGGCCAACGGCTTGACGCTGAATGAGAATTGGAAAGTCCGGTTTGCACCAGTCGGAAATGAACTGTTCATAGTCAGGCCAGCTGTCAATAATAACCGCCTTCTTCTCGTTGAATTTGGCGCCCGGTGACAAGGGCCTCGCAACGATGGGGAGGCCCACCTCTCGGCCCAGCGCGGCATTGTCGCTGTTTGCGACAAGAACAGCGCATGGCAAAACAGGCACGTCTTCCTCAACAGCGGTATAAAGCATCGTGACCTTGTCCGCGCAGGTCTTCACAAGGTCTGCCCTTGGCGACACGAGTGTCGCACCACCCGGTAATTTCGGCATGCGCTCCGCAAAGAACATCACAAACGGTTCGCTAATCGGCAGAACGAATTGGATATCCTCCCGTTCGGAAAGAAATTTCGTAAGGGCTACCTGCAATCCAACAACATCTATCTCGACCGGCGGGTGGTCCCAGGCCTCTTCGATAAAGCGGGAATATTCGCAAAAACCCTCCCCGCCGCGCTTGCCCATAACGATCCGATATCCAGCTTCCCGGAGCACGCGCGCTACCGCAAGCGCAGGCCGATAGTTCCCCAGTAAAAGGATCGAAGGCCGGCTGTCTTTAACGTCAGAAAAAAGTTTGGTCGCGACTGATATCATGTGAATTGACGCCGATCTGCTGGCGTTCTGCCCACATCACCTAACCGCTGTATGGTGCACGCTGCCGCTTCTGCATGAAAACTGAGCCAGGCTGCAATGCCGATCAGTTTCGCGCCGTCTTCGATGAAAAGACGGAGGTCGTTGTCGTAGTTCATGAAGACATCGATCTTCACACTAAGCGCGAGGCTCCCCACGCTGAGCAGAAACATCAGCCACCGCGCGGCAAGAAATTCAGCCCGCGCATACCATACATAGAGGGCCGCGAAAGACGCATAGACCATGTAGGCAAGCGTTTCGGAGTAGCCAAGTTTTGGCAGAATAATATCGTGCACGAGGAAGAAATCATCGATGCACAGAAGCATCGTAAGAAAGCCTGCCAGGGAAAATTGAACAATGGAATGACGGTGTTCCAGCCCGCCGATCAGTGCGACAACAAGTGCGGTGAAAAACAGAATTGCTGTTGCAGCTGCCCACAACAACACACCTATGTTGGAGATCGCGCCATAATAGATATGGCAGCAATCATCCGAGACTTCCGCTACAAGCAAACTATCGCGCATCAGCTCGCCAATGGGCACAAATGGCTGAAACCAGGCAGCAGTCAGCAATAAGAGCACCGGCACCAAGGTCACGGTATAAATACCAAGCGCCCAGGCAGGTCCAGGCAAACAGGCGCGCTCTCCCGGCACAACCAAACGGTGCACCAGCGCCCCAATCCTTCCCTTTCCTACAGCCAATGGAGCGTCCATCGCCGCCTGCCTTCCATGCATTTACTGCGCAGAGACTAGGGAAATGGACTCAATATTTTATTAAGGTTCGACCGCCAACCCACTGAAAAAGCTAGAACTTTGGTTATTAGCCATCTGCATATGGCTCCATTTTGGTCAAGTTAAGCGTATATGCCGCACTGCCAAGCTGGTTCATGTGGGTCTTGGTCTCCAGAACACCTTCAAGCCATACGGGTTCCCAACCAAACGGAACGGCGTCTTCGGCCGTCACGTAGACAATCTGATTGGGCGGCGGCGGAGGCACATGGATACAGGCACCGAAATAGGGAACCAACAGGAATTCGGTAACTTCATTCATCTGATTAATATCAAACGGCACCATAAACCCAGGGATACGGATGGTTTTCCCATTGAGCTCTTCCACCACGTCAAAGGTTCCAAATTGTGTGGCTGGCGGTTTGCTACCTGTCGGATCATCCGGGTCAGCGCCGAGAACAATGTCACCATCTTCTGGCAAGTCCGAGATATCAGACTGCGCCTGGTCCACTTCACCAAGCGGCTCGGCTGCTGCCGCGGCGGCAGCATAGGCCTCCTCCAGCGCCTTTAAGCCTTCAGGAGGCATGAGATCCTCCCAATAGATCACCTCAGGCTCTGCGGCTGATACAAAAGACCCGACCGAGCTAAAGCCAAGAGCCACAAAAACAGCCAATAGCAACTTCATAACATCGCTCCTTAGACGCGGATGGTCAGTCCGTCTGACAGGGACTGACGGTAAGCCCGCCATGCTGGGAAGCCGGCGAGGACCGCCGCAAAGCCTATCACAGCACCCACAGTTATAAGATCAAATGAGGTAACACTGAGACCACCGACAAAGACCCCCGTTGCCTCAACTATAATCGGTCCTGCCGCCGCGAGCAGGATCTGTACCAGGCAAAGCCCCAATAAGGCACCTGCACTGGCGAGAAATGCGGATTCACTTATGAGCAGGAGAGCAACATGTCTCGCCCCTGCCCCAACCGACCGCAGAATTGCCATCTCCCGACGGCGTTCATTGAGGCTGGTAAGCACATTTGTCATAAGTCCGAGAAGACCCGTCAAAATCACGAAAGTCGCGATTGCACTCAAAGCCAATTCAGCCACACCCACCACGTCCCAAAGCTGGGTCAAGGCCACACCGGGGATGATCGCCATCAGAGCTTCTTCATTATAAGTGTTGATGTCCCTTTGAAGCGTGAGAATGGCAATTCGGCTGTTCAGCCCCAGGAACACCGCCGTCACCGACGTTGGATCGAGATCCGCTGCACGGACATCAGTGGCGCTGGGTGCCCGGCTGCCTATGGGAGCCGCCCCGCCCGACCAGCCTAGATGGATGGCCTCAATCCCTTCAAGTTTGACATGGACGGTTCGGTCAACAGGCGTACCCGTCCTCTCCAGAATACCCACAACCCGAAAGGGAAGATTGTCATGTTTGGCAAAACTGACTGACCCAATACCGTGGGCAATGACAATTTCCTCGCCAAGCCCATAGGCGAGTTCTGATGCGACATCCGACCCCAGAACCACATCAAATATGTCTTCGAACCGCTGTCCTGCAGCAAACTGCAGGTTCTGTTTGTCGCCGGTTCGGTAGTGATCAAAATAGGCCGCCGTCGTGCCCATCACCCGAAAACCACGATGACTATCGCCAAGAGAAATGGGCACCGCCCAGGCGATTTCTGGCCGGGAGGCGATATCTTCATAGCTCTCCCAGGTCACATTGTTGGTGGCATCACCAATCCGGAAGACGGAATAAAGCAAGAGGTTGAGTGCGCCGCTGCGAGCGCCCACGATCAGGTCGGTCCCCGAAACGGTATTGGAAAACCCTGTTTGGGCGCCGGATCGGATCTTTTCAACACCCAGAAACAAAGTGACACTGAGGGCGATCGAAAACACCGTCAGCAACGCTGTGACGCGTCGGTTCACAACGCTGCGATAGGCGATGAGCAAAAGGGCGGACAGGGGCATCAGACGGCCTCCTTCATGTCGGCCCGGTTAATCTCGGTGAGCGCCACTATCCGATCAAAGGTCTTGGCCAAGGACAGGTCGTGGCTGACAAAAACCAGGGTCGCACCGCTCGCAGAACACTCCGCGGATAACAGATCGATGAAGATGTTTCGATGATCTGCATCGAGGGCAGATGTCGGCTCATCGGCGATAATGAGCTCTGGCTGGCCAATCAGAGCACGCGCCACGGCAACGCGCTGCTGCTGCCCGACGCTCAAATCAGTCACCGGACGTTCCATCGCCACGTCCGGCAGTCCAAGGTTCTTGAGAAGCCGGTTAGTTTCAGATCCAACACCCCCTGCCTCCTCAGCCCGCGCGGCGCGTGCACTCGAAAAGCGGCAGGATAAAGCCACATTGTCCCTCACCGAGAGATAGGGCAGGAGATTAAACATCTGAAAAATGATGCCGAGATGATCCGCCCGGAAGCGATCGCGTGCACGACCACTAAGGCTTGCGAGATCCTGCCCCAAAACACTCAGACCGCCAGCCCCAGGCAAAAGAACACCGCCAAGCAGACCAAGCAAGGTACTCTTGCCGCTGCCGCTGGGTCCGTGGAGGAACACGCGTTCTCCACGGTCAATGCTTAGTGCCGCGATGTCGAGCAAGGGCGTATCGTTGTCATCCCACGAAAACAGGAGGTCATTGATAACCACTGCGCTGTCGGCTGTCTTTTGACTCGCCTCTGCTCGACCAGCATCCATCTATTTTGCCTCAAACGCCGGATTGGCTCCGGTGAGCTCAGCGGAAATCTGATGGTCATCGCTCAAGAAGACCACTTTGATTTCCTCGATACCTGGCCATTGTTCGAAAAAGCCGACTGAAACCCCGGAGAGCCGACCAGGTGCTGTGCAATCAAAACTGTACTTCGCTTCGAATTCAGCATGTGTCTCATCATCTTCATGATGGTCACCTTCGTGATGGTCACCTTCGTGAACTTCGGCGAGCAGCCCCTCTGCCTCAACATCGGCCTCCGAGAGAGAGCAGCCTGCCCCTTTGAGTTCAATCAGCTCCGCGCCCATTCCAAGCTTTTCAACAGCCGCCTTTACCGCTGCAATTTCGTCGGCATCCCTCGCTTCATGCTCGAACCCGACAATATTCATACCAGGCGACGTGAATTCAGCAATGAGCTGATTGCCGTCCAAGGCAATGGCCAGCTCAGCCGCACCATGCTCATGCGACTCGGCGTGACGCTTCTCTGCATCATGATCGTGGTCATGGTCGCCATGGGAAGCCGCGAAGCCGGACGTCGCGATAAGGCAAGTCCCGATAGCCGCAACAACCGCACCAGAATAGTTTTTTGGACGCCGGTCAATGCGCCCCTTCTTTGAAAGGATAGACATACTTTTCTCCATTTCGCCCGTTTTGGGCGCTGATCATAAAATTCAGGGTGAGAGAAAAGATGGAGGTCCTCTGGCAACAGCTTTCTGCCACTCGGCGCTACGGAGCGCAGCAAGGCTCGGTTGATAAACATTCAAATCAAAGCCCGGCGCATCGCCGAGAATGGTGGGTGCAAACGCCAGCTTGTCCAGCTTGTCGCAATACATGTCCAGATCGCAAAAGCGCTCAGGGAAACGCTTATCTGGAGCCTCAGGCACGTTATATCCAAACACGTCAAAGACAGGCGTATCAAACGCGATAAGAGCTTTGGGAGCGTGACTGTGGGATGCAAAACCGTATGTCGCCCCGTGATAGAGGGACGCAATCTGAAGCCCAACAAATAGCAGGGCCAATCCAATGGAAAACGGCTTCGACACAAAAGGCCCTATTTTAAGAAATGAACCCGCACATTGAACTCGAAAAATCGCCGAAATGCCAGACTTAACCTTCAGGCCATGCCGTTCTGCGTGCACTTTCTCTGCTGCCCAGATAGGACATCCACCTGGTCACGTTCGGGGAGTGATGAAGCATCACTTTGCCCTCATCTGTATGCGCCACGGCCATCCAGGTGCAAAACAGGTAGATATCAGCGAGGGTTAGATGATCTGACGCAATAAAGGTGCGCCCGTCCAAGGCTGCTTCGAGCAACCCCAACTGATATTGGATGGTGGGCAGCGCCTTTTCTACACGTGTCTCATCAACCGGACGCCCCATCAACGGCGCGATTAGCCGGGGCATGACCAAGCCAAACTCGGTTGTCGGAAACATATAGGCCTGAACAAAACCCATCCACTTGGTCATCTCCGCCTGCTCCAGCGCGTCATCAGGTATGAGCGAGGCCCCATCAAACACGTCATCCAAATACCGACAGATCGCGTCACTCTCGATCAGGAGATGCCCGTTCACTTCCACCGCAGGCGTCTTCCCAAAAGGGTGCCGCGCGATGTGTTCAGCCGACGATGAGTCCGTTGGGACCAGCGTCCATTCAAGTCCCTTCTCAATCGCCACCATGGCAACGATCCGTCCAAAGGTCGAAATCTCTGCCGTAAAAATCGTGATCCCCGACAAGCTTAACCCCTTTATTTCCGCCATTTTTGAATCATGGACCAAAACCCGCCTATTCTGAAGGTCCAAAGCAGGAGGAAAACCATGACCACTATTGGCGGACTGCCACTCATCACACTTTCTGGCGGTCCCGCCGAACGCGGCGCGCAACATGGAACCGCTCTTAAAGAGCGCATCCATCGCATGATTGAGGTTTATGGTTCCTTTTTCGGACGTCCCGAAGGCGAGATATTCGACATCGCCGCTCATTTCAAATCCGTCATCAACGACTTTGAGCCAGACTACGGAACAGAAATCGAAGCGATCGCAGACGCGGCCAATGTTAACCCGCTCTGGATCTATGCCTTAAACGCAAGAAGCGAGTTCCTCTCCTTTGTGCCTGCCACAGAATGCACGGTCATGCATTTTGGCGGCACCCCGCTCCTCGGCCAGAATTGGGACTGGGAAGAACGACTCGAACCGCTCATCGCCCTTGCCCGAATTGATCGAACCGATGGGCCGTCGATCCTCATGATGACGGAACCTGGCATCCTTGGGAAAATCGGATTGAATGACGCCGGTGTTGGTGTCTGTTTCAACTTTCTCCACATCAACCGTCCGACCAATGGCGTGCCGATTCACATTCTTCTTCGGTCAATTCTGGAATGTCCTTCCATCGACGCTGTCAGAGAAACGATCAACCGCGCAGGTCCCGGGCGGTCTGCAAACATTCTGGTCGCTGATGAAAAAGGCAACCGATTTGACATGGAATTTGCCGCGACAGAACAAATCGAAGTGGATGATCCGGGTGATGTGATCGCCCACACCAACCATTATCTGGATCCAGAGATGTTTTCGCTGCCGCACGTTCTGGAAAACTCCACGCTTCGTCTCGACCGCGCCTATACCTTGGCCAAGGCAACAGAAGCGCGAGATCGACAGACCATGACCCGCATGTTGTCGGATACAGAGAACCCCGGCAATTCAATTTGCCAGACCTATCGCCCACGGGACCCTCTGGGCAATATGGGTACCGTCTGCACCCTCACCATGGACCTCGCAGCACGCAATATGGACATCCGGTTGGGCAATGATGCATCCGGGCTGCTCGAACGTGTGGAACTTCACCCCCAACGGGCGGCAGCAGAATAACGGCAGCAGGCGGAAGTGGTGGATCGACTTTGCCCGACACCATGGTGACCCATTCACGCTCACCTAACTGGCCTCTGGCAATGGCTTAGGACGGGCGTTGCGCTCACGCCCAATAAACCAGCTGTGACGGACTTTGAATTGCAGCTGTAAATTGCATCCGTCATCCTCAAGACAGAGATACCTGTCTTGGATAGATGATGACCCAACGCATGACACTGGCCGGATGCCTGTCGCTCCTTCTGGCGGGCACCGCGCAAGCAAACACCCTGAATGTCTCTGACAATAGTTGGGAGACCATTGGGGTCCCAGGTCAGGCCAAAACCCAGTTTGAAGTAAAATCAGACGGTTCGCTCAGCGTGATTTCAGAGAACTCCGTCGCCTTCAGATACAAAGAACTCGATACCACAGGAGACACACTCACTTGGCGCTGGCGGGTGGACGCAATGGGCCCTCCCAGCGATCCGATGCAGGTTGGTGCCGATGATCGCCCCATCGCTGTACATCTCTGGTTCCCGGAACAGAACAATCAAAGCTCCCTCTTTGGTGGGCTTGCGGAACTGTTTGGGTATCCAGAGGTCGGAAACGCTCTTACCTACACCTGGGGGGGCTCAGCCACACATCCAAGAACGATGCCCAACCCACATCTCACGGAAGGGCAAGGCGCCCTTATTGTCCTGCAGACCGAAGCAAGCGCGACAGGCGAGTGGACGCAGGAAACCATCGACTTCCGAGAAGACTTTCGCAACGCGTTTGGCAAAGAAGCGCCACAACCCAGTCATATCGCCATTTCCGGCGACAGCGACGATCTTGGTGGATATAGAGAAGGCCGCATTGCGGATCTGAGGTTCGCCAATGACTAACACCTTTATCCACTCTTTCTCCGTAATCATTCCGACACTGAATGAAGCCCATCAGATCGCCGACAGGATTTCCCATGTCCGCCGTCTTAACAAAGACGCAGAGATCATCGTGGTCGATAGCGCGAGCACAGATGGCACGCCTGATTTAGCAAGGGCCGCCGGTGCCAGTGTCCACATGTCAACTGAGCCAGGCAGAGGCCAGCAGCTAAAGGCCGGGGGCGAAGTCGCTGGCGGTGACGTCATCATCTTCCTGCACGCGGACACCCACTTG
This sequence comes from Parvibaculaceae bacterium Mf 1.05b.01, assembly GCA_000509225.1. Classification (GTDB taxonomy): domain Bacteria; phylum Pseudomonadota; class Alphaproteobacteria; order Parvibaculales; family Parvibaculaceae; genus Mf105b01. Next base: position 909,723 of record BAOK01000001.1, on the reverse strand, counting down.
CCCGAGACTGCGTTCACCGCAATTGACAAAGAACTTGCCGACAATGCAAAGATCGGCGGCAATTTCAGAATATTATTTGATGGCGAAAGTGACTTCGCATCCTGGCTGAACAATTTCTACGCCTGGTTCCGAAGCAAAGGCCTCTACTATGGAGACTCCGTGATCTTTCTAAGACGCTCGGTATATCAGGACCTCGGTGGCATCATGCCCTACGCCGTGATGGAGGATTTTGACCTGAGCCGGAAAATGGAACGTCTCGGTGGAACAGTTTGTATAGACGACGACCCCGTCATCACCTCCTCACGGCGCTTCAAAAACCGACATCCCGTGGCAATCTTTGCTGGCTGGTGTGTCCTGCACGGCCTCTACTATATCGGCCTTTCAACACGGGCACTCGGATGGGTCTATGACACCAAACGGCGTCGTACCTCTGCCCGCTAAAAGCCAAACCTACTGAACATCATTCAAAGACCAGTCATACGCGGTGTCATGCAATGCCCCTATGGACCGAAGTTCGGCAGCAAGCTCTTCATCTGCATAGGCAAGCAGATGCTCCAACACATCTTCCTCTGAGACACCGAAGTCCTCAAAAAACCAGTCATAGATGCTTGAGATGGTAACGCGCCCCTCTGAGATAGAAACGCCACGCGGACTGTTCACATAGGCACGAGCTCCTGCATCAAGCAGGTCTTCCATGTTCGACGCAGTGAAGCCCTCTGACTGCAAATTGGGGCAGCCAACAGACGCGCAATTCACCGCATAGTGAATACGGGCATCTTTCCAGATGGGTCGCAGGATACGGTGTTCAATATCATTGAGGGTCAGATCCTGTCCTTCAACGGTGACAAGGTCTTTGCCCCATGGACCGTCCGCAAACAGGCCAGGCGAAATATCAATGTCGCGAATACTCTCCACCGGGTAAGCGTCAATTACGACGTCTACTGTCACGGCATTGTAGAGATTGATCCAATAGGCCTTCTGTGCCGGGCGCGAATAATCACTGACAGGTAGTGCGGTTTGCGCCGCAATAAACTGCTTGAGCTTCTGTCTGTCTCCAGCGGACACAGAAGCGTAGGAAAACCGGTTGAGTCCCTCACCGTCTGGTCTCACATAGGTGGCAAGAATCTCATTCCAGGCTGAAACATCGATCACATCTGTGCTTTGAGGGTTATGTACTTCCCAGCGTGACCAAAGGTCTGAATCTGGTGCGAAGTTCGCTTCAAAGCTTCGAAAGCCACTCAGGCTGAACAAGGCAAGCCCCGCGGCTGCGAGACGTACAAAATCAGAAGACCGAAAACGGACAGAGAACAGGGACATGGGCACCTCCACAATAGATTGTGAGAGCGTGCCTACTCTAATGATCAACTGGAAATCACATCCCGGCCAGACGGGCGTGATCAGGGGAGCGTCTGGCCGGGAGCTTCTTCCTAGGGGATAAGGAAGAGACCGATGACTGCAGCAACAAACCCAGCACCATCAATCCAATAGAGCGCTGAGATGATAGGCAGCAGCTTCTCATCCTTGTCACCGACGAAAAAGGCGGCACCCCGTCCTGCGATGAGACCGCCAAAGATGACCAGGCCAACAAAAAGCGCAGCCGATGCCGAAATCAAACCACCGAATACGGCAAACTGCGCAAGCCCTGCTGCCGCAAAGAACCCACCATATTGAGCGCGGATTTCGATCGCTCCAGATCGTCCGCTTGGTTCAAGACCCAGCCCACGCGCAAACGGAACAGGCGTTCGAAAACTCACGATAGCGGTGTAGGCGAAGAACAGTCCAAAGGTGACCAAAATGGGATTGATGACAATGGGTGCCATGGGTCAAACACTCCAGAATTCGGAGATATGGAGGTTCAATGCGTCAGCCCGCTCCTCCGGGAAGAAGAGTTTGGCTCCTTCGAGCTCCACCACCTCACGGGCATTTGGAAGCGTTCCCTGCAGCCAGTAGGCCCATTTGGTGGGGAAGAACACATCGTCTGTCCCCCAAACAATCAACGCTGGAGCCTCAAGCTTCCTGAGATTCGCTTCGACATTTGTTAGCTGCGCATGGTCTTGATGTCCGACATAGCGATCAAAGGCAGCCCTTCTATCAACATCATCCACCAGCGGGCCAAGATATCGCTGAAGGTTTTCATCCGTGGCACTATTGCGATCTTCGTAGACCAGTTCAGCAATGCTTCCATCAGCCCTGAAAAGATCCGGTTCTTTGGCAAAATTACTGAACTGCGCAGCAAGCACCCCTGACCGGGCCGCTTCCCGAATTTCACCCAGCGCCACTGGTGGCCAATTGTTCTGAACGTCGCAATTGGTCAGGACCAAGGAGCGAATCCGTTCAGGGGCTTTGACAGCCATCAATTGAGCAATCGCGCCACCACTGTCATTCCCAACAAGGTCAAACTGTTCAATCTCCAGCTTGTCGAGCAATTCCAGGATCATGTCCGCCTGCACATGGAAGCTGACATCCTGATCTGCGGCGATCTGGGTTTCTCCATGTGCCATCAGATCTGGCGCGATACACCGCCTTTGACCCGCCAGCGCGGCAAACTGATGTCGCCAGAAATGGGAACTCAATCCCAGTCCGTGAACGAATACAGCCGGTTTTCCTGCACCGCATTCCCTGTAGGCAATCTCACCAAAGGTAGTGCTTTGGTGTTTAGTCTGAAGGTCTTCCATGCCCGTCATCTCCTATCTGTCTGTCGCTCAAACGACTTGTTTGTCTGATTGACAAATACATAACATAGTTATGTTATGTCAAGTGTGTTCGAAAAACTCCCGGAAACCGGCGACTCATGCCACAACAGCAGCAGAACCAATGACAATCGTTGAAAGAATGCCCACCAAGGTTGAACAAAGCACGCGGACCCGGACACGCATCATTTCCGCAGCCCAGATGGTCTTTACGAGAGACGGCTATGCCAAGGCGTCCCTCTCCGACATTGTCAAAAAGGCAAAGGTGACGACCGGCGCTATCTATCATCACTTCGGCGCCAAGAAAGAACTCTTCACGGCCGTCGCTGAGCATCTGGAACAGGTAATACTGGATGAGGTGACGTCCACCACTCCGCCCGGTACCACTGGATGGGACGCGCTTGAATGGGGCGCGTTGAAAACGCTCGAGATAAGCATGCGCCCCGAGATCCAACGCATCGTCTTTCGCGAGGCACCGGCAGTGGTAGGATTAGCCGAGTGGCGGGCCATCGAAGCCAAATATGCTTTTGGCCTTATGATGCAAACGCTTGGGTCCCTCCCCGGCAAGAGCACCAAAGCAACCTCAGCAGAAGTCACCGCCCAGATACTGCTCGGTGCGGTCACAGAAGCCGCCCACGCCGTTGCCTTATCCGACACGCCCGATCAGGCGCTTACGGAGGCAAAAGCAACATTGACTTTGATGATCCGCGCGCTGCAGAAACACTAACGCCCTTAACAGACATTCCTCGTTAAGAAATGGCGGCTGCCTCTTTGAGCGGGGTTGGGTCCGTCACGCCACTGGCTTGACCGGATTTCAGGATACGCCCCAGGGCATCCCGCAAAGCAGCCTCCGGTGCATCGCCAAGACTCATTGATCGCCAGGCAACGATACGATCCGGGCGCACCAGAACACAGCCGTCGTCGCCGACTTCTCTGAGTTCGGTCCAGCGCCCATAGACGTCGTTTGTCGGAAGGCCGAGAGAAACCTGCACAGCTTCCATCTTGACGCCAAGTTCAGAGGCCAGTTTGTTCACGGCGTCAATCCATTTGCTTCCGTCCGCACCGGTTATCAGCGTGAACTGATCATAGCCGCACAGATCAAGCGTTGACGTGTCTTCGCCCGCCACGTCCAGCCAAGCATGCGGAACTGGGTTTCCAGGTATCGTTGTTGGCTCGTAAACCAGATCGGACTTCCGATCATCCGCCTTCGCGGTTGACCCGTCGCTGACGACTGCGTCGGATTCATAGTGCTGGCCAAGTTCAACACCATGAGCGTTGAATTGTCCGTTCTGCAACTTCAGAGCATCGAAAATCTTCTGCCGCTGCGGCCCTCCGTCAGCACCGAAAATTTCGTCGATTTTTTGGTTGGCTTCGTCCCAACTCGTCTCCGTCCCAAAACCGAAAACGTTAAACCATTCCACCATCTCCATGACGCTTTGGATCGCCCGGTCGATGATCCGCCGGCCGACTGGTTGACGCTCCTCATTGTAGCTGTGCAGCAATTCTTCCCCCGCATGTCCTTTGACCACAAGAGCAAGTTTCCAGGCCAGATTGTAACTGTCCTGGATCGACGTGTTGCTGCCCAGGCCATTTGCTGGCGGGTGGCGGTGTGCTGCATCACCGGCAATGAAGAGGCGGCCGCGTTGGTAGTTTGAGGCAACTACGTGGTTGAATTGCCATGAACTCGTCTTGCGGATTGAAAACTCAATACTGTCATCGCCGATAGAAGCGCGCACACTCTCGATGATTGTTTTCTCATCAAAATCGTAATGGTCCTCGTTGCCTCGCAGAAGGATGGTGCTCCACTCTGTCCAGGGTTTGACGCATGTCCACACAGCCAGCGAGTCGCGGCTTCCAGGTGTGAGCGTGACAAACAAAGCGCCAGACCGGTGGGCTGTATATTTGGTGAGGTCTGCCTCGATCCAAACGGTAACTGCGTCGCGTATACCGGTTACGCCCTCAAACTCAAAATCACCATCGGTACCCACAACAGTGCGCGACCCATCGCACCCGATCGCGTAGCGCGCCTTGACCCTGAATTCGGGCGACCCGTCTCTGGGCACAATATGCGCTTCGACAAAGTCGCCCATGTCCTTAACCGAACGAACTTCGTGGTTTTGACGGATATCGGCGCCCAGCTCCAGAGCACGGCTGAGCATGATCGGTTCCAAGACGTTCTGCGCGATGTTGCACATTTCAGATGGGCTTGCAGCGCGGTAATCGCCGATCCGATCATCGCCTGTGCCCCACGTCATCATTCGCGACAGTTCTCTGCCTGCAAATGTGGTCGCAAATACCTGTTTGCCCATAAGGTGATGGGGTGTTGCGTTTGCCTGAGCTTCTTTCTCAACGCCGAGATCTCTTAAAACTTCCACGGCGCGCTGATTGGTAATGTGGGCCCGCGGTGCGTTGGCAGTCCCATATTTGGTCAGTGTCAGCGCGTTGACGCCGGACCGGGCAAGCAGGCTTGCAGCTGTCAGGCCCGCAGGTCCGGCACCAACGATCAAGACGTCTGTTTCTACGGTCTTCATGATTGATTTCCTATTCCTTGCTGTCGTCTGGTCGGGCACCCATCAGGCAATGAGCAGCCGCGCGACGAAATCCGCGTGGCGCTCAACGATTTCCTGTTTGAGAGGATCGACTCCGGTGAGTTGCCGACACTCCGGTGCTACAGCGAAGATCAGCGAAGCAGCACCCGCAAGCGTGTAGTACACATGGGGCAATTCCGTCTGTGAATATCCGAGTTCATTGAGCATATAGTCTGCAAGCACCTCGAAGCGCGGGCGCAGATGCGTCGTGATCAGCCAGTCGAGCCGTTCATCGGCATTCTTCCCCTCATCAACCATGAGCCAGAAGAATTCTGGATGTTCAGCAGAGAAGCGGACGAATTCGCGGATCGACTCACGGGCATTCTCCCGCTCATCAGTCAACTGCCGATGGCCAAGACGATCAAACAACCGTCCGCCAATCTCTTCAAACAGATTGTCTGCGGCCGCGCGCCATAGCGCGTCTTTTGTTCCGAAATGGTAGGTGATCAACCCCTGATTGGTCCCAGCCTCGCTGGCAATATCGCGGGTGCTGGTGCCGTGAAAGCCGCGTTTGGCGAAAGATTGCCGGGCGGCCTGCACAATGCGTGCGGACGTCTCCTCCCGTTTTTTGGAACGGCTTGTCCCCTTGGACTTTTCCACCTTGGCATTTTTCGCTTTTGAATGATCACGAACCATCAGGATGCCTCCTTCATTGTGTTGCCGATCTCGTCGAGAAGGTTCTGGATAGCTTCCTGGTCATCTGCTGCCATCTGCTTCATGAAAGCGAGGACTTCCTCGGGGATCCATTGCCCAACGGCGTTCGCGAAACTTGGGCGCTGCTTCATGCTCGACAGCCAGGCGGCAACGGCGGGGTAAGGCGTGATGATGGTGTCGAGTCCAAGGTGCTCAAGACGAAGCACGTAGGGCAGAACCGCGCCATCAGCGATACTCAGTTTTGGTCCAGCAAGCCACGGGGTGCGTTGGAGCTGGGCCTCTATTTCGGTCAGCATCTTGATGAAGCGCTCAACGGCACGTTTGAATTCGGGTGCCATCACGCCAAGATCAAGCACGCTTCTTCTTTGTGCGCGCGCAATAGGGTCAACGATGTTGGATATCGCTGCTTCCCGAACATCAGCAGGCTGCGCGTTGATAAGGTTTCGTGGCCCTAGAGAAAAGGTGACGACCGCTGCCTCTGCGTGGATCGTGTGATCAATCAGATGAAGCCAGGAACGCATCTGGTGCGCTTCAAGGGGATTGTCCGGGATAAACCGTTCCCCGTCACCGATCTGGTCCAGGTACATCATAATCAGCGAGGACTCACGAATGATGGTCTCATCATGCACGAGTGCGGGCACCATGTGATCAGGATGGATTTTGATGTACCAATCCGCGTGCTGCTCTCCTGCCAACAGGTCGATCTCGCGGGACGTGAAGTCCATATTCTTTTCGGACAGGATCCAGCGCACCTTTTGTGAGCAGGTGGATACCGCATTGTGAAACAGGGTCAGCATCAGCTTCCTCAAACTTATTCAAACGAATAACCAATTCGCTGGTCACTTGAACAGCAACCACCTTCACTTGTCAATCGAATAATTTTGATTCAGCAATAAACAGGCGAACCCGACAGACAACTGGGCGCCGTAACCCCCTGCAAAGATTAGTTTTTTGGCAAAAGCTGGCTCATTTCGACCAGCCGACTGTCTGCAAGAGCCGCAGCGCGGATGGGCGCGATCGCCAGATAGTCGGGATCGCGCGTCATGTCGACAAACTGCCTCCGCGCAGGATAGCGCACCAGTATCACCACATCCCACGTTTCATCACCAATAATGGAGTTCAGCGCCCGGCCCATCCAAACCGGTTCACCCCCGAAACGCGGATGAAGTTTCGCGAATGCCTTGCCATAGACTTCGTAGGCCTCCCGACCGGTGAGCCCGTCGACACCCGCACCGTCACCCGCTGTCTGCCGGTATCGGAGCAAGTTGAGCATCACCACGGGCTCGTCCAGATCGCCGGTGGCCATGGCAGCGAGCGCCGCTTTGTCCTTGTTCACTTGCCCCATTATTCACTCCTCCCCTGGTAAATTGCCTTCCCCACTATTGATACCGGCTTAACCAAAAGCAACGCGCTATCCGTTCACATGAATGTGCCCCCACAAAAACGAGTCAGAATACGAATGTGATTGCAGAGCCCGGTCAGCCCGATAAGCTTTGGTGCAAAAACAATGATCAGTCCAACAGCTTATCTGTCAGGAGGCCCCCATGTGTGACGAAGAGACCGTAAAAGACAATGACGTGTACCTCTCACGGCGTCAGGTAGGCATCACAGGCGGCGCGGCGGTGCTGATGGCAACCCTCCCCCGTGCGGCGAATGCAGCGGACGTCACGGAGTCTGACGTGACAATCGCAACGCCCGATGGAGAGGCAGATGCCTATTTCGTGCATCCTTCTTCAGGAACACATCCTGGCATCCTCATCTGGCCAGACATTTTGGGTCTGCGCCCCGCCTTCCGGCAGATGGGAAAACGACTTGCAGAGGCTGGCTATGCAGTGCTGGTGATCAATCCCTATTACCGTGAAGCCAAATCTCCTGTCGTCGGCGAAGGCGCAAGCTTTCAGGACGAAGAAACCCGGAACCATGTGCTTCCTATGGCGCTCGCCCTGTCTGCACAAACTGTCATCACCGATGCAACAGCATTTGTGAGTTTTCTGGACGCTCAGGAAGCCACCGATACGTCCAAGAAAATCGGCACGACGGGATATTGCATGGGTGGCCCCTTCACCATGCTGACGGCGGCGACCCTTCCCGACCGCATCGGCGCAGGCGCGTCATTCCACGGCGGGCGACTGGTGACGAGTGATCCCGGCAGCCCCCACCTGCGCGTGCCCGAGATGAAAGCGGACTTCCTCTTCGCCATCGCCGAGAATGACGACGAAAAACAACCGGAAGCCAAAACAGCGCTGCGCGATGCTTTCGACAGTGCGGGCCTCAAGGCTGAGATTGAAGTCTATGAAGGCGCACTCCATGGGTGGTGCCCACCCGACAGCCGCGTCTACAACGAGGCGCAGGCGGAACGCGCCTGGGCCCGCATGCTCGCACTTTTTGAAGGCGCCCTCGCCTAACCTGTGTCTCGAACCCATTTGATACCCATCAATGCGTTTCAACCTGTCCTTGGTATGCTTTGAAGATCCGCTCGCCGAGAGCCTGTCGGATCGACGGAGAGGCGACATAATTGCTTCCGTGGAGGTGATGAGATGGACCCGAACCCAGATACCAGAGATCAGAACGTCGGAGATATCCGCCTGGCAATCAAGTCCGTGCATGTTCTGAGTTCAGGGTCTGCAGAACAACACAAAGAACACCGCTATGGGACGTGGATGCCACGAACCATGTGGGCATTGCTTTCTCGCAGCTGGGTAAAGCTGCCGATCAATTATTTTCTGATTGAGCACCGAAATGGGATTTTCCTTTTTGATACTGGGCTCGACCCAAAGATCACATTCGACCCCACCTACATTTCAAGTCCCATTGGCCGCTTCCTGCTACGGCGCATCTTTCGATTTCATCCGATGCGCGAGAGCAGACTCGACAAGGTGGTGACCGACGCTGGCTTTAATCCCAGTGAGATCAAAACTGCGGTGATTTCGCACCTTCATTTCGACCATGTGGGGGGCATTGATCAAATTCCGCAAGCAGGTTTGCTTGTCAGCGACAGAGAATGGGCACAACTCTCACTACCGCACCCAGAACGGGAATGGGTTTTACGGGACCATATCGAAATACCTGGAGCCCAATGGCACCCGATTCAGTTTCAACACAGCGACGACCCGCTCCTGCACATGTTCGACGGCGTATTCGATGTTGCCGGTGACGGGTCGATGGTCCTGCTGCCAACACCTGGACACACACCAGGGTCGCTTTCAATGCTCATTCGCCGCGAAGGTTGGTCACCAATCCTACTTGTAGGCGACCTGACCTATGAGGCGGGGCTTTTGGAAAAGAACATCACGCCTGGCACCGGCGACGCCGCCGAACTTCGAAGGTCCTATGCCAAAGTAAGGGGGTTGAAGGAACAGTTGCCGGACCTTGTCATCGTCCCATCCCACGACTTCGCGGCATCTAAGGACATCGCGCACGCCACCGGTCTCCTTCACTAGTAAACACACATCATCTCGGCAGGTTGTAAGGGAAATGGCGGAGAGGAAGGGATTCGAACCCTCGATACGCGATTAACGTATACTCCCTTAGCAGGGGAGCGCCTTCAGCCACTCGGCCACCTCTCCACCGCCGTGTATGCCGCACAAGCCCTTATGATTCAAGAGCCTATTTCACCGTTTTCAGTGTCAGATTGAGGCCCAGAATCCCGACCGCCACACATTCAAGTTCTATCCGCCGCGGAATCGGGTCACACTGCGCCCACCAAAAAATGGGGGTAAATCTATGTTGGCACGTATTCTGGCTGCCCTGCCCGGGCTTGCGATGGGCATCAACGCATTCATGTGGATCACAAACCCGGCCGCCGCTGCCGAAAGTCTCGGCATGCCCCTGCTCGACGGCATCGGCCGCAGCACCCAGGCTGGCGATTTCGCAGCGTTTTTCTTTGCCTGCTCCGTTATGGCGTTCCTAGCCGCCTGGAAGCAGAACGCCACATGGGCCTATGGCGCGGCACTTATCCTCGGCGGCGCGGCGGTTTTTCGTACGCTCGCCTGGGCCATTCACGGCGCTGAATTCGCCACTGTTTTCATTGTAGTCGAAGCGGTGTTGACACTGATGCTCGTGGCTTCTGCCCAAATGATGAAAAGCAACGCCTAAGGCAAATACCGAAAAGCAAAAAACCCGGCCCTGCAATTTCGCAAGGCCGGGTTTCTTTTGTTCCAGCGCGCCTTTAGCGGGCGATATTGATGATCTTGAGTTGAGTAAACTCTTCAAGACCTTCTTCGCCAAGCTCACTTCCCAAGCCCGACATGCCTGCACCACCAAATGGAATGGCAGGATCCAGTTCAGCGTGCTTGTTCACCCACACAGTCCCAGACTCCATCTTGTCAGCCAGCGCATAGGCCTTGTCGGCGTCCGCCGACCAGATAGAACCGCCAAGGCCATATTCGGAAGCATTTGCGCGGTCAATCGCATCATCCACGTCAGCATATTTGATGACAGGCAATACAGGACCGAACTGCTCTTCATCCACAATGCGCGAACCCTCAGCAACATCACGAACAATCGTTGGTCGGATGAAGTAGCCAGGCTTATCGGGCACATCGCCCCCTGCGATGATCTTGCCGTCCTCGCCTGCAGCCTTGATGAGTTCCTGTACTTTTTCGAACTGCATCTTGTTCTGAAGCGGCCCGAGCTGTGTGCCCTGCTCCAGCCCATCACCAATGATGGCATTGTCGGCTATTGTCGCAAGCTCATCGCACATCTCGTCATAAATAGACTCATGTACGTAAAGCCGCTTCATGGCGATACACACCTGCCCGCTATTCTGGAATGCGCTGTCAAAGAGCTTCGGTGCCGTTTCTTTCGGATTAACATCGCCAAGGACAATGCCGGCATCATTGCCACCCAGTTCCAGCGTAATGCGCTTGAGAAGCCCAGCAGCACCGGCCATGACTTTGGCACCCGTCGCCGTTGATCCCGTAAAGGAGATCTTCCGCACATCCGGGTGAGCCGTCAGAGGCGCGCCGAGATCATTGGCATCCGCAATGATGTTCACAACACCTGCCGGAAGAATGTCCTTGATCAGTTCACCTAGTTTCAAACTTGTCAGTGGTGTGGTTGGTGCTGGTTTCAGCACAACAGTGTTCCCAGCGAGCAGCGCAGGCGGCAATTTAAAGGCCATAAGGATCATCGGGAAGTTCCACGGCACAATGGCCCCAATAACGCCGAGAGGCTTTCTATGGGCTTCTACGCGGCGTCCTTCGCTATCATCAAGCACCTTCACCGGCAGATCGAGTGATGTGAAGTAGCGGAAAAAAGCGGCGGTCCCGAAGACTTCGCCCGTTGCATCTGCGAGCGGCTTCCCTTGCTCCTGCGTCAGGAGGCGCGCCAGTTCTTCGCCATTTGCCTCAATCGCATCAGCAATAGCGTTGATAGCCTTCTTGCGGTCATCGATGCTCGTTGCGGACCAGGATGGAAAAGCTGTTTTTGCAGCGGCAATGGCACTTTCAAGTTGTGCCTCCGACGCACGGGCGCATGTGGCAACTGTTTCCTCCGTTGCCGGATTCAGGACATCCATTTCCATGTCGCCGTCAACCAGGTCGCCATTGATCAAAAGTTTGAATTCACTCATTTCGCATCTCCCTTAGGCGGACGTTTTTCGGTCTGCTCACAATGCAGACATGTCCTTTGCCCGGAGCTTTCCACTTCACTCCGTCTATTTCAACGACATTCGCCCTATGGCATTCAAGTTGACGTAGCGTGTTCAAGGATGAACACCGAAATCACCAAAGACCCCACAATAGAATGGCTGTTCTTACCCGCGAACATAGATACACTTTATGAAAAGCATTTCGTTTGGGAGGACAGGATGACAACAAAGATACGCGTGGCAGTGGTCGGCGCGGGACTGGGCGGTGTAGCCGCCGCAGTGAAGCTGAAGGAAGCGGGCATCGACGATTTCATGGTTTTTGACAGAAACCAGAAGGTCGGTGGCGTCTGGCACGAAAACAAATATCCCGGCTGCTGCTGCGACACGCCGGTCGCACTTTATGAGTTTTCCTTTGCTCCGAACCCGGGCTGGACGCACCTCTTTCCAAGAGCCGCAGAAGTGCAGGCATATGCAGAGAGCATCGTTGAGAACCATCAGCTTGTCAGCCATATGAAGCTTGGCGATGGCATGGCAAGTGCTGTTTGGAACGAAACCAGCAACACCTGGACGCTCACAACCGAAACCGGTGTGGAATATGAAGCTGATGCGGTGATTGCTGGCATGGGCCAGCTCAATCGCCCCGCCTACCCCGACATTGAGGGTCGCGACACATTCAAAGTTCCCTCAATGCATTCAGCCCGTTGGGATCCGAATGTTTCGTTGAAGGGCAAACGTGTTGGCGTCATCGGCTCCGCCGCGAGTGCGGTGCAGCTCATCCCGGAAGTGGCAAAAGAAGCTGCGCATATGACGGTTTTTCAACGCACGCCAAATTGGGTCATCCCGCGCAATGACCAAGAGATCAGCGACGAAACCAAGGCGTTGATGATGACCGATCTTGAACTCGCCATGGATATGGGAAAACGAAATCGCCAGCTGCTGTATGACAATGCAGACCATTTTTTCTGGAAAGCGTTTGAATGGACACCAGAAGGACGAGCGGCCTTCACCCGCCTGGCGACAGACCAGCTGGAAAACCAAATCCCTGACGCTGAGCTTCGTAAAAAACTGCTACCTGATTACCCCATCGGCTGCAAACGCATCCTGATCTGTGACGACTTCTATCCAACCTTGATGTTGGATCATGTGGAGCTGGAGACAAACGGCATCAGTAGGATCAACGGCAACGGAGTCGAAACAGCTGATGGCGTGCAACATGACTTCGACGTGCTGATCTATGCAACCGGATTTGAGACCACCGGATGGCGCTGGTCCATGGAGGTGACCGGTCAGAACGGACAAAACCTCAATGAACTTTGGGAAGACAGCCCAGAAGCATATCTGGGGGTCACTGCGACCGGCTTCCCGAACCTGTTTGTTCTGTATGGTCCCAACACCAATCTGGGCCATAACACCATCACCTTCATGTTGGAGCACCAGGTCGCCTACACCATCAAAGCTTTGAAAGCACTTGAAGAGTCTGGTGCAAAGGCCCTAATGCCGAGCCGGGCTGCACAGAACCGGTTCAACGATGAGATCCAGAAAGATCTGTCGGGAACTGTCTGGGCCGACCCGCACTGCGCGTCCTGGTACAAAAATGCCGATGGACGTATCACGCAAAACTGGTCAAGCCATACACGCGCCTATGCGGCGGCTACAGCCAATGTTGAGATGGCCGACTACGAACTGATTGGTTGAGGAGGACTGAGCTTATCCGCGATAGCGGATAAGCCCTTCCTGTGCGACAGACGCCACAAGCAGACCTTCGCGGGTATAGATGCTTCCACGATTGAAGCCACGCGCACCAACAGCATTCGGGCTGTCCTGATCGTAGAGCATCCAGTCATTCGTCTGGAATGGGTGGTGGAACCACATGGCGTGGTCCAGGCTTGCGGACTGCAGTTTGCCGGACATCCAGCTCACCCCGTGCGGACGAATGCAGGTATCAAGCAAGGTCATGTCTGAGGCATAGGCGAGTACACATTGCTGCATGGCAATGTCCTCAGGCATCGGGCTTGTCGCCCGGAACCAGACTTTGAATTCAGGATCAGCGGGCTCTGGGTCAATATATTGCTGTGGATCAACAGCGCGCATCTCAATCGGACGCGGGCGCGTGAAGTGTGTGCGAACTGCCTCCGGCAATTTATCTATGATCGCTTCGCGACGCTCCCGCTCCGTCGGAAGGTCTTCCGGCGCCGGCACATCGGGCATGTTCAGCTGATGCTCGAACCCTTTTTCCTCAACTTGGAAGGACGCGGCCAGATTGAAAATCTGTTTCCCATGCTGGATCGCAACCACACGACGCGTCGTGAAACTCCGTCCATCGCGTGCGCGATCGACCTCATAGAGAATTGGCACTTTGGGATCACCGGGACGGATAAAATAGGCATGAAGAGAGTGGCAGATGCGGCCTTCATCGACTGTCTTATAGGCCGCCATCAGGGCCTGACCAATCACCTGCCCGCCAAACACGCGCTGCCAACTCGTCTCTGGACTGTGCCCTCGGTAAAGGTTGAGCTCAATCTGCTCCAGGTCCAGAAGGGAAATAAGATCTTCAACAGCGTCGGTCATGCGGGGGCATCATCCTTATTAGTCTTGGTTTGCGCTGCAACATAAGCGCTTCGGCATGACCTGTCACGTGAGGTTTCTGGCCTGAAAGACAGAAGGCAAATAGGACAAAACCCGCAGGCGAACATAGGCTCGCGCGGGTTTCACACAATAGTTTCAATGGCTTGTGGAAAAACCGGATTACCGGCTCGAAAGCCACTCGCGAGCCAGGCGCTGTGCTTCAGAAATCTGCGACGCATCCATTTCCAGCGCTACATCAGAGCGACTGTCGCGTGCAGCATGGCTGCCTCGCATCGCGGCTAAGTTGAACCACTTATGCGCATTGACGAAATCAACATCGACGCCTTTGCCGGTCGCATAAATAAGACCAAGGCTATAAAGCGCCTCTGGGGCACCTGCTTCTGCTGCTAGCTCACATTTTTCCAGCTGATCGATATCCCGACGGGCCATCTCGCTGTCCTCCAGTGTGGCGCACGTAAACTCCAACTCACCGTGTGCGCATCCTCCAACCGCAAGGCTCCTCCTTGCATAGGAGTAGGAAATCATCTGGCCACTGAAAATTTGGTTAACGCAAAACACAAAAAAACGGCGTGTTTCCGCGCCCGCCGCTTTCAAAACTATGTCAAATTGAATTTTTTTGGCTTAGGAGGCCACTTCTGGAACCGCCATGCCCTTAATCACGGCCGGACGCTCACCAATCATCCTGATCCAACGAGCAACATTCTCGCCCTCGCCGATCACATCGGGCTTCGCCGACTTAATCAGATCAAACCCAAGGATCACCCACGGGTAGGTCGCCATGTCAGCGATCGAATACTCACCTGCCATGAATTCTGTTTTACTCAACTGCGTGTCGAGCACTTTGATCAGACGGGCAGACTCAGAAATAAAGCGATCAATAGCGTACGGCACCTGTTCGGGCGCCTGCGTTGTGAAGTGACCCGCCTGCCCCATGATTGGACCAATACCGCCCATCTGCCAGAACAACCATTCGAGCACCTTTGCCCGCTCCGGCCCACTTGCTGGCAAAAACTTACCGGACTTTTCGGCAAGGTGCAGCAGGATCGCGCCAGATTCAAAAATCGAAACAGGTCCGCCAGGTGCATCGTGATCGACGATCGCTGGGATCTTATTATTGGGCGCAATCGCCAAAAACTCTGGCTTGAATTGTTCCTCCTTCTGAAGGTTCACAGCATGTGTCGTGTATTCAAGTCCACATTCTTCAAGCATCACCGAGATCTTGCGCCCGTTCGGTGTCGTCCATGTATAAAAATCAATCAAACCCAGCCTCCTATTGGCAACAAGCACAGGACACCGTGCTGAAATTCAGCACAGCATATAGGGAGGCAGATGGAGGATTGCGAGCAGACTTAGTACTCGACGGTCACTTCAACGTGATGGTGAAGGTGTGTTTTGCAGGTAAGCGGAAAAATCTTGTAATCACCAGCCTGGAGATCAAATCCGACCGCATCCTCTGGAAACAAAAAGTCGCCGACGACATTGTCGTTCTCGTCTCGGATCTGAAAACCATAGGTTCCGCCCATCACGCGGATGATCGTTCCTTGATCACGGACAGACAGTGACCGGCCCCAATGCTTGACGGACCCAAAGGTCTGGTTCTCGATGATTGTTCCTGTCCCGGTAACACGATCAGCTGACCAGGTCGGCGTAGACACAATCGTTGCGAGTGCCAACACAGCGGCAAATCCACTAAAACGCATTACTCTTCCCCATCAATTCACAATACCACCCGGCTAGACAGGCTATCACGGCCAGTTGGCGAAGAAAAACCGCCAAATCCGGCGTTTAAAGACATGGTGTATGAGAGGTTCGGGTCCAGAACGGCGCATTACCGCAGTTCAAAAACAAAAACGGCGGCACGCAAACTGCGGAAAGGCATATGATCAGCCAAAAAGCCTGGATCAATATGCCCCTGGGCTCCTACTGCATCCCCCCGGAAGCAAAAGGTACCCTCAACGCAGTCAGCGTGCGCACCGTTAGATGCCAATTGGCGGACCAGAGCCCGCCAATTCAGGTTTTTACCGTCTCTTACGAGCTGGTGCTTTCCGCTTAGCGGCTTTGCGCTTAGGAGCTGCCTTCTTCTTGGCAGTTTTCTTCTTAGCGACTTTCTTCTTAGCTGCCTTGCGCTTAGGAGCTGCTTTCTTTTTAGCAGTTTTCTTCTTAGCGACTTTCTTCTTGGCAGTTTTCTTCTTAGCTGCCTTGCGCTTAGGAGCTGCCTTCTTCTTGGCAGTTTTCTTCTTAGCGACTTTCTTCTTGGCAGTTTTCTTCTTAGCAACTTTCTTCTTCGCGGCTTTCCGCTTAGGAGCTGCTTTTTTCTTTGCGACTTTCTTCTTCGCGGCTTTCCGCTTAGGAGCTGCCTTCTTCTTGGCAACTTTTTTCTTCGCGGCTTTGCGTTTAGGCGCAGCCTTTTTCTTCGCTTTAGGTCTCGTAGCCATATTCGTCCTCGTTCCTGATGTGCCGTTTTCTACAACGACGAAACTTGAGTCATAAAACGCACACTAACGCGCCCCCTCGAAATGCAGGACGCTAAACACAAATACTATGAGCACTTGAACTCAAGCAGGCAACACTTTGCTTAATGCAAACAAAGCCCGCCGAACACAACATGTCCGAGAAAGTATTGATAAAAGGTTGATCGCAACAAACGAATTCGGTCGTCCGTGCGCGAACTACAGACCTAGTTTTTTAGCCAATAGTTCGTTCACGGATTTTGGATTTGCCTTACCACCAGTGGATTTCATGACTTGTCCGACAAACCAGCCTGCCATTTTCGGCTTCTCTTTTGCCTGTGCAACCTTGTCGGGGTTAGCCGCAATAATTTCATCAATAGCTGCTTCAATCGCACCTAAATCAGTTACTTGCTGCAATCCCTTTTCTTCGACGATTTTCGCTGGATCATCGCCTGTTTCGAACATTATCTCAAAAACTTCCTTAGCGATTCGCCCGGAGATGGTGTCGTCAGAGATCAGATTAATCAGATCGCCAAGCTGTTTTGCACTCACCGGAGAGCTTTCAATTTGCAAACCAGCTTTGTTGAGCGCTCCAAAAAACTCACCCGTCACCCAGTTCGCCGCAAGCTTTGCGTCACGTCCATCGGCAACTGCTTCGAAGAAATCACACGACGCTTTTTCCGAGACAAGAACACCGGCATCGTAAGGAGACAGACTATATTCACGAACGAAACGTGCTTTCTTTTCGTCTGGAAGCTCTGGCAACTCTGCGCGAAGCTTGTCGACCAACTCTTGCTTGATCACCAAAGGCAAAAGATCGGGATCAGGGAAATAACGGTAGTCATGCGCTTCTTCTTTCGAGCGCATGGACCGCGTTTCGCCCGCACGCGGGTCAAACAAACGGGTTTCCTGGTCGATTGATCCGCCATCTTCAAGCACATCAATCTGCCTGCGGGCCTCATATTCTATTGCCTGGCCGATAAAACGGATGGAATTGACGTTCTTGATCTCACAACGCGTGCCCAAATCTTCTCCCGGACGTCGAACAGACACATTCACGTCCGCACGCAGAGATCCTTCTTCCATGTTGCCATCACAAGTGCCCAGATAACGCAAGATCGACCGGATCTTCTTGACATAGGCCTGTGCTTCTTCCGCGCAGCGCATATCTGGTTTGGAAACGATCTCCATCAGCGCAACACCAGAGCGATTAAGGTCAACAAAGCTCATCGACGGGTGCTGATCATGAACACTTTTGCCGGCATCCTGCTCCAGATGCAGCCGTTCAATGCCCACACGCTTTACAGAACCGTCTTTCAGGTCAATTTCGATTTCCCCTTCGCCGACAATCGGGTCTTTGAACTGCGAAATCTGATAGCCCTGTGGCAGATCCGGATAGAAATAGTTCTTGCGGTCAAAAACAGACCGCAAATGAATTTCTGCACCAAGGCCAAGGCCGGTACGCACCGCCTGTTGCACACATTCTTCATTGATAACCGGCAACATGCCCGGCAGCGCTGCATCCACCAGGCTTACCTGGCTGTTTTGCTCGGCACCAAATTCGGTGGGTGCACCAGAAAAGAGCTTCGCATTCGATGCGACCTGCGCATGAATTTCGAGCCCCATCACGATTTCCCAGAAACCGGTTGCTCCTTCAATGAGGTTTTTGTTCTCACTCATGCTTCTGTCCACCATTTGGAAGGTTCAGCACTAAATCCGGCAGCCTCTTCGAGGACGTCGGCAGCGCGCAACAGGGTGTCTTCATCAAACGTGCGCCCGATCAGCTGAAGGCCAAGCGGCAACCCATTTGAGCTCAGGCCCGCTGGCAGGGAAATCCCGGGAAGCCCGGCGAGATTCACAGGCACAGTGAACACATCGTTCAAATACATTGAGAGCGGGTCATCCACCTTTTCGCCGATAGCGAACGCTGGCGACGGTGCTGTAGGCGTCAAAAGAAGGTCTATCTTCTTGTAAGCCTGTTTGAAGTCCTGCGCGATCAAGGTGCGGATCTTCTGCGCCTTAATATAGTAGGCATCATAATAGCCCGCAGAAAGCACATAGGTGCCGATCAGGACACGGCGGCGCACTTCGTCGCCAAACCCTTCAGCCCGGGTTTTTTCATACATGTCCGTAATGTCGTCACCTTGAACCCGAAGGCCGTAGCGCACACCATCATACCTGGCGAGGTTCGACGACGCCTCCGCCGGAGCCACAATGTAGTAGGCCGGAAGCGCATATTTCGTATGTGGCAGACTGACATCCACGATTTCTGCGCCGGCGCTCTTCAGCCAGTCGATGCCCTGTGTCCAGAGCTTCTCAATCTCATCCGACATACCCTCGACACGATATTCTTTTGGAATGCCTATTTTCAGGCCACGAATGTCACCCGTGAGCGCTGCTTCGTAATCCGGCACCTCAATGTCAACGCTGGTTGTGTCTTTCTCATCATGCCCCGCCATGCTTTTCAGCATGATTGCTGCATCGCGTACTGTGCGGGTGATGGGCCCGGCTTGATCGAGAGACGATGCGAACGCCACAGTCCCCCACCGCGAGCACCGCCCGTAAGTCGGCTTCATGCCAACGGTCCCAGTGAAAGATGCCGGTTGGCGAATAGACCCGCCTGTATCGGTCGCAGTGGCACCAAGTGCCAGGTGCGAAGCTACAGCGGTAGAAGAGCCACCTGAAGACCCACCCGGTACAAGGTCAGCGTCGCTGTCGGATGCTTTCCAAGGATTGATACAAGGGCCAAAGCGACTGGTTTCATTGGATGAACCCATTGCAAACTCATCATTGTTGAGTTTGCCAAGCATCACCGCACCGTCTGCCCAGAGGTTGGCTGTCACGGTCGACTCATATGTCGGTGTAAAATCGTCAAGAATGTTGCTGCAGGCGGTTGTCCGCACACCATCGGTGCAGAAAAGATCTTTGACGCCCAAAGGAATACCCTCAAGCGGGCCCGCTTCACCTTTTTCAATCCGTGCGTCGGACGCAGCAGCCATCTTGAGCGCCACATCGGGTGTCAGCGTGACGTAGGCGTTGAGCTTGTCGGAGGCTTTCGCAGCAACAAGATGCGCTTCTGTCAGCTCAACGGAGGTGATTTCTTTGGCAGCAAGCTTGGCACGTGCCTCAGCAAGCGTGAGTTTTGTCAGTTCGGTCATGTCGGCGCCCTACTCAATAACTTTTGGCACAGTGAAGAAGCCATCTTCAGATTGCGGCGCATTTTGCGTCACCTGTTTCTGAAGATTGTCATGGCGCACAATGTCTTTGCGCATCTTGATTTCCATTTCCACGACGCTGGTCATAGGCGGCACATGATCTGTGTCGACCTCTCCCAACTGCTCCACCCAATCGAGAATGGTGGAGAGGTCTTTGGAAAGTGGCGCCAGTTCTTCTTCCGTCACTGCAATGCGGGCGAGCTTTGCGATGCGCCGGACTGTGTTTTCGTCGACCGACATAGGCCTCTCTTTTCTGAAATTGGGGGGTCAATTGGCAGAAATTTGCCACAGAGCCTCTGTGAAACCCTGTTTTGACACCCTGATTTGGCGCGGAAAATATCAGACCACCCCGACCCTCGCAACAAGTGCACCCCCAGCAAAGGACAATAGAGGCACCGGTTTGCCGTGAGCAGCATATTCCACTAGAAACCTCATCCCATGGCAGCCGACATCGTAGAAATAGACGCTCTGAAAGAGCGCGCAGCCGGAAAGCCCCTGGTCGGACTCGATCTTGGGTCAAAAACCATCGGAATTGCGACCTCAGACCCGCTCTGGACTGTCGCTGCCCCCCGAGAGACCATCAAACGCACAAAATTCAATCAAGATGCAGAACGCCTGGTTGAGATCATCACCGAAATCGACGCTGGCGCCATCATTCTAGGCCTCCCCCTCAATATGGACGGATCTGAAGGGCCGCGCGTGCAATCCACGCGAACCTTTGCCCGAAACCTGTCTCCCAAAATAGACATCCCCATCTTCTTCTGGGATGAACGCCTGTCGACTGTCGCCGTCACCAGAACCCTTCTTGAGGCTGATACAAGCCGTAAAAAACGCGCTGAGGTTGTCGACAAGATGGCCGCCTCCTTCATCCTACAGGGTGTTCTCGAGCGATTGCGGTCCATGTCATGATTGCCACCCTCAATTCCCTGATCCCAGTTTTTCTGGTGATTGCGCTCGGCGCAGCGATCAAGCGCTTTGACTTTCCTGGCGAAGGCCTTTGGCAGCCTCTCGACCGCCTCACTTACTACATCTTTTTCCCAGCGCTCCTGCTTCATACGCTTGCAACCGCAGACCTCTCTACCTTTGATGTCTGGCCTATGGCCTACGCATTGTGGGCGGGTCTCTTTTCCATGGTTGGATTACTGATGGTGCTGCGCGCAACGTCCAACCTCACCGGTCCTCAATTCTCAAGTGTGTTTCAAGGTGCCGCACGGTGGAACGGCTTTGTCGCACTGGCTGCAATCGCACAGCTCTTTGGCCCACAAGGTGTCACCCTCGCAGCAGTTGCCTTTGCGACGCTCGTTCCAACCGTAAATGTGCTCTCTGTAACGATTCTGACACGCTATGCAGGCGACGAACCGGCGGGCATTGGAACGGTGCTACGTCTGCTCTCCAAAAATCCTCTCATCCTCGCCTGCGCAGCTGGCATCTTTTTGAACATTACCGGATTACGCTTGCCAGGCCCGCTAGCCCCCACTGCAGACATACTGGGGCAAGCAGCCCTCACGCTCGGCCTGCTCGCTATCGGTGCGGGCCTGAGATTGGACCATGCCTATGAGTCAAAGGGCATTGTCCTTCTCACGAGCGCACTGAAACTCATCGTCATGCCATTGCTGATGCTGGGCTGGTGCTGGGTGTTCGAGATAGAAGGTCTGCCGCGACTTGTGATCCTTCTTTGCGGTACCGTTCCTGGGGCCACGTCGTCCTACATCCTTGCCAGACAATTGGGCGGTGATGCGACGCTTATGGCAAGCCTCATAACCGGCTCCACCATTCTGGCGGCCTTCACCATGCCTCTCATGCTTTATCTGTTTACCTAGAGCTTTTCAGGTTTTGACCAAACGATGTACATCAGAATTCACCCAGGCCTTGGGGTGAATTCTGATTCCATTAATCCTGAAACGATCTAAAGCGAGCGTTTCTGCGGCAAACCTCATTCAATACTTGCGTGAAACCCGCCCCACTCCTATAAGATGCAGCTTTAATGACCAGCTCGGACGCAAACCCAACACCGCTCTTCCCACACCGGCATTTGATCGGTATCGAAGGCCTTTCCCAAGCTGACATCACGTCCCTTCTCGATCTTGCTGATGGATATGTCGATCAAAACCGGCAGATCAACAAAAAGGGCGACGTGCTACGGGGCCGCACCCAGATCAATCTTTTCTTTGAAGCCTCCACCAGAACGCAAAGCTCGTTCGAGTTGGCAGGCAAGCGCTTAGGCGCCGATGTCATGAACATGTCGGTCAGTTCGTCCTCTATTAAAAAGGGCGAGACTCTGATTGACACTGCGACGACGCTGAATGCCATGCATCCGGATCTGATCGTTGTTCGCCACGGAGACAGCGGCGCGGTGGAATTGCTTTCCCAGAAAGTCGGGTGTTCTGTTCTCAATGCAGGCGATGGCAGCCACGAACATCCAACGCAGGCGCTTTTGGATGCGCTCACCATCCGGCGCCGCAAAGGCCGCCTGGAAGGCATGACCGTGGCGATCTGCGGCGACATTCTTCACAGCCGCGTGGCTCGCTCAAACATTCTTCTTCTCAACATTATGGGCGCACGGGTGCGGGTCATCGCACCGAAAACACTTTTGCCTATTGGTATTGAACGTCTTGGCGTCGAGGTGTTCAACGACATGACCGAGGGGTTAAAGGATGTCGACATTGTTATGATGCTCCGCCTTCAATTGGAGCGCATGCATGGTTCCTTCGTGCCCTCAGTGCGGGAATATTTCCGCTATTTCGGGCTGGACTATGAAAAACTCAAAGTCGCAAAGCCTGATGCCTTGATCATGCATCCCGGCCCCATGAACCGCGGCGTAGAGATCGACAGCGCGGTTGCAGACGACATCAATCGTTCCGTCATTCGCGAACAGGTGGAGATGGGTGTTGCAGTCCGCATGGCAGCGCTTGATGCCCTCGCCCGCAACCTGCCAAATGAGCAACCAGCAGGGTATGGCGCATGAACCGCACCGCCTACACCAATGCCCGGCTCTTTGACCCTGCCAATGGTCTCGATGAGACAGGCGCGCTTTTGGTTGAAGATGGCAAGATTGCTGACCTCGGTGCATCGCTCTTCTCCGGCGGCGTCCCGCAAGACATGGAGACCGTTGATTGCGGGGGCAAACTTCTTACCCCTGGCCTCATCGACATGCGCGTGTTCACGGGAGAACCAGGCACCGAATTTCGCGAAACGCTGGGCAGCGCCAGTCAGTCGGCAGCGGCAGGCGGCATTACCACCATCATTGTGATGCCTAATACCGACCCTGTCATCGACGATGTCGCACTGGTCGATTTTATTGAGCGCCGAGCCAGAGATACAGCCATTGTGAATGTGCATCCCATGGCCGCCTTGACGCGAGGTTGTGCAGGCGAGCAAATGACCGAGATCGGCCTCCTAAAAGACGCGGGCGCTGTGGCGTTTACCGACGGTGACAAGCCACTTTCAGATCCTCTTGTCATGCGCCGCGCACTCTCTTACGCGCACTTCTTTGATGCGCTTATCGTTCAGCATGCCGAAGACCGGGATCTTGCCGCCGGTGGCGTAATGAACGAAGGAGAACTTGCTAGCCGCCTCGGCCTCACGGGCAGGCCCTCAGCTGCCGAGACCATTATGATCGAGCGGGACCTTCGCCTGGTTGAACTCACCGGTGCCCGCTATCACGTTGCCCAGGTGACCTGCAAAGCCTCTGTGGATATCATCCGGCGTGCAAAACAAAATGGTCTTCCTGTGACCTGTGGCGTCTCTGCGCCGCACCTCACGTTGAACGAGAATGATGTAGCAAGTTATCGCAGCTTCATGAAACTCTCTCCGCCGCTTCGGCACGAAGACGACCGGCTGGCGGTTGTGGAAGGCGTCGCTGATGGAACCATTGACGTCATTGTTTCCAGCCATGACCCACAGGACCCAGAAACCAAGCGCCTGCCCTTCGCCCAAGCGGCTTATGGGGCCGTCGGTCTCGAAACACTGCTGCCTGCGACGCTCTCATTGGTTCATGGGGGCACTCTGGCGCTCGAGCGCGCCATTGAAGCACTGACAACCAGCCCCGCATCGCTCTTGGGACTGAAATCCGGACACCTCACCAAAGGAAGTCCGGCAGATCTAACCTTGATTGATATGAATGTTCCCTGGGTGCTCGATCCGGAAAAGCTGAAGTCAAAATCTAAAAACACCCCATACGATGAACGCCGCTTGCAAGGTCGCGCCATTCGCACGATCGTAGGTGGAAAAGAAGTGCACGTTTCCGGAGGGAAGTGATTATGCCTGATCCCATCAGTTGGTCTGCGGCAATGCCCTACTATGCCGCCGCATTGGCGGTCGGTTACCTGTTGGGGTCAATCCCATTCGGCTTGATCATCACGCGCTTTGCAGGTCTCGGGGACATTCGCGATATTGGGTCAGGGAATATCGGCGCGACCAACGCTCTGAGGACAGGCAATAAGTGGGTCGCAGGCGGCACGTTTCTGGGCGACATGGCCAAAGGTGCTGCAGCCGTCCTGCTCGCCAGGCAATTCGGACCGGATTTGGCCGTTATCGCTGCCTTCGGCGCTCTAGTGGGCCATCTTTTCCCGGTCTGGTTGAGATTTAAGGGCGGCAAAGGCATCTCGACCTATATCGGCATTTTGTTGGCCCTGGCCTGGCCTGTTGGCCTGCTCTTTTGCGCAACCTGGCTGGTTGTCGCTCTCATTTTCCGCATGTCTTCTTTGTCGGCGCTGGTTGCTTCACTGCTATCACCAGTTTACTTTGTGTGGGTCGACCAGTGGCAGATGGTCGAATTGAGTGTATTGCTGGTGATCCTGGTCTTTTATGCCCACCGGGAGAACATCCAGCGTCTGCTCAGCGGCACTGAGCCGCGTATTGGACAAAAAGACGACGCCTAAACCTTTGTTGGTGCCAGGGCGTAGAGCCCTGGAGGCCGGATGCCCGCAACTCTTTCTGATCAGGAACGATTGGATCGCCTTAGACTGATCCGAAGTGAGAATGTCGGTCCCGTCACCTTTAGGGATCTTCTGGAACAGTTTGGCTCAGCCAGCGATGCTTTGGTCGCTCTCCCGGAGCTGGCTAAGCGCGGGGGTCGGAAGCGAGCGATTAAGATCGCGAGCGCGACCCAAGCGAAACAGGAAATGAACGACGCGCACAAGGTGGGCGCGCACCTGCTATTTGTCGGCGAAAAATCCTATCCCTCGCTCCTGTCTCAAGCAGATCCACCCCCGCCGGTGATCGCGGCAATTGGAGCTCTTCACCTTCTGGAGAAACCAAGCCTAGCAATCGTTGGCTCACGCAGTGCCTCCGCGGCAGGCCTCCGCATGGCTGCTGATCTCTCCCGCGATCTGGGTGAATCCGGCTATGTCATTACATCCGGTCTTGCCCGCGGCATTGACGCTGCTGCGCACAAAGCAACCCTCACAACCGGCACCATCGCGGTTGTCGCGGGTGGTATCGACATTGTGTACCCGCAAGAAAACCTCGACCTCTACGAACAAATCAAAGAGCAAGGTGTTCTGATCAGCGAAATGCCGCCCGGCACAAAGCCTCAGGGGCGCCACTTCCCGCGGCGGAACAGGATCATTGCCGGCCTGTCTCGTGGTGTGATCGTCGTGGAGGCGGCACTGAGATCCGGATCGCTCATCACCGCTCGGTTTGCATTGGAACAAAATCGGGAGGTCATGGTCGTGCCGGGCTCACCGTTGGATCCCCGTGCCAAAGGGGGCAATCGGCTCATCAAACAGGGAGCCACCCTCGTGGAAAGCGCCGAGGACGTCATGCAGTGGTTGGAACAATCGCCACCACCCCTCTTTTCTGAAGGAGACGAGATGCCGTATGCCAGCCCTCCAACCCCGCCGCCTGAGCCAACGAAGTCAGAGCGAGACCAGCTACTGTCTCTTCTGGGTCCGACACCTGTAGAACAAGACGACCTCATCCGCCTCTCAGGCTTGCCAACCAGAACGGTGATAGCGCTGCTACTGGAGATCGATCTCGCAGGAAAGCTGGTTAGAGACAATGGTCAGCTTGTCTCTCTTCTCGAACAAGAAACTGAGAGATCGGATTGAAGCTCTTCAAATATCAGTGCTTTTTTGAAACGGAAGTGCCAGCAGGTTCTTTTGCAAATTGAGCGGCTGCGCTTGGGAGGCCCTCAGCCAAACGCTGAGCCTCTTCGGCCGCCATGCCGACAAGGTAGGACAGAAACCGATGCCTATCGTCTGAACAGGTTTCACGGAGAGATTGCAGCATATCGAATGCATAAGCCGCCAACTCATCTTCCTGCAGTGAAGACTTTTTGTTGGCCTGTTTTGTCTTCAATGCTTCCACTTTCCGCACACTCATCAAAGATACCTTACTCCTAAGCATCAGGAGAATCGGACTATGAGTAAAATCCGGATTCCGAAACTATTTACCTATAGTTGCAGATATAAAGCAATACCCGTTTTACGATAAACGCCAATTCCTCTTTCAGGGCTTGTTCCATGCACACGCACTGACACCAAGAAGGGGACACGATGAAGCGCTATTTGACAGGCAGCAACGTTTTCACCATGTTCCAGCCGACGTGAGATCAGCCCCATATTTGTCGCTATTTCAGAAAACGGCAGAGAATGGGCGGTTTTTGCACTTTCAACCCGTGGAATTTTGGGACCATCAATGGACGTTGTCATTGTTGAATCGCCTTCAAAGGCGAAAACGATCAACAAGTATCTGGGTAAAAACTTCACCGTTCTTGCCTCCTATGGCCATGTACGCGACCTGCCGTCGAAGGATGGGTCCGTCAAGCCGGACGAAGATTTTTCCATGGCCTGGGATGCAGACGCAAAGTCCGCCAAACGCCTAAATGACATCGCAAAGGCCGTTAAAGGCGCCGACAAACTGATCCTGGCGACTGACCCGGACCGCGAAGGGGAAGCTATCTCCTGGCATGTTCTTGAGGTGCTGAAGAAAAAGAAGGCGCTTGGCGACAAACCTGTTGAGCGAGTGGTTTTCAACGCCATCACAAAACGCGCTGTGCTCGCCGCCATGGACAGCCCTCGCGAGCTCGACACGCAGCTGATTGATGCTTATCTCGCCCGCCGGGCGCTCGACTATCTCGTAGGCTTTACACTCTCGCCGGTTTTGTGGCGCAAACTGCCCGGCAGCCGCTCCGCAGGCCGTGTGCAATCCGTCGCTCTGCGCCTGATATGCGATAGAGAGCTCGAAATTGAAGCGTTCAATGCCCAGGAATACTGGACAGTTGAAGCAGATATGACGACCGGCAGCGGCGATGAGTTTGTCGCCCGTCTTGTGTCTCACAACGGCGAACGTCTCGACAAGTTCGACCTGCCCAACGAAAAAGCAGCAGAAGCCGTCCGCGCACGTGTCGCGGTTGAACCTTTTTCCATCCAGTCCGTTGAAAGTAAACCAGCCAGACGCAACCCGCCTGCACCCTTCACGACGTCAACCATTCAGCAGGAAGCATCACGGAAGCTAGGCTTCTCTGCCAGTCGCACCATGCAGGTCGCCCAGCGCCTTTATGAAGGCATCGAGATTGACGGCGAGACCACAGGTCTCATCACTTATATGCGGACAGATGGTGTGCAGATCGCTGAAGAAGCGATTGCCCAGGCCCGCACCGTGATCACCAACGAGTTTGGCGAAGCCTATCTGCCTGACAAAGCACGGGAATACAAAACCAAAGCCAAGAACGCGCAGGAAGCCCACGAAGCGATCCGCCCAACGGATCTGTCGCGCCTTCCTGGCCACGTCAAAGCACTGCTGAACAATGACGAGAAACGGCTCTATGAGCTTGTTTGGAACAGGACTCTGGCCAGCCAGATGGAAAGTGTGCGTATGGAGCGCACGACCATTGAGATGGCCTCTGAGGACAAAACTCTAGGTCTGCGCGCAAGCGGCTCCGTCATCGTCTTTGATGGCTTTCTCAAACTTTACCAGGAAGGCACAGACGACAAAGACGAGAGTGAAGAAGACGGTCGTCTGCCGAAAGTCGCCTCTGGGGACCGTCTCGGCACAAAAGAAGCCCGTGCCAACCAGCATTTCACTGAGCCGCCTCCCCGTTTCTCCGAAGCCTCCCTCGTTAAACGGATGGAAGAGCTCAGCATAGGCCGCCCATCGACCTATGCGAGCATTCTCGGCGTGCTTCAGGATCGCGGCTACGTCCAGCTCGACAAGAAACGCTTCATCCCGGATGACAAAGGCCGTCTCGTTACAGCCTTCCTGGAGAGCTTCTTTACCCAATATGTGGAATTTGGCTTCACCGCCGACCTTGAGGAGAAACTCGACAAGATCTCAGCCGGGGAACTTAACTGGAAAGATGTGCTGCGTGAATTCTGGGACGGTTTTACTGCCCATGTAGAAGGCACAGCAGATCTGCGCATCACCCAGGTCCTTGATCGTCTGAATGAAGTTCTTGAGCCTCACGTCTTCCCCGAAAAGGAAGATGGCAGCCCGCGTCGCGGATGTCCGTCCTGTGAAGGCGGCGAGCTCTCGCTTAAAGTTGGGCGCTTCGGTGCCTTTGTGGGCTGTTCCAATTACCCCGAATGCAAGTTCACCCGCCAGCTGACCAAGGGCATGGATGGGGACCCTGCAGCCGCCGACCGTATTCTGGGAACCCACCCGGACACGGGCAAAGACGTGGAACTGAAGAACGGTCGCTTTGGCCCCTACATCCACATGGACCCGATCGAAGAAGACGAAAAGCCAAAACGCGCGGGCATTCCCAAGACCTGGGCATTGGAAGACGTTGATCTGGAAAAAGCATTACAGCTTCTATCATTGCCACGCGAAGTCGGGCCGCACCCGGAAGACGGTGAGATGATCACAGCCGGTCTTGGCCGTTATGGTCCCTTCGTGCTCCACAACAAGACCTATGCAAACCTGGACACACCCGACGAAGTCTTCACTGTTGGGTTGAACCGCGCAGTCGCCGCAATTGCTGAAAAGAAGGCAAATCCTGGCCGGCGTCAGGCCGCCCCACCGCTCAAAGAACTGGGCGAACACCCGGAATTTGGCGGTCCTGTGAATGTTTTGAACGGTCGCTTCGGACCCTATGTGAAGCATGACAAAATCAACGCAACCCTGCCGCGTGGCGCAAAACCTGAAGACGTAACCATGGAAGAAGCAGTTCGGCTAATCGCTGAACGGGCTGCCAAGGGTCCTGCGAAAAAGAACGCAGCTAAGAAAAAGACTGCGAAGAAAAAGGTCGCGAAGAAGAAGACAGCTAAAAAGAAAGCTGCAAAGAAGAAAACCGCCAAGAAGAAAACTGCCGCTAAGAAAAAAGCAGCACCAAAAAAGGCGGCCAAAAAAGATGCAGAGAGTGATGAGACGGCCGAGGCGACGGATTAACCGCCTTGGCCACACCCAAAAAGCCACCCACCAAAAAGAAGCGGGATCGCAAGCCCAAAAAGCCCGACGTCACGCTTCCAACCCGCGACCAGATCATGGCTTTCGTCACGGAGTCGCCGGGCAAGGTTGGCAAACGCGAAATCGCCAAGGCCTTTGGCATTTCAGGCTCCCAACGCATTGGCCTGAAACGTATTCTCAAAGAGCTGACCCAAGAAGGCCTACTCAAAAAGGAAGAAGGCAAGTCACTTGCAAAGCCAGGAGAGATGCCCCCTGTCGCGGTGATCGACATCACCAAACGCGACCAGGATGGCGAGCTCATTGCAACACCAAACAATTGGTCAGAAGATGCCCCGATCCCACAAATCGTCATTGTCCCAGGTGATGCCAATGACCGACAGCGCGGCGCACCTGCAGGTGTTGGCGATCGTGTCTTAGCCCGCATCACAAAGACAGGCGAAGAAGGACCTGCCGACTATCCTTACGAAGCACGCGTCATTCGCCGTATCGGCAAAGGCAACGAAAACTTCCTCGGCATCTTCCGCAAGACCCCAACCGGCGGCCGCATTGTTCCTGTCGACAAAAAGGCCCGGAACGAATACGAAGTCACCCGCCCCCACATCGGTGAGGCGAAAGAAGGTGATCTTGTCCTGGTAGAAGCCATGCCTGGTCCCCGCTACGCTCCACGGCGCGCAAAGGTCAAGGAAACCTACGGCCGCGGGGATGAACAACGCTCCATCAGCCTGATCGCCATTCATGCGCATGGCATTCCTGACGCTTTCCCAGACACTGTCATCGCAGCCGCAGATGCAGCAAAACCGGTGCAACTGAGCAAAGCCCGCGACGACCTGCGCGACGTACCTCTCATCACCATCGATCCACCAGACGCCCGCGATCACGACGATGCGGTTGCCGCCCTTCCCGACGACGATCCAAAAAACGAAGGTGGCTGGATTGTCTACGTGGCGATCGCCGATGTATCGCACTATGTGGAGAGCGGTGGACTCCTCGACAAAGAAGCACTGAAGCGCGGTAACTCGACCTACTTCCCAGACCGTGTGGTACCCATGCTGCCGGAACGCATCTCGAACGATCTGTGTTCCCTGCGCGAAGGCGAAGACCGACCCTGCCTTGCTGTGCGTATGGTGTTCGACAAAAACGGCCAGAAAAAGAGCCACAAGTTCCTGCGGGGCATCATGTGCTCTGCGGCAAAGCTTTCTTACGCAGAGGCTCAAGCAGCATTTGAGGGCAATCCAGAGCCACGTTTTGAACATCTTCAAAGCAAAGTAATCGAACCGCTTTGGCAGGCCTATCAGGCCATGTCGAAAGCCCGAGACAAGCGCGGTCCACTGGCCCTTGATCTGCCAGAGCATAAGATCTTGATCGACCGGGAAGTCGGCAAAATCAGTGAGATTAAAATCGCTGATAAGTTTGAGTCCATGCGGGTCATTGAAGAATGCATGATCCAGGCAAATGTCTGCGCCGCTGAATCTCTTGAAGCAAAAAAGTCTCCGCTCATTTACCGCATTCACGATGCACCCAGCCGCGAAAAGCTCATGGCTTTATCTGAGTTCCTTGAGACATTGGACATGAAGGTGGCCAAGGGCGCGGTGATGAAACCCGCCCAGTTCAATCAAATCCTCGCGAAGGTGAAGGACACTGAATACGCCCAGATGGTGAGCGACGTTGTGCTGCGCAGCCAGGCCCAAGCGATCTACTCACCAGACAATCTAGGGCACTTCGGACTGAACCTCCGGCGCTACGCCCACTTCACATCGCCCATCCGGCGGTACGCTGACCTCATCGTTCATCGCAGCCTCATCAGTGGCCTCAAACTTGGTGAGGATGGCTTGAGCGACGATGACATAAAACTGATGTCTCAAACCGCTGAACATATCTCGCAGACCGAACGTCGTTCCATGGTCGCCGAGCGTGATTCCAACGACCGCTACATCGCGTCCTATCTGGAAAAACAGATCGGGGCGGAATTTGCAGGCCGCATTTCGGGCGTAACGCGATTTGGCCTGTTCATCCGGCTGAGCGACACAGGCGCCGACGGGCTCATCCCCATTGCCACCCTCGACAACGACTACTACCACCATGATGAAGGCGCCCACGCTCTCATCGGAGAGCGAACCGGCACCCGTTACAGGATGGGGGATCCCGTCCGCGTACGCCTGGAGGAAGCCACACCCGTGACCGGGGGCCTGCGCTTCACCATGCTTGAAGGCGGGACAGAAGGAAAAGGCAGACGCCGTGGAAAAAATGGCGGGCGACCGGGTGGTGGCAAGAAGCCTTATAAACGCAGCGGCGGACGAAACGCGCGGTCCCGCGGGAAAAAATAGAGTTCAAGGTATGGATTACCGCGCGTCACCCTGCCACATGTGCAAAACCCTTTAAGAACATCATGTTATCGTCTCCACGGTCGGTCGGAGAAAGCCCATGACAAGCATTGCAGGTACAGCAGACGAACATCGTCCAGTCTGGCAGTCCATCCGCAGAGGCGCCGCATTCAAGTGCCCATCTTGCGGCGAAGGTCAGGTTTTTCGGAAATATCTGAAAGTTGCCGACAATTGCGGTCAATGCGGTGAAGAACTGCACCACCATCGCGCGGATGATGCGCCTCCCTATTTCACGATCTTCATCGTTGGTCATATCGTGGTCCCGGCCATGCTCTGGATCGAGTTAGCCTATCGACCAGACGCCTGGATCCACGCTGCCATTTGGGGCCCGCTGACATTAGCGCTCACACTCACCATCCTGCCCATCACCAAGGGGGCTGTGGTTGGCATGCAATGGGCAGTGAGAATGCACGGCTTTGGCGGCCACGAAGACTAGCAAACGTAGCGTTCCGCTGGGGTCTCACACCTATCTGGACAGACTCAGGCGCAAAAGGCACATTGACGAGAAGGGCGTGACCGCCGGTCGCGCCTTTTTCACGTGTGGAGAATGTCATGGCGACCAACAAAAAAAGCAAAAAAACAGCAACGGGCGCATTTGACCCAAAAGAGGCGCGCAACCAGGAGTACCGGCAGGACAAAACACCGGCCGTCCGTCCGAAAGAAGCAGCGACACTCATCATCGTTCGCCGTGACGCAGCAAAGCCACGCATCCTCATGGGGAAACGCGCCGCTGGTCACAAATTCATGCCCAACAAATTCGTCTTTCCAGGCGGTAGAATGGATGCCGCGGACAGCCGGGTGAAAGCACATAAAGGTTTGCGCGCACCTGTTGAACGCCGTTTGCTTGACCGTATGCGGGGCACCCCCAGTCCCAACAAAGCCCGCGGCCTTGCAATGGCGGCGATCAGAGAAACATTCGAGGAGACAGGTCTCGTCATTGGCAAAAAGGTGAGTGAGCCTTTCCAGACGCGCAATCCAGAATGGCAGGCCTATTACAACGAGCATGTCGCTCCCGACCTGACAGCTGTCGACTTCATCGCGCGCGCGATTACACCGCCCTATCGCAATCGCCGTTTCGACACACGCTTCTTCATGATCGATGCAGATCAGATCCGTGGCGATCTCCACGATACCGACCGCGCGTCAGGTGAGCTTCTGGAGCTCCATTGGCTGGAGATCGGCGACGCCTTTGACCTGGACCTTCCCAACATCACTCGAATGATCTTAGGCGAAATGCAGGAACGGTTGGAGCTGCCAAAACCTGCGCAAGCAAAACGACCCGTCCCCTTCGTTCATTTTCGTGGTGCCAACCCTGTCAGAGACACTCTATGAATCTGGCCAAACCAAATACGGGCAAGGCGGTAAAACCTCGCGATGCCGCCTCTCTTGTTCTTGTCGATGAGACAGGCCCGGAGCCGCGCATCCTGATGGGCAAGCGCCACGCAAAAATGAGCTTCATCCCAGACGCCTTTGTGTTTCCAGGCGGTAAGCTGGACCCGCACGACCATGAGGCTCTTCCTGCAACCGCTTTGCCTGGCGATCAAAGCCTTGGGCACACCGGGGCCTCAAAGACCAAAACCCTTGCGCTTGCAATGGCCGCTGTCAGAGAAACCTTTGAAGAGACTGGCATGCTGCTCGCCGACAAGGGTGACATTGGTCCAGCCACTGGTGAGACTTGGGGGCAGTTCCGTGACATGGGGCTGGCGCCCGCACTCCATCATGTATCCTTTATGGCTCGTGCCATCACACCAACCGTTAGCCCCATTCGCTTTCATGCACGCTTCTTCAGGGCCGATGCTTCCGCCCTGACAGGCACGTTAAAAGGGAGTGGAGAATTGGATGAGATTGATTGGTATCCGCTGTCAGAAGCACTGAAACTGCCGATTATCGACGTCACGGAATTTGTGCTCACAGAACTAAAAAATTCTGCAGAAGGTAATCCCCGGGCGCTGCCACCGCTTTACTGTTATCTGAACGAAAAACCACGGGTGTTAGAACCCAAGGCCGGATAGCAGGAAAGCGAATGGCTGACATTGCTGACATGGCGAAAGAGCTGACACCGCGCGAACGGACCATCAGCCTTGCCGCGGTCATCGCCTGCATCACCTCTGTTGGCATTGGCCTTGGTGTTTCCATTCCTCTGCTTGCCTTGCTTCTCAACGAACAGGGCGTGTCCAGCTCGCTAATCGGTCTCAACACTGCAATGCCTGCCCTGGCAACCTTGGTAGCAACACCGTTTATCTCGCCGCTCCTCCGCCGGGTCTCAACGGGTACTTTCTTGCTGGTTTGCATCATTGTTTCGGCCACCTGCATGCCCCTGTATTTTGTCTTTAACAATGTCTGGGCTTGGTTCCCGCTACGTTTCGTAAACGGGCTCGCACTCACCGGCCTCTTTGTGGTCAGCGAATTCTGGATCAACCAACTCGCTGAAGATCGCAAGCGTGGCATGTTGATGGGAATCTACTCGACCGTCCTTTCCGGTGGGTTTCTCCTTGGCCCTGTGACCTTATGGCTAATCGGGAAGGACGGTGTCGCACCCTTTCTGACCATAAGCGCGCTGACATTGATTGCTGGACTACCCATACTCTATGCCCGCGCACTCGCGCCCCAAGTGAATGAGAAACCCAGCCGAGGGTTATTGGCCTTTCTAACAGTCGCCCCTGCCGCAACGCTGGCAGGCCTCGTCTATGGTGCCACTGAAACCAACATGATGAACATGTTGCCGCTCTACGCCATTCGCGTAGGCATGACGGAAGAGATTGCCATCGCCGTGTTAGGTGTTTTTGTGGCGGGGAACATGCTTTTTAACATTCCAATCGGCATGGCTTCTGATCGGTTTGACCGGCGTACGGTCCTGTTGATCTGTGCAGGCTTTGGCTTTGCAGGGACAGCCCTTCTACCGATTATTTCGCAATCAGTTTTCATCTTCTTCCCTGCCTTGTTCGTGTTTGGTGGAGTCGTGGTAGGCATGTACACAGTCGGCTTGGCCCTTTTAGGGGAACGTTTTAAGGGGGCTGATCTGGCCGCAGCGAACGCAGCCTTTGTCCTGATGTATTCCACCGGTGCCCTTTTCGGGCCGCCGATTGCCGGTGGTGCAATGGACATCTGGGACCCCCATGGCCTTGCCATCGCCATGGCCGCCATATGCGGCGCATATCTGCTCATTGTGGGCTGGCGCTGGTCAGGCGGGAAATCCGCAGAAAAGCTGGAATAAGCGTTCAAAACCGGCCGGTTTTCGGCCCCTTGACTTCTCCGCTCCGCTGGTTAGTCTGCGGCAACTTTTTCAAGGGCGCGGGAATCTACCCAAGCGCCTGTTTTATTTGAGGATTTGGTGATGGCGAAGCCAACCACGATCAAGATCAAGCTGGAAAGCACAGCTGGCACAGGCTTCTACTACGTAGCCAAGAAAAACGCGCGGACCATGACGGAGAAGATGGTCGTTAAAAAATACGACCCAGTCGTCCGCAAGCACGTTGAATTCAAGGAAACCAAAATCAAATGATTTTGGCCGGCCTTTCAAAGGCCGACACAAGGAACAAGGCAGGCCATCGCGCCTGCCTTTTCTTTTGCCCATTTTCTGGCATTCAGAGGCTTTGACCAATGAAACTCGCCTCATTCGACGCCGTGCTGTTCGACATGGATGGCACCCTCATCGATACCGAAAGCGCCTACCTGGAGGAATGGGTACGCGCAGCCAAGCAGCAGGGTTTCGAGATCACACAGGATCTGTGGCATCAAATGCTTGGCCGTCCGACAATTGATTGCCACCAGCTGGTGCAAGGTGCCTTCGGCGCCGGTTTCAAGCTGGACGTCTTTGCAACCGAGTATAGGTCTCGCTTGAACGATCGACTGCAACACCATGTGCCGGTCATGCCTGGTGTCTTGAACTTGCTCGAAGACCTCAAAGTGCAACGAACACCTATGGCAGTCGCAACATCGGCAACACGCAAAAGTGCTGAGGCTTACCTTTCGACAGCAGGCCTCCGAGGCTTTTTCAGTCACGTCATTACCAGAGATGATGTGGACCAGGGGAAACCACACCCAGAACCCTTCCAGAAGGCAGCTGCAGCCCTCTCGGTTGCTCCTGAGCGCTGTATCGCACTGGAAGATACAGAAGCCGGCATCCGCTCCGCCCACGGCGCAGGCACAATCCCTATCATGATCCCCTCCCTCAAGCAGCCAGCGAACGAGATCGCAGAAATCTGCCATCTCATCTGCAACGACATGAGCGAGGTGCATGCGCATCTTCGCCCGACACTTTAGTCGCGAAATGTAGGAAAAAGGGTGGCCGATCGAACACGTGACGTAACAGAGGAGGCCACTCCTACCACGCCCCGATCGGCCGATCCCGCGGACCCAGGAGATGCGGCGGACCCAGGCACACGCGAGAACAAACTATATCGTCAGAGGAAGCCCCCAGCTTGCCTTACGCAGAGCATGCCAGTTTTTGCGGCCCCCAACCGTCACACTATGGTGAAAAGAAACTATAGCACACCCCTTACCGAACATGAAGAATCGGTGGAGCACCCAGCCCTAAGGCATTGGATTATAATAAAAAATTAAGGTTAACACTGAGGGTTTTTGCCTAAGAGACTGACCTAAAACGGTATTTCACATAAGCCACGATGAGGGATAGACCTCAAGCCGCTTCGGTATTTACGCGGTTTCGACCATCCCGTTTTGCCTTATAGAGCGCCTGGTCAGCCCGTTCGAGAAGCGCCTCCGCGCTGTCATAGGGCCAGATAGCCCCAGCAAGACCAATGCTCACCGTTACCTCAATGGCCTGCTCAACTTCCGTCTTAAACGCCCGCTCCGCCACACGGGAGCGCAGACGCTCAGCAATAGCGATGGCGGTATCAGCATCAGTGTCGGGCATAACCACCACAAATTCTTCGCCACCTAAACGACATGCAAGGTCGATCCCCCGCACATTGTCAGAAATCCGGCTGCCAAATTCCTTCAGGACCTCATCGCCAGCACCATGGCCATAAGTGTCATTCACCGCTTTGAAATAGTCGATGTCCAGCAACATGAGCGAGAGGGGTTTGCCGCTATGAGCACCCTCTTCCACCAGCGTTGTTAGGTGGTTTGTCATGTATCGGCGATTGTAGAGACCCGTCAACGAATCCGTGAAAGCCATTTCAAGACTGCGCTGGAAATTGTCCTTGAGCTGGTCCTGGTAGCGTTTGCGGCGCAACTGTGTGCGACAGCGAGCCATCAGCTCGTTACGCTCAACCGGTCGCATCAAATAATCGTTCACGCCCATGTCCAAGGCACGAACCAGCTTATCCATGTCGCCTTCTTCTACCATGGCAAGAATAGGTGTTTGGCGTGTCGCATCCAGAGACCGCATCTGCGAACAAAGGCGAAGGCCATCCTCTTCCTTCAGCGACAGGGAAATCAGGACAAGATCAAATTCGTCGGTGGCAGCGCGTTCCATGAGGTCAGCCGAGCTCTCTGCTACGGTAACCTCGTGCTGCTCGCTCAGCATTTCGCACAACCGGGCGCGCTGGCGTTCGCGGTCATCAACCACAAGGCAACGTCCACCAATGTCACTTGGCAGTTCATTGTTCGTTGAATCTATCCCACCAATCCGCTGACCCGTTGACTCGCGCATGCGGAGCTCATCTGTCAGGGTTTTCAGGCGGACAAGGCTTTTCACCCTCGCAAACAGCGCAATATCGTTGATCGGTTTGGTCAAAAAATCGTCTGCGCCGCTCTCCAGACCCTTAACCCTGTCGGATTGCTGATCGAGTGCCGTCACCATGACGATAGGAATATGGTGCGTTTCAGGAAGCTGCTTCAGTCGCTCACAGACTTCATAACCGTCCATGCCCGGCATCATCACATCAAGCAAGACAATGTCTGGCTGCTCGCTCTGCGCCATCTCAATTGCCGTCGGCCCATCCGGTGCCTGAATGACATCGAAATACTCAGCCGTCAGCTTAGCGTCTAAGAGCTTCAGATTGGCTGGAATATCATCAACAATGAGAACTCGGGCGGTCACGACTTACCCCAAAAAACGTTGTACCGTTTCCAGGAACTGCGTCACCGAGATCGGCTTCGCAATATATGCCTCACATCCACCTTCCCGGATCTTCTCTTCGTCACCCTTCATCGCAAACGCGGTAACGGCAACAACAGGGATTTCCCGCAGATTATCGTCTTCCTTGATCCACTTCGTGACTTCAAGGCCAGAGACTTCCGGCAGTTGGATGTCCATCAGAATCAGGTCAGGATGGTTGGAACGTGCGATTTCCAGCGCTTCAATACCATCCTTCGTCTGAAGGGTCTGATATCCATGCGCATCAAGAAGATCGTGAAAGAGCTTCATATTGAGCTCATTGTCTTCAACGATAAGAACCGTTTTCGACATCGCTTTCATAACTCCAACACCCCATACTCTACCTGCTAGGATCAGCAGCGCTGCCGGGCGGAGGCAGCTTGTGACACAAAATGACCGACTTTTCAGTCTTCCATCAGACCTCAATATCCTTAACCAATCCTTTAAGATTTGGGGGATATCCGCCAATATCCTTACTTGACCAGCACTTCATAAATATTTGGTTTCAAAAAGAAAATGCACACACCCCTGTCCTCCGAGATCGCTGAAGCGGTTGCCCTTCAAGCCCTCACCCATATCGCTGCAGACGACGACCTTTTGGGCGCATTTCTCGCCCAAACAGGCCTTGCGGTCGACGAACTGAAGACGCAGGCCACAGACCCAGCCCTCCTGGGCGGCGTCCTTGATTTCCTCATGAGCGATGAAGCCGGCCTTCTGGCATTCTGCGAAGCGGCCAGCATCGAACCTGAGATGCCAGGCCTCGCTCGACGGTCCTTGCCGGGTGGTGAAGAGGTACACTGGACATGAGCGGCCCATCTGAACTCGATACAGGCGTCCGCGACGCCCTCAACACGCTCCAGCTGGACCCGGCACAGCCGCTCATCATTTCTGACGCTGATGAGGTCCTGCTGCAGTTTGTGGCAGGCCTTGAGCGTTATCTTGACGGCCAGGACATGTGGCTCGACCTCCAGACATTCGCTCTGTCTGGCAACATCAAACGCAAAGGCACCGGTGAACCAGTTCCCGCTGAGGAAACTCCAGACCTTCTCTCCGGGTTTTTCAAGGCTGAAGCAGGAAACCTAACAGCAGTCGACCATGCCGCCGATGCACTAAATGCCTTATCCAACCGCGCTCAGATCATCGTCTTGACCAATGTGCCAACAGCGCAGAGGGATGCCAGGGCGGAAAGTCTCGCACGCCAGGGCATGAATTATCCCGTCATCGCCAACAAGGGTCTCAAAGGCCCGGCAGTGAGCCACATTGCCGACGCTTTCACAGCTCCCGTCTTCTTCCTGGATGACATCCCGCATAATCTGAAATCCGTTGCTGAGTCCCATCACGAGAGCCGTCGACTGCATTTCATCGCCGACAAGCGGCTCGCGAAACTTCTGCCCCCTTCAGAGCACAGCCACTTCCATTCAAGCCATTGGCCTGACGCACAGGCCTTTATGGAAGCAGAACTTGCCGCGCACGGGTTCTAGGAGGAACCGGATATGCGACTTGGGGTGGACCTGGGCGGGACGAAAATCGAAGCCATCTTGATGGATCGTGATGGCAACATCGTCGAGCGCAAACGCATCGCAACCCCGCGCGGAGACTACGGACAAACCGTGTTAGCGATCCGTGACCTTATCGATGATGTCAGTCGTGATGCGCCGCGGTCGCTACCCGTCGGCATAGGCATTCCCGGCACCGTGTCTCCTGCAACGGACCTCATCAAAAATGCGAACTCCACCTGGCTGATTGGCAAGCCCTTCGACAAAGATCTCGAAGCGGCAATGAAGAGGCCGGTGCGCCTCGCAAATGACGCAGACTGCTTCGCTCTTTCAGAGGCCGCTGATGGCGCTGGTGCCGGCCACACATCAGTATTCGGGGTCATCCTCGGAACAGGCGTTGGTGGTGGCGTGGTGATCAATGGGAAAACGGTCTCAGGTCCAAATGCCATTGCAGGCGAATGGGGCCACAACGCCCTCCCCTGGCCTGAGAGCACTGAGTTCCCTGGCCCCAAATGCTATTGCGGCAAAACAGGGTGTATCGAAACCTGGCTATCGGGTCCGTCGTTGGAACAGCAAGCAAGATCCAAAAACCTATCGGGCCTCAGTGCGCTGGAAATAGCCAAAGCGGCACAATCAGGTCGAGAAGACGCGCGAGCGCTTATCGAGCTTTATACAGACCGGCTTGCCCGCTCGCTTGCCGGTGTGATCAACATCCTTGATCCAAATGTGATCGTGCTTGGCGGCGGGCTCTCAGCCATAGGCGAGCTCTATACGCTCGTCCCCGAAAAATGGGGTGCACACGTCTTCTCAGACACCGTTGTTACGGAGCTGGTGCCAAACGCGCATGGGGACTCAAGCGGTGTCCGGGGCGCTGCCTGGCTCTGGCCCGACACAGAGGCCCACTGATATGGCCCGGCCCACCCATGGATATTGCCGGGACTGCCTTGAGCCTGTCCCTAAGGATAAAAACAGGTGTCCAGCCTGCAGACGCCCGAGAGTATTACACCATCCAGAGCTTCACGAGCTCAGCATTGCCCATCTGGACTGCGACGCTTTCTACGCTGCGGTAGAAAAGCGCGACAATCCAGACCTGAAAGACAAACCAGTCATTATCGGAGGCGGGAAACGCGGAGTCGTCAGCACCGCCTGTTACATTGCACGTATCCGTGGTGTGGGCTCGGCAATGCCCATGTTCAAAGCACTGAAGGCCTGCCCGGACGCCGTAGTCGTAAAACCGAATATGGAAAAATACGCAAAAGCAGGAGGTGAGGTCCGTGCGTTAATGCGTGAGCTCACGCCACTGGTCGAACCACTATCCATCGATGAAGCATTCATGGACTTAAGTGGCACCGAGCGCCTGCACCATGCCCCACCTGCGCTGACAATGCTGCGCCTTGTGAACCGTATCGAAGAGGAAATTGGGATCACAGTCTCCGTCGGCCTGAGCTTCAACAAGTTCCTCGCTAAAGTCGCATCAGACCTCAACAAACCGCGGGGCTTCTCGATCATTGGCGAAGAAGAAGCCATGGATTTTCTGGGCGACAAGCCTGTTTCGATCATCTGGGGCGTCGGCAAAGCCTTTAACGCGAAACTGAAGAAGGACGGCATCACGCTCGTCCGTCATTTGCGGCAATATGAAGAAAGCGCGTTGATGGCGCGCTACGGGTCGATGGGGCGTCGCCTGTGGCAACTCTCCAACTGCCAGGACAGTCGGCGGATCAAGCCGCATGGCGCCGCGAAGAGCATTTCCGCGGAGACCACCTTCTTTGATGATATTTCAGACGTCGAAGAGCTAAAGCGCAAACTCTGGCCCTTATGCGAGAGGGTCGCCAAACGCGCCAAGAAAGCCGAGATTGCCGGAAAAACAGTAACGCTGAAGCTGAAAACAGCAAGCTTCAAATCACGGACCCGCAGCCAAACACTTCCCAACCCAACACTTCTTGCAGATGTCCTTTATGAGACGGCGCTTCCGCTGCTGGAGCCCGAAGCTGATGGCACACCATTTCGTCTTATGGGGATCGGAATGTCGTCACTGACAGATGCAGATCTGGCAGACCCAGCCGACCTTCTCAATCCAGGCGCGACCCGTCGCGCAGACGCAGAACGCGCCATGGATAGCGTCCGCGCAAAATTCGGCGAGGACGCCATCAAAAAGGGACGCGGGCTCAAACGCTAGTCCCTAACAGGGATCGGGAACGAGATAGGTAAGGTCCGTCAAGGTGCCATCAATGACGATGTCGCCATAGTCCAGGCGCATATTCGAAGAGACACCATTCTCGAACAATCGATAGGAGACCTGGTAGTCGGGAACACCTTCATGCTCATGCGGCAAAAAATAGCTTACCTGAACCGGCCAGGAAGACGCACCCTCAAGGTCCATGCCCACACCCTCTTTGGCAACAGCATCTGTGTCCGCTCTGCTCGGCTTACCGATAAAGGAGCTGACCAGGAAATAGTGGTCCGTCTCCGCACCTTCAAAAACGGATGCACTCATAAGCGACTTGCCCGTAGTTGCTGTCTCCACCAGATCCCGCACGAATTCACTTGGAAATACAATGTCATCCGGCAGGTCCAGAACAACATCGCTAGGCTGAGAGAAGGTGGCCGCTGAAGATGCCCCAGATCGCTCCGCAAATCCCGATACTGTTTCGTCCAACTGAGCGCCGGCATAACGCTGCACCTCAAAACGAAACTGGTCGCCATCACCACTTTCCCAGGAGGTCATGCGAAGATCCCGAACCATCACGCCGCCGTCTGTGTCTGAGAGCTGAGTAACCAGCCGTTGTGTCAGTGTGTACCCATCGCAACTATTGCCAGTCCATTCCAACACCATGCGGCCCGAGAGACCTGCAATATCTGCACTGGATTCTGCTGCCGACAGTTTGAGATCGTAAGCCGCCCGGTGATTGGCAAGCTCTGCAGCAAACGCACTGCTTGCTGATGTCGCCACAAAAACCACTGACAAGCCACTTGCGACCGTCGAAAATAGACGCGAATGTACATCACGCCCGTGTGGCCGCCGACGCTCTTTAGATCGAAAAAAACTCATGTCCAAACCAAGAATCCTTGTTACGCGAAAGCTCCCGCCAGCCGTCGAAGAAAGAATGCAAAAAGACTATCAGCCTGACCTTAACGGGTCAGATGAAATTTACGGACAAGAAGAATTGATTGAGCGCGCAAAAAGCGCAGATGCACTCCTGGTCACCGTGACGGACACCCTCAACCGCGAGGTTATCGAGCGCCTGCCCCGATCCATTCAAATGATCGCCACATTCTCTGTGGGGTATGATCAGATTGATGTCGCCGCAGCGCAGGAACGCAAGATAGCGGTGAGCAACACACCTGGCGTCCTGACCAATGCGACGGCCGATATCGCTATGCTCCTGCTGCTCGGTGCGGCCCGTGGGGCCGGCAACGGGGAACAAGCCATCCGACAAAATACCTGGCGGAACTGGGCCCCAACCGGTTTTCTGGGCCGAGATCTCACCGGAAAGCGTCTCGGCATTCTCGGTATGGGCCGTATCGGGCGCGCTGTGGCAAAGCGTGCCCAAGCCTTCGATATGGAAATCCACTATCACAATCGAAGCCAGCTGCCGGAGCACGAGGAAGCAGGAGCCCACTACCATGACAGTTTGGAAAGTCTCCTCCCAAACTGCGACTTTCTATCGATCCATGCTGCCTCAACACCCCAAACGCGTGGCATCATCAACACCGGGACGCTGCAGGCCCTTCCTCCCGGCGCTATCATCGTAAACACCGCCCGAGGCGACCTTGTGGACGATAATGCGCTCATCAGCGCACTCAAATCTGGCCATATAGGCGCTGCGGGTCTCGATGTTTTCAATGATGAACCTCAGTTGGACCCACGCTACCGGACGCTTCCAAACACATTTCTGCTTCCACACCTGGGCAGCGCCACACTTGAAACCCGTAATGCCATGGGCTTTTGTGCACTCGACAATCTGGACGCTTTTTTCGCCGGAAAGGCACTTCCAAACCCTGTCACGCTCTAGGCAAACAAAGACATCTCGCGCCTTTGGCACCCGGCAAATTCTGCCGCTACATATAGCTCAAAATCCAATTCCTCAAGGATTCTGCCGTTCTCATATTGGCACGTCGTTTGCGACTGATCCTCCAAACACATGCGCGCAGACCGTCGGCGGTGCGTCTTAAGGAGACCA
This sequence comes from Parvibaculaceae bacterium Mf 1.05b.01, assembly GCA_000509225.1. GTDB lineage: Bacteria > Pseudomonadota > Alphaproteobacteria > Parvibaculales > Parvibaculaceae > Mf105b01. Next base: position 866,480 of record BAOK01000001.1, on the reverse strand, counting down.
GGCAATGGGCCAGCAGATATCAAATGAGCGAGCTGCGAACACATTTAGCGAGAGCATTCATCCGGTCATTGACACCATGGAGATGCGCCTTCGCTGCGAACTGCTCAGAGAAGCACAGGAGTCGGTAGATCCTGACACTGTTGTCGTCAAAGCCCTTGAATATGCAGCCGAGGCAGAACAGCGCATTGCGGAACTCAACGCCCGTGTGCGTACGTTGGAATCTTTGGCAAAAACAGATGAACTCACCGGCCTTCTCAACCGGCGGGGTTTCTATGATGCAGTGCGCCGTGAACTGCAAACCTCCTCACGCCATAAAGAGACGGGTGTCCTTGCCTACATTGATTTGGATGAATTCAAACCCATCAACGATACTCTTGGGCACGCAGCCGGCGACGAAGTTCTCCGCGCAGTTGGAAGACAGTTGGGCACAAACATTCGGGCGACAGACTTTGCAGCACGCCTTGGTGGCGATGAGTTTGCAGTCCTCTTCGTGCGCGCAGAACACATTCCTGCACGCAAACGCGCGCGCGTGATGTTGGAAGAGTTGAACAGTCTCGAAGTGACCTGGAAACGGAAAAAAGTTCAAGTACGGGCCAGCATGGGTCTTGCAAACTACACGGGCGAAACCGCATTTGAAGAACTTCTCGCCCAATCAGATCGGGCAATGTATCGCGAAAAACGCAAAGCGACCGAAAACCGCTCAGCCGCTGCTACCAGGTAAAGCCGGTTCAGGCTGGGTGAAACGCCTGATGGCACCTCCCCCTTTGGCAAGCACAGGTGTTGGCACCTGCACGACCTTTCTATCTGAATAGACCGCGCCGATGATCGAGGCAGCGACAGTGTCGTTCGGATCTCCATACGCGGGAACGATCACCGCACCATTTGCCACATAATAATCCAAATAGTTTGACGCCAGCGGTTTCCCATCAAAGCCCGTTTGTGGATTCTGCGGCAGAGGCACTGACGTGATCGTGAGCTTGTCACCTCGTGCTGTGATAGCCGCCTCCAAATGAGCCTTATTGTCCTCCAATGTCGCCCGGTCGAAATCATCAGGGTCTGATACTTCTGAAACAAGCACGCGATCTCGCCTGGCAAACACAGCAACTCGACTAACCTGCCCTTGTGTTGGGTCTGCGGCCAGTCCGCCGCCAAGCCACACAACCTTCCGAGCCCCCAGAAAGAGCGCAAGTCGCTCTTCAATCTCAGGCCGGGTCAATTCCGGATTGCGGTCTTCATTGAGAAGACACTCTTCTGTTGTGAGCACAGTTCCGTATCCGTCAGCACTGATGGCGCCGCCTTCCAAAACCATGTCGGCCGCGAAGCTCTTCATGTTTTCGTGTCGGAGAACCCGTTCAGCGAGGGCTGCATCTCTCGCTATCCCATGAACAGAATTTCCCCAGCCATTGAACTGCCAGGCAATGCCGGCAACAGCGTCCTCGCCATTGCTTAGAAACATTGGCGCTGTGTCCCGCGCCCAGCAATCATCAATTGGGAGTTCAAGAAACTGAACATTTTTGTTGCGACCACAAGCAAATCGCGCCTGAGACACATCCTCGTCCCGGACGATCACCGTCACCGGCTCGTATTCCGCAATTGTACGTATAACTTCTGCCGCTTCAGCATAAGCCTGGGGCAGCAAATCTCGCCAGCGATCAGCTCGCGACGGCCATTGCACCCAACACCGCTTGTGCGGCTCCCACTCTCCCGGCAGAAAAAACCCCTCACCCACCGGAGAGTGCAAATAATCGTCCATCAGGTCCCCTAATCCGACTCAAAACACTGCGCAGAAGGTCCATTGTGCCGTAAACTGCTGAGAAAGAAAAATCACTGACAGGATGTTACAATGAGTGAAAGTACTGCAGCCAAGTTGAGCAAACTGGGGATCACCCTTCCAAAACCAACACCTGCGGCAGGGACATACTCGCCTTACATCATTTCAGGCAATCTTGTCTTCATCTCCGGCCAGGTCCCTGTAGGGCCAAGCGGTCTGGAGTTCCAGGGCAAAGTCGGTGACAAATTCAATGTCGACGAAGCAAAAGCTGCAGCCCGCCTCTGTGCAATTAACATATTGTCCCAATTGTCTGCCGCGCTTGACGGTGACCTCGATCGTGTCACCCGCTGCGTGAAGCTGGGCGGCTTTGTGAATTCAGTGCCTGAGTTCGGCGACCACCCGGCCGTCATGAACGGTGCCTCCGATCTCATGGTTGAGGTGTTTGGCGAGAAAGGCAAACATGCCCGCTTCGCCGTCGGCGCGCCGTCACTGCCCTTCGACGTGGCGGTAGAAGTCGAAGCCATCTTCGAGATTGCGTGAGCACCAGCTTATGGGTGATGCCGAACAGGTGGTGATGAAGGTCGTGCCCCGCATGGAAGAAATTCCAGCGGCGGCCTGGGATGCTTGTGCCAATCCAGGTGGCGAGGTTCCAGACGTACCCTTCCTGTCTCACGCCTTTCTGAAGGCGCTGGAAGAAAGTGGATCAGCGACCGCCAGAACCGGTTGGGCGCCTCACCATCTCATCCTTGAAGAGCCCGATGGCAGCCTCGCTGGTGTCGTTCCGATGTATATGAAAAGTCACAGCCAGGGCGAATATGTCTTCGACTATGGCTGGGCCGATGCTTTTGAGCGCGCCGGCGGCAACTATTATCCGAAGCTGCAAGTCTCTGTCCCCTTCACACCAGCCACCAGTCGACGCATTCTGGCCCGTCCTGGCCTGTTTCAGGAGCGAACTGAAGACCAATTGACAGCCGGCATGATCGAGCTGGCGCGGCAGCTGGAAGTCTCTTCTGTTCACCTCACCTTTTTGCCTGAGAACCAATGGACAAGACTGGGCGAGCTGGGCTTTCTCCAGCGTACAGACCAGCAGTTTCACTGGCTGAACAATGGCTACGAAACCTTTGACGGCTTTTTGGACGACCTTGCGTCGCGCAAACGCAAAAACCTCCGCAAAGAACGCGCACGCGCGCTTGAAAATGGCATTGAAATCGAATGGGTAACTGGGTCCGACCTGACAGAAACCCATTGGGACGCCTTTTTCGAGTTCTACACCGATACCGGCATGCGCAAATGGGGCTCGCCCTATCTGACACGTGAGTTCTTCTCCATGATCGGCGAAACCATGGCCGACGAAACGCTTCTGATCATGGCAAAGCGTGAAGGCCGCTATATTGCCGGTGCGCTCAATTTTGTCGGTTCGGAAACCTTGTTCGGCAGGAATTGGGGCTGCATCGAGCACCATCCATTTCTACATTTTGAGGTTTGCTATTATCAGGCCATCGATTTTGCCATCACCAGAGGGCTGAAGAAGGTCGAAGCGGGCGCTCAAGGAGCTCACAAGCTTGCCCGTGGCTATTTGCCAACCCACACCTATTCCGCCCACTATATCGCCAATCCAAGCTTCCGGGAGGCCGTGGAGCACTATCTTGAACAAGAGCGGCGTCATATAGATCATGACATTGCCGCGCTGAGCAGGCACGCACCATTTCGGCAATCCGGCGACGAGACCTAGGAAACATTCATGGCCTATGATGACAATAATATTTTCGCAAAAATCCTGAGGGGCGAAGCCCCGTGTATCAAGGTCTATGAAGACGACAGGACCTTTTCCTTCATGGATGTAATGCCGCAGGCCGAAGGCCATACCCTTGTCATTCCCAAGGCACCGGCAGAGAACCTTTTTGACCTTGAACCAGAGCACTACGCAGCGCTCGCGCAGGTGACCCAGAAGATTGCTTTAGCTGTTAAAAAGGCGATTGGGTCGCCAGGCGTTATGATAGCCCAGTTGAACGGGGCAGAAGCAGGACAGACCGTCTTTCATTTCCACAACCACATCATTCCGCGCTGGAGCGGCTTGGAGATGAAGCTCCATGCGCGCGAGATGGCGGATATGGCCGAACTGGAAAAACAAGCACAAAAAATTCGCGCAGCTCTCTAAAGCCATGCGCAGAACATAACTATTGGGGGATAGGATTATGTTGACCAAGAAGTTCACAGCGACATTGATGATGTCGGCAGCCATGCTGATGCCTGTGCACGCCGCGGAAGGCGTGGCCGGTTTCACACTGGAAGAAGTTGTTCCAGGATCGGCGTTTCATGGCATCCATGGCATCACCTTCACGTCCGACAATCGCCTTTTGGCAGGCAGCGTCTTGGGCCGCGCGATTTATGAGATCGATGCAGAGACCGGCGACACATCCATCTATATCGATGCGCCGGAAGGAATGGCGGACGATCTGGAAGAAGGCCCAAACGGCGAACTCGGCTGGACCGCCTTCCTTGATGGAAAGTATTACCTTCGCACCAAAGACGGAGAGATCCTGACACTGGCTGAGGGTCTGCCGGGCCTTAACTCCACTGCCTGGTCGCCGGATGGACGCCTATTCACCACACAGGTCTTCTTAGGCGACGCGCTCTACGAACTCGACCCGGCCGGAAACGCGCCCCCTCGCAAGATCATGGAAGGCATGGGCGGTTTGAATGGGTTCGACTTCGGGCCTGACGGCAAACTCTACGGTCCCCTTTGGTTTAAAGGTCAGGTCGCACGGGTTGATGTCGACACCGCAGAACTGGAAGTGATCGCGGACGGGTTCGAGGTGCCTGCCGCCGTCAACTTCGATTCAAAAGGAAACCTCTGGGTCGTCGACACTGCGCGGGGCGAAGTTGTCCGGGTCGATGTCACTACCGGCGAAAAGACATTGGTCGCTGAAGTTGATGCTGCTATCGACAATCTGGCGATAAGCGCGACCGATGAGCTGGTGATCACCAATATGGCCGACAACGCCGTAATCAGGATCAACACAGAAACCGGCGAAAGCACGCCACTCACCAGCGGCGCTCTCGCAGTTGCCGCTGACCTTGCCATAGTGACCGGTGAAGACGGCAAAGAAACACTCTATATCGGCGACTTATTCTCCTTCCGCGCCCTCGATATTGAGAGCGGTGAAATTTCCGAGGTGGGACGTGTTTTTGGTGCCAATATTGACTACCCCATCAGCGTCGGCGCCAATGGCCGCGAGATCGCCCTCGCCGGTTGGTCCGCTGGCATGGTCCAACGCTACGACACCGCAACCGGTGAGCTGGGTGACATCCACCATAACTTCACGACACCCCTTGATGCCTTACCGCTACCGGGTGGCGATACGCTGGTGGCAGAATATGCGCGTGGTGCGCTGGTGCGCGTCGATAACACCGATTGGACCAAGCGGACAGACGTTACCACCGACCTCGCAGGTCCATCAACATTGCTCACCCTTGAAAATGGCAATGTGCTTGTCTCTGAAAACATCTCCGGCGCCATTTCTGAGGTTAATCTTGAAACCGGCGAAAAGACGGTGATCGTAGAAGGGCTATCAGGCCCGGAAGGCTTTGATCGAAGCGCCGATGGAACACTCTATGTCGCCGAAGTCGGAGCCAAACAGATCACTATGATCTCCGTATCGGGAGAAAAATCAGTGATTGGAACAGACCTTCCCATCGGCTTTGCCGGCCCTGCAGAAGGCCTGCCCATCTATGTCCCTACCGGACTGGCCGTGTCTGCGGCAGGCGATGTTTACTTCGCCTCTGATATGGAAGCCGCAATTTACAGGTTGAGCCCCCAATGATCGATGTTTTTCCGGAAGCTGACACGCTTCCCCTGTTTCCCAGCCGAGACTTCAAGAAAACCATCGCCTTCTATGACAAGTTGGGCTTTGGCGTGGATCTGCATGTACCAGGTCCAGAGGGCTATCTCATTCTGGTGAGTGGACCGATGGAGCTACACTTCTTTCCTTGTCCCAATCTTGACCCCAAGACCAGCATTGTCGGCGTCTATATTCGATCTGATGATGTAGACACGCTTTTCGACATTGTCTCACCCGAATTCCTGCCCAATGAAGGGATTCCTCGCTACGAACCTCCCGCTGACCGCCCGTGGGGAATGCGGGAGTTCTATGTCATTGATGAAGACGGCAGCATCCTCAAGTTCGGACAGCAGATCGAAAAGTCCTAAGGAGCAAAGCTGGAACGACACTTAATGCCCCAATGCCCGTCTTCCAAAGTCACCACATAGATTGAGTCAAAGTGCCCAATCACGCTGCCATCTTCGCGGTAACGGGTGAAACGCGTATCAAAATGCACCTTGTCTTCACCTGAATGAATGACATCACGCCGGTCCCAGCCCGAATGGTGCCATCCATCGCCGAGGCTTTTGTCAAACATATCAGGTTTGTGCCATCCCGGCCCGTCGATGATCGCCATCGTGTTGGAAGCCAGACGGATACTTGGAAAGTTGAACGTCTTCTCCCACGCAGGAAGGTCCCGCGCATTAAACGCCACCATAAATGCATCAAGACAGGCCCGCGCCCCGGCGATAGCGCCATCATTACTCATCATTATCCCCCAATGAAAAAGCCGACCCCTCAATTAAAAGGGATCGGCTGTTATGTGTTGCATGGATTTGGTTAGTCGACCAAGAGCGGAACCTTTGGCACAGAACCGCCATCTCCGCCGGGCCCATCATCGCCTGGTTTGTCCGGCCCTTTTCCATCACCCTTATTAGCGCGAGGCTTCCTGGCTTTTGGCGGATTAGCTTCACACTCAAAGGCAAGCTCGTCCTTGTCGGCATCCACAGTAACCCGGACAATGCCGCCTTTGGTCAATTGGCCGAACAGAACTTCATCCGCCAGCGGTTTCTTGATGTTCTCCTGAATAACACGTGCCAATGGCCGTGCACCCAATTGCTCATCATAGCCGCGTTCAGCGATCCAACGGTTAGCTTCTTCCGTCAACTCAATCGTCACATTGCGATCTGCAAGCTGAACTTCAAGTTGAAGTACAAACTTCTCGACAACACGGGCAATCACGTCTTCCGGCAGGTTCTGGAACGGAATGGTTGCATCCAGACGGTTACGGAATTCAGGCGTGAAGAGCTTCTTGATCGCATCTTCGTCTTCGCCCTCCCGCTTGGTCCGGCCGAACCCAATTGGTGCCCGCGCCATATCAGACGCACCTGCATTGGTGGTCATGATCAGCACAACATTGCTAAAGTCGATTTTCTTACCGTTATGGTCGGTGAGTTTCCCGTGATCCATAATCTGCAACAGAATGTTGAAGAGATCCGGATGGGCCTTCTCTATTTCATCGAGCAGCAGCACGCAATGAGGATGTTGATCGACACCATCTGTGAGCAGACCGCCCTGGTCGAAGCCGACATAACCGGGAGGTGCCCCGATAAGACGAGACACCGTGTGGCGTTCCATATATTCCGACATGTCGAAGCGCAGCATCTCGACGCCCATAATGTCGGCAAGCTGACGCGCAACCTCCGTCTTGCCCACACCCGTCGGACCGGAGAAAAGGTATGACCCGATAGGCTTCTCAGGCTCGCGGAGCCCCGCGCGTGCAAGCTTGATGGACGAGGCAAGCGCTTCAATCGCCTGATCCTGCCCATACACAACCCGCTTCAGCTCGACATCCAGATCCTTGAGCTTCTCAGTATCCGTTTTGGAAACAGATTTCGGCGGAATGCGCGCCATCGTGGCAACGACTTCCTCGATCTCTTTCACACCAACGGTTTTCTTACGCCGTGTCTCCGGCTTCAACATCTGACGCGCACCGGCCTCGTCGATCACATCAATCGCTTTGTCCGGAAGCTTGCGGTCATGCATATACTTAGATGACAGGTCGACAGCCGACTTGATGGCATCATTGGTGTAACGAAGCGCATGAAACTCTTCGAAATAGGGTTTCAGTCCCTTCAGAATCTTCACAGCGTCTGGAATTGACGGCTCCGCCACATCAATCTTCTGGAAGCGCCGAACGAGCGCCCGGTCCTTCTCAAAATGCTGACGATATTCTTTGTAAGTCGTTGAACCCATGCAGCGCAGCGTTCCGCTGGCCAAAGCAGGCTTCAGCAGGTTGGACGCATCCATCGCTCCACCGCTGGTAGCGCCTGCGCCGATAACGGTGTGAATTTCATCGATGAACATGACCGCGCCGGGATATTCTTCCAGCTCTTTGATCACCTGCTTGATCCGCTCTTCGAAATCCCCACGATAACGGGTGCCTGCGAGCAAGGTGCCCATATCGAGAGAAAAGATCGTCGCGTCTGCGAGAACTTTGGGCACTTCACCCTGAACGATTTTCCGTGCAAGCCCTTCAGCGATGGCCGTCTTGCCAACACCTGGATCACCAACGAACAATGGATTGTTCTTGGAACGGCGGCAAAGAATCTGGATCGTACGCTCAACTTCCTTGTCACGACCGATCAGCGGATCAATCTTTCCGCCCTTTGCTTTCTCATTGAGATTAACGCAATAAGCATCAAGCGCTTCTGTGGTGCTTTTGGCAGCGCCGCCCTCGTCTGACGAAGAGGCTGCCTCTTCCTCTTCCGACGCACCACGCGGAGACCGTGTTTCACTCATGTCGCCGCGTTTAGCGATCCCATGTGAGATATAGTTGACCGCATCATAGCGCGTCATTTCTTGTTCCTGGAGGAAGTAGGCCGCGTGGCTTTCACGCTCGGCAAACATTGCCACCAACACATTGGCGCCTGTCACTTCTTCACGGCCTGATGATTGAACGTGGATAACGGCACGTTGGATCACCCGCTGGAAACCCGCGGTTGGTTTGGCTTCTTCTTCTCCATCCACAATCAAGCTGGAGAGCTCATTGTCGATGTAATGCAGTAACTGTTGGCGAAGTGCATCCAGATCCACATTGCACGCCCGCATAACGGCGGCTGAATCTTGATCATCAAGCAGCGAGAGCAGCAAATGCTCCAGCGTCGCATATTCGTGATTGCGCTCATTTGCGAGCGCCAGCGCGCGATGAAGGCCTTCTTCCAAACTACGAGACAGTGATGGCACGACGTCCCTTTCTGTTGGCTGTGACCGAGACGGGCCGTCCCGATCAAACTCTTTTACCCCGCCCTCTTCAGAATCTGTGCTCCGTTAAGAATCTAGGAACCATAAGAGTCTGGAGATTAGCTTAGCCGCATTCAAGCCCCTGTCCACGTAGATTTTCTGCGGAGGACGGAGCCAATTGCGCCCGGCGCTGTCGACTCAATCCCGTTCCATGGTGCATTGGAGCGGATGTTGGTTCTGGCGGGCGAAATCAACGACCTGGGTAACTTTGGTCTCGGCGACTTCGTAAGTATAGACGCCGCAGATACCCACACCATTCTGATGGACATGCAACATGATGGTCGTTGCTTCTTCCATGCCCTTATTGAAGAATTTCTGAATAACGTGCACCACAAACTCCATCGGGGTGTAGTCGTCATTCAGGATCAAAACCTTGTAGAGAGAAGGTTTTTTGGTCTTCGGCTTGCTGCGGGTAATGACTCCGGTATCGGACCCATTCCCCCCATCAAAATCGTCATCGCGGTCATTATCAGCCATGCAGGGCTCAAAAACTCTTTTATGGGCTCGACTGGACGACAGAGCGCCAGATGAGGCGCACGAAATCGACCGGCCCGCCGCCGGTAATCTTTGCGACATAAGATAATCCATGTCGGCCGATTTGTAAGGGATCTTCCCCCGCAAAATTCTCCGAATACTGCGGCTGAGGTGATCAAAAGCCGGAAATGGTGCGGCACCTGGAGCAGAAGTCAGCCCACAGGTGTTCTTACCCACAGGCGGACGGAGCCGTTAACCTTACAGTAACCGGTGAGGCGTAATTTGGACCCTTGTAAAAATGCCTGAGTTTCTGCGCTTTTTGCGCATTAAGGCGAGCAAGGGACACGTTCCTGGAGCGACGGCTTCCGGCGCGTGGCGTTTTGACCATGTTGATGTTGATCCTGCCGGAAGCGATCGAAACGGCAAAAGTCTACGCGGAGTTAGCTTTCATGGGAGACCCGGTTGAAGTTGCGCTGGGTGTCGCATTGTCCGCTTTGGCCCTTCTATCGCTTCAATAACGCTGGAGGAGGCTGGTGGCTTCTAAGATGACCCTGGAAATGACGAGGGCAAAATCAGCCGATTCGTGCCGGAAGAACCCCTACTTCAGGCATTTCTGGGCATTCACCATTGCCATTCTCATTGGGCTCACGGCCCAAACACACACCCCCGCGCATGCTAATAACAAATACGCAGCGGTCGTCATTGATGGCCATACTGGGCGCATTGTCTATGCACGCAGCGCAGACAGGCCACGCTACCCTGCCTCTCTGACCAAGGTCATGACCCTCTATCTCCTCTTCGAAGAGCTGGAAGCCGGTCGCGTTACGCCAAGCACCCGCATGCAAGTCTCGCCGCGCGCAGCAGCTCAGCCCCCATCCAAACTGGGTGTGCGCGCAGGCACGACGATCACCGTAGACGATGCGATCCGCGCACTTGTGACCAAATCGGCAAATGATGTGGCCGTCGTCGTCGCAGAACACATTTCCGGAAGTGAGTATCGCTTTGCCCAACGCATGACCACACGCGCACGGTCACTCGGCATGCGTCGCACCCGTTTCATGAATGCCTCCGGTCTTCCTAACAACCGGCAGCTCACCACCGCCCGCGACATGGCCACCTTGGCGCAGCGCGTTCAGCGTGACTTCCCTGACTATTACAGTTTCTTCTCTGTCACTGAGTTCCGGTTTAATGGCCGCCGCTACACCAATCACAACCGGCTCGTCGGGCGTTATTCAGGGACAACGGGCCTTAAGACCGGCTATACACGCGCGTCCGGCTTCAACCTGACCGCCACCGTTGAGCGTCAGGGCAAATACTTGATCGGTGTCGTACTCGGTGGCCGCACCGCTCGCTCTCGCGATGATCACATGGTCTCCATTCTGGATCGAGCATGGGGCAGTGCTGTCGCCATGAACGGCACCCGGACCAGACTTGCCTCAACGCCGACACCTCGCGACCGCCCTGGTACAAGAGCCACCAGGTATGTCCTGGCTTCTGCAGTAACAACGCCTCTCCCAGCGCCTCCCCCACAAGGCGATACGAGCCTCGACATCGCCTTTTCTGGTCCTGAGGATCTGGCCCTTGTGGACACCACCACGCTGCGGTCCACCTCACTTGAGGCAGAAAGTGACGCGTTCAACCCGGCAAGCTGGGTCATTCAGGTTGGGGCATATGCCAAGCCATCCGAGGCCGTTGAGCGTATCAGACAAGCGGTCAACGCAGCGCCGGTTCTTCTGGCGAATGCTGTTCCGATCACGATGCCTGTCTCATCGTCCGATCAGACGCTCTATCGCTCGCGGTTTGGTGGGCTGAACGAGACAAATGCCCGCAAGGCCTGCCGCGAGCTTTCAAGAGCCGCGATAAGCTGCATCGCCATCCCGCCCCACGGCTGGGGTCGTTCGGCGAGCATCCGCCGCTAACACTTAGTCACCGAGTAGAAGGTCTTTGGCTGCATTCACCCGTGCCGCCAGCAAGGTCGAGCCGCCATGGTCCGGGTGAAGCTTGAGCATAAGTTCTTTGTGCGCTTTACGGATGGCCTCAGCGGTTGCTCCGGGACGAAGCCCAAGAACATCATAGGCCTCGTCCCGCGTCATGGCGCCAAATGAGCTTGCCGTCTGTCCACCGGCCTGCCCTGCATCCTGCCGCCAGTCTGGACCCACATGGCGGTCGAGATATGCTTCCAGAAGGCGTGCACTATCCGCATCAACCGAGACCTCTTCAAGGAGCTGGTAGAGGTCAGACAGATTGAGGTCATCCAACCGCGTGCCGACAAACCGGCCCTGAAGCACCTTTCCTTGCATCTCCCCACTGTCATGGTCGAGAGACATGGAGAGGAAAGCGGTCTCTATGTCTGAGGCTTGACCGGGCGTTTTGGGGCCACCCCCCAAGCCACCGGGAAAACCGCCCCCCATACCTGGAATGGGCAATCGACGGCCCATGAGCCAAAAGCAAAACATAATGACAGGCACAGCAAACCCGAAACGTCCCGTCAGCAACAGGACCAGACCCAAAAGCCCCGATACGCCAATCCCGACGTAGCGAATAATTTTCGCCAGAGATTTTGGATCGGCACGAGCAGCCAGCTGCAGGATCACGACAATCCCTAAAAGGAGGGCAACAACCAGAAGAAAAGTGCTCATCGCTTTACCTGTATAATCAACTGCTGCACTTCCCGGCTTTGTTTAGGCCCTAGTCGAGTGAGAGCATTGTGACCGCCAGACGCATAGACAGCAACGGCACGAAGCAGGTCCTTCAACCGCGCCGCAGAACCAGCATCCAAATGGCAATAGGCACCATCGGTTAGCCGGGCAATCTCCTGAAAGCCCCGCGCCGACGTCGCATCACCACCATCCTGAAACATGAATGCTGGCAGACCGAGTAATCCGAGTTGCCCTGCCGTCGCCGCTAGCTCGTCCACATTCTCCTCAACGCAATCGCCCACATAGACCAGAGCATTGACCTTTGTGCGCTTGGTCTCCTGAAGCGTATGGTTGAGTACGCGTCCTATTTGCGTATGTCCGCCACGACACCCGACCCGTGTCATGGCCTGACCAAGAGCCTTGGCGTCCGACGCCCATGGGCTCGCGGAGAACTCTCCAAAGCCTCGAAACCAGACAAGTTGAACATCCAACCCGCCAAGATCAGAGGCGGCGTTGAACATTTCACTCTGAATACCGATAGCCCGATCCCAGCTCGGCTCACGGCTCATCGTGGCATCCATCGCGAAGATCAGCCGACCACGAGTACCCGCTTTGGTCGGCAGCGGCGTCGCTTTTACCTTCGCCAGAAAACTATCCACGCTGGACGCGGTTTCCTGAGCCGGCACGCTATGTCGGTCTTTGGCCATCAGCTCCCATCTTGAGCAGAAATATTGCGCAACTCTACAATAAATGGGGCGCAAAATCCCGGCGCCAAGCCCGGGACATCGCGAATAACCTGGTGTCAGGCTTGAGCCTGTTGCTGCTGCCCAGGATGAAGATCCGGCAACTCCAGCGTAGCGATCAACTGTCGCACTTCCGCCCGGGCAGCCACATGGGACATAGACAACCCGCCACCGGCACCCTTTTCCCGAAGATCCAGGAGCGTCAGGCCGGAAGGAAACATCTCTCGGAAGATCACCCGCTCACCAAACCCAGGTGCGATCCGAAAACCGATCCGATCGCTCAATGCTTCAAGCCCCGCCTCCACGCGTCGCTTGTTCTTCGCATCAAGCGATGACAGACGGTTCCTCATGACCACCCAGTCAATGGTACCGCCATCAGCGATTGCGCGGCGTTTGCGTGCGTCCCACACCATCTCCGCATAAAGGCTTGGCCGCTTCACTTCATACGTGTCGGGATTGACCTGGGCCAGCAGATCAAAATCGACAAAACTGTCATTCATCGGCGTGATAATTGTGTCGGCAACTGCATGCCCCAGGCGGGAGAGAAATGTGTCACTCCCTGGACTGTCAATCACGATCACATCATTGGCGGCTGTCAGGTGCGCATAGACCGTCTCAAAAGCCTGTCGTTCTTCCCGGTGTTGTTCGGTCAAAACATCCGCCTCTGATCGGTCAACAACATGATGATCCGGCATGGCCAGCGGCACATCATTGGTCTCGCTCCAATTGCGCCGGTTTTCAACATACCGAGAAAGCGATCGCTGCCGACTATCAAGATCGATGGACCCGACGCGCAACCCTTCCGCAAGCAGCGACGCAATCACATGCATAGCTGAAGTGGTTTTGCCAGAGCCACCCTTTTCGTTTCCAAGGACGATGGTATGTTTTTTGGCCAGCATCACAGGCATTGTCACAGTTGGTCGTCCATGAACCAGTCTGAACCGGTAGAACGACTCAGAAGTCGAATTTTGCGGAGTGTCTGCCTGCCACAACACCAAGTCAACCAACCTTCAAGCACGTGATTTGCGCAAATCAGCCTGTTCCCATTTCACCATCACCGCTACACTATAGACACCGCAAAAAGACCAGACATGAGGCCGAATATCTCCACCCAATCCAATCATATCAGCAGATTTTCAGGCCTCCTGATCTTAGTGCTGAGTGTCAGCTGCGCCCTCCTTTTCAGCACCGCCAAAGGGCGCGCGGACGTCACTTACGACGTCACGAATGTTGCCACCGACGATCAGTTAAATGTCCGCGCAACACCCTCCGCGACTGCTGAGAAGGTTGGAACTCTTGCCTTTGATGCAAAGACCATCACAGCTACCGGAGCCTCGCGTCAGGTCGGCCGGTCGGTTTGGGTTGAGATCATCGTAGAAGGCCGAAAGGGCTGGGTTAATGCCGCTTATGTGACCCCTACCCGGGCGCTCACCTCCCTGTGCCAGGAGCCACTCGTCTGCAGCGGCACAGAACCGTTCTGGGCCCTACAGCTGGACAAGACGCGCGGCGACTTTGACTCGCTGTCAGAGGGAAAATCCGTCATCGAGTTTCACACCTCCAGATCGGCCCACGGTGTTCCCAACATATGGTCCCTCAAGGGAACCACCGGCCCCGCGCGCTCACCGGTTTTTGCACTGTTGGAGGAAACCAATCAATGTTCTGATGGCATGTCTGACCTCACCTACCGATACTCAATTCGTATCGATATTAAAGACGGGCCATTCTATGCTGGCTGCTGCAATCCGCATCCCGGGCAACCTGCCCCCTAACGCACACCATTGTGTCCGCCATGGAACAAGAAAGAGACCTCATGAACGGTAAACTCGACCTTGATCAACTGACCAATCTTGTGACGACGGGAGAAATCGACACCATCATTGTCTGCATGCCCGACATGCAGGGGCGCCTGGTGGGGAAACGCGTGACGGGAGCCTTCTTTCTCGACAGCGTCGTAGAAGAAACCCATGCCTGCAATTATCTGCTGACCGTCGACATGGATATGGAACCGGTGCCGGGCTACAAGGCGGCAAGTTGGGAAAAAGGCTACGGCGACTTCACCCTGAAGCCCGATCTCGCAACCCTGCGCCGCATTCCCTGGCTTCCTGCGACAGCGCTTGTGATCTGCGACACCCTCGATCATCACGGCGAAGACATACCGGTCTCGCCCCGCGCCATTCTCAAGAAGCAGCTGAAACGGTTGGCTGAAAAAGACATGATGGCCTATATGGCCTCGGAGCTTGAATTCTTCCTCTTTGACGAACCCTTCGAGTCCGCCCATGAGAAGAACTACAAGGACCTGAAAACAGCCAGCTGGTACATTGAGGACTACCACATCTTCCAGACATCGAAGGAAGAAGGCATCATGCGCGCCATCCGAAACGGATTGGACGCCGCCGGCATCCCCGTCGAAAACTCAAAGGGCGAATGGGGTCCGGGTCAGGAAGAAATCAATGTACGCTATGCCGAGGCCCTCGACATGGCAGACCGACACGTCATCCTGAAAAATGGCATCAAAGAAATTGCCCATCTTCACGGAAAGTCCGTGACCTTCATGGCGAAATGGAACCAGAAGCTGGCGGGAAATTCCTGCCACATTCATTGCTCGCTCTGGGACAAAGACGGCAAAGGTTCTGTCTTCCACGACAAATCAGACGCCAATGGCATGACACCTCTGTTTAAAAAATTCATCGCGGGCCAGATTTCAGCCAGTCGCGAGATGAGCTACTTTCTCGCGCCGGGCATAAACTCCTACAAACGATTTGCGGATCAATCATTTGCGCCAACAACAGCGGTTTGGAGCATGGATAACAGGACAGCAGGATACAGGGTTGTAGGCAGCGGAAACGCAACACGGGTCGAATGTCGCATCGGTGGTGCCGACCTCAATCCATACCTCGCCTTTGCAGGCATTATCGGTGCGGGGCTTCACGGGATCGAAAATGACATGCAGCTTGAGCCTGAATTCCAGGGCGATGCCTACGCCACCGAAGACATTCGCTCCCTTCCCAAATCGCTAAGAGAAGCGCTTGACCTGCTCGACAAATCAGAAACGATGCGCGCCGCCTTCGGCGATGAAGTCATCGATCACTATCTTCACACGGGACATTGGGAACAGGCGGAATATGACCGTGCTGTGACCGACTGGGAATTGACAAGAGGTTTTGAACGCGGATGAGCAACACGCTGAAACTCATTACACCCATTGATGGGTCTGTTTATGTAGAACGCCCCTACGCGACAGAGGCAGAAGTCGCATCGGCCTTTGACCGTGCAAACGAAGCACAAGCCGCATGGAAACGCGTGCCTATCTCAGAACGCGCGGCGCTCATGACGAAATTCGTCGATGCCTTTATCGCCATGAAAGACGAGATCGTGCCAGAACTCGCCTGGCAGATGGGACGCCCGATCGCCTATGGCGGCAATGAGGTGAACGGCTTTGCCGATCGTGCGCGTCACATGATCAAAATCGCACCGGAATGTCTGGAACATGTGCGACCTGACCCGATTGACGGGTTTGACCGCTACATCAAGCGTGAACCGCTGGGCGTTGTCTTTGCCATCGCCGCCTGGAACTTCCCTTACATGATCGCAGTGAACTCTGTCGTCCCGGCGCTCATGGCAGGCAACACGGTGGTGTTGAAACATTCTGGCCAGACCCCACTCTGTGCAGAGCGGATGGCCGAAGCCCTGGACGAGGCAGGCGCACCAGACGGGCTCTTTCAAGTCCTGCATATGGGCCACGACTTAACTGAAAAAGCGATCCAGCACCCTGCTTGCGCGTACGTGAACTTTACCGGCTCTGTCGCAGGCGGCCACGCCATTCAGCAGGCCGCGGTGAACCGCTTCATCAATTTAGGGCTCGAGCTCGGCGGCAAAGACCCAGCCTATGTGCGCGCTGATGCAGACGTCGCCTTCGCGGTTGAGAACATTGTCGATGGCGCTTTCTTCAATTCCGGCCAGTCCTGCTGCGGCAAAGAACGCATTTATGTCGACGAAAGCGTGTATGACAGCTTTGTCGAGCAATTCGTTGAGACGGCGAAGGGGTACCAACTTGGCAGCTCACTTGACGTAGATACAACGATCGGCCCCATGGTGCGCGCGAGCGCAGCCACCTTTGTGCGTGGTCAGGTCGCAGACGCCGTAAGGGACGGCGCCAAGTCACTCATTCCCGAAAGCCACTTCCCGGCATCCAAAGAAGGCACGCCTTACCTTGGTCCCCAGGTTGTGATCGACGTGGATCATTCCATGAGCTTGATGAAGGATGAGACCTTCGGCCCAGCGGTCGGCATCATGAAAATCGCCGGTGACGAAGAAGCCATTCGCCTTATGAATGACAGCCCCTATGGCCTCACCGCCTCCATCTGGACGTCTGACGTTGACGCTGCTGTCCATATCGGTGACCAAGTTGAAACGGGCACCTGGTTCATGAACCGGTGTGACTATCTGGATCCCGCCCTCGCCTGGACAGCCGTCAAAGACAGCGGCCGTGGCGCAACACTTTCCGCTGTCGGCTACGAGTTTCTCACACGGCCTAAGAGCTACCACCTCCGACTGAATACGTGAGCGAGATGATCGATACCTATCAAAGCCTGATCGCCAACTGGAGCTATCCAACATCCATCCGGTTTGGCCCCGGACGCATTTCCGAACTGGCCAATGCCTGTCGTGGCGCCGGCATTCACGCGCCTCTTCTGGTCACCGATCCAGGACTTGCGGGCTTGGCCATCGTCAAAGACGCGCTGAACGCGCTGGAAGAGAATGGACTCTCTACGGTCCTCTTCTCCCACCTGCAGGCAAACCCGGTCGCCGCAAACGTTGAAGAAGGCGTCGCGATCTACAAGCGCGGTCATCATGACGGGGTCATCGCCTTTGGCGGTGGCTCTGCGCTGGACACGGCAAAAGCAATCGCCTTCATGTCCGGCCAATCCAGGCCCATCTGGGACTTTGAAGACCGGGAAGATTGGTGGACCCGCGCGGACCCGGCAGGCGTCGCGCCCATCATCGCGGTACCGACAACGGCAGGCACAGGCTCAGAGGTAGGCCGCGCCGCCGTCATCACCGATGAAACCGATCACACCAAGAAAGTCATCTTCCACCCGAAGATGCTACCCGTTGAGGTCATCGCCGACCCGGCACTCACCACTGGCCTGCCGGCGCCCATTACAGCGGCAACCGGCATGGATGCGCTCTCCCACGCTCTAGAGGCCTATTGCAGCCCCTTCTGGCATCCTATGGGCCAGGGCATTGCGCTCGAAGCCATGCGGCTTGTGAAAGAATGGCTGCACGAGGCCACCTCGAACGGCGAGAATGTGGACGCTCGGGCTTACATGATGGCCGCCTCCTCCATGGGCGCCGTTGCCTTCCAGAAGGGCCTCGGTGCCATGCACGCCATGAGCCATCCCTGCTCAAGCTTGAAAGGTACCCATCACGGCCTCACCAATGCCGTGGTCATGCCCTATGTGCTGCACCACAATCTCAAAGCGATTGATGAAAAGCTTGCCGCCGCCGCCCGCTATCTGAGCCTTGGCGATAATGCCGCGAGCTTTATCGACTGGGTGCTGCGTCTGCGCGAAGAGCTTCAGATCCCAGGTACGCTGCACGACCTGGGCATCACGCCAGATCTGATCAGCCAGATGGCGCCCATGGCGCTGGAAGACCCCTGCACCGGAGGCAATCCCGTGTCCATGACAACGGGCGCCTACGAAACCCTTTACGACAAAGCCATCAACGGCACACTCGGTTAGTCCCATGGCCATCGACACAACGACATATGCGGTGCCGCTCGCCCGCACCATTTCAGACATGCGCGAGCAGGTGGCCACCTGGCGCGCGGCGGGCGAAAAAATCGCTCTCGTGCCCACCATGGGTGCGCTGCACGAAGGCCATCTCTCTCTCATCGATGTGGCACGAGCAAATGGCGCAACAAAGATCATCGTCTCTATTTTCGTGAACCCTACTCAGTTCGGCCCCGGCGAAGATTTCGACGCTTATCCCCGCACGGAGGCGACAGACGCGGAGAAGCTGGTGGATCGCGCCGATCTCATCTTCGCGCCCAATGGGGCTGAAATGTATCCCGACGGCTTCGGCACAACCGTGTCGGTCAAAGGCGTGACCAACACGCTGGAGGGCGAAGCCCGCCCCACGCATTTTGATGGTGTCGCAACGATCGTGAGCAAGCTCCTGCTCGCCGCCCTGCCCGACTGCGCCATCTTTGGCGAAAAAGACTATCAGCAGCTCCTTACCATCCGCCGCATGGTGACGGACTTGCGCATTCCTGTTGAGATATTGGGCGGCCCCATTCTGCGGGAACCCGACGGTCTCGCAATGTCATCCCGCAATGTCTACCTGACAGAGACAGAGCGCAACGCAGCCGGTCAGCTAAATGTGATCTTGAAGGAAACAGCAGACGCGATAAGCAATGGCGGGAACATTCAAACGCTAACGAAAAACACTGAAGCGAAACTCTTCGAGCTCGGTTTCGACAAGATCGACTACCTGACAGTCCGCGACACCAGAACGCTTCAGCCTGTTGAGCAACTAACAGGAGAAGCCCGCATTCTCGTCGCCGCCAAAATCGGGCAGCCGCGCCTGCTGGATAATATGCCGGTGAAATTTGAGGCAAGGTGATCCTTAGGTTGTTGCCTCACACTGAAGTCGATATAAATCGAAGCCGTCATACCCGGACTTGTTCCAGGTATCCAGGGCGAGGAAATAGCAGCAGTGCGCACTCACCCTGGATTGCCGGAATAAATCCGGCAATTATGTTGGTGTTTTAGAGTGACACGAGCCGGTTTGTTCCCCTGAATCAAATTGCAATCAAACAACCAATGAATGCAAGTCCACCAACTGACCAAAATAATTTCTTACGCCAGCGCCTTATCAAGTACCGTCCGGAGTCATTTAGCTTTGACCGATTCCGCGGATGTGCAAGTCCACCCATAAATAGCGGAGCCAATTTCGACGCCACGGGTCTTTCAGATACCTCATGAGATAGATGTCAAACAGCCATAAGAACACCCACATCGTTAGAAATGGCCCTATTACATAGAAGGCTTTCGGATCTCCCGTGATCGTGATGTATTCGCCTAGATCCATCCTGACCTCATTTCAAAGCAGCCCCAACTCCCGCAGCTCTTCGCGCATCTCGGCGGGCATGTCGTCTTCACCCTCAACCGCGCGCGCGTCCCTGGGCGCACTCTCAGGCTCCAGATACCGCCAGCCCTGGAACGGTCGCTTGGCAAGCCGCTCCGTCATGATGAGTTCCGGGTCGAGCACAAGCCCGCAATGTTTCTTGCCCTCATCATCCACAAGAGGCTTCAGCTCCAGCACTTTCTGGCGGCAGCGCACAACGCCCTTCATGACCCAATAGATCGAGCCCCCATCGGTGAGTTCATCAGCACGTTTCGGCGTCATGCGGGTCACATGCATGACCTCTACCGGCTGCCCGGCCTTTTTCTTTTGAGCAAGACGCATAGCCTGATAGTCCCGCAACGTCTCCGGGTCTTCCACGCCAACACATAGCTTGATGAGATGAACGGTCACGGGAGGCGCTACTCTGCCGCCTCTTCAAATGAGACAAGCAACGCGCCCGCTTCCACCTGATCGCCTTGTGATACACCAACCGTCTCAACCGTGCCCGCATTCTGCGCCTGAATGGTCTGTTCCATCTTCATGGCTTCCAGCACCACAAGCGGCGCACCCGGACGCACCTTATCTCCCGGCTTCACCAGAACCTGAATAATCTTGCCCGGCAGCGGCGCTGTGAACCGATTGCCACCTGCCTGCTCCTGCAGATCCACATCCAGCGGATCGGGCCGCGTGAACTCGTAAGACGCACCCTTGTGCATCAGCACAAACCCGCCCCTGAGTTCAATCACACCGACAGCGAAACGCTGACCATTCACCTGCGCCGTCAAGCGCCCATCCAACAAGTGGCCCCGGGCTTTAAACGAGGCACCATCCATATTGATCTGCCACGCGCCGTCTACCGAATGTGCTGACAGCGCAATCGCATCACCGCCAAATTCCAGCGGCACCGGCTCCGTACGTCCCCCACCAAGCGTCCAACTGTCTGTTGCCGCCCAGGGTGACTGCGGATCCTCTGCAGATTGCTGCACTTCGTCACGCTGAAGAACTTCATGCAAGGCCGCAAGCGCAATGACCTCAGGGGCCGGCAGACCGGCTGAGGGCACCAGCTGGTCCAGATGGTCGTCAATAAAGCCCGTATCGATATCCCCGGAGATAAAGTCCTTGTTCTGGACGATCTCTGAAAGAAACGCCGTATTCGCCCGAAGGCCGGCGATCTCCGTTACTTCCAACGCCCGCGCCATTTGCCGAAGCGCCCCGTCCCGCGTCTCATCCCAGGTGATGAGCTTGGCGATCATCGGGTCATAGAACATGGACACGGTGTCGCCCTCGCGCACGCCCGTATCTACCCGCACGCCCTCATCTTCTGATGGCAGGCGCAGCCTGTGCAGCGTGCCCGTTGACGGAAAGAATTTCTTCGCAGGATCTTCCGCGTAGAGACGCACTTCCACCGCATGCCCATCAATGAACAGATCATCCTGGCTTGCCGGAAGCTCTTCGCCAGCTGCAACCCGCAACTGCCACTCGACCAGATCCTGACCCGTGATCATTTCCGTGACCGGATGTTCCACCTGAAGCCGCGTATTCATTTCCATGAAATAAAAGCCGTCAGATTTCAGGCCGTCGGACGCATCGGCGATAAACTCGATGGTTCCGGCGCCGCGATAATCAATGGCCTTGGCCGCCGCAACCGCGGCAGCCCCCATCGCTTCACGCATATCAAGCGGCATGTCAGGGGCCGGTGCTTCTTCGACCACCTTCTGGTGACGCCGCTGCAGCGAACAATCCCGCTCAAAGAGATGAACCGCATTGCCATGAGTATCCGCAAAAACCTGGATCTCAATATGTCGGGGCCGCGCAACGAACTTCTCGACCAGAACCCTGTCATCACCAAAGGCACTTGCGGATTCCCGCTGGGCAGACGCCAATGCTTTTTCAAACTCGTCCGGCGCATCAACCCGACGCATGCCCTTGCCGCCACCGCCCGCGACAGCCTTGATCAGGACCGGATAGCCGATCTCATCCGCCTGACCAGCGAGGAAAGTCGGGTCCTGATTATCCCCGTGATAGCCAGGCACGACAGGCACATTCGCCTTCTCCATGAGAACCTTGGCAGCATCTTTAAGGCCCATCGCCCGGATCGCCGACGCAGTTGGACCGATGAAAATCACACCGGCGTTTTCACACGCCTCGGCAAACTCAGCATTCTCAGACAGGAAGCCATAACCCGGATGAATGGCCTCAGCGCCGCTGCGCTTGGCAACATCCAGAATGACGTCTGCTTTGAGGTAACTCTCATTCGCTGGAGACGGCCCAATGTGGTGAGCTTCATCTGCGTCCGCCACATGGGCAGCATTGGCGTCCGCATCGGAATAGACCGCGATGGTGCGGAGCCCCATAGCTTTGGCGGTGCGAATAACACGGCAGGCGATTTCGCCGCGATTGGCGATCAGGACAGAAGAAAACATGGGGCTACATCCTGAATACGCCGAACTTCATGTCCGGTATGGGGGCATTGAGGGTGGCAGAGAGAGAAAGGGCCAACACACGGCGGGTTTCCTGCGGGGTGATGATCCCGTCATCCCACACCCGCGCAGTGGCAAAATAAGGATGCCCTTCATCGTCATACTGGGCGCGAATGGGAGCCTTGAAAGCTTCTTCCTCTTCCGAGCTCCAGTCTTCGCCTCTGGCCTCCATGCCATCCCGTTTGACGGTGGCCAGCACGCTCGATGCTTGCTCTCCCCCCATCACGGAGATGCGGGAGTTTGGCCACATGAACAGAAAGCGCGGTGAATAAGCACGTCCACACATGCCGTAATTGCCCGCCCCGTAAGAGCCACCGATCACCACAGTGATCTTTGGCACCTGGGCTGTTGCAACGGCAGTCACGAGCTTTGCGCCATCTTTGGCAATACCACCTGCTTCATATTCCCGGCCTACCATGAAGCCCGCAATATTTTGCAGAAACAGAAGTGGCACTTTCCGCTGACAGCAAAGCTCGATGAAGTGAGCCCCTTTCAGCGCAGATTCAGAGAAGAGAATGCCGTTATTGGCCACAATGCCAACGGGCATCCCATGAATGTGGGCAAAGCCGGTGACAAGTGTCTCGCCATAGAGCGGCTTGAATTCGTCAAAGTCGGAACCGTCGACCAGCCGCGCGATAACTTCGCGCACATCATATTGAACCGCGAGCGAGGATGGCACGACGCCATCGAGCTCAGCCGGGTCATAAAGCGGCTCTTGCGGGTCCTGCAGCTTGACATCCACTTGTTTGCGGCGATTGAGCGTGCCGGCGATCTGCCGCATCAGCGCCAGCGCATGGTCGTCGTCAAGCGCATAATGGTCTGTGACTCCACTGGTCCGGGAGTGGACATCCGCACCCCCCAGGTCTTCTGCGCTCACCACCTCACCTGTCGCGGCCTTCACCAGCGGCGGGCCTCCTAGGAAGATTGTCCCTTGCTCCTTCACGATGATGTTTTCATCCGACATAGCCGGTACATAGGCCCCGCCCGCAGTGCACGACCCCATCACGATGGAAAGCTGCGGAATGCCCTTAGCGGACATGTTGGCCTGGTTATAGAAAATCCGTCCGAAATGGGTTTTGTCAGGAAAGATATCGGCCTGGTTCGGCAGGTTCGCCCCGCCAGAATCCACCAGATAAATGCAGGGTAGATTGTTTTCCAGCGCGACTTCCTGCGCCCGCAAATGCTTCTTCACAGTCTCCGGATAATAGGTCCCGCCCTTGATCGTCGCATCGTTGCAGACGATCACACATTCCTGGTCAGCAACCCGGCCAATGCCGGTAATGATGCCCGAGCCGTGAATTCCACCGCCATGCATCCCGTGGGCCGCCATGGGAGAGAGTTCAAGAAAAGGACTTCCTGCGTCCAGCAGGCCATAGACCCGATCACGCGGCAGCTTCTTGCCCCGCGAGACGTGTCGCGCCCGCGACTTTTCGTTACCGCCGACGGCATGCTTGGCGCGCTGCGCTTCCAGGTCCGCAACCAGGTCAGCCATTGCCGCCTGGTTTTGTTTGAACCGGTCGTCGCGAGTAGAAACCTTGATCTTCAATACGGCCATGTGCCGCGCACTCCCTGCGTTCTTCTTATGTAAGCATTTCCAGGTGAAGTGGACCCGGTTCACCGCCCGGAAATGCGATTATGGCGATAAGTATGTTCCGGAGAATAAGCTGCCTGCCATCGATGCCAAGTGCTTTCTGATGCGCATGAATGAGACGAAAAGACGCGGCAAATCAGTGGCTTATGAGGGCCTATTCAGAGATTGATTCAAGCAGCTGGTCGCTCCAGGGCCACCGCCGTTGCTTCCCCGCCGCCGATACAAAGTGACGCCACCCCTTTTGTGACCCCTTTCTGCTCCATTGCATTGAGCAAGGTCACAATGATCCGAGCGCCAGACGCGCCAATCGGGTGCCCCAACGCACACGCACCGCCATAGACATTGACCCGCTCATGGTCGAGATCGAGTTCCTGCATCGCCGCCATTGCCACCACGGCAAACGCTTCATTGATCTCAAAGAGATCCACGTCAGCCGCCGACCAACCCACCTGGTCCAAAAGCTTGCCCATGGCCCCCACCGGCGCTGTGGTGAACCAGGCAGGCGCCTGGGCGTGCATCGCCTGTCCCCTGATGATGGCCAGAGGCGCAAGCCCCCGCCGGTCCGCCTCGGAGCGCCGCATCATGACGAGCGCCGCGGCACCATCTGAGATCGAAGACGAGTTCGCCGCTGTCACCGTCCCATCCGGAGCAAAAGCTGGCTTCAGGGTCGGGATCTTCTCCGGCTGCGCGGACAGGGGCTGCTCGTCCTGTTCAACCAAAACATCCCCTTTGCGCCCTTTGATCGTCACGGGAACAATTTCAGGTGCGAAAGTGCCATCCTCCGTCGCAGCTTTTGAGCGCGCCAGAGAGGTCAGCGCATACTCATCCTGCGCTTCACGGGAGAATTGATAATGCTGGGCCGTATCTTCAGCATAGGTACCCATCAAACGCCCTTCGTAGGCGTCTTCCAGACCGTCCAGGAACATATGGTCCTTTGCTGCCCCATGACCAAGCCGCATACCACCGCGCGCGTTGGGCAGCAGATAAGGTGCATTGCTCATGCTTTCCATGCCGCCCGCCACCGCAACGCTTGCACGCCCCATCGACAGGGCATCTGCCGCCAGCATGACCGTCTTCATGCCGGATCCGCAGACCTTGTTGATGGTCGTTGCCGGTACGCTTTGTTCAAGCCCCCCACGCAGCGCTGCCTGGCGCGCAGGCGCCTGCCCGACGCCCGCGGGCAGGACGCAGCCCATGAAGACTTCATCGACCTCGTCAGCACCAAGCGAGGCTCGCTCGACGGCGCCGGAAAGCGCCCGTGCACCCAACTCCGGTCCCGTCACCGCAGACAGCGCTCCCTGAAAGCCACCCAGTGGCGTGCGAGCTGCGCTCACAATCACAATCGGATCTTTGTCCAAATCACTCATCACACTCTCCCCAAAGCATTTCCAGCTGAAGTTGCAGACTTCAGCGTCCGAAAATGCGTTATAATCAAGCCCTCAGTCGCCTATTCTTAGGCTGTCTCGTTGAACAGTTCCCGGCCGATCAGCATCCGTCTGATTTCGCTGGTCCCGGCTCCAATTTCATAGAGCTTAGCATCGCGCAAGAGCCGTCCTGTTTCATACTCGTTGATATATCCATTACCACCCAGCGCCTGGATTGCCTCCAGTGCCATCCAGGTCGCTTTCTCAGCTGAATAGAGAATGGCGCCCGCAGCATCTTTCCGCGCTGTCTCATCCCGGTCGCAGGCTTTTGCCACTGCATAGACATACGCCTTACAGGCATTCATGGTCGTGTACATGTCGGCCATCTTGCCCTGCATCAGCTGGAACATACCGATGGGCGTGTCGAACTGTTTGCGCTCATGCACATATGGCAACACCACATCCATCGCAGCTTGCATGATGCCGAGCGGTCCACCAGAAAGCACTGTGCGCTCATAGTCGAGACCGCTCATCAGAACGCGCACACCATTGTTGAGCCCGCCCATCACATTTTCTTCCGGGACTTCACAATCTTCAAACACCAGCTCACAGGTGCTGGAGCCGCGCATGCCAAGTTTGTCGAGCTTCTGCGCCGTAGAGAAACCCTTAAACCCGCGTTCGATCAGGAAAGCTGTAATGCCCTTGGGTCCGGCATCCGCATCCGTCTTTGCATAAACCACAAGCGTGTCTGCATCAGGCCCATTGGTGATCCACATCTTGTTGCCATTGAGGACGTAGTGATCACCTTTTTTGTCAGCTCGGAGCTTCATCGAAACAACGTCGGACCCGGCGCCTGGCTCACTCATGGCAAGCGAACCAACATGTTCGCCGCTCATCAGCTTGGGCAGGTATTTTGCCTTCTGTTCTGACGTTGCCCACCGGCGGATCTGATTTACGCAGAGGTTGGAATGTGCCCCATAAGAAAGACCAACAGACGCAGACCCGCGAGAGATCTCTTCCATCGCAACTGTGTGGGCAAGATAGCCTAAGCCAGACCCGCCCTCTTCTTCTTCCACCGTAAGCCCCAACAAGCCGAGCTCGCCCAATTGAGGCCAGAGGTCGCGGGGAAACTCATTGGTAGAATCGATCTCCGCAGCGCGCGGCGCTATCTTGTCGGCCGTGAACGAGCGAACTGTGTCGCGGATCATGTCGACGGTTTCACCAAGGTCAAAATTGAGAGTGGGATAATCGTTAGGGATCATGAAACTTCCTCAGGGCCTATAAATGCTGACCAGATCAGAAACAGTGAAGACGGTGTAGACGCCAGGACCGGTGGCGCCACCAATAGCGTACAGGCGGCCTTCGGAGACAGCGACCGCTGCCCCATGACGAGGTGTTGCAAGCGGCTCAGCACTCTCCCACCCCGTCCCAGCGCTATTGAGCACATTATGTTCGCTGAACGTACGCGGCGGCGACACTTGCTCTCCACCCACAACATGGATGCGTCCATCTAACACAGCTGCGCCTATACCGGCGCGCGCTTCGGGCAATGCAGGTCCCCGGCGCCACTTACCCGTTGATGGATCGAGAATATCCACCCGAGCGGATGGCGATCCATTTGGGTTACGTCCACCAATGGCATAGATCTCACCTGCTTGGACCGTAAGGGCCAAAGCAGAACGTTCTGTGGGAAGAGCCGCGGACTGAACACTCCATTCATCAAGCACCGGGTCGAATACGAAAACACGATTGGCTCGGGGCCCGACACCGCCGATCACATAGAGCTTGCCATTAACGCCAACCATCTCATGCCAAGCGCGCGCACCCGGCATATCCGGACCTCGGACCCAGACCCCGACAGCAGGATCAAATTGATACAAGGCCGCATTATCAGGTCCTGGACTCTCCGCGGTGTAGCCGCCGGTCACATAGAGCCGTCCGTTGATTGACGCCA
The DNA here is from genome assembly GCA_000509225.1 of Parvibaculaceae bacterium Mf 1.05b.01. GTDB lineage: Bacteria > Pseudomonadota > Alphaproteobacteria > Parvibaculales > Parvibaculaceae > Mf105b01. The sequence goes on along the minus strand of BAOK01000001.1, from coordinate 839,209 downwards.
TCGCCGCCTGTTGAAGCCCGAGCGGTAAAGCCGGAAGCGCCCGCCAGATATCACCAATTGTGTCATAGGCATCAACCGAGGAGACCGGCTTACTGATACCGGCTCCGCCCGCAATGTAGATCTCTTCACCTAAAAGCGCAGACGCAGCAAACGCACGCCCCGACGAGCTGGGCGCCCCCTCGGTCCACGCACCAGCCACAGCTGGCGCAGCTAGGACAGACATCAGTCCTGAAAGAATCAAACTCCGAAACACTTTACGCATGAGGTACCTTTCTAAGAAAACTCACCCCTACAACAACACAATCGCGGCCAACCCAAGGAACGCGAAAAATCCCACCACGTCTGTGACTGTTGTCACGAAAACGCTGGAAGCAACCGCCGGGTCAATCCCAAATCGATCAAGACCGAGCGGCACAAGAATACCCGCAAGGCCCGCCATGATCATGTTAATCACCATGGCTGCGGCAAGCACTCCCCCGAGAAGCGGATCCTGAAACCACAACGCGCCAACAGCCCCCATCAGGATTGCAAACAAGAGCCCATTTAAAAATCCGACAAGAACTTCACGCGTGATAATCCGGCTTGTATTGATCGGTACCAGATCCCGTGTTGCCAGCGCACGGACGGCGACAGTCATGGTCTGCGTCCCAGCATTTCCGCCCATTGACGCAACGATCGGCATCAGGATGGCAAGCGCCACCATCGATTGAATCGTACCTTCAAACAGGGCGATGACAACCGACGCCAAAATCGCTGTAAGCAAATTGACAAACAGCCAGGAGAAACGGTTGCGCGTCGTCTCGACGACGGTATCGGACACACTCTCCTCAGAAACGATACCACCAAGACGGCGAATATCTTCACTCGCTTCGTCGGCAATAACTTCAACCACGTCATCCACCGTGACCACACCAACCAGCCGCTCGTTCTCATCAACGACAGCGGCGGAGATCAGGTCATATTTCTCAAACTGAAGCGCCACATCTTCCTGATCGGTCTCAGCAGGAATAAGCGTCTGCTCTACATCCATGATGTCTTCAATGGGAACCGGCCTCTTGGTCCGCATAACTCTCGACAGAGGCACAGTCCCGATCGGTCGATAGGAAGGATCGACTACGAAGATTTCGTAGAACTCATCCGGCAAATCCTGGGCTTCACGGAGAAAATCAATGGTCTGACCCACATCCCAAAACGGCGGCACAGCGACAAGGTCGCGCTGCATAATCCGACCGGCACTATCCTCAGGATATTCGAGCGACCGTTCAATGGCAGCCCGTTCCTGAGCAGGAACCTGCTCGAGCACTTCACGTTGCTCATCCGCCGGCATGTCTTCGAGAATGTAAACAGCGTCATCAGAGTCCATTTCCTGGACGGCGGCGGCAATATCTTCCGGCGCCATGAGCTCAATGACATCGTCGCGCACGGCCTCTTCGAGCTCACTGAGAACATCAGGTTCAAGGTCAGAGCCGAGTGCCTGAACCAGCGCTCTGAGTTCATCTGATCGGACAAGCTCCAAAAGCTCTGCCTGGTCTGCAGGTCTGAGCGGCATCACCAGCGATCGGACAACCTCTTCATCACCCCGATCCAGCGCACGCATAACCTCGCGCACAAAGGCGGGGGTCAGCGGTGTATCCCATTCCTCTGTCTGGCCGGAAAGTTGTGTCGTATCTGCCACGTGAGCAATATCCCTGAAAGAGCGCTGATCAGAAGCCATACAGGTATGAAACCGACAATTAGGGCCCGATTCACCTGCTGGCGGAGTGTGCTCGAAACAAGCTTTATATGCTACCGCAGGCCCGGCAAAACGGCGAATTTCCACAAAAAAAGCCGAGGCGAACCCCGGCTTTTTGTCAGTCATGGTGCGGACGAGAAGACTCGAACTTCCACGGGTTTTACCCCACAGCGACCTCAACGCTGCGCGTCTACCAATTCCGCCACGTCCGCAAATCACATGACTGGTAGGAAGGCGCTCATGTAACAAATCAATGGCCTGTCGGCAAGCCTTCTCTTTGATACCATCCCGCTTTTAATTGTCTGAATTTGCTCGGGTTTTCAGCAATTAGATGCCGTCGCCATCCATATTGATTGGCAGGTGGATGCCACACTCATCCTTATCACTGCCCTTCCAACGGCCATCACGGTAATCACCGCCTTCAGGCACACGGTCTGTGCAGGGCATACACCCGATAGACCGGTAGCCATCTTTCACCAATGGGTGCTTTGGCAACCTATTGTCGACCAGATACTGATTAAGTTCATCCTCGCCCCAAAAAGACAACGGGTTGATTTTGAACCGCGTCGCCCGTTGGTGCCGCACACCGTCGACATCACGAACTGCCTCTTCCTCAATCGGATCCATCGTCGTGCGCGTTGATGTCTGGAATCGCTTACGTCCCGTGATTGACGCTCTGAACGGAGCCAAAGCGCGTTCAAGCGGCAGAACCTTCCGTACGAAACAACAAGCATCTTGATCCTGGTTCCATAAACCGCCATGCGGATCTTGCGCTTCAAGATCAGACGGCAGTGGGCCAATCGCCCGAAGGTCAGTCAGGCCAAGTTTCTCCTGGAGTCGGTCACGGTACCGCAACGTCTCCCCAAACAGCTTGCCTGTGTTCAAAAAGATAACAGGCACTGTCGGGTCGATGTCCGCCACCATATGCAGCAGAACAGCAGACTCAGCACCAAACGAGGACACAACAGCGATCTCGCCAGGAAATTCCTTTTCGATCAGCGCCTCCAGCAGGGGACCGCCGACCAGGCCAGCATACTTCTCGCGCAGGTCAAGCAGCTGTGCCGACGACACTGTTTCCGTGTCCATCATTGCCGGCCGTTCTTGTGTTTCCTTCACTTCAGCGACACTCATGACAGCCATCCTTGTTGATCAATGAATGAATCAGTTTTTCGGGAAACTTCGTCGAGCGGCAAGCCTTCCGCTCGCCACCCCTGACGCATCTCACCGACTTGTTCCAAATATCCCGCCCATTCCGGGCCAAACAGCCCCTCAAGATGTCGCCGCAAACGCCGCGCCAATCCTGGTGACTTGCCGCCAGTCGAGATTGTCATCGTGAGATCACCCCGACGAACCATCGACGGAACATGAAAATCACAGAGCGGCTTTACATCTTCAATATTGACCATCGCACCCAAAGCACGGGCTCGACCGGCGAGATCCTGTCCCTCTGCTTCAGACAGACCTGCGCCAAAGACAAGGCTGGCAGCTCTGAGGTCATCATCATTTGGACGGTCACCAAACAAACGCTGCCCTGCTCGCACCGTCAGCTCTTTGCAAGGCGCTGAAGAATAGACACGAACGGAAGTGCTGGCTGCATCCAGCAGCTCCAGACGGCGCAAAACCAGTTCGCCCTCTCCAACAAGGACGACCGTACCAGCGCTAACATCGAATACGATGGGCAGCATTGAGCCTACCTCCGAACCGGCACCTGAACGTCCAGGCAGCCTTTATTGTCCACAGAGATAGGCTGGAAATTAACAAATTTCAACCAGATAACGTGAAATAGATTATATTACACAAAATTCTTGATATATGAGATAAGACAGGTTCAATGGCAGCGCTAAAGCGCAAAGATCAGGCTTTTTGGCGGATCGAGCTCGCTTGGTTGATCTTTTCTGTAATAGAGACCGCAATTCGGTCTTCCTGGACGACAATTTCGCCCCGCGCGATCGGAACATTATTGGCCATAATCCAGACTTCGTCGTCCTGATGGGCGTCCAATTCAATGACGGCCCCTCGTCCCATCTTCAACAGCTGATTGATGGGCATTTTCGAGCGTCCAATGACGACCGAAAGCTCAACATAAACTTTGTCTACAGCGTTCACAGATAGAGTTCCTATGACGAACAGAAGTGGCGGGACCTGACCCACCCTTGGATTAAAAGGCAGTTTTTCATGCTAGAGTTAGCGCATGGTTAATCCCTTGAATACAGCCAAAAAAAACACTGCTCAATCGCTCGACTGGATTGTCTCCGACAGTTTGGTTCCCTACGCGGAAGCACTCAGTTTTATGGAAAACCGGGCGGCAGAGATTGCTGAGGGAACAGCTAATGAGTGCGTCTGGCTTCTAGAGCATCCACCTACCTACACGGCAGGAACCAGCGCGAAGACCGAAGATCTTCTCACACCAGAGCGTTTTCCGGTTTTCGAAACAGGCCGGGGCGGCCAATACACCTATCATGGGCCAGGTCAGCGCGTGGGCTATGTGATGCTGAACCTGAGGGAACGAGGACCAGACGTCAGAGGCTTTGTCCACAATCTGGAAGAATGGCTCATCCAGACCCTCGGCGCGTTCAATGTAAAGGGAGAACGGCGGGATGACCGCGTGGGCGTCTGGGTCCGGCGCCCCGATCTCGGCCCGTCAAAAGAGGACAAGATCGCCGCCATTGGGGTACGCGTCCGCAAGTGGGTGACGTTCCACGGGGTCAGCCTCAATATCGATCCCGATCTGGAACATTTCTCAGGCATCGTCCCCTGCGGTGTTTCAGAACATGGCGTGACAAGCTTAGAAGATCTCGGACAGATCGTCTCAACCGCCGAAATCGATATGGTCATGAAGCAGAAATTCGAAGAGATATTTCAGAGCGCTTCGTAGCGGACCCGGCCCGCAATTAAAATACCGCCAATACCAAGCGCTATCGAAACAAACCAGAAAAAGCCACCAAGCACCGGTACGCCGGCTCCTGCCCAAAGGACCAGTGAGCCTACCACCACCAATGCGAGCCGCCTGCCCGATCCGTCTCCAAACTCAAGGCCTGCGAGGTCAACCAGAAAGCCGCCAATAATGATGGCAGCAGTGACCATACCTGCGCAGAACACGACCCCATAAAGAACGATCAGAAGAAAGGCGAATGGCAGGCCGATGATCGTGAAGGCAGCAAACACAGCAACAACCGGAAGCCCGAGCATCCAGACAAGACCGTAAAAAATGGCGAGTGCAGGACTATCAGACGCTGCGACCTGAAGCTTGTCAGACCAGCGCGGTGCCAGAAAAACCAAAATGCCTGCGAAGATGGCCAGAACCAGCGCACCTGGAAGTGTGAGTTCTAGCGCTACATTGTCTGCCCGCTGATCCTCCCATCGGCCCCGCCAATCTTCAGGCATTTCGGGGGCGACGCCGGCGTCATCGGAAAAGAAGTGACTTTCAATCTCCCCTTCCACACGCGCGTCCTCTGCGACTTCTGCCGATGAGCTTGTGTAATAGGAAAGGTTTCCATCAATTTCCGTATCAGGCCCGAGGACCAAGTCAACCGCCCAGACGGACACATCCCCATCTATCGGCCCATTGAGCAACACCGACTGGCCGCGAATATCAAGATCGCCGTCAACCGCCCCATCAACAACAATGCGCCGCCCAGCGAGCCAGGCATCGCCATCAACGGTCACGTCATCGGCAATAATAATCGAGTCGCCGGAAGCACGCAGATCGCTTTCAACATTTTCTGAGATGACAACATCTGCGCCCGCAAGAAACAGAGCGCCTTCGCTCTGCCACCGAACGGTCGACTCCTCCGCCAAAGCGAGTGTTGGAAACGCCAGGAGCGCAATGAAAAGCGAAGCGAGTGCGTTCCGTATCATGTGATTGAGCTCCCGACTGAACAGACAGACTTATTATATTTAGGTGTTATTGCAGAAAGAACAACGCCCGCCAGGACAGACCAGGCGGGCGCTGAAAAACAAATCAAACAAGATCCTCACTCAAATTCGATGATGACCTCATCAACCTGAAGGCTGTCACCGGCCGCAGCCGAAACCTCGGCGACCACACCGTCGCGTTCAGCGCGCAAGATGTTCTCCATCTTCATCGCTTCAACAACAGCAAGGGTCTGCCCTACTTTCACTTCCTGGCCGACTTCCACATTGATGGACACCACCAGTCCGGGCATCGGGCACAGGAGATATTTGGAAGTGTCCGCTTCAACCTTCTCCGGCATGAATTGCACAAGGTCATGCGCATTTTTCGTGCGGACCGCGGCGTTCACAGTTGAGCCGCGATAAGTAAGGTTGTAGCCCTGAAGACCGCGGGCCCGTTCGGCCTGCAGCACGATGGGCTCGCCATCGATGGTCCCCTCAAAGACAACATCACCCGGGCGCCATTCACTGGCGATAGTGTGGCGGCTGCGTTCGCTGCCGTCTTCATTTTGAAGGATCACAACGAGCCAGTCTTCCTCAGGCTCCGTTCGGAGGCGGATGACGTGCTCCTTGTCGAGCGCCACGACCCAGTCTTCCGGAAGGAAACGAGGACGGTTCGGCAACTGTCCTGTGATCTCTGTTGCGCGAAGCGCATGAATTTCATTCATGAATGCAGCCGCGAGAACGAGCTTGTCTGCCCGTTCTGGTGAGACCGCCACACCTTCAAACCCGTCAGGATATTCGTCGGCAATAAAGCCGGTATTGATGTTCCCTGACCGGAAACGCTCATGCTCCATGATCGCACCAAGGAACGGGATATTGTGTTGGATGCCTTCAATGTAGAATGCGTCCAGAGCGTCCGACATGGCATCAACGGCTTCCTCACGCGTCGCAGCATGCGTGCAGAGTTTCGCGATCATCGGATCGTAATAGAGAGAAATCTCGCCGCCTTCATAGACACCGGTATCGTTCCGCACGGTGATGCCGTTCTCTGACGTCACCTCTGCAGGTGGCTGGTACCGGCTCAAACGCCCGATCGACGGCAAGAAACCGCGATACGGATCTTCCGCGTAGATCCGGCTTTCAATCGCCCATCCATTGAGCTTCACATCGTCCTGTTTAATCGACAGCTTCTCGCCGGCTGCGACCCGGATCATTTGTTCGACCAGGTCAATACCAGTAATAAGTTCCGTTACAGGGTGCTCAACCTGAAGGCGTGTATTCATCTCAAGGAAATAGAAATTCCTGTCCTTGTCGACGATAAATTCAACCGTACCTGCACTTTGATAACTGACCGCTTTCGCGAGCGCGACAGCCTGCTCACCCATTTTTTTGCGTGTGGCTTCATCAAGAAACGGGCTTGGAGCTTCTTCAATCACCTTTTGATTACGACGCTGGATGGAACACTCCCGCTCACCCACATAGATCGCGTCAGTTCCGTCCGCCATAACCTGAATTTCGATATGACGTGGCTCGGTGACAAACTTCTCAATGAAAATGCGGTCATCGCCAAAGCTCGACACAGCTTCATTGATCGCAGATTGAAACCCTTCCGCGACATCATCTGCAGACCAGGCAATGCGCATGCCTTTCCCGCCGCCACCGGCAGACGCCTTCATCATCACGGGGTAGCCAACGTCACCAGCGATTTTCAGAGCTTCTTCAGTGTCCTTAATGACGCCTAGATGGCCCGGCACCGTGTTCACTTTTGCTTTGTCGGCAAACTTCTTGGACGCAATCTTGTCGCCCATCACCTCGATGGCTTCGACATTCGGACCGATGAAGGCAATGCCTTCTTTCTGAAGCAACTCGGCAAATGCTGCATTCTCTGACAGGAAGCCATAGCCCGGATGAACTGCTTCCGAACCCGTGTCTTTTACAGCCTGGAGAATTTTCTCCATCACCAGATAGGACTCAGCAGATGCTGCAGGCCCGATATTGACCGCTTCATCAGCCATCTCCACATGCAGCGCGTCTTTGTCTGCATCGGAATAGACAGCGACCGTAGCGATGCCCATTTTTTTCGCCGTCTTCATCACACGGCATGCAATTTCGCCTCGGTTGGCGATCAGGATCTTCTTAAACATTTGATCGCCCCCTTAAAGCGGAATGTTGTCGTGTTTTTTCCAAGGATTTTCGAGCTCTTTGTCTCGAAGCACAGCCAACGCCCGGGCGATCCGAGGTCTCGTATTGTGAGGCATAATCACCTCATCAATGTAGCCACGCTCAGCAGCTTTAAACGGGTTCAAGAACCGGTCTTCATACTCTGCCGTGTGTTCCGCGATCCTTACTTCGTCATTGATGTCTTTACGATGAATGATTTCCACTGCGCCTTTGGCGCCCATCACAGCAACTTCCGCTGTTGGCCATGCATAGTTGACATCACCCCGCAGGTGAGTTGATGCCATCACCACATAGGCACCGCCATAGGCTTTCCGTGTAATCACGGTGATCTTGGGTACAGTCGCTTCTGCATAGGCGTAGAGCAATTTCGCACCATGTTTGATAAGCCCGCCATATTCCTGTGACGTGCCAGGCAAGAAGCCAGGTACATCCACCAAGGTGACGATCGGAATATCAAAACAGTCACAGAAACGAACGAACCGAGCCGCTTTCCGGCTGGCATCACTGTCCAGAACACCAGCAAGCGTCATGGGTTGGTTAGCGACAAAGCCAACCGTCCGACCTTCAATACGTCCAAATCCAGTGATGATGTTCTTGGCAAAACTTTCCTGGATCTCGAAGAAGTCGCCTTCATCAATGAGCTTCAGGACCAGCTCCTTCATGTCATAAGGCATGTTGGGATTGCTTGGGATCAGAGTGTCGAGCGAAGGCTCAACACGGTCCTGATCATCGAAGAACGGCCGTTCTGGAACATCGGAACGATTGGATGATGGCAGGTAGTCAATCAGACGACGAACCTGGCCCATGGCCACCACATCATTTTCAAACGCGCCATCGGCGACAGAGGACTTGGTAGAGTGAACAGACGCGCCCCCAAGTTCCTCTGAGGTCACTTCCTCATTGGTCACCGTCTTCACCACATCTGGGCCTGTCACAAACATGTAGGACGTGTCTTTGACCATGAAGATGAAGTCCGTCATAGCGGGTGAGTACACATCCCCACCAGCACACGGCCCCATGATCACAGAAATCTGCGGGATAACACCGGATGCCAACACATTGCGGCTAAACACTTCGCCATAACCGCCAAGCGCATCTACGCCTTCTTGAATGCGGGCACCGCCAGCGTCAAACAGACCGATGATCGGCGCGCCCATTTTGAGCGCCATATCCTGAACCTTATTGATCTTCTTCGCATGGTTACGCGACAGCGATCCCCCCATGACCGTGAAGTCCTTGGCAAACAGGTAAACCGGGCGTCCATTGACGGTGCCCCAGCCGGTGACAACACCATCGCCGGGTACTTTCTGGCCCTCCATGCCGAAATCGTAGCAATCATGCTCAACAAACATGTCGAACTCTTCGAAACTGCCTTCATCCAGCAGCAAGCTGATCCGCTCGCGAGCAGTCAGTTTTCCCTTACTGTGTTGAGCGTCGATCCGCCGTTCGCCGCCGCCCAATCTGGCCACGGCGCGTCGTTCTTCTAGCTGACGAATAATCTCTTTCATGAAGCCCCCTCTGTGCTGCCCGGGGCACATCCCCAAGAGCCGGCTTATTGTTTTGGAAGACCACCTTAGACGAATGCCACCCAGGCTTCCAAAGCCGCCCGGTTCGGGTCTATATGGCGCTTTGAATAGCACCGAAAACGCCCATTTGCCAATGGGTTATCGCCTTTTCATGGCAATCACCAAAGGGCGTCATATGACGTAGCGACTTAGAGGAGTTCCAGATACTTGGCGGTCGCATTCAGCATCTTTCGGCGCTCCTCTAGACGGGCCTGAGCTTCCTCATCCCACCCCCAGCGCTCCGCCTGCCAGGTTTCGTCCAGATGAGCTAGCTCGTAAGCCCTATCTGCAGCAATCTGGCCGTCTATCAGCGCAAGACCCAGCACGAGCGAACCACTAAGAGACACTGCCTGATGGAGACCTGCCAGTTCAAATTCTGATCGCGATGCGACCGCATCGCGCAATCGGGCCAAGTCGGCGGACGGCTGCTCCCTAAAGATGACACCGGATGCCAACTCAAGTCGGGCCTGATACTGATGCTCCAACCACTCGAGCATCGGATCCCACTCTTCCGCCTGACGCGTGACAAGGCTTTCCGGGCTTTCCGCACGGTAACAAAGGAGATCTGACTCACCAAAAATGGCAATCTCTGCAACCACTTCATCTTTCCGGGGCGCAACACGATCCAAAGCGGTGTTAGCGAGCTTCGTCACCAGCATGTTCTCTGGAACAATGTGTGTTTCCTGGGCATTCCATTCTTCAGCAATAACTTCGCCAAGAGACCCTGTTGGTACGGTGAGTGTCGCTCGGGCTGGCGTCTTCACGGGCCGACCGTCAAGCTCAATCACAAAACCCTCTTCATCAGGTCGCGCGCTTGCTGTCTCATAAAATCGTTTGCGCAGATTAGCAGCAGCCCCATCGCCAGGATGCGAGACGAACCGGTCTGCCTTCAAAATTTTGTCTTTGTCGTCAGCCATACTTAATCTCGTTTGAATGGAGAGATCAGTATATCCCCAACTCCCTTGACAATCGAACCTGCTCCTTCTGTCACCGCGTTTGCACCAGAACCAATTGTTTCATTAATGCCGCCGGCTCCCTGATCTCCATCTTTCAGCATGTTCAAACAGGCTCCGGCGTCCTCGGCATCAAAGTTCTGCAGGTTCATCAGCGGAAGGACCGCGCCAATTCCACCGGTGAGAACACCTGCACCAACGATCTTTGCCGCATCCAACAGAAAGGACGCCGTGTCCGGGCGGACACGGGGACCTGTCAGCGAGCCGGAGACCCGTATAGGCGTTGAGAGGCTGAGCAGCGATGTATCATTAGGTTTTGGATAGAATGTAAGATCAAGCGTTTCGTCCTGCAGATTAATTGTCCCAGCTCCGCTGGTTCGCATTCGTTGTGTGACCAGAGCAAACGCAGACATTGTCCCTACCCCATCAACAAAATCAATCCGACTGAGCGCACATGTGAGCTTCGCTCTTCCAGCATCTCCACCTTTGGGCACCAACGCCCAGACAAGATCCGCCGCTATCAATTCAAAGACACTGGATGCAATCTCACCCTCGCCCGCGACAAGGTTCATCGCGCCGGTAAACGATGACGCTAAAGCTTCCGGCGACCGCCCGGCCACCGACCCGTTGAGAGCAAAATCGGCTCGCACCTCAGCAAGGTCACTTATGTTCAGCTCCGCCAGCAAACGGCCCAGATCAAAATCGTCCGCAATAAGACTGAAGTCGAATGACGGTGATGCCCCGAGGTGTGCTGTATGGCTAAAGCGAACTTGGCGGTCATGATAGTGCGCCTCGAGAGTCGCTCCTATTTCCTTGTTTCTAAACGTTATCGGCACACGAATGTCCGACACCACCAAGTCTCCGTAGACAATTCTATCGATCTTAGTGTTGATACTTCCAGTGAACCCATCGACAAAATCCAGCGGCAATTCTTCGCTGGAAAATAGCGATTCATTGCTTGCCCCAGAATCCGCACCCTCTTCAGCTGGAGCGGTGGCCATGGGTGTCAGATCAACGGTGCCAAGCTCAAGACGACCTTCGATTGTACCGGTCAAGGAGGCAAGAACAGCCCTAGCTGTCTTCCCTCGAGCAGCAAGCTCTGCTTTGCCGCTTGCCCGGGCACCCGCTGCCAAGTCTATGGGGTACTCAGCATCATCGGTAATTTTTTCGAGATCCAACTCATCGAACGAAATCGACATCTCCGCTTTGGGTACATCTCCCCTGTCCAGACGACCAGTCACTCGCACGTCTTTAGCGTCATATGACGTTGCCAACTCCAACATAGCTGCAGATGTCGTTGTTTGAAGCTTCACTTCCACGTTACGGAGCTCCGCACCGCGAATATCCAGTCGGCCGATTTCTATGAAGAGATCGACTGTCGCAAGGTCTAGGAAGGATAGCTCCAACGGTTGGTCCATGAAGTCGACCCCATTCCGCTCGGCAATGTCCACACCCGTCCCTCCACCGGCCAACGTCCATTCCAGCCAAGACGTAATATCAGTGCGGTTCGCAGAAACAGCTGCCGTTACATGGTAGGGTCCGCCACCCTGTACTCTCTTCGCTGAGCCAGTGCCTTCAATCACTAAGTCGCCAAACTCAAGAGCAATGTCGGTAATCTCAAAGTCGCTCGGCCGACCGGCGAAAGTGCCAACCAGACTGACGGGCTGACCATCAATTTTTCCGTCAGCATCTATCGCGATACCGAAAAACCCATCGGCAACAGAAAAGTTCGATAAGCTGATATGGAAGACACGGTCAATCCGCTGGCTCCGATAGGTAATCGTCGTGTTGGTCAGCTCAATGTCAGGCAGTGATATCTTGGAGTGGCTTGGGGTGTCTGCGTCGAGCGAGGGGGCTTCGACGTCTAGCTCCCAATTCATGGTGCCAGCAGTATTTGCCTCAAGTAGCAGGATTGAATTTTGCGCGGCAACACGTGAGATAGAGAAATCTCCCGTAATCAGCCCCAAAAGCGAGAGCGTGATCGCAACTTCCTCAGCTTCCAGCATGAAGGGTTCGGAGCCCCAAGCGGCATTTCCAAATCTGACATCTTTCGCGACCACAGTTGGAGTCAAAGAAAACCCAACCTCAAGAGGTCCGTCCAGCACAAGCTGTCTTCCAGTCTGTTCCTCGATCAGTGCTGAGACATCAGCACGATAGGCGTTGATATCCAGAAAGGTCAGCGCGTAAAGCGCCCCTGTTACAGCAAGTACTCCTGCAGTTATGGCGATAGCAGTCTTTTTCATCGGGTATTTCCCGTGATCTCTGTGGCACAGTCCGCAGCACTGCCCGTCCAATGCGCATCCAGATAGGGCACCAGATCATCAAAATGATCCAGCACGTGTGGAGCCCCATAGGCCATGAGCTCATCTCTGTCATGATACCCCCAGGAAACACCCACAGCATGGACACCGGCATCACGCCCCATCACAATGTCGTAGCTTGTGTCACCGAAAATAACGGTCTGCGACGCGGTGACACCTGCATCACGCATTGCCTGCTGCATCATTGATGGATGCGGCTTTGAAGGGTGCTCGTCCGCCGTCTGCAGTGTCATGAAGTGGCCGCGAAGATCGTGCAGTTCCAGAATGTTCCGCAATCCTCGTTGCGATTTACCTGTCGCCACACCAAGCAGCACATCGTCCCTGGCGGCCAGCTGATCAAGCGCTTCTCTCGCACCCGGAAACAGTGGCTCGTGAAGAGACGGGTCCTCACGCAGATGAAAAAACGCCTGCCGATAACTCTCTTTCACAAGCGAGACCGTCGCGCCATCCTCCTGCGGAAGCAATTTGCTGATCGCTTCTTCGAGGGAAAGGCCAACGATGGAGAGCACTTTTTCCCGCGGTAGAAGCGAGAGTGAGTGCGCAGAAAACGCACGGTTCATCGCAGCGACGATCATGTGCTGACTGTCCACCAGCGTTCCATCGCAATCAAACACAACGAGTTTTAAGTCACTCACAGTTCCAGCTCCGCAAATGGATCACCATCATCTTGCGTGTCGAGCGCCAAGAGATCCCACGTTTCGGCCATGTGGTCTGACAGCGGCGCTGAAATCGCAAACCTGCCTCCATCGGGGTGGGCAATGTCCATGGATTGCGCATGCAGATGCAAAGACGACGAAATCTCACCGCCTGGATGTGCCTCTGCGCCCCCATACTTCCCGTCGCCAACGATCGGACATTCCAGCGCTGCAACTGCATGCACACGCAGCTGATGGGTCCGTCCTGTGACCGGCATGAAAGACACCCAGGCAAGCTTCTGTCCTGCCCGAGCCACCGTTGCAAAATGGGTTTCAGAGGATTGCGCACCCGGCGTTCCATCTGGCACCGGCACCATGCGCTCGCCTGCCCGCCCCGCTTGTTTTGCAAGGGTCATCCGGATCGTTCCGCGCTCCGGACGCGGGACGCCGACAGTGAGCGCCCAATAGACTTTCCTTGTATCGCGTTCTTTGAACGCGCGTGCGAGCTTCGACGCTGCCTTTGCAGTACGCGCAAGAAGCAAAACCCCACTCGTATCTCTATCTAATCTGTGGACCAAACGTGGGCGTTCTGGGAAATCGAACTTAAGGCCTTCCAGCATGCCGTCCAAATGCCGTTCCGTACCGGTACCCCCCTGCACGGCCAGACCGCTCGGTTTGTTGATCGCAATGATCGACGCATCTTTGTGCAACACGAGGCTCTGAACGAAGGCTGCTTCCTTCTTGTCAAACGAGGGTCGTGGCGGCTTCTTATTCGGAACAAATCCGTCCTGCCCACCAAAGGGTGGCACACGAACCGTCTGCCCAGCCTCTAGTCGAGCATTTGCTTTAACCCGGCCACCATCTACGCGGACCTGTCCCTTTCGCAGCAACTTCTCCAGCCGAGAATGTGCGAGCTCTGGATAGTGTCGCTTAAACCAACGGTCCACACGAAGACCATCATCGTCTTCGCTTACATCAACATGTGCCACACCACTCATGAGAGCACCACCCGGGTCAGCCAAATACCAAAGAACAGCGCCAGCACGGCACCCCCAAGCGAGCCAAACGCGTAAAAGGCTGCAACGCCAACATCTTTGCGTTCAAGGAGGAGCGATATGTCCAGGGAAAATGCCGAGAAGGTCGTGAAGCCGCCGAGCACGCCCGTCACAAGAAATGCCCTGACCTCCGGGGACACCTGAAAGCGAAGAGCCAGGCTTTCAACGATCACTCCCATGAGAAAAGACCCAATAATATTGACGCCAAGAGTCCCCCAAGGAAAACCCGGCCCAAAATAACGAAGTGTCTGCGTGGCAAACAGGTAGCGACCGGTGGCGCCCACGGCGCCGCCTAGCGCCACGGCAATCAGCATCTTCACGATCGCCTCTCCTCTCTCAGTTTCTGCCAATAGGCCAGCCGTTTTGCTATGTCCCGTTCAAACCCGCGCTCTACGGGTTGATAGAAGCGTTGCCGGGCCATCTCGTCGGGAAAATAATCCTGGCCGGAAAACCCATCCGGCGCGTCATGGTCATACTCATATCCAGCGCCATACCCAAGCTCTTTCATGAGCTTTGTGGGGGCATTGAGAATGTGGGCCGGAGGCGCCACGGATCCGGTTTCTTTCGCCGCCTTCATCGCACCCTTGAATGCGGTATATTGCGCATTCGACTTCGGCGCACTGGCCACATAGAGAACCGCTTGCGCGAGTGCCAGCTCCCCTTCCGGACTGCCCAGGAAGTCATAAGTATCTTTAGCCGCCAGTGCCTGAACAAGCGCTTGCGGATCTGCGAGGCCAATATCCTCAATCGCCATGCGGACCACACGGCGCAGAATAAAGAGCGGGTCTTCACCCCCGTCCAACATGCGCGCAAGCCAATAGAGCGCAGCATCTACATCCGACCCGCGAACAGATTTGTGAAGAGCACTGATAAGGTTGTAATGGCCTTCGCGCGACTTATCGTAAATCGGCGCGCGACGCTGCATCAGCTTTGTAAGCTTCTGTGTGTTGAGCGGCTCCGCCGGAGCTAGGGCAAGTATTTCTTCCGCTAGATTGAGCACAAAGCGCCCGTCCCCATCCGCCATGGCTCGAAGCGCAACTCGTGCGTCATCTGTGAGCGCCAGCTTCTCGCCAACAAACGCTTCGGCGCGCGACAACAGCTCCTCAAGCGCCTCATCATCCAGTCGGTTGAGAACCAGCACCTGGGCGCGGGACAGAAGAGCGGCGTTGAGTTCGAAAGAGGGGTTCTCCGTCGTCGCGCCGACAAGGATGACAGTCCCGTCTTCCATCACGGGCAAAAAGCTATCCTGTTGCGCCCGGTTGAAACGATGGATCTCGTCAACAAACAATAGAGTGCTTCGTCCCTGGGTTCGTCGAAGACGCGCAGCTTCAAACACCTTCTTTAGATCTGCCACACCAGAGAAAACCGCGGATATCTGTTCAAACGCGAGACCGACCGCATCAGCGAGAAGCCGCGCTGTGGTCGTCTTGCCCGTACCAGGAGGCCCCCAGAAGATGATGGACGACAAGTGCCCTGATGCCACCATCCGGCCAATAGGACCCTCTGGACCAATCAGATGCGCTTGCCCGACCACATCAGAAAGAGCAGCAGGCCGCAGGCGATCCGCGAGCGGTCGCGGTGCCTCATTGGTGTTATCCGAAGGGGTTTGGAACAAGTCGGCCATGCCCCAGATTTAGCATAATTTGCGCCCCGCCACCGACGGAACACCTGAAGAATTTTGCTATTTGAACCTCAAGGTCGCCGAGATCTGAGCAACCACCCAGTTTCTAAAGCGAGCTCTGCTGTCATTATCCCCAGGCATGCTGACGCTGGCCAGGAAGGCCCCTCCAACCAGGTCTTCCCCGACCAGAAATGTATTAAGGAGCGCCAGCAAATAGCGAACGTCTTTCTCCTGTTCTGTACTGCCCGGCGAGGCACATAGTTGCGCGACAATCGGGTCAAAAAGACCGGCCCCTTCGCTTTCCCATCCCTCTGACGCCAGCCATATCGCCAGGCGCGCATATTTTCGCTGCTGGTAGAGCTCGGTCAGTTTTGCGGCAATTTCTGTTATCGCATCAGCGCCGTCGCCAGTACTTTCTGCAATGCTGGTGACCTCTGCCTTGAGCTTGCGTCCGGCTTCCTTCAGAAGCGCCGTCATCAATCCCTTGCGGCTCTTGAAGTGGTAATGGATTGCTGCGTCTGTGATCCCCAGGTCATCGGCTATCACCTGGACCCGTACCGCATCAGGACCGCCAACGATAAGGTAATGCTCTGCCCTGGAAAGGATATTCTGTTGTGCCACTTCAGGGCTCAAACGCTTTCTCTCTGCCATCTAGCCCTCAAAATTCGATTTGACTCAGTGCGCTACCTAGATTATTCAAAGTAATTAACTTTGACAAGTCAAGGTAGAATCCTTCAATGCAAACAGATATCGACCATCTTTCCCGAGTGGCCCAAATTGCAGGGCTAAATATCCAGATAGAAGCCCCGCGTCATCATCATGCGGTTTTGAATGAGCGGCGCTTTCATTTCGTGGAATGGGGGACTTCGGCAAACCCACCCCTCCTCTTCCTGCATGGCGGGAACCAGTCAGCTCGCACCTGGGACATCGTCTGCCTCGCCCTTGCAGACCGCTTTCACTGCATCGCCCTTGACCAACGCGGCCATGGGGACAGTGAATGGTCTTATGAGGGACATTATGCACCAGAGCATCACAGCGAGGACATCAAGGCGTTAGCGGCCCACCTTGGCTGGGACCGTTTCAGCCTGATCGGCATGTCGATGGGCGGTCTCAACGCGATATCTTATGCGGTTGAGAACTCAGATCACCTTAGGGCCC
Source organism: Parvibaculaceae bacterium Mf 1.05b.01 (assembly GCA_000509225.1). Lineage (GTDB taxonomy): Bacteria > Pseudomonadota > Alphaproteobacteria > Parvibaculales > Parvibaculaceae > Mf105b01. Next base: position 822,133 of record BAOK01000001.1, on the reverse strand, counting down.
TTGTCTGCGTCGATGTCGGCCCTTTCGTTCAAATGAACCGAGCAAAAGCACTCGTGTCATTTGTCGAAAGCAATAGTGAACCGCAGTCTTTTGAAGATCTTGTGAAAGCAGCTCTTGCACATAATCCACGACGCAAAGAAGAGCTTATGCGCCACAGCCTCACCCACACAACGCGGCAACTCTCTGATGGATCATGGACCTGGAAAGCAGACAGACGCGAAAAGCTCGATCTGAGGGAAATGCAGAAGCGTCTGGACAAAATAGCAGATGATTGCCGCCGTATCAGTTGTCCAACACTTGTGGTTCGGGGCGAGCAAAGCCCCACCTTCAGCCCAGACGACGCAAAGCGCTTTGTCTCACTGCTCGTCAATGGACGGCATGTCACCGTGCCAAACGCTGGCCACACAATTCAGGGGGACAACCCCAAAGGGTTGGTTGAGGAACTTGAGAAATTTCTCTAGCCAGAAACCAACTTATTAGCCGCGTACCCGTGCCGAGAACCGTTCACCGCCACGCTCTATCGTGAACTCCCACTCGGCACGTCTCTCACCTGTCAGCCGTTGGAGTTCATCAACACTGTCGACCTCATCTGCGCCCACGGCTCGGATCATGTCGCCAGGTTGAATGCGCAGACGATGTGCCGCACTTCCGCGCTTCACCCGAAGAACCACCACCCCCCTTTGGAATGGGTCGAGCTGCAACTCTTCTGCAAAAGCGGGTGAGAGATTGCCGACAGTTGCTCCAGAGAACGGGTGACGTCCGCTCAGCTCAGCCACTTCACGTGGCGGGTCTTCCGGCGCGGCTTCCAGGGCAATACGAGCCCGATTGGCATCCCCATTCCGCCGGTATTTGATATCAATACGCCCACCGACCCCCTTTGTCGCCAATCGATAGCGAACAGATTGCGGATCAATCACTTCGCGCCCGTCCACTTCATAGATAACGTCACCGGTTTCCAACCCGGCTCTGTCTGCAGGACCGTCGGGATAGGTGCGCTGGACCATGGCGCCACCTGGACGATCAAGCCCTAGCGACTCTGCAAGATCTGACGTAACAACTTGCAGATCAGCGCCGAGCCAAGGGCGTTCCACGCCGGTGCTTCCGCCAACCGCCGAGTCAGCGACGGCGCGGACCATGTTTGAGGGAATAGCAAAGCCAATGCCAACAGATCCACCTGACCGGGAGAAAATCGCCGTGTTGATGCCAACGAGCTGCCCGTCCATGGTGACAAGCGCACCACCGGAGTTTCCTGGGTTGATCGCCGCGTCAGTCTGGATGAAAAACTGGTAGTCGGTCGCACCGACTTGCGTCCGGGCCAATGCCGACACAATCCCACTGGTGACCGTCTGCCCTACGCCAAACGGGTTCCCAATAGCGAGCACCAGGTCTCCGACTTCCAGCGTATCGCTGTCCCGGAAGGTAAGCGCTGGGAGCGATGCACCTTCAGTATCAATCTTGAGGATCGCAAGGTCGGTCCGTTCATCCGCCAGAATGAGTTCTGCTTCAAACTCGCGACGGTCTGCCAAGGCGACTGTGAACACATCGCCATTCGCTACAACGTGATTGTTGGTGACGATAAGCCCGTCTGCCCCGACAATTACGCCGGACCCCAGAGATTGCTGCACCCTCTCCTGCGGCATGCCGAAGCTGAAGCGGTCACCAAAGAACTGCTTAAAGAAAGGATCGTTGAAGAGTGGGCTCTGCGGCCGTTCCTGCACTACCCGCTTGGAATAGACATTTACAACGGCAGGTGCAACATCCCGCACCACCGGTGCAAAAGACATCTGCATTTCTGCCCGTGACCCAGGGACAACACGGTTGTCAGCTCGGGCAACACTCCCCAACGCCAGGACCAAACCGCCGAACAGAACCAAGGCCGCAACAGACCAGACGATCGTAAACCAAGAATTTGAGATCATTTCCAACACCATGACGCCCGTACCCGCCGGTTCGTCCAACTAAACCCAAATATTGAGAGCCAATTCAGGCTCTTGCAAGGCAAACCTCAATCAAGCTCAGATCAAAGTAAACAGGGCGGCCACGCCTTCCAGCCACAAAAAAACGGGGCGGACGCACTGCGTCTCACCCCGTCAATTTCCATAAGATTTCGGCTGTTAAGCTGTTGTCTCAAGCGCATCCTCGTCCACCATGACAGGACCTGAGTCCTGGCCGCGAGCTGATGGATCGCGATCAACAAACTCGATAACTGCCATAGGCGCATTGTCCCCGTAGCGGAAGCCAGCTTTGAGAACACGGGTGTATCCACCATTACGCTCTTTATAGCGAGGTCCGAGCTCATCAAACAGCTTCGCTGCCCACTTCTGCTCAGGAAGCTTGGAATAAGCCTGACGGCGAGCATGCAGGTCGTCACGTCGAGCAAGCGTAACCAGCTTCTCAACATATGGACGAAGCTCTTTCGCCTTCGGCAATGTCGTGATGATCTGCTCATGCTTAATCAGCGCAACCGCCATGTTTGCGAGCATAGCTTTACGGTGACTTGCAGTCCGATTGAGCTTGCGGCCGGATTTCCCGTGGCGCATGACCCTCTCCTCATTCAAATGACGGCGCCTCTCGGCGCGGCCGGGTAAACTCAGTAATGATCTTCGAAACGTTTCGCGAGATCTTCGATATTCTCAGGCGGCCAGCTTGCCACCTCCATGCCGAGGTGAAGCCCCATCTGTGCGAGAACTTCTTTGATCTCGTTCAAGGATTTCCGGCCAAAGTTCGGGGTGCGAAGCATCTCGGACTCTGTTTTCTGGATCAGGTCGCCAATATAGACAATGTTGTCGTTCTTCAGGCAGTTCGCTGAACGGACAGACAGTTCAAGCTCATCGACCTTCTTAAGAAGAGCCGGGTTGAACTCAAGCTCTGGATGCTGCTCTTCAACAACAACTTCCTTCGGCTCGTCAAAGTTGACGAAGACCTGAAGCTGGTCCTGAAGAATACGCGCAGCAAATGCGACAGCGTCTTCTGGTGTTACAGATCCGTCTGTCTCAAGCTGAACAGTCAGCTTGTCATAATCGAGGATCTGACCTTCGCGTGTGTTTTCCACTTTGTAGGAAACACGGCGAACCGGGCTGTAGAGACTGTCAACTGGGATAAGACCAATCGGCGCATCTTCCGGACGGTTCCGGTCTGCAGCCACATAGCCCTTACCGTTGCTGACAACGAACTCCATGCGAATGTCTGCACCCTCATCGAGCGTGCAGAGCACAAGCTCTGGGTTCAGGATTTCGATATCCGACCCGGCTTCGATATCGCCAGCAGTGACAACACCAGGACCCTGCTTCACGAGCATCATCCGCTTTGGACCTTCGCTGTGAAGGTTCAGTGCCAGCTGCTTGATGTTCAAGATGATGTCGGTGACATCTTCACGAACGCCTGCAATGGATGAAAATTCGTGCAACACACCGTCAATCTGGACTGCCGTCACAGCAGCACCCTGCAGTGAGGACAACAGAACGCGGCGCAGCGCATTGCCAAGCGTCAGACCAAAGCCACGCTCAAGCGGCTCAGCAACCACTGTTGCTGTACGCTGTGCATCATGACCAGACTGGATTTCCAGCTTGGTCGGTTTAATGAGCTCTTCCCAGTTCTTCTGGATCACCTGTAGAACCTCGTGCCGTTAGGTGCATTTTGCTTCGAACAACATGTTCCTGGAGAAGCGAATGCAAGACGGATCAACCGTCGAATGAGTATGAGCGGCGCCAAAGGGAAGGCGCCGATAAGCTTTGTTAAACGCGGCGGCGCTTTGGTGGGCGGCAGCCATTGTGCGGGATAGGTGTCACGTCACGAATGCTCGTGATGGTAAACCCAGCAGCTTGAAGCGCACGCAGAGCAGACTCACGTCCAGACCCTGGGCCACAGACTTCAACCTCAAGGGTCTTCATGCCGTGGTCTTGTGCTTTCTTGCCAGCATCTTCCGCAGCCATCTGGGCGGCGAATGGTGTCGACTTCCGGCTGCCCTTGAACCCCATCATGCCCGCAGACGACCAGGAAATTGCATTTCCCTGTGCGTCCGTGATCGTGATCATGGTGTTGTTAAAGGTCGAATTCACATGCGCAACGCCAGACGTAATATTTTTACGTTCTTTGCGTTTAACGCGGGTCTTTTCCTTCGCCATCCTAAAACCTTCTCTGTCGAACGGGCTGCCCCGTCAAATCCCGTTCTTACTTCTTCTTACCTGCGATTGCTTTCGCAGGGCCTTTCCGTGTCCGCGCATTCGTATGGGTGCGCTGACCACGGACTGGCAGTCCACGACGATGGCGGAGACCGCGATAGCAGCCCAGATCCATCAGACGTTTGATATTCATTGCAACTTCGCGTCGCAGATCACCTTCAACCATGTAGTCACGGTCGATGGTTTCACGGATCTGGATTACTTCAGCGTCAGAAAGCTCGTTTACACGACGTTCTGGCGCAATACCTACGGTTTCGCAGATATCCTTAGCATTCTTGTCTCCAATCCCATGAATATAGGTCAGTGCAATAAGCACACGCTTATGGGTTGGAATGTTCACACCAGCGATACGAGCCACGTTCTTCTCCTGCGATAAGGATTCGCCAGACCAACAGATTCCGAACAAAAAACGGGATAAATCGCTGAAATACCGCAGAATACTGCCGTTTCCCAGTGAAGTACCGATGGTTTGCTTGGAGCTGCCGTCGCGCTGGCCGGGATTATAGGAATTTCCCCTTCCCGGTCAACTGCTTAGCCTGCGTTATCCGTCTCCTTAAGTTCGAGTGCTGCTTCAATTTCCACAGTCACTGCATCCATGTCTTTCATGCCATCAACGGTCCTCAGAATGCCTGCATTCTTGTAGTACCCCGCCAATGGCGCCGTTTGTTCGTGATAGACAGCGAGGCGCTTCTTGAGCGCGTCCGCATTATCATCTGCACGGGCACCGCCTTCTGTCTCAGCTGCCCTGCCTTCGATCCGCGCCAAAAGCGCTGAATCGTCAACTTTGAGCTCAATTACGGCGTCAAGCTTGTCTGAGCGCTCCGCCAGCATCTTGTCGAGGGCCTCAGCCTGGGCCACATTCCGCGGAAAACCGTCCAGAATGTACCCATTAGCGCAATCAGCTTCCTGTGTGCGATCCGCGATGATGCCAACCACGACATCGTCGGGAACCAGGTCGCCGCGCGCCATAATCTCTTTAGCGACTTGACCGGTCTCTGTGCCGGCCGCCACGGCCGCGCGGAGCATATCGCCGGTAGAGAGCTGAACCAGGCCGTGTGCGGTCTGAATCCGCTCAGCCTGAGTGCCTTTGCCTGCGCCTGGGGGGCCTAGAAAAATCAGTTTCATCGACGAGCCCCTCTTAGTTTTGATTTTTTGATGAGGCCTTCATATTGGTGCGCCAGCAGATGGCTCTGAACCTGAGCCACCGTGTCCATGGTCACATTCACCACGATCAGCAGAGACGTCCCGCCGAAATAGAAGGGAATGCTGTATTGAGAGATCAGAACTTCCGGCAGCAAACAAACGAATGTCAGATAGAGCGCCCCAACAACCGTCAACCGAGTCAACACATGGTCGATATATTCTGCCGTGCGCTTACCAGGACGAATACCGGGAATGAAGCCACCATATTTCTTCAGATTGTCCGCCGTGTCGTCAGGATTAAAGACAATTGCTGTGTAGAAGAAGCAGAAGAAGATGATCAGGCCTGCATAGAGCGCCATATAAAGCGGCTGCCCATGAGCCAGCCAGGCCGTAATGACATTGAGCCATTCAGGCCCCTGCCCGCCGCCAAAGCTCGCCGCAGTCGTTGGTAGCAAAAGAAGTGATGAAGCGAAAATCGGTGGAATAACACCCGCAGTATTGAGCTTCAAAGGCAGATGAGAGGAGTCGCCCCCATACATCTTCTGCCCGACCTGGCGTTTGGGATACTGAACGAGCAGTCGGCGCTGCGCGCGCTCCACAAACACGATAAAGGCGATAATGCCCACGACCATGATCATAAGCAGCAGAATGATCGCAGGAGACAGCGCGCCTTCACGCCCAAGTTCCAGCGTTCCGACCAGTGCAGCTGGCAGCTCCGCCACAATACCGGCAAAGATGATCAGCGAGATCCCATTACCGACACCGCGCGCAGTGATCTGCTCACCAAGCCACATCAGGAAGATGGTACCGCCGACAAGAGTAATAACCGTTGTCGCCCGGAAAAAGAGCCCGGGATCAATCGCAAAACTCTCAAGCCCTACGGCAATGCCATACCCCTGAAGCGTCGCCAGAAGAACCGTGCCATAGCGTGTGTACTGGTTGATCTGCTTCCGGCCCTGTTCACCCTCTTTCTTGAGTTGCTCAAGATGAGGGCTCACCGTCGTCATCAACTGAATGATGATGGAAGCCGAAATGTACGGCATGATGGTGAGCGCAAAGATCGCCATCCGACCGACAGCACCGCCGGTGAACAGGTCAAGCATGCCACCAATACCACCCTGCTGTTGCTGAAAGAACTCAGCAAAACGGATGGGATCAATACCTGGAATCGGAATGTAGGTACCAAGCCGGTAAACCAGCAATGCGCCTAGCGTGAACCATATCCGCTTCTTGAGCTCCTCTGCTTTCGCAAAGGCACCAAAATTAAGATTGGCAGCTAACTGTTCCGCGGCTGAGGCCATTCAGATGACTCCGGAAGCTCGGCACAACACAAGAAGCCTCTCGGCCCCCACTAAAACTTAACCTTCGGCTTTCGCCTTGGATTCCTTAACGGTTACCGAACCGCCGGCCTTCTCAACAGCCTCGATAGCCGCTTTGGAAGCACCTGCTACTTCGATCTTTACCGATGCAGAAATCTCGCCCTTGCCCAGAAGACGAACGCCGTCTTTTGCTAGACGAGTAATAAGGCCCGCACCGACGAGCGCGTCAGCATTCACTGCTTTGCCTGCGTCCAACTTGCCAGCATCAAGAGCTGTCTGGATGCGTCCAATGTTCACTTCATTGTATTTCTTGGGGTTCGGCACATTGAAGCCGCGCTTTGGCAAGCGCTGGTAGAGGGGCATCTGCCCGCCTTCGAAACCCTTGATCGCCACACCTGAGCGTGATTTCTGACCTTTAACACCACGACCGCCGGTCTTACCCTTGCCAGAACCAATACCACGGCCTACGCGGGTCCGCTCTTTACGGGCACCGTCATTATCGGAAAGCTGATTGAGTTTCATATCTTCTACCTCTATGCGCACATCCGATTAAACGGATCCACTCGGCTCTTGCCTGAGTAATTTCTTTAAGCGTCGTCAACCACTTCAACAAGGTGAGCCACCTTGTTGATCATGCCGCGAACCGACGGCGTATCTTCCAGCGTCCGAACCTTATGCATCTTGTTCAAGCCCAGGCCGACCAAAGTCTGGCGCTGGTCTGGCTTCCGGCGGATTGGGCTACCAATCTGCTTTACGGTCACCGTCTCTTTTTCTGCTGCCATGATCTAATTTCCCTTATTGCAATCTGAGGTCTTACTCAGACGCCAAAGCTTCTCCGGCACCATCCGCACGACGACCTACAATATCAGTCACCTTTTTGCCGCGGCGCGCTGCAACCATACGAGGGCTCTGCTCGCGTGTTAGCGCATCAAATGTCGCCCGGATCATGTTGTACGGATTGGCTGACCCCATGGACTTCGCAACAACGTCCTGAACACCAAGCGTTTCGAACACAGCACGCATTGGACCACCGGCGATGATACCGGTGCCTGGAGGCGCTGCACGAAGGATCACGCGGCCAGCCCCGTGACGACCATCAATGTCGTGATGCAATGTACGACCTTCACGGAGCGGCACACGGATAAGATTCCGCTTTGCTGCTTCTGTGGCTTTCCGGATCGCCTCAGGAACTTCCCGCGCCTTACCCTTGCCAAAACCTACACGACCCTTTTGGTCGCCAATAACGACGAGTGCTGCGAAGCCGAAGCGACGACCACCCTTAACAACTTTGGCGACGCGATTAATGTGAACCAGCTTGTCCACAAATTCGCTATCACGATCGTCCCGATCCCGAGAATCTCTGCGTGCCACGATAAACGTCCTTTAGAAGTTGAGGCCGCCCTCGCGGGCACCCTCTGCCAGAGCTTTCACCCGGCCATGATAAACATACCCACCGCGGTCGAAGATGACGTCATTGACGCCAGCATCAGATGCGCGTTTCGCCACGAGCTTACCAACTTCAGTTGCTGCGCTCGTGTTCGTTCCCTTGTCGCCCTTGAACTCTTTGTCCTTGGTCGAGGCAGACGCAATCGTTTTGCCCTCGATATCATCAATCACTTGAGCATAGATATGCTGTGATGAACGATAGACAGATAGCCGCGGACGGCCACCAGCCAGCTTGCGAAGTTTCGCGCGATTGCGCTGCTTGCGTCGATCTTGAAGTGTCAGTTTCTTGCCCATGGCTCGATTACTTCTTCTTGCCTTCCTTACGGAAGATATATTCGTCTTCGTACTTCACACCCTTGCCTTTGTAAGGCTCCGGCGGACGGTACGCCCGGATCTCCGCGGCCACCTGGCCAACAGTCTGCTTATCCATGCCCGAAATCTCGATCTCTGTCGGCTTAGGCGTCTTCACCTGAATGCCTTCCGGGATCTTGTGAACAACCTCATGGCTGAAGCCAAGAGCAAGCTGCAGATCTTTGCCCTGCATCTGAGCTCTGTATCCAACACCGTTGATTTCAAGCCGCTTGGTAAAGCCCTCTGTTACACCCGTAACAATGTTCTGTACCAATGTCCGCTGCATGCCCCACATTGCGCGTGCGCGCTGTGTCTCATCCCGCGGCGTTACTGTAAGCCCATCATCGCCCTGCGCGAGAGTAACCTCATCAACAAGTGTCATAGACATCTCGCCTTTGGGGCCCTTTACCGCCAGATTCTGACCGTCAATATTGACAGTTACGCCGCCTGGCACAGCGATGGGTTGTTTGCCAATTCGTGACATGGTTGCTTCCTAACCCGTCCGTTTACCGCGCGTCTTTAGAAGACGCGGCAGAGTACTTCGCCACCGACATTTTCGTCACGGGCGACTGAGTCTGACATGACACCTTTAGGTGTCGACAGGATCGAGATGCCCAGACCGTTATGCACAGCTGGAATATCTTTCACCGATGAATATACGCGACGACCCGGGGTCGAAACTCGGGAAATCTCCCGAATGACCGGACGGCCTTCGTGATACTTGAGCTCGATTTCGAATTCGGCTTTCCCGCCATCGAAATCAGTGCGCGAATATCCGCGGATGTAACCTTCATCCTCTAGAACATCGAGCACCCGGCCCCGCAATTTAGACGCCGGAGTTTTCACATTGCCTTTCCCGCGCATCGCAGCATTGCGAATACGGGTCAGCATATCTCCGAGGGGATCTGTCATAGACATGCGATCTCTCTCCTCACCAACTTGACTTGACTAAGCCGGGGATCAGGCCCTTGGAGCCCAGTTCCCGAAGCGCGATACGCGACATCTTCAGCTTGCGATAATAGGCACGTGGACGGCCGCTGACTTCACAGCGGTTACGTACGCGCGTCTTAGACGAATTGCGTGGCAACTCTGCAAGTTTCAACCGAGCCTTAAAACGCTCTTCGACCGTCAGAGACTTGTCGTCAGCAATCGCCTTGAGTGCTGCACGCTTGTTTGCGTACTTGGCGACCAATTTACGCTTCTTCTGGTCTTTTAGAACGCTGCTTTTCTTAGCCATTCTTACCTCCGGTGAACCTGCGCTTCCCGCGCAGGCCAACGATTAATCCTGAGCTGCAAACGGGAAGTTGATGCCCTTGAGCAATTCCCGCGCTTCGTCATCTGTCTTCGCCGTCGTACAGACGACAACGTCCATACCCCAAACTTCGTCCACTTTGTCGTAGTCGATTTCCGGGAACACGATGTGCTCTTTCAAGCCCATTGCGTAGTTACCATTCCCGTCAAAGCTCTTGTCGTTAAGGCCGCGAAAGTCACGTACCCGAGGCAGAGCCACCGTCACAAGGCGGTCAAGAAATTCAAACATCCGGTCTTTGCGAAGGGTTACTTTGCATCCGATGTTCATATCTTCACGCAGTTTAAAGCCAGCGATCGACGTCTTAGCTTTCGTCGCGACGGCCTTCTGACCTGCGATAAGACCAAGGTCTTCAAGTGCAGACTTGATCTTCTTGGAGTCGCCAACTGCTTCACCGACACCCATGTTCAAGACAACTTTGTCCAGCTTGGGCACCATCATATTATTGGTGTAGTTGAACTTCTCCTGAAGCGCAGGCCGCACCTTATCGTTGTATACGCCTTTGAGGCGGGGTTCGTATCCCTCAGCCATCGATCACTTCTCCTGATGCTTTGGCCACACGGACTTTTTTGCCGTCTTCCAAAACCTTGAAACCTACGCGAGTGGCTTCACCCGACTTAGGGTCGACATAAGCGATATTCGACAAATCGAGCTTCGCTTCGCGCGTCGCAATGCCGCCAGCACTGGTCTGGGTCTGACGCTCATGGCGCTTCACAAGGTTCACGCCCTGCACCAGAACCCGGCCTTCTTGAGGGAACACGCCGAGCACTTCGCCCTGCTTACCCTTGTCCTTGCCAGCCAACACGATGACTTTGTCACCCTTTTTAATCTTCGCAGCCATCAGATCACCTCCGGTGCGAGGGAAACGATTTTCATGTGGTTCTTCGCACGCAGTTCGCGGGTCACAGGGCCGAAAATACGGGTCCCTACTGGTTCACCCTGCGCGTTAATCAGGACAGCGGCATTTCCGTCGAAACGGATTGTGCTGCCATCAGCGCGGTGAATGTCTTTCGCAGTGCGCACGACGACAGCCTTCATGACGTCGCCCTTCTTTACACGACCCCGAGGGATCGCTTCTTTCACGCTGACCACGATGATGTCGCCTACAGAAGCGTATTTACGCTTCGAGCCGCCCAACACCTTGATGCACTGAACGCGTTTTGCGCCTGAATTGTCAGCGACGCCCAGATTTGTTTGCATCTGAATCATGGCTAAATGCCCGTTCTCACTGGGTAGAAACCAAGTCTTGCGACTTAAGCTTCGGTCCCGATTACTTCCCAAGTCTTATTCTTTGATACCGGCCGGCATTCCCGGATCGATACCATCTCACCCACTTTGTGAGAGTTGCTCTCATCGTGTGCGTGATATTTCTTTGACCGACGAACGGTCTTTTTCAGCAGTGGATCTGTGAAACGACGCTCGACTTTGACCACGATGGTCTTATCGTTTTTGTCGCTTACTACAACGCCCTGCAAAATTCGCTTTGGCATGATCGAACCCTTACTTAGCGGCTTGGGCTACGAGCGACTGCTGGATCGTCATGATCCGAGCAATGTCGCGGCGAACCTGCCGAATGCGCGCCGTATTCTCCAACTGACCACTTGCTGCCTGGAAGCGCAGATTGAACTGCTCCTTCTTCAGCTTCACAATCTCGTCGTCGAGTTGATCCGGCGTCATGTCTCTAATCTCACTGGCCTTCATGGCCTCATCCTCTTCTCAACCGTGGAGCACAATGCTCTTAAGCCTGGTCGCCAGGTCGCGTTACAAACCGTGTCTTGATCGGAAGCTTCGCAGCACCTAGCCGCAATGCTTCTTCGGCGATCTCATGTGAAACGCCATCAATCTCGAACATGATCCGACCGGGTTTCACACGGGCCGCCCAATATTCCGGCGTCCCCTTACCTTTACCCATCCGAACTTCTGTCGGCTTCTTCGAAACCGGCACATCCGGGAAAATCCGGATCCACACACGGCCAGCACGCTTCATATGACGCGTAATGGCACGACGAGCGGCTTCGATCTGCCTTGCGGTTACCCGCTCTGGCTCAAGAGCCTTAAGGCCATAAGCGCCAAATGTTAGCGCCGTACCACCTTTTGCAGTTCCTTTAATCCGGCCCTTATGAGCCTTGCGGAACTTTGTACGTTTCGGTTGCAGCATCGTTTAACTCTCTTCGCTTGAGCGCTGGCTTACTTTGAGTCCCGACGGCGGTTATCTCCACCACCTTCGAGGGCACGTCGTTCGTGAGCCATTGGATCGTGCTCAAGGATTTCACCTTTGAAAATCCAAACCTTGATGCCGCAAACCCCATAAGCTGTATGAGCGGATGCAACGCCATAGTCGATATCAGCGCGGAGCGTGTGCAGCGGCACACGGCCCTCGCGATACCATTCAGTCCGAGCAATCTCAGCACCGCCAAGACGACCCGCGCAGTTGATCCGGATGCCACCAGCGCCGAGGCGCATAGCTGATTGGACCGCCCGCTTCATTGCCCGACGGAACGCCACGCGGCGCTCAAGCTGCTGAGCAATATTTTCTGCAACAAGTGTCGCATCAATTTCAGGCTTGCGAACTTCAACAATATTCAGATGGACTTCTGAGTCCGTCATCGTGCCGATTTTCCGGCGCAGCTTTTCAATGTCTGCACCCTTCTTACCAATCACCACGCCAGGACGCGCTGAGTGGATCGCAACCCGGCACTTCTTGTGCGGACGCTCGATAACAATCTTGCTGACACCAGCCTGCTTCAAAGTCTTCTCAAGATACTTACGGATCTTGAGGTCTTCGTGCAGCAGGTCGCCATACTCGTGACGTCCAGCAAACCAGCGGGAGTCCCAAGTGCGGTTGATCCCCAGGCGCAGGCCAATTGGATTAACTTTCTGACCCATTAGGCTTTTTCCTCAACTTGGCGCACCACAATCGTGATCTCGCTGAAAGGCTTCATGATCTTGCCAACACGACCACGAGCACGTGGACGCCAGCGTTTCATCATCAGATTCTTGCCGACATAAGCTTCCGACACGATGAGATCATCCACATCCAGATCGTGATTGTTCTCTGCATTCGCGACGGCGCTTTCCAGCACCTTCTTAACGTCCTTGGCGATCCGCTTCGGCGAGAAGGAAAGGTCCGCGATCGCGCGTTCCACTTTCTGTCCCCGAATGGTCTGAGCGACAAGGTTGAGCTTCTGACCGCTGGTGCGGATCATACGGCCCTTCGCCATTGCCTCATTATCAGCCAGGCGCCGTGGTTGTGACGACTTCCCCATGGCTTACTTCCTTTTCGCTTTTTTGTCCGACGCATGACCGAAATAGGTCCGTGACGGAGCAAATTCACCGAACTTATGACCAACCATGTCCTCGGAGATATTTACCGGAACATGCTTCTGGCCGTTATGGACGCCAAAAGTCAGGCCAACGAACTGAGGCAAAATCGTAGAGCGACGGCTCCAGATCTTGATCACTTCCTTACGACCCGACTCGCGAGACGCTTCGGCTTTCTTCAGGATATATCCGTCGACAAACGGACCTTTCCAGACAGAACGTGTCATGAGCTTTTACCTTACTTACGACGCTGGTGACGGCTGCGTACGATGTACTTATCCGTCGATTTGTTTTTCCGAGTCCGCTTGCCCTTGGTTGGCTTACCCCAAGGAGTCACAGGATGACGACCACCCGAGGTCCGACCTTCACCACCACCATGCGGGTGATCGACAGGGTTCATAGCCACACCGCGAACCGACGGACGCTTGCCGAGCCAGCGGTTCCGTCCCGCTTTAGCCAGCGTGATGTTTGACTGATCCGGGTTCGACACAGCACCGATGCTGGCCATGCACTCACCGCGAATGAGACGCTGTTCGCCTGAAGACAGACGGACGATAGCGAACCCGCCGTCACGACCAACCAGCTGGACATATGTCCCGGCAGACCGTGCGATCTGCGCACCCTTGCCTGGCTTCAGTTCCACATTGTGGATGATGGTGCCGACAGGAATGTTCTTCATTGGCATCGCGTTGCCAGGCTTCACGTCAGCGCGCTCCGCAGAGATCACTGTGTCACCTTCAGCCAAACGCTGTGGTGCAATGATATATGCCTGCTCGCCATCTTCATATTTGATCAGCGCGATAAATGCTGTCCGGTTTGGATCATATTCCAGGCGCTCGACGACAGCTGGAATATCCTGCTTCGTGCGTTTGAAATCGATAACCCGATAGGTCCGCTTGTGACCACCACCCCGACGACGTGCTGTGATACGCCCGTGATTGTTCCGGCCACCTGATTTTGTCAGGCCTTCGGTCAGCTTCTTGACAGGCTTGCCGCTCCAAAGCGCCGACTTGTCGACGAGAACGAGGCCACGCTGTCCCGGGCTGGAAGGTTTATATTGTTTTAGTGCCATAACGTCTCAGCTTTCGCTTTTGCTGCCGTCCTTAAAGACCGGTGCTCACATCAATGGAGTGACCGTCTTCAAGTGTCACAATTGCTTTCTTGTAGTCGCCCTGCTTACCGCTCACGCCGCGGAACCGCTTCAGCTTGCCCTGCTGGCGAAGCGTATTGACCGCTTTCACCTTTACGCTGAACAATTTCTCGACCGCCGCCTTAACCTGAGGCTTCGTCGCATCAAGCGGCACCCGGAATACAACCTGGTTATGCTCAGATGCCAGTGTCGACTTCTCGGTGATTACCGGAGAGAGGATGGCGTCATAGTGACGAGCTTCACTCATTTGAACCGAGCCTCCAGGCCTTCCAGCGCTGCCTTGGTCAAGACCAAAGTGTCACGCCGCAAAATGTCATACACGTTGATGCCTTGCACTGGTAGAACGTCCACAGATGGAATGTTCCGAGACGCCATCGCGAACTTATCGTCTACTTCTGCCCCATCAATGATGAGAGCCGATGTCAGACCGAGCTTCGTAAGTGCGCCGCGCAGAGCAGCTGTCTTACCGTCTTTCGACTTCGCATCTTCCAACACGATCAGCTTTTCAGCTTTCAGCTTGCTGGAGAGCGCGTGCTTTAGAGCCAAAGCGCGAACCTTCTTAGGCATATCGATCGCATGGCTGCGAACAACCGGTCCGAAAGCCTTACCACCGCCGCGGAACTGCGGAACCTTCTTATCACCATGACGCGCACCGCCGGTGCCCTTCTGGCGATACATTTTCTTGGTCGTCCCTGTGATCTCTGACCGGCCCTTGGTTTTATGCGTACCAGCTTGGCGCTTCGCCAATTGGTAGTTCACCATCCGATGCAGCAAATCAGCACGAGGCTCCAGCGCGAACAATTCGTCCGGCAGGTCGACCGATCCGGCCTTCTTGGCCTCAAGTGTGGTCACATCCGCCTTCATCACGCGTCATCCTTCTGTTCGTCAGCCGCCGGAGCATCTGGCGCGGCTTCAGCAGGTGCTTCTTCCGCAGCCGCTGGTGCTTCCGCACCCGCCCGAATAGCAGCCGGCATCGGCACACCTTCAGGAAGAGGCTTCTTCACCGCGTCCCGCAGGAACACCCAACCACCTTTGGACCCTGGCACTGCGCCTTTGACCATGATCAGACCACGGTCAACATCCGTCTTGACGATCTCGAGGTTCTGCGTCGTAACCCGAACAGAGCCCATCTGACCGGCCATCTTCTTACCTTTGAAGACCTTGCCCGGATCCTGACACTGACCAGTCGAACCATGGCTACGGTGCGAAATGGACACACCGTGCGATGCCCGAAGGCCGCCAAAATTGTGACGCTTCATCGCACCGGCAAAACCCTTACCGATCGAAACGCCTGATGCATCGACGCGCTGCCCGGAAATAAAGTGGTCAGCGGTGATCTCCGCACCCACGTCCAGCATATTGTCTTCGCTGACACGGAACTCTGCGAGTTTCCGCTTCGGCTCAACATGGGCCACCGCGAAGTGACCGCGCGCTGCACGCGTTGTGTTTTTCACTTTGGCTTTGCCAGCGCCCAGTTGGACTGCCGAGTAGCCGTTCTTTTCTTCGGTTCTTTGAGCAACAACCTGACAATTGTCGAGGCGCAGTACCGTGACAGGCACGTGCCGTCCCTCTTCAGTGAAGAGGCGGGTCATTCCCATTTTTTGAACAATCACACCGGAACGCATGGGTCCCAATTCCTTTTATCGTTTGGAGACGAAAGTCCCCTTAGAGCTTGATCTCAACATCGACACCGGCTGCCAGGTCGAGCTTCATAAGAGCGTCTACCGTCTGCGGCGTAGGGTCGACAATGTCTAGAAGACGCTTATGTGTCCGAATTTCGAACTGCTCGCGGCTCTTCTTGTCGATATGCGGTCCACGGAGCACGGTGAACTTTTCAAGCCGTGTCGGAAGTGGAATTGGGCCGCGCACATTTGCGCCAGTCCGTTTCGCGGTATTCACGATCTCCTTGGTCGAATTGTCTAAGACACGATGGTCAAAGGCTTTCAACCGGATCCGAATATTTTGACTTTGCATGTTCAGTCCTTATGCCCTGGGGCCAGAAGAGAACGCGGTGTCAAAGTGGGCACCGCGCCCCTTAATCCTTACTCGATGATTGAGGAAACGACGCCGGATCCGACGGTCCGTCCGCCTTCACGGATAGCGAAGCGGAGCTTCTCTTCCATGGCGATCGGTGCGATCAGCTCAACCTCAATGGCAACATTATCTCCTGGCATCACCATCTCGGTGCCTGCAGGAAGGCTCACAACACCCGTCACATCCGTCGTCCGGAAGTAGAACTGTGGACGATAATTCGTGAAGAAGGGCGTGTGACGACCACCTTCATCCTTCGTCAGAATGTAGGCTTCAGCCGTAAACTTCGTGTGCGGGGTGATCGAACCAGGGGCACAAAGAACCTGACCGCGCTCAACCTGTTCGCGGTCAACACCACGAAGCAGAGCCCCGATATTGTCACCGGCTTCACCGCTATCAAGCAGCTTGCGGAACATTTCAACACCCGTACAGGTCGTCTTCTGCGTGTCCTTGATGCCGACGATTTCAATTTCGTCACCAACATTGATCACACCGCGCTCAACACGACCCGTCACAACAGTCCCGCGACCCGAGATGGAGAACACATCCTCAATCGGCATCAGGAATGGCAGGTTAACCGCCCGCTCTGGCTGTGGAATAGCTTCGTCAACCGCTTCCATCAGCTTCAGGATGCTTTCCTTGCCGATAGTGTCGTCGCGGCCTTCAAGAGCAGCGAGAGCTGAACCAGCAATGATCGGAATGTCATCTCCAGGGAAGCCATATTCGGAAAGAAGCTCACGCACTTCCATTTCAACCAGCTCAAGAAGCTCTTCGTCATCAACCTGGTCAACCTTGTTGAGATAAACAACAAGTGCTGGAACACCAACCTGACGGGCAAGAAGAATGTGCTCGCGGGTCTGTGGCATCGGGCCATCAGCTGCGTTCACAACAAGAATGCCACCATCCATCTGAGCCGCACCGGTGATCATGTTCTTCACATAGTCAGCGTGACCTGGGCAGTCCACGTGCGCGTAGTGACGGTTCGCCGTCTCATACTCAACGTGGGCAGTCGAGATCGTAATACCCCGGGCCTTCTCTTCTGGCGCCTTGTCGATATCTGCATAATCAGAAAAATCTGCCCCACCAGATTCAGCAAGCACTTTCGTAATCGCCGCCGTCAGCGTCGTCTTACCGTGGTCAACGTGACCAATCGTGCCAATGTTAACGTGTGGCTTATTACGCTCGAATTTCTCTTTGGCCATCTTAAGGCTCCCTCAGAACTGTATTGTTCTTCGCTGATTAAGCGAGTTTTGCTTGGATCTCATCAGAGACCGCTTGCGGCACTTGCTCATAGTGATCGAATTGCATGGTGTACTGCGCCCGGCCCTGCGACATCGACCGCAGATTGTTCACATACCCAAACATGTTTGCGAGTGGCACCATGGCGTTGATCGCTGTCGCGACGCCGCGGTTTTCACTGCCGGCAATCTGTCCGCGACGGCTGCTCAAATCGCCAATCACGTCACCCATATAGTCTTCAGGTGTCACCACCTCGACCTTCATGATGGGCTCAAGAAGCTTGGCACCCGCCTTCGGAGCGATCTCTCGCATCGCTGCCCGTGCTGCGATCTCAAACGCGAGAACGCTGGAGTCAACATCATGGAACGCGCCGTCGGTCAGAGTGACTTCGAAGTCAATCAGAGGGAAGCCTGCGAGAACACCGTTCTCAGCGACACTCTTGATACCCTTCTCAACACCCGGGATATATTCCTTCGGAATAGACCCACCAACAATCTTGCTGTTGAAGACCAAGCCTGAGCCAACCTCGCCCGGTGTAACAACCATTTTGATCCGAGCAAACTGACCAGAACCACCCGACTGCTTCTTGTGGGTGTAATCGATGTCCGCTTCTTTCGTGAAGGTCTCACGATAAGCCACCTGAGGTGCACCAACATTCGCCTCAACCTTGAATTCACGCTTCATGCGGTCAACAAGAATGTCCAAGTGAAGCTCACCCATACCAGCGATAATCGTCTGGCCACTTTCTTCATCTGAAGAAACGCGGAAGGAAGGGTCTTCCTGGGCGAGACGCGCAAGCGCCATACCCATCTTCTCCTGGTCGGCTTTGGTCTTTGGCTCAACAGCAACCTCAATAACCGGATCAGGAAATTCCATCCGTTCCAGGATTACAGGGCTGTTTGGATCACATAGCGTGTCACCGGTTGTGGTGTCTTTGAGGCCGGCAAGCGCGACAATATCGCCAGCATAAGCCTCTTTCACTTCTTCACGGCTGTTAGCGTGCATCAGAAGCATACGACCAATACGCTCACGCTTGTCCTTCACTGTGTTCAACACGCCGGAACCGGCAGTGAACACACCTGAATAAACGCGGGCGAATGTCAGCGAGCCCACAAACGGGTCGTTCATGATCTTAAAGGCAAGAGCCGACGCCGGGACGTCGTCAGAAGCTTCACGAACCGTGGCTTCTTCAGTCTTCGCATCAATACCGTCAATCGCTTTAACATCGAGCGGCGAAGGCATGTAATCAACAACGGCGTCGAGAAGCGGCTGTACACCTTTGTTCTTAAACGCTGTGCCATTAAGGACCGGAACAAAATTCTGCTCAATTGTACCCTTACGGATGCAGCGCTTCAGCGTTTCTTCGTCTGGCTCATTGCCTTCAAGATAGGCTTCCATCGCCTCATCTTCGATTTCAACAGCGGCTTCGACGAGCGCTGTGCGGTATTCAGCAGCCTGGTCCTTCAGCGAGTCACGAATATCGACATATTCGAATTCAGCGCCAAGGTTTTCGTCTTTCCAGATGATCTCTTTCATCTTGATGAGATCGACGAGACCTTCATACTCAGCCTCCGCACCGATTGGAAGCTGCAACACCAACGGCGTCGCGCCCAGGCGGTCAACGATCATCTCCACGCAGCGGAAGAAGTCTGCGCCCATACGGTCCATCTTATTGATGAAACACATGCGAGGAACCGCATAACGGTCCGCCTGGCGCCAAACAGTCTCAGACTGCGGCTCAACACCAGCAACGGAGTCAAACACTGCTACCGCGCCATCAAGCACCCGTAGCGAACGCTCGACTTCAATCGTGAAGTCCACGTGGCCAGGCGTATCGATGATGTTGATGCGCTTGTCATTCCAGAAACAGGTTGTCGCAGCGGAGGTAATCGTAATCCCGCGCTCTTGCTCCTGCTCCATCCAGTCCATCGTCGCAGCGCCATCATGCACTTCGCCAATTTTGTGGCTCTTACCTGTGTAGTAGAGGATCCGTTCCGTCGTCGTGGTCTTACCCGCATCAATATGGGCCATGATGCCGATATTGCGGTAGTCCTCGAGTTTTGTCTGGCGTGCCATGATCTTAAACCTCTAAAGCGCCTGTCTGTTACCAGCGATAGTGTGAGAAGGCGCGGTTCGCTTCTGCCATGCGATGCGTGTCTTCACGCTTCTTCACTGCAGAGCCGCGATTATTTGATGCATCGAGGATTTCCGCCGACAGGCGATCAACCATCGTGTTTTCGTTCCGACCGCGTGCAGCTGTAATCAACCAACGAATGGCGAGAGCGCGCTTACGATCTGGACGAACCTCAACAGGAACCTGATAGGTCGCACCACCAACACGGCGAGAACGAACCTCAAGTGCCGGCATCACATTTTCCAGAGCTTCATGGAAAGTGCGGAGAGGATCAGCAGTCCCCTTCTCAGCCATCTTGTCGAAGGCACCATAGACAATCCGCTCAGCGGTCGACTTCTTGCCGTCTTTCATGAGGCTATTCATGAATTTCGTCAGAACCAGATCGCCAAACTTGGCGTCAGGAATGACTTCTCGTTTCTCTGCGCGGTGACGTCGCGACATCTATCGTATTCCTTACTTAGGACGCTTGGCGCCGTATTTCGAACGGCGCTGCTTACGGTCTTTCACACCCTGCGTATCGAGCACACCACGAATGATGTGATAGCGAACGCCGGGCAAATCCTTCACACGACCGCCGCGGATCATCACCACGGAGTGCTCTTGAAGGTTATGACCTTCACCAGGGATATAGCTGGTTACTTCAAAACCATTGGTCAGACGAACACGGGCAACCTTACGAAGAGCCGAGTTCGGCTTCTTTGGTGTCGTCGTATAAACACGTGTACAGACGCCGCGCTTCTGAGGACAAGCCTCCATCGCTGGCACCTTGTTTCGCTTCACCGGCACTTTGCGCGGCTTGCGGATCAGTTGTTGGATAGTTGGCATATTGCTCTGCCGTTCCTCTAGTTCATCCAAACACAAAACCGCGTGCTACCGGGAAAGTCCCTTTAGGTTGCACACGGCCATTAGACACATGCGACATTCACTTAATGCCAGTGCCTAAACTTGCAGAGGACCCTGAGAAAACCCAGGGTCATGCCCCAGTCCTTATCGTCGATTTCGGGCGTCAGCGTTTAGGTTTGTCGGTTATCAGTACCGGTAACCGCCTACTGCCTGGCGCGAAAGTTGGCGGAACCTACCGTCGCCCCCCGGGGGCGTCAACCCCGAGTATTAAGAAAATGGAAGATTTTGTGCGGTTTTTCGTCTTCCCGCGTACCCTACTCAGATTATTGCGATGCTGATGGTCAAAGAACGTCGTTTCCACCCTAAAAACGTCACGCCATCGCCAAAATACAGGGCAATGACTCAAGGGAATCAGCCATTTGATTCCCACCCCTTTTTACGTTTTCCTCTTGTGGATTTAAATTTTACACTTATATTCGCATAAATGAATATAGGAGAGCTTCGAATGGATGCTGTGACACAGACAGGGCCAAGCGCCAGCCCAGCCTCAAAGACCCAGCCGGAAGTCCATAGCTATTTTGACGCGGCCACCAACACCGTCACGCATATTGTCGCCGATCCAACGACCGGTGCCGCCGCCATCATAGACCCTGTCCTCGACTTTGATCAGGCATCAGCCCGCACCAGCACCAAATCCGCGAATAGGCTGATTGCCGAGATAAAAAAGAGGGGCCTGAAGGTCGAGTGGATTTTGGAAACCCATATTCATGCCGACCACCTGACCGCAGCCCACTATTTAAAAGAACAACTAAATGCGCCTATAGGGGTGGGCCGAAGCATTTCATCGGTCCAGAAGACCTTCAATCCCGTTTTCCACCAGCCCTACCCTGTGACGGACGATGGCCGCCCCTTCGACCATCTCTTCGCCAACGGCGAGCAATTCAAGATCGGGAACCTGGTGGTGACGGTGATGGCCACCCCCGGACACACGCCCGCCTGTATCTCCCTCTTGATTGGCGACGCTGTGTTTGTCGGAGACACTCTTTTTATGCCTGACTATGGGACCGCCCGGTGTGATTTTCCTGGCGGCGACGCCGGCATGCTCTATGACTCCATAGAACGGCTGCTCGCTCTTCCAGACAACACCCGCATGTTCCTCTGCCATGACTATCCACCCGCAGAGCGCGAGGCGGCTTGGGAAACCACTGTCAAAGAACAACGCACCCACAACATTCACATCGCAAACCGAACCCGCGAAGAGTTTGTGAGGATGCGGACAGAGAGAGACAGTGGACTGAACATGCCTCAGCTCATTTTTCCATCTCTGCAGGTTAACATTCAGGCTGGCCAGCTGCCGCTAGCAGAAGACAATGGCGTCCAATACCTAAAAATCCCGCTCAATCAGTTCTGATTGCTCAGGTGATTAATCGCTTTTACCTGCTTGTCCAAGCAGACGTCGGCCTGGATATCTGCCTTCGATAACCCGCGCTCCGTCCACGACAATGCGACCGCCGACAATCACTTTGGAAACGCCGAAAGGCGGCAGGTAGGGATCGCCATATGTCGCGGCCTCTTGGATATCGTGTGCAGAAAAGATGACCAAATCAGCATCAGCACCGACCTGCACTCTCCCCTTACGAGAAAACTGCGGCGCGACACGCTCAAGCCACTGTGCCGGATAAAGCGTGATGCGTGCAAGCCCTTCAGACAAGGACATCAGCTTTCGCTCTCTCACATAGTGACCCAAAAACCGGGAAAATGTGCCCGCGCCATTGGGGTTTGCCAGAACATCCCGGTCTAGCGCCGGTGTCACATCGGTCGCGACCATCATGCCCGGCCAGGCTAGGGCTGATTCAATCCAGTCTTCCTTAACATAGTGATGGTTGACCATGCCCGTTGGCTGTTCTGCCCGGTACTTCTGCCAGCTTTCCTCCGTGAGCCACTCCCCAGTAGCAGTCCACTGAACATCAGAATACTCAATATTGAAGATTTTCTGCCAATCCCGGCTGAACACTGCCGCAGAGATACTGGTGCCACCCGCCGCATAGGAAAGAGTTTCCGTTGTTATGCGCGCACCGCGTGCATTCGCGGCATCAATGAGAGCAAGCCACTCAGGCACTGCCTGCATGGCACTGTGGGTAATATGATTGATGAGAACCGGTGCACCAGTCTCTTCCGCCAAGGCAATAATCTCAATCAGCCCCGCTGGATCTCCGGCATATCCCCGACGGACGTGCACAGCGATCGGAACATCCCGAGAGCTGGCAACCTCAAAGATCATGCGCAGCTCTGCCTCGTTGACGGCAACGCTCATGTAATCCAGCAGGATGCCAATGCCAAGACCCCCCTGATCAAGGCCCTCGAGCAGCAGCCCGCGCATCTCTTCGATCTGGGTAGGTGTCGCTTCCTGAACAAAGGCAGCCCCGCCTTGCATCAATGTCATGCCGCTGAAGAGATACGGCACGTCGCGGCCTTCAATAACTTTTGTTCGAACAGCAAAGTGAGCGACCGACGCCCCGAAGTTGATCGGTGTCCCTCCCGCAAAATGCTCTCCATAGGCAGAGACTGGAAAAGCGCCGGCTTCAAGATCAAGCTGGGTCGTGACACCATCCAGCACCTGGATTGCGCTGCCCAAGCGGGAGGGCGAATGACTATGAATGTCGATAAAGCCCGGCGCCACGATCTGACCACTAGCATCAAGCACCTGCCTGCCTGAGAGAGCCACCTCTGAGATGGCAATAATCGTGCCCTGGCGAACACCCACATAGCGTACGGCATCAAGACCGGTTTCTGGATCAACAACGCGACCGTTTGCGATCACCAGATCAAATGTCTGGGCGGAGGTAAGGCTGCCCGTCCCAATCAGGAAGACCAGGCACATCCCCAAAAAGCCAAAAGCACGCATCGCTGTCTCCCCTCAATCAACAACTCAGTTTTCCGGTCAGCTCCCGCAGCCAAAATTTTCTCCATAGAGCCGCCTCAAACCAGCATTGGCACAGACAGCGACGGCACTGCGGCTCAAAAATATTTCCGACTTCTCAAGGAAAACGTCGAGCAGTTCGTAACAAACCACAATCTCAGAGACATTTCGGTTGTAGTAAGCCTCAGCGCTCCCGGGGCAATTATCAAAGAAAAGCCGGACAGGTTGCGGCCAGGCAAAAAACTCTGTCGCCCGTGAGGCAACCGCCTGCACCATTCCAGACTCAATCAGCCACCTGCGCACCATTTCATGCCTCGGATTCCGCGTTGCTTCATATTCGACCACTATCCCGTTGTAAGGAACGAGTGAGGCTTTGCTCCGCGCAAAGGACTTCAGCAACCAAAGGTTGGCTTCAAAGGCTTGGCTGTAGGATTGCTCACAATCAAAACCTCTTTCCGCCGGCAACATCTCTGTATCCAGAAGAAAGGAAAGCTCATCTGGGTTTGCACCAAAAAGAAGGCAGTTCACATTGTAGAACCGCTGAATGGCGAGCGAGTGACTGTCCCAGAATGCATGAGCATTACCACCTGGTGCCCGCGCTTCGTCTTCCCATTCTGACAACCACTCCACCGAAACCATGAGCAGCTTGTTCATCGCAGTC
The DNA here is from genome assembly GCA_000509225.1 of Parvibaculaceae bacterium Mf 1.05b.01. GTDB lineage: Bacteria > Pseudomonadota > Alphaproteobacteria > Parvibaculales > Parvibaculaceae > Mf105b01. The sequence continues at coordinate 798,085 of BAOK01000001.1, read as the reverse complement.
GGGTCGATGTCGGTATTGTGACGAAGGATCATGAAGGTGGTCGCCATCTGATCGGCCGCATCCTCTTCCCGTCCAAACAACGGAATAGGGAACTGATGGATCAGTGCGTGCCCAATTTCATGCAGCAATGTGAATTCGACATTGGCAAGCACAAAATCCCGTAAGACTTCTTCTCGTTCCTGACCGCTAGGCTCCGTAGGTTTTGCTTCGTCTGCAAAAACAGGAACGACGTAGGCCGAGCAAAGCAGCACGGCAAAAAGCAAAAAGCCGCCGCGTCGAAACGCAGCGGCTTTCTGTCTCAAGACTGGCACTATAGCCGCGACCATTAAGCGCCCTCGGTGGGTGCTTCCGGCGCTGGAGCCACCTCAATCACCTCATCAGCAACAGCTTCTGCTGGTGCCTCTGCAGGAGCTTCCTCTGGAGCGGCGATCGCCCCAGTCTCAATCTGTTCCTGCAGGATCTTCTCATCACGTTCTGTCGCTTCACTGCGCAGCAACTCAACAACCCGCCCAGTACCGGCAGGAATCAAGCGACCCACAATGATGTTCTCTTTCAAGCCGTGCAGTTCGTCGACCTTACCGTTCACCGCAGCGTCCGTAAGCACGCGTGTGGTTTCCTGGAAGGATGCTGCAGAGAAGAACGAACGTGTCTGCAGAGACGCTTTGGTAATACCAAGAAGAACCGGTGTACCCGACCCTTCTTCCTTACCTTCCGCACGCAGACGATCATTGATCTCGTCAAGCTCAATCCGGTCAACCTGCTCACCTGAAAGGTATGGCGCATCGCCTGGATTGGTGATCTCGACCTTCTGGAGCATCTGACGAACAATCACCTCAATGTGCTTGTCGTTAATGCCCACACCCTGCAGACGATAAACGTCCTGAACTTCGTTCACGAGGTAGGTTGCGAGTTCCTCAACACCGGAGATGGCAAGAATATCGTGCGGTGCCGGGTGACCATCAAGCAGGTATTCGCCCTTCTCGATGATATCGCCTTCCTGCACGGTAATGTGCTTGCCTTTAGGGATGAGATACTCCCAAGGATCCCCACCATCTTCTGGGTGAACCATGATCCGGCGCTTGTTTTTATAGTCGCGCCCAAACTCAACCTTACCGGTCCCTTCGGAGATGATCGCGTGGTCCTTCGGACGACGCGCTTCGAAGAGCTCTGCAACACGTGGCAGACCACCGGTAATGTCACGGGTTTTCGCACCTTCAGTTGGGATACGTGCAAGCACGTCACCAGCATGAACGTCCGCGCCAGCTTCAACCGACAAGATCGCATCCACCGAGAGCAAGAACCGAGCATCATTGCCATTAGAAAGCTTCAGCACTTCGCCGTCGCTTCCCTTGACCACAACAGCCGGACGAAGCTCTGCAGCTTTCGGGCTTGTCCGCCAGTCAATAACGACGCGCTGGGAAATCCCCGTTGCTTCGTCGGTAACTTCGCGGATAGACATGCCCTCGACCAAGTCTTCGAACGCAGCAACACCGTTCACTTCTGTCGCAATCGGAACCGTGTACGGATCCCACTCAGCAATACGCTGGCCACGCTCAACTTTCTCGCCATCATCGACCCGCAAGCGTGAGCCATAGGTAAGTTTGTTGGAAGAGCGCTCATTGCCATGCTCATCCAGGATCTGGATCTGCACGTTCCGGCCCATCACGATCAGCGCCCCAGAGGAGTCTTTCACGATGTTACGATTGGCAATCCGCACTGTCCCGGCATGGTTTGATTCTAGGAACGACGTATCGACAACCTGTGCCGTACCGCCAATGTGGAATGTCCGCATTGTGAGCTGAGTACCAGGTTCCCCAATCGACTGAGCCGCGATCACACCGACCGCCTCACCCATATTGACCGGCGTTCCGCGCGCGAGATCACGTCCGTAACACGTCGCACAAATCCCGTTCCGTGTTTCACAAGTCAGGCCAGAGCGGATACGCAGCTCTTCGATGTTTGCTTCTTCAAGCACATCAACATCAGCCTCGTCGAGCAGGTGCCCTGCTTTGAACAGAAGCTCGCCTGTCGCTGGGTGCAGAATGTCATCGACCGGCGTACGCCCGAGAACACGCTGTCCTAGAGAGACCGTCACTTCACCAGATTCAATTACCGCACCAAGTGTGATGCCGTTCTTGGTTCCGCAATCCTCTTCGATAACGATGCAATCCTGCGCAACGTCAACTAGACGACGTGTCAGGTATCCGGAGTTCGCTGTTTTAAGCGCCGTATCAGCAAGACCTTTACGCGCACCGTGAGTTGAGTTGAAGTACTCAAGAACGGTCAGACCTTCCTTAAAGTTCGAGATAATCGGTGTTTCGATAATCTCCCCAGAAGGCTTGGCCATCAGGCCACGCATCGCTGCAAGCTGACGCATCTGCGTGGGTGAACCACGCGCGCCAGAATGCGCCATCATGTAGATCGAGTTGATCGGCTGTTCGCGATTGGTTTCTTCGTCGATCTGAACGGACGAAATTTTGTCCATCATTGTATCGGCGACTTTGTCCGTACACTTCGCCCAGGCATCAACAACCTTATTGTACTTCTCACCCTGAGTGATCAGGCCGTCAATGTACTGCTGTTCATATTCCTTAGCGAGTGACCGCGTTTCTTCAACAAGACCTTCCTTCTCGACAGGAATGATCATGTCATCCTTACCGAAGGAAATACCCGCACGACAAGCCTGGCGGAAACCGAGGCCCATAATCTGGTCGCAAAAGATAACCGTCTCCTTCTGACCGCAGTGGCGATAGACCACGTCGATCGTATTGGAGATTTCCCGTTTCGTAAGAAGACGGTTGATCAGGTCAAATGGCACCTTGTGGTTCTTAGGCAGAACCTCCGCGATCAACATGCGGCCAGGCGTTGAGTCAACGACATGAGAAACCAGGTTCCCCTCTTCGTCTTTGGTCGTCCAGCGCGCTTTGATCTTGGCGTGCAGCGTGACGAGCCCATTGTCGAGCGCATGTTCGATCTCAGAAATATCTGAGAAGAGCATGCCTTCACCAGGCTCATTATCTTTCATCTGCGAGATGTAGTAGAGGCCAAGCACGATGTCCTGCGACGGAACGATGATCGGCGACCCATTGGCTGGGTGCAGAATATTATTGGTCGACATCATAAGAACACGGGCTTCGAGCTGAGCTTCCAGCGAAAGCGGCACGTGAACCGCCATTTGGTCACCATCAAAGTCAGCATTAAACGCAGCACAGACCAGCGGGTGCAGCTGAATAGCTTTGCCCTCGATCAGCACTGGTTCAAAAGCCTGGATGCCCAAACGGTGAAGCGTTGGCGCCCGGTTGAGAAGCACAGGGTGTTCCCGGATCACTTCTTCCAGAATGTCCCAGACCTCGGGCCGTTCTTTCTCCACAAGCTTTTTAGCTTGTTTCACCGTCGCACTGAGACCTTTGGCTTCAAGGCGCGAATAAATGAACGGCTTGAAGAGCTCAAGCGCCATCTTCTTCGGCAGGCCGCACTGATGCAGCTTAAGCTCTGGGCCAACCACGATCACCGAACGACCGGAATAGTCGACGCGCTTGCCAAGCAGGTTCTGGCGGAACCGACCCTGCTTACCCTTAAGCATGTCGGCAAGTGACTTCAGCGGACGCTTGTTGGCACCGGTGATGACACGACCACGGCGACCATTATCAAACAGCGCATCCACAGATTCCTGCAACATCCGCTTTTCGTTACGGATGATGATGTCTGGAGCACGAAGCTCCATCAAACGTTTAAGACGATTGTTCCGGTTGATCACCCGACGATAGAGATCATTGAGGTCAGACGTTGCGAAACGACCACCATCGAGCGGCACAAGAGGACGCAGCTCGGGAGGAATAACCGGCACAACCTTCAGGATCATCCACTCCGGACGGTTGCCTGAATGAATAAAGGCTTCGATTACTTTGAGACGCTTAGCCAGCTTCTTAGGCTTCAGCTCTGTGGTTGCTTCGGCAATTTCCACACGCAGGCCGGCAGCGATCTTTTCAAGATCGAGGCCTTCCATCATGTCGCGAATGGCTTCCGCCCCAATCCCAGCCGTAAAGCTGTCAGGACCATACTCGTCCTGCGCGTCAAGAAACTCTTCTTCTGAGAGAAGCTGTTTCTCTTTCAGAGGCGTGAGGCCCGGCTCAACAACAATGTAATTCTCAAAATAGAGAACCCGCTCAAGATCCTTGAGCGTCATGTCCATCAACAGGCCGATGCGTGATGGCAGCGACTTCAGGAACCAAATGTGCGCAACCGGCGCAGCGAGCTCGATATGGCCCATGCGTTCACGGCGGACTTTGGTCAGCGTAACTTCAACACCGCATTTTTCGCAGATGATGCCTTTATACTTCATCCGCTTGTATTTGCCGCAAAGGCATTCGTAGTCCTTGATCGGCCCGAAAATCCGCGCACAGAAAAGACCATCCTTCTCCGGCTTAAATGTCCGGTAGTTGATCGTCTCTGGCTTTTTGATCTCGCCATATGACCAGGAAAGAATCCGCTCGGGGCTCGCGAGCGAAATCTGGATCTGCTCAAACGTCTGAGCTGGCGCAGTTGGATTGAAAAGGTTCATGACCTCTTGGTTCATGGACTTCTCCTCGGTTCGGACCCTGATCGGTCAAAAAGACCTTTAGGGGATTTAGAGATACCGACAGGGCCCGTCAGCATCGCCCCAATTCAAATTCACATCCGCTCCTCTGAGAGGAGCAACGACGGGCGCCGACAATGCGCCCGTCTAACTCTTAGCTTGCAGGTCGGTCTATCAGCTCAACATTGAGGCCGAGAGAGCGCATCTCTTTCACAAGAACATTGAAGCTTTCCGGGATACCCGCTTCGAACGTGTCATCGCCACGAACGATTGCTTCGTAGACCTTGGTACGACCGGCAACGTCATCCGATTTCACGGTCAACATTTCCTGCAATGTGTAGGCCGCGCCGTAAGCTTCAAGCGCCCACACTTCCATCTCACCGAAACGCTGACCGCCGAACTGGGCTTTACCACCCAGTGGCTGCTGCGTGACGAGACTGTATGGACCAATGGAGCGTGCATGGATCTTGTCATCGACAAGGTGATGCAGTTTCAGCATGTAGATGTACCCAACCGTTACATCACGGTCGAAGGTCTCTCCTGTCCGGCCATCATAAAGTGTGACCTGACCGGAATGTCCAAGACCCGCGTTCTCAAGCTGGGTCACAACGTCTGGCTCATGAGCCCCATCGAAGACCGGTGTCGCAAACGGCACACCGTTACGAAGGTTGCCAGCCATCTCGATCAGCGCTGGTTCATCAAGCGATGCATATGTCTCATCGCCCTCATAAACCTTGTCCAAAGTCTCGCGCAGAGCCGCGGTGCTGTTTTCACGCTGATAAATTTCCAGCGCTTCTGTCACCTTCCGACCAATCCCGTGCGACGCCCAACCCAGGTGGGTTTCAAGGATCTGCCCCACATTCATGCGGCTCGGCACCCCGAGAGGATTGAGCACCACATCAACCTGTGTTCCATCTTCCAGGTGAGGCATGTCTTCCACCGGCACGATGCGGGAGATAACCCCCTTATTGCCGTGACGACCAGCCATCTTGTCACCGGGTTGAAGCTTACGCTTCACTGCAACAAAGACTTTGACCATCTTCATGACACCTGGCGGCAGCTCATCACCACGCTGAAGCTTGTCGACCTTGTCCTCAAAGCGTGCTTCGAGGCGCGCTTTGGACTCGTCATACTGACGCTTCAGAGCTTCGATTTCGGACATGGCTTTTTCATTGCCAACCGCAATCTGCCACCACTGTCCCTTGGACAAACCATCCAGGTCCGTCTTCGAAACCTTGGCACCGGCCGCAAGATCAGCTGGTCCGGAAACCACTTCCTTGCCTGTCAGAATTTCCTGAAGACGCCCATAAACGTTCCGTTCAAGGATCGCGAGCTCGTCATCCCGGTCTTTTGCAAGACGTTCGATTTCATCCCGCTCAATCGACATGGCGCGTTCATCTTTGTCAACGCCGTGGCGGTTAAACACACGAACCTCAACAACCGTCCCAGTCACACCAGGAGGCAGACGAAGCGATGTATCGCGAACATCTGAGGCTTTCTCACCGAAGATGGCGCGCAGAAGTTTTTCTTCCGGCGTCATTGGGCTCTCACCCTTCGGCGTGATCTTGCCAACGAGAATGTCGGATGGACCAACTTCTGCACCAATATAAACGATACCGGCTTCGTCGAGGTTGCGAAGTGCTTCCTCACCAACGTTTGGAATGTCCCGCGTAATTTCTTCAGGCCCAAGCTTCGTGTCACGAGCCATCACTTCGAATTCTTCGAGGTGAATGGAGGTGAACACATCATCCCGAACGATCCGTTCGGAGATCAGGATGGAGTCCTCAAAGTTGTAGCCATTCCAAGGCATGAACGCGACGAGCACGTTCCGGCCAAGAGCAAGTTCCCCGAGGTCTGTGGAAGGACCATCGGCAATGATGTCGCCACCATTGATCCGGTCACCGACACGTACCAGCGGACGCTGGTTGATGCAGGTGTTTTGGTTCGAACGCTGGAACTTGCGCAGATTGTAGATATCAACCCCAGGCTTGCCAGGGTCCGTTTCCTCGGTCGCGCGGATAACGATACGCGTCGCATCCACCTGATCGACAACACCGGTCCGGCGGGCCGCAATAGCAGCACCACTATCGCGTGCCACAATCTCTTCCATACCCGTCCCAACGAATGGTGCTTCGGCTTTCACCAATGGCACCGCCTGACGCTGCATGTTCGAACCCATAAGAGCTCGGTTCGCGTCATCGTTTTCAAGGAACGGAATGAGGGCAGCCGCAACAGAAACAATCTGTTTTGGCGACACATCGATCAGGTCAACCTGCTCAGGGGGGACCATTTCGAAATCACCGTCGATACGACAGTTCAAAAGATCATCCTGAATTTTGCCGTCCGCGCCGATGGGCACATTCGCCTGCGCAACCCGGTAGCGCGCTTCTTCCATGGCCGACAGGTAAACCGTGTCGTCAGTCACCTTGCCGTCAACCACACGCCGGTATGGGCTTTCAATAAAGCCATACTTGTTGACGCGTGCAAAAGTCGCCAGTGAATTGATCAGACCGATATTCGGTCCTTCAGGTGTCTCAATCGGACAGATACGACCATAGTGAGTTGGATGCACGTCGCGGACTTCAAAGCCAGCACGCTCACGGGTCAGACCACCCGGCCCAAGCGCTGAAAGACGGCGCTTATGCGTAATCTCTGAGAGCGGGTTTGTTTGGTCCATAAACTGTGACAGCTGCGAGGAGCCAAAAAACTCACGAACAGCCGCCGCAACCGGTTTCGCATTGATCAGGTCATGCGGCATTACCGTGTCGATGTCGACAGAGCTCATCCGCTCCTTGATCGCCCGCTCCATACGAAGCAGACCGATGCGGTACTGATTTTCCATCAGCTCACCAACCGAACGCACGCGCCGGTTGCCAAGGTTATCGATGTCATCAATTTCGCCGCGGCCATCGCGTAGACCGACGATCGTCCGGATCACTTCGATGATGTCTTCTTTGCGCAGCACACGAACAGTGTCTTCCGCATCAAGGTCGAGACGCATGTTCATTTTCACACGACCAACGGCAGACAGATCATAACGCTCAGGATCAAAGAAGAGGCTGTGGAACAGCGCATCGGCCGTATCAAGGGTCGGCGGCTCGCCCGGACGCATCACACGATAGATATCGTAGAGCGCCTGCTCTCTGTCTGTGGCCTTGTCGACTGCCAATGTGTTGCGGATAAAGGCACCCGTGTTCACATGGTCAATATCGAGCGTATTGATTTCGCTCGCGCCAGCGTCAACCAGAGTTTCGAGAAGCTCTTCTGTGATTTCCTCACCTGCTTCAGCGAAGATCTCACCTGTTTCAAGATTGACCAGCTCTTCAGCCATATAACGGCCGATAACTTCAGCGTCCTGAACGAGAAGCTCCTTCAGACCTTCTTCAGCAAGCTTGCGAGAAAGCCGAGGAGTCATCTTCCGGCCCGCCTCGACGACGACTTCGCCGCCTTTGGCGTTGACCAAATCATGCTCAGGCTTGAAGCCGCGATAGCGCTCGGGATCAAACGGAAGCTTCCATCCGTCTTTGGTCTTCGTGTATTTCACATGCTTGTAGAACGTATTGAGGATGTCCTCAGAGTCCAGACCAAGCGCATAGAGCAACGTGGTGACAGGAAGTTTCCGGCGACGGTCGATGCGGACATGAACGATGTCTTTGGCATCAAACTCAAAATCGAGCCAGGAACCACGGTAAGGAATGACGCGCGCCGCAAACAGAAGTTTGCCAGACGAGTGGGTCTTGCCTTTATCATGGTCAAAGAACACACCAGGGCTACGGTGCATCTGTGAAACAATCACACGCTCCGTGCCATTGACCACAAACGTACCGTTCGTTGTCATGAAAGGCATGTCGCCCATATAGACGTCTTGTTCTTTGATGTCTTTAACAGACTTGGCGCCGGTGTCCTCATCCACTTCAAACACGATCAGCCGCAATGTGACCTTAAGCGGCGCTGCGAACGTCATGTCGCGCTGCTGACACTCTTCTACGTCATATTTTGGATGCTCAAATTCATAGTCGACAAATTCCAGCATAGCGGTTTCAGAAAAATCGCTAATCGGGAAGACCGACCCGAATACAGACTGCAGACCTTGATCAAGGCGCGCCCCATCGGACTGCCGATCAACCTGCAAGAACTGGTCATAAGAATATTTTTGAACCTCGATCAGGTTTGGCATCTCTGCCACCTGGGGGATACGTCCAAATGATTTACGAACCCGCTTCCGACCAGTAAATGACTGCGTCATTTTTGTTCCTCGAAATCTTCCTCAGACAAAGTACCGGATCAGTGAGTAACCTCACCACGCCCCTCCGGCGGAGCAATTGGGAGCGACCGCCGGGCCGCTCCCAAGCAGTATTATTTGAGCTCGACAGATGCGCCGGCATCTTCCAGCTTCTTCTTAAGCTCATCAGCTTCAGCCTTAGGACAGTCGGCTTTGACTTCCTTAGGTGCACCTTCAACAAGCTCTTTAGCTTCTTTCAAGCCAAGACCCGTGATTGCGCGTACTTCTTTGATGACGTTGATTTTCTTGTCACCAGCTGCAGTCAGAACAACTGAGAACTCAGTCTTCTCTTCAGCAGGAGCACCAGCATCACCACCAGCAGCGGCAGCAACAGCAACAGGTGCTGCAGCAGAAACGCCCCACTTCTCTTCGAGAAGCTTGGACAATTCAGCCGCTTCAAGCACGGTCAGGTTCGACAGGTCGTCGGCAATTTTTTCAAGATCAGCCATTTTCAATTTTCTCTCTAATCATTCAGTTCAAACTTGGGGTTCGAGGACCGGCCTATGCCGCTTCCTCGCCCTGTGCAGCTTTTGCGCCCATAACGCGAGCCAGCTGACCGGCAGGTGCTTGCAGCACTCCGGCAATACGTGTTGCAGGCGTAGAAATCATGCCCACCAGCTTTCCGCGTAGCTCATCCAGAGACGGCAGTTCGGCCAAGGCCTTCACACCGTTCTGATCAAGCAGGGTTTCGCCCATCGCACCGCCAAGGATCACGAATTGTTCGTTCTCTTTAGCGAAGGCTGCAGCAATTCTTGGCGCTGCAACCGGGTCTTCCGAATAGGCGATTGCCGTTGGTCCCGTGAAATGGTCGGCAATGCCAGCCACAACGGTTCCATCCAGAGCGAGTTTGGCGAGCCGGTTCTTTGTAACTTTGACGCTGCCGCCCGCTTCCGCCATCCGAGCACGCAGAACTGTCATCTGCGCGACCGTCAAACCGGAATAGTGAGCAACAACAACCACGCCAGCGTCCGTAAAGACGCCTTTGAGGTGCGTTACCAGATCCTCTTTTTCGGCTCTTTTCACTTACTCTTCTCCAAAGCACCCAAATCCCTGGGTGCGTCGGGGGTGAAACAACAGCTTGCGCCCTCATTCCACCGTTGGCAGATGCCGCTCGTGCGTGTCCCCCGAGGAGGCGCGCCACACGACCAGCGCTCTCTTGCCTGTCCCGGGTTTGAACCGATGCGTGAAATCGAACCAAAGAACGACATCACAAATCTGCTCTCTCCCCCGTCTATTGCAGGCGGATCCACCGATCCATTAAGCCAACCATCAAACGCATGGCTGACACCCACCGTCTCGGACAGGATGAAGACGTGACGTGACGCCTCTCCGTCTCCGGAAAACCGTTTGTCCCGTCTTCGCCCAACCCACAAAACCCGTGAGTTGGGAATTCTTTACCAGACGCTCCCAGATCAACCCGCTGTTTACAGCGGTAAGCTGATCGGTCCCAACTTGAGATCAACCCGCTGTTTACAGCGGTAAGTTGATCGTCAGATTAAGCGTCTTGAACACTCGTAAGGTCGATCTTTACACCAGGCCCCATGGTGGAGCTGAGTGCGACCTTCTTCATGAATGTTCCTTTTGCGCCAGTAGGCTTAGCCTTCTGGACGGCGTTGAGCAGCGCACGCACATTGCCTGCAATCTGATCTTCGCTAAAACTTGCTTTGCCAACACCGGCATGGACGATGCCCGCTTTTTCAACTCGGAATTCCACCGCGCCGCCCTTGGCAGATTTCACAGCTGCGCCGATATCTGGCGTCACTGTCCCGACCTTCGGGTTTGGCATCATGCCACGAGGACCAAGCACCTTACCCAGGCGCCCAACTAGAGGCATCATGTCCGGCGTCGCGATGCAGCGGTCAAAGTCGATCTTGCCAGCCTGCACTTCAGCAGCCAGCTCATCGTCACCAACTATATCTGCACCTGCAGCTTTTGCTTCTTCGGCTTTGTCACCCTTTGCAAAAACAGCAACCCGCACCGTACGTCCAGAACCGTTAGGCAGCTCAACAACGCCGCGAACCATCTGGTCGGCGTGACGTGGGTCAACACCCAGGTTGATCGCAAGCTCAATAGTCTCATCGAACTTCGCTTTCGCGCGTTCTTTGACCATCTTTACAGCGTCATCAAGATTGTAGAGCGTCTTTGCATCAACACCATCGCGGGCAGCTGTCGTTCTTTTTCCAAGCTTTGCCATCGTCTTACTCCACTACCTCAAGACCCATAGAACGGGCAGATCCCATGATGATCTTCGCAGCCTGATCAAGATCATTGGCATTGAGATCGACCATCTTCTTTTCCGCAATTTCGCGGCACTGAGCGGCAGTGACTGAACCGGCAACGTCGCGACCAGGCGCTGAACCGCCTTTTTTGAGCTTGGCTGCTTGCTTCAGGTAATAAGAAGCAGGAGGCGTCTTCGTTTCAAACGTAAAAGACTTGTCCTGGTAAATTGTAATGATGGTTGGGATAGGCATCCCGTTTTCCATCTGCTGCGTTTTTGCATTAAACGCCTTACAAAATTCCATGATGTTCAATCCGCGCTGACCCAATGCTGGGCCAATCGGAGGTGATGGGTTTGCTGCACCCGCTGGCACCTGAAGCTTCAGATAACCATCAATTTTCTTCGCCATTTATCTTTCCCCTTCCGATTGGGAGCACCCGCCCGGAAACTTTAAAGGGTTAGTGGTACGGCAGCTTTGACACCGCCTCCCACACACAAAACGGGACTTGCCCGACAAGCCCTAAAGCTTGTCGACCTGCCCGTACTCAAGCTCGACCGGGGTAGCCCGACCGAAAATAGACACAGCGACTTTGAGCCGTGTCCGTTCTTCATCGACTTCTTCGACAATACCGTTGAACGAGGCAAATGGCCCATCAGCCACCCGCACCTGCTCACCAATTTCGTACGTGATGCTTGGTTTCGGCCGCTCGACCCCTTCCTGCACCTGATGCAGGATCACATCAACTTCCTTCTGACTGATCGGCTGCGGCTTATTATCCGCGCCAAGAAATCCAGTCACTTTCGGCGTATCTTTGATAAGGTGATAAGCCTCATCGGTCAGAGCCATCTTCACAAGCACATAGCCCGGGAAGAATTTCCGCTCCGCATTTACTTTGCGCCCGCGACGCAGCTCGACAACCTCTTCGGTCGGAACGAGGATTTCCTCAAACGCTTCTTCAAGCCCCGCGCTACTCGCACGTTCGCGAATAGACTCAGCAACCTTCTTCTCGAAGTTTGAGTATGCCTGAACGATATACCACCGCGCCTTCATGATCGTCGCACCTTTAATCGCCCGTACCTTTAGTCACCAAGCCCGAGCACGAAGGAAACCCCGTAGCTCAAAACCTGATCCGCAAGAAAGAAGAACACAGCCGCCATCACAACCATGATGAAGACCATGACAGTCGTCACAATCGTTTCGCGCCGTGTTGGCCACGTCACCTTCGACGTTTCTGACCGAACTTCTTGCACGAACTGAACTGGATTGCTTTTAGCCATAGTTCCTCTCGCGAGTTTGACCGAAAATTCGGTCCCTCAAGTTAAACCCTGCCCACCTTCTTAAGTGGCAGGAGTGGAGGGACTCGAACCCCCAACCCCCGGTTTTGGAGACCGGTGCTCTACCAGTTGAGCTACACTCCTAAACCGAATGCCCCACCGCCAAAATGGCCGCGGGACAAACAACTGAGCGGCCCTGGTAAGAGCCGCTCAGCAAACACCTTACTCGATGATTGAGGAAACGACGCCGGATCCGACGGTCCGTCCGCCTTCACGGATAGCGAAGCGAAGCTTCTCTTCCATGGCGATCGGTGCGATCAGCTCAACCTCAATGGCAACATTATCTCCTGGCATCACCATTTCGGTGCCTGCAGGAAGGCTCACAACACCCGTCACATCCGTCGTCCGGAAGTAGAACTGAGGACGATAGTTTGTGAAGAAGGGTGTGTGACGACCACCTTCATCCTTCGTCAGGATGTAGGCTTCAGCCGTAAACTTCGTGTGCGGGGTGATCGAACCAGGGGCACAAAGAACCTGACCGCGCTCAACCTGTTCGCGGTCAACACCACGAAGCAGAGCCCCGATATTGTCACCGGCTTCACCGCTATCAAGCAGCTTGCGGAACATTTCAACACCCGTACAGGTCGTCTTCTGCGTGTCCTTAATGCCGACGATTTCAATTTCGTCACCAACATTGATCACACCGCGCTCAACACGACCCGTCACAACAGTCCCGCGACCCGAGATGGAGAACACATCCTCAATCGGCATCAGGAATGGCAGGTTAACCGCCCGCTCTGGCTGTGGAATAGCTTCGTCAACCGCTTCCATCAGCTTCAGGATGCTTTCCTTGCCGATAGTGTCGTCGCGGCCTTCAAGAGCAGCGAGAGCTGAACCCGCAATGATCGGAATGTCATCTCCAGGGAAGCCATATTCGGAAAGAAGCTCACGCACTTCCATTTCAACCAGCTCAAGAAGCTCTTCGTCATCAACCTGGTCAACCTTGTTGAGATAAACAACAAGTGCTGGAACACCAACCTGACGGGCAAGAAGAATGTGCTCGCGGGTCTGCGGCATCGGGCCATCAGCTGCGTTCACAACAAGAATGCCACCATCCATCTGAGCCGCACCGGTGATCATGTTCTTCACATAGTCAGCGTGACCTGGGCAGTCCACGTGCGCATAGTGACGGTTCGCCGTCTCATACTCAACGTGGGCTGTAGAGATCGTAATACCGCGCGCTTTCTCTTCTGGCGCCTTATCGATATCTGCATAATCAGAAAAATCTGCCCCACCGGATTCAGCAAGCACTTTCGTAATCGCCGCCGTCAGCGTCGTCTTACCGTGGTCAACGTGACCAATCGTGCCAATGTTAACGTGTGGCTTATTACGCTCGAATTTCTCTTTGGCCATGGCCTCTTCTAACCTTCATCAATGTGGGGCCCGACCCACTTACACGTGGTGGCCGCCCCGGCCTAACTACCGTGAGCAGGTCGATCACACCACCTGCTCATTTCTTACTAACCCAGGGCACCTCAAGTCCGCCTCTGCGACCTTGTATGCGCCCCTTGGGCCTTGGTGCCCCAAAAGCTGGAGCGGGTGAAGGGAATCGAACCCTCGTCATCAGCTTGGAAGGCTACTGCTCTACCATTGAGCTACACCCGCCTCTTCCGTCGAAATTCGCCTCTAAAAGTCTTCGTCTTCCCTAAAGCCCTATGCTTCAGAATAGATGGTGGAGGGAGTTGGATTTGAACCAACGTAGGCATAGCCAACGGATTTACAGTCCGTCCCCTTTAACCGCTCGGGCATCCCTCCAAAACCGAATACAAATTCCTTATTAAACGCAGTGGCTTCGCGGCACAGAGACCCGACCGAATATTGATCGGGTTTATGTGCGTCCGCCCTTAGCCTGTCAACTAAAAATCGCCCGAAAAAACGTGCAAGCCCCCGCAGCGTCACCGCTATTTCGCTTGAAGTAAGCTGGCGGCACTGTGGAGGCTGTTTTATTGCGTAAGCCCGTGGATGCAGAATATAAGGTCGGACATGACCAAGCGCAAGCAACCAAGGCCCCATTCATCCGCCAATCCCCAAGAGAAAACCAGGAAAAACCGCGGAAAACGGCGATCTACGTCGCCGGCTGCGGGAAAAGCCGAGACAGGCGGTGCTTTTCTCTATGGCCTTCATGCGGTGTCTGCGGCTCTGGCCAACGAAAAACGGAAGATCACTCAACTTATCTGCACCCCATCTGTTGGCAGAGAGCTCGAAGCAGCAGGACAGACCAGACGAATCAAACCTGTTCTTGTGGAAACGGGCGAAATTTCTGAAATGTTGCCACCCGGCGCGGTACATCAGGGCATCGCGCTCAAAACCAACCCACTTCACGAACCCGACCTTGAGCAGGTGATGGAGGGAGCCACCCGCCTTGCCCTCCTTGATCAGGTGACCGACCCTCATAATGTCGGCGCCATCCTCCGCTCCGCTGCTGTCTTCGGCGTTTCGGGCCTGGTTATGACAGATCGCAACAGCCCGCCACAATCCGGCGTGCTCGCAAAGTCAGCCTCTGGTGCCCTGGAACACGTCTCCATCTGCCGCGTGAGCAACCTATCCCGGTCAATTGAAACCCTGATAAAACAAGGCTTTACAATCATCGGCTTAGACGGTGAGTCAGGTCATGAACTGAGCCAGATCGACACCAGCGGCAAGGTTGCTCTGGTGCTCGGTGCCGAGGGCGCTGGTCTCCGGCGCCTGACACGTGACAAGTGCGATTGGTTGGCAAAACTCCCCGCTTCTGGCCCTATGCGCAGTCTCAACGTCTCCAATGCGGCGGCTGTTGCCTTCTACGAATTGGCGCGAAACGATAGCTAAACGATAGCTAAACGATAGCTAAAAGCCGTCAAAGACCGCGCGGAGAGAGCCCCGCGGCGGTGTAGATCGCATCGATAGCTTCCATATTGGCAACAGCATCAGCCCCGCCCGTCGACACAGCCATTCCACCTCTTATCTCGTCAACCACAGCGTCCAATTGATGATCAAAAGTCGACTGACCATCGACCTGTTCAGTTGTTTCCTCCCCATTCACAAGCAGGGTCAATTGGTGCCCAAGATAGGGGTGGATGGGATTATTGACATGCAGCCGGCCCTTTTGGCCAATCACCTCAAATTCTGCGCGAATGGCGACGCCGGCACTCATATCGCAGGAAACCCGAGCCGGGATGCCACTAAATTGAAGCTCAGCCTCCATTGAAAGATCGATGCCTGGCCGCCCCACCTTGGCCTGTGCGCTGATAATCTGAGGTTCGGACCCAGCAATATGCCGCAGCATATGCAGCGGATAGCAGCCAAGGTCCATCAAGGCCCCACCACCCAGCGCCAGATCATGCCGAATATTCCCGGCAAGATCAGGAATCTCCACATCAAACGCACCGCTCATGGCAATGAGCGGCCCCAGCTGTCCCGATCGGACAATCGCAAGCACCCGCGAAAAAAGCGGATGATAGAAATAGTGGAACCCTTCAACACAAAGCCGTCCCGTCCGCTGCGCAACCTCAACCATGTCTCGTGCTTCAGCAGCATTCATAGCGAACGGCTTTTCGCAGAGCACATGGCGCCCAGCCTTCATGGCCAAGACACTAAGTGGTGCATGAGAGACAGGCGGTAATCCGTTGTAAATAAGATCAATTTCCGGATCAGAGATCAGCTCTTCATAAGTGGCAGCAACACGCGCAATGCCATGCTCAGCTGCAAAGGTGGCTGCCCGCTCTGGATCTCTGGCGGCGACGGAGACCACTTCGACGTCATCGCGTCTGGCAGCTGGCGCAATGATCGCCAATGGCGCGATCTGAGATGCGCCAAGCAGCCCTACCCGAACCGGCTCTGTCCCCATTATACCCTCAATCCATTGGCTCCCCGACCAGACCACATGCCAGCGTGTCAGATTTTCAGCGACAAAAACAGCGCTCTTGTTCACGTCAGCGGCAGGTCGCGCATCGATCTCGCGACACTCCGATCAGTCAATTGACATTGTTAATTGATCGATTAAATATCGATGCGGAAAATCACTGGTTTTGGGAGGGACCCGTCATGTCTATTTCATTGGAAGCGATCAACTGGCTGGCTGTACTAGGCGCGATTGTCGCCAACATGGCCGTCGGCGCAATTTGGTACTCACCGCTCGCTGCTGGCAAAGCATGGCTGGAATCGACAGGCCGGAGCCAGGAAGAAATAGAAGGCAGCGGCGGCGCCATGGCGCTGGCCATCATTCCAGCAGCGCTCAATGCGACCGTCATCGCGATCCTGGCATCGGGCCTTGGCGTGGCGACAGCGGGCGGTGGTGCCCTGCTCGGTCTACTCGTCTGGTTAGGGTTTGTGATGCCCACCAACTGGATCGAGGTAATTTTTGATCGCAAGAGCTACCGGACCGCCATTATCAACAATGGCAACTTCATCATCACCATGCCGCTGATGGGCGCGATCATCGGCATGTGGGGCTAAGTAGGTCTCGCCAGCGGGCGATATTCTGCAGAAGCAGTGCTCATTTTTGCTGAGCAACAGACTTTGCAAGGAAGGCAATCTGGAGTTCGACCCGTTTCAGTTCGCGCACAACCGTGTTCTTGTTCACTTCCATCCAGTACCAAATCTTGCCCAGCATGATGGCCAGGACAAGGATCAGCCACAAGCCTCCCCAGACGGCAAGCTCCTTGGTGTCCGTTGCCTGCAGGAAACGCACAGTAGCCCAGACTGCAAATCCGAATGCTGTCAGCATGTAGGCCCACAGGAAGAGGACCCAGTACCGCATTTTGGAGCGGAAACTATCTCCAATCATGTCGAATATACCTTGTTCACCGGTCAGCGCTTCAAGCTCAGCCATTTCTTCAGCGCTCAACGCAGCGCGAATTTCATCATCAATGTTGGTCATAACGGTCTCCTTCATGGGCGCGGCGAAGCTCTTCTCTCAAGCTGTGCAACCGCGACTTAACTGTTCCGCCGGGAATGTTGAGGTGTGTGGCAATCTCTTCAATTGAGTATCCCTGTGTGTAGTAAAGGCTCAAAAGGCGCCTCTGATCCGGTGCCAACATCGCGATCGCAGCTTTGAGGTCCAACACAGAAGCGTCTGTCGCTGCCTCGTCAGAGTGCTGCCCGTTCAGCGCAACATCTTTGTAGTGAGCCGCCAACGTCCGTCGGTGGACCTGCCCACGCACATGATCCGCGCAGGCACGGGCCGCAATCGTGAACAGCCAAGCCGGAAAACGCGCCGGGTCGTCCAGTCTTCTGAATCCCTTTACCACCTGCAACCAGACGCTCTGAACAATCTCACGAGCGGTATCAAGGTCATCGGTTCGTCGTCGGCAAAACCGCAGCAATTGTGGCGACCAACGCTCCACAAGGTCACGAAATGCCTTTTCGTCACCGTCTTGCGCGCGCAGCACCTGCAATTCGTTCACGATTGTCTTGACGCTTCTGACCATGAACCATGTGCCTGAGTTGGAGGGCTCGCCAATGGTTTGTAATCCCACCAGCAAAGCCCACTAATGTCTTTCTCCCCCTATAGTCGCAGAAGGACATGTTTTGGTTCACGTGTAAGAGGCTTTTTTCCGGCTTCCCCGGTTTCGCGAGCGAAAGTCACGAAAAGAAAAGGCTGGCAAGGACGAAACATGATGTCTCATCCCTGCCAGCCTAAGGCAGTATCCTAGCCGAAATTTAGCAGCTCTAAGCGGACTTAAGCCCTCGCAGGAAGTCATCCACATGTCCTTTGAGGGCGTCAGCCTCATTCGAAAGATGCTGCACGGCACCGCTAACCCGGACAGCTGACTCACCGGATATCTCTGTGCTCTTTTGGACGCCCATCATGGATTCAGACAGTTCCTGCGTCCCCAGCGCTGCCTGCTGAACGCTACCGCTAATCTCATGCGTGGCGTTCTTTTGCTCTTCGATCGCCGTCGAGACAATGGTCGAATAATTGTCGATTTCACTGATTGTTTTGGTGATTCCAGCAATCGCCGCAACAGATTGTTCTGTGACTGTTTGAATCTCAGAAATCTGCGTGGTGATCTCCCCAGTGGCTTTCGCTGTCTGCGTTGCCAGCTCCTTTACCTCAGACGCCACAACCGCAAACCCTTTACCCGCCTCGCCAGCGCGCGCGGCCTCAATCGTCGCATTCAGTGCCAGCAGATTAGTCTGATCTGCAATGTCGCTGATCAGGTCAACCACATCACCAATCTTGGAAGCTGCCTCTGCAAGACTAGTCACTGACTGGGTCGTGCTCTCAGCATCTGCAACGGCTTGTTGCGTCACCTTTGCGGTTTTCGCAATGGTATTGGACACTTCGTTGATGGAAGCAGACATTTCTTCCGCAGCAGACGCAACGACCTGTACATTGGTACTCGTTTCTTCGGTCGCTGCAGACACAGTTGCCGTCTGCGACTTACTGGTGTCGGCGGCATCGGACATCTCCTTGGATGTCGCGCCCAAAGTCGACACGGCCTCTCCAAAGGACTCGATCACCGACGCAACAGACTCATCAAATTCTCTCGTCAGGCGGTCCATTGCCTCCTTCTTGCTCGCTTCTGCAGCATCGAGCTCCTTTTGGTGCCGCTCAGTTGCCGCCTGCGCTTCTTGCGTTGCTTGCCGCAATGCGCCGTAGGCCTCTGCCGTCTGACCGATTTCATCCGCACTATCCACGGAAACGTCATGGCTGGTATCACCCTTAGCCAGGGTAACCAGAGCGTCGACAACATTCCTGAGAGGTCCGACGATCCCACGGACCACGAAGAAGGCAATTGCCCCGGAGATCACAACAGCCACCGCTGTCAGGATGAGAACCATCCAAAAAGCCATAGCCTCATGTTGTTTCACAACATCAAGGGATTCAGCCGTCAGGTGCTCGATTTCAAATAAGATCTCAGTAATTTCGTGATCAAGGGCATCTTCTTCGGCATGGACGGTGTGAGCCAACTCCTTGATGCCCGCGGTCTCTCCGCGCGAGATCATCTCAATCAGTTCATCAGCGTGCTTCTGATAGGTGATATGCGCCTTGTCGAAGTGCTTTAGTGATTTAAGAATGGCACTGTACCGCTCCTCGACTGTAGCCAAGGCCGTAGCCTCAGCCGCAGCTGCAGCGATCTCTTCAGCGGTAATTACCGTTTCAGCTACAATTTTGCCATCCTTTTGGAAAGTTTCCACAAGAGGGGTCAAATCAGAGCTCAAGGGCCGCCCATATGACGCATAGGACAGCGCCAGGATGCGTTCGAAGTAAATCGCCTGCTCCAGCTGCGTAAGCGCAACCTTAGTGACCACTTCGGTCAAGGGCATCTGCCGATCCGAGACCTCTTCAATCTCTGTTGTGATCGAAGCCATCTGCCACAATGTGACAGAGCTGGTCACCACGAAGCACAGGATCAGAAATCCCAAAACACCATAAATTTTCTGCGAAACCATCAGCGCGGCAAGGCTAAGGCGCCCGCCTGAAAAAAGCTTATTCATCTTGTCCACCCAAAAATCTTGTGACCACCACAGTTCACATCCTGCCCGGAACCAACAACTTAGATAAAATTGTCTAGGAAATTCCTAATTCCAGTTTTGCAAAAACGCCCCAACCGAAATTTTCTGCCTTTGAAATCCCACTTCAACCCGCCGCAAATGAACAGATGAAATTCCTGGCGAACGGGAACTAACAGGATGCGGCGGTGCGCCAGCGCCTGCCCAACCAAGTTTCCCGGCCTCCATGGCTGCGTGCTGCAAGGAGAACGCGCCCGCAGAAGCACCAGGAAACAGAAGCTCAGGCGGACCGACTGACTTTTCTCCCGGAAATGCTGACTATTTATTTGACCAAATCAGACAAGCGCCTTATCAGACAGTCTCAAATGGCTTTTGGCCGATTTGACCAAGGGCCGGCTTAGCTCAGTTGGTAGAGCACCTGATTTGTAATCAGGGGGTCGGGAGTTCGAGTCTCTCAGCCGGCACCACTTTCTCCCCATTTCAAAATACGCAAATCTGTGTCGATCCCAGCAGATCCGCGCGGCGACACCTTGTGGCGTCTCCCGCAACCGCCGATAGTATTATGAGATCGACATTGGCAATTGTGGGAACCACCATGACATCATCTGCATCACACCCCGCCTTCCAACCGGGAAACACTGCGGTCATTACCGGCGGCGCAAACGGGATCGGTCTGGCGGCCGGTGTTCACTATGCCTCGATAGGCATGAATGTGCTTGTCGCGGACAGAGATGCAGAGCAGCTTAAAGTGGCAGAAAAAGCTCTGCAGGCTGCCGCAGCCAACGGTGCCAAAACCATGGGGCGAACCTGCGATGTGAGCATCGCCACCGAGGTCAACACCCTCGCGCAGACAGCCAAGGAAACATTCGGTGACGTGTCCGTCCTCATGAACAATGCCGGCACCGGCATGAACCCTGGCAAACCCTGGGAGAACACGGACGGCTGGAAGAAGCTGCTGGACGTCAATCTCTGGGGAGTTATTCACGGCGTTCAGGCATTTGTGCCTGCCATGCTCGAAGCTGGAAAACCTGGTCTCATCATCAATACAGGCTCGAAGCAAGGCATCACCCGCCCGCCGGGAAACTCTGCATATAATCTCTCCAAAGCCGGTGTCATTGCCTTTACGGAGGCGCTCGCCCATGAGCTGCGGCAACAAGAAGACTGCAAGCTCTCCGCCCACCTTCTCGTGCCCGGCTTCACCTATACCGGCATGATTTCGCAATTCCTGCCTGAAAAGCCCGAGGCCGCCTGGACATCAGAACAGGTCGTCGACTTCATGCTGAATAGCTTGGAGACAAATGATTTCTATATTCTCTGCCCAGACAATGACGTCACCCGCGAGATGGATGAACGCCGTATTCAATGGAATACAGACGATCTCATCAAAAACCGCCCAGCCCTTTCCAGATGGCATCCCGACTATGCAGATGCATTCGACGCCTTCATGAAGAGCTAGAAGGAGGAAATCACGCTTTAGACGAGACCGTCATCGTCAAACAGCGGATCATCGTCCAGCTCCTGCTCCAAGGCGCCGACACGGTCTTCTGCCTTCTCAGCGTTGAAGACTTTCGCTACATGAAACAAGGCGTCTCCCTGGTTCACAACCGGCACGTTGGTTCGCCCGATTATGATCCCAGATGCACGAGCGGTAATCTCTGTATCCGCTTCGCCAAAGGGATCAGCAATGGCGCCGATAACCTGACCGCGTTCCACGCTGTCGCCAATGGTCCGTGTCGCCCGAAAAATGCCACCCTCAGATGCCCGCAGCCAATGGCTGGAGCGAGAAATGATACTTTTCGTCTTTCTCGCCTTGCCACTTTTTATAGACAGCATGCCAAGATGTTTCATCACCCCCAGCACGCCCTTTACACCTGCGCGGATGGCAAACTCATCGAAGCGCAGCGCCTCCCCTGCTTCATAAAGCAACACATCAACACCCGCTTCCTGCGCAGCGCCTCGAAGCGATCCATCTCTCAAATTTGAGTGCAGAATAACCGGAGCGCCAAAGGCTTGTGCAAGCTCAAGACATCCCCCAACTTCAATGTCTGCACGGATTTGCGGCAGGTTGGTTCGATGAAGGGCACCCGTATGAAGATCTAGCCCTACGTCTGACCGCTTCACAATCTCGGTCATGAAGATGTGAGCAAGACGACCGGCGAGAGAGCCGCCCGGCGCACCGGGAAAAGACCGGTTCAGGTCCCGCCGGTCAGGCAGGTATCGCGTGTGGCTGATGAAGCCATACCCATTCACGATGGGAATCAACATCACCGTCCCGCGCAAACCGCGTAGAGCTGACCCCTGAATCAACCGGCGGATAATCTCAACGCCCTGAACCTCATCGCCATGAATCGCCGCTGAGACAAAAAGCGTTGGCCCATCGCGGCGACCATGGATGACATGAACGGGCAGCGTCATGGGCGAATGGTTGGACAGGGCGCCCAACGGGATATCCACCGTCTTTCGCGCGCCAGGCGCGATTGACGTGCCACAGAATTCAAATGCCGCTCTCACCACTACCCGCGACCCCGTGTTTTGGTGCGGTGCGGGCGCGCATTTTTTTCGACGAACGTGATGATCTGGGTGGCAACATCTATGCCGGTCGCTTTCTCAACCCCTTCAAGACCCGGTGAAGAATTCACCTCCATCACAACTGGCCCATCTTTCGAACGCAGCAGGTCAACACCACAAACATTCAGCCCCATGACCTTTGCCGCACTCACCGCCGTGGCCCGCTCCTTCGGAGAGATTTTGATAGGCCTCGCCGATCCGCCCTGATGCAGGTTGGAGCGAAAATCACCCTCCTTGCCTTTGCGCATCATGGAGGCGACGACACGGTCTCCAACAACCAGACATCGAATGTCTTCACCATTTGCTTCTTTGACAAATTGCTGCACGAGAATATTCGCATGCAGTCCGCCGAACGCCTGAATGATACTTTCAGCGCCCGTTTCTGTTTCGCCCATGACAACACCGACCCCCTGAGTCCCTTCCAGGAGTTTAATAATCACAGGTGCGCCACCGAGCATGTCCAGAATATCACCAGGTTCGCTCGTGCGGTGCGCAAATACGGTGGGGGGCAGGCCCACACCTTTACGCGCGAGCAATTGCAGACTTCTCAGCTTGTCGCGTGATCGGCTGATCGCAACAGACTCGTTGACAGGATACACGCCCATGACTTCAAGCTGTCGCAGGACGGCGGTCCCGAAGAACGTTGCAGAAACCCCTATGCGCGGAATAACCGCATCAAATCCATCAAGTATCTCTCCCTCATAATGGATAGCCGGCTTGCTTGACGTAATGTTGATGTAGCACCGCATGTGGTTGACGATATGCATATCGTGCCCCAGAGCCTCGCCTGCCTCCACTATCCGCTTATGCGAATAGAGATCTGGGTTACGACAAAGAAGAGCAATTTTCATATCCGGCTCCAGTCCGAGTGTGAGAGGGTGCAGACATCTCAAGACCCAGCGTCAGCACAGTAAGACTGGCCTGGATCAATGATGAAATGTCCACGTAGGGCTTGGCGGCCTATAAGCATCCGGAAGCCGAGTTCGTCGCGATTGGTCAATGTCAGCTCAATATCAAAAATCTCACCCCCAATTTCCGCTTGCGTTTCGATCACACAGCGAAGCTCTTTCTGTCCGTTAGAGCTCGTAATCTGCCGTTCTTCCAACAAGGGCGCTTCGCAACGGATTTCAGGTTTCCGGCGATGCTGCTCTGGGTGAACGTAGAACTCAACGTAGGCAGCACCGTCTCTTGTAAAATGCCGCATGCGAAATGCATGCAGTGCCGATGTTCTCGCACCTGTATCGATCTTGGCCTTGATGGGCGGTGTCCCTAACTCAGGCAATGTCACCCATTCGCGCCACCCAATGATGATTTTGTTGCGTCGAGCATGCCCAAGACCTTTTGCCTCCCCACCGCGTTTCGCTTCATTGGAGTGTCTTTTTTTCATTCTTTTCGGTTTCTTCCAGGCTGGCCTCGCCAAGACGGCGGTAGCTCGCAAATGTCTGCACGCTAGCCAGCGCAAAAAAGGATTCCATATGGAGCAATACGAACCCTAGCTCAAAAAGCTCCTCAGCAAGCTCGTCTATGTATCGTTCGGGCAGTTTCTTTCGCTCCGCTATCTTCCGAAGCATCTTCGACGAGATGCGGTATCGACCGGAGGGCTTTCCCCCAAAAGGCTTTTCATAAAGCTCGGCAAGTTTTTGCGCGACGGCTCCGGTCGATGGACGCATCTCTTTTTCTCCCGTTTCAACGTCAGAATATCCAAATTCATGTCCTATGCAAGAATATTATACCTATAGGAGCATATATTATCCCTATAGTGGCTTTTTTGCTTCCATTAAGGTGTATCCAGCGACGTCTGAAGAGACCTTCGAACTCAGTCCGAATTGACCCCACTGATCGCCGGTGAACAGAACAAGGATCTCGCCCGTTAAGCCCAGATGATCCCTACGGCAAGGACCACCACCACTACACCGGTCACTGAGCTGGACAATATTCAAGTGCGCAAAGCGCATTACGATCTGCCCTCGGCCGATAATTGCCGCTACACTTTTCGAAAAGCAGGTCAAACGGGGGCACAAAATGACCAACAATGTGGAGAACAAGGTCATCATCGTCACAGGCGCTGGTGGTGGCTTCGGTCGCCTGGTTTGCCAAAAAGCCAGCGCGCTGGGAGCGCGGCTCATTTGCGCAGACATTAATGCATCCACACTCAATGAAACGGTCGACGCCATTAAATCAAACGGTGGCATCGCGACAGCCGTTCAAACCGACGTCACCGATCTCAAACGAATGAAGACACTTGCGGCTCACGCCGTCGAAACACATGGCTCTATCGATGTCATGATCAACAATGCCGGTGTTATGCCGCTGTCCTTCTTCTCCGATCATGAGGCGGCGGCAGACGCCTGGTCGCGCTGCATCGATATCAACATCAAGGGCGTCTTGCACGGCATCACGGCGGTCTATGATCAGATGATGGCCCAGGGCCGTGGCCATGTGATCAACCTTTCCTCCATATATGGAAACTTTCCTGTTGTGGGTGCTGCTGTCTATGGAGCGACCAAAACGGCTGTGAACTTCCTCTCAGAATCTCTAAGGGTGGAAGCGCAAGGCAAGATCAAAGTGACCATCATCAAACCGACAGGCGTGCCAGCGACGGGACTTGGCTCCGGTGTCGTGAATGGAGAAGCAGTGGTTGGCATACTCGGACAAAATGCTCCCTCCTATTTAGGCACACTGATGGAGCTTGCCGAAGGCAAGGTCGATCCAAAACTTCTCGACCCGGACCAGCCCGGCTACGCCGCACTCGACCCTTCCTACATCGCCGACGCCATCATAACCGCCATTGATCAGCCCTGGGGCGTGTCCTTCGGAGACATCACAGTCCGCGCGACCGGCGACGGATACATTCTTTAAACAAAAGCAAAATAAAAAAAGTCGAGGAGACATTATGAAATTTGACAGCACCACATCCGCAGTCGTCACAGGTGGCGCGTCGGGCCTTGGGCAAGCCAGCGCCACGGCGCTGCGAGCAGCGGGCATCAAGGTCGCAATCTTTGATGTAAATGAAGAGAAAGGAAGAGAGGTCGCCGCTGATATTGGTGCGCTCTTCTGTAAGATCGACATTACAAGTGAGGAAAACGTCATCGCCGGGTTTGAAGAAGCCCGCGCTACCAACGGCCAGGAACGCGTCTGCGTTCACTGCGCGCAGATATCCCGCGGCCGCATGAAAACTGTCGGGCGCAACAGAGAAACCGGCGAGCTCACCCGCTACCCAACCGAGAACTATGAATTCTCGATCAAGGGCATTCTGGTTGCGAGTTATCGCATCGCGTCCCTCTCCGCCCTAGGCATGGCAGCCCTCGAGCCACTGGAAGATGGGGAACGCGGGGTGATCACCCTCACCTCTTCAGCGGCCGCCCAAGACGCCCAAGTCGGACAGATTGGATATGGATCTGGCAAGGCGGGTGTAAACGGACTGGTGCTCCCCATGGCCCGCGATCTGATGGATCTCGGCATCCGGGTGAACTCCATCATGCCGGGCATTTTTGCGACGCCACCTATGCTCGGCGCACCATCCAAAGTGCTGAACACACTCGCAGCCTCCGTCCCTTTCCCAAAGCGACTGGGCAAGCCGGAAGAGTTTGGCAGCCTGGTCATGGAATTGGTACGGAACAGCTACTTTAACGGCCAGGCACTGCGCCTCGACGGCGCAATCCGTATGCCGCCTCGCTGAACAAGAAAACGGGAAGCCTCCAGCAAGACTTCCCGTTTATCATTTCCAGTCGGCGAGCGTTTCAGTCTGCGGGAGCCAGTTGTGTTTCCGCCCGACCGCTCATGAACGCTTTGTACATAAAGAGCGCAAATGTCACGACCCCCACGCTCAACACCACGTCACCGGGCACGCGCATCCAAACGAAAGTGTGCATGATATCGCTCTGCACAAACTCTGCAGACCGCGCATAAGCATATCCGTGGGTTACGCTTGCATAAGTCTGCCAAATACCCTGAGGCAGAAGCGACAGGAACGTCATCATTGCAAGTCCGATATTGAGGGTCCAAAAGGTTACACGGAGTAACTGCTGGTCCCACTGCCGGACATCGGTCAACCCTCGGATGCAATAGAGCATGAGCCCCAGGCCCAGCATCCCATAAACACCAAAGAGCGCCGCATGCCCATGGTTCGCCGTGGTGTTCAGCCCCTGCATGTAATAAAGCGCAATCGGTGGGTTGATCAGGAATCCGAAGACCCCTGCCCCTACAAAGTTCCAGAACAAGACAGCGCTAAAGAACATGAAGGGCCAGTGATAATTCGTCTGCCAGGAGTCATTGTTTTCCATTCTTCTATGGCTATAGGCCTCAAAGCCGACCACGAGTAAAGGAACAACCTCCAACGCAGAGAATGTTGCGCCAACCGCCATAACGGAGATGGGTGTTCCTGTGAAGTAGAGATGGTGGAACGTACCCAGCACACCGCCAAACAGGAAAATGATCGTCGCGAACAAAACCATCACCGTCGCAGTTGACGCCCGGACCAATCCCATTTGCACGAACAGAAGGGAAATGATCGCGGTTGCAAACACTTCAAAAATGCCCTCAACCCACAGGTGCACAACCCACCAGCGCCAATATTCTGCAACAACCAGATGGGTGTTCTGCCCCCACATCAGACCGGCTGAATAGAAGATCCCGATAAAGATAGCCGCCACCACGACGAGGGTGAGCAGCGAACGATTTTCACCCACTCGCAGGACAGGCAGCAAAGCCCGCAAGACCAGCCCCACCCATAGGAACAAGCCGACAACAAGGTAGATCTGCCAGAACCGACCAAGGTCGACATATTCGTACCCTTGATGTCCAAACCAGAAGTTCATCATCAGGTCCGCGAAAAAGCGATGGACGGCAGCCCATTGCCCGGCAAACCCGCCAACAACAATCACCAGCAAACTCAGGAACAGAAAATTGACACCAAACACCTGAAATTTGGGATCCCGTTTCGCCAACAGCGGTGCGATGTAAAGACCCGTCGCCAGCCAGGCTGTTGCGATCCAAAGCACGGCCAACTGGGTGTGCCAACTGCGCGTCACCGCATAAGGGAAATACTCCGCCAGCGGCAGTCCGTAAATCCCTTGTCCCTCAACTGCATAGTGCGCCGTCACAATGCCGAGCAACACCTGCACCAGGAAAAGAGCTGAGACCAGCCAGAAATATTTCGCAGTCGCCCGCATTGAGGGGGTTACGACAGATCTGTCAAAAAAGTCTGTTGTCGCCACGCCATCTTCTGGCTCTATGTCACCGCGCCATTTGTCATATTGTTGGGCGTAGTACCAGACAATCGCGCCAACACCTGCCAAAAGCAAAACGATTGAGCCCATGCTCCACATGAAATTTCCAGGTGTTGGTTTATTGTCGACCAAGGGCTCATGAGGCCAATTGCTGGTATAGGTAATGTCCGATCCAGGACGGTTCGTTGTCGCCCCCCAGGCTGTCCAAAAATAGAAGGCCGCGACGTCCCGCGCTTCGTCGGGCGTCAGAAAGGCAAGAGAAGAAAAGGCATACTGTCGACGCAGATCCAACGCCGCGTCGTCAGTCCCCACATGAAGAGCAGTAAAATGTGCTTCCACTTTACGGATCGCCCGCGCCCGTTCCTCACTGACCGTGATCGTGTCACTGGACACATCATAAGTGTTTTCACGCATTTCAGCGCTTAAAACCGCCTGGTGCATCGCCTGTTTCCGCGCATCAGAAACGCCCGGGTAGTCATCCTTGTCTGAAATAATCGCAAGTAAGGCGGTCGCTTCTCGGTGCAACCAATCAGCACTCCAGTCAGGCGCCAAATAGCCGCCATGGCCCCAGATCGACCCCTGCTGCATCCCACCCATGGACTGCCAGGTGTTTTGGCCTCGCTCGATATCTGCTCGGGTGTAGAGAACCTCACCGGATGACGTCTGAACGCTCCCGGGAATGGGCGGAGCCTGTTGATAAACCTCGCTCCCCAGCAGTAGCAGCGCACTAAACATCACGACCATTCCCACCGTCAGAATGATCCAAAGCCGTTTCGCAGAAAAAGTAGAACTGTAGCCAGCCATTGACTGCCCCCCTATTGGCTCGCCAAATCGAGCCGTCGCTACGGATGTTCCGCGCGATTCCACCATGATCCACTCTGCATTTTTTCCGTCTGCTGACTAATGATCTGGATCAAAAGGAGGATAAGAAGCTCTGACTGGGTGGGAATATCGACTTCCCCACAACGCAAAACGGGAAGTCTCCAGCAAGACTTCCCGTTCAAAACTCTCGGCGTGTCGCCTCAGCTATTCGCCGGTGAGCGACCGGTGCAACTTGTTCATGCCGCCAATCCAGCGGTCATAGTCATCTGTCTTGCGGCGCATATAGCCAAGCACTTCTTTGTGCGGAAGAATACAGAACGTGTTGTTGGCTAGCCCTTCCATCACTGCTTCTGCAAGCTCGTCCGGCTCCATCATGCCGTCCGTCGCCGCGGCCTGCGTGCTGGCACTGGCATTATCCGTCATTGCCGTGCGTACCGCCTGCGGGCAGAGGATCGAAACACCAATTCCCTGATGCTTGTAGGTAAGCGCCAACCACTCGCCAAAACCAACAGCTGCATGTTTCGTCACGCCATAAGCAACGGACCCGATCTGATTGAGTAGTCCCGCAGCTGATGCCGTGTTGAGAAAATAGCCGCCACCGCGCTCAACCATCTTGGGCGCCAGATGACGGGCTGCATAAACGTGCGACATGACATTCACATCCCAGGACAAAGTCCACTCATCATTTGACGAGGCGAGATCACGGCCAGCGCCAATACCCGCATTGGAGCAGAAAAGATCGATCGGGCCAATCTCGGATTCTGTTTTGTCGATAACTGCCTTGATGTCGTCCTCTTTGCTGACATCAGCCTGCATTGCGGTGCCACCAAATTCCGCTGCCGTCGCTTTTGCACCATCGAGATTGATATCAACCGAAACAATATGTTTCGCACCTGCTGCATAGAACCGCTTTACCAGCGCCACACCAATGCCGCTCGCAGCACCGGTCACCACAATAATCTTGTCTTTAACGTCCAAGGGTTTCTCCCCGTCTTTTCTGGATGTGATTGAATATCGATGGCCGCAATGTAGCAGCCGACCTCGGGTGAAGCACTCAAAATCAGGAAACAGTCGTACATTCCCTTGCGGAAACCCGACCGCCATTGGTCGCGCCGCGACAAGTGGGTAAGCTCAACAAAACACAGTGAGGGAGAACAACGTGAGCGATCTGGTATTACGCGAAGACAAGAATGGCATCGCCACACTCACCATCAATCGACCAGACAAGCTGAATGCATTGAATGTGGCGGCGTTCCAGGCACTCGAAACCCACGTCAAGGCACTTGAACTCGAGACGGAAACAGTCGGCTGTATTGTCCTGCGTGGCGCCGGCAAATGCTTCTCTGCCGGTCATGACCTGAAAGACATTGAGGCAGGCGAGAAACTTCCCCGACCCAGTTATCAGGCCCATGTCATTGAGCGCCTCGCGAATCTGCCTCAGCCAGTCATCACCGCCGTTCACAGCCATTGCTATACAGGTGCGCTGGAACTCGCCCTTGCAGGTGACATTATTCTCGCGGCTGAGACCGCCAAGTTTGCCGACACCCACGCCAAATGGGCGCTCACTCCTGTATGGGGAATGAGCCAGCGCCTGCCCCGACGGATTGGCAAGGTGAAGGCAGCGGAAATGATGTTCACTGCCAAGACCTATTCCGGTCGCGATGCGGAGGCCATGGGGCTCTGCAATAGCTGCTATCCCGATGAGGGCTTCGAGAACGCCATCGAGACCTTTTGCACCGAAATGCTTGCCAATTCGTGGTTTTCCCTTCGCGCCAACAAGAAGCTCCTGCGTGATACAGACGGCATGTCCATCGAAGCCGGCCTCGCCTACGAAATCTATCAAAGTGAAGGGGTCGGGCCTGACATGGCAGAACGCATCGGAGGCTTTGGAAAAAAGTGACCGACCTCAACCTATTCACGGAAGAAGTCCGCGCCTTCATCTCAGACAACCTGACACCTGATCTGAAACGTGCGGGCGAACTCTGCGCTGGCATCTATGCTGATCAGCCCGTCGCAGTTGAATGGCACCGTATTCTCAACAAGCAGGGATGGTCGGTCCCTGCCTGGCCCGTGGAGTATGGCGGGACTGACTGGAATCTGGAACAACACGCCATCTTCCAGCGGGAACTGATCCTCGCCACCGCACCAGTAGTCACCCCCAACGCCACGCGCATGGTTGGGCCGGTCGTC
The DNA here is from genome assembly GCA_000509225.1 of Parvibaculaceae bacterium Mf 1.05b.01. Classification (GTDB taxonomy): domain Bacteria; phylum Pseudomonadota; class Alphaproteobacteria; order Parvibaculales; family Parvibaculaceae; genus Mf105b01. Next base: position 767,432 of record BAOK01000001.1, on the reverse strand, counting down.
ATCGCGTTTGGAACAGAGGAACAAAAGTCACAATATCTGCCGCGCATTCGCAGTGGTGAGGATTGGTGGGCCCAGGGCTATTCTGAACCAGGCTCTGGTTCTGATCTCGCCTCCCTTCAATGCAAGGCGGTGCGCGAGGGTGATCACTACATCATCAACGGAACAAAAATCTGGACCACCCACGCGCAATGGTCGAACAAGATTTTCTGTCTGGTACGCACCGACAATAGCGGCAAACACCAACAAGGCATCACCTTCCTGCTCTTCGACATTGATCTTCCCGGTATCGAAATCAGGCCCTTGATTTCCATCTCAGGCGACCATGAATTTAACCAGGTCTTTTTTGAAAATGTCCGTGTCCCCGTTTCAGGGCTCTTGGGCGAAGAAAATGATGGGTGGACAGTCGCCAAATATCTCTTGCAACACGAACGCAGCGGCAGCTATGCCCCCGGTCTGAAAACACGGATCGACCTGCTCAAATCCTTTGCTGGCCAGGAACAAAATGGAACGGCCGAACCACTCATGGCCGATGCAGACTTTGCTCGGAAGATCGCCGCTACAGAGATAGAGCTTTCTGTCCTGGAGAGTTTTGAACAGAAAATCTTTTCCGCCGTGAACAGCGGCGAGAGCGTCGGTGCCATTTCATCTGCGATCAAAGTCCGCGGAACGGAAATGCGCCAACGCGTAACAGAACTGGTGGTCGAAGCTGTTGGCTATTACGGCCTGCCCTATCAACCCGAAGCCCGCGCATTTGAGGCCAATACAGCCCCTATCGGTTCAACCCTCGCGGCGACGGCTTTGCCGCAATATCTCAACGACCGCGCCGCGACCATCTACGCAGGCTCAAACGAAATTCAACGCAATATCATGACCAAAGCTGTTCTGGGCCTGTAGCGGACGATCGCACGCGAAAAAGCCGGTCCCGCGAACGAGACCGGCTCTCCGATGTCCGGGTTAGCTGGACGCGCAAGCCCCCACTTAGCGCATCACGGCCACCGCTCAGACGTCAGATCAGTTACTCCAGTACCAATCCCAGGACCAGCTGCCGCCACCACCATTGCCACCGCTGCCGCCGGAACAAGCGTAGGCAGGTTCTGCGGTCAAGGTCAGAGCGCCTGCCCCAGCAAGAACAGCAAACAAGGCGCCAAATACCATCATACGTGTGCGTTTCATTTCAAAACTCCGTCGCAAGCAGTGTCTCATTCTGAGACGTATTGATTGGTTCACACGATGCCTCGCAGGAGACATGCCAACCAAGGCGCTGGCTGCCCCACTTCGCGAAATCACCGTATTTTTGTTAAATTCGCCTATTCAGAAAGCCTTAACGCCCTGAGTCAGAGGCTTGTGATCCACAACGCTGGAGGGAAGAAGGGGGAGGAACGGAGGCATAGCCGATGTCTATGAGAGACACAGCTGTCAGAAATCTTCCACCGCCGCCCCAGGGCGCGGATTGGACAGACCTGCCTCGCCAAGCTTGGGGCGATATACGTGAAGCCACCGAGTTGGCATGGGAAGCCTGGATCGGCCTATTTCCGAAGCTTGAGCTTTGGGACCCTGTAGGCGCGGCGCTCACGCTTAGCCTTCTTGTGTTGCTGATCGTCTGGCTGGTCAAAGTAAGGCCAGGTTAGCTCCACCTAGTCCACGTCGCACCGAACGTCACAACGATCATGTCCGTCCATTTCTTCGCAGAGTCCAACACTCAAGCGCACTGTCGCGAAGGAGACGCCTGGATCGAACGGACCGACAACCTCCTCAAAAGCGGGCGTAAGGTCGCCTGCGCCTTCGCCTGGGGCGCGGCCCGGCATATAACCACTCCCCCGGAAGACCTGCTCTAAGTCAACCGCACACTGGCCAACAAGGGTCAGCTGCTTTTCCTCACAAGAACCCGTCACATTAATCTGCGCCCATTTAGGGCGCACACCCGGACGCAGCTCCACATGTTTGGTCTGATAGGGCGCGACCTGAATTTGGCATCCACCATACCCAAAACACGCGTCGTTGCCTTCTGCTTCCAAATGAATGGCGACGCAGGAATCATTCTTGAAGGCAATAACGTTTCCCGCAGCCATAACCGGACCTGTCAAAAAGAGCACACCCGCAGCGAAGATTGATAAACGTAAAAGCGTCCGCATTTGTCCGACCTCCAATGCTATCGACAGGACAAACAATAAGGGCCGCGCAGTGCGCAGCCCTTGATACGGATCAAAATCCGACGGAATTTTATGAGGTCTGTCGTTCTACTCCTGACGACCGATCGCTGTGAGGTCCTGAGGAGAAGAATAACCAGAACCTTTGAGCGCATCACTCTGTTCAGCGCGATCAAACGCTTCCATGATGCCCGCAAACCGCATCTCAACGGCAGGCCGCATGTCCGGGTGCGTAAAAATGTAGAGCTCATTTCCGCGAACAGCTTCCAACACCCGCTCACCAACCCGGTCCGGGTCCAGTCCGTTCAAGACGAACTCAGCAGCCGCGCCGGCGACGGCCTCATTTTCCTCAACCGCTTCGCCATATTCGGACTGACGCGCGCGACCTGACTCGTGGATACGGGTTTTCACAAATCCAGGGCACAAAACAGAAACACCAATATCAAGGGGCTCCAGCTGTCCGCGCCAGCCTTCAGACATAGCAACAACGGCAAACTTGGTTGCGTTATAGGGTTCCATTCCCGGAGGCGACACCATACCGGCCATGGAGGCTGTGTTCACAAAGTGCCCCCCCTCGCCTTGTTCGCGCATGATCGGCGCAAAGACTTCCGTGCCAATCACAACACCTTTTAGGTTCACGTCAATCACCCAGTCCCAGTCGCTGGGACGCACTTCTTCAATCGGACCGCCAGCGCCGACGCCTGCATTGTTACAGACGACATGGACCTTTCCGAATTCAGCGATTGCCTTTTTTGCAGCTTCCTGCATCGACTCACGGGAGACGACGTCACATTCGACACCGATCGCTTTGATTTGCCGTTGGTGAAGATCGGCAAGTGCAGTCTCCAATGCATCTGGATCAATATCTGCGAGCACGACATTCATGCCGGCCCGACCAAATGACCGCGCCATGGAGAGACCGATGCCGCTGGCGCCACCGGTGATGAAGGCTGTACGCCCTTCTACTTGTTTCATTAAGCTGCTTTCTCGCTATAGGTGTCGAGCGCATCAAAATCGGCGAGCAGTTTTTGCCCGTTCTCTTTTGAAAGAAGACGCTCTTTGATGTTTTCGTAGCTTTGTTCTTTGGAGAGATCGAACTGGGTTTCCCCGTGCCAGATCACCATGTTTTTCCAAACTGGGTCAATCAGGTCTTTACCCGGAATCGTGCCGCCATCGACGGTCTTAAAGGTAAAGCTGCGCATCTCGGAAATAACCGTCTGCAGATATCCAACGTGAACAGACTCGTCGATCCGAATGCGCTCAACCATAGTCGCCGCCTGCTCAGCGTCCGCCTCATTGCTAAATATCTCACGGTCGCGCATGAGGGCGACTGAGTGTGCGAAGAATGCTTCTGCCCGCACTTCAATCATCAAGACATTCATGAGGAGAAGAAGCAATCCTTCGTGAGGCTCAGGCAATTGCGGCATGAGCCGCCCTTGATCAGGGCGTCCGATAGATTCAGGTGGTTCCACGAGCGGGTACGTATCTTTCCCGAACACCAGATCGCGCGCTGCAAACCACATCGCATCATGGGCGCCATATTCGGGCTTAGCAGGATCTCCCCCCTCATCAGCACCATGAGCATAGAGCAGACCCTTATTCAGGTGACCCGTTGCGGTCTCAGAAATATCTTCAACAATAATGTCTTGATAGTCAGGGGCCTCCACCGTGCAGAGAATTTGGCCGCGGGCTTCGATGATCCCGGTGACGGTGAGCGAGTTCCAGAACGACTCGCCATACCCGTTATTGATCAGGAGCTTTTGCTGCGCGAGGTTTGGATAGTTTCCACGATGCAGCAGGTCGCCTGTCGCTTCGACCAGATCCCATCCATTATCCGTTAGCGCTTTTTGCCACGCATGAATGGCAGGCCACCGATGGAGTGTCTTAGGGGAGATATAGGTGCCCTTTTCGTCAAAGCCGCCATGCAGCAGGTAGCCAACTTCACGGTGCTCTTTGGCGTAAGGGTGATCCGCCATCAACTCATCACGTGTGTATACAAGCTTGTCCATTGTTTCCTCCTGAAACCGCTCGCCATTTCGCATGGCAGCTGAGCGAAATATTCTTTAGGGCGTCGTGGTGAGCGAGCGCACAATCGAGCGCGTCAGCTTGTCCAGCGTCTCTTTCGGCTCTAGACCAACGCGATAGGCATAGGCACCACCCTGCCTGATCATGCCAACTAGAACATGTCCTGCGAACATGGGATCGGTATCAGGGGCAACCACACCTTTGTCTGCCCATTCCTGGATCGTACTCGCCCATTGTTCCGCCCAGCGGTCCACCGGCATGACCTTGTCAGTCTCGTCGACAGCAAGCACATTGATGTCGGTCAGCGCCGCCGCCAACACACCAGGGTTCTCCTCCGAATACTCAAAGACAGCCTTCAAAACTTCTCGAATACCTTCTTCAAGAGAATGAACGTCAGCATGATGTTCTGCGGCGAACTTCTCCAACTCAGCGGATGCCTCTTCGGCAAACGCCAGGAAACACTCGAGCTTGTCTGCAAAGTGAAGGTAGAATGTGCCGTGCCCCACGCCCGCAGCTTTGGAAATGTCCTGCGGCCGCGTGCCGTGATAGCCTCGCTCAACGAAGAGCTGACGTGCCGCAGCCAGGATGCGACGACGGCTTTCCAAACGCCTTTTTGAAGGCACGGGCGACGGTGCTTCTTCCACGCTTAAGGTTGCGGTATCGGCGTCTTCTGGTGCATGATTATTTGTCATCTACGCAGTGTTTGCCGAAAATGACATTTTGTCAACTCACGATAGTGAGTTTCTAGCTCTGCAGGCGCGTAAAGACATAGGTAGACGTGTCCGAAAGCTGCGGCCGAAACATATAGCCCTCCTCGTCGAACTCTTTCAGACCTTCAGGTCGGTCGATTTGGTGCCGAACCAGATAGGCTGCCATCATGCCCCGCGCCTTTTTTGCGTGAAAAGAGATGATCTTGGCCACGCCAGCAGCTTCTTCTTTAAAAACTGGCGTGATCACTTCAGGGCCTAAGACTGTCTGATCAACAGACTTGAAATATTCAACCGACGCGCAATTGACGATCGCCTGTGCGCCGCCGGAAGCATCGCAATCCCCGTTCAAAAGTTCTGCTATGCGCTCACCCCAGAAAGCATAGAGATCCCGGCCACGCGGGTTTTTAAGCTTCGTCCCCATTTCAAGGCGGTGCGCCTTAATGAGGTCCATTGGTTTCAGAAGGCCATAGAGACCGGAGAGAATGCGCAGATGGTCTTGCGCATAAGTCAGATCCGCCTCAGAGAAACGCGAGACATCAAGCCCCCGATAGGTGTCCCCCGCATAGGCAAAGACGGCAGGTTTCGCGCCACTCACCGGATCCGTCGCATCAAACGCCTGAAATCTCTCATAGGTGAGATCTGCCAATGCGTCGGACAGGTGCATGAGCTTCTTAAACTCTGCGCGTGATCGCTTCTTCGCCACATCCCCAATTTCTGCCGCACCATCCAACAAGCGCGGGTGGCTTACCGGAACGAGCGGCTCCAGCGGATCAAAGTTCAGGGCTTTGGCGGGTGAAACAACAGCAAGCATTGCAGGTAACAAACTCAATTGGGGAAAACAGGAGCCGCACCCTCTCCCGGCTCAGGCGCGTCGTCAACGATTCTCACATTCCACAAAACGTGCATGGTCTTGTCACGCCTGGGAATCCTGTCACAGCAACGTGAAGCATGCCTGTCTTTCCCTGATCCCCCACCCTGATAGGCTCTCAACACCTTGAGGGAGGAAAATCAATGATCGAACCCATGACAATCAAAATCGGCCGAACCATCCTGGCCCTCGGACTTGCGGCGGTTTGGGCGACGAGCACCGCTTTGGCTGCTGCAGATCTCTCGCCTGCTGAAATTCAGGCCGCAGAAGACGACCTAAAACAAGCAATCACGCTCATTGAGGACCAAAAGTATGATGAGGCAATCCCTATCATGCTCAGCATCTACAATGGTGACATTGGGGCCGATTCAGACACGCTCAACTATCTGGGCTTTGCTCATCGCAAGCTCGGACACAACAAGGATGCCCTGCGCTATTACGAGGAAGCCCTTGAGCTCGAACCGGAACATCTGGGCGCCAACGAATATCTGGGCGAACTCTTCATTCAGACAGGCGAGCTCGACAAAGCCGCAACCCAGCTCGAAATCCTTACCAAGCTCTGCGGCTCTTGCGAAGAGTCAGAAATGCTCGCCGAAGCCATCGCTCAGGCACAAGCAGGAGAAACCCACTCGTCGCTCAGGTGGTAATCTCTATTCTGCTGCTTGGCGAGCGCCCGAATGGATGAGGCGCCAAAGCTTCTGTGGCGTCACCGGCATATCGATCCGTGTGACACCATGGCCTTTCAGCGCATCAATCATTGCTGAAATAAAGGCTGCGGGCGCGCCAACAGTTCCAGCCTCACCAGCTCCTTTAACGCCCATGGCATTGGAGACGGCCGGTATCTCATTATAGGAGAAATCAAACATGGGCATGTCATCTGCCCGCGGCATCCAGTAATCCTGGAAAGAGCCTGTGAGAAGCTGTCCGCTGTCCTCATCATAGACGGCATGTTCCCCCATAGCCTGACCCAGACCCTGCACAATACCGCCGTGCACCTGGCCAGCAACAATCAGCGGATTGAGCACCGTCCCGAAATCGTCGACCACCGTATAGCGTGTGATTTCAAACTCGCCAGTGTCAACATCCACTTCAACCTCGCAGACATGAGCGCCATTTGGATAGCTATTCCCCGCCTCGTCATACTCACCGTCCGCGCTGAATTCGCCGAGGTCAGCCTGACCTTCAGCAATCTTCGCAACCGTGAAGAGGTCAATACGTTTGTCCGTTCCCACGACAGCAAATACAGGTTCCCCATCGCTGCCGCGGAATTCAACATCAATAACGGCCGCTTCCAGCTCATTGGCTGCAAGCTCTCTGCCTTTTTCGATCAACGTATCGGAAGCAACGCCCAGGGCACCCGTCGCCATGTAAACCGCCTTAGAGCCTCCAGTCCCGGCCCCGCCAGCAAGCACTTCGCTATCACCCGCATGGACTTTGATCTTCTCGACATCAACACCAAGTCGGCCCGACACATATTGCGTCCAGACCGTCTCGTGGCCCTGACCGTTTGATTGCTGGCCCGTATAGACGTGGACCATATCGTTTTCACTATCGACCTCAAGCCGCGCGAACTCCGTCATGCCTGCTGCCGTCCGCTCAACGTAATAGGCAAGACCAATACCCGCGAGCTTGCCGCGAGAGGCCGCAGCGGAACGCCGGGCTTCAAAATCAGCGAAATCAGAATTCGCCAGCGCGTCAGTCAGGTTGCGATCAAAATCGCCTGAGTCAAACGGCAGAGATGGTTTGTTTTTGTAAGGCATCTCACTCGCGGGAATAAAATTCCTGCGACGCAACTCATCCGGCCCCATACCCAATTCACGGGCCGCCGCATCCATCAAACGTTCAATGACGTATGATGCCTCAGGTCGGCCCGCGCCACGATAGGCATCAACCGGCACCGTATTCGTCATAACCGCTTTCACACGATTGTAGAGCGCAGGGACTTGGTACACGCCCGCATGCATGCCCCGTGGTGCAAGCGTTGGAATGAAGGCTGCAAACTGACTTTGATAGGCCCCAAGATTAGCGGTCGTACGCACATCAACCCCAAGGATCTTGCCGCCAGCATCAAGTGCGAGTTCAGCGGAGGTGACGTGGTCACGGCCCTGAGTATCTGAGAGGAAAGATTCACTGCGATCCCCGGTCCATTTCACGGGACGGCCCAGCTGTTTCGCTGCATAGAGAACGATGGGATATTCGTTATAGACGAATGTCTTCATTCCAAAACCGCCGCCGACATCGTCAGAGATCACCCGCAACTTCTCTTCGGGAAGCCCCACACACGCAGCAACACGTGAGCGCATGCCATGCACGCCCTGGCTGCCTGAATACAGTGTGTATTTGTCTTCTGCAGCATCATAGGCGCCGAGTGCGGCGCGCGGTTCCATCGCGTTCACGACAATACGGTTATTGATCAGCTCAACCTTAGTGACGTGGGCAGCCTTCGCTTTCGCCTCTTGAGCAGCTGCCTCATCCCCCCATTCCCAATCATAGACGACGTTTGAGCCACACTCTTCCCAGATGACCGGGGCATCAGAGGACGCGGCCGCTTCTGTATCCACCACAACAGGCAACTCATCATAGTCGGGCATTACCAGTTCAGCGGCGTCCCGCGCCAGCGCTTCGCTTGTCGCGACAACAACGGCGACGGGCTCACCTGCAAATCGCACACGATCACGCGCGAGAATCGGACGGGTCGTTTTATACATTGGCGACCCATCCCGGTTCTTCACCATGGCGTAGGCGACATTTGGCACTTCGCCAAACCCTGCAGCGTCAAGATCAGCAATCGTATAGACGCCAAGCACCCCTTCAGCATTCTTTGCTTCACTGGTGTCAACCTGCCCCAGCTTCGCATGGGCATAGGGCGAACGCACCAACACGGCGTAGGCCTGGTCCGGCAGCGAAACGTCATCTGTGTAGCGGCCATGTCCGGTGATCAGGCGGTCGTCTTCGACTCGGGTCATTGGTTGTCCGACACCAAATTTCATGTGGAAGCACTCCTGGGGGCAAAAATCATTGAGAACGGAAGTGTAAACACGAACGGGCCGCGCCGGAAAAACCGCCGCAGCCGCCATCGCTATCCATACATGTTAATCCCGATAAGAAGGATCAACCCTATCGATGGTTCTGAGGAGCGCCGGCCACGCCAGATTGCCGATTCCGTTGGCATCTTGAAAACGTGCTTGCCCCGCCACTGTGTCGATCGCTTCTTGCGATGGAGGTTGAACACAATCGCGACCGCCGGCGAGCGCTTTGATCTGCATTGTACAAGCACGTTCCAGGAAAAAGAGCCTCAGGAACGCATCAGCGCAGGTATCGCCGCAGGTCAGCAAACCGTGGTTTCGCAGAATCATAGAATGCTTGTCACCTAGGTCCGCGATCAGGCGCTCCCGCTCATCATGGTTGAGCGCGATCCCTTCATAGTCGTGATAGGCAAGGTCAGCCATGACAACCATCGCCGTTTGCGACAAAGGTAACAGGCCTTCTTTCTGCGCAGAAACAGCGACACCATCATCAGAGTGCGTGTGGATTACAGCATGAGCGTCTTTGCCCTCAGCATGCACAGCGCTATGGATCGTAAACCCGGCCGGGTTGATCATGTAGGGCGTGTCCATGACGATGTTGCCCTCAAGGTCCACCTTCACCAGACTTGAGGCCGTAATCTCATCAAATGTCATGCCATAGGGATTGATCAGGAACTGATTTTCAGCATCGGGCACACGGGCGGAAATATGCGTGTAAATGAGATCTGACCACCCGTAATGCGCAACCAGACGATAGGTTGCGGCAAGATCAACGCGGGCCTGCCATTCGGCATCTGATACCTGGCCACGAACAGATGTAATCGTCATGTCTTCAGCAACGGACATGGGCTTCTCCTCCAAAAAAGACTGTTGTCTCTAGAGTGAGCCAGCGCCCAGCAAGTGTCAAATCAAGCCTGGATGTCTGGTCTTATTCCGCCGCCGCCCGCAAGCCAGGCTCCAGCACTTTGCCGGGATTGAGGATGCCTTTGGGATCTAAGGTTGCCTTGAGTGTATGCATCAGGGCGACCTCTTCTGGGGTGCGAGACCACCCAAGATAGGGACGTTTTTCAAGCCCGATGCCATGTTCCGCTGACACAGACCCCCCAATATCCCGAAGTGGTGAATAGACAATCTCTTCAACCCGCCGGCGCGCTTCAGGTTCGCCATCCCCAACACCCACGATGACATGCAGATTGCCATCGCCCAGGTGCCCAAAAATCATCGCAGTCGGGCTCTCCCACTCAGCGGCAAGACGCTCCTTCACCGTCGCGATATATTTCTCCATGTGGGAAATGCCGAGGCTCACATCATAGGTGAATATTGGCCAGTTCTGCGCTACCTGCCCAACATCATCCCGCAGCGCCCACATGGCATCGCGCTCTGATTGGTTTTTCGCAATCACTGCGTCTGCGACGATACCCTCTTCCATCGCCGCCATGAGCGCCGCTTCAAAGCGCGCAGAGTCTTCTTCCTGGTGACCGCCAAGCGACTCAACCAGAATGTAATAGGGATGCGTACTGGAAAGCGGCGGTTTGCCGAGTGCCGGTTCTTGCGTCACCAGATTGTAGAAATCTTCCCACATGACCTCGAAAGCTGAGAGGGTCCCGCCAAGAGCGACATCCATGTGACGAAGAAGCCGTGGCATGGCATCAAAATCACTGACGCCAACAAAGGCGACATCCTGGCTCGACGGCGCTGGCCGCAACCGGACGACCGCGCGGGTCACAATGCCGAGCGTCCCCTCGGTGCCGATAAACAATTGTTTCAGGTCATATCCCGCATTGTTCTTCAGCATATGGTTCATCGACGACAACACAGTTCCGTCGGCAAGAACCACCTCCAGACCCAAAACCATTTCCCGCATCATGCCATATCGCAGCACCCGGTTACCGCCTGCATTTGTAGAAATGTTGCCGCCAATTGTGGCTGACCCACGCGCACCAAGATCAAGCGGAAAGAAAAACCCCTTCGCTTCAACAGCATCACAAGCCGCTTCCAGAACCGTGCCCGCCTGAACGGTCATGGTGCCGCTGACGGTATCAATCTCTTCAACCTCGTGCATGCGTTCCATGGAGAGCGCAATCATGCCCTCCGCATTGCCGCCCTCTACAAGACCAGTCTTCCCACCCCAGGCAACAACCCCTTGTCCAGCCGCATGACAGAGCTTCAAAGCTTTTGAGGTTTCTTCGGTTGAAGCTGGTCTGACCACGGCAAGTGGCGTCCCGAGATGACTCCACCCGCCCTGTGCTTTCTCTTCAGCATCAGCGCCCGTGAGCACACCCGCATCACCCAATTCGGACCGCAACTTTTCCACAAGATCGGACATCGCCATTCCTCCCAAAACCGGATCAGAAAACTATACAGTCAAAACACGGCCAACTGCATCCTTCCAACGACCATACCGGCTGTCCCGCGTCCCTTCGTCCATGACGGCATCAAATCGCGCTTCCTGCTGCCATTGGGCAGAAACGCTGTCCTGGCCGCCGAAAAAGCCAACCTGCATGCCGGCAAGATAGGCAGCGCCGAGCGCCGTTGTTTCCTGCACGACGGGACGAACAACCGGCCGTCCCAATAGATCAGACAGGTTTTGGGCGAACCAATCATTGGCCACCATGCCCCCATCGACACGCAGCTCACTAGGTGCCGAAAGCCCTGCCGCTTCCATGTCGGCCCCCATTGCGTCCATCAGGTCACGAGTCTGGTAGGATACTGATTCAAGAGCCGCCCGCACAATCTCCGGCGCCCCTGTGTCCCGCGTCATGCCCAGAACCGCCCCGCGTGCATTCGGGTCCCAATAAGGTGCGCCAAGCCCCGTGAAGGCCGGAACAACAATCGCCTGCGAGTCGGGATTGGCTTGTTTGGCGAGCGCTTCGCTCTCCTCAGCTGAAGTGATGAACTTCATTTCATCGCGGAGCCATTGGATCGTCGCTCCAGCCATGAAGATCGAACCTTCGAGCGCATAGGTCACGTCGCCGCCGATCCGATAGGCAACGGTGGCAAGCAAACGATTTTGCGAATGCACGTGCGCGCTGCCGGTATTCACCAAAGCAAAACACCCTGTCCCATATGTGGACTTCATCATGCCCGGCTGGAAACAGGCCTGACCAACCGTCGCGGCCTGTTGGTCTCCAGCAATGCCTGTAATTGGCAAGGACACATCAAACAAGCCAGAAGCAGTCTCCCCAAATGCGGCACAACAGTCTTTCACTTCAGGCAGGAGTGAGCGCGGAATATCAAACCAGCTGAGGATTTCATCGTCCCAATCCTGGGTATCAATGTTGAAGAGAAGTGTGCGAGACGCATTGGTGGCGTCGGTCACGTGGGAGGCGCCACCTGTCAGATTATAGACAAGCCAGCTGTCAATCGTTCCGAAGCAGAGCTCACCCTTCTTCGCGCGATCCCGAGCGCCGTCTACTTTGTCGAGCAGCCAGGCAAGCTTCGTGCCGGAGAAATAAGGGTCGAGCAACAACCCGGTCTTCTCCTGAACAATCGCTTCCTTACCTTCGCTCTTCAGGCGTGCGCAAAGATCAGCGGTCCGCCGGTCTTGCCAGACAATCGCGTTATGCAACGGCACGCCGGTCGCCCTATCCCAGATAAGGCTCGTCTCCCGCTGATTGGTGATCCCAATGGCCGCGACTTCATGCGCCTTCACCTTAGACAGAACCTGCCGACACACCTCAAGCGTATCCGCCCAAATCTGATTGCCGTCATGCTCCACCCAGCCATCATTCGGGAAGATCTGCGGCAGCTCTTTCTGGGCAACCTGTACCGGCGTCCCCTTGCTGTCGAACAGGAGAGCCCGTGTGCTCGTCGTCCCCTGATCAATGCTCAGCACATATGCTTTGCCGCCGCTTTCAGCCATTCTGCCGTCCCCTGTTTCGCCTTTTGGTCACATCTGACCTTTTCTTGAAGCCTAACCTGTCAAAATACGCTGGCAAAGTGCCTCTTTGCCCCCATATTGTCGGGAGAGGCCGACCCCACGAACTTTCTCACGGGCTGCCAGAGGGACTTGATGAGCCAGACTGACACCATCGCTAAGCAGCCGCCCATGATCGACCCGTTTGGTCGGGCAGTCACCTATTTGCGCATGTCCGTCACAGATCGGTGCGATTTCCGCTGTGTCTATTGCATGTCCGAGCACATGACCTTTCTGCCCAAGAAGGACGTGCTGTCGCTGGAGGAATTGGAATCAGTCTGCAACGCCTTTATCGATAAAGGTGTACGCAAGCTCCGCCTGACCGGCGGTGAGCCTTTAGTCCGCAAAGACATTATGGTTTTGATCAACCGCCTGGGCGCCAAAGTAAAATCCGGCGAGCTGGACGAACTCACCCTCACCACCAACGGGTCGCAACTCACCAAATTTGCCGATGATCTCTACGCTGCAGGTGTCCGGCGCATCAACGTATCGGTCGACACGCTGATCCCGGAGAAATTCGCTGAGATCACCCGGTGGGGCCGCTTGCCACAGGTTCTCGACGGTATCGAAGCCGCAAAAGCTGCGGGCCTGAAAGTGAAAATCAATGCCGTCGCCTTGAAGGACGAAAACGAAGCTGAAATTCCCTCAATGATTGAGTGGGCCCATGCCAACGGCCATGACCTTACCCTCATTGAGACCATGCCTATGGGCGACATTGACGAAGACCGGACGGACCAATACCTGCCTCTCTCCAAAGTTCGCTCAGACATTGAGAAAAACTGGACATTGACAGACCTGCCAGAACGCACAGGCGGTCCAGCGCGCTATGTGAAGATTGAAGAAACAGGTGGCAAGCTTGGCTTCATTACGCCCCTTACCCACAATTTCTGTGAAAGCTGCAACCGGGTGCGTCTCACCTGCACAGGTCAGCTATATATGTGCCTCGGCCAGGACGACAATGCCGACCTGCGGGCGGCGCTGCGAGAAGGCGGACAGGCCGCCCTTTCAGAAGCGATTGACGAAGCCATTGGCCGCAAACCTAAGGGTCATGACTTCATCATTGATCGGGACCATAAAGGTCCAGCCGTCGGCCGACACATGTCTCTCACCGGCGGCTGATCTTCCGTTCAAGACTCAGAAGGCTTTCTGCCAGCCAATGGTGACCATCAAATCTGTTTCCATCTGAGGTCCGTTGAGGTTCTCATAGATCGGTGCCCCGATTTCAAGCGCAAGGCGGTGCCCTTCCAGGTATCCCGATTGCCCAGCCAGGTTAAGTCCGACAAAGGCTTCCACGCGCTTGCCACCAAAATTGTCCGGGTCAGCGGTTTGGACAGGCGCGGTAATCCGAGGATCAAAACCCTCAATCGTGCCTTCATGCTTTGCAGTCAGTCGTCCCGAGAGGCTGATCCATGGTTGGAACTGATAGGACGCCCAGCCGGTCAGCTGATGCTTGTTCCCAAGCGTGTAGCCTTCATCATTCGTGCCCGTCCGCAGAGTTGATCGCCATTGAGCGCCCCACCCCCAATTCGCGTCATAGCCTGTATAGGTAAGGCCAGGCTCCAAGTCATATGTGCCCGAGCCCAATTGCATGGCATAAGGCAAGCGCAATGTGGGGCGGGTCCCCATCGGTGTCAGGACGCTATCACTCTCGGTGATCGATCCAGTCGGGATGCTGAGACCAATATTCGCATGCACCTTATGGCCTGGTTCATCATGCAGGTTCACCAGAGCAGCAGCCTTTGTGTCCCCAATACCTGAGCTCTTCGTTGTGAATGTGCCAAGACGCGTGGTGCCGGCCATCCCCTGGAAGGTAATGTGATCCATCTCTTTTTCGAGATACATGCCCATCAGCATCAAAGTGATGTCATCTGTCGGCGCATACATGGCCCCAACCATATGCATGTCCATGGTCATTTCAGTAGGTACAACACGCAGCGTTGGCGGACCGGCGAAGCGGTTGGGAACTGTCGTCACGATTTCTTCTGGGCTAACGGAACGGTTTCCAATCCGATTTCCTTCCATATCCATGTGCATAAAGCGATAGGAGAACATAACCTCCCCGGCTTTGTGCAGATGGTCGCCCATCACACCGATGGGCGCATGCGCATAAGCGTTTGTGGCATCCGGCTCGTGATCAACGCCATCATGGGCGAATGTCGGCGTTGAAAATGTGAGAGCGGCAGTGACAGCGACACCCATCGCAGACCCTGATCGTGACCACCTGAGAGCAGAATTTTTCATTTTATATTTCCTCCTGAAACAGTTAGGGGAGAAGCTGAACCTCTTGATGGATTGCAAAGGCTCATCTCCTCCAAGGCGTCAAAAACTCAGTGAAATTTTTAAGAATGCTGACCGGCCCGGCTCATCCACCTGCACGCTGGTGCCAGAGAAGATGTCTTCTCGGTTGAGATGGTAGGCATAATCAGCATCAAGAACATTTGAGACACCGCCCTCTAGAGCGACGACTTCATTGAACAGATACTTTCCGAACACACCCAGAGTGGCCCAGGAAGATGTCTGCCCCGCATCACGACCTGATCCATTGACTGGGTCCGCATCGACACGGGTCGCTTTGGCGGCCATATCAACACGGGCGCCGATCAGCCAGTCTGTCGCGTCATAACGAAGCTCGAAATGGACCTCTACTGGCGGGATCTGCGCAAGAGCACGACCATCCGTTTCATTTTGCCCATAGGTGTAAGCAACGCCTGCAGAGCCTTCCCAACCCGGGGCAAAGGCATGCCGCGCTTCCAGCTCGCCACCCGCCAGTGTCGCCCGCACGTTGCGATAGACTGTTGTGCGTGTGTCGTTGGTCAGAATGCCTGCCTGCGCGCGAGCACGGTCGCGAAGGATGTAATCTTCGACGCGGTCATAATAGAGCGAACCAGAGAGACCCCACGCCCCACCATCGGACGCAAAGCCCACATCGATCTGTTGGTGACGCTCTGGGTCAAGATTGGGGTTTCCAACCCAACTGCTCACACCCCCAGGGCCCATGAAATTTGAGAGATAGCGTTCCGTTGCGTCCGGTGACCGCATGGAATGGCTCACCCCGGCAAACACGGTGGTGAGATCAGACACATCATGCTCAAGCCGCGCCAAACCACTTATATTGTGATCAATTGTCCGGTTCGCTGTGGTGCCATAGTGGATCTGATAGAGATTGTTCGCAGAGCGAAACACGCCGCCGCCCACCGGGCTGACGCGCGCCTGCACATCCGCCTTGCGAGCGTCAGAGGTGACATTGTCATAACGAAGGCCCAGCTTCAGACCTGTTGCCTCGCCAAGGAGGAGAACACCTTCGGCGAAAACACCGATTTGGGTAATCGCAACATCTGGCCAGAGCAGATTTTGCAAGACATTAGCCGTTGCACCTGTCGGTCCATCAAACCGTTGCGCCTCGCGTTCATTCCGCTGTAGATCAGCGCCAACCGACAGAGACAATTCATCAAATCGCAAGTCGCCAATGACACGCCCGCCATAGGTGTCTGACGTGCTGTCGACAAATCGGGCCCGCATGGCAGTAAAGGGACGCAGCGAAAAATTGTCCATCTCATGGTCAACCAGCGACCCATAGGCCTCAAAGCGAAGGCGCGAGAGAAAACCGTCAAAATCCAAAATGCCTTTGGCCGTGATTTTGACTGAGTCGGACAAAGGCGAGTCCATGCCAGCGCCTGGAAACAAGGCATCGGTGACGCGGTCTTGCTCAATATCAACGGAGAAAAACTGATCGGGTGTCGGCGTGATCGAGAGGCCAAGCCCTCCGTGACGCTGGCGGTAAGAAGTCGCAACGTCATTGCCGTCGCCATCTTCATAATTGCCGGCATCCACATAAGTTGCGTCAGCGCGCACGGAGCCCCAACTGTCACCGACAAGTCCTATGCCAGAAGCGCGTTTGGAGGAGCCATTGCTCTCATATCCGACAGAGATGTCACCCTTGCTTGTCCATCGATCCAACCGCACCGGATCCCGCTCAAAAAGCACCGTGCCACCGGTCCCACCAGCGCCATAGAGCACGCTCGAATATCCCTTCAGCACCGTCACACGGTCATAGGTATCCATGTTGATGAAAGAGGCTGGTGGGTCCATCCGGTTTGGACAGGCGCCATACTGAGAAGCGCCATCATTCAGAATATTGATCTGGTTTTGCTGCTGCCCCCGAATGACCGGATCAACGCCATGCCCGCCCATGCGACCGGCTGAGATGCCAACCGTGTTGCGTAGATACGCACCGCTGTCCGTTTCCGGTGTCAGGCGCTCGCGCGGAAAACTCTGACGGATCGCCGGCTCACCTTCACTGACGCGCACGACGATTTCAGAGAGATGGAGCGCCTCAATCTCACCCATCGCCAAGGATGCAGATGCGCTCCCAATGATTGGGATAAGCGCCACTGTGCCAATCAGCGCACAATGGCCGCCAAGGCGTCGTCCCAGACGCTTGGATGGCAATGTCACGGAAAATGTCCCCTAAGAATTCAGACTCGAAAACTCGAAAATCAGTGCGCGAAGCACCTACTGAATTCAGGCAGGGGGCGCTCTCGTAGGGTGAGAGCTGACAACATGAGACGTGTCGAGGCGTTCATCATGAGGAGGAGAGACACCAGCAAGCATGAGCGAGCGCTGCTGCACCAGCTTGATAGAACTGCATCCACAGCCGGTGCCAGACGTGCACGCACAGACAGTGCATACGTCACACCCGGCACTATTGCTGGTCTTATCACCAGGCGTGTCTGCACCATCGCCAAGATAGATATCTTCAATACCGGCGGTCGTGCAGATCGTGACCCAGAATTCATCACCTGATTCTGCCGCAATTGCTCCAGCGAAGGGCAGCATGAGCTGGAGAAGCATCGCCCACACACCAAGCACCGCCACAACGAAACGCCGTGTGTCGCCGCTCTGTGCACTCTTGGTGCGTGTGGTGGAATTTGGCCCCATGCCGATATGTGCCCCTTCTGAATTCTTCAATTTCTATCTGGACCATCGCGTCCTGTCATTAGGACGAAATGCCCCATGCGTTTGTGACCACAACCGGCCCATGAATCACCCATAAATTCAACCCGTTACCTGAAACGCTTGAAAGGTTATAGTGCGCCCAACATTTAACGCCTTGACCTGAATCAGGTGGAAAACGGAGCCCGGGATGAAGTTCCGCAAAATTGCCTTTGTGGCGACAGACGTGCCGGAAGCACAAGCAGCACTCAAAAACCTGAGTGAGCGCTACGGCAATGCCGACACGGAAGACGCAGATGTCATCGTCGCTCTCGGCGGTGACGGCCTGATGCTGCAAACCCTCCACACCTATATGGACCGGCGCATCCCGATTTACGGCATGAACCGCGGGTCAGTCGGCTTCCTGATGAACGAGTTTCAGGACAACAACCTCCCAGAACGGTTGAACGCAGCTGACATCACCACCCTTCATCCGCTCAAGATGGTGGCGAAAGTCGCCGACGGAAAAACCCATACGGCTCTGGCAATCAACGAGGTCTCTCTTTTGCGAGAAACCTACCAGGCCGCGAAAATCCGCATTTCCATTGATGGCAAGATGCGCATGGACGAGCTGATTTGTGACGGCGTGCTGGTCGCCACACCTGCAGGCAGCACGGCCTATAATTTCTCTGCTCAAGGGCCCATCATTCCAATCGGGGGCGAACTTCTGGCGCTCACGCCGATCAGTGCCTTCAGGCCAAGACGCTGGCGCGGCGCCCTATTGCCTCACACGGCCGAAGTCCGCTTCGAGATCCTGGAAGCAGGAAAACGGCCCGTCAGTTGCGTGGCGGACCACTCAGAAGTCCGAAATGTGACGGACGTCCATATCTCGGAGGAACGCTCGGTCGAACTGCTGATGATGTTCGACGAGGGCCACAGCCTGGATGAACGTATTCTTCGCGAACAGTTTCTTCCTTGACGCTTAACGATCCTCTTTCTGAACCGGCGGCGGATGTCACTCTCTCGCGCAGAAACGTTGCCCTTGCGCTGGCAGCCGGATCACTGGGAGGGGCGCTCTTCGCTTTCCTCGGCGCCCCGCTCGCCTGGATGCTGGGCGCCATGGCGGCAACCACATGTCTTGCTCTCTTCGGCGCAAAAACAGAAATATACCCGAGTGCCGTGAGCATCATGGTCGCCGTTCTCGGCGTGTTGATGGGGTCCGCGTTCACACCTGACATCGTCAAGCAGGCAGCGAATTGGGTGCCTAGCGTTTCGGTGATGGTGGCCGTCATGTCCGCGTTTGCCGCTGGCGGTTACATCATTTTTCGGCAGCTTGGCGGTTATGACCCGGTCACATCCTATTTTGCGGCAGTGCCAGGTGGCTTTACCGAAATGACATTGATGGGCACCGACCTGGGCGGCGACGCCAAAACCATTGCACTCGCCCATGCCACCAGGATCCTGATCGTGGTGAGCGTCATCCCTTTCTACTTTCGTAGCATTCTGGGACTGGAGATCCCGACGCTCCCCTCAAACCTTGTGAGTGTCGCTTCCTTCCCAATTGCCGACGGCCTCATTCTGTTCGGCTGTGCAATTTTCGGCCTCTATGCCGCTCGTTGGATGACGCTCCCGGCGCCTGCCTTTCTCGGCCCAATGGCGTTGAGTGCGCTGGCGCACACCGCAGGCTGGACCACCAACGCTCCACCCCTCGAACTGATCGCCATTGCTCAAATTATTGTAGGGGCCTCAATCGGCAGCCGTTTTGCAGGTCAGACTTGGAAAAGTGCCCGCAAGACAATCATCCTCGCCACAATGACCACAAGCCTGATGATTGTGACCGCGTCCTTGATTGGTCTGGGCATGGCGGATCTCCTGGGGCACCCGATGGAAGCGCTCGTGCTGGCACTAAGCCCCGGTGGTTTGACGGAAATGGCCCTGATCGCGCTGACCATAGGCATCAATACAGCCTACGTTTCGACGCTTCATATCCTTCGGATCCTCTTCGTATTGTTGGCGGCCCCACTTGTTGCCCCCAAAAATCGCCCTAAAAATCCATCTCAGTAAACAGATTGTTAAACCGATCTATCTAGGATGTCCCCGGTAACAAAGGATTGGGGAGTCCACGGGTGAGCGAAATGACATGGACCACGGAGAATCTTGACATGGTTGCGCAGAGTCGCAAAGTCACCCCGAAGAGGCTATTGCCCGCACGCGTTTCCCGCGAAGATCTGATTGCCCGCGCTGAAAAAGCAATCGACAGCATGCGCGATGAATTCGCGGGCTGGATTCAGGAAGAGGCAGAAGATCTGACAAAAGCACTTGCTGCTTGGCTTGAAACACCAACAGATGCGGAACGTACAGATGATTTGTTTCGACGCGCCCATGATCTAAAGGGACAGGCCCCAACGCTCGGCTATCCTATTGTCGGCCGTATCGCAACCTCGCTTTGCGAACTACTGGGGTGCCAACGGGTTGATGCAGCCGAATTGATCATGCTGACCAAAAGTCACGTAGGGGCCATCAAGGCCGCTGTTCGTGATGAGGTTCGAGATGAGACGAATGCGACGGCCGCGGCCCTCGCATCCGAGCTGGAAGCAGCCGTCAGCACACTCCACCAAAACATCAATTAATCCGGTCCATCGACTCCTCGACGACCGAATAGTCTGCCTCTGCAGGAATGCAGAGTTTTGACACACCATCAATTTCCCGCACGACTGGCTCTACGGTAACCACCTGAGTTGCTTGTGCTGTAGAAAGAGCGGCTGCCACATTTGGCGAGCGTCCCAGTTTTTCCACATTCAAACGTGTCGGGAAAATAATTGTCCGGCGTTTCTCTTCGGCATCCTTGAGCGCCGCAGCAGGCTCAATCCAAACGGAATCGACACTCTCGTGTCCATCATGAACCGCAAGGTGATCGTCTGGCGCCGCCGCCAGATAAAAATAGGTGTCAAATCTCTTTGGCATCATCTTTGGCGTAATCCAGTGGGCAAAAGGCACCAGCGCGTCACATGCCAGGTGAAGATCTTCCTGTTCAAGGAAGTCTGCGATAGGCACCTCTCCTTTGTGCAACCGGTCTCGCCATGGTTCCATGCCTTCAAGGCGCTTCCCGTCAACAAACGATGTGGATCCTTTGGGCCGCGCAAGCAGCACACCACATTCTTCAAAGGCTTCCCGAATGGCCGCAACCTGGATGGCAAGTTCACCATCTGAAACACCCTCAGCGCCATCACAGCGTGTACGAATAGCAGCTGCCTTATCTCCCTCATCAAGCTTGCCACCGGGGAAGACAAGCGCGCCAGAGGCAAAATCGATCTGGTGATGACGAACGACCATAAACACTTCGAGTCCAGGCTCGCCATCTCGCAACAACATGATCGTCGCTGCCGGTATCAACGGTTTTTCAGTTTTCTCGCTCAAGTCATCCCCCAATATCTATTTCGACGACCCTAGCGCTTTGGCCACCATAGAAACAAATTTACTCAAATTTGCACGGCGAACGCGACGTCATCCTAACGCGCGAAACTTACACTGGCCCGCAAGATCAGACAGATTTCGACCCCAGATTCTTTCTCGGTGCCAATGAATTATGTATAGCAGCTCATCCCCCCTATCTACTGACGATCTCGATCAGGCATTCACGCAGGGACATTTCTCGGCCGTGTTTCAACCCAAGCTGTCTTTGATTGATGGCAGAACATTGGGCGTTGAAAGCTTCATTCGCTGGCACCATCCAGAATTTGGAACCTTGTTGCCCGGCGAGTTTCTGAGTTTTATCGGTACCGAAGGACGCCTTCAGGAACTGACAGACCTGATGCTCCATGAAGCCGCACGTGTTGTATCAATCTGGCGCTCCCAACAAAGACACTGGACAGTCTCTGTAAACCTGAGTGCGGAAGACATCGACAACCCCCACTTAGCTAAACATATGTGCGACCTTTTCACGGCCTATGCGATTCCATCAGACGCGTTTTCTGTGGATGTTCCGGAGGCGGCCTTAACAGAGGCCCCCGAGAAACGGTTAAGCGCGCTCAGCGAACTCAAGAAAAAGGGTATTGCGATTGCGCTGGACACCGCCGGGATGGATCTGCTGCCCCACGAACAGATCAGCGCTGAGTATTTTTCCGAACTGAAAATCGGCGGCACGTCTTTGATCAAGTTTGCCCGAAGCATCAGGCGGTCCCGGAAGGGTCTGATTGCCGAGAGGCTGGAGGCAGCCTCCGCCAACGGTCTGTCCGTAACAGCCACCCGCGTAGAAGACATAGAAACCATCAAGCCGCTGGCGGACATGGGCTTCAGCGCCGCTCAAGGCACCTTCTTCCGGCACCCTGACACCCAGGAAGGTCTGGAGAACTGGTCATCTGATTGGCTGATGCCTGTCTTGTCAGGCGAGCGCCCCCCTCGCGCCGATACCATCGCCCGTGCACGGGCAGACCTGGCTGACCCCGAACTGTTGCGCCTGCCTGAAGAAGACAAAGACGAGATCAAAGCGGCGACACCCAGCGCGCCTGCAGAAGACGATACTCAACCGCTTCAGGTTGCTCTCCCCTAGCCTGTTGGCAAACGCGGTTTAAACACGCTCAATGATCGTCGCAATGCCCTGCCCAACGCCAATACACATTGTGCAGAGCCCGTAGCGTCCACCGGTCTCCTGCAACTCGTGAACCGCCGTCGTTACCAGCCGTGCGCCGCTCATACCGAGCGGATGACCAAGCGCAATCGCACCACCATTCGGGTTCACGTGTGAGGCATCATCTGCAAGTCCCAAATCACGCATGACAGCGAGCGATTGAGAGGCAAAGGCCTCGTTCAATTCGATCACGTCCATGTCCCCAAGAGAAAGGCCGGTCTGCTCCAAAACCTTGCGCACCGCAGGGGCTGGACCAATGCCCATCACCCGAGGAGGCACACCCGCCGTTGCCATGCCGACGACCCGGGCAAGAGGCTTAAGGCCATGTTGCGCCACACCGTCATGCGATGCCAGGAGCAACGCACAGGCCCCATCATTTACGCCTGACGCATTGCCGGCTGTCACTGAGCCACCTTCGCGGAACGGTGCTTTGAGTTTCGCGAGCCCTTCCGCACTTGTCTCCGGGCGCGGATGCTCATCCACAGCGACAACAGTCTCGCCCTTCCGCGTGGAAATGGTGACAGGCACGGTCTCTTTCTCAAAGCGTCCCCGCGCCATCGCTGCACCTGCTTTCTTCTGGCTCGAAAGCGCAAAGCGGTCCTGGTCTTCCCGGGAGATCTGAAAGTCTTCAGCAACATTCTCACCGGTCTCAGGCATCGAGTCGGTGCCGTACTGGCTGTTCATCAGCGGGTTTATAAACCGCCAGCCGATCGTCGTGTCATACATGGTCACATCACGCGCAAAGGCGGTCCCGCCTTTTGCCACAACGAAAGGCGCCCGCGACATGCTCTCCACACCGCCTGCAATCATGAGATCAGCTTCACCGGATTTGATGGCGCGCGAGGCAGTGCCGACCGCATCCATGCCAGAGCCGCACAGGCGGTTGATTGTTGTACCAGAAACATTGACCGGCAGACCCGCCAGCAGCGACGACATACGCGCAACATTGCGATTGTCTTCGCCAGCCTGATTGGCACAGCCAAAGATCACATCGTCCACCCGTTCCCAGTTAACATCGCTGTTCCGCTCCATAAGAGCCATCAGAGGAACAGCCCCCAAATCATCAGGACGGACAGTCGCCAGACTGCCGCCATAGCGGCCTATGGGCGTGCGTACAGCGTCACAGATGAAGGCATCGGTACGGGAATGGGACATGGTATAAGCCTCGCGTCTCGAAGAAAGTCGAGCGCGCAGACTATCTCATTTGTCAGCTATTGCCAGAGGCCAAGCGCTAAACGAAACTCACTTGGTCGCTCGGCGTTTCGACATGCAGTTTGTCGGAAATGCGTGACATGCGGCCAAGCAGGAAGTCCAGATCATCTCCCTCCAAACCGTCATAGCTCGTTAACAAGCGCTCCAGCATGCGGAGACGGAAATTGTACCGGTCACTCTCGGCGCCTGTGTAATCCATCTCCCGATAGATATCGACAGCAGCACGAAAGGCAGGGAAAAGAACCTGTGGCAGCCTCGCGCGTGCATAAAGCGCTTTCAGACCCAACGGGCCCTTGTCGTGCATAAGAGACCAGACTTTGGGCTCAGGCAGATCTGTGAGCTGAACGAAGATGGCCTCGGCAAAACGCATTTCACCCAAACACATCGCACGGAGCAGCAGAGAGGATGTCATACGGCCTGTGGTGGCGAGCTGTTCCACAAGCTTGGGGATGTCCTTGCTCTCAATGCCATCAACCAGGTCGACTGTCGTCCGCTCGCGGCTGTCTTGAATGACCTGAGCGGCAACTTCCTCACTAATGTCGTGACGCTCAATCAGATATCCCCGCAATTCGTCAGAAACCGCAGTGACCAAATGTTCGACAACGGTCACAGGCAGGTCAGCCCGCTTCACGAGTTTCTTGGCAATGGCTTCATCACCGCCAAATCGATTTGCAACAGCAGCAAGCGTGCCCTCCCAGAAACTAGCGCCTTCGTTTCCTGCAAGACACAGAACGACGTCACGATTGTCGGTTGAAACCAAGGCATCTGACACTTCTGGTGAGACAGTTGGGCGGCTTGCAATCGAGATCTGCTTCGCCCGCGACCCACTATTCACAATGGAAATCAGCGCCTCGTCACTGAAGACTGGCGAAATTTCAAGAACCGGGCGCGCAACTTCATCTATGTCGGCAGCCAATGACTCAAGAATGTCTTTTGGAGCACCCGGCATGGAGCACAAGGACTTCGCGAGGTTCTCGCGTACCATTTGCGCTGTGTCTTGAACAAGGAGCGCTAGAATTTCGTGGGCCAATTCTCGCTCACGGTGCGTAATCAATGCGTTGTCAAAACGCTTAGCGACTTTTGTGCCAACTTCTACTCTGGCCTCAGGCGACGGATCGCGGGCCAATGCGGCGACATCGAAAGCACTCAAAACTGGGGTATCGGTCATGGGTGTCTCGCTCCTACTCCCTCCCCTGCAAGCGCAGGAGGTTTGGGTCATTTCGACAAGTGTAGCGAGTGCGGGTTAACGAAGACTTCAGGTTGTGTGTATAAACGGCGCTCAAGCGCAAGAAAGTGGAAACCACAAAAAACGCCGTTCGCACCCCTTTTAGGACGGCGTCCCCTCTTTCGCAGGTCTTCAGATCAGCCTTCGACCCACTTGGAAAACGTAAAAGTTTACCTATCGGGTGGTCTCAGAGAGGGTCAGTCAGAGGGTGGTGTGCGGAACGGATGGACCAATTGCTCCGTGAAGCCGGCAGGCATAGGTCCATGGATCCCGATCTTGGTCGGCGGCCGACGGTCAGCATCGAAATAGGTGCGAAACAGAATGTCCCAAAGCATTAGGTTCTCGCCGTAATTCTTGTTGCCTTCGTTGAGGTCCAGTGAGTGGTGCCACCGATGAAGGCCTGGCGTGTTGAAGACGTAGTTGAGCGGCCCTGTACGGGTTTCAATATTGCAATGGGTCAGAATGCCGACAAAAGCAGTGAAGGCACTCACCCACAGGAATACTTCCATCGGCGCGCCCATCAGGAAGAGCAAAGGCTGGCTCAAAATGATGCTGAAGAAAGAATCCACAAAATGGAAGCGGCCTGTATTGATCACCCACAAACGTGTCACGGAATGATGGACTGCGTGAAAGCGCCAGATATAGGGAATCTCGTGAGCCAGGCGATGGGCCCAATAGAGGCCGAACTCTGCGATCACCAACCCAAGGACAACCTGCGCAAACATCGGCCAGGCGCCCGGCCACAGCCCGTCTGTAGAACCAGCTGGTGGCTGCACAGCGCCCGCAATCCCCACAGTGGCGGTAACAATGACCAGTACCTGCACCAGACCTTTATTCAGCAGTGTATGTGCAAGATTGGCGAAGGTTTGCTTGTCATCCTTCAACCAGGCCCGCTCATGAGGCATCACCCGTTCCAGAATACCAACGGTGAGCGCGAAACTCAGATAGACAATATTGAAAACGAGAATGGGCGAGTCCGTCGTCATCCCCCACCCGGTCAGGATCACACCGGCAGCCAACAAGCCTGGCCACACAATGAAAGAGGCCAAGAAGCGAGCCCGGCCACTATCTGCATACCCGCTCTTCACCGCACTCTGGTCCGTCACACTCACGCCTGAACCCTCTTCTCTCTTACTTCGCATGCGCGACGCAAGTCGCCGCAGCGGGATCCAAATCCAACCGGCCCCGCTCAATAGCGTCACCGCAGACAGCACAATACCCGAATTCGCCATCGTCGATACGGGAGAGCGCCGCGTCAATTTTGCGCAGATCAAGCGCTCGGCGCCGCTCAGTCTCTTGAGCCATCGCCTGTGCTTGTAGCGCATCCATCCGACTCAAGCGCCCCACACTTTGTTGATCAAGCTGAACCACCGCACTCGCATCTTTCGAAGAGGCCTGCACCTCCTGCAAGTCAGCCTTCAGGGAGTGCAAGCGCGCCGCAAAGTCAGCGAGTTCCTTGTCGGTCAAATCAGCCATGCTGCAACGTAACACGAGAAGCAAAATCGCCGAAAACCGGCCATTTTGACACCATGGCGGAAGTGTGGATGATCCGCCGCAACTAGAAACAACACACCCGGCCCCGTGAGGACCGGGATTCGGGGGGTCTTATGCTCGACGGCATTCGCGTGATTGAAATGGCAACTTACATCGCAGCACCGGGCGCGGGCGGCATTATGGCGGACTGGGGCGCCGACGTGGTCAAGGTCGAGCCGCTCTACGGCTGTCCAATGCGCCAGTTTCTCTCAAACATCGGGTCTGAGGGTCTGCAGGGGAACCCTGTCTTCACCATCGACAATCGGGGCAAAAAAGGCGTCGCACTCGACACCAGCAAACCTGAAGGCGTCGCAGCGCTAAAGAAACTGGTGGCGGACGCTGACGTGTTCCTGACCAATGTCCGTCCAGGTGGGCTGGAGCGCTCCGGCCTCGACTATGAAAGCCTCAAAGCCATCAATCCAAAGCTCATCTATGCAAGCGTCACCGGCTACGGCCTGACAGGTCCTGATCGCGACAAGCCGGGCTTTGACGTTGCGGCCTTTTATGCCCGCTCCGGCATTGGCCGCATGGCAACACCAAAAGGACAGGAACCTGCCCCCCTCCGCATGGCAAATGGCGACCACACCACAGCAATGGCGACAGTCGCAGGCATTCTGGCAGCCATCATCGAACGCGGAAAAACCGGCGAAGGCAAACTTGTCGAATCCTCCCTGCTGCGCACAGGCATCTATACAGGCGGGTCCGACATGTCGATCCAGCTTATGTTCGGCAAGCTTGCTTCGTCCAAATCAAGACATGAAGCCATTAGCCCAACATCAAACTTCTTCCTGACAAAGGACGATTACTGGATCGCACTCGTCCCCCGGCAAGGTCAGAAAGACTGGGCGGGCGTCTGCCGTGCCCTGGGACATCCCGACCTGATTGAGGATGAGCGGTTTGCGACACCAAAAGCCCGGCGCGTTCACGCAGCAGCCCTAGTCGACATCATGGATGCAACCTTCCGTGAACACGACCTGGAATATTGGCGCGAGCGCCTGGATGCAGAAGACCAGATCTGGTCCCCTATGCAGCACCCTAAAGATGTTATTGAGGATGAGCAGGCGCACGCCGCGGGTGGCTTTGTCGACATTGCCGGTCCCGACGGCAAACCAGCCTTTAAATCACCGGCAGGCCCTATTCGCTTTTCGGATGTGGAAGATGGCATGAAGGCGCCGGCCCCCGGCCTCGGTGAACACACAGAGGAAGTATTAAAGGCTGCTGGTGTAACGGAAGAAGAATGGACTGCCCTCAAAGCGAGCGGCACGGTCCCAGACGCTTAAGACAAAGATGCTTAAGACGCAGACGCGCTGAGCCTTAGCTCGTCATAGGCTTGTTCTTTGCGACGAGAGGTTTCTGCATCAACACGTTCAGGCGTTTCCAGTGACGCCAGAATATTCACGACCATCGGGTTGAGTTCCATAGTCGGCCGCGAATAGCCTGTGGCCACTTGGAGCGGCGGCACTGCTGGGCCACCCGGGCTTCGGCGTGCAGGTGCTGGAATGGAGTCTCCCGGCAACGCCGGTGCTGGATCGTGGGTACCACCATCATGGCGGGAGATGAGGTTGCGATAGACCTCGCGCATGGATTTCGCGCGGCCCTCCCCATCAAAGAAAATGGACTTATTGGCGCTCGCCGCCCGCGGAAAGAGATCCGCTGCTGCGCGCCCAGGTGCTACCTCAGTCGCTTGAATAAAATCGATGGCGCCACCCGTCCCCAGAAAATGCGACATATAGAGTTCACCGTCACTCACTTCCCGGTCAAGCTCGCGCTCCATGCGGTTCTCGGCACCACGGGTCAGGGCGCCTGCCATGAGCGCAGCACTGGTCGGATTGTAGCGCTCGGCAAGAATTTCCTGCTTCATGGCTGGATCGGCTACAAAATGCCGACCGCGACCATCGACTTCAATGGCATCTGCATAGTCGCCCAGTCCGTGTTCGGCACCGTTCTGTTTGACTGTACTCAGCCACGTCTGATCGATGAACTGAAAAAGCCCCGCCGCGCTGGAAGTCCTTGCTTTTGCAGTGCTTTCCAGGCTCGACTCGCGCATCGCCGTCTGCATCAGATAGTCAAAATCAACCCCTGTTGCATCACTGGCCTGTGCAATCGCGCCGGTTACTTCTCGCGGTGTTGCCGCTATCTGCGTGTAAATCGAAGTCATGTCTCACCTTTTCCCGACATCAACTTCGCAAGGCCCGTGCCAGACACGCTCAGATCCCTGATCAACAAGAAACCGCACTTTTCCTAGCCCTTTTTCCATAAGTCGCTAAGCTCAGATTCGGGGAAATCAGGAGGAGAAAAGAATGTCGGAGACCGAAGTCGCAGCGGAAGTGTCTGAAACGCTGCACCATCCAGGTAGGTCAATTCCGGGCGAAAAGCCCTATCCAAATCCAATTTATGCCTGGTATGTAGTCGCCGTTCTGGTCGTCGCCTACACCTTCTCCTTCATTGATCGTCAGATTTTGAGCCTGCTGGTCGGCCCCATGAAGCGCGACCTGAGCATCTCCGACTTCGAAATGAGCCTGCTCCAGGGCTTTGCTTTTGCCATCTTCTACGCCGTGCTGGGCCTGCCTATTGGACGCATGGTCGACAGCAAAAAACGCGTAACCATCATCTCCGCCGGTATCCTTGTTTGGAGCGTGATGACAGCCCTTTGCGGCACCGCCCGCTCCTATTGGCAGCTCTTCCTCTTCCGTATGGGTGTCGGTGTGGGTGAAGCAGCCTTGTCGCCGGCGGCTTATTCCATGCTGGCGGATTATTTCAAGCCGGAACGCATGGGCTTCGCCTTGGGCGTCTATGGCATGGGCGTCTATATCGGTGCAGGCCTCGCCCTGGTCATTGGGGCTCAGGTGATCGCCATCGTAAATACGACAGGCGCAACGACATTGCCGCTCATTGGCGACATATACCCCTGGCAAGTTGTCTTCCTAGCGGTTGGCCTTCCAGGCATTCTGGTCGCCCTTTGGATGTGGACCATCAAGGAACCCGAGCGTCGCGGTCATATGCGTACCGAAACCAATGACGACGGGGAAGAAACCCATGCCCCGCTGCCGCTGGGCGAAGTGGTGGGCTTCATGTGGCAGAACCGGGCCACCCTCGTCTCCCATCACCTTTGCTATGCGCTAGGCGCAATGATGGCCTATGGCGTCGCCGCCTGGATCCCAACCTTCCTGGTCCGGACCCATGGATGGGCGATCGTCGATGCAGGCACCTATTACGGCATTGTGGTCATGGTCTTTGGAACAGCAGGCGTCGTTGCTGGCGGTTGGATGGGTGACAAGGTAACTGCGTCTGGCCGACCGAATGGGCGTCTGCTGGTCATGGGCGTTGGCTGCCTTGCCGCAGCACCATTCGCCCTTGCCTACCCGCTCGTGGAGAGCATCCCGCTGGTCTTTGTGCTTCTCTGCTTCGCGACATTCTTCTCCACCTTTGCAATCTCTCCTGGCGCCGCCGCCATTCAGGAACTCATGCCCAACCAGATGCGCGGCTTTGCCTCTGCCTTCATGATTTTTGTGATCACACTGATCGGCCTCGGACTAGGGCCATCCGTCATCGCCGCCATGACGGATTTCGTTTATCAGGACGAAATGATGATCCGCTATTCGCTCGCCTATCCGCCTGCCATCATTTTGCTCGCAGGTGGATTGATTGGCCTGGCAGGGCTCAAACCCTATCTGGTCAGTCGGGAGCGTGTGATCGCCTGGTCGAAGCAACACGAAGGCTAAACGGTGAGAAAAATCAGAGCGTTGGTCGTGGAACCGGACTCAAAAAGAGAACAGCACATCGACCTGTGGATGATTCCAAAATCAGACTCTGTTTCAAGGACTTAGCGCGAAACGTTAGCGCCAATCCGACAGACGGATAATATTGCCGCCTCGTGTCGCCTGGCTCTCAACAATGTTGCGTCGCGAAGCCATATCAGACTGCCCGACAGCGATCCTGTCGGAGGGATGAGGCATCCGGATTTTGCGCGCAAGTGTCGCATCATCAATGGGCTTGCGAATGTAATCATCGGCCCCTGCAATGCGCGCGTCATCGATCATGTCTGGGGTAAGCTCGTGGCCCGTCAGCAATATAATCCCGTCGCGGCCATTCAGATCCCGAAGCCCCCCAAGGCCATAGCGCAGAGACACAATCAGGGCGCCCACATCTTCACCGCAGACAGACTGGTCTATGATCGTGAGATCAGGCTGAAAGCGCCGAAATGCCTTTTTGAGCCCATCACCAGAGGAAACTTCCATGCTCCGAAAGCCCAACCGTCCGCAAACGCGCGCCGCAACCCGGCGCGCGAGATGAGAGGAATCAGCAATAAGGCAAGTCCGCATAACAGAGCCCCCGAAATGTGAGAGCACAGAAAGCGCTCCCCTAGCTCAGAAACGCTAGCGCGGAGACCTGAAGTTTTTATTAACCATAATCAGGCGGGCTCTGGCGCCTCCAATTCACCCGATCCGAGCCTGTAGGTGCTGGGTGTCATGCCCTCCCGCTCTTTGAAGGCTCGGTTGAACGGCCCGATCGAGCCATACCCCAGATCCATGGCAATGGTGAGAATAGGAAGCCGCGCCAATTCCGGATCCCGAAGACGCTCTTTGGCCTCCTCTATCCGGTATTGATTGAGGAAATCATTAAAATTCCGGAAGTCGAGCTCCTGATTAATCAGCCGTCGCAGCCGGTGTTCCGGGATCTTCACCTCGTTCGCCAGACCACCTATCGTCAAAGATGGTACGAACAGCCCCTCCCGTTTGGAAATCCATGCCTCCAGCGCAGCCACGTCCCGGCGAACAATTTGAGCGGCTGCACTTGGTGGCGTCTCGCCTTTTTCAGGACTCGTGTCAGTCCTTCGGACCGGGAAAAACATCGCATCTGCAGAGAGACGCCCCGCACGAACAAGAAGGGCAACGACAACAAACCAGATGGCAAAGGCCTGAAGCAACTGAAGTTCCTGAAGCGGCCGAGCCTCGCCAATTCTGAGTTCATAGGCCGCGACCACCAGCATCATGACGGCCAGAAAGGCAATGAACAGCAGCCGAAAACGACGTCGACTTTCGATCAGATCGTCTGCTCTGCCGCGCCACGCAATCCACCCCAGATGCAGTCCCGCACCGATCACCACAATTTGGTGGGTGCTGTTTAAGAACCAAGGCAGCAAAGGACCGCCGAGAGAGCTCATCACAATGTCCCAATAGCCCCGGATCAGGACGAAGATCAGCAGACCCCAGTGCCAGCGTTGCGGCCGAAACCGGTCTTCAAAAAGCGACAAGCCAAACAGCCAGACCAGCACGCCATTCGCAATACATGCCGGTCTAAGGATCAGTTCCACCCAATCATTGTCGGAGACAGAGCAGACAAGATAGGCGGCAGTACAGAATGCAGTTGCAATGCCGAGCCGCCCTGGCCAGGAGGCCCGGTGGTCCCGAAGGAGCAGCACAGCAAACAGCACAAGACCGGTAACCGCGCCATAGCGAAACACTGCATCAATTGCCAGAAAATCCATGAACCACCACCTTTGCGCCAACGATCTCGCGATCATCCAGGTAAATCAATCCTTCGGCCCCATCGAGAGAACCCAAAAACCTCGCCGAATTCCCGAAACACTGGCTTTTTCCGGAAATCGACCGACAGGTTGAGCATTAGGCGAGCCCCCGCAGGCTCAAAGAGACCATGTGAACCTTCCATTGAGAGGAAGAACCAACCATGACAATTGATCGACGTAAATACCCCCTCGCCCGCGCCTCCTGGGTCGCCTTTGCGCCGGGCATTGAGAGCGTCAACGTGCTGTTGCTCTATTTCATTTTTGCGCCTTACATGGTCCAAACCGTGCTCGGTGGTGGCTCAGACGCTCAAAGCATCTGGGGGGTGGTGACAGCCATCGGCGGCATCTCCGTCGCGTTGCTTGGGCCGATCATCGGGACAATCTCCGACACGGTGGGGGGCCAGAAGCGGTTTCTAACGGGATTTGTCATTCTGGGTGCCGCTGCCAGTGCCACACTCTGGTTTGCAGTTCCCGGCATCCCCCTCGAAGGGCTTGTGACACTCAGCTTTGTCGCCATTCTCCTCATGATTGGCGTTGAGCTGGCAGGCGTGACCTATAGTTCCCTGCTTCCCAATCTGGGCACACCGGCCACCATGGGTCGCCTGAGCGGAAATGCAATCGGGTTTGGCATCGCCTGGGGTCTCATCCTGCTTGGCGGATACATCGCCGCCTTTATGCTCGGCGACACGCCACTCTTCGGTCTGGATCGGGACGCACACGAACACAGCCGCATTGCGGGCCCCATTGTTGCTGCGGCCCTGCTCTTCTTCCTGCTGCCGCTGCTCGCCTTCACACCTCCAACGCCCGTGCGTCGGGTCTGCCTGCCCGTTGGACGCATTGTGCGCGGCGTCATCAAAGATGCCTATCTAGCAATGCGCGCTGAACCCGCCATCGCTCGGTTTGTGATCGCTCGTGTGATTTACCAGGACGGGATCGGCGTCGCCCTCACCTTCGGCTCCATCTATGCCGCCGGATTGTTCGGTTGGGACACATTGGAACTCGCAGTGTTCGGCATATGCATTCTGGGTGCCGCGGCTGTTGGCGCAACCATTGGCGGTCAGATTGATGACCGCATTGGGGCCAAAAACACAATCCTGCTTGCCCTTCTCATCCTCGTCATTGGAATGATAGCCCTACTCAGCTTTCCTGCTCCGGCAGCCGTTTCAGAGGGATTCCTATCGACACCTGCCGAACAGGCCTTCATCGGAGTTGCGCTGCTTCTTGGTATGGGGATTGGCCCTGCTGGTGGCTCCGGCAGAACCATGATGGCGCGGATCGCGCCAGAAGGTCAGGCAGGCAAATGGTTTGGCATCATGGCGCTTGCCGGCAATGCCGTTGCTTTCACAGGACCGGCCCTTGTCGCACTTGTCACCTTTCTCACAGAAAGCGAACGCAGCGGCATGATGGTGGCACCTGTGATCATCGGGCTCGGTGCCATCCTGATGCTGTTTGTGAAATCAGACCGTCCACTAGTCGCCAAGCAGCTGGTTACTGCTTAGCAGCCTCTCGCAGCGCGACAATCAGTGCGTCGACCTGAAGTGTGCTGTAGGGGATTGCTTCCCCTACACCCCAGACCGGTGCGGGCCAGGCCGCATCGGTCGCAAAACGGGCAACCACATGGACATGCAGCTGCGGCACCATATTGCCAAGCGCTGCCACATTCATTTTCTCGGCAGATGTCACGGACCGTAGGGCTCTGCTCGCCCGATCAATCTCTGTGAGAAAGGTGTGTTTGTCACGCTCTGCAATCTCGTCAAAGTCGCGAAGACCATCCTGACGAGGCACAAGAATAAGCCATGGGAACCGGGCATCGTTCATCAGGAGGACACGGCAAAGCATCCAATCATCAACAATGAAGGTATCGGCTGCGAGCCTTGGGTGTAGGAAGAA
Organism: Parvibaculaceae bacterium Mf 1.05b.01; assembly: GCA_000509225.1. GTDB lineage: Bacteria > Pseudomonadota > Alphaproteobacteria > Parvibaculales > Parvibaculaceae > Mf105b01. The sequence goes on along the minus strand of BAOK01000001.1, from coordinate 733,794 downwards.
TTTTTCAGACATATCAGTCTGAAGATGCCATCGATCTCTGCGAAACACCATCAACAACAGGATTGGAAAAACCATACCACCGGCGCCCCAAGGCAACTCCCGAGATCCCACCAAGGACCAGGGCCCAAACAACCAGAAGAGCCCCCCAAATGACGATCATGGTCCAGTCAGCCGACCCAAAGCGCGACGCCACATCGCTACCGTAACGGCTGAGCTGCAGAACAGAGTTGATCAGTCCGAGACCAGCGCCTATTGCCAGCAACAAGACGACCCAGCCGTTCCAATGTCGATCTCTCTTAGGCAACGTCATAAACACACCCAGCTAAACGACCTACAGGCTGAGCGTCACCTCAGCATCGAATCTGCTGAGGAAAATATACAGTTCACCGGAAGTATTCAATCAGTAAGATTTTGGTAATTCTAAGACTCTCTCAGCAATAAAACTTAAGACTAGTTCACGACTTACTGGGGCAATTCTAGCGATCATCACTTCGCGCAAGTAACGCTCAACATGAAACTCCTTCGCATAGCCCATGCCGCCATGGGTCATGACTGATGTTTCACAGGCGCGGAACGCCGCCTCAGCGGCAAGATATTTCGCTGCGTTGGCCTCTGCCCCGCAAGCAGCATCGGCGTCGTAAAGCGCTGCTGCTTTGAAGACCATGAGATTGGCCGCTTCCAGTTCCGCCCAGGATTTTGCAAGTGGATGCTGGATTGCCTGGTTCTGTCCGATAGGCCGGCCAAACACTTCGCGCTCACGGGCGTAGGTCGTGGCTTTCTCAAGGGCGATACGCCCAATACCAATGGCTTCAGCCGCAATCAAAACCCGTTCCGGATTGAGCCCATGAAGCAGATAGCGAAAACCTTTGCCTTCTTCCCCAATGAGGTCTTCCTTGGGCACACGTAAGCCGTCGAAAAACACCGCGTTTGAATCGACCGCCTTACGGCCCATCTTACTAATCTCATGGACCTCCGTCGCGCCGCCACGATCAAGGTCTGTGTAGAAAAGGCTCAAGCCTTCAGTTGCCTTTTTACAATCCTCTTTTGGTGTTGTCCGCGCGAGCAGGAGGATCTTGTTTGCCGTCTGCGCCGTTGACGTCCACATCTTCCGACCATGAACGATGTAGTGATCGCCATCCCGCTCCGCCTTGGTGGTGATGGCCATGGTATTGAGACCAGCATCTGGCTCGGTCACTCCAAAGCAGCAGCGATCGGTTCCTGCAATCAGCGGCGGCAGGTTTTTCGCCTTCTGCTCATCCGTACCGAAGACAACAATTGGCATGGGTCCAAAGAGATTGATATGGATCGACGAGGCACCTGAAAGACACGCCCCAGATTGCGCAATCGTCTGGGCGACAATCGCTGCTTCCGTAACGCCCAATCCAGCTCCGCCATGCGCCTCTGGCATAGCAATACCGAGCCACCCGCCCGCGGCGATATCTTTGACAAAATCTTCCGGAAAGACACCGTCTGTATCACGGGCCAGCCAATAGTCGTCGCCATACTTAGAGCAGATCTTTGCAATGGCATCCCGGATGGCCTGCTGGTCGGCGGAAAACTCAAAATCCACAATCTGTCTCCCCAAAGCGTTTTCAGGAAAAGTGTGAACGGTTTTCCGTCCGAAAACGCGACAAAAAAAGAAGCCAGAGCCCAGTTTGTATAAATCAAAATTCGAACGGCTCTGGTGTGTTTGAGGTATAACTTACCCAAAGACGGAAGACGGTGACAGGCCGTCCGGAAAACAAACAAAAAACACAGGGAAACCTCATGCCAGGGCTCTATTTCGAAGAATGCGAGGAAGGTCTCGTCCTTAAACACGCGATCCACCGCACCATCACGGAAACAGACAACACCCTCTTCTCCGCCATGACCATGAACCCGGCTGCGCTCCATCTCGACCATCACTACGCAGAGACAGAGACCGAATTTGGCAAGCCCCTGGTCAACAGCCTGTTCACGCTAGGGCTTGTGATCGGCATCTCCGTGCATGAAACAACCCATGGCACCACGATCGCAAATCTCGGCATGACCGACGTATCCTTTCCCAAGCCCGTGTTCCATGGCGACACCATGCGGGTTGAGACCAGCATCATCTCCAAACGCCGATCTAAATCACGTCCGAAAGCAGGCATCGTGACCTTCGAGCATCGCGGCTACAACCAACGCGATGAACTTGTTGCCCAATGCACAAGGCAGGCCTTCATGATTGCGAAGACGGACGGTTAACTCATGCGCTCATTCCTTTTCGTTCCAGCAGACAGCGACCGCAAACTTGCCAAAGGCGCAGGCTCCGGAGCCGACGCGCTCATTCTCGACCTTGAAGATGCGGTTGCCCTCGACAACAAACCCGCCGCCCGCCAGGGCGCGATTGACTATCTGCACTCCCGCAAGCCCGACGATGGGCAATCCGTCCTAGTGCGCATGAACGCGCTAGACAGCGAATTCTGGCAGCAAGATCTCGCAACCGTGGTGCCCGCAAAGCCCAACGCCATCATGGTACCCAAAACCATTTCCGGTGAGTGCATTGCGACCGTCTGCAAACATCTGACCGACCTCGAAAAGCAGCACGGCCTGCAACAAGGCGCGATCAAGCTTATGAATGTCGCAACGGAAACTGCAGCGTCCATGTTCAACTTAGGAACGTATGGAAATGCGAGCGAACGTTTCTTTGCCATGACCTGGGGGGCTGAAGACCTCTCCGCTGACCTGGGCGCCCGCTCCAACCGGGACGACTCAGGAAACTATACCGGCCCATACCAACTGGCGCGTACACTCTGCTTATTGGGTGCCGTTGCCGCCGACGTCATGCCAATCGACGGAATTTGCAAAGATTTTCGCGATGAAGCGGCCCTGGAAGCAGAAGCACGCGCCGCTATTCGGGACGGCTTCACAGGGAAAGTTGCGATCCACCCAGCGCAGGTGCCCGTTATCAACACTGTCTTCACACCCACTGAAGAAGACATTGCCGAAGCCCGCGCAGTGGTAAAAGTCTTCGAAGATGCGGGCAATCCGGGCGTCGTGAGCCTCGACGGAAAAATGCTGGACCGCCCTCACCTGCGTCAAGCTGAAAGCGTTATTGCGCGGGCCGCTGCCATAAAACCTTGATGATGAAAATGCTGGCCTTATTCGGCGGCACTGCTACGCTTATCGAGCGGCACCCCATGCACCAGTGCAAGGAAGACCTTTATGTCGATAGTCAAAAAAATCATCGCAGCCCTAATCCTGGCAGCCAGTCTGTATACGGCATACATGATTTACCAGCAGAGTACGCTCGCAGGTGTCCTGTTTGTGATCCTTGCCCTGACGGTAGTTGTGCCTCTTGCGGTCGGAACCGCCCAAAGGAACAGCCGGATCAAAACCAATATTGGTGAGATGCCCGACAGCAAAATGGATGTTGGTGTGCGTCAGGCGCGCGCGACGATCATGCGCGAAGACGGCGAAGTCAGAGGCGCGCCGGCACGCAAACAGCCATCATAATCCCGACCAGCGGGTGATGCGGTCGGCAAGATCGGGACGCACCCGCTCTGTCGGTTGCGCCTCTTTGCCACCGAGATAGATAAAGCCTGCCACACGTTCGCCCTCGCCAAGCCTCAGAGCGCTCACGACAGTCTCATCAAACGCATACCACTCGGTAAGCCATTGCGCGGCATAACCCAGAGCCGTGGCGGCGACCAACATATTTTGACAAACCGCCCCTGCAGCCAGTTGTTGCTCCCAGACCGGGATCTTGATGTTCTCAGTGACACAGGAAACAACGGCAACCACCGTAGGAGCCCGCACAAAACGGAGTGTCTCGAGGCTGGCCCGCTCTGCATCACAATCCGGGTTGGCCTTCGCAAAGGCATCCTCCAACACCGCCCCAAATTCAGCCCGCGCGTTGCCTTCAAACACAATGAACCGCCACGGTCCGAGTTTCCCATGATCTGGTACCCTGTGCCCCGCCGCAAGAATGGTGTCTAGCTGGTCGGCACTTGGGCCCTGTTGCGTCATACTGCCCGCGACAACTGAACGTCGGGAAAGCAACAGGTCGATCATCTCATTCATAGTCGTTCCTTCAACTAGCCAAGCCTCACCCATGACATAAGGCACCCGGCAGAAATTGCAAATGGTTCGCAAATATTTTGTTGGACATCTCCACATAATAAAACTTCAATTTCCCTATGGGGGAATTCGCGCAGAAGTTGTTCTATGGGTGTATCGGCGCTTGTTTGGGTGTCATCCTCGCTGCGGAGTCAGTCTTAGCAGGTGCCTGGCCGCAGCCAGAAGGTGAAACTCAGGTCATCGTCTCAGCGACCCATGCCCTAGCCCACCGGACCTTTGATCAGACGGGAAATGCGGTGTCCCGCGGGCGCTTCAAAAAGATCGAAATCCAGGTCTATGCCGAGCATGGACTAACCGAACGGGTAACACTTGTCGGTGAAGTCGCCCGCTCAACAGATAAGACAGAGGCATTCAACCGCCAGTTTACAGACACCGGGTTTCGTCGCGTGGAATTTGGGGCGAGAGCCTATCTCTTCACCTGGGATGAAACGCTCTATTCTGTCGATGCACTTGCAACACTCAACACGTCATCCGGCGGAGATGACCCTGCCGCGTCTCAATCGGGCGACTTGGATTACGAGGTTGCCGTGAGCACCGGAGCTCCCATCATGTTCATGGGACTATTCGGCTTTAGCGCCCAACGGTTCGCTTACAGGCACCGACCGGGTGTCCGCCCGGCAGTCGCAAGCGCAGATGCAACACTTGGTCTCAATTGGGGGCCGGATTGGATGACCCTATTGAAATCAAACACCGAATACTCGATCGGTCGGACGCCGTCCCCGCAAGGGCACTATTGGTCTAGCAAGGCAGAGTTCGGTCTCGTCCATCGATTTGAACCCGGTTTTGCCATTGAGGCCGGTGCCTTCAGGACCTTCATTGGCAGAAATGTCCTAAAGGAAACCGGGCTCAAACTCTCTCTCTGGTATGACTTCTAAGAGCTAGGTAGCTTCAACCAGATCAGGCGGCGTCGCTTCCGCCACAAGTGCAGCAATCGCCTCATCCACATCAACCACAGTCTGGTCCTTGGAGCCAAGGCGACGGATGGAAACTTTCCCTTCTTCCGCCTCCTTCATGCCCACCACCATGATCACAGGCACTTTGCCCACAGAGTGTTCACGGACTTTGTAATTGATCTTCTCATTCCGCGTATCGCTCTCAACACGAAGGCCAGCCGCTTTGAGTTTTTCAACGACAGCGAGACCGTACGCGTCCGCTTCAGACGTAATCGTTGCAACAACGGCCTGAACGGGCGCCAACCACAAAGGCAGTTTTCCTGCACAGCTTTCAATCATAATGCCGATAAAACGTTCCAGCGTGCCAAGGATCGCCCGGTGCAGCATCACCGCGTGCTTCCGCGATCCGTCTTCTGCCACATAGGTCGCATTGAGGCGTTCGGGCAGAACATAGTCGAGCTGCAACGTACCAACCTGCCAGGATCGCCCAATTGCATCTTTCAGATGGAACTCAAGCTTCGGCGCGTAGAAGGCGCCTTCACCTTCCGCGATGACATAGTCATAGCCAGTCGCCTGCAGAGCTGCACCAAGAGCTTTCTCCGCTGCATCCCACCGCTCAACCGTGCCACCGAATTTTTCAGGTCGCGTGGCAAGACGGATCACCACATCGTCAAAGCCCATATCCTCATAGACCGCATAGAGCAGATTGACGAAATGCTCTGTCTCCGACTGGATCTGTTCTTCGGTACAAAAGATATGCGCATCATCCTGCGTCATCTGCCGCACGCGCATCAGCCCATGCAGAGCGCCGTGAGCTTCATTCCGATGACAACAGCCAAACTCCGCCATCCGCATCGGCAGATCGCGATAGGATTTAATGCCCTGATTGAAAATCTGGACGTGCGCGGGGCAGTTCATGGGTTTGATTGCCATGAGGTCTGCCTCACCAGAGAAAATCTCGCCTTCATCCTCCGTATTTGGCACCTCATCGGGCACCACGAACATGTTCTCGCGATATTTGCCCCAGTGGCCGGACTGCTCCCAGAACTTCGCCGCCATCAGTTGCGGCGTCTTCACTTCTTCGTATCCAGCCTTGCTGATCTTGCGGCGGATATAGGCTTCCAGCTGATTGTAGATCACGAAACCCTTTGGGTGCCAGAACACCGATCCTTGAGCCTCTTCCTGGAAATGGTAGAGATCCATCTCCCGACCGATCTTGCGGTGGTCACGCTTCTCCGCTTCTTCGATCATATGCAGATAGGCTTTGAGCTCTTTGTCACTCGACCAGCATGTACCGTAAATGCGCTGCAACACTTCATTATTGCTGTCGCCCCGCCAGTAAGCGCCCGCGAGTTTGGTCAGCTTGAAGGATTTTCCGAGCTTGCCTGTCGACGGCAAATGCGGTCCTCGACAAAGGTCGAGCCATTCGCCCTGACGATAAACACTGACATCCTCGCCAGCCGGAATGCTGGAGATGATCTCAGCTTTGTACTCTTCACCGATTTTTTTGAAATAGGCGATCGCCTCATCCCGATCCCAGACTTCCCGCGTGATCGGTTCGTTCCGATCAACGATCTCTTTCATCTTGGCCTCGATCTTTTCCAGATCTTCCAGATGGAAAGGTTCCGCGCGCGCAAAATCGTAGAAGAAACCATTCTCGATTACCGGGCCGATCGTGACCTGCGTGCCGGGAAACAACTCCTGCACCGCTTCAGCCATCACGTGAGCTGCATCATGCCGCAACAATTCGAGACCGTCCGGCGTGTTTGCCGTCACGATTTCAACCGCGACGTCCCTGTCCAGCACCGTGGCAAGATCAACGACCTCACCATCAGTCTTCAGTGCGATCGCCTTCTTGGCGAGCGAATTGGAGATGCTCTTGGCGAGCGCCAGCCCGTCAAGCGGCTGTGCTTCTTCCCTAATGGAGCCATCTGGCATCGTCAGCTTAATCATCACTTTTTCCTTTCAACTGCCCTACTTGTTCGTAGGCGGCAGGTCGTTCTTTTCAGGCGGCAAGTCACGAAGTTCACGCGACCAATGCCCATAGCGCCACGGCGCATAGAAGGGTTGGTCAGCGAGCTCTACCGGAACCGGATCAAACCCATGAGACCCCCAGGGATGGCAGCGCGAGATTCTCGACAAGGCCAGCCATCCCCCGCGCCAACCGCCATGTTGACGGACCGCATCCAGGGCATATTCCGAACAACTCGGCATATGCCGACATCGGGGCCCAAGAAGCGGCGACAGGACCAGTCGATAAAACTGGACCAGTCCCAACATCACAATGGCAAGCGGACTGCGCCGCATAGGATTCTCTCCAAAGCATTTCCAGGATAAGTGGACCCGGTTATCCGTCCGGAAATGCGACGCTTTATGTCCGGTCATGGTCGATTCGTGAAAACCGCATGGCTTTAAGTATCGTTTAAGTCAGCGCTGCTCAACAGATGGGCGCGACAGTTGAATGCCTCAAAAGCCCGGAAAGCTCGCTGATCTCGTATTTTGGTGGATTTGCGACCCGGCGCGAGCATCGCTCGGGGCCATCAGGCTCAATGAGCCAGGCTCGGTGTCAGACCGAGCCGGTGCTAGTGAGGGTGGTGCCGGTTGCGACCCCCAGCTTAAACACGCGCACGATCGCAGCGGCCGTAGGGCCACCCGTCCAATGCATGTTTTGCGTATCTGTCAGCATATCATCCTCGGATTTGCGGCCCACTCTATAGCAGCATGGTAAGCGAGAGGTAAATAGGCTCCTATTGGACCGCCGCCATAGCCTCATCCACCGCGTCGCAGGTGGCATTGAACGTAAGCAACGTGGACGTGTGCCGGGCCTTATAGTCTCGCACTGGGGTGAGCACTTCAGCGTCTCCCCATTTGCCAGTCGGGGGCTCTCCACCTGCTTTTAACATTGCAACCATTTGATCGCGAAGCTGGTGCAGCTCCTCAGCCGTGGACCCCACCACGTGGGCGGCCAGGATAGAGGAAGAAGCCTGGCCGAGCGCACAAGCCTTCACGTCATGAGCGAAGTCCGTAACGACATCGCCGTCCATCTTCACCTCAACAGAGACTTTTGATCCGCAAAGTTTGGAAACAGCGGTCGCCGAGCCATCCGGCGCATCCAAATGCCCGATCCGCGGAATATCCGCGGCGAGCTTCAAAATACGCTTGTTGTAGATGTCATCCAGCATACTTTTTCTCTATCGCATTTCCGAACAGAAAACCGCAAACACACTTTTCTTGGAAATGCTTTTCTCCACGCAGGCTTACCCCGCCAGTTTCCATTTCGTGCCTTCCGGCCCATCTTCAATCAGCACACCCGCTTCCGCGAGTGCATCTCTGATCCGGTCGGCTTCCGCAAAGTCTTTCGCCGCACGCGCCGCGTTCCTCGCCTCTATTTGGGCCTCAATTGCCTCTGCATCAAGGTCGGAGGAACCATCTGCCCCTTCAAACCATTGATTGGCATCCTGCTGCAAAAGCCCGATCAGGAAACCGGATTGTAGAAGCGCTGCCTTGAGTTTGGCTTTCTCTCCCGGATCACTTGCCTGATTGGCAAGTTTCGCGAGCTGAAACAGTTCCGCGAGCGCCTTCGGCGTATTGAGATCATCCAACAGAGCGTCGAGAAAAGCGTCGGGAACATGATCGCCGTCCGCGGTCTCCACATCTTCCAACTGACGAAGTGCGCCATAGAGACGGTCCAGCTGCGCCTTGGCCTGAGGCAACACATCATCATTCCAGTCCAGAGGCTGACGATAGTGACCGTTCAGAAGGGCCAAACGAATGGCCTCGCCGGGTGCCTGCTCAATCAGGTCATGCACCAAGAGCACATTGCCGAGCGACTTCGACATCTTCTCCGAGTTCATATTGAGGAACCCGTTATGCAGCCAATAGTTCGCAAACGGCGCACCCTCATGGCTGCACCGGCTCTGAGCCAGCTCATTCTCATGATGCGGGAACTGAAGGTCGATACCGCCCCCATGAATATCGATGGTGTCGCCGAGATGCTTCTCGATCATGGCGGAGCACTCAATGTGCCAGCCCGGACGTCCCCGTCCCCAGGGACTATCCCACCCAGGCTGCTCATCAGAGCTTGGTTTCCAAAGGACGAAGTCCGCCGGATCCTTCTTGTAAGGCGCAACTTCAACGCGCGCACCGGCGACCATTTCATCCATGGGGCGGCGCGACAGCTGCCCATAATCCGGAAAGCTCGGCACATTGAAGAGCACATGGCCTTCCGCCTCATAGGCATGGTCGGCCTCAATCAGCCGTTCCATCATGGCAATCATTTCCGGGATGGTCTCTGTCGCCTTGGGCTCAATATCGGGCAGATTGACGCCCAATGCGCCCATGTCTGCCCTGTAAATGTCCGCGTAACGCTCTGTGATCACAGATATTTCGACACCTTCTTGGGCCGCCATCTCAATGATCTTGTCCTCAATGTCGGTAATGTTCCGGGCGTAGACCACATTCGGATAAAGGTGCCGCAGCACCCTGGCCAGCATGTCGAAAATCACCGCCGGACGAGCATTTCCGATATGGGCATGGTTATAGACCGTCGGCCCACAGACATACATCGTGACCCGATCCGGATCGATCGGCTGAAACACGTCTTTGTGACGGGTCAGTGTGTTGTAGAGAGTAAGTGTCTTGGTCAGCTTCTGGGAGGATGTCTCGGTCATCTGGGTGTCTCGTCGCATGTCAGGTCAGGCAAAGGCCCTGCTCCAGGGCCCGCAACCGCGCGATATCCCCTAAGCCGGTGATTCTGTGGTGTTTTTTCTACAACATCGACAGGTCATTATCAGTCTCCTGCCCCGAAACTAACCATCTCATTCGTTAATTTCCAGTTCTATTCACCATGGGGCTTTGCGTGAGGTATGGTAGACACCCACTTGATAGGCTTTTTTGCAACGCTATATGCATGCTTTAGAAGGTGTCGCATCAAGAACAGCATGGCATAAGACCCGTGCTTGATGGGCAAATGGACTGGATCCGAAGTTATGCCTTCGCCCCGTCCGTGACTTGACCCGACCGTTCATCAGCGTGCGAAAGCACGTGCGGTTGGGAAACCCCAAAAGAGATTGGTCAAATGGACATGAATTCTGTAGTCGACGACGTGCTTGAGAATATCGAAAAAAGCGATAACCCAAACCGCCCCAGCCGTAAAGAAGCTGAAGCTGCGGTCCGGACCCTCATTTCATGGGCGGGCGACGATCCGGCCCGGGAAGGCCTGATTGAAACGCCGAAGCGGGTCGTAAAGGCCTATGAGGAGTTTTTCGCAGGCTATGAAGAGGACCCAGATCTGGTTCTTGGCAAGACGTTCGAGGAGGTCGAAGGCTATGACGATATGGTCATGCTGCGCGACATCGACCTGGAAAGTCATTGCGAGCACCACATGGTCGCGATCCTGGGTAAAGCCCACATCGCCTATGTACCCACATCCAAGGTTGTTGGCATTTCCAAGCTGGCCCGTGTGATTGAGATTTACGCCAAGCGGCTCCAGACCCAGGAAACAATGACCGCGCAGGTTGCAGATTCGATCAATCGGGTGCTCGCGCCAAAAGGCGTTGCTATTCTGATCGAAGCAAAGCATCAATGCATGACAACCCGCGGCATCAAGAAGCCTGATGTTGCAACGATTACAACGCAGTTTACCGGTGTCTTCAAAGAAGACCCGAATATGGAACGGCGTTTCCTGTCGATGATCCGGGGCTACTAAGCATTTCCAGCTGAAGTTGCAGACTTCTGCGGTTCGGAAATGCGGCAAATAAGTCAGCCCCGCTTCTTCACCGGGATACCGCTCCAGACTAAGCGTTTCCAGGAAAAGTGCCCAAGTCAGACTTGGCGGTTTTCCGTCCGGAAACGCGATAAGAAAAGGTCAATAGGAGCGGCCCCGGTGAGTGATCTCCCAAGTTTTTCCAAAACCTCGTCCAAAGACGAGCTCGAGAACGGCACTCTGTTTGCGCCCAGGTTCGACGCAAGCGGACTAATTCCGGCTGTCACCACCGATGCCAAAACCGGCGAGCTGCTCATGCACGCCTGGATGAATGAAGAAGCGCTTGCCCGCACAATTGAAAGCGGCGAAGCCTGGTACTGGAGCCGCAGCCGGAGCGAGCTCTGGCACAAGGGTGCCACCAGTGGTCAGATCCAAAAGGTCGTTGAGATCCGAACAGACTGCGACCAGGACACTGTGTGGTTAAAGGTCGAACCACAAGGCGATGGTGGCTGCTGCCACGTGGGCTACCGCTCCTGCTTCTATCGGGTAAGCCCCATCGGCCAATCTGGTGGCCCTGCCGAACTCATCACGGACCAGGAAAAACTCTGAGCCGAAGCGTTTTCAATAAAAGTTGCAGACTTTTAGGGTTCGAAAACGCGCAGGAACAAAGAATTAGAGCGCTTCTCGGGTTCAGTTTAAACGCGCACCTCTCCAAAGGTAGAGACAGGTTTATGGAGATAGAAACTGACCGTCTGCTGATCCGCCCTTGGGTCGAGAACGATCTCGCGACATTTGCCGAGTTCAACGCTGACCCGGAGGTGCGCCGCTACTATTATCCCGCCCTTCTCTCCCGCGCCCAATCAGATGAGGTCGTGGCTGAATGCATGCGTCACCTGAATGAACATGGCTTCGCCTTTCTCGCCACCGTCAGAAAGGAAGATAGCGCGCTGATCGGCGGCACCGGGCTTTCCTGGACGAACGATGTGCCCGGCGATCCCGCAATTGAGATCGGCTGGATATTGGGCAGGGCCTATTGGCGACAAGGCTATGCCCGCGAAACCGGCCTCGCCTGGTTTGCTCAAGCCCGTTCGCTTGGGATTAATGAGGTGATTGGCTATACGTCCGCGACCAACCTGCCCTCCCGGGCTCAGATGGAAGCGCTTGGCATGACCCGTGACCCAGCCGAGGATTTTGCGGACCCCACTGTGCCGGCAAACAACCCGCTCAGCCCCCATGTTCTCTACCGCCTAAAAGGCATCACCTGAGCCAGCCAAACCTTAACGAACTCCAAACAGCCCCTTCAGTTTTAGGTCAGCAGAGCCCACCTAGTCTTTGCAATTTAGAAATCCATAGCCGTCATACTAACGGCACAATGGGGGCCAGAATGGCGAAGATGAAGATAGGTATAGCGTTTGGTTCGGGCGTTGCCCGCGGATGGGCCCATATCGGGGTCATTAAAGGTCTGATGAAGGCCGGTTACAATCCTGACATCATCTCCGGCACCTCCATCGGTGCCCTTGTTGGCGGCGGTTTCGCGGCTGGAAAGCTCAGCGAACTGGAAGAGTTCGCCCTCTCCTTTCACGGCCGCAAACTCATCAACTTCATGGATCTAAGGCTTGGCGGCGCAGGGCTCATTGGCGGTAAGCGCCTGACCAAGCTGATGACCGATCACATCGGTGACACCAAAATCGAAGACCTGAACCATACATTCGTGGCTGTCGCGACCGAGCTTGCCACTGGCCACGAAGCCTGGATCCGCAAAGGCTCACTTGTTGACGCAATCAGCGCCTCCTACGCGCTTCCAGGCCTCTTTGAACCTGTGCGTCACGAAGGACGTTGGTTGATCGATGGGGCGTTGGTCAATCCAATACCCGTTTCTGTCTGCCGAGCGCTCGGCGCGCGCCTTGTCATAGCGGTGAACCTCAACACGGACGCTGTCGGCAAGAGCAACCATCATGACGGTCACATGATCGAAACACTCTACTCTGAAGACCACGATTCTGGATGGCGCAAAAGGCTGGTGGATACTGGACGCACTGAGCGCGCCATCGCCCGGCAGTTCTTTGGAAAGAAAAAGGAGTCACCCGGTATCGTCAATGTGATGATGGGATCTCTCAACATCATGCAGGATCGTTTGTCACGTTCCCGCCTCGCGACAGATCCGGCAGACGTTCTCATCGCACCTCATGTCGGGCACATCAGTCTTATCGACTTTGACAAAGCGCCAGAGCTCATTGCGCAGGGCGAAGCCGCAGCGGCCCATGCGCTCCCTTTCATTGAGGACGCACTCAGTCGCCTAAACGGTCACGACGACGAGGTTGATGATACCAATTTGGATCAGCCGCTCGCGATATAAAGCCGGAGCTGTTCTGCTTCCATTTCAGTTTCGGCAATACGGTGTTTCACCACGTCACCGATCGAGACAATTCCGATAAGTTTATCGTCTTCAATCACCGGAATATGGCGGAACCGACCGCCGGTCATCGCATCCATCAGCTGATCAAGCGTATCACTGCGTGTGCAGGTGATCACGTTCGCGGTCATTACCTGTGCAACAGGCAAATCCATGGCCTCCGAACCCGCAATATTGATCGACTTGATGATATCGCGTTCTGAGAGGATGCCGCGCACCCTTCCATCATCAACGACAACCACCGCACCGATTTTCTTGTCACATAGAAGCGTCACAGCGCTAGCTAGAGTGTCGGACGACGATATCGTCGTGACATCGGCACCTTTGGTTTTCAGAATTACTTCAACATTCATGCGTCTTCTCCCAGGTCGTGGGTCAGAAAACGACAAGGCCTCCGTCAAATCGGTCAGCATCCCTGCCCTTAAACAAGAAACGATGCCCGGTTTGAAAACAGACAAGCGAGATTAAAAAGAAACTTATCCACGCCTTGCCGCCGTTGAGTAAAATCATGATCGACGAAAACAAAACACGCAAGGGTTGGTAGACGATTTAGGTAAACAGGACAGCCATTCTGCCTCATTTCCGCCCCAGTCGCCGCCAAACTGAGACATAATAAGAAAACCTGACGCACCCGTCACGATTATCCGTTCCCGGAGAAACACCATGTGGCCCACATCATACGCAAAACGAGTCGCGAGCGACCTAGAAGCCTGGGTCGAAAAGGGATGGGTGTCCGCTGACAATGCGTCCAATATTCTCGCGTCTCTCGACAAGGAAGATGCGCCCAGCAAACTGCCCGTGGTGATCACCGTATTGGGCGCTGTGCTCATTGGTTTTTCGGCAATGGCTTTTGTGGCTGCCAACTGGGCGGAGATGTCCAAGGGACTTCGTTTAGGCATGCTTGCGGTCGCCATGTGGTCCGCCTATGGCACTGCGGCAGTTCTTCATTTGCGAAACCAGGTTGCCTTTACAGAAGCCGCCTTTGTGGTTGGCGTCGCCCTCTTTGGTGCCAACATCATGCTCATCGGACAGATGTATCACCTGCCTGAGGATTTCCCGGCCGGCCTGCTTGCCTGGTCCCTTGGCGGGCTTGTCACGGCCTGGGCGGTCCAGTCCCGTGCTGCATTGGCAGCGACGCAACTGCTACTCATGGGATGGACCATGGCCGTCATCTCCGAAGGAAATATCCATCTAATGTACTTGGTACCCTGGACAGCTGCTGCCCTATTGGCATTCCGTCTGGATTGGGGGCCAGCAAAGCACTTGGCTCTGATCGGTCTCATCGTTTGGCTTCTCGGAAACGCGCCCAACCTTGCGGAGAATCTTGGCTGGGGGCCTATCGAGTTGCTGACAGTCCTTTCTTCCCTCTTCGGAATTATCTGGCTCGTCGGGATTGCTGGCGAAGAACGCCAACAGCCCTTCACCCGCGCTCTGCAGGGATATGCAGCGATTACGCTTCTGGTCATGTTCTGGCTGGGCCATGTCGTTGATGACGGGTTCGAAGAGGGTGCAGGTTACCTGATACCCGTCCTCTCCGTCGTCGTCCTATTGGGCGCATCTGTTCTCGCATTCGCCCGGACAAAATCACTCGCACCACAGGACGTCATCGCATTCGCGGCCTTCCCTGTCGGCATTCTTCTCTCTGGCGCACTCACCACCAGTGATGGCGACGTGCCCCTCATCCTCACCGCCCCCCTTCTCCTGGCACTCTGTGTATGGCTCGTGACCCTCGGGACAAAGCTACACAATCGCTTCCTGATCAATCTGGGCTTTGCAGCCTTCGGCGGTGAAGCGCTCTACCTCTATCTCGAGACTTTCGGCACTCTGCTCGATACAGCCGCCTTCTTTGCCATCGGGGGCATCTTGCTCATTGCCGGTGGCTTTGTCTGGGAGCGCTTGCGCCGTCGAGCGACCGCCGCCCAAGCGGAGGCAACCTCATGAGCAAGACACGCATCCTGATCGGCATCGCCATTGCCGTCCTTTTTCAGACCGCTGTACTGGCGCAGATGGTATGGGGCCAAATCACGCTGCTCAACTCACCCACTGAAGTCGTTCTTAAAACAACGCCTATAGATCCCCGCGACATCTTCCGCGGCGACTATGTGATCCTCAACTATGAGATTTCGGCATTCGACGGAAACAAGATACCTATCGCTGACAGTTTGGAGTCAGGTGACGAGGCCTATGTGCTCCTCAGCACTCAGGGAAGTACAGCAAAAGCACTCAAAGTCTTAGACACTGCGCCGGATGATCTAGGCCAGGATCAGGCAGTCATTCGCGGCAGGGTCAATTACGTCCTGCGGGATGAAGTCACAACCACAAGCGCCGACTGTGACGATTGCACCAGCATGTTCATCTCCTATCCCATCGACAGCTATTTCGTGCCCGAAGGAACAGGGACTGAGCTGGAGCAATACCGCGATGAGCGCGCGCTAGGCGTGATCGTCGCCCTCAATGAGGAGGGCGACGCTGCCATCAAAGGGCTGATGATCGAAGGTCAGAAAATCTACGACGAGCCCTTGTTTTAGGAAAGACTGTCACCCCCGGACTTGTTCCGGGGGTCCAGGGGCGACAAATCAAAGACCTTCGTTTGGAACCCTGGATTGCCGGAACGAGTCCGGCAATGACATAGTGTTTTTGGATTAGCACAAGCCTTAAGGATAGGCCGCTGCCCAGTCATCCGGAGAATATGACAAATATGGAAATCACAGATATCTGGATTCGGTTTGGGGAACATATCCACCAAGATTTTCTGATCGACTTCCCTGATTTCTTTTCAGGCATACCCGACATACTTAGAAACTGTTCCGCTGAACAGAAACAAGAGTTGCAACTCTTCCTAAAGGAGCTCATGAGCGCAAACATTTCATCCGACGAAAGGCTTGAAGCCTGGCTGGCATCTGAAGCAAATATATTCGTCACCACGGATCAAATAGACGCCTTTATTCAGGAGATAGCGAAGACAGTCGAAAAAGATCTGAAAAGTCACAGTACTCGCTGAACCGTTTTGTGGGGCAACAGAACAAACAAACCCGTCACCCCCGGACTTGTTCCGGGGGTCCAGGGGCGACAAATCAAAGACTTTCGGTTGGAACCCTGGATTGCCGGAACAAGTCCGGCAATGACGCAGAGTTTTTGTAGAGCCAGCAGTCGCCTTAAACCGCATCCGCCCAATTGCCATGGAAGCCGAACGGCACACGTGTCGGAAGCTCAGCCCGTGCGATTGGTCCCTGAGAGATATCGTCCGTATCCAGTACGACCAGATCTGACAGGTTCTTCGAGCCGTCATAGACCAGCGACACGAGATAGCCGTCACCCTCTTCCGCCTTCTCTGTCCGCGGCACAAAGACCGGCTCATGAACAAAGCAACCTTCGCCGGGCTCGTAGGTCTTGGTGTTGCCGGTCTTCAGATCAACATGAACGAATGTGTCAAAAGGTGCCCCCTCTGCTTCCGGACGCGTCATGGTGGCGTAGTAGCCGTGACGATACTCATGGCCGACAAAACGCTCATCAAAGCGCGGGAACTCACCGCCAATGTCGTTGAGCTCGGTCTCAGTGTAGTCGTTGGTGTTACCGTCAAGGTCGAACGTCCACCGCACAAGCTGGCCGAGTTCAGCGCCGAGATCCATGACTTTGTTACCATCGACATCAGGAAAGAGTGGCACCCGCGAATATTTCATCACGTCTGCGACCACTTTTGTCTTGCCCCCCTCATGGGTCGTATAGGCATTCATCGGATGATAGACGTAGCAAGGATCACCTTCAAACCAGCGAATGCTGTCGACGCCATCGTTCCGACCCATAATGCCAATCCAGGTTGACTGGCTTGGGTCCCACGCGATCATGGGACCGCCCTTCATGATCCGATCCATATCAATGGTCGCCGGGAAGATCGGGAAGATCACGTGTTCGTCTGTGGTGATGAAGTCATGCACCATGCTGGCATAAGGCGCCTTGAACATCTCTGAGCGTGTCAGGTTCCCCTGCGCGTCGACCACCTGATAGGAAATGTCAGGAGACGCAGGGCCGTCGGCCATATAGCCGAAGAACATCATCTCGCCGGTTTTGGGGTCGAACTTCGGATGCGCCGTCATCGGCCCCTGATACTTGCCGCCAAAATTGTTGGCGCCTTCCGTTTCCAGCGTCTTCATATCCATCATGACGGGGCTGGAGCCTTCATCGAGCGCCCAAAGCTTGCCGGCATGGGAAACCACATTCGTGTTTGCCACATTGTTCGGGAGTTTTTCGGCACCTGGCTTGCGAGGTTCACCAAAAGCGGTTCCGACGAGGCGTTCGCCAGCTTCACGCTGCGCGTTGTACTGTTCCGTGCGCACCCAGCGATTGCGGTAGCTTGCTTTGCCGTCTTCCAGATTGATCGCGTGGATCATGCCCTCGCCCAGAAACCAGTGGTGATGATTACCCAGCGGCGGAAACATGGGGTTCGGCCCGTTGCGATAGAGCGTCCCCGCAAGATTGGCAGGCAGCTCACCATGCACGATCAGATCAGGCGCGTCACACTCCACCATCACAGGGGCAAAATTGTTCTTCAAAACAGGTTTGTTGGGAAACGGCTTCGACATGGGATGGCTCCATGAATATGCGTGAGGCAACCCCGTGGCCACCTAGTGCGTTTGTCTGTTGCAGTAAAAATAACACTGTTATATAAAAGATCAAGCTCAAGGCTGCACAAATGAAACTAGGTCGCGATTCAAAAATGAACAGCGCTCAAAAGGACAAAATCAAAAGGCCGCGCCGTGTCTCAGCCCATGTGCAGCGAACGGAACTCCTCGACGCCGCCAGCGACATGTTGGCCAGGGGCGGCCCCGAAGCCTTGTCTGTTCGAAAGCTGGCGTCCGCAGTCGGCACCTCGACCATGACGATCTATACGGCTTTTGAAGGCAAGGACGGCGTCATCGCCGCGCTCTATGAAGAGGCCTTCGCCCGCATGGCAGAGTTCCAGGAAGCTGTCCCTGAGGGTAAGAGCCCGCTGGAGTGGCTGGGCGGTCTGGGAGCTGCCTACCGTGCCTTCGCACTACAGAACTCCTCCTACTACGCCCTCATCATGTCAGAGACGCTGCCCATTTCGCAGTTTCAGACACCAGAGGCAGAACCCCTTGCAAGAGGCATCGCCCGCCAGCGCTCCTACAGATCGCTTTTTGATGCAGTGAGCGCCTGCCAGGATCAGGGGCTTATGGCCTCAGATCATGAAACAGAGGAAATCACCGCCGTGCTCTGGGCCACGGTCCATGGCCATGTGAGCCTGGAGCTTGCAGGCTTCCATGAAAGCCAGGAAGCAGCAGACAGCCGTTTCCTACTGCTGACCCAGTCCGTGCTCGCTGGCTTGCTTACGCCGAAAGGCATGAAGGCCTGGAGAGCATTCGCCCCCCGTTGAGACCTATCAGCGGAACGCAGGTTTAGTCGTCGTCTAAGTCCCGCGCTTCGGGAAACGGTCCGAACGGAAACGGTTTGTCATCACGGTCAAACGTGATGAAGCTGAGACACTCAAAGACGTAGGCAATCAGCCGACGGCTGAAGCTCAACAGTTCTTCATTCTTGCCACCGCTCAGAAACACTACGATCAGCTGGATGGCGCCAAGCAGGATGGAAAGCGAGAAGGCTATGTTCCCGAGAAACCAGAAACCGGCCATATAAAGCAGACGTTGCCAGAGCGGTTCATGCTGTTCCTGCTCAAAAGAGCTGGTATCAGGGCGGGGAGCGTCAGGCTCGGAGGATGTCGAAGCATCACTCATGGGGGGATCTCCATTGGTTAGGACATCAGAAGCGGCTTGTCAGCCACCCTCTATATTTGGGTACCCACCCCTCTTCCTTCAATGATTCAGAACAAAGCTTAGGTCAGTCTCCGCGCCATTCTCCGTACCCGACATTCCCGGGACCGCCGGATGGCGATTGCTTCATAGGGTCAAAAAAGCCGAACAGCAGCAGACCTGCCGCAAAGCCGCCCAAATGAGCTTCCCAGGCGATAGAGACCGTTTCGCCAGAGAGCGAAAGGCCGGATAGACCGAAAACAAGATTGAGACCGAGCCATACCCCAACGAAAAGCAGCGTCCGCCGGTCGCTCAGTGCCTGAACGATGGTCGCTTGCGCCCGCGGGGCACCCGGCAGCGAGGGGTCCCGCGCCGCGATGAGGCCAAGCGGGCCACCGGCAAGAAAGACAAAACGTGCAGCGCCCCCCATCAGGCCGCTGACAGCGCCAGAGGCCCCCACAACAAAGACCAGTTCGCCTGCATGAAGGATCACATGGGTAAGGCCCCCAATGATGCCGCAAAGAAGGAAGAAAATCAGAAACCGTATAGCCCCGAACCGGCGCGCCACGGGTGTCCCGAACGCAAGAAGCCAGATTGAGTTAAAGACCAAATGCCCCCAATCCGCATGCAGAAAGATATGGGTCACGAACCCAGCCAGATCGACCAGCATGCCGCCGGGAAGCGGCACGACTTCCCCTGTCGCCAGCGGCGCATACCGCGCCGGGCTCAGCGCAAAATAGGCAATCAGGCGATTGGCTTCTGCCGGGTCCATAAAGGTGGCCAGCAGATGGACACCAAAAAGCGCCCCGACAAGGCCCAGAACAACCGCTGGAGCGTTAAAGGCAGGCGGTTCGCTAATCTGATGTTGGTCAGCCACGGTTAAGAGCGTCCTCTACTAGCGGCAACCGGTCATTGCCAAAATACATA
This sequence comes from Parvibaculaceae bacterium Mf 1.05b.01, assembly GCA_000509225.1. Taxonomy (GTDB): domain Bacteria; phylum Pseudomonadota; class Alphaproteobacteria; order Parvibaculales; family Parvibaculaceae; genus Mf105b01. The sequence continues at coordinate 713,991 of BAOK01000001.1, read as the reverse complement.
TCGTCCCCGTTAACAAACATGGTCGGAGACCCAAAGCCGCCCCGCTCTATCACGTCTTCTGTGTTTTGTCTGAGGCGGGCCTTCACATCATCATCCTTAATGCGCGCTGCAACATGCGCCGGGTCGAGCCCCACCTTCTGACATATCTCAGCCAAAATGTCTGGCTGTGAAATATCTTTCAAGTCCCCCCAATAGGCTTCAAACACACCCCAGGCGAACTCAGGCAGTTTCCCCTCATCCAGGGCCACAATGGCTGCTCGCATTGGGTCAACAGCCCGCACGGGGAAGACGGGTGGTTGCCCGATTTTCACGCCGCAATAGCGGGCCCAATCCTGCAAATCCTTAACGTAGTAGCGTCCTTTGACCGGATGAGGGTTCGCCCTCTGCTCATAGACGGCTTCGTTAACTTTATTGAAGATGCCGCCCACCAATACAGGCTTCCACTGGATCTCAGCCTTTGTGCGTTCGACCATCGCTTCCACCCGAGCAAAACACAAATAGGTCCAAGGGCTTGAACAATCAAAATAGAACTCCAGCACCGCCATATTGATCTCCCATTGCCTAGCGTTGGAGGCGGAGTGTGACGGTCTGCCTCCGGATTCGCAAACCCGCGTTAACACTTGCTCCCTTTCGTTTCAAAACAGGACAGCTGCGCCGCTCTCGTTAACGAAAGACGTTCCTTCGCGAGCCACGATCAGACACGTCAGTGCGATATCAGTGTCGGTAGAGCGCGCGAAAAACGGCTGAAAACTGAGGGTTTTTGGGGAGTGTTAACAAGATCTGATGGGTGGCACACCCGTTGCAACCATCTGGATGACTTTAACAGATGACCGAAGAAAAGATTATGACAACCCGTTTTCCACAGCTCAGCCTCGCGATTGCCCTCGGCGCCGCATTGGCTCTTCCGCTTCTCGCAGAAGATGTGTTTGTGGCGGATGAAGGTACGGCTTCTGTTACCAGCGCAACCGGCACCCAAAATAACGACCAGAAAAATTCTGGCACGCCAGCTGCACTGATCCTGCTCAACAACGAAAACAAGTAAACGGAGAGATCCAGTGTTCTCTACGACAAAAAAAGCTCTCAGCACTCAGAACGGCATCAAGAAAGCCGCAATCCTGCTTGGTCTCGGCGTAGCACTGACAGGCTGCATCAGCCCGACCGCAGGTAGCGACGGTCGTTACACGACACCGATCGGCAACGCCCCGGTGATCAATAATGAGACACCCTATTCCAGCGCCCTGCGCTGCATCGGCAGCAGCATGGCTGGTACCGCAGCTGCACCGCGCATCGCTGTTGGCAACATCAAGGATTACACCGGCAAGGTAGAACTTGAAGGTGGCGCGAAGCTGACCCAGGGCGCATCGCTCATGGCTATCTCCGGTCTTTCAAAAGCTGGCGTCATGCTGGTGGAGCGTTTTGACACATCAGTCGCAGAACTTGAGCTGAAATATGCCAATGATCGCCTGATCTCAGATGCAAACCCAGACGAGTATCGTCAGATCCATGCCGGTTCCATTCGCGGCTCCGACTACTACATGGTTGGCGGCATCACCGAACTGAACTTCGACATCCGCAATGGCGGGCTGGACAGCGCGTTCTCTGACCTTGACCCAACTGGTCTGTCAGCAACCATCAGCGGTCGTCTCTTCGTCATGAACGTTGGTCTTGACCTTCGCCTTGTCGACAGCCGCTCTTTGGAAGTTGTGCATGTTGTTTCCTATCAGAAGCAGATCATTGGTCGCGAGATTGTTGCAGGTGTATTTGACTTCCTGAACGGCAACACGTTTGAGATTGGTGCCGGTGAGCGCGCAAATGAACCTCTGCAGCTTGGTGTTCGTTCTGTAATCGAACGCGCCATCCTGGAAATGATTGTGCCTCTCTATGGTACAAACCCAGCAAACTGCACGAACTTCGGTTCTGATGGCGATCCGCTCGGCGAAATCCACTACCGCTCTGCTCCGCAGAACTATGGTGTGCAGCAGGCCCAGGTCACAGCACCAGCGCCGCAAGCCTATGCTCCAGCAGCACCTGCAGCGCGCACAGCACCGGTTCAGCCTCAGACAGTAGCAGCCCGCACGACGGTAGCCGCACCGATCATGAACGACCCGTATGGCTACTACTCTGAGCCAATCTTCTCAGACCGCCTGCGCAGCAGCCAATACTAAACACTCCCCCATCCGGGATGGGTGACCTACTAAAAGACACGAAGACAAATTTTAAGAGCCGGTCCAAGGGAAACGCTTCCCGGAAAACCGGCGGATGAGGCGGCACGCCTGCCCTTCCAACACCAAGTTCGTTGAGAGCAACTTAGGGAGAGCTTCGGCTCTCCCTCTTTTTTGTGTGATACGACATCCCAGACCAGGCCTTGTGCTACCGTAAAGGCAGAAATTCTTGAGGGGGAAAAGATGATCAGTCGACGGTCTATTACAATCGTAATTTTAGCACTCATCACAGCAGGTGTTATCTGGGCACAATGGCCAGAAGAGCATGGTGCCCTTTTCCAAACCTCGCTGACTGCGGAAAGCCAGATCCCGACAGACGCCCTCCTCGGCACACCAAGGGGGCGAACACACACCCTCCTAAACGGCGACTGGAACATCATCATCGATCCCCAAGGGCGCGGGTTGCCTGGCAAGGCGTTGGGCATTGACCTGCCGGGATATTTTCAGGACCTACAATCACCCGGCCCTAAGCAACTGGTAGAATATCAGTTCGACAATAGCGAAACCTTAGCGGTACCCGGTGACTGGAACTCTCAGCGGGACGATCTGTTCTTCTATATCGGTCGGGTTTGGTACCAGAAGGCCGTGACCCTCACGCCCAATCCTGACAAACGGTATTTTCTCTACTTCGGTGCTGCAAACCATCTTGCCCATATAGGTGTCAACGGAACCTACCGCGCATCCCACGAGGGTGGTTTCACGCCGTTTAATGTGGAAGTCACCGACCAGCTCGTCGACGGACGCAATACATTTGTCGTGTCTGTGAATTCGCTGCTTGGAGACGAGACCGTCCCCACCGCAAACACCGACTGGTTCAACTATGGCGGCCTGACGCGAGATGTGATGCTCATCACCACTCCAAAATCTCTCATACGAAACTATAAGGTGGAACTGGTTGATAGAGAGGCGAAATCAGTCAGGGTCTCCATTCAATCAGAAGCACCCGCGGGTACGGAAGTGCTCGTTGAACTGCCTGAGCTATCGGTGGCGGCAACATCCCAGGTTGATGCACGCGGCACCGCAGAAATCCAGTTCGAGGCACCAATCGAATTATGGACACCAGACAAACCCAAACTCTACGAGCTAACACTGACTCAAACCGGTGAAACCATTAATGACCGGATTGGATTCAGAACGATCGAAACCAAAGGATCGGAAATTCTTCTCAATGGCGAACCAATTTTTCTCCGCGGCATTTCTACCCACGAAGAGAACACTCTCCGCCCGGGGCGCAATGCCAATGAAGAGGAAGCCCGTGAGCTCCTCTCGTTGATTAAGGAGCTTGGAGGCAATTTCGTTCGCCTCGCGCACTACCCCCACAACGAACACACTGTTCGCATGGCTGATGAACTCGGTCTAATGGTTTGGGCGGAAATTCCAGTTTATTGGGACGTCGATTGGAAGAGCGACCGGAGCTATCAGTCTGCCAATACGCAACTGAGCGAACTCATTGAAAGGGATTGGAATAGAGCGTCTGTCATTACCTGGTCGATTGCTAACGAAACTCCGAACACATCAGCCCGCCTCGACTTCCTGGACCGGCTGGCAGACTTAGCGCGGTCACTTGATTCAACGCGCCCCATTACTGCCGCCCTTGTTGGCGACGAATTGGGAACCCAGCTCGGTACTGCTGTGGCTCTTCGGGCACTAAACGACCCGAACCTTGACCCTGAAGCCAAACAGCGCATTCGCGATTTTTTGGGTCCGATACAATCCTTTCTGCTAGATCAGGCAATTGCTTGGGAATACCTCGACCCGACAGCACCACCGAAAATCGAGCTGGAAGATCCGCTTGGTGACATTGTCGATATCGTGGGCGTAAACGAATATGTAGGCTGGTATTATTCCGCCTTTTTCGCAATGCTTTGGGACCTGCCTGAGGCATACATAAGGGAGACTGTCTTCTCCCTTATGCCCGACACAGAAATCACCAATGCCTATGGAAAACCCCTGATCATCAGTGAAACCGGCGGCGGGGCCCTCGCTGGATTTTCAGATGCAGATGCACCGATATGGTCTGAAGAGTATCAGGCGCAAATCTACCGGCAACAAATCGAAATGGTTCAGAACTCCGACCAACTGGCGGGCATGTCGCCATGGATACTGAAAGACTTCCGATCAGCAATGCGCCCGCTCAACGGTATCCAGGACTTCTGGAACCGAAAGGGTTTGGTGTCTGAGACTGGCGAGCGCAAGCAAGCATTTTATGTATTACAGGAATTTTATAGAACCCATTCAGGACTCGATCAGGAGTGATCAAACGAAAAGCCGGCTGTCCTCTTCCCTCAGCTCGAAGGAGTGAGGCGCGTCATTACACCTTGATGCTTGATGAATTTCCCTTTTCAATAGAGCAACGAAGGCCCCTGCCCCGCTAGATGCAGTCTCGACGGGTCTGTGGTTACAGATAATGGGGAATGATTGACATGCACGTCCGAAGAAAGAGGGCGTTGATGTCTCTAGCGACTTCAGGAGCCGCTTCCTTTTTATTCTATTTCCTGTTGGGCTATCTGAGAGGCTACGAAGACCTGCTTCTAGGTACGGTGATTTTCTTCTTGTTTTTCGCGGTTTCTAGTTTCTTCTATTTGTATAAAGATGAATAGCTGTCATTGGTTTGAGCGAACACAGGTTTAAATTCAGCAGACAAATCCTGAAGACGGACTGAGTTTAATTCATCAGCATTTCTTTTTGTTGTATTTACAGCCGTTGTTTCGCAGCAAAATTTCACTCACTTTTTCCGTCGGGGCGATAGAAAACCTGCGCACCAATGACGCCTGAGATCATTCCATCATCCGCAAACACAGGCAGCCCGACACTCTGCGTTCGAAGGTATTCGCGGCCCTTTATGACTGATTGGGATTCGGTGGAGACCGCTTCACCGGCTGTAACAACCAGATTCAGAAAGGCGCCGACATATCTGTCGGCGATATTGTCTGAGGAATAGTCCAGAGGAAGTTGAGTGGGATCATTGCCCCTTACACCAACAATTTCCGAACCGAAGAAACGGCATACCCAGCTCTTGTCTGGCTGCAAATTGTACCAGAACACCAAGGGCAGAAAGCGGACAGCGTCGAGCAGATCGACCTTGGTTTCATCAGGTCCTTGGTGGCTGGAGGTCCACCCCTTCGCAACATTCAGGAAGTCGAGCAGAAACGGGTCCGTAAGCCGAAAGTCCGGCCCCCACCCCGCTTCACCATCATGGTCGTCAAATCCATAGTCCGACGATTGTGTGGTCCCCATGACACCCCCCCAAAGGGTTTAACCATATCGATTTATAGGACGATCACACAGTTAGGGATTCGTCTCAAGACCAGGAAACCGCCGCTCTATGCTTGCTGCCCTCAGCAGAAAGAAGGACCTCCCGGAACGCTCAGGCTCATGCTATCCTCCACGTGAGGAATGCTGATCGGCCCTTTGATTCTAGTGAATTTGGGGCGTTTGATCATGGGTGGATTTGCGACAAAGACCAATGGGGTGGGCCTGGAAGAACGCCCGGTGCGAAAGCGCGGGCGACCTCTGAGAGACGGGCCAGATCGACGTGAAAACATCATCCAGGCCTCAACACTTCTTTTTCTGAAGGACGGTTACGCCAGCACAACGCTTCGTCGTATTGCGCGTGCTGCCAATGTGAATGTTGCGCTGATCCACTATTACTTCACAAGCAAACAGGGGCTTTATCAGGAGGTCCTCGGTTCCACGCTGCAGACGACGCTAGCGGCACTTCAGGACCTTCAGCGGACCCCCTTGTCCGTTGACGAGATCGCCAAAGCCCTGACAGCACCGCTCTACAGAAATCCTGCGCTGGTTCAAACGCTGACGACAACCGACTCGTCTCCGGAAGCACGCGAAGCAACCGCAGCTGTCATGAGGCGGCTCACTCTCAACCTCACAGCTTGCATCAAGTCATTGCAAAAAACGGGAAGCATTCGCCGCGATCTGGATCCCGAATTATTTGCACAGACCTGCCTGGACCTGTGCTGGGCACCGTTCAAGACGGATCAAGCAGGCTTAACAGGCAATCAAGAAGAACCACTCACGTCCTTTACAAGTGTGCTCCTGACGCGCCATGTGGAACAAAATACACTCGTTCTGGTAAGCGCAGCCGCCTACAGAACTGGGACATCAACCGGGACAGAAAAAAGGGGGACCCAGATGGTCCCCCTCTCCGCCACTTCCCCGAAAGGGTGATTTAGTGTCCAACGCCACCGTTGAAGGTCGTTGCACCTCGATAAGCGGTTGTTTCGGATGCATAGCCGCTTGATTTGCGGTTGAGGAACACCTCAGCATACCGAACGTGTGAACGGCGATCCGAGCCTGCAAAGTAGGCATTGCTGCTTGGTCCACAAGCCAGGCGACCTTCATTCCCATAATGAAGAGACTGGCCATCCAGGCACTCAATCACCTGGCCATGGGTATAGTCCGGCTGTCCGCCACCATCCGGCACTTCACCAATGGTCGCAACAAGCGCGTCGCCCATCTGGCAATACATTAGTTCGCCGCTACCTGTCGCAATATCGATCTGATTGGAGGACACAGCGAGATAAGCGGCTTCCTCAAGACCTTTTGCATCAAGGCATACACCGCGAACCGCCCGGCTCTTGACCCGCTCTTCTTTAACGACAACCCGCAGCGGCCCAATGCTGATCGGTGCACGGGCGGCATTCACAATCGTGCCGCCAGCACCACGACGTTCTCCGCCAAACACATTGTCCCGCAAATTGCTGGTGTTCAACCGACCGCCTGCACGTGATGCTGCTGTCGCCGCACTCGTTGCTGCAGAATTGGCAATCGCTTCTGCAGCAGCATTCGCGTTGGAAGACGCGTTGACATTTACATCGCCACCACCTTCACCGCCGCCATCGACGTTAACGATGATGTTGTTGACGTTGTTATTATTGTTCGTGTTGTTATTCGTATTATTGTTGGTGTTGTTATTCGTATTATTGTTCGTGTTGTTGTTCTCAACATCGACATTGTTCTCAACGTCTACATCAACATCAAGGTCGAGCTTGACCTTGTTGCGAACATCCACGTTCACATCACCACCACCATCATCGTGGCAGCCACAATCATCGTCCCAACCGTCATCCCAATGATCATCGGGTTCTTCCCAACCGCCACCGCAGTCGTCTTCATACCCACAAGCCTGTGCCTCGTCGGTGGTGAGGGTCATTACAATCGTACCTGCAGCAAACGCGAACAGGCCGAGAAAGAGAAATGTATAAAGTCGTGTCATTTTGGCACTCCGGAGAGCTGTTACTGCTCCATTTTTGGAGCTTTTGGGTTTCTTGACCCGATCAATGCAGATGCCATGCCGCTTTAGGCGATCACCATCCTGTCCCTATTGCAGACTTGGATCACGCATTTCTTTGCAACTTCGCAGCCAGCACAAGCGTTAAAGGGTTAACGCGCTGACGCTCCAAAGAACCGATGTCCCGCACCCGCATGGCAGAAAAACTGCGGAAAACAACCCATTTGCGTGGCAAAGTTTCCTGTGTCTCAGTCCCGTTGTTAAGCTTTGGCATGCTTTTCGCTGAGTGTCGGTCTAAGAAGGCCAGCGCCAGTCCCCACTGTTCTAAAACGGGATTAGTGCCGGTGGTATGAGACAGTTAGTAAGGGACCAGCGGTCGAGTGTTCCGGACAGAGAGAGAAACGATATGACACCTCTCTCCTACCGGCACCAAGATCTGGAAGTGTAAATGACGCATCAGACGGTACAGGGGCTACTTGACTATTGGAATGAGCTGCGCGGCAGCCGCCCTGCTCCCAAACGCAGTGAAATCGAACCACGAGATTTGAAGCGTGTCTTGCCACACGTATTCATCCTGGAACGAAACGACAGGTGGACCTATAGGTTTCGCCTTGCAGGAACAGGGCTTTGCAACATCTACGGGATGGAATTCCGGCGCCACAATATGGCAGCGCTCTGGCAGGATGAAAGCCAACAGGAAATACTCACGCTTCTGAATGAAGTCACTGGTACCGGCACAATCGGCCTTGTCGAGTACACAGCAGAGACACCGGACAATCGCCAACTATCACTTGAAATGGTTCTCCTGCCGCTTGCGCAGGATAATGGGGCCATCACCCGTGTATTGGGTGCCATTGTAGCCGTGGACGAATTTCCATGGGTTGGTGAGCATATGCTGGTGAGACAATGGGTAGATCGGATCCAGCGCCTTGATCCGGAAGAACTCCCAGCGGCACCGCCAGTGATTAATGCCGGGCGCAAAGTGGTTCAGGCAGTGCCTCCGCGTCCCACTCCAATACCGAGCCTTGGAACCAGACGGCAGACACACACAGCTGAGCGGCCATACTTACGCCTGGTGCGTGACGCAAGCCTGCAGATTGATAAAGCAAAATAGCGGTGAGAGTTCAGCCTGCCGCAATCTTAGCGGCAGGTGCGTCAGTCGTTTTTTTCTTTTGAGCCACAGACGCATCTATGCCCATTACATCGGTCAGCACACATGAGCTGAAATCAACGCCCTCGACGGTTGCGTCCGTCAGGTCTGCACCCTCAAAGTTCGCGCCACTCACATCAACAGATGTGAGATCTGCTCCCTGAAGAGTAGCCCCAGTGAAATCACACTGGCTTAGATCTGCGTGCGTAAGATCAGCATCAACCAAATTAGCACCGCGTAAGTTTGTCGGCCAGGTACGTCCACCGCCGCCGGCAATCGGCATTGCGGAGAGGTCTGCAGAGACCAAAGATGCTTTCGTCAATTTTGCGCATTGGAATTTGGCGCCGCGAAGGTCCACATGGGAAAAATTCACCTGTGCCAACATGGCGCCGGAAAAATTCGCCATGGAAAAGAAACTGTGCTCAAAATTCGCGTGGGTCAGGATCGCATCGCTAAACTCTGCCGCCGACAAGGCAATACCCGGATGAGCAAATCCTGTAAGGTCAACACCCTTGAAGACAGCCTGCTCGCCTTTTGCGCCACCAGACATCATCCAGGCTTTATGGTCAGCCATCAGCTCATCGACGGAGATCCCCAGATCTTCAGCTGTCCTGGGCATAATCGCGCCCTCAATCGATTTCGCGGCCATGATTTCGGACTTGTTGAAACGAGCGGCGGTGAGGTCAACACCTTCAAGACAGGCGCCGTCCAGCACCACGCCGATCATTTCGGCACCTTTGAGATTTGCACGCGCAAGGTTAGCGTCGCTCAGGTCTGCGCCATCGAGAACAGCGCCGGACAAGTCCGCGCCGGTAAAATCACATCCTGACAGTCGCGCGCCTTTGAGATTTGCCTGGAACAAGTCTGTTCCCGACCCCATAGCACGCCCCATCCGAACCTTCTCCAGGTTCGAATGCCGCAGGTTTGCATCATCAAACCGCGAGTCTGAGGTGCCATTGTCTACGTAGGACAGTTCGCCTTCATCAGACTGGCGCATAATCTGCCCTTCTCGCAGATCACTGTCTGTCAGGTCTGCACCTTCTAGATTTGCCCGGGCAAAACGGGCGCCGCGGAGGTCTGCCCGCCTCAGATCAGCATTAGAAAAGTCGACGCCGGTCAGGTCAGCACCAAACAAGTTGGCCCGCGTAAGCAGCGCACCCTTAAAACTGGCATTTGCCGCATGAAGCCCGACCAACTCAGCATCAGACAGATCAATTTTGTCGAAGCGAAGAGATTCAACATTTTTGTGGCTGAGATTGAGACGGTCGCCACCGCGTTGCCGCTTAACAAACTTCATGTGAAGTTGAAGCGCGTTTTTCAGCTCCTGGATATTCATCCGAGCATAATCGACCGTCGAGTCCGACATCGGTGGGCCTTTTCCCATTGCGAAGTCGTACTATCGGCCTATGCCTGTTTATTTTCCGTAAATCATACCCGCAATGCACAGGGCCATGTCCGGTTCACCCCAACATGGCCCTGCAATATTAAGAATTGAGTAACGGTTTATGCAGCGTTCGCAGCATCGTCTTCCGCGATGCGGACAGGTTCTGCAGGAAGTGGAGCTTTTCCTAACATGTCATCAGAGATCTTCTCCGCGATCATGATGGTTGGGGCATTGGTGTTTCCGCCAATGAGCGTTGGCATGACAGACGCATCGACAACCCGCAGGCCTTCCAGTCCCCGAACACGGCAGCGATGATCGACGACCGCCATGTCGTCATTGCCCATCTTTGCCGTCCCAACCGGGTGATAAATGGTTTCTGCCTTTTCGCGGATCCAAGCGTCAATCTGTTCGTCCGATTGAACGTGCGCACCAGGCATGATTTCATCCCCAGAATAGGGAGCCATTGCAGGCTGCTTAAGAATATTCCGCACCATCCTCACACCATCGCGCATCACGGTACGGTCATTCTGAGACTCCAGATAGTTGGGTTGAATAAGCGCTGGTGCTTCAGGGTCGGTTGATTTCAAGCCAATGTAGCCGCGGCTTTCCGGGCGCAACTGACAGACATGAACTGTGTATGCATGCCCCGCTGATTTGATGCGTCCATGATCCCGCATGCTTGCCGCAACAAAGTGGATTTGCACGTCAGGCATTTCCAGTTCAGGGCGGGTTTTCAGAAAGGCACCTGCTTCAAGGCCGTTCGACGTTCCAAGACCAGACTTGAAGAACACGTATTGCATTCCGGTCATCAACATCCGCGCTGGGTTTGTTTGACTATGCAATGACACCGGTTGCAGACATTCTTCGATCACTGTTGCATCCAAATGGTCCTGCATGTTTTGACCCACGCCAGGAAGGTCGGCCACAACGTCAATACCAAATTTCCGCAGATACTCACCGTTACCAATGCCTGAAAGAAGAAGGGTTTGAGGCGAGTTGATCGCACCGCCACTCAGCACAACTTCTTTGCCAGCGCGCGCTTGAACGGTGTTGCCATTCTGGGCGTACTCGACCCCAACAGCTTTTTTGCCTTCAAAGAGGATGCGAGATGTCAGCGCTTCCGTCTCAACGGTCAGATTGGGCCGATCCAGAACCGGGGTCAGATACCCCTTCGCCGCGCTACAGCGCTGATTGTTCTTAATCGTCAGGTGATAGGGCCCAATGCCTTCTTGTTGAGGTCCGTTGAAATCCTTGGTCGCTGGATGGCCCGCTTGAACGCCAGCTTCCTTAAACGCATCAAACAACACATTCGTATTTTGAACGTCGGAAACACCAAGCGGACCGTCGCCGCCGTGGAATTCGTCTGATCCGCCGTCATAACCTTCCGAACGTTTGAAATAGGGAAGAACATCGGCAAAGCCCCAACCTTCCAGGCCCAATTGACGCCAATGATCATAGTCGCGCGCATGCCCGCGAATGTAGATCATCCCATTGATCGACGACGAGCCGCCAAGTACCTTGCCGCGCGGCCAGAACAAGCGACGATTGTTGAGGTACGGCTGGCCCTCAGTATCATAGTTCCAATTGGTCTTTGTGTTTTTGCCAATTAGCTGCCCAACGCCAGCGGGCATGTGGATCATGACGCTCTTGTCTTTAGGACCTGCTTCGAGCAGAAGAACCTTATTCTTAGGATCGGCCGACAGTCGGTTAGCGAGCACGCAGCCAGCGCTTCCGGCACCAATAATGATGTAGTCAAATTCGCTCATTCTGGATCTTCTCCCGTTCAGCCAATCCCGCTTACCGTCGACAGACATCGCCGCACGCCGCATCATGGCTCACTTTTTCTTTGAACCCATAATCGACCGAGTTCAATCATGACGCAAGCGTCAACTTTGAATTTGCGGTTGAAAACGGTGCGCTGGCGTCCCTACGTCAAGGAACAAGTGTAACCACAGTCCGTCGGTTAAGCGGCTCCCGCACACCATCGCCCGTCTGTACAGCAAGACGGCTTTCCCCATATCCAATCACCTCAACAGCGTCAGCAAGCGCCCCCATTTCAACGAGCGTGAGCTTCACAACTTCTGCGCGACGCACAGAGAGCTCATCATTGTAAAAAGAGGACCCGGATGTATCGGTGTGGCCTGCAGCAATGATTTTGCTGTGACCACCAGCGCGGGCAGCATCAATCGAGGTAGAGAGAACTTCCAACGCCTCGGCGGACAAGAACCATTCGTCAAACCCGAAATAGACAATAAATTCGGCAGCGTCGGGAAGCGCAATGACAGGCTCTGGCGCGGGCGCGAGATCCACTTCAAGACGTCCCATCTGGGTCAGGAATCGGGCACGGCACTGATAAAGCTGCGCTGCGGGAGCGCCCAGTGATAATTCATGAGCCCAGCAATCATAGGCAGCCTGCGCGCGGGCAGCCATGTCCGGGGCAATTTCCTTGGCACCCCGTGAAAAGACACTCATCAGCCGATCGCGCGCCTTCTGCAGATCTTCCTTGGCGGCACCTTCACCCGATGGCTGCAAGGGCGTCACATCTCCCCCGTTTCCAGCCAGAATGGCCCGCTCGGCATAAAAATCAGAGCTGTCACCGCCGCCAAACCCGCTCCCGCGACTAACCGCAAGATCAAGGTAATGCTTGTAAAGTGCCTGCTGAAACGCCGAGCCGGACGGGCTCATGTCTTGGGCATCATCGACAAGGGAGGCACAGCTCGCCAGAAACACAGCGGCCAGCCCAACGAAAAGAGGCCTCAACGGCGACAATACGCTGCTCTTTTTCGAATTATGGTTAATTATGCGTTGCCCCAAACTCTGCGCATCTGACATGGAATTCGCCCTTTATTGACCCAAATTTGCCGCGTACGCCCCTGTACGCTTGCGATTTTGTTTATAGCGCGATGAATGAGGCGCTGACCAGCCATTCTCCAACCCCGCACCTTGGGTGTATTTCAATGCGATAAGACCTCTTTAACCCCCACTCTCTAGCGTGAAACCAGCAATTGCCGCGCTGCAGCGGCAGGTAGGTTGCGGAGGATGAAACGCATGTCTCAATCCGTTTCGGTGCAGACACGTGACAACAGCACGAACAGACGCCAGTACGAGCGCACGAGTCTCTCGGTCGCCGGTCGTCTCATGCTGCCATCCGGCGGTGAGTTTCCCTGCGACGTTGAAGACATTTCAGAAGGTGGTATCGCCCTTCATAGCCAGGCTGACGGAGAAATTGGTGATCGGGTGATTGTCTACCTCGACAGACTTGGAAGGTTTGAGGGTCAGCTGGTGCGCCGTTTTACCGGCGGATTTGCCATCCAAACGCGCCTCCAGACCAACCAACGGGCCCGCCTGATCGAGCGGATTGAACTACTCAAAAACCACCGGGGCGGCGGGGACATCGCAGCCCTGCCACAGCGGGCGCTAAGACGCGCACCGACAAGCGAAGAAGCGAATGAAGGCGCCCGTCTGATTATCGACAATGGAGAAGAAGTGGCCTGCAGAGTCCTCGACATCTCCCTGACCGGTGCTCACATCAAACTCAGCAACCGCCCCAAAGTCGGGACGCATGTAACCGTCGGCAGAACACTCGGTCGGGTCGTGCGCCATACAGACGAAGGCATTGGCGTCGAGTTCCTTTCGACAGGCAAACTCGCAAGCTAACCTGCACAAACCAACGCTCCCCTTTTTGAAGCGGGCCATTTAGACTTCCGCGCAAACAAAACAAGCGAGGCGCGGAATGTCTGAGTCAATTCTAAACTATGATCTAAAAAATGGTGTTGCTGTTCTTCATATGGATGACGGCAAAGCAAACGCCCTGGGTCACGATATGATCGCCGCGCTGTCAGACGCGTTAGACCGTGCAGAGACAGAGGCCAATGCCGTGGTTTTAATGGGACGCGAGAAGCGTTTTTGTGCAGGCTTCGACCTCTCGGTCATGTCCTCTGGACCAGAGGCGGTGGGCAAGCTGGTATCCAGTGGTGCCCATCTCATGACGCGGCTCTACACCTACAAGCTCCCCATTATCGCCGCCTGCACGGGCCACGCGCTTGCAGCTGGTGGATTGCTTCTCCTGGCATCAGACTATCGGGTCGGAACAAAAGGCGAGTTCAAAATTGGGCTGAATGAAGTCTCGATCGGCATGACCACCCCGCAATTCCTGATTGATTTTGCGAGGGACCGCGTCCCCACCCGTCTGCTGGCACAAGCAGTCGTGCACGCGCAGTTGTTCTCGCCGGACGAGGCGACAGAAGCTGGGTTTCTGGACGAAGCGGTTGCAGGCGATGCCCTCGAAACAACGGCCCTGAGCGTCGCGGAGCGGTTGGGCGCCCTTCCACAACCCGCATTTGGAAACTCGAAGAAGAAGGTCAATGCGGACACAGTCGCGCATATCAATGCGACGCTAGACGCTGATTCCTCAACTTTTGATGGCGCGTCATAAGGCTGGCCCCTGTCGCCGTCACACGGTATGATTCTCCTGCAGGTAGTCGATGATGACCCATCGAGAGGAGCTGTCATGCACCAATCAAATGCGAAAGCCGTCGCGCAACAGAACCGCGCTCAAAGCGCTTACGTCAGTGGCGCGTGGGGAACCATAGCCGTCGCGACTGCTGTGGCACTCTTCATTGGCCTTTCCACGCCGGCAAAAGCGGCCTGCGACCCGACAAGCACGGAGGGTGTCATTGGCGGCATAGCAGGTGCTGCAATTGGTGGCTTTCTTGGGTCGAAAGTCGGCAGCGGCAGCGGACGCACTTTCGCGACAATCGGCGGCGTCCTCGCCGGTGGCCTTCTTGGCAATCAGGCAGCAACACGCCTGACCTGCGAGGATCAGCAGGAAGTCTATTCAACCACCCAATCAACGCTGGAAGACTATCCCAGCGGCAGGTCCGCAACCTGGAACAATCCCGACAGCGGCCATTGGGGCACGGTGACACCTACCAAAACCTACGTGGACAGTCGTGGCCAGAATTGCCGAGAGTTCGAGCAGACCATCTACATTGATGGTCGCCCGGAAAAAGGCGTTGGGGAGGCCTGCCGTCAGCCGGATGGGTCCTGGCGCATTATCGACGGCTAATCCCGCCCTCTTAATTCAAAACAAGAAAGACCCGGCCCTGACAACCTTCCGGCTGCCGTTCATTCTGCCTGCTTGCCTACAATTTGAATCGAATTCCAGTATTTAAAAATATATTGGAATTTTATTCTATAATTATTCAAATGAAAATAAATAACTACAAGTAAAATAGACTTGATGTCAAAATATCCCCTGCATGATCACCAATACAAATCGACAGATTGGGATTGGTTACATGTATTTATTGCGTATCACTGCAGGGTTTGCGGGAGCCCTCCTTCTCGCAGCTTGCGGGACGGGCTCGGCAGATGTTCCGGGCTCTACTGCCACGATCGGCGGGTTTTCATCGGATGTGCCATATGTGGCGTCGTCGACTACCCCCACTTTCATCTCTCGCGGAAATTCAATGCCGGTCGGGGCCGAAACCTCTCCGCCCTTTGGCTTTGTCGGATTTTGCCAGCGACATCCAAATGATTGCACCGGGAGCTCAACAAGGCCCGCGTCTCTGGCTTTAACAGACAATCGCTGGAGCCAGCTTCAGCAGATTAACAGGCAGGTCAACAAGTCTGTTGCACCCGTGGAAGACGCAGACCTCTACAACACGCCTGAATGGTGGGCCTATCCGGCCGCCAGTGGTGGCGACTGCGAAGATTATGTTCTGTTGAAACGCCGACTGCTTATTGAGCAGGGTTGGCCGGCTGATGCGCTTCTGATCTCGGTCGTGAAGGAGCGTAGCGGTGCCGGACACGCCGTCCTTCTCGTTGTCACTGCAGACGGCGAATATGTGCTGGACAATAAGACCCGCCATATTCGTCTATGGCAGGAAACCCCTTACATCTGGGTGAAGCGGCAATCCCGTCACCATCCCTATGTTTGGGTGAGAACCGGTGATGGCCGAGGCGGCAAAAGCGCCGCGCTCGAAGATTTCGATCTCATGGCGCCCATTTCTGAGCCGATAACCCCACTACGACCGGCCCTATTCTCGTAATTCCCCGATCAGACTGACCCCCCATCGGTCTGATCCTGTCGAGACCGGCCCTGCTTTCCCAGGCAGGGCCGGAACTCGTTTTGTTGCACCGACTAAGGCCGGCTCAGCGCCCTTTCCACTGTGGCGCACGCTTCTCTGCAAATGCCATCGGCCCCTCGATCAGGTCTTCACTCTTAAAGAGAGCGCCAACAGCTGGATAGTGACCAGTGACCGCCTTCTCAAGATTGGCTTCATCAAGCCCCTGATAGACAGATTCCTTGGATGCCCGGATCGACATAGGCGAACAGGCCATAATCTGGGCTGCCCATTTCTTCGCCGTCTCCATGAGATCGCCAGCAGGCACAACATCGTTCACAAAACCCAGTGATTGCCCCTCAGCCGCTGGAACTGTGCGGCCGGTAAGGATCATCCCCATCGCCTGTTTTACAGGGATCTGCCGCGGCAGACGATGAAGACCACCAGCAAGCGCTGCAAGACCAACCTTCGGCTCTGGCAGGGCAAACGTCGCAGTGTCTGAGGCAATAATCAGGTCCGCAGCCAATGCGATTTCAAAACCACCACCCATTGCAACGCCATTTACAGCAGCGATGACCGGCTTAGGCATGTCATAGCGAGCGGTGAGACCGGCAAAACCAGTTTCTGGAACTTCCAGCTTGTTTCCCTCAGCCTGCCATTTGAGGTCATTGCCAGCACTGAATGCGCGATCGCCAGCGCCTGTGATGATCGCAACCCAAAGGTCAGGGTCCGCAGCGAAATCATCAAACGCTTTGGCCAATTCAAAGTTTGCTGGCGGGTGGAGCGCATTCATCCGATTAGGTCTGTTCATTGTCACAATGAGCAGATGTCCATCCTTTTCGACGGTGCAGTGTTCATAGTCAGCCATAAGACGTCTCCGAGTGTCGTTTTGAGCTCAAATTTGGCGCGACTTTGCCTTGCGACAGACACTCCCGCAACCATTCCACCAAAAACGCAGGGGATTGCGCCAATCTGGAAACGAATTCTAAACCACAAATTCATAAAGTATGAACGGGTGGAAGCTCATACTGACCCGCAGTTTTTGGAAAAGGCGCTGCCGCCAGCCCGGCGCGCCTGCGATCAGAGCAAATAACGATGCAAAACAGTGCCGACCAGATAGATGACATGGCTCCGGAGGCCCAGGCCGATGTGCCTGAAGACCGCGTGCTTGCGGACGGACATTGGTCACTGAAACATGGGGAAGAAGTCTATGGTCCCTACACGTTTGAAGCGATGGAGACATACATCGCTGAAGGACGTGTCGCCGGCCACTCTGTGATTGCGCCAACAGGCACAGAAGATTGGACGGAGGCAAAAGACGTCGCCATGTTCGCTGGATTTTTCGATGAGGAAAAATCAAAAGTAACAGCAAGCACACCGTCGCATCCTCAGGACCGACGGACGGTTTATGGCCCGAAAAAAGGTCAGGTGGACCGTCGCAAGCGTCCTGATACATCGAACTTCCTGATCATCACCGACATCAAATCACGTCACGGCGCGACACTTGAACAATCAATCATGTCGCTCGGTGCTGCACTCAAAGTGGCAAACAATGCCTGGGTCGTGAACTGCAAAGGCACTGCACCTGGTCTCTTGAACCAGCTGTCGAAAGTCCTCTCAAGTCAGGATGGCCTCTTCATCGCGGATGCCACACGAGATCGGACGGCCTGGTACAATTTTGGTCCGGAGACCGACGCAAAGATCCGTCGCGTCTGGCGCCGCCCTGTCTGACCCCATTTAGCTAATTGCGAGTTGGTCTCGCCCGAGGCAGGTCACCAGAAGTCGGTTCTGAACCAGCTGTGTTCTGCCTTCCAGGCCGCGCACGCGGTAGCGTTGACGAACCTGATGCGCGAACCTCTTCCTCAACACTCACCACCCCATCCGAAGCAGGCGGCACCGAGGATCGTGTTGTCGGCGAAATCGGCGCCGGTGCGCCCTGCGCGACCTCAAGCGGTTCGTCGCCGACCAGTTCCCGCATAATGTCGTCCGCCCGCCGCCAACGCAGCATTAACGGCCCACTCATCGCACTGACATCCGCGCATTTGGTTTCTGGCGAAAGTCCCCTGTCGCACTTCACTGTTTCGCGAATAAGTTCCAACTGAAAATTAGACTTCCGCAAAAACTCGTTGAGCAGGCCCGCATCACGGACTGCCGTGATCGAGCTTAAGTAAGCCCCACAATCTGTGCGCTGCCGTTCCAGCATTTGATCGAGATCCCCGGCAGCAAAGGCACCATTGGGCGGCCGTGTCGTACACACACGCCACAATACTTCAGCAGCAGCATGATCAAAAAGCTGGATGAGTTCTCGGTACCGGCTCTCCAACGCAACATAAATCCGTGCCATATCGGCCGGGTCCCAATCGCGAAATGCGTCGACAAACTGAATGATATCCACATCAATCCCGCGCGGCGGCGCTGAGCGGTAAACGGATGGCTTTGGAAGCTGAAGCCCCTTTTGCACGAACGAATAATCTGTGGCACCTGCGATGTCAGGCTCTTGCTCAGGTGTTTTAGGGATCAGCAAAAACTGAACCCCCAAAGGACGCTCTTCCAAGTGAAAGAAGAAACTCTGGCCGGAACGCTCAACGGAGCCCTGAGCTGCGTCACCCGTCCGACGTCCATTTAGAGAGAAAGCCTCACCCCGACCGGAATGAAAGCGCCCAACAACGCGATCTTCGGATTCCTGCAGCGTCAGAGTCATACCGCCCGCAGTACCAATCCCTTCAAACTGGCCAGCAAACCCAGCCGCAATTGCTGGCGATGCCCCAATGAGGGAAACCGTGAGGATGCACCACCTGACAATCTTTAACACAAGGCCCAAGCTCCCATCGATCCGGGCTTACACATACAGATACTCTACGGGGAAGCGTCTTTACCGGCCTTTAAAGTCAGCGTCCCGTTTCTCAACGAACGCCGCCATGCCCTCTTTGACATCCTCTGTGCGCAACAATGGCAGCAACTGCAGATAGACATGGTTTACATGCTCCCCAAAAGGCTCATTCAGCCCCATGCGCATCATACGCTTGGCAGATTGAACCGCCAGTGGCGCATTGGCTGCAATCTCCAGAGCAAGCGCCCTCGCCCGCCCCATCAATTGATCGCCCGGAACCACTTCAGACGCGAGGCCCCATTCAACAGCCTCATCGGCCGTTAACGTCCGGCCGGTGAAGATCAGCTCAGATGCCTTCGACCAGCCCAACAACCGAGGCAGGATCCAAGTCCCACCAGACTCTGGCACAATGCCGCGTTTTGTGAATGCCGCAGCGAGCTTCGCCGTGTCAGCCATAATTCGAATGTCACAGCCAAGCGCCGTATCAAGGCCATACCCTGCAGCGCCCCCATTGACCGCACAGATAGTCGGCGTATCCATGGCCTGTAATGTGGTCGGCGGCGCATTGCGCAGGTCTAGATTTCTAAACCCACGATCTTCTTTGAGCATGCCTGTTCCGCCGGCTTGCGCTTTCACATCCAGCCCAGCACAGAAAGCCCGTCCGTTGCCCGTCAACACCATAACGCGGACATCTGGATCTTCATCCGCCTGAACGAACTTTTCCGCCATAGATCGCAACATGGTCGGAGAAATCGTGTTCATCCGCTCCGGTGCGTTGAGCGTGATCGTCGCAATATGATCAGAGACCTCATAGAGAACTTCATCTGCGCCTTGGTCCAAATTATGTGCTTCGCTCATCCTGTTCCTCGCTCAAATCAATATAACGGTGCAGCTCTTTCTCTCAGTCAATCCGCTTCAGGTCTCGCGCATAACGCTGCCAGTTCTCAACATAATGGGCAGCGGAGAACTCCAGGCCCGCGGCCTGCTCGTCCGTCAGCTGCCGCACCACTTTCCCGGGCGCGCCCAGAACCATAGAATTGTCAGGAATATCCTTGCCCTCGGCAATCAGTGTGTTTGCACCAATCAGGCAATTTTTCCCAATTTTCGTGTTGTTGAGAATAATACTTCCAATACCGATCAGGGAGTTATCCCCTACGCTGCATCCATGCAGCATGACCTTGTGGCCGATTGTGACATTTTTTCCTAACGTCAACGGTGATCCTGGGTCCGTGTGAAGGACGGAGCCGTCCTGCACATTTGAATTTTCGCCTATCGTAATCATCTCATTGTCACCGCGGAGCACCGCGCCGAACCAGACACTGGCATTCTTGTGAAGGGTCACGTTGCCCATCACCTGAGCATCAGGTGCCACCCAATAGTCTCCTTCAGCAGGCAGCGTCGGCTGGGCGTCACCCAGAGCATAAATCGGCATGTAGGTCTCTCTTCTTCATCAGGTAATAAGCGGTACTATCGCATGGACGCTGACCAATGTCTCGGCATCGCACTTTTGGGCACCGCCT
Source organism: Parvibaculaceae bacterium Mf 1.05b.01 (assembly GCA_000509225.1). Classification (GTDB taxonomy): domain Bacteria; phylum Pseudomonadota; class Alphaproteobacteria; order Parvibaculales; family Parvibaculaceae; genus Mf105b01. The sequence goes on along the minus strand of BAOK01000001.1, from coordinate 693,569 downwards.
ATGTCATAGCCCCTTCATCAGAAGCGTTGTAAGCTCCAAAAAAGAACCTGCGAGAGCCAAATGACCGACAAATCCTACGATGAAACGGAAGACATTCCAGTGGATCGCCCTATGGGCAAACCCCTGAGCGCCATCTGGGACAGGCGCCTGAATAGACGGGGCTTTCTCAAAAGCTCAACGAGCACGCTCACTGTTGCTGCAACAGGGCTCTCACTTCCCGTCTCTCTGGCCGCCTGCAGCAAGCAGCTTCCATCATTTGACTTTGCTGAAATTGAGCATGGTGTTGATGAAACCCATCACGTCGCCGCAGACCATGCAGCAGACATCTTGATCCGCTGGGGCGACCCGGTCACCTCAGACGCGCCGGCCTTTGATCCAGAGAACCAAACTGCAGCCGCGCAAGCAAAACAGTTTGGCTACAATAATGACTTCATTGGTTTCATTCCTCTGCCTCTCGGCTCCGAGCTCAAAGACAACGCATTGCTGTGCGTCAATCACGAGTTCACCAATGACGATCTGATGCATTCTGTATTTGACGGGGTGGCAAACCCCCTCACCGTCTACACCCGGGAGATCGCCGAAATCTCAATGGCAGCCCATGGAGGGTCTGTTCTTGAAATTGCCCGCAGCGCAGACGGCAAATGGCAGGTGGTTCCCGATAGTCCCTTCAACAGACGGATCACGGCGTCGACCACAGAGATGAGCCTTGCTGGCCCAGCCGCTGGTCACCCACGTTTGCAGACCAGTCGCGACCCATCCGGGCGCACTGTTATCGGCACCATGAACAATTGCGCTGGCGGCATTACGCCCTGGGGCACCTACCTCATGGCGGAAGAAAATGTTCATGGCTATTTTATGGGCTCACTTGATGACCACCCTGAAAAAGCCAACTACACGCGCATGGGCATCCCAGGACAGTTTTACCCATGGGGTCTTTTTGATGAGCGATTCAACATCAACAGGGAGCCCAATGAAGCAAACCGCTTCGGGTGGGTGGTAGAAGTTGATCCTTTTGATCCAACCTCCAAACCAGTCAAGCGCACGGCCTTAGGGCGCTTCAAGCACGAGGGATGCGAAACGGCGGCGTGCCCACTTGGACGCATTGTTGTCTATTCAGGTGATGATCAACAATTTGAATATCTCTATCGTTTCGTCAGCGACAATGTCGTGAGTCCTGACAATCGCGAAGCAAATCTCAACCTGTTGGACAGCGGAACACTCTCTGTCGCCCGGTTTTCCGAAGATGGAACTGGAACATGGGAGCCACTGATTTTTGGCCAAGGCCCGCTTACGCCGGAGAACGGATTTAAAAGCCAGGCTGACGTGCTTATTGAAACACGGCGGGCGGCAGACCTGCTTGGCGCCACCCCTCTTGACCGCCCGGAAGATGTTCAGCCGAATGTAAAATCAGGCAAGGTCTATGTCGCTCTCACCAACAACGCCAAACGAACCTCAGCGCAGGCCGACGCCGTCAATCCTAGAGGACCAAATCTCTGGGGCCAGATTGTTGAACTGTCGCCGGAAGCTGAGAACCACGCCGCTGCGAATTTCACCTGGGATATGTTGGCCCTTTGCGGCAACCCGGCAGATGAGACTGTTAATGCGCGCTGGAATACAGAAACAAGCGAAAACGGTTGGTTCGCCTGCCCAGACAATCTGGCAGTGGATCCGGCCGGGCGCCTCTGGGTCGCCACAGACCAGGGTAAAAACTGGGCGAAGGCGTCTGGCACGGCTGATGGCATCTGGGCAATAGACACAGACGGCGACTTGCGCGGGCGAGGGAAAATGTTCTTCCGTGTACCTGTCGGCGCAGAAATGTGCGGCCCGTGTTTCTCTGATGACGGACAGACTCTTTTCGTGGCCGTGCAGCACCCAGCATCCGACGGCACGGAAGCTTTCCCCGGGTTTGAGCGAAAATCGACCTATAGCGACCCTGCAACCCGCTGGCCGGACTTTGACCCCGCAACCCCGCCTAGGCCATCAATAGTCGCTATCCGGCGAAAATCCGGCGGTTCTGTGGGATAAACAATTCATTGATTAACCACGCGACTTGGCAAAACGATCCGCCTGGCGCACTCTGGGCAGGCAAGCCGGTCGGTCGTTGCCGGGACGGTTGCCGCAGGGGTGCGTAATGGGGTTTTTGTATGCGTCTTTTCAACTTTCTCTTTGTCGTCCTTGTGGCATTCCCGGTGGCTTTTGCACTCGCCTTTGAAGCAGGCCTTCTTGACGACTATGTCGATGAAAACCTCATCCCGGCTGAGCCCTTTATCCGCGCCGAGATAAAAGCAACCGTGCCGCCAGAGGAGTTGGATCTTGCGGCAAATGATGCGTTGGACACCGGCGAATATGAAGATGCGCTGATGTATGCCGAAATCGCGGATTATGCAGGGATTGCGCTATCACCGGAGACGACCAAACGATTGGAAGATGCGGGAACACTGCTCCTGCGCGTGTCTCGGGACACAGGCAGCTTCTTTGAGGGGTTTCTCACAGGGGAAGGCAGCGACACAGCGGGTTTCGTAGGGGCCATTACATCTGACCTCACTGTTGTAGGGGACGTACGGGACATTGGACGGGAAGGCTCAAAACTCGTTGCGGGCGAAGAATACTCCCAGCTCATTTTGGGGCTGTCTGTCGTTGGCGTGGCAGCCACTGGCGCAACCGTTGCAACCGGCGGTGGCGCCCTGCCCATCAAGGTAGGTGTTTCGCTGATGAAAGTCGCCAAAAAGACAGGTGCGCTAACGGCCGCATTTGCCCGTCAGTTGGGCGACCTGATGCGCAAAGCGATCGACTTCCCAGGGCTCCGCCGCACACTTTCAAATGTGAGCCTTGCTGACAGCACAGCGACGCGACGTGCCGTCACCAACTATGCCAGCGGTATAAATCTGAAACCCCTGACACCAGTTCTGGACGATATGGCGGCCCTTCAACGCAACACAGGTCCAGCGGAAAGTGTGCGTCTTCTCTCACGTGTTGAAGACACCAACGATCTACGCCGCATCACGGAGATGAGTGGCACGCTCGGGGTAAAAACCAGGGGTGTTATGGCGCTCACAGGCAAAACCAGCCTGCGGGCCTTTAAGACCTTCGCCAATATGATGCGCTGGCTGCTGGAGTGGGTCTGGGCAATAGTCGCCGGCATTGCGACCTTGGTCTTTGGCGCGGGCTCAAGGCGGGTCGTTCGACGGGTGCGCCGGGCCTAAAAAAACCCGCCCTGCACAACTACATGCAAAGCGGGTTTCGTTGGTTTGGGACCTTCTTTCGTTACCGAAAGCGCTCAACCGGGTCTAACGACCACAGGAACTGTCCCGATTTTCTTCAGAGCATTTCCACGCCCTAAAAGCTAGCCTCAGCTGAACGTCAGAACCTGAGCAACAACCAATGTGCTCAATCCCGCCACAACGAGACCAGACAGATAGCTCACAGATGAACCGTGGCTCGCGGGCTTCGTGAAGATCGATGCCAAAGCCTGGCCGAGAGGCTGGTTTTCGCGGGCAAGCAACTGATTGCCTGTGTAAATCGCCAGGACAGTGAAAGCGATGAAGAACGCGTCGCGAGGAGCGACATATCCGACCTCAAAAGCAACGGTCGAAAGGACCACGACTGAAACGGCAACAAAATTCCAAATGAGAGAGCGCATTGGGGGTTCACTCCTGTTTACTTCGCAGTGCACCAAAAGGGGGTTTGCAGTGCACAGGAGAGTAAATAGGTATGAACTGACAAATAGTCAAGTATCTGAGCCCAAATTAGCTCACAGAAATTCTCGCAGACTTTACAAGGAGTTAACTGTCAGACGAGCAAAAGGCTCAGAACAAATATGCCAACAAGAAAGCTCCACAGCCCCGCCATGAGGGAGCTGACAACCAACCAGCCAGGAGGACGGTTTTCGATAACCTGGGCCCTCAGCGCATTTCGCATAATCACGCTAGGACCTGCGAGCACGAGCGTCAAAACGCCCCCGATGATGCCAACAGTCGTTTCCTGCCACATCTGAAAGCTGGGCGGCTTGTTGGTCACCAACCGGTAGAGACTGGACACGAGGCCAGCCGTCACAACACCTGTCACAAAGGTCCAAAAGAAAGCAGTCATTATTGCTCAAACCCTATCCCTGAGCGCAAACCCACTTCCGTGAAGGAAACTGCGCTTTTTTGAACTTCATTATCAACAAACAGGTCAACGCCCGCTACCACCGCATGTGAAGGAGATAACTGGTTCTCCGGACCAATATGCTCCACCAACACATCCTGGTTTTGCGGGATGTTTTCCCCTTGAACGATCAAGGTCACCGCATCAATGGGACCGCCCGCATAGAGCATGACCCCCAGAAGAGTGAGCATTTTGGCGACGAAAGCAGTCATGGACGCAAATTTCCTTAAGCAACGAGCTGACCTGTTCGTGCGTAAGGGTCGCAAAGGCCGTACCAGAGGCCCTCATTGCAGAAAGTCTTTGGAAACCTTAGAAAAATCAAAAGGTTGGCTGAAATCCTAGGAGCGCTATGCTGGGCAACGGGGCATCGGCGTTTCAAACCGACGTGTCGACCTTGTAAAAACTGTCCCAAAACAGGCCACCTTCCGCCACAACCTATTCAAGATTTGAGAAAATGAGCAACGGATCAGACCAATATGTAAAAGAGCGGCCTGCTTGGTTAATCCCAGCGACTGTTGCTTTGGGTGTCACCCTCTTCTCTGCTCTGTTCGGATACTATTATTTCGGTCCGACCCCCTCAGAGATTTTGGGGCTCGACCCGCGTGCCAGTGACAGCAGCGAGAAGGTCGACATGATGATTGGGGACGAACGCTTTCTCATCCCAGCGAATTTCACCCGCTATCCCCTGCAGCGCGTCGGTGGCACGCAGGATGAGATAGACCTGCACGCTCTACTGCCAGAGCTCGCGCCCTATACGGCCAGCCGTCGGGCGGCGTTCGAAGACAACACCCCGGACGCCATCGTTGTTCACATCAAAATTCACCGCTCAGAAGGTCTCATGCCTGCCGCCAGACGGTTGGACGATATCTACGCACGTCATCTACTCAGCCGCACGCCTGAGAGCGGCGCTGCAGGACTTGACCTCTATAGGTTTGCCGAAGGAACCGGTTACAAAGATCAGGAACTCTATGTCGCAGATCAGGCCGATGGACAGCCACTTCTGCTCTTATGCTTCAAACATTCCAACGTGATCTTCAGCCCCAACTGCACCCGCACTTTTCATCTCACAGACACCGTCGCGGTCACCTATCGATACAAACGGGATCAGCTGGAAAACTGGCAGTCCATTGACCAGGCGATCATCGCGCTGATCAAGAGTTTCATCACAGAGCCTCAGGCAGACGACGACAGCACAGAAGTCACCCAATAAGGGCTGCGCAGGCGAGGCAGACTACGCCTCGGCAGCCTCAGGAAGACGCGTCGTATATTTGGGGAACCGTCGGTGGAGAACAGCGGCAAGTGCCGGAAGTCCGGTGACTGCACCAATCATGTTCGCGAAGAACATGAAGCTCAACAACAATCCCATATCCGCCTGGAATTTCAATTCAGAGAAGACCCAGCTTGCAACGCCAAGGGACAATGTCAGGCCAGTAAAGATCACCGCCATGCCCGTTTCCTGCATCGCAAGAGTGAAGGCGCTAACGATCTCCTCTCCCGCTTCCAGGTGGAACTGCAGTCTTGTGTAAATATAGAACGCGTAGTCTACACCAATCCCCACGGCGAGCACCAGAACCGGCAGCGTCGACACTTTGAGACCAATCTCCAACCAACTCATCAGCCAATAGCCCATGAAGGTCGCGACCAACAGCGGCGCGCAGCAACAAATGATAGCGCGCCAGTCACGATAGGCGACCAGAACCAGGAAGATGATGACGCCGAACACATAGAACAGGATCGGAAGCTCTGAGCTCTCAATGACATCATTTGTCGCAGCGATGAGACCCACATTGCCTGATGCCAAACGGAAGGTGTGCTCTGGATATTTCGGGCCGTTTTCTGCAATCCACTCATCTGCCGCGCCGATCAGACGGTTAATGGTTTCCGCCTTATGGTCCTCGGTGAAAACAATAACGCTCAGGAAGTTGCAATTGCGATCGGTCAAGCCAGTGCTCGGACCAAAGCTATTGGTGGTCAACACCAGCGTATATCGATTGCGTGGCAACTCGCGGAATTTGGGGTTGCCCTCCATCCAAACGCTGTAGACGGTTTTAGCAGCCTCCGGCAGGGAAACAACGGACCGCACGCCTTCCACATTCATCAGGTGGTAGCCGAATTTTTCCACCGGCTTCATCAGGTCCCAGCTGATACAGGAATTTTCAGGCGTTTCCACAAGCGCGACAAAGGCATCCAGGTTCACATCAAAATTCTCAACAATAAAACGAGAATCGACATTGAAACGGGCGTCTTCGCGAAGCTCCGCCGCACCCGCATGCACATCGCCAATATTGCGATCCCGGCTCTGGTAAACGGCGACAACAAACAGTGAGCCAATCAAGACCAGCGTGATCGCTGCTGGCGCGGGACGCGTGATTTGAGCAACACGCGCCATCATGCGCACACGACGCTCCCGAAGGCGGGCTGCCTTCTCCACATACCCCTCTGGCACCGAGAAATAGGCAGCCGCGAGCGGCAGCATAATCAGATTGGAGACAATCTTCAGCGCAACACCAATCGAAGCAACAATCGCCATCTCCTGGATCATCGGCACAGGAATGAGATAAAGCGTGGCGAACCCAGCCAGGTCAGTCACCAGGGCCATAGACCCTGGAACGAGCAGGCGGGAAAAAGTTGCTCTGGCGGCTGTATCCGCATTCGCTCCCGCAACAACCTGGGCGGAAATCAGATTGATCTGCTGAATACCGTGGCTCACGCCGATGGCATAGACCAGGAACGGCACCAGGATCGCCAACGGGTCGAGCCCATAGCCCAGAATATCAAGAATACCGAATTGCCAAACCACGGAGATCAGCGACGACCCGACCGCGAGCGATGTCAGCACAACGGAGCGGCAATAGACGAACACTGCGGCTGTGGTGAGGAAGAAGGAAATCACGAAGAAGAAGACGACACCGCCTGCGCCATCAGCAATATCGCCAATCATCTTGGCAAAGCCGATGATGCGGATATTGATGTCCTCACCTTCATATTTATCGCGAATGTCGCTCTCAATCCGCTGCGCAAAATCGATATAGTCGAGCTGCTCGCGCGTAATTGGATGTATTTCCTGAAGTTCAAAGCGGATCAGCGCCGCGGAACTGTCATTGGAGAAGAGCGTTCCTTTGAAACCCCAGCGGTCCGCATCTTCGCGAATGCTCTCGACCGCCTCCTGATCAATATTCGTTCGGGTGACATTTGACGGGATCAGATTATAGGCGAGAAACCCTTCCTCGGTGATCTGAAACACCCGTGTATTAGGCGTCCACATCGACTTCACCGACCCCCGAAACACACCCGGCAGGAAGAAAATATCGTCGGTAACGTCGTAGAGCACCTTCATAAATTCAGGTGTCCAGATGTCGCCACTCTTCGACTCGACAGCGACCATGAGCGCATTGCCGCCCGGGAGCTTCTCCCGGTACTCCAGGAATGTCTCAATATAGGGGTGCTCTGACGGGAGCTGCTTTAGATAGCCAGCATCCGGTCGCAGCTGAACAGCTTGATAGCCCATCCAGATAGTGAAAACGCCGAGCGCAATCAGAACGATCGCCTTCAGACGAAACAATAGGTTTTCAAGCAGCTTGACCATCTTATCCCTCTCCCGCGGCACGCCCCAGATTACCGCCCACGGTCTTACGACCGTCTAAACATGTCACAGGTGGGTAAACGAAACCCGATCAAGCCCCAGATCTAATCAACCCTGGCGCCCGATCAATCTTCAGGCAGGTCAATATCGAGGATCGCCATATTGAATGCGTAAGATACTTCGCCTTCGTCCTCGTCCTTGAACACGACGCCAATGAATTCTTCACCAATGCTCACTTCGGCAGAATCGTCTTTGTTGGGACGCCCCTGTACGACAATCGTGTCGAGCCGGAAGAGCTTGCGAAAGTATGATTCCAACCGATTGATTTCCGATTTATCCACGAGGAGTGCTCCGCATTCGATGAGTGAGTTAGGGAAGTTAGCGACTCGTTTTGTAGCGGTTCACCCCCACCGGCGCAAATCACCTTGGTTCCAGGATCGGCAGGATCGAACGCTGGGCGTGTCTTCCCCGCTTTTCCCCTGCGGCGGTTCGTCCGATTGCTGCAGGGTTAGGGCCTATGAAAGGATAAGAAAAGCAATTGGACGGGCTCCAGCTTGTACTGAGGGGCGCCCGGAGATGCTCAATGAAGTGATCGGGAGGATCAGGATGGAGCAGAGATTTACGACAAAATGGCTTGCTGTAGCGGCTGCTCTGATCACCGTAGGAGCCCTGGCTGCGCTCGCCCGAGCCGCTGAACCCGAAATTGGGCTCTCTGATGCCTGGGCACGGCCCACGCTGGGAGCGGGCAGGACAACCGCAGCCTACGTTACCATCACAAATATGGGCACAAATGCTGACAGATTGACCGCAGTAGACGCACCTGGAGCTGGGTCTGTCGAAATCCACACTGCTGGCATGGAAAATGGTGTCATGCGGATGCGCCGACTGGAAGGTCTCGACATTCCAGCAGGTGAAACGGTGACCATGGCGCCTGGCGGCTACCACATCATGATCATTGACGTTGAGGAACCAGTCCAGACTGGGTCCACTGTGCCGCTGACGCTGACATTCGAGACATCCGGAAACGTCACAATAGACGCCGCTATCTCCATGTCGCCGCCATCCTCAACCGGCTCGTCAGCAGTCGAGAATACGCGGGAAGACATGGGTGACCACCAGGACATGATGCATGATGGTCACTAACGCGATTGCTTATCGAGCTGTATAGCCGCCATCCACGACCATTTCAGATCCGGTCATAAAGGACGACTCGTCTGACGCCAGGAACAGGATCGCGTTGGCGATTTCCTTGGGGAACCCCAAGCGTCCGATAGGATGAAGCATAGTGAGGAGCTCAATTGCTTCATTGGCACTTCCCATGCGCCCTGCGATCACGCCCTCTTCCACCACATTGCGCACAAGCGGCGTGTCAATAAAGCCAGGGTGAACAGAATTCACCCTGATGCCATATCCCGCATCGGCGCATTCAAGAGCGGCGACTTTCGTCAGCAGACGCACGCCCCCTTTTGCTGCATTGTAATCTGCTGCATTGGACGTGCCGACAATGCCCATGATGGACGAGATATTGATGATTGATCCGCCGCCAGATTGCTTCATCGCGCGAATACCGTGTTTGCACCCCAGAAAGACACTATCCAGATCGATGGCAATCGTGTTCCGCCACGCGTCGAGTTCAAGGTCTTCAATCGGCGCACCCGGAGGCGCAATACCCGCATTGTTCACAAGAATATCCAGCTGACCGAAGCTATCGACCGCATGGGCAGCAACTTTCTCCCACGCGTCCTCACTGGTTACATTGTGCGCCATGAAGGTGGCCTTGCCGCCATTGTTTTGAATGGCGTCTGCAACTGCCTCACCGGCGGGTACATCAATATCCGTACAAACCACAGCCGCGCCCTCTTCCGCGAGCAGTCCCGATGCAGCAGCACCAATGCCCTTCGCAGCTCCTGTTACAATCGCAACCTTCCCGTCTAGCCGCCCCATATCCAATCTCCCTGTTTTTGTTTGGCCATATAGTGGAAGAAGGAGCGCGCCCTTAACAAGGCCAAAAGCGCTTTCGATTGAGTGGCCACGCTGATATGACGACAGCAACAACCAATTAGGAGGTTTTAGGAATGACCATCGCCCATATGATCACCTACGAAACAAGCTCCGTCGATACGGTGGTCGCGCAGACGGTCGCCTACAAAGAACGCGAACTTGACCGCTCTCCACCCGAAGGGTTCCTGAGCGTCCATATCTACGCAAATGAAGAGGCTGACACGGTTGTTTTCCTCACCGAATGGGAGAGCACTGAACATCTCGCTGAAACCGCGGACCAGGCTCCATGGGAAGCAGCACAGGACCTGAATGAGACCTTCTCGGATAAAGTAACCGCCACCACGTTTAAAATCATAAGCTGAGCCTCAACGGGGCAGCTGGTGCAAAAAGCGTCAACCGGCCTATGATATCCCCATGACACGCGACGCATTTGCAGGCACCGATCACCCGCCTTCCTACTACGCAGCTACCGCTAAAGGGGCGCCCCTCCTCAACGCACTTGAAGCGGATATCACCTGCGATGTGTGTATTGTGGGTGCCGGCTATACCGGCCTCTCCGCTGCTATCCATCTTGCAGAACGTGGATATGACGTTGTTGTTCTAGAAGCAGCCAAGGTCGGTTGGGGCGCCTCGGGACGCAATGGCGGACAGCTCGGCACGACGCTCCGCAAAAGTCAGCCGGAACTCGAAGAAATGCTCGGTCGCGATCACGGCCGCGCCTTATGGGACCTGGCGCAAGACTCGATAACGACGGCAAAGTCTTTGATCAAGCGGTTCGAGATTGATTGCGATCTCACACCGGGCATCATGCACACCGCCTGGAAAAAAGGCGACATGTCCTGGCTCCGCGAAGAAGCCGACCATATGGCGAAGCACTATGGGTATGACAAGTTACGGGTTATTGAAAAAGACGAAATCGGCGACATGGTCGCCACAGACCGCTATTGGGGCGGTGTTCTGGACGAGGAAGCTGCTCATCTCCACCCTCTCAACTATGCCCTCGGACTCGCCCGCGGAGCACTCAGCCTTGGTGCAAGGATCTTTGAACATACGCGGGTAAACGATATCTCAGATGGAACACCCGCAACGGTGGCGACCGACAGTGGAACGGTTACTGCCAAGCAGGTGATCCTGGCATGCAATGGCTATCTGGGCGGGTTGGAGCGCAAGGTGAACGGCTACATCATGCCGATCAACAACTTCATCATCGCCACAGAGCCTTTGGGCGATGACGGTGCCAAAGCATTGATACGAGACAATGTTGCTATCGCAGATAGCAAATTCGTCATCGACTATTACAGGCTCTCTGCAGATGGTCGCCTGCTCTTTGGCGGCGGCGAGAACTATTCAAGCACCTTCCCAAAAGACATTGCTGCGTTTGTGAAGAAGCCCATGCTGCGGGCCTTCCCGCAACTCAAAGACAAACGCATCGACTATGCCTGGGGTGGAACCCTGGCCATCACCCTGAAACGCATGCCGCACTTTGGTCGGGTCGGCCCCAATCGCTTTTTCGGGCATGGCTATTCGGGCCAGGGTATCAATGTCGCAACGCTTGGGGGCAAACTGCTCGCCGAAGCGGTTGCCGCCGAAGCAGAGGGCAAAGGATCACCCGAACGGTTTGATCTGATGGCAAACATCAAGGCCACAAAATTCCCAGGAGGCACGCTGCTGCGATATCCGGGCCTGGTCGCCGGCATGTTGTTTTATGCGATGAAGGACCGACTGCCTTAACAGTCCGTCCAACGCAGACTAGATGCCCTCGCCATCCTTGCCGTCTTCTTCGATGATCTGGTTCATCGCACGAGAAGGCTCGTCACATCCCGCGCAGCCGACGACCTTGGCGGGCACACCAGCAACGGTGCAATTCGCGGGCACATCTGTCAGCACCACACTTCCGGCGCCAACGCGCGCGCAGTCCCCAATCGTGAGATTGCCCAGGACCTTACAATCAGCACCGAGCAGAACACCGCGCCCAACTTTCGGATGACGATCCCCGGTCTCTTTGCCGGTCCCGCCGAGATTGACCCCATGAAGCATGGAGACATCGTCGCCCACGACGGCCGTCTCACCGACGACAACACCCGTAGCATGATCAATCATAATCGCTTTGCCGAACTTGGCAGCGGGATGAATATCAACCGCGAAAAGCTCCGACACGCGGCTCTGAATGAAGTGCGCCATCGGCTTGCGGCCTTCCTGCCATAACCAATGGGCAATTCGGTAGGCCTGAAGGCTGATAAAGCCCTTAAAGAACAAGAGCGGCTGTAGATAGGAGTCACATGCCGGGTCGCGGTCATAGACAGCAACCGTGTCTGCACGGAACGCTTCGATGATTGCCGGGTCCGCTTCGTAAGCATCTTCGAACACTTCGCGAAGCACCATCGCGCTCACTTCTGCATTCGCCAGTTTCCGCGCGAGATGAAAGCTAAGCACTTCTGGCAGAGCGTCGTGATTGAGAACCGTCGCAAAAATGAAACTCGCAAGCACCGGCTCAGCCGCTGCCATGTCACGTGCTTCATTGCGCATACGATCCCAAACAGGATCCATGAGCTTTACATTCTCGATGGGCTTGGACATCGGTCCTCCTCCTCGGGCTCTGAATTACCCGGACAGCGTTTCCAGCGAGCCTAGCACATAGGCCTAGGAGACGGCGAGTTCAACAGTGTTTTCTCAGTTTTGCGCCATTATCCCGGGCTGCGGGTGACGGAAAGAGAACCAATTGCTAGGCTCCAAACATTGCAATTCAGAACTGTTCAAATGTGAGTCGTGCGATGCCCCATATTCAGACCGCGAGGTTGAAAATTTATTATGAAATCAAAGGATCGGGCACCCCTCTCCTTTTCATAAGCGGCACCGGCGCTGACTTGAGGAACAAACCCAATTTTCTGGATGGTCCAGCACCTTCTCGATTTGAAACACTGGCCTATGATCAGCGCGGTCTTGGTCAGACCGAGAAGCCCGACCAGCCTTACACCATGGCAGACTACGCAGACGACGCGGTCGCCCTGCTGGACGCCCTCGACTGGAAGCAGCCCAATGTGATTGGCGTGTCCTTCGGAGGCATGGTCGCCCAGGAGCTGGCGCTGAGACATCCGGATCGGATTAACCGCCTGGTGCTTGCCTGCACATCACCCGGCGGCGAAGGCGGCGCGTCCTATCCCCTCCATGAGGTGCAAGACATGGATCCGGTCGCCCGGGCAAAGTTCATGATCCCGATATCGGACACAAGGCGCGACGCTGACTGGGCAGCAGCCAATCCAAAAGAATATGAGTTCTTCGTCGACTTCGCCTCAACCGATGCCTATGCGAGCGAGCCAGGCCGCGCGATGGGGGCGGGGCGACAACTGGAAGCCCGACGCCATCACGACACCTGGGATCGTTTACCCGACATGAAGCACCCCACGCTCATCTGCGGCGGTGTCTATGACGGTATTGCGCTCCCAGCGACACAGGAAAAGCTAGCCGCTCAAATGCCGAATGCGGAGCTTGCCATGTTCGATGGAGGTCATCTCTTCATGATCCAGGACAAAACGGCTGTGCCTGCAATGCTGGACTTTCTGAACGCCGACAAGAGCTAGGAAAACTCATGGGCCGAAAAATTCTTTTCATCACGACCGACCAGATGCGGTTTGACGCGCTGGGCTGCAATGGCGGCAAAGTCGCCCGTACGCCCGCGATTGATGCGCTTGCCCGTGATGGCATCAACTACACACGGGCCCATGCGCAAAGTGTTGTCTGCATGCCCGCCCGCTCCACCATGCTGACCGGACAATATGTGAGTACCCATGGTGTCTGGATGAACGGCGTACCTCTTCCGGAAGACGCCCCAAGCGTGGCCGCCCACCTACAGGAACAGGCGGGATACAAAACCGCCCTCATAGGAAAGGCGCATTTTGAGCCCTTCCTCGACCCTGAACTCAAATTCTATGAAAACCGCATGGCGCGCATAGATGAAAATGGGGCCCATCGCGGCTTCGACCATATGGAGCTCTCAAGTCACACACCCCTCATCCTTCACTACAACAAATGGATGCGAGAGAATGCGAAGGACGAAATTGGTGGCTTCTATCAAAACCTGACGGCCAACTTCGAGGTGAACGCCGCAGGCGGCGGAGAAACTGGCGCCTGCCAGGTCCACAAGAACCCGGTGGCAAAAGAGCATTACCACACCGACTGGGTAGCCGACCGCACCATCGCCTGGCTCGACAGCCTGGAAGAAGATACGGACTGGTTTTGCTGGATGAGCTTCCCTGATCCACACCATCCGTGGGACCCGCCAGAAAGCGAGACCCATCGCGTCAACTGGCGCAACATAGACCTGCCGGATGCCTATCCGAATAGCCCGGATGAAAACCGACACATTCTTGAAGGCAAACCCAAACACTGGATGTGGTACTGGACCGGCGATCGCACGATCAATATCGAAGCACCACCGGCCTTCATACCCAAAGACATGACCCCTGATCAGGTCCGCGAAGTGAACGCCATGACCCACGTGGAAAACGAACTGATCGACGAGGCATGCGCGAAAGTGTTCCAGCGGATCAAACAACTCGGCTGGGAAGACGACACCGACATTATCTTCACCACTGACCATGGCGAATTTCAGGGAGATTATGGGCTTCTCTTTAAAGGTCCTTATCATGTCGAAAGCCTGATGAAACTTCCCTTTATCTGGCGTCCCGCGCCAAACGCCAAGGCAACACCAGCAACAGTTTCCGCTCCCGTTGGACAAGTCGACCTGGCGCCAACCTTCTGTGAAATAGCAGGCGTCGACATACCCGATTGGATGCAGGGACAGATCCTCCCCCAGAACGAGACGATCGCCACGTCGCAGAAACGGGACCGTGTCTTCACTGAATGGGACTCAGTCTACACAGACGGAACAGAGGTCAGCCTGCGCACCCTCTTTAAAGACGGCTACATCATCACCGCCTACAACAAATCAAATGTCTATGACGGAACAGAAGGCGAGCTCTACAATTTGGAAGACGACCCCAATCAATGGGTGAATTTGTGGGATGATCCCGCCTCCGCATCCCTGAAAAAAGATTTGTTGTCAGCACTCACCGACGCCCTTCCCCCCGCCCGCGAGCCAAAGCTCGACTGGGTTGCTATCGTTTAAGGAAAGACAGAATGCCCTCACCAACAGACAAAATGATCGCCCGCAAAGAAGGCGCCATTGGATGGATGATTTTCAACAATCCAGAGAAGCACAATTCCGTCAGCCTGGACATGTGGCAGGCGGTCCCCGACATATTGGATGAATTTGAAGCCGATCCGGAGATCCTCTCCATTGTGCTGACAGGCGCCGGCGAAAAAGCTTTCGTGGCGGGAGCAGACATCTCCCAATTTGAGCAGGCACGCTCCAATCCGGAAAGCGTCCAGAACTATGAGGACACGTCCACAGTGGCCTTTGAGCGGATCGCACGGTCCTCGAAACCTACAATTGCCATGATTGATGGCTACTGCATTGGCGGCGGCTTGGGGATCGCACTTGCCTGTGACCTGCGCTTTGCCGCAACAGGATCCACCTTCGGCATCCCCGCTGGCAAGCTTGGGCTCGCCTACCCACTCGTCTCCACCAAACGGTTGGTGGACGTTGTCGGGCCCTCATCCGCCAAAGAGATCTTTTTCACTGCCCGCCGTTTTGATCATAACGAAGCCCTGCACATGGGCCTGATCAATCGTGTTTTGGACAAAGGTGAACTGGAAACATTCACACGGACGACCTGCGAACAGATTGACGACAATGCGCCGCTCACCGTTCGCAATGAAAAGAAGATCATTGATGAGCTCGTGCGCGAAGCCGACAGCTTTGACACCAAAGCCTGCCTTCGTCTGATCGCTGAATGCTTTGGCAGCGACGACTATGCAGAAGGCCGCGCCGCATTCATGGAAAAAAGAAAACCAACCTTCAAAGGCAAATAAGAAAGAGAACTCATGGGAGAACGTCTGAAAGACAAAGTCGCCGTCATCACCGGCGGCACCAGCGGCATTGGCCGCGGCACGGTCGATCTGTTCTTGGCCGAAGGGGCCAAGGTCGTCGTCGGCGATGTACAGGAACATCGCGGCGAAGAGATGACGCTGACCCTCGGAGACAATTTCTCCTACTGTCAGACGGACGTCTCGCAAGAAGCCGACGTCAAAAACCTTGTCGATCATACGGTGGAGAAGTTTGGTCGCGTCGACTGCATGTTTAACAATGCGGGTTTTGGGGGTGTCGGCGGACAGCTCGACGAAATCGACATGGATGGCTTCGACACATCCGTCGGCGTTCTGCTGAAAGGCGTCTTTCTCGGCTACAAATACGCCGTGCCGGTGATGAAGAAACAGGGTTCCGGTTCCATCATCTCTACAGCGAGTGTAGCCGGTCTTCAGGCGGGCTTTGGACCACAGGTTTACTCCGCCTGCAAGGCCGCAGTCGCCCATCTTGCGAAAACTGCCGCGCTAGAGCTTGGCGAGTTTAACATCCGCTCCAATGCCATCTGCCCAGGCGGCATCGCCACACCCATCTTTGCAAGCGCTTTGGAACTTGGCGCAAACGCAGCAGATGAGTTTGCCGAATTCATGAAACCACGCCTCGCAAAGCTTCAACCGGTCGCCCGCTCCGGCGTGCCCAATGATATCGCAGAGATGGCCCTGTTCCTAGCGTCAGACGCCTCCACCTTCGTGACGGGCCAGATCATCGCTGTAGATGGTGGCCTCACCGCAGGACGGATGCGCGGTCTCTCTGACGCGGTCAATTTCGAAGAAACAATCAATGAGTTTCTATCAACCCATCAGTCCAGCTAGTAGCGAAACTCATCGCCACCACGGCCGAGCACAGGCACAGCGCCATCGGGGCAGTTGCCCCCGGTGGCGTATTTGTCAGCAACCTCCCGCGCCATCTCATTGGCATTCGCGTTTGCCAGAGCATCGACATAGGCAACGTGACAGCTGTCCCCACTCCGAAAACGAGAAACGACCAGAACCTGCCCATTCGAATAGGAACCATCTTCACTCATCTGCTGATAGGTGTAGCGGACGATGGTGGCAAAGGGTTCTGCCCCAGCTCTTTGCGGGGCGCGCCATTCAAGCTTGGGCCCAAGATTATTGAATGGGGGAATTGTCTGCCCCAGCGGACGCACCCCCACCGGCACAAAAACATCAACCGGTTCTTCTGGTTCGGTCTCAACCACATCAACTATCGCATCCGCTTCTTCCGCAGCGGACTCAAGCGGGTCCAAAACCGACTCGGCTGTTTCTTCAACCTCAGCGGGCTCTTCTTCAATAATCAACGGCTCGCCGGGTTTCCGATAAGCAAGATAGAGACGCAGGTCACCCTCCGTCGCGTACACATCATAACCGTGCTGCCCGGAACATTTAACTTGGACAAATCCAATTTCGGACTCCTCTTCAATGAGAGCACATTTTCCAAGATCAAGGTCCGAATAGGAGCTCGTGTATGAGGCGGCACCAGCTGCCGTCGCCCACAAGAAAGTCCCGGCGACGCAAGCTACACCGATGTAACGCTTCTTCATATCATCCCTCCACAACCAGCTGGTTCTTCACTCTCGCCACGCGGTGGCGCAGATCGAACTGCATAGCGTCCTTGCCCCCAACCTCATCGAGCAATGTGTCCACACTTTGGCGATCATCGCCCTGCAGTGGCTGGTAGAAATCCAGCACACGCTGCAGCATCCATTGCTCAAAGGTGAACATGCCCCGTACCCCTGTCACAGGTTTGCCATCGGCTTCCTTCAACACAAAACTCTGCTTGCCGATGGCGCGAGGAACGTCCACGCCCGGGTTCTCATCAATCCAGTCGGCAAAAGACGAGATCATGTTGCGGAGCGGCGGAAACTGCTCTTCAAAGATGCGCCGTAACACGGGATAAAGCGTTTCTGGAACTTTGTCGTCCGGCAAAAACGCACCTGCCTTGGGCTCTGGCGCCATCATCCGTTCAACCCATCGCGCCACATTGGGCGCAATCCGTTTCATGATTTCACCAGAGGCCGGATCGCGATATTGGTGCGCATAAAGCGGGCCGATCATGCCAAAATCCCCAATGCTGGGCCGTGTTCCTAGAAGATAGGGATGGATCGCAAAATGCGCGTCTAGGTCTCGAAGCAACTGTTCGTATGACGCTTCAACAGCTTTCTCAGTCGCTGGTGTCACACCCAATATAGGAAGCGACCCCTCAAAGGGTTTGCAGGTCTGTTTGCCCACATTGATCTGTTCTGCTTCGCTCAGGTCTGGTTGGGAAACTTTGCCGAACTCCAGATACATGGCTTCTGCATTGTGGTTCCAACGGTAATGCATAGCAGGGATCTTCATCCATTCATCGCCGTAGAGCTCAAACAGTCGCGCGATGGTCCCCTGTCGCGGCGTGGACGGATAAATCGAGGGCTCCGGAAAACGGTCTTCGAGAAAATCAATAATGTCGCTCGTGTCCTGAACGGCAATATCGTCCGGCGAAATCAGAACCGGCATCATGGCGACCCCCGTCCGCGGCAGAATGACCTTCAGATACACGTCGCGGTCTGCATTTACCTCCTGATACGGGATGTCCTTGTAGCGCAGATAGGACCTCACTTTGCCCGTGAAGTAGGATATTTCCGCGCCCAGCAACTGATATTTGTCTGTCATGCCCATCCCGGTGGTTCAAATTGGTTATGGCATGCCTTATGCCGTTTTGTGGCAATTTAGCCTTTGTTTTCAAATCCGCCAAGCTGTTCAACTTATTATCAATACTGACCGGACTAGCCTGTGCATCCACGGAAAAGACCAGGTAAGACGTGACGACAAAAGTAAAAATCGATCGCCGACGAAGACGCCGCGTCGCTACCGCCATATCAGGCCGCATTGTTTACCCAGGCATCGACGCTGAATGCTGGATCAATCAGATGTCAGCAACAAGTGCTTTGGTTGAAGTTGTGCCCCTCCCTGCGCTCCAGACACCAGTCGCCCTTGACGTTCCCGGCATCGGGTTTTCCCGAGGCATCACAGTCCGGCATACAGGCCGCCATGTTTGTATCCGATTGGGCCCTTCGCTTCGCAAAGAACAAGCGATGGATGACCGACTGAGTGATCTCATGAGGAGCCAGGCAAATACCACCCAAGACGACTGATTCCACCCGCGACTCCGCGTGACGGCCCCGCTAAACTCTCCGTAAAACATCACAAGGGAGAGCTCCATGAAACTTGACGGCGCCGTCGCCATTGTCACCGGATCAGCTGCAGGCCTCGGCGCTGCAACAGCCATCCGCCTCGCGAAGAGCGGCTCGAAAGTCGCAATCAACTACACAAAGTCAGAAGACGAGGCCAAAGCAGTCGTCGCTGAGATCGAAGCAGCCGGGGGCGAAGCGATCCTCGCCCAGGGCGATGTGTCAGACGATGCCGCCTGCAAAAAGATTGTCCAGACAACAGTCGGCAAATGGGGCCGGGTCGACATTCTGGTCAACAATGCAGGCACCACTCAGTTTGCTGATCACGACGACATGGATGCCCTTCAGGCAGAGGATTTTCATCGCATCTATGGCGTAAACGTCATCGGGGCCTATCAGATGATCCGAGCCTGTCAGCCTCACATGGAAAACCAGGGTGAAGGCTCCGTCGTCAACATATCGTCCATAGCAGGCGTAACAGGCGTAGGGTCCTCGGTCGCCTATGCAGCGTCCAAAGGCGCCATGAACACGATGACACTCTCGCTCGCGCGCGCCCTCGCGCCGGAAATTCGCGTGAATGCAGTATGCCCCGGCTTTATCGGCACCCGCTGGTTCCGCGACAAATTCGGCGAAGCAACCTTTCAGAAGATCGTCGAAAATCAGGAAAACACCATGCCTCTCAAACGAGCGGGAACGCCCGAAGACATTGCAGCAACCGTGTGCTTCTTCGCAGGAGAAGGCTCTGACCACATTACCGGTGAAACCCTCATCACCGATGCTGGCATGCACCTGAACTTCGCGCCCCTGTCTGCCCGCTGAATCACAAAAGCAGAAGGCTTAATGTTAAGCCTTCTGCAAAAACGCCAGCACCGCATTTTTGTAAGCTGGATCACCAACAGTGCGCATATGATCGCGTCGCGGAATGGTCACAGCTTCCCCCCTGGGAAAAGGCTCAGCCAGCCTTTCCGCTGATCCGGCAATTTCATCACGGTCTCCAGCAACCACCAGAACTGGAAGCTCCACCTGCGCTAGGGTCTCATCCGTGAGCTTATCGCGCGGCACCTGATAGCAGGCAGCGAGCGCCTCTCTGTCCTGCCCATTCTTGTCCGCAAATGCCCGGAAAGCCCGACCCACGGGTGTCTTAGCGTCATGCAGACTGTCTGCCAGGAGCGCCTCAACCACAGGCTCGATCTGCCCGGATGGCGCAAAGAGCCTGTCGCCAACACCAGCCAAAACAACCGACCGGCAACGCTCTGGATAATCAATGGCAAACCGTAGGCTGAGCATAGCGCCGAGCGAGTAGCCCATAAGGTCGGTCTGTGTGATCCCCAGATGGTCCAGGAGCGCCAGAATATCAGCAGCCATCAATCCTCGGTCGTAGTCCGAAACATCGTATAGATCATCGCTGCCCCCATGCCCTCTGAGATCAAACATGACGACCTGCCGACCCGCATTCACCAACACATCAGCCCATCCAGGCTCTATCCAGTTGACACCATGGGTCGAGGCAAAGCCGTGCACCAGAACGATCGGATCTCCAACACCTTCGACCCTATAGGCCAACTTCACATTACCCGACTGAAAAAACTCCACGAAACCCTCCGTTATACCTGATACCTAGAGCACGCCAGCGAAGAGTGTATAGTATGAGGATCACACCAACGGGGACAAAAATGACCGACGCTGCTGCTTTGAAACGTCAAGCCTGTGATGCCATTGATGCTATGAGCGATGAGCTCATTTCGATTTCTCATGAGATCCACGCAAACCCCGAATTGGCTTTTCATGAGCACAAAGCCGCAGCCCTTCTGTCGGGCCGCGTGGAGAAAGAGGGCTTGCCTGTCACGCGAGAAGCCTATGGTCTGGAAACAGCCTATGCCGCTGAGTTTGGCGACAAGGGCCCAACTGTCGGCATTCTGTCAGAATATGACGCCCTGCCCGGCATCGGCCATTCCTGCGGCCATAACATCATCGCCACAACGGGGCTGGGTGCGAGCCTTGCGCTTGCAAAACTCAATGGCGCACTTCCTGGTCGCATCCGCTATCTCGGCACGCCTGCAGAAGAACAAGGTGGCGGCAAGGAACTAATGGCGCAGGAAGGTGCGTTCAACGGCTTGGATGCCGCCATGATGGTGCACCCTGCCGGCGTCGACCTCGCAACCATGCCCTGTATCTGCGTGTCAGAAGTTGAAGTGATCTATACCGGCAAAAGTGCCCACGCGTCGGCAATGCCTCATGCAGGGCTGAATGCGCTGGACGCGCTCGTAACAGCCTACCAATCGATTGCTCAGCTGAGACAACACATCAAACCGACAGAGCGCATCCACGGCATCATTAATGAGGGGGGCGTTGCTCCCAACATCGTGCCCGACCGGGCAAGTGGCGTCTTCTACGTCCGTGCCGCTGAGGCCATTTCCCTTGCGGCACTGAAATCTCGTGTCCAAGCCTGCTTCGAAGCTGGGGCCCTAGCGACCGGCTGCACAGCAGACATCCGTTGGGCGAAAGCTGACTATCTGGACATGAAAACGAGCTGGCCAATTGCAGATGCCTATGAGGCAAATGCCCGCTCTTTGGGCCGCGACTTTTTCCCACTTGAAAAAATGCCATCCGGGTCGGCTGGCAGCACGGACATGGGCAATGTAAGCCACCGGGTTCCATCCATTCACCCCATGATCGCCTCAGCGCCCCCAAGCGTCGTCATTCACAATCCCGAATTCGCCCGTTGGGCTGGGAGCGAGATGGGCGATAAAGCCTGTATTGACGGCGCCAAATCCCTGGCGATGACCGCAATTGATTTCATGACAAATCCCGCTATCCAGCAGGCAGCCAAAGCAGGGTTTGCTGAAACGGCTGAAAACTCCGCCCGCTCTGTCGGCGCAGCGTTTAACCCTGAAGGATCAATTGCCCTTGGCGGATGTGGCTGCTGCTAGTCGGAAGCTGGCGCAGCGTCCGCTGTCTTTGCGCGCTCTTCCAGTTGACGCCGGACACCTTCCTGCATGTCCTTGTCGAGCGGAAAACCCCACATGATGGCGGCGACCCCGAAATTGCAGATCATCGGCGTGGCAACAAAGACAATCGACAGACCCCGAATAGCAGACTCGGTGTTTTCTGCTCCTGGAACAAATCCGATCAGGCTCAAAGTCCAGAAAACAACCCCCACAGCAATTGCCCCACCCGTTTTGGATGTCAGTGTCATCAGCGCATAGAATTGCCCGGTTCGGCGATGTCCTGTTTCTAGTTCGTCAACGTCCACCACGTCAGCCAATATGGACCGATAAAGGATCGTAACACTGCCAACATTAACGCCAAGAAAGGTGAAAATTGCGGCGGCTGCATAGAAATTCCCCGGTGGAATAAGAAACAGGGTTGGCACCATAAGCGCGTTAAACAGGGCAGCGGCAATCAGTGCTTGGTGTTTTCCTAGCCGGTAGCTGAGCTTCACAACCACCGGAACAAATCCCAGTCCAGCAAAAAAATAGATCAGCAACAAAATGCTCGGAGCACCAATCTGCAACACGTATGTTACTTGAAATAGAAACATAGAACCAAGTGCCGCGCCGGAGAAGCCACTCAAAAAGTCCGACGCTATCACGCGCTGCAATGGTCTATTGGTCAGCAGCGGACGAACCGCATCGCGAAGCGGTAACTCCTGCTTTATGGTACGTGTTTTGATCTCTGGAACTCTCCATGCGGCGACAGCCACAGTGATTGGCAACAAAACAATGAGAAACCATCCCATCGCCGCCACCCGGTCCGCAGCGACATCATCGGTCCCAAATTGTTCGATCAAAACAGGTATGAGAAGAACCACGGGCACGCCGAAGATCGCGGCTCCTTGCAGAAAGCCCATGATCCGAGACCGTTCATCATAGTCTTCGTGCAGCTCCGCTCCCCAGGCCATATGATTGAGTTGAGCCATCGTGTAGCCGATATAGAGGATAAACATCCATCCAAACAGGTAGAGACTGCTCGATGGTGCACTTGGCATATAAACCATCACAGCAGAAACAAGAATAATGGGGACCGATCCAACAATCCAATGCCGCCGCCTGCCCCAGCGAGAGGGGAACTTGTCCGAAATGATCCCCATCATTGGATCGGTGATCACATCCCAAAGCCGCGCAATCATGAAAACAGTTCCAACGGCAGCAAGCCCCAGGCCCATTTGCTCAGCATAGAACTGAGGTAGGTAAACAGAGATAGGCAGACCCATGGCAGCCATGGGTACGGCGGGTCCGGCGAAGGCGGCCAGTTGCCACGTCGGTATCCTGTCTTGTGCCATGTAAGAGCATTCCTCCACTTAAATCAGTATGATAGATAGGGGTTTGTAGCCGCCTGACTAGAGCCAACCCGTAAGAAAATCGATCACGGTGCCTTTAAAGGCCCCATTGGTCAGCAAGTACATGTGATCAGCGCCGGGAATGAGTTCACCCTTGGCGCCGGGTATCGCGTCCGCTAAAGCAACTGGATCCCCAGCAAGATCGTCTCTCTGCCCAGCTACAACTAATGTCTTAGCCCGCACGGCAAATAGGTCGTCCGCTGTGACGGACGTTCTACCCGCTCCAGCACAGGCCGCGAGGGCTTTGAGATCCTGCCCGAGCTGGTCTGCATAGAGACGGAAGCCCCTGGCGGTGGGGTCAGAAATCTCATCCGCTGACGCTGCATCGAATATGTTCTCTGTAAAACGCGGCGCACGATGCGGGTCCAGCATATTGCCGCCAATGCCCGCAAGCACGAGATGATCGATCCTCTTGCCTTCCCGCAAAGCAAGGTTAAGGGCCAAGCCTGCCCCCATCGAAAACCCGAACACATCAGTCTTTTCAATACCCAGATGATCCAGCAGCGCTCTGGCGTCCCCAATGAGAAGGTCGGTGGTGTAGTCAGAAACTGAATGGCTGGCGGTGCTCTCTCCATGTCCACGCCAATCCATGGCGATCACCCGGCGGCCTGTTTTTTCGAGAGTTCCATACCAGCCCGTACGAGACCAGTTATCAGTCCGGGTCGAGGCAAACCCATGCAGCAGCAAAATGGGTGCACCCTCGCCTACATCGTCATAGGCAATATCGATACCATTGTTTGAGAAAACTGACATTCGTTGCCCCTAGTTCCCGCCTGCGCCGGAAGGCTGTGGGCCAGAAGATTGCGCGTCTGACGGCTCCCCAGTCACATCGATGATAGCAGCAGCGGCGGCATCAACAGCCCGCTGTTCAAGAACCTTTCGATTTGCCACCTGCGTTTTCTCATCCAATGGAAAGCGCCAGATGATGATGGCAACAGCAAAACTCACAATGACGGCAGGCACGACATAGATAAAGCGCAATTGATCAAGGACCTCTTGCGAATTCTCACCTTTGGCGACAAAGCCCGCCTGGTCCAAAAGAAAGAACCCGATAAAAATAGCAAACGCGGCACCAATTTTGTTGGTGCTGGTCAGAAGCGAATAAAACAGCCCCGTCCGCTGCAACCCGGACTCGACGGCGTCGTGATCTGCAACGTCCGCCATAATGGACCTATAGAGAAAAGGACCGGCCGCCATATTGAAACCGAATACCACCCAACAAATTAGCGCAATCAACGCATTGCCTTCAGGAATGAAGAAAATCAGTGGAATAGTGACGCCATTGAAAATCGCCGAATAGGCCGTAGCTCTATGTTTCCCCACTCGTTCTGACAATTTGATCCAAATGGGAATGCAGAAAACGCCAGCCAAAAAATACGCAAGCAACAGAATGCCGGACAAGGTAGCCAGCTTGAGGGTGTCTTCCACAAGAAAAATAAACAGACTGGCAACCAGTCCCCCGCCAATACCGCCCAGCAAATCACAGATCAACAGAAGCCGTAGCGGCCGATTGCGTGCCAGAACGCGGATTGTCTCAGCAAAGGGTACATGTTCGGGGCGCGGCGTTTCTCGTTCACCAACAAACCGTGTGGCAATAAAGACCATGATGGGCAGCAGGATAATCACAAACCATCCCATTGCCGCCACGCGCGCGTAATCAAGGTCTTCCGGCTGCATCTGCTCAATCACAATTGGTAGGCTGAGAACCGCGACCATGCCAAGAATGAGGGCTATTTCGCGTGCACCCTGCACCCGTGACCGCTCATTGTAAGACGGGGTCAATTCAGCACCCCAGGACATGTGCGAAATGGTGAGAAGCGTCCACCCTATGTAAAGCACGACCATCCAGCCAAGCAGATAAACAGCGCCGACAACCTCAAAGGGTGGAATGAAAATCATGTAGACCGAGATCATGACGATCGGAACAGACGCGACAATCCAATGTCGCCGCCGTCCCCACTTGGTCTCAAAACGGTCTGACAACACACCCAGAACAGGGTCTGTGAACACGTCCCAGAAACGAATAAGCAAAAACAACACGCCAATGAACGTCAGTTCGAGACCCGTAATCTTCGCGTAGAACGGTGGAATATGAACGGCAAGCGGAAGTCCAAGTGCAGCTATTGGGGCTGCCGGCAGTGCAAACGCGAACAACGTTGACCTTTTGAGCACGTCATCGCGCTGAGTGGCCTCGTCTGCCATTCAGTCTCCTCCCTGAATTTTGTGGCCGGCTCTCGTGGCAGGCTGAATATCTTTGATTTAACTATATGCGCAACCAGCCGCTTCGCGCCAGCAAATGCGGACAACACTCTTGTGATACCCTAGTGGGGCTTGTCACACGCTCCGAAAGCACGCCAAAAGACTGGAATTTGACCCCTCCTGAGGCTAGGGTACGCCCAAGTTTGACACTGGCGGAATCGCACCGCCGCAACAGAGTGGGTCTCATGGCGAGCGGCACAAATATCCCCAAGTTTCGTAATGATACAGGCGTAAGCGAAATCCGCATTGGCGCGAAAGAGTTCAAATGTGTGGGCGCGACGCCTCCGAATGATCATCCCCATGTCTTCCTCGATATGGGTGAAGAGTCAGAAATCATCTGCCCCTACTGCTCCACACTCTACAAATATGATGCGTCACTGAAGAACGACGAGGCGTCACCGGCTGAGGCCGCCTGGCTGGAAGCGTCCTGAGGCCCATAAGCGCCTGCACACGCCGCTGTATGCGTTGAATTCAGGAGAATAAGGCCATGGCTGTGAAGCTTTATGCATTCACATGCGGCTATCTCACCCTTCCGGCAACATTTATACTCAAAGGGGACAAAGGCCGGATCACCTTGCCAATCCCCTCCTATCTGATTGTGCACCCCAAGGGCAAAGTCCTCTTCGATAGCGGGCTCCACATTCAAACGCAAACCGACCCGCTGGGATATGCCGGCGAAGAATCTCTCAAGTTTTCTGAGTTCCATTTTTCCCCTGGCGAAGAAATCTCCGCGCGCCTGTCTTCGATGCACATTGATCCCGGCGAGATAACACACCTGGTCAATTCCCATCTGCACTATGACCATGCGGGCGGCAACGCTCAGATACCCAATGCGGATCTTGTGGTGCAACAGATCGAATGGGACCATGCGATGGCCCTGCCCGACACTGACCTTGCCTACTTCAAAAAGGACTTTGATATCGGCCAGCGTCGCCAACTCATAACTGGTGAGCATGATCTGTTTGGCGATGGATTGGTCGTATGCCTTCCAACCTATGGGCACACACCCGGACATCAGTCACTGCGAGTGAGAACGGAAAACAAGGAATACATTCTCTGCGGAGATGCCTGCTATCTAAAGGAGTCGCTGGAGAAACTGCGTCTGCCGGCCATAGCCCATGACAAAGAAGCAATGCTAGCCGTCTTCCAACGCCTCCGTGAAATGCATGCGCGGGGCGCAACCATCATGTATGGGCACGATCCCGAGTTCTGGATGTCAGTGCCGCAGGGACCCATCGCTCTAGCCTAGGGTATTTATCAGATGTCTCACCTACTTAAGCCCGAAGACCCGTCGGGCATTGCCGCTGAGAAAGAGCTCTCTGCCCTCATCTGACAGCTCGAGGGCATCCAGATGTTTGAGACACCGGCTGGGGGAAAGCATCGGCCAGTTCGTACCAAACATAACGCGTGACTGTCCGGGTCCCTTCATGAATTTCACAAAATCTTCCGGCAATCGGTGCACCGCATAAGCAGACGTGTCCACATACAGGTTCGGATATTTGAGGCTGAGAGAGACCAGCTCATCAATCCACGGGAAGCCAACATGACCACCGACTACTTTCAGCTCAGGAAAATCCAAAAGCACATCGTCCAGGTAAGGAATGAGACGGCCTGGCTCTGAACGACACAAAGGTCCCGTATGTCCGATCTGCGTACAAAAGGGTACACCGGCTTCAACACACGCCACATAGATCGGATAAAATCGCCGATCATTTGGCGGCAGGTCCAACAGCCACGGAACGAGACGCACACCGACAAAGCGCTCACCATCAACCCAACGCCGGATCTCACGGACAGCTTCGACGGGATTGTTGATGTCAACCGTCGCCAATCCGCGAAACCTGTCTGGCGCCGCATCAATCGACTCCGCAACCTCTTCATTACTGATCAAAGATCCTTCCGGTCCCTGCCAGGCAGATAGGAACATAATATCTACATCCGCCGCATCCATCGCGGCAAGGGTTCCCGCCACATCCGGAGTCGACCGATCACCAGGCCGTCCGGTCCACCGCAGGAGTGTCTCCATCCATGGCCGATCCGCCATGCGTTGCGTCGTTATCTGAGACCAAACATCTATCGCACCCATTAGCCTTCTCCATTTACTTCACTAGTGAAGTTTATATAGGAAAGTTGGGGGATCATGACAAGGGGTTTATGCTGACGGCATGTCAGCACATGAAGAACGACTCTATTTCCTACTGCAGGTCGCAGCTCACCGTCTAAAAACCGAAGCGGATAATGCGCTGATAGCGGCAGCCGGTCTCTCAACCACGCAGGTCGCCGTCCTCAACCTCATCGCCTCATCTACGGATGTCAGGCAAAGGGACCTTGCTCGACGCCTTAAGCAAAATGAGTCAGCCATCACCGCTATGGTCGCAAGACTGATGAAGGCGGAGCTAGTTGTCCGCCAGCGCAGCGAAACGGATGCGCGCACCTGGTTGCTGGAACTGACAGACAGGGGAAAGAAAACGCTCAAACAGGTTGAAAAACCGTTCAAGGAGATCAATGAACGTCTTGATGCGACCTTGGGAAAAAAAGGCGCCAAAGAGGTGGCAAAACACCTCGCTGCGATCACTGACGAATTCTCAAAAGGCGACTAACGTCCTTCCCCCCTGCAACATCAAATAAGGTTGAGTATGTCCGCGGCTACCCCTGAGCCTAAAAAACCTGATGAAGACACAAGCAAGCATCTGAGCAAGGCAAAGCTCTACATGCTGGCGCTCGCCAGCGCGGTGGTTACAGCCAACGCCTACTACATTCACCCAATCATCGCCCGTGTCGCCGAGGACTTCAGCGTAAGCGCCGCCATGATTGGCGCTGTCCCCGCTCTCAATCAAATCGCTTTGGCGCTCGGCATTCTTCTTCTGTTGCCGCTCGGCGATCGGGTAAGCAATAGACGGCTCACGTCCATATTCGTCGCCGGACAGTTCTGCGGCATCCTCGCCATGGCCTTCGTGCAGGATTTCAGACTGTTCATCGCAGGCTCAACAATCCTCGGATTTTTCACCATCGCGCCCTATCTGCTTCCGGCCTATGTATCGAAGCGCGTGAGCCCGTCAGAGCTCGGCCATGCCACAGGTATTCTGACCGCAGGTATTATCGGGGGCATCCTGCTGGCACGGGCAGGCGCGGGGTTTCTAGGTGAGAACTTTGGCTGGCGCGCAATTTATTTTGTCGCTGCAACGCTGATGTTGATCGTCTCAATCGTTCTGCCCTTCATCATGGAAGAGCGTGAACATCAAACATCGACGCGTCAATCCTACGGAAAATTGATCTTCTCCATTCTCCCAATCATCAAAGCGCATCCCGACATCATGCGCGCTGGCGCGATCCAGGCCTTGAGTTTCGGCATTTTCCTTGCTGTCTGGTTAGGACTGGGGCTTCACCTGACCAGCCCCGAAATGGGCTATGGCGTCGACACGGTGGGATTTCTCGCTGCAATTTCAGCGCTCAATCTGGTGACAACACCGCGCATGGGGGCATGGGCTGACAAGGTCGGTGCCTATAAAGCCCGCACTATCCTGGCCGCAATACAGCTCGCGGGCGTCGCCTCGCTCTTCGTGTTTGGCAACAACCTCTGGCTCCTCATGATCCCACTGATCACGATGAACCTGGTCGGCCCCGTCATCGACATTACCGGTCGGATGACATTCCTCAACCAGGACGCATCAGTCAGAACCCGGTTGATGACGGTCTATATCTTCCTGATGTTCTTAGGCGGCGGCATGGCAAGCTGGGCAGGCACCGTCGCCTATGACTGGGCCGGTTGGACCGGCAATGTCACCTTCGCCTTCGTTATGTCCGTCCTTGTGTTCTCTTTATCAATGTGGAGCTATAGCAAGGCAAAGAGCCTTTCGAAATAGGGGCGCCTGTCTGGCAGACCCGTCCCCTACTGGCCGCCCACCCAGATGGGAGAGGACCAGGCCATTTCCGTGCTCGTGCTTGGCAGGTCGGCAGATGGTGTTTCACCCAACCGCAGAGCATCATAGGTCGACCAACGACAGGTGGGGTTCTGGATGACACGCGCGTAGTAAAACGCGCGTTGACCCGCATCATAATCGGGATCAGTCCAAACCGATTGCAAAGCCTGAGCGCCCTTGTCAGCATCAAATGCACAATTGCTCAGGTCGACATCTGCCTCCGTGGCGGGGCACCGTCCGGTAGTTGCATCGACGACCCGTCCGTCGCCGCAAGCAACATCAAACACCCTCTCTTTGACGTCCCCGTCTTCCAGCCAGCCTTTAATGATCTGCACCCGGTCCAAAGGTGCATTCAACGGATCCTGCAACGCATGCACGAAAAAGGCTGGCGTCTCACCCTCGCTTGGGCGGAGCATGCCCCCCATCGGCACACCAAGTTCGTAAGCCGTCTCTATCGGATTGTCTGCCGTCAGGAGGCTTTCTTCATAAGAAGGCCCACCAAAGAACCGCAGACGAATCCGTGTTCCACTGGTCGCATAGACCTCCTTGCGCTCCATCGCGTCAAACAGAGCATCCCGTGTATTCTCCGGTGCCCACACCACGGCCAGACCACCTGGATTTTGGACTGTTGATGCTCCGCCGCCGCGCAAGCCACGAAGGCGCAGGTTTGCATTCCCGGTAAACAGCGCAGCAGCGCCTCGAAAGTCATACTCTTCGGCATTGCCTGGATTTGAGTTATGCGTGTCCGTGCTGCCAAGCATGCCGAAATCAAGCGGATTGAAGCCCAGCTCTTCTTCAAGTTTCAATCCCAGCTTGAGTCCATCTCTCGCCATGGAGGTCGGATGTATACACTGTGTTACCTGACCTTCCGCACAGGGCGGTAAAAACTGCTCAAAGCCACACTCCTCGTCCGTCGCGCCGAAGCCCAGGCTGCATTCTGAATTGCCTTTGATCTGAAAAATTTCCACTAGCGGCTCGACCTCATCACGCAACTTCCAGTCGTCAGGTGTATAGGCGTCACCGTCTATCGTGTGACTGGCAAATGCCAGGCCCCAGGATTTGTTCGGGTTATGCGGAATGGTGATAAAATCACATGGCGCTGTGCAATCCGCCGAGATCATGTTCCACAGATCAATTTCCGTCAGCGCATCAAATGCTGAGATCGCACGTGTGGGTATCGTATCATTCCGGAAGATAACATTCCGGTGGATTTTGCCTCTATCAGGCAACGGCGGTGAATATTCATAAGCCGCAAATGTGGTAAAGCGACCGGGCTCATTGTGTCTCTCGGCAGCAGCGACAATCTGAGCCCATGTTGACCGGGCCTGGTCCCCACCGATCGCATCCTCTGAACCGCCAAGATTCTCCGGCGGCCGCTTTTCTCCGGCCTCTCTCAGGTCGAGAAAAAAGCTGGCATTGGGTGTTTCGAAACGTCTGCACAGGTTCATAAAATCATCAGAGACGTCCTCCCCGGCGCATGTTTCAAACAGACCGAACCCCTCAGCATGATCTGTGACTGCTGCAAAATCGAGAGGCACGGTGAGCTGAATGCGTTCACCGGACGCCGTTTCGAAAGCATCGCCCTTCGCGATCCGATATGCCTCGTCAACTGAAAGCCGGTTGCCAAAAATGTAGGAGTCAAACGACAAAGCAGAGTGAGAATGCAGATCCCCGAAATAGGCATTGTTCAAAGGATTGGAGGGAGGATATATCGCTGCCTGTGGTGCCGGACGTGAAAACGCCTCCTCATTCTGGGCAGCCACCTCGGCCTCAATTTGTTGTTGTCGCTCTTCTGGAAAGAGTGGTGCATTCAATTGATGCTGCACATAGAAATAGGCAGAAAGACCTGCCACAACCACCAGCGCTCCGGCTCCATAAATCCAGCGCATCACCTTCCCCCTCAAATTCCTGAGCTATTTAGGGGGCATCATACACCAGGTTGGCGCAAAACAGCATTTCAAGGCGGGCAATTCCGCGCATCAGAACCCGTTGTGCTCTAAATGCTCGCGATTTCGCGTGCCTGGTCATCTGCCTCAGCCGAAGACGGAAGGTTTTCTTGCCAGAAATCGAACCCGGTCACGCGTGTTATTTCTTCAAGGAGCAGTTCCAGATCGACAGGTTTAGATACGTACCCATCCATCCCCGCCCCAATGTAATTTTCTCCGTCGCCTTCCATTGCATTGGCAGTAAGCGCAATCACCGGTATGTCTGACCAGGATTCCGCAGACTCTCGAATCTGTTTGGTCGCTTGAACGCCATCAAGGACGGGCATTTGAACATCCATGAGAACAGCATCAAAGCTCTCCTCGCTGAGCATACAGACAGCCTCCTCACCGTTCGCCACGCAGGTCAAATCAACGTCAAACGGCAACAGGCACGCCCGAATAACTTGCTGGTTCACATGGCTGTCTTCTGCCAGGAGAATGGATAGGTGGGTTTTCGCTGGAAGTTCAGTGAGACCGTCGCATCCGTCGCGGGGCTCAGCGCCCGCATCATCAGAGGCGCAGGCATTTTGAGCGATTGTCCTTTGCAGAGGGATTTCAAACCAGAACAGACTACCCGTGACACCGTCGCTCACAACGCCGATACGACCGGCCATCAGTTCGGTCAACTGTCTGCAGATTGAGAGGCCAAGCCCCGTTCCCCCAAACTGCCGCGTTGTCGTCGATTGAGCTTGGGTGAAGCGATCAAAGATATGGTCTCTCAGATGAAAGGGAACACCGATGCCGTCATCCTCGACCTCAAACCGGAGCACTTCCTGTCCGCATTTGCTGCGCTTTTTGACCGATACATGGATATGTCCACCCTCACCAACAAACTTCACCGCGTTTCCCACCAGATTGATCAATATCTGTTTCAAACGCGTGGGGTCGCCAATGATCTCCGTTGGCAACTCTTCTTCCAGATGAAGCTTTATCTCCGTGTCCTTTTCTTTGGCAGCTCCTGTGAAAGTCTCCGCCGACATGGTCACAAGCTCTGAAAGATCAATATTGATCGATTCCAACGCCAACTGGCCAGCTTCCAGCTTAGACATGTCCAGGGTGTCATTGAGCAGAACCATCAAATGTTCTGCGGACGACAGAGCGAGCTTCGCCTGATGTTTCTGTTCTTCGCTCAAGTCTGACTTAAGCAAAAGCTGCAACATGCCGCTCACACCATTCATGGGTGTACGGATTTCATGCGACATATTGGCTAGAAAATCTGACTTCACTCTCGCTGCCTCTTCCGCCTTTTGAAGACTCTGTTGTGTTTCTAGCGCATGCCTCGATACACGCCGTGCAAACACAACGGAGAGAAACAGCGCGGTAGCGATGAGAAACATCAGCATGGCCGTATGCACAACATGTACGCTTTCTGGGTCCAACGGGTTGTCTGGGATAAATCCCATTTCGTCGGCAGCAAAGAGACATGCGATTGACAGAATGCCTATTGCACCAAAAAGGATAGACGACCGTGTTCCTAGAAAAAATGCAGCGCCCAAGGGGGCGATGATAAAGAGTTCCGCCACACTGCCGTCGACACCGCCAGTCACGAAAGAAGCGAGAATGCTCAACAAGATCAGCGTGGTCATAAATATCCACGCTGGCAGTCGGATGTCAGTGCGGAAAAATGACCAGATCCCAAGCGAAACCAGAACACAAACCGACACCAACGCTGCGACGATCCCCAGCCGAACCTGACCATGCATCAAGTATGCAATTGACGTCTGTGCCAGGATCATGGCCGCAAGACCAAAAGCCACCACCCGAAAAACGCCGGTCAGCGTGGCCTGGTCGAGATTACCCATTTCGTCTGATTGCATTAGGGCCTCGCACGCAGAAGAGGATCCGAAGAGACCCTCTGTACGGAGGTAGAATGCCCATGGCGGTCTAAATATTTGGTTATACGAACTGTTTATTTTATCAACATGCAACGAAACCAGCCCAAACCACGCATCAAATGAACGTAGACGCTACGCTTCACACAGGGGACTGAGTATTCACCGCACAGGAGCCGATACCTATTAGTTGGCCTGTAGCTCAGCATGTCACATTCGAAATTCTGACCCTTCCGCCCGCGCCTACGCAGTATCTGCGATCCCACCGAGCCCGTCGACAAACTGACGGATAACAGCAAAGCTCTTCTCTGGCTCATCACGCCACGTGCCATGGCCACATCCAGGCATACGAACGAACGTTACAAGATTTGGGTCAAGTCGCTCGACAATATCAATTGAGTCCTGGATCGGGGTAATGGGATCTTCCTCACCACCGAGCACAAGCACCGGCGCACGCACGCGATCCAGGTCATCCAGAAGATCAAATGTGTACCAAATCCCATCTGGATATCTGTGGAAATCATCTGCGAGGCGCGGACGTATCACGATCCGATGGCCTGCGTCTGGGTTTCTAGGTGTTGGATTATAGAGCGGCATGCAAATCGTGTTGAAAGCCGCTATTGTTTCATTGGTCGGCGGATTGCACAGCAGTGCCCGCGCAGCCTTGCCCGCCTCTGGTCCGCCCAGTTCCTCGAACTTTTTAATGGATCGTTCCGGATCAAATTTTGCTTGCGTGCCTGCGAAGACAACCCCGCTTGCATGGTCCGGGTGCTGAATGGCATAGGCTTGTGCGACAAACCCTCCGCCCGATAACCCCAACACAACCGGCTTCTCTATATCGAGCGCAGCACAAAACCGGACGATGTCGTCTGCCCATAGCTCAAGTGAAAAAGGAACCCCTTCTGGGGGGTCATCACTGCGTCCGGCCCCCGCAAGATCCAGATAGATGACCTGCATGGAATCAGAGAGGACTCCAAGGTCGGGCTTGAGTGCCGAATGATCGGAAAATCCGGGCGACCCATGGAGGACGATCAGCGTATGTTTCTGCCGGAGGGCTTTGCCGGATGGTTCCAACTGTTCCCCCACAACATCAAAAAACAGACGTCGTCCACCAATGTCTACGCGCATAAACTCTCCCCCTCTATTGACAAACCACGAGCAAAACCTAACCAATACGAAAGCTCTAGAACACCAAATAAATTTGCGGAGATAAGAATGCGCTTACTGATCGAAAACGCCAATGTCTTTGACACAGCGACACTGTCCTTTCAGGGCGAAACGTCGCTGGTCTGCGAAGACGGCAGGATTGTCTCGGTGGGTGAGACCACGGGCACAGCCGACCAGGTGATCGATGCTGGTGGTCTCTTCGCGTTGCCCGGCTTCATCGACGCCCATGTGCATTTTCGACTTGCCACACTGAATTTCGCGCAGCTTGCCAAATGGTCAGAGGTGGAGTTTGGAATTCACATGGCGCGCCTTTCGCGTGAAACCCTTGATCGAGGCTTCACAACAGTTCGTGATATCGGTGGCGACGTGAACGGTCTCATCAGAACAATTGCATCAGGCGCCGCCGAAGGGCCACGAATTGTCCGAGCGGGACGCATGCTCTCCCAGACTGGAGGCCACGCGGACGTGGACAGCGACACAAGCGTGGTTCCATCCTGCGCCTGCCAGATGCCCCACTCTGCCTTTGGCATCATCGCAGACGGGGTAGATGCGGTTCGTAAGGGCGCGCGGTATCTGTTGAAGGATGGATCAGACTTCATCAAGATCCATGTGTCAGGCGGCGTTGCAACGCCCACCGACCCTCTGGAATCCATCCAATACACGCCTGAAGAAATTTCAACTGTCGTCACCGAAGCCCGCAACCGGAGCACCTACGTCGCCGCACATGCCTACATGCCGCAAGCCATAGAAATGGCCGTCGAAAATGGTGTCTGGACAATCGAACACGGCAATATGCTTGATGAGAAATCGGCCAAAGCGATGGTGGCCCATGATGCGGTTTTGGTCCCCACGCTGGCGACCTATGAGGCAATGGATGCCTTTGGCCCGTCTTTGGGAATGCCCGCGCAAAATCTGGCCAAAAACAAGAAGGTCCTCAATGCAGGCATAGCCTCTCTGGAAGTTGCAAGGGAGGCCAATGTCACGATGGGGTTCGGTACAGATCTCATTGGCGAAACCCAGAATCGGCAGAACCGGGAATTTTCAATTCGGGCCGAAGTGGAGTCAGCAACTCAAATTCTGGGCTCAATGTATCAGGTCAACCCAGCGGTTTGTCGGATGGAGGGGGAAATCGGCACGCTGACGGCCGGCGCCTATGCCGATATCGTTTTGTCAAAACGTGATCCGCTAAAAGACATTCGCGACCTGGCGACACCCGACGTGTCCTTCGCTCATGTCATCAAAGATGGCGCCGTGGTCTGGAGCAGTGACTCGTAGTCCAAACTTCCCAACTTCCCAACTTCGCTGCCAAAACCATGACAAGGTAGCTTGGGTGAATGGTGGCCCCACCCGGACTTGAACCGGGAAGCCCTTACGGGCGACAGATTTTAAGTCTGCTGCGTATACCAATTTCGCCATGGGGCCCCATGGGGGTCTGCGCTAAAGCGCAGGGCGACTCAACAGCCGCATAAGCGGCGCCACCATAATGCGGGCCACCCCAATTTGGAAACCTCTTGATCATTCCTTCAAACAGGTCTCCAAAAGAAAACGGCGGCCCAAAGGACCGCCGTCTCAAAACTCAATGTCAGCAGGCTTAGTTGACCATGCCCTGCCAGACAGGCCAGCAGGTGTTGCCAGCTGATGCTGCGATCTTGGACTGCGCGTCCTTCGCATCAGAGCCGTCAGCAGCTTCGACATAATCATCTTTACCAGTGCACCAAACATAGAACTGGTGCTTGCCAGCTTTAGACATGCTGTCGAAGTTTGAATCCAGCGCCATCGCACCAGTGCTCATCATCGACATGCCTGCAGCGATCCCCACAATGGCAGCAAACTTCTTCATTTCGCGTTCTCCCTCAGGGTTTTAGTACCCACAATTAGTTCGTCTTCGTTGCCCGAGCCTTCAGTCTACTCGAGAGCCCCTCCACTGGAACCCTTTTGCACGAAGCAGGATCAAAAAAGATCCCCCTCCATGGCCCCTGACAAAACATATCAGGCACCAGCTCCGTTCAAATGAACCTCCACTTACGAGCATTTCAGTGAGGCACAGTAACGAGTTATGCCAAACAGTGTACCGAAAATAACCCGGCGTACAGCTGAAAACTTCGTAATGTTGAGGTTAATGTTGCAAAAAAACGACGTCGAACGACCTGACTCCCGCTCTTTGTCTGGGATTCAAGGTTAAGAGAGCCAAGATCAGCTCACCCGTTCGACGGGTTTTCCGCCAACCCTTGCCGCAAGGTCAAACGTCGCTTTCAGCGCTTCGTCCAGCTGATCCGATTCGACCGATCTCAAAACCAGGGAGGTGCCATATTGTTTGTCGCGAAAAAACGGATAGCTGCCGATACCAACGCTTGGATACCGCTCCTGGATCGCCCCAAGCTCATCAGCGACTGCACTTTCGCCGACGAAGCAGTCAATGGTCTTGCTGATCATGCGAGCTCCTCCCTCAAGCCGGTCAGCTAAAGCGTCCATCATCACCTGCACGATGATGGGAATACCGGCCATGACAAAGACATTCTCCAACTGAAAACCAGGCGCCTTGCTGACGGAATTGGGGATCAGTGTTGCACCGTCGGGAATACGGGCCATACGTTGGCGCGCTTCGGTAAATTCTCCGCCCGTCTCCTCATAGTGGCGGGTCAAAATACCCATCGCCTCGGGATGCTTGTCGATGGAAACACCAAAGGCATGAGCCACCGAATCCGCCGTAATGTCATCATGAGTGGGCCCGATACCGCCGGTGGTAAACACATAATCGTACGACGCGCGTAGGGCATTCACCGCCTCCGCGATTTTGTCCCTGTCATCGATCACGATCCGGGCCTCACGCACCTGAATGCCAATATCGCCAAGGTAGCGGGCGACGAAATTCAGGTTCGCATCCTTTGTGCGTCCGCTCAGGATCTCGTCTCCGATAAGCAGAACAGCAGCAGTGACCAGGCGGGATGAGCCGGTTTCAGACATCAGGAACTCCAGACAAATAGACAATACCCCAGCATATAGCGCCGACGAGGCCGGGACCAAGAGCTTGTCGGACAGGCCCCGCAAACCTTATGGTGCGGCCCATGAAATTTGACCCTCCCCTAACCAATGCAACGCTCCTTAGAAGATACAAGCGGTTCCTCGCAGACATCCGGTTTAACGACGGAACAGAAGCAACGGCTCATTGCGCCAATCCTGGCTCCATGATGGGTCTTGCAGAACCTGGCTCTTCGGTCTGGCTTTCTAAAAGCGACAATCCGAAACGCAAACTCGCTTGGTCCTGGGAGCTGGTAGACGACGGAACCTCATTGGTAGGGGTCCACACAGGCAAAGCCAACGCCCTTGTTGAAGACGCGATCAATGCTGGACACATTCCGGAGCTGACCGGCTACAAATCACTCCGCCGCGAGGTTAAATATGGCGAGAACAGCCGTATAGACCTCTTGTTAGAAGACCCTGAGAGGCCAATCGCCTATGTGGAGGTGAAAAGCGTGACGCTCTCGCGAACGAAGGGGTTGGCCGAATTTCCGGACTCAAAGACCGCGCGCGGCGCTAAACACATGGCTGAACTTGCAGAAATGGCCAAACAGGGCCACAGAGCCGTCGTCTTTTTCCTGGTTCAGCGCTCAGATTGCATGTCGATGCAGCCTGCGGCAGATATAGACCCAAAATACGCAGAAAGCCTCACAACAGCGCTTGCCGCAGGCGTTGAGGTCCTCTGTTATTCCTGTAGACTCACGCCAGACGAGATCATGCTTGATCGCCGTCTGGAAGTTGTTATCTAAATACCAAAACAGACGTTCTAAGAAAGACCGACCGGCCATGATGACCGACCTCGCCGACCATGACATACAGCCGATGGGCCAACTGAAAATCCACGGGCCCGAGGCATTTGAGAAGATGCGCATCGTGGGCAAAATGGCGGCAGGCGCTCTCGACATGCTCACTGACAGAATTGTCCCCGGCATCACCACAGACCAAATCGACCAATGGGTCTTCGAATACGCGCTAAAACACGAGTGCGTGCCCGCGCCGCTCCATTATCGCGGCTTTCGCAAGTCCTGCTGTACATCGGTCAACCATGTTGTTTGTCATGGCATTCCTGGCGACAGAGTGCTGCGCGACGGAGATGCTGTGAACGTCGACGTAACCCTTATCAAAGATGGATGGCACGGCGATACCAACCGCATGTACTATGTTGGCAAGGTCAATCGCAAAGTCGAACGGCTTTGTGACATCACCTATGAAGCCATGATGCGCGGCATCGCGGCTGCAAAACCTGGCGCGACACTCGGTGACATTGGCGCCGCGATCCAAACCTATGCTGAGGGCGAACGCTGCTCCGTCGTGCGTGAATTCTGCGGACACGGCATCGGGCGTGTCTTCCACGATATCCCAAACGTTCTCCACTATGGTCGCGGCGGCGAAGGCATGGCGCTTCATGAGGGCATGTTTTTCACCGTTGAGCCGATGATCAATTCCGGCAAGGCCGCTGTCAAAATGCTGAATGATGGATGGACTGCCGTGACCCGAGATAGGTCTCTCTCGGCACAGTTTGAGCACACGATCGGCATCACCGCCGATGGGGCAGAGATATTCACGAAATCGCCCGCCGGACTTGATCATCCGCCCTATGGCTGACACTCCAAAGCCCGACACCGAACAAGAGCGGAAACCGCATCATGCCGGTCACCGGCAACGGCTGCGGGAGCGTTTTGCAAAGGCAGGCGCTGACGGCATCGCGGATTATGAGCTGCTGGAGCTTCTCCTCTTCCGCGCAATCCCGCGCCGTGATGTAAAGCCACTCGCAAAATCCCTGATCGATCGATTTGGTAGCTTTGGAGCAACTATTGCCGCCGACCCAACGCGCCTGCGCGAGGTTCCGAGCGTCACCGACACGATAGTCAGCGAATTCAAGATCGTACAAGCAGCGGCACTCAAACTTTCACAGGCCAAAATTATGGACCGCCCTGCGCTCTCTTCCTGGGCAGCACTTATCGACTATTGCAATGCGTCAATGGCGTACAATGACACCGAGCAGTTCCGTATCCTGTTTCTGGACCGTAAAAACGTTCTGATTGCCGATGAGATCCAGCAAAAAGGAACCATTGACCACACGCCGGTCTATCCCCGTGAGGTGGTCAAGCGGGCGCTGGAACTCAGCGCGTCTTCTTTCATCCTGGTGCACAACCACCCGTCCGGCGATCCGACCCCAAGCCAGGCAGACATCGACATGACCCGCCAGATTGTCGACAGCGCCAAACCGCTGGGCATTTCCGTGCACGATCATCTTGTGATCGGCAAAGGCGCTCATGTGAGCTTCAAAACCCTGGGTCTGATCTAACACCTATCTTGACGCCACACGCCGCCAGCATTATCTCTGAGACAAGCTATGGAGGCTTGATGCTGAATGTGAGTGCCCATCGGTAACCCAGAACCGTCTTTGACAGTTCTGAGAGGTTGCCCCGAGTTTCCCGCGCCGCGGATCGCCGCGCGGACGTGTTGCTTTGCGCAACAGTTGGATACTCCAAGGCACGAATACAGTGGACATTTCAAGACAGGAGCAGAAAGCGCTCCACGTGATGGCTCAAGGAGGCCGGATCATCCTCGAGCGTGATGAAGACGGCAAAGTAACAGAGGCCATCTGCGTAACCCGCGACGGCTGGGTCCTCACCGGCTTCACCCTTGAGCTTTTCAAGAAACTCAAACGGCGACGCTACATCGCGTCCCGCAATTCAGGGCCTTACCGCATAACCGAACGCGGCATCAAATCCGTGCGCGGTCAGGCAGACAACCGCTGAACAGAAAAGGGCACCTTAAGAGCGCCCTTTTTTACAACGTTAGAATACAACTAAGGAAATGCTTACTGAGCAGCAGAAGCCGCCACAGTTTCAACCCGCGTCACTTTAGATCTATTGGTCGAAAACGCGCGCCTGATCTCTTCTTCAGTTTCTGCAATCAACTCTTGAAGCTCTTCACTAACATCGGCTCTGGCCTCTGTAGTTGTGATTTCCGTATCCCCTACTTCGGGGAATAGAGGCTTGTAAGAACGTCCGGTCATCTTAGTCCTCCTTGGTTTATGCATCCTAGAAACGATCACGTTGAACGCATACGTTTAAAATACCTTGAGTTCAACTCCTCGGGGAAATAATGCTTCCGCCTGACCCACACGAACCCTTCACTTTGTGATATTACAGCAACATCAATGGGACCACCCACGGTCTCCATCCCTCTGGAGACCCTACGTTTTATAGAAGTTAGGTTAATAAGAGCTTCAGCCATTTTTGCCATCTCTGGCTTAGGCATAAACTCGACCATATCCTCTATTTCTTCACGCGAATTTGAACGAATCTCTTCGAACGCCTTCTCCTTCAACGCCTCAGAGAAAGCATGTTCAGCCCTTTTTGCGTCCTCTTTCATCCGCTCTAGATCTTCAGGGTCATCGAACTTCAACCGGGTCAATATTTCGTCAGAGATGATTGGAATCATCCTTTTGCAAAACAAAGTTACCTCGCGCTCGATATCTTCATCCAAGCCATACAAAAACCTTTCGACCATTTCTTTTTGAGCAAATGGCAAAACTCTAGCTTTATGACCATCGCGATCAATATTGACCAAATTGGTCTCAACATATTTCAAACGACCAAACACGCTTCCATCAATTTCGTACGAAACCAACGTCGGGAACAAATCTCCAGCACCAAAGCCTGCCACAACGATCCCAGTTCGCGCCTGAGACAAGCGAACACTGCTAACCGCCAGCCGCGCAATAGCAAGCAAATTTTTCTTCTGGCCATCGTTGGCAATCGGAATTTCGGCGGCAATAATTTCCTGCAAAAGATCAACTCGATTTGCAGTTAATACAGGCTTTTTCCCACCTACAAACTTAGCATCACCAGCAGCTTTGTAGATTCTGGTGAAAAGCGAAATCTCATTATCCAACGCCTTGGATAGATTCTCCTGAAGTTGATCTGGAGACCAATCGCCCTCAGCGATGCCCCTCTGTATTTGCCCTACATAGCGATTTTTGATTTGCGAAAGAACTGGGATCACTATTCGCCGAACAGCATCTTCCTGAACTCTTTGGGGTGAGGATTGGGCAAATTCATTCAAAAAGCCCAGAAACTTCTCGGCAGCTTGTTCCACCCGTTCAACGTTGGCGCATTCAGTGCGAAACTGGCGGATAAGTGAAGGTAAGGGCGCTTCCATGAAGCTCATACCATTGTAAACCATGACGCCAATGGCATTGGAATTCGATAGTTCGAACAGCTTGTCAGCTGTATCGAAGATCTTCTCTTCCTTGCTACCCGCCTGGATCGTCACGGCACTATCCGCCGCCAATGCGACCGCCGTTTTATTGAGAATTGCAATTTCCGCTGTAATTGAATTTCACTCCTCAGCTCGCTTCTGATATAGAAAAACACCTATTTCTTGATTCTGCAAATCCGACCTGGATACTACAGATGCACCGCAGACGTCGGCGCCCAGCGATCCGCCCATGGGCGTGCAGCTTCGAGTTCGTAGGCAAGCTCCAGCAGTGTGCGCTCTCCGCCCCTTTTGGTCGCAAACTGACTACCGATGGGAAGCCCTTCGACACTCGTGAAGAGTGGAAGGGAGATAGCTGGCGTGCCTGCCACATTGTGCTGCGGTGTGTAAGAGACATAGTCGAGTGTGCGTTCGAACAACTGATCAAACGCAACGCCCGGCGCCTGCTCACCCAACAGAACCGGAGGCGTTCGAAGCACAGGCGTTAGCTCCACATCCAGCGTGTCGAAGTAGGCGTCATATTCCCGAACCACCCGATCGAAATATGCCACCGATCTTTCAACAACACCGGGATTGGCCGCTTCCTTCTTCTCAAACCACTCAGCAAGTCCGCGTGTCCAGGGCTCAAGTCCCTCTTCCGCGCTGGTCCAACGGAGCTGGGTGAGACCAATAAACCACGCATTGTCGACAAGAAATGCAGGAGAAGATGCCCAGATACCCATAAAGTTCTCAAGGAACTCATCAGCATTCAGAAAAGGCTTTGTTTCAACTATCTCGTGACCGAGATCAGCGCAAAGTTTCGCCGTCCCATCAATAGCAGCTTTCACGTCTGGCGCAGCATCATTGCCTGCATAGTTGAGCGTGCTGTACCCGATCTTCAATCGTTTGGAACTTGGACCCGCGACAAACCCCGTCGGCTCATAGACTTTATTAGAATCATTCCGCTCACTGACATTAAGTATCTGCGCTGTATCTCTTACCGACCGACTAACAGCAAGACGCACGCCAATGTCGCCGGGCATTTCGTCATCTCCCTCGGTAAACATGCGTGATCGACTTGGCTTCAGGCCCACAAGACCACATACCGACGCGGGAATGCGGATTGATCCACCGCCATCACTGGCATGTGCAAACGGCACCATGCCCGAGGCGACAGCTGCCCCCGCACCACCACTTGATCCACCAGTATGGCGCTCAAGGTCCCACGGATTGTGCGCGGCCCCCAAAAGCTCCGACTCCGTTGTCCCCAACAGACCAAACTCCGGCGTATTTGTTTTGCCCAGGATGATCAGACCCGCTTCCTTTGCTCGGGCGACACCACCATTATCCCTATCCGCAACGTTTCCGCCAAAGAGCTTTGAGCCAAAAGTGAGGGGTTCTCCCTCCAACTCAGAAAGGTCTTTGATGAGGTAAGGAACACCCGTGAAGGGACCATCAGGAATATCACCGGAAGAAGCCAACGCCCGCGCCTTGTCATAGCGGGTGTGCACCACCGCATTGATCTTGGGGTTGAGTTTCTCGATCCGCGAAATCGCCGCGTCCACCAGCTCCAGCGAAGAAACCTCACCACGACGGACCAGATCAGCCTGGGCCATCCCGTCCAATCGAACAAAGGGGTCGCTATCCGCCCACACAACTGTTGGCTTAGCCACTGTTGCAAGCGCCCCGACAGCAGCTGAGCCGCGCAAAAAGTCTCGACGTTCCATTGTTTTCTCCCAGTTTTATGCTCAGGCTACCTCCTGACCTCGCGCAATCTGGACGATTCAAACATCAAAGAAAATCGGATATATTAGGACAACAATATCAAAATACTTGGACAAGAAATGCATCCCAATCTTTTGGACCAGCTCACGGTTTTCGAGACCATTGCCGACACCGGCACTTTTTCCGCCGCCGCGAAAAAGCTCAACCGCACGGTTTCTGCGGTTGGATACACAATCGGCCAGCTGGAAGATCATTTAGGCCTGACATTGTTTGATCGATCTGGCTATCGGCCAAAGCTCACGGATGAAGGCAAAGCAATCCTGCGAGATGCAAACATGATTGGGCGACGCATCGAACGCCTATCGGCCCGTGCCGGCGCGCTGCAGCAGATGGCCGCGGTGAATGCCACAATCCTTATCGACTCGCTTTTTCCAAGAGCCCCCCTTGCATTGGCCCTTGCAGACTTTGCGCGCCAGCACCCGGAGGTTCAACTGACCATCCAGGAAATTCAGGTGGATAAGATCGCCGAACGCTTGGAGATGGGAGAAGCACATATTGGATTGCTGGCGTTGAACGACATGCTGCCTATGCAACATTTCGATGGACGCCAGATAGCCCTGCGCGGTGCCTTTCCTGTTGCAGCGCCTGACCACCCCCTTGCCCAGATCAAAGCACCCTTCCCGCTCTCTGAGTTCGACAATTATCGTCAGATCATTCTGTCGTCAGAAGCCGTCGACGAAGGCCGCTACAACTACCATGTCCACATCACAGACCTTTGGGCAGTAAACACGGCTACGCTCGCCCTTGACCTGGTGCGACAAGGCGTAGGATGGGCATTTATGACCCGCGACTCGGTCGCTGAAGATCTGGAAGCGGGGAGGCTGGTTACCCTGGATTGCGCAGACATTCATGATTGGGCAGCGCTCCGCTTCACCGCATTCTGGCAGACCAACAACCCGCCAGATGCTCGACTGAGCTATCTCATTGATATGATTGAGAAAGCCTGCGAGGAAAGCTCCGGCGCCACCCGACTGGTAGTGGGCTGACGCCTAGTTGAGGCCCAGCTAAGGTCCAGTTGAGACA
Source organism: Parvibaculaceae bacterium Mf 1.05b.01 (assembly GCA_000509225.1). Lineage (GTDB taxonomy): Bacteria > Pseudomonadota > Alphaproteobacteria > Parvibaculales > Parvibaculaceae > Mf105b01. Next base: position 649,153 of record BAOK01000001.1, on the reverse strand, counting down.
ACGTCCCTGATCTGCTACATCCTGCGCTCTTCTTACATCTAAGACTGAGAGCAACATGATCCCGCGCTACTCCCGGCAGGAAATGGCCGACATTTGGTCCCCCGAAACCAAGTTCCGTATCTGGTTCGAAATTGAGGCCCACGCCTGCACAGCGCTTGCTGAACTCGGTGTCATCCCGAACGAAGCTGCAGAAACAATCTGGGAACGCGGCGGGAAAGCCGAGTTTGATGTTGCCCGGATTGACGAGATCGAACGCGAAGTAAAGCACGACGTCATCGCCTTCTTGACCCACTTGGGCGAGTTCATTGGCGAAGACAGCCGCTTTGTTCACCAGGGCATGACCTCTTCTGACGTTCTCGACACCTGCCTCAACGTTCAGCTTGTTCGCGCTGCCGATCTTCTCCTCGAAGACATGGACAAGCTTCTGGCTGCTCTGAAGCGCCGGGCTTTTGAGCACAAAGACACGATTACAATTGGTCGGTCTCACGGCATCCATGCCGAGCCAACGACGTTTGGTGTGAAACTCGCCCAAGCCTACGTAGAATTTGAGCGCTGCCGCGAACGTCTTGTCCTGGCCCGCAAGGAAGTCGCAACCTGCGCGATCTCGGGCGCAGTCGGCACGTTTGCCAATATCGACCCCCACGTTGAAGAGCATGTTGCCAAGTCTCTGGGCCTCGTCCCAGAGCCTGTGTCGACACAGGTGATCCCCCGTGACCGCCACGCCATGTTCTTTGCAGTCCTCGGTGTTGTCGCCAGCTCCATCGAACGTCTTGCCACAGAAATCCGCCACCTGCAGCGCACCGAAGTTCTGGAAGCCGAAGAGTTTTTCTCCAAAGGCCAAAAGGGCTCATCAGCAATGCCGCACAAGCGGAACCCGATCCTGACGGAAAATCTTACTGGCCTCGCCCGCATCGTGCGCATGGCTGTGAACCCCGCCATGGAAAATGTGGCGCTCTGGCATGAGCGGGATATCTCCCACTCATCTGTTGAGCGGATGATCGGCCCGGACGCAACGGTAACTCTCGACTTCGCGCTGGTGCGCCTCACCAATGTTGTCGACAATCTGTTGGTTTATCCAGAGCGTATGCTCGGTAACATGAACCGTCTCGGCGGGCTGGTGCACTCACAACGTATTCTGTTGGCACTTACCCAAGCCGGCAGCTCTCGCGAAGACGCCTACCGTCTTGTACAGCGCAACGCCATGAAGGTCTGGGACAGCTACCAGGTTGCAGGCAGCGCGACGGTCGATTTCCTGGAAGAGCTTCTCGGCGATGCCGACGTTCGCAAATTCCTTTCAGAAGAAGAAATCCGCGAGCGCTTCGATCTTGGCTATCATACCAAGCACGCCGATACGATCTTCAAACGCGTCTTTGGCGAAAGCTAACCGCGCGTCATACAAAAGAAGAAGAAATGCCTATACTCCTGGGAACAACATTCCCGGGAGTTTTTTATGCGCCAAGCTTTTGATGGTTCACACCGCCGCCGTATCCACCTGTTCCGCCACGGCGACGTGTCCTATGTCGACGATAAGGGCAACCGCGTTGCCGACAGCCGCGCCGTTCCCCTGACAGACTGGGGCCGCGAACAGGCCGCAGGCATGCGGGCCTTCATGGAAGGCGTGGAAATTGACCGCATCATTTGCTCAGGCCTGCCCCGCACGGTCGAAACCGCCAACGGCATTTTTGGTGACCGCAATCTCGAGATCGAGGTGGATGCCGATTTCGAAGAGATACAATCTGACCCGGACTTCTACAAAACGATCACCGGCCTCGATGACGTTGCCTATGCATTCGCAAATGCAGACCAGCCAAACGCAGCTCGCGGGAATGGTGAAAAGTTCTCGAACTTTGAGTCCCGCGTTGTCAGCGGCCTAGCAAACCTCATATCTGACTCGTCGTGGAAATCGCTTGCCCTTGTCGCCCATGGCGGCGTCAACCGGGCACTGCTTGGCTGGGCCACCGGCGCCGGCCTCAAAGGCTTCTCAACATTCGAACAAAATACATGCTGCGTGAATATTATTGATGTGGACACACACCCGGAGTCGGGCGATCACCACCGCACTCTCATCCGCGGCGTGAACATCACAGCCTATGACCCGGCCAAGAAGGGTGTGCACCTAACAGCGTTGGAAACCATCGCCGAACGCATGTCTAAGAAGGATAGCTAGTCTCTAAAGAGGCATGCAGCTTATGTCATCCCGGACTTGATCCGGGATCCATTGCGCCTTTGGTGGAACGCTAGTGCTGCGTGGACCCCGACTCGGGGCCGGGGGGACGACTTATACTGGCCGCAAATACCATTCAAAATTGCGCTTGCTCACTCAGGCAGCGCAAAGGCGACAATTTCGTCTCCGAGCGTCGTCGTCGACGTGGAGTGGCCACCGGCCGCTATCACAACATACTGACGGCCTTCCCACTCATAGGTCATCGGCGTCGCCTGCCCCCCGCCGGGCAACCGTCCCGACCAGAGCTCGTCGCCCGTCTCAGCGTTGAAGGCACGCAGATAGTCATCCATCGCCGCGCCGATAAAGACGAGGCCACCTTTAGTCACCAGTGGACCGCCAAAATTGGGCGTCCCCAATTTCCAGGGAATGGGCACGGGCGCAATATCCCGAACAGTTCCCAGGGTGGACTCCCACTTGATGGTGCCGTCTGACAAATCAACCGCATGCAACACCCCAAATGGTGGGGGATTGCACGGAAGGCCAAGAGGCGACAAAAGCAGATCGCGCCTCATCGCCCACCTGGTTCCCGCTTGTGCCGAGATTTCTTTCCGTGGCTCTGCGGCATCTGCTGCTGCAAAATCCTCCGACGGAATGAGTTTAACCACGTGCAATGCGCGACTCGTATTCACATACATGATCTGCGTATCGGGGTTAAACGCCATCCCACCCCAATTGGCCCCACCACCGGTAAAGGGGTACATCAGCGTTCCTTCTGGGCTTGGGGGTGTAAACAGGCCATCATTTCTCAAAGCAGCAATGGCATCGCTGCAGGCACCTCTGTCCCACGGCGTGAGACCCCACGCATCTTCGGGCTCGATCGACTGGGGCACCAGCGCTGGGGGCGCAACAGGAAACGGCTGCGTCGGTGAAAGCCATTCTCCCGCCGGGCCATCTTGAGGAACAGCTCGTTCTTCAACACCGAAAATCGGTTTACCGGTTTCACGGTTCAACACAAAGACAAAACCTGTCTTGGCAACCTGAACGACGGCATCCACCGGACCTTCTGGACGTTGCAACGTGACCAAACTGGGCTGCGCAGGAAGGTCATAATCCCACACATCGTGATGCACTGTCTGGAAGTGCCAGACCACCTCCCCTGAGCTGCCATTCAAGGCAACGACTGAATTCGCATAGCGATTATCGCCAGGGCGTTCACCGCCAAAAAAATCGGGGCTCGGTGACGATGTCGGCAGGAATACAAGGCCCCGGTCTTCATCAACGGACATGGGCGCCCAGACATTCGCGTGCCCCGTTCTTGCGGCAACACCCTCACCCCAACTTCCAGGCTGCTCAGCAGCCCCACGAGCAACCGGATCAAAATTCCATTTGGGAGCGCCTGTGCGAACATCAAAAGCCCGCACAGTGCCTTTCGGGGCAGCAGCGCGCTGATTGTCACCAAGCGCTGAGCCCACAATGAGCGCGTCCGCCACAATCACGGGCGGGGAAGTGATCTGAAATTCCCCTGGCCACAACAGGTCCATGCCGGGATCAATCTGGACCTGCCCGGCATCGCCAAAGCCCTCACAGAGGGCACCGGACAGCGCATCAACGGCAATCAGACGACCATCAACCGTTCCCATATAAATCCGCTGCGAACAGGTTGTGCCCTCTTCCGCCTCGGTATCGTTCCAGTAAGTCACACCACGACAGACAAACTGATTGGCAGGCCGATACCCACCAGCCACTTTCGGATCGAACCTCCATTTCTGTTCGCCTGTGCCCGGATCAAGGGCGATGATTTCATTAAACGGCGTGCATAAAATGAGCGCCCCGGCAACGAGAATGGGCGTGCCCTCAAAGGCGCTGACTTTGATGTCGTCCGGCCGGCTGGCCAGATCACCCGTGCTGAAGCTCCAGGCCTGTTCGAGCCCCTCCACATTCTGCGGCGTGATCTGAGAGAGCGTCGAATGACGACTGCCGCCTGCATCGCCCCCATAATGGGTCCACTCGCTGGCGACCGCGGCCCATGAAAACCCACAAAACCCGACCAATAGAGCCAAAAACTGCTGGATTTTCATGTTATTGCCCGTATATAATAAATGAATGGTTCATTCATATATGAATTCGATGTCAGATTTCAAGATGTCTCTTCCCTACAGATGGACCGGACAGCAGGAGCCATATGCCGCGTAAACAAGCGACAACCCTCTCCGAGATTGCCGAAGCTGCGCTCGACCACATCTCCCGCCATGGCTTCAAACAGACACAAATGTCTGACATTGCCAAAGCCATCGGGATATCGGCAGGGACGCTCTACCTCTATGTGGAGAACAAGGAAGCTCTGCTTGCCTTGGCAAGCAAATTCCTTCTGGACCCAGCTGATCTTGAAACCTCTCCTCTTCCCTTTAAGGCGGTCTCTCGCGACGAGCTGGCGACACTGTTCTCAGAGACTGCAACCAAGCTGGCAAGATGGCCCCTACTGGAACAGGCAATAGAGGACAAAACCAGCGATCCTGATCGGTTCAAATCAGTCGGATATGAAATGTTTGACCTCTTGTCGGCTAACCGCCGGGCGATCTGGTTTCTGGACAGGCTCGCCTTTGAACTGCCCGAATTCGCACCCGTCCAGCTTACTTCTGTACGCGGTCGCACGTTGGGGCTGCTGACGGACCTTTTGGAGGCAACGGGGAAGTCGTCCATTCCACCCCATGGCCTGTCCGTGATGGCCAGAGCCGCCATAGAAACCCTTGCCTGGTCAGCCATGCATCGGCACCGCGAAGGCCTGGATGCACAGCCTATGGACAAATTGTCGGAGGAGTTCATCCGAGATTTGGCCGCTCAGGCCTTTTCGGGGACGCTTCAAGCAGCGCTCAAATAAAAAAACCCGCTATCCTGACAAATAGCGGGTCTTTGGACTCGATCGGGAGAAAGTTCAGCCCTGGGTTTGAATTTCCTCAACCGCTTTCGCGAGCATTTCGTCCATGGTCCGGCGAATCTGATGATCTGACTGCTCAATGCCTTTGGCGTCAAAATCCGCACGGAGCTTGCGGAATACATCGTCGTCGCCCGCTTCCTTCAGATCTTCTTTCACAAGCTCTTTGCCATAGGCCTCTGCGGCATCGCCGGAGAGCCCCATCAATTCTGCCGCCCAGGCGCCAACCAGCTTGTTCCGCCGAGCCTCGGCCTTAAACCGAAGGTCAGCGTCATGGGCAAATTTGCTTTCAAAACCTTCTTCACGCTTGTCGAAACCGGACATGGGAGAACCGCTCCTAAATAACTGTGGTGAGGCACAAACGGCGCCCCAATGATGTGTTGCTTGGGCTAGGCATAGCGGGCTCATTTTACGAAATCAACATGCACGTGGTCGCACCGCAGCCCGCAGACCCGATTTTATCCAGATATGCCACTTTTTCCAGCATTTCTGGGGTATTTTGGTGCGGTAAATCTGGGGCCCACTGGATTGTATCTGCGGGGCGCTTGGGATAGGTTCCGACCGAAAGTTAAGAGCGAATCCAACGCTCAAATACGCCGCTCCAGACCAATGCCATCTACGGGGTCACCCATTGGCAAACAGCCACAAAGCGGCCCAACTGATGGACATACCGAAATGAGCCGCCGCAGACGGGTTTACGAAGGCAAAGCCAAAGTCCTCTATGAAGGCCCGGAGCCTGGAACGCTGATTCAGCATTTCAAAGACGACGCCACCGCCTTTGACGGCACCAAGCACGAGCTGATCGATGGCAAGGGTGTCCTGAACAATCGGATTTCCGAATTCATCTTCACCCGCCTGAACGAGATCGGTGTCCCAACTCACTTCATCAGGTCGCTCAACATGCGCGAACAGCTGATCCGCGAAGTTGAGATCGTCCCAATCGAAGTGATCGTCCGGAATGTCGCCGCTGGCTCCATTTCCAAACGGTTGGGCATTGAAGAAGGCACCCCCCTTCCCCGCTCGATTATCGAGTTCTGCTACAAAAATGATGCGTTGGGCGACCCAATGGTGTCGGAAGAACACATCACGGCCTTTGGGTGGGCAAGTCCACAGGAAATCGATGACATGATGGCTCTTGCCTTGCGCATCAATGATTTTCTGACCGGTCTCTTCCTTGGCATTGGCATCAAAGTCGTCGATTTCAAGATTGAATTCGGTCGGCTGTTTGAAGGCGAAATGATGCGCATTGTTTTGGCGGATGAAATCAGCCCGGACAGCTGCCGTCTCTGGGATATCAACACAAACGAAAAGCTCGACAAGGACCGCTTTCGCCGGGACATGGGCGGGCTGGTTGATGCCTACCAGGAAGTCGCACGGCGCCTGGGCATCCTTTTCGAAAACGATACCGGAAAACCTACAGGCCCGACGCTTGTAAAGTCCTGAGTTCCTCCTGCTGAAAGTCAAAAGGCAATATGAAGGCCCGCATTAAAATCACTTTGAAAACCGGTGTGCTTGACCCTCAGGGGAAAGCCATCTCTCACGCGCTAGACCAACTGGGCTTCGACGGCATCGGTGATGTTCGCCAAGGCAAATACATTGAGGTTGATCTGACCGAGACTGATCCCGCCAAAGCCCGTGCCGCACTGGAAGACATGTGCGAACGGGTTCTCGCGAACACAGTCATTGAAAACTACGCCATAGAGCTCGACGGAGCGTAAGCGCATGAAATCGGCAGTCATTGTCTTTCCCGGGTCAAACCGAGAGCGCGATATGCTTTACGCGCTTGAGCAAATTGGCGGGCAGAAACCCCTCACGGTCTGGCACCAGGAAACCACGCTTCCAGATGTAGACCTGATCGTCCTACCCGGCGGTTTTTCCTATGGCGATTATCTTCGCACCGGCGCCATCGCAGGCCTCTCTCCCATCATGAAAGCAGTGAAGGAACAAGCTGACAAAGGTGTCCGTGTCCTCGGCGTCTGCAACGGATTTCAGATCCTGACAGAAACAGGCATCCTTCCCGGTGCACTCCTTCGCAATGCGCACCTCAAATTCGTCTGTAAAGAGGTCGAGCTTGAAGTTGCAACCAACAAGAGCGTGTTCACCAGCGCCTACAATGCGAACCAGGTGATCCGCTGCCCGGTCGCCCACCATGACGGCAATTACTTCGCCGACGAAGACACGCTGAACCGCCTTGAGGCTGAAGACCGGATCGCGTTCCGCTACACCCAGGCAACCAACCCCAACGGGTCCATACGCAATATTGCTGGCATCATGAACGAACAGAAGAATGTGCTGGGCATGATGCCCCACCCGGAAAATCTCATCGAAGCCGCCCAGGGTGGCACGGACGGTCGCGGTATTTTCGAAAGTGCGCTGGAGACGATCGCGTGATCAAAAACGATGTAGACATCACCCCGGAGCTGATCGCCGAGCATGGCCTCAAACCGGACGAATATCAGCGCATCCTCGATCTGATCGGAAGAGAACCAACACTCACCGAGCTTGGTATCTTCTCTGCCATGTGGAATGAGCACTGCTCCTACAAGTCATCAAAGAAATGGCTCCGCACACTGCCGACAGAAGGTCCGCGAGTCATTGAAGGGCCTGGCGAAAATGCAGGCGTCGTCGACATTGATGATGGCGACGTAGTCGTCTTCAAGATGGAGAGCCACAACCACCCCTCCTTCATCTCTCCCTATGAAGGCGCAGCAACCGGTGTTGGCGGCATTTTGCGTGATGTCTTCACGATGGGTGCCCGTCCTGTCGCGGCGATGAACGCGCTGCGTTTCGGCGCGCCGGAAAACGAGCGCACCCGGCATATCGTGTCTGGCGTCGTGGAAGGCATTGGCGGCTATGGTAACTGCTTCGGCGTGCCCACCATTGGCGGCGAAGTCAATTTCGATGCCCGGTACAATGACAATTGCCTTGTAAACGCATTCGCCGCGGGTCTGGCCAAAGCCGATGGCATCTTCCTGTCAGAAGCAAAGGGCGTGGGGCTCCCCATTGTTTACTTGGGCTCAAAGACCGGCCGCGACGGCATTCATGGCGCAACCATGGCGTCTGCTGAATTTGACGATGACTCAGAGGAAAAACGTCCGACCGTTCAGATCGGTGATCCCTTCTCTGAGAAGCTATTGCTTGAAGCCACGCTGGAACTCATGAAAACCGGCGCCGTCATCGCCATTCAGGACATGGGCGCTGCGGGCCTTACCTGCTCTGCTGTTGAGATGGGTGCCAAAGGCAATCTCGGCGTAAACCTCGATCTCGACAAGGTCCCTTGTCGCGAAGAGGGTATGACTGCCTACGAGATGATGCTGTCGGAAAGCCAGGAGCGCATGCTCATGGTGCTCGATCCGAACAAGGAAGAAGAGGCAGCTGCTGTCTTTAAAAAATGGGACCTAGATTTCGCGATTGTCGGCGAAACCACAGATGACCAGCGTTTCAAAGTCTACCGCCACAAGGAACTGATGGCGGACCTGCCCATCAATGAACTAGGCGACGAAGCCCCGGAATATGACCGGCCATGGGTCGAAAGCCCGAAGCTGGAACCTGTGGCCGCCGCAGACGTGCCCGCCCCCGATGATCTCGGCAAAGCCCTCATCCAACTGGTGAGCCTGCCGGACATGTGCTCGCGCCGCTGGGTCTGGGAGCAATATGACAATCTCATTCAGGGCAACACAATGGCGGGTCCTGGTGGCGACGCCGCTGTAATCCGTGTTGGAGATCAAGGTAAGGGCCTCGCCTTTGCTGTCGATGTCACCCCGCGTTATTGCGAAGCCGACCCGATTGAAGGCGGCAAGCAGGCCGTTGCCGAATGCTGGCGGAACCTCACGGCTGTTGGTGCCGAGCCTCTTGCAGCCACCGACAATCTCAATTTCGGCAATCCGGAAAAGCCGGAAATCATGGGCCAGTTAGTGGGCTGCATTCAGGGCATTGGTGAAGCCTGCCTCGCCCTCGACATGCCCATCGTCTCCGGCAATGTGTCGCTCTACAACGAGACCAACGGACAGGCCATTCTGCCAACTCCCGCCATTGGCGGCGTTGGCTTGATGCCGGACGTGACAAAGCGCGTAGGAAACAGCTTCGTGGCAACAGGAGAAATCATTCTTCTGATCGGTGCCCATGAAGGTCATCTCGGCCAGAGCATCTACCAGCGCGATATTGTCGGTAAGGCAGCCGGCGCGCCTCCAAAGGTCGACCTGGCAGCTGAGAAAAAGCATGGCACATTTGTCCGGACCGCTATTCGCGAAGGCCGTGTTACTGCGGTGCATGACATTTCTGATGGTGGTCTGTTGGTGGCAGTGGCTGAGATGGGAATGGGAAGCAAAATTGGCGCTTCCCTTACACCGAGTAAGGACACTCCACTGCATGCCTGGGCGTTCGGCGAAGATCAGGCCTGTTATGTCGTGACTGTGCCTGCGACAAGCGCAGAAACCTTCGTAAAAGACGCACTATCTGCGGGGATTCCGACACAAGCGATTGGAACCACAGGCGGCAATGAATTGACAGTTGAGGGGTCTCATCCCATATCATTGACAGACCTCGACGCGGCCTATGAAGGGTGGTTGCCGAATTATATGAGCGCGCCCGATACGCACTAAGTGATACCCTTAAGGCCTGAACGAGACTGGAGCATAAAAGATGGCGATGAATGCCAGCGACATAGAACGGCTGATCAAAGAAGGCCTGCCCGACGCCAAAGTTGAGATCCGCGATCTTGCAGGCGACGGTGACCACTATGCTGCAACAGTCATCTCTGCGTCGTTCGCAGGTAAGACCCGCGTGCAACAACATCAAATGGTTTACAAGGCCCTGAAGGGCAGCATGGACGCCGACCTCCATGCCCTCGCGCTGCAGACATCAGCGCCAGACGCTTAGGAATTTAGGAGAGCAAAATGAGTGAAGCAGTAGCAGACCGTATCCGTGGTGAAGTGGAAAGCAACGACGTTGTGCTCTTCATGAAAGGCACGCCTGTCTTCCCGCAATGTGGCTTCTCCAATACCGTGGTGCAGGTCCTGACCTATCTCGGCGTCCAGTTCAAAGGCGTGAACGTGCTGGAAGACGAAGAAATCCGCCACGGCATCAAAGAATTCTCAGATTGGCCGACCATTCCTCAGCTCTATGTGAAGGGAGAGTTTGTCGGTGGCTGTGACATCATCCGAGAAATGTTTGAGAGCGGCGAACTGCGGGAGTATTTTGGCTCCAAGGACATCGCGCTGGAGACGGCTTAAAGAAGCAGTCGCTAGTCACCAAGCATAATCGCGTCTACCGTGATCTTTCCCGTAACAGCGTTTTCAGTGGTGCTGTACTGAACGCTCTGCCCTTGCTCGAGCATTCTTATCCCCGCGACACGCAAGACTTCGAACTCAACCCTAACGTCAGGGTCTCCACCTTTGGGTCGGATATAGCCAAAGCCTCTTTCCGCATTATAAAAGTCAACGATTCCAGCATCCATGGCATGCATCCCAATCAAACGCGCGGAAGATCCCGCCGCGTTGGCAACACAGTCAAATCGATAGTTTATCGTGTAGAAGAAAGCTTCCGTCTAAACACCAGATTCAGCCAAATGGCACTGGTTTACTCAACGGTTTAGTAGCAAGACACTAGGCGCGCTCGGGTAGGAACACAAGCACACTGCAACCCACCGCCACCTGTACAGTCCGCCTAAAGTTCTTTCCGAAAGAACACCCGCTCAAAGCCATCTTGCATCCCCCGCCTGGTCTCAGCAAAGCCAGCACGGGTGTACCAAGCGATATTCTCTGTCATATGGACGTTGGTATAGAGCGTCACAACGCCAAAACCCTTTTGGCGCAGGAGCATCTCAACATGGTTCAACAGTTTTGACCCTAACTTCTCGCCCTGAGCTTTTGGATCAACGGCGATATTTTCGAGAAGTGGCTCACCTTCGCCAATGACAATGACGGCATAGGCCCGCACCCCGCCGTCATCCCAAACGAAGACTGTGTCGTCAGCGATATGGCCTGCAAAATCCGGGCGCATAGGCGCAGGTTCCTGCCCCATCCGCTCGATATAGGGTTCATAGGCCCTCACCGCGATGTCCTTAAGAGTGGGAATGTCAACTGGAACCGCCATCCGAATACTCATGACCTCACCCTAACAAAAAAGGGGCCCGAAACCGGACCCCTTTGAAACTCTGTGTTCGACGCTCTGCCAATAAGCAATTAGCGCGAATAGAACTCAATCACGAGATTTGGTTCCATCTGAACTGGATAAGGAATATCCGCCAGAACCGGTGTACGAACGAAAGTCGCTTTGAACTTTTCCAGGTCCACGTCGAGATAATCCGGCGTGTCCCGCTCAGGGCTGCCAGCAGCTTCGAGCATCTTGCCGTTCGTCCGCATTTTCTCTTTAACTTCGATCACGTCGCCTTCCTTCACCCGATAGGATGGGATGTTGACCCGCTTGCCATTGACCAGAATGTGGCCATGGCCCACTGCCTGACGCGCAGAAAAGACGGTCGGAACGAATTTCGCACGGTAAACCACGGCGTCGAGACGGCGCTCAAGAAGACCCACCAGGTTTTCACCCGTGTCGCCTTTGATCCGTGAGGCTTCGTGATACGTACGCTTGAACTGCTTTTCGGTGATGTTGCCGTAGTGACCTTTCAGCTTCTGCTTCGCGCGAAGCTGCAGACCGAAATCCGAGAGCTTGCCGCGGCGACGCTGGCCATGTTCACCTGGACCATATTCCCGGCGGTTCACTGGGCTCTTTGGGCGACCCCAGATGTTTTCGCCAAGACGGCGGTCAATTTTGTATTTCGCTTGGATGCGCTTTGTCATCGCTGTTTCCTTGATCAAAATGTAGGAAACGCGCCCTCCTCTGCGAAGCCCGAAAACCGGACCCCACCGACAGGAAAGAGACCAATGCGCTTGGATCTTCCCACGGGTGCGTCGTAAATAGGAAGCGGGCCCCAAGGGACCCGCGATCTGGGCGCACTATACTTAGGCGCGAGCCAAAGTCAAACCGGTGATTTGCTGGAATCAAACCCACAAGTCCCCGCCCTAAGTGACTGATTCCCTGATAAAAATCAGAAGCAGCTGAGAATCTGGTTCAGTTCACTTTTCGCCCTTCATCTTCTCTATCGCACGACGCTGCGCATGTTTGGTCAGCGCTGAAACGATCCCTCGGAGCGTACGGATCTCCTGCTCTGTGAGCGCGGCTCGCTGGAACATATTCCGCAGGTTCCGCACCATGGCCGGACGCTTGTCCAAAGGCAGCAGAAAGCCGGTATCATCGAGCTCCACCTCCAGATGCTCAAAGAAGCCCTGAAGCTCCTTCTTGGTGGCTGGCCTCGTCCCGTTCATCGGCATCTCTTCAGCGGGGGTTTTGTCGGTAAGCTGGCTCCATTCATAGGCGAGCAACAGCACTGCCTGACCGAGATTAAGAGATGAAAAGCCTGGATTAAGGGCAGCGGTGATGACGGCATCAGCCAGCGCCACATCATCATTGTGGAGCCCTGCACGCTCCGCCCCGAACATCACACCTGGTCGTCCGCCAGCCTGCATCGCCCGTTTGAGCCGCCCAGCCCCCTCCTCTGGCGTAAAGACTTGTTTGGTCATGTCCCGAGGTCGGGCAGTCGTTGCCAGCACATAATCGAGGTCAGCGATCGCGTCAGCCACCGTGTCGAACAATTGAGCCTTTTCGATAAGCTCTACAGCACCTGAAGCCGCTTTGAGCGCATGCTCGTTCGGCCAGCCGTCACGCGGGGCAACCAATCGCAGTTCCGTAATGCCAAAATTCAGCATTGCGCGCGCTGACGCACCGATGTTGGCGCCCAATTGCGGGCGCACCAGAATAATTGCCGGCGCCGGGGGAAGCCCTGCCGTAGCGTTTGCCTTGGAACGGTCGGTTCCTGCCATGTCACATCACCTTCGTCTCCCCCAGAATTGAGGGATATTAAGGGGTGATAAGAGATTGGCGTGCTTTTATCAACGTGGCTCAGATGTTATACGAGGGTTCGAGGCGAGACGCCCCTTTGCCCCCGATTCTGCGAATGTCGGCGTCTTCCATCACGTTCATCAGGAACGGAAAGCAGCGCCCGTGCAGCCATTCGGGCGTCTGCTGCGATCGAAATGGCTTAAGAGGTCCGTACGCATGTCCAAAATCAAGGTGGAAAACCCCGTCGTTGAACTCGACGGTGATGAAATGACCAGAATCATCTGGACCTTCATCAAAGAAAAGCTGATCCACCCTTATCTGGACATCGATCTCAAATATTACGATTTGGGCATGGAACACCGGGATGAGACCGATGACCAGGTCACCATCGATTCCGCTGAAGCCATCAAGAAATACGGCGTAGGCGTCAAATGCGCGACGATCACCCCTGATGAAGCCCGGGTTGAAGAATTTGGCCTCAAGAAAATGTGGAGGTCACCAAACGGCACGATCCGCAACATTCTGGGTGGCACCGTTTTTCGCGAGCCCATCATCTGCCGCAACATCCCGCGCCTTGTTCCCGGCTGGACCGAGCCGATCGTTATTGGCCGTCATGCATTTGGTGACCAATATCGCGCCACAGACTTCCGTGTTCCAGGCGCCGGCAAGCTCACCATCAAATGGGAAGCCTCTGATGGCTCCGACTCCTTTGAGCACGAAATTTTCGACTACCCGTCATCTGGTGTCGGCATGGCCATGTATAATTTGGATGACAGCATTCGGGACTTTGCTCGCGCCTGTATGAAGTATGGTTTCGATCGCAACTACCCAGTCTATCTCTCCACCAAGAACACGATCATGAAAGCCTATGACGGGCAGTTCAAGGATCTGTTCCAGGAGGTCTTCGAAAAGGAATTTAAAAAGGAATTCGACAAGAAAAACCTCACCTACGAACACCGCCTGATCGACGACATGGTGGCATCCGCCATGAAATGGAGCGGCGGCTATGTCTGGGCTTGCAAAAACTATGACGGCGACGTGCAATCCGACACCGTAGCGCAGGGCTTTGGCTCGCTCGGTCTTATGACAAGCGTATTGATGACCCCTGACGGCAAGACAATGGAGGCCGAAGCCGCCCACGGCACCGTGACCCGCCACTACAGAAACCATCAAAAGGGCGAAGAGACCTCGACCAATTCAATTGCCTCGATCTTTGCCTGGAGCCGGGGCCTGACGCACCGCGCGAAACTTGATGGCAATGAGCAACTGGCTAAGTTCGCCACTCTCATCGAAACGGTCTGTGTGTCGACGGTCGAAAGCGGCTACATGACCAAGGACTTGGCGCTCCTCGTTGGCGCTGAGCAGAACTGGCTCTCCACAACCGGTTTCCTCGACAAGATTGCGGAAAACCTCGACAAGGCCATGTCCAAGGGGCTCTGAGGCTGAAGAAAGGGAGGCCTAAAGGTCCCTTTTCTCTTCCTCTATTTCGCGCTCAAGTTCATCGGTCGCGCCCCGCGTGAGATCGCGCGCGCGAATGGCGTCAAGCAACCGAACCCGAGCTTCAGGGTGGCGCCCGATAAACTCGCGGAAATTGCGCGCATCAAGTTTTAGGACATGCGCCTGGCTGAGCGTAACAATATCCGCCGAACGACGTCGATCCTCCAGAAGAGCCATCTCGCCAAAATACTCGCCCTCGCCGAGTTCTACCGATCGCTCGTCGAAATCGAGGCGGACGCGCCCAATGACAATAAAATACATCGCATCTGCGACATCCCCCTTATGCGCAATGGCCGCATCTGGATCAATCACCTGAGCTTCAAGCAACTCAACAAGGTCCGCCAGAAGTGCTGGTTTGAGTTCCTGAAAGAGCGGCACTCGCGCCACCATGCCCCAGGACACAACAAAGTCCCGTCGGTGAATTTCCCTTGCAAACCCGCTTGAGACGATGGCAATCGGCATAGCAAACATGCCCAACCCAAAAATCATCACCAGCCCGCCAAAGAAACGGCCCAGCGTTGTGAGCGGTACAACATCGCCATACCCTACTGTGGTCAGAGTTGCGAGCGCCCACCACATCGACATTGGGATTGAACCAAATGCCTCGGGTTGCACTTCGTGCTCCAACCAATAAATGCCTGTGGCCGAAAAAATCAACATGCCAGACATGACAATCAAAGCAGCGAGCATTGCCCGGCGCTCAGACTTGAACACCCGTCCGATTGTGTAGAGCGCCGGGGAATAGCGCGCGAGCATCAGAAACCGAAACAGCCTAAAGATGCGTAGCACCCGAAGATCAACGGCAAACAGGAAGCTCAAATAGAAGGGCAGAATAACGATGAGGTCGATGAGCATTTGCGGAGCCATCGAATAGCCCAGACGCACGCGCCATCTGGGCTGGCCTCTGAACGCCGGATGATCCACACAGACCCAAAGCCGGATCAAATATTCAACCGTAAAAATCGCTATTGAGAAGGCGTTGAAGAAACGAAGTTCCTCACCATAGGCCGCCGCAATACGCACATCGGTCTCTGCAGCAAACGCCACAACATTCGCCAGGATGAGCCCAACCATGAACACATCGAAAATGGCGCTTGGGCGATCACCCGTCTTACCAGCTTCCAGAAGAATATAAAGCCATCGGCGAACATCCGAGACACCATCGTGCGCATTGGCGCCGCCTACCGGCTGTCTATCAAGCGGCTCCGGCAAGACCACCTACAGTTTCTTTAATGGCGGCCAACGCCGCATCTGCCTTGGTGCCGTCAGGCCCACCAGCCTGGGCCATATCTGGCCGCCCGCCGCCCCCTTTGCCGCCCAGTGCCTCAGCACCAGTCCGCACGAGATCTACAGCGGATAATCGGTCTGTCAGATCGTCCGTCACTCCCACGGCGATTCCAGCCTTACCGTCGTCACCAAGCGCTATCAGCGCGACAATACCGGAGCCGACGCTCTTTTTGGCATCATCGATCATGCCGCGCAGATCCTTCGGACTGATCCCCTCCATGGCGCGTGCAATCACCTTCACACCACCAAGCTCTTCGACGTCGGACACACTGTCACCAGCAGAGGCTCCACCTCCCATGGCGAGTTTCTTCTTGGCATCCGCCAATTCACGCTCAAGACGCTTGCGTTCGTCAACAAGCGTTGCGACCCGGTCGCTCAGTTGATCTGGCGTGACCTTCAACACCGACGCAGCGTTGAGCGCAATCTGCTCCTGGTTATTGAGGTAGGCCCGCGCACCCTCAGCCGTCAGCGCTTCGATCCGCCGAACACCAGATCCAACAGCCCCCTCGCTCACAATCTTGAAGAGAGCGATATCGCCCACGCGGCCAACATGAGTGCCACCACACAACTCTACAGAGAAGCGATTACCATCATTGCGAGGCGAGCCCATGGACAACACACGAACCTCATCGCCATATTTTTCGCCAAAGAGCGCAAGGGCACCTGCTTCGATCGCGTCATCAGGTGTCATCACCCGTGTGACGACCTCATTGTTGCGCTGGATCTCCTCATTGACGATCCGCTCAACTTCCGAGATCTGCTCCGCTGTCATCGCCTTTGGGTGAGAGAAGTCAAAACGCAACCTGTCGGGCCCGACCTGCGACCCTTTTTGGCTGACATGATCCCCCAGCACGCGACGCAGTGCTTCGTGGGCTAGGTGGGTCGCTGAATGGTTGGCCCGGGTGGACTTTCGCAAATGACCGTCCACTCGGAAGTCTGCAACTTCACCGACCGCAAGCGTCCCTTTGGTCAGGGTACCAATATGCACGATTAGGTCTCCCAGCTTCTTCTGGGTATCTGTTACGGTGAACTCGCCGCCATCGCCAGTGAACAGTCCGCCTGTATCACCGACCTGCCCGCCAGACTCTCCATAGAACGGCGTTTGGTTGGCAATCACCAAAGCTTCATCGCCAACAGCAATGCTCTCGACCCGCTCTCCGTCTTTTACGAGAGCAACGATCTTCCCCTCAGCCGCTTCTGTCGTGTAGCCAAGAAACTCCGTCGCGCTGGATTCTTCTTTGAGATCAAACCAGAGGGTCTCGGTCGCCGCCTCGCCAGACCCTGACCAGTTTGCCCGCGCAGCCTCACGTTGTTTCTCCATGGCGGCGTCAAAGCCAGCCTGGTCCACACTCATATTGCGTTCCCGCAGCGCATCCTCCGTGAGGTCCAAGGGAAAACCGTAAGTGTCGTAGAGCTTGAAGGCCACATCGCCGGGAAGCTCACCTGACCCACCCTGCTCACCGACAGCTTCATCAAGCAGCTTAAGACCACGCGCAAGCGTTTCCCGGAACCGGGTTTCTTCGAGCTTGAAGGTTTCGGTGATAAGCGCTTCCGCCCGCCGCAATTCCGGATAGGCATCCCCCATCTGATGAATAAGCGCTGGCACCAGCCGCCACATAAGCGGTTCAGCCACACCCAGAAGCTGTGCGTGACGCATGGCACGCCGCATGATCCGACGCAGAACATAGCCGCGCCCTTCATTTGACGGCATCACGCCGTCAGCGAGTAGGAATGAGCAAGAACGCAGGTGATCGGAAATCACACGGTGACTGACACTGTAAGACCCGTCTGGATCCGTGTTGGATGTATGTGCCGAAGCTTCAATCAACGCCCGGAAAAGGTCTGTGTCGTAATT
The DNA here is from genome assembly GCA_000509225.1 of Parvibaculaceae bacterium Mf 1.05b.01. GTDB lineage: Bacteria > Pseudomonadota > Alphaproteobacteria > Parvibaculales > Parvibaculaceae > Mf105b01. The sequence goes on along the minus strand of BAOK01000001.1, from coordinate 631,519 downwards.
GTCATGGCTGCCCTGAAGCAGCGCTGCAATGCGCTCAAGACCCATGCCCGTATCAATGGACGGTTTGGGCAGATTGATGCGACCCCCACCCGCCTGCTGATCGAACTGCATAAAGACGAGGTTCCAGATCTCAATGAACCTGTCCCCATCTTCCTCCGGACTGCCAGGAGGCCCGCCGGGTACTTTGTCCCCATGATCAAAGAAGATCTCCGAACAGGGACCGCACGGCCCCGTATCCCCCATGGACCAGAAATTGTCTGACGTGGAAATCCGAATGATTTTATCGTCGGACAGACCGGCAACCTTTTTCCAGATCTTCGGTGCCTCTTCATCCTCGGAAAACACGGTCACCACCAGCCGGTCTTTCGAGATGTCATACTCTTTGGTGATCAAATCCCAGGCGAAGGCAATGGCATCGTCCTTGAAATAATCCCCGAAGGAGAAGTTCCCCAACATTTCAAAGAATGTGTGATGCCGTGCGGTATAGCCGACATTGTCGAGGTCATTATGCTTGCCACCTGCGCGCACACACTTTTGAGACGATGTCGCGCGGGAATAGTCCCGCGTCTCCACGCCTGTGAAAACATTCTTGAACGGCACCATGCCTGCATTGGTGAAGAGCAGTGTGGGATCGTTCTGCGGCACCAGAGAGGCTGACGGCACACGGGCGTGCCCCTGTTTCTCAAAAAAGTCGAGAAAGGTCTCGCGGATCTGATTAACGCCGGTCATTGCGGTCTCACATTCGTCTGCTACTACAGGCGCAACGTCGAAGAAACAACGCCAAGCCCTTGGAATTTGGTCTCTTTTTCTAGAGCATTTTCAGGATAAGTGCCAAGACAGACTTGGGGTTATCCGCCCGAAAATGCGACGAAAAATGAGCTCACCCAAGGCTTCTGTCTAGCAAAGCAACAACCTGGAAGCACCCTGAGCCCATCATTTGACCCGCTTTGTTAAACGCCTAGCCAGAGGGTTCTGCGACCGGTTTCCCATGAAAAAGCGGCGCCCACCGAAATGCGCACCGCTTTCAGGTCGAATATGGCGTTTCAGACCTAACCTGCAACTTCCTCCGGCATGCCATCATCGTCGTCCGCGTCAGGACCAACATCGAGGGCTTCGGCAAGCCCGGCATCCGCCCGGATGGCGGTTTCAATGGTAAGCGCCATGTCAGGATTTTCCTTCAGGAAGGTCTTGGCATTCTCACGTCCTTGTCCGATCCGCTGGCTGTCATAAGAGTACCAGGAGCCGGATTTCTCAACGACCCCGGCTTTGACCCCCAGATCGACGATCTCTCCCATTTTGGAGATCCCTTGGCCATACATGATGTCAAACTCAACCTGTTTGAACGGCGGCGCCACCTTGTTCTTCACCACTTTAACGCGGGTCTGGTTGCCCACCACTTCGTCCCGGTCCTTAATCGCTCCAATCCGGCGAATATCAAGACGAACGGAGGAATAGAACTTCAGGGCGTTCCCGCCTGTCGTCGTCTCCGGGCTGCCAAACATCACCCCGATCTTCATACGGATCTGGTTGATGAAAATAACCATGCAATTCGATTTGGAAATGGAGCCTGTCAGTTTCCGCAGCGCCTGGCTCATAAGCCGCGCCTGGAGACCTGGCAAACTGTCGCCCATATCGCCGTCAAGTTCAGCCCGAGGTGTGAGAGCGGCAACAGAGTCCACAACGATCACATCCACTGCGCCGGAGCGCACCAGCGTGTCGACAATTTCCAGCGCCTGCTCACCCGTGTCAGGCTGCGAGATCAAAAGATCATCCAGATTAACGCCAAGCTTGCGCGCATAGACCGGGTCCAATGCATGCTCTGCGTCAACAAAGGCGCAAATGCCCTCATTCTTCTGGGCTTCAGCGACAGTGTGAAGTGCAAGCGTGGTTTTACCACTCGACTCAGGGCCGTAGACCTCAACCACCCGGCCCTTTGGCAGACCGCCAATGCCGAGCGCAATGTCCAGGCTCAAAGAGCCGGTTGGGATCGCCTCAATCTCGACCACCTGCTCGTTTTTCCCGAGCCGCATGATCGAACCTTTACCAAAAGACCGCTCAATCTGACTGAGCGCGGCATCCAGAGCTTTTTGCTTATCCATACTATCCTTGCCAAGCAAGCTGACTACGTTTTCTTTCTGTTCTCGCGCCATAAGCGTCATCCCCTTATTTCATACCGGCTCTGCGGAAGCAATTGAGGTAAATGTACCTTTTTTGTTCTCATGAGCAAGAAAAAGTTTAAGTCGTTGATTTAGCTTATCTATTTGAAGTGTGTTCTAAACCTGTTCCACAGATTTATGCACAGATCAGCGCGAAGAAAGACAGAATCGCGACAACCTGGAGTTCGCCTACCCCATCGCCTCTTTCACAGCCGCTGCGAGCTGCTTCAGGCTGAAAGGTTTTGGCAAAAAGCGGAAGTCGACGGACGGGTCGAGGCTCTTGGCAAAAGCATCTTCCGCATAGCCGGAGATGAAAATGATCTTGGTACCCGGCCGTTTTTCCTGCAGCTGTTTCACCATGGTCGGCCCATCCATATTGGGCATCACCACGTCGCTCACCACGAGGTCAATCGTGCCCTCGTGGCTGTCGACAATCTCCAGCGCCACGTCGCCACTCTCAGCTTCAAGGACAGTGTAACCCCGTGTGCCGAGCGCCCTGACCGCAAAGGTCCGCACGGCATCTTCGTCTTCCACCAACAGGATCGTGCCCTTGCCGGTGAGATCTGGTGCCGCGGTTTCTTCAACTTGAGCCTGGACCTTCGCCGCCGCTTCTTCCTCTGTCTCGAAATAGCGCGGCAGATAAATGCGGAAGGTGGTGCCCTTGTCGACAGTGGAGAAGGCAAAGATATAGCCGCCAGTCTGCTTCACGATCCCATAGACCGTAGAGAGGCCGAGCCCCGTCCCTTTGCTCACATCTTTCGTTGTGAAGAACGGCTCGAAGATCTTGCCCAGATGTTCTTTCGGGATACCGCAACCAGTATCCGTCACTTCGATCAGCACATATTCGGCCGGTGGCATCAGCGCATGATCCAGCGCTTTTGCATCCTCAGCAGAGACATTGGCCGTGCGAATGGTGAGGCGCCCGCCATCTTCCATGGCATCGCGCGCATTCACAGCCAGGTTGATCACCACTTGCTCCAGCTGGTTCTGATCGACCTTTACAAGCCCCAGGTCCCGCTCATGGGTAATCTTGAGCTCCACTGTTTCACCCAGAAGGCGGCTCAGCAGATTGGAAAGCTCCGCAAGCTCATCGGTAAGGTTCAGAACCTTCGGCCGCAATGTCTGGCGGCGGGAGAAGGCAAGCAGCTGCCGCACAAGGTTCGCGGCCCTGTTAGCGTTCTGCTTGATCTGCATGACATCAGCAAAGCTCGGGTCGCCGGCCTGATGGCGCGCAAGAAGCAGGTCACAAAAGCCGATAATCGCGGTGAGCAAATTATTGAAATCGTGCGCCACACCGCCCGCAAGCTGTCCGACCGCCTGCATCTTCTGCGATTGAGCGAACTGCATCTCAAGCGACTTCTGTTCACTCGTATCAATGAGATAGGCGATGATAGAAGGCTGTCCCCCCGTCTCGTTGGAGTAGCTGGCAAATAGCTGGGCAGTCTTCTCAATCTCCTCACCCTGCTTCTGGAGGAACCGAATATCAATGGGGCCCCGAGAGCCCCCTGATGACACGGCACCGTCTAGGAACTCTAAAAGGGCCACCCGGTCCTCTGGAACAACCAGATCGGCAAATCGGCTGCCTGCGTCAGGTGTCCCACCAACAAGAGTGACAAACGCCGCGTTCGAACTGCCAAGCACGCCGTCCTTGTCCAGCGTGGCGACACCGATCGGTGCATTGTTGAAGAAACGCGCAAAGCGCATTTCGGCGTCGCGCAAATGCGCTTCCGTATCGTCTTCGTCCTCCCGGAACATAACCACAGAACGCGACGCCCCAGGGGCGCCGTCCCGCGTCGGCGCAAAATTTTGCACAATGCGCACCTGGACCGGACCATCGGGGCCCGCCAGATCAACATCGATGACATGGGTACCATCCTCGCCATCTTTTTCCTGAACAAAGGCGTTCACATCACCCGCCACAAGATCGCCAAATCGTGTGGTGCCTGACACCAGGTCTTCGGCGGATTGTCCCACCATGGTTGCGAACATCTGGTTCACATAATCTAGCTGACCAGACTCCTGGGCCGAGAAAAAGCCGAATGGCGCGTCATCCAGATAGGCCAGATATTTGTCGCGCCCCACTTGCGCTTGCGCTGCAGCAAGTCTCTCAGCCGTCATGTCTCTTAGGAGCCAAATGCTGGCACCGGTCTTTGCTGCCGCTCCCGTCAGCGGCTGAACGGCTGCTTTAAACACCCGCTCCTGGCCCTGCCCCGCAGGAGGAACAAAGCGCAGCTCTTCCTCATCTGCCAAGCCCAGCCGGGCTGCCTGCGCTAATTGATATAGCTGTTCATCAACCCCGACCTGACCAGCAAGTAGCCGTTCCAACGGCATTGGGCGGTCATGTGCATCAAGCCCGAGATGCCGATAGGCCTGGTTCGCAAAAAGGACGGACCCTCGGCGGTCGGTCACGAGACAGGGGTCAGGCAGACTTTCCAATGCGTGACCAGCAACGCCGGTAACTTTGCCGCGTCCCACAATCGGGCTTGAAGGACGCCCGGCAACAAGCGCCACGGTTGAGAAAAACCCGACCGCGACCAGCCCGCCAATCATCAAATAACCCAAAGGCCCCGCAGCGCTAAGATTGAGAAAAACAAAACCGCCTGCAGCGCCAGCTAAAAAGAGCCCAATCAGGCCCGCCAATCCCAGCGAACTGCGCCATCGGTTCTGATCAGGAAGTCCAGCCCTGTCTCCGGCCCCGGTCCCCTCCTTGTCTGAAGAAGCGCGAGCAACCTCACTAAGTGTCGTCTTCGGATCAGAAGCTGGCTCGTCGCCCCGAGCCCCGCCGCCTCCGGGCCCGTCCATCAGTGTATCGCTCATTTGTCCAGATCTTATCTGCTGATGTCACAATCCTAAGGAACCGGACAGTTCTGCTATATCCGGCTGCGATCAATGCCCCAGCGTCCGCGAATCATCGTACACGCTAGCTGCGGGACATCTTACTCTTAAGACGCATCACGTAGCCAACAACCTCAGCCACCGCTTTGTAATGTTCTGGCGGAATAGACTCTTCCAGTTCCACAGAAGCATAAAGGGCTCGGGCAAGCGGCGGGCTCTCGACAATCGGCACATCATGCTCTGCCCCGATTTCCCTGATTTTTAGGGCAATGGCATCCATACCCTTGGCCACACAGACCGGCGCGGCCATGCCTTGGCTGTACTCCAATGCAACGGCATAATGGGTCGGGTTGGTAATGATGACCGCTGCATCAGGCACACGGGACATCATACGCTGACGTCCCCGTTCCATTCGGAGCGCCCGGAGCTTCGCTTTGACCGTTGGGTCCCCTTCCATCTGCTTGTATTCGTCTTTGACCTCTTGAACGGTCATGCGCTGCTTCTTGTTCCACTGAGCCACTTCAAACACATAGTCCGCAGCCGCGAGCACGGTCATAATTGCGACCACCATCGCCAGGATTTTGACCGCAATTGATTGAACAAAAGGAAGCAGCATCCCCACATCCATGGTCATCATGATGAGCAGCTGATCCCGCATGGGCCAGACAATGAGAAAGGTCGCCACCGACACCAAGCTCAGTTTCACCAAACCCTTTGTGAAGTTCATCAGACTTTTGGGTGAAAAAAGCCGCTTCAAACCCGCCATCGGAGAAATCTTGCTGAGCTTCGGCTTCATATTCTCTGTCGAGAAAACCGGCATGTTCTGAACAAGATTTCCGGCAACACCTGCCCCCATCAGAAGCATCATCGGTATGGCGAGAATTTTGAGGACCGCAATCCCAATCTGCTCCCATACAAACATAAGATTGTTTTGATCAACGGCAATGTCGTGAGGGTCAGAGAGAAAAACAGTGAAGGCGCGCGCAAAATCCCCGGAAGCACCAGTCGACGCAATTCCGACCACCAACGCCGTCGCAATCATGATGAACCAGGTATTGACCTCCTGGCTCTTGGGCATGTCACCCTTTTTTCGGGCGTCCTCCAGCTTTTTGGAGGTCGCCTCTTCGGTTTTTTCTGAATCGTCGGCTTGATCCGCCATAGACCCTCTCGCACGAAGCGCCTAGCCATCAGGCCAGGAACAAACTCATGCTCTCTTCGAAAAAGGTGAGAAACCACATCATCATCGCGCCCATGAGCACAGCAAATAATGCAAACCCCAACAGGATATTTGCCGGCATGGCCACGAAAAAAATCTGAACCTGCGGCATCAGTTTAGAAAGAATGCCAAGCGCCAAATAGAAAATCATCCCAAAGACGACAAAGGGCGCGGCAATTTGGACAGCTAATTTGAATGACCCTGCGACGACACCTGTGGCTGTCTCGACAAAATCCCCAATAGGCACGCCCGCACCCGGCTCAAACAACACATAGCTGTCGCGCATGGCGGCGATCAACAGAAAATGCAGGTCCGTCGCAAAGATCATTGTCACAGCCAGCATGGACAGGAAAGACCCCACGAGCGCACTTTGGATGCCCTGCGTCGGATCGACATTCTGTGCAAAGGCAAGGCCGGTCTGAAAAGCAATGATGGTGCCGGCAACCTGCAGCGCACTCATGATAAGGCGCGCAACTGACCCGATAAGAAACCCAACAGCGATTTCTGAGATAACGCCCCAGGCAACGCCTGATACCGTCGCCGGCATCGGTCCGTACGCATCCGATACAAGCGGCATCAAGACCATTGAAATCAGGACGGCAAGCGTCAGTCGCACACGACTTGAGACACTGAACTCACCAAGCGCCGGCATCAACATCACCATGGTGCCGATGCGGGAAAAAACCAGCATGAACACATAGGCTGTTGTGGGCGCGAGCTCAAAACTCATCTGCGAGCACCATTTGAGAATTCGGGAACAGGATTGCGCACATCAACCAGAGACAATTCTGTCAGCAATAAAGGTCATGTAAGCGCCCAATGTGCTGCCCATAAAAGGCAGCATCACGATCAGGCCGATAAAGATCGCAAGAATCTTTGGTACGAAGACCAGCGTCATTTCTTGGATCTGTGTTAACGCCTGGAAGAGCGCAATGACCAGGCCAACACTTAGCCCAACAAGCATAAGCGGGGACGAAACTTTGAGCAGCACAACAATGCCCTCACGCCCAACGTCCAAAACTTCCGGTCCTGTCATCCCCTTCACTCCCTAATAAGTGCCTTAGATCGGCATCTTCATAATTTCCTGGTAAGCCGTAATCACATTGTCGCGGATCGCAACAACGGTCTGTAAGGTTGCTTCGGCTTCAGAAACCGCCGTTACGACATCAACCACATCCGCTGTTCCAGCAACTGCAGACGCTGTCTGCTGTTCTGCATTGATGCCCGATGCAGCCATGTTTTCCACAACACCTTTGAGCATGTCCCCAAAACCGCCCTGGCCAGAACCAGCGGTTGCGGCAACATCATTGGCACCGCCCAGGTCAGTCGCCTGTTTAACGGCATTGGTATAGGCGCTAAGTGCAACAGAAGCAGGAACAGTCATGACGTGTTTCCTCTAAAAGGGTTTAGGTTCAACGACGAAGCAATTCGAGTGTCTGAGACATCATGCGCCGGGATGCCTGGATCATATTGAGGTTCGCTTCATATGAGCGCTGTGCCTCTTTCATATCCATGGACTCTACAAGCCCATTGACGTTTGGCATCTGCACATAGCCATTGTCATCGGCGCCGGGGTGGCCGGGCATGTATTTCAATTCAAAGTCAGACTTATCAGCGACGGGCTTGCCAACCTTCACAACACGAGCATTCAGCTCGCGGTCAAGTTCGCTCTCAAACGTCACAATCTGCCGACGGTAAGGCTCTGCCCCAGGCGTGGTCGCAGCTGACTGCGAGTTAGCAATATTCTCCGCCAGAACCCGCATACGTCCACTTTGGGCTCGCATGCCGGAAGCAGCAATCATCATTGATTTCACGAGATCCATAGTCTGCTCTCCTCAAATATGCTCAGCCCTTACCCAGGGCAATTTTCAACATGCCGACGCTCTTGGCGTAGAGACCTGTCACCGTCTGGTAATCCATCTGGTTCTGAGCGGCCTTAATCATCTGTTCTTCCAACACCACTGAGTTGCCGGTCGGTGTGGTTTCAAAATCTGGGCTTCGAACATAGGCAGCAGAGCTACCACCGGTGCTGCCATTCGCACTCAGGTGGTTCCCGTCTGTCCGCGTTGCTGTCAGGACGGGCCGCGAGCTGCGTGACCGCAGCATCGCACCAAAGTCAGGTTCCGACAGGTCCTTAGCGATATAGTTGGGGGTATCTGCATTCGCGACATTCTCTGCAATCACCCGCTGCCGGTCCGACAGCCAATGCATGCGTTCCTTCATCATCGAAAAGATGGGGGAGTCACCAAGAAACATGGGCGCGCGTCCTGATCATGCACCGTGAGGTGCGGGTTGCCGCGTGGTGCAACCCTTTCTGGGATCACGCGAATGAGAAATCGCGAACAGATGCAATCCTTGCGTCGTTCGTTAAGAGCAGTTTCGCGCCACTAGGTAAATTTTGCCTTAATTGGTTTCCCACAGGCTAAAGCCCCCAAATCGCTCGACCATTGTATCTACAGGACATTTTGACGGGCTTAACCCGTTCTTAAGCATAAACCCGGCAACATCTGCCCAGTTACGGCACAGGTGCGGCGGTTTTGTTAACCAGTTTCGCCACCATCAAGTGCCAGGGTTTATTGGGGAAAGTTCATGGAACTCAGCGAAATACTCCGCTTCGCATCGGCGCTTATTTTTGTTGTCGGTCTTATTGTCGCCTGTGCCTGGGGCGCAAAGCGCTTCGGCTTGGTACCAACAGGTCGTCAAACATCTCCGACCAAGCGTCTCGCCGTCACCGAAACACTCTCAATCGATCCCAAGCGCAAGCTAGTGATTGTGCGACACGATGATCGCGAACACCTCCTCCTCCTTGGAGATCAAGACACCATTCTAGAAGCCGGGCTGCCCGCCAAGGCAGAGCCAGAAATCGACCCTGCAGCTGAGGTTAAACCCCTCAACGCATCAGCCCTTACCGGCCCCGTAACGGATCAGATGCAGAAGGTTGTCTCCCTCCTGAAGGAGCGCCGCGCGTGATTTTCTCCCCAAGTCAAAAGCATCTGACATTTGCTGCTCTTGCAGGTCTAGTGGTTTTGCTGCTGTCCGCCCTCCCCGCTTCGGCAGAAACCATCAACGTAGACTTCTCAGAAGGCTTTGGCCTCACCGAACGCGTTGTTCAGATCATCGCGCTCGTCACGGTACTCAGCCTCGCTCCGTCTATCCTGATCATGATCACCTCCTTTGTGCGAATTGTGGTGGTACTCTCACTCCTGAGAACCGCGATGGGCGTGCAGCAATCCCCCCCAAACTCTGTGATCATCAGTCTCGCTCTCTTCCTCACAGCGTTCATCATGGCGCCAGTGTTTGAAACGGCCTATGAGACGGGCATTGAGCCGCTCATCAATGAAGAAATCGAAATGGGCGAAGCCCTGAGCATTTCCTCCAAACCGTTTCAGGAGTTCATGCTGACCCAGGTACGAGACAAAGACCTGCAGCTATTCATGGACCTGTCAAAAACACCCGCTGTCGAAGAACAGCAGGACATTCCTTTTCAGGTCGTCGTCCCTGCTTTCATGATCAGCGAGCTGAAGCGGGCTTTTGAAATTGGCTTTCTTATCTTTGTCCCCTTCATCGTCATCGACATGATTGTGGCCTCTGTCCTCATGTCTATGGGCATGATGATGCTGCCACCCATCATTATTTCCCTGCCCTTCAAGCTCATCTTCTTTGTGCTTGTGGACGGCTGGCACTTGATCACGGGATCATTGGTTCAAAGCTTCGGGACTTAGCTACCAACAGCCAACACCGTAAATCGGCCACATCAACGGGTGGCCGTGGTTAGTCCACCTGCACCTGCCCGGATTTGGCAGAACTGTTCCTTCAATTGATCGCTGGATCTAAGCCGTCCAAAGGCTCTGAGAAACTGCCTTCCATACTCTGCACAAAACTGTCCAAAGTGTCGATGGACGCAACGCTGCGCGCGAGGTCTCTGAAAGCCACCCCATTGGTTTGAATGGGGTCTGTGACCACAGCAAAGGCTGAAGCATCCGGGCTTGCACTCATCAGATCTCCGAATTTGGCCCGCATGCGCTCCAGCCCGATGGCATCATCATCCAGAGAAAAGCTTATGGCAGCACGCAAGACCTGAAACCGTTCGTCTTCAGTAAGTGGGAGTGGATCGCGCCAGCGTGCCCCAAGCGCGGTTTCGAAATTGGCGGCAGCGACCGCCCATTGCTGTGCTTCCCAATGAATATTGGCGACCAGGTCAGCAACCCCTTCGCCTTCTGTCTCAGAGAGAAGATCCAAGGCATGATCATACAATCCAAGGTCTGTCAGAGCGCGCGCTTCGAGCAACCGACGTTTATGGGTAAGATCTTTGGGCAACCGGACCTGCTTGGTCGACCGAATGGCCTGAAGTGCAGCCGATGGCTGCCTGTTCATAAGCTCAATCAAGGCAAGCTTGGCGGCAACCTGTGCCTGCGCAGTGCCGCGGAGGCGATTATCAACCTGATGCCGGAGCAGCGTTGCAGCCTTATCCAATAGATCAACCTCAACCATCCGGTCGGCGAGATTGCGAATAAGCGCATCCCCACGCCGACCAATTGGTGTTAGCTCACGAAACTCATAATAGATGGAGAGGGCTTCAACCGGGTCCATCTCGTCGGCACCACCGCTCAAATAAAGATCAGTAAATGTCTCTGTCATACTGGAAGCAACACGACGCGCCCGCTCGGTTTCCGGGAACGTCCCAACGGCCATTCGCCAGATTTCCAGCCCCTCAGCGACCTCACCTTTCGCAATCAACAGCTCGCCCAGGCGTTCCAGAACGGCCAGTTCAAGGTCGTCACCTCGCCAAACCAGGCGCAGGGCGTGCAGCTCATTGGTCAGCTCTTCGTCACTCATGGCACCAAGTTCATGCCGAAGGTCGGCATGGCCAAAACGTGCGCGGGCAAGGATGGCTCTGTGATCCGAGGTCAGGAGTTGATCATAAATTTCAAGGGCTTCATCAACCCGTCCCAACGCCTCGAAAAGGTGGGCGCGTGTAAGGGCTGCTTGTTCTGTCCATCGATCGTCGTCTGCACCTGCGGGGATCCTGTCCAAATTGAATTCAACACTACCAAGATCACCCGTCGCGAGTGATGCCTCAGCGGCCTTCATCCTGAATAGAGCCTGCAGGTCCGGCCCGTAAATCTCAAAAGCTTTCTCTGCCTGTTCGAACGCCAAGCGCGCATCTCCCCACTGGGCCAATTCTGCGTAAGCCACCCCGCGCCAGAGCGAGGAATGCGGATCATCATCCAATGCAGGGAAAGCCAGGTCGGCAATCGCTTCTTCCGGTCGCGCCATCATGATTAGCGCAACGCCACGAAGCGCGCGAAAGCCAGGGTCATTCTCTAGCGTTTCCGATGCCAGTAGTGCGCCCTGCAACATGGTGTAGGCTTCAGTTCCCAGGCGATAGCTCAGCAGGAATTTAGCATATTTTATCCGCGCTTCAGCAACATCGGCCTCTCCAGCAAGCGCCACTGTGCGCTGGTGGAATTGTTTGCGCTCTATGAAGTTCTTGCCGGGGGAATAGCGCCACCGTTCAAAATCCATGCGACCTGGCGCAGACGGATCACCGACACGCGACGCAGCAGGCGCACTGCCTGAATAATCCGGGCCGTCTGCCGCGGAAAGTGTCAGACCAGATCCTCGTGACACCGTTACGCCGCGCGGCGTCTCGCTGACATAGAGATCATCGGCACGCGATACCAACGCAAGTCCCTGTGCCGTTGAAAGCGCCTCGAACTCGACAAAATTCCGCGGTGCGAGGAGGCCCTGCGGTGGTCCTTTGGCAGTAACAATCGCGATCGTGTCATAGATCACCGGGTCGCGTACCCAGTGAATGCTGCCCACGCTCTCCACATCAAAAATCACCTGCGGCTCGCCCGTCGCACTCCATGCGCGGGTTATCCCAACGGGTCGGGTTGGTTCAACGATCATGTCGCCAAGCGTCACCACCCAGCGATTGTCCCGCTCCCCCGCCGTGATCAGCACCCGATCAGGCGGCGCAAATCGAAGGGCGCTCGCCCCATCAAGTTCGACAATCTCCGGATCACCAAGACGTTCGCGAACGACCGGCCCAAGATCAGACAGGTTGAAATCTGTTTCACGGTCAAAAACCATCCAAACACGATTATCTCGCTGGAAGATTGCCGCTTTGGTTGGTTCCGCCCAGGGGAATGTCAGGCGAATGCTGCGCTCTGTAAGGTCGGAGAAAACGGGAAGCGCGGCTTGATCAGCTTCAGCCCGATTGGGATAGGCCGAGGCAAACTCCTCTGTATCATTCGATACAGGACCTTCCTCTGCTTGAACATCTTCCGCAACAGCAACAGTTGATGGCGTATTGGTCTCGGCGACCGCCATCGTCGGCTCAACATCCGTTTCCTCTGTGGCCGACACGCTCGGAACCAGTTGCTCCGGCGGAGACGACGCCACCGCAGGAGCTTCCTCGCCGGCCGTTTCTGCCGCAGCAGCTGCCAGTGCCGCCGCTGCTCTCTGACTCTCCGGCTCTTCAATCCGGTCTGCCGGAGACCCAGTCGGAACAGGGAGCAGAGGTGCTGGAGCCGTTGAAGCAACAGGTCGCACATCTTCCGGTCGCGCGGGCGCAACATCCAGCACCACGCTTAAGTCCTCCCGGAAATCACGAACTTTAACACCCGGCTCGGTTTCAACAAAAATGGTAAGCCGGCCGCCAGATTTCTCAGCGCGTGCAGATTTCACAAACGCTGGCGGATCAACGCGGAGGGAAGCAAGTGGAAGGTCAGCAATCTGATCGAATGTAATTGTTATCCGATTATCTCTGAAGGCTGTCGAATAGAGGACAGGGCGATCCCACTCAAACGCCAGCCGTGTAAAGCTTGGTTGTTCGCCAACACGAAGGGCAACGCGGGGCAAATCCTCTACAATCTCAAGAGCCTGCGGTCCTAGCTCGGCAAACTGAGCGGCCCGAGCCTGCCGTTCTCGTTCTTCTTTTGCCAGGCGCGCAACCACGTCAGCTGGCAAAGGCGGTGGATCACCGGCCCATCCAGGTGCCAGCAGATCAATATACAGCTCATGTCCGGCCGCCCGGGCGTGGATATTGAAGTCCGCCTTCATTGCCATGCGCAAGGTGCGGTCATCACCATCCATCCGGACCAGCGCAAGATATCGCGGCATCCGGCGCAGCAGATCATCAAGATCAATTTCCAGGGGCCGCTCGAAAGTAACAACAAGCACACCGGCCGAAACGAGGGTCTCATACCCAGGCAGTCTGGTATCCGGCACAGTTGGGTCGTCTGGCAATCCGGTATCTGGCCAGGAAAATACCAGTCTTCCAAACCCATTTTCCTCAGCACCCGACAATCGGACATCGTCAGCTGCCATCGCGGGAGCAATGAGGCTGCCCGCGAAAAGCACCACGCAAAAAACCGACCGCTCGATGAAGGACCAAAAAATGCGCCGCATCATGCTCCCCCTCGCCGTTGGTCGCTAATGATCAGGAGCAGAGCGTCACCTGAGAGCCCGGGTGTGACAAACCGTTCAATGGGCCGCGAATATCCTGCTTGTCGAAGGGCAGCTGCAACGCTGTCAGCGCGGTCAAAGGCAAGCGCCCAATCATCTGCTGGCACTGAAGACATGATACTGATTGGGTTCGCGACACCTGAAAGAGTCCGAGAGAGATCCGCAACCACGCCGCCTGCAAGAGGTCGCAACGCGCGGCCATCAGAGGCAAATGCGAATTCCGGCGCAAAGCGGATCACGAGACGTCCATGCTCCACCTTCTGAGACAAAGGCCCACCATCGCCAAGCGCGACAAGACCGCGATCAGAGAACACGGCAGCGAGATAATCGACCGTTAGTGTCGGCAACGAAGAAGTTTGAACATTACGGGCATCGCGTTGGTGAGCCACCGGGTCAACCGCTGAGAGACCTGGCCCGCCAACAACACGCGCATCACCACGACCGCTAAGCGGCGACGACATGGCATAGATCAGCACAAAGAAGGCAACAAGAATGGCCGTCAGGTCAGCAAATGTGACCAGCCAAAGCGATCCTTCGCTTTGCGTGTCCGTGGGGACCTGAGAAGAGACGTTCACGACGAAGCCTCCGGAAGTGTGAAGAACCGGAAGCTGACAAAATCGCGCGGCGCATCCGTAACACCAACGGCAAGATGACCTTCCGGCGTCCCCGCTGCGGACAACAGCCGAGCCACAGAAGCGGCCCGGCGAACATCCAATCTGTTTTGGGCTGCGGCAGGAACAAGGATGGCCACATGACGATCCTGCGAGCCATCGGCAAGCGCTGCGCCGAGAGCCGCAAACAACACACGCTTGTCAGCACGAATGGCCGCAGCGCCTTCAACAAAAAGCCCCGATACATCAAGCACGAGATCTAGCGACCCACCATGGCGGACAGTCTCCTGCTCCCCAACGTCCGCGAACGCAGCGATCACCGCATTTGAAAAATCGCCCGAAGCGGGCTGTGACCCGTCCTGCAAAACAGGCAAAGTGCCACGGCTGAGACGGCCAGTCTGATCAACTGCTCCCGCATTCAACGCACCAAAGGCATCCTGAATACCACCAATCACCGGTCCAACCCGTTGTTCATCAAAAGAGGAACCTGACGTGAGGACGAAGAAAAAGGTGAGCAGCATCAAAAACAGCGAAAGCTGCAACGTGTGCGTGCCGTCAGCATTGGTCGACGAGCCTGCGGCAGCAATCTGCCCTTGCCCATCGATCAGCGCGACGCTGGCCATATGATCTTGATCACTCGCTGCCACGTTTGCCTGCCCGGCTCTAAAGCGCCGTCTGTTTCGCGACTCGACCCCGAATCACTCCCGCCCAAGCACTAAGAATGCCCGGAAACCGAGAGATTTGCGAAACAACACGGCGCACTCCACACCTAGAAGTAGCCTAGACAAGACCCAGTAAAGGTGCCGTTAAGACTGATCCGGTTTTTGGCGGAATTCTGAGGGTTTAAGCCGTTCGAGAAACAGCATTGGCAACGGCCCCATGTCAGGGTATGGCCGGTGCCTCTTCCAGCAAAGATGTCATATCCAGTTCAGAAGGGATTGCCCCCCCAGTGGCCAGCTCGACGGTCAGCTCCTGCGCCGCGATGGGATCCATTGCAGCCAATATGGGAGCCATCTTGCGTTCACTCATGCGCCGAACAACCTGGATCAACACATCCATGTCGAGCTGCCCCAGAATGCGGGCGGCATCCTTCGGTTTCATGTTGGAATACATGGTCACAAGAGACGCCAATTGCTGTTCTTGGGCCTCTTCCTGCACACCAAACAAGGTCTCGATGCGCCCCTCAATTTCCTTAAGCTCATCAATGCGGGCCTGCACTCGCCGCTCGGACGCTTCAAGCAATCTGGCCTGCATCTGAATATCCCGTTCCCGCATATCGAGAGCTTTACGCCGCTGGCTCAAACTGCGGAGGACACTCTGTTCTGAATTGGAGGGGCGGTCAAAATCCTCCGGCGCGAGACGCACCGACGGATCGACCTCAACTGTTTCGGGTTCCGCTCCCGCTTCAGCACCAACCTCCGCTTCTTCCGTCAATTCGGCGTTTTCTACGGCGTCTTCCTCCGCATAAGCAGGTTGAACACCACCCAACAGTGCATCAACCCCCACACCGATAGAAATCAGTTTAAGGCCCAGCAAAGCAGCCGCGCAGACCATCAAGGATGGAAGCAAACGAACCTGTGGCACTTTGGAAACGTGAGATGTCATAAGGGATTACCGAGCACGTTTGAGCGCATCAAGAAGGGTTTGATTGAGGCCATCTTCAAGCCGACCTGCGTCTGCAGGCGTCATTCCGACCTCGGCGGACGGCATCGGCACATGCTTTTCCCGCTCCCGAGGTTTAAGAGCAGCAGGTATTGGCGCTGATCGCGACACACGCGACCGCTCCGTGCCGAGCTGACCTGCAACTTTATTCCCGGAAGCCACCATGACCGATAGTTCATCTGCTAGCGTGCGCGCATCGCGCATCTGCTGGGTGAGGCCATCGTCGAGCTGATCACTCACCTGTTTCATCTGGGAGATGCTGATTTCGGCTCGTGCCGTTGCTGTGTTCAGCTGATCAATTGTTTGCTTCAAGCCATCCTGACCAGAGCGAAGCGCTTTAAGCTTCCGATCAAGCATCGCGCAGTAAAAAATGGTCGCACCCAATAAAATGGCGACCAAACCGTCGAGCAAAAGATCCGTTGGGATATTCATCATGGCGCTGCCTCATCGGACTTGGGCTCAACAAACACTGAATTCAGAACCTCAGGTACGCCCTGCGTCAGCCGAACAGCAACATTGCCACCAGTGCGCCCCATCTTGCCCTTCATCAGGGGAATGTCGCCGCAGCGCATTTCGACTATTGAGTCAGGCGACGCGTTGAGCATCAATGTCTGCCCTACTTCGAACCCCATCACGTCGCCAAGCGACATCTGCTGTTCATCAAGAACGGCGTCAATCTGGACCTTTGTTGACCAGAGTTCCGTCGCCAAGTGACCCTCCCAAATAGAGTCACGGCCGAACTTTTCACCCATAAACATCTGCAAGAGAAGTTCACGAATGGGTTCCAACGTCGCATAGGGCAAGAGCATCTCGATGCGCCCGCCTCGATCTTCCATGTCAATGCGAAGCTTGATCAGGATTGCCGCATTGGCCGGCCGCGCAATGGCCGCAAACCGTGGATTGGTCTCCATGCGATCAAGTTCGAATGTAACGGGTGAGAGAGGCTCAAATGCCGCTTTGGCATCATCCAGCACCACTTCGATCATCCGTTCGACCAGGTTAAGCTCAATCGTCGTATAAGGACGACCTTCAATACGCATGGCAGCCGTACCACGGCGCCCACCAAGCAGAACATCAACAATCGAATAAATCAGGTTCGAGTCCACGGTGAAGAGACCGTAATTGTCCCACTCCTTTGCCCGAAACACAGAGAGAATTGCAGGCAGCGGAATGGAGTTCAGATAGTCACCAAAACGAATGGACGAAATATTATCCAGACTGACTTCAACATTGTCGGATGTAAAATTACGCAAGCTCGTCGTCATCAACCGCACAAGACGGTCGAAAACAATTTCAAGCATCGGCAGGCGTTCATAGGAAACCAAGGCAGAGTTAATGATCGCGCGGATACCCGTCCGCTCCCCATCATCATTCTCATCGACCTCAAATCCAAGAAGGCTGTCGATTTCATCCTGGTTCAGGACGCGCTCAGACGCGCCATCCGCTTCAAGCTCCGACGCACCATCATCACCGTCGGCCATCGCAGCCCACTCTTCGGCCATGGCATCATCATCGCCCCCGCCCCCGTCGGTGTCGGCGTCAGCTTCATCATCGCCACCGGCTTCCGCCTCCCAGGCAGCAGCCATGTCATCCTGATCTAGATCTTCGTCATCCGCCATGGCGGTCTCCAATATCCGAAGCGCGGCGCATTACTGCACCACAACTTCTTTGAACAAGACGTCACGCACTTCATGCGGTTCAACCGCCAGGTTGAGCCGACGAAGCAATTCTTCTTTCATGCGCACGATTGCGGCGGAACCGTCCAGATCTTCTGGACGCAACTCCCGCAGATAAACCTGGAACCCGTCGACGATGCGCGGCATCAGCAATTCGATTTCAGCAAGAATTTCTGCGTTTGGCACTTCAAGCGACACCCGCATTTTGAGGTAGCGGGTTGGGCCACTATCGGTGCTGATATTCACAAGGAACTCAGGCATGTCATAGAAGACAGGTGGCTCCACCGCCTCTTCGACAGACGCCATGTCTTGCTCATCACCACCGCCAAGAATACCAAAGGCGAATAGTGCACCAACGATCCCGCCGATTAAGACGAGTGCGGGCAGTGCGATGTAGAGAACGATGACCTTACCGCTCATCTTCTTCTTTCCGCCTTCCTCGTCGACCCCTTCTTCGAAGTCGATTTCGGCATCCGTATCGCTCATGGCCTCATATCCCTCGTTCTCGACGCCGTTAACAAACGGTTGTGAGATCTTGCAATTAGGGACAAATACTCGCCGATGGTGGTTAACGAAGCGTTGCTGCCCCCTCAAGTCATCCACAGAACGGGCAATAGCAGGCAAGTTTTGCCGGGCAAGCCCTGCCTTTCGGCGGAGTCTGCCGTCTCAAAAATCACCTAAGACATTGTTTTTAAACGATTTTCCGAATGGCACGGGCGATGCAATGAGCTTTACCGGGAAACGGGAGCGAAAGCTTCCAGCGGCGGCAAATTGCCATCGCAAACAAGAGACGGACGAAACAGATGGAAAACGCTCTCCTGATCGGGATGACCCGACAGATGGCGCTCCGGCGAGAAATGTCGATCATCGCGAACAACCTCGCGAACATCAACACGAACGGTTTCAAAGCCGAGCAGCCAATATTCGAACAATACCTGTCCCGCACAGCATCTGAGGACAGCCCTAACGACACGATTTCCTTTGTACAGGACTTCGGCATGCATCGTGACCTTGGTGAAGGCAGGATGGAAGTCACTGACAATCCACTCGATGTCGCCATTTCCGGCGAAGGTTACTTTAAAATCGATGCGCCAGAAGGCACCCGCTATACGCGTAATGGCGCTTTTGAGCTCGACGCCCAAGGCCGCTTGGTCACCGGTGACGGCTACCCTGTTCTTTCTGCAGCAGGGACAGGTTTCACATTTGGCCCTGAAGACGGACAGATACTGATCTCAGGTGACGGCACAATCTCAACAGATCAAGGCCCTCAGGGTCGCATTAGTCTTGTGACATTTGAAGAAGAACGAAAGCTTCAGAAGGCGGGCGGCACGCTCCTCAAGACAGAAGAGCCTGAAATTCCCGTTGAAAATGTGAGCCTGCTTCAGGGCGCCGTCGAAAGTTCAAATGTTCAACCCATTCTGGAAATGACGCACATGATCTCGGTCATGCAGGCCTATCAAAGCGCAAACAAGATCGTCGAGAAGAGTGACGAATTGCAGCGCCAGGCAATCTCCACATTGGCCAAGGTCAACTAGTCAGCAGCGCCTAACATTTAGGCAAGAGAAAGGATCAACCCCATGCAGTCGCTTAGCATCGCCGCCACAGGCATGATGGCCCAGCAGCTCAATGTCGAGGTGATCTCGAACAACGTCGCGAATATGAGCACCGCAGGCTTCAAACGCCAGAAAGCTACCTTCCAGGATCTGATGTATCAGGACTTGAAGCGAGTTGGCTCAACATCATCTGACGCAGGAACAATTGTTCCCGCCGGCGTTCAGGTTGGTATGGGTGTTCGCACCGCAGCCGTGACGCGCATTGCAGCCCAGGGCAATCTGGACATCACAGAAAATGACTATGATCTCGCAATCCAAGGTCGCGGCTATTTCCGCATTCAGATGCCAAGTGGCGACGACGCCTTTACACGCGCAGGGAATTTCAGCACAAGCGCCACCGGCCAACTTGTAACCGCAGACGGCTACACCGTTCAGCCCGGCATCACTATCCCGTCGAATGCGATTGATGTCTCGATCAACGCACAAGGACTTGTGCAGGTGACACTCTCTGGGCAGACCGACCCGCAAACCGTCGGACAGCTTGAACTCGCCGCCTTTCAGAATCCAGCCGGTCTAGATCCGCTTGGCGACAACCTGTTCATGGAATCCGCCGCCAGCGGTACACCGACAACAGGCAGCCCGGCTTCCGATGGCTTCGGCTCTCTCCTGCAGGGATATCTGGAGACCTCGAACGTCAACGCGGTGAGCGAGATCACCAATCTGATCACCGCGCAGCGTGCTTATGAAATGAACGCGAAGATGATCACAGCGACAGACGAAATGCTGTCAGTGACCTCAAACCTCCGCTAGCGCCAATCAACTGCGAACCAATAGAAAGTTAAAAGCAGGTCCATCATGACACGGCTTTCCTTTTCTCAAAACTGGACCCTCTTCAATGCGATCCTCGCATTGTGGGTTCTCTTTTCCCTAACCCAAGCCGAGGCGGCCGTTTTGCGGCCACATGTCTCCGTCACTGGCGACACTGTGACCCTCGGCGACTTATTCGACGATGCGGGAACGGCGAGCGATATTGTTATCGCAGCAGCTCCCCGTCCCGGCGCACCTACCGCGATATCTGTCTCTCGCATTTCCCAGGTAGCGCGTCGGAACGGCATAGCGTGGCGCAACACGCAAGGCCTGACCCGCGTCGTCGTTTCAAGATCTGGCATTCCGCTGGCAACAGAGATCACACGGGCTGCGCTTGCCGATGCAATCGCTGAAGAAGCGCCCACTGTTGCAGCGAAAGGTCTGATTGAGGTTGTTTTCACCAGCGGCGCAGACCGTTTGATGGTTACCGATGATGAAACACCCTCTCTCGCTGTCGAGCAGGTCGCGTTTGATAATCGTAGTGGACGCTTCCGCGCCATTGTTCGCGTACCTGCGGAGTCTGAAAATGCCCAGAGGTTCCGTGTCAGCGGCCGCGCCTACCCTGCATTGGATATTCCTGTTCTGACGCACCGAATGAGCCCAGGTGACGAAATTACGGAAGCCGATGTTGATTGGATGCGCGTGCCAGCGACCCGTGTTTCCCAGAATATTATCGATGACACATCGCACCTGATCGGTTTCACACCCCGCAGAAGCCTGCGACCAGGTGAGCCGGTACGGAGCAGCGATGTTGAACCGCCGCGCCTTGTAGAGAAAGGGTCAATCGTTTCAGTGACCTATCAATTGGCAAACATGAGCCTGTCAACACGCGGCCGCGCTTTGGAAGACGGGGCGCTTGGCGAGATCATCAAAATCGTCAATCCCCGCTCCCACCGCACCATTGAGGTTGAAGTAACCGGCACCAATCAGGCCCAGGTTACACCCGCTGGCCCAATTCGCGTGAGTTCGCTCAAATGAGAAACCCCACAGGAAAGTCGCTTGCAATGACCCAAACACCCAAAAAACTCCTGTCAAAAGCTCTCACTTTGACTTGTGTCGCTCTATTTGTTTCAGGATGTGCGGTTGCGGACCGTCTCTCGGACGTGGGCGCAGCACCTGCTCTATCCTCGATTTCTAATCCGACTGCGCAACCAGGCTACCAGCCGGTTTCTCTTCCAATGCCGACACCAGAACGGGCGTCTTATCAGCCCAATTCACTCTGGCGATCAGGCGCTCGCGCATTCTTCAAGGATCAACGAGCATCGCGCATCGGAGACATTCTGACAGTCCGCATCAACATTGCTGACGAAGCATCGGTTGATAACGAAACCAGCCGCACCCGAACCAATAGTGAGGATGCGGGCCTGGATAGCTTCCTCGGATATGAATCGGCGTTAAACTCTTTTCTACCTGAAGCGGTCGTCGCCGGATCATTGGCTGACCTAGACAGCGCAAGCTCGAGCGTTGGAACGGGTAAGGTTGATCGCAAAGAAGAGATTGATCTCACGGTCGCTGCGGTCGTAACCCAGATCCTGCCGAATGGGAACATGGTGATCGAAGGTCGCCAGGAAGTGCGGGTCAACTTCGAAGTGCGTGAATTACTGGTGTCAGGCGTCATTCGCCCAGAAGACATCACCGCGTCGAACACAGTTGCACATACCCAGATGGCCGAAGCCCGCATCTCTTATGGCGGTCGGGGTCAGATCACCGATGTTCAGCAACCACGCTACGGCCAACAAGTCTTCGACATCCTCATGCCGTTCTAGTCACCACTATTGAGACAAAAAAGGCGGGCCTTGAAAGGCCCGCCTTTTCTCTGTGTACAAAGAAAGCAATCAGTCGTCGCGGTAGACCTTCTCGCGCCGCTCATGGCGTTCCTGTGCTTCTATTGACAGCGTTGCGATCGGCCTTGCATCCAACCGCTTCAAGCTGATGGGTTCGCCCGTATCTTCACAATAGCCATATGTGCCGTCTTCAATGCGGAGCAATGCTTGATCAATCTTAGAGACCAGCTTCCGCTGACGGTCCCGCGTTCGCAATTCCAGTGCGCGTTCAGTCTCGTTGGAGGCCCTATCTGCGATATCGGGATGATGCCCAGACTCATCCTGCAGGTGTTGAAGAGTCTCCTTGTTCTCGCGGAGAATGTCCTCTTTCCACCCCTCCAGCTTGCGCCGGAAATATTCCTTCTGCCTTTTATTCATAAAAGGCTCGTCATCGCTTGGCGTGTAGTCCTTAGGTAAGCGAACTGCCATTCTTACTCTCTCTCCCTTGTGCGCCGAACCAGCACCAGAACGAATACCAGACCATCCGGACCTCTCTTCTGGGCCTGCACAGTCTCGATAGGATGAGCTGACATGCCATGACAACCAAAGGTCAGCGGCATCTCGCTCAAGGCGCGGCGGGAGTATATGTAGGAGGTCCTCCCCACACAACCAAGGGGTGGAGCAAGTCGGTGAAATATGCGTGAAATCAAGAGCTTGAGCCAAAATTTGGCCGTTCAGCCGCCAATATTGCCAGCTCAGATCGATCCTACCCCCTCACCGGAGAGAATCAGCCTGTCTGACCATATTTTGCAAGCTCGACCCTAGCCCGAAGTTCTATGTGATCGAGAACAATGGCGAGCGCAGGATCATCAATCTCAGAGCGTTCGGTGCTTACATGCGATAGCAACCGTTGAAGCTTATCAGCGGGTAGCTCTCCTGCCAGCAAACCGAGTTTCAGTTCATCCAAGACGTCCAGTGTTTCTGAGGCATTTTCAATCGCGCGCCGGCGACCGGTCGTTGGATCGTCTGGCGCTTCGACACCTTGAACCGCTAAAAGAGAATGAATGGACGTCAGAGAAGAGACACCACTGGCAGCCTGGCTAGGCTGCGCGCCACCAGACCCAAAATCTGGCGAAAAAACCGCGCCTGCCCCACCCGTACCGGCCTTTTTAGCTGGTCCTTTTGATGGCGCCGCGCGCTGTGACGAAACGATCTTCATGACACTCTCCATTAACAGCCACAAAACAGGATCTGGCGACCCCGTGACTGCGCTGATGAGCGGTAGAATGGGGCCTCGGCACTTAACAGCACGTTAAGCATAAACCGCCCGGCAAACTCTGCCGCACAAGCGGCAATCAGTGCCGGTTCCAGTGGCTGAACCCACGGGCGCCTCAAGACCTCAAAATGATATTATCCATATATATCAATGGCTTATAGGTTTTCCACGCCAAATCCCAGCGTGGCACGGTGTTCGCTAGGGAAGACCCAAGAACACGGGCACACGTGCGCCCGGTTATTGAGACACCGAAGCTGAGACAAGGGCCAAACGCATGCGTTCGATCATCAAATGGATTTCCAAGAGTCGCCCAGCCCTGCTCACTTTGGCTGGCGCCCTCTTGGTGACATCCGGGATGCTGCTGCCGTCAAGCGCGGAAGCAACCTCACGCATCAAAGACATCGCAGATGTTGAAGGCATCCGGGAAAACCAACTCATCGGCTATGGCCTCGTTGTTGGTCTTGATGGCACAGGCGACTCTCTGAACAACGCACCTTTCACGCTGCAGAGCTTGACCTCAATGTTGGAGCGTCTCGGCGTGAACACCCGCGACACTGACCTCAATACCGACAATGTTGCCGCTGTGATGGTCACCGCAAACCTGCCAGCATTCGCGCCACAAGGGACCCGGATCGACGTGACGGTCAGCGCCCTCGGCGATTCTGAGAGCCTCCAGGGCGGCACATTGCTTGTGACCCCGCTTATGGGGGCAGACGGTGAAGTTTATGCAGTGTCCCAAGGCCCCGTCGCCGTTGGCGGCTTTAGCGCAGGTGGCGACGCAGCTTCCGTGACCCGCGGCGTGCCGACCAACGGTCGCATCTCCAACGGTGCGATTGTCGAGCGGGAAATCAAATTCGAAATGGCCGATCTTGGCCTACTTCGCCTCGCCCTGCGAAACCCCGACCTAACAACAGCGCGCCGGATTGCCTCAGCGATCAACGCCTTCCTTGGCCGATCGACAGCCACTGCCCAAAACCCGACAACTGTAGAACTCACCATTCCCGCCAATTATCGCGGCACCGCCGTAGATCTCCTGACAGACATTGAGCAATTACGTGTCGAACCTGACACCCCTGCCCGCGTCGTTATCGATGAATCATCTGGTGTGATCGTCATGGGGCGTGATGTCAGGGTGAGCCAGGTCGCGATCGCGCAAGGAAACCTTACGATTTCCGTGACCGAAACCCCACAAGTGAGCCAGCCAAATCCTTTTGCTGAAACAGGCGACACAGTCGTCGTGCCCCGCACGGACGTTGGTGTGCAAGACGGCGCTGAACGGCGACTGGCCGTTCTCGATGGCTCTGTTTCACTGCAAGTGCTTGTCGATGGACTGAACGCTCTAGGTGTCAGCCCCCGCGACATGATCACAATCCTGCAATCCATTAAAGCTGCCGGCGCTCTGCAGGCGGAAAT
Source organism: Parvibaculaceae bacterium Mf 1.05b.01 (assembly GCA_000509225.1). Classification (GTDB taxonomy): domain Bacteria; phylum Pseudomonadota; class Alphaproteobacteria; order Parvibaculales; family Parvibaculaceae; genus Mf105b01. The sequence continues at coordinate 607,018 of BAOK01000001.1, read as the reverse complement.
CGAGGTGCTCTGATGGCTGCAGAAGCTGCTTTCGCCTCCCCTTTTCGCCTCACGAGCCAAATCGCCGAGGCGGACCGCGCGTCGACGAACGCCCAAAAACCAACCCAAAATGCTGCGGAAGCCCGCGAGGCCGCGGAGAGCTTCGAAGCGCATTTCCTCGCCAATTTCGTAGACTCAATGTTTTCTGGCATGGAAACGGATGGGCCCTTTGGCGGCGGTCACGGCGAAACCGTGTTTCGCTCCCTGCTCAATCAGGAATATGCCGGGGCCATGAGCCGGTCAGGTGGTGTTGGCATCGCGGACTCCGTTTTCAAAGAAATACTCAAAATTCAGGAGGCCTCTCAATGACCCCTCGCCGGCAATCAAAAGCAGACGCTCAAACTCCTCTGGAAATGGTGGACCGAATGACGGTCCTTGCTACCCGTTTGAAGGAAGTCCTGAGCGCTGAGTCTGAAATCCTCAAGAGCCAGGACTTGAAGAAAGTCTCAGAGTTCCACGAGGAAAAGACACGCCTTACCAATGAGTTAGCATTGCAGGTCTCTGCTCTGAAGAAGGCCCCCCACCTTGTCGACCGAGCACCAGCTGAGCGCGTGTCGCATCTCAAAGCAGTTATGAATGCTCTGCACCAACAATCTGATGAAAGCAGCAAATTGCTCGCGGCCGCTAAGTCGGTGTCCGATGGCCTCGTCAAAGCTGTCGCCGGACTCGCCGCCCAAAAAAGAGCGCCGCAAACAGGCTATGGCAATAGCGGCGCAATGACCCAATCGCGACGTGGCGGAACCCCTCTCTCCCTGGATGCCAGCATTTAAGGCACAGAGGCTCGAGCTTCCGAGATCTGATTGACGCTCGCCCGCCACACCAGAGACCTTCATTTCTGGGGCATCGACAACATGTGTTAACGCTCTGCTAACCCTAATTTGAGACTTCTAAGACAACGAAACCGGTCTTGGACCAGATACAACACCAGCAAGGATCGCAGGCCCATGAGCTCAACGCCTCAACCTGTTCAAGCGCAAGGTCTGGATATTGACCGAACCATGAAACAGGCGGTCCGGCTTCATCAGAAAGGTCGGCACGAGCAGGCGGAAAAACGCTACAGCAAAGTTCTGACCGCAAACCCATCCCATGTAGGCGCCCTGCACCTCATGGGGGTCTTGGCGCATCAAGCGGGACATAATGACAAAGCCGTAGATTGGATCCGTAGGGCGCTGGACGTCGACCCGACCTTTTCAGACGCTCACTTCAATCTAGCCCTGGTGTATGAGGCAGAGGGTCGGATCGGTGAGGCTGAAGCCTGCTACCGGCAAGCCGTAGAAACAGATTCAGAAAACCTGAAGGCTCACCTTAATCTCGGCAACCTTCTCTTTCAGCGAGATGATTTCAGCTCAGCGTTAAAGTGCTATGACACGGTTTTGGCACTCGCACCCGCGGATCCTCTCGCCCACAAGAACCGGTCTCGTGCCCTTAGGGCCATGAATAGCAGCGAAGAGTCGCTAAAAGCGGTAGCCAGGGCGGTTGAACTTCGACCAGACGATGCGCTGTTTCAGCTGGAATATGGCAATGCGCTGCGGGATGACGGCCACCCTCAAAAAGCAGTTGAGCATTTCTTGATCGCAGAACGTCTGCAGCCAGACAATATCAGCATTCTCTGCAATCTCGGCGGCATTCTGAAAGACCTAAACCGCCAAGACGAAGCGGAAGAGAAACTAAACCGGGCGATTGAAATCGATCCAGATTGCGCGGAAGCCTATGTAAATCTCGCCAACCTCGCTTTAGATCGGGAAGACCATCAAAAATCAGTCGATCTGATAGATCAGGCCCTGGCCATTCGCCCTGAATACGCCGAAGCCTATTGCACACTTGGTCGGGTTCTGAGCGCACAAGCCATGAACGAAGATGCATTTTCCGCCTTCCAAAAGGCCATCGAGATTTCGCCCAAATTCGCAGAGGCCTATGTCAACCTTGGGTCTGTCCTGCAAACCATTGGCCGCCCCGAAGAGGCACTCCGCGCCTATGAAATCGCCCTGAACATTAAGCCAAAGATGGACATGGCCTATTGGAACCTGGCCCTCGCTCTCTTGTCAGCAGGACGACTGGACGAAGGTTGGAGCCTGTTTGGCTATGGCTTCACCTCCAAACAAAGGCAACCTCACCGACCCTTCCCCGGTCTAATCTGGGAAGGCGAAGATGTGAGTGATAAAACGCTATTTGTCTGGCGGGAACAGGGATTGGGCGACGACATCCGCTTTTCCACGATCTATCACGACCTGGTCGGCAAAGCTCAAAAACTCATCATCGAAACAGACGAGAGGCTGGTTCCTCTCTATCAACGCACATGGCCGAACGCACTTGTTCGGCCAGAAACCCGGACAAGCACCGGCCTCGGTACAATGCGCGAGGAAGATGTTGATTTTGATCTGACAGCACCCGCTGGAATGGCCGCGTCCTATCTGCGCCGATCATTGGAAGACTTCCCAACTGATCCCAAACCGCTTTTGCCCGACCCCAAAGTACAGCTCAAGTGCACTCAATGGCTTGAAAACCTTGGCCCAGGCCCAAAAGTGGGCATTGCCTGGCGTTCAAGCCTGATGACAAAAACGCGTGCGCTCTACCACACCAAACTCACAGATTGGATCAAACTCCTCCAGTCCAAGGGCGTGAATTTTATTAACCTGCAATATGATGATGTCACAGAAGAGTTGAATGAGCTTCAGGCTGACCACGGCCTGACCATCCACCAGATGCCTGATATCGACCTTTATAATGATCTGGATGGTGCAGCCGCTCTGACATCATGCATGGATGTGGTTGTAACCTCACCGACTTCAGTCGGCGAAATGGCGGGAGCCCTTCACAAACCAACTTTCTGCTACGTCATGAGCAGGCATCCCATGCAATTGGGGACAGACCACATACCCTGGTTCCCCAACACGCGCCTCTATTCAATGATCGACACGGCCGACCACCAGAAAATCGTCGAGAAGATCACAAATGACGTCTTAGCATATCTCGCCATTTCGAAGGATTGACCGATGCCTGCCAAACTTGCCGGGACGACAACCAATACGGCCGCACCCAAGAAAACCGCGAATGAGCTGATCCAAAAAGGAATGCTCGCCCATCGACAAGGAAAATTCGCGGACGCAAGCAAAGCCTATGAGAAAGCACTGAAAAAAGCGCCAAAAGAACTGGCCGCTCTCAACCTCCTGGCGGACGCACAGCTCAATTTGGGCAAGAATGCCCGCGCACTAGAGACAGCACACAAGGCAATTGGCCTCAAACCCGACATGCCAAGCACCTGGATGGTCAAAGGGTCGGCACAACGGCGTTTGGGAAAATATGATGACGCCATCACGTCTCTCGAAACGGCACTTGAACTTAAGCCGGATTATGCCGACGCACTCATGACGCTCGCCGGCACCTTGCGCGATGCTGGACGGCTGGATGCGGCAATCGAGGCATACGAAGACCTGGTCGAAATGGCGCCAGAAATGGCGATGGCCTACTACAATCTCGGAAACGCCCTTCACGCCGATGGGCAAGGCGACGAAGCAGTTTTTGCCTTTGAAAGCGCAATTGAACACGATCCCTCTTATGTACCCTCATTCATCAACCTTGCTGGCGTCCTCAACTCTGGGGATCGCGCAGAGGAAGCCCTGGCTCTATCCGACAAAGCCTTAGAGCTGCTTCCCTCCTCACGTAGCGCAATGATCAATAGGGGGAACTCCCTCAAAACGCTCGTCCGCTTCGACGAAGCGGAAGCCCAGTACCGCGAACTTATCGCTCTCAACAGGTCAGATGCGACCGCTCACGACCTTTTAGGCACAGTTCTTCAGGGCCAGGCGCGCATTGACGAAGCGATATCAGAATATAGGATCGCGCTTGATCTTGATGGTAAGGAGGGACTTTACAAAGGAGACCTCTCCATCGCCCTTCTCGCGAACGGCTCTCTAACCGAAGGCTGGAAGCTCTACGAAGCCCGCTTCGGTGGCGGCGATGCACTGGTTCGCCAGCGTAGAATTGGCTTAAATGCCTGGCAGGGTGAATCCCTCGCCGGCAAAACTCTCTACATTTGGCGTGAACAGGGCGTTGGTGACGATGTTCGCTTTGCCTCGTGCTTCAACGACATCATAAACCGGGCCAAAGAAGAAGGCGGAAAGGTTCTGATTGAAACAGATCCGCGTCTGATGACCCTTTATGAAAGATCTTTCCCCTTCGCTGAAATCCGTGCGGAAGGCGATGTACAGTTTGATGGTGACATCGATTACGATATCGCAGCTGGCTCTCTACCAGGTCTGGTTCGAACCAATCTAAGCGAATTCCCGTCAACGGGCGGCTATTTATTGCCCAAACCTGATCAAGTTGCGCAGCTGAGGGCTGACATCGACGCCCTCGGCAGTGGCCTCAAAGTGGGCATCGCCTGGAGAAGCCGCAACATGACGGCAAACCGGCGGCGCTTCTATACTGAGCTGGAGGATTGGAAGGACTTGTTTGGCAATTCCAACATCCAACTCATAAATCTTCAGTACGACACTGTTGACGAAGAGATCAACGACGTGAATTCGCGTCTCGATGCCCAGATCCACCAGGTTGCGGGATTGGACTTGATGAACGACCTCGACGGTGCAGCTGCGCTCACAACCGCCATGGATGTCGTCATTTCCGCACCCGTTTCCGTGGCCGATATTGCCGGCGCTGTCGGCAGCCGCTGCTTTGCCTATGGGCCGCATCGACACCCTATGTGCCTGGGCACAGACTACCTGCCCTGGTACCCCGAGACGACCTGGTTCGGTAAAGCCTGGAATGCCCCTCTTCAACAATCAGTGGATAAGATTGTTCAGGAAGTAACCCAGCTCGCAAGCACGAAGTAGAGCTGCAGCGTTGGCCTGACCCGGCAAGGACAGACCAACACCCGGCAAAACCTACCTGGCCAGGGCATAACTTGCCCAACCCCACACCTTCAAAAACAACCTAAGCCATTGATTTAAAACGGTTTTATAAACTGGCCCAACCTTTGCGATGTTCCTCCTGACGAAAGCCGGCGTTCTGCCGGTTTAGGAGGAAATCATGATCCGTAGACGGAGCAAAAATTGGAATGTTAGTGGCAAAGCCACCAGCGTATCAATTCGACACACTGTTTACCGGGCATTAATGATTAACTCCGAGTATACGCACCGTGCCGGAACGGGACAGTTCGGCAAAAGCCCGGAGGGTATAGACCATGTCTGATGTGGTTTTATCAGGAGCAATTCGCTCAAATCTGCTTAGTTTGCAGAACACAGCGAGCTTGCTGGCAACAACCAATGAGCGCCTCGCGACCGGTTTGAAGGTCAACAGCGCTATCGATGATCCGACCGCCTTTTTTACGGCTCGGAATCTAAACACACGTGCAGCCGATCTGACCAACTTGTTGGATTCGATGGATCAGGCTGTGCAAACACTCAGAACAGCGGATGAGGGCATCGAAGCTCTTACCAAGCTGATCGAGACGGCAAAGGCCACCGCGAACCAGGCACTTGATACACCAATCAACGCCTCTTTCGTCGAAGGCCCAAGAGATGCTGTCACAAATCAGACGCTAAATCTGACAGCAGTTTTCTCATCTATCGCTTCAACAGACCAGATCACCATCGCGTTTGACGGCGGCACTGCCGTTGCAATTACCGTCGGTGGTCAGACTGTTTCGAAGTTCATCAGTTCTATCAATGGACTGAGCGGAATTTCGGCAAGCATCACGTCAAACGGTTCATTCCGAATTGAAGCGGACGATGGCTCTGACCTTGTCATCGCAAGTGGTGTTGGCTCTGTTGCAACAGATCTCGGCATCAACGGGACCTTCGACAACGGCCAGAACCGTACACAGTTTGAAGGTGACTTCAACGGTTTGCGGACGCAAATTGACGAACTGGCCGCGGATGCTTCTTATCAGGGCATCAACCTGCTAAGCGGCGATGATCTGACGGTGAACTTCAACGAGTCACAAACCAGTCAGCTGACAATCCAGGGTGTCACCCTAAACTCAGCAGGCCTGGGCGTAACTTCTGTGAACGCCGATGACTTTACCAACGATGCGACGATCAGATCGTTCATTGCAGAGTTGGATGGCGCGATCAGCACATTGCGGTCACAGGCTTCAACATTCGGTGCAAACTTGGGTGTTGTCGAAATCCGGCAGGGCTTCACCGACAATATGGTGAACACGTTGGAAACCGGCGCTGCAAAGCTGACACTCGCCGACACAAACGAGGAAGGCGCCAACCTTCTGGCCTTGCAGACACGGCAATCCCTGGGCACCACTGCCCTCTCAATCGCCGCGCAGGCTGAACAAAACGTACTGCAGCTCTTCTAAAAAAATGAGCTGTTCTACACACTGTCCCAAGAACACGGTCTGGACGGACGAGGCTTCGGCCTCGTCCCCACCCAAAAGACCAAACAACACGGGACACTAACAACATGGTTTCTGCGCGTCCTGTTTCGGCAGAAACCCTGCGGCATCGCGAAGCTGAATTTCTCATTGCTTCCGCCTCGCGCCTCGATAGCATCAAACCTGATGACACTTCACAGTTACAGCTATCCGATGCGCTGACCGACAATCTCCATATCTGGAATCTGATCGTCGACAAGCTCCTATCCGACCCGGACTGTCAATTCTCAAACTCTTTGTGCCTTCAAACAACTGCGCTTGCAGCCACAGTCCTTCGCTACACCCATGCTGCGTTGGCCACTCCCACACCGACTGCGGTGCATCTTTTGGTCACCCTGAACCGAGAGCTGGCAGCTGAATTTTGCGCAGAAAGCACTTTCGTAACCTAAACAAAGTGTCACGGGTACCTGCGGTAATTCAAAAATTTTGGCAACACATCATTAGCGATACGCTTTCCCCTTCATCAGAAATTAGGGACAGTTTTCGCCGGAAACAAAGGCCTTTTCAAATCCGACGCGTGGGAGAAGAACTTACCCTCAACGAACCGTATCCAACTATCTCGAAAATTCGTTGCACCCGTTTACGCTAATTTTACCAACGGCACCCATAGTGACGACAGCTCAGGATGAGCGTCGAAAGTTAGTTCCTAGGAAAGGAAAGTACCAATGGGTGATATTGTTATCTCAAGTGCGGTTCGCGAGAACCTCTCTTCTCTGCAGAGCACTGCAGATCTTCTTTCACGTACAAATAACCGTCTGTCTACCGGTCTTAAAGTTTCGAGCCCGATCGACAACCCAACATCGTTCTTCACAGCTCAGGGCCTGAACAACCGGGCAGCTGACCTTGGAACGCTGCAGGACAATATTGGCCTTGCTGTTGAAACGCTCAGTGCAGCAGCTTCTGGTATTGACTCGCTCTCAACATTGGTAGAGCAAGCGAAATCAACTGCAAACTCTGCATTGAACACCAAGATCAAAGCAACAGAGATCACCTCCACTGCTTCGTTCACGGACCCAACGACGGCTCTTTCAGCATTCGCAAATGCTGCGTCTACTGAAACGATCACCATCAACGTTGATGGCGCGACGACAACCATTACAGCGAAAGCTCTGACGGTTTCCAAATTCGTCTCAGCTGTTAATGGCATCTCCGGCGTGTCTGCCTCTCTCTCCGGCAGCTCCCTGAAAGTCTCTGCTGCAAGCGGTCGTGAAGTGACCATCGCAAGCGGTGTTGGCTCTTTGGGCGGTGACCTCGGCCTGACCGGCACATACGATACCGGTACAAACCGTGACAGCTTCGTTACAGACTATAACAACCTTCTGGACCAGATTGACCAGTTGGCTGCTGATGCGAGCTTCAACGGTGTGAACCTTCTTGACGGCAACGATCTGACAGCGAAATTCAACGAAGATGGTTCTTCTTCGCTGACGATCTCTGGGGTTACGTTTGACGCAGCAGGTCTTGGCCTGAGCGACTCGACAACCACAGCGTTCGGGACTGACTCAGGCATCAATGCCGTAGTTTCCACCCTGGACTCCGCAACAAACACGTTGCGGACACAGTCTTCTACATTCGGTAACAACCTTGCCGTGGTGGAAAACCGTCAGAACTTCACAGACTCGCTGATCAGCGTTCTGGAACGTGGTGCTGGTGGATTGACCCTTGCTGACACCAATGTTGAAGGGGCCAACTTGCTTGCCCTTCAGACACGTCAGTCTCTGGGTACAACTGCCCTGTCACTCTCTTCACAGTCCGACCAGGCAGTTCTTTCGTTCATTCGATAAGTTCTTCTCGACGACATCCGGAAAGGCGGGGACCTCGGTCTCCGCCTTTTTCGATTCTGGCACCAGGTTTACCGTCGATGGCGAAAAACGCATAAGACACGTTCCTTCTTCCGCCAATCTCGCGTAGATTGAGTCGGCAAGGAATGCTTCAGGTATAGGAAATGTCATGGCCCTCAAAGTTGAGCTCAAGCCCGGCGAACGTTTTATCTTAGGCGAAAGCGTGATCACGAACGATGATCAGCGCACGCGGCTCTTTATTGAGGGAAGCGCGCCCATTCTGCGAGAAAAGGACGTTATGCGGGTGGAAGAGGCCAATAGCCCGTGCCAAAAAATATACCTTCTGGTTCAGATGATGTATCTCTCACCGGATCCGGTCAAACATCACGATATGTACTTCACGGTCGTCAAGGAAGTCCAGGAAGCAGCGCCAAGCACGCTGCCCTACATTGATGCAGTGAACACGCAGATCCTGAACGGCGCCATGTACAAAGCGCTGAAAGCGGCAAAAAAGCTCATCCAGTATGAAGCAGAGCTGATTGCAGGGACGCTCGCCAGCACGGCCGAAGAAACTTCAGCGAGCGAAAGTTAGCCGCGTCGTACATACTTCCTTAAGCAACTTACTTAAGCGACAAGTAACTCTAACCCAAAGTCCCACTGCTCAAACCGGCCCCAGGCTCCTCAAATTCAGATTCCTTTAACGCGCAAAGCGCGAGGATGGCTCCAGCTCAGAACGAGCTAACGAGTAAATTCCTAGAAAGGGATATGAGTAATGGGTGATATTGTTATCTCAAGTGCGGTTCGCGAGAACCTCTCTTCTCTGCAGAGCACTGCAGATCTTCTCTCACGTACAAACAACCGTCTGTCTACTGGTCTTAAAGTTGCGAGCCCGATCGACAACCCGACGTCATTCTTCACCGCTGAAGGCTTGACGAACCGGGCAGCTGACCTGTCCACTCTTCAGGACGACGTTGGCTTGGCAGTTGAAACACTGAATGCGGCTGCCGCTGGTATTGACTCGCTCTCAACTCTGGTTGAGCAAGCAAAATCAACTGCCAACTCAGCTCTGAACACCAAGATCAGCGCAACTGAGATCACGTCTACTGCGTCTTTCACAGACCCAACGACAGCACTCTCAGCATTCGCAAACGCTGCGTCTACCGAAACGATCACCATCAACGTTGATGGCGCAACGACAACCATCACGGCTAAAGCCCTGACGGTTTCCAAGTTCGTTTCTGCTGTTAATGGCATCTCCGGCGTGTCTGCTTCTCTCTCCGGCAGCTCTCTGAAAGTGTCAGCTGCAAGCGGTCGTGAAGTGACCATCGCAAGTGGTGTTGGCTCTTTGGGCGGTGACCTCGGTCTCTCCGGTACGTATGACACCGGCACGAACCGCGACAGCTTCGTCACAGACTACAACAACCTTCTGGACCAGATTGACCAGTTGGCTGGCGACGCAAGCTTCAACGGTGTGAACCTGCTGAACGGCGACGACCTGACTGCTACGTTTAACGAAGACGGTTCTTCTTCGCTGACGATTTCAGGTGTGACATTTGATGCTGCTGGACTTGGCGTCAGTGACACGACAACGACAGCTTTCGGCACGGACGCAGGCATCAACGCTGTAACAGCGGCCTTGGACTCTGCAACAGCAACGCTGCGGTCGCAGTCCTCTACCTTCGGTAACAACCTTGCCGTGGTGGAAAACCGTCAGGAATTCACGAGTTCGCTGATCGGTGTTCTGGAAAGTGGTGCTGGTGGGCTGACCCTTGCTGACACCAACGAAGAAGGTGCAAACCTTCTTGCTCTCCAGACACGTCAGTCTCTGGGTACAACTGCTCTGTCTCTCGCTTCTCAGGGCGACCGGTCAGTTCTTTCGTTCATCTAATAGCTCGAACGAAACAGAAATTGAGCGGCGGGAACCTCGGTTCCCGCCGTTTTTCTTTGCTCTGGCACGATAAGGAACTGGGGCAAAAACGACCCAAGAACACCTCTTCTTAACCCTGATTGCCTAAGCTCACTTCATCGATGTTGAGTTGGTTACTGAAGAGTAAAGGCCTTTTGAATGGCAAATCCGGCGCAAGCCTACGGCAAAATGGCGAAGCTTGGGAACGACCCAAGAGAACTCGAGGCAAACCTTCTGCTTCGGGCTGCTTCGCAACTCCAGAAAGTTCGGGATAATTGGGAGCCGCGGTCAAAGGACATACTCCCTGCCCTTCACTTCAATCGTCAGCTATGGTCGATTTTTGCCACGTCAGTGACCGGTGGAGACAGCGAACTCCCGCTGGACATCCGCCAGAACCTGGCAAACCTGTCGCTTTTCGTCTTCAAGCAGACCTTGGAAGTGCAAACCTCATCAGACCCCCAAAAGCTTGATTCGCTGATCAACATTAATCGGCAAATTGCTGCTGGCCTCTTCCAGAAACCCACACCGGAAGCGTCAGAAACAGCTCCGTGAATTGCTGCAACATCACACAAGAAAAACCCGGCGCCAAACGCCGGGTTTCTTTTGTTGGACCAACGTCTATTTGGTAGACGATGTCATCGCGGATTACCGAAGAAAGTTCAGGAGGCTCAGCTCATTGATCCGCGATGTCACTTGATAGGCAGCCTCAAGTTGGGTCTGCACGACACCTAGTTTCGCTGCCACTTCGTATGAATCAGCATTCTCAACTTCATCGATAATACCTTTCGACACTGAAATGGAGCCCTTTGCCTGGTCCTTTGTGCCATCGATCTTGGCCTGCAGGAAACCCATTTCCATCAGAGCGTCCAGTGGCGACCTGGTGTTCGTATACGCAACGGTGGAAGCAACACGCTCCACCATCTCGCCGTAAGCCTTTTCCTCTAGTGGATCCACGCCAGTGTAGGTCGTCACAGCCAAAACAGCTGTCGATTTCATCAAATCTATGATCGAGCTATCGTCCGCCCGCACACCATATGAGATCGTTTCATTCTCGCCGATTTTAGCAAGTGCTGGCGCGTTACTGGATGTATCACCTGTGTACCAGAAAACCGTATCCGTTTCGGTTCCATCGACAAGCCCCGTAGCAGATGTCAAAGGTGCGCCATTCACTCTTTGAGGAGGATTGCTCTCAAAGAAATCATTGGCTGCTTCCGCGGCAGATGCAGCTTTAACAGCAGTCTGCGTCAACTCTTGCAGCGCGGTGTCAAATGCTGACTGAAAATTGGCGGCGGTTGCATTCTGGTCCACACCAATCAAAAACTCGTTCTCACCCGCAGGAGCAGTTGATTTTGCAGTCAAAGTCATTGTCTCACTGGTGCCATCAGGCATCGTGAATTCAAAGGTGATCGTTTCGCCCTGCTGAGGCAGCGTTGCAGTAAAATCTAGGTCGAGGGATGGCGGCGAACCGACAGGACCAGTCGCTGTCGTACCGCTCAACGTTGACGTCGTCCCAACCAGCTTCGCACCAAAAACACTAGGGTCCGCATCCTCCGCCACGGTGAAGGTCGCCCCCACCGTGCCAATAGTGAGACGCCCCCGATTGTCCGCGCCCATATCCGCCTGGGACCGCTCGGCAATCAAGTCTTCCAGGCCGGCGCGTGTGGTATCGCCGTACAGCATGTCATTTGGCAGCGCCACTGGCGGTGCAGCAGTATCCCTGCCCCCAAACATGTGGCGGCCTTCCAGCTCGGTATTCAGCAATGATGCAATCTCGTCAAACTGAGATGCGGCTGACAATTGCAGCTGGGTTTGTCCAGCCCCGGTCAGGTCGAACGAAGTTGTCAGTGAATCTGTGCGAAGCGTCGAGGCAATTTCATCCATTCTTGTCAACGCCGTCGACTGCACACCAAGGCGCAGGTTCACCAATTCCATGGTTTTGACATAGCCTTCAAGCGAGCTGATCTGATCACGAAGAGAAAGAACAACCGAAGCATCGGATCCGAGTCCACCATATGTCTCAGCTTTTTTGCCAGTCACCAATTGTCGGCTCAGATCATCCTGCGTTGACTTCAACGCATTGACTTCGTCCTGCATCCTCAATGTTCTGGCGAGGGATGAGATTTCCATGTGTCTTACTCCACCTTGTCCTAGCGGCCGATGTTCAGCATGATTTGCATCAATTCCTGAACCGTGGTCATAACCCGCGCGTTAGCGCTATACGCTGTTTCAAGAACCAATAGGTTCGACATTTCCGTATCAATATCCACGCCTGCGTCGGCGTCATATTGCGCCTGCAACGTGTCGCGGATGATTTGAAATGAAGAAACAGCATTCTCCGCATTGGCCGCTTGTGATGCTTGGTAATCGACAACGCGTCGGGCAAATGCGTCAATAGACCCTTGAAAAGGGGCCGACGAACTCCCAATACCCACGTCAGCTGCATAACTACGGATATCGTTTGTCAATCGCTCAATCAGATCAAGAGGCCGCGTCGGGTCACCCACATCTGTGGCCGGTGTGGTATTGTAAGCAACCAGGATTGAGCTATCAGCGACAACGGCATCGTTCACCCGGATACGCTGTGCGATACCCGTTTTTTGCCCCCCATTGTCGAGGCTGTTGGAATAGATTGTCTGGCCATTACCATCGACAAATAGAGCCATGCCGGTACCGGCGTCGGTGAGAGACGCTGGTGTTGTTGTCGTCGACAATGAATCGATGTCTGACGTAGCACCAGCACCGTCATCTACGAACCTCAGCGTCGTACCAGCTGGGTTAGACACAACCACTTCCGCTGGGAGTGCTGCATTCAGATCCGTAACAATGGTCCCGATGGGCTGCGTCCAATCAATCCCGATGACTGTGTCATTCGGGTTGTTTGTTGCTGTGTTACTTAGAGGGAGAACACTGGGGTCTTCAACCTTGACGATGGTGACATTCGTTGTTGTGCCCGCAATCGTGTAGCTGAGATTAATTGTATTGCCAGAGAGCATCCCGGCCGTATCAACCTCGAAACCAGTGGCCGCACCTGCAACCACTGCTGTGCCATTTGTCGTTTCTTCTGAGAGAGACAGCATGAGCTCTGAAGCCAGCTCATCAAGCTGAGATTGCGCCTCAGTCAGCGTGCTGTCTCTGAGTTCAACAAGCGCTGCGATCTCACCAGACCTGAACGCACCGGCTGCAATGAGATCTACAGACGTGGACCCGGCCGTCAGAGAAATGGTCCCAACCGTTCGTAGATTTGGATCGGTGCTGTAAACAGACGTCGCATCCATCGAGGTGCGCTCGTCAAATGAAAGTTCGGCCGCAGCGGAGTCAAGCAAGGCAAAGCCACCGCCCGTGAAGAGACTTACCGCCCCATCCGACCGGGAAACCACATTGATGTCCATCAGCTCGGCAAGCCGATCAATGGCGCTATCACGCTGGTCTGCAAGGTCTGCCGTATCACCGGTCGTCGCACCTGCACGAACAATCTGCTCATTGATTGTAGCGATACGCTTCAGCAGAACATCGGCTTCTTCGATTGCCGCTCCGATGCCTGCCTCAGCTTCAAGGCGCAGGCTCTGAACCAGGTCAGACATGCTATTGAGAGAATCCGCGAGATCATCTGCTTCATTGAGCACGTTCGCACGGATTGCGGCATTTTCAGGCGTCGTTGCCATCGCCTGCAATGCGTCCGTGAGCTCGGCCAGGCGAGAAGAAACAGCAATACCGGAGTTCGATGACCCCATTGCCGTATCAATCCGCGACAGATAATCGGCTGCGGTTTGAGCCGCAATCGTGTCTGCCTTGGCGACACGAAGCTGCTGTTGTTGTAACAGATCGATGTCACGTTGAGCGGCTGAATAGGCAACACCGATGCTCCGCCCGTCGACCAGCTGACTGTGGGTCGTCAGCGTCTTGCGGGTATAGCCAGGCGTCCCGGCATTCGCGATGTTGCGCGAAACCACGTCAATACCCGCCTGCGTGGCATTGAGGCCGCTGATTGAAGCATGGAGCGCGTTAGTGAGTGTCATCGCAATACCGTTACTTTTGATGCAGAGTTATCCAGAACCCCTCAGAAGCTTATTAGCGCTTCATGTTGAGCGTTTCGGTGATCATCTCATCTGCTGTCGTGACAATTCGCGTGTTAGCTGAATAGGCCTGCTGAGTAATGATCAGCTTGGAAAATTCATCAGCGATATCGACGTTCGACCCTTCAAGAGCCGCCGCTACGACCGCACCACCGCTGCCAGTTAGCGCTTCGCCCGAGCCTTGTGTGGATGCAAAGGCACCCCCATCCATCTTCTGGAGCTCATTGGGATCATTGAAACGCACCACTGTCACCTCGGCGAGGTCAACAGACTTACCATTCGAATAAGTTCCGACGATCCGGCCGTCATTGGAAACCGCGACCTCAAGCAAGGAGCCGGACGCAAACCCGTCCTGATCCAGCGTGTTCACAGTGACATTTCCGTTCGTGTCTTCAAACTGCGTGATGTTTGAAGTCCCGTGATCAAGTGTCACGTTGCCAAGATTGTTGCCGTTAATTGTGAGGTTCGTGATTGTTGCGGACGAAACAGCGGGTGTCAGTTGTCCATTTGCGAAGACATAGTCCTGACCAACATTGTTCCATTTGGCTGTGACACCGGCCGCGGTGTCGCTGGTCTTGTAGAACATGTTCCACGTGTCGCTGTCCGCCAGCCCTGCTGGACCGTCACCGTCCGTGTTTTCAACCTTCGCCCATCGGATCTGCACCTGAAGGGGCGCACCCAGATCGTCGTAAACCGTAATGGAACCACCAGCGAGAGATCGATCAAGGAAGAGCGCCTCTTCGTTTGCCTGGACAAAGCCATTACCCGCACCGCCGGTAACTGTTGTTGGGTCATTGGCGAATGTACCGGCTAGCAGCAACTCGCTACCGGCAATCGTCGGGTCGGAATTTACGGTTTCCGGATAGGCCGGCAAATTAGCTTCATAGTCGATCACGGTGGTCAGGTTCGCATCAAGGAACGACCGATTGATCTGAATTGCAGATGGAACATCGCCCACTGGGTTACCAGTCGCAATATCAATATCGATGCCCTGCAGATAGTAGCCCGAGCTGTTTACGAGAAAGCCGTTCCGGTCCATCTCAAAATCGCCCTGCCGCGTATAGCGGTCAACATCGAGCAGCACCGGCTGGTTATCCAGCGTCCCAACGGCTTCTGAAACGACGAAGAACCCTTCACCATTAATCGCCATATTGGTTGCAACCGAACTGGCATTGATCGCGCCCTGCACATTGTTGGTGTAGGCGGGTTGCGCGTAGGTCGTACCGGGCAAATGGAAGTTCTGGCCGCTGGACGTCACGGAATCATAAAAACTCGTGTCTGTCCGTTTGAAGCCTGTCGTCTGCGAATTCGCGATATTATCCGAAATATGGGACAGCGCTGTAGCTTGTGCCCGAATCCCTGAAATGGCTGTCGACATCGCACCGTTAAAGCTCATCTGTCCTATCTCCTTAAACCTGCCCCATGGGTGGGGGAATACGCGTTGGTGGAAAGAACGCAAGGACCGGGCCAGACATTTTTTCTATTATTTTCAATGACTTAAGTAGGATTGCATCGCACCCAACCGGGCAAAATCAGCGCCCTGCCCGGCAAAATCTGCCGCAACGTCGGCAACGATTTTAGAGACCCTCTGTTCAATGTTGAGCGAGCATTTCCCAACAGGTTTCTGGCCTTTTGCTTGAACGTAAGACCGGCTAGCCCTAGGTTCTGTGGCAATTATGAACAGGGAACCAGGCCGCACGAGGCGGCCGACCATATAAGGCCGAGGAAGCATGAAGTTCGAAGGTACTAAAGATTACGTCGCAACAGATGATCTGCGGATCGCAGTCAACGCCGCCATCACGCTGGAGCGCCCCCTTCTGATCAAGGGTGAGCCAGGAACAGGGAAGACCGTTCTGGCGGAAGAAATGTCAAAGGCGCTCGATGCAGAGCTCATCACCTGGCACATCAAATCCACCACAAAGGCCCAACAGGGTCTCTATGAATATGACGCGGTCTCCCGCCTGCGCGACAGCCAACTGGGCGACGAGCGGGTCAACGACATTTCCAACTACATCGAACGCGGAAAACTCTGGGAAAGCTTCGAGCGTGAAAAACGCCCTGTTCTGCTGATCGACGAAATCGACAAGGCAGATATCGAGTTTCCAAACGACCTGCTCCTTGAGCTCGACCGGATGGAGTTCTTCGTCTATGAGACCGGCGAAACGATTAAGGCTGCCCAGCGCCCCATCGTTGTCATCACGTCCAACAATGAAAAAGAACTGCCGGACGCTTTCCTGCGCCGTTGTTTCTTCCACTACATTAATTTCCCCGACGAAGAGACCATGAAGCAGATCATCGCGGTCCACTTCCCGGATCTTAAAGGCCGTCTCATTCAGGAAGCGTTGAACGTTTTCTATGAAATCCGCGATGTTCCGGGACTGAAGAAGAAGCCATCCACATCTGAACTGCTGGACTGGTTGAAATTGCTTTTGGTGGAAGACATTTCCCCAGAAAACCTCAAAGAACGCGACCCGTCCAAACTCATTCCGCCACTTCACGGGGCATTGCTCAAGAACGAGCAGGATGTGCATCTGTTTGAGCGTTTGGCGTTCCTTGCCCGTCGTGAGCGTAACTAGAGCCTCAACAGCAAAAGGAGACGAACATGTTCGTTAACTTCTTTCATGAGCTGAAATCGGCGAATGTCCCTGTATCCTTGCGTGAATATCTCACGCTCCTGGAAGCCATGGACAAGAAGGTCATTGAGGACAAGGTAGAGGACTTCTATTACCTCTCCCGCTCCGCTCTCGTTAAAGACGAGCGCAACCTCGACAAGTTCGATCGTGTCTTTTCCCACGTATTCAAGGGACTGGACTCGCTCGAAGAAGGCGATATCGCCCAGATCCCGGAAGAGTGGCTGAAGTCCCTCACCGAGAAATTCCTAACCGAAGAAGAAAAGGCCCAGATCGAAGCCCTGGGTGGTTGGGAAAAAATAATGGAAGAGCTGCAAAAGCGGCTCGAAGAGCAGGAAAAACGCCACGAAGGCGGCAATAAGTGGATCGGCACTGGGGGAACCTCACCCTATGGCGCTGACGGCTACAATCCCGAAGGCGTGCGTATCGGCCAGAAGGAAGGCCGCCACGGCAAAGCCGTCAAAGTCTGGGATAAACGCGAATATAAGAACCTGGATGATGGCGTTGAGCTTGGCACCCGCAATATCAAGATGGCGCTTCGCCGTCTCCGCCGGTTTGCGCGGCACGGGCAGCCAACAGAGCTTGATTTGGACGATACGATCAAGTCAACCGCACATCAGGGCTATCTGGATATCAAGATGGTCCCCGAGCGGAAGAACAAGATCAACGTCCTGATCTTCTTTGATATTGGCGGTTCCATGGACAGCCATATCAAGCTCTGTGAGGAACTCTTCTCCGCTGCGCGGACAGAATTCAAGAACATGGAATATTTCTATTTCCATAACTGCCTCTATGAGCATGTCTGGAAGGACAATAAGCGCCGTCACCAGGAACGGATGGAAACCTGGGACGTTCTTCACAAATACCCGTCCGACTACAAGGTCATCTTCGTAGGCGACGCCACCATGTCGCCTTATGAAATCACTTATGCCGGCGGGTCCGTGGAACATTGGAACGAAGAACCAGGCGCCATCTGGCTAGAGCGCATTCAGCAGATCTATGAGAGCGCCATCTGGCTGAACCCGGTTGCCGAACGCCACTGGGAATACACACCTTCCATTCAGGTGATCGAACAGGTCTTCCAGGACCGCATGTTCCCACTCACCTTGGAAGGGTTGGACAACGCTATGAAGGAACTTTCCCGGGCGTCATAAGACACGGACCTCCTAAGACCCGGGCTTCCTGTGACAAGGGGGCGCGCGCCTCCAAGCTTACGCGCGCCCCTATTCGCCCAAGCTAGTCCTTGGTGTCGGACGACGATCAAGCGCTGTTCATGAACCTTAAGACATGTTCCGCCACGTCCTGGGGTGCGTCCTCCGGGCTGTAATGCCCTACCCCAACAAGCCGATGAACATGTCCGTTGGGGAAAGCCTGCTGAAACAAGGGCAGGAATTGGTCGGCAGAGAGCGTCCGATCCGCCTCACCCCACAAAGCCAACGCTGGTTTGGCAGACAGCTTTTCTGCAACGGCAGAACTTGGTTCTTCAAATGAGTGTTTCCCAAGGGCAAATCCCTTGGCCCAACCGATAGCACCGATCGTATGCTGACGCGTTGGAAACGGTGCACGATAGGCAGCAAGCCAAGCGTCTGTAATAATCTCATTTCGCTCAAAACCGTTCAGCTTCAATGTCGACAGAATATTGTAATCAAGCTGGCCCAGCACATCTTCAAGAGTGCCATCATTGATTGCCTTCCCAATCCACTGAAACCACGGAGCGGCGGAGGCGTTTGCTGTCAGCCTATCGATGAGGTCTGCCTGGCCTAATGGCGTTGGACCATTCACCGAAACAATGCGTTTGATCCGATCTGGATGCCGAACAGCGAGCCCCATACCAACCGGTCCTCCGAAGTCGTGCATAACGAGGGTGAGATTCCGTAAATCCTCCGACAAAACAAAACGCTCCAGATTGTCGATGTGATCCTGCAACCAATAGGTCCTGTCCTGCGGCGCTGCGCTTTTACCAAAGCCCATATGATCGACAGCAATAACACGGGCATGGTCTGTCCAATGGGCAATCTGATGACGGAACAGATAGCCCCATGTCGGTTCGCCATGCAGCAAGAGCAAGGTCTCTGGGCCCTCGCCTTCGTCGATATAGTGCATCCGAAATCCGGGCGCGTCGCTATAATGCGCTTGAAACGGCCAGGTTCCCGCGAAATTTTCCTCGGCATCGACTGCAGGAAAGATGCCGGTCGTGGGCATCGTCTTGCCTGTTGAAGCAGGTTGACCCTTTACGGGCACCGCGACGGCAAGTGCAGAAGCACCGGCGATTGACCCTAGAACCCGGCGCCGGGAAAACCTATAGCTGCGTTGGCTGAGCATAATTCTTCTCCTCGATTTTATGTGCTTCAGTCACATAAAAAGGGTCCTCTTGATTTTCAAGTGTGCGAGTCACATATTTTCTGGATGAAAAAGACAACCTTACGCGCCGCCAACCTGCTGGGCGCGGCCGTGCTTGGCCTGCATGATGAAATCAAGAAAACAGTCGAAGAGAGGACTGGTCATTCTGGCGAGACATCTGCAGCGGTCACCGCGCTCGGTCATCAGCCCGGCCTCTCGAACGATGGCCTGAGTAGTCTCTTGGACCTAACGCATACTGGCACGGTGAGGCTGGTCGACCGTTTGGTTGCCGACGGTCTTGTGGAGAAGCGACAGAGTGCCCTCGACAAACGCAGTGTTGCGCTTTTCTTGACTGCAAGAGGCAAATCGGTCCGGCGCCAGATTCTTGCCGACCGGGAAGCCGCTCTAGCACCTCTGGTGTCAAACTTGAGCGATGCAGACCAGAAGAGTCTGGCCAATCTGCTCAGCATGCTCTTGAACGCTGTCGCGCAAGATGACGTCCACAAGCTAAGAATCTGCCGTCTTTGTGACGCGGTGGCCTGCGGCGATTGTCCCATAAGAGTAGAGGTCGGCGAGTAGAAGGCACGTACTATCTGAATTTTCCAGACGATTAGGTTCGCTTCACATTCTTTTGAGCTCCTCGCCGGTTATACTGGCCGTGAGACACGCTATCTTGAGCGCAGCTGAGGAGAATGCATATGCAGCTAAACGCAGATCTGACCAAACGGGCTGTCGTCGACAGCACTGAGCTTGACTGGGTTGCCTCTCCCCTCGCTGGCGTCGAACGCCGCATGCTGGAGCGGGACGGCGACGAGGTCGCCCGCGCAACGACCATCGTGCGCTATGCACCAGAGAGCTACTTCGATCCTCATGTCCACGCACTGGGCGAAGAATATGTGGTGCTGGAGGGTACGTTTTCCGATGAGCATGGCGACTTCGGCAAAGGTTTCTATGTGCGCAATCCACCCGGCTCACGTCACCGCCCCCACTCCAAGGATGGCTGCACCATCCTCGTGAAACTCCGCCAGATGGACCCAAGTGACAGGGCCCAGGTCAACGTTGACACCATCAAAGGCGATTATGTGGAGACCGGTGTACCCGGGCTCACCATGCTCGAGGTACACAAGGACGACCGGGAACAGGTCGGCTTCTTTCGCTTTGCGCCGGGCACAAAAGTGCCGCTGCACGAGCATGTGGGCGGTGAAGAGTTCTTCGTCATCGAAGGCTCCCTGTCAGATGCAAAAGGGACCTACAAGACCGGCACCTGGGTCCGTCAGGAACATGGCAGCTCGCACGAAGTCATCAGCGAAGAAGGTTGCCTTCTCTACTCAAAATCGGGACACCTGCCACGCTAGAGCGTTTTCAGGATAAGTTGCAGCACTTATCCGTCCGAAAACGCGGCAACAAGTAACTAAGTCCGTTGATACGGCCCATCTCGAGCGATCGCCCCGTCTACAAGATGCACATTACGGTCAGCAGCTTCCGCAAACTCAACATCATGGGTGACGGCAATGATCGTCGTCCCCTGCTCTTTGGCAAGGCGGACAAAGATGTCGCACACAATGTCTGAGTTCTTTGTATCGAGATTTCCCGTTGGCTCATCGGCAAGGATCAAGGTTGGAGCGTTGCCTAGAGCTCGTGCAATCGCGACCCGCTGACGCTGTCCACCTGAGAGCTGATCTGGATGTTTCAGCGCCTGGTCGCCAATCTCCAGATCCTCCAGAAGCTCCATCCCTCTGTCTTTGGCTGCTTTCTCTGACAAACCACCCAGTCTTTTGATCGGGATCGTCACATTGTCGAGGATCGTGAATTCCGGCAGGAGGAAGTGAAACTGGAAGACAAACCCCAGATGAGCCAAGCGAAATTGCGCCAGCTCATCCCTGTCGAGCAGGCTTGTGTCCTGACCTTCCACGATCACCCGCCCCTTTGTTGGGGCATCAAGAAGCCCCAAAAGGTAGAGCAGCGAAGACTTTCCCGACCCCGACGGCCCCGTAATGCTGACAAACTCGCCTGCCGTGACAGAAAAACTGATGCCGTGCACAAGGGTGACCGGGACGGTGAGCGGCAGGATCCGCGTGACATTTTCAGTCTCCAAGACAACCCTGGGCGTCTCCCCGCTCATGCCGCCCCCCGGATAATCTCAACAGGGCGCACACGGCTGGCACGGTGAGCTGGAATCCACGCCGCGACGATTGACGATGACAGTGCGAAGACCGCGCCAATCACATACTGGTAGAAGCCACGGTCTAGTGGCAATCGCGAGTCATCGTAAAACCCTTCGAGCTCAAACTTGATACTGCCAAGAGCTTCAACCAGGCCATAGCCAACGCCCCACCCTATCACCATGCCAATGACACCCAGAGCGATGCCCTGCAGTAAAAATATCTGGCGTATATCGTAGGCGCGAAATCCCATCGACATGAGAATGGCAATGTCGCGACGTTTCTCCATCACCACTGTTGAGATGATGTTGAAGATGCCAAAGGAAGCCACAACCATGATGGCACTCACGATGGAGTAGAGAACCACGTTGCGCACGACAAAGAGCGAGAGGAAATCTTCATTCACCTCCTGCCAGGATTCGGTGCGATAGGTCCACCTCTGCTCAATTCTGGCGGCGATCTCCATCGCTTCATTGGGGTCTGGCAACCGGATACGAATTTGATCAGCGATGTTCGGCTTATTCATCAAGACTTGCGCATCCTTCAGCAGGACATAGGCTCGACCCTCATCGAGGAGAACGTTACCCGCGCGGAAAATTCCCACAATCTTCATCCGCACCACAAGGCCAGTGGGAGAAACGACTGACGCCAGGTCCCCGACCTGAAGCTGCAACCGTTTGGACAGGCCGGTCCCAATCACAATGCCATCAGACGTAGTCTTGAGAGCTGCCATATCACCCTCAATCATGTCTTCTTCAATGGTAGTAAGTTCCACCTCTTTGTCCGGATCGACTCCCAGAATGGACACACTGCGGTCCTTCCCGCCATAGCGAACAATCACTTGGCCCGTGAGCACTGCGGAGGCGATGGTCCCTTCCTGCCGTTCAATCTGCTCTACTTTACCCTTGTAATCCTTGATACCGCGTAGCCGCTCACGAGGCTTCACGCCCTTCAGAGAAACCGCGCCCTCGTCATAGACCTGAAACAATGGCTGGACGGACGGGTTTCGAAACTCATCTTTGATGGTGACATGAGGCTGGCTGTTGATCAGCTTGTCTGTCAGGTCTTGTTCAGACCCCTGCATCATTGCCGAAGTCGCAATGAAAAACCCAACCCCCAACGCAACGCCCAGAACCGAGACAAGTGTCTGGCGCCGCCGATGCGTCAGATGCGCTAGGGCGATCTGGATGTTGACCCAGCGAAACATTGGGTCAGCGCCCTTCTCTAATCACATGCACTTCTTCCCCCGCGCGGAGGTCAGACGTTGGTTCGCGGATTACCCAGACACTCTCATCAAGGTCTGCCAGGACCTCAACAAACGTTCCATCAATTGGGCCGAGTCTCGGCAGGTTTTTCGCAAGTACATCGCCGTCATCCACCGTCCATACGACGCCATTTATCACCGCACTGCTTGGCACAAGCAATGCGTCCTGCTTTTCTCTTAGGATGATGTTGAGCTCAGTCGTCATTCCTGCCAGCAAGGGCGTGTCGTAGGGGAGAGCAATGTGCACACGGTATGTCCGCGCAATCGGGTCGCCGAACGGCGTAATCTCCTTAATACGTCCTTCAAGGGCTTGTCCTTCAAAAGCATCCGCGCGAATAAGAGCCTTCTGACCGACAAGAACACGCGGAATATCCTCCTCATCCACTTCCGCCTCAACCCACAGGTGAGAGGGATTGCCAAGGACAAACAAAACTTTACCGGCCGTGACCAGGTCACCGACATCAAGCTGCATCTCAGACCGCATCACATCGCCGCTGATGGCAGCACGGATGAAATGTTCTTGTAATCGAACACGCGCGGCTTCGAGTGCTGCTTCTGCAGATCGGAAATTGGCTTCCGATTGATCCTTGGAAGCTGCACTCGTATTGCCAGATCTAAACAGACGGCGATAGCGCTCTACATCTGACGTCGCATATTCAAGCCGCGCTTCCAGTTCCCGCACGGCCGCACTGGCTTCCCGGTTATCGAGAATGGCAAGCACCTCGCCTTCAACGACAGCGTCCCCTTCCTGTACCAGGACCTGTTCGATACGGCCTGGCACATTGGCCCCCACGCGGGCCACGTGAACCGGCTCTACTGTGCCTGTTGCATACACGGCGACGACCGAGGGACCTCTCATAGGCTGAACAGCGGTCAATGCCGGTTGAGCGAATAGCGAAAGGTAGAGAAATACAACCGCGACTGTGCCAGCGAGTCCCACCCCAATGATCCAACGGCTTCTTGTCACAACGGCCTCTTTTGTTCTTGAAACAAACCCTGGTCAGACTCGACCTGGTGCGCCACTCAAATTTTACACTGCTAAAATGGCATATACCGAGACTGATACAAGGTTCCTTTGCGTAAATGCGACTACCAAAGCCACGGGTTTCCGCTATTCTCCGCGCCCTAAGGGTGGAACAAAATGATGCAGATCATCAATCAGCTGAAAAGTGGCAAGTGGAAACGACCAGACATCCTGTTGATGTTGATGGCTGTTGCCGTACCACTCTCCTTTGCGACCTGGAACTCTCTGCTTAACAATTTTGCGATTGAACGCGCGGCTTTTGATGGCGCTGAGATGGGCATCCTGCAATCGCTTCGCGAGGTGCCGGGCTTTTTAGCGTTCACTTTCGTGTTTGTTCTGCTGATCCTGAAAGAGCAAAGCTTTGCTCTGATCTCGTTAGCAATTTTGGGCATCGGCACGGCCCTCACCGGGTTCTTCCCCTCAGCAATCGGCCTCTACTGCACGACTGTCCTTATGTCAGTCGGCTACCATTACTATGAAACCGCCCAACAATCTCTGGCCCTGCAATGGCTGCCAAAGGGGGAAGCACCGGTCGTTCTTGGGAGGCTGCTCGCGGTCGGTGGTTTCGCAAGCCTCCTCGCTTACGGATTGATATTCATCATCTGGGAATGGATCGGGCTCGACTACAAGTGGGTCTATTTGGCCGGTGGCGCTGTAACTGTTCTCATTGCGCTCACCGCTTGGGCGCTCTTCCCCACATTTGAAGCGCCTACCGCACAGCGTAAGACCCTTGTCCTTCGCTCACGCTATTGGCTCTACTACGCGCTCACCTTTATGGGGGGTGCACGACGCCAAATATTCGTGGTTTTTGCCGGCTTCATGATGGTGGAAAAGTTCGGCTATTCCGTCACCGCCATCACCTTGCTTTTCCTGATCAACCAAGCCTTTAACATGGTGCTCGCACCAAAGATTGGCGGCTTAATTGCACGTTTCGGCGAACGCCGGGCGCTAACATTTGAGTATATCGGGCTGATCGGTGTCTTTGTTACCTATGCCTTTGTTGAAAACGCGACACTTGCTGCCGTGCTCTATGTGATTGATCACGCCTTCTTCGCGCTCGCCATCGCCATGAAAACCTATTTTCAGAAGATTGCAGATCCAGCGGACATCGCACCGACAGCAGGCGTTGCCTTTTCGATCAATCATATAGCCGCCGTTGTGATCCCTGCCCTCTTCGGCCTGATCTGGCTGGTGAACCCAAGTCTGGTCTTTCTCCTGGGCGCAGGCATGGCGGCAATTTCTTTGGCTCTCTCCAGGCTCATCCCCACTCATCCGGAAGAAGGGCGAGAGCTGAGATGGCATAAGCCACTTTTTGGGGCTCATCCCGCGGACTAATTCTTAGGGCTTTAGTGAAAGTCCCTGCTTTTTGGCATCAGGCGCGCTGCCCGAAGTTGTCGCTCATAAAGCTTCTGCAATGAACGTGTGCGCGGGTCTTCACCCGGGCGCTTCACCTCATCTGCGTGCGCAAGTCCGTTATCACCAATCTCATATTGACCATCTGTAAGACCCGCCAGTTCATGGGTCCAGTCTTCCAGCCAATCGGAGACAACATGGATCACCCCTTCCGCTTTCTGCACCCGGCCACGCACAGCAAGAAAACGCGACTGCAAAACCGTGCGTCGATACCGCTCAAAAATCTTCGGCCAGATGATGATATTCGCGACCCCCGTCTCATCTTCCAGCGTTGCGAATATTACCCCACTTGCTGTACCCGGCCGCTGACGTACCAGAACAAGGCCCGCGAGATTAACCCGCGTGCCATCGCGAATGGTTTCGTCATCCAGCTGCGCATTCGTCACGACCCGCCGCGCATCCAGATGCGAGCGCAGGAAAGAAACCGGGTGCGCCTTCAAGGAAAGACGCATGGTGGCGTAATCATGCACCACTTGTTCACCGAGCGGCATGGCAGGTAAATGCACATCCGGCTCTTCCTGAAAGCCCGCCTGCTCCAGATGCTCAAAGAGCGGAAGTGCCGCGGGCGCCTTTCCGTTCTGACCCTTTTTATGCTGCCCCCATCCACCAAGACCCCGCACGCCCCAAAGCGCATCGCGACGTTCCAGACCGATAGAGCGGAATGCATCCGCATTCGCCAGAACTTCAATCACCCGAGGCGTAAGACCGGTCCGGAGCCAGAGATCACGAACGGAATCATATCCACGCAATCGCTTGTCCTCGACAAGTTCCGCCGCCTCTTCCCGGAACCCCTTGATATGACGCAACCCCAGCCGCACTGCACATGTGTGGCGCGGTTTGGTTTTCCAACGCTTGCGATGAGTTATCTGTCCATCGGCTTGCGTCGGCGCAACAGGTTCGCCTAAAGGCTCCAACGTTGAATCCCAGTCAGAGGCATTCACATCTGCGGGCACCACCTGAACCCCATGTTCTTTCGCATCCCGCACCAATTGAGCGGGCGCATAAAAGCCCATGGGCTGGGAATTCAGGATCGCCGCACAAAAGACATCCGGGTAATGGCACTTGAGCCAGGCGGACACATAAACAAGGAGCGCAAAGGACGCCGCATGGCTTTCCGGGAATCCATAATCCCCGAAACCTTCAATCTGTTTAAAACAGCGTTCCGCAAAATCCTGTTCATAGCCCCGCGCCACCATGCCGCCGATGAACTTGTGCTCGAAATCATAGATGGTGCCGTTTCGCCGAAACGTTGCCATCGCCCGGCGCAATCCGTCAGCCTCTGGCGGCGTAAACCCGGCGGCCACAATCGCAATCTTCATGGCCTGCTCCTGAAAGAGCGGCACGCCCATGGTTTTGCCCAACACCTCCCGCAATTCATCCGACGGAAAATCGACGGGCTCTTCTTTATTCCGTCGACGAAGATAAGGGTGCACCATATCCCCTTGGATGGGCCCGGGCCGCACAATCGCCACCTCCACCACCAGATCATAAAAGGTTCGGGGTTTGAGCCGTGGCAACATGGACATCTGGGCCCGGCTTTCCACCTGAAAGACACCGACCGAGTCCGCCTGGCACAACATGTCATAGACCGCCGGGTCGTCCTCCGGCACCGTGCGCAACCCATGTCGAATACCGTAATGGGTTTCCAGAAGGTCAAACGCCTTGCGGATGCAGGACAACATGCCAAGCGCCAGCACGTCGATTTTCAGAATACCGAGCGTATCAAGGTCATCCTTATCCCACTCAACAATGGTGCGGTCTTCCATCGCTGCGTTCTGGATTGGCACCACCTCTTCTAGAGCCCCACGCGTGATGACAAACCCGCCCACATGTTGAGAGAGATGCCGCGGGAACCCGATCAACTCCCCCGCAAGAGAAAGGGCCATCGCAATCAGTGGATCCTCCGGATCAAGCCCCGCCTGCCGTACTTCGTCAGCAGCCACGCCCTTAGACGACCAACCCCAGGTCATCCGCGCCATGGCACCCACCACATCCTCAGAGAGGCCCATGGCCTTCCCCACCTCTCGGATGGCACTTCGAGCCCGATAGGTAATCACCGTCGCCGCAAGCCCGGCACGGTCGCGCCCATATTTCTGGTAGATATATTGGATGACCTCCTCGCGCCGCTCATGTTCAAAGTCGACGTCAATGTCAGGCGGTTCATTGCGCTCTTCCGAGATGAAGCGCTCAAACAAGAGATCAACTTTGACTGGATTAACCGCCGTGATACCGAGGCAATAACAGACAGCAGAGTTCGCCGCCGACCCGCGCCCCTGGCAGAGGATGTGTTGCGACTCCGCAAAGCGGACAATGTCGTAGACCGTCAAAAAATAGGGAGCGAACTTGAGACGACGAATAAGCTCAAGTTCCCGCGTCAGCGTATCCCGCAATTTATCCGTGATGCCATCGGGAAATTTTTCAGCCACACCGTCCCAGGTGAGCTTCTCCAGAAGCGCCTGAGGGGCCAGTGCATCATCAAACACATCGTCGGGATATTCATAGGCTAGCTCATCAAGAGAGAAGGTGCAGCGCTCAACAATTAGGGCCGTTTCTGAAATCGCCTCTTCGTACCCCCGAAAGATACGAACCATTTCAGCTTCATCTTTCAGGTGCCGTTCCGCATTTGCCTGCAGACGAAAGCCTGCCTCATAAATGGTGCAATGTTCGCGAATGCAGGTCATGACGTCCTGCAGGCGCCGTCGTTCCGGCGCGTGATAAAGCACATCATTTGTCGCGACCAGAGGCACACGCGCGCGCCCTGCAAGACGGGCTAGCTCTTTCATCCGCCTTTTGTCGTCACCTGTGTAAAGACGGTTTAGTCCAAGCCAGATCTGATCTGGAAAACGCACGGACAGATTGCGAAGAGAAGCTTCAAACTCTTTCCCTGGTGTTGGGGGCGGCATGGCGATGAAGCACTGCCCATCGCCATAAGAGGTAATATCGTGGAGCGTGAGGTAACACTCTCCCTTGGGGGCCCGTCGATTGCCCAGCGTGAGCAACCGACAGAGCCGAGCATAGGCCGGACGATCTTGAGGGTAAGCAATCACTTCAAAACCATCTTGGGTGATCAACCGCACGCCCGGCAGGAATCTCAGACCCTGATCCTTCGCTGCTTTGTGAGCGCGCACAATGCCTGCAAATGTATTGCGGTCCGCAACACCAATAGCGACAAGCCCGAGCTCCATCGCCCGCATCGCAAGCTCGTCTCCGTGCGATGCACCTCGCAGAAAACTGAAATTGCTGGTAATGGCCAGCTCCGCGAAGGAGGTCACCCAAACACCCCATGCACAAACCATTTCGGGTTCGCCGTCTCGCGACCAAAGAGACCATCCCGGTAGAGCCAGAAGCGCCGGCCTTGCTCGTCCTCCACGCGGTAATAATCCCGCACATGTGCCCGGCCCTGAGAAGCAGTACGGTGACGCCACCATTCAGGCGCAATCCGCTCTGGCCCTTCTGAGCGTGCTACGTGATAGGTCACCCGCCGCCAACGGAACTGGCGCGGCGGGCCATCGGGCACTTCCGCGATTGTTTCTACCGCTTCCGCACAAGGCAGCATGCGCAGGGGCCGCCCCACCCGCTGACGCTCTTCTACCCGCCAGTCATGGGGTTCCCGATCTTCTTCCAAAGGACGAATGCCCGCGACTGCCGGAATAAAAACAACAGCATTTTCCGGAATATGGCTTTCCCGTGGTTCGAACCGCCCCACCCGGTCAAACCCCAGACGGTTGCCCAACCGGTCCACCAGAAATCCCAGGTCGGCTGGACGGCGTTTAAGGCGGCTCTTCTTCACCTCGGTAATATCAGCTTGCGTGTGGGCGATCGGGTCCGCCGCCGTTACATGCAGCACCATCGCTTCAATGCCCAGACCGATTTCCAGACCCTGGCCAAACCCGGTCAGTCGCTCAGAAAACAGAGCCGCAATATGGGCACCATCATCGCTGGGCACACTGGTCCCCACATCAATGCTGAACCGCATCCCATCGGTTCGAAACAGATGAAGCTCCAAGCGGCGCGCGCCCTGATCTGCTGCTTGCAGCAAAGGCACCATCTCATCGCTCAACAAGCGGATGGCCTGCTCAATGTCCGTAAGCGCCACCAACCCTTCGGCAAACTGTAAACGGGTACGAAACGGCACAAGAGGCATATCAGGAGAGATCGGTTCACTGGCGCGGCCCAAAGCCTGATCAAGACGTGCGGCTAGAACCTTGCCGAACCGGGCCACCATCGGCGCCCGCGGCAGCGTATGAAGGTCCCGCACCTGCTTCATACCCAATCGCGCCAGATCATCCACCATGGCCATATCCAGTCGGAGGGCGCTCAAGGGCAAAGGGTCCAGCGCTACGCGAACTTTATCCTTCGCAATAAGCGTCACCGCGCGCGCGCCATAGCGTGCCACCGCCCAGGCAGCTCCCGGATAAGGCGCCACACCAACCCGCGCCGACAGACCAAAACCGGTCAGACGTCTTATCAGATCCTCCACCAGTCGCGCTTCTCCCCCAAACAAATGTCCACATCCGGTGATGTCGAGAAAGATACCGTCAGGCTCTTCATGCACCGGCATCGGGTCAGGTGCCGTCCAGGGCGTATAGCGCCCGCACCAATCGCTCAGCTGTTTGAGCGCTCGGGCATCTGCGTGCGGGTCCTCCCCATGCACGTGAAGCCCTGAAGCAACTGCCAACGCGTCAGCGAGAAGCTGCCCACGAGATACGCCCAGTCCCCGCGCCTCCTTATTAAGCGCGACAACGCGCTCTCCCCCTTGTCGTGCACCCCGCAAGGCCAGAGGGGCGCTCGGATCAAGCTGGGCCGCCCGGGCCAATCGATAAATCGGCCAGTCAGGGAGCCAGAGCGAGAGGATCCGTTTTTCTGTTGAATTGCCAGGCGACACCGAACTAAACCACTGAAATATATAATTAAAACAGGGACAGAAAGATTAGAACAAAATAAGAACATTTGAGTGTGCCGGAAACTGTGACTGAAGGCGAGTCAGTTTTCGCGTATGCTTAACAAGTGTTCTGTTTGGAGGCCTCTATGACCTGTTTGAAACCCGTTTTCGCTCTCAGCATCTCTGCTTTACTGCTCGCCGCCTGCTCCACTGCGGAAGACCGCGCCCGAGAACAGGCGCGGCTTGATCGCATAGATGATCAACACTGCCGGGAACTGGGCTTCGAACCGGAAACAGAGCCTTATGGAAACTGCCGACTGAAACTGAAGGAAGTCCGCGCCTCACAGGAAGCCCCGAACCATCCAAATTTCGGTGTAGGGGTCGGCATCGGAATTGGATTGTGAGCCATGCGACCCCTTGCCATAACTCTATGCATTGCCGGGGCCCTCGCCTTAAGCGCCTGCGCCACACCTGAGCAACGCGCCACCCAAGCCGCTGCTCAGCGTAACGCAGACGAAGCGGAATGCACGACCCTCGGCTTTCAGCCTCAAACAGAGGCCTTCGCTGATTGCCTCTTACGCCTACGCGAGATCCGGAGCGAAAACGCAAAAACACGCGCGCTGAACAATGCCCGCCGCGGCCCGTTCTGGCCATGGTATCGATCACGCTACAGATATCCTTACCGGTATTGGTAAGTCCCCACCAGACAGGTCACTAGTGGAAATGTAACAAGCAGAGAATCTGCTCCAGTTCTAAGCTGTCATCCCGGGCTTGCCCCGGGATCCATAGAACATCGCAGCTCAGCATGGACCCCGGATCATGTCCGGGGTGACAGTTAAATAAGAAAATCTAGAAAATAAAATCACGTTCCGTATACAGAAATCTTTTCCGACGGAGGAAGAGACGAGGAAATAGCAGGCTGGTTGTCTCCTCCCCGCTGCTTTTCAGACACGCTGGAAACAAAACTGCCCGCACAGGCGTCCCAGGCAAGCGCTGACAGGAAGGGTCGCCCACCTTTGCACTTCTCCAGATCAACCTGCCAGCCGGGTCGGTCAATCGCGTGCAGACTGCCCTCTTCCACTGTGGATACCGCCGACACACACCAGCGCGTCAGTGCAGCACTGGGGCTTGTAAGCTCCCCAAATCCGCGCATCAGAATAAGAGGCGTACTCGCATCTTCTGCCGCCAGATGAAGCCGCCTGCTGGCTCGCAAATTAAAATGCCGGGACGTTGCCGGCACTTCCCCAACGACCGCGGCAAACACACCAGCGCGAACACATTCCTCTAAAGCCCATAACATGTCCGGCTCCCGCGCCGGGTTCACCAGCAGAAGACGACTCGGATCAATGCCAAATCCTGCGAGCCCCGGGCCATAAAGCGCGCCCATGTCATAGGCGCCCCAGCTCTGCTGGCACCAGGCAATCAACCTGTCCTTCCCACTTGGCATACCGCCCGCAAAAGTCGCCCGCGTCGCCAAAGCCGCTGCAAACCCGATGGCCGCTCCCATATCTCCATAAGACGCCGCCCGCACCTCATGCACGCCACGGCGCGCAAGGCCACCACCCGGTAGCCGCCTGTCCACAGCGTCAAGGCCGAGCTGAAACCGCCCTTCTTCCTCTTGAGAAGGTGGCGTTTCCAGCGCCGCAATCTGCGCTCGCAGACCGGCCATCAGTTCTATTTTCTTCAGGGATTGCATATCAATAGCCAAATGTTCCCTATATGTTCTCACTTGACTATATGAGAGTCAAGAAGGAGAAAGAGCCACCTTCCGCGCCAGCATCTTGACCTGTCCCTGATCTACCGACGAATGCACAATCTCAAAACCGGCCGCTTTCAGACGGTTCCGGACATTTGGCTCCCCAAGCCGCAGCTTGGGATAAGAGCTTTTGTGAAGCACCCAGCCGTCCGCTTCTCGCCGGTGGATAAGGTCATGAACCTCCACCCTGTCGCCCAGGTCCTCCAGAAAACAGGTCATGATCCGATCCTCCGTTTGGGCAACCGGAACGAACCGGTCCACCCCTTCCAGCACCTGGGTAAGATCCCGAAACCCCAATAGGAGCTGACCCCGGGCGCCAAGCACGCCATGAACCTCGCCAAGAAAGCGATCAACGTCCTCAAATGACGAAAGATGGGGCAACGTGTCCCCCAGGCAGACAGCGAGCTCAAAGCCCGGCATCACCAACCCATGCAACTTAGTAATATCGCCCTGCAGGGCATGAACGGTGGAGCCTTCGGTTCGGCGTTTCAGTTCATCGAGAAGCTCGTCGGAGCGATCAATCGCCGTGACCTGGTAGCCAATCTTTGTGAGTGCCACCGAATGCATGCCAGGGCCACATCCAAGATCCAACGCCCGCGCCCGCCCCGTCTCGCATTCAAGATCGAGCCCGCAGAACAGGCCTTTGTCTGCCCGAACACGGGCATCAAAGTCTCCGACCATAGTCAGGTAATCCGCCGCTAGCAGATCGCGATAATGGCTGGTTACGTCACCCATGAGAAATCCATATAAAGGTTTGCTTATATCTTTATATGGACTTTATGCGTTTGCTGGCAAGCCCTAACCCTCAACAAATCCCGGCCACTGGCCCATATAGTCCACGAACTTGTCGCTCAGCCCCTGGCCATTGAGATAGGCCGGCGTAACCGGGATTTTGACCGGCTCAAAAGAAGCGTCCGCGGCAAGTTTGTTCGGGAAGTCGTGGGTCAGGATGGCGGCACGTCCGAGCAGAACGAAGTCACACCCCTGATCCAGGCAGGCCTGCGCGTCTTCAGGGCGCGCTATCTTGCCGGCAACGCCTAGCCTCACATTGCCCCGATCCAACTCTGTGAAGTAGTCCATGAGTTTCCTACCCTTGAACTCCTTATCGGTCGGTTCCTTGAAGACATTCCAAAGCGACATATCGAGATAATCGGTCTTGTCTTCGCGCATCAAGCGCTGCGCCACTTCGACAATCTCATCGAGCTTCAGATCAAACCGTTCCGGCGAAAGCCGGACACCGAGATGAAAGTCCGCGCCACACCGGGCGCGAATGCCATCAATAATATCGAACAAAGGGCGCGACCGGTTCTCGAGAGATCCACCATATTTGTCATCCCGCTGGTTCACCCCAGGGCTAAGAAACTGGCAGAGGATGTATCCATGCGCTCCATGGAGCTCGACACCATCAAAGCCCGCTTTCTCCGCCCGCTCTGCCGCGGCGATGAAATCTTCGATCAGCTGGTCAACCTCAGCGGTCGACAAAGCCCGTGCTCCGAATTCTTCATTGTCTGATGGGCAATGCGGCTTTTCGCCGATGAGCTCTTCTGGAGACCGCATGCCCGCATGATGCAACTGCACCACCGCAATGCTGCCCTGAGCTTTGATTGCTGACGCCAAACGCGCCAGTCCCTCCAGATGATCGTCGGAAAAAACTCCGAGCTGACCGGGAAATCCCTGCCCCACAGCCTGCACATGCGCTGCGCAAGTCATGGTCAAGCCAAAGCCGCCTTCGGCCCGCATGGTAAGCCAGCGAAATTCCTCATCAGACAGGCGCCCATCATCATGGCTTTGAGTATTGGTAAGCGGCGCCAGCATGAAACGGTTCTTCATGGCAGGGCCCCGCGTGAACGACAAAGGTTCAAACAGATCAGTCATTTAACATCCAAAAAATTGAGTTGTAAGAATGTCGGATCAGGCTTCTTGTGCCGTGCCCCAATAGTTAAATCCGGCAAAACGCGGCGTATCCGGCAGATACATAGTCTCAAGGGTCTTCACCTTGAACCCACCCTGCTCCAACACACTCGGAATGTTCCGGTTGAGATTGCAGCCTCCGGCGATCCGTTTCCAGAGCGGGTTGACGCGGGCCTGCCACTTCTGAACATCTTCGTCAGGCGCTAGCCCGTGTTCACAGAAAATGAGATTGCCGCCTGGTCGCAGAACTCGCTTCATCCCTTCCAGCGCTTTCTGCGGATCAGGGATTGTGCAGAGCGAATAAGTCACCATCACCGTATCAACCGAATTGGTATCCAGTGGGATTTCCTCTCCCGGCAAGCCCACAAACTCGACATCAAATCCCAGGCCCTTCGCCCGCGCACCGGCAATCTTCCAGCTCTCCTCTGAGGGGTCGAGACCAATCACCCGCTCAACGCGGGAGGGATCATAATGCTCTAGGTTAAGCCCGGTTCCGATGCCGATTTCGAGGACACGGCCCTCCGCCATAGGCACAACCTTTTTCCGTTGATAGGAAATAGGTTTCGCTCCGCAAGCAAACTTGCTGTTGATGACCCGAGGGACAATGTATTTTTCGTAAAAGCCCATGCGCTCTCTCCCAATGTTGATAGCAAGGAGTATAAGCGCAAAAGTGGGTCTTAGCGCCAGTCCGACACACCAAAGCGAAGCAAACGATCCTGGGCGATCTGCCCTATGCAACGCCCACGCCCACGGTGGGCCAGCACGCCTGTTCGAACCAAATTGGCCTGCCTCAGAGGAGAAAGCACCCGAACCCCTTTGGAGAGCGCATCCCAAATATCCTCTGCAGCAGGAATTGTCTGGCTTTTGGCCCTGTCTGAAAGTTCTATTGAGTCGGCGATCAGTATAGCGCTGAGCGCCGCTTCCGCTCCGGAACGCGCATAAATCGCTACAATGTCTGCGTCCCCATCGGCGCTATTGGGCACCCGAGGTCCGGCAACAGCGATCCCCCCTTTAATGACACCCGGACGCAAGCCTCGGATCATCTCGAGCCATAAAGCTCCGCGCAGATCAGACGGCACATCCAGCACCGCCTCAAAGTCAATGGAGAAAGCCCCGCATTCACCGCTGACAACATAGGCCGACTCCAAATGGGAGGTAGCACACATATGCTGAACAGTTTGATCTGCCAACGCGCCGGCGACCGCATACGTCGCTGCTGTAACTGAGTGATCAGGATGTCCCGCATGAACCGCAGTGCGGGCGGCTTCCAACGCAGTACGCGCTGCTTCACTGCGAGGCAAGACATCCAGATGTCCCTGGGAAACCAGGTCCATATCGCCGTCAGCTTGGGCCGCTGCCTGCTTAAGAAAAGCGACACCAGCAGCAACAGCGCGGTCTGTCATTGCGGCACCGTCCCCGCTGGCACCCAAATGATAGATTGCACCTGAAATTTCGACTGATGTCGTACTCACATCTCACCTACCTGCCAGCTCAACCGCGACAGCCCAACCTTATTGCGTTGCCAGCCCTGGCGCAGTCCATACACCGTCGCTGTTTGCATCAACATAGATCGGATTGGTGAATGCATATGGTTTGAACTCTGGATAAACCACAGCGTAGTCCTCACCAGGATCGCCCGCCACCTCAACAGTAACATAGCTGTCTTTTTCAAAGCCGAGTTTGAATGCGACTATCTCACCGTTTTCAACGGGGAAATCCCGAAGCGCTTTTCCATTGACGCTGATCGTCAGCGTTGAGGCATCAATCCAGGGTGCAGAGGAAACTTTGACAGTAAGCTCCGCACTTCCACCAGCAACCATCTCACCAAGCCTCTTGTCACCGAGCGTCACTTCAAGCATCGGTCCAGTCGTGCCATAGACGCGTCCCTGTTGAACAGCAGACACAAAAGCCGCCTCGTCAAATGCTTCAATCGTGTCTTCCTCAACCGCGATCATGTTTCGTGGTAGCCCAACCTGCTGGGACGCGGTATGAGAGTCACTATTGGCAGTCGCGACAATTTTCTCGCCCTGCGAAACCAGTGAGAGCCAGTCACGACGAAGAGCTATTTCAGACTCACGAGAAATGCCATTCATCACTTCCATAGCATCAAAGTCGATATCACGCTTTCCTGTAACCGGGTCTGGATCAATGAGGC
Source organism: Parvibaculaceae bacterium Mf 1.05b.01 (assembly GCA_000509225.1). Taxonomy (GTDB): domain Bacteria; phylum Pseudomonadota; class Alphaproteobacteria; order Parvibaculales; family Parvibaculaceae; genus Mf105b01. Next base: position 571,297 of record BAOK01000001.1, on the reverse strand, counting down.
GACGGTTGCCGTCGCTTCCCAATAGCTCACCTGCATTGTAGGACCGTCCAACGCCCATATGGTCGAAATATGCCGCCCGGTCCCCAGACCAATCTTCCTCCCAGGCGGGACTCCCAGGCGCGAACCGGTCATCCCAGCGCGCATGATTGAGTTGAATAAGAGAGTCAGCGCGACGCGCCTTAAGATCGGCAATCACTTCTCGCCAGCGACGGTTTTCATTGGCAAATGCCCCGCGTCTGAACGCAAGAGCTTGCTCATCAACAGGAAACGCGTTTGCATGGCCCAAAGTATAGGGAGTCCTGTCGCTCCCGACTTCTCCAGTAATCTCTGTACCTGCAATGGTCGCGACAACATCCCCGACCCCAAGCCGGTCAATCGTCGGTTGAAAATCAAAAACCGTTTCATGCTCAGTCGCCACGAGAACCTCTGCCCCTTCAGCAAGATAGGTCGCAACCCGCTTTGCCCGCGGCATCACCGTGTCAAAACTGGGTCCAGAGTGAACATGGAAATCTGCCGAAATAAACCCTGCTGTCTCAACAACAAGACTCGGCTCAGCAATATTGAGAACCGTGTCATTCCCAGCCACCACCGAAACCTCTGCCTTCTCGAGGGAATATTCAGGACCGCGCGTAGCGTACACCCTGTATGTGCCTGGCGGCAGCAGAGCAAAGGTTGGGTCTTTGTCCGTCCCCATCAGGAATATCTGATTGACCCCCGCGAGACGATAAGAACTATCATCCCGCAACTCGACAGCGCCCAGGAGATTGCCACCGAAGAGAGGATCAGCTGTGCCATTAAGTCCTTTGAACGTGAGCCGCATGGGGGATCCCTGCGGAAGGGCTACGCGGGACGGCGCATGCAAATCCACTGTCTCAAGAGTCATATCTGACTCCCCGACCTGAAAAGGTACGCTCAGTTCCCTGCCCCCCGCGGCGACAATCCGCAATGCATAGGCGCCCGTCGGCAGCCGCACCGAAAAGCCGCCACTGCCGTCGGCGCTGGTCTGAGTAAAGGGTGTCCCGTCATTCAAGTCCACATGAACAACCGCGCCTCCTTCAGAGATCTGCCCCTCAACCTTCGCAGCAGCGCCATAGATACGGTCTGTTACCCCAGCCACATTAGCCCCTGGCGCAAGATGCAATACTTCCTCGAAGCTAATCTCATCACCGGCCGCAAGCTCCGTAAATGGCACCTCAAGCAGCTGCAAAAGGCCAATGTCTGCTCCATCGCCAGTAACGAAAGGTTCGGTGATCGCCAGAAACGACAAGGCCGAGAAATCCGCCAGCGCATAAAATGGAAGATCCACAACGGACCCGTCAGCATTCGTACGCTTCGCCGATACCATCTGCCATCCATACGTGATCGGCGCATCCGCATCTGTCGGGCTCAACGCAACAATCAGATCCGCGGTTCGAGCAAATGTAGCGATCTCAGTCGGGCCTCGTGTCACGAAGCTTTCCTGAACAAACCCGTTCGACCTGCTGGGATCAACGGTGGATGCAACAAAGGGGACAAGCGAATAATAGTTGAAAAAGATACTCGTGTAGAGCGCGACACTGGGCTCACCATCGCGTTGAGTAAGATGCTTGGTGATAAAGAGCTTGTCGGGTTCATTGGCATCGAGGCGGTAACTGGTCTCGACAATCACCCCACCTTGCCGGCCAAAACTGCGAATGACAGCAGAGTCCGGACCAACCTTTGCATCAACGCGCTCAATATTGACCGGAGTAGCTCGGGAACTATCGATAAGGTCCTGCGCGCCGACATAATGGTCATCGGCCCGGCCGCAATATCCAAGATCGATGAGCGTGCCGCCGCGTACAGACAGTTCACTCTCATGAGCGATACCGCTAATCACAGCGCAGACTGACCCGTTGCTGAGGATCCAGTCTCCAATGCCGCCTGCGGCATCAGGACCAGCCTGAACATATTGAGCGGCGTTTTCTGCGGTGATGCGCGTAGCGACAAGCTCCGCTGCTTCAACTGCAGCCGTCGACATAATCATGCCGATCACGATCACTGAAAGTGTCTTTTTCATCTGCGTCCCCCGAAAACCCACGCCCTCAAACTTGGTTTGAGAGAGCGCAAGCTACCACAGAGAGAAACAGAGAACAGCGCAAAACAAAACGACGTCGCCGTGGAGACCGTTTTACAGCAAGCTCAAGCCGCGTCGGGCAAGCTCAATGTCAGCCCATTAAGCTCTTCGGAGAAAATCAACTGGCAAGACAAACGTTCGTCGTCACCTGCAAGATGCTCGTCCAGCCGGTCAAGTTCTTCATCGCGCGGTTCATGCAACTTGCTCTGCCACTCCGGGGCCACGCGTACGCGGCACTCACCGCAAACACTGGAGCCACCGCACTCAGCACCTAGTTTCACTCCATGGGCGCGGACAATTTCCATCACCCGCCATCCTTCAACAGCGTCGAGCTCGTGCGCAACGCCGTCGCGATCTGAAACGACAATCTTCATAATCAGGCTCACTTCCAGGGGACTAAGCGAGAGAGGTTTCAGGCGACGCCGAGCTTCTTCTGAAGGTTTGACGACGAGGTTGTGTATTGGAAAACAATTTTCGCGTCAGGATCGACGATCCGTTTGGCTGCCTGAGCCATCAGAGCCGCTTCATGGAAGCCAGAAAGAATGAGTTTCAGCTTACCCGGGTAGTGATTGATATCCCCGATCGCAAAAATACCGTCTGCATTGGTTGCAAACTTCTCCGTATCGACTGGAATGAGGTTCTCATCGAGATTAAGACCCCAGTCAGCAATTGGGCCAAGTTTCATCGTGAGACCAAAGAACGGCAACAGCGTGTCGCATTCGATCTTCGTCAGCTCACCGTCCTTCGACTTGTAAGTAACGCCTTCCAGCTGACCATTGTCACCATGGAGTTCAGTGATCTGCCCCATGTGAAAGATCATCTTTTTCTCTTCCACAAGAGCGTGCATTTTGTTCACAGAATCAGGGGCAGCACGGAAACCGTCACGGCGGTGGATAAGCTGCATGCTATCAGCGATAGGCTGGAGATTAATCGTCCAGTCGAGCGCACTGTCGCCGCCGCCCGAAACAAGAATGTTCTTGCCTTTGAACGCATCCATCTTCTTCACAGAATAGAAGACCGATGTGCCTTCATAAGCTTCAATGCCCGGGATCGGTGGCTTTTTGGGCTGGAAACTACCGCCGCCCGCTGCGATCACAATAACAGGGGCTTCGAATGTCAGACCACCGTCGGTTTTGACCTGCCAGTGACCATTGTCGAGCTTCTGAACCTGCTCAACCATCTCATTATAGTGATACTCAGGACCGAAAGGTTTGGCCTGCTCCAACAGATTATCTGTGAGCTCCTGCCCTGACACGATAGGGAGACCAGGAATATCATAGATCGGCTTTTCAGGATAAAGCTCCGCGCACTGCCCACCAGGACGATCAAGAATGTCGATCACATGAGCCTTCAGGTCCAGAAGGCCCAGTTCAAAGATCGCGAAAAGCCCACAAGGGCCCGCGCCAATAATGACCACATCAGTCGTAATCGTGTCCTGGCTCATATCAGTCCAGTCCTTTCAAAAGGTCCGCAAAAAAACAAGTGGGCGAGCCAATAGCAAGCTACTGCGCCCACGTAAAGAACGTTATGAGAATGTAATAATCATCCAAAAGACAAATTCAAGTGTGAAAATTATTAAATAACACTTCTGTGATGGGTTTTAGGGCCGAATGCGACGCTCTGCCCTCGTGACAAACCGACAGTAATGCTTATGTTAGGCGCAGAAATCGGGTGGTCGATGCTATCGATCCTCCGCCCCCCTTTTCGGAGTAATTCATGACCAAGTGCGAGACGATGGCCGATGTCCGCCGGGAGGTCGACCGCCTCGACCGTGAACTCGTTGCCCTTCTGACAGAGCGGCAAGCGATGATGAACGAGGCTGGGCGCATTAAGGCAAGTCGCGATTTGGTGCGGGATGAAGACCGCATTGAACAGGTAGTCGCCAACGTTTTGCGCGAATCAGAAAAGACCGGCCTCTCCCCTGCGATTGCCGAGCCCGTCTGGAGGCTTCTCATTGAAAAAAGCATCGAACATGAATTCGGTGTCTTCGATGAGCTCAATAAGGCCTCGTAGACCACTCAGTGCGCGGCCGAACGTTCCGCCAAAAACTCAACAAACTGAAAATCGAGTTCTGTATCAATGTCGGCGGACCGTTCCTCTGGCATCTCAAAGAGATGTGTTTTCTCGAGGAACAATCCAACGTCACTCATCAGTGTGGCGCGCCGCCACACATATATTGATCCGTTCATATCAAATGTCCGCGGCGCATCCTGACGCCGAACGATGGGAGGATCGGTTGGCTTTGACAGGCCAACGGACCCGTCTGGGCGTTCTTCGACCAAATTGAAATAGGGAGAACACTTGGCCGGCGACCCCGTGATGACATTATCCACATCGCCATCATCAAGAAGTGCAACCGCCCCGACAATATCGCTCGGCAGGCGCAACGGTGACGTTGGTTGCAAATCCGCGACGACATCGAACAACTCTCCAATGTCTTTCTCAACCGTCTCAACGCAATGGCGAATTGCAGGAAGCTTAGCCGCGCTATCCGTCGCAAGTTCCGGTGGACGCTGAACAAGGTGCTGGACCCCGGCAGCCCTCGCCGTGTCCAAAATCGCCTGATCGTCGCTGGATACGGCAATGTGCTCGAAAAGCTTGCTCGCTTGTGCCTGCTCAATGGAGTGAACGATCAAGGGTTTACCCAGAAGCGGACGGACATTCTTGCCCGGCACGCCTTTAGATCCACCTCGGGCGAGTATGGTGCAAAGCCTAGTCACACCGGCTCTTTCGCACCAAAGACTTTGCCAAATTCTTCCTGTGCCTGCTGCAGGTCATCCAATTGGCCGATATCGATCCAGTATTCATGGATCGGAAAGGCGCTCGCAAGCCCACCCTCAGAGATCACCTGATCGAACAATGTCGGCATGTCATACATCTCACCGTCGGGGACATGATGTAAAATAGCCGGTGACAGCGCATAGACACCGCCATTCACAAAATAGTTCTGAGTTGGCTTCTCATTGATCTCTGTGATCTGGTTGCCACTCATCTCAATCACACCATACGGGACCTGGAAGCGATACTCCCGGACCCCCATGGTCGCATCAGCTACCTGATCCACATGAAAATCAAGAAGCCGACGGAAATTGATCGCCGTTACAAGGTCGGCATTCATGACAAGGAACGGTGCGCTCGGTGTTTCTGGCAGGAGCGTCAAAGCGCCGGCCGTGCCCAGCCGCTTGCTTTCTTCCAAATAGGAGATGTCGACCCCCCACTCATGCCCATCACCAAAATAGGCCTCCACCTTTTCCGCCTGGTAGTTGACCGAAAGAAAAATGCGTTTGAACCCCTGCTCCGCCAACCGTTCAATAATGCTCTCAAGCACAGGCTTCCCGCCCACGGGGATCAGCGGCTTGGGAAGGTTCTCCGTAAGAGGCCGAAGGCGCGTGCCCAGGCCACCGGCCATAATCACAACCCAATTATCACTTCGATCGTCCTGAACAATGCGGCTCAATGTCTCAAGACCAGTCAGCACACCCTCGGCATCGACAATCGGCACCTGTGCAATCTGATATTCCCGCATCCAGCGCATCACCGTTTTCCGGTCAATGTCCGGGCCTGCGGTGATGGGGTTTGCCTTCATCACATTCCCAACCGGCGCATCAAGGGTTTCGCTGCGAAGGATCGCGCGGCGTACATCGCCGTCTGTGATGGTCCCCAACAACCTCCCGTCCGGATCAACAACCAATGCAATTTGCAGCGCACTTTCGTCAAGATTCCTGATCGCCTCTCCTAGAGTGGCGCTCGGGTCGAGAACTGCCTTTTTCCAATGAGCCATGCGGCCTCCTATTGGGTAATCATGTCATCAGGCGCATACGCGCGTGCGGCGTGGGTTCCAAGAAGCGACCAATAGAGCTCAGGGCGCATGCCAGTACCCGGTCGTTTGACGGTGAGATTTTCGGTCGTAAAAACGTCCCCTGCATTGATAGGGGTTGAGGCGACCAGGGACTTCCGCCCAATCGCCATATTGCTGATTTCGGCAGGCTGCGGCTCCTTGCATCCATCGCCAAGCCCCGCAGACACGCGTCTGATCCCGTCAACAAGATCACTCAACTCCTCAGCTGTTGCAGAAGCCTTATGGTCGGGACCGGGTAGGTCTTTATCGAGCGTATAATGCTTTTCGATGATACAGGCACCCATAGCCACCGAAGCGATGGCGTGGACAATGCCGTCGCTGTGATCTGAAAATCCAACAGGTAGGTCAAACTTCGCGCGAAGCGTCTCAATCGCTCTGAGATTTACGTCACCATCCGGTGTTGGATAAGAACTCGTGCAATGCAAAAGCTTCACCCGGGATTTGAGGACAGCTTTTCCCGCTCCGCTCTCAAACGCTTCTTTGAATGCCTTTTCGCTAGGCGAACTCTCACCAAGAAATCCGTGCGCCACGACGCCAAGCATGGTCTGCACTTCATCCAGCGTCGCCATACCTGTCGAGAGGATGAGGTCGCGCCCTGCTGTCGCACAAGCGTGCAGCAGCGGTGCGTTGGTAAGTTCCCCCGAACCCACTTTCAGCGTTGCAACGTTAAGCTCATTGGCAAGAAGGTCCAGGCTCCCCAGATCAAAGGGAGTCGAGAGAAACTGCACGCCCTTTTCGGCACATCGTTGAATGAGTGTCCGGTGGGCGTGCACGTCAAGCTCTAGCGCGCGCAGCATGTCCAACTGCGTTTCACTCTCTTCAGTCGTTTCTTTCTGATAGTCAGCTTTCGGGGCGCTCCGCGTCACCAGCGCTTCCGCATTGAATGTTTGAAACTTCACAACATCCACACCAATGTCGGCAGCCACGTCAACCATCTCAATGGCACGTTCCAGCGACCCATTGTGATTGACACCGGCTTCAGCGATCACCGTGACATGGTTCATGGTCGCACCTCTTTGAGCAGCATGAAGGCTTCTGCAGCCACATATCCCGCCTCCGCACCACGCACCTTCTCTTTCGCATCTACAATTTCCAGGCTCCGTGGAAACGGTGCGTCACCCACTTCCTCGCCATAGAGCTCAATGATGGACCTCTTCTTCGCAGACCAATCCGTGATGTTCTCATACAGAGAGGGAATAAAATCCAGACCGCCAGGCCGCCTCACAATGTCCGTTTCCGAAAGCGTTTCGTATGCCAAAACACGCCGCACATACGGTGCACGAAACCATTTGGTGCAAGACAGGGCCGCATCAAATGAAATTTTGTGGTCCGTGTGGGCATCCCCCGGGAACGGTAAATAGACATCTGATGGATGGATCTGCGCAAAGATGACGGCGATCTTCTTCACGATCGCGCCGATTGGCGCAACATCAAGTGCCGCCGTCTCATATCCAAGACGATGAACTGATTGAAAGCCAAAGGCTTCTGACACGGCGCCAATCTCGTTCTCGCGAGCGGCAATACGTTCCGCTGAATAGCCAGCAGATGCTGTCATCTCCGTCAGGATCAGCCAATGTAGCTTGGCACCAGCGTGACGGGCCTTCAACAAAGCTCCCCCACACCCAAAGGTCTCGTCATCAGGATGAGGGGCAACGACCAGAATGTCAGACATGCTCCCTCCCCCTCAAAACGTATTTCGTTTCTGAACCAACCGCCGCTGGTCGGTTTCTTGAACAAGGACATCGCAAATCTGCTTGCCCGCTGTGCCATCCCCATAAGGGTTTTTTGCTGCTTCCACCTGCGCACGGTACTGATGGTCGAACACAGCCTTTTTCAACGCTGCCTCAATCTCTGTTGCGTTGTAGTCAACAAATTCGACATTTCCGGCGTGTTCACGACCTACTTGACGGCTGCCCACATTCACCACTGGCAGCTTTAGAAGTGGCGCTTCAATAATCCCACAACTGGAATTACCAACCAGCGCATGTGCATGACGCATGAGGTTCACAAACACAGCCCGCGATAGGTTTTTGTAAGCAACAAGCTTCGGATGACGATTTGCGTAGTCAGACAGGAGGCGTGACATCGCATGATTACCGGGATCGCTGTTCGGGCTGGAAACAAAAGTGGGCAAACCGCATGCGACAACCGCATCAAGGGTTGCCTTCATTTGCCGTTCCGCGTCATGCATTTCAGGCAGTAAGGGATGTTGGATCATGATGAGAAAAGGCCCCTCAACAGGCGCCACGTTCATCATTTTCCAGACACAAGCCAAATCGATTTCAGGCTCACCCACAAGCCGATCAAGACCAGGCGCGCCTACATTGTGAACGCGCCAGGGCTCTTCTCCCAGACGCAAAACCCGCTCCGCACTTTCAGCAGACGCCGTCATGTGCAGGTGCGCCAGCTTTGTGACCGCATGCCTGACAGAATTGTCGATATTGAAATCGTCCGCCGTATCGCCACCGGCAATGTGAACGACAGGAATGTCAAGATAGCCGCCCGTCAAGCCGACCGTAATTGCCTCTTCCCTATCGCCAACGACCACCAGAAAATCTGGTCGCCGAAATGCAACGACGTCGACAAGTCCTTGCAATTGGATAGCGGCTGACTTGGCGCGGGCAGCATCGCTGTCAGATGCAAGAAGGTTGTCAATTTTCCCGACGACTGGATATCCATCAGCTTCCACGTCTTTGACGGTCAAGCCATATACCGACGCAAGATGGCTCCCGGTGACAACAATTTCAGGTCGCAAAGATTCTGACCGAGAAACAGCCTCGATCACAGGGTAAAGGATGTCGTACTCGGCTCTTGAACCGGTAACGAACATCACACACCGACTGTCAGAAGACATCGGACATCACCATCCGGACAGACCACGCGCGGCTGTCCAGGAGATCACCCCCGGACCCAAAGACCCGTCCACCCATATAGGTGACGGGACCTCCTGGTCTAAAACCGACTTTCTCGACTGCTGGGAACATCGGATCAAACACTGGCAGCCACATATTGAGACGCGTCGCACCGTCCTTTTGGGCAATGGCAGCAACACTCCCGATGAGAGCACCGACTGTCTCAGGTGTTGCCGCGAGTTCAACAATATCGACGGCATCTTCATGGCGTTTGAAGACAGCAAGGCCCAAACCACCTGCGCCACCGGCAACGCCAATGCGATAGTCATTTTCCGGATCTTCAAGCATGCGCCAGTTATAGTAAGCAATGTCACGTCCAAGCGAGACTTTGGCTGGTGAGGGCGCAATGCTGGGAAGCCAATCGCTAAAACGGTCAACCTGCGCAAAACTCCGACCCGGCGTGTCCGGGAACTTCATGTCGTCTATAGAGGCAGACATTTGCGGGACCGGAGCCATATCCTCCCACCCCAAATTCTGCACAAACCCACGATGGCTATTGCTGTTAGGAAAGCCGAAGACCATCCGGTATCCCTGCTTTGCAAGCCGGTCATACAACCGCTCTGCCAACTGTGGAAACAGACCCATTCCCTGATAGTCTGGATGCGTCATCGTTGTCATGGACAACGCAGCTTTACCGACATCCCTACCGATCATCAGCGGCATTGGCGACACAGCATAATGCGCTGCCAGCGTGTCGCCATCCCAGGCAAGCTCGATCATCGGCGCATCAATTGGATTGTCACGATACCGCCAGTTCCAATAATCCTTGGACATGGGTTTTCCGAAAGCCGCTTGGAACAAGGCCAAAATGGCCTGCTCGTCACCAGGACGGAAGGGTCGAAAATCCAACTCGTGTGCATGAAACGTCGTCGCTGCATTCAACATGGGTTTTCTCCAAGCGGTACACTTGAGGGAACATTGATAAGGCGGGCTTCGATATTGCGGGCACCATCAAGCGGCATGGCGGGCGCCCCGGCATAGATCGGCAGATCACTCATCAGCGTCCAGGTGGGCCGCGTCATCAGGCCTGAATCATTTGTTGCCTCGAGCACCGCATCACGTGTTTCGATTGACGGCTCATCAAGCAAAAGACAGTTCAACCAATAATTTGCCCGACCAAAACACCGCTCACGGAAAACACTGACACCCTGAACGACCTCGAAAGCAGATACATATCGTTCGGCAAGAGACCGCTTGCGCTCCACATAGGATGAGAGGCTTTCAAGCTGCGCACAGCCAAGTGCCGCATTAAGATTTGGAAGACGGTAATTATATCCGACGGCATCATGGTCGAAGGCCCACCGATGGGCGACTTTCGCTGTTGTCGTCAGATGCTTGGCGCGCGCTGCTAGGTCTGCATCGTCCGTGACAATCGCACCGCCGCCACCGGTTGTAATAATCTTGTTGCCGTTAAAGCTGATCGCTGCGACACGGCCAAGCGAGCCGCATTTTTCACCTTTGTAGACACTGCCGAGGGACTCGGCTGCATCTTCAACAATCGGAATTCCATACCGGGCCGCAACCGCAATCAGGGGCTCCATATCAACCGCATGCCCATAAGTGTGCATGGGAACGATGGCGCCAAACCGACGGCCCGTCTGTCGGTTGCGTAATCCTTCCAGCGATCGCTCTCCAATCTCTGCCAGGTAGGCATCTAGTTTGGTGGGGTCTAGTCCCAGCGTCGCGGGATCACTATCCACGAAATGAGGGACCGCGCCGAGATAGGAGGCTGCGTTAGGAGTTGCAACAAAAGTAAGCGCCGGCACCAACACTTCATCGCCAAGGCCAACACCGACAACTTGCAGTGCAATTTGAAGCGCCGCCGTGCCGTTTACGACGGCAACGCCATGGGCGACGCCTGAATGAGCGGCGACCTCTTCTTCAAACTTTTCGACATAGGAGCCAACCGAGGAGACCCAGCCTGTGTCGAGACAGTCTTTAACATAGTCCCACTCCGCACCTTCGAAATGCGGAACATGAAGCGGCTGAAACGCATGGTCTTCTGACACACCAATAGCCAACCGAATAGCAGCCACCACGCGGGACGGATCTACCTGTTCACACGGCTGATTGAGCGTCGCAAGTCCCATAGGATTCTCCTCAGGCGGCAGCTTCCTCGCGCACATCATAGTTCCCGTAATAACCCGGAATTTCTTCTGAACGCAGGTAGAGGCCTGAACGAACAGCCTCGATCAATTCAGGGACAAAGGCTTTCACAGAGTGGCGCGGCTCAAATCCCAATTCATTTTTTATCTTGGCGAAGGACACGCGATAGTTACGCGGATCGCTGCCCTTCTCGACAAAGGAGACCTTGCCATCAATGTGGGAGAGGATCTCATCGATGATCATCGCCTTGGTGTAATTGTTTTCATCAGCACCAACATTGAAGACCTCACCGCGAACCTTTTCTTCCGGTGCTTCCAGCACCCGGATGACCGCACCGGCAATGTCCCGTACATGGCAGTAAGGACGCCACGTATCCTTGTCATAGACATCCAGTGCTTCGCCTTTGGCGAGAGCAGCCGTAAATTCATTCACTGTCAGGTCAAACCGCATGCGATGACTGAGCCCGAATGCTGTGGAGATACGGAGAACCGTCGGGATAGTTTCCGATTTTTTGCCCTGCTCCAGCAGGAACTGCTCGAACCCGACTTTGGTCTCAGCATAGATGGAGAGAGGTTTGAGATCGGATGTTTCATCCGCTGGTTCATCGCTGTCCCGCATACCGTAATTGGAGCAGGTCGACGTAAAGACAAACTTGTGAATGCCCCGCCCCTCAAGCGCTTTAAAGACAGTCTCTGAACCGGCCTGATTGACTGAGCGTGTGAGGTCGGGGAATTTCTTGGAGATCGGGTCGCCAACAAGCGAAGCGAGAAGCACCACATCGGTGACACCGTCCAGCGCGCGATCAAGCACCGCCTCGTCCCGCAGGTCTCCCATAACCAGGCTGAAGCCTGGCTCGTCATAAAGCCCTTCCAAAGACAGCGAATTTGAATAGAGGAAATTGTCGAGGACCCGGGTCTGGTATCCGCGCTTCAAAAGCTCACGCACCATCACAGAGCCCACATAGCCTGCGCCGCCGATGACCAGCACGTGACGCGGAACAACCGCCCCGCGTTTGCTGGCTTTGTCGAGTCGGGAGAGTTCGTCCTGAAGGGCTTCAGCGGCCGCTAGCGGGTTTTCCCCTTCCATCCGCGCTGCACAGTTGCGGATCGCCTGCGCATAGACGTCACCCGTGCCATGCAGATCCGTACAGCGCGTCTCGCCAATTCCATCAATCGTCAGTGCCATATTCTGAGGCTCCCAAAGAGGGGTCGAGGTCCATGAGACCAAGCCCGAAGCATTGATCCTCAGAATGTCGCTGAAATGGTTAATGCCCCCTTTAGAAACCAAGGCTTAACCATAAAAAACGCCCCTTTCCTGCGGAAAGAGGCGTCTCAACAGGGTTACCCCCGTATTAAGCGTGTTTTTGGCTCAGAATTGCTTTTCAGGCAACCGAACCACGAGGCCATCAACCTCGTCAGAAACCTTGATCTGACAGGAGAGACGGCTGCCGTCGCGCACATCAAAGGCGAAATCGAGCATATCTTCTTCCATCTGCTCAGCAGAGCCGGTCTTGTCTTTCCACGCATCGTCGACATAGACGTGGCAGGTCGCGCAAGCGCAGGCCCCACCGCAATCCGCATCAATGCCCGGAATAGAGTTTTTGATCGCGCCTTCCATCACCGTCATACCGTTTTCACAGTCAATGGTGTGGGACGTCCCGTCATGTTCGATATAGGTGATCTTCGCCATGGCTCCCGTCGAATCTTTCCCTGTTAAGCGTCGCCGGGCCTCTTAAGCGTGCCCGCGCCAAGAAAATGACGCCTGTGTCATTATTTTTCAAGTGGCGAATTGTCCAAATTGGCTGAAAGCCCACCACCGGCCACTCCGAATAAGCAGCAGGCCGGGAAATATCACGCGTGCTTGCCTGTCGTCCAGCCAGATTTGGCCAAATGATCGCTCGCATGAGCCACGGGCACCTCCTCCAAGGGGGTCGCCAGCGTATCATTCCAGCGATTGAGGAAGCCAAAAGCCGATATCACCGCGACAATATCGACAATCTGGTCCTCATCGAAATGGGGCTTGAGGGCCGCAAAATCCGCGTCAGAAACCCCGTTTGGCACCTGAGCAGACAATTGCGCGACCGTGAGCGCCGCCCTCTCCGCCTCAGAAAAGAGATCAGACGTCTCATAATCCCAGATCTGCGCAAGCTTCTGCGCATCCAGATCGTCCGCATTCTCAGCCCCATGATGCGTATGTGCCTGACAATAAAGACACCCGGCGGATCGGCTCGCCATATAGGCAATCATCTGCCTGAGACCAGGCGACAGGGCCCCACCCAGATTGACCTGCGCCATCATGCCCACAAAGGCTTTCACCAGTTCCGGACGCCGCGCCATGATGAGAAGGGAATTGGGCAAAAACCCCATGGAGGCCTCCGCCAATGCCATATGATCTTCCAGATCCGGCAGGTCTGCCCGGTCCAATGGTGCCAATCGCGTCATAAATTCCTCCCAGAACAAGCCATAACAAAATCCTGACGTTTAAAACGCGCCAGCCTTTGGGTGTAGGCTAGGCGGAGAGGCACCATTTCTCCAGTGGCGAGAGATCACAATTCGCTGATCCGGACACGCGTTTGCATTTGGCTGCGTAGAGCGGACATACTTGTGACCAAAGCTTCCTGAACAAAAACCACGCAGGCATCCCATGCTTCCCGAACACAGAGCCCACAGCGAGGTCATGGCGCAGAACGCCAACGCAATGGTGGACGGCATTGTCTGGCAGACCATCGCCCTGTCACTGGGCTGTGCAGCAATTATTGTCGGCACATTGACGGCTGGGGCGCTGAACGCAATCCCGCTCTGGGCGGTCTCGCTCATCATCTATTTGAGCGTTTATCTGAGCTACACCGCCCTTCATGAAGCGGTGCATCAGAACATCACGGGGATGCGGAAAGACCTCGCCTGGATCAACTTGGGCGTCGGCACACTCTCCTCCTTCTTCCTTGTGCATTCCTATGAGATGCACAAAACCATCCACCTGACCCACCATCGCAACACGAATGACCCGGAGCACGACCCGGATCATTGGGTAAACGGCTCGAATTTCCTGATGACCTGCCTGCGCAGCGGCACGCTCTTCAACGGCTACTTCTTCTATTGCTACAGGCATTGGGACGAGCCGCAGATGCGCCGCGCCTATTGGATCGGTCTCCGCGATACGTTCTTGTCACTTGGCGCCATCGTGCTCATTGCGGTCTTCGTCGACTGGAAACTCGCCGTCTTCGGATTTCTGGTGCCTGCAACGTTTGCCATGATGACGTTGGGTATCTTGTTCGATTATCTCGTCCACGTGCCCTACAAAGCCCGCGCCCGCTTTGAGAATACCCGCGTCATTGTCTTTCCCCGCTGGCTGGACACGATTGTCACCTGGGCCTATGTGCAGCAGAACTATCACGGGGTGCATCACGCCTTTCCCCGCATCCCCTTCACGAAATACCGCCACTTCTTTCGAATGACAGAGGATGACGTGGTTGAGGCAGGCATGCCCGTCGCCCGCCCCCTTGGCTAACCAAAGCACGTAAAAATGACCAAGCCGCTGAACGTCCTTTTCATCACCGCCGATCAATGGCGCGGTGATTGCCTGTCTGCCCTCGACCATCCTGTGGTGAAGACACCGAACCTGGATGCGCTCGCCCAAGACGGCATGATGTTCACCAGGCACTATGCCACTGCGGTCCCTTGCGCGCCGAGCCGTGCGTCCCTTCACACCGGGCTCTACCTGCAGAACCACCGCGCCTGCACCAATGGCACGCCGCTCGATGCCCGCCACACCAATTGGGCGCTGGAAGCTGAGAAAGTCGGCTATGACCGGGTGCTGATCGGCTATACGGACACAGCAAACGACCCGCGCGAATTGCAGGATGACAGCCCCTGGCTCCGCACTTACGAAGGCCCGCTGCCGGGCATTCGTCCCATCGCCATGATGGGCACCTGGCCCGGACCCTGGGCGGACTATCTGAAGGACAAGGGCTATCCCCTGCCCGATGATCTGCGCCAGACATTCGGTCTGCGCGATGAAGGCCCGGACTATGAACATGGACGCGCAACACCAAAGCCCCTCGTCTATCCGGCAGACGACAATGACACCGCCTATCAGGTGGATCGCTGCATGGAGTATATGCACGCGGCAGAAGACCCGTTCATCATGCATCTGTCGCTCCTGCGCCCTCACCCACCCTGGGTGGCGAGCGAGCCCTATGCCAGCATGTATGACCCGGAAAGCCTGCCTGGCTACATCCGCGCGGCGACGCCAGAAGAGGAAGGAGCCATCCATCCCTGGCTCGAACACCAGCTGGAGCACCGCCACTACTTAGCACCCGACAATGACAAGAAGCAGCGGCGCATGAAGGCGGTCTATTACGGCCTCATGACCGAGGTGGACCATCAGATCGGGCGGCTGATCGCGTTCCTCAAAGAGAGTGACCAGTATGAGAACACGCTCATCATCTTCACCTCAGACCATGGGGAGCAGATGGGCGACCATTGGCTGATCGGAAAGACCGGCTATTTCGACGGCTCTTATCATATCCCGCTCATCATTCGCGATCCGCGCGCAAATGACACACGCGGCACACGCATTGATGCTTTCACGGAAAATGTGGACATCATGCCGACGCTGCTTTCCAGCATTGGCGCGCCCGTGCCGCCCCATTGTGACGGGCGGTCTTTGGTTCCCGCGCTGGAAAGTGGAAGCGTGCCCCGCGACTGGCGGACAGAAGCCCATTGGGAATTTGATTTTCGCGACCCCGCCGACGACAAGGCGGAACAAAGACTCGGCATCACACTGCATCAATGCACCATGAACGTGATCCGCTCAGAGAAATATAAGTACGTCCACTTCACGAACCTGCCCCCGCTCTTTTTCGATCTGGAGAAAGACCAGCAGGAACTGGTGAACCGCGCGACCGATCCGGACTATCTGCCGCTGGTGCTGGAGTTCGCCCAGAAGATGCTCTCCTGGCGCATGGCCCATGACGAGGCCACCCTCACCCACGTCACCCTGACAGATGACGGGCCCGTTGAACGGGCGTCGCAGCGTTGAAACCATGCTGAACGGAAACTAGCTAGGGCAAACCATCGCATGCTGCCGAGCAGTCTCATTCGATACCGCCCCCATCAAAAACTTCAGAAATGAAAAGCCGTCTGCGCCTGCATTTGCCTGCGCCAGGTAAAGTGGAAAGTCATGAATATCTTCATATTCATCCCAGGTGCCGCCCGCACGATTAAAGTTGAAGCCAAAAGCTTGCACCTTCGGCGTTCGCCCCCCTTGCAAGCGCCGCTCAACCTCGCAGTATGATTCAGGAATTGTTCCCAAACCGGTAGCACCTGTCTGGGCAGAGTTTGCCCCGACACCGCCCTTTGTAAGCGCAAAGTCCTTCTCGTTTATACTGATGAGAAGTGTTGTGTTTTTAGACAAAATTCCTGCATCTGGGAATCCTTCATCCCTAGGATAGGAAACCACATTGTGCCGTGGCATCCGTCCCACGAACGTCGACGCTGGCGTCGCTGCAGCTAACATTCCTATTCGGATATCAGGAAAATCGGGAATCCTGTAACGGCCGCTAGGCGGGGAAAGGTTTGCAGCAAAGAACTCATAATCACTGTTTCGATTGGTATTTCGCAGATTCGGGAGTGCCGCAATTGGGTTACCAAAAAGAGACCCAACGACGATGGCCCCGGAACTATGTGTGAGTACGCGCACCTTAGGGGGCGAAAGCCCTTCTTGCTCATACGCACTAGCGATCACACTAAACAATTGTCGCATCTCAAAACCAACAAGCGGACCAGATGTCTGCGCTTCTCCCCACACACCCAACCCCAAGGGAGATGTCCAGCCATCCCAATGAATTTCAACAAACAGCAGATTTTCATCATTACCCGCAGCTGCCGAAAGAAACTCTTCGGCTATCTCATAAGGTTGCCTCGCATTCGCGACATTAAATCCATGAATCAGGAATACAAGGGTTCGGTCTTCCTCTCCTTTGCTAGCCATTTTGTGAATCCGCGCGCCAACTCTATCCCACAAAACTTCCTGCCGCTGCCGCCAGGATTTGTCCGTATTCTCAGCCTTCTCCGTGCAAAGAATCCTGAGATCTGAATCAGGATCAGCGCTCAAGCCACCGCAGAACTCTCTTTCAACGTCAGAAGCAGCAACATGATGAACTACAGCACGAAGCGTATCGCCGTCGACATCGTCGAAGGGTGCGTAGCTATCGGAAAACCCCGTCTGCGGATACAAACTCCCTTGCCTATCTATGTATAGCCGCACCACATTTTCCGGCGCGTGCCCGACATGGTCGTAAAAAAGGACGTTCTGTTTGCCACTCCAACGCGTTGTCCCGCAACCAGCAATGAGAAAGGCGCAGGAAACGATCAGCGCCCTCTGGAAAAACTTGTGAGTCATCAAACACCCCCTTGTGAAAACAAACATTTCATCTAAGGAGGTTTATGTCACGAGCAAAATCAGAACATTCTCAATCTGTTCTGCACTCACGCCGTTCGCTTTTGCGATCTCAATAATCTCGCCCCAGGCACCCGCGCAAGACAGGCTGAGAACGAACTAGACGCAAGCGCCATAATTCGGCACACCTGAGATGGGAAACATGTCCGAACCTATGAGGATGAATTTTGGACCAGCTGGATTGTGTGGTGATTGGTGCGGGCGTTGTGGGGCTTGCCGTGGCGAGGGCCTTGGCACTGCTGGGCCGCGAGGTGGTGGTGCTGGAGAAAGCCAAGCTCATTGGCAGCGAAACCTCTTCCCATAATTCCGAAGTGATCCATGCAGGCATTTATTACACTGCCGACAGTCTGAAGGCCCGCTTCTGTGTGGAAGGCCGCAAACGCCTCTACCCCTTCATGGAAGAACGCGGCATCGAACATAAAAAGTGCGGCAAGCTGATCGTCGCGACCAATGGGCCCCAAGTCGCAGAACTTGCCAGCATCCAACAACGGGCAGAACGAAACGGGGTGGATGATCTGCGCCTGGTTGAGCGCGCAGGTCTTCAAGAGATGGAACCCGCCCTGCAAGCAGAAGCAGCCCTCCTCTCGCCCTCCACCGGAATTCTGGACAGTCACGGGCTCATGCTTGCTTATCAGGGCGATATGGAAGATCGCGGCGGCGCCATCGCCTTTGGCAGCAGCGTTGACGCCATGGAAGCGCAGGACGACGGCATTGTCCTCACAATCTCCGGCGATACGGAGATGGTGATCAAAGCAAAGACAGTGGTCAATTCAGCGGGTTTCTCCGCCCCGCGTCTCGCGTCCAATACAAAAGGCCTCAAACCGGAACATCAACCGACAGCCTATTACGCGAAGGGAAACTATTTCACGCTGGCTGGGCGCGTCCCCTTCTCAAAACTGATTTATCCCGTGCCGGAAAAGGCGGGCCTTGGCGTGCACCTTACCCTCGACCTTGGCGGTCAGGCGCGTTTTGGGCCGGATGTGGAATGGGTGGACGGGCCGGACTACGCCGTCGACCCGACACGGGGGGACAGCTTCTACGCCGCCATCAGGAACTATTGGCCGGATCTGGAAGAGGGAAGTCTGCAACCGGGCTATGCGGGCATCAGGCCGAAACTTCA
The DNA here is from genome assembly GCA_000509225.1 of Parvibaculaceae bacterium Mf 1.05b.01. Classification (GTDB taxonomy): domain Bacteria; phylum Pseudomonadota; class Alphaproteobacteria; order Parvibaculales; family Parvibaculaceae; genus Mf105b01. The sequence goes on along the minus strand of BAOK01000001.1, from coordinate 552,746 downwards.
GGCACCTGGCGAACCAGCCCATGACTTCAGGATTGATGGCCCCAAGGAGCATGGCCTGCCCGGCCTCGTGAACCTGTTCGGCATTGAAAGCCCGGGCCTCACCTCATCACTTGCCATCGGCGATTATGTCGCAGAGCAGCTCAGAGATTAGTCGGCCAGAAGAACTTCAATGTGAGCGACGGTCTCATCAACCGTGTTCCGCAGCATCATCAGTGCATCTTCGCGCGCTTCGCCAAATGGGTCAGCCAATTGTTCAGCTGTCTCAGCATGGTCAGCCACCGCCCAGGCGCCGACGCCGCGCGCAGAACCCTTGAGACTATGAGCGGCATCTTTCCACTCTTTAGGCGAAGAGCAGGCTTCAAGCCGCTCCACATAGACGCCAGCCTGGCACCGAAAAAGGCCCAGCAGCTCGCATTCAAGCGACCGCTCGCCCAATGTGTATTTGGAAAGATGAACCAGATCGATCAATGCACTCTCTCGTCTGCTCCCAACACAAGCAGGCACTTCGGCCCGCAACGCCATTCCCCCAGACATACGCAACTCCAACTAACGCGACACAAGAGCCACCAGTATTGGCACTAAAGCTTACCGAAGGCCTTTTTCGTCCCCCTCAGGCTTCCCGAAAACCAGCAATTTCGTTAACAGTATTAACGAAATCAAAAAATGGGAAAACCTTAGGAAAACTGCGCAAAACAATGGCTGGTCTTGAAAATGTTAACAGCTTCAAGTCTAGAATCATCAGGATGCGGAGCTTTTCCCTTGACTTTATGGTTAATATTTGGTAAACATTTAAGTGAGGTTGCAAGAGCCTCGTGACTCGTAAGAACCCCTCGTAGAGCCCCCGGCGCGCCCCCTCGCCGGGGGCATTTCGTTGGGCGACCTGTCCTCCACCGGTCCTCAAATGGAGGCTACTGGCTCTTCTCCACACCGAGAATTTTGTACCCCGCAGGCGTCAATTTGCAGACAAGCCAGTTGGGTTTGACCGGATTGGCAAACCAGGGTTCTGCCCAACCGCGCGCAATGCAGGAACGGATCGTTCGAATGTCGATTTCCTGGCCTTCATCATCAAACAGCGGCAGCTTGCCGCCTGGCTCCTTCAAGCCGCGGATCAGATACCGGATCTGGGCCCAGGTAGGCTTGGCGTGCCGGTCAGCCGCCCGCGCGGCAGCACCATCCACCTCTTCAGTTTCCGTCTTCATCTCGTCGCTGCCAGGCATAGACTTGATCCCGTCGGAGTGCCGTGCGCGTTGCGCTCAAATCGGCTTGAGAGCAAATCCTGAACCTTTGCGTCAAATGCGGCAAGCTCTAGCGACAATTCCCTATCCACAACGGGCGCGGACACACTCTGCAGCTTGACTCCGGCAGCCCAATCAAACACCCTTCAATTTCTCAGAGGCCAAGAGAAAAAATCCTTATGGAACAAGTAGATCGCCCAACATCTTCTCTGTCCGTCGCAACTGAACCAGCGGCTGGTCCCAGCCTGTCGGCAGCGCCAGCGAATGAAGATTCCGCCGCAACCGGGGAGCTCTACCGCCTGATGTCCCGGCGCCCGAGCCGGACGATTTTGACGATGGCAGGTGCGCTAACGGCCCTCTGGGTCGGCTCCATGATCGCCTATGTAGCCGGATTTTACGGGCTGAACGGATTGGCGACAGCACCGAGGGCAGAACTCGCTCTCCTCGCGGCGGCGGCCCTCGCGCCGCTCACGCTGATCTGGCTGGTCGCCTTTATTGCCTGGCGCAGTCAGGAAATGCGCTTGATGGCAGACGCGCTTGCTCGGACCGCGCTCCGCCTCACAGAGCCGGAAGAAACCGCGATCGGCGATGTCGCCCGCCTTGGCAATCAGGTAGCCCTTCACCTTGATACCGTGAACAAAGGCATAGATGACTCTCTGGCCCGCGCAGCTGCCCTAAACATCATGCTGCAGGAGCAGCTCACCGACATTGATGCAGGAAGTGAGCGCGCGGAGCTTCGAGCCGCCAAGCTGCGGGAGATGTTGGGCGAGCACAAACAAGCCCTGGAAGGCTTGTCACAGTCATTGGGCAATGAAACCGACACGGTAACGCGAAACCTGTCTGGCCAGGTTGCCTCGGTACGCAGTGTCACAGCATCTGCCGAACAGAAAATGGAAGCGGCGAGCGAAAGGCTGCGCCATCAGTCAGAAGCCCTTTCCCGCGCCAGTGAGGCAGCAATTGGCGGCGCAGATGCCACAACATCCATGCTCGACCGGCAATCCTCTCGCCTGGAAGTGGTTGCACAGACAGCTCTCTCAAAGGCTGATGGGCTTAGCGAACGCTATGAAGCCCAGCGGGACGCTATAGCCGAAGCTGCCCTGGCCCTTGAGAGTGAGCGCAACCGTCTGGATGCCTCCTTCGAGAAGCATCGAACGCTCATTGAGAACACATCTGGGCAAATGGCTGAACGGACGGTTGAAATTGATGAAGCCGTTGCCCGTCTTTCCCGAGAACTCACTCATTCCATGGAAACCGCCTCGTCGCGCGCCAAGGAATTGGGCTCCACCTTTGCAGGAGAAGTGAGCGCCATTACCCGCGCCGCGAACGATGCCGCAAACACCGTTGGCGATGCATCGCGCAGCGCCAGCGACGGTCTGGAAGCTGCGACAGCAACCTTTGGCAATGCCGCCAAACAGACAACTGAAGCAGCACAGGCTGCCTCGATGTCTCTGGAAAAAGCTGCCTCAGAGATCGAAAACGCGATCACAGCACGATCAAATGCCGCCGCCATGAAGCTTGATAAGCGCATAGTGGATTTGCGCTCTGAAATGGAAAAATCTGCGACAGAGGCAGAAGCCGCTGGCGAGCGCTTAGGCGCAGCCATGTTTGGCATTGGCGGCGCAGCCAAAGAGGCAGGGCGAGCGCTCCACTCAGCAAGCGAAGAACTTGAAAAGAGGATGGCAGAACTGCCCGAAGAAGCCGCTGACGGTGCACAAGCCCTTCAGCGGGTCCTGGAGGACCAAGTGTCTGCCCTTGCCTCAATTGCCGAAATCGTCGTGCGCCATGCCCGGAACCTGGATCGCAGCGGGCCACAGCGCGCTGTTGCTCAAACTGTCGCCACGACCCGGCCAGCACCACCACAAAGCAGCGCCGGGCGGCTCCCGGAAAACGGCTCCTGGGGGATTTCAGACCTGCTAGCCGCTGCCGGACATGCTGAGCGCCCTACCCAGCAGGCCAATGATGGCGAGCTTCATCGAAGGTCGTTACACATCATCGAGAGCCTGCAATCGATCGCAATTGACCTTGACCGGGCCCTTGAGCAAAGCCCCCCGGCGGACCTTTGGCGCCGATACCAGGCGGGAGAGCGAAATGTCTTCGCGCGCCGTCTCTACAACCTCCAGGGCCGAGAACTTTACGATCAGATAGCGCAAAAATACACCGCCGAACGCGAGTTTCGTGAGAATGCGGACAAATTCATGGTGCAGTTCGAGCAGCTACTCACAGAAGCAGCCGAGCGAGACCGGGAAGGCATCCTCGCAGACACCTACCTCACCTCTGATACCGGGAAAGTCTATCTTCTGCTTGCGCAGGCGACCGGACGCCTGTCCTAGTCGCTTTAGTGTCCTGAAACCGGCTAGCTGGCGGGGTCAACTCGCTCAGCAGAAACAATTTCGTCATAAGCCCACAACGCAATGGCTGAGAGCACTTCAGAATTCGCGTCGTCAAATGCCCCCACAACATCGATGGTTCGAGAACTCTCAGACTCTTTCACGCTCTCAAAGCGTCGGCTTGCGATCACCGTGTCACTGAAACGACGAACCAACTTTGAGTTGATCTGAACACGTACATCATCCATCTCCGCCCCTTCACTCTCTACGCCGAAACGCGAAATGGAGACCTGCAGGAGATAATCAGATCGGATCCCCGCAGAGCGCGGACCCACTGCCTGAAAGCGCCCACCCTGATCCATGGCGTCAACCAGAAGAACCTGAACCATGTCAGGCACCCGGTCTGCCCATCGCGCCCCTGAGAAATATCGGATCTCATTAGCTGACGGTTGGAAAACAATGCGGTTCGAATTCAGAGCTGCTGGCGCTTCGGGTGCATCAACAACAATCTGTGTCGATACTTGTGGCCGGTTCTGCCCGAAATCAATCGAGGGAGCCGTGAGAACGTAAATGTCAGGTGCCTCATTCGTTCCCACTGCAGCCAGCGCGCAGGCCTGAAGAGCAACCGCAACAAACGCGATCCCCATAAACCGTGTAAACCTGACTTGAGACTTCTTCATTTTATCGTCCTGATTCCGGTTCATATTCTGGTGTATCGCTTCCGAGCAAGAAGCCTGCCGGGTCGCCCTCGGCACGGGAAACAAAACGCTCCAAAGCCGCAACCATATCCCTAGCCTCTTCTATTAGAAGCGGCAACTGACCCAATCCATCTCGCGCGAAACTATTGATAGAACTGCGATTGCTCGATAGTACGAGCTCAAGCTCGTCCGCGACGCGCCCATAGGATGCCGCAGCGCCTTTTGCTTCCCGGACCAATGCAGTCACATCATTTTCCATCAACCGGTCAGCTGTACCTGCCAGGTTTTCAAGTTTGCCGGTCGCGGCTGCGACGTCTGAAGTAATAGTGTTGATATTCTCCAACGTTCCAGAAATATCACCAGAGCTACCCGCCAGCTCCGCCGAGAGTGTTTCCAGATTGGACACGATGGTTTTGATTGAGCTCTGGTTTTCACGAACCAGAAGTCGCACGTCTCTTAGAAGCGCGTTGGCATTTTCGATGGCATCTGGCGCACTCATGAAGAGTTCCTGAAAGGCAGACGGCGCCGCGATAATTGTCGGATAAGATTCCCCAGCCTGCGGCATCAGCGGCGGCGCCGTAGACGTCCCGCCCGTCAACTCGATCTGCGCCACGCCAGTCAAACCAAACAGCTCCAGTTTGGCGTCTGTGTCTTCTTTCACAGGTGTTCGGGCGTCCAACTCAACGAGGGCAACCACTTTGCTCGGGTCGTCTTCGGCCAGATGAAGGTCAACAACACGGCCAACTGGGATCCCGTTATATTGGACGACCCCCGACTCCGTCAGACCAGACACAGATCCTGAGAAAACAATCTCATAATAAGCATATGTCCGATCAAGCTGCACCCGGCCAACCCACAGCGCGAACAGGAACAGGGCTGCAATCGTTGCCAGTGCGAAGGCACCAATCATGATATTGTTGGATTTGATTTCCATGTGGCTTCTCTATCCCTACCCGGTTGCCGACGCCTGCGCCGCCCGCGCCCGAGGGCCTGTAAAGTATTCTTTGATCCAGGGATGATCGCTGCGCAGCATATCATCCATGGTCCCCTGCAGCGTAACACGCTTGTCAGCGAGGACCGCGATCCGATCACACGTCGCGTGCAGAGTATCCAGATCGTGCGTGACGAGGAAAACCGTCAACCCAAGTGTCCTTTGAAGGTCCCGTATCAGCGTGTCAAAAGCGGCCGCCCCAATAGGATCCAGCCCCGCCGTGGGCTCGTCCAGAAAGAGAATATCGGGATCAAGCGCCAGGGCCCGCGCCAGCCCGGCCCGCTTCCTCATGCCGCCCGAAAGTTCAGACGGGTACTTGGTACAGGCATCCGACGGCAGCCCCACCATGGTGATTTTCAGCGCCGCCAACTCATCCATCAGATCCAGCGGAAGGCCAAGATGTTCCCGATAGGGAACCTGGACATTTTCAGCCACCGTGAGAGCGGAAAACAACGCGCCATCTTGAAACAAGATGCCCCATTGTTGCTCCAGCCGTTTGCGCTCTTCTTCTTCCATCTCGGAAATAGTTCGGCCCAGCACAGTAACCGTGCCCGCTGTTGGGCGTTGCAGGCCAACAATGGAACGAAGCAGCACGGACTTGCCTGTCCCTGACCCGCCAACAATCCCCAGGACTTCGCCTCGCCTCACATCAAGATCCAGATTGTCATGGACAACCTGCGAGCCAAACTGGTTCCGCAAACCTCTCACCCTAATAATAGGGTCATCATCTGTCATCAATCAGATCCCTATCGCAGTGAAGAAGACGGCAAAAAGTGCATCAAGCACTATGACCATGAAAATCGATTGCACAACAGACCGCGTTGTTTGCACGCCAACGGATTCAGCGCTTCCTGTGACACGCATGCCCGCATAGCAGCCGATCATTGCAATCACCAGTGCCATCAACGGCGCTTTCAAAATGCCCACGCCAAAAGTCCAGAAGTCTGCCGCCTCCGACAAACGCACGATGAAAACACCCGGCGACGTGTCCAACATCTGCCAGACCATTAAGGCACCACCAACCAGGCCCATAATGTCAGCAACAAAGGTGAGAAGCGGCAGCATGATGACCAGGGCAAGAACGCGGGGCACCACCAGCATGTCCATTGGGTCCAGGCCAAGGGTTCGCATAGCGTCCACCTCTTCGCGCATCTTCATGGAGCCGATTTCCGCGGTGAACGCACTTCCTGAGCGACCCGCAACAATAATAGCAGTGAGGAGAATCCCGATCTCACGCAAAAATGTGATCGCGACCATATTCACCGTGAAAACTTCAGCTCCGAACTTCTGGAGCTGGACGGCACCCTGCTGAGCAAGAACGCCCCCAATCAGAAATGTCATCAGACAAACGATGGGCAGTGCATCAAGACCAGCACGTTCCATGTGATGAACCAAAGGGACAACCCGCAACCGACTAGGATGCTTGATGGTGCGCCAGAGAACCTCCAGCAAAAGCCCAAAAAAGCCCAACAAACCGCGGACTTCATTCGCAACGGATATAAGCGTTGCCCCCACCCTGTCAGCGAGTTGGATATAGGCAGGAGGGCGCGGCAAGCGAAGGTTGAAACCAAAACGGTACCCTTCAGCTACATCCAATAGGGTCCTGATTTCAGCTGTTTCGCCGCGGTAGGAAACTCTGAGCCCCGCGACCCTAAGCTGCTCGCTGGTGCGATGAAGCAACCAGGCACCTGCCGTATCAAGCCTCGTCAGACCCGTGAGATCGATAACGGCGTCTCTGCCGCGGGCGCGCTTCGGGCTGATTTCTCTGAGTGGTCCATCAAGATCACGGACCAGCCGGACTGTCCACGCACCTTTGGCACGCACAAGGAAGCCAACCTCTGCCTCCTCGGTTTCCAATGTCGCTGTCGTGGTCGCGCTCATAACCGCTTTGATTGCCCCTATCCGATCTAACCCCTGTCGGGGGTACGGTCTTATTTTGACCGAATTCCCTCGATTTCTTGTACCACAAGAACCGCGTCATACGGCCACATTGCCTGAGCTTTTTGGGAGATTAGGTTGACCTCTTAGTTATTCATGTAAGATGACATGTGTTTGTAAGACCACCAAGGGGTACGGGCGTTCAAATTTGGCGCCGCACTGAAACGAGGAAAGTGATGAACCAGTTAGTCAAAGGTCTCTCCATTCTGGGCCTGTCTCTCGCACTGCCACTGGCGGCTCATGCAAGCGAGCCAGATTTGGGCAAAGGCGCGAAAGTGTTTAAGAAATGTGCTGCCTGCCACACCCTTGGTGACGGAGAAGGCAACAAGATCGGCCCGAACCTCTATGGCATGTTTGACCGCCCAGTTGCCTCAGCGGCAGATTTCAACTTCTCTGACGGCATGACGGCCCGTGCCGCTGAAATCGGCACCTGGACCGACGAGAACCTGGCTGAATACCTCACCAAACCACGGGACTATGTGCCTGGTACCAACATGTCTTTTGTTGGCCTGCGGAAAGAAAAGGATCGGGTAAACCTGATCGCTTATCTTCGTCAGGAAACCGGGGCAGCGCCGGCTGCAGAAGAAGCTGCAGCTGAATAATCTCGCGGTACATTCACTTAATGAAAAGGCAGCTCAATATCATCGAGCTGCCTTTTTTGTACCTGTGCTAAGCCGACATTATCCTGCGGCGGCGCTGCATCACCCAGACGCCGAGTAGCAGAGCCCCAGCTGGCAGATACATGAAATAGGCATTTGGCTGATCATTAGGGAGTTCGATCGACAGGACTTCCCAGTCAAAATCGATGCCCGCTTCCCCTGCTGGACCTCCAAATACCACATCATCGACAAAGGTGCTGCCCTCTTCCGTCCGAAGAATAAGACCTGCATGTTCCAGGCGAACATCCACCGGCGCTTGTTCACCGAGCGGTAGAAGCACCGTACGGGTCTCTATATCTCCCTCCAGTGTCTCGCCTGTCGCTGTGAGGCGCAGCGAAACATCAGCGGCGGCGCCTTCGATAAGAGGCACGGCCTCTGTATAGGGGACGGTCTGAAACGGTGGCGCAATCTGGTCGACCCAATATTGCGGTCGGAAGAGCGTGAACGCGACCAGCAACAATACTGCTGACTCCCAGAGCTTGTTCCGCGCAACGAAATAGCCCTGAGTAGCGGCGGCGAACACCAGCACCGCCGTCACCGCACCTAGAACCGTCAACGCCAGATCAATCGGCCCTTCGATCCCGATCAGCAGAAGTTTCGTATTGAAAATGAAGAGAAACGGCAGAACAACAGTCCGCAGCGAATAGGCAAAAGCCGCGATGCCTGTCTTGATGGGGTCGGCCCGTGAAATTGCCGCAGCCGCAAATGACGCAAGCCCGACCGGCGGCGTAACATCGGCCATAATCCCAAAGTAAAAAACAAACAGGTGCACAGCAATAAGCGGCACAACGAGCCCGTTCTGCGCCCCAAGATCAACAACCACGCCAGCCATCAGAGCAGACACGACGATGTAGTTGGCGGTTGTCGGCAGCCCCATGCCCAGTACGATGGAGAGGATCGCGACCAGACCCAACATGGCGAGAAGGTTTCCGCCGGATAGGATCTCAACGAGCTCCGTCAGCACCTGCCCCACACCGGTGAGAGACACCGCACCAACAATGATGCCCGCAGCAGCGGTCGCAATCGCAATCGCCACCATATTCTTCGCGCCCAGCTCCAGCCCTGACGCGAAATCAACAACACCCGCCTTTAAATCGGGCACAAATGCTCGGCGGCCCCGAAAAGCTCCGAGCACGGCTCGCTGGGTAATCAGGATGAAGCCAATTGCGACCGTCGCCCAGAATGCAGCAAGCCCCGGCGACAAACGCTCCACCATCAAACACCAAACCAACACCCCGATCGGGAGAATGAAATGAAGTCCTGTTCGCCCGATATCCGCAATGCGAGGCGTTTCGATGATAGGTGCGTTAGGATCCTCGGGCGGCAAATCTGGGTGCCGGGCGGCATAGCCAAGAGTCACCACGTAGAAAAGAAGAAACCCTAACGCGAGCACGTAAGAGGCCGCCGCGCCAAACAGACTCTGGGCTGCAAGGATGCCGTAATACCAGATGCCGGCCACAATCAGGAATGAACTGATTGATACTCCAGCCCGCAGAACCCGAGAAATGCCCGTCGGTGGTGTTCCCGATCGAGGCAAGCCTTCCATGCCAGCCTTCAACGCCTCCAAGTGCACAATGTAGATGAGTGCAATGTAGGAAATCACAGCCGGCAAGAATGCATGGGTGATGACCTCCAGGTAGGAGATTCCCACATACTCAACCATGAGGAACGCGGCCGCCCCCATAACAGGTGGCATGATCTGCCCGTTGACCGATGAAGCAACCTCAACAGCACCGGCCTTTTCGCTTGAGAAGCCGACCCGCTTCATCAGTGGAATGGTGAAAGTGCCGGTCGTAACTGTGTTCGCGATAGACGAACCAGACACCAAGCCCGTCATGCCAGATGCGAGAACGGCCGCTTTCGCAGGCCCGCCCCGCATATGACCGAGGAGCGCGAAAGCCACTTGAATAAAATAGTGACCAGCACCCGCCCGGTCGAGCAAGGAGCCGAAAAGTACAAACAAGAAGACGAAACTCGTGGAGACTCCAAGAGCGATCCCAAACACGCCTTCGGTCGTAATCCACAAATGGCTCATGGCACGAGAGAAGGAAGCCCCCTTCCAGGCGATGAGGTCCGGCGCCATGTTCCCAAAAAACACATAGGACAGAAAGATGAGCGCCATCACGGTCAGCGGCGGACCAAGCGTCCTCCGCGTCGCTTCCAGCAACAGCACCAGACCGATGCCTGCTGTCACAAGGTCCGCCGTATTAGGGAGACCTGGTCGCGAGGCGAGCGCATCATTGAAAACAAAAAGGTAGGCCGCAGACACAGCGCCCGCGATCCCAAGCACCCAGTCCTGAAGCGGCACCCAGTCTCGCGGTGATCGCTTCAAGGCCGGGAAGCTCACAAAGGCCAAAAGAAAGGCAAACGCGAGATGGATCGCCCGCGCTTCTGTGTCGTTCAGAACAGGAATATATCTTGCGACAAGAAAGGGAAGTGGTGACGCGTACCAGAGCTGAAAAAGGGACCAGGCAATCGCAATGCCTGCAATCACCTTTCCCGTCGTGCCGTCATGAGTGCGCGCGCCGGTTTCAGCCGCGACCAGCTCTTCAGCAACGCTTGGGTTCGGTTCGCTCAACGGAAATCTCCCCGCCTGCGATCCTTATTCAAGAAGCCCGGCTTCCTTATAGTACCGCTCAGCCCCAGGGTGGAGCGGCGCCGACAGTGCATTGCGAACCATGCCCTCTTTGGTCAGAACGGCAAAGGCTGGATGCAGCTTCTTGAAATCATCAAAGTTTTCAAAGACAGCTTTTACAAGCTGGTAGACAATTTCGTCGTCCACAGTCACGGATGTTACAAAAGTTGCCGCCACGCCAAAGGTGGATACATCTTCCGGGTTTCCATTGTACATGCCGCCTGGAATGGTGGCTGGGCCATAGAAACTGTTGTCATTAATCAACTTATCAACAGCCTCACCATTCACATTCACAAGCACGGTGTCGCAGGTGGTGGTAGCTTCCTGGATGGAGCCACTTGGGTGCCCGACAGTAAAGACAATGGCGTCAATCTTATTGTCGCAAAGCGCGAGTGACTGTTCAGCGGATTTAAGCTCAGAGGCCAGGGCAAAGTTTCGGGTCGTCCAGCCAAGGGCCTCCATCACAACTTCCATTGTGGCACGCTGGCCAGAACCAGGATTGCCAATATTGACCCGTTTTCCCTCAAGGTCTTCAAAGGAGGTGATTCCCGCATCTGCACGGGCAACCACAGTGAAGGGTTCAGGGTGCAGGGAAAACACGGAGCGCAGATCGGAGAAGGCACCCGTCTCAGCAAACTTCGACGTACCGTTATAAGCATGGAACTGCCAATCCGATTGAGCGACACCCATTTCCAGGTCGCCCTCGCGAATGGCGTTAATGTTAAAGAGTGATCCACCAGTGCTTTCTACCGAGCAGCGAATGCCATGCGTTTTGCGGTCCTTATTGACCAAACGACAGATCGCACCACCCGTGGGATAGTAAACGCCGGTAATGCCGCCGGTCCCAACCGTGACGAAAACCCGTTCCGGCTCAGCGTAAGCACCTGTTCCAGCAGCAAAGACCAGCGCCAAAGCGGCCACCCACATCTTCAAACCCGTCACCATCCGGCTCATCACCGCACTCCCTATTTTACCTAAACCCGCCCCACAGATTGCTGGGACTCCATCCTGTTGGGTCGCATGGTAAAGCGCCCACGACACAAAACAAGCAAGGAAAAGTGGGAAAAATGGGGCAGTTCGTCTGGAACACTTCCTGCAACACACTGCTAGAGCGATCTCCGACCGTTCCAAATTGAAACGTTTCGGCGTTTCTGTGTAAGGTTCACGGGACGGGGGTCATGGATAAGTCAGTTGGTAAAGAGTTAGCGTAAATGCAATCCACGACCATTTTCAGACGCCTGTCGGCTCTTCTGCCTGCCATTGTGCTCATTGGCGCGCTTTGTCTGTCATTTTATGACCCGCGCGGGTTGGCGACTGCCCTGTCCAATCAGACATTCGATCTCTATCAGCAGATCAAACCAAGACCATCTGAAGCGCAGAAAAGCGTCTATGTAGACATCGGACCGGCCTCCTCGGCCCGCTATGGACATTGGCCCTGGTCGAGAGCCCGCCTGGCAGAACTGGTGGAGGCTGCGCGCAACGCCGGGGCAGAGACAGTCGTCTTGGACATGCCACTACCTGAGGCTGATACGACATCGCCCCGCGAGGCGCTCAAGGTCTGGTCTCCGCTTCCGCCAGAAGCGAATGTGACCGCCCTTGCGGCAGCGCTAGCCGAACTTCCAGATCACGACATATTGCTGGTTGAGGCCCTGAAAGCCGGATCGTCTGTGGTCACACTGACACCAGGCAAGGGCGTCGCACAAAACGCACCATCTCAAGTCACCGACATTGCAGATATAGGCGGCAACCCGCTGCGCTATGCGCCAAGATATGACAATTGGGTTCCAACCCTTGGCCGTCTGTCCCGAAATGCCGACGGCAATGGGGCGGGATTGCCAAGTCAGCGCCAATCAGATCGGGTACGCAGCATTCCAATGCTGACAAATCTGGACGGAAAACTCTTCCCGTCTTCCACGCTGGAGGCATTGCGGGTCCATCAGGCCGCCGACGGATATCAAGCGACGGTCACAATTCCCGAGGGGGCCTTCGTGATCGGTGAACCTGCTGGTCTTGCAGAAGTAACCATCATCGGCACGGACAACAATGTCCAAACTCAGGCCGATGGATCTCTGCGCCTTTATTTCCGTTCAGTGCCTCAGCAATCCACATACGAAGCCTGGCGTATCATGAGCGACGCGGAAGCCTTCGACCTTAATGGCAAGATCGCTGTCATTGGCTTTTCCGTGAACGGGGCTGAAAGAACCTATGACACGGTCATCGGTCCCCTTCCCTCCGGCGCCATCATCGCAGAAGCGATCGATCAGATAGCCTCGAACGCATATCTCATCCGTCCCGCCTGGGCGCAAAATGCCGAGCTCGCGTTCCTGACCCTTATTGGGTTCATTACGATGATCCTGGTTATCCGCAAACGAGCTGGCTGGGGCTTTATGTTCATGGTGCTGAGTCTTGGCGCCGCAGGCTATGGCGCATGGTACCTGTTCGACACCGAAGGGTGGCTCCTGGATCCGATGTTCCCTGCAACCTCACTCGCAGCCATTTTCTTCACCACCACCTTGGTGAACCGGTTCCGCATCGAAGCAGAGACGCGTTTCATAGAAAACCAGATGACCCGGCGCCTCTCCTCAAAAGCGCTTGCAAAGGTCGTCCGCAATCCAAAACTGATCCCCGAACACGGGGAGCAACGCACAGTCACATCTCTTGCTGTTGGCTTGCGCGGTTTCAACGTGATTGCCGACCGGTACCTGGAAGACCCTGTGGCCTACGCAGATATTCTGAATCGGTTCTTCTCACCACTGACGAAAACCGTGCATGACCGCAAAGGCATGGTCGACAGATATACCGGCGACACCATGATGGCTGTGTGGAACGCGCCCTTGAGTGAACCAGATCACGCTATGAAAGCCTGTGACGCCGCTCTTTTGATGCGCGAACAGCTGGATACGCTAAACGAATTTTTGGAAGAAGATGCCAGACGACACAATCTGAGCCACATTCCCCTTTCAGTCAGCATCGGTGTCGAAACCGGCTCGGCAATCATTGGCAATATGGGCGCCACCCAAAGCTACGATTATGGTGTCCTGGGAGAACCAGTCAGCATCGCCCACTATCTGCGCCACCATGCAATCAATTATGGGCCCGCTGTGATTGTCGGCGATGGTTTCAAAGACGCTGTCGGCGACAAGTTTGCCCTGCTTGAGGTGGATCTCGTATCGACACCTCGCCATCCCGACGGCTGGCGCGCTTACGCCCTGCTCGGCGATTCCATCGTGCGGGCGAGCCCGAAATTCAGAGCGCTGGAGGACGGTCACCGCAAGCTCTTCGATGCCTATCGGAACCAGCGATGGGACGCCGCCCGTGAAGCACTGGGTCATTGCCGTGGCCTCAACGGTTCCATCTCCACGCTTTACGATTTCTATGAAGCGCGGATCAAACAGATGGAGAACGAGTCGCCTGGCCCGAACTGGAACGGGTCCTACTATGCAGGCCGTTTCTAACGCTTCTTGAACAAATCACTTGGCGGCGCGTCAATGCGCCGCCATGATCCCGCCCCATGACACGTCTGACTTGCAGCATTGAAACCTGGCCGCTGGCCGCAGCGTTCAACATTTCCCGTGGCACAAAAACGGATGCCCGGGTCGTCGTCGCAACCTTGCAAGATGGTAACAAGATCGGACGCGGCGAATGCGTCCCCTATGCCCGCTATGGAGAAACCCTGGAAGGTGTTGTGGCGACAATCAACAGTCTTTCACCCGCCATCGAAAAGGGATTGAGTCGGACCGAGCTTCAACTCTCCTTGCCCCCAGGCGCCGCACGCAACGCAATCGACTGTGCGTTCTGGGACCTTGAGGCCAAACGGTCAGGCAAGCGGGTGGCAGACCTGATCGGGGTGACACCGGTGCCACTCACAACTGCTTTCTCTCTTAGTCTCGACGGTCCGGATCAAATGGCCGCCGCTGCGACCGCAGCTGCAGCGCGCCCGCTCCTCAAAATCAAATTGGGTGGCGAGGGGGACGAAGAACGCATCGCGGCTGTTCGTGGTGCGGCACCAGAGGCAAAACTGATCATCGACGCAAATGAGGGATGGACGCCCGATAACCTCCTCAACAATGTGGAGACGATGGCAAGGCATGGTGTCTCCCTGATCGAACAGCCATTGCCTGCAGGAGATGATGAGCTATTGCGATCCTATGACAGCCCGGTCCCTCTCTGCGCAGACGAATCCTGTCATGGCATTGCCTCACTTGCACCCCTTGTTGGGCTCTATGACGCCGTCAATATCAAGCTCGACAAAACCGGAGGCCTGACAGAAGCAATCGCCACCGCACGCGCAGCGCGCGACATTGGCTTTAACATAATGGTGGGCTGCATGGTGGGAACGTCTCTCGGTATGGCTCCGGCTATGCTGGTTGCCCAACCCAAAGACCTAGTCGATTTGGACGGCCCCCTCCTTTTGAAAGAGGACCGCGATCCTGGAATCTCCTTTAGGGAGAGTGAAATGCAGCCTTACGATGGGAACGTCTGGGGTTAAACGCGACATTTGCGCCGCTGCACGACGAATTGATCACTTTATCCTCGTATGCATTGGGTTCCCCGCTTAAACTCAGGCCCAACGACGAACAACAAAATTGATCCAGGCGATGAAACTCCGTGTGATTTCCACAGCGGCTGCGTTGGTAGCAGCCGTTGCTTTTAGTTTGCCCAATATGGCACTGGCTGAAGATGAGCCAGGCGGGCCACCGGCGTCGCTTGTCCAAATCGACGCCGTGATCATCGAACCGTTTGGCCAGACGGCCCCTGTAATTGGACGCCTCGTGTCTCGGCAGTCAGGTGTTGTTGCAGCTCGGATCGCTGGCGCAGTCGCAAAGATGCACGTTCACATAGGAGATCATGTGGAGGAAGGCGACCTGATGGCGGAGCTCATCTCCGACAGTCTGGAAGTAGAGGTACGTCGCATGGAAGCCGCGCTCCAGCGCGCAGAAGCTGAACTCGCAATCCGCAAAAATGAGTCAGAGAGGTTACGGCGCCTCAGAAACTCAGCCGCCTTCCAGCAAGGTCAGTATGAAGACAAGAAGCTGGAAGTGACCACATTGGAAAGTCGGGTTACTGAAGCGAAGGCCGATCTAGAAATCGCGCGCCTCAATCTCGACTATGCGAGCATTCGTGCACCCTATGCAGGAACGGTAACGCTGCGACAGACCGAGGCCGGCGCTTATGTGCCCCTTGGCGCACCGGTCGTGAGCCTCGTCAATGATCAATCACTGGAAGCTGAAGCGGATATTCCCTCAGACCGCATGGCAGGGCTGCGCCCAGGTCGCAAGGTGACCGTGGAAATAGCCGGCGTTGAAGCACCTGCCAGCGTACGCGCTCTGGTCCCCGTCGAAAATCCCCTCACCCGGACACGGGCGGTTCGTTTCACACTCGAGGGGGACGCTGGAACCTTCTTCACCCCAAACCAGACCGCAATTGTTCACATCCCGGTTGGTGATCCACGAAATGTGGTGACGGTTCACAAAGACGCGATCGTCAACCGGCAGGGCGAGACCATTGTCTTCATTGTCACAAATAACACAGCAGAGATGCGGTCCGTTCAATTGGGTGAACCAGTCGGTGGCCGCTTCGTCGTCATTGATGGCCTCTCTGTGGGTGACAGCGTAGCAGTTCGTGGCAATGAACGGCTTCGTTCAGGCCAAACCGTCCGTGTTGACGAAGGAGCCTGAGCCAGATGAATTTGATCCGTCTTTCCATTGAACGGCCCACAGCCATTCTGGCGGGCGTGATTATTCTCGTTGTTTTCGGATTTGTAGCACTCCGAGCCATTCCCATTCAGCTGATACCAGACGTCCGCAAACCGCTCCTGACCATTTCAACAAATTGGCAAGGGGCGTCTCCTGTTGAAATCGAGCGCGAGATTGTCAATCGACAGGAAGACAATCTAAAGGGCCTTGAAGGCGTCACCCAGATGACCAGCCGTTCCCGCCCAGGCCGCGGTGAGGTCTTTCTGGAATATGCGCTGGGCACTGACATGAACCGCGCCATGCTTCTGGTCTCCAATAGGCTGGATCAGATAGGCGACTACCCGGATGAAGCCCGCGAACCGGTTCTGCGCTCTGCGGGGAGCGAAGACAATCCCATCACCTGGATTGTACTCACGCGCCTCCCCGGCAATGAGCGACCAATGAATTCCTATGGGGATTTCGTCGAAGACGTGATTCAGGAACGCTTAGAGCGTGTCCCAGGCGTTAGCCGCTCAAACCTCTTTGGCGGGACAGAGCGCGAGCTTCAGGTCGTGATCCACCCCGACCGTCTGGCAAGATATGGCCTTACTGTCCCGGACGTGTTGCAACGCTTGCGAGCCGCTAACGCGTCCATTTCAGCAGGCGAAGTTGAGGAAGGCAAACGCGCCTACATCGTGCGGACGGAAGGCGAGCTGAAATCCGTCGACCAGGTCCGCAATGTCGTCCTCCGCACCACGCAGGATGAGACCTCTGGCCGCATAGGACGAGTCGTGGTCGGAGACATTGCAAGCGTTGAGTTCGGCTTCAAACAACGTACAGGGCAATTCCGCAGTCTTGGCACAGACGCCATGTCCGTCAATGCCGTGCGCGAAGCTGGCGCCAATGTCATAGAGACCATGGAAGGCATTCGAGAGGCCCTTCGAGAACTCAATGAATATGAGCTTCCCAATGCAGGCCTTCAGGCCGTGCAGTCTTACGATGAGACTGTCTACATTGAATCCGCTATCAGCCTTGTTCAGCAGAACATCTTCGTGGGCGGATCGTTGGCGGTCATTGTTCTCATCCTGTTTCTAAGGTCCTGGCGGGCAACGCTCGTCGTGGCTCTATCGATCCCTGTATCGATTGTCGGGTCCTTTGTCGCTATGGCGGCGCTGGGGCAATCCATCAATGTCATTTCACTGGCAGGAATTGCGTTTGCAGTCGGCCTGGTGGTCGACGCCGCAATCGTCGTGCTGGAAAACATCTTCCGACTGAAATCGGAAGGCCATGACCGCAAAACCGCTGCCTATGAAGGCACCAAACAGGTTTGGAGTGCGGTCCTCGTCTCGGCCACAACAACCGTCGCCGTGTTCGCCCCTATCCTCCTGATGCAAGCCGAAGTTGGACAGCTCTTCCGGGACATTGCGGTCGCAATCTCGGTGGCTGTTTCCCTATCTCTGCTGGTCGCCGTCACCGTCATCCCAGCACTCGCCGCCCAACTGCTCCCCCGCGATGGGGACGATGACGCACTCTTCACGCTCCCTCGAGTCGATCATCTTGCGTCTCAATTTGTCACGAAGGTTCTCGAGGCCGTGACCTGGATGATTGCATCCATCAAGCGCGCTGGCGGGACTGTTGCCATCATTTGCGGCGTCGCTGCGCTCGGCACCCTGCTCTTCCTGCCGAAACTCGACTATCTGCCAGACGGCAATCAGGCCTTTGTCTTTGGCTATATCAGCCCGCCTCCCGGCTATAATCTGGAAACTGCGCTTCAAATCGCGGGGCGTGTAGAAGACGCCAATCGCGAAAATTGGGCGCCGACAGCGCCAGCAGACCGAGATCTTGATGATCGCCCGTGGATGCGGAACTTTTTCTTCTTTGCCTCAACCAACTTTGCCTTCGTCGGCGCTTATCCTGAAAATGTGGAGCGTGCAGGTGAACTCATACCCTTGCTCAGCGAACCAGTACTACGGGAACCAGGCACGTTCGGTTTCTTCGCCCAGCGTTCGCTCTTTGGCAGAGGCGTTGGCGGCGGTCGTCAGGTGAACTTCGTGATCGCCGGAACAGATACGAATGACATTGTTGCCACTGCGCGCCGCGCGGCTGACAAGGTTGAAGCCCTTCTCCCTCGCTCAGAGGGCCACCAGATGCGGCCTCAGCCATCACTAGAGTTAGGCGCGCCAGAAGTCCGCATCACGCCCAATCGCGTCCGGCTCGGTGACAATGGTCTCTCTGCTGCGGAGCTTGGCATCACGCTTGATGCGTTCAATGATGGTCTGCGTGTCGATGAGATCACTGTCGAAGGCCGTCGCATGGACCTGGCCCTCTACGGCAATTTTGAGCAGGCAGACGAGACCCAGAGCATCAACAACCTACCGGTTGTCACGCGCTCTGGCACGATCGTGCCCGCAAGCTCTCTCGCGGACATTGAAATCACGGCTGGCCCGTCGGAAATTCATCATCTCGAACGCTTTCGGGTCATCACCTTGCAGGTGCGGCCTGCCTCGGAGTTGCCCCTGGAAGAGGCTCTTTCAATTTTGGAAGGTGTCATCGAGGATCTAGAGGCCGAAGGCATTCCGCAGACGATCCGCATGGGTCTCGGCGGCTCTGCAGACAAGCTGGAGGAAGCCTGGGGCGAACTGGTGATGAACCTCCTGCTCGCGCTCATCATCGTGTACCTCGTGATGGCTGTGCTGTTTGAGAGCTTTATCTATCCCCTGATCATCATGCTTTCTGTTCCTTTGGCGACTGCTGGCGGCGTGGCAGGTCTCGTGTTCCTCAATATTTTCACTTTCCAGGCACTCGATATGCTGACCCTCCTGGGCTTTGTGATCCTGATCGGCATTGTGGTGAACAATGCTATCTTGCTCGTGCACCAGTCCCTCTATGGATTGCGCGAACAAGGCGAAAGCTTTGATGAAGCAATTTCCGGTGCCGTACGGAACCGCATCCGGCCTATCTTCATGTCAACGCTCACCAGCATCTTTGGCATGGCACCACTTGTGCTCTTTCCAGGCGCAGGCTCTGAGCTTTATCGGGGGCTTGGCACCGTTGTGATCGGTGGCTTGATGCTCTCAGCGCTGCTGACGCTGCTCATCATTCCACCTCTTCTCAAGATCATCCTGCCGATGTTTGAGAAAGAGACCTATCCCAGCCAAAGCGGTGCCACCACCGCCCCAGCTGAATAGGTTTGTCAGGCAATATCGATCACAATCTTGCCGAAGTGGGACGCGCCGGCCATATGCCCAAGCGCCGTGCCAAGCTCCTCCAGCCCATAGTGGGCATCAATCACCGGCTTGATATTGTTGCGCTCAATGCCGCGCACCATATCGTCAAACTGCTCACGGTTACCGACAGTGATGCCTTTGATGGTCAGGTTCTGTGAAAAGATCGCGGCAACATTCACATCTTTCATCAGACCGGACAGAAGTCCGATCACAGCAATATGTCCGCCAATCCGCGCCGCCTGCATCGACTGCTGCAGGGTTTCTGCGCCGCCAACTTCAACCACATGGTCGACACCGCGCCCGCCGGTGATCTTGCGTGCTGCAGCAGCCCAGTCAGGTGTGGTTTTGTAGTTGATCGTGTGGTCCGCCCCGAGTGCCTTGGCACGCTCCAGCTTTTCATCCGACGAAGAAGTAATGATGACTTCTGCACCTGCCGCCTTTGCAAACTGCAGCCCAAAAATCGACACACCGCCTGTGCCCTGAAGAAGCACAGTGTTGCCCGCCTTAATCTGCCCTTCAGAAACCAACGCTCGCCATGCCGTGAGCCCCGCGCACGGCAGGCAAGCCGCTTCCGCATCACTCAACATATCGGGAAGCTTTGACACCCCTTCTTCGGAGAGACAGATATATTCTTCTGCACAGCCATTGATGGGACCACCGACGGAACTGCTGAGCGCAGCCTGTGTGGGCTCCCCAGCAATCCACCCCTGAAAGAAGAGGGGCGATACCCTGTCCCCCACTGCAACGCGCGAGACGCCTGTTCCAACCGCTTCAATGACGCCAGCTCCATCAGAGAGTGGCACCAATGGCAATGGGTAATTCCCGCCAAATCCAGAAACGATGGCGAGATCACGGTAATTGAGGCAGGCATTGTTGAGCTTCACCAATACCTGTCCAGGGCCTGGCTCCGGTTTTGCCAGATCCGCTGCCTTCAAATTTTCCAGGCCAAAAGCGCCCTCAACTTGCATCGCACGCATCGCAATCTCCCTTGATCGTATTTTGTGGTTCAATGT
Organism: Parvibaculaceae bacterium Mf 1.05b.01; assembly: GCA_000509225.1. Taxonomy (GTDB): domain Bacteria; phylum Pseudomonadota; class Alphaproteobacteria; order Parvibaculales; family Parvibaculaceae; genus Mf105b01. The sequence continues at coordinate 532,348 of BAOK01000001.1, read as the reverse complement.
CTGTTGGGAGTAACATCTGCATCAGACCAGCCTTCTGTCAATGGAAGGACCCGCGCAAAGGGACGTAAGTGCGGCGGCGAAAAAAATGACGGAGGGGAAGCCATGGATCGCGCAGATTACAAAAGAGACTTAAAAGATCGGCAGGAGCAGCTCAATCTGGTGCAACAGGCCATGCTCCGACAAAATGAGCGGGGTATCATCGTTTTTGAAGGCTGGGACGCCGCCGGCAAAGGCAGCACGATCCGCCGTATTGCCTGGTGCCTTGACCCCCGAGCACTCCACGTCTGGTCTATCGCGGCACCGACGGAATCAGAAATAAACGGTCATTGGTTAAAGCGTTTCTGGACCCGCATTCCATCGCGCGGCGATATAGGCATCTTCGACCGGTCCTGGTATGGGCGTGTGCTGGTCGAACGGGTGGAAGGCTTCGCGAGCGAAGCGGAGTGGCGACGGGCCTATCGAGAGATCAACGAGTTTGAATGGTCGCTTGCAGAAGAAGGCTACAGGATCGTCAAAATCTTCATGGACATCTCTCCGGAAACCCAACTCCATCGCCTGAAATCGCGCCTCGAAACCCCGACAAAGCGCTGGAAGCTGACAGAAGAAGACATCCGCAACAGGTCGAGGTGGGACTCCTACAAAAGCGCCTACAATGAAATGATCGAAACCTGTTCCCCCAAACACGCCCCCTGGCACGTCATTGATGCCAACTCAAAGCAGGAAGCGCGGATTGCGTGTTTCGACCAGATCCTTGCGCGCTTCTCTCAAGGTCTCGACATTGACCCACCTGACGTCAGCCCGATGATCCGAACCTACCTCAAAAACGCCTAAACTTATCCGGTGATCGGATGCGGCAAACGACGCGCGGTTGCCGCACGTGCAAGCTCATCCCAGATCTTTGTTTCAAGTTTCCGCGCCGCAGTCCCCTCCATCGTCTCCGCATGAGCTTGCAGCTCAATCAGAAGGGCAGACAGAGCATCATTGGCCTGATCCAGCTCGCTGATCTTAAGACTTGGATCACTTGAGGACGCAGCCTCCTCAACACGAGTGCGCAATTCTCCCGTTGGTAACATACCAACCGCCTCATCAAATAGTCCCCGCATCGCCGCGTTCTCCTGAACGCGAATGTCAGCCGCGCGCTCGAACTCGGTTGCTGTTTGGAACATCATCAACCCAATCACCGAAGAACTGCCGACCGCATATTCAGAGCAAAGGTGCGGCGCAATGTCAGTCAGGATGCGTTCAAAAGATCGCATCATCACGGTTTGAACATCAGGCTTCATGACCGGCTCTCCGCGTTAATGAGGTCAGGCATCCACCCAACCAGCTGGCGATTGTGGACGTCCGTGCAGTACCAACTGGAAAACGCCATGATCGGGTCCACATTGTTGCCCTCTTCATATTCTTTGCCAGCTGAAATCCAGATCGCCAATCCCTTCACCGCTGAGAAGACTTCCCACCAGCGCAGTGCCACAGGATCAATCTCAATCCCGGAATGTTCCGACCAGATGGAGAGCGCCTTGTCACGATCAATCATGCTGCCGGGACGGGGATCGTTGAAAGCCCAAAGCGGGTCTGCCGCCCAGGCAATATCCTCTAGCGGATCGCCCAAATGGCACATTTCCCAATCAAGAATTGTCTTGAGCTCACCTTCATCATCGTAAAGGAAGTTGCCGGTGCGATAGTCGCCATGCACCACGGAAATCCTTTTCGGTGGCGGTGGTGGGTTCCGCCGGAGCCAGCGGATTGCACCTTTGGCAATCGGCTGAGGACAGAGCGCGTCCCCATCAATCTCCCCTTCCCAATAATCGAGCGCGGCTTTCCAGCAGGTGTCTGGCGCGGGATAGTCCGCAGCTGCAGCAAAACCAATCGCTGCAGGGTCCTGACCCGCAATCGTGCCAAGGTGCCGCCAGAATTGCTCCCCGATTTTCTCAGCCAACGGCCCGTATGGATCCGGTCCAAACGGCGAAGCAGCCTGACAGTTTTCAACCTGCTCCATCACAAAAAAGGGACGCTCAAGCCACTTCTCGTCTGTCTCTAAATAGAGAGGCTCCGGAACCGGGAGACCGGTTGGGTAAAATGCGCGGTAGGCGTTGAACTCGACATCCCGCTCTGTCTCAATCAGACTTGCTTCCGGATCTCGGCGAAGAATAAGGGCGCGCTCTTTACGTGCACCCCCTTCTGTCCAGCTCGCACGAAACCGATAAGTCTCACGACTCGCCCCGCCATGAATGCGCGACAGGTCGGTGACCTCAAAGTCACTGCTGTCCGGATTTTTGTGCGCCAGATAGGCAGCGGTTTTTTCTGCAATTTCTTCCATCGATCAGGGTGCCATATCTAAGAGGTCAGTAAAGCCTGAAGGCTCATGACGCCCCATGATCAGCTGCTCAAGGATGCCGCTCCCTTCCTTCACCTCGCCGTCTGGAAGGGTCATCGTCGCTTCGACAAATGCCTGGATATGAAGATATGGCGGCATGGAGTCCGTGATGTCAGCGGTCTTGATGGTGTCATAGCCAACTTCAAGCTCCCCATGCAGACTGCCATGACCCCAGGTGGGGTTCATATAGCCAAGGCCTGTCATGTAGAAATTCCACTTCGGTGTGAGCTCAATGAAGGTTTTTTCGCGTCTATGGTTTTCCATCTCAATGGTCGCCGATTTTGCGAAACGCGTGCCCGATTGAAACTCCAGATTGGACCAGCAGGACCGCGTATGCTCTGGCTCTGCGTCTCCCAAGCCACAGATCACAGCCCCTGTATTCCACGGCTCCCCACTGGCATAGGTGTTGAGGTGATAAAGCGAAATGCAATCGTCAAAATTGAGCGGCGCCCAGAGCCAATAAAATTGCGGCTCCTGCGCAGGTGCAACCGGCTGGGCATCCGCTGCCCCGATGGGCCTCGTGCCCCAGGAACGGTCACGTGTGCCGACAAAGGCATCGCGGGTGACGTCAATCCGGTCACCATTGACCTCAATCCACCCTTCCCACGTGATGTTCTGGGTCATCCGTGTCACATCCATCATCGCACGTGAGCCATTCCGCGTGATAAAGCGTGGCTCTTCGATTGGCTGCGCACGCGCATGAAAGGTTAGGTCTGCGCTGATCCCATGCTCATTCTCATCAACAATCAAACGGACAGACTGCAGTGGCTCAATAATCTCCACCGCAATCGGCCCCACTTTCGTATTGAGGCGCTCCGAATGCAGAATGCGGGAGGCATGAAGATTATGCTGCACGCCCTCATGCACCACACAGAAGGACGCATCCATCACGTTCAAATGCGGATAGACGCCGAGTGCCGCTGCAAAAAACTGCGACCCGTCTTTTGTGTAACCGTTGAAGAAATACCGGTCATAGAAGTTCCGGTCGGTACCTGAATAGGCAATCGGTTCCGGTGTCTGATGTATTGGATATTCGTCAGCTTTGGTGAGCATGAGCCTCTCCCTGAAGATCATTGTCGCGGCATTTGCCAGCGCTTTTTTTCTGAGCATGACAAACGGGGGCCCCAAGTCAAATGCCATGCCTGCCCCTGCGTCGATGGCTCCATATCGACTCGCGAATTGGAACGCGTACACTGAAGCACAATATTTTCTAGACCTATGGATGGAGAGATCTTTATGAAACTCTGGCTCATGCTTGGCGCCCTTAATGGTTTGCTGGCCGTTGGATTTGGCGCCTTTGGTGCCCATGGATTGAAGGCCCGTGCAAGCGCCACAGACCTCGCCGCCTTTGAGACTGGGGCCCAATACCATATGACCCATGCGCTGGCCTTGCTGGCCGTCGCCTGGGTCGCCTCCATCGCACCATCCACGCTCACCACCGCAGCCGGGTGGGCTTTCACCATCGGCATTCTGCTTTTCTCAGGCTCCCTCTATTTTTTGGGGCTGACCGGCAGCAGGTCTCTGGTGCTCATAACACCCATCGGCGGCACCGCGTTTATGCTGGGATGGTTCTGCCTTGCTATCGCTGCCTACCGCCTCAGTTGAGCGATCCTCTAGACATCGACCATCACCTTCCCTATTTTATAGACCACGGTCTATTTATGGGTTCGAGTTCTTCAATAAACAAAGAGCACGGCCTTTGATCCGTTTTCGGGGAGGAAACGCGCGTGGCTGGAGAAAACATCCTTGTGATCGGCGCCGGGATAGCGGGGCTGAATGCCGCGCTGGCGCTGAGCAAACCAGGACGCAATGTCACGCTGATTGAGCGTGATCCCCCACCACCTGAGGCGTCTGCCGATGCTGCCTTCGACATATGGGAACGCCGGGGCGTTGGACACCTTCGCCACAGCCACGCGTTCCTGGCACGCCTTTACCTCCTGCTTCGCGAAAAATACCCAGATCTTCTTCAAGAACTGCTGGATGCCGGATGCAGAGAGCTGCGTTTCGAAGACGGAATTCCAAGCACCCTGCGCGACGCATACGAACCAACGCCAGCCGATGATGACCTCACGATCCTGACAAGCCGACGCACCACGCTTGAATTCATCATGCGACGGCATGCAGCCACGCTGCCCGGCATCACATTCATGACGGGCACTCGTGTAAAAGGTTTAAGGCAGGACCGCGCGACGGACGGCACGCCCATGATCACCGGCGTGACAATAGATAATCAGGGACAGGACCAAACACTCACCGCTGACCTGGTCATTGACGCAGGCGGCAAAAATGCACTGGGCATGGATTGGCTGAAGGCGTCGGGCATCCAGGTTCGCCAGGATGTGGAGGGCGCCGGCATCCTCTACTACACACGCCATTACCGTCTGCGCCCGGGTCAAGAGGAACCCCCCCGGGGGAAACTGCCGACCGCAGCTGACCTCGGTTACATCAAGTTCGGCATCTTTCCAGCGGACAATGGATGCTTCTCCATAACGCTGGCGGTGCCTGAGGTGGAGATGGAAATCCGCCGCCGTATCGTCCACCCGGAAGTTTTTGACACAGTCTGTCGCTCAATCCCCGGCATGGCACCCTGGATTGAAGAGGAACGCACCGAACCCAAATCCAAAGTCTACGGTATGGGGGAGCTCAAGAGCCAATGGCGGCATCTCATTGAAAATGACAAGCCGGTGGTGCTCAACTATTTCCCCATGGGCGACAATCTGATCCGCACCAACCCGCTCTATGGACGCGGCTGTTCATTCGCTGCTGTTGAGGCGCAGGCCCTTGCCAATGCGATTGAAGCAACGGACGATCCAGCTGACCGCGCACGTCAATATCACGCCGACGTCACAAAGGAAGTCCGTCCCTATTATGACAGCATGTTGAAGCAGGACCGTGCGGCGATCAGGCGCGCTGCGAACGGCTTGAACCCGGACTATGAAGCAGACTTCAAAGCACGTCTCGCCAAGAGTTTCATCGAAGATGCCATCAACATTGCACTCAGGTCAGATGTTGATCTCCTACGCGAAGCCATGCATGGGTTCCACATGTTGAGCCATCCGGAAGCCTGGCTGAAAAAGCCGAAAAACTTTCTCAAAGTCATGCGCGTCTGGGCACGCGGCAAAAAGCGCAACAAGGCCTTCTACCTTCCGCGCATCGGCCCCAACCGCAAAGAGATGTTTGAGCTTCTTGACCTCTCCCCTACGGTGGACTGGGAGACATACAAGAAAGCAGCCTGAGCCGGCTCAACAAATAAGAACGACAGGGAATGATCATGGTCGATTTCGCCAATCCACGTTTTGTGAAAACCAATGGCCTCAACATGGCGGTCTATGAAGAAGGCGAAGGCCTGCCCGTGATCTTCTGTCATGGATTTCCGGAGCTTGGCTATTCCTGGCGCCATCAGGTACCGGCGGTCGCGGCTGCCGGGTTCCATGCCATCGCGCCCGATCAGCGTGGCTATGGCACGACCGGCGGCCCGAAAGGCGAGAATGCCGTCGATCAATATGACATGGAGCATCTGCTGGGCGATCTCATCGGCATGATGGACGAGATGGGGCTGGAGAAAGCTATCTTCTGCGGCCATGACTGGGGCGGTTTTGTTGTCTGGCAGATGGCCCTGCATTATCCCGACCGGGTCGCGGGCGTCATCGGGGTCAACACGCCCTTCACACCCCGCTCGCCCATGGACCCCATCGCACTCATGCGCGCAGCCTTTGGCGACGACATGTACATCGTCTTCTTTCAGAAGTTCGGCGTCGCTGAGGCACTTTTCCAGCAGGATATCGAGAAGACCATGCGCTTCTGGTACCGAAAAAGCGGCATCACTCTGGCAGAGTATGATGCACAACCCGACGAAAACAAAAAGCTCGCTCTGGGGGAAGCCTTCAAAACGCCGGAGAGTGAATGGATGGGTGAGCCGCTCCTCACGCCAGAAGAGTTCGACTATTACGTGCAAGCCTTCAAACAGTCCGGCTATGAAGGTGGCATCAATTGGTATCGCAACTTCACCCGCAACTGGGAAAAGTCCGACGGTATTGAAGAGAAGATCAATGTCCCTTGCCTCATGATCTCCGCCGCCAATGACATTGTGCTCCGTCCCGAAATGGCGGACGGCATGGAGAACTACATTCCCGATCTGGAGAAACACATTATTCCGGATTGCGGCCACTGGACCCAGTCAGAAAAACCCGACGAATTGAACGCCCTGATCACCGATTGGCTCAAACGACGTTTCGCCTAGCTCTATTGGCCTCTCGCCATGACGCAAGGTTCGGCGTAGGCTTCTCCAAACTGCCCTGAGGGCCGCTGGGAGAGCTGACTATGACACCTGACCTCGTTTTTCTGATCGCAACCTACGGCATCATGCCCTTCTGGCTGTTGCTGGCGCTGGCGCCCAACTGGGCGTTCACCCAAACGCTGGTGCACAGCGCGTTGATCCCAATCGTCATCGGCATTGGCTACACGTTTTATGTAGCGACAGGCGCCTTCAGTGTAGAGGGCGGCGGCTTTGGCTCTCTGGAAGCGCTCATGATTGCCTTCACAGTACCGGAAGCTGTCATCGCCGGATGGCTCCACTATCTCGTGTTTGACCTGTTTGTCGGCGCCTGGGAAGTGCGCGATGCACAAAAGCGTGGCATCAATCACTGGCTCGTTGTGCCGTGTCTATTCTTCACGCTGATGTTGGGTCCGGTGGGGCTTCTCCTCTACATTGCGCTTCGATACATCACACGCAAAGGCGGCTGGTCCCTGGACCACGCAGAGACACCGGCCTGATCCCATGCGCGAGATCGAAACCCTTCTCTTTGCCAATGAAACCTTCTACCGCGCGGTCGCCGACCAGGATATGGATGCGCTAGAGGGCGTGTGGTCGGTAGCGGTGCCTGTGTCCTGTCTGCACCCCGGCTGGCCGCCGCTTCATGGGCGCGACGAGGTGATGGAGAGCTGGCGGCGCATCATCAACGGGCCGGCGCCGCCGGCAATCGAGTGCCATGCCGCCACCGCTCATCTCATTGGCGGGACGGGCCTCGTTACCTGCTATGAGAAGATCGGCGCTGAGTGGCTCATTGCCAGCAACCTGTTTGTCCGCGAAGGCCAGGACTGGGCCATGGTCCACCACCAGTCAGGTCCTGTAAGCCAACCCCCAGAAGGGGATGAAATCACCCCCACCCCTCAGGCAAACTGACCGGCCAGTCCCAGGCGGCAACGTGGGAAAATATTGACACACCAACTGACATTTCTGTCACCGGGAGCTTGTTGCATCGCAACACCTTGGGTATGATCCCGCCGACCGAGCACCTACCGGGTTGCAGGACACATGTCGTGCGGCCTAAATGGACGTTCACCAGGCAAAAATACTAGGACCGACCCCCGGAAAACCGGGCAAAAAGGCCGACCGGCCAATGCCCTCGACCGGCTGAGAAGCGGCCCATAACGGAATGAGAAGGAGAGGTGGATGTCGCAGGCGCTGGAAAACCAGGCCCTCGCTCCTGTTGTCGAGCCGGTTGAGACAACCGATCGCCAGGATGCCACCGTCGAAGCCATCAATGGCGACCGAGCTCTGCGGATTTTGCTGCCGAGCTATCGATCCAACCCAACGACCGGCGGTCAGGGCGTCTATATGCGCCACATCTCAAAAGCACTGGTCGAACTGGGTCACCATGTCGATGTGATCTCAGGTCCACCTTATCCCGACCTAGACCCTCGCGTTGGCCTAATCAAACTGCCCTCTCTCGACCTCTATGCGACGCCCCACCCAATCCGCGCCTTTCGGCCCTGGATGCTGAAGTCGAAAATCGACCTCTTTGAATGGTGGAGCCACAATTGGGGCGGCTTCCCGGAGCCCTACACGTTTGGCGAACGGCTAGCGGAATATATGGCCGATAAGATCGACCAATACGATGTCATGCATGACAATCAGACACTTTGCTGGGGCATGCTGAAAGTGCGTGATATGGGCCTGCCTGTCGCAGGCACCATCCACCACCCCATCACCATGGACAAACGCATCGATATTGCTGCGATGCCAAATCCGTGGATGAAATTCCTGAAATGGCGTTGGTACACCTTCCTCAACATGCAGATGAACGTCGCCCACGAGCTTGACCCCATCATCGTTGTGTCGGAAAGCACCCGCCAGGATGTGAATAAAGACTTCGGACTACCGCTGGACACGATGCAGGTGGTCCACCACGGCATCAACCATCTTCAGTTCCATCCAATGCCGGAAGTTAAGCGCGTCAACAATCGTTTGATCGTTTGTGCGAGCGCCGATGTGCCACTCAAAGGTCTGATCTTCCTGATCCGGGCATACGACAAACTCCTCAAAGAGCGTCCCGACCTGGAACTACACGTCATCGGCAAGCTCCGCGATGGTCCTACCAAGAAAGAGCTGAAGCGCCGTGGCCTTATGGACAAGGTGACCTTCATCTCCGGCATGAGCGATGATGACATTACCCGCGCCTATGCCGAAGCCACGATGGTGATCTCGCCTTCTGTCTATGAAGGCTTTGGATTCCCAGCGGGCGAAGCCATGTCCTGCGGCGCCCCTGTTATCGCCACAACCGGCGGTTCCTTGCCGGAAGTTGTTGGTGATGCCGGAATTGTTGTAGAACACTCAAATCCAGAAGCACTGGCCGATGCCATTGCAGACCTTCTCGACCATCCAGAAAAACGCGACGAACTGGGCCGCAAAGCCCGTCAGCGTGTGCTCGACCATTTCAAATGGGAGCGGACCGCACGCCAAGTCGTCGATATTTACCGTCAGGCAATGCAAGATGCAGACAATCGACTTCAACAAGCTGGGGCTTGAGGACGGGGAATATGTGCTCGACCTTGGCTGCGGCGAAGGACGACATGTGCATGCTCTCTACCACCACAAAGTCTGTAACGTCGTCGGCATCGACCTTGCATTTGACGATGTACAGAAGACCTGGAAAGGTTTTGAACACTGTCCGGACCTTGAGCCAGACAGCAAGCGTCGCTGTACGCTCGCGGTGGGCAATGCGCTGAGCCTTCCCTTTGCAGACAATTCTTTCGACAAGGTCGTCTGTTCCGAAGTGATGGAGCACATCCCGAACTACCGCCAGGCGTTGGAAGAAGTCGCCCGCGTTTTAAAACCCGGCGGAACCTTCGCTGTCTCCGTACCCCGCTATTGGCCGGAATGGATCTGCTGGGCCCTATCTGACGACTATCACAACGAGCCAGGGGGTCACGTGCGCATCTTTCGCACAGGACGCCTGAAGAAAGATGTGGAAGCAACCGGCACCACATTCAAACACCGCCATTGGGCACACGGACTGCATTCCCCCTACTGGTGGTTGCGCTGTGCGGTTGGTGTGAAGAAAACAGATTCCAAAATCGTCAATTTCTACCATCGCCTGCTTGTGTGGGAGATCACGGACAATCCGCTTGTGACCCGCATTCTGGAAGCAATCGCTGCGCCCTTAATGGGCAAAAGTGTGGTTCTCTATTTCGACAAGCAGGGCACCACCTCATGACCCTCCTTACCAAGGGCGACAGACTACCAGACGACTTCTTCAAAGGGTCAATCGCGCGCATCAAGGAACTGCAGCGCGACAATGGCGCGATCCCTTGGTTTGATGGCGGCGTCATCGACCCATGGAACCATACAGAAGCTGCCATGGGCCTCGCCGTCCTGGGCGAGATGCAAGCGGCCGAACACGCATACGCCTACCTTATGGACACTCAGCTGGATGATGGCTCCTGGTGGGGAGAACTCGGCTCCGCCGTCCCCATGGACGAGGAAGAACAGCGCTATACGGGTGGTGAAGAAGGTGCGGGAAAACCCGTCCGCGACACGAATTTTGCAGCCTATATTGCGACCGGCGCCTGGCATCACTTCCTGCTGACCGGCGACAAGACATTCCTCACCGACATCTGGCCCCATGTGAAAAAGGCTGTGGAATTCATCCTCGCTCACCAGACAGAACATGGGGACATTCGCTGGGCAGCAGACGACCCACACACGCCGGAAGATGACGCACTGATCACAGGCTGTTCGTCCATCTATAAAAGTCTCGAATGCGCGATCCACATCGCCCGTGAGATGAATGAACCAAGCCGTGACTGGACAATTGCGCGGCAGCGTTTAGGCGAAGCTTTGCGTGACAAACCACACAGGTTTGATCGCACCTGGGAGCCGAAGACACGCTACTCCATGGACTGGTACTATCCGGTGCTCGCCGGTGTCCTGACCGGCGAAGCCGCCGTCAAACGTCTCGACTGGAAGTGGGATACATTCGTCGCGGAAGGCAAAGGCTGCCGATGCGTTATCGACGAACCATGGGTGACGGTCGCGGAATCCGCCGAGCTCGTCATGGCGCTGCTCGTGTCAGGACAACGCAAAAAGGCTGAACAGCTTCTGTCCTGGCAGCATCAATGGCGCTCAGACTGCGGCGCCTATTGGATGGGCTTTCAGTTTGAGGACAAGGTCGCCTGGCCGCAGGAACGTCCTGCCTGGACTGCGGCTGCAGTAATCCTCGCAACCGACGCCGTGATCGGCATGACGCCGGCCTCGCACCTATTTGCTGAGCGGACCCTCGCCGAGGCGGCGGAGTAATCGAAGCGACTTCACGGTTTCGATCTCTTCAAACAGCTGTGACGCAATCGCCATTTTGTAGATCTCGTAAGGTGCCTGCCCCCCGTCCTTCGGATCGGGGAACACATCATGAATGGCAAGTATTCCGCCGGGAATGATTTTTGGTGCCCACAATCGATAGTCATTGAGCGCGTGTTCCAATGCATGGCCGCCATCGATAAACACCATCGCCAACGGCGTCGCCCAATGGCGCGCAGCAACCGTCGACGGCGCCACGAGCGGAATGACGCTGTCTTCAAGATGGGCAATGCGAAGCGTCCGGCGAAACAGTGGAAACGTGTTGAGCATGCCCGTCTCCTCATCAGCGAGCGAGGGATCATGATGTTCCCACCCCGCCTGGTTCTCTTCTGACCCCAGATGATGGTCCAGGGCGTAGAGAACAGATCCTGTTTCCTGGCACGCGAGCCCATAATACACAGTGGACTTCCCGCAATAGGACCCAACTTCCAGACAAGCCCCTTGTCCGCTGACCTTCCGCGCCGCGCGGTAAAGCGCGTTGCCTTCAGCAGGATCAAGAAACCCCTTGATGGTTTCAATGTCGATAGGAAGCGTCACACCAGTCATCTTGTCTCATCTCGTTCGTCTAAGCCGCCCGCTTTATAGAGGATTTTCACGCCCGTGCGTGAGTGATGGCTGAAACAAATGCATCGGCACGTCGGCGCGTTTCATCCAGATCCCCACTTGGATCAAACACGGCAGAGCCAACGCCAAAGCCATCCGCCCCGGCAGACCACCACTCGCCAACATTTTCGGTGTTAATCCCGCCGGTTGGCACCAACAGCGCCTCGTCTCGCCCCATAACGGTACGCCATGCAGCGATGGCTTTTGGTGAGAGAGCGTCGGCAGGAAAGACTTTAAGGCCTGCAGCCCCTGCATCCAATGCAGCAAACCCTTCCGATGGTGTGAAGACACCTGGAACTGGAATGAGCCCCACATCCAACGCACCAATCACCAGAGACGCGTCCAGATGCGGCATGACCGCAAGCTCACCACCAGCGTTCACCAACGCGGCTAGATCTTCCACCGTGCGCAGCGTGCCGCCACCTACCAGAACATCATCACCGACAGAACCTCGAATGGCTTCGATGGAGTGAAGCGCCCCGTCCACATTGAGTGGCACCTCAAGAATACCAATCCCCGCGTCCACCAGAGCTTTTGCTGTGGCAACAGCATGGACAGGCTTGAGCCCCCGCAGAATGGCGACGATGGGCATACGTTCAAGAGAGTCTCGAAACCTGTTCACCCGTCGAGCCCCGTCATGCGCAAGCTTTCCTCCCAAAGACGCTTTGCCGTATCGGCATTCTTCGCAGCCCGCGACGGCTGCACCCTCTTCTTGCGTGTGTAATACCCGCCAGTCTGTCCGGCGACATCATCATCAGACGCTAGGTAAACACTCGTCTCTGCCCCTTTTTCCGGCGAGATGGCGAACATCTTGCCAACCTTAAAGAAAGCGCTGAAGGCGGTATTGTTGTTTTCGCCAAACTTGGAGGCAACAAAACCGGGATGCAGACAATTCGCCGTCACATGGCTCTCCCGCCAGCGGTCCGCTAGTTCACGGGTGAAGAGAATATTGGCGAGTTTCGAGCGTTGATAGGCCCGCCAGGCTGAGTAAGACCCGTTCTGGCCATCCAGGTCTGCGAAATTGAGATCAGCACCACGGTGAGCAACAGAGGCAACAGTCACGACCCGCCCCTGGTCAGCAGCCACGAGCGGTTCTTTCAGCAAATTTGTGAGAAGGAACACACTGAGGTGGTTCAACGCGAAGGTCAGCTCAAAACCGTCCGCGGACATTTGCTTCCCGATGAACATGGCTCCTGCATTGTTGACCAATACATCAAGCGCTGAATGCGCCGCACGGATTTCGTTGGCGACGGCGCGCACGTCATCGAACTTTGAGAGATCAGCCTTATAAAAGGCAATATCAGGGTTGCCGGTCTGCTTTTTAAGCTCCTCTGCGACGCGCGCGCCCTTTTCCGCGTTACGTGCCACCAGACCGACCTGGGCACCAGCCTCGGCTAAACGTCGCGCTGTGATCAGGCCTATGCCATCTGTCGCCCCGGTCACAATGACCCTTTTTTGTCCCATTTTGTCCAGCCTCTGTCGTGTCAGCCCAATACAGAAACAACTTGTTAACACCTAAACGCATTTTGCCCCCGGTTTTTGTCCAGCTTCTGACAATCGGTCAACGATTGAGCAATAAACCTCCCCAATACTGGTGGGAATTCGGGATTTCATCAGGGGTAGGACGGATGGCCGAGACGGAACAAAACGCGTCTGACGAACAGCAGGAATATGACGCGATTCTGGCGGCAGTAATGGAAACACCGCGAGGCCGGTGGTTCATTGAAGAATTCACTCGGCGCAACAGAACAGCTGATACTGACAAGCTTCTCTCAGCTATTGAAGCCATCGGGAGTGTTGCGCAGGCAGCAGCGACACCCACTCAGACCGTAGATGTCCTGCGCCTTGAACTACAGGAGATGAGCGCGTCGATTCAACAGACCCGTTCTGAGATCGCCGCGATCAAACCGACCGATGGCGGAAACAACCGGATCATGAGTGCCACCGGCGAGCTCGACGCAATCGTGACCGCCACTGAACGCGCCACTTCAGAAATTCTGGCTGCCGCTGAGCGCACACAGGAAATTGCCGAAAAGCTCAAAGAGCAGGGCGCGAACGAAGATCTTTGTGACGAATTGGAAGCGCACGCCACGGCCACATTCATGGCCTGCTCATTCCAGGACATTACCGGCCAGCGGACAACAAAAGTTGTTCAGGTCCTCCACTACCTGGAACATCGCGTCAACTCGATGATCAGCATCTGGGGCGTTGAGCCTGGAGATGAAGAAAGAGCCATGTCGACAGCGCTGCTTGATCCGAAAGACCCAAGACCGGACGCGCACCTTCTCAACGGCCCGCAAGCAGAAGACCAAGCCACATCGCAAGAAGACATCGATGCGATGATGAACGATTTGGATTCTATCGACGACATTGACGATATCGACATGGTTGCTGGGCAGCCTGAACCGGCGCCCGTTGCCTCCGCACAATCTGACCGAGTGATCGCCGACGATCTCGAGTTTGCAGAACCAGCTCCCATCACAGCACCAGCTGCAGAAATGGCGGCTGAAGGCGCAGGTGAAGAGATTGCTCAGGACGACATTGACGCCCTGTTTAACTAGACAGACCTAAGTGAGGACACGGTTGGTCGTGTGGGCACGCCAGACACCGAGCCGGTCATCTGATCTTTCTCCCAATGCGTCCGGTCCGGACCAGGAAAGATGTGTCAGCGAAAACGGCGACACGTCGAACTGGAATCCGCCTTCATTCGGTAAATCCAAAGCTAGGACCATCGCAGCTCGAATGAGCGCCAAGTGGGACACAACCACCAGGGGACGGTCGGGATAATGCTGGGTAAGCCTCTCGATCAAAGAGGCCACACGCGTCACAACAGTATCAAAGCTTTCGCCGCCCTCAGGAACAATGTTTGAGGGCGTAGACCAATCAATTTGCGGATTGGCTTTATGTACCTCCGACTGACGACGCCCTGCCCAGCTGCCAAGATCCTGATCCGTCAGATCATCGACAATCACTGCATTTGCTTCGGGGTTGAGCGCCTGAACAGTTTGTCGTGCGCGCGCTAGCGGTGATGTCAGCCAAACAGCACCTTGGGGAAGTTGGGACATCAGTCGCCGCGCCGCCACCACGTCTGGCGGAACGGTCGGCAAATCTAGACGCCCGGCATATCTGCCGGGATCTTGCAGCAGTGCCCCATGGCGCACCCAATACCAGTCTGATCGCATGTACCCCGCCCGACTCAGCCGTGAAAACACTCAGTATGCCTGCTCTGTAAGGCTCACCCCACCCTTCAGGTGACTCGGACCAGTTCTCTCTGCTATGACCACGCCATCAAAATCGCCTATTACCAGATATATTCGAGGACCCCTCATGTCAGACCCCATCATTCTTGTCGAAAAATCAAACGGCATTGCCACAGTTACACTTAACCGCCCAGATGCCATGAACGCCCTGTCCTTGGAACTTCGCGAAGCCATCGCCGACACGTTCCAGGACTTAGAAGCCGACCCCGATGTTCGCGTGGCAGTCCTCACCGGTGCTGGCCGCGCCTTCTGCGCGGGGCTCGACCTGAAGGAACTTGGCGAACAGGGTCTCACGGGACCGGACAATGCCGTCACCCATAAAGATCCTGTCACATCGATCAATCAGTTCAGCGGACCAGTTATTGGCGCCATCAATGGTGTTGCCATCACTGGTGGTTTTGAACTGGCGCTTGCTTGTGACGTTCTCATCGCCTCAACAAACTGCAGATTTGCAGACACCCATGCTCGTGTTGGCATTCTGCCGGGCTGGGGTCTCTCCCAGAAACTGTCGCGCGCCATCGGTATTTATCGTGCGAAAGAACTCTCGCTTACCGGCAATTTCCTGAGTGCGGAACAAGCAGCTGACTGGGGCCTCGTCAATCGTGTCGTCGCACCCGAAGAACTGGTAAGTGTTGCTCAGAGCCTTGCAGGCGACATGCTCACCGTCGTGCCTGAATGCCTGCCTGCCTATAAACAGCTGATTGACGACGGTTTTGCCGAAGCCTTTGGCGATGCGCTCAAAACAGAGCTCAAAGTCTCCGGCGCAGCTAACTCGAGCGTTTCAGCAGACGCGCTCGAAAGTCGCCGCGCAGGCATCCAGCAACGCGGCAAATCTCAGGCGACCTAACCTGGCCGCCTAAAATGCATCAAGGAACGCAAGGTTTCCTTGGCGTTCCCACCTCCCCCTCGCACTTTTCAGTGAGCCACATTAAACTCTGGCTCATTGAAATTCCCTTGGGAGGAGGACCCCATGCACGATCTCGTTATTCGCGGTGGCACGGTCTATGACGGCACGGGCGGCGCCCCGTTCACGGCAGATATCGCCATTGACGGCGCCAAGATATCCGCAGTCGGTGACGTCAGCGACAAGGGCCGCACCGAAATTGATGCGACCGGTCAGATAGTGACACCGGGCTTTGTCGACATTCATACCCACTATGACGGCCAGGTGACCTGGGACCCCTATTTGCAGCCCTCTACTTTCCACGGCGTCACCACCGCCGTCATGGGCAATTGCGGCGTTGGCTTTGCACCCTGCAAACCAGACGAGCATGACTGGCTGATCGGCCTCATGGAAGGCGTCGAAGATATCCCCGGCACTGCGCTCGCCGAAGGCATCGACTGGCGCTGGGAAAGCTTCCCCGAATACATGAAGGCCGTTGAGGAGTCCCCACTCGCTTTGGACATCGGACTGCAGGTGCCTCACGGTGCGCTGCGCGCCTATGTCATGGGCCAACGTGGCGCAGATCTCGAACCCGCCAATGAAGACGACATCAAACAGATGTCGGAACTCGTGGTTGATGCGCTGGATGCTGGCGCGCTTGGCTTTTCCACATCACGCACAGAAAAACACCGGGACAAGAACGGTGCCCATACACCGAGTTTCAAAGCCGAACAGGCAGAGCTTCACGGCATCGCCGCAGCCATGGGCAAAGCAGATAAAGGCGTCATTCAGCTGATCGCCGACTTCTGGGACTTCGAACCGGAATTCGCCATGCTGCGCGGCATGGTAGAAGTCTCCGGGCGTCCCCTCTCTCTCACCATTGAGCAGGACGACCGGCATCCCGATATCTGGAAGAAAGTGCTGGGCGGCATTGGCGATGCGGCGGCCAAAGGCCTGCCCATGCGCGGCCAGGTCCCACCCCGCCCTACAGGCGTGCTGATGGGGCTCACCTCAACGCTGAACCCTTTCCTTCTTCACCAGACTTTCAGAACCATTGCGCATCTGCCCCTGGAAGAGCAGGTGAAGGAACTTCGTGACCCGGCCTTCCGGGAGAAACTACTGGCAGAAGAGCCGGACTATCCCGAAGGCCAAATCATCACCATGCTCTGCACCGCCTATCACAAAATGTTTGAGCTGGGCGATCCGCCGAACTACGAACCCGCCCCCGAAGACAGCGCAGGTACTGTCGCAGAAGCGTCCGGCAAGAGCCCGCGAGAGCAGGTGCTGGACTGGATGCTGGAACGGGACGGCAACGCGCTCCTATACTTCCCATTGATGAACTATGTAGGTGGCAGCCTGGATGATGTGCGCACGATGATGACCCACCCGAACATCGCCTTCGGTCTGGGAGACGGCGGCGCGCATGTTGGTATTCTTTGCGATGCGAGCTTCCCGTCCACGCTCCTTACCCACTGGGGCCGGGACCGGACACGCGGACCCAAGCTTCCACTGGAATGGTTGATCCATGGACAGACCAAAGCCAATGCTGAAATCGTTGGCCTGCATGATCGCGGCATCCTGGCGCCCGGCATGAAGGCGGACGTCAACGTGATTGATTTCGACAATCTGCGTCTTCACGCTCCAGAAATCGTCCACGACCTTCCCGCAGGCGGCAAAAGGCTGATCCAGAAAGCAAGCGGCTACACCGCCACCATCATCTCCGGCGACATTGCTTTCGAGAATGGGGTTCCAACCGGCAAGCTGAATGGAAAGCTCATCCGTGGCGCCCAATCCAGACCCGCCGGCGTCCAAATTCCGGTAGCAGCAGATTGAGGGAGAACAGCTGGCGGCATCACCGCTTTGGCCCTGCAATCATCAGTATAATAGTCTATCTACCCGCAATTGGTGTTGCCTGGTGGGTGGTCACCATGGCGCCCACACAATCTGTCCTGTGGAACACATTGATCGCCGACGTGGCAGCAACTCTCTTGGTTTTTGCCGCAAGTGTTTTGACACACAACTCCAGCATTTATGACCCTTATTGGAGCATCGCGCCGCCGTTGATTGCGATCTACTGGTTTGTTTCCATCGGCAGCGCGGAGCTGACGCCACGGGAATGGTTGGCGTTTAGCCTTGTCATGCTCTGGGCCCTGCGTCTCACGTTCAACTGCATGCGCCGCTGGAAGTCCTATGATGAGCAGGACTTCCGCTATCTGGACTTGAAAGCCAGGTTCGGCCGTCTCTACCTATTGATCGATCTATTTGGCATTGAGCTCTACCCGACAGTCTTGGTCTTCCTGGGCTGCATCCCGCTTCTTGCAGTTGCGGAGTCGGGCGCACCGCTCGGCCTACTCGATGGACTTGCAGTTGCAATCACCTTTGCAGCCATTCTCCTGGAAACCGTCGCTGACGAACAGATGTGGGCTTACCGCAAGACACGCACCCCGGGCGCGCCCATCTGCACGAAGGGCGTCTGGGCCTACTCTCAGCACCCAAATTATGTCGGTGAACTTCTGTTCTGGTGGGGCGTCTGGCTGTTCGGCGTTGCGTCAGGTATGAGCGCCCCTTGGATGATTGTCGGCGCCCTTGCCATGACACTGCTCTTCGTTTTTATCTCTGTGCCAATGATGGTGACACGAAAACGGGAGCGCTATGCAGATTATGACGCGCTGGTGGAGGGAATTCCGGTCCTCTTTCCGCGCCTCTTTCCGCGCCTCTTTTAACGAAGACCATTTGTAATAGAGAATCGAGCACCGTCAGGGTAATCAGGAGCATGGCCAAGCCCAAGGTTCGCGAAACAGATCTCTATGCCCCCCTCAAATCCTTCCTTGAGGATCAGGGGTACGAAGTGAAAAGCGAAATCGGCGCGGTAGATGTTGTTGCACGACGCGGCGAAGAAGAACCACTCATCGTGGAAATGAAAACAGGTTTCACCCTATCCGTTGTGCATCAGGCCATTGCGCGGCAGTCCATCAGCGATATCGTCTACATCGCCATCCCCCGGGGACACGGCGCCACGTTCAGAAAGTCTTTGAAAGCCAACCTGTCTCTGTGTCGCCGGTTGGGCCTGGGCCTGATCACCATTCGACTAAAGGACGGGTTTGTCGAAACGCACGCAGATCCGGGCCCATACGCTCCGCGAAAATCAAAACGCAAAAGGACCGACCTGCTCCGTGAATTTGCAAAACGCACAGGCGACCCAAACAAAGGTGGTTCGACCCGCCGGGGCTTGATGACGGCATATCGTCAGGACGCCCTTCGTTGCCTTCAGGTCCTGAGTGACCAAGGCCCGACCAAAGCCGCAGAGGTTTCCAAAATAACCGGGGTCGAAAAAGCCCGTCGTTTGATGGCCGACAATCACCATGGATGGTTTGACCGGGTTGAGACGGGCATCTATGCGCTCACGCTCGCCGGGCAGAAAGCCGCCCAAGAATACAAGGAAACGCTAGCCAACCTGAAGCCGCGCGACCAAACGGATGCGGTGCCGTGACGACGAGAAGCGTCACCCGCACGTTCGCTTGACTGACCTATGCCAACCCCTCGATACCCACTAGGCTAATCAGGTATTTGAATTGGGGGATTCGGCCATGACTGCACGCAAACCGGGGCGCCATGCACTGGCGTTTGTCTTAGTCACAATCCTGATCGATACAATCGGCTTCGGCATTATCATTCCTGTAATCCCTGAACTGATTATGGAACTCTCAGGCGAGCCCATCTCAGCCGCCGCAGGATATGGCGGCCTGATGCTCTTCTCATTTGCAGCCGCTCACTTCGTTTTCGCACCTGTCATGGGAAACCTCGCGGACCGTTTCGGGCGCCGACCGATTCTTCTCATATCGCTCCTGGCGCTCGGCATCGACTATCTCATCATGGCCTTTGCCCCATCGCTTTTCTGGCTGTTTCTGGGACGTATCTTCGCAGGCATGTTCGGGGCGACCTTCGCCACAGCAAACGCTTATGTGACAGACGTCTCTCCTCCCGAAAAACGCGCACAAAATTTTGGGCTCACAGGCGCGGCCTGGGGATTGGGTTTCATCATCGGGCCCGTAATTGGCGGCTTCCTGGGCGAAATTGGACCCCGCATCCCGTTCTTTGCCGCTGCAGGCATCGCATTTATCAATGTCGCTTACGGGTTCCTCGTTCTTCCCGAAACACTGAAAGACAAGGATCGGCGGACTTTTGAGTGGAAGCGCGCAAATCCCATTGGCGCTCTTGCCCATTTTAGAGCCTATCCGGTCCTTCTAGGACTGGCAGGCGCAACCATCCTGTTCCAGCTGGCCCATGACGCCAATCCGGCAGTCTTCACTTACTTCGCTATTCACCAGTTCGACTGGAGCGAACGAGAGATCGGCTTTGCTCTGGGCTTTGTTGGGGTCACCGTCATTTTCAGCCAGACAGTCCTCATTCGATGGACCGTCGAGAAATTCGGCGAAGTAAATTCAGCCTTTATCGGCTTGGCGGTCGCAGCTATCGGTTTTGCTGCTCTCGGCATCGCCACGACAACCTGGATGGCCTACCTCGCCCTCATCCCGATGGCTCTAATGGGTCTCGCCATGCCCGCCATCCGAAGTCTTATGGCTGCACGGGTACCAGACAATGCCCAGGGAGAGCTGCAGGGTGCGCTCTCCAGCCTCATGGGCCTCACAATGATCGCAGCGCCATTGCTCATGACGCAACTCTTTCGCACTTTCACCGCCGAGGACGCCCCCTTTCAGCTTCCCGGCGCGCCCTATTTTGCCGCAGCGTTCCTCATGATTTCGGCAGCTTTAGTTCTCACCCGCTACGCCCGCAACCATTCATAACAAAACGTTGCAATCGCGACACATTATCAGTACAACAGCATGCATTATTGAAGATGATTGACGCTTGGATCATCACGCAGGCAGGCATGTCCGACAGATGTTTCACCAACACCGTTCGACTTACCGCCGAAAACCACAGGGCAATATGAAGAAATTCTCCCTCACCATTGCAGCTGGCGCATTTTTGGCATCAGCGCAGATAGCTTCGGCTGCAGAGCCCGCCGACATTTTGGCAACCTATGCAGACATCGCAGAAGCTGGATATACGGACTCACTGACAACCGCTCAAACGTTGAAGTCTGCGATCACGGCCCTCATTGAAACGCCATCAGACGAAATGCTTGACGCCGCAAAAGCAGCATGGATTGCAGCCCGCGTTCCTTATCAGCAGACAGAAGCCTATCGCTTTGGCAACGTCATCGTTGATGAGTGGGAAGGCAAAGTAAACGCCTGGCCACTTGACGAAGGCCTGATTGACTATGTCAACACTAGCGCCTACGGCGAAGAAAGCGACGAAAACGCTTTTTACGCAGCCAACATCATCGCCAATGAAAAACTTACCATCGGTGGCCGCGAGATTGATGCGACCAACCTTACACCTGAGCTGCTTCAGAGCCTACACGAAGTTGATGATGTAGAAGCTAATGTTGCAACCGGTTACCACGCCATTGAATTTCTCCTTTGGGGCCAGGACCTGAATGGTACAGACGCCGGAGCCGGTAATCGGCCTGCGACGGACTATGCATCCGGTGAGGCTTGCACAGGCGGCAATTGCGATCGCCGCGCTGCCTATCTTGTCGCAGCAACCGATCTCATGATTTCCGACCTCGAAGAAATGGCGACAGCCTGGGGTGACAATGGCCCAGCCCGCGCAGCACTTGGCGATGGCAAAGAAGGTCTTGGAATTATTCTGATCGGCCTTGGCAGCCTCTCCTATGGTGAGCTAGCAGGTGAGCGCATGCGCCTTGGCCTCATGCTCCATGATCCTGAAGAGGAACATGATTGCTTCGCCGACAACACCCATGACTCCCACTACTATGACGCTCTGGGCATCTCAAATGTTTATCGCGGAAGCTACACGCGTATAGACGGGACTATTGTCAGTGGCGCCAGCCTCTCTGACCTCGTTCGCGGTGTATCTGCGGATCTCGACGCAGAAATGATCACAAAGCTTGAAGCAACTCAGGCCGCCATGCGTGTCATGAAGGACAAGGCAGACAGTGGTGAGATGGCCTATGATCAGATGATCGGTGAAGGCAATGAAGAAGGCAACGCTATCGTTCAAGCCGCGATCGACGGTCTTGTTGCACAGACCCGTACCATCGAGCGGATTGTTGCGGCCATCGAGGTGGACGAGATCGAGATCGAAGGGTCTGACAGCCTCGACAACCCGGAAGCTGTATTCCAGTAAGCTTCGCTTGCAGTGAAGCCTCCCCTTTTGGGGACCTCGCGGCTCGATGCCCATGCGGCATCGGGCCACATTTTTGTCTGGAGGCCTAGTTGCGTATAATTCTCAGAGTGAGTAACAAAATCAACATAGTGAGCCTCGCGATTGCGCTCGTTCTTGCCTCTCCTGCCGCCGCAGAGATGACAGCAGAGGAACGCGCAACGATCCTCGCCCCAACGACAGATTTCAGCGCAGCGGAGCTTCACGAGAACCTGCCCGGCGGGCTTGCCACAAACACGCGCCGCTTCGATCGCGAAGCCTTTTCACAGCCCTCGCAAAACATGAGCTTTGAAGGCCGGGGTGATTTCTTCATTGGCAACGGCTTTTTCAAACGCCTTTGGGTCACAGCCCCCAGTTCAACCACGTCTGCAGATGGGCTCGGACCTCTCTACAACGCCCGCGCTTGCCAGCGGTGCCATCTGAAAGACGGCCGTGGACACCCGCCTGCAAATAATGATGACAATGCGGTTTCCATGTTTCTGCGGGTCTCCATTCCGCCTGCGACAGATGAGCAGAGACAGGCCATTGCCGACCACTTGATCAATATCGTACCGGAACCCACCTATGGCGGACAGCTTCAGGACATTGCCATCCCGGGCCACGCAGCCGAAGGTCGCATGGTGATTGAGTACACCGATGAAGAGCTAACCTTTGCGGACGGCGAACCTGTCACGCTCAGAAAACCAACCTACAGATTTGCCGATCCCGGCTACGGCCCCCTGCGCGAAGACGTCTTGTTCTCCCCGCGCATTGCCTCTCCGATGATTGGGCTCGGTCTCCTGGAAGCCATCGCTGAAGAAGATATCCTCGCCGCTGCTGACCCGGACGACGTCGACGGTGACGGCATTTCAGGCGTGCCCAAATACATCTGGAGCCGCGCACAGGAACGCGTCATGCTCGCCCGCTTCGGCTGGAAGCTGGGCAACCCCACAATCGAAGACCAATCATCTGACGCCATGGCCGGTGACATTGGGATCTCCAATCCCCTCTTCCCGGCTCACGGCGGCGATTGCACCGCCAATCAACCCACCTGCCTGGAAGCCCCTGCAGGTATTGGTGGTCCCGGTGGCGACCTCGAAGCCTCTGCCGAGGTCATGGATAAGATCTTCTTCTATTCCCGGCATCTGGCTGTACCTGCCCGCCGACAAGTGGACGACCCGCTGGTGCTTCGGGGCAAGGAACTTTTCTATCAGGCGAGTTGCACCAGCTGTCACACGCCCAAGCATGCAACCCGCAATGATGAGGACGTGGACCCCGCTCTTCGGGGCCAGCTCATCTGGCCCTACACGGACCTGCTGCTGCACGATATGGGCGAAGGTTTGGCTGATGGACGCCCTGAAGGAACCGCATCGGGCTCTGAGTGGCGAACCGCGCCGCTCTGGGGTATCGGCATGACAGAAAAGGTCAATGGTCATACATTCTTCCTCCATGATGGTCGGGCGCGCAATCTCACAGAAGCCATTCTGTGGCATGGTGGCGAAGCGATGAAAGCACGGGAGACGTTCCGCACCATGGACAAACCAGACAGGGAAGCCCTCATTGCCTTTCTCAAAAGCCTTTAGGCGCACTCTCAAAGGCGCATCGGCGACGCTACTGGTATCCGGTAGCTTGCTGACGCCAGCCTCTGCAGATGCCATCAGCACCGAGCAGGCAACGGCCCTCATCACAGCGCTGACGGACGAACTTGTTGTGCCTGCTTACACCCAGCTCGCCGAAGACAGCAGCAACCTTTCTGAAGCCCTCAAATCCTATTGCGCCGCGCCAGACACCGATGGTCGCTTGAAGGTGGAAACCGAATTCCACGCAACCATGGATGCCTGGCAGAGAGCACAGATCATCCAGTTCGGCCCTATCTATGAAGGCAAAGGGCCCGCGCGTTTTCAGTTCTGGCCTGACAAGCGCGGAACTGGCCAAAGACAATTGCGTCAGGTCTTGAACAATCAGGACGAAACAGTCTTGCCATCGGGCGCATTGGCCGAAAAGAGCGTCGCACTCGGCGATTTACAGGCGCTTGAATATGTTCTGTTCAATGACCTCAAAATCACAGCCTCAGAGGACAGTTTTGCCTGTCGTTACGCGGTAGCCATTGCTCGCAATCAGGAGATGCAAACTGCCGAGATCGTGCAAATGTGGGCCGGAAACAACGGGTATCGCGAACAGGTCCTTTCAGCAGCAGAAGGCACAGATGTCTTCTTCGATGAAAAGGAGGCGGCAAGCCGGTTCCTAAACGATATGGCCGGTGCGATTGATGTCGTGCGGCTTCAAAAGCTCGACCGCCCTATGGGCCTAACCATCGCTGGCGCGCGCCCGAAACGGACGGAGAACTGGCGGAGCCAGAGGTCCTTGCGCAACATTCGGCTCAACATTGAAAGCGTTGAACAATTCCTGACGGTCAAAGACGGGTTTGGTGATCTGCTGACCAGCATAGGCAAAGAAACTACGGCAACAGCGACCCTGGAACTGGTCAGCGAAATTTTGAGCGATATCGCCGCCTTTGACCAACCATTGTCTCTGCTTGTGGGAGACCCCGACGCCCGTAGCGACCTGGAAAGCCTTCTCACAAAACTTCGCGGCCTTCAGTCACTTGTGAGAGAACAGCTGGCCCAAGATTTAGGGCTTGTTCCCGGCTTCAATGCGACGGATGGCGACTAGTGAACCTCTCTCGTCGACATATTCTGCAAGGCTCTACTGCGGCGGCACTAGCCGCAACACCCCTTCCAGCGATCGCCAGTATTGAAAACGCACGCTGGATGGGGTGCCGACAGGTAGGCGAGACCCATTTCGCCACACTCTTTGATGGGACCGGCCGCGTGCATCTCGATATACAGCTACCGGGACGCGGGCATGACATTGTTCCCTCTCCAGACGGTCAGAATGTTGTTGTCATGGCGCGGAGACCTGACCGGTTTGCCCTGGTGGTCGATCTGAATTCTGGAGAGATACACCACCACCTGAGCGCAAGTAACGGTCATCACTTTTATGGTCACGGATGTTTCTCAGCCGACGGTGCCTTATTCTATACGAGCGAAAATCACTATGAGACGGGAGATGGTGTCATTGGCGTGCGGGACGCCACAAAAGGTTTTGATCTCCTGGGCCATTTTGCAAGCGGCGGTATTGGGCCCCATGAAATCCTGTTGACCGCTGACGGCAAGTCACTGGCCATCGCCAATGGGGGCATACACACCCATCCAGATACGGGGCGGTCAAAACTTAACCTCGAAACCATGGCGCCTTCTCTCACGCTCGTGGATCATAAAAGAGGTGAGCTGATGTCGCGCCACACCCTTGAGCCTGAAAACCACCAGCTTTCGATCCGTCATCTGGCCGCTGGGCCAAATGGCCTTGCAGCAGCACTTCAATATGAGGGACCAAAGAGAGATAGAGTCCCTCTATTGGCCCTATTTACTGGCACCGACTTGCAGCTGGCGGAAACACCCTCCGCAGTGGCGAAAGCCATGCGCAACTACGCAGGCAGTGTCGCGTTTGACACAAGCGGTGATATCATCGCGCTTACCTGCCCGCGCGGAAACCTAGTCTCCTTCTGGTCTTCAGACGATGGGCGTTACCTGGGCTTCCACACAGCGCGCGACGTCTGTGGCATTGCCCCCCTCGAAAACCCCGGGCACTTTGCTCTGACCGCCGGAGACATCACTTTCCAAGCAACCTTGGACTCCACGAAGACCACCGCGCGATTTGCAGAAACGCAATGGGATAATCATCTGGTCCCTATCGCCTGAGCGTTCCTTCTCATGGTACATCTCAATACCCCGATGAAGGAGTGTCCCATGACCGACGATACCCGGATCACCTCAATTGAAGAGTTAGAGGCGCACTACGGCCAGGTAAACCCGCGGGCCCTCGATAAGGAACAAGATCATCTCACGGATCACTACCGTGCCTTTGTTGAAGCCTCGCCCTTTGTATTGATAGCGACCGTAGGGCCGGAAGGGCTGGACTGTTCACCGCGCGGAGACCCCCCAGGTTTTGTCCGCATTCATGACAAAAGAACAGTCCTGATGCCCGACCGCCGCGGCAATAATCGGTTGGATACCCTGAAGAACATCGTGCGGGATCCCCGCATCTCTCTGCTCTTCATGATCCCTGGCGTGGGCGAAACATTGCGCATAAACGGATCAGCGGAAATCGTCTCTGATCCTGATCTTTGTGCGTCCTTTGCCATGCAGGGCAAGAACCCGAAATCGGTGATCGTCACAACAATCGACACGGTCTATTTCCAGTGTCAAAAGGCGCTCGCCCGCTCAAACCTTTGGAGCGCGGATGCGCAGGTCGATCGCTCGACCCTGCCTACCGCCGGGCAGATGGCGGAAGCCATGTCCGCAGAACCCTTCGACGGCAAAACCTATGACGAGAACTATCCTGAGCACATGAAGAAGACGATCTACTAAAGCGTGAGATCAGTACTGATCGGCAACCTCTTCCATGTCGAAGGTAAGCCCGGCATTCTTTTCAAGCCGCTCAATCAGTTGATCCCCCATAGCGGCGGCAGGCGTCCAGATGCCACCGCCGGTCTGTTCGGCCGTAATGTCTTTCGCCAGACAAATCGCACATTCACTGATGATCTTGGCTGTTGATCCGTAGCCCGGGTCTTTGTCACCAGTCACGCGGGCGACAAAGGTCTGGTCGTCTTCTGTCTTGCCGATAAAGACCAGATTGTAGAACCCATTTTCCCGCTGCTCTTTCGACGGCCCTTCCCCGGGTTTCGGCAATAGGAACCGGCTCATCAGATTGCGCGTAGGTCCGAACGCAGCGGCGGCCACGAAACCACCAAGCCCACCCGCCAGGCCATAGGTCGAAAGACGCCCGGTCAGGCCCTCGCCCATCATCATGGCTTCGTCATAAAGAAATTCTTCGCCATAAGAATAATCCAGGAGCGCATTCGTGCGTTGGACGACACGGGTATTGATCCCTGCCATTACGAAGGGCGCAATCCAGGTATGCGCATCCTTGTCGTACTCGATCGGGGTCCCGCTCGGTTGCTTCGGGCCGTCGCGCAAACCGTCCGGGTTCAGCGAATAGGGATCACGCATCACCTCGAGAACCTGTTTGTCGCGCCCCATCTCCTCCATCATATTGATCATGCTGGCAATGGTGCCGCCGCTCGCCCCGCCCTTCATCGCCTTCACCCGCATTTTGACACGGGTGCACGGCGCATTCGTCTTCTTCTTCACCTGGTTGTTGAGATAGAAAACGCCAAGGTCTGAAGGTACAGAGTCAAAACCGCAACACGGAACAATCCGCGCGCCGGTCTTCTCTGCCTCTTCCTGGTGCGCATCAATCATGCGGCGGATCCACTGCGCTTCACCGGCCAGGTCGACATAACCCACGCCATGCTTCACACAGGCCGCGACGAGCTCTGAGCCATACTTGGCATAAGGGCCGACCGTGGTCAGAACAACCTTCGTCTGCTGCACGATATTGTCCAGCGCATCGGCGTCCGACGCATCACCGGTAATGATGGGGATGTCGGCGCCAGCTGCACCCAAGCCGGCACGCACATCTTCAAGCTTCGACTTGGAACGCCCGCCCATGGCCCAGCGAACGCTCGGGTCGCCTCCATATCGAGAGACCAGATATTCACATATCAGCTTGCCGACAAACCCAGAGGCTCCCCAAACGATAATGTCGTATTTAGCTCCTGGCCCTGCCATGGGGTCCCCCTCTATCTGATCAGGACCCTATGCTAACAGGTTGGTGCTCTTCCTGAAATGCGCTTAGCTTGCTTTTGCGGTGACGATCCAAATCGCTCCTTTGAGGAAGATTCCCCCGTTGGACGGAGGCAAGGCTTCCTGGATGCCCTTGATGGTGGCCTGCTTGGTTTCTTCAGTGATGGAGGGATCACCGACGAATATCCGGCGCAGCGGGCCTCGTTCTATCAGCCCGTGAGCCGCTGCCTCCGGCGAGTCCCCCCAGGCCATATCAAAGTCGACCGGCACCAAATCGATATCTTTCCATCCTGCATCGTCAAGGATAGATCGCACACGGGAATCATCAGCAAAGGCAAACGGGCCCGGCGCATGGGGGTCCGGTGGCGTGTCGTCTTGAACGTGCTGGCGCACGATAGACATAGGCAGGCTTACCCAGGTGTTTTCGCGGGGCGTCTTCCAACAAGCAAAACACAAGCGTCCGTCGCTGGTCATCTGGGCGCGGATATTGGCGAAGGCCGCAACCGGGTCTTCGAAAAACATCACCCCGAAGCGGGACATGGCGAGCGTTGTATCAGGTTGCAGCTTTGCGGTTTGCACGTCTCGCTGCTCAAACTGGACATTGGCCAGCCCAGCCTGTTCAGCCCGACTTGTTGCAAGAGCAAGCATCGGAGCAGAAACGTCAACGCCAAGGGCAGACGCCGCATGCTTTGCGATTTCAATGGTAGTTTCGCCGGTGCCACAGCCAATATCGGTTACGCGGTCTGTTGATGTGACAGCGGCCGCCTTTAGAAGCACCTCTGTGACAGGTCGCATGGCTGCATCAAGCGTTTCCTGACCCGTCACCCAAGCCTCGCCACCAGGTCCGTTCCAAAATTCTTTCTGATTCTGATTGATTTCCAACATGAACTTATCCCCGCCTTTGTTTTTGTTCTTACCATCTCTCAAGCCTGCTCATCGGAGCTGCTGTTCAGCCTGAACATATGGTGTTTAGAACGAGTCGCAAAAAGGGTCCTGGTGAGAAAAATGAAAAGTTATTCGACAGCCCGAACCATCACCCAATATTCCGCTTCGCGGAATAAATATAGAAAGAGGCAAAAACCTCTTTGCGGACATGGTATCTGTTTCACGCGAACAATTGGGGAGATGGTCGTGAAAACACTTAAGAAAGCACTCGCACTCGGCGTTAGCACCAGCGTGCTGATGGGCGCATCCGCAATGGCAGCAGACACGCAGCTTCTGTGGGGCGACACGCACCTCCACACTTCCTATTCCACAGACGCCTTTATGGCGGGCAATAGAGACGCTGATCCAGACACCGCCTATCGTCTGGCAAAGGGAGAGCCTGTCGTCCACCCGTTCAACAGGACGCGCGTGCAGCTCAACCGTCCTCTCGATTTTCTAGTGATCGCCGACCACGCAGAAGGACTGGGCGTACTAGGCCAAATCTATGCCGAAGACCCTGACCTCTCCGGCTCCTGGTTTTGGCAACGGTGGATCTCAGCGTTCTTTCTGGAACGCTTCAGAGGGTCAATTCAAGATCCCGTCGAAGGCACCTCGAACTTTCGCGCCCGAATGGCAACTCCCTTGATCTCACCTGGCGACACAACTGACCCTCTAACAGTCGGCCCGAAAGTTGGATTGGTCAATGCGCTCACACAGCTCATTCCACTTGAAACGATCCACGAAATGTCCGCAAGCATGTGGGCCAAGTCAGTCGCTGCCGCAGATGCGCACTATGAACCTGGCGTATTCACCCCCATCATCGGCTGGGAATGGACCCAGACAGCCAATGGTGTGAACCTGCACCGCGTCGTCATGTCCACTCTCGACGGTGAAGAAGCCGCCACCATCGATCCGGTCGGATCCGATGACAATCCCTACCCAGAAGATCTCTGGGCGGGCCTGGATGCCCTGACACAAGCCACCAGTGCTCGCTTCCTGTCCATTCCCCACAACTCAAACCTGTCCAAAGGCTACATGTTTGCGGATCGGACCATTCGCGGAGAGGACATCACAGCTGACTATGCGCGCACACGCATGGAGTGGGAACCCGTCGCAGAAGTCACTCAGTTCAAAGGCGACAGTGAAACGCACCCTGCCCTGTCACCAAATGACGAGTTTGCCGACTTCGAACAGTTCGAGTTCTATCTCCAGGCGAGCCCGGCAAACCTGAACTACACACCGGCGGTGGGCGACTATGCCCGCACCGCGCTGATGCGGGGACTTGAGATTGAAGAGCGCATCGGCGTCAACCCGTTCCAGTTCGGCATGATCGGCTCAACCGACAGCCACACCAGCGTCGCCTCCTCAGAGGAGCCCAATTTCTGGGGCAAAGTCGGCATCGATTCCATACCGGAAAACAAACGCGATACTGTTGAAGGGTCCGGCACTGTGGACTTCAATGGATGGAACATGTCAGCCTCCGGTCTTGCGGCAGTTTGGGCGGAAGAGAACACCCGCGAGTCGATCTTTGAAGCCTTCACCCGCAAAGAAGTTTACGCCACAACCGGGTCTCG
Source organism: Parvibaculaceae bacterium Mf 1.05b.01 (assembly GCA_000509225.1). Classification (GTDB taxonomy): domain Bacteria; phylum Pseudomonadota; class Alphaproteobacteria; order Parvibaculales; family Parvibaculaceae; genus Mf105b01. The sequence continues at coordinate 502,153 of BAOK01000001.1, read as the reverse complement.
GATCGCTCTTCGCGTCTTTGGAGGATGGGGTTTCGCCGAGGGCTCTGAAAGCGCAGATGATCTTGCAGAAATCGGTTACACCGAGGGTGTCCCCATGGGGGGAGATCTGACAAGCGCGCCAGAAACAGGTGCGCCCGTCCAACTGCTCATCCGCGCCACAAAAGATCCAGAAGGGGCCAACCTCGACAGAGTACAGGTCGTCAAGGGTTGGCTGGACGCGAGCGGCAAAGCGCAGGAAAAAGTCTTTGATGTGATCTGGTCAGACGGCCGCGTAGCTGACGCCAACGGCAAAATCCCGGCAGTTGGAAACACTGTGGACACGTCAACCGGCACCTATACGAATGACATTGGAGCCGCCGAGTTCTCCTCGCTTTGGACCGATCCCACCTTCGATCCTGCTCAGAAGGCGTTTTATTACGTCCGGGTCCTGCAGATACCGACGATCCGCCACTCACAGCTTGACGCTATGGCACTGGGCTTCGCGACACCTTTTGAGGGACCCGCAACGATTCAAGAACGGGCCTACTCCTCGCCTATTTGGTACAAGCCATAGGACAAACAGGGGTTTGTCTTGTTTAATCCGAGTGAGCCGGTTAATTTTACCATGGAGGAAAAACGCTGAGTCGGCCGACGTTCTTCCTATTGGAGTTTGCGGTCTATCGCTCTATGATAAAACGGTGAACTTAGAAAACCAGCCAGCCTGTCCGCTGGGCAAACGCCGATGGTGAAGAGATGAACCGTTTCAACCTGAATCTTGCTGCGGCTACCGCTGCTCTCATTTTGTTCGTGCTGCCCTCAACGTCTTCCGCAGAGGCAGAATACGAGGCCGTCCCAGACGAGGCGCAGATTGAGCGGGACACGATCGAGGCGGCTGAAAATGCTCTCGATGAGGCTGAATCACTCGCGACCTCTATTTCGTTCGCATTTGATTACCTGACGACATTTATGAGCGAAGCGCACCCACCAGACTTTCTGACTCATGCCGAGTTGAAAGCGACGACAGACCGCCTCGACGGTGTGCGCTCAATCCTCGTTGTCAGCGAGGATGGCGCCATCCGTCACGACGCATTTTCGTTCCCAGCACCGAATATCAATGTTGGTGAGAGGCAATACTTCCAACAAGCCATGACAAGCAATGGCCTCATTTTAGGCGCGCGCGTTATCGGCAGAACAAGCGGCGTGCCGTTTGTTCCGATATCAACCTACAAACCCGCGCTCAATGGAGTTTTGACTGCCATTGTCGATCCGAGAAAACTAAGAGACTCGTTGGATTGGTGCCGAGATGTCAGTGCGTCTTGTGGTGGAGCTATTGTGAATACTAGTGGGGACATTGTGACAGCATCGCCCGCCAGGGCCCCTATCCACGACGAAGTCCGCCAGATTCTTCAAGCTAAGCCAGAGCGCCGGGGAACGTTTATCTATGAACGACCCAATTTCCGGATGTTAGTCGCCTTCAGAAAAAGCGAGCGGTTCCCCATCACCGTCTGGGCTTCCCAGACTCTCACATCCGACGGCATGCTCGCCACCCAATAGATAGTCCATCGCGGCCCGACGTTGACCCGCTGTGAGTTGCGCACCTTCTGCGCCCGCGGCCGATCGAGCCTCCAGCCACGCCTGCCCTGGCGTTCGTTCTTGGCAAGCGGAAAGAACCGTGAGTCGTCCGAGCTGGTCATCGCCCGGCGCTTCCGGCCAAACAAAATAACTTAGCCCAGCTGACGCCGCCAGAAACGCCATGCCCAACAAGATCAGCCGATTACGCGGATACTGAGGCTTACCCAGCACCCTCGCCATATGCGCCTTGCCGCGCGCCTGCATCCCGGCGTCCAGCATCTTTCCTCCCAAACCACACATTTCACTCTACCATACTCCCCCATTTGCGCATTCCGCGCAATGACCAAGGAGTATACCAAATGACCTTTGATATCCGTTCCGCGACAATCGACGATGTTGCCGCAATCACGCGGCTACATGTGGACAGCTGGAGAGATACCTACACCTTCATGCCTGACTCAGTCCATGTGAATAGATCTTATGCCTATCGATATGAAGAGTGGTTGGAAATCTTGAGCAACCCGGACCCAGATCACCTGATCCTAACTGCCTGGGATGGTGACGTTCTGGTCGGCTTCTCAAACTGCCGCCGATGCGACGACCCTGATCTGCCAGAAGCAAAAGGCGAGATGCACGCAATTTACTTCCGCAAGGACTATCGCGGGAAAGCTATTGGTTTCATGTTGTTTGACCGAATGATCCAGTTTCTGGTGAAAAGGGACCTGTGGCCGACATGTCTTTGGGCGTTCAAAGAGAACCAATTCAGGCATACCTACAAAGCCATTGGCTTTGCGGAAGCTGTCCACAGGGACCGTGTCATCGCTGGCGTCGCCATTCCTGAGGTTGGGTATTTGGCACCCGACTCGCCTGAAATCTTCTATACCGCGATCAACCGCCGCCTTCGCGAAGAAGGCGCTGGACAGCAAGTGAGGCCACCTGCTCGTCCTGTTGCTCCTCTTCCTGCTGTTGCAGTTGATCAAACAAGTCCTGAAACGTCAGAGCAAAGTCTTCCGGGTCGAGATTGATCCGCGGGCTTTCCTGCGCGAGCAGGTAAGCGACGTTATAGATGGCAACGCGTGTGGCCGCTGGATCTCCGGCGGTCACGCTCGCACCAGAACCGGCAAGTGTTCCTTCGCCGGTCAGCAACCACTTGGCATTTACGCCGCGCTTTACGAGGTCTATGAGGACGGTAGCCTTAGGGACCCCCTCGCCATGCTCGTAACGTTCCCAGGTTTTTCGCTCGAGTTTCCACAAAGCAGCCATCTTGGACGCGTTAAGGCCCATAGCGCTTCGCACTTCTCGAAGCCGCGCTCCTAGCGCCGCAATAGATGCTTCTTCGCTCACCGGCCAACCCCATATTCCAAAGCAACAAACCTGATCGCATATTATCGCAAATAAGCGCTACGCCAATAAATCGAAATATTTCTACGCGTAGGGCGGGGCTTTCTTTCCGGTAAGTAGCAATGAAAGAATTTCAGAACTAAGCCTAACGGACTGAATCACTTAAAACGATAGATATAAATACTTGAATTCACATATAGAAATATTGCTTTTACCAAATGAAAATACAAGAAATGAAAGTTTTACAAAATACACTTTGAATTTTTATTTGATTAGTTCACCTCAGATTAACCAGTACCTTCGATGGTTCCAAAACGGAAAAATTAGATCGAATGGAATACTCATCAGGGCCTGCGGGTCAATACAAGGGGTTTGGGGAAAAATGAACATTCAAGCAATCATCCCGCCGTCTCTCGGCAAATCCAAAGCAAACATCGACACATTCAAGTCAATCGTCGAATCGCTACCTGTCGCAGTGATGACTTGCGACATGCATGACGATTTCCGGATCGACTATTTCAACACCAACACAAGCGAAGAGCTGGCCAAGGTTGAGCATCTGCTCCCCTGCCCTGTGTCTGAGTTGATGGGGCAGTCCATCGACATCTTCCACAAGAACCCAGCGCACCAGCGAGCAATCCTGTCTGATGCCAGCAATCTTCCCCATAAGGCGCAGATCAGACTGGGCGAAGAATATCTCGACCTCTATGTCACAGCGATCATGTCCGCCAAAGGCGAATACCTTGGTCCAGCCCTCACCTGGAGCGTGGTGACAGATAGGGTCCTGAAAGAACAGGAAACCGATCGCCTGCTACGTATGCTCGATGAGATGCCTGTCAATGTGATGATGGCAGACAAAGACACGCTGGAAATCACCTATGTGAACAAAACCAGCATCGATACGCTGACACCGTTGGAACATCTCCTGCCGATCAAGGCCGCCGACCTTCATGGTGCCTGTATCGACATCTTCCACAAAAATCCAGCGCACCAACGCGCATTATTGGCAGACCCAAACAATCTTCCCTGGGAAGCAAATATCTCGTTGGGTGATGAAACCCTATCACTGAGAGTTTCACGCCTTGACGACGCCGATGGCAACTATATCGCGCCCTTGCTGAGCTGGAATGTCATCACCGATCAGATTGCAATGGCTAACAACGTTGCCGAAGCAACAAACCTTGTAGCATCAGCGTCAACTGAACTGGACGCAAGCGCTGCAACAATGTCCAGCGCCACAGAAGAGACAACAGCACAGTCTTCATCTGTGGCGGCAGCAACAGAGCAGCTGGAGGCGACGGTCACCGAAATCTCCCGCCAGGTGCATCAGTCTTCTGACATTGCCCGAGATGCTGTAGCAGAAGCCAAACGGTCCAATGAGTCCATCAACGAACTATCCGAAAGCGCTCAGAAAATCGGCCAGGTCGTGACACTCATTCAGGACATCGCTAGTCAGACCAACCTGTTGGCATTGAACGCAACAATCGAAGCCGCCCGCGCGGGAGAAGCCGGCAAGGGTTTTGCGGTTGTTGCTTCTGAGGTGAAGGCACTCGCCAACCAGACGGCGAAAGCCACCGAAGACATTTCACTGCAGATCAGTGAAATCCAGAACAGTATGGGTGAGTCGGTAGATTCGATTCAGTCCGTAACGGCGACCATTGAAAAAATGGGCGAGATCACAGAGTCAGTCGCTGCTGCTGTAGAAGAACAAGGCGCGTCTACCAAGGAAGTCAATCAGAACATCCAGGGCGTCATGCAAGCAGCTCAAGAAACAAGCAGCGTTGCTGACCAGGTGCGTCAGGCATCAAATGAACTCAGCGAGCAGTCAGAAAAAATGACTGGTTACGTCGATACGTTCCTGAAACAGGTCGGAGCAAAGAAGTAGTCCCGGATTTCTGAGACCGGCCGAGTGTGACCGCAAGATGCTCCCACATCTTGCGGTCTTTTTTTGCCTTGTTCACCACCGGCTTCAACGCAGTGATTTCTATTCGGCTGCATTGATGGTCGTAATACTGGCACTTCTCAATTGAGAGTTGTCCGGATGTGCCGCTAACCAGGCATCATCACTCACTGCATATTCTGGTGTGCGCGAACTTGGAAATTCCCGGGAGCTCTCAAATTTTTCTCTGTCCAGCGGCGTTGCCGTCATGATTTTCACCAGAAATGAAAAAGCACGAACCTTGTTGATCACGGTCTGCCGAGCGTCTGGATCGGTTTGCGCATAATGGCGTGCAATCTCATCCATTGTTTGCGGACGGCGTCCACCGACCTTTTCCACTGCATCAGTGGGAGCGCCGAGAGCAAACGCATCCTGTTGATAATCAACCACATAATGGGCCAGTTGGGATTGGGCAAACTCAGGCCGCTTTTGCGCTGCCAGCGCTTTCAAGAACATCTTCATCGACGCATTGTCATACCGAACAGTCCGACCTAAGGCCCGACCAAATGCATCAGCGATTTCCTGGGGCGTCAGAAGCTCCGGACCTGTCGGTCGGTATGTCCGACCTGCATGGTCTTCTGGGTTGATCAATGCGCCTACATTGACGGCAGCTATATCATCGTTCGACGGCGGCGCATTCCTTCCTTCCCCCAGAGGCATCGGCATCATGCCAAGTTGTGCCATAGGCAGCATGACCAATGCGTAATTGTCGGCAAACCATCCCGTATTGTTGATCGTCATGGTCGCTCCCGGGATCCAGTCGAGGATATGATCCATCATCCACATCTCTCGCGTCGCAAGGGATGGATGGGAAGAGGACGAGAGCCATTGGCTCAGATGAACAATATGTTCAACCTTCGCCTCAGCAGCGGCGATCGCAAAGAGCGACATTTTGTGGAGTGGGTGCGATTCAACGGGAGTGCACCAATAGGCCCGCTGGCATCCTTTGAAAGCTTCCCGCAGGCTGTCAATGTCGTGCATTTCGCCGATGACTATTTCAGCGCCTGCCTTGTGCAAAAACTGTGATCGCGCATCCTTTCGATGAACCAAAGCGCGCACCGGAAAATCTTTTTTGAGCAATTGTAGGGCGGTGGCCATGCCGGTTTTACCAGCAGCCGATGTCACGAGGATCTTGGGTTTCATGGGTTTTCCTTTCGCTTTTTGCAGCACATGTGAGCCATCACGGTTTTTCAAACACAAGATGCAGAAGCGCGATCTTCTCTTCTTGCAGGTTTTGAAATGCATTCAACGCAAAGGTCGGAAAGTCCGGCCCCATGACCAGATGAAGACCCAGCGGAGGCGGCCCACCCATTTCGGAAATGCGCGCGAAGGTTGCACTAAACCAGTCGATAGCCAGCGCACTGAAGTCGCTTCGCGTGTGAGGTCGAAACCCTGTGGTCGCTGCCAGTGTTTTTAGTTCAGTTTCACGAAGAATATTGTCGGCGTCAGCGACCGACGCCCACGGAACCGGATAATGGAGATCCCCGTCTCCACATCTGACTGGATCTAGGACAACAAAGCGCCCGCCTGGCTTGAGAAGTCTGAAGGCTTCCGCAAACATCTGCGCTGGCGCTTGAAGAAACATGTGCACGTGAACAGAGAGGACGGCATCGAAACTCTCGGATTTGTGGGGAACATGACATACGTCCGCTACTTCAAGTTGAACCATCTCGTCAGCACCGACCCAGCCAGAGAGCTCGTTACCTGCCAGCGTGGTATCGGCGCTAAGATCAACACCCACCACCCGGCTGCCTGTTTCTCTCGCGACAAATCGCGCCGGACCGCCCAATCCTGAGCCCAGATCGAGAGTCACATCCCCCGAGCCAACACCAAGCGACCCGACAATCGGCCGAATGGTCTCAAGGCCACCAATGTGAATCTCATCCACTCCTGCTAAATCTTCCAACACGAGCGCGTCGGTCGTTTTGCCCTGCGCCGAGAGCGCCTGCGCGATCCGTGTTTGCAAATTTTCTTCCTGCGCTATTGCAAAATCTGTCATGGGATCCTCCTTTTAAGATCGAATGATCTTTAATTGGGTAACCTTAGCCGAGCGACAAGTCCTATTAGTCCAATTGTGCGAGCGCGGCGTGCACCGCCCCGGTGATAATTTTTTGAGGAGCGCGGGCCCTGGCAAGAATTGACAAACCTTGAAAGCTGGCAGCAAGTCCCGCTGCGAGATCGTCGACATTACGGTCAGCAGACAGGTCCCCTGCGGCCTGAGCGTTTGCCAAAGCGTTCTTGAAAGCACTGGTTAGTTTCTTCAGACTAGCATGCACAAGTTTATTAAGACGGTCATTACCGTCTCCAAACTCAACGGACGTGTTGGCCATCATGCAGCCATTGCTAAACGGTGCAGCCTTCGACGCCATTTTGATAAACCCGAAAAATTCTCGGATAGCAGCCAGCCCTGCATCAGCACACAACAATTTGGCATAGAGTGTCTCTGACACAAGCTTCTGGTACTTTGTCAGAGCGGCGGCGTAGAGGCCCTCTTTATCGTCGAAGGCAGCGTAAAGACCGGCATGCGCTACGCCAGTCGCATCAACGAGATCCCTCACCGAAGTTTCTGAATACCCCTTCTCCCAGAAAAGATGCATCGCTTTTTCGACGACCTCGTCTGGATCAAACTCTCTTTTGCGCGCCAAACCTTCTCCCTTCCGTTCGACCAATCCACTATTTCTGATGTGTCAGGTCTTTAGATCAAGCTCAAGCGCAGCGACACGGTCCCGCAGCGCGTCGATCTCTGCCTGCTGTCGTGCCACATTCACTGCCAACACCTCTTCCGGCCGCTCGTGCATGACCCTATCCAATTGCTCAATCCACAGTTTCGCCCGACTAAGACGGGAGATGGCTTCGTCTTTCATAGTTTACCGACCTTTCTAGATCATTCAATCTTATACATGGTCAAGCCGGCATCTTTTTCAAGAATGATTGATCTTTTATCCGGTAAAAACGAAGCCGCCACCCGAACGTTTCAGGTCGCGGCTCTCACTGTTTCCTAAACGGACGCCAGCCTACTCGGAAATAACTGCAGCCCAGTTTTCTTCGGACTTGACGATGTTCCCAGGAATATCCGTCTCCCAGATAGACCGAACAACGGGCGTTTTGTTGAGGTAAAGGCGCCCATCCACAATGCTCCAAGCATGAGGATCCGTTTCGACTTTGTATGTCCCCAGCGACAGCGCATAGGCGCAATACCCACCATAGGCAGGGGCATATTTTTCAGGGTCACTCAGAAATGTGTCGCGGTTTTCCGCCGAAGAAAAATGCCAGGTCGCGCCCTGATATTCTGCCGCGAATTCCTCTTTACCCTGCACCGGTTTGGCCTGGGTGAAATAGGCGACAGCATCTGTGCCACGAATGGCAACGCCGCTCTCAGTGAAAACCGGAATGTGCTCGTTGGCATCGGCGGCAGCGAATGTATTTGTTCCAACGATAATCGCCGCGAAGGCAATGACAAAAAGGCCAATCACGCGGTTAAGGCTGTGTGTTGTTTTTTTAATCATACGGGTCATGAGGGCACCTCTCCAAGTAGTCACCTGGAAATCTAGGCACCCAACCCAGCCTTAGCGAATAACCGCTGTGCACAAGCCCGTGAGCATGAGTGACCACCTGCAATTATAGAATGTCCTGATCACGCTTTGGCAAATCCTTCATAGTCTTTCACGGCGACGTCGTCAGCCATTGCCACATAATCAGGAAAGCCGATGAAGGGCATAAACACGCGAGGTTTTCCTGGAACGTTTGCACCGAGATACCAAGAATTGCATTGCGGATAGAGCGTCGCTTCTGAGCGCATATTCACAACCTCAACCCATTTACTCTCCGCATCAGTCTCTGCCTCAAAACTTGAGAGGTTGCGCTCATCAGCCCAACTGATTGCTGTTGCGATATATTCGGCATGCTGTTCAATCCCTGTCACCATATTGGCAAGCACCGACGGGCTGCCGGGGCCCGTCATCATGAACAGGTTTGGAAACCCTGCCGAGGCAAGCCCCAGATAGGTCCGAGGACCCGCAGACCATTTCTCTTTGAGCGATAACCCTGCTCTGCCCTGAATATCGATCTGCAGAAGTGCGCCTGTCATCGCATCAAAGCCAGTTGCGAAAACAACTGCGTCAAACTCAAACGACTGCCCTTTCGTCTCCAGGCCCGCCGCGGTAAAGCGTTCAATGGACGAAGCACTCACATCAACCAGGTCGACATTGGTGCGATTGTACGTTTCGAAATATCCACTATCGGCAACCAGCCGCTTGCACCCAATAATGCTGTCCGGACAAAGGATATCTGCCGTCTCAGGATCCTTCACAATCTCGCGGATCTTCTTTCGCACAAATTCGGCGGCGAATTTGTTTGTCTCCGGGCTGGCCCCAATGTCACCGAAAGCTGACAAGAACATAAAGCCCCCATGCCCCCAATATTCCTCAAACCGCGCATCCCGCTCCTCAGGCGTCACATCAAGAACTGAGTCTTCGCGCCTCGGGAAATGGGCTCCGAAGGCGGCAGGCTGTTGATAAGCGGCAGCGCGAAATTGCGCATAATCAGCTTTGATCGATGCAGCCAGGTTCGCATCAAGCGGCATATTACGCGCAGGCACGCTGAAGTTCGGTGTCCGCTGAAACACGGTGAGATGTTTCGCCTGTTCTGCAATAAACGGAATGGATTGGATACCCGAAGAACCGGTGCCAATCACGGCAACCTGCTGGCCAGAAAAATCGACGCCCTCTTTTGGCCAGGCACCAGTGTGGTAGGTGGCACCTGAAAAGCCGTCTAATCCCGGAAAGTCGGGAGTGTTGGCAGCAGATAAACACCCTGTCGCCATGATGAGGTAGCGCGCGCTTACCTGATCACCTGCATCTGTCTCTACCGTCCAAAGCTTGTCGGCCTCATTATATTTAGCCGAAGTGACGCTGGACTGGAAAGCAAAGTGCCGTCTGAGATCAAACCGGTCTGCTACATGGTTGGCATAGGCGAGGATCTCTGGCTGTGGTGAGTAGCGCTCACTCCATTCCCACTCCTGCTGCAACTCATCTGAAAACTTGTAAGAATATTCCGTGCTTTCAACGTCACAGCGACAACCGGGATAGCGGTTCCAGTACCAGGTACCTCCAACATCATCACCGCGTTCGAAACCTTGAACGGACAAGCCCTTTTCCACGAGCAGATGGGTCATATACATGCCGCCAAAGCCTGCCCCCACGACGATGGCATCCACCTGTTGACTCGATGATTTTTGATCCTGCACTGACGTTCTCTCCCTCGTGACGCTTTTTTAACGCCGTTTCTTGGCTTTTTCTTGAGCGTTTACAGGCCATTCTTGATTTAGGCGCACTTATTGGAAACGCAGGTATTGACATTAATGTCAGCAATAGCCACCTGTGTATTGACATAGATGTAAGTAACATCTACAAAGGTGACAGTTTGTCATTACAGAATGCGATGAGGAGCACATTATGACAAGTCCTACTCCATATATTGACCCTGCCCGCCAGCGCTCGCGTATCAAGCCGCTGAAAGCCTGGGGGCATATGCAGAAGCTGATCGCGGACAAGGAAGACACATCACAGGTCTTCCACATCATTGAAGCGCTGAACGGCGACGTAAAACTCTCAGACTTCGAACGCTTTATGAATTCCGAAAACGGTCCTGCCCTGCTCGCCAAACGCGCTGACCTTCCAACCATGCTCGACAATCATGCCCCACTGAAAAGCCTGCCCCAAGGCACAGTCGGACGCGCATATGTTGAGTTTATGGAAAGCGAAGGTTTGAGCGCTGCAGGCCTCGTGGCGGAAAGCGAAACGAACAATGCCCATCGTCAACAGTTCGATGATGATCTCAGCTGGTACATGAACCGTGGCCGAGACACCCATGACCTTTATCACGTGCTCACCGGCTATGGCCGCGACGCGCTGGGAGAAGCAGCCCTTCTTGGCTACACGCATAGCCAGCACGGCGGATTGGGCATCAACTTCATCGCCTTTATGGGCGGACGAACGATCGCCAAGGAAGCGCCACGCAGCGCAAACATCAAAGCGGTAATCGCCGAAGGACGGCGTAACGGAAAGGCCGCCGCGCGCATCGTTGATCAGGATATTGACGCATTGCTGCGCGAGCCAATCGCAGACGCCCGTGCGCGCCTGGGTATCAACGAACCTGTGCTCTACAAACGCGCACTGGAAGTTTTCTCAGAATATGAACTCGATCCGGCAGCAGTAGCTGCCTGACCTGGGCTCAAGTCCGGCCTTTCAACTGTCGCAGAGAGGCATAGTCAGCTATGCCTCTTTTTGCTTGATTGGATAAAGAAGGCTGGCACCAGACCCAGAAACGAGATGGCCATGCCGATCACAAAGATCATCGGTAGGCCGAGATCTTCCGCGGGAACGGACAACAGCGCCCCGAAAAGACTGAGCCCGAGCGACGATCCGATCTGACTGGCCAACCGACTGACACCTGACGCCGTTCCGAACATTGACGGCGGCACCGCCGTTGCAATCACTGAAGTGAGTGGTGGCTGAGCAAATCCATGCCCCACCCCTTGTAAAACCAAGCCCGCCACGAGCACCGGCACGCTAAACAGATAGACCCCCAGTCCAACCAACAATAAGCCTATAGACTGGAGGGTAGTCCCCGCGAGCGCGCCAAAACGCTCTCCAAGCCGCGCAGACAGGGCGCCCCCCATAGGGGTCGCAATCGTGAGGCTCGCGGTCCGCACCAACATCATGGCCGCAGCAACCGAAACGCTATATCCAAAATGTCCGATCAACACCAAAGGCGTGGCAACAAGACCACCCAGATACGAGCCTTGCAGAAGAAACGATGTCGCGACCGGCGCATTGAAATTCCGCGCTTTGAGAAGCATTGGCGGGACAATGGGATGTGCCACCTGCCTTTCAAACCTGAAGAAAGCGAGAAGCCCGAGAGCGCCGAGGACAAGTGCGCTCCACTTCATCCAGGCGGCAACCCCCTCTTCCGAGATTGAACCGACCGAGAAGAGCAGAAACAGCAGAGAGACGATGAGAGCAAAGTTTCCCAGATGATCGAAGGCTGCCGGTCGTGCTTCTGTCTCCGGCAAGGCTCTGACAGCAATGATCCAGGCGATAACACCGGAGACAATCTGAAACATAAAAACAGACCGCCACCCGAAAAAATCAACCAAGGGGCCGCCCAAGATCAACCCCAGGGCCGCCGAGCCGGGGCCGCCCATTGACCACCAGCCAATAACCCGCGTCCGCTCATCATCAGTAAACACATGAAAGAGCAGCGCCATGGCAGAGGGTGTCGTGGCGCCGGCCAGCACCATGGAAATCACACGAAACGCAATGAGTGACCAGATATCCCAGGCAAAAAAGCAGAGCGCGGCGAAAACCGTGGAGCCCGCTATGCCAAAGATAAACAGCCGGCGGTGCCCATACATATCTCCCAACTTGCCAAGCAGTGGAAGGCACACTGCGCTGATGAGCATCGGTGCGGAGACGGACCAGGTCGCCAACGCTTCTGTGACGTTAAACTCTTCGGCAATCTGTCCAAGGGCAACCGTAAGGATCGTGAACGGGAACCCAGTCGCCAACATGCCAATCAGGGTTACATAGAGAACCCGGCGGGAGCGGACTCGCTTTCCTATGTCAGCGTCAGGCGTGCTCATGGGGGATTAAGACTCAAGTGGAAACCGAGGTGAAAAAGTGCGCTCAACCTAATCGTCGAAACAGATGAGTGCAAAGATACAAATCACTTTGGATCGGGTACCGCAGATATAGGAGATTTTGGGCTTGGTGGGCCGTGTAGGATTCGAACCTACGACCTAGTGATTAAGAGTCACCCGCTCTACCAACTGAGCTAACGGCCCCACCGACGATTGGAACGGCGCCCAACCGGATAGAGGCCGTGTTATAGGCGAGCGGTCCCCTACTAGCAAGTCTCTGAAATAGAAAGAAATTCGCCGCAAACAGGTGTTTTTAACGCCCTATTCCGGATCTTCCAGAAGCGCCATATGGGTAACAGCCCAGCCATAGGACCGCAGCCGCCAGCTGTCAGCTTCTCGGACCAGGAGAAAGGCCCACCCGCCTTCTTCGTAAAAAGGCGTGCCGTGAACCAGCCCCCTCCAGCTTGTCGGCAAGGTGAAAAAGGCTTGGTCCCCCATCACGGAGAAATCTTGAGGGTCGCCGAAGGTGTATTTGAGGTCTTCCAGCCCCTCAGCATGATCCCTCATACCCAGCATCCAGGCCTCAATCGCGTTCGGTCCGGCAAAAAGAAACGGCGCAAAGTTCTCGATGATTGTGGTGCCAACATCTGAAAAGATATTGCTCAAATGAGCTTCATCTAAGCTGGCAATGAAACGCGCAACGCTATTTGGTATTGCCATCATTGCATCGTCAGGGACTTCACGTTCCATGAAACAGCCTTACCAGAAAGCGCCAGGGTTGCGCGTGATCTCATAGTTTCGATGAATGTAGACGCTCATCAGGAAACCAAATCCGAGCATCAAAGTGAGCATGGCTGTCCCACCATAGGATACCAGCGGCAACGGAACCCCAACAACGGGAACCAGGCCCATCACCATAGCTGTATTGATGAAGATGTAGAGGAAGAAATTCACAGTGATGCCGATAGCGAGCAAACGACCAAACTGGTTGCGCGTCTGCAGACCAACAGTGAGGCCGAACATCAGCACCATGACATAAAGCCCAAGCAGCGTCAGCCCACCGACAAGGCCCAGTTCTTCTGCAAGCATCGTGAAAATAAAGTCAGTGTGTTTTTCAGGCAGGAAGTTCAGGTGGGATTGCGTGCCTTCCATAAAGCCTTTGCCAAACACGCCGCCAGACCCAAGCGCAATCTTGGATTGCAGGATATGATAGCCCGAGCCCAGTGGGTCACTTTCGGGATCGAGGAAGGTCAACACACGCTGCTTCTGATACTCATGCAGCATGCCCCAGGCTACAGGGACAGCCCCTATCGCAGCCAAACCACCAATAATGAAGTATCGCCAGGCGAGCCCAGCCATAAAAAGAAGCACCACACCTACAATCGCGATCAGCATCGCCGTTCCAAGGTCCGGCTGCCGAAGGGTGAGATAAAATGGCGCCCCGATCATCAAGGCAGGCACAACGAGAAAGCGAAGACGAGAAACCTGATCGAGCGTCAAACCATGGAAGTAACGCGCAAGCGCCAGAATCAAGGTGATCTTCATAAGTTCCGATGGTTGCAGCTGAATAAAGCCCAGATCGATCCAACGCTGCGCACCCATGCCCCGGAAGCCAATAAACTCAACGCCCACCAGCAGCGCAAGTGCCACCCCATAAGCTGGGTAGGCCAGGTTCATCCAAACGCGGATATCAACAAAGGCGACAACAAAGAGAACACAAACACCAATACCAAAGCGAACAGCCTGACGGGACGCCCAGGGATCGAAATTCCCCTCAGCCACGGAATAGAGCATCGCCAGCCCCATCGCAGCGATAGCAAAGATGAGAAGAAGGAAGCCCCAATTGAATTCAAAGAACTTGTCTTTGAGGCTCATTTCCCGGCCACTGGCATTCAGAAATGCATCAACCATGACCTATCCTTCCCGCAACGGTGAAACTAGGGAATTGGCGGGCGCCTGAGGCCCCTCTGCCAGCGTATTGGAAGGGTCTCGCTCCAGGACCAATCTCATAATGTCGCGCGCAATGGGAGCTGCTGTTCGACTGCCACTGCTGCCATGTTCAACGACCACCGACACTGCATATCTCGGGTCCTTGACCGGCGCAAAAGCGACAAAGAGAGCATGCTCACGCTGTTTCCATTCCAGTTCTTCGTTTGTAAGAACGCCGGACTCTCTCTCCTCCCGACTGATACGACGAACCTGCGCGGACCCTGTTTTGCCAGCGAGCTGCATGCCAGGCTCTGTCAGCCGTGAACGATAGGCCGTTCCACCGGGAACATTTGACACCATATTCATCCCATCGCGGGCGACTGCCAGCGCGGCGTCTGAAACCCCCATTGAAGGAGCAGGAGGCGACTCCATTATCTCTTCACCTACAGAACGCACCAAGTGTGGTTTCACGGCGCGTCCACCATTGGCAAGTCGCGATGTCATCACCGCAAGTTGTAACGGTGTCGCAAGAAGATATCCCTGACCTACACCGGCAATGAGCGTCTCGCCTTGCTGCCATGGGGCCCCTGTCGTTGCCCGCTTCCAGCCTCGACTTGGGACAAGTCCAGACTTCTCACCTGGAACTTCATACCCATAGGACTCACCCAGTCCAAACCGATGGGCCATCTCGTTGATGCGATCAATGCCCAGACGTTTGGCAGCCTCGTAGAAATAGGTATTACAAGAATGCATGATGGCCTGGCGCATATCGACATACCCATGACCTCTCCGTTTCCAGCAATGGAATTCGTGGTTTCCGAGAGTTGTTTTCCCCGTGCAGCGGATCCGCTCGGTCGGCCGCATAACCTTATGTTCAACCGCCGCTGCAGCCACGATCATTTTGAACGTTGACCCTGGAGGGTACTGGCCCGCAATTGTTTTATTGACGAGGGGCTTGTACGGGTTTTTGATCAAACCATCCCAAGTTGCCTGGCTGAGCCCAACATTGAAATCATTCGGGTCATAAGCAGGTGTCGACACACTTGCCAGCACGTCGCCGGTGTGAATATCCATAACCACAGCCGCCGCGGCTTCACCGGCAAGCCGCTCGGTCGCAAATTTCTGCAGATCCATATCAAGAGTTAGAACGACCTTAGACCCTGGCGTACCCGGGTCTTTCGAAAGCTCTCTGATCACACGGCCATAGGCATTGACTTCAACATGGCTCGCCCCGGCAGCACCACGCAATTCTCCATCAAGCCGCCGTTCCAACCCGCTCTTGCCGATCCGGAAACCCGGCAGTTTCAAAAGCGGGTCTTCATCATCGAGATCGTTCTCTGAGACTGGGGCAACATAACCAACCACATGCGCCAATGCTGGACCATGGGGATAATGTCGTGTCTCCCCCACATCAGGTTCTATGCCCGGCAGGTCTGGCTCGTGAATATTGACCTGGGCAAACTGCGCCCAAGAAAGGTTTTCCGAAACCGTAATAGGCAGAAAAGCAGGAGACCGGCGCGCATCCCGTAGCACCCGCTTCCACTGTGTTTCAGAAAGCGGCACAACGCGATTGAGTTTGGTCAGCGTTTCCTCAATGTCAGGGGTTTGTTCTGGAATAAGAAGAACGCGGAAATTCTGTCGATTTGAGGCAAGCACTGTCCCGAAGCGATCAACAATCTCTCCGCGCAGGGGCGCAAGCAACCTCATGTTCACACGGTTTTCTTCCGCGAGCATCTGATATTCAGAGCTTTTAAGAACCTGCAGATAGTACATGCGGCTCGCCAGCCCACCGAACACGATGAGCTGCGCACCGCCAAGAATAGCCGCGCGCCGCGAAAAGGTTTTAAACCTCGCATTGTCCGTGCCGTCAGTCAGCATGGATCCCTAACCCTGTACCAATAGCCGCCGCAGCAGCTGTTCAAAAAGTTTAGCAAAAACAGGAAAAAGCGCCACTGTTGCGGCCATCTGCACAAGGACAGGCGCGGGCGAAAGAACCTGTCCAAAATAGAGCGTCGCCAGGACCCAGCCCAGGAACCCGGCAATGATCGAAGAAACCAGGAAACCTAGCCAAAACAAGCTAAACGTCCGGCCAATCATCAATTGTCGTTGCGAGACCACCAAGCCGAACACAATTAGGTAAACAAGCGCCCACAGTCCCAATGGTCCCGCAGAAAGAAGGTCATAAAAGAGACCGATCGCAAAAACGCCGTATGGCGGAAACACGTCTGGTCGCTGCACAGCCCAGTAATAAATGGCAATCAGCCCAAAGGCCGGGGCAATCTCCACGCCAAAAATCCGAGAAAAGGGCACAAAGCTAAGCAACATACAGAGAAAGCCCGCAAGGAAAGGCAGCACAAGGAGCGCGATCTTGCCGGCGCGACCTGCCGATGAAGGGGTAATCGGTTCAAAGCTCATGTACCACCCTCCGTCGTTGGTGTTGCAGCCGGTGTTGACGCGGACGGAGCTTCGCTTTGAACCTCAGAGGTGACGGGCTGCAGAGCAGCCGGTGCATCCTGTGCATCAATTTCTCTGGGGAACTCATATTGGAGGACACGGATCATATCGAGACGTGACCGATCAGAGAAAGTTTGCACACGCAGAAAACCATCGTCAGCCTGAACAAGTGAACCGATGGGAAGACCCGGCGGTAGCAGCCCACCATCCCCGGAGGTGACAACCCGGTCGCCAGCCGACACTGACGCAAGCGCCGGAAGAAACTCCAGGCGCGGCCAAATACTATTGTCTCCGGCGAGCACAGCCCGGGTCTGCGATGGTTCAACCACAACGGGCACCCGACTGTTCAGGTCGGTGAGCAACAGAATTCGGCTTGCTTCGGATCCAGTAGCGACGATACGGCCAATCAGCCCATCAGAATCGATAACCGCCTGCCCGCTCTCCACACCCTGGCTCGAACCGACATTGGCAATGATGGTTTCAACGAATGGCCCGCCGCTGTCGCCTACCACGCGCCCAGTGACATAATTGATGCTAGGATCGACCTGCACATTCAAGAGAGCTTCAAAGCGGGCAACTTTTGCTTCCAGCTTGAGGGCCGCTTCCTTCCAGGCGAGGAGACGCGCATTCTCCTCCCGCAGCCGTTCATTCTCGTCGAACACATAGGCGTATTGGTCGGTGCTTTCGACAACCCGGCGCGCGGCAGACACCGGCCGCGAGGCCAGCTCCAGAAGAGGCGCCGCCAAATCAGTAACAACCTGACGTGCCCGATCAACAACATAGGTCTCCGCCCGGCCGAGCAGTAAAAGCGCGGCCGCAAGGGTCACCATAAAGATCAAGGATACCCGTCCGGAGACATCTCGGATAGGAAGCGCAGGTCTGTTTGTCTGATCCATCACAGATCAACGCCCCACAGGGGGCTCCCATATCCAGATCGGCTTAATATACCGATGAAAAAACGTGTCGCATGGTTTTCATATGTTCAAGCGACTTGCCTGTGCCGAGCGCAACGCAGGAAAGCGCATCATCGGCAATGCTCACCGGCAACCCGGTTTCATCCCTAAGAACCTGATCAAGGTTGGACAGCAATCCACCGCCGCCCGTCAGAACAATGCCTTTATCAACAATGTCTGCTGCAAGTTCCGGTGGCGTCGCTTCCAGCGCTACTTTGACGGCTTCGACAATTGCACCCACAGGCTCTGAAAGACTTTCGGCAATCTGCTTCTGAGAAATCTTGATCTCTTTAGGCACACCGTTCATGAGGTCCCGGCCCTTGATCTCAATTGTCAGGCCATCACCCCCATCAGGTGGCACAGCAGCCGAACCAACTTCCTTCTTGATCCGTTCAGCGCTCGATTCACCAACAAGAAGATTATGATGGCGCCGGATATAGCCGATAATCGCTTCGTCCATCTTGTCGCCACCGACACGCACCGAGCGCGCATAAACAATGCCGCTGAGTGAGAGAACAGCGACTTCTGTCGTCCCGCCGCCAATATCAACAATCATGGAGCCTGTCGGCTCCGTCACGGGAAGCCCCGCCCCAATCGCCGCAGCCATTGGCTCTTCGATGAGATAAACCCGACGTCCACCTGCAGAGAGCGCTGACTCCTGAATGGCTTTTCTTTCAACAGCTGTTGAGCCCGACGGCACACAGATCACAATCATCGGGTTCGCGAACGACCGACGGTTATGCACCTTCCGAATAAAGTGTTTGATCATTTCCTCGGCGACTTCAAAGTCAGCGATCACCCCATCACGCATAGGTCGAATAGCTTGAATGTTGCCTGGCGTTCGACCAAGCATCATTTTCGCCTCTTCGCCGACAGCACAAACCTGCTTTTTGCCACCGCGCTCAATGATCGCAACCACTGAGGGTTCATTCAGGACAATGCCCCGCCCTTTGACATAGACCAGCGTATTCGCGGTCCCCAAGTCGATCGCCATGTCGGCGGAGAGCATCCCTAGAAGCCCTTGAAACATGTGTTATCTCGTCCGTTGTGGTTGTACAGGCGACCCCGCAAGCATGGGGGTGGCCGCAAAGCCCCTCAATTACCAATGAAGTGTCACCAAACATGGTGGCCAAATGGTTAATAGCGCCAAAAAGGCGGCATAAAAAGGGCGATCGGGCGTTATCTGCCCCGAAGCCCGTGCTTTTTTTGACAATTAGGAGATCAAGAAGCCTGAAGAGCTTCCGGCGCCGACTTCCGACGTTTCACGATGAGCTTGTTGAGCGCACTGACATAGGCCCTGGCGGAAGCCACCAGCGTATCGGTTTCTGCCCCACGCCCGGTCACCGTCTTCCCATCTTCTTCCAGACGAACGCTCACCTCTGCCTGGGCATCCGTCCCTTCCGTTACGGCGTGCACCTGATAGAGCTGAAGATGAGCTTTATGAGGGAAAAGCACCCCAATCGCATTGAATGTCGCATCCACAGGGCCATCGCCAGTAGCGACGACAGTTTTCTCTTCGCCAGAAATCTCAAGTGTGAGGGTTGCTTCCTGCGGGCCTTCTGTACCGCAGACAATCTTGAGCGCCACGACTTTCAGCACACCTTCACCGCTCGCCATTCCATCATCAACGAGCGCGACAATGTCATCGTCAAACACATGTTTCTTTTTGTCGGCGAGGTCTTTGAAACGGCGGAACGCATCTTCAACCGCATTCTGCCCCAGATCATAGCCCAGCTCTTCGAGCTTTTTCCGGAAAGCGTGGCGACCGGAGTGTTTTCCCATGACCAAAGAGGACTTTGAAATACCGACACTTTCAGGTGTCATGATTTCATAAGTCTGCGTGTTCTTCAGCATTCCGTCCTGATGAATACCACTCTCATGGGCGAATGCATTCTGGCCGACAATGGCTTTGTTATATTGCACCGGAAAAGCGGTCACAGATGAGACAAGTTTCGATGCCCGTGCGATCATCTCGCTCTTAATACCTGTCTCAAAAGGCATAGCGTCACTACGTACTTTGAGCGCCATAACAATCTCTTCAAGCGCCGCATTCCCTGCACGTTCGCCGATTCCGTTAATCGTGCACTCAATCTGACGCGCACCGTTGGCAACACCCGCCAGCGAATTCGCAACCGCAAGACCCAGATCATTGTGACAATGGGTGGAGATCACAGCCTTATCGATGTTCGGCACCCGCGTCTTCAGCATGGCAATCAACGCGCCATATTCTTCCGGCACGGTGTAGCCAACTGTGTCTGGAATATTGATCGTTGTGGCACCCGCCTTGATCGCGGCTTCGACACACGCACACAAATAGTCATGCTCCGTACGCGTTGCATCTTCCGGTGACCATTCGACATTGTCCGTCCAGTTGCGCGCTCGCGTCACGCTGGAGATCACCGCATCCAGCACATCTTCGGGTTCCATCTGAAGTTTGTGCTTCATGTGGACCGGGCTTGTAGAGATAAACGTATGAATACGGCCTTGCTTTGCGTCGCGCAGCGCCTCACCTGCCCGGTCGATATCTTTTTCACCAGCGCGTGCGAGACCACAGACCACAGCGTTCTTCACCACCCGAGCCACTTCCTGCACGGACTCGAAGTCACCGTTGGAGGCAATGGGGAATCCTGCTTCAATCACGTCGACGCCCATGTCGTCCAGAAGCTCAGCAACCTGCAGCTTCTCTTCCAATGTCATGGAAGCACCTGGAGATTGCTCACCATCGCGAAGCGTCGTATCGAAAATCAATACGCGATTGGCAGATTGGTCGGTCTGAGATTGGCTCATTGGCCTCGTCCTTCTACGAGCATTTCCAGGTGAAGTGGGCCCCGGTTCATCGCCAAGGCCATTGGGCGGAAATGCGGTCTAATAGACAACCCAGCTTCCGTCACAGAGAATCACTTCCTGAACAACGATAGGAAGTGTCTGTTTAACGATCTGTTAAACATAACGGACCGGGCTGTATTTGGCTGTTTTAAGCCGACGAGCCAGGCCACGCAACGGTTTTGGCCGCGTGAGAATCACGTGCTCGGGGCATGCTCCGTGATTGTGCGCAGGTTGCCGGACAGCGCGCCCTTGGCGGCCCTGATGGCATCTACGGCAAAATCCATTACCGCCCGCACATGGGCCATCTGCGCCAAATCATTTCGAGCCATGAGCCATAGCTCAAAGGAACCAAGCTGATCAGGGCCAATGACTCGCTCCAGGTTCGGGTCACGGTCTCCCAAAACACAGGGCAATGCTGCAAGCCCTAGATGCCCACGGGCCGCCTCTGCCCGCGCAATGGCGCTGGAGGAGCGCAACGCTGTATCGCAAGCCTTCTCGGCCCGCGATAGCCACCAGATAGGTCCCAAAGGGCTTTCTGTCCGCGGAAAACCGATCAGCAGGTGCCCCTTCAAACCGCTCATATCGGACGGCTTATTGTGGCCTGAGAGATATTCAGGCGTGGCATAGAGCCCATAGGCCATTTCCCCGACTTTGCGCATCAACATGTCGCCCTGTGTCGGCCGCGCTGCACGGATCGCCACGTCCACATCCTTCAACGGGTTCATGATCCGGGGTGCCTTCGTCGGCCCCATCAGTGTCGGATCTGTTAGCAATTCCATATCGAGAGCAGGATGGGCCACCCGAAAGGCCGGAACCGCCGGGGCAATCACATGTGCGGCGATAATCTCCGTTGCCGCCATCCGCACCTGCCCCTCAGAGCCAGCACCTGACGCCGCAAAATCGCGTGCAAGAGAGGACAATCGCTGATCGACAGGCTCCAAAGATTGAAGCAACCGCTCGCCTGCAGCCGTCACCTTGTATCCCGTCCGCTCCCGGTCAAAGAGACGGGCATCCAGATCTTCTTCCAGAGACGCAACCCTGCGCAGCACAGTGGTCGTGTTCACACCCAACTGCGCTGCGGCCCCTGACAGCGATCCCGCCGCAGAAACCGCCAGAAAATATCGAAGATCATCCCAATTCATGTGCCGCCACCTCTTAAGCCCCCGAAACTTAGCGGGCTTTCAGGTGGTCATCACCCTATTTTTGCAAAAATCACTATGCGAAATTGCAATAGGAGAATTTTCATAAAAGAACCAGTTATTTCAAGGCTTTACGGGTGTCACACGGCCTGCAGCAAGCTTTGCAGCCGCCCGCGCAGCGTCTGAATCCTTGCCCGGTGCCAACGCGACCCCCATACGTCGGCGCTCATAGGCTTCGGGTTTTCCAAACAGCCGAACCTCGGCATTCGCGACCTGCAGCGCCTCATCCAGCCCCTCAAACGCGATACCCTTCTCGTCCATCCTGCCATAAATCACCGCAGAGGCCGCCGGCTCACGGGTTTCCGTGTTGACCGGCAGGCCCAGAATAGCGCGCGCATGCAGTGCAAATTCGCTCTGCCGTTGACTGACCAGAGTGACGAGCCCGGTGTCATGTGGCCGGGGGCTCACCTCCGAGAACCAGACATCATCTCCCTTCACGAAAAGCTCAACCCCAAAGAGGCCACGCCCGCCCAGATCACCTGTGACTTTTGCCGCGATTTCCTGCGCCCGCGCCAAAGCCGCGTCACTCATCTGCTGAGGCTGCCAGCTTTCCACATAGTCACCGCTTTGCTGAATATGCCCGACCGGCGCACAGAAACTGGTTTCGACAGTGCCGCTGGTGCCGACAGCCCGGACCGTGAGCAAAGTGATCTCATAATCAAAATCCACCAGCCCTTCCACGATCACCCGCGCCTGCTCCACCCGACCGCCCGACAGCGCCGTTTCCCAGGCACCATCAATCTCATCCGCGGACTTCACCAGGCTTTGGCCCTTGCCGGAAGACGACATGACCGGCTTGATAAAGCAGGGAAACCCGATCTCCTCAATCGACGCCCGCATCTCAGCAGCACTGGACGCAAATGCGTAAGGGGATGTGGGCAGCCCAAGCTCTTCGGCGGCGAGCTTGCGGATGCCCTCACGGTTCATGGTGAGCTGGGTGGCGCGCGCAGTTGGAATAACTTCTGCGAGACCCTCCGCTTCAATTTCCGCCAGCATGTCAGTGGCAATCGCCTCGATCTCAGGAACAATCAGATTGGGCCTTTCGCTTTCTACGAGGGCTTTTAGAGCGGCTCCATCAGTCATGTCGATCACATGGGCTCTGTGCGCAACCTGATGCGCCGGCGCATTCGGATAGCGGTCCACGGCAACCACCTCGACCCCAAACCGTTGCAGCTCAATCACCACTTCTTTGCCCAGCTCGCCCGCGCCCAACATCATGACTTTTGTTGCCGACGGGCTTAGAGGTGTTCCGATACGCATGACTGCTCTCCTTTGCATGCAAACTCTGAAGGTGTGCCCTTCTTTTCCGCCCTTTTAGCACCTTTTTGAGCGTAGCCAGACTCAGGCTTGACTCTGAGGAATTATATAAATATATGAACACATATTCATATATAGAGGTTATGCATGAAGAAGCGGGATCAACCAGATGATGAGGAAACGATCCTCGTTGCAGAAACATTCAAATTGCTGGGCGACCCAAGCCGCCTGCGTATTGCGCTTGCCGTCATGGACGAGCCCGTCGCCGTTGGGGCCATCGCCGAACAGCTCGACCTCTCCCCCTCGCTTGTGAGCCATCATCTGCGCCTGCTTCGCGCTGCGCGGCTCGTGCGCCACGAACGGGAGGGACGCACCGTCCGCTATTCCATCCATGACCATCACATTGAACATGTCGTGAAAGACATGCTGGACCACATCCGCGAAGGTGACCGGTCATGAGCCATTCCAATAGTCACGAGCATGATCACGGGGCGGGTCATACACACAGCCATGCGCCAGATGTGAACCGCAGCAACCAGCGCCGCGTGCTCGCCGCCATGTGCCTGACGGCAGGCTTCATGGTAGCAGAAGTCATAGGCGGGATATTATCCGGATCACTCGCCCTCATTGCCGACGCCGGCCATATGGCGACAGACGCCGCCGCTCTTTTTCTCGCCTATATCGCCTTTCGGCTTTCAAACCGGCCCGCCGACGTCAATCAATCCTATGGATATCACCGGGCAGAAACCCTGGCCGCGTTCGTCAATGCCCTCACCATGATCGCCCTGGTTGGGTGGATCTTGTTTGAAGCGGTCCAGCGCTTCTTTGAACCCGTTGAAATCCTCGGCGGCCTCATGCTGTGGGTCGCTGTCGGCGGCTTACTTGTAAACGTGCTGGCCTTCTGGCTTCTGCACTCAGGCGAAAAAGAAAACCTCAATATGCAAGGCGCTGCCGTGCATGTGCTGGGGGACTTATTGGGCTCGGTGGCTGCCATCGCAGCCGCGGTGGTCATCCTCTATACCGGCTGGATGCCCATCGATCCGCTTCTCTCTGTCTTCGTGGCACTGCTCATCCTGCGCTCGGCCATCGCCCTTGCGCGCCAATCAGGGCACATCCTGATGGAAGGCACACCGATGGGCTTGGACATTGAGGAGATCAAGAAAGACCTCCTCAACAACGTTACAGGTGTGGAAGACGTTCATCATCTCCACGCCTGGTCCCTGACCGCGACGCGAGATGTGATGACCCTTCACGCGCGCATCGCCGGAGGAGTTAATCCGGATCAGGTTCTGGCGGCGATCAATGACCGCCTTCGCCACAAATTCCAGATAGACCATGCCACCGTCCAAATTGAGACGGAAGCATGTGCCCATTGATCTTCAAGGTTTAACACCTAAGCGGACAGCATTTCCGGCGCGATCTCAGCAATCGCGGCTTTAAAGCCGGTGACAGGACTGGAAAGAACCGGCACACCAATATCACCACAGATCTCGGCAGCAGGCGCCATGGAGGCCTGGGCGAGCACAACGACGTCTGCCGTCATGGCGACATCGCGAAGCCGCACCGCGATCCCCTCGTGATAATCGCGCAAACGCCCTTCGCGAAAATCTTCCCAGACACCATCAAACACACGGGCCTGCACCGTCGTGAACCGGCCGGTCTTGGAAATCTCTTCCTCAACCAGCGACAAAGTCGGCCCGATGGTCTCCGGCAATGCCGCGCACACGGCAATACGCCCGCCGATCCAGGCAGCCTGCTCACCCATCGGACGATCAATACGCATCACGTGGGCACCCGGCACATCTGCGCGCTCGGCGACGCCACCAAGGGTTGAACAGGTACAGACAAT
This sequence comes from Parvibaculaceae bacterium Mf 1.05b.01, assembly GCA_000509225.1. GTDB lineage: Bacteria > Pseudomonadota > Alphaproteobacteria > Parvibaculales > Parvibaculaceae > Mf105b01. Next base: position 477,216 of record BAOK01000001.1, on the reverse strand, counting down.
CCGTGTCGCCCCTGCGCGCACTGCTTCGTTAAGGGCTTCCTCCAGCTTGAGCTCAACCGCAATACTGACCGCTCCTGCCTTCTGCACCGCGCAAAGCAGGTCTTCACGAACAATATGTCCGATTGGCATGCCTGGTGCGATTTGATCACGCAACCGATTAAAGGTCGCGATATGCGCAGGCGATGTATGCAAGAACACAAGGCTCGGCCGCTGTGTTCGAGGCGTATTGAGCTGTGACGTGCTGGTCATGAGTCTATCCTTTCAGGTCAGCACCGGAGCATTTTCAACAAAAGTTTCAGACTTCTGCGGTTCGAAAATGCGACAGATAAAGAAAAAGGCCCCCCGCGATCTTCGCGGAGGGCCTTTAGAAAGTCGGCTTGTCGCTAGATCACACTATGTCGGGGTGGCTCCCACAATTTTGGCCACCACAAGTTTGTTGACGAATTTCGCCACCACGAGCGCCCCTGCTACCGTGGTAGCTGGTGTCATGGTCGCAAGCGCAACGGGTGCGGTGCACGCACCGCATGTTGTCAGGCCATCAAATGTGATCTCGTTGTTCATAGGTCTCTCTTAAGCTGCTTCTATCGAGATGTCACGACACTTTTCAATTATTAGCGTTCAATTTGTGTGACATCACGGACAGCACCCTTGGATGCATTCGTGACCATCGCAGCATAAGCCCGCAATGCCGGAGAGATTTTCCGCTCGCGCGGCTCCACTGGTTTCCAGCCTTTCGCATCCATCGCTGCACGGCGTTTTGCGATCTCATCATCCGACAGAACCGCATTAATGGACCGATTAGGGATGTCGATCTCGATGAGATCGCCCTCTTCGATCAGCCCGATGAGACCCCCTTCAGCTGCTTCAGGGGAAACATGCCCGATAGAAAGGCCGGACGTGCCTCCAGAGAAACGACCATCAGTAACGAGCGCGCATTCTTTTCCCAGACCCATCGACTTGAGGTACGAGGTTGGATAGAGCATCTCCTGCATACCTGGGCCACCTTTGGGACCTTCATAGCGGATGACGACCACGTCACCTGCTTTGATGTCCTTGGTGGTGATGCGTTTCACCGCCTCATCCTGACTCTCACACACCCGTGCGGGACCAGAGAATTTCCAGATGCTTTCGTCCACACCGGCCGTCTTCACAATGCAACCTTCTTCAGACAGGTTGCCGGACAGCACCGCCAGTCCACCTTCTTTTGTGAAAGCAGTGGGAACAGATCGAATAACACCGGTCTCCCGATCCGTGTCCAACTCTTTGAAACGGCTTTGCTGACTAAAGGCGACAGTTGTGCGTACACCGCCCGGTGCGGCCTTATAAAGCGTACGGACATCTTCATCATTGGTGCGTGTGATGTCCCATTGATCCAGCGCCTCACCCATGGTCGGCGTGTGAACAGTCGAGACGTCCCTGTGCAAAAGGCCGCCGCGTTCTAATTGCCCCAGGATAGACATGATGCCACCTGCGCGATGTACGTCTTCAATGTGGACGTCCGGAACAGCGGGTGCAACTTTTGAAAGACAGGGAACGCGCCGCGAAAGCTCATCCATATCTTTCAGTGTAAAATCAACTTCAGCTTCGCGCGCGATCGCGAGCAAGTGAAGGATCGTATTGGTCGAGCCGCCCATCGCAATATCAAGCGCCATCGCATTTTGGAAGGCTTTGAACGTGGCGATACCCCGAGGCAAAACGCTTGCATCTTCCTCCTGATAGTACCGACGGGTCAGCTCAACTATCTGCCGAGCAGCACCAAGGAAAAGTTCTTTACGGTCCGCATGTGTAGCCACAACAGTACCATTGCCGGGAAGCGCCAAGCCCAGCGCCTCTGCCAAACAGTTCATGGAGTTCGCCGTGAACATGCCCGAACACGACCCACAGGTCGGGCAGGCATTTTTTTCAATCTCTTCAACTTCGGCATCTGTCCGGTCAGGATTAACCGCCTCGACAATTGCATCCACAAGGTCGACAGCAATTTCTTTGCCGTCAATCACAACCCTGCCCGCTTCCATGGGCCCACCCGTCACAAAGATGGTTGGGATATTGAGACGCATGGTCGCGATCATCATGCCCGGCGTAATCTTGTCACAATTGGAGATACAGACCATCGCGTCCGCGCAGTGCGCGTTGACCATATATTCAACGGAGTCCGCAATCAGATCACGCGAAGGGAGCGAATAGAGCATGCCGTCATGCCCCATCGCGATCCCGTCATCAACAGCGATCGTATTGAACTCTTTGGCGACACCACCGGCGGCTTCGATTTCACGGGCCACCATCTGGCCAAGGTCTTTTAGATGTACGTGGCCCGGCACAAACTGCGTGAAAGAGTTCACCACCGCGATAATCGGCTTGCCGAAATCTTCGTCTTTCATTCCTGTCGCGCGCCAAAGGCCGCGCGCGCCTGCCATATTGCGACCATGGGTCGTCGTCCGGGAGCGATAGGGGATCATCTCTGTCTCCTCACAATGTGGTCTCAGAGCATTTCCAGTTGAAGTTGCAGGACTTCAACTGGAAATGCGGTAAAAAATCAGAGCGTTCTCATAATCCCATTTTGCGAGAAAGCTCCACAGAACCAGATAAGTCTCAGTTGATCATAAAAAAGGGGCCTTCGTGAACCTCACGAAAGCCCCTTTAATTTTGTGGCTAAGCGAGGTCGCTTTAGTTCTTTTCTTTGTCGACCATTTTGGTCTCTGCAATCCATGGCATCATGGCGCGCAGCTTTTCACCCACTTCTTCAATAGGGTGATCTGCATTCATGGCGCGTGTTGCCTTGAAGCTTGTCTGGCCGACCTGATTTTCCAGCATCCAGTCGCGTGTGAACTTGCCCGTCTGAATGTCGGTAAGAATTTCCTTCATCGCGGCTTTGCTGTCAGCCGTGATGACGCGCGGACCGGAAACATAACCACCATACTCAGCTGTGTTGGACACAGAATAGTTCATGGTCGCGATACCGCCTTCATACATCATGTCGACGATCAGCTTCACTTCGTGCAGGCACTCAAAATAGGCCATTTCAGGAGCGTAGCCTGCTTCAGTCAGTGTTTCGTAGCCCGCCTTGATGAGCTCGGAAAGACCACCGCAGAGAACAGCCTGCTCGCCGAAGAGGTCCGTTTCACACTCTTCCTTGAACGTGGTTTCGATAATGCCGGCACGGCCACCGCCAATGGCGGATGCATAGGACAGACCGAGGTCATGCGCATTGCCTGTTGCATCCTGATGGATCGCGATCAGACACGGCACACCCGCACCGCGCTGATATTCACCGCGCACCGTGTGGCCTGGGCCCTTTGGTGCAACCATCAGCACGTCAATGTCAGTGCGTGGCGAGATAAGGTTGAAGTGAACATTCAGACCATGAGCAAACATCAGTGCCGCACCAGGCTTCATGTTTGGCTCAAGCTCATTGCGATAGATTTCGCCCTGCAGTTCGTCTGGCGTCACCATCATCATGACGTCTGCCCATTTAGCCGCATCGGCAACAGACATAACCTTCAAGCCTTCGCCTTCAGCTTTTTTGGCGGAGGCAGAACCGTCGCGGAGCGCCACAGCAATTTCAGTAACACCGCTGTCGCGCATGTTCAGTGCGTGGGCGTGACCCTGCGAGCCATAGCCAATGATGACAACTTTTTTGCCTTTGATCAGATTTACATCTGCGTCGCGATCATAATAAACGCGCATGGGTCCTATCCTTTTAGTCTTATGGAGCGGTCTCGTACTGCTCAAATTACCTGTCAAAAATACGGTCTTGTTTCACATGCCTTCCGCGCCGCGGGCGATGGCAACAACGCCAGTGCGCGACACATCCACGAGGCCCAACGGCCGCATGAGATTTATGAAGGCTTCAATCTTGTCCGGTGTGCCCGTCACTTCGAAAACGAACGAGCTGTGCGTCGTATCAATCACCCTCGCGCGGAACGCTTCAGAAAGCCGCAACGCCTCCACCCGCTTCTCCCCGGTTGAGGCAACTTTGATCAGCGCCATTTCCCGGTTTACAGAAGGGACATCGTCGACGGAGAGGTCAACCACCTTATGCACCGGCACCAGGCGATCAAGCTGCGCCAAAATTTGTGCAATGACTCCAGGCGTTCCATTCGTAACCACGGTGATCCGCGACATATGCCCTGCGGAGTCGACCTCAGCCACCGTCAGGCTTTCAATATTGTAACCCCGACCCGAAAAGAGCCCGATGACGCGCGCAAGCACGCCTGCCTCATTGTCCACCAGGACAGCAAGCACATGTCGTTCGGATTTACTCAGATCACTCATTGCGTTTCATGCCAAATCTTGAAAACACCCGGAGGGCAGTAGTGGAAAGGGAAAGCGGACCAGAAGCCCGCCCCCCAAAGCTTATTAAGTGAGGGGCTTATAGCGGATCAGGGCCCAAAGGCGAACCTTTATCACCCCACTCTCGTTAGACGAGCATTTTGCCCTCTTCTGTGACCGTAGGCGCATTGGGATCTTCGCCGAGGATCATCTCATTGTGGGGCGCCCCCGACGGGATCATCGGATAGCAGTTCTCCGCTGGATCGACGAGACAATCAAAAATGACCGGCCCAGGCACATCCAGCATCTCTGTGATTTTCGCGTCCAGCTCTTCAGGCTTGCTCGCCCGAATACCGGTCCCGCCATAGGCTTCTGCAAGTTTCACAAAATCAGGCAGCGCTTCTGAGTAAGAATGGCTGTAGCGCCCACCGTGAAGCAGCTCCTGCCACTGACGCACCATGCCCATATATTCATTGTTCAGGATGAAGATCTTGACCGGCAGCCGGAACTGGATGGCGGTCGACATTTCCTGCATGCACATCTGGATAGAGGCTTCACCAGCAATGTCGATAACCAAGGCATCCGGATGGGCAATCTGAGCTCCAATGGCAGCCGGCAGGCCATAGCCCATCGTGCCAAGACCACCCGACGTCAACCAGCGGTTCGGTTCATCAAAATGATAGTGCTGCGCCGCCCACATCTGGTGCTGACCGACTTCCGTCGTAATGAACGTCTTACGATCTTTCGTCAGCTCATAGAGACGCTGAATAGCCTGTTGCGGCTTGATCGGCCCCTCTTTGCCCTGGACAAACCCAAGTGATTTCCGGCCTCGCCAAGTATCGATCTGACGCCACCAGTCTGCAAGAGCTTCCTTGTCTGGCTGCGCAACCTTGGACTTCCAGATGCGGATCATGTCTTCGAGAACATGCGCGCAATCACCAATAATCGGGACATCAACATGAACATTCTTATTGATCGACGAGGGATCAATGTCGATGTGGATTTTCTTTGAGTTCGGCGAGAACGCATCCAAACGGCCCGTGACACGGTCGTCAAAGCGTGCGCCAACGCAGATCATGACATCACAATCATGCATCGCATTGTTGGCTTCATAGGTCCCGTGCATACCGAGCATGCCAAGCCACTGGTTTTCATGCGACGGATAGGCACCAAGGCCCATCAGCGTAGAGGTTACCGGGTAGCCGGTCATTTCCGCCAGCTGGCGCAGAAGCAGGCTCGCATTCGGACCTGAATTGATCACCCCACCGCCTGTGTAAAAGATCGGCTTTTTGGCACCGGCCATAAGCTCAACCGCACGGGTGATCGCAGACGCATCCCCCTTGATCTGCGGACGATAGGTCTTGTGAACAACGTTTGCCGGGCCCTCATAGGTGCCACTCGCGAACTGAACATCCTTTGGAATATCGACAACAACCGGTCCAGGACGCCCGTTGGTGGCAACATAGAAGGACTCGTGCATAACCCGCGTCAGTTCATCAACGGAATTGACCAGCCAATTGTGTTTTGTGCAGGGGCGCGTGATGCCAACCGTGTCGCATTCCTGAAACGCGTCAGAGCCTATGAGATGCGTCGGTACCTGCCCTGTCAGACAAATAAGCGGGATGGAATCCATCAAAGCATCGGTGAGACCGGTGACTGCATTGGTGGCGCCAGGTCCTGATGTGACCAGAACAACACCGGGCTTCCCTGTAGAGCGCGCATAGCCTTCCGCCGCATGAACAGCCCCCTGCTCATGGCGCACCAGAATATGCTTGATGCCTTCCTGCTTGAAGATTTCATCATAGATGGGAAGGACAGCACCCCCGGGATACCCGAAAATGGTATCGACACCGTGATCCAACAATGCGCGGATGACGATTTGAGCGCCTGTCATCTCCTGGCCGGACATGGGGCTTCCTTCCTTTATTCTAGGAGGATCGCTAGTCGAGCCCCCGTGAAACAGACAAACCGCGGCCTAAATTGCACGAAACCGATGAAAACAAGAGATTTTCAGGGTTTTTGGCGCAAAGCCGCGGAAAACGAGGGCAATCTATCCACTCGCTGCTTCAGGGTCAAGGATTATTCGTCAATAAATGAAAAGATTTTGGTAATTTGGCTTTCCAAATCTTGCGCAGAAACCTTATTCCACGAAATCATCTGCTGTCGAAACCAAGTCGATTGGCGTTTGGCATATTGACGGCTCTTGATCGCCCCGGCCTCAATCGCGTCTTCCAGTGACATCTCCCCCGCAAGATAGCCCCCAAGCTCAGGCACCCCTAAGGCCTTCATAGCTGGCAGGGACGGGGCTAAGCCCAGTTTGAGGAGAGCCTCCACCTCATCCACCGCCCCAGCTTCAACCATCAGGCGGAACCGCCGGTGAATCCTCTCAATGAGCCAGTCGCGATCTGGCTCCAGCACAATCTTGGCAACAGGTCCGAGTTCTCGCGCAGCAACAGGTTCTGCCTGCCAGGCTGTCAGCGGCCGCCCTGTGGCCCGAAAGACCTCAAGCCCCCGCGCGATGCGCTGCGGATCATTTTCGTGCACCTGAGCCGCCCAATCTGGATCAACCTCCCGAAGAAGGCCATGCGCAGCCACTGGCCCGATTTCCTCCACCTCCGTTCGGGTCATTGTCCGCACGTCATCCGGGATATCAGGGATTTCCACAAACCCTTCCGTCAGAGCACGAAAATAGAGCCCGGTGCCTCCCAAAACGATGGGGACCTTGCCTCGGTCTTGCACTTGGCCGATTGCAGAAATCGCCTCAGTGAGCCACTGCCCGGTTGAATAGACCGTATCAGCCGCGACATGCCCATAGAGATGATGCGGCGCCTGCGCCTCTTCTTCAGCGGAGGGCCGAGCCGTTACAATCCGCAGATCACCATAGACCTGCATGGAATCGGCATTGACGATCTCCCCATCCAGGCGATCAGCCAAAGCGAGCCCCAAAGCAGACTTGCCGCTGGCCGTCGGCCCTGCGATAAGGACCGCCAATGGGTCATTCTGGTCTTTGCCGGTCTGGCTCACGCTGTGCTCCCGCAAACGAGGTTCTGTCGCTTAACTCATGTCCCACGTTCTGACCCTTATAGGCAATTCTGACACTGAGCTCACCCAAGATCACGTGGACGCCGTTGCCGCTGCCATCGGCACCAAATCTGCGCCGACCTGGCTTAAACAAAACCATGCCTGCGATTTTTCGGGCATCACAAGCGACACAGCACTTCTGGATGCCGCCCGATCCGCGCTGAACAGCACACCTATTGACGTGGTTTGTCAGCCCGTTGCCCATCGCCGGAAAAAGCTGCTGGTGGCTGACATGGACAGCACCATTATTGAGCAGGAATGCATCGACGAATTGGCAGACGCTCTGGGCATCCGGAACGCCATCTCAGAGATCACAGAACGCGCCATGCGCGGCGAGTTGGAATTTGAGCCTGCCCTGCGCGAACGCGTGGGCCTCTTGAAGGGTCTTGCAGAAAGCGAACTGCAACGGGTGTATGAGACACAAATCACAGAAACGCCGGGAGGCAGAACGCTCTGCGCAACAATGCGCAAACATGGTGGCACCTGTGCTCTCGTTTCTGGCGGTTTCACCTTCTTCACTGAACGGGTCGCAAAATCCGTTGGCTTTACATCCAACCAGGCGAACACACTGCTTGTGGAAAATGGCGCACTGACAGGGGAAGTATCTGACCCAATTCTAGGGCGCGAGGCGAAAGTCTCTGCCCTGAAAAGCCTCGCCTCAGACCTCAAGATCAATGCGCTTGAAACCATGGCCGTCGGCGATGGCGCCAATGATCTGGGCATGATTGGCGAAGCGGGCCTAGGTGTCGCTTTTCACGCAAAACCCGTGGTCGCCGCGGCAGCGCCGGCACAGATCAACCACGGTGACCTGTCAGCTCTGCTCTATATCCAGGGATATCGGTCAGACGAGATCGTGAACCCCACCTGACCGGTAATAGTCTTGAGATCTATTCGTCTTCTTTGATGCGGACCGCGACAAACCGCAGGTCGCCATTGGTGGCGAGCAGGAGAAGAACAGATTTCCGGCCTGACGCCTTTTCTTCTTCCACATAGGTTTTCACATCAGATGGGCTGCGCACATCATTCTGGGCAACCTCGACAATCACATCGCCACGGCGAATGCCCTTTTCCGCGGCGGCACTCCCAGGGTCAACAAAAGTGACCACAACACCTTCCACATCATCTGGCACACTGTACTGACTGCGGGTAGTTGAGTTGAGGCTTGAAAGACCAAGACCTAGAACCTCTGCGGTTCCCTTGTCGTCTTCCTTGCCATCATCTCCGCCGCTGGCATCTGCAGTTTCGGTTTCATCCAACCGATCGATCTTCACCTTAAGCGTCTTTTCTTTGCCATCGCGGATCACAACCACATCAACGGTGCGGCCAATGGACGTTTCGGCAACCAGCTTGGGCAAATCACGCATCTCAGGCACTGCTTTGCCGTCAAATTCCACGATCACGTCACCTGGCTCAACACCGCCATCACTTGCAGGGCCGTCAGGATTCACGCCCGCAACCAAGGCCCCTTTGGGCGTATCGAGGCCGAGACCTTCCGCAATTTCTTCATTCACAGATTGAATGCGGACACCAAGCCACCCACGGCGGGTTTCCCCATATTCACGGAGCTGTTCAATCACGGAAACCGCTGTGTCGGAGGGAACAGAGAAGCCAATCCCGATCGATCCACCAGACGGTGAGATGATGGCTGTATTCACTCCAACAACTTCGCCATCCATGTTGAAAAGCGGACCGCCGGAGTTCCCCCGGTTGATTGACGCATCGGTCTGAATGAAATCATCATAAGGACCGGCATTAATGTCGCGATTGATCGCGGAAATGATGCCCGCTGTCACCGTGCCACCAAGACCAAACGGATTACCGATCGCCATCACCCAATCACCAACACGTGCGTCGCTTGATTTACCAAAAGACACGTATGGCAGATCACCTTCAGGCTCCACTTTGAGCACAGCAAGGTCTGTCTTCGGGTCACGGCCAATCAACTCAGCATCAAGTGACTCGCCATCCGCGAAGATCACTTTGATCTCATCTGCCTCAGCGATCACATGATTGTTCGTGATCACATAGCCAGACGGGTCGACGACAAAACCAGAACCAAGCGACTGAACACGGCGTGGAGCACCCTGACGTCCCTGACGCTCAAGAAAGTCTTCAAAAAAATCTTCAAAGGGTGAGCCTTCAGGAAGGCCAGGCACCTGTTGGCGGGTATTGCGACCGCTCACCGTCTGTGAGGTGGAGATATTCACAACCGCGGGTGACAGGCGCTCCGCAAGGTCCGCAAAACTGTCTGGCGCACCACGCGCAAAGCCTGGATCAGCACTGAGAGGTTGGAGAGCAAAAACTATGGCAAGAGCGAAAACAGCGCCCAACCAGGCATTCCGAGTGGTTTTTCCCTGACCCATCATCGTGTTCTTAGCCCTCACCAGCATGTCACCTAAACTCCTGATCCACCCGAGCACGCGTTTGGCCCATGGTGCAATATTCACAATTCGCCTGAACATGGCCTGAAGCCCGTTCAATCAGAGTTAATAAAGTCAATTTTCCCAGAATAGAGCCCATTTCGGCCTAGGGGATAAGTTAGACCGCATTTTGACAGAGATTGTGGACGAATTGAGGCGTCAAAGGCGTCAAATTTCATCCGCGCACCAGCCACACGATCACAACCCCGAGAGCCAAGGCCCCAAGGCCGAAACGGCGCAGCGTTTCGTCAGGTGTGGATTGCGCCATGGCCATCATTTGCTTCAGTCCACCCGGAAAGGCCGCATAAACGAGGCCTTCCAGAACCAGAACCAGCCCAATGGCGGTGATCAGATCAGACATGTATCACTCGTGATGACCACCTGAGGGGGCGCCTTAGCGCCCGCCCCTGCCACTTGAGTCACCGAAATAGCGGAAGAAATCGCTCTCAGGCGACATGACCATGGTCGTCGTGTCTCCATTCAGACCTTCTTCATAGGCAAGCATGGAGCGATAGAAAGAGAAGAACTCTGGATCTCTACCATACGCTTCGGCAAAGATTTCGTTCCGCTTCGCATCGCCCTCACCGCGAATGGTGTCTGACTCACGTTGTGCCTCAGCAACCAACACCGTCACATCGCGGTCGGCCCGTGACCGGATCCGCTGAGCCGTTTCTGCACCCTGCGCACGAAGCTCTTGGGCTTCCCGCTCACGTTCGGTTTGCATCCGACGGTAAACAGCCTGACTGTTTGCCTCCGGCAAATCCGCCGCCCTGATCCGCACGTCCACCACTTCGATACCCAGATTGGCGCTCGCCGTGTTGAACTCGGTTTTAATGCGGATCATCATGCCACTACGGTCATCCCGGACCAGCGTCTCAAGGCTCTCTTCACCCAAAACGTTTCTAAGCGAAGACACGAAGATCGGATTGAGCCGCCGCTCAGCCAGCGCAACATCACGCACCGACTGAAAGAATTTCAACGGATCGACAATCTTGTAACGCGCGAACGCATCCACGACGAGACGCTTCTGGTCACCTGCAATGATCTCTTCTTCAGGAGAATCGAGGTTCAATATGCGCTTATCGAAATAGACAACGTTCTGAATGAACGGAATTTTCCAGTTAAGGCCGGGCTCCGTTATAGCGACCCGAGGATCACCAAACTGAAGAACCAAAGCCTGCTCGGTCATCCGAACTGTAAAGAAAGTCGAATATGCGACGACCACTCCCACAAGGAGAAGGATCGCACCACCTAGTCCAATTGCCCGGTTCATTAGCGGTTCTCCTCATTGCGTGCGCCGCTACCCGGCGACAACTGATTGAGCGGCAGATACGGAACAGCGCCGCCGGCGCCTTCACCCATCAGAACTTTGTTCATGCCACCCAGAACACGTTCCATGGTTTCCAGGAACATACGTTCCCGGGTCACATCTTTGGCGTCTTTGTACTCATTGTAGATTGAGAGGAAGCGTTGAGACTCACCCTGTGCCTGGGCCACCGTCTGCTCCCGATATGCACTTGCTTCCTGGATCAGCTTCTCAGCGTCCCCACGAGCCTTTGGAACAACGGTATTTGCATACGCTTCGGCTTCGTTTCGCAGCCGCTCCTGGTCAGCTCGGGCTGCCTGTACATCGCGGAAGGCATCAATAACTGCAGCTGGTGGGTCCACCTTCTGAAGTTTGACCTCCGTCACGATGACACCCGCACCATAGGCATCCAGAATTTCCTGCATGCGCTCTTGAACTGTGACCTGTGCCTGCAATCGACCGGACGTCTGAAGCACTTGGAAGGTCGACTGGCCCACCACTTCGCGCATCACACTTTCAGCAACGGCCTTAACCGTGCGCTGAGGATCTTCAACGTTAAAGAGATACTCCGCCGCATCACCAATCCGCCAAAGGACGGAGAAATTGATGTCAACGATGTTTTCATCACCTGTCAGCATCAAGCCTTCTTTGCCAAGGGCTGGAGACGTACGGGCAGCGCGGTTAGCAAACTGTGCCGATGCATTGCCACCCACATCCACCGTATTCACCACTGTAACCTGCGGCGTGAGAACGGTTTCAATGGGGTATGGAAGCTTGAAATGAAGCCCAGGAGGTTGGGAATAGACATACTTCCCAAAGCGAAGGACAACGCCCTCTTCATCCGTGTTGACCCGGTAAACTGAGCTATAAGCCAGAAGTCCGAGGACGACCAAAGCAAGCACAAGCCAAACGCCCGGGCTCCCACCAGCACCGGTTCCGGTGGAACCACCGCCACCGCCGCCACCTGGAATAAAATCACGAAGGCGTTCTTGGCCCTTCCGGATCAGCTCTTCTAGGTCCGGTGGTTGTTGTCCACCACCCCCACCGCCGCCTGAGGGGGGTTGACCCCAAGGGCCGCGACCGCCGCCATTGCCGCCGCCTTGCCAACCGCCGTTGCCGTCACCGTTCTGATTGCTCCAGGGCATGGAACTTCCTTTGTCCGTAAAATCTAGTTGCTGCCGAGTTCGCCAAGATTGGCGAATCCTCTGCCGTTCTTCATCTCATGATAACTGCTCTATTGTCGCATTACACGGCTCACCGATAGTAATTCGACTGCCTCGGCGTTATATGACACTCACCTAGGCGACGCAACGCGCGCCACTCTCCCTAAATTGGGTTGAAAGGGTCCCTTCGCCACCCTCTCAGCTGAAAGAAATGCAAAGAAAGCCCCTAAAATGGCCTCGCTCGACAAATCAAACATCCTGAATGCACTTGCCACCGTTAAAGACCCCGACAAGGGTGTGGACGTGGTCGCGGCTGACATGGTCCAGGGGCTGGTCATCAAAGAGGGGCACGTTCTCTTCTCACTGGAAGTTGATCCCTCTCGCGGTCCAGCATTGGAACCAGTCCGAAAGGCCTGCGAAGACGCTGTCTATAAGGTTCCAGGCGTACTCTCTGTTACCGCTGTTCTCACCGCCCATAGTGGCGAAGCTCCGCAGACAGCGAAGTCTGCTCCCAAAGCCGCCCCAAAGACCGCGAGCGCTCAGGAGCTCAACATTCCTGGTGTCAAAAAGATCATCGCGGTCGCCAGCGGTAAAGGCGGCGTAGGGAAATCAACGGTTGCCATCAATCTGGCAATCGCGTTGGGCAATCAAGGTCTCAAAGTCGGCCTCTTGGATGCGGACATTTATGGCCCCTCCGTCCCTCGCATGATGGGGATCGCTGAAAAACCTGACACCACAGACGGCAAAAAGCTGATCCCTCACGAAAAATACGGCATCAAAACCATGTCCATCGGCTACATGGTGGACGAAGATACAGCCATGATCTGGCGTGGGCCTATGGTTCAGTCCGCTCTAATGCAAATGATGAATGACGTCGTTTGGGGCGAACTTGATGTGCTTGTTGTCGACATGCCGCCTGGCACCGGGGACGCCCAGCTCACCATGGCTCAGAAAGTACCCCTCGCAGGCTCCGTCATCGTCTCCACGCCTCAGGAGATCGCTCTGGCAGACGTCCGCCGGGGGATCGCCATGTTCGAAAAAACCCACGTGCCGGTGTTCGGGATCGTGGAGAACATGGCCTATTTCGTAAGCCCTGGATCCGGCGAGAAGACGTTCATCTTTGGTGAAGGTGGCGCGCGCCGGACAGCCGAAGCCCTAGGCGTCCCCTTCTTGGGCGAGATCCCGATCTACCCCGCCATTCGCGAAGGGCTTGATGAGGGAAAACCCATCACGGCAATCGCCCCCCAGAGTGAAGAAGCATCCCCCTTCGCACAACTCGCAAGAAAGGTGTCAGCATCCCTGACCGAAAGCAGTTCAGAACGGGCGGCACCCAAAATCGTCATTGAATAGAGATGCCGAGAATGAAAATGGCCGAGCTGAAAAGCTCGGCCAAGTCCTAACGTGTTTCTGACCTCTATTAGCGGCCAGCGACGAGCGTCGCCTTTTCAGCTGTCCCGTCAGGCGCAGTGAGATCCCAACTGTCGCCTACGTTCCGCGATACCGCTTCAACACAGTAAGGCGGCGTATCCGGACCCGTCGCAAAACACGCATTGGCCCCATCCACAGACCAGGTCCCGTCAGCAGATGTGCCATCGGGCAGAACCTGACTATAGGTGCCATCATCATTGATGAGCACCGAGCGGGTTCCCGCTGGGTTTTCAATACTCACTGTGTTGCCATAAAAGTTCGCGAAAGGGTCCGCCAGCGCCGCCCCAGTCATCGCAAACATGGCCACCATAAAACTGATCACTAGTCGCATCTTTTCCTCCCAAGAAAATAGTTGCTCGCACCCCGTTTGAGAAACGAATGCTGACACAAGCAACATGGGCTTGGGAAGAAAAAATCCGCCCACGTCCTTTTCTCAAGGTCGCGCCCTTTCCCGCCTATGTATTGAGATAGTTGAGCGCCAACCCTGCCCGAGGCCAGGTACACTTGACCAACCGACCTGAGGAGGAAAGCGTCAGATAGGCTGTCCTAAGATCATCCCCGCCGAAACAGATATTTGTGGTGATGAAATCATCTGTCGGGAAATGCTCGATATTTCCATCGGGCGAAATTGAGGTGATGCCACCATTGAAGATGGTGGCAACGCAGACATTGCCCTCTGCATCCACCGCCAGACTGTCGAAATAATTGAGGCCCGTTGGGTTGCCAATCATGCGCCCATGGTTCGGCGGCCCGGCGGAAATGATGGCGCCTGGTTTTTCAATATCAAACCCCCAGAGACGTCCTGCCTCCGTACTTGCCACATAGACAACCTTCTCATCCGGCGAGAGGCCCACACCATTTGGAGTCTCGATGGGGAACACGACTTGAGTGATAGAGGAGCCGTCCGGCTGAGCATAATAGAGCGCACCCAGATCCTTCACGCGGCCGTGGGTCTTGCCAAGATCGGTAAACCAGAAGCCGCCTTCTTTATCAAACACGATGTCATTGGGACCATTCAGCGGAATGCCATCGCACTCCCGATAAAGCTCCGTCACATCGCCGGTTTCAAGGTCTACGCGTTCAATACGCCCGCCGGAATAATTGTCCGGCTTTCCGCCTGGGACCGTGAGCCCGCCCACATCGTGCCACTCAAACCCGCCATTATTGCAAATATAGACCGCGCCATCTGGACCGATGGCTGCACCGTTCGGCCCACCGCCGAGATCCGCGATGACTTCCGTAGATCCGTCCGGCTGCACCCGTGTCAGCGTGCCCCGCTTGATTTCGACAAGCAGCACACTTCCGTCTGCCATCGCGATGGGCCCTTCGGGAAACTCCAGCCCGCTGGCAACCTCTTCCATCTGCATCACTCTAACTCCCTGAGCATTTTGTTTTGATGCGGAGAGGGTCGGTCAGAGAAAAGAAGCCGTCAACTCAATAGATCACAACAGACCGGATAGATGTGCCTTCGTGCATCAGGTCAAAGCCTTTGTTGATGTCTTCGAGCGGCATGGTGTGAGTAATGAGATCATCGATATTGATCTTGCCGTCCATATACCAGTCGACAATGGCAGGCACATCCGTCCGGCCACGGGCACCGCCAAAAGCCGTACCGCGCCAGCTGCGGCCTGTGACCAGCTGGAAGGGACGCGTAGAGATTTCCTGGCCTGCACCGGCAACACCAATGATGATGCTCTCACCCCATCCTTTGTGCGCGCATTCCAGCGCCTGCCGCATCGTGGTGGTGTTTCCTATACACTCAAAGGAATAGTCCGCACCGCCGCCCGTGAGTTCCACAAGGTGTCCAACAATGTCCCCTTTGATTTCTTTCGGATTGACGAAGTCGGTCATCCCGAACTGTTCACCCAGCGCCTTGCGGTCATTGTTGAGATCAACACCGACAATCTGCTTGGCACCCACCATGCGGGCACCCTGGATCACATTGAGACCGATGCCACCCAATCCAAACACGACAACGGTGGATCCCGGCTCCACCTTGGCCGTGTTCACGACCGCACCAATGCCGGTAGTCACCCCACAACCGATGTAACAGACCTTATCGAACGGCGCATCTTTACGGATTTTTGCAAGCGCAATCTCCGGTACCACGGAATAATTCGCGAAAGTTGAGCAGCCCATATAATGCAGCACAGGCTTGCCCTTATAGGAAAAGCGGCTCGACCCATCCGGCATCAGGCCTTGACCTTGCGTTTCCCGGATCGACTGGCAGAGATTGGTTTTCGGGTTGAGGCAATAGTCGCACTCTCGACACTCTGGCGTATAGAGCGGGATCACATGATCACCCACCGCAAGGGAGGTAACGCCCTCACCCACTTCCACAACAACCCCGGCCCCTTCATGACCAAGGATCGCCGGGAAAAGGCCTTCAGGGTCATCCCCAGACAGGGTGAACGCATCGGTATGACAGATACCGGTCGCCTTCATCTCAACCAGCACTTCGCCCGCACGGGGTCCATTCAGCTGAACCGTTTCTATCTCCAGAGGCTTGCCTGCCTCAAATGCCACCGCCGCACGCACGTCCATCAATTCACTCCGTCTTCTTGCTTATCTTTCGAAGGGCCGCGTCGAACTTCGCTAGCCACGCTTCAATGCGCTTTCTGTTTACGCCGAGGTCAGAGTGCCCAACCTTCGAGCGGCTGTAAATCGCGAAGGTCGACGTCCCATCGCCGAGATCGATCGCCTCAAAGGTGATCGTGTCGGGAAAACGCATCAGCGCAGAGCGCTGCACAAATTCTCGCTGCCCATCATCCGCCTGTTGTCTGGTGACCCGCGGCTCCGCCAGCGCCACATCTGCAAACGCGTCCTCCAGCGTCTGTGGATCAGCCGTGAAGATTTTGGGCGTCGCATGAGGCGTCGCATTCTGGCAATAGCCCTCTGGTGCAATCAAAAACTGATTGGGTTTACCGGTCAGCTTAAAGGTCTTGAAATCCATGGATGGTCTCCTTTGTCGCCGAGGCTACACCCGTTCCAGCACCAGAAGCGAATAGTCGTCACTATCGCGCTCATCGCGCGGCTGACGGACATTGCGCACCTCACGCCATTCCGAGCGGTCAAACTCTGGAAATGTCGTGTCCCCCTCCGGCGAGGCATGCACCTCTGTGAGATAGATCCGGGTCGCTTTGTTGAGGGTCGCCGCATAGATCTCCGCGCCACCAAGGATCATGATCTCATCAACACCCAGCTCGCTGCAAAGCGCCTCGGCACGTGCGAGCGCTGCCTCAACACTCGTAAACACTTCCCCACCCGACGCATCATAGTCAGGATCGCGGGTCACAACGAGATTGGGCCGCCCCGGCAACGGCCGCCGCGGGAAACTCTCCCAGGTCTTCCGTCCCATAATGATGGGCTTTCCCATGGTCATGCGTTTCAAATATTGCAGATCACCAGAGAGACGCCAGGGCATGGCATTGTCTTTACCAATCACGCCGTTCTCAGCGATGGCTACAAAGAGACAGATATGCATGGGGCTTAAACCGCCACAGGCGCTGAGATATGCGGGTGCGGGTCGTAGCCGACCAGTTCAAAATCATCATAGGTGAAATCAAACAGGCTCTTCACATCCGGATTGATTTTCATCTGTGGCAGGGCGCGCGGCTCACGCGAGAGCTGCAAATCCGTCTGCTCCAGATGATTGAGATAGAGATGCGCATCCCCAAACGTGTGGATGAACTCACCCGCTTCCAACCCCGTCACCTGCGCCATCATCTGCAAGAGCAGCGCATAGGACGCGATATTGAAGGGCACGCCCAGAAACACATCGGCTGAGCGCTGATAGAGCTGGCAGGAGAGCCTGCCGTTCGCCACATAGAACTGGAACAGACAGTGACAGGGCGGTAGCGCCATATTATCTACATCTGCCACATTCCAGGCGGAAACGATAAGCCTGCGCGAGTCCGGATTGTTCTCAATCTGGTCGACCAGGTTTTTGATCTGATCAATCGTGCCGCCGTCGGGCGTGGGCCAGCTGCGCCACTGGTGCCCGTAGACGGGCCCGAGATCGCCCTTCTCATCCGCCCATTCGTCCCAAATGCTCACCCCATTTGCTTTAAGATAGGCAATATTTGTGTCGCCGGCGATGAACCAGAGCAGCTCATGCACGATGGACTTCAAGTGCAGCTTCTTAGTCGTGACCATGGGAAACCCGTCGACCAGATCAAAGCGCATCTGATGCCCGAACACAGAGCGCGTGCCTGTGCCGGTCCGGTCGGTCTTTTCAGCGCCCGTGTCTCGGATCCGGCGCATGAGGTCATGATATTGCTGCATGAGGGTCTGTTCCTAAACTTGAAGGCTATTCTAGCAAGCTCTTCGATTCGTGCCACTTGGCATTGATGCCACTTGATAGAACGCCTGCCCTTCGCTCTAATTGGCTCCATACCCGATCGGGGAGAATAGAGCATCTTGGGGAGGAAGCTCATGCGCCTACAGGACAATTTCGAATATTACGCCCGTATCCATGGGGACGCCTTTTTCGCCCGCTGTGGCAATCGCACCTTGACCTATGCGGAAGCCAATGAAGAGGCCAACAGGCTGGCTAACCTGCTGATTTCGCAGGGGTTGGAGGTCGGCGACCGCTTTGCCTATCTCTCCAAAAACTCCCTTGAAATGTCGATCCTCTACCACGCCGCTGGGAAAGCAGGCGCGGTGCCGGTTCCGCTCAATTACCGACTGGCCCCAGCTGAATGGGCCTACATCATCAATGATGCAGACGCGAAACTGCTCTTTGCCCATAAAGACCTTGCACCCGCTGTGGATACGGTCCGAGCGGATCTGAAATCCGTCGAGACCTGCTACGCCATCGATGTCACGCCGCCCGCTGGCTGGGAAGATTATGCCGCCGCCCTGGCTGCCCAGGACACCGCAAATATTCCAGACCGGGGTGTGACAGCCGACCACGCGCTTTATCAGATGTACACGTCTGGCACGACCGGTCGACCAAAAGGCGCAATCCTCACCCACGGCAACATTCTCTCAAATCTGGAACAGATGCGGAATGTGATTTCCGCGCGCATGACTTTGGGCGACAAAATCCTGGTTGCGGCCCCCATGTACCACGCGGCGGGAACCATGGTCAGTCTGCATGGACTGCATTCCGGCGCCGGCATTGTCATCCACGAGGATTTCGTCCCCGGCGATGTGGTCGACTCGTTGGCGAATGACGGTATTACGACGACAGTGCTCGTGCCTGCGATGATCCAGGCGTGTCTCGTCATGGTGCCGGATGTAAAAGACCGCGATTACTCGTCTCTCAAAGCCATGGTGTATGGCGCGTCTCCCATTGCCGAAGAAACATTGCGCGGCGCCATGGAAACTTTTGAGTGTGATTTCTATCAAGCCTTTGGCATGACAGAGACAACCTCGTCTGTCGTGTATCTGAACGCCGAGGATCACATTCGGGCTTTGAAAGAGAAGCCGGAACTTCTGCTCGCCGCTGGGCGCGCCATCACCGGCACCCATGTGCGCATTGTCGATGAGAATGATGATGACGTGCCCGTCGGAGAAGTTGGCGAGATCATCTGTCGTGGCCCGCAAATCATGCAGGGCTATTGGAACATGGAAGAGGCAACCGCCGACGCCCTGCGGGATGGCTGGATGCATACAGGCGATGCCGCCAGCATGGATGAGGAAGGCTATGTCTATATCCAGGACCGCATCAAAGACATGATCGTGTCAGGTGGTGAAAATGTCTATCCGCGCGAAGTCGAAAACGCACTCTTCGAACATCCCGCCATTGCGGATGCCGCTGTCTTTGGTATTCCCGGAGCGAAGTTTGGGGAGGACGTCATGGCAACGGTTGTTCTCAAAGAAAACGAAAGTCTTACAGAGGAAGAAGTCATCGACTTCTGCCGCACCAAGCTCGGCGGCTACAAGATCCCGCGAAAGGTCTCCTTCATGGATGAGCTGCCCCGCAATGCCAGCGGCAAAGTATTGAAAAAGGACCTGCGGGAGCCCTATTGGGAGGGCCATACAAGACGTGTATCCTAAGCAGGCACGCCTCCAATATGTGGAGTAAAAAATGGCGGATTCTGAAATCCAGGTAAACGTCCTGAAGGGCGATGACCTCACCTCGTGTCAGATTGACCAGCTGCTTGAACTCTTCGACGCAAATTATGAAAACGCAAACCACGCCTATTTCCTAAAATCATTTGAGACGATGCAATGGATTGCGCTCGCCACAACGAAGGACGCCATGGCGGGCTTCGCCATTGGCGAAAGCAAACGGACGGAGCTTCCGAGAATGGAGGGTCAGCAGACAGTGGCGATGGCCGGGATTAGCTGCATCAATAGCAGCTTCAGACGGCACGGGCTGTTCACAAAACTTGCACTCGCAACACTCATGCAAGGCGACCTCATCAAGCCCGGACAACCTTTTCTGTTTTGCGGCCGCATGGCACATGCCATCACATATCGAACCATGCACAATAACGGCAACAATTCGGTGCCGAGTGCGCGACAACCGATTTCGGATTGGCATAAGGAAGTGCTTTTGCATCTGGCTGATCTCTACAACGTCAGAATTGACCCAAAAACCTCTGTTGTGATCGGCAAAGGGGCACCCATTGGCTACCCCCGTATTTCCTATGAAGCCACGGACGAAGAGAAGGTCCTTTTCGAGAATGTGAACCGCGACAGAGGCGATTCTCTCTTGGCGATGTCCTGGAAACCGGATCCACCTGCTGGCTGGTGAAAGCCTCACAAAACAAACCTTGAGTTCAGATCAGACTCGCCCTCCAATATGTGTGGGGCACGGAACATTGAGAGCGTTTCCAGGAAAAGCGGCCAAAGCTAACTTGGCAGTTTTCCGTCCGGAAACGTGACGAAACAAATATGGAGTCCGGTTTTGATGACCATCAAAACCGAGCAGGCTCCAGGGGGAGTTGAAATGCTCAACAAATTGTCTGCAGAAGCATTTGGAACGTTTTGGCTGGTTCTTGGAGGCTGTGGGAGCGCTGTTCTCGCTGCCGCTTTTCCCGAAGTCGGCATTGGCCTGCTCGGCGTGTCGCTCGCGTTCGGCCTCACCGTCCTCACCATGGCCTATGCCGTAGGCGGCATTTCAGGCGGTCACTTCAACCCCGCCGTCTCTGTCGGGCTTGCCGTTGCTGGCAAATTTGAGTGGAAAGACGTCGGCGCATACGTCCTTGCTCAGGTCGTTGGCGGCACTTTGGGAGCCCTTGTTCTCTACCTCATCGTCACCGGTAAAGCCGACTTCACAACCACAGGCGGCTTTGCGTCCAACGGATATGGCGCCAATTCACCCGGTGGCTTTTCCATGACGTCGGCGCTTATCGCAGAGATTGTCATGACGGCTTTTTTCCTGATCATCATTCTGGGGTCGACCAGCAAGCTCGCGCCAGAGAATTTCGCCCCCATCGCGATCGGTCTGGGCCTCACGCTCATTCATCTAATTTCTATTCCCGTCACCAACACGTCTGTTAACCCTGCCCGGTCGACTGCGGTTGCCTTCTTTGCTGACAACGGCGCAATGGGCCAACTCTGGCTCTTCTGGGTGGCTCCGATCATTGGGGCGGCGATCGGCGCCCTCCTCTGGAAGACGCTGCTTTCTGAAGAAGGTTAGAAAACAAGGAGCTAAAGGCTCAAAATCAGGGCAGAACGCGGCATTCTGCCCCGTTCATAACCCGCCATACACCTTTAATTCACGGGTTTAAGGCCCTATATTAGTCCTGTCGGGAAACCGACTATGGCGATAAACGGATTTCGTAATAAACCATTCGGACCCGGGGGCGGTACCCGGCGCCTCCACCAAAAGCCCAAGACCTGATGTCAGGAAGCCTGGGTTTTTCATGGGGGCGAAATAGGATCGACGAGGGTGTAAAGGATCTTCTTTTGCTCGGCATGGTTCCGCCGTTATCGGGCCGTTTGATAGTTGCAAATGACAACTACGCTGAGGCACGTCTAGCTGCGTAAGCGGTTCGACTGTTTCGAATCTAGTCCTGTAAGTTAGCGCTTGGAGGCGGGGTTCGGAGGCACCTGGCAACAGAAGCCTCCACTTTTCTCCCAGGGAGGACCGACGGAGATATGAATGTCTGACACCCAAAAGATCACCCCCCGCGACCCAGGTTTTGAGTTTTCCGATCAGCTCCCGGTAAACTGGCATTCAGAAAATCCTGTCATCTCGCATATGTACAACGGTCTGTCCGTTACTTTCCCGGAAGGCGAACGGTTTTTCGTGGACAGCGTACGTCACTTCCGTGATGAGATTACAGATCCAGACTTGGTTGAGGATGTGCGCCGCTTCACAATTCAAGAGAACATTCATTCCCGTGAGCACGTGGCCTACAATAAATACTTAGCTGCCAATGGCCTCCGGCCCGAGCCGCTCGAAGCAGGCGTTCGATTTGGCATGATCCTATCGCGAAAACTGCCAAAACGAATGCAGCTCGCGATCACCTGTGCCATTGAACATTTCACGGCTCTCTTTGCGGAGGTCATTCTCTCAGACCCGCGCGTTCTGGAAAATGCACACCCTGATATCGCTAATGTCTGGCGCTGGCATGCGATGGAAGAATCTGAACATAAAGCTGTCGCCTTCGATGTCTCAAAAACTGTTGATCCTGGGATCGGCGGCTACCTGCGTCGCAGCGTTGCCATGACTGTCACAGCCATCAATTTCAATCTGATCGCGTTCTTCCATGTGCTTTATCTGCTGAAACAGTCTGGCGATCTCTTCAATGGCGGCGCCTGGTCAGAGGCAATGTCGTATTTTTGGGGAAAGCCCGGGGTCTGGCGCCGTGTCCTTGCGGGCATACCGACCTACTACCGCCCCTCCTTCCACCCAAATGACAGGGATACCGATGCGCTCGTCGCCAAATGGCGCACCTGGTACGCGGCCGACATTCAATCCGGTTGAGTTAAGACCCTCGTCTCAATAGGGTGACCCCTGAAATGAGAGAAAGTTCTTTTGGGGGGATTGGGATGATGAAGCGTGTAGCGATCGGGTTTGGCGTTCTCCTGTTAGCGGTCTATGTCGGCATCTACTTCTTCGCACCGAGCCTCATAGAGGCCAGTGTCAATCTTGTTGAGGAACACGAGCCCTACAATATTGCCGATGAAGCCCGCGAGCTTCACAGCACGCTCACCATTATTGATCTCCATTCCGATACAATGCTGTGGGGCCGAAATCCGCTCGACCGGAGCGCCACAGGTCATGTGGACGTGCCCCGCATGGTGGAGGGCAACATGGCCCTGCAGGTATTTTCATCAACGACAAAATCGCCATCTGGACAAAACTACGAGAGCAACTCAGCCGACGCACCAGATCAGCTGACCATTGTCACTGTCTTGGGGCTCTGGCCCATTAGCAGCTGGACCAGCATCTATGAACGAGCAGTCCATCAGGCTCGCGAACTATACGCAGCAGAGGAACAAGATCCCGAAGCACTGATGATTGTAACCTCACGCAGCGACCTGGACGCACTTTTGGACGCAAGAACCGAAGGCAAACCCATTGTCGGCGGCATCCTGCTCACCGAAGGCAGCCACCCGCTTGAAGGAGAATTGGCGAACGTCCAGAAACTCTATGATGAGGGGTACCGCATCATGGGCCTTCAACACTTCTTTGATAATCGGCTGGGAGGGTCTCTTCACGGCCAGTCCGGCGAAGGCCTGACCGAGTTTGGCAAAGCAGCTGTACGCGAGATGGAACGCCTTGGCATCATCATCGACGTCGCCCACTCCTCACCTGCAGTCGTGCGCGATGTGCTGGCCCTCTCAAACCGCCCGATCATTGTTTCCCATACAGGGCTGAAGGGCGCGTGCCATACAAAGCGCAATCTTGAAGACGACTTAATGAAAGAAATTGCTGCCAAAGGTGGATTGATCGGTATCGGCTTCTGGGATGCAGCGGTATGCGATTATACACCTGCAGGTATCGTCAGATCCGTTCGCTATGGCATTGACTTATTGGGTGTCGATCATGTTGCGCTCGGATCGGACTATGACGGGACCACGACAGTCCTCATGGACGCGTCAGAAATCCCGGCGCTTACCCATGAAATGCTGAAAGCCGGCTTCACTGAAGAAGAGATCAGAAAAGTGATGGGCGAAAATGCTGTAAGACTTCTTAGAGATCTCTTGCCGCAAAGCTGAACCACAAATCCCGTAACACTGGACGCCCTCTCGAATCGCTGATTGAATGGGACGTAACCAGTTAGGAGTGCCAAATGGCCGACGACCAAATGCGATATGACGTGCTGACGCAGAAAGCTCTGCTCGCCGTTGTTCGCGACGCCCTCAATATTGCGGCAACCGAAGGCCTTCCCGGCGAGCATCATTTCTACATTTCGTTTCGTACTGAAGCACCAGGCGTCGACATTTCTGATCGTCTGAAGAGCCAATATCCCGAAGAAATGACGATCGTGCTCCAACACCAGTTTTGGGATTTGAAGGTTGGCGACGAAGGCTTTACCGTCGGCTTATCGTTCGACAAAACACCTGAGCGGCTGATTGTACCTTATTCAGCTTTGGTCGGCTTTTTCGATCCCAGTGTTCAGTTTGGCCTTCAATTCGTGCCAGACGGAGAAGAAGGCGCCGACACACCGCCGGACGTGTTCGAAACACCCATCGTGCCAACGGAACAGAAATCAGAGCCTGGTGACGAAGACCATAGCGGCGAAGTGGTCAACCTGGACGCCTTCCGTAAAGACCGATAAGCGAGATCCATCCTCACATCTGCCGGATTTGGCCTGCCCTGAAAGGCATGCTAAATGAGCCCGCTATGAAAGACATCTGGGGGAGCCTCCCCGCAATCAGATACAATGCCCGACAGCCGGAGAGCCCGATATGAGCCAGACACGCACAGAAACTGATACTTTTGGTCCTATTGAGGTCGCTGCCGACAAATATTGGGGGGCTCAGGCTCAAAGGTCACTGGGGAACTTCAAGATTGGTTGGGAAAAACAGCCTATGTCGGTTGTACGTGGGCTCGGGATCGTGAAACGCGCATGTGCCGAAGCGAATATGTCACTGGGCAACCTCGATGAGCGGATCGGCAACGCGATAGTCGAAGCGGCTCAGGAAGTCATCGACGGCAAATTGAACGACCACTTTCCTCTGGTCGTTTGGCAAACCGGCTCCGGCACCCAGTCCAATATGAATTCAAACGAAGTGATTTCAAACCGGGCAATTGAAATTCTCGGCGGCACCATGGGAACAAAGGATCCTGTGCACCCGAACGATCATGTGAACATGAGCCAGTCCTCAAATGACACCTACCCGACAGCAATGCACATCGCCTGCGCGGAACGCATCGTGCATGGTCTCATCCCTGCCCTCAAACATCTCTATGCAGCGCTCGTCGCCAAGCAGAAGGCCTTCGATCACATTATCAAGATCGGACGGACACACACTCAGGACGCGACACCGCTGACACTGGGCCAGGAATTCTCCGGATATGCAGCACAGGTCGCGTCAGCCATTGAGCGGATCGAACTGACCCTTCCTGGTCTTCTGCAATTGGCTCAAGGTGGAACGGCTGTCGGCACGGGCCTCAATGCACCCATCGGCTTTGCTGAAAAAGTCGCCGAAAATGTCGCGAGCATTACTGGCCTGCCTTTCATCACGGCGCCAAACAAGTTTGAAAGCCTCGCGGCCCATGACGCCATGGTGTTTTCACATGGCGCAATCAATGCAGCGGGCGCTGCCCTCTTTAAGATCGCCAATGACATTCGTCTGCTGGGCTCCGGACCCCGCTCCGGTCTTGGCGAGCTCGCGCTTCCTGAAAATGAGCCTGGCTCATCCATCATGCCGGGCAAGGTGAACCCCACCCAGTGTGAAGCGCTGACACAGGTCTGCGCTCATGTTGCCGGCAACAACGCCGCGCTTACTTTCGCGGGAAGCCAGGGTCACTTTGAACTCAACGTCTACAACCCAATGATGGCCTATAACTTCCTCCAATCCGTACAGCTTCTGGGCGATGCAGCCGTCAGTTTCACCGACAATTGCGTGGTGGGCATCGAGGCACGAGAGGACAATATCAAGACAGCGCTTGAACGCTCTTTGATGCTCGTCACCGCACTCGCTCCAACCATTGGCTACGACAATGCGGCCAAAATCGCGAAAACGGCGCATAAGAACGGCACAACGCTCCGTGAAGAAGCTGTTGGCGGTGGATTTGTTTCAGAGGAAGAATTCGACGCTGTTGTCCGCCCAGAAGACATGATCGGGCCAAAGTAAGCGGATAAGAATGTCAGGTCAGATCAAACGGTCCATCACCATCTCCGGCCATCGCACGTCGATTACCCTGGAGCGGCCGTTCTGGGACGAATTGAAAGAGATCGCCTGCCGGGAAAAGGTTTCTGTCACCGAGCTTGTGCGCCAAATCGATTCCCGCAGAGACGCATCAGGGTCACTGACAAGCGCTATTCGGGTCTACATTCTTGAGCAGCTGAAAAAGCAGCGATCCGAACGACGTCCGGGCTAATTCGTTGGTCGTTCAACCGGCGTCGGCGCCGCTGGGTCCTGGCCTTCTTCTGGAACCAGATCTTCAACGACACCCTCGAGCGGCGCATCCAATTCAGATCCGGCATCCGGCCCAACAATGAGATCGCGAAGCTCGTCGGGCAGATCATCGATCCCCGCTTCTTCAATATCCCGGATTAACAGCATTTGCGACACAGCCTGCTGAATCGCCAATGTGTCGTTTCGACGCTCAAGCATTTGGAAGGGTCCTGCCAAAACCATATTCATAGGCGGCAACGGTTTGTCGCCCGTCAGAGTGATATCTGTTTCCACGTCGGCTTCCAGCCGCACCAGGTCGGCGAGCGCCGTGACTTCAATGCCATTGGCGCCAGAGACCACCACCTCGTTTGGGACATATTTCAAGATGCCTTCGTCGATAGAGAAATCGCCATTGATCTCACTGAGGCTGGCACGACCATTGTTCAGGTGCACAGCCGCAACCGCATCAAAATCATCCATTGTGGACAAGCCATCCAAGGCCGTCCGAAACGCTTCAAGGTCGAAGCTGCTAAGCGCGCCTTCTGCCAACGCAAGAGATCCTTTGCCAGACAGGGTCGAAACCAATCCCAAAAGACTGCGCCCCTGCCCTTCCAATTGAAGGCTTGCCGTTGCTTCACCACTGGCCAGTTCCTCGCCGAACAGCATCTCGGTGGCCCGGTCAACAGAAACATTCTCCGCGGCAAGCGTCAGCCCCAAGCCTGGCACGCCGTCGCCTCCTTCAAAGCGAGCCCCCATGGTCAAGCGACCAGACGCCAATTCAGCCGTTACCGGTGTGAAGGACAGAACGCCATCTGCCAAGGATCCCTTGGCCGCAATATCCTCCAGAACAAGATCTGCAATACTGGCTTTTGAAACGGTGAGTGACAGTGACCCTTTGAACCCAGCCAGGGACGACCAATCCAACGGATCGGCTGACCAAGTGTCTGCCCCGTCCGTGACAAACAACGGATCAAGCACAACTGAACCCAGGCTGATGTTTGCCTCCACCGAAGGTACTCCTCCCCCGAATTCGACTGAGCCACCGCCTGACGCTCTGAAAGCACCGGCAATGCCTTCGACATCGCTCAACACAATACGGTCAGATGCCCACTCCAAGTCACCACCAGCGACAACCGCACCATCACGGGCGTTAGCCGATATGAGGTCAACCATACCGCCCTGCCATCCAACGACTTGGCTCGCTGCTCCAAATGTCGGCGCCGAGACTTCAAATCTGCCCGCAAACTGTGGCGCATCGAGTGGTGTGTCCGTTTTGCCGGTGAACGATCCGGTAAAGTCGCTAGCAGCAAATCGCACACTGGTATCAAGAGTGTCGTCAGTTTGGCCGGAAAGCTCGACACTTAAGCGCCCAGCTCCGTCCACCGGTGCCGTCGGCTCAACACCTAACTGCGCCAACAGGCTTTGCGCATTTGGGTTTTCCAGTGTGAAGGCGAGGTCCAACTTATCTGCAGGCGGAGACGAGCTAACGCGCTGGCGATTGAGCACAAGAGAGACCGCAGAACCACCGGCCTCGCCAGACATGTTCAGAGAAGCGACATGCCCTCCTTCTGCCTCTTCGCCACGAAGAACGTAAGCAAGCGCACCGTCATCTGGAGAAGGAACGTCGACGTCAAGCAGGAAGCTCCCAATCGACATTGCCAATCCTGCATTGATGGTTCCTTCGAGATCGCCAATAGCAAGCGGCCCAATGTTTGAGACCGTACCCACCGCTGAAATTTTATCCGTACCATTGAGAACAGATGCAAACCGCTCAATGGACAACACACCCTCAGCGAGCGAGGCAGAGACATCAACATCCGTCAGGACCGTATCCGCCAACAGAAGCCTGTCGAACCCAAGGATCGCAATGGCATCAAACGCAGAGGGATCCAAGCTATCGGAGACTTTCTGGGCATCAAGAAAGCCATTCAGCCAAGAAATATCCATGAACGCACCACGCAGCTCGACGCTCAACGCCGGTCGCCCCCTGAACGCAAACGAAAGACCGCCAGTCACCGGCACGCTCGCCTCTCCCTCATCACCGGATTCCATTGATAGGGAATAGGCCTGCAGCAGCGTGGGTTGCAGAGCCAGCTCAGTCTGAAGACGAATGGGCCCTGGTTCATTCTCCGCCACGCCAATTGTCAACGGCTCAGCTTGAGCCAGCTCACCCAGCCAATGTGCCAAAGCAGACGGGTTGCCGATTGCAGCTTCCAGCGACCCGTCAAACCGGGGGGTTCCCTGCACCACGCTGAGGGTTCCTTTGACCTGGGTTGTTGTATCACCGGGAAATTCAGCGGACAGGGAGTCAAACAGCAACGCACCGTCCTCAATCCGAACATCTGCTTGCACATTAGATGTGTGAGCAGCTCCAAAGCTCAGGTCGACGAAATGCAACTGAAGCGCGCCAACAAGCGCTTCGGGAATCCGAAGGTTGTCAACAGGCAGTGCAGCGGCTTGGAGCCGCTCCAACACCCGGTCCACTGCAAGTCGGGCGCCTGAAAGGTCCGCTGCAACACTGGGCCCGCCTTCAAGACCAACTTCCATCTCGCCCTTAAAAGTCGCGTCGGCTACGACGAGTTCCACATCGCGAAGTGAAATTGTTTCGCTGTTCCCAACAAAACCGGCCGTCATTTGGAGAAAAGGTGAGACTTCCCCTTCAACTTCCGATTGCCCAAGACGGAATTCAAATGTGCCGTCTAGGCGCGCAGACGCCGTCGCCTCCGTTGACAGGCCAGAAAACGAACTGGCCCAACCATGGTCTGGCGCAGCGATATCAATATTGACAGGAAACGCCCTGTCGCCGCCAAAAGCACCGGTACTAATGGACAGGACGTATGGAGCACTATCGTACTCAAACCGCCCATCAAATTTCAGAGGTCCAACAAGCGAGGTGGCCGTCAACTCACCTGTGACATTTTGAAGTCGAGCAGTCTCAGGCGAAGTGGCGTTGGTGAGGAAAATCTCACCATTTTCAAACACCATGGAGTCGAGACTGATGGTTTGCGGGTCGATGGCAACATCAAGTGTACGCGTGCCGTTGCTCGCCCAGTTAAATTTTCCATTCTCATCGCGACTGACATGAGCGCTGAAATCCAGCGCGCGGACCCGCACAACATCAATCTCTGCACGTAGCAATGGCGCGAGGGCAACCTCGCCTTCCAGTGTACCAACGCGTGCGAGGGGCACATCAGCGTTGTCACCACCAATCGACAATTCCCGCAGGCTGAAACGGGGCGCCGGCAGAATCACGAAGTTGATGTCTCCACCGATCGTGACATCGCGTCCAACTGTCTCTGAGATCTGAGAC
The DNA here is from genome assembly GCA_000509225.1 of Parvibaculaceae bacterium Mf 1.05b.01. Classification (GTDB taxonomy): domain Bacteria; phylum Pseudomonadota; class Alphaproteobacteria; order Parvibaculales; family Parvibaculaceae; genus Mf105b01. The sequence continues at coordinate 447,765 of BAOK01000001.1, read as the reverse complement.
TCAATCTCTGCGCGAAACGCATTCCAGTCTACAATGCTCGGCCCCACCAGTGCAGCGAACAAAAGCAGAATGACAAAGCCCGCTATATAAGAAAGAACCGAATTCACTAACGACCGCTCCGCGCCCCCGAGACACCGTCATTTATCGGTGTCTTACTTGCTTTATTTTTGCTCTCATCGACACTGGTCCACACCCAGTGCCACGCAGAGCCAATTGGTAGACAAACTATGGATTCTAAAGGCAAAAATATAGTCGATTTCGGGTCAGCGCGAAAAAACCTGAAAAACAAGAAGAAGGCAGACCAACGCGCTTCGAAGGAAAAACAGGCAGAAGAGAACCGAGTGAAGTTTGGCCGGACGAAAGCTGAAAAAAGCCGAGACAAACAAGCGAAACACCAAAACCAGAAGCGGCATGACGGAAGCAAGATAGAACCGCTGTTTCCGGCCCCATCACAGGATCCAAAAGAATGAGCTCAACCACCTCCCCGACACCTGGTCCCTTTGCTGGCCTCAAAGTAATTGATCTGACCCGTGTCCTGGCCGGTCCCTATTGCACCATGCTTTTGGCCGACTTTGGCGCTGACGTGATCAAAGTTGAGGTACCTGAACGGGGAGATGATGCGCGGCATATCGGTCCCTTCATTGAAGACAAATCGACCTATTTTATGTCGCTCAATCGGGGAAAACGCTCTATTGCCCTGAACCTGAAAGATGATGAAGACCGCAAAACCTTCGAGACACTTCTGGAAACAGCAGATGTGGTCGTGGAAAACTACCGTCCAGGTGCCTTTGACAAACTGGGCTATGACTGGGAAACACTTCATAAAAGATATCCGTCTCTCATCCTTGCCTCCGCCAGTGGCTTCGGACAGACCGGCCCCTATAGCAAGAGACCGGCCTATGACATGGTCGTGCAAGCAATGGGCGGCATTATGAGCCTGACAGGCCATGAAGGAGATCCGCCCACCCGCGTGGGATCATCCATTGGAGACATCGGCGCTGGGCTCTTTACCGCCATTGGAGTGGCCTCTGCCCTCTACCATCGCGAAAAAACCGGCGAAGCAACCCGCATTGATGTCGCAATGCTGGATTGTCAGGTAGCCATCCTCGAAAACGGGATTGCGCGCTATCTGGCCACGGGCCAGATCCCAGGCCGCCTGGGCTCCAGACATCCCTCAATCGCCCCGTTCCAGGCATTTGCCACAGCCGACCGCCACATCGTCATCGCAGCCGGGAATGACATTCTGTTTGCCCGCATGGCAAAGGCCATCGGAGCACTGGACCTGATTGATGATGACCGCTTCGCTGACAATGATTTGCGACGGCACAATGTCGATGCCCTGTCGGAAGCTATGGAAAAGACACTGAGGACACAGCCCGCAGAGCATTGGCTCACAATTCTGGACGACGCTGGCATCCCTAGTGGGCCGATAAACAATGTCGAACAAGTTCTGCAAGACCCCCAGGTCATCGCGCGCAATATGGTCATCCAGGCAAACGATCCAGACATTGGCCCAATCAAAATGCCCGGAAACCCCATCAAATTCTCAGCCTTTCCCGACCCATCTGAACGCCCCGCCGCCCCTGCGCTGGATGGTGACCGGGATGCCATACTGTCAGAATCTGCCGCCCCCAAAGCTTGATAAAGCCATTTGTGCGTCCCATTTGACAGAACATGACTGACCAGTCAGTATTTTTGCAAGATGGAGAGCGCCATGGATCTCAAACTTGTCGAAACGTCACCTGAACCAAAAACCATCAAGCGGAACAATGAGCGGCCCAAACAGATTTTAAGGGCCGCAGTCGAGCTTTTTCGGGACCGGGGGTTTGAGGCAACACGTCTTGAGGACGTGGCCGATAAGGCAGGCGTCTCCAAGGCCACGATCTATCTTTATTTCGAAAGCAAAGAAGACCTTTTTTTCGCGCTAATTCGGGAAAAAGTCGTGCCTATGCTCGAACAGACCATTGCCCAAGCAGACGCCTTCAGCGGTCCGGCGTCGGAATTTTTGAGAATGAAGGCGCACGGGTTTGGCCGTCTTCTTGCTCATTCTGAACAAGGCGCAATCTTAAAACTGGTCATCTCTGAAGCGCGCCGTTTCCCGGAACTCGCAGAATATTACAGAAGAGAAGTACCAGCGCGCGGTCTTGAAAACCTCTCTCAAGTGATCCAACGAGGGATCGACGTTGGTGAGTTTCGCGAGTGTGACACCAAAGCCGCCGCTGCAGCGTTCATCTCTCCTTTGCTTATGATGGGCATCTGGATGAATTCCGTTGGCCCTGACGACATCATCGATCCGGACGCCACGATTACCTTCCATTGCGAGAATTTCATTCGCGGGTTGAGCACCTAGGCGCTTCACATTTCTGTGCACGGCAATAAGTCAGCTTGACCCCTCTCTCCCTCCCTGCTCTGATCTGCTAGAGAGTTGCAATTTGCAACCCGAACGAGAGCAGAACTGGGGGATGACACATGGCACTGGATTTTGAACTCACACGCCGGGGTATACTAACAGCAGGTGCTGCAGCCGGTGCCGCCACCGCACTCCCAGCACACGCGAGTGAAAAACCCATCAGCGCAGAGCCCCTCGCTTCAAAACGCGGCAAGGCCCTCGATCTGGAAATGTCCTATGTCGAGATTGGTGAAGGCGATCCCATTCTCTTCCTCCACGGCAATCCAACCTCGTCCTATCTGTGGCGCAACATTATGCCCTATGCCGCACCCTTTGGCCGGTGCATCGCACCAGATCTCATCGGCATGGGCGGGTCAGACAAGCGACCATTGGTCGAAGGCGAAGACCCAGATGCCCGCTATGGATTTTTCGAGCATCAGAAATATTTGGACGCTCTGTTGGAAAACCTTGGGGTGACGGAAAACGTCACCCTGGTAATCCACGATTGGGGATCGGCGCTCGGCTTCGACTGGGCCCGTCGCAACGAGGACAAGGTCAAAGGCATTTGCTTCATGGAGGGCTTCACGAGACCTTTCTCCTATTCAGAGATGGATTGGTTTCCATGGATCATGTTCAAATCATTCAAATCCGGCCTCGGCGATTGGATGGTGTTGGAACAAAACATGTTTGTAGACCAGGTCCTGCCTGCTTCTGTGCTGAGAGAGTTGAGCGAAGAAGAAATGGGTCACTACCGCGCTCCCTATTTGAATGCAGGTGAAGACAGGCGCCCCACCCTTACCTGGCCCCGCGAAGTGCCTTTCGATGGGGAACCGGAAGACACGCACGGCATGGTCGTACAATTGTCAGAATGGTTGCAGACCAACGACCTGCCCAAGCTGTTTGTGAATGCCGAGCCAGGCGCATTGATCCAAGGTGAGGTCCGCGACTTCGTGAGAACCTGGAAGAACCAGGAAGAGATCACCGTGCGCGGCATCCATTTCATTCAAGAAGACAGCCCCCACGAGATCGGAGCGGCACTCGAAAAATGGATCCCGAAGGTGCAGGCCTAGATCATAGGGAAACGATCTTGCCCGGGTTGAGGATGTTCTGAGGGTCCAAGGCCCGTTTGATGGTCCGCATCATATTGACACCCTGACCGATCTCTTCTTCAAGGAAGGCCATCTTGCCGAGACCGATCCCGTGCTCACCGGTACAGGTGCCTTCAAGCGCTAAGGCGCGACGCACCATGCGATCATGCAGCCGGCGCGCTTCGGCCATATCGCGTCGGTTCTCCGGGTCGATCAGCATGATCGTGTGAAAATTGCCGTCGCCTACATGGCCGACAATCGGCGCAGTGAGGAAGGACGCGTCCAGATCCGCTTTGGTTTCCCGAAGGCAACGAGCAAGATTGGAAATCGGCACACAAACATCCGTTGTCATGCCCTTTTTTCCCGGCTCCAGTGCCAGTGACGCGTAGTAGGCATTATGCCGCGCTTCCCAGAGGCGGGTTCGCTCTTCCGCCTCCGTCGTCCAGGTAAAACTCCCGCCTTGATGCTCGCACGCGATTGCCGCAAAACGTTCGGACTGCTCTTTGACACTCGTGTCAGTGCCATGAAACTCCAGAAACAGCATCGGGCTCGTTGGCAAATCCAAGTTTGAATAGGCATTGCAGGCTGCAACCTGAACCTCATCCAACACTTCAATCCGGGCAACCGGCAAACCGGATTGAATGGTTTCAATCACCGCGTCGATTGCCCCGTCGAGACTCTCAAATGGACAGATACCGCCAGCAATCGCTTCGGGGATACCCTGCAGCCGAAGCATGAGCTCGGTAATGATCCCCAAGGTCCCTTCCGAACCAACCAGCAAACGGGTCAGATCATATCCGGCAGCCGATTTGCGAGCCCGCCCACCGGTGGTAACAATCTCGCCAGTGGCCAGCACCGCAGTGACGCTCAACACACTGTCCCGCATGGTGCCATACCGCACCGCATTCGTGCCAGATGCCCGTGTCGCGGCCATACCGCCGAGACTTGCATCCGCCCCAGGATCAATAGGGAAAAAGAGACCAGTGTCCCGCAGATAGGCGTTGAGCTGTTTGCGCGTCACCCCTGGCTGAACACGGCAGTCTAAATCCACCGCGTGCACCTCCAGCACCTCGTTCATTTGGGATAGGTCAACGGTGACGCCACCGTGAACAGCACTCACCTGTCCCTCAAGAGACGTGCCAGTACCAAACGCAATAACCGGCACTTGAGCGGCCGCACAAATCTTGACGATCTGCGCCACTTCTTCCGTTGAGGCGGCGAACGCCACCGCATCCGGCGCGTGGGTTTCATGCCAGCTTTCGTCGTGCCCGTGGGCATCGCGTACGGCAACGCCCAGCTGAAGACGGTTGCCCAGCAAATCCTTCAAATCAGAAACCACACCGACAAGACGGTCTTGGTCAGCGTTTATTGTCGATGCCTCATCCATTCGGTCACTTTAGCACGGAATATGACGACAATCAGATCACCTCTGGCCTTTGGCATGGGTCTGTACTCAGGCTATGATCAGGAAAAGCCACCCAAAGGTGGAAGTGACGGTAAGGAGTTATCGATGCCCGGAGCCTATTCAGAGCCTTTTGAAGCCCCTTTGCGGAAAGTGGAAAGCGACTGGATAGACCTGAACGGCCACATGAATATGGCCTACTACAACCTGCTCTTTGACGAGGGACTAGACGCCCTGTTCAACGAGCTGGGCATCGGCTGGGAATACACCAAACAGGGCGAAGGCTCCTGCTTTACCGCAGAGATCCATGTCACCTATCTCGATGAACTCAGTGAAGGGGAGCCTGTTCGCGTCACTTACCAACTATTGGATTGGGATGAGAAGCGACTACATCTCTTTGGGCGCATGTACCACGCCACCGAAGGCTACCTCGCTGCCACATCCGAGCAGATGGCCATTCACGTAGACATGAAATCCAGGCGGGCGGCTCCCATGCCGCAAAGCGTGCAGGAAGTCGCGGCGGCAATCATGAAAGATCATACATCTCTCGAGCAGCCGGAGCAGGCAGGCCGTGTGATCGGTATCCGACGTAAAAAGGAACAAACAGCCTGATGCGAAAACTGCTTGCCCTTCTCGCTTTCTGTCTCCTGGGATCGCCGACAACCGCGCTCGCCTTCGCAGACTGTTCTGCCGTTCCCGCGCCAGGCGTCGACTGGTCCAGATGTTTCCTTGAAGAATCCACCTTCATAGACAGTGATCTGACGGACGCAAAGCTTGTTGACACAAGGTTACAACGGGCAGACCTCTCTCGCACCATCTTCAATGGTGTAGATGCAAGAGACGCCAAATTCGTAGGTGCAGAGCTGAGTGGCGCAAGCTTCGTTGGCGCCAACCTGCGCAAGGCTGACATGACCAAAGCCAACCTTGAAGGTGCGGATCTTTCCGAAAGCAACCTACGTCGCACCCGTCTCTTCAGAGCGAACTTAAGAGGTGCTAACTTTACTGGCGCGCTGCTGGACCAAACTGACCTGCTGAATGCCGATCTGACCGGCGCCACCTGGACAGATGGCAATCGGATCTGCGCTGAAGGGTCGATTGGCCGCTGCAAATGAAATCCCTCCTATCCAAACTCGTCAAAATCCTCGCGAAAATATTCGAAGCGGTGATTGATCGTCCAATCGAGGAAAATTGGCGCGAGTTCTGGGAGTCTCGAAGCTTGACCGGGTGGGTGCTGGCGGCAGCGCTTGGCATCGCGGCAGCCTATGCCACCATTCTATTTCGCATGGCCATCGCCGGTGCCCAGTGGATCTGGATCGGCACCTTTGATGAAGGCACGGCGAGTGCAGCCGCCGGCGTTCCCTGGTGGCTCTTGATGGCGGGGCCCATCGGGGCAGGTCTCATCGTTGGCCTTGGCATCAAATATCTTATGCCGCTGAACCGCACGGAAAGCGTTTCAGATGTCATTGAGGCCGCTGCCCTGAAAGCAGGCCGCATGCCCCTCAAAACAGGCATCTATTCCTCAATCCTCACCGCCATTTCGCTGGGCGGCGGAGCCAGTGCAGGACGGGAGGGCCCCGCCGTTCATTTGGGCGCAACAATCTCTGCCTATGTGGCCGAGCGCTTTAAGTTCAATCCGGAATGGGGCCGCATTTTGCTGGCGTGCGGTGTCGCTGGCGCCGTCACTGCGTCCTTTAACGCACCGATCGCGGGTGTGTTGTTCGCCCACGAAATTATCCTCGGGCACTATGCGCTGCGGGCCTTTGTGCCGGTGTCAATCGCATCTGTTGCCGCAACATCTGTCGCTCGGTTTCATCTAGGCGATTTCCCGGCATTCACCCTGCCGGACTATTCTATCGCGTCCTATTTTGAGTTCCCTGCCTTTGCCCTCCTGGGCATCATCGCCGCACTCGTAGCCATCAGCTTCATGGCTTCGGTCATTTATGCCGACAAAGTTGCGCGGGCTGTTGACATGCCGGTTTGGCTTCGGCCTGTCTTGGGTGGATTCGTAGTTGGCCTGATCGCGCTCATGGTGCCTGAAGTTTTGGGCGTCGGGTATGAAGCGACTGACAATGCCCTGAAGCAGAGCTACACGCTCCCCTTCCTGATCGCCCTTCTAATCGCTAAAACCGTAGCAACCGCCGTAACCCTCGCCAGCCGCTTTGGCGGCGGAGTCTTCTCGCCATCCCTCTACCTTGGCGCCATGGCAGGTGGCGCCTTCGGCATTGTCGCTGCATATATTTTCCCTGGCATGGCATCAGCCCACGGCCTTTATGCCATTGTCGGCATGGGCGCTGTTGCTGCAGCCGTGTTGGGCGCGCCGCTCTCAACGACCCTCATCGTGTTTGAGCTGACCGGCGACTATGAAGTCACCATTGCCCTCCTCCTGGCCAATGCCATCGCCACAGCCCTGACCCAGGCGACCATTGGCAAAAGCTTCTTCCATTGGCAACTAGAGCAACGAGAGGTTCATCTGCAAGAAGGTCCCCACAGGCGCGTGATGATGAACATTCATGTCCGCGACGTGATGACCCGGTTTGATCAGGCGCATCCCTATTCAGAGGACGCACCGAGGCTGCTCAACGCAGCATCAGAATCCATACGGATCTACCCTTATGATCGTCTGAACCAGGCTCTCGATCTGATGGACGCTCACGACCTTGAGCATCTGCCTGTTTGCGAACCAGGCAAAAGTGACTTGGCGGTGGGGCGCATCACCCGCGTTTCCGCGCTAAAGGCCCTCGCTGACGGCCTAATTGCGGCGTCCCGCGAAGAACACCACTAAAACGACAATTTCATATTGAGATGAAAGCCCCACGGACCTAGTGCCGGTGCGTCTAAATGCTTATCTTGAGCCCATCATGTCAGATTCGGACCCATTTGATCTGGGAGATATCCCGGAAGAGGAGACGGCCCGCTCATTGAGCGCCCAGGCCATGGGCGGTATGCGTCCGCCCTATCTTCGCGGTCTGAACGAAGCGCAGCAGGAAGCAATCGAGGCCCTCGACGGCCCGGTGCTGGTGCTCGCCGGTGCAGGGACGGGAAAAACCCGCGTCCTCACAACTCGCCTTGCGCACGCATTGTCGACTCGGAAGGCCTGGCCAGGACAGATCCTGGCAGTGACCTTCACCAACAAAGCAGCGAAGGAAATGCAGCACCGGATCGGTTCTCTGATCGGCGGTGTTGTTGAAGGCATGCCCTGGCTCGGCACCTTCCATTCGATCGGTGCGAAAATCCTGCGACGCCACGCAGAGCTTGTGGGCCTGCGATCCGACTTCACCATTCTCGACATGGATGATCAGCACCGTCTCTTGAAGCAGCTGATCAAGGCGGAAGGCATTGATGAAAAGCGCTGGCCGGCGCGTCAGCTGGCTTCCCATATTGATGGGTGGAAAAACAGAGGACTCACGCCTGACAAAGTCCCGGCTGGCGATGCCGAACATTTCGGCAATGGCAAAGGGGTAAGCCTCTATGCCGCCTATCAAGAACGTCTCAAGATCCTGAACGCCGCTGACTTCGGTGATCTCCTCCTGGAATGCCTGCGCCTCTTCCAGGAAAACCCGGAAGTACTGAACGAGTATCAGGATCGGTTTAAATACATGCTGGTGGACGAGTATCAGGACACCAACGTCGCGCAATATCTGTGGCTCCGGCTCCTTGCACAAAAGCACAAAAACATCTGCTGTGTTGGCGATGATGATCAGTCGATCTATGGCTGGCGCGGCGCAGAAGTCGACAACATCCTGCGTTTTGAACAAGACTTCCCCGGCGCAAAAGTCGTCCGGCTGGAACAAAATTACCGCTCCACACCCCATATTCTGGGCGCCGCCTCCGGGCTTATCACTGCGAACGAAAGCAGGCTCGGCAAAACCCTTTGGACAGAAATGAACGAAGGCGAAAAGGTCACTCTGCGAGGTCTTTGGGACGGCGAGGAAGAAGCCCGCGTCATCGGCGAAGACATTGAACAATTGCAGCGCGATGGGCACCTCCTCCGCGAGACGGCCATCCTTGTTCGCGCCTCTTTCCAGATGCGGGAGTTTGAGGACCGGTTCATCAATCTGGGTCTCCCCTATCGGGTTGTCGGTGGACCCCGTTTCTATGAACGCATGGAAATACGCGACGCAAATGCCTATCTGCGTCTCGTCGCGCAGCCGGACGACGATCTCGCGTTCGAGCGCATCATGAACAAGCCAAAGCGGGGGCTCGGTGACAAGGCTCTTCAGACTCTCCATCAGCTTGCCCGCCAGCAAGGTATCTCACTGAGCCGTGCGGCACGTCTCATCACGGAAACAGAAGAACTTCGACAACCAGCACGACGCAACCTCAAAGACTTCATCGACACTGTCGATCGTTGGCGGGCTCTTGCGCCTGGCATGGGTCACATTGAGTTGGCGGAAACGATCCTCGATGAAAGCGGCTACACAGAGATGTGGCAGAATGATCGCTCGGCAGATGCGCCTGGTCGCTTAGACAATTTGAAGGAACTTGTCCGTTCCATGGAGCATTTCGAGAACCTCGCAGGCTATCTGGAACATATTTCGCTCGTGATGGAAATTGAGCAGGCGGACACAGCCGACAAGGTCAATCTGATGACCCTTCACTCTGCGAAGGGGCTGGAGTTCGACACCGTGTTCCTGCCCGGCTGGGAAGAAGGTCTTTTCCCCCACCAGCGCTCACTCGACGAAAGCGGTTTGGCGGGCCTCGAAGAAGAACGCCGTCTTGCCTATGTCGGCATTACGCGGGCCAAGAAAAGCGCGCGCATCTCCTTTGCCTCAAACCGACGTATACACAATCTCTGGCAATCATCCCTCCCCTCCCGTTTTGTCGATGAACTTCCCAAAGACCATGTGGACGTCGTTGAAGGGGATACGAATTTTGGCGGCTACGGCTCTTTCTCGCAAAGCCGCTTTGACCATGAGTTTTCCCAAAGCAATTATGGCGGCCCCGGCTGGCAGCGCGCGCAGGCCAACGCCCGCTCAGGCGCGATGAAAACCCGCGCGCCGGATCTGGAGGGCCACGCGGAACTCGTCGCCACATCCGACCCGGCCGCCTCCAGCTTTGATGTGGGAGAACGTGTCTTCCACCAGAAATTCGGGTACGGACGCGTGTCCGACATTGACGGAAACAAACTCACTGTAGATTTTGAACATTCAGGCCGAAAAAAAGTTATCGACACATTTGTAGAGCGCCATGCCTGACACCCACGCTGTCAGGAGCGCAAAATGAACCCAGGTCACACTGCCGCCCAAGTCTGGAAAGTCAGGTTCGTCACCCCGGTGACCCACGCCGAGGCTTTCGCCACCCTCCTGTCTGACGCCTTCCACCCAGATGCTCAGGCCGTTGCCACGGCGGAGGTCGAAGAACATGTGTCCTGGTCAGTTGAGGCTTATTACCAGGAAGAACCCACCGCTGAGCAGATCGAAAAAATCATTCACCCACTGGCAGATGAGCTGGAGATGCAGCTGCCGAGTGTCACGATAGAAGCCCTGCCTGACATTAACTGGGTTGCAAAATCACTGGAGGGGCTCGCCCCGATTGTGACCGACCGCTTTTTCGTTCACGGCGCCCATGACGCAGACAAATGTCCTACCGCCCGCATTCCTCTTCTGGTTGATGCCGGTGAAGCCTTTGGCACTGGTCATCACGGCACCACACTGGCCTGCCTCAAGTTCATCGAGAAGGAATGTCAGCGGCGACCCCCTGCGCGGGTCCTGGATCTCGGATGTGGCACAGGCCTTCTCGCCATTGCCGCAGCAAAGCTCACAGGCAGACAAGTGATCGCCAGCGACATTGACCCCATCGCCACACGAGTAACACGCGACAATGCCCGAGCGAATAAAGTACACCCGCTCATCAAGACGATCACCGCCAAAGGGACCGACCATCCCGACCTCAAGGCACATGGTCCCTATAACCTCCTCATCGCCAACATATTGGCGCGGCCCCTCGCACAGATCGCCCCTGACGTTGAGCACCAACTTGCCCGAGGTGGAACCCTGATCCTGTCTGGCATTCTGCATGAACAGGAGCAGATGGTGCTATCGGCCTACCGCGACCAAGGCCTATACCTCCTTGATCGACTGCGCATCGACGAATGGGTCACGCTGCGCCTTAGGGGATGACCTATCTTTGATGACCGGAGCATTTTCAATCAAAGTTGCAGACTTTTGTCGTTCGAAAATGCGACCAAATAACAGATCAAGAATCCACTTTGATGCTGCCCACATCAAAGCGGTTCACAGGCCTACCCAGAAATCCGAGAGAGAGCTAAGATACGCCCATGTTTCAGACCTATGACGATGTGGCCGACCCGACTCTGGGTGCTGGCCGAGCAGCCAAACTCCGCGCCGAGCTGAAAGCCCGCGGGCTTGATGGCTTCATCATTCCTCGCGCCGATGAACACCAGGGGGAATATGTCCCGCCGCACGCAGAACGTTTGCGGTGGCTGACCGGCTTCTCTGGATCCGCCGGGCTTGCCATTGTCCTACAGGACAAAGCAGCGATCTTCATCGACGGTCGCTACACGCTTCAGGTGCGCTACCAGGTCGACATCGATGTGTTCGAGCCCCAATCCCTGATGGGCATGCCACCAGCGCAATGGGTGGAAGAAAACCTCTTGGCAGGCGCAAAGCTTGCCTACGATCCCTGGCTGCACACGGTGGAGAGCGTCAAACGGCTTAAGCAAGCCACCGATAAGGCGGGCGGTGAGCTGGTCGCCGTCGAGGAAAATATCGTCGACGCGGTCTGGGACGATCAACCAGAAGCACCAAAAGCCCCTGTGGAACCCCACGATCTGGCCTATGCGGGCGCGCCTGCCGCTGAAAAACTTGCAACCATTACCAGTGAGCTTCAATCATCGGATGCAGATGCGGCCATTGTGACCATGCCCGACAGCATCGCCTGGTTGTTCAATATTCGCGGCGGCGACGTGGCGCACTCTCCTCTGCCGCTCTCATTTGCAATTGTGTATGAGGAAGGACACGCAGAACTTTTCGTCCATGAGGACAAAATCTCTGCAAAGACCCGCGCTCATCTGGGCAATGTCGTTACCCTCCTGCCACCAGAAGAATTCGGACCAATCCTCGACAAGCTGGGGACCTGGGGACGCGAAGTGCGGATCGATCCCGCAACCTGCAGCGACTGGATCGCAACCCGTCTTACAAAAGCCGGTGCAACCCTCAAACAAGGGGCTGATCTCTGTGAGCTTCCCAAAGCGCGGAAAAACGAAACCGAAGTAGCAGGAACCCGCGCCGCTCACATTCGTGACGGCCAAGCATTGAGCCGCTTCCTCGCCTGGTTGGACCGGGAGGCACCAGGCGGCACGGTCACGGAAATTTCCGCCGCTAAACAACTGGAAACATTTCGCCAGGAAACAGGCGCCCTCAAAGAGGTAAGCTTCGACACGATTTCAGGTGCAGGGCCCAATGGCGCCATTGTGCATTATCGCGTCACCACCGATACAGACCGCGCCCTTGGACAAGGAGAGCTCTATCTCGTTGATTCCGGCGCGCAATATCTTGATGGCACGACCGACGTCACCCGCACCATTGCTATCGGAACACCCACCCAAGAGATGAAGGACCGGTTCACGCGGGTCCTGAAAGGCCATATCGGCCTTGCCGCAGCCCGTTTCCCCAAAGGGACGTCCGGCGCCCAGCTGGACGCCCTTGCGCGCATGGCACTCTGGCAGGCAGGCCTCGATTTCGACCATGGAACAGGCCACGGCGTCGGCTCTTATCTCTCTGTACATGAAGGCCCGCAACGCATTTCCAAGGCGGGTCATGTGCCTCTTGATCCAGGTATGATCGTCTCTAACGAGCCGGGCTACTACAAAACCGACGCCTTCGGCATTCGTATTGAAAACCTGCTCGTTGTCACGCCGCCCGCCCCTATTGAAGGCGGAGAACGCGATATGATGGGGTTTGAAACCGTGACCCTCGCACCAATCGACCTGTCACTCGTTGAACCGAGCCTTTTAACGGAAGACGAAAAAGCATGGCTTAATGCCTACCACGCCGACGTGCGCGAAAAGGTGAGCCCAGCGCTCAGCGCAGAGGAAAAGACCTGGCTGGAAGAAGCGACACGCACGATCTGAGGGCGCGCATCAAGCTCCCTCGACGAGCTCAAGCCACTCATCTTCAGTAAGTGTTTCAATTCCGAGCTCTTCAGCCTTTTTGAGCTTCGACCCAGCACCAGGCCCTGCCACCAGCAGGTCTGTCTTTTTTGAAACAGACCCAGAAACTTTTGCACCCAGACCTTCCGCGCGTGCCTTCGCTTCAGAGCGTGTCATCTTTTCAAGCGAGCCTGTGAACACCACCGTCTTGCCAGCTACGGGCGACCCTGTGTCTTGCGCCTCCAGGGGAGACGGGTTGAGCCCAGCTGCCTTGAGTGCCTCTATCGCTTCGATATTGTGTGCTTCCTGAAAGAAACCCATCAGAGCATCCGCCACAGTCTCGCCGATCCCATCAATCGCAATCAGGTCCTGATAGGCTTCACTCTCGGGGCTGGTCATGGTCTTCATGGCGGTCAGAAACGCGTCAAGGTCGTGATAGGTCCGCGCGAGCACCCGGGCCGTGGTTTCACCAATGTGGCGAATCCCCAGACCAAACAACAGCCGGTCAAAATCGACGGTCCGTTTGTCATCGATGGCGGCGAACAGGTTCTTGACTGACGTCGCCCCCCACCCTTCACGGTCCTTGAGTTTTTTCAGGTTTTCTTCATCGCGTGCTTGCAGAGTGAAAATATCCGCCGGGCTTTTGACCAATCCGTCTTTGTAGAACGCCTCCACCTGCTTATTCCCCAAGCCCTCAATATCGAGCGCATTGCGGGAAACAAAATGCTTCAGGCGTTCTATACTCTGCGCGGGACAGATCAACCCGCCAGTGCATCGACGGACCACATCTTCTTTCCCGGTCTTTTCATTAAGCTCGCGCACTGCATGGCTGCCACATTCAGGACAGACCGTCGGGTACACAAAGGGATCTGCCCCCTTTGGTCGTTTCTCTAGAACGACACTGACTACCTGCGGGATCACATCCCCCGCTCGCTGCACCACCACCGTGTCACCCAGACGCACATCTTTGCGGGCAAGCTCTTCTTCGTTATGAAGCGTTGCATTTGAGACAACGACACCGCCAACGGTGACAGGCTTTAACCGGGCAACAGGGGTCAATGACCCGGTGCGCCCGACCTGAATATCAATGCCTTCCAGAATGGTCGAGGCCTGCTCCGCCGGGAACTTATGTGCAATTGCCCACCGGGGGCTGCGCGAGACAAAGCCCAGCCGCTCCTGCCAGTCGAGCCGGTCGACCTTGTAGACAACACCGTCAATGTCATAGCCAAGCGTTGCCCGTTGCGCTTCAATGGCCCGATAGATCTCAAGCAGCTCCTCAACACTTGTGCATCGCGCCATCAAGGGATTTGTCGCAAAACCCCATTTTTTAAAGGACGCGACCACCTCAAACTGAGTCTCACTCGGCAAAGCGCTCGCTGCCCCCCAGGCATAGGCAAAAAACCGCAGCGGCCGTGAGGCGGTAATCCGTGAATCAAGTTGCCGGAGAGATCCTGCCGCTGCGTTGCGCGGATTGGCAAACGGGTCCTTGCCTGCTTCCGCCTGCCGGACATTCAGGCGAGTGAAATCCGCATGGCTCATATACACCTCGCCACGCACCTCAATCACATCTGGAACATTCTTTGCCTTGAGGGTAAGGGGAATGTCTTTGATCGTACGCACATTGGCTGTGATGTCCTCCCCAACACGCCCATCGCCTCGAGTGGCGGCTTGAACCAATTGACCTTTTTCATATCGCAGCGCAGCCGAAAGACCGTCAATTTTTGGTTCCGCTGTTATCGCCAGCTCCTCCTCACCTAGTCCGAGAAAGCGGCGAACGCGTTGACAGAAATCGATAACATCCTCGTCGGAAAACGCGTTCCCGAGCGACAGCATTGGTACTTCATGTTCGATCTTCTCAAACTTGTCAGAAGGTGCTGCGCCCACACGAAGAGACGGACTGTCCGGTCGAACGAGGTCAGGAAACGCCGTTTCGATTTCCAGATTGCGTGCCCGAAGCCCGTCATACTCAGCATCACTGATGCTCGGCTGATCTTCCTGGTGATAAAGCTGGTCGTGCGCGGCAATCGCCTGCGCCAGCTGCTCAAGCTCTTTGGCCGCTTCTTTTTCAGTGAGCGACGAGACAGGCTTGACCTTCCTGGCAGCCATTAATGCGTGCCTTCAATCAGTTGATCAGCCGCTGCGCGTGCCTCCTCGGTCACTGTCGCACCGGAAAGCATGCGGGCAATTTCTTCGCGTCTTGAGCCATCGTCCAACGGTTCAACGCGGGTCACAACAGGCGCAGATTTCGCCGCCTTACCGTTACCACCTTTGCTGATCAGGAAATGCTTGGCAGCGCGCGCAGCAACTTGCGGTGAATGCGTCACCACCAACACCTGCAGTGACTTTGCCAATTCCGCCAGGCGCTTCCCCACGGCTTCTGCGACGGCGCCACCAACGCCAGCATCAACCTCATCAAAAATCAGCGTTGTTGCAGAGCTTGTAGAAGCCAAAGACACTTTGAGAGCCAGTATGAAGCGCGACAATTCCCCACCCGACGCAATCTTAATCAACGGCCCCAGCGGAGCCCCTGGGTTTGTAGAGATAAGAAAGGCAACCTTATCGATACCCTCTGGACCTGCATGATCCAGATCGACTTGGGTCACCTGTGTTCGGAAGGTTGCCTTATCGAGTTTCAGCGGGATGAGTTCCTTGGCGACAGATTTGTCGAGACGAATAGCCGCTTTCAACCGACCATCCGACAGAGCACCCGCCGCCGCCGCATAAGCAGTCTCCGCATCGATAAGCGCTTTCTCCAGCTCGGCTGTTCGCGTTTCACCGGCTTCAATGCCCTCAAGTTCATCCCGCATACGCTCTGCAAGTTCGGGCAGCGCCTCCACCGACACATCATACTTCCGGGCTGCCGCGCGCAGCGCAAACAGCCGGGTCTCCGCGACATCCAACCGGTTCGGATCAAATTCAAGCGTTCGCACTGCATCTGCCAACTGATCACGCGCGTCAGCTGCTTCGTTCAATGTCCGATCAAGAGCAGCAATCACACCATCCAAGCGCCCACCCGCCTGTTCTTTAGCCCGCTCCAGCCGTCGCAGCGCAAGGTTGATCCGCGCTTCGAGCCCCTTGTCACCCGACAGAGCCGCTTCCGCCTCAACCACATCATCTGCGATTTTTTCAGAGTGCATCATCAGCGTCCGCTCCGCCGCAAGGCTCTCTTCTTCGCCCTCCTCAGGACCAAGCTCATCGAGCTCCGCGACAGCGTGGGTAAGAAAATCCTGGTCAGCCGCGGCTTTGGCGAGCGCTGTCCGGTGCGCTTCAAGCGCGGACCTGGCTTCGCTCAAGCCCGCCCAGGTTTCACGGACAACATGCAATGGTCGCTCAAGACTTCCATACGCATCCAGAAGCACCCGGTGCCCCGCCTCATCCAGCAGGCCCCGTTCGTCATGCTGCCCATGGATTTCGATCAGCATGTCGCCGATTGTCCGCAAAAGACCGACGCTCACCAACTGGTCGTTCACAAAGGCGCGGGTCCGCCCATCTTTCGTTTGAACACGGCGAAGGATGATACCTTCTTCAGCATCAATTTCATTTTCAGACAAAAGGTCGAAGACAGGGTGCTTCGGATCAAGGTCAAACACCGCGGTGACCGAACCTTTGTCCGATCCCTGCGCAACAAGCCCGCCATCACCCCGACCGCCGGTCGCCAGACCAAGCGCGTCCAGGAGAATAGATTTACCCGCGCCTGTCTCGCCAGTAAGCGTACAGAGTCCCCTCTCCAAAGGGAGATCAAGCTTGTCTATCAGAACGATGTCGCGAATTGAAAGCGCGGAAAGCATAAGCGCTCCTAGAAAACAGAATTCCAGGCTTTGCTCATCCAGGAGTCTTGGTTCTCTCTCGGCTCAAGGTCGCTCCCTGCTAAAAGAGCATAACTGTCTTCATACCAATCACTGCCTGGAAAGTTATGCCCAAGGATGGCCGCAGCCGTCTGAGCTTCCGTCACCACACCCAACGAGAGGTAGGATTCGGTCAGCCTGTGAAGTGCCTCTGGCACGTGCGTGGTTGTCTGATACGATACGATAACGGAACGAAACCGGTTGATAGCCGCGACATAGGACTGCTGATTGAGATAGTACCTCCCAATCTCCATTTCTTTGCCGGCCAAGTGGTCAATGGTTAGGTCAATCTTGAGCCGCGCGTCTCTGGCATACTCGGTTTCTGGAAAACGCCGCACAACTTCGGAAAGTGTGGCGAGCGCATTTTGGGTCATCCCCTGGTCGCGCCCCACATCCGAGATCTGCTCATAAAAGCTGATGCCCATCAGATAGTAAGCATAGGCCGCATCCTTGTTCCCCGGGTGAAGAGCAAGAAAACGCTGGGCACTCAATATGGCCGAGTCGTAGTCATTCGTCTGGTAATAGCAGTAAGATGCCATCAGCATCGCTCGACGAGCCCATTGAGAATAGGGGTGCTGGCGTTCAACTTCATCAAACTCCACCGCTGCCTGACGGTATTTATTGTCTTCCAGAAGGTTCAGGGCTTTGTTGTAGATCTGCTCTACAGGGCGCTCATCATAAACGATCTCTGCGTCATCATCCCCGGAACAAGCGCCAAGGACTAGCGCAGCACCCAGCACAATAACCGACGGTGTTCGCCAAATCTTTTTCACCCACTTGGGTCCAAATCCCGCCACACTGCCTCTACTCATCAAGCCATCGCTCCTGCACATTCAGCCTCGCCGGAAGTCCCCCGGAAAGACCGCACTATATCAACCCTTGAGCGCATACCATAGAGCGTCAAAACCGGATCAGGCGATAAAAAGCCGGCTTGAGAGGGCCTCAAGCCGGTCAAATTTGTGAAATCACCGCGAAAAAGGCCCGTTGGGCTCAATCAGCAGAAACCATCATCCTGGGGGCGTCCGCGATTGCGTCAATTGGTTCATCACAGGTGACATATTCCCAAGAATCGGGATTCGCGAAGAGCGCATGGAGCACCTGATTATTAAACGCATGCCCCGTCCGACTAGCTTTAAACAGGCCCAAAATTGGTGCCCCAGCCAACGCAAGGTCGCCAACGGCGTCCAGCACTTTGTGCCGAACGAACTCATCAGGCCACCTCAGACCGTCCTCGTTCATCACTTCATCACCATCCAACACCACAGCGTTATCAAGCGACGCGCCCTTTGCCAGACCCAGCGAATAGAGCAACTCGACGTCTTTCAGGAAACCAAAGGTCCTTGATGATGCGATTTCATGTTTGAAACTATCCGGGCTGACAACAACATCAAGCTCCTGCTTACCGATAACCGGATTTTCGAAATCAATATCAATATTGATACGAAACCCCTCATCAAGCGGGCCCAAAGTCGCCTTTTTGAGACCGTCCTCTAAAGCGATTGGTTCCAAAACACGGATATACCGACGTGGCTCGGCAAGAGGCGTGAGACCAGCCTGGTCAAGCAACGCCATAAAGGCGTCTGAACTACCGTCCATCACGGGCACTTCTTCTGCATCTACCTCGATCAACAGGTTATCGATCTGAAGCGCTGACACAGCAGCCATAAGGTGCTCAATCGTCGCGACTTTGGTTCCAGCTGCATTGCCGATTGTCGTGCACATCGTCGCATCTATAACCGAGTCGTAGCGCGCCGGAATGTCAGTGATCGCGCGATCAGTTGTATCAAGGTCCGTCCGACGGAACATGATGCCGGTGTTTGCATCCGCGGGCGCCAACACAAGGCGCACGAGCGTGCCTTTGTGCAGCCCAATACCGTCCATGGTGATCGACTTGGCAATGGTCGTTTGCCGCAACACATCGGTCCCAACAGAAGGGCTGTCGCTCGAGTGCGCCAATCGCAACTTATTGAAGGTAGAGCCACCGCCGGTGTTCACCGGTTCCGCAAACGTGTCGTGGTCAGTATTCCGCACTGTCCGTTCCCCATATACCACCCAAACAAACTGAAGTTTCGGCGGCGCGCCCCAAATCTGTCGGGCAGTTATCTGATGTCTGCATGCCTCTCCCCCAGAGACACGTCAGAGACCACTCCATAAGGACCGGCCTGAGTGTGGTTCTAACAAAAGTCGAGAACCCTTCTCAAATAACTCTTTCTTACAGTTTGTTACGTATAAGAAGAACCTATAAGACATTGAAAAATAACAACAAAAAGGGGAGCGCCAAACAGTGTCGCTCCCCCTTGTTTCAAGCTATTCGGCCAAATCTTTAGTTTGCCTGGCGCCGCAAGAATGTGGGGATCTCCAATTGATCCTCTTCAAACGACGATGCCACCATTCCCTCATCCGCTTTTGGCTGCGGCGCCGGTGCTTGCTGGGCAGCTGGCGGTGCTGGTTGAGGTTCAGGTGCGACCGCCTGCTGAGGTGCTGGCGGAGGAGCTTGCCGGGCCGGTGCCGCAGCAGGCTGAGCCGGCTGAACGGCCTCACGCGGCACGACCGGCGCCTGGCGTGCTTCAGGGGCAGCCTTGGATCGCCCGGTCAACCTCTCAAACAAGGATGGCCCGCGAGCTGGTGCGGCTTGCCTCGCCACTGGTTCTGGACGCGCGCCGAGGAAGGAAGGCAGTTCGCTGGAACGCGCTTCAACCCGATTGAGACCTGCCGGAATAAAGGGCCGGTTCGGTTCAGCTGTCGCAGACAGGCTGGCCTGAGCTTGTGCTGGTTCAGCAACAGGCTCCTGGCTTGGGATGATGACTTCAGCCTCATAAGCCGCTGGGTCAAAATCTGCTGGCAAAGGCGTTTCAAGAGCAAGTTCTGCCTCTGCCTGTACGGCAACAGGTTCTGGCGCATCAGCAGGCTCCGCTTCAGCGACCACTTCAGCGGCTTCTGGCTCCACGGGAGCCTCCTCAACGGACATACGCCGTCCCGGACGAAGCATCGTAATCTTTTCTGTTTCAGGAACAGGCTGCTCAGCCTGCTCAACGTCAATGCCTGTTGCCACGACCGACACCCGCATGCTGCCGTCAAGAGATGAATCAAACGTGGACCCAACAATAATGTTGGCGTCTGGATCTACTTCAGAACGGATACGGTTTGCCGCTTCATCAACCTCATAAAGCGTAAGGTCCATACCACCAGTGATGTTGATGAGAACGCCACGGGCACCCTTCATCGAGACTTCGTCGAGCAATGGGTTGGAGATCGCAGCTTCTGCAGCTTCCACTGCCCGCTTCTCACCTTCTGCTTCGCCCGTTCCCATCATGGCTTTGCCCATTTCATTCATCACAGTGCGAACGTCAGCAAAGTCGAGATTGATCAGGCCAGGCTTGACCATGAGGTCGGTAATACCGGCTACACCGGAATGCAGAACCTCATCCGCCATGGAGAAAGCTTCCGCAAACGTCGTTCTCTCATTCGCAATCCGGAACAAGTTCTGGTTGGGAATGATAATGAGAGTGTCAACAAACTTGGAAAGCTCTGCGATGCCCTCATCTGCGAGACGTGCCCGCCGCGCGCCTTCAAATTGGAAAGGCTTAGTCACAACGCCGACCGTCAGAATGCCTTTTTCTCGCGCAGTCCGCGCAATCACCGGCGCAGCGCCCGTGCCCGTGCCGCCGCCCATGCCAGCTGTAATGAAAACCATATGGCTTTCTTCAAGACTCTCCGAAAGCTCGCCCAGCGCCTCTTCTGCTGCAGCGCACCCGACCTCAGGCCGCGATCCAGCACCAAGACCTTGCGTAATGGCCTCGCCCAGTTGAATCCTGCGTTCAGCCGAAGACATGGTGAGGGATTGCGCGTCTGTGTTCGCCACAACGAACTCAACACCTTCGAGTCCGGAATCGATCATATTGTTGACCGCATTGCCGCCAGCGCCGCCGACGCCAAATACAGTAATGCGTGGTTTCAGTTCAGTTGCCTGTGGAACCGTCAGATTGATGCTCATGTAAGCCTCCTAGGAGCAAATCGTGGGTCGTAATCGAGGTCGAAGAAACAGGCTTACTCCTGGCCCATTTCTGTTGGAGCGGAATGCTCCGATTAGTGCGCTGGTCAATTGCCGCATCTTCCAGCACACCGATGATCGACCTCGCCGTCAAAGTCGGCTTAAACAACACAAAACCTGTCTGCGTGTTGCCAAGCCCGATCATCAAAAATTCTCCTTCAACCACCGTCCAATGCGCCGCCATTGACCGGTATTTTCAGGAACGTCCAAAGCCGGATCCGAATTAATCGTGAGTGGAGCCAACTGTGAATAGGATGCAAGGCCAGCGGCAGCTGAGAAAGCCGGTCCGCCTGTTGCCTCTGCTAAGCCCATATATCGGACAGGTTGCCCGACACGGACCTTTTTATTGAGAATGCGCGCTGTGTGCTCACGGGCACCGCTAAGCTGCGCGCCACCACCGGTGAGAACCACCCGCTGCCCTGCTACGCGATCAAACCCGCTTTTGATAAGTCGGTCACGTACAAGCTCAAGCGTCTCTTCAAGTCGGGGCTGAATGATGCCCGTTAAAATGGAGCGCGGAATATGATTTGCAGAAGAGTGATCAGTTTCGCCTACCTGTGGCACGTCGATCAGTTCGCGCTCGTCTGAAGGGCTCGCAAGCGCGGACCCATAAAGGGTCTTCATACGTTCTGCGTGTGCAATCGGCGTCGACAGGCCCCGTGCAATGTCATTGGTGATGTGCTGGCCGCCAACAGGGACCGCATCGCAATAGACCATCTGACCCTCAAAGAAGACCGCCAGAGACGTTGTCCCGCCACCCATATCGATCACAGTAACGCCAAGGTCCATCTCATCTTCAACGAGTGCAGCAAGGCCACTCGCATAAGGAGCGGCAACCATGCCAGCAACATTCAAGTGGCATCGCTGAATGCAAAGTTCGAGATTGCGGACCGGACCGTGCTGGACGCTGACCATGTGGAGCTCAACACCAGCCTTTTCGCCAAACATGCCGCGCGGGTCACGAATGCCGCGATTGTCATCAACCGAATAATTGATCGGGATGGCATGCAAGACGTCTCGGCCTTCCGGCATATATTTGCTTTGGCCAAACGACACCAGACGCGTCAAGTCATCATCCTGGACTTCACGAGATGGAATCGGTGCTTGGACCGCGATGGTCTGACTCTTAGGTTCGCCACAGGCCACGGTCACAAGAACGTCCCGTACCGTGGCACCTGCCATCCGCTCCGCCGCATCAACCGCCACCCGGATCGCTTCTTCAGCCGCATCCATATCGACGATCGCACCGCCGCGCACACCACGGGATACCTGATGACCAATACCAATGATCCGCATGGGCGACAGGCCGTTGGCAAGCTTGCCCGGCTCAATCTTCGCGATAAAGCAGGCAATCTTGTTCGACCCAACATCGAGTGCTGCAACAATCCCAGGCCGTCCGGCACTGATGGGCTTGCCCTGCAATCCTTTTGCGCCAAGTCCCATATTCATGTGTCATCCCCTTGTGAGGGACGACCCCAACCTTGGGTGACCGCATCGCGTCGCGCCGCAGCATCAGGACTCAAACGAACAGTAAACCGATCTGGCAGACGCACATCAATTGCTTCAATGTCACGCGCCAACACCCGTTGGGCCTCGTCAATCGCAACCAGTTCAGCGAGCGCTTCGCTCACGCCAACCTCCGGCAACAAAACATCCACCCCATTTTCCAGGCGCAGGTTCCAGCGGCGATCGCCAACCCGCACATAAGCTCGGACTCGGGCCTGCAGCTCCGGCCAAGCGGCAACCACTTTCGTGAAGCCCTCCGCTTCACGCGCGGCGCCATGCCCAACAACCAGAGGAAGGTGACCATAGCCTTCGACGCCATCTTCTGTGATCGGGCGCCCCTGCGCATCAATCACCGCCAGGCGTCCACCCCGCTGCCAGACAGCAAATGGACGGCGTTCCACCAACTCAACATGCACCCGGTCTGGCAATATCCGCGTGACGGTCGCATCGGCAATCCAATCGAGGCGCAGCAGATTTTCGCGCGCGCTCTCAAGATCAACACTGAAAATGACCTGACCCTGTTCAACTTCAAGCGCCTTGAGGACATCCGCCCGGGTCGTCCGCTCACGACCAGCAACCGTCACCTCGTCGACACCAAAACCAACCCAGGCAACAGATGCAGTGGCTTGATCTGCGACATAAGTGCCAGCCGCAGCAATATGTCCGCCAACAGCCAGACCATATAGGGCGGCCGCGCCGACAAACCCAGCACTGGCAACACCTACAAGAGATTTAGGCAATCGACCTTCGCGGATAGCGTCAATCGTCCGCGAAAGTCGGCTTGGGGGTCGTTGCCCCCTTCGACCAAATGACTTTCCGGATTTTGCACGACGCCGCCCCGGCGCAACCGTGCTGGTACGCCGCGTGGTCTTCGCGCCACGCCCCGAAGCAGACCCGGAACCGGACGCAGAACGGCGCGGCGCAGCTTTGCGCGCAGGCCTTTTCTGTTCCTTTACCGATCGCATGACGCGTCCTCCACCATCCAACGGACAAGCGCGCCATATGACATTCCTTCATACGCCGCGAGTTCGGGAACCAACGACGTCGGCGTCATGCCGGGCTGCGTATTGACCTCTAACAGAACGAGTTCCCCTTTCTTTTCATCGAAACGGAAATCCGACCTGGTTACCCCCCGGCAACCAAGCGAATCATGTGCCGCATGTGTCACGTCCTGAACACGTTTATTTATATCTGAACTGATTCGGGCAGGCACTACGTGAACCGAGCCGCCACTCGAATATTTTGCGTCATAGTCGTAGAAAGCTGTGTTTGCGGTGATCTCTGTGACATTTAAGACTCGGTTTCCAATCACCGCGCAGGTGAGTTCCATACCCGGTATGTAACGCTCCGCCATCACGACATCACCGAGGTCCCATTTTGGCGATGAGAGTTCTGCCGGTGGGCGGTTTTCGCCCTCGCGAACGATAAAAACACCCACGCTGGAGCCCTGGTTATGGGGCTTGATCACGTAAGGCGTGTCCATAACATGGCCACGAGCCGCTTCTTCACGGCTAACGAGTTTGCTCTCTGCGACAGGAAGTCCTGCAGCCCGAAACACGTGCTTGGATTGCTCTTTATCCATTGCCACAGCCGACGCACGAACGCCAGAATGTGTGTAGGGAATGCCAAGCACTTCCAGAAGGCCCTGAACACAGCCATCTTCGCCCCACCGACCATGAAGCGCGTTGAAAACGGCGTCCGGCTTCACCTCAAGCAATTGCTCCGCCAGATCCCGGCCGGCATCAATCTCAGTGACCTCAAACCCTTCTCCGCGCAGGGCTTCAGCACAATCACGCCCAGAAACCAGGCTCACGTCTCTCTCTGGCGACCAGCCGCCCTTGATGACGGCGATATGTTTATACTCGCTCATGAAGACGCCTCGTCCCGTGTCATGCCGATGCGCCTAATTTCCCAATCAAGCGTGACACCACTTGTTTCCTTGACCCGCGTACGCACTTCCTCGCCGAGCTCTTCAATGTCGCTGGCCGTTGCCTCACCCGTATTGATAAGAAAGTTGCAATGTTTCTCACTCACCTGGGCGCCACCGCGCTTTAGCCCGCGGCATCCAGCTGCGTCGATCAGTTGCCAGCTTTTGTGGCCTTCCGGGTTTTTGAAAGTCGAGCCGCCAGTGCGCGTTCGGATCGGCTGACTTGTTTCGCGGCGCTCCGTAATCTCGTTCATCCTGCGCTCAATCTCAGACTTGTCGCCAGCAGAGCCTTGGAAAAGGGCACTCGTAAAATAGACATCTGCAGGGGCACTTGAGTGACGGTAGCTATAGCCCATGTCGACAAGCGAGTAGGTGACCCGCTCGCCAGCGCGTGTCACGCCCTCTGCCTCGATCAGCACATCCATTGTTTCTTTTTCATAAGCGCCGCCATTCATGCGAAGCGCCCCGCCAATAGACCCTGGGATGCCACGAAAGAACTCCAACCCGGCAATACCCGCTTCCATCGCCGACCGCGCCACAGCCATATCAAGCGCCGCCGTCCCTGCCCGCACTCGGTTATCATCCAGAATCTCGATCCTCATGAATGGCTTGCCCATCCGGATCACCACACCAGCTACGCCGCCATCGCGAACGAGAAGGTTGGATCCCACACCGACAACCGTAATGGGAACCTCAGTTGGACAGGCTTTAAGGAAAGCCGCCAGGTCTTCCGCGTCTGCTGGCCGAAACAGAACCTCCGCAGGACCCCCCACGCGAAACCACGTAAGCGGCGCCATGGGCGCATCGGGGATCAACTCACCGCGAACGTCCGGCAACCCATCAATAAGGTGATCGGCGACCATACTCATGCGCCCCCACTCAAGTTTTCAAGATCCTGCGGCAATGCATTCGCCCATTGGGTAATATTGCCAGCCCCCAGGCACAGAACCATGTCGCCAGGGTTTGCCAGTTCTGCGATCACACTCGGAAGCGCCTCCGCATTTTCCAGGGCAAGCACATGCTTGTGCCCGCGCTCCTGAAGACCTTGCACCATCGTGTCACGATTAATGCCCTCGATCGGCTTCTCACCCGCTTCAAAGACCGGAGAGACGATGACAGTGTCGGCATCATTGAAGCACGAGCAAAACTCATCAAAGAGATCGCGCAGACGCGTATACCGATGAGGTTGAACGACCGCGATGATCCGACCGTCACTGGCAGAGCGTGCAGCCTGCAGTACGGCAGCAATCTCAACGGGGTGATGACCGTAATCATCATAGATTTCCACCCCATTCCAGGACCCTGCACGGGAGAAGCGACGCTTCACACCGCCAAAACCCGCAAGGCCTTTTGCAATCGCGTCGGCGGACAAGCCCATTCGGTGCGCCACTGCCACTGCCGCCAGCGCATTCAGCATATTGTGATGCCCTGGCATTGCGAGACGCAATCCGTCAATGCTCGTGGTTTCTCCGGATTTCCTGTCCGTCAGCGACACATCAAAGACAGTGACCGCACCATCCATCCGAACGTTGGAGGCGCGAACATCAGCCTGTGGACTCGTGCCATACGTCACAAGCGTCCGATCGCTAACCCGCCCCATCAACGCCTGCACCTCTGGATGGTCGATGCAAAGAACCGCTAGACCATAGAAAGGTACATTCTCTATGAAACGAACGAAGGCGTCCCGGACACCATCAAAACTGCCATAGTGATCCAGGTGCTCCGGATCAATATTGGTGACCACCGCGATGGTGGAGGGAAGCTTCGTGAAGGTTCCGTCACTCTCATCGGCTTCGACAACCATCCACTCGCCGTCGCCCAACCGAGCGTTCGTGCCATAGGCATTGATGATCCCGCCATTGATCACGGTCGGGTCGATATCGCCGGCATCAAGAAGAGCAGCCACAAGCGATGTCGTAGTGGTTTTCCCGTGGGTTCCACCAATAGCGACGCAGGACTTCAACCGCATCAGCTCCGCAAGCATCTCGGCACGACGCACCACCGGCAACATCCGAGCGCGCGCCTCAACAAGCTCTGGATTGTCTGCCTTGATGGCAGACGACACGACCAGCACCTGAGCATCACCCAGATTTTCGGCCACCTGCCCGACCATGACCTTAATGCCAAGGTCGCGGAGCCGCTTCACATTGGCACTTTCTGCCGCGTCTGACCCTTGTACGGAATAGCCGAGATTATGCATGACTTCAGCAATGCCGCTCATTCCGATGCCGCCAATACCGACAAAGTGGATCACACCCATATCTAGCGGGGCTGGTCTCATTACTTTTTCTCCTGAGGTTCGGGCGTTCCATCAGGAGCCGAAAGAGGTTGCTGGGTATAGGGCGACGGCAGGCGGCCTGTTTTTTTGCGTGCTACACGCTCAACAAGATCTGCGAGCGACTGAACGGCGCGGGGCTTGCCCTCTGCTTTTGCGGCTGCGGCCATATCAGACAGTTTATTGCCATCAGAAAACAAGGAAGACAGCGTCGCCGCAAGCAGGTCCGGCGTAAAGCCATCCTGCTCCATCATGATAGAGGCGCCGGTGTTCGAAAGAATTTCCGCATTGGCCTTCTGATCTTGATCAAGGGAATGCGGAAGCGGCACGAGAATGGAAGGACGGCCAATCACGGCAAGCTCACTCACCGTTGACGCGCCGGCCCGCCCAACTACCAGATGGGACTGCGCAATCACTCTTGGCATATCATCAAAAAAAGCGGAAAGCTTCGCTGAAATACCTGCCTTCGCATAGGCTTCTCCGACACGGTCCAGGTCCTCCTCACGGCATTGCTGCGTCACATCGAGGCGCGCACGCAACTCCGTCGGAAGCGTCGCCAACGCATTGGGGACGATATCACTCATCACCCTGGCGCCCTGACTGCCGCCAAAGACGAGAAGTCGAATCGGCCCATGCCCAATTTCGTCAAACGCCACATCGGCCTGGGCTAACACAGCATCACGCACCGGGTTGCCAGTCACATGCAGCTTCGGGAACGCACGAGGTTTCAAATATTTCGGCGCCGGAAAAGTCGATGCAATTGCATGAACAAAGGGCGCAACAGCTTTGTTGACACGACCCAGAACCGCATTTTGTTCATGAACAATCGTAGGAATGCGGCGCAGAATAGCAGCAAGCATAGGCGGCATGGTGGGATAGCCACCAAAACCCACAACCACAGATGGCTTGGCCCGTGCCATGACAGCTAGCGATTGGCTTGTGCCACTCACTATTTTAGCGGCCGCTGAAAGAATACCGGCAAGCCCAGGGCCAGAGAATGTCGCTGAAGGTACAGAAAATATGTCCGCTCCGGGAAACAGGCGGTCGAAATGCTGCACACGCTCGTCCGTAATAAGAACGATTGAGTGTCCACGCCGCTTAAGCTCCTGCGCCAGCGCCTGTCCGGGGAACAAGTGTCCGCCAGTCCCCCCGGCTGCAATCATGACGGGCCCTGCCAAAGAAGGTGAGATACCGCTCATGCGTAAGCCCTCCATTCAGCCGGCTGAGCGCCAGCATGCACCCGTCGACGGGTGAGCGAGAGCAGCATCCCCGTCGCAACCGCTAGCGCCAGAAGAGATGACCCACCATAGGAAATAAACGGAAGCGTCATGCCCTTGGCAGGCATGAGGTTCAGATTTACGGCCAGATTAATGAGCGCCTGTGCTCCAATCAGCAAGGTAAGCCCTGAAACGGCAAGCTGCACAAAGAGATCGGTTTCATCAAGGGCACGAAGAAGCGACCGAATAACGATGAAGCTGAAAAGTCCGATAATGAGGACACCGGCGAGCACGCCAAACTCCTCCGCGGCCACAGCAAAGATGAAGTCTGTATGAGCGTCCGGGAGGATAAGCTTCACGGCACCCTCGCCCGGCCCCCGTCCGAAAAAGCCGCCGGCCTGTACGGCTTCCATTGCACGGTCGATCTGGTAGGTGTCACCAGATGCAGGGTCCATAAAGCGGTCGACCCGGCTCGCCACGTGCGGAACCAGCTGATAGGCAGCAATCGCACCGCCGAGCCCGACTGCGCCAAGACCGATAATCCAGAACCAGGAAATACCAACCATGAACAAGAGGCCACCGAACACCAGCGTGATAAGTGTTGCTTGTCCAAAGTCCGGTTGCAGGATGAGAAGGCCGATAAAGAGCGCATAGAGCGCAAAAGCCAATGACATGCCCGGCACGGCTTTGGAGCGTGCCCCTTCGGCAAACATCCAGGCGACCAGAACCACAAAAGCTGGCTTCACAAATTCAGAAGGCTGCAGCGAAAACCGGCCAAGCGGCAACCACCGCGTCGCCCCTTTGATTTCCGGTCCTATCAGGAGGGTCGCCCCCATCAGCACCAACCCGCCAAAAAACACGACCACGGCAAGACGCCGTACCTGTCGGGTTGTGAAAAACGAAACGCCGAATATCAAAATGAGAGCAGGAACCAGGAAGACCGCTTGACGATAGACAAAATGGAAAGAATTGAGAGACAAACGGTTCGCCACTGCTGGGCTTGCAGCCAGGGTCAGGATGATGCCGAGCGCTACAAGCGCCAGGATCGCAACGACTGTCCAGCGATCAATGGTCCACCACCATTCAGACAGAACAGATCGGTTCGCGCGGGAAAGACGGATCATGCTGCTTCCCCCCCATTTCCAATAGCTTTGAGGGCTGCGTGCACCATCTCGCGAAAGGCATCACCGCGTACTTCGAAATTTTTGAACTGGTCAAATGATGCACAGGCCGGAGACAAAAGAACAACACCGCGACGACCAGCACGCGATGCGCTCATGGCGTCGCGGACGGCAGCAGCAACAGCTGCGTCAAGCGCACCTGCAGCGACATACGGCACCTGGCCCTCCAAAGAAGCGCCAAAAGCATCAGCAGCCTCGCCAATCAAATAGGCCTTTTCGACAGCTGGAAAGAACGGGGAAAGGGTGTCGATCCCACCCTCTTTGGGAACGCCCCCGGCAATCCAGTGAATATTGTCATAGGCGCTGAGCGCCTTACCAGCAGCTTCCGCATTGGTCGCCTTGCTGTCATTGACGAACAAGACACCCTCGGTCTCAGCGACAATTTCCATCCGGTGAGCAAGACCAGGAAAAGACCGGAAAGAATGCAGAATACGGTCAGCCGGAAAACCCAAAGACCGCCCAACTGCATAGGCAGCGGCGGCATTCTGCCAATTGTGTTGTCCCGCAAGCGTCTTTAATTCTTTCAAGTCGCCCACGCGGTCTGTCTTCCCTGATCCGCTGTCATAGAGAACACCATCAAGAACACAAACGCCTCGGCTGAGAGATTTAGCTGTCGAAACAGGCACCAGCGTCGCTGTGCCCTTACCGCAGACCGCAGAACAAATCTCGGAACTCAGATCATCGTCGATCCCAACAATGGCGACATCATTTGCCTCCTGGAACTGGAACAGCCGCGCCTTGACCGATGCATAATGTTCAAGTGTTCCATGACGATCAATATGGTCAGGGGTGATATTGAGAAGCACGCCAATATCTGGCCGCAACGTCGGCGCCAGGTCGATTTGATATGAGGAAACCTCAATCAAATAGACGGTATCAGACCGAGGCGGGTCGAGATCAAAGACAGATTTGCCGATATTGCCCCCAACTTCCGCACGCCGCCCATTGGCGGTGACCATGTGACCGATCAATGCGGTTGTTGTCGATTTTCCATTCGTACCTGTAATCGCAACAATTTTTGCCTCTGGGTTCAGTGCGCGAACCTCATGCTGAAAGAGCTCGACATCTCCGAGTACCGGTACGCCAGCACTCTGAGCAAGCCGCACAACCTGATGCGGTTCGGGATGCGTGAGAGGGATGCCCGGCGCAAGGATAAGTGCGGCATACCCGTCAAGACCTTCAACGCAGGGATCAGAGACAGAGAGATTCGCAGCTTCTGCCTTGGCACGCTGCGCATCGCCATCGTCCCAAACCGTCACATTTGCACCACCTTCAACAAGCGCGCGCGCAACCGCCAACCCGGACGCTCCGAGTCCATAAACGCCGACCTTGCGGTCTTTATATGCGCGCGCGGCGATCACTCTTAAGCTACCTCAGCTTCAGCGTGGCAAGGCCGATCATCGCCAGGACACCGGAGATGATCCAAAACCGAATAACAATGGTGGGTTCCGCCCACCCTTTCTTCTCAAAATGATGGTGAAGCGGCGCCATGCGAAACACCCGCTTGCCGGTCAGCTTGAAGCTCACGACCTGCACAATGACGGAGACGGCTTCAAGAACGAACAGCCCCCCGATAATGACAAGGACCAGTTCGTGTTTCGCAACAACAGCGATCGATCCAAGCGCACCGCCGAGCGCCAGAGATCCCGTATCACCCATAAAGACAGAGGCCGGCGGTGCATTGTACCAAAGAAAGCCGAGACCAGCGCCTAAGAGCGCGCCGCAGAACACCGCGAGCTCACCTGTGCCCGGCACAAAATGGATCTGCAGATAGTCCGAGAAAACGGCGTTCCCGACGAGATAGGAAATGAAACCAAAGCTCGCAGCGGCAATCATCACCGGCACGATCGCCAAGCCATCAAGCCCATCTGTGAGGTTGACCGCGTTCGACGCACCAACGATCACCAGAACCCCAAAGACGAAGAAAAATCCGCCAAGCGGGATAAGAACATCTTTGAGAAAAGGGACCGCAACAGATGTCGCAAGCTCTGGGGGCGCCACGTTGAGCAACGCATAGACGGCAATAGCCGCGATGATTGTTTCCAAGACCAGCTTTAGCCGACCCGGCACACCATCGCTCGATGCCTTCGATACTTTAATATAGTCATCTGCAAAGCCGACCGCCCCAAACCCAAGCGTGACAAGCAACACAATCCAAACATATGGATTGCTGAGATCCGCCCAGAGCAAAACGGAGGGAACGAGTCCCAGCAAAATCAGAAAGCCACCCATAGTGGGCGTTCCCTTTTTTGTGAGCAAATGCCCCTCTGGACCGTCCTCACGAATAGGCTGACCTTGAGATTGCCGCGCGCGCAGCGCGCGAATGACCGCTGGCCCAAACAGAAACGAAACAAGCAGTGCCGTTACCGTCGCCCCCCCTGTTCGGAACGTAATATAACGAAACACATTCAGGCCAGGGACCTGATCGGCATATTGCACCAAAAAATCAAACAGCATCTGTCATTCCCCTGCGCCAGATTGCACATCTTCGTCGCTGTGAAGAGCAAGAAGCCCATCCACAATCAATCCCATTCGCGATCCGAGCGAGCCCTTGATCATCACCACATCACCGTCCCCCAACTGTGACGCAAGCTGCTCAAGCAACGCTTCAGACCTTTCCGCATATCCCGCCTTGCATGCTGCAGGCAGGTCCTCATACAAATTCTTCATCAAGGGCCCACAGGCAAACACCTGATCAATACCGGCATCTGCGAGCGGCCCCGAAAGCCCACGGTGCATAGACGCTTCATCTTCTCCGAGCTCAAGCATGTCGCCCAGAACGGCGATGCGCCGTCCAGATCCTTTGACTTCAGCAGCACCAAGAGTCGCAATCGCAGCCCTCATGGAAGCCGGATTGGCGTTATAGCTTTCATCGACAACCACAAAATGGCGGTCACCGTCATGAACAATGTGGCGCTCACCCCGGCCCGTCGGCGCATTAAGCGTCGCCAATGTCATCGCTGCGAGTGCCAGGTCTGCGCCCAAAGCATGCACGGCAGCAAGAATAGAGAGCGAATTCATGACGTGATGTTCGCCGGGGATACCAAGCTTGTAGGTAATCGCCTGACCACAAATGGATGCAGAGATACAGGAACAAGACGGATGCAAGGCCACCTTCTCCAGCCGGGCATCAGCAGTTTCAGATCGCCCAAATGAGATGACCTGGCCAGCCCCAGCCGCTTGAGCTCTGGACCGCAGCCTGTCGAAATGCGGGTTGTCAGCGTTCAGGATCGCTGTCCCTCCCGGCTTCAACCCATCAAAGATTTCCGCCTTTGCGTCTGCGATCCCTTCAACGTTTTTGAAGTTCGCAAGGTGAACCGGTTCCACCGTCGTCACGATTGCCACATCAGGCTGAACCATCTGGCTCAAAGGCGTGATTTCATGGGCATGGTTCATCCCAATTTCGAAGACACCCCATTCGGTATCAGCGGGCATCCGCGCCAGCGTCAGCGGCACGCCCCAATGGTTATTGTAGGAGGCAACAGACCCATGGGTCCGCCCTTGCGCCTCAAGGGTCGTTCGCAGCGCATCTTTTGTGCTGGTCTTGCCAACACTTCCAGTCACCGCAACAATTTTTGCGTCTGTCCGCGCGCGAGCAGCTCGGCCCAGCGCCTGCAATCCACTCAACGTGTCGTCGACGACAAGGAGTCCTTCCTCCGACACACCTTCGCAAGGGCCTGACACCATGGCCGCGGCCGCTCCCTTTGCCAAAGCGTCTTTGACATGTTGATGGCCGTCGGAATTATCGCCAATCAGCGCAACAAACAGGTCACCCAGATCAAGGGTTCGCGTATCGATGGACACGCCTACTGCAGACCAATCGCTCTTGACCTTGCCGTCGGTGGCGTGAGCAGCGGCCGTCGATGTCCAAAGAGCTTCACTCATATACTTGTTTCCCCGGCACCTGATCCAACAGCACTCATCGCTGTTGCAACTGCCTCATGGTCAGAGAATGGCAGAACCTTGTCGCCAACAATCTGACCCGTCTCATGTCCCTTGCCTGCAACCACCAGACAATCACCTTCTTCGAGAAGAGCGACTGCCTCAGAGATCGCAAGAGCCCGGTCACCGACCTCCCGCAGCCCGGAAGCACCAGCAAGGATTTCCCCGCGGATTCTCGATGCATCTTCTGAACGTGGATTGTCGTCCGTCACGATAGTGATATCAGCCGATTGCGACGCAATTTTGCCCATTTGAGGGCGCTTGCCTTTGTCCCGGTCGCCACCGCACCCAAACACAACAACAAGCTTTCCGCTCACATGCGGACGCACGGCCTCAAGCGCTGTCTCCAGTGCATCGGGGGTATGCGCATAATCGATAAAGACCGTCGCCCCATTGGCAAGGTGCGCAACTTCTTCCAAACGCCCCTTTGCCCCTTTGAGATTTTCCAGAGCACGGAATGTCTGCTCGGCATCGCCACCACAGCCGATCACCAGACCAGCAGCGACAAGCGCATTGGAGGCTTGGAACTGCCCCACAAGCGGCAGCATGATTTCATAATGGGTGCCATCATGAACAATCTGGAGAACCTGACCTCTCGGTCCCGGCTGCAATCCAGCAAGGCAGATGTCCCGTCCCTTGCGGCCTACAGCGACAATAGTGTGGCCGCGCGCCCAGGAAATCGCTTCGAACTCCTGCGCAAATTCCGCATCAACATTAATCACAGCAAGCCCGCCAGGACCCATAACCTCGCCGAACAAGCGCAGCTTGGCGTAGAGATAATCATCAAAGTTCGCGTGATAGTCGAGATGGTCTCGCGTGAGGTTTGTGAACGCGCTTGCGCTCACCCGAACACCATCTAACCGATACTGGGCCAGCCCATGGCTGGACGCCTCAAGAGCCAGATGCGTCACCCGATCTTCCACCAAGTGGGCAAGTTCTGAATGCAGGCGCACAGGATCTGGTGTCGTGTGCGCC
Source organism: Parvibaculaceae bacterium Mf 1.05b.01 (assembly GCA_000509225.1). GTDB lineage: Bacteria > Pseudomonadota > Alphaproteobacteria > Parvibaculales > Parvibaculaceae > Mf105b01. The sequence continues at coordinate 413,857 of BAOK01000001.1, read as the reverse complement.
AAAGGCCGAACGCCTTCAGGGCCAACCACACCAACGGTACCCAGACTTGCCGATCTCAAACCCAGAGATGCCCAGATTTCCCGAACGAAGGTGGCGACAGACGTCTTTCCATTGGTTCCCGTTACCGCCGCAACTATGTCGGGCTGGGCACCATAAAACCGGGCCGCCAACGCGGAGAGCCGTCGTCGTGGATTGCGATCTGCGATCACCGGCACCTGAGTGTCCGATACGAGATCGGGCCCAGCAAGGATAGCCACAGCCCCCGCTTCAATAGCTGCCGGAATAAATTTCGCGCCATCAGCTTGAACGCCAGGAAGTGCCGCAAACAGATAGCCCGGCATTACCTCACGACTATCAGCGGTGAGGCCGGCAATATTGATCGCCCCGGCATCAGCGGGAAGCACTTCCTTTGGGCCAACAAGCGCTTGAAGTTCCATGGCACTACTCCGCCGTCGCAAAGGAAGCGGATTGAACCGGAGAACTCCAGGACTGAACTGGGCGCAAACCCAGGATAGGCGCAATGCGCTGAACCACACGCGACGTTACCGGGGCAGCATTCCATCCAGCCGTTGCATATCCATAGGTGTTTTCAGTCGCCTGTGGCTCGTCAAACATGATCAGCATGGCGTATTTGGGGTCATTGGCCGGAAAGGCACTGAGGAAAGAGGTGAGAAGCGCATTGCGTGCGTACCCGCCTGCGCGAGCTTTTTCCGCGGTGCCGGTTTTACCCATCACAGGATAACCAACAACATCAGCGCTGCGACCAGTGCCTCGTTCAACAACCAAGCGGTATAAGGCGCGCATGGCATCGCTGGTTTCAGTCGTAAGCACCCGCGCCCGAGGCACAGCGCCGTCTCGACGAAGGAATGTAGGCTGCACACCAAATCCACCATTCACCAATGTCGCATTGGCAGCCACTACCTGAAGCGGCGTCACCGACAGCCCGTGCCCATAGGAAATGGTCATCGCGGACACGTCTGTCCATGTGCCAGGGAGTAGCGGACGTCCAGACTCCGGCAGCTCAATATCCGTCCGCGTCAACAATCCCAATTGGCCGAGGAAGCTGCGATGCTCTTCACGACCAAGCTCCAACACCATCTTGGCAGTACCAATATTGGAGGAGTGCATGAAGAGCTCCGGCACGGTCAGAAAGCGCTTCTGCGCGTGATAGTCATTGATCGTAAACCGGGAAACACGGATAGGTTCGCGGGCATCATATTCGGTCGACAGCTGAACCCGGCCCGAGTTGAGAGCCGCGGCAACACTAAAAGCCTTAAAAGTTGATCCCATTTCATAGACGCCAAGCGTCGCGGAATTAAATCGCGCACGATCAGATGCCGATCCAGGATCGTTCGCGTCAAAGTCGGGCAGAGAGGCCATCGCAATCACTTCGCCCGTATGGATATCCAGAACCACGCCGGTTGCACCGATTGCACTGAACTCATCCACCGCGATCTGCAACTCTGTCTGCAGAGCATGTTGAACCCGAAGGTCCAATGACAGAACGAGCGGTTCCCCTGTCGTGGCATCAGATCGGTCAATATAGTGCTCAATCCCGGCGATACCGTGATTGTCAATATCAACACCGCCCAGCACGTGTGCTGCCACGCTCCCGTTAGGATAGACCCGCTTCTGTTCTCGCTGAAACGCGAGACCTGGCTGGCCGAGATTATGAACTGCCACTTGTTCGCGCGGTGTCATGTCTCGCTTCAGCCAAACAAACGCTCTGTTACCAGACAGCTTTTCTTCAAGCGAGGCCTGGTCCAGGTCTGGCAGGGCTTGCGCCAAAAGACGTGCAGTCTCCTGGGCGTCCATCACCTTGCGGGCGTCTGCGTATAAGGAAGCTGTGATGATGTCCGTCGCCATCACCTCGCCATTGCGGTCAACAATATCACGCCGCTGGATTGGACCGACATTGTCAGCGATAGCGACCAATCGGTCGCCGCCGCTCCCCGGCGCCATACCAAGAACGACCAATCGTCCGGTCACAACAGCAAACGCCATCGCGAACATGACCACCGTCAACATGATCCGACGGCGACCACTATCAAGACGGGTCATTTCCGGCATTGTCTTGTTGCGGGGCGCAGCAAATCGCGGGCGCGCGATCAAATCATGCCCAAGTCGAGGAGCCGCTTCTGATTGGGTTTGCTTCGAACGTCCCACCATCAACGCACCTCGGAGCCAGCTTGCGGAGCAGCACCGGCATACCCGCCAAGCGCGCGGCGTCCATTGGGTCCGAACAGATCTTCATCACGCGGGGGCATGGGAAGGTCTTCAAATGTTGCAATCTGCGCCGCGGTCAGGGGAGCCAGATCCAGATGACGTTCAGCCAAAGACTGCAGACGCTCAGGCTGTGTCAGATAGCTCCATTCCGCTCGCAGAATACGCACAGCGTCTTGCTCATTCACAATTTCCTGGGCGAGAGCTGCTTTGATCCGCTCCTGCTCTTCCACTTTGTACTTCAGATTGTAGAGACCGATAGAAACGGCCACCACTAGCACCACAGAGAGAACGTTGAGGAGACGGATCATAGGAGATCTCCCTGCAAGGCAGCGAAGCGCTTCATGCCGAGCGCGTCCAGATCAAAAGGAAAAGCAGGCGCATCTGTGCGCTCTGCTCCACGCAGTCTGGCAGACCGTGAGCGGGGGTTAACCTCAATCTCTGACCTGCTCGCTTTCAATGCACCCCGTGTAATTTGCTTAAATGAGGGAGCTGGACCATCGAGTGCTTCGGGTTGATGTCGAGAAGGTCGCCCGCCCTTGCCGGTGCGCTCTGTGAGGAACCGCTTTACCAGCCTGTCTTCGAGCGAATGAAAAGCAACGACAGCCAATCGGCCACCGGCATTCAGCAGATCTTCTGCGGCCACAAGCCCCCGGGCAAGCTCACCTAATTCGTCATTTACAAAAATACGAAGACCCTGAAACGTGCGCGTTGCCGGATGCACTTTTTCAGCCCGCGCGCGCGGACCCATCACGTCTGAAATAAGATCTGCTAGCTCTGCGGTCGTCTCGAACTTTTTCTCAAGGCGCCGCTGGACAATCGCTTTTGCAACAGCCCGCGACCGTTTCTCTTCCCCATAGATCCAGATGATCGACGCAATATCAGCTTCATCAAACTCATTGACAATATCAGCGGCGGAAACCCCTTCCCGTGCCATGCGCATATCAAGGGGTCCTTCGCTCTGAAAGGAAAATCCGCGCTCCGCCTGATCAAGCTGCATGGAGGAGACACCAACATCCAGCGTCACACCATCCACACCATTAAGAGCACGATCATCAAGCACAGGCGCCAGGAGCGCCGCCATATCGCCAAAACAACCATGAAGGAGCGTGAGGCGCCCTTCGAATTCACTCTCCATTTCGCGCCCACGCTCAATCGCCGTCGGATCACGATCAACAGCAAGAACAGAGCAATTCGCCGCGGTCAGCAGCGCGCGCGTATAGCCGCCAGCGCCAAACGTTCCGTCTACATAAAGAGCGCCATCTTTGGGCGCGAGCACATCCAGCACTTCAGCCAGCATCACCGGAAAATGGGGGGAGATTGCCGGTGCCTGTGTCACGAACCGCCCCCTGTAGCAGAAGGAGATCCGGGCGGCGCATGGGGACTTTTTAGCAACCCGCCATGGCCACTTGCTTCAGCCATCGCTTCCGCAAGATACGCTTCATAAGCCTTGGGTTCCCAAAGCTGGAATTTGTTGCCAAGCCCGACAAACGTCACATGATCAGCGATCCCTGCCTTGGACGTCAGCATCTCAGGCAGGCTCACCCGACCATCAGCATCAAACATCAGTTCCGCAGATTGGGCTTTGAGCATGTTCGCAAGCACATTGCGCTCGCGGGAAAAAGGATCAAGACGGCTCAACATCGTGTCGATCTCAGCCTCTAGATCGGGGCCACCACCTTCAATGCAGGGATCAAGAAGAGAGGGAAAACAGATAATGCCGGCAAACTCCTGGGCAGCCGTCACCGACCGGAACTTAGCCGGAACAGAGATGCGCCCCTTCGCATCGATCTTGTTTGTGAATGTTCCCCGGAACGACAACATGTCCCGCAAGCCCCCCGTACCCGACGCAATTGAATGCGATCACCTGATCGAATTCAGTCCCGTGAAAGAGGTCCGACCCTCCCAACATGGGCCGCATCTGGGTCGGCCTGCCTCTATCCCGGGACACTATGGGATACCATGGGATACTATGGGGGTCAACGGGATTAGCTAGTTAAACCGTGGGTTTGAGCGGGCTTTTGACTGTTCACATAGAACCTATACTCGCATCTCTATTTCAGAACAAAGAAGGAACATTTGACTAAACCAGCAAAACTGACACGACATCTTGCGTGCCGGATCGGGCAGCCACCACCACTGGTGCTGAGAAGATAGGGTCAGATGGCCTATAAGCCGGGTTCTGTATCTCGAAGTCCGAAGACTCCGACCGATGACCATTCATCTGGGACGCCCGTCGCCGACCGCCTCATGCAACCAACCCGGATGGCGATCCGAAAACTGACCTGACGACTTAAAAGCCGTCCGCCATCCCTATTTGGTTTTGCTCCCGGTGGGGTTTACCGTGCCCATCCTGTTGCCAGGACGGCGGTGCGCTCTTACCGCACCCTTTCACCCTTACCTGCGCCTAAGCCCAGGCGGTTTGCTTTCTGTGGCACTTTCCCTGAGGTCGCCCTCGCCGGGAGTTACCCGGCACCGTGCTTCCGTGGAGCCCGGACTTTCCTCTGTAAGCCAAGCTACAGCGGTCATCCGGCCATCTGACCGAAATTAGAAATACGCCGGGAAACAGGATTTGTCGAGCGCCACCGCCGCTATGCCTTGCCGCCAAACTCCGCGATCAACAAGGCAAGAAGTTCACAGGTTGCCCCACTCAGAAATGCCTTCTTGCGGACAACTGCAAAAATGGGATTGCCCACATTGAGATCAGCAACCTCAATCAGCGATAGTGACCCGACCCGCAGCTCCTCCTCAATACTGGCCGTAGGCAGAAAGCCAAGGCCATACCCGGCTTCGATCAGCCTTTTTTGAGCGGTAAGGCTGTCAACGGGGCTCCAATCTATTGATGGTGCTCCCCGCACCAGGAACTGGGCAAACAGGGTTTCAGCCGACGCCTCCCGTCGCTCGAAATGGTTCGGGAACGAAAGCCAGTGCTCGCTTTCAAGATCTCGCAGGCTTTTCACGTCTTTCCCTGCCAGCGGGTGCGCGGGCGCACAGACCACGGCCAAATTCTCAGACCCGACCGGCACCGTCTCAAGGTCCGGCGCACGTTCATCGAAATAGCGCAGCCCGATTGCCGCGTCACCTCGACGAACCTGCTCGCTTACCTCATCACTTGTCGCTGTGCGAAGTGACAGGTCAGCCAAAGGGCACGATCTTGAAAATCCCTTCAGAACGGTGCCGAGCGACGCACCAGCAAGGGTTCCAACCACAACCAGCGATACGGCGCCTGCCTTGTCTGACAAAAAGGTGCCCATCGCGTCCGTTGCATCGGCAAGCAACGCATTGATCTGCTCAGCATAAGGAACCAGCACTTCGCCCGCCTGGCTGAGCACCATCCCCTCCCGAGTCCTTTCGAACAAAGGCATACCCAACTCCGTCTCCAGCAGCGCCATACGACGGCTGATGGCGGGCTGTGTGCGCCCAAGCTCATCGGCTGCGCGGGTAATACCACCAGCCCGGTGAACCGTCAGAAAGGTCAAAAGCGCGTCGGAGTCCATATCCACCCATATAAAAAATTTATGAATTATATGAATAATATCAATTTTACGCATACAATAACAACTCCTATCGTCGCGCGAAGCTCAAAAGACGAAAGGAAGATCAAATGGATCAGAAGAAACGTGGAGAAATGGCGGCCCGGTTTTTAGACCTGCACAAGACCGCCAAGGGATTCATCATGCCCAACGCCTGGGACCCAGGGACGGCCCGCCTTCTTGAATCAGAAGGGTTCCCAGCAATTGGCAGCACCAGCGCCGGGATCGCCTTTTCACTCGGAAAACAGGACTACAACGTCACAGACCCATCGCGAGGGGTAGAAAAAGAAGAGATGTTTGCCTGCCTCGCAAAAATCGCAGACGCCGTCTCAGTCCCCGTCAATGGTGACCTGGAAGCAGGCTACGGAGATGCACCAGATGCTGTCGCCAACACGGTGAGGCTCGCCATTGAGACCGGCCTCGCCGGTGGCAATATCGAAGATAAGAAACCCTACGCTGATGAGCTGTATGAAGAAGGGCTCGCGGTAGAACGCATTGCCGCCGCAGCAGAAACCATCCGCGCAGATGGGACACCCTTCGTGCTGACCGCACGCACGGACGCATTCCGTCCACATGTATCAGGCTCACTCGAGATTGTTATTCGTCGGGCGAACCGGTTTCTTGAAGCGGGAGCGACTTGCATCTTTGCGCCGGGCATTGATGACCTACCGACAATCGAAATTTTGGCGAAAGAGGTGGCAGGACCCATCAACATCGTTGCAGGCCTGTATACGCCAGACGGCAATGCGCATGACATGATCAAGGCTGGCGCACAAAGGATTAGCCTCGGTGGCAGCATCGCGCGCTCAACACTCGGCTATGTCAGAAAATGCGCACAGGACCTACGCGACACTGGGGACTTCAACTTCCCAGCACCACAAATAGGTCAGGGCGACCTCAATGCGCTCTTTTCAACACCATCTATCAGCTAACGTCGTAAACGAAGGAGCATCTCTTATGAGTTCCCGTGAGACCACCTCAAAAATTGTACGAACCCCAGAACCTCCCTACTATGTTGTAACCACCACAACGGAATTGCTCCCTGGGTATGACCAACAAGCCCACTTTGATATGGGCGGGAAATTGTATGCGGAAGCGAGTGAACTTAGTGGCTTCCTAGGCCTTGACCTTTTCTTCGGCAACAAAACGTCGATCGCAGCTTCCTATTGGCAAAACATCGACGCAGTGAAGAGGTGGGGTGACCACGAGTCCCATCGCAAGGCGAAACTACTCGGTAAATCGAAATGGTTCGGAGCAACCATCACCCGCATCGCCAGGGTTGAAAGAGACTATGGGTTCAACCTTGAATGAGGTGAGACCTGAAAACCATCACCGCGCATCCCGCAACAACCGGAGGGTGCCAACGGTCGAAAGGTCTGCAGCACCATCCACCAGCCCCGGTCGAAAGTGCCGCTGAAAGGCAGTGACAACCTGCGCCGTCACATCGCCAAACCACCCATCAACTGAAATGCCGTAGCCATAGTCCGCCAGCTGATATTGGAGTTCAGCTACCTGGTCGCCTCTGTCCCCCACATTGAGAACGGGACCGTCTATAGGCTCAACAGGCGCAACCCAATGCCCAACACCAGCTTCGGCCAGGAGACCCCATGGGAACTTTTCTCCAGGATCCGCTTTGCGTCCAGGCGCAACATCGGAATGTGCCAGCACCCGCGGGGTAGAAATGCTGTGCCGCTCCACAATGTCGGCCGACAGAGCCACAACCGATTCTATCTGTACTTCCGGAAAGTCCGGATAGCCAAGTTCATGACCCGCATTCACAATCTCTATGCCGATCGACCGGCTGTTAATGTCAACCTCGCCAGCCCAGCTCGCAACGCCTGCATGCCAAGCGCGCCTCTCCTCGTCGACCATTGAGACAATGCGACCATCTTCAAACACCAGATAATGCGCGCTTACCTGCGCAACAGGGTCACAGAGCCGCGCCAACGCGCCCTCCCCCGTCTCCATGCCGGTATAATGCAGGAGCAACATGTCAGGTCCGCCACCAATCCGCTCATTGTGGTTGGGCGACAGCTGCACCTGAATTTTATCGAGGATCGACATCAACGAAGGGCTCTTCTTTACGCGCTTGACGAATATTGACGATCAACACGCCGACCAATGAAACCAGTCCGCCAATGACCATTCTGATGGTCAACTCATCGCCTAGCAATGTCACACCAAAAAAGACGGTGAACAAGGGAGCGAGCAAAGTTAAAGGCGCAGTCTGCGAAACCTCGTACCGCTGAAGCAAATAGTAGATGCCCGCATGCCCGACAAGGCTGGATGCAAAAGCCACATAGAAAATGCCCGACCAGGCAAGCAGGCTGGCACTCTCAATAATCTCAAGATGATTGCTCTCAAAGGCAAAGGATGCGCCCAGCAGGAAAGGTGCCGCAATCACAGCAACCCAGGCCTGCAATTCAAACACACCAACATCTTTGATCTGACGCTGGAAGATCGTCCCGATGGAGCCCACAAAGGCGGACGCCGCAACCAGCAAAATGCCCGTCAAAAAGCTGAACACGGCCGGATCAAAACTCATGATCATCACACCAGCGAACGCGAGCGAAATGCCAAGCCAACGTCTCCAGTAAATCTGTTCCTTTAGGAAGAGCACAGACATGACCGCGGAAATTGGCACCGCCAGCTGGGTCACAATGGCAACCACGGAAGCGTCTGCGGCCGCCAGCCCCAGAAAGAAAAAACCAAACCCAAGCGGTCCCGCACACAGGGAGATAATGATGACGTCCCGCATGCGGCCCTTAAGTATCCGCAAAAAGGGAAACAGCACGAGCACAATCAGGGCAAACCGAATGCCGGCAAAGAGGAACGGTGGAAAATGCTCAAGGCTCACCTTCCCTGCAACCAGAGCAAACCCCCAGATGAGGTTGATCAGAACCATGAAAGCAGCATGTTCACGGGTCATGGCAATATGACCCGTATCGATCTAACAACCTGCCCATAGGACCGCTCTTGCGCTGCTTTGCGGGACGATCGGCTGGCTCTGGCTTTTTTGATTTTTTTGTCCACCCGATTTTCCATTCTTAGTCGCTACAGGTTTCGGTCTTTTGCGATCCGCTCATAGGCGGTGTTGATTGATTTTATTTTCTCTTCGGCAAGGTGGTGGAACTCTTCGGGCACACCACGCGCAATCATCATGTCGGGGTGATTTTCGCGAACCAGTCGTCGATAGGCGGACTTAAGTTCCTCGTCGGACACATCCGCTGAGATACCGAGGATCAGGAAAGGATCTTCTCCATCCGGTCCCAGATGGCTGGCTTTGATGCGGGCATATTCAAGCTCCGAAAACCCAAAAATGTCCGCCACCTGCTGCAGGAAAGCGAGCTCACCGTCGTGAATAACATTGTCGGCTTTCGCTATGTGGAAAAGACCATCCAGGACATCTTCCAAAACGCCCGGCTTGTCTTTGTATATGCCCGCTACCTGAGTGGCGTAAGCTTCGAAACCCGCAACGTCCTTCTGCGCGATGGAGTAAATGCGCGACACATTCTTCTTTTCTGCATCAGGCACCTGGAGAATATCTTCAAATGCCTTCACCTCAGCGGGGTCAACCACGCCGTCGGCCTTGGCCATTTTTGCTGAAAGCCCAATAAGCGCGACCGTGAACACAACTTCATCGTCCCGCAAATTGCGATCAACAGCAAAGTGTCCAGCGACAGCGCCGGCGAGTGCCCCAATCGGCCCACCAACAGCAAGTCCGGCAGCAGCCCCGGCTAATTTTCCCCAAATCGACATGGCGCGCACCTTAATCGGAAATCCCACAGGATGCGAACACCTTTTCTTTCGCCCCCACATTTCCAAGGCGACATGTTTTCTCAAGGCTCAACATATGGCAGGGTCCGCGCCATGATTGAGCGTAAACATTGGGACTTCTGGATCGACCGTGGGGGCACCTTCACGGACATTGTCGCGCGCAATCCAAAGGGTAAGTTGATTGCGCACAAACTCCTGTCAGAAAATCCTGAGCAATATCAAGACGCCGCGATTCAAGGAATCAGAGAACTTCTACAGGTCCCCCCAGGGACCCCGCTCTCATCAGACCTTATCGGTACGGTCAAAATGGGAACGACCGTCGCCACGAACGCACTACTGGAGCGCAAAGGCGATCGTGTTCTCTTCCTCACCACCAAGGGCTTCGCCGATGCGCTCAAGATCGGCTATCAGAACCGCCCCCATCTCTTCAAACTAAAGATCGAAAAACCATCAATGCTTTTCGAAACGGTCGAAGAAGTGACCGAGCGCGTTTCAGCGGAAGGCGAAGTCTGGCATCCTCTCGACATCAATGAGACGCGTGAAGCGCTGCAGCATGCCTATGATGCAGGCATCCGTTCCGTCGCCATCTGTTTCATGCACGGCTATCGGTTTCATGACCACGAAAGCCAGGCCGCAGAAATCGCCAAAGAAGTCGGATTCACCCAAATTTCTGCCAGTCATGATGTCAGCCCCTTGATGAAATTTGTCGGGCGGGGCGACACCACCGTCGTGGACGCTTACCTCTCACCTATCCTCCGGCGTTATGTGAATCAAGTTGCCGGCGAACTCAATGCAGGAAACAGCACCGAAAAAGCAAAACTGCTTTTCATGCAAAGTTCGGGCGGTCTGACAGACGCCGCCCTCTTTCAGGGTAAGGACGCCATCCTCTCTGGCCCTGCCGGCGGTGTGATCGGCGCTGTCGAAACAGCCGCCCTTGCAGGGTTCGAGAAAATCATTGGCTTCGACATGGGCGGCACATCAACCGACGTCTGTCACTATGACGGCACCTTGGAACGTACCTTCGAAACAGAGGTCGCGGGTGTTCGCCTCCGCGCACCCATGATGCAGATCCACACGGTCGCTGCCGGCGGTGGCTCCATCCTCACCTTTGACGGCGCACGGTTCAGAGCCGGTCCCCACAGTGCTGGCGCCGACCCAGGCCCCGCCAGCTATCGCCGTGGCGGCCCCCTCACAGTGACCGACGCGAATGTCGCCCTCGGCAAACTTATCCCCGACCTCTTTCCAAAAGTCTTTGGGCCCCAGGCAGACATGCCGCTCGACAGAGACGCAGCGCTCCAAGGGTTTGCGGAGCAAGCTGCTGAAATCGCAGGTCAATCACCGGAACAAATTGCCGATGGCTACCTGTCTATCGCCGTCGAAAACATGGCCCAGGCAATCAAAAAGATTTCTGTTCAGCGCGGCTATGACGTCACCGGCTATGCTCTTGCCTGTTTCGGCGGCGCCGGCGGTCAGCATGCCTGTCTGGTGGCAGACGCACTGGGCATGGAGAAGATCCACTTTCATCCCTTCTCCGGCATTCTCTCCGCCTATGGCATGGGTCTGGCGAGCATCCGCGCAACACGGGAAGAAGCCGTTGAAGAGAAACTCGACCAGGTGTTCTGGGAAACATTCAGCTCGATTGAAGAGCGGCTGACGACAGCGACCTGCCAGGAACTTCTGGACCAGGGGTTGAGTGCAGACCAGATCGAGACGGTGACACGCCTGCACCTGCGCTACGAGGGAACAGACACCGCCCTCATCCTCGACCATGACACCACCAACATGCGTCAGGCATTTGAGAAAGCTCACCAGCTGCAATTCGGCTTCTTTGATCCAGACCGAGACATCATTGTGGAAGCCATCTCAGTAGAGGCCATTGGCAGCGACACCCGTGTCGATGAGACGCCACCACAGCTGCCCCCCAGAGACGGCCCTGCCACACCAGATCAAACGACGCGCTTCTTCTCAAAAGGAGAATGGCATGAGGCGCCAGTCTATCTGAGGGAGCAATTGCGCCCTGGCGACACGTTGAGCGGCCCTTGCCTCATCATTGAACCGACGGCCACCATTGTTGTCGAAGACGGATGGAGCACGCAGGTAACCGACCTCAATCACATGATCCTCACCCGCACCGCCGCGCGCGCTACTCAGCATGCGGTTGGCACACAGGCAGACCCTGTGATGCTCGAAATCTTCAACAATCTGTTCATGTCCATCGCAGAGCAGATGGGGTTCACGCTGCAAAAAACCGCCCATTCCGTGAACATCAAAGAGCGTCTGGATTTCTCCTGTGCCGTTTTTGATCAGACAGGAGGCCTGGTCTCAAACGCGCCTCATATGCCGGTCCATTTAGGGTCCATGGGTGCGAGCGTCAAAACCGTAATCGACCAGAATCCGGAGATGAAGCCGGGCGACGTCTTTGTTTTAAACGCGCCCTACAATGGTGGGACTCACCTGCCGGACATTACCGTCGTTGCACCCGTTTTTGATGAGCACAACACGGAACGCCTCTTCTATGTCGCGGCCCGCGGCCACCATGCAGATATTGGCGGCATCGCACCGGGGTCCATGCCCGCGTCATCACGCACTGTGGAAGAAGAAGGCGTCCTGATCGACAATTTCAAACTATTGGATCAAGGAACCTTCCGCGAAGACGAGCTGAGGCACCTGCTAACAGACGCGCCCTATCCTGCGCGCAATCCGGACCAGAATATTGCCGACCTGCGCGCCAAAGCGGCAGCTTGCGAAAAAGGCACCCAAGAACTCCGCAAGATGGTCGAGCAATATGGGCTCAATGTGGTGAACGCCTATATGGGCCACGTTCAGGACAATGCTGAGGAAAGCGTCCGGCGCATCATCGCAAATCTGTCAGACAGTTCTTTCGAACAAAGAATGGATGACGGGTCGATCATCAAAGTGGCGATCAGTGTCGACAAAGACACCCGGTCCGCCACTGTCGACTTCACCGGCACCAGCGCCATCAGGCCCAACAATCTGAACGCGCCCTCCTCCGTCTGCCGCGCCGCTGTCCTTTATGTCTTCCGATGCCTGGTGGATGACGACATTCCTCTCAACGACGGGTGTCTCAAGCCGCTCACCCTCATCATCCCCGAAGGCTCCATGCTGAACCCCACTTTTCCCGCAGCAGTCGTCGGCGGCAATGTAGAAACCAGTCAGGCGGTGACCGACGCCCTCTTCGGCGCGCTGGGCGCCATGGCCGCAGCCCAGGGCACCATGAATAACCTCACCTTCGGAAACGCCACCCATCAATATTACGAAACCATCTGCGGCGGTGCCGGTGCAGGCCCCACCTTTGACGGGGCAGACGCCGTCCACACCCATATGACCAACTCCCGCCTCACAGACCCGGAAATTCTGGAGTGGCGCTTCCCTGTTGTCCTAGATGATTTTTCAATCCGCCAGGGGTCTGGTGGTGCGGGCAATTACACGGGCGGCGAAGGTGTCCACCGCGCCATCCGCTTCCGCGAACCCATGCACCTTTCGATCCTGTCCACCCATCGGCAGATCGCCCCGACCGGCTTGGCCGGCGGCACTGACGGGGCGCTAGGTCGCAACACCGTCCTGCGAAGCGATGGCACCCGCCAGACATTGGACAGTCTTGCTGAATGTGATGTCCAGGCAGACGACACCATCATCATCGAAACACCCGGCGGCGGCGGATTTGGTAAGGCTTAGAGACGGGTCCGACTAACGGCCGCGGACCACCTTTCGGATCTTTTTGATCTCAGCTTTTTCATGCAATGAAACTTTTTCCAAAGCGGCTGAAAATGCATCCGGATGGATAGTGCCAGCGTGCTTCTTCAGATAGAGAAACGTCTGCTCGGGATAGGCGTTATAAGATTCTCGCAAAGCCCAACCGACACCCTTCTGGACATAATAGTCTTCGTCTTTGAGCAAAGCGGTGATTGTCTTGAGAGACCGCGCAACCGGCGGGAGTTTCGCCCGGAAGCGCGTGTAAAAGAAAAGCCCAACAACAGACTGCCGCCGCTTCCATGGATCAGCGTCACTATTCCAGGCCTGCAAAACAGGCCAGACCATTTTGGGCTTTTCTTCGAGAGCCCGTGCCACATGAGCTGACAACGTATCCGACTGATCCCAGCAATTGATTGTCGAACACCAGCCCCGGATCAGCGCCCATCGGTCACCAAACCCAAGCTCTGGAGCGAATTGTTCCAGCGCCAGGCCTGCTTGCATTTTGCCTTCATGGGTCTTGGCACCGTGCCAGATCTCCGTCCAAACCGCCGCAAGCTCCTGCGCAGATAGATCGGAGAAGGAATATCCCCGTTTCGCGAGCTTGCGCTGTTCCGGCACCGTCAGGCCAAGCAGCGGCATCTTTGTTTTCATGAAGAACGCACGCTCCTTCGCCTTTGCTTTGGGAATACCCTTTGCAGCGGCCTTCAGAACACGCTCCACTTCAGTAAGCGACGACACCATGATCCTCTCACCTTCAAAGAGCTCATCATGCCGCCGCTTCTTATGAAAATCTATGCCTTCTCAAGCGGCGCACCATAGGACTCCAACGGCAGGTCGAGGCCATTACAGAGATAGGCCACCGTGTGATAGAAGCCCGCCAGCATGATGAGCTCCAAGAGCTGCATCTCCTCAAACTCAGACCGCAACTCAACCCACAGGGCATCCTCCACCCGCGAGGTCTGATGAAGCGCATCCATCAGTTTCAGAATTAAGACCTCATGGTCGTTCCAGGGTCCGGCCTCCGGCGTTTTAGTGGCAAGCGCGTCAATTTCTTCATCGGTGAGCGACACCTGGTCTTTGAAAAAGGCGATGTGGACACCCCATTCATAGGCACAGCCGGTTTGGGCACAGGTCCGGTCAATAGCGAGTTCCCGCTCCCGAAGAGACAGATGTCCTTTGTCGAGCAGCCCCGCCCCCATAAAGCGGGAGAACAGACGTGTATCATTCGCCAATGTGCGAAACAGCACCAGCGGATCAATGCCCGGCGGCATCAATCGATCAAACTGCGCCTGAATGGCGTCATCATAAGGTGCCGTTGCCGGGGTAATGCGGGGCGATGCGGTCATTGGGTCTCTCCGGATTATGTGCTACTAAATTAATAGCAACAACATAGTGCTACTTTTTTAGTAGCACAAGAGACGTGAGGCATTTTCTTGGCAAAGAAACCCAAATCCCCCACACCGGGACACCCGGTAAGAGGATCGACGACAGGAAAACCCATCATGGCGCTGCTTGATCTGCTGGGACAGCGGTGGGCCTTGCGCATTCTGTGGGAACTGCGTGACAGCTCGCTCACTTTCCGCGCCCTGCAGGAGGCCTGTGACGGCGTGAGCCCCAGCGTATTGAACAGCCGCCTTAAAGCACTGAAAGAAGCGCAGTTTGTTGACGCCACCTCTGATGGCTACGCGCTGACAGCTCTAGGCAAAGAGCTTCAGGAAGAGTTTGGCGGCCTCTACCAATGGTCAGAAAAATGGGCAGCCTCTTTGACCTAAAAAAGCCTGTCGCGGGAGGCACGGCCGAGCGACACTGAAGCGACCATCCTTCCCGATAGATAGGCAACACCAGGGTAAGAGAAAGATGACCGAAGCAGAAAAGCTCGAACTTGAAATCATGGAAAAGTCACAAACTCTGGCAGCGCTCCGACGTGCAGAAGAAGGCGCAGAAGTACCCGACTACACATTCAAAACCCTTGACGGGGAAGCTGCGCTTTCAGATCTGTTCAGGGGACGAGAGCGCCTTCTCATGATCCACAATATGGGTCAGGCGTGCCGCTATTGCACCCTATGGGCTGACGGCATCAACGGTGTATTGGACCATCTAGAGGACGCCATGGCCGTCACCTTCGTGTCCAAAGACCCACCCGAAATCCAACATCGCATGGCACTTGACCAAGGGTGGAAATTCACGATGGCCTCCCATGGGGGCGGCGCGTATATGACTGAGCGATGTAAGATGGCAGGCTATGACAATTGCCCCGGTGCTGCCGTCTACGAACGCACAGCAGGAAAGATCGTGGCGCGCGGCCGCTCAGCGTTCGGTCCAGGAGACCTTTACTCGCCGGTCTGGCATTTCCTTAGCCTCGCTGGCATCTCTACATCAGACTGGACACCACAATTCAACTATTGGAGCCGCCCGGCCGAGTTAGATGATGGTGGCGAGAACGTCCGCGATTAGAACATACTTAGTTTTGCCCCAACCGCCCGGCCACCGCACTTGCATTTCCTCTGCCAAGGGAGGATAGTCCGCGCCCCCAATTTGGAGGCCGTGATGACCAACTTCACCCCCACCTATGAAATGCCTCCCGGAAGCCCACCGGCGGAAGTGGACATTGACGAAGCTCTTGTAAGGCGTCTCTTGCAGAGCCAACACGCAGATCTGGCCCACCTGCCACTTGAACGCTTTGAAGTGGGTTTTGACAATGAGATGTTTCGCTTGGGCGATAGCTACACGGTGCGTCTGCCCCGCCGCGCCGCCGCTGTTCCCTGCATTGAAAACGAGCAGCGCTGCCTGCCTAAGCTGGCATCGCGCCTGCCCCTCCCCATCTCCGCACCTGTCCGTGTGGGCGTGGCAGATGACGGCTATCCCTGGCCCTGGAGTATTGTTCCCTGGATCGAGGGCAAAGCGGCGGATCTGGGCTACCCATCAGATGATCAAGCTGTCGTTCTGGCAGGTTTTCTAAAGGCGCTTCACCAGCCCGCCCCCGCCGACGCCCCTGCCAATCGCGTCCGGGGCATTCCGCTCTCGACACGGGCTGAAAACAATGAAGAGCGCATGGCGCGCCTCCTCGAAGAGACAGACGATATCAACCCGCAGGTCTACCAGGCCTGGGCGGAAGCACTGGCGGCACCTGAAGACACCAACCCCACCTGGTTGCATGGCGACATGCACGCGCGAAACGTGCTGGTAAACGACGGCCGCATCGCCGCGATAATCGATTGGGGCGACATCACCAGCGGCGACCGCGCCACCGACCTCGCCTCCATCTGGATGCTGCTGGAAAACCAAAACGCGCGTGAGAACGCCATCAAAACCTATGGCAATGGCGACACGGCGCTTTGGGCACGCGCCAAAGGCTGGGCCGTCATCTTCGGCGTCATCCTTCTTGACACGGGGCTTGTCGACAATCGCCGCCATGCGGAAATGGGTCGCTGCATCCTGGAACGCCTGACAGAAGACATGGCGTAAGCGGGACCGCCCTCATTCCCCGACGGAGCCAATCCGACCTCTCATCTCAGTCTGGCCATGGAAGTTTTCAGGTGCAGCCCCTATCTTCACTCCTCCGAACACGTAAAGGCATAGAGAGATGGCAAAGCAGTTTCCAGAATTGGCAGACCCCCTGATCAAATTCATCGAAAAGCAGAAGGTCTTTTTCGTGGCGACAGCCGCCACAGAAGGCCGGGTCAATCTCTCTCCCAAGGGCCATGACAGTCTCAAGGTCACCGGACCAAACGAACTCATCTGGATGAACCTCACAGGTTCCGGCAATGAAACCGCAGCACACCTGGCCGATACCAACCGCATGACCATCATGTGGTGCGCCCTTGAAGGGCCACCGCGTATTCTGCGTGTTTATGGGGAAGCACAGACCATCCACCCGCGGGACCCGGACTGGACCGCATGTGAAAAACTCATCCCGGCAGAAACCGGCTCACGCCAGTACTACCGAATGAAAATTGACCTGGTGCAGACCAGCTGCGGCTATGCGGTCCCCCTCTATGAGTATGAAGGCGAGCGCGATGTGCTGCGCGACTGGGCTGACAAGAAAGGTCGCAATGGCGTTGAAGATTATTGGGACGAGAAAAACCAGACCAGCATCGACGGCCTGCCGACGGGGGTTTTGGGGTAGCTATGCATACCATCGAAATCACCATTGCAAAATAAAATTATCCATTCATAGTCGGTAGTCTGACAATTTGGTCAGGCCGCATAGGTAAGGCGAATGGATGACGTAGCTCGAAAAACAGAAGTCAGTCCGATCGACGGAACGCCGGAAAAGCGGTTATTTTGGTCGATAATTAGTGACTATGATCTCCAGACTGGCATCTGTGAACTTATTGATAATGCCATCGATATCTGGACATCATCGCAGCGCGCCCGTGAGCTAAGAATTGACATTGCGTTAGATCCAATTCGCCAGATCATTTCTGTAACGGACAATGCAGGTGGCGTTAGCTCGGACTCTCTGCGCTTGCTAGTTGTGCCAGGTGGCTCCAGCAATGACCCCAGTGGCAAATCAATTGGTATTTTTGGTGTCGGCAGCAAACGAGCGAGCATAGCACTTGGCGAACATGTTGAAATTAGAACCCGCAAGGGCAACGGCATTAGCTCTCAAATCGACGTAACAAAAGATTGGCTCGAGAATGAAGACTGGGAAATTCCGGTTTATTCAATCCCTCCAATTAAGGCTCGATCGACAACGGTTGAGATTTCCCAGCTAAGAAGTCCGTTTTCACAAGAAGACATAGACCGTATCGCTGATCGATTGGGCGAAATCTACTCATTATTCATCAGCAGAAAATGCCAAATTAGGGTGAATAACAGGGTCATCAAGAGCCAGAAATTCGATAAATGGGCATACCCGCCAGGCCAGGAACCACAAAAGATCACATTCAAGGTCGAAGCGGCTGACAAAAAAATCGTCACTGTAGAAATTGTTGCCGGGCTAATTCGAGATCGCGATCCTGAACTGGACAATTACGGCGCTTATTTTTACTGCAACGATAGACTCATCGTCAAAGAACTAAAGGCCCGTGAAGTTGGGTATTTTGTTTCCTCTGAAGCCGGTGTTCCACATCCTGATGCTTCTTTATGCCGAGCGATAGTAAAGCTCAATGGCGCAGCTCAAGCGATGCCCTGGACAAGCAACAAAACTGGCATCAACTACGCGCACCCCATTTTTCAAGAACTACAATCCATTCTTCGGCCATTGGTGTCCCACTTTAGCAAACTGTCGAGACGGACAAAAAATGACTGGGCTGAAAATGTATTCCCTCACACCAAAGGTACCATCAGCAAACAACAAGCGCCCACATCAGGATCCTCACTGAAACTTGTGCTACCGGAGTTGCCAAAAGTAAGAAAACTGCAGGCAGAAAAGCTCAAGCAGAAGAATCGAAAACAGATTCTGGAGCAGCCGTGGACCTTGGGGCTCGTTGAATCGATAAGCCTCATCGAAATTATAACCCGGCAGAAGCTAGACACTAAGAACCGCGCTGCGCTGTTGCTTCTGGACAGCAATTTTGAAATTGCGCTCAAAGAATTCATCATAAATCGACAGGATTTATTCCCGCATTCTCAATTTTCGGATCGCCACATAAAGGAGCTGTTTAAAAGAAGAGACGATGTAATCGGAGCAATAACGAACCACGTGCCGATTCCGGAAGCGACACTAAAACGCATAGGTCACTACTACAAAGTGCGAAACAAGCTTATCCATGAGAGGGCTACGGTGGATATTACGGACACAGACATCAAGAATTTCCGTAAAGCCGTTGAACAGGTTCTCAAGAAACTCTTTTCTCTGAAGTTCTAATCACAAATGTCAGTGACAGATGTCTCACCTCTCCTGCCAGATAAGGAGCGACCGGCCCGCGCTCTAACGTTGAGCACGCCGAAAGGAAAACCGACAACGCTGCCCCAAACACCAAACGGAGCGCTGGGGGTGGCCAGCACTCCGTCTTGTCGCGTTGTGGTGGGAACGCGACGGGACCGCAGGGGAAGTGCGGGCCGGGTTAGCCCGCAGCGCGGACCTCTGCGAGGAACGCATCAACGCGCTCCTCAAGAACAGTCGATTGTTTGGCAAGCTCGGCCGTTGCCGACATGGTCTCGGTGGTCGCCTGGCTGGTCTGGGCAGACGCTTCACTGATGCCGGTAACGTTGGTGGCCACTTCCTGCATGGCGACTTCCTGTTCACCCATTGCGCCAGAAATCTCAGACGACATTTCGTCAATCTTCTTGATCGTCATGGCAACTTCGCTAATGGCCCCACCGGTGGTCTGTACTTCTTTCTGGATGGCATCAATGCGCGAGGCAATCTCCTCTGTCGCATTGGCCGTCTGCTGGGCGAGCGCTTTCACCTCACTCGCAACCACAGCAAACCCTCTGCCAGCATCACCGGCGCGAGCCGCTTCAATCGTTGCATTCAGCGCCAAGAGGTTGGTCTGTCCGGCAATATCGCTGATGGTTTTCGAGAATTCGCCAATGGCGTCCGCTGACGTATTCAGCCCACCAATCGTCGTCTCAGCAGAGCCCGCCTGCTCAACTGCAGAGCGCGTAAATTCCAAGGCATTCTGAAACTGATCTTTGATGCTTGCAATCGAGGCCTGACATTCCTCAGTTGCAGCAGACACAGTGCCGGATTGGGAGGCGGACTCTTCCGCTGCTGCAGCCACCGTTCCCGCTGTTGCTTCAAGTTCCGTCGCAGCATTCGACACAGACGTGACAACATCCTTGACGTTTTCTTCGAACCGTTCGGCCTGCTGTTTCAGGAGCGTCGTCGCCATTTCTTTTGCCTGATCAATGTAGATTGAAATGGCAAAATCCATATCCAGAAAGACCGCTTTGTTGATCGCATCAAAGACCCGCAACATCTGCTCAGGATCATCAATGTAAGTTTCCTGTGCAATCGCATGCAGTCGGCCGATCACAAAACAATAGGCGCCGATATACCAGCGTGGATCGAGGCCAATGCGCGCATGGGCATGCCCGATGGCGGAAACACTGGCAACATAGTCCGCATCAAAATTGCCGGAAAAGACCCGCAACATCCAATGCTTCTTCTGCGCTGCTCTTGCATGCGCAATGTGTGCTTCATCTCGAAAAAGAGCATTGAGGTTGGGAACCGACGTTACATGCGAATAGAACTCATCCAGTAATTCTTCCATTCGCTGTGCCAGAACATCTTTAAACTCCCTCAGAGCAGATGAGTCTGCTTCGGTGATCCGCGTGAAAAGCACGCGTCGTTCCAACTCTTCCATTACGCCAGTGTCTTGAACCGTATCGATCTGAGTCATAACCATCCCCTAGTTCTTTCCAGCCCCGCGCTGAATAGAACCATGGTTGGACAACACGGTTAAAGAATGGCTAAAAGATCTGTTTTTCCATAAAAGAGATCTAGTTGTTTCAGTTTACCAAACCTAGACACTTAGCCGAAAGATCGAAAAAATGGCAGAAGTCAGCGCCCTGGGGCGTAGTTGAGCACCGGCGCCAACCAGCGTTCCGTCTCATCAACGCTCATGCCCTTCCGCGCAGCATAGTCTTGCACCTGATCTTTCTCCACCCGGCCTACACCAAAGTAGTAGCTGTCCGGGTGTGAAAAATAGAGTCCGGACACAGACGAGCCGGGCCACATGGCACAGCTTTCCGTGAGCGTGATTCCTGTTCTCCGTTCAGCTTCTAAAAGCCGGAAGAGCGTCCGTTTTTCTGTGTGGTCAGGCTGTGCCGGATAGCCAGGTGCGGGGCGAATACCGTGATACTTTTCAGCGATCAGGTCCTCTTCCGACAGTGCGCTTTCATCCGCATAGCCCCAGAATTCACGGCGAACCCGTGCGTGCAAATATTCCGCAAACGCTTCGGCAAACCTGTCAGCAAGGGCCTGCATCAGAATTTTGGAATAATCATCATGGTCCGCATCAAACCGCGCCACATGTTCGTCCTCCCCATGACCGGCGGTGACGGCAAAGCCGCCCACATAATCATGGATACCCGGTTCAGCCACAAAATCAGCCAACGCAACATGCGCCCGGTCATTCTTCCGTGCCATCTGCTGACGAAGCGTATGGAACATGGCGAGTCGGTGTTCCCGTGTATCGTCTGAGTAGAGCTCAATATCGTCTTCCGCGATCCGGTTCGCCGGCCAGAATCCGACAACCCCTTTAGGTGAGAGCCACTTCTCGCCCACCATCTGATCAAGAAGCTTCTGCGCGTCTTTGAAAAGCTGCGTTGCAGCCTCACCCATCTTATCGTCAGTCAGAATGCGCGGATAGCTGCCCTTCATTTCCCAGGTCGCAAAGAATGGCGTCCAATCGATGTAAGGCACCAGATCCTCTAATGAGACGTCATCGATTGTCTTCAACCCAAGAAAGGTGGGTTTCGGCGGCACATACTCGGCGAAATCAATGGCGAAGTGATTGGCCCGGGCATCGGCCAGCGACAGGCGTTCGCCCTTGGATTGCCCGCGCGCATGAGCTTCAGCCATTTGACTGTACTCTTCAGCGATCCCGGTTTTGTATTGATCAGCCTGCGTGTCAGAGAGCAACGAGTTTGCAACCCCCACGGCGCGACTGGCATCTGGGACGTAGACCGCCTGGCCTTTGTCATAATTTGGGTGGATCTTTACCGCCGTATGCACACGGCTTGTGGTCGCGCCACCGATCAATAGCGGTACGCTAAAGTCCTGGCGTTCCATTTCGGCTGCAACGTGACACATCTCATCAAGGCTCGGTGTGATCAGTCCGGAAAGCCCGATAATGTCGACCTTCTCTTCTTTGGCCGTTTCAAGGATCTTCGCGGCTGGCACCATGACACCCAGGTCAATCACCTTGTAATTGTTACATTGCAGAACAACACCCACGATGTTCTTGCCAATGTCATGCACATCGCCCTTCACCGTCGCCATCAGGATGGTGCCATTGGAGGAATCTTCGGTAATCCCAAGTTCCTCTTTTTCCTTCTCCATGTAAGGCATGAGATAGGCCACCGCCTGCTTCATCACACGCGCAGACTTCACCACCTGGGGCAGGAACATTTTGCCGGCACCGAAAAGGTCGCCGACAACGTTCATGCCGTCCATCAACGGCCCTTCAATCACATGAAGCGGACGCTCCGCTTCCTGACGGGCTTCTTCCGTATCTTCCTCAATGAAGGCAGTGATCCCATTCACAAGGGCATGGCGGAGCCGGTCTTTGACCGGCACTTCACGCCAGGAAAGGTCTTCAACCTTTTTCTTGCCGCCCTCTCCCTTGAATTGTTCGGCAACATCAAGCAGCCGCTCGGTTGCATCATCACGGCGATTCAGGATGACATCTTCAACCGCATCTCTGAGTTCTGTGGGAATGTCTTCATAAATCGCCAGCTGACCGGCATTCACAATCCCCATATCCATACCCGCCTTGATGGCGTGATAAAGGAACACAGAATGCATGGCCTCGCGCACAGCATTGTTGCCACGGAATGAGAACGAGACGTTGGAAACACCCCCTGACACGTGACAGTGCGGCAGGTTCTCCTTGATGCGGCGCGTCCCTTCAATGAAAGCGACACCATAATCATGGTGCTCCTCGATGCCCGTCGCGACAGCAAAGATATTAGGATCAAAAATAATGTCTTCGGGCGGCAAGCCAACCGTCTCCGTCAGGAGCTTGTAGGATCGCTCACAGATCTCAAATTTCCGGTCAGCCGTGTCCGCCTGACCCTCTGTGTCGAAAGCCATAACGACGACGGCTGCACCATAGGCTTTCACCTTGCGCGCCTGTTCAAGGAACGCTTCTTCACCTTCTTTCAGCGAAATCGAATTAACGATCGCCTTGCCTTGCACACATTTCAGACCGGCTTCGATGACGTTCCATTTGGACGAGTCAATCATCACTGGCACACGGGAGATATCCGGTTCCGATGCGATGAGATTCAAGAAGCGCACCATTGCAGCTTCCGAGTCCAACATGCCCTCATCCATATTCACATCGATGATTTGTGCACCACTCTCCACCTGCTGAAGCGCAACAGCCAGAGCAGCTTCATAATCATCCTCGAGAATGAGTTTCTTAAATTTGGCTGAACCGGTCACATTGGTTCGTTCGCCCACGTTGATAAACGTGGCGGTCTGATTGGACATGTACTGTATTCCTATCCGTGCACGAAGGGCTCAAGCCCTGACAAACGCATGCGGGTTTCTATCTTGGGAATTTCGCGAGGCGCCGCAGTCGAAACAGCTTCAACAATTGCTGCGATATGGTCCGGTGTTGAGCCGCAACATCCACCAACAATATTCACAAGACCACTTTCCGCAAACTCACCGACGAGCGCAGCCATCGCTTCAGGAGACTGATCATATTCCCCAAACTCATTCGGCAATCCGGCATTTGGATGGGCCGATACATCGGCATCTGAAATCCGCGCGAGCGTATCAATGTACTGGCGAAGCTGTTCAGCACCCAACGCACAGTTAAGACCAATTGAGAACGGTTTCACGTGACGCACGGAGTACCAGAACGCTTCAACCGTTTGCCCTGAGAGAAGTCGGCCCGATGCATCTGTAATCGTGCCGGAGATCATCACCGGCAGCTCAACACCGGTCTCAGCGAAAACATTCTGGATCGCAACCAGCGCGGCCTTGGCGTTCAGTGTGTCAAAGATGGTCTCGACCATAATGGCGTCAGAGCCACCCTCAATCAGGCCGCGTGTCGCCTCGGCATAGGCATCTTCCAGCGCGTCAAAGGTGATATTCCGGAAACCTGGATCGTTGACATCCGGCGACAGCGAGGCTGTCCGCGGTGTGGGCCCAAGCGTGCCGACCACATAGCGTACGCGTCCATCTTCAGCTTCTGCAATGTCCGCTGCCTCACGCGCAATCTTTGCACTGGCAACATTCATCTCATAAGCCAGATGCTCCAGCTCATAGTCTCCCTGGGCGACCGTGTTGGAGCCAAACGTGTTCGTCTCCGCAAAATCCGCACCTGCACGATAATAGTTCAAATGAATTTCGCGGATCACGTCAGGACGTGTGAGAGACAGAAGTTCATTGTCCCCTTTCACATCAACATGATGGTCTTTCAGAATATCACCGCGATAGTCTGCTTCCTCCAGACCATAGCCCTGTATCAAGGACCCCATCGCGCCATCGAGCACCAGAATACGCTCTTTCACTGAGCGATAGAGCTCGGCAACACGTTCGTCTCTCTTCTTGTCTTGGGTCATGATGCGTTCCTCCTTCAAGAAACCGCGAGGGGCTTGTAGCCCAGGATATGGCAAATTGCATAGGTAAGATCAGCCTGGTTCAACGTGTAGAGATGGAAATCCCTAAAGCCTAAGCGCTCAAGGTCATGAACCTGTTCTGCAGCAACCGTTGCCGCGATCAGCCGACGCGTCGGCAGTTCATCATCAAGACCATCATAGTAGGCGGCTAACCAACCCGGGATTGTCGCGCCACAGCGTTCAGCCATCCGAACGACACCCTTAAAATTCGTCGTCGGCATGATGCCCGGAATGATCGGAATATCGATACCCGCTTTCCTGACCCGCTCCAGCAGGCGCTCATAATGCTCCGTCTCAAACGCAAATTGTGCGATGGCACGGGAGGCACCTTGATCAATCTTTGCTTTCAACAAATCAATATCATGGTCAAAGCTCACACTCTCAGGATGCCGCTCAGGATAGATACTGACGGTTACCTCAAAGTCGCCGATGGCCTTGATACCGTGGACAAGATCCGCCGTGCTCAAATACCCGTCCTCGTGCGCTTTGTAAGGACCTTGCATATCCGGCATGTCGCCGCGAATTGCAACGATGTGCCGAACACCGGCATCCCAGTAGCCCTGAATAACAGCATCCACTTGCGCTTTCGAAGCCCCTACGCATGTCAGATGCGCGGCGGGTTTCAAGTCGGTCTCATTCACCATGCGCTTGACGGTGGAATGGGTCCGTTCGCGTGTGCTGCCGCCAGCCCCATAAGTCACTGACACAAAGGCTGGGCGCAGCGGTGCCAAACGTTCAATGGCCGTCCAGAGTTTTTGCTCCGCCTCAGCTGTCTTGGGTGGAGAAAACTCAAACGAGACACGCACATCGTCCCGTCCTCTAAATCTATCTCCCAGGGAACTCATGTCGCCGCTCCTTTTTTACCGCTGCCGGTCTCCGCCGACTTCTCCGCTGCCCAAATCAACACAGTGAGCTTTGCCTCATCACCGTCTGGAGGAAGCGCAACCTCGTTCACGACTTCTAGCCCGGCACTGCGGCACCAATCGCTGATTTCTGCCTTAGCAAACCCCAGTCGTCGATGTGCCTGTTCATCTCGTAGGAAATCGAGATCGTGCGGCGCAAAATCGGCAATCAGCAAACGCCCGCCAGGTGCGAGAACCCTCGCAGCCTCCTGAATCGATGCCGCAGGATCATCCAAGTAATGAAGGACCTGATGTAGCGTGACGAGATCAAACTCACCATCCACAAACGTCAGATCAAATATGTCGCCCTGCCGAACATGTGCATGGGAGAGTCCCGCATCGTCCAATCGCGTCCGAGCAAACGCCAACATTTCCGGACTAAGATCAACACCCTCAGCGCGTTCGGCCTTGTCCGCAAAAATTTCGAGCATACGCCCGGTGCCCGTTCCAAGATCGAGAATTGCGTCTAGTCGCGGCGCGGGCACAAGTGCAGAAAGCGCCTCCTCTACTTTTATCTCCGGCACATAAAGTGCCCTGATCAGGTCCCACTCATCTGCATTCTCTCTGAAAAAGGCAGCGGCGCGCTCAGCCCGCGCCTCCTTAACCGACTTCAACCTCTCCAGATCACGGGCAACCACCGGGTCATCAGCTGGCAATGCCTGCACCAGGAACTGGACAAGGTCGCCACCTCCGATTTGAGTGGCAAGGCGATAGAATACCCAGCTTCCCTCTCTGAACCGGTCCAAAAGCCCAGCCTCACAAAGCAACTTCAAATGTCGGCTCACACGCGGCTGGCTCTGCCGCAATATCTGGGTCAACTCGCTAACGGTGAGTTCGCTTCGGGCAAGCAACATCAGCAGCCGAAGCCGTGTTGGCTCACCTGCAGCGCGCAACCCTGTTAGCAATGTCTCCACAGACCACCTCACTCTCGGCACCGGGAATCAGCACCACGAAAAAAGACCAACAGGAAAGATATATACATATCTTTATATCCAAACTCAAAATAAAAGATGAATTTGATGGGCTGGGCGTCACACCGCCAAATCCCCCCCAGTTTCAGAGGTATTTTGGCAACATGGTGCTGATTTCCAACAGCCCGCCTCGCGGCAGGCTGGTTAACCGCGCTCTGAGCGTGGTAGCAAAGATTTGTATTTTCTGTAGTGAGTCCCGCCCTATATAGCCTTTAGTTCGCCCTCAAATCGGCAAAATCCGGCGATATTCACGGCGAGTTAATGTGGTAGGTGCTAGCAACAGCGTACCTGTAGAGAGTGACATCGCGCAGATGAAGACAGCTTCAGATGCGCCGACATTGATGATGTAGGAACAAAATGAACATCGAATTTGGCCGAAACTCCCTTCGCGCAATGATCGCGGTCTTCGGACTGGCTGTTATTCTTTCCGGATGCGCAACCCGTCCTGATACAGGCGACGCTGCCGCTGTAGCTGCCTATGAAGAGGCAAACGACCCCATTGAGCCTTTGAACCGCTATTTCTTTGAGCTCAACAATTTCCTCGACATCATCCTGCTCCGGCCCGCTGCTGAAATTTATGATGGCGTCTTGCCCACTATTGCGAAAGACGGTGTTCGCAACTTCCTCGACAATTTGCGGAGCCCAGTCATCCTCGCCAACGACCTTCTCCAAGGAGAATGGGACCGTGCTGGCGACACCACAGCAAGATTTGGCATCAATACGACTGCTGGCGTATTGGGGCTTGGCGACCCAGCCACGGGTTGGGGATACGCGCGCCACGGCGAAGACTTCGGACAGACTCTCGCGGTTTATGGTGTTGGTGAAGGCCCTTATTTCTATGCACCGCTCCTCGGACCTGCCCCGCCGCGTGACCTGGCGGGCTTCGGCGTTGACCGCTTCTTCGATCCCCTAACCTACATCCTATGGGACGAAGCCTACACGATCCCTGTGACGCGTTTTGTTGTAAACGGCATTGATCTGCGTGCCCGCAATCTCGACACACTCGATGAAATTGAGCGCACCTCAATCGACTATTATGCTGCCATTCGCTCGCTCTACAGACAGAGCCGCGCGGACGAAATTCAAAACGGCGTGACCGACGTTGACGCGCTGCCTGACATCTCCAATATCAATTTCACGTCAGACGAATAACGGCTCAACAAAGCCGACAAATAGTTCAAAGCGGTAGGAGAGTTGACGACATGACTTGGCAATTATGGCAAACCCCTTCCCCGGCGCGCCGCAGCAGCATCATTGGCCTTTTCGTGCTGGTAAGCCTGGCTTTCGTTGCAATGCCGGCCTACGCCGCAAGGGATGAGCAAGCTGAAACTTTCGTCAATGACATCGCATCAGAAGCGATTGAAATACTCGGCCGGGAAGGCTTTACGCCTCAGGCGCTTGAAACAAAATTCCGCGCTTTGTTCGTGGGCAATATGGACGTCCCTCGGATCGGTGTTTTTGCATTGGGTCAATATGCGCGGACGCCCACCGCAGAGCAAAAGGCAGAATATCTGACATTGGTTGAGGAATTCATCGTCAAGGTCTATGCCAGCCGTCTTTCAGACTATACCGACCAGCAGTTCGCTGTTCTCTCCTCACAGCCGAAGGGAAACAGGGGCAAAGAGGTCATCGTCAGCAGCCAGATAGAGTTCACCACTGGCCGTGCACCCGTTCCTGTCGAATGGTGGCTTCTAAGGACCGATGATGGGTTCAAAGTATTCGACGTAAAGGTCTTGGGCATCTGGATGGCGCAGGAGCAACGCTCAACCTTTATTTCGGTTATTCGCAACAATGGCGGCAACTTCTCAGCCCTGCTGGAACACATCGAAACGCAGATTGCACAAGCCAATCAAGACAGAGATGTTGAACTAACCGAAGCAGATAGCGCTGTCGCCACTGAGACGATCCAGTAGGCTTTTCCAAGTCCGAAAATGTTTTGGGCGGTCCCATGGACCGCCCTTTTTTCTGCCTAGTCGTTCCGTGAGAACCGTTTATATTTGATGCGGTGGGGCACTTCAGCCGCTGCCCCCAACCGTCGTTTTCGGTCTTCCTCATAGTCCGCATAGTTTCCTTCAAACCACTCCACGTGGCTGTCGCCCTCAAACGCAAGCATATGTGTCGCAATACGGTCCAGGAACCAGCGATCATGGCTGATGACCACGGCGCACCCAGCAAAATCAATCAACGCATCTTCAAGTGCCCGAAGCGTATCCACATCCAGATCATTGGTCGGTTCATCGAGCAACAGAAGGTTAGCGCCTGACTTCAGCATCTTGGCCAGATGCACACGGTTGCGTTCCCCACCTGAGAGCTGTCCAACCTTCTTCTGCTGGTCACCCCCTTTGAAGTTAAAGGCGCCCACATAGGCACGGCTCGGCATGGTCTGTTTGCCAAGCTCAATAACGTCCGTGCCACCAGAGATTTCCTCCCAGACGTTCTTATCGGGATCAAGCGCGTCACGACTTTGGTCCACATATCCAAGCGTCACCGTATCGCCAATTCTGATCGAACCGCTGTCTGGTTGCTCATCACCAGTGAGCATCTTGAAGAGCGTAGATTTACCCGCACCATTGGCACCGATGACACCAACAATACCGCCGGGTGGCAGCTCGAAGCTCAAATCATCAATCAGCAGTCGATCTCCGAAACCTTTATTGAGGTGATCTGCCTCGATCACAACACCGCCCAGGCGCTCGGCAACAGGAATAACAATCTGTGCTTTCCCGTTTTGCTCTTTGCCCGCAGCCTCCAGCAGATCGTCATAGGCGCGGATACGCGCCTTGCTCTTGGCCTGGCGGGCTTTGGGCGATTGCCGAATCCACTCCAGTTCGCGAGACAAAGTTCGTTCCCGTGACGCCTCGTCCCGGCCTTCCTGCTCCAGACGCTTTTGCTTCTGCTCAAGCCACGACGAATAATTCCCTTCGTATGGGATGCCACGACCGCGATCGATCTCGAGTATCCACCCAGTCACCTGGTCGAGGAAATACCGGTCATGGGTCACCAGAACAATCGTACCTGCATAGTTTACGAGATAGTTTTGCAGCCACGCGACGGACTCTGCATCCAGATGGTTGGTTGGCTCATCGAGCAACAGAATGTCAGGCGCCGCAAGCAAAAGCTGGCAGAGCGCAACACGGCGGCGCTCACCGCCAGAAAGTTTCGTAACATCCGCATCACCCTCCGGGCACCGCAAGGCATCCATGGCCATTTCGATCTGGCTATCCAGATCCCAGAGGTTTTGCGCGTCGATAATATCCTGAAGGCGGGCCATCTCTTCCGCCGTTTCATCGGAATAGTTCATGGCAAGCTCATTGTATTTATCAAGCATCGCCCGCTGTTCAGCGACACCATTCATCACATTGCCAAGCACATCCTTTTCCGGGTCAAGTTCGGGCTCCTGAGCCAAATAACCCACTTTCGCGCCCTCTGCTGACCAGGCTTCGCCCGTGAATTCCTTGTCGACGCCAGCCATCACCCGCAAGAGCGTCGATTTCCCGGCCCCGTTAACCCCCACCACGCCAATTTTTGCGCCGGGCAGAAAGGACAGGCGGATATCGCTGAACACCTGCTTGCCGCCAGGATACGTCTTGGACAGACCATCCATGACATAAACATATTGGTAGGACGCCATTTATTCACCTCTTGAGAACCAGTTTTGCGGCCCACTCATAAACGATTAACCAGATTACGACAACGCGTGTCTGCCAGCTGCTCGTTAGGCACTGATTAACAGCCCCTACCTACTCTTGTTCACATCCGGGTGGGGATATAATTGGGTGATGGTGTGTTCGACATCATAAAGAAGGTCAAATGGGGTAGAGAAAGTCGCCAATCTATGGCGGCGGGGGCCGTAAACTCGTGCGAAACTTCAAGCACCATTGCCGATGCGTTCCAATATGGCATCTATGGCATTGCGGTCTGGGACAAGAATTTCGATCTCATCGCCGCAAATCGCCAATATGCTGACCTCCACAAGATACCCAGCACGCTTCTAACGCCTGGGTCAAACCTGTTGTCCATCATGCACAATCTGAAGGTCCGCGGTGTGCTCTCGCCAGAAACAGATCCGGACGCGCTGATGAAATTCATCAAGACGACCTTGTCAGACACAGGACAGCTGACCTCCCGCATTCGATTCTCCGACGACACGGTTCTGGAAATTTCAGCCGAGCGCATGTCAGACGGCAATACAGCAGCGTATCTGCGCAACGCCACACGCGACAACATGTTCACCAAAAGAGTGTTCGCCCGGAAACAAAAAGCGGATGCTTACGTGGAAGCAATTGCCAAATTCCCCTTACCCGCAAACACCAAGACGCAAAAAGACCTTACATCAGAGATCAACCACATCACTCAGACAGTGGCCACTCTTCTGGAAGTTGATTGGTGCATTGTCTGGGTAAAAAGCAACATTCTGAACGAAGCCGCCGCAGCGAGCGCCTATCAGAGCGCAACCCAAGCACATATCGAAATTGAGAGTATGGTGCTGCCCGACCTCACCGAATACCTAGCCATCCTCGAAACGTCGCGGGTGATCGCGATTGATGATCTCGACAAACACGCGTTTGGCAAGGTGCAGGGCAACAGAGCCCCGCTCGATGACTACGCTCATGCCTCCCTTGATTCTCCGTTTCGTCAGGAGGGCAAAATCATAGGTGTGTTGAGCTGCCTCGATACAAAGAAGGCCAGAACCTGGACAGCGGGCGACAAAATGCTTGTTATGGCGGCGGCGTCTCATATCGGCAATCTGATAAGCGCTCCAGAACAAAACAACCTCTGGGCACTACCAACCGGCGAAATAAATTCCGGTCGCCAGGCCGCCGAGTAAGACCACCCAGGCAGAGAAGTTCGTCCACAGCGCTTTCTGAGATGCTTTTTTCTCGCTCCATGTTCGGGGCGAGATGCGCTTGGCAACAAAAACAATCTGGGCCGCCAGGTTGATGCAGACAATGTTGACCGCGAGCAAAATGGCAGCCCCGCCCGCTGACTTCATATCACCACTCCCGAGCATAAGGCCGAGCACCACTGCCGGTGGCATAATCGCGACAGCGACCATCACCCCCACAAGTGCGCTGGACAGACCCGTCGTCAGCGAAAAGACCGCCGCCGCGCCTGCGGCCAATGCCAAGGCAATAGTGTCATACCCAGCAAGGGACCGTGATGTGATCTCAATCGACTGAAACGGCCCGCCCAACATGTTCCCCAAAATCATGGAAAAGAAGATGGCAATGCCAAGCCCTGTCACATTTGTGAGCATGGCACGGCGCATCAGGTCCTGCTTGCCCAGTGCAACCCCGAACGCAAACGCCAGATTGGGCCCAAGCAGCGGTGCAATCACCATTGCGCCAATGAGGGCCGCGACATTGTCGCTAATGAGTCCGACTGCGGCCACGACGGCGGACAGAACAACCAGGACGAGAAAGTCAGCATCGAGCTCCGTCCCTTTTTCGACAGCTTGCAGAATTTCCTCCCGCGGTGCAGAGCGCCCACGAAAGCTGAAAGTTCGCCCTTCGGGATCTTTCTCGGGCTTTCTCTGATCAGGCGCAACAACGGCTTCAACAGGCAGGATCGTCAGACGCCAATGTGCATCCTTCCCCATCGCCCGGTGCGTCGCATCAATGATCGTCTGAACCACATTGGTTTCGCAGACAATCCGCACAAGGCAGCGGTCGTTTTCGCCCAGTTCAGCGTAAATGTCTTCGCCGCCATACTGTTCACCAACAGCAGCGAGCGTGGCCGCGTAGCCGCTTGGCGCGGTAATCTCAACTTGGCGTTTGGGCACGAGGAACCTCCGAATCTGCCGTCCCCCAGACTAACAGACGAAGATTTGAGCGCCCATAGATCGACTCATTGCAGTCAGGACGGTGTTTTATGCTGCGCAAGCACCTGAGCCCACCCAGTCCGTCCTGTGTCATAGGAGAAAGTTTCGCCGAAAAGCTGGCTCTGCCAGTTCGCCGCCATGCCGACAGCATTCAGGGCAAAAGCAAGTTGGGCGGGATCTGTACCAGCCGTGATCTCTCCCTTCGCGATACCCCGGGCAATATTGTCCTCCAGCAGATCGAGCCATTCCCGCATCACAGCAGCGATTGCGTCCCGAGCGGGTCCGGGCCGTCCATCCATCTCAAGCGAAGCCGATGACAACACACAGCCGCCTTCAAACGTTTTGCGTTCCAGGTAGGACATCCATCCTTCACCAAGGGCAGACAGGCGCTGCAGGCCAGGTTCCGTTTTTAGGGCAGGTGCGATCACCAGGTCGATCAGGATGTCACGTGTATGTGCGACGACAGCAACCTGCAGCGCTTCTTTAGACCCAAACGAGGCATGCACACTGCTCTTGGCGGTTCCAATCCGAGCGGCAAGATGCGCGATCGAAAGCCCTTCAAGCCCCTCCACAGAGGCCAGCTGAACAGCTTCCGCGACCAAAGCCTCGCGTGTCCGCGCGCCCCGCGCCCGCCGCCCATCAACAATCTGTGCGCCTGTATGTTTCGACGTCATCGCGATCTTCCAAATCCCACTTGCTGTTTGGCACCGGGTATTGTTATATCGGAAATAATTATGGACGATCGTTCGTATTGTTTTCAAGCAGAAAGGGAAACACATGCCCAACATCACAATAAAAGGCACGGACGGAGAGTTTTCGGCCTATCTGGCGGTCCCAAAAGCCAAATCCGGGCCAGGCATCCTGGCCATTCAGGAGATCTTCGGGGTCAATCAGGACATGCGCGACCATTGCGATGCCTGGGCGGATCGGGGCTATTTCGCCCTCTGCCCCGACCTCTATTGGCGTCAGGAGCCGGGCGTCGAGCTCACCGATCAGACCGATGAAGAATGGCAGAAGGCGGCCACGCTCTACTATGCCGTTGATGTCGACAAAGCGGTTGAAGACCTACAGACATCCCTTGCAACAATCCGAAGTATGGACGGATGTACCGGCAAAGTGGGCACCATGGGCTTTTGCCTCGGCGGTCTCCTCACCTACCTGATGGCAACCCGCTCAACGTCTGACTGCAATGTTGGCTATTACGGTGTCGGCATTGATGAGAAACTCGGCGAAGCATCCAACATCTCAAAACCGACCATGCTGCACATTGCCGAAGAAGACAGGTTTGTGAACAAGGAAGCGCAGACGACGATCAAGGACGGGCTAAAAGACATTCCGCTGGTCACCATCCACTCTTATGCAGGTCAGGAACACGCCTTCGCCCGACACAAAGGCACCCACTACAACGCAGACGCGGCAGCGCTCGCGAACACCCGAACTGTAGATATATTTGAGAAGTATCTGCGCTAGAGAAGGCGGATGTGAATGCGCCTGTCAGGCTCAGACATTCTGTGGAGGTATTTGGTGGGCCCGGCAGGACTCGAACCTGCGGCACGGCCCCCTGATTCACGAAACCTGAACCCGCCACACTCTGCTTGACCTCACCGACATTGAAATGGACAATTCACTAGGACACAAAGGACTCGTCGGCTTCATGAGTAACTTCCAACGCGATCGCTACCGAAAGAAACTCAACAATGTCCTCGCCAAAGCCGACGATGAAGCTTTCATTCAAATGGCCTGGGCAATCGACGCCCTACAATCTGACAGAGTTGAGGTTGCAGCGCGTTTTATTGATTTCCCACAGGAAGCAGCCGAGTCCGAAATCGCATCACCATACTCTGTACATAAGTGGGAACTGGAAACGCTTGTATGCCGACTTTTGGTCGTCGGCAAAGACACATTGCGGGACGGTCGTTATCGGATCACCGACTGCAGCAAATTCACCGCCGGTGCAACTGCCGCTAATCATTTACGCAACATGGAAAACGCGGAGTCGCGTATCTTTTTGAAACGCGTCGACGTTTTGCGCGAGATGCCTCGGATTGCTCACCGTCAATTCCCCTGGCAGCGCGGATATTCGAATGTCTCTCGGTTTTATCGCTACGCCTACCTCTACGGACTGGGCGTGTGCGGTGAGTTCTTCAGACACACACATGGTCTTACGCTCAATGATTTCTCCTTAGTAGGTTTCGCATTACACGCCGCATTTCAGAAATCCCCGAACATTTCCCGGGACTACTCCCTAGAAGAGATCGGCATAACACCCGACACAATGGAGGCAGCCCTAACTCTTCTTTCAACTCCCATCACAAACGCCCGTGCCGAAGCAGCGAAGCTGGTGCGTGCGGCAAATAAAAATACCGCCACACCATTGCCTACAGCGTATCAGCCAAGCTTCCTCCGTCATTCGCCAATCCTTGCATTCGGCGCCAACAACGAGAGGCTGCGTGCACCGCTGCCCGATTTGATACATCAACGCATCACTTCAGGCGTGTACTATGATTTGATTAAGGGTGGGACACATCTAAGGAATGAAGCTGCCGATCGTTTCGAGCAATATTCAGCGGATTATATTGCGGCGATGATGCCCAGATTTAGTGTTGGCAGGAGCGAGAACTATGGGTCCCGGAAAAGACCTATCTTCACGCCTGATGTTTTAGTTAAAGACAATGATGAAATAGTTGTGGTGGTTGAGTGCAAAGCCACAAAGCTCACTTTCGGAGCCCAGTTTGCGGAAGATCCTATGGCCGAGGCTGAGTCGGCGTATCATGAGATTGCGAACGGTGTATTCCAGATATGGCGCTATTTTTCGCACGCGCGCCGTGGGATCGCTGGCCCAGACGTCGTCCGCCCTGACGCACACGGAATGGTTCTCACGTTGGATACATGGTTGGTGATGTCAGGAGGGTATCAGAACCAATTGCTCGCTGAAGCGACAACCTTGGCGGCGAGAGATCCAGAAATTACTGCAGAGGATCGCAGGAAGGTGGTGTTTTGCGCAATCGAAGATCTGGAAACCACGCTCACGAATTCGGATGAAGACTCGTTCCTAAGAGCCATGTCGTCAGCCACGAATGAGGATCGATTCGCCGGGTACATTCTGCCAGATATCTACCGAGAGAATGAAGAAGATGAGATTGAAGCCAAGCCCTTTCCGTTTGAACTTGGCGATGTCCTGCCTTGGTGGCAGACATCTGAGAATATGCGCATCCACCAAGGAGACTAAAGCCGGTTGTCTAAGCTGCGACCAAAGCCTCGGAAAAAATTGACAGAGAAAAATGGTGGGCCCGGCAGGACTCGAACCTGCGACCAAACCGTTATGAGCGGTTCGCTCTAACCAACTGAGCTACAGGCCCTCCGAATGTGGGTATATCAGAACATACGCGCTTGCCAAACCGCCGATCTGCCCCAATTTCGACCCAATCCCCGGCCAGAGTACCCTCGCGCATGAAGGACAGGCTCAGGAGCAAGATCAATGCCTCACTCAACTGCTAAGACAACCGCCATCGGGCGGAGCCAATGGTTCACGATAGGCCTTGGAGCCCTCATGGCACTCGGACTGTTAGCCGGAAACGCCAAGGCCGAGGAAATTCAGCGCACCATCACCATTACCGGCCAGGGACAGGTGTCCGTGAAGCCGGACATTGCCGTTGTGGACTCAGGCGTCGTCACCCAGGCGAAAACTGCTGCCGAGGCACTTGCCGCCAATACAGAAGCCATGCAGTCCGTCTTCGCTGCTCTAAAAGAACTCGGCATTGAAGACCGCGACATGCGCACCTCCCAATTCTCGGTCAACGCGATGCACACGCGGCCTGAGCGCGGTGAAACCTCACGCATCTCCGGCTATCAGGTTTCGAACCTTGTCTCTGTCACGCTGCGTGATCTCGACCGGGTTGGCGAAGTTCTTGATCGTCTGGTCTCCAACGGCTCAAACGAACTGCGTGGCATTCGCTTTCAGGTTGAAAAACCTGGTCCCCTGATGGACGGCGCCCGCGAAGAAGCAGTGAAGGACGCCCTGCGCAAAGCCAAGATTTATGTCGCTGCTGCAGGCGTGGCGCTTGGGCCCGTACTCACCATCAACGAACATGGCGGCGGCGGACGGCCTCAGCCTGTCTTCGCCCGTGCAATGGCCATGGAAGCAGCCGATGTGCCCATCGCTGCCGGTGAACAGACACTCTCAACAAGCGTGACGCTCGTTATCGGCCTAGAATAGACGCGCCAACCCAAACGCATCTACAAAACAGCTTAAGCGGCCCTCGAGTGGCCGCTTTTGTTTGTGGTGGAGGCAACGCTGTTATCATCGTTCATTTGAAGCACGGTGGGCTCGAACTGTTCAGCTTCCGCCGCATCCATCTGACCAAACGCACAGATGATTACAAGATCGCCCGGTTCCGCACGACGCGCCGCTGCCCCATTTATGCCGATGGTGCGCGAACCGCTGGGTGCTTCAATCGCATAGGTCGTGAAGCGTTCACCATTATTGATGTTGAGCACGTCCACCTGCTCATGCGGCAGGATGCCGGACTGGTCCAACAGATCGCGATCGATGGAGATCGATCCCTCATAATGCAGGTCGGTCATGGTGACCGCTGCCCGATGGATCTTGGCCTTCAACATGGTGAGGTTCATCTGCTTACTCCAGATTAGACAAAGGGAAACACTTCCCATCGGCCCCACTTAAGAAGGCCCAGACGGATGGAGGTGATCGGTGTCGCCCAACGGGGGACTAATTGTCCAGGAAGCTCCGCAGTTTCCGCGACCGGCTTGGATGCTTGAGCTTCCGAAGGGCCTTTGCTTCAATCTGACGGATACGCTCACGGGTCACAGAGAACTGCTGCCCGACTTCTTCCAGCGTATGGTCCGTGTTCATGCCGATGCCAAAGCGCATCCGCAGAACCCGCTCTTCACGCGGTGTGAGAGAGGCCAGAACCCGGGTCGTTGTTTCACGAAGATTGGACTGGATCGCTGCATCAATCGGCAGGATCGCATTCTTGTCTTCAATGAAGTCACCCAGATGGCTGTCTTCTTCATCACCAATCGGCGTCTCAAGCGAGATCGGCTCTTTGGCAATCTTCAGAACCTTGCGCACTTTTTCCAGCGGCATGCCGAGTTTCACGGACAATTCTTCCGGTGTTGGCTCGCGGCCAATCTCATGCAGCATCTGACGTGATGTCCGAACGAGCTTGTTGATCGTTTCGATCATGTGAACCGGAATACGGATGGTGCGCGCCTGGTCAGCAATCGAGCGCGTAATCGCCTGACGGATCCACCAGGTCGCATAGGTCGAGAATTTGTAACCCCGGCGATATTCAAATTTATCAACCGCTTTCATCAGGCCGATATTGCCTTCCTGGATCAAGTCGAGGAACTGCAGGCCACGGTTTGTGTATTTCTTCGCAATGGAAATAACGAGACGCAGGTTGGCCTCAACCATTTCCTTCTTGGCGATACGCGCTTCGCGCTCGCCCTTCTGCACCGTGTGCACGATGCGGCGATATTCAGCAATGTCGAGACCGGTTTCCTGAGCAAGCTCCTGAATCTCGTCGCGAATTTCCTTGATCGTCTCTTTGTCGTTCTTCGTGAAGTCAGCCCAACCTTTGCCTTTCAGGCGACCAACTCGCCGCATCCAATTCGGATCGAGCTCGTTTTGATAATATTGCTGCAGGAAGTCTTCCCGCGAAACGCCATGCGCTTCAGCAGCGCGCATCAAACGACCTTCAAGGCCCATGAGGCGCTTGTTGATCTGATAGAGCTGGTCCACCAGGCTGTCGATACGATTATTGTTGAGCGCCAGGCTCTTCACTTCCTGGATCACATCTTCTTTGAGCTTTTTGTAACGACGCTCCTGCGACGTTGAGAGCTCTTCAGTCTGCAGCGCCAGTTCGTGCTTCTGGTCCTGCAGGCGGCGCAGCTTTTTATAGTCACTGGCAACCGCATCAAAGACTTCGAGGACTTTCGGCTTAAGCTCAGCCTCCATGGCGGCGAGCGAGAGATTGTTCTCTGCTTCGTCGTCCTCTTCCTCTTCTTCCGGCTCTTCTTCGATCACCTTGCCTTCAGCCTTGGCGCGTTCCTTGTCGAGAGCTGCCTGACTCTTATCGACTTTCTTGGCGTCCGGGCCCGCATAGGTCGCATCCAGATCGATAATGTCGCGCAGCAGAATGTTTCCTTCATTCAACTCATCGCGCCAGATGATGATCGCCTGGAAGCTAAGTGGGCTTTCGCAAAGCCCCGCAATCATGGTCTCACGGCCGGCCTCAATACGCTTGGCGATGGCGATTTCGCCTTCGCGCGACAGCAGCTCAACAGACCCCATCTCGCGCAGATACATGCGGACCGGATCGTCCGTGCGCTCAAGAGTTGTTGTTGAAGAAGATGCCGCTTTGGTGACAGCGCCGGGCGCCGGGCCGGCTTCCGCAACAGCGGTGCCTTCAGCGGCAGGCTCATCTTTTTTATCGTCTTTGTCGTCAGTTTCGGCTTCGTCATTCTCGATGACAGTGATGCCCATTTCAGAGAGCATCGACATCGTGTCTTCGATCTGTTCAGAGCTGAACTCTTCAGACGGCAGAACTTTGTTCAATTCATCATAGGTAACAAAGCCGCGCGCCTTTGCTGCCTTGATGAGCTTCTTTACGCCCGCATCCGACATGTCGAGTAGCGGACCGTCCCGCTCTTCACTTGTCGCTTCTGCTGGTTCTGCTTCTGCCGTCTTCGTCGCCATTCAAAAACTCTCCGCCTGACCTGCCAGATTGATCTCGAGACTTGTGTCAAAAAGACTTTCAACACAAGTGTCCCACTAGGAGACTAAAAAATCCGCAACATCCCCTCATGCGCGGAACCTTCAGCCTGCTAATGCAAACGCTGAAACGACTGCTTAGCCGATAGAGCGTATGTCCTGTCTCGTTTCAATCGCCGGTCGGTTGGTTTCCTAATCCGTCATAGTTTCGAAAGCCCGCCCAACTCAGCATGCAATGCTTTAAGTCGGGTCAGATTTTCGTCAGTCATTTCTTCAGCCAACGCTCGTTCTGCTGCCTTGAGCTCCATCTGCAAATCCGCTGCCCTTTGATGCCATTGGAGCAAGTGAAGCCATGCTTCTTCTGCTTCCTGTTCGTCGGCGTCGGCCCATGCAAATGTTTCGCTCCTCAGCGCCATCCCGCTCTCGAGACGGCGAGCGATGTCCGATAATCCCCTCTTGTCCAAGTGGCCCCTCAGTGCTTCCCTGTCAAGGGGCGCATGGACGGCGGCTATATCTATGATTTCATTGCGTATTTTGTCAAGCATGCGGTCTTTTATTTCGACAGCTGCCAGGTCCTCGCAATAGGCCTCCAAAAGCACCGGATGGTTGAGCAAGGTGAGGATCAGTAATTGCTCCCGCCGACCAGCGCCCAGGTCCCCACCTCGTGCCAGCGAGCTCTGCTTGAGCTGAGGCGTCGATGGCTGCTGAAAAGCGGGACTGCCCCTAGTATTCCCCTGGGCATTCCAAGGCTTTTTCGGCTGATATCCGCCATTCTGGCGCTCGTTTCGCCAGCCCGCGCGTCCAGCGGCCCCTTGGTGGGGCCTCAGGAACTTGTTGAGCCGCTCATTTAAAGCATCACGGTAGAAATCCTGGACTGTTGGATCTGAAATTTCCCGAATAACCGCAGAAATCTTGGATTTCAACTGGGCTTTGCGCTCTGGAGTGTCCCAGGATCCGGCCTCGACCTCTTTGTCCCAGACAATCTCTGAAAGGGGGCGGGCTGCCTGAAGCACCGCTTCCATGGCCTCAACACCGCCCGATTTCACCAGATCATCCGGGTCCTGGCCCTCCGGTAGCAGAGCAAATCGCAGGGAATGCCCCGGTTTCAGGAGCGGCAGAACCCGCTCTACAGCCCGGTAAGCCGCACGCAGTCCCGCTTTATCACCATCAAAGCAAAGAACCGGCTCAGGGGCCAACCGCCAGAGAAGCCCGATCTGATCCTCGGTAAGTGCCGTACCAAGGGGCGCCACCGCATTGGCAATACCTGCCTGACCCAGCGCCACCACATCCATATAGCCTTCCACCACAACCACGGAGCCCTGGTCATAGGAAGGTTTGCGGGCCCGTGCGAGATTGTAGAGAAGGCGGCCTTTGTGAAAGAGTGGTGTCTCCGGCGAGTTCATATATTTCGCCTTGGCATTGGGATCGAGCGCTCTTCCACCAAAGGCGATCACCCGCCCCCGCGCATCTTCAATCGGGAACATGACCCGGTTCCGAAACCGGTCATAAGGCTCTCTGATGTCTTCGCCTGAGATCAGAAGCCCCCCTTCAACCATTTGCGGGATTTTGAAGCCACGCCCCATCATGTAGGACTTGAGGCCCGAACGATCTTCCGGCGCAAAACCAATCCCAAAATTCTCAATCGTCGCGTCTGACAAGCCACGCCGCGAGAGATAGGCGCGCGCCTCCGCCCCCTTGCCTCGTGCAAGGCTTTCCCGGAAATAGTCCTGAGCGGCCGACATCACATCAATGAGGCCAGTTCGTTTTTGCTCACGTTCTGCTTCTTGCGGGTCCCGGCGCGGCATCTCCATGCCGGCCTCCCCCGCGAGCCTCTCCACCGCTTCCAGAAAGGACAGGTTTTCCGTTTTCTCGAGGAACTTGATCGCATCCCCATGCTCCCCGGTTGAGAAGCAATGATAGAATTGCTTGTCGTCATTCACCGTGAAGCTCGGCGTCTTTTCATTATTGAAAGGGGACAGGCCCACGAATTCCCGGCCTCGCCGGGTGAGTTTCACTTTCCGGCCGACCACATCCGACACACGGGTGCGGTTTTTCAGCTCTTCCAGGAAAGATTTCGGAAAACTCATCAGGGCTCCAAAGGACGCACAAATTCATCTGAGACAGCTTATCCCATCGCCGCCGCCGCCGCATCCAGCAGAAAATGCCTCAAAGAGGCCAATTTGACCAAGCTCAACACAGTGCGGGCAAAAAACGGTATTCTGGGCATCAGAACCACCCAGGACTTA
Source organism: Parvibaculaceae bacterium Mf 1.05b.01 (assembly GCA_000509225.1). Classification (GTDB taxonomy): domain Bacteria; phylum Pseudomonadota; class Alphaproteobacteria; order Parvibaculales; family Parvibaculaceae; genus Mf105b01. The sequence goes on along the minus strand of BAOK01000001.1, from coordinate 372,684 downwards.
CAACGGGTGGCCCATATTGCAAGGAAGGACGCCCCATGAGCCCTCTCGCCCTTGTTCTGATTGTCATCGGCCTGCTGATCGCCGCGAGCCGCGCCCCTCTCATTGTTGCGCCAGAAGGCACCCGGTCTCTCTACCTGAAGCTAATGGAAACGGACGGGCGCATGCGCGGCCTCGCGGTCTTCATCATGCTTCTCGGCGCGGTGATGATCTGGGCATCAGCCCCCGAAACAACAGCTGTGGCTGCTATTGTTTATTGGCTTGGGCTGCTCATGCTCGCCATCGCCACCTTCTTCATCCTCTTGCCCGGCCAGGCGAGGCGGCTCGCCACAACAACATGGGGCAGCTTCAGCACCGGCGTGCTTCGTGGACTGGGATTGGTGGCATTGGTTTTCGGTCTGCTGGTCGCAGCCTACGGCCTAAACCTCTAGCTCCTGCAGCTTCTGCAGCAGCACCGGTCGAAAGGCCTCTGTCGCATCAGACAGGAAATAGAGATAGACGCCCAGAAGCCCATCATGGCGGAACCGCTCTAGACTGATCCGCCGATAGGTCCACGCACTTGAGGCGACTCTGTAGTTGGCGAAAATCTGCTCACCAAGAACCCGCGCTGGTACATCGCCACGCAGCAATCCCTGTTCTTGGGCAAGACGCGCCGCGTTTTCCTGCATGGAGGCTGACCGCGATCCCAGCTGTCGCCATTCGCCCGACTCCACGCCTGTCCGCTGCAAATGATCCGCAGCAATTTGGGCGGAGCGAAAATACTCTTTGTTCTCACCAATCATCCGGGTTGCTTCAACCACCACGGCTTCGGCTTTGTCGAGCGGGTGGTCCTCATCGATCTTCGTGAGTTCCTGCTCAATCATGCCAACCCAATCGGCAAACAGCTCGTTCAGGATTTTCTCTTTCCCGCCAATGAGATTGTAGATGGTCGGCACCGTGACTTCCGCCGCCGCCGCGAGCTTCCTTAGGCTCAGCCCGTCATAGCCATGCTCACCAATAAGCCGACGAGCCTCGGCAATAATCCGGGTCCGACGATCTGACTTTTGCAAAGGTCGGGGCTTTTCAAACGCAATGACGGTCACGGGCACTCCTACGATTCGGGCATCATACCCTTTTTAAATTTTAACACTGTACAAACTCAAAGCACCACCCTATTTTAACGCTGTTAAAAATGGTCGGAGGAACACTCATGCAACACGAAGAGCAAGTCCGGGTTCTAAAAGGACTGATGGATCACTTAGATCGCGGTACGAATGTCGATGTCGGCTATCAGGTTAAGAATCCGACCGCGTCTTACACGTCGCCGGAAATCGCAGCCCAGGAATGGGAGTCTTTCTTTCAGGACTATCCGCACCTTCTTGGTTTGAGTGGCGAGCTTCCGGAGCCGGGCTCCTTCTTCACCAGTACAGACCTCGGCAAACCCATTCTGTGCACGCGCGATATGGATGGGACGTTCCATGCGTTCCTGAACGTTTGCCGACACCGCGGCGTCGTGGTGGAGACAGCAGAACGTGGGCGCAAAAAACTCTTCTCCTGCCCTTTCCATGCCTGGACATACAGCACAACCGGCGACCTGGTTGCCGTGCCCAAGGAAGATCATTTCGGCGCTGTCGATAAGTCCTGCCATTCGCTTGTGGCCCTCCCCGCTGTGGAGCGTCACGGGCTGCTCTGGGTCTCCCCCAACCCAGAGCATTCTTTTGACATTGATGATTTGTTGGGTGATCTGGGCGACGAACTTGGGCACTGGAATATGGAAGCTTGCGCACGCCACGATGCGACCACCTACAAGCACGCCTGCAATTGGAAGCTCGCAAATGACACCTTTGGCGAGACCTATCACTTTGAAACACTGCACAGAGACACCCTGTCGCCGAGCTTCTATGGCAACGTTCAAATGTACGACACTTACAAGCGCAACCACCGCATGGCGCTCTGCTTGCGCTCCATCGATTCAATGAGGGGCACACCGACAGACAGCTGGCACATCCTGCGTGGCACAGCACCAGTCTATTATCTCTTCCCCAACATCCAGTTGGTCATGACAGGAGGCGGTCCGATCCTCGTGCGCATCTACCCGGATGCAGGAGATCCTTCCAACTCACGCTCGGAGATCACCTGGTACACCTTTCCGGAAGAGGTACGGAGAAGCTTTGGTATTCCTGAGGAACAAGATGAAGGCCGCCTATCTATCACTGATCGCATGGAAGGGTTCGCGGCCATCATCGAAGCGGAAGATTACGTCGTGGCGGCAAGCAGCCAGGTAGGTGCCCTCAGCGGTGCGCAGGATTTTGTCACTTTCGGGCGAAACGAACCCGCACTCCACCACTATCACTCAACCTTCCGCAAAGCACTCGGACAGGAGCCACTCGAAACGTTAGAGTCACCTATTAGCTCAGCCGCTGAATAGGCCTGGTCTTGCAGAGGCCTCTATTTGCACAGAGCTGAGGCCTCTGAAGAACCGGGAGCTACTCAATGCAGCATGTTGAAGTTTACGGCACAGACCATTCGCCCTGGGTGCAGGCAGTGCTGCTCGGGCTCTACGACGCAAAGATTGATCATCACCTGAGATCACTTCCACCGCTTCAAACGTTCAAGAAGGCCGGGATCATGATGCCGGCCGCAAGGATCGACGACGGCGAATGGCAATTAGAGTCCGCCGACATTCTCCAAAGTCTGGGCTTTAAGGCGGTACCCAAAGAACATCAAAGGTTGATCATGCGCAGCTGGCGCGGTCTTACCCACCGAGTAGACAGCTCTGCCCTGTTCTGGAGCAATTTCAGCCTGGCCGGGGATACAAGCCCGTCCTACCTACGCCGCCAGATCAACAACCTGTTGCGACCCTTCATGCCGCTAACCTTTTTCCTACTGATCCATTTCCTGCGCCTGACAGGGCGGTCCTCAAACCCCAAAAATTTCGGTGATCAGTTTGTGCCCTTTGAGGACATGCTGAAAACCTCCGGCACCCGCTACTTGTGTAGCTCTGAACCGAACTCACTGGACTTTCTTCTTTTCGGCATGGTGCAGTCCCATTGCACCACCTATGTGCCGCCGGTTCATGCCCTGCAGACAGATGAACGCCTGGAACGTCTCCGCAAGTGGCTCGCCACCATGCAAAAAAGGTTCGAGGGCTATGACCGCCTCTATTCAGGCGTCTATTTCCCGCCGCACACTCTGCGTCCCAAAATAGCGACCGGCTCCGAACGCCTCGTATTCTGGATTGGCGCGGCCCTCATGCTCGCAGCCTTCCCTATAACAGTGCCGCTGATCATCTTCCTCTCTGTTCGCAACCGCATGGGATGACCAGAAGCGCCTAGGAAGGCAGCTTATTTAGGAAACGCCGCAGCACCTTCATAAAAGCTTTAGGCGTTTCAAGCGCTGGCATATGCCCAGCTCTAAACGTCACCAATTCATGATCAGGCGTCGCATCAACCGCCGCTCGGCTTTTCTTCAATGGCACGATCTGATCCTTGTTTGCCCAGGCATAGAGCACTGGCATCTTGAGCCTTGCTGCTACATCGCGGATATCAGCCTCCGGCGTAGCAAAGCTGCTCCAAGCGTCCACCAACGGTTGCGCAATTTCAAAACGGGCATCAATGATCCGTCGCCGTTGGGCTCTTGCCGCACCTCTCGGCAGCACCCGACCATAGTAAAGTTTGAAGGCTGGCGAGAACCATCGCTTCTGGTCCACCCCCGCCTGAAAGAAAGCCACCATCCGGCCAATGGCAAAGTGGGAAAATCTATCTACCGGCGCAAGGCCTCCAGGGTTAGACAGGACCAATCCGCGCACCTTTTCCGGATGGCGCTCCGCGTAAAGAATGGCCGCTGCCCCCCCAATCGAATTGCCATACAGCACAAATCGCTCAAGCTTCAACGCGTCCACGAACCCATCAAGCAGAGCGGCATAGCGCTCAGCAGAAGCTGGTTCCGTGTCAGAGGCAGAGCGTCCCTGCCCTGGCCAATCGAGTGCAATAGTCTCAAACTGGCCTCCCATCAGGTCTGCCATGTTTTCGAAGTCCCGCGCGCCGTGCCCAATAGCATGGAGACAGAGGATGACGGGCCCGGTCCCCCATCGCTGATAAGCAAGATCGACCCCGCCGACATCAATCAGCAGCGACCCTTCCTCAGCACCAATTTCATATCTTTTCATGCACATTTCCTAAAAGAGATATTTATATCACTTTTAGAATATGGGACACTTGAACCTGCGATTCAACATGAGAGTTCCCATGCCCGCTGTCCCGGCCACTAAACAACGCGCAAAATCCCTGGCTACGCGAGAAAAACTGATCGCAGCAGCGGCAGCAGAATTTCGCACTGTCGGTTACTTCAACACCGACACGAACAAAATCGCCGTGCGCGCAGGCTACGCCCCTGCCACTTTCTACAAACATTTCAAGAACAAGCTGGGCGTCTTCCTGGCGGCGTATGAGGCCTGGGTTGCAGAAGAATGGCGGGCGCTGGAGTCAGCTGACGAAGATGCAGAAGCCCTCATCCGCACTGTGGTGGCACATCATAAAAGGCACCTGCTCTTTAGAACTGATCTTCGTGCCCTCGCGGCGACAGAACCGGAGGTGAAGCGCTATCAAAACAAGCTGCGTAGAGAGCAAGTAAAACGGCTGGCAGAACTGGCGCCGGACCTCGCGCCCATAGATGATGATTGGTCTGACCCCGTGTTCCTCTTACTCACAATGGAGCGGGTGTCTGACGCCATCGCAGATGGGTCAGCCAAAGCAAGTCATGCAAGCGAAGCAAAACTCATCGGCAATCTCGTCAAACTGATCGACAGCCTAAGGCACTAACCAATCGCTGCATCGACAGCCCGTTCCATCAACGCGCCGCCAATCCAGGAAATCAACGGGATGGCGAGATAAAACGCCAGCCGCCCAATGGTAGAAAAGTCAATCGGCCATTCGCGCGCCGCCTGAATACGCGCTTCCAATGCGAGCAAGCCGCCAATCTTTGCAAGTGCCACATCATCATCCTCAGCAGACTTAAGACGCGTCCAGCAACGATCGATAACGCGCCGCACGTCCTTCAATTGACGCTCTTTCTCGGCAATGATTTTCCGGTGCCACCCGACAAGCGGGACAAACAGATTGGCAATGGCCACAATGCCAATGCCGATAAAAAATGGAAGCAGGACACTGCGATCGATTCCGCTACTCAAAAAGAACAGTGACCCAATCGTGGCGCCAATCACCCAGGTAAAGGAGCCCCGCATTGCCGCTTTCGTGACAGGTCTGAGTTTAGTGGCATCAAAAATGTCAGGCGCGTCAACATCTCTGCGCAAACGGGACCAAAGGCGCCCTTCATCAATCGTCAGATAGAAATATTTAGCAATGAGCGAAAAGGCAAAGGGTGTCACAGCAAAAAACCACACAGCCGCCATCTGCATAGAGGCAGGTGGAAGAAACTCATAGCGACCCTGGTATCCCAGCAACTCCAGCATGCCAGGCAAGGCTGGAAACAACGCAGCAACCCCGAACAAATAACCGGCAACGCCCACTAGGCGCGCCGCCGAACGTCCGGCGCGCAGATGCTCATCCCATGTCGCTAGAAGTTCTTCGCGCTCAAGCCCAAGCATCCTTGCCGCTTCAGCACTCTCATTCCGCTGCGCAACCAAATTGTAAGAAACGACTGTGGCAGCATATCCGCCCAGCAAAGAAAAGATCGTAGCGGCCCAACCATAAGGGCCAAGGCCGAACAGGAGTGCGGGAGCATCAGCACCATCGTCAGGACCAGGACCTCCTGGTATCTGGTCTAGCCCGATCTCAGAATAGACACCAACAGCCCAGGCAAACACCCAGTAGCTGACCCAAAGGATGCCTGCAATCAGGAAGGAAGCTGGCCACGGCCGCCCGCCCAGTCGCCAGACAAGCCACTGATCCCAGGCATAAAGCTGATCGCGTTTGAGCGATGGATCCTGTAATGCCAAAGCCGCCTCCCCTTTTATCGTCCCAGATTGTTGTCTGCCCCTGCGGCAAGGTCAAACCCGTTGCTCACTATACGCAAGTCTCGCTAGGCTGGATGTCGGGGAGACACACATGACATCGATACCGACCGAAGCCACCATCAACAATGCTTGGCTGACCGAGCAGCTCAACAAAGCCGGACATAATGTCGAAGTGACCGGCTTTACAGCAAAACGCATCGGCACCGGGCAGATCGGCAAATGCATTCGCTACGAACTGCAACTGACCGGCAAGACCGACAATGCCCCCACCAGCCTGGTAGGCAAGTTCCCCTCTGATGATGAAACAAGCCGCGCCACCGGCGTCATGCTGAAGAACTTCATCAAGGAAGTCTCCTTTTACCAGGAGCTGCAAAAGCGCCTCACCATCGCCACCCCCAAATGCTACTTCGCGTCCATTGATGGCGAAGGACCAGACTTCGCTCTCCTGCTCGAAGACCTGAGCCCTGCCGTTCAAGGCGACCAACTCGCCGGATGCTCTGTGGATGTCGCCCGCGCCGCCGTGTTGGAACTTGTCGGGCTCCATGCGCCAAGCTGGAACGACGAAACGCTCCGCGGCAAGGACTGGCTGGGGGAACCCGATGCTGAGAGCACCGAGCTCAACCGCACGCTCTACCAGGGCAACATAGACGGCTTCGCCGAGCGTTACGGACCAAAGCTCAAAGCGGACGAATTGGAGATCATTCGGAAAGTTGCAGGCGCGGCACCGCCAAGCGGTGAAACACTGCCTGACCCATTTGCGCTCGTGCATATCGACTACCGTCTCGACAATCTGCTCATCAACGAGACCCTGTCACCACCAAAAATCACAGCGGTGGACTGGCAGAGCATCTCGCTTGACAGCCCTCTCGCCGACGTCGCTTACTTCCTGGGGGCTGGGCTCCGATCAGAAACCCGCAGACAGGCAGAAGAAGAGATTGTCCGCGCGTATCACGCCGCGCTGCTCGAAACGGGCATCAAAGATTATGGATGGGACTCATGCTGGACCGACTATCGCAAAGGCGTGTTCGCGGGCTTTTTCGTGACCGTCATCGCCTCCATGATCGTGGAACGCACCGAACGGGGCGATGAAATGTTTCTCACCATGGCCAGGCGCCACGCAAGACACGCGCTGGATCTGGGGTCGGACGAGTTTTTGGCCTGATTTGAAAGAAATCGATCAGCCCCCGTATCTTTTTAGGTCTCTGATCCGTTTAAGCTAGACAAGGACGGGGAGGACACCATGTCGAGCAAGACCGAAGAAGAACGACGCGCGGAAGGCCAGGCCCATATGCGCAAGGCCTGGTTCCTATATCTGAACGATATTGAACCCACGCGACCACGCCTCTTTCGATACTGCCGCAAGCTCACCGGCAATGTCTGGGACGCCGAAGACCTTGTTCAGGACACCCTGCTCCGGGGCTTCAGCAACCTGGCCCTGGAGGACAATCGAGACATTGCCTGGGGCGCCTATCTCGCCCGCACCGCGAGCAATCTCTTCATCGACCAGACTCGCAGAGCGCGACATGCGCCGATGGAGGAAGCAGAGGAACCCTCTGCGCCACCGCAAGCAGAGCAGACGGCCGCTATACGGGATGGGGGACGCAAGCTCATGACCCTGCTCTCTCCTCAGGAACGCTGCGCCATCGTGATGAAAGAAGTGTTTGAATACACGCTCGCCGAAACCGCCCATCTCCTTGAAACCACAGAAGGGGCCATAAAGGCAGCACTCCATCGCGGCCGGGAAAAACTCGCCGACCCAACACCCAGCACGCGCCCGGCACCATCCGAGGCCCTGATGCAACGTTTTGTTGATGCCTTCAATGCCGCGGACGTGGATGCCATGCGCGAAACCATGTTGGAAACAGTGACGGCGGAAGTCTTTGCGCTGGGCACAGGCCGCGGTCTCGACAATATCGACAAGCCCGACCGCTGGATTGGCGCGTGTCTTAACGGCCATTCGCCGGACCCGACACGCCAGCAACGCGCCGAATCCGCAATCTTCGAGGGTGTGCCCATTGTCATCCTATGGCGGCGCTTTGGCGATGCCCCAGAGAACATGGAAGAATTTTGGCGGTTCCGAGAAGAAGACGGGAAGATCGCCCATATCTGGGACTATTGCGCCTGCCCGGAAACACTGGAAGAAGCGGCGCAAGCACTCGGATATCCAGTCGTTACCCGAACCTACGGGACCTATCAGGGTGAATTGGGAGAGGAGTGAGCCAAACGTCGCGGCAAAGACAGTTTGGTTTAGGCTCCAAGCTTGCCCTTGATGACAGCACCGGCTTTGCCGAAATCCATGCGGCCCGCATAGCGCTTTTTAAGCTCGCCCATGCAGCGGCCCATGTCTTTCAGGCTCTCAGCGCCGAGTTCCGCCACAACCTCAGCGGCGGCGGCTTCCACCTCTTCGTCCGTCAGCTGGGTCGGCATGAAGCTCTTGATGACTTCAATCTCTTCCCGTTCCTGGGTTGCAAGCTCGGCCCGGCCCGCATTTTCGTAGGTTACCGCTGATTCTTCGCGCTGTTTGATCATTTTGGCGAGGATCGCGAGGATATCGTCGTCGGAGACCAGCGTGTCGGCGCCTTCGGTCCGCGCGGCAATGTCACGGTCCTTAATCGCGGCCTGCATCAGACGAATGGTGCCCATGCGACGCTTATCCTGGGCTTTCAGAGCCTCTTTTAAAGCGGCTTTGATTTCTTCGCGCATCTGTCTTCTGCCTCATCGACATGTGATTGGGACGCGGGGAGGTAACACGGGGCACCCCCTCAGGCCAGCCCTAAGCCTCCAAGCCAGCGGGAAGCGAGAACGCTACTCCAAACACTTGTCCGGCGCAACGCCGTCAGCTGTGCCATAAGCCATTGTTTTTGAATGGACTTTTTTATGTGTGACTTCTAAGCGACTCGCTTGACGTGAAGCAGCCCTTCCCTTAGTTTCCGCGCAATTTAGCGGGTCTCTGCGGCCCTGCGCCCTCCCCAAGGAGTGAAGAAATGAGTGTGTCGACACTGTCCGCCACGGAACCAAGCTTGTCTGGTTCCGGGAGGGAGTCGGCCCCGTTCTGGCGCACCCAAAAGCTGCAAGTAAAGTCCCCTATAAATCGGACCGGTAGACATCTGCCACCCCTTGTTCTTAAGACACCAGGATTAGCCTCATGAGTGCGCGCACCCCCACAGCCCTTCTCGTCTTGAAAGACGGCACCGTGCTGGAAGGTATTGGCATAGGTGCCACCGGCGAAGCCCAGGGCGAGGTCTGTTTCAACACATCGATCACCGGATATCAGGAAATCCTGACCGATCCGTCCTACGCGGGCCAGATCATCACCTTCACCTTTCCCCATATCGGGAATGTGGGCGCGAACGATGAGGACATGGAAACCACCAACCTCGCGGCCACGTCCGGCGTGCGCGGGGCAATACTCCGGGCCAATATCACGAGCCCGTCCAACTATCGCTCAGCCCAGCATTTCGACGCCTGGTTGAAAGCCCGCGGCATCATCGCCATTGGCGGCATCGACACACGGGCACTGACAGCCCGCATTCGCGACGAAGGCATGATTGACGCTACCATCGTGCACAATCCCGACGGCGAGTTTGACCGCGACGCCCTGCTCGCCAAGGCAAAGGCTTTTCCGGGCCTGGAAGGCGCGGACCTTGCGAAAGAAGTCACCACCGGCCAGACCTACACCTGGGATGAAACCCGCTGGGAATGGGGCGAAGGTTTCGGCACCAACGACAAGCCGAAGCATCACGTCGTCGCCCTTGATTTTGGCGTGAAACGCAACATTCTGCGCTGCCTGGCAAGCTCAGACTGCAAGGTGACTGTCGTGCCGGCCTCCACCTCCGCGGAAGAAGTGCTCGCCATGAACCCCGATGGGGTCTTCCTTTCGAACGGCCCAGGCGACCCGGCCGCCACCGGCACCTACGCCGTGCCAGAGATCAAAAAGCTTGTCGAAAGCGGCAAGCCGCTCTTTGGCATTTGCTTGGGCCACCAGATGCTCGCCATCGCGCTTGGTGCCAAAACAGAAAAAATGCTGCAGGGCCATCATGGCGCCAACCACCCGGTGAAAGATCACACCACCGACAAGGTGGAAATCACGAGCATGAACCATGGCTTCACCGTGGACCGCGACAGCCTGCCTCCAGAAGTGGAAGAGACCCATGTCTCCCTCTTTGACGGCACCAATTGCGGCATCCGCCTCAAAGGCAAGCCCGTCTTCTCTGTCCAGTATCACCCGGAAGCAAGCCCCGGGCCCCAGGACAGCCACTATCTCTTCGACCGCTTTGTAACGCTCATCGCCGAGGCGAAACGATAATGCCCAAACGTACTGACATTGAGTCCATCCTGATCATCGGCGCCGGTCCCATCGTGATCGGTCAGGCCTGCGAGTTTGACTATTCCGGCACCCAAGCCTGTAAGGCGCTGAAGGACGAGGGCTACCGGATCATTCTGGTAAACTCGAACCCGGCGACCATCATGACCGACCCGGATCTGGCGGACGCCACTTACGTGGAGCCCATCACCCCGGAAGTGGTCGCCAAGATCATCGAGAAAGAGCGGCCGGATGCCCTCCTGCCCACCATGGGCGGGCAGACAGCGCTCAACACGGCGCTCTCACTCGCAGACAATGGCACGCTCAACAAATATGGCGTGGAGCTCATTGGCGCGAACCGCGAAGCCATCTCCAAAGCCGAAGACCGCAAACTCTTCCGCGAAGCCATGGACCGGATCGGCCTTGAAAATCCCCGCGCGACCATCGTCGCAGCGCCGGAGATCAAGAACGACAAGGGCGAGATCACCGGCTATGACCGGGCCATGGGCGTGGCCCAGGCCATGAAGGTGCTGGACGAGATCGGCCTGCCCGCCATCATCCGCCCGGCCTTTACCCTTGGCGGTACCGGCGGCGGCGTCGCGTATAACCGCGAAGAATATGAGCACATCATCCGCACCGGCCTTGATGCGTCCCCTGTGGCGCAGGTGCTGGTGGATGAAAGCCTGCTCGGCTGGAAAGAATATGAGATGGAAGTGGTGCGCGACACCGCAGACAATTGCATCATCATCTGTTCCATCGAAAACGTAGACCCGATGGGCATCCACACCGGCGATAGCATGACCGTCGCCCCGGCGCTGACGCTGACCGACAAAGAATATCAGGTGATGCGGAACGCGAGCATCGCTGTGCTGCGGGAGATCGGCGTCGAGACCGGCGGTTCCAATGTCCAGTTCGCCGTGAACCCGGCTGACGGGCGCCTCGTTGTCATTGAGATGAACCCCCGCGTGTCGCGCTCGTCTGCGCTGGCGTCAAAAGCAACCGGCTTCCCGATTGCCAAGGTCGCCGCGCGCCTGGCCGTCGGCTACACGCTTGATGAGCTGATGAACGACATTACCGGCGTCACCCCCGCCGCGTTCGAGCCCACCATCGACTATGTCGTCACCAAGATCCCGCGTTTTACGTTTGAGAAATTCCCGGGCGCCGAACCCCTGCTCACCACCGCCATGAAGTCCGTCGGCGAAGCCATGTCCATTGGCCGGACCTTCGCCGAAAGCCTGCAAAAGGCATTGCGCTCCATGGAGACAGGCCTCAACGGCCTCGATCCCGTTGAGTTTGACGGTCTCGGCGAAGGCGATGATAAAAACGCCATCCGCAAGGCACTCGGCACGCCAACACCCTTCCGTATTCTCTACATTGCACAAGCGATGCGGCTGGGCATGGACCATGATCAGATCCAGGCGGCCTGTTCGTTCGACCCCTGGTTCCTGGAACAGTTGCAGATGATCGTTGATGCAGAGAAACAGGTCGAAGCAAACGGGCTCCCAACCGACCCGCATGATCTCCGCGATCTGAAAGCGCTGGGCTTCTCTGATACCCGCCTCGCAGAACTCACCGGCACTACCGAGGCAGACATTCGCAAGACACGGTCTAGCCTCGGCGTAAAACCTGTCTTCAAGCGCATCGACACATGTGCTGCCGAGTTCAAGTCGCAAACGCCCTACATGTACTCAACCTATGAGACCGACTTTGCCGGCAATGCAGCGTGCGAAGCGGAAGTCTCCAGCGCCAGGAAAGCCATCATCCTCGGTGGCGGGCCAAACCGCATCGGCCAGGGCATTGAGTTTGACTATTGCTGCTGTCACGCCGCATTCGCACTCAGCGATGCTGGCATTGAAAGCATCATGGTGAACTGCAACCCGGAAACGGTCTCCACCGACCCGGACACGTCTGACCGGCTCTATTTCGAACCGCTCACCAAAGAAGATGTACTCACCATCATCGAAAAAGAGCAGGAAGACGGTGAGCTTCTGGGCGTGATTGTGCAATTCGGCGGGCAGACACCGCTGAAACTCGCCAACGATCTGGAAGAAGCAGGCATTCCGATCCTCGGCACATCGCCTGACGCGATTGACCTGGCCGAAGACCGTGACCGCTTTAAAGCCCTACTTGATGAGCTGGGCCTGAAGCAACCGCCGAACGGCATTGCCCGCACAGCGGAAGAAGCACAAGAGATTGCCGAACGCATTGGCTACCCGGTCGTCATTCGCCCGTCTTATGTGCTGGGTGGCCGCGGCATGGAGATCGTGCGTGATACAGCTCACCTCAACCGCTACATCAAGGAAGCCGTGGTCGTTTCTGGTGACAGCCCGGTCCTCATTGACTGGTATCTGAAAGATGCCATCGAAGTGGACGTGGATGCGCTCTGCGACGGCAAAGACGTTTTCGTCTGCGGCATCATGGAACATATTGAAGAAGCGGGTGTACACTCAGGTGACAGCGCCTGCTCGCTGCCACCTTACTCGCTGCCAGCAGAAACAATTGCTGAGATCGAGCGCCAGACCAAAGCCATGGCCTTGGCGCTGAATGTCGGCGGGCTCATGAATGTGCAATATGCGATTCAGGACGGCACCATCTTTGTGCTGGAAGTGAACCCGCGTGCCTCACGGACCGTGCCCTTCGTGGCCAAAGTCGTCGGCAAGCCAATCGCAAAAATCGCAGTGCGACTAATGGCCGGCGAAAGTCTTGCCTCTTTCAATCTTCAGCCAAACAGTTTTGACCATATCGCGGTGAAAGAAGCCGTCTTCCCCTTCGCCCGCTTCCCGGGCGTGGACACAGTGCTTGGGCCTGAAATGCGCTCAACCGGCGAAGTCATTGGCCTCGACAAAAGCTTCGGCGTCGCCTTTGCCAAAAGCCAGATCGGCGGCGGAACATCTGTCCCCACCGAGGGTACGGTCTTCATCTCGGTGAAAGAATCAGACAAAGACAAAATTGTCGATGCAGCCCGGAAAATGGCATCCATGGGCTTCAAAATCATCGCCACCAGCGGAACGGCCCGGGTCTTGTCCGCCGCCGGCCTTGACGTCGAAATGGTAAACAAGGTCCTGGAAGGCCGACCACACATTGTGGACGCTCTGAAAAACGGAAATGTCGACATCGTGTTCAACACGACTGCAGGAGCTCAGGCCCTTGAGGACAGCAAGTCGATCCGCCAGACTGCCTTGATGGGCAAGGTGCCTTACTACACCACTGTCGCCGGTGCCCGTGCTGCAGCAGAAGGCATTGAAGCCATCCGCAGCGGTCAACTGGAGGTGGCCCCTCTCCAATCCTATCAGGAGAGCCCTCCCGGTATATAATAGGGCCGCAGAATAGAGTGCAGAATTCGCAATTGACGTGAGCGGCTCGCTCATCCGAATATGTGACATGGCCTGCCCCCGTTCTGGCGCGGCGGCCCCCCGATAAGAAAGATTATCTGTAAGATGGAAAAAGTGCCGATGACTTCCGGCAGCCATGAGGTTCTGGAAGCTGAGCTTAAAAAACGGAAAAACACGGATCGCCTGAGCATTATCGCGGCGATCGCTGAGGCGCGTGCCCATGGCGACCTTTCAGAGAACGCGGAATATCACGCGGCGAAAGAGGCGCAGGGCCACAACGAAGCCCGCATTCACGAGTTGGAAGACAAGCTCGCCCGCGCAGAGGTAATCGACCCTTCAAGTCTTTCCGGGGATACGGTCAAGTTTGGTGCCACGGTTACCGTGGTGGACGAAGACACAGATGCCGAAAAAACCTATCAGATCGTCGGCGATGACGAAGCTGATGTATCGCTCGGGAAAATCTCGATCTCTTCTCCCATTGCCCGCGCAATGATCAGCAAGGAAGTCGGCGACAGCGTTGAGGTCAACACGCCTGGCGGCGGCAAGTCCTACGAAATTCTGGCGATCGCCTACAAATAATTCTTTTTACACCTATCTACTGGTCAGAGCCGTGGGACCCCCCGCGGCTCTTTCCTTATGGAGTTTCAAATGTCCGACACAAGCGCACCTACTTTGGAAGAAACTTTCCCCATACCGGGCAGTCCAGAAGAGCCAAACTCGCTGCGCATGCTTGGATGGCAGCTACTGGAATGGAACCCGGAAGCACAGAAAATCAAAGTCGGATTTGAGACACGCAAGGAGTTCCGCAATCCCGCAGGCATCATCCAGGGCGGCATCATCGCTGCCATGATTGACGATGCCTTTGGGCCCATGTGTATTCTGGCATCGGGCCGTACGAAAGTACCGCTGACCCTTGATCTCAATGTGAGCTACATGGCGGCCGGCCAACATGGGAAGTTTACCTGTGAGGCGCGCATCATCCGGCAGGGAAAATCCATTTCCTTCGTCGAGGGCGAACTGTTTGACGCAACCGGCGAGCTGGTGGCACGCGCCACTTCAACCGTGCGTCTCATTCCCATGCCGCAGCGATAAAATCAAAAGGCTCTTCATTGACGGACATCTCCGGTTGAAATCAGTCATGCCAGCGCGGCATGCTCTCTTATGTCCAATGCCTCCGACCTAGGAATTCTCTTTCTCCACGCATTGCCGCTGGACGGATCCATGTGGGCAAGCCAGATGGCCATTCTGCCCGGTCGCACCCATGCGCCGACGCTCTATTCCTTTGGCACAACACTCACGGAATGGGCAGCCAAGGCACTTGCAGAAGCCCGCCACGATCGATTGATCCTTGTCGGCTGCTCTGTCGGGGGATCTTGTGCGCTCGAAGTAGCAAAGTTGGCGCCTGACAGGGTTGCCGCTTTGGTCCTTATCGGCACGAAACCCAAACACCGGCCCGAACCCGCCCTTCGCGACAAGGCTCTTGAGATAATCGCCACTAAAGGTCTCACTGCCGCATGGGATGAATATTGGGAACCACTGTTTTCTCGCAGCACGGACAGGACCATCATAGACGCCGCAAAAGCGACGACGCTTCGACAACATGCATCTGACATAGCGACGGGTGTTGCTGTCTTCCATAGCCGGAAGAGCAGCGATCTGTTTGTCTCGGAATGCAACATTCCCACCACGGTTGTGACCGGAGAGGATGATGTCGCACCGGGCATCAAGCTTAGCGGGCAAGTGGCAGCGTCCGCCAAACAAGGCAGCCTTCGCGTCATCCCTTCCTGTGGCCACTATGTCTCGCTGGAACAGCCGGAGGCCCTTCGGGAAATTCTCCTGGATGTGATCGATAGCACTGCGTGAGTCTCTGATCAGGAACTAAAGGTCGTCAAGCAATTGCTGCAGCTTAGCAACCGCTGCATCACCCTTCGTCAGATCAGTGGGGAACAGCACCATCTGCCCGTCAATCGCACTCATGATAAGCTCCGCAAGCGGGCGCTTCTCTCTGTCAGACACATCCAGCATGCCCGTCAGCCAGATGATCCACCCTTCCGCCATCTGCTCAACAATCGCGCCGAAGAAAGGGTCACCGCGGCTGGCACGGCTGGAAAGATCCAGCCAGAGGCGCAGCTGTCCCGCTGTCGCCTCGTCCCGCACCATTTCCCAGATCTTTTTCACAGCATCAGCGGGCTTCAAGGGTTTAGTTCCGAAGACCGCATCCAGGACATCGGTAAAGCCACCGCCAATCTCGCCGAGAACTGCGGCCAGGATCTCTTCCTTATTGTCAAAATAATAGAGAAGCATCCGGTCACTGGTGCCAGCGACCTCTGCCAAACGCCGCACGCCGGTATCGCCAAGCCCTACTTCTATGAAGTGAGCCGCGAGTTTCCCGACGATTTCTGCGCGTTTTGCATCTCTTTTACTCAAGCCGCTGGCCTCCGAACTTTTTTGTAGCACTTACTACAAAATCTTGCTATGTAGCATGTGCTACATTTTTAACATTACCTGAAACACCCGAGAGAACAGATGACCCCTTTTTGGCAATATTGGATAAAAGCAACCTGCCTCACACTGGGACTATTGGGTCTCATTCTAGCAGGCGGCGCCATCGACGCGACGGCCGGGCCAGCAAGACTTTATTTCCAGATGATTGGAAGCCCGGAACAGCTCGACCTCAATCCCCATATGCAAGTCACACTCGGCGTCCTGGGCGGCGTATGCATTGGTTGGAGCATCACATTTTTTGCCACCTTCCAGGCAGCCCATGCCCTTCATGGAGAGGCCGCCGCTAAGGTTTGGCGCCTGACCCTCCTCGGTCTGACGGCCTGGTACATCGTCGACAGCAGTTTGTCCGTTGCCACAGGTTTCTGGCCAAACGCCGCCGTCAACACCCTGTTTTTCGCCTCCCTTGTCTATCCAATCTTCCGCGCGGGTGTCCTGAAACCCGCATAGCCCAATCACAAGAAACTAGGTTTTTGAAAGGAAGTCACATGTCCTCTCTCAACATCCAAACGTTTAGACAACAGACAGTCCTGATGATGCTCATTTCAGTCATTGCCTGGGTCGCGTTCGCTCTCTTCTTCAGAACCTTTTGGCCGGGCGGCTCTGCACCCGGTGCCAATCTCACGCTTTTTGGGACCTGGTTTGTTTTGGGCGCTGCCGCCTTCGTCGCGCTCACGTTCGTCTGCTACCGACTATTCAAAACACCGCCTGCGCTGAGGGCCACCGCTGCCCTTGCCCTCACAGCGCCTGCCCTCTGTTGCGATGTGTTCACCGTCACATTCTTTGAGAGCTGGTTCCCGAACGGCGGAGGCGCAGACGATCGCCTCTACGCTGCTATGATCTTAGGCGGCGTCGGCATATTCCAACTGGTCGGGCTCTTCATCACAGACCCGCAAAACACCAAACCTTCTGTCTTGTAAGCGTACCCATCTGAACACCAACCTCACATCAAGGACAAATTGATATGACTGCATTTCGCATATTCCTAGGCGCTTACTTCATCATCCTGGTGGCCTACACATTAGTTGTGGGCATGAACCACGGCTGGAACCTACTTCCAGTGTTCTTTGGCGATATGATGGCAATGAATTGGGCGGGCCAGTTCAATCTCGACTTCATGGGCTTTCTCTGCCTTTCCGCCCTTTGGGTTTCCTGGCGCCATGAATACACACCAGGCGGCCTCGCGCTGTCTGTCGTGGCTTTCTTTGGCGGGGTTGTCTTTCTGGCGGCTTATCTGCTCTACGCAACCAGCCAGGCAAACGGCGACATGAAAACGCTGCTTTTGGGACCTGGCAGAGCGAACTCTTAAGGCGCAGCGTCGTCCATGAGCTCATCCAATGGCACGCCTGGCGCGTGCTTGGAACGTCGAATCGTAAGAGAGGTGCGGACGCTCGCCACATTCGGGGCGGGCGTCAGCTTTTCTGTGAGGAAGCTCTGAAAGCTTGCAAGGTCCGGCGCGACACATTTCAGGATGAAGTCGATCTCACCATTAAGCATGTGGCACTCACGCACCTGCGGCCATGCCCCCACCAATTGCTCAAACGCCTGTAGGTCGGCTTCGGCCTGAGAATGGAGCCCCACCATAGCAAAAACCGTGACGTCGAACCCGAGCCCCGGACCGTCCAGCTCTGCGTGATAGCCGGCAATATATCCAGCCTTTTCCAGCGCGCGCACCCGACGCAAGCAGGGCGGCGGGGAGATCCCGACCCTTTTGGCCAGCTCAACATTGGTGATCCGACCGTTCTCCTGAAGCTCGTTCAGGATCTGCAGGTCGATATCGTCAAGCTTTGCGCGCTTCATAACCGCTCCGTCGTCAGAACTCAGTTAGTGCCAACCCATCAGAATCCCACGGACCACTGGCAGAATTGCAGCAAGACAGCTGGCTGAACATGTTCTATTACTCCTTTTGGAGACGCTTTTCAGTAACAAAATTACCCAAACGCGCACGATCATGACCGAAGCCAAGCCCGCATCATCCCAGCACCTGCCCTCCGGCACCACATGCTGGATCGTGACCAACGGCATGGCGGGCTTCGAAATGCAGGCAGTCGGCGTGGCTGAAGCGCTGGGTCTCAAACCAGAATTAAAACGGGTGAGCCCCCCCGCTCCTCACAAATGGATGGCACCCTGGGGACCGGCCGCTGCCAATGACAGCATCGCAGCACCCTGGCCGAACATTGTGATCGCCAGCGGTCGCCAATCGATTCCCTACGCCCGGAAAATCAAAAAAGCGTCTAGGGACAAGACCTTCGTCGCCATCTTGCAAAACCCCAAGGTGGATCCCGCCAAATTTGATCTTGTCTGGGCGCCTGAACACGATCAGTTAAGCGGACCCAATGTGATCAGCACCCTCACTGCCCCCCATCGTATTACCCCGCAAAGACTGGTAGAGAGCGCTGATCGCCTGCGCCAACGATATTCATCATTACCGTACAGCAAGATCGCTGTTGTTTTGGGTGGCCCCAACAAGGTCTATGACTTTTCAGCAGACGACATGCGCAGTCTTGCCAAAACTTTAAGAGCCCTAGCATATGAAGCAAATGTTGCTCTCATCGTCACCACTTCGCGACGGACCAGCCCAGAGGCAACAGCAGTATTGAAAGATGAGTTGAAGAGCGTGCCGCACGATATTTACGATGCGCTGTCTGACCCCCCTGAAGACAACCCTTACCCCGGAATGTTGGCATTGGCAGACGCCGTCATTGTCACCTGCGACAGCCACAATATGGTGGGAGAAGCAACCGTCACCGGCAAGCCGGTATATGTTGTGGAGCTTGAAGGTGGATCGCCCAAGTTCCGCCGTTTTTTGGATGCTCTCTACGTTAACAATGTCGCGCGACAATTTGACGGCTTGCTTGAAACATGGTCCTACGCACCCTTAAATGCTACGCAGGAAATAGCGGCAGCCATTGCCGCAGCGTATAGTTGCAAAAACAAAAGTCATTAATGCCATGAGCTTGATCGATCTTGAAGCGCTCCGCGCGACACCTCTGAATACCGACCCTTACGACTTTCTTGTCGTTCCGAATTTCGTAACAGGCGATAACCTTGATCGTGTCATCCGCGATTATCCGAAGGTGACGACGCCCGGCTCCGTTCCCCCATCTGAGCTGGATATCAGCGGTGATTTCGACGCGTTGATGAAAGAAATGAACGGTCCCGAGTTTGAAGCGATCATCGAAGAGAAGTTCGATCTGGACCTGTCCGACCGTCCTACCATGTTCACCGTGCGAGGCCATTGCCGCGAGACAGATGGCAAAATCCATCCTGACAGTGAGACCAAGATCATCACGGTCCTGCTTTATCTGAACAAGCCGGACGAGTGGGGACATGAAGGTGGCAAACTACGTATCCTCCGCAGCGCCACAGATCTGGAAGACTATGTTGATGAGGTCCCTCCTTATGGGGGCACACTGCTTGTTTTCCGCCGGGCAGATCATTCCTGGCATGGACATGAGCCCTTCAAAGGACCCCGCCGAGCGGTGCAGATGAATTGGGTGACAGACCAGCGTGTGGTCATGGCAGAACAGCGCCGACATAAACTGTCTTCCACTGTAAAAAAGCTGAACCCATTCTCTTCAGCTTGAACCAGATCAAAGCAGCGGCCCCTGCGAACCGCTACATCACCAACCAACGACACGCAGACAAGATCGAAAGACTTTCATGACCCTCAATATCGAGACCTTCACGAACGCGGATCTTTCACAAGGATGGCGCCCTGGCAACAATGCCGGTGGCGCGTCGCTCTTTAAAGCATTGGGCCATCCGTTGGCAGCTCCCAAGGGGCATGCAATCATAGAACGCTTGCAGGGTCTGGGGCCGATCGCGATTTACGATCCAACGGGCACGATTGGAAACTTTCATTCCTACTACGATCTCTCCAAGGTCGACATTGAAGGCTATTACGTTCAGCGGGTCGAAGATCTGGGGCAGCCGTTTCTGGGTCACGACGCGCAATCAGTTTCAGCCTGTGCAAAATCAGAAGCCCGTGCAGTTCTGGTGCTCCTCTTTGACGCGCAGAAAGTGATTGGGCCGATCGCGCATTGTTTTCCCAAAGACGCGACCATCGTTACCCTCGATGACATGCGCATTCCTGATGAGATGTTGACCAACCAGCGCAACTATCTCGATCCGATGAATTTCGCGACCAACTTTGCTTTCTTGCGTGACCGAAAAGGCGCGAACGGATCGGACGGACTTCACACAACCATTGCCAGCGCCAATTATTGGGCGACCCATGGCGCGACAGATCCAAAGCTCTGGCTCTGCCTGTTCGATGAAGCAGGCGATGTGCTCGTCTCATGGGAAGAAGATCTGCCTGCAGCCGGATGTCCCTACGCAATCAATAGCGAAACGGTCCGCAAAAAATTCAACTTGGATGACTTTCAGGGCTCTCTCTTCATTCACGCCATCCGCATAGCCGGACATGATGTGGTCAAATATGCCATGGACGTCTATGGTGACAATGGCAAGAGCCTGACCTGCAGCCACGACGCCAATGCATGGCCTGCAGACTTCTATGCTGGCATGCCTGCCGGTGAAGAAGACGAAGAACTCACACTGATCGTGCAGAACTCGCATCCCATGCCGATCCCGCCAAAGTCAGTTGGCTTCAACATCGTCGGCGCTCAAGACATTGCCTGGCACGAAGAGGACATCCCTCCCTTCGGAACAAAAGTTCTGAACGTGAGCGAGATGCTGCCACAGGCAAAATTTCCTGATCAGATTGAAACAGTAGCCGGGCGCTATTTTGTGCGCCCCCGCTATGAAGTGGTGCGCACCAAGACCGGTCAACGACGCATTGCGCACGCAAATGTCGAACGCACAGACCTCGAACCAAATCCGGAAATTCCAGGTCTCGAGGCAACAATGGGCAAAGGCTACATCATGCCCTTGCCCGTACTACCGACCGACCGGTTCAACTCCACACTATTGCCCACGCCGATGGCGCGCTCAGAGCAGGAGATGCCGCTGCGGATCGAATTGATGGACGCAGATGGTTCAACTATTGCCTCAAAATATCTGGGCCGTATCCAACGCCGCGATCACATGGCGATCGATATTGATGCCTGGCTCAAAGAGGAAAGCGCGAAGCTACCGTCAGGCCACGGCCATGCCGAATTCCTCTATGATTTCCGTGAAGGTGGGGAGGCAAATGGCTGGCTTCATGCACTCGGCCGCTATGAGCAAAAGTCATCTGGCCACCGCGCGGAGACGATCTTCGGTGCGCATATTTACAACACGGCAATCATCTATAAAGACGAGCCGCAATCCTACATTGGCAAGCCGCCTGGCCTGACGACCCGGTTGTTTCTACGCCTGGGCGATGATCCAAAGGACACGCTGTGTCACCTGGTCTACCCAGCCTCCACACCCTGGCATGAAAAGTCAGACACACGCCTTATCCTGCATAATGCAGAAGGCGAACCGGTGGCTGAAAAGCGCATTCAGATCAATTGTGGTGGCTCGCGTTTCTGGCGCTATCATGAACTCTTTGATGCGGAAGAGCGGTCTCGCGTGTCCGTAAAGGGCAACGATCTTGGCTACATTATCGTGCGCGACACCACGTGCCGCCTCTTCGGTTTCCACGGACTGATAAATGGGGATACCAGCTTCTGCCTGGACCACATGTTCGGGTTCTAGAAACTGAACATCTGCCAACATCTGATCGATTGACTCAACCGATGCTTCTGGCGAGGGTACCGCTCTCAAAGTTGGTCGGGAGTCAGTCATGCGCCTTTTTGTTCAAATTATCCTCGGAATTTTCGTCCTCGTCCTACTCGGCCTCGCGATATTCCTTGTGCCACCTCATCTACAGACTCAGGGTATCGAGCCCGATCTCCCGAACGAACAGGCCCTACGTGATCTGATGACGGCGCAGGACGGCCCAATCGCCGTGCACTACCTTCTGACCGCAAGCCAGGATGTGCGCGGGCGCCAACTGGCCCACACCACCTTTCTGGTCGAATGGGCCAATGGCAATCTGTTCGCCATTGACGTCGGCATGGATGAAGCAGGTGCTGCCGACTTTGCAGAACTGATGGCTGGCATCAGCGGCGGCGGCGAAGCGCAATTCTTCGGGACCCTGGGCGAACAGTTGGGAAGCGAGCTCGAGCGGGTAAAAGGCATCGGCTTCACCCATCTCCACATTGACCATACCCAAGGCACGACATCCTTCTGCGACGCCAGGGGTACGGGCACCGATCTTCTGCAAACCAACGATCAGCGCGACGCACATAATTTCAACACGGTCGAAGGAGCCGAGATCGTGGAAAAGTCCTGCCTATCACGAGGCACGCTGGACGGTAGAGAGGTTCTGACAAATGACGCCTTCCCAGGTCTGGGGCTCATAGCACTCGGCGGACATACACCTGGATCCACGCTCTTCGCAGTTGGGCTCAAAGGTCATCTGTGGCTCTTCTCTGGCGACACAACCAACACAAAAGCCGACCTGGTGAACAATAAAGGCAAAGGCTTCCTCTATTCCGGTATCTTCGTGCCGGAAAATACAGGACGCACGGAGGATCTGCGGCTGTGGCTCACTGGGCTCGACACCCACGACGATATCGACGTTGTTGTCTCCCACGATCTGGAAGCCTTGCTGGCAACAGGCATGCCTAGCTTCGGACAATAAGCACCAGTAATCAGGGCAAGGTCAGCACAGCTATTGGCTGGCAATCACCTTCTCGCCCCGCTGGTAGCGATCAAGCTCGTCGGGATCAAATCCCTGATCATTATCGACAAACTCATCCCGCATAAAATCCTTCGCGGGATCGACGGCGGTGGCCTTCACGATCATCTTCCGGCACATCCTGTCGAGGAACGTCCTGTTGCGCGAGCTCCGCGCCGCCATCCAGATGGCGAGACGCGTAGACCGCTCCTTCTTGCGAATACTCTTCTGCGCGTCGCTCATTCCGCTGGCTCCATATGTTGAGCTTTGACGTCGGCCTCAACAGATGCGTCAGATCTAAATGGCACGACCCGACAAGGAATGCCCTTGAGGTGGGGAATACCCTGCTCGAGATCTAGATAGTCGGGATCATCACGGCAAAGCTGTGCGTCGCTATAGTCCCAGGCACCGCTCAAGGACCCATTGCCCTGTTCCATTTCCGGTTTCCACCAGCCATGGGGCACGCGCACCAGATCATCCGGCATTGCGTCTTTAATGGCGAGAAGGGCTTTGATGCTGCCTAATTGATTTTCAACGGTCACCCAGTCGCCTTCAGACACACCTGCAGCTTTCGCTGTTTTCTCATTCAGATAAATCTGTGGTTCAGGACATCGCGCGCGCATTTCAGGGATATGACGATGCCCTGTTTGGAAGAACGGATCTTCGCGCACGCCTGTGAACATCTTCAGCGGAAAGTTTTCGTCATGCGGCGGGTCTTCCCGGAAATAAGGCAGCGGATCAAACCCAAGCTCCTCAAGCAGAGACGATTTAAGCTCTACTTTCCCGCTTGGCGTCGCAAACCCGGTCTTCTCATAGGTCTTGAAGGCGGGCTTTTTGAAATAGACTTCCGTGTCTGAAATCAGGTCGGCAAAACTCTTCCCCGTTGCCGCAACCCGGTAATCGTAAAAGTCTTCAATTGTGTCCCACGGAACAACCTCTGGCATGTCTAGCGCACCGGCAACCTGCTTCCAGAACTCAAAAGTGCTCTTGCATTCGCCTGGAGGATCCATCGCCTTTTCAGAGAACCGGATGGTGGACATCCATCCGAACATATCGTGGATCCAGGGCCGTTCGAGCCAGCTATCTGCGGGCAGGATGTAGTCCGCCAGTTGCGCGGACGGCGTCATGAACTGTTCGTGCGACACGATCAGGTCCTGGTTCATCATCGCCTTGTGAATGAGCGGCATGTTGGCGTAGCTCATCAACGGATTATTGCCCAGGAAGAAGAACGCTTTAACAGGATACTCCCCCTCTCCGGCCATGGCGCGGAAGGTCTCTGACGGCGTTGCCATATGACAGCCCGTCACGAGGTTTGCATATTCCTGACCATAAACACGCTTGGTAGGTTCGCGAAACGCCAGCTGACCACGATAGGTAAAGGCCGGATGATCTTTCGATCCCAGCTGTTTCATCTTCTGTTCGTCAGAGAGCACATGGTGCATCTCAATGGTCGACTCATTCACAATGTCCGGATTAAAACCCTGCAGCAATTCACCACCGGGAACATCCACATAGCCGCAGATGGAGCGCAGGATCGTCTGAAGACGAATGCCCGATGTGCTGTTCCGCTGCATGTCTGTGATGGGTGTCCACGGTATGATGGAGGGGCCGCTGGTCGCATAGACGCGCGCGGCTTCCGCGATCATTTCAGGATCACAACCGGTAAGCTCAGCAACCCGGTCCAGCGGGTATTCGTTCACCCGCTCTTTGAGTTCTTCAAACCCAAGGGTCCAGTTGTCGACAAACTCTTTGTCATATAGCTCTTCATCAATGATGACTTTGAGCCAGCCAAACATCATCGCTGCGTCACTGCCTGCTTTCAGCGGCAACCAGATGTCGGCCCGCTCGGCGCTCGAACTGCGCCGTGGATCCATGACGATAAGCTTCGCGCCCCGCGCCTGCGCTGAGCGGATGCTGTTATAAAGCGGCGTCCAGCTATGGCGCCGTGGATTGTGCCCCATAAGCACGATGCAGTTCGTGTTACTGAAATCTCCAAACGGGAACCAGCCATAGGTAAAGCGATTAACCGCCGCTGTATTCCCCGCGCACAAAGCCACACCACTGATCCAGTTGGGCGATCCCACGTGGTTCATCACGCGCCGGCCGAGCCCGTGATCAGTCGAGGTGTTCCATTGGCTGGTCGCCACAGCCCAGGCTTCAGGCCCGTGCTCCGCAATGACTTTTTTAAGGCGGGAGCCAATATCGCTCATCGCCTCCTCCCACGTGACCTGCTCGAACTTGCCAGAGCCGCGCTCGCCAACCCGCTTCAGCGGATGAAGGATACGGTTCGGGTGTGCGAGACCCTTGGGGGCCACAATGCCCTTCATGCAGATATTATCTTTGAAGATGGGATTGTCCGATGAACGGACTTTCGTCACTCGTCCCTTTTGAACCTCTCCTACAACGCTGCAGGCGATGTCGCATGCGGCGCAAATCAACCGCTTGGTCGTCACGCCTTCCCGGGTTGGACGCTCTTCATACTTCGCATCGACAATCTCTTGGGGGTCGAAGGGAACAGGTGCTGGCATTTTTTCCTCCCTGGTTCGGAAACGCCATTTACATACATACGTGAATGTATGTAAGATACGATAAAGAACCACGACACAGAGTTCAAGACCGAAATGGCCACAACATCCGCACCAGCCCGCACCCAATCAGACCGCACGACTGAAATGCGGAAAAAGCTGATCGCAGCGACCATCCAGTCCCTGATCGACAAAGGATATGCCCGCACGACAGCTGTTGAAGTATGCGCAAGGGCTGGCGTCACCAGAGGCGCCCTCTTCCATCATTTTGAGAGCCTACCCGCGCTGATTGCCGAAGCGCTGAGCGACACATATGACCGACTGCTCCTCGAGTCGCACCCAAGTGAGACAGACACAACCATTGAACAATGGATTACCTGGGCCTGGTCCCGTGTCAGCCAGCGTGAATTCAAGGCCGTCATCGAAATCTGGCTTGCCTCTCGCAATGACCCGGAATCGACAGCCGACATCCAACCAGCCATTGAACGCTACAAGGAAATATTCACGCCATCGAAGAACAACCGGCTCTTTAAGCGATTTGGCTCGGACAGGAAAGCAGGCGCCTTCTATCGACTGGCAGTTGAGACCATGTTTGGCTTAGCTCTTGGGCGTGCCACCAACCCGGATGGGGCAGCGCTTGATCATGAAGAGATCGTCCTTGATCAGCTGCGGGCCTATGCCCGTGAGGTCGATCAAAAATGAAATCAGTCGCCGGGCTTGTCTATGCAGGCGGTGAAAGCAGCCGCTTTGGGGCCGACAAGGCAACAGCCCTGCTCCAGGGCCAACGCCTCATAGATCATGTCAACGCAAGACTTGAACCGCAGGTCTGCGCACTTGCCGTCGCAGGGCCAGTAACCCTGAATGACGCCGCCTGCCTCGATGATGGTGCGCATTCAGGCAAGGGCCCGTTGGCCGGGCTGTTCGCTGGCCTCACATGGGCCGCAAATCTTCCTGATGTCACCTGGCTTGTCACCGCGCCGTGTGATGTCCCTCTCTTGCCGAAAAACCTCGTCGCCCTTCTTACGCACAACACCAACAACATACCCATGGTGCTGACCGTTGACGGGCGCTGGCAAACCGGCTGCGCGCTTTGGCCGACAAGCGTACGTGCCGCCATCGAAGAGATACTTATCAAGGAAGAAGATCTATCCCTCCACGCGGCACTAAAACAACTGCAGGCGGATATAATCGAAGCCAGAGCAGACGTGCTTGAAGGCTCATTCGTCAATATCAATACTCAAGATGATCTGACCCAACTTGAACAAAGGCTGCGGCACGCCAATGGCTGACATGAACAAAGTGGTCGGGATCATCGGCTGGCAGAACAGCGGCAAGACCACGCTGGTGGTGGAGCTGGTGACACATTTGACGGCGAAGGGACTGACCGTCTCCACCGTGAAACACGCCCATCACGCCTTCGACATAGACAAGCCCGGCAAAGACAGTTTCAAACATCGAGAAGCTGGCGCCAGAGAAGTGATGGTCGCCTCGGACACGCGGTGGGCGCTCATGCGCGAGCTGAAAAACGAGACGCAGCCGTTGCTACCCGACCTGGTGGCGCGGATGGCCAACGCCGACATCATTCTGGCAGAAGGCTTCAAATCGGGTCACCACCCGAAGATCGAAGTCTGGCGTGACACGGAAACAGAGCTTCTGGCGCTGAGCGATCCGACCATCATCGCCGTGATTGCTCCATCGGGAACGCCCATTCCCGATTGCCTCTGCCCCATCCTTGCGAGGGAGGATCTGACCGATATCGCCGACCTCATTTGCAAAACCTGCGGCAACAAAGTCGAAAGCGAGATAATCGGGACCCAAAATACCGGGACCCAAAATACCGGGACCCAAAATACCGGGACCCAAAATACCGGGACCCAAAAAATCGGGACAAAGTGACACGGCCTTGAAAAAAGGGAGGAATTCCGCCCGACTCGCCTTGAAATCAGTTTGGAATAAGTCTAACTAGCACACCAGAAGTTAGATTAATTCCAAACTAGGAGTTCCCTTTATGAGCGTATTGGTCGGCAAACCCGCCCCCGATTTTACTGCAGCTGCTGTTCTCGCCGACGGCGACATCGTTGATGACTTCAACCTCACTGAGCACCTGAAGGGCCATTATGGCGTGATCTTCTTCTATCCGCTCGACTTCACCTTTGTCTGCCCCTCGGAAATCCTAGCTTTCTCAAACCGGGTTCCTGCTTTTGAAGAGCGCAACACCAAGGTGATCGCTGTTTCAGTCGACAGCCAATACAGCCACTTTGCCTGGCGGAATACCTCGCCAAACGAGGGGGGCCTCGGCCCGGTCCAGTTTCCTATGGTGGCCGACATCACCAAGCAGATTGCGCGGGATTATGACGTCCTGATCCAGGAAGATGGTGTGGCACTCCGCGGCACTTTCCTCATCGACAAGGAAGGCGTTGTCCGCCATCAGCTAGTCAATGACCTGCCCATCGGCCGGAACGTGGACGAAGCAATCCGCACCCTTGACGCTCTCCAGTTCCACGAAGAGCATGGCGATGTCTGCCCGGCAGGCTGGAACAAAGGCGATGAAGGCATGAAGGCGGACGCAGACGGCGTCGCGAAATATCTGGGTGAGCACGCAGAAGCGCTTTAATCGCTACGCTCCGGCCTATCGCGATCACACCTTCGCGATAGGCCTTTTTGACCCCTTTTGGCCCCCTTTTGGTCAACGTCAGGAGTCCCTATATTGAGGCCCTGCCCAGGTAGTAAACTGCCTCAAACGCCGATTCTCAGACGAAAAAAATCAACCGAGTACATACCCATGTCAAACCAGCATCATTCCAAAGTGACCATTATCGGCTCAGGCCCTGCAGGCTACACAGCCGCCATCTATGCCGCGCGCGCGATGCTGGAACCGACAATCATTCAGGGCATCCAGCCCGGTGGTCAGCTCACCATCACCACGGAAGTGGAAAACTATCCAGGTTTCGCTGAAGAAATTCAGGGCCCCTGGTTGATGGAACAGATGGAAGGTCAGGCCCGCAATGTCGGCACCAGTATCGTGTCCGACACCATCACTGAGGTCGACCTGAAGGCCACCCCCATCCGTATGGTCGGCGACAGCGGCGACATTTACACAACCGACGCCCTCATCATCTCGACCGGCGCGCAGGCCAAATGGCTGGGTCTGCCGTCAGAAGAAAAGTTCCAGGGCTTTGGCGTTTCGGCGTGTGCCACCTGCGATGGCTTTTTCTATCGCGGCAAAGAAGTGATCGTGGTCGGTGGCGGCAACACAGCCGTGGAAGAAGCCCTCTTCCTCACCAATTTCGCAAGCAAAGTAACCGTCGTCCATCGCCGGAACGAATTCCGCTGCGAAAAAATCCTGGCTGATCGCCTGTCAAAGAACGACAAGATTGAAGTCGTCTGGGATACGGTTGTTGACGAAATCGTCGGCGACACTGACCCGCTTGGCGTCACAGGCGCGAAAGTGCGCAACATCAAAACCGGCGAAGAGAGCACAATCAATGCGGACGGTGTCTTCATCGCGATTGGTCATGCGCCATCAACTGAATTGTTCGTTGATCAGCTGGACACCAAACAAGGCGGATACCTGATCACAGCACCAGACAGCACCGCGACCTCCATTCCGGGTGTCTATGCCGCCGGTGACGTGACAGACGATATTTATCGCCAGGCTGTGACAGCCGCAGGCATGGGCTGCATGGCTGCTCTTGAGGCGGAAAAATACCTTGCGGCAAAGGAGTCCATCGCTGAGGCGGCTGAATAGGCTACCAATTTCAGCGCGCCTGCCTCAGATGATGTCGACGGAATAGACCCAGGCGGTGTAGAGCACATAGAGCGAGAGAAAGACAAAACCCTCTGCCCGCCCGATGGAGGGACGCCGCCACACCAGCGGTGCCAGCAAAAGTGCAACACCGAGAACAATCCAAACGTCAATGTCTGCAATGCGACCAGCAATGGGCATAGGTGTCACGATGGCAGTTGTGCCCAGAATGCCGAGCACATTAAACAGGTTGCTGCCCAGAACATTGCCCATCACCACGTCCGCATGGCGCCGATAGGCCGCAACAATGACAGTGGCAAGCTCCGGCAATGATGTCCCAATCGCCACAAGCGTCAGCCCGATGATGGCGTCCGACACGCCAAGCAGTCTCGCAAGCGAGGTTGCCCCCTCAACAAGGGCATAGGCACCGCCAGCCAGAAACAGGAGGCCGGCCAGGCAGAACAGAATGGCCGTTGAAAGAGC
Source organism: Parvibaculaceae bacterium Mf 1.05b.01 (assembly GCA_000509225.1). Lineage (GTDB taxonomy): Bacteria > Pseudomonadota > Alphaproteobacteria > Parvibaculales > Parvibaculaceae > Mf105b01. Next base: position 343,174 of record BAOK01000001.1, on the reverse strand, counting down.
AATCCGTGACGCGCTGATATCACGTTCAACCCGCTGCAAGATCTCCTTCCCGTTTTTGCTGTTGCGACGCTCAACAAGGAAGGCAAACGTGAGATAGGTGACAAGGGCCGCCACCATGACGGCCCCGGCGGAACGATCTACAACACCGCTGAACGACAGACCAACCAGCACAATGCTCGCGATCAGCACCGCCAAAGCGTCTCGCTTAACCTCAGGCCCGCTGCAGGCGACAGGAGCCAGGATCGCGGCAAAACCCAGAATAAGAAGAATATTAGCGATGTTGGACCCAACAACATTGCCAAGCGCGATGTCGGGCACACCGCCCATCGCCGCCGTCAAAGAGACCATCAGTTCAGGAAGCGATGTCCCAAACCCGACAATCACCATGCTGACAAACAAGGTTGAAAGATGAAATCTGTGGGCAACAGCAATACTCCCGCGAAGGATTGCTTCACCACCCAAAAACAACAGCACTAGACCGAGACCAAGAAGGAAAATATCCATACACACTACCTTTCCCCAGAAGGTAGGGCGAAAGGACGATGACGACAATGGTCAAGTTGCTCTGCAGCGCAAGCTGCCGGTCCTTTTCGGACTAGTCGAAGTCCCAGCTGGAGCCACCTGGTCCAGCCCAATCCGCCAGCACGTGGGTATTGCCATTGAGCGGATAGGCACGCGGCCAGAATCCTGATCCAGCAAGACGCCCGTCGCGCATGGCGCGAAGACCATCGCGGAGATCCACGAGATTCTGCACACCCACACCGGGCGCTGCTTTGCTGTCGGCGCCGCCATGGGCAGCAAACAAAAATGTTTCAGGCGGCAGGTCCGACAACAGACGTTCTGTTGTTTCGAGATAGGCGCCCAGACTGGAATTTGGCAGGAAAGCATAAATCTCCCCGTCCCCCGCATAATCCCCCATGAAGAGGCGATGTCTGGACCGATCCCATATCGAAATCGAGTCGGGCGTGTGACCGGGCGTGGCAAGCAGTGTCAACACCCGCCCGCCCAGATCAAGCTCCCTGTCCACAGACCACCAGCCGCCCACATCCCAACCAGGGACGGCATATCCCTCCACCTTGCCCAGATGCTCCAGGGTCTCAGGCACAAATTTGCTGTCACGCGTCCGCGCACGCAAATCTGCAAGATCAGGCATTAGAACTTTCTCAAACCGCGTGTGGTTACCGACATGATCGAAATGAAGATGCGTGGCGATCACACTGACCGGCTTCTCTGTAAGCTGCGCAACGATGGTGCTGATGTCCCGGAGCGGTGACCCACTATCGATAAGCAAGGCTTCCCGGTCACCGACAATCAGGTAGGAATAGACGTCACGAAAATAGCGCGGTTCGCTGATCGCATATGTCTGGGCGTCCAACCGTTCGACGGTATAAAAATCGTCCGCCCAGATCTCTTCTTCGCCAAGCACCACCGCCTCTTGCGCGGCAAGCGGCGGCGCACCAACGAGCTCAATGGCTTTAAGGAGCAGGGGCGTTCGAAACACATAGAACGCACCCACCAGCGCCACGAGAACAGCACCCGTCACCATTGCAGCCCGTAATGTGCGTCGCATCGCCCCTGCTCCAGTCAATTAGAATGACGCATTATGGTTAGACACCTGCAGCCGGTTCCAGGTGTTGATCATCACAATGATAAGCGTCAGATAGTCAATCTGCTCTTGCGAAAAATGGTCAAGCAGACCGGCGTGCAACTGCGCGAGATCCGCGCCGCTGCCCTGAACGGTGAGCGCCTCGCCCCATGCAAGCGCTGCTTTTTCTGCCGCCGTAAACAGATCCGTGTTACGCCAAACCACCAGATGATCCAGCCGCGCTTCTGTCTCATTATCTTCCCGCGCTTCGCCTGTATGCATGTTCACACAATAGGCACAGCCATTAATCTGCGAGATACGAAGCTTCACAAGATGTCGCAACAGGGGGTCAACAGGACAGTTCTCAAACATGGTTTCAACGCTGCCAAAAGCGCCAAGCGCATCAGGAACCGTTTTCACAAGCGTAACTCGATTTGCTCCAGACATGTGTTTTCTCCATCTTACACAACAGGTTGTTGCTGCTTAGACGAGAGAGACCAGCGCTTTGTGACAGCCAGGACCCAATTTGTTTCAGCGCGTGGAAGGCAAACGCCCATAGTGATAGGATGTCGTGGGCCAAAGGTCGGGGGACACAGCCATGCTACGTATTTTGCTCATTTCAGCCATTGGACTTATCGCTATCGGCGCAGGCCTGCTCCACTTTCGATTTGATCTCGCTGTTGCCGCTCTATCCGCGGACAGTCCACCACCCCTGCTCGAGAAAAGAGAACTATCAGCCTCTGAACGATGGTTTGACGACTATTATACGATCGACACCATCGATGAGCGTACCCATGTAATCGGAGAGCCCAGAGCCAGTGGCCCCGTCTTTTCCTATCTCATTGAAGGACGAGACCGCGCCATCCTCTTTGATATTGGATATCCATCTGCGAACATTCTGCCCGTCGTCGAAAGTCTCACCGATAAGCCTGTCCTCGCTGTTCCCTCGCACCTTCACTATGACCATGTTGGCAATCTGGAACGTTTTGACCAGATCGCGCTTCTAGATACGCCCCAAAGACGGGCGCAGATGTACGGCGACATTTTCTCGCCGACGCACACGCAATATCTGGGGTCTGCTGAAGGGCACGACATTCCAAGTTGGAAAATCACTAAATGGCTCTCAGACGGCGAGACAATTGACCTTGGCGACAGAACCATAAGGGTCGTCTTCACACCGGGCCATACAGACGAGTCCATTTCGATCTGGGATGAAGCAAACAACCAATTCTTCACAGGCGACTATATCTATGAGGGGCCGCTCTACGCGTTCCTCCCAAACTCATCTCTGAGCGATTATCTGAAGGTTGCAGAAAACCTTCTCCTCACCCTGCCCCGCGAGACCAAGCTTTACACAGCACACCGCATGAACATCACAGGCACACCCGTGTTGGAAATGAGAGACATAGTGGCGCTCCGTGACACGCTGGAAGCAGTGCGCGACGGCGACATCTCAGGCACAGGTTTTTTCCCAACGCGCTATCCAGTGAATGAACGGATCGACCTGGACGCAGACATTCCCTGGTATCAGGACTGGTAGCATCAGGTCTTCGCATCACCTGGCATGGGGATCAAACCAAGTTGATGCAATGCCGCCACATTGTCAGCCACACCGGATTGGTGCGTAACTTTCCCATCCTTGAGGGTAAGCACCACGATTTCGTCAAAAGCGACGGATTTTCCCGTTGGAGGGATGGCTCCCCATTTTCCAGTTTGCTCTCCGCTCACTGTAAACCGTGCGACCACCTTGTCGCCGTCTGCGAGCACATCCTTCAACTCTTCACGATAATTGGAGAAGGCAGCATGCGCCCTCTCCACCATTCCCTGCATCGCCTCATGGCCACGGCGAACCGGCGCATAGGGTCGATAGTCGGCTTCATAGTCGTCAGCATAGTAGTCAGGGATTTTCGCAAGGTCGGCTTGGTTCCAGATATATTCAGTCAACTGTCGGACAAGTGCCTTATTACGTTCTTGTTGACTCATACCTCCAAGTTCCTTTCGCTGCCATCACCGGTAAAGAGTAACGCCGGGACTATGACAAATCGAGAAGTTTAGGAAGGTGTCGCATATTCTCAAAAACGGTTGCACCAGCTGTCTCAAGGGCAGCTCTGTCTGTCAGCGGGTCGCCCGCATAGCCAAGCACCCGCATGCCTGCAGCAACACCAGCTTCAACACCTGGACGACTGTCCTCAATCACGATGCAGGTTTCCGGGGCGTACCCCATAGCACTCGCCGCATGAAGGAAGAGGTCAGGCGCGGGCTTTCCGTTTTTCACCATCGTTGCACTAAAAAGCACATCCTTCAGCACCGGCAATAGTCCCGCCGACCCAAGCGTTGCGTGCATTTTTTCAATCCGACCTGAAGACGCAACACAATATGGAATGCCTAGGTCGCGAAGCCTCATTACCTGTGCTTCAACACCGACAATTGCCTCAGTAGTATGGCGAAACACTTCGATTTCTTCACGCTCGATTGTCACATCCCAATCAGCCGCCAGATTTCTGCCCAGCTCCACCTCAACTTCAGCCTGCACACTCTTCAGAGATTTGCCGACAAACCGTCGACGGCAAGCCTCATAGGAAATGTCCCATCCCAAAAGGTTCAGCCGCTCAGTGAGAGACTTATTGGCGGCCTGTTCCGTATCCACCAGCACGCCATCGCAATCGAATATAACAAGAGAAGATTTTTTCATGGGCCGCAGCATAGGCATGCGCGCTCGGTCGACCAGTCACTTTCTGTGACGAACCTTTACCGACAAATCAGGCCTGCCAGCTGGGCGCACGGGTCGCATGTTCATTGACAAAAGCTTCCAGATCTTTCACCGCCACCCGAAACTCCCGACCGATCTTCACCGCCCGCAGCTCCTCCTGTCGAATCCAAGACCGCACCGTCGGCTCACGAACCTTCAGCAGTTCTGCTACGTCCTGCGTTGTCATAAATGGCTTGCTCAACATTATCCCCTCGCCCGCTACTGCCATGCACACCAAAGTATCTAAACAATAATCAACATACGTCAACCCCTCTCAGAATCGTTGAAAAGACATGTGTTGGCACTTATCTGTAGGACAGGAGACAACGCGTCCCTTCAGCATTGAACAGACAGGTAGCAAATGCCCCCAAGCGCCCGAACAGACGACAGTCCCGCCGACACCGCTGCGGCGGCGTTCAAAGCCCCCAAGACCATATTGATGGCGACTGATCTATCGGCGCGGTCCGACAGAGCCCTTGAACGCGCAGTGAACCTCGCGAACCAGCACGAGGCGCGCTTGGTGATCCTCAACATAATCGACGAAGACCTGCCCTCGTCGGTGCAGGATCGAGTGCGAGACGCCACACTTAAAGAAATCCAGAGCAGCCTCGACAGGGTCGACGGAGCAAAGGCGCTGGAGCCAGCCATTGATGCCATTGCCGGTAAAGACTATCGCGATATTCTGGATCATGCGGACAAGATTGCCGCCGATCTGATTGTCATGGGCATTCATAGAAATGAAGCCGGCAACAAACCGATTGCAGGCACCACAATGGAGCGTGTCATTCGCAAAGGACAGCAACCTGTCCTGGTGGTTCCCAACAGAACAGATAGCACCTACAAAAAAGTCGCCATTGCGGTCGACTTTTCAGCCTTCTCCCGCATCGCCATTCGTCAGGCGCTCTCGCTTGCACCTGACGCTGAGTTCAATGCCATCCATTCTTACCACGTGCCCTTCGGCGGCTTCCAGCGGGGTCGCGAAACCCGAAATGCCTATAAGGAAGAACACGAACGGACTCTAACCCAGATGATTGAGGACGAGATGGAAACCCTCATCGGCTCAGCGACAACCAGCGCGCGGCCAGACATTCCCTTCCACAAAATCGTCAAGCAGGGAGAAACCCAATCCGTCATTAGATCGGAGGTAGAGAGGCTGCAGCCTGATCTCCTGGTGCTCGGCACCCATGGCCGCGTGGGACTCACCCATGCGCTGCTAGGCAGCATTGCCGAGAGCTTTCTCAACAACCCACCCTGTGACGTCCTGGTGGTGAAAGCCTGGTAAAGGAACAGGCAGCAGCTAGCGATAGAGAGGTTGGTTATTGCCCGCATAGAGGTGGGCGACCTGCTCTGCATATCCATTGAAAAGCTGCGTTGGCACCCGCGTTCCGGTTCCAAGCAACTCCTCAGTCGCCTGGCTCCAGCGGGGATGCGCCACGTCCGGGTTCACATTCGCCCAGAAGCCATATTCCGCCGCGTTGATCTCTTCCCAGAAACTGACAGGGCGCTTAGCCGTGAATGTAAAGCGCACAATCGACTTAATGGACTTGAAGCCATATTTCCACGGCACCGCCAGACGCAGGGGCGCGCCAAACTGCTTTGGCAGCGGTTTGCCGTAAACACCCGTCACAAGGAAGGCGAGATCATTTGTGGCCTCATCAAGCGTCAGCCCTTCCACATAGGGCCAGGGATACCAGAACTGGTTCTGCCCGCTGGCAACGTCCGGGTTCATGAAGGTTTCCATCCGCACATAGCGCACACCAGATTTAATGTTGGCGAGTTTCACAAGTTCAGAGAAAGGAAAGCCGGTCCAGGGAACTGCCATCGCCCAGGCTTCCACGCACCTGTGCCGATAAAGCCGTTCTTCCAGCGGCATGGCTTTGATCAGCTCATCACAGTCGAGCGTCAAAGGCTCTGCAACATCGCCATCGATCACCACCTGCCAGGGGCGGATCTCCAGGTCCTGCGCAGCGCTCGAAATGCGTTTGTGGCTGCCAAACTCGTAGAAATTATTATAGCGCGACGACACGTCTTCCCGGGTGATCTCTCGCGTCAGTGTGAAGTTGGGATTCCGGGCGGCGGGATATTTGGACGCATTGGGATCAAGGGAAAGTGCACGTCCCGTATCTGCCTCTGCCCCATCCTCGCAGGCCGCGAGAAGCCCGGAACCGACACCTGCAGCGAGGAGCCCGCTGGTTTTCAGAAACTTCCGTCGATTGAAGAAAATATGCTCAGACGTGGCCTGGTTTTCAGATAATTCCCAAGGGCGGGTCTTCTTGACGAGCATCTCTTTCTCCTATTCGTGCACCAATAGAATTGACACAAAATGCAACAGGGGCAAGTCACCTTAAAGCGACCTGCCCCCAATTCTGCTCGCGTTTTCGTGAACGTCTTTGGTCCACTAACCCGATTAGGTCTCTAGCATTGAGCGCAGCATCCAAGCAGTCTTTTCAGATGCCTGCATCCGCTGGGTCAGAAGGTCCGCAGTGGGTTCGTCGCTCGCCTCTTCCGCCAGTGGGAACACGGCGCGTGCTGTGCGGGCAACCGCCTCATGACCCTTTACAAGATTGGCCAGCATCGCCTCTGCCTTTGGCACACCAGCATCTTCTTCAATCGAGGTGAGGTCGGCATAAGCCGCATAGCTGCCGGGCGCATATTCACCCAGTGACCGGATGCGTTCTGCGATCTCATCAACAGCCATCCAGAGCTCATTATATTGAACCTCAAACATGGTGTGGAGCGTATTGAACATCGGACCCGTCATATTCCAGTGGTAGTTATGGGTCTTCAGGTAAAGTGTGTAGGTGTCTGCCAAAACACGGGTCAGGCCTTCAGCGATCTTCGCGCGCTCCGCTTCGGGAATTCCAATATCAATCTGCATGAGAAACCTCCTTGATTGATCCAAATATAGGCTATCTCACATCGTCATACAAGGTAGTTTAGAATTATTTTAAAGAAGAAAATGTGACAGCCCACTTGGGCTTGCAGGGGGCTTTGGGTAGAGTAAACAGAAGCTTCTAGGGGTGCGTCACATAGGGGAAGTAGAATGACCATTAAGTTTCTTGATCAGGACCCGATCGTCATCAGCCGACGTAAGTTGGTTCAGGGCCTGGCTGCTGGCTCCATCGTGGCCGTTGCAGGCTGTGCGCGCAATCAGGCGATTGGCCGCGACCAGCTGCTGCTGGTTTCTGAAGGACAGATTGCCCAGATGGCAGCATCTTCCTGGACACAATTGAAGCGGCAAACAAAAATCTCCAAAGACCGCACGCTGAACCGTCGCCTCAACACCGTCGGCAACAGGATCGTGCAGACAGCGGGCCTGCAAAACCAGCCATGGGAATTCACCGTCTTTGATGACGACCAGGCAAACGCCTTTGTTCTGCCCGGCGGAAAGGTTGGTTTCTACAAGGGCATCTTCAAACGCATGAAAAATGACCACCATCTGGCAACCGTTATGGGCCATGAAGTGGGCCACGTGACCGGCAAGCACGCCGCAGAACGCTATAGCCAGCAGGTGGCCGCTGGTGTGGTGACCACGGCTGCGGCCGTCGCTCTGGAAGCCGGCGATGTAAGGGGTGGCGCACAGATTGCGGGCATTCTGGGCCTCGGGGTCCAATTCGGCATCCTGCTACCCTATTCCCGCCGGCACGAGCTGGAAGCAGACCGGCTGGGCGTGAACTATATGCACCGCGCGGGATATGACGCTCGCCAGGCCGTCGCTTTCTGGGACAACATGTCATCGCAGCGAACAGGCTCGTCACCGCCGGAGTTCATGTCGACCCATCCGTCAGACGCAACCCGCAAAAATGCAATCCGTCAGGAACTGCAGCGCCTAGGCATCGCCTAAGGTTCTCAACAAATAGGGAGGATACGCCCAAGCTCGCGACTGCGAGCCGGGCGGTCAGCCCGCCCCAGCGGAGCGCAATGCTGAAAGCATTTGCGCGTGAGCAGGAGGAGCCCCCACCCTTCCCCCTCCCCTAAACTGGAGGGGAGAAGGAAGGTCCGGCGCATGGGGGGATGCGGGGGGACACATGCACCGGTGGGGGTAGCTGAGGATTCAAAAGAGCAGCGAGGGAACGCCTAAGCTTGCGACCGCAAGCAGGGCGGTCAGCCCGCCCCGCCCAAAACCCAAAATGGGAGGCCGACGCGATTGCGTCTGGCCGTGAGCGAGAACGGACCACAGCGTACTCGCCGCGAACGCAACACCTTCCCCCTTACATCACCGGCATATAGACAGTCGGTCCACCAAGCGTGACGTAAGCCTCAATGGTAGAGGCAATGAAGAGCGCAGCTGCCCAGTTGAGCGCCACGACACAGCCAAACCACCGAAGCGCTGATGCAAGGCCGGTCCAATTACCATTCACGGGATCAGCCGGATTGTCATGATCGCCGAGTGCCGCAAACAACCAGGCAACACCGGAGATTTCGAGAGCCGGAACCACCACCAGCAACCATTCAAACAAATCCTCCGCGGGATCGAGCCCCAACCGGTGGACGAGGAACAGGAACAATGCCGCACCCACGGCAATAGTCCGCGCGTGCGTCAGATTGAACAAAGTTTCTCTCTCTAGTTCGATATTCATTTTCTTTATGCTCCGTACGCGAGGGCGAGCGAAATTGATCGCTCCCGACACACGGAAACTCCTTGTACAGATTTATTGATCGAGCCGACCGACAGCGCCTCACCTGAAAGATGAGCGAAACCCCTCACCGCGACGAACAGGTCGCAGAGCCGGTGCGCGAAACTCGCGCGTTACATCACTGAAAAGCCGAAGCGGAAAACGTGAGGCAGGACGTTAAGCGTACGAACCGACAGACACGTGAATCGCAGGGTTTTTCAGCGTTTGGGATTGAAAACAAACCATCTGACTATCCTTCGATTGTTATCGGGTCACCTTTTGGGGCCATACATACAAAAAGCCCCAACAGGATCTGGTGGGGCTTTGAAAGTGACTTCGGATAAGCGTAGGTACGCTTAGTCGCAAAGGAGCCCGCCCCAGGGCTCCGATTGCCAGCCCATAAATGGGCGCCGATATTTTGTGGTCACTGTCATGGGCGCTTGAGTACACCCGCACTCACGCAACGTCAACAACACTTCTGCATGTTTTTTTGTTTCATCCGCTCCAAGACAAACTTGAGCGCAATGTGTGATGCAAGAGTCACAGAGTGTGAAGAGAGACTGAAGACGACACGTCATACAAGACACATTGAGTAGGGCACCCAAGCTCGCGACATTGATAGAAGATGTCATCACCCGACTTGTTCGGGTGATCCAGGGCGACGTAGCTGATGCTCGTATATGGAACCCTGGATTGCCCGAATGAATCGGGCAATGACAACAGAGGTAAGCACTTCCACCCAAAATCCCCTTGCAACACTCTTCCCTACCGATCACGCTCTTCTCAAAGAAACAAACACGAAGCGGAGGGAACAAACATGGCAACGAATGCAAACTGTTGGGGCGATGAAACGGAATATGATTTCAACGACCTCACGGCGAAGCTCAACCAGTACTTGCGGTTGCGCACCAATCCGGTCGCCATGAAACGCTTCTCCACCGAAGCAGACCTTGACGCCATTCCAAAACTGCGCCGCCCGCGCGAGGGCGAACTGATGGCGACAGACCAAATTGTCGGTCAGTCCCGCTGGATCGGCTACACAATTGGCGTCACCATGAAAAACCTGATGGGCCAGCAATGCGGCGCCGTGGTGGGCCTCACAGCGCGGGATGAAGAATTTCTCGATGGCAAACGCTTCCACGGTGTCTGGTATGGCGACCTGGAAGGAAGTGCGGAACATCAGCGGGAAATGTCCTGCGCCCCACATGGCGATTATGAAGCGCTCGTCACCTCACCGCTTATTTCCGGGCGCATCGACAATCCGGACATCTGCCTCATCTATGGTACGCCCGGTCAGATGATTACGTTGATGAATGGCCTGCAATATAGGAACTACAAAAAATACACCTTCACCTGTGTCGGTGAGAGTTCCTGCTCAGACAGCTGGGGCAATGCGCTGAAAACCGGCGAGCCCTCCATGTCCATCCCCTGCTATGCGGAGCGCAAGTTCGGCGGCGTGCAGGATGATGAAATGCTGATCGCTCTGCCGCCTAAATACCTGCCGCAGATTGTCGACGGCCTCGCCGCCCTCTCCAAGAACGGGCTGCGCTACCCCATCCCCAATCACGGGATCGACAAGTCCCCGATGGCCAGCATCAACCAGAGCTATGGGTGACTCCCTTCAACACCACGTCACGCACAAGCGTAATCCAATCAAAAGCCGTCACCCCCGGACTTGTTCCGAGGGTCCAGGACCGTATTTCTGGACTCATAAGTGGAATCGCGTTTTCATTGGCCAATGAGCAATAACCAAAGAAGCTGCTGCTACAAGACACCTGCATATCCACGCAGCTACCAAGAATCCTGCCAATTCACCTACGAAGAAGAAACAAGAAACCAGTTTGTTGAGCTGGCGGGTCTAACTTTCTGCCGCTATCACCTCCCCTATTCCAACGAAACGCTTAAGCGGGACTACGACGGCAATGAAAATGCCAACCACGGCCAACTAAAACAGAACTGGCCGCGAGACAAAATAGAGGCATTTAACAAAGACATCCTTGATCGACTATCGACCGCGCGTAAGACGGGTCAGCAATGTGACCTGACCGGAACTGTTTTTCCCGATCAGATTAGCTTCCACGGAAAAAAATACCCGAGGTCGATTTTAGACATAGCCAGTTTGCAGGTGGAAGCGCCTTTTTTGAGGCAGCGCAATTCTCTGGAGACGCGAGCTTCAGCCACGTACAGTTCTCCGGTGGATACGCAGATTTTACACGAGCGCAATTTTCCACCGGAAACGTTTTTTTCAATGGCGTCCAGTTCCATGGATCCGCTAGTTTCCGCGGTGCTGAGTTCCTGAGTACACACGTTTTCTTCACAGGAGCAAAGTTTTTTCATGGATTTGCTGACTTCGGCGACGCGCAGTTCTCCAGCAGCGTAGACTTCAGAAGCACTCAGTTCGACGGCCTCGCGGATTTCAGTGTTTTTGCTTCACCAAAAGACGACACACCCTCCAGCGCAAACACCGGAAGGATTGCCTTTGACAAAGCTGTATTTTCGTCCAGAGCTATCTTCAACAATCGCAATTTCTTGAACCGAACCGATTTCAACGGCACGACGTTCAAACTAGCACCAGAGTTTCATGGCTGCATTTTGCATCAGGACACAACCTTTCCGTCAATGGGGGGGCTTCAAAGATACAAAGAGCGATCGTGCAGCTCACGCCTATCGCACACTTCGTCTCTCCATGAAACAACAAGAAGCGCACGAAGAAGAGGCGATGTTCTGGGCCCTGGAACAAAAATCGAAGAGGAGCAGTCTTGGCCTGTCGGAACCAAAAAACTGTCTTCCGTGGGCACTCTCATGGAGTTACGATCTTCTCTCTGAGTACGGCTTAAACGCAACTCGGCCCCTGGGCTGGCTAATGTGTTGGATCGCGTTCTTCGCCTTATTCATCTACGACGAAATCGATGAGAAGCTGGTCTGCGGTGAAACACTAGGTCTCACTGACCACTGGCTTATCACACCGGGTAAAACTCTCGTACCAAAAATTTGGGAGTCCTGCGAAAAGGCTTTTGGCTTTTCGGTTGCCCAATCGGCACGGCCCTTCTTCATCTGGGGTGATAACTCCATCTCCGTACCAACAAAGCTTCTAGCAACGTTAGACAGCGCAATCAGCCTCACGCTCGTCGCCCTCTTCATCCTCGCAGTGCGCCGACGTTTCCGGATGCAGTAGTACCGAACAGAAGACGTCACCCCCGGACTTGTTCCGGGGGTCCAGGGGCGTATTGCTCGGTGGAGGTCCCAAACCCTGGATTGCCGGAATAAATCGGGCAATGACATGGAGTTTGAAGGAGCGGTTGGGTCCCCAAGACTGTCATGCTCGGGCTTGACCCGAGCATCCAGGATGAATCGAGAAGCGGTATGGACCCTCGGGTCAAGCCCGAGGGTGACAGTAGGTATGTGAAGTGACTCAAGGCCACGACCGTGGCCCGGCCGGTCAGGCCGCGCCCGCGGAGGCGGTGAGCGGAGCGAACTCGCCGTGAGCGAAAACAGACTTCCGTGAGCTAGGAGAGACTTCCACAGAACCGCTGAATACGCTCACACGCTTCCGTCAGCGCTTCTGTCGAGGTTGCGTAGGAAATCCGGAAGAACGGAGACAAGCCGAACGCCGCGCCATGCACGACGGACACGCCTTCGGCTTCAATAAGCGCGATGGCGAAGTCTTCGTCGCTCTCAATCACCTTGCCGTCCGGTGTCTTCTTGCCAATGAGCCCTTCGCAGGACGGATAGACATAGAACGCACCTTCCGGCGTTGGGCACTTAAGGCCGGTCGCCTGATTGAGCATGGAAACCACCAGGTCCCGGCGCTCTTTAAAGACCGCCGCCCGCTCTGGAATGAAATCCTGCGTGCCGTTGAGCGCTTCGACCGCCGCCCACTGACTGATGCTCGTGGGGTTGGACGTGGACTGGCTCTGCACCTTGGTCATCGCTTTGATGAGCTCAACCGGCCCCGCGCAATAGCCGATCCGCCAGCCCGTCATAGCATAGGCTTTGGACACGCCATTCATGGTGAGCGTGCGGTCATAAAGCTTCGGCTCAACCTGCGCAGGTGTGACAAACTCAAAATCATCATAGACAAGATGCTCATACATATCGTCGGTCAGCACCCAGACATGGCTATGGCGAACCAGCACATCGGTCAGTGCCTTCAGCTCATCATGGCTATAGGCCGCGCCCGATGGGTTGGAGGGCGAGTTGAAGATGAGCCACTTGGTCTTCGGCGTGATCGCAGCTTCAAGATCTGCAGCCGTCAGCTTGAAATTATTCTCAATCGTCGCGGACACTGGCACAGGCGTGCCGCCTGCCAGCGCCACAATGTCGGGATAGCTCACCCAATAGGGAGCAGGAATGATCACCTCATCGCCCGGGTTCAGCGTCGCGATCATGGCGTTGAACAGGATTGGCTTGCCGCCCGGCGCCACAAAAGCCTGCGCGGGTTCATAAGTGAGGCCGTTCTCGCGCTTGAACTTGTCGCAGATCGCCTGCTTCAGCTCCGGAATGCCATCAACGGCAGTATATTTCGTCTCACCCCGGCGGATCGCCTCAATCGCAGCGTCTTTTATATTGTCCGGCGTATCGAAATCAGGCTCACCCGCGCCGAGACCGATCACGTCACGGCCTTGCGCTTTCAGGTCGCGCGCTTTCTGGGTCGCGGCGATAGTTGCCGACGGCTGAATGCGGGAAAGCGTATCTGAAATAAAGGCCATGGAAATCTCCACTACGAGCGTTTTCAGGATAAGTGGATCCGGTTATCCGCCCGAAAACGCGATAAAAATATCTTGAGCCGGGTTTTGATCCCATCAAAACCAAAATGGCTCCAAGAGGAAAAAATGCATGGTCGTTCTAAGCCTCTGAAGCCGCTCACGCAACCTGAGATCAGTCAGTCACGCTTGTTTCATGGCTTCCGCGAGCGCGGCGTCACCCCGAGCCTCAAGCGCCTCAATAAAGGCTGCCTTGTCCTGGGGCTCCCGGTTCTGGCTGAGCTTCCATTTGCCCTCAAGAGACGTCACTGGCATCCGGAAAGCAACCAGCGCGGCGAGCAGTTGCTCAAGCTTTTCTACGTCGAGATCACCAATCGCCCAGGGCGCGGCTTGGGTCTCTTCATGCACCTCCGTCATTTGGTGCAAAAGCCGGACTTTGTCCGCCCGCCCCTCCACCAATTGGGGAACACCGCGCGCATGCACCACCATATAGTTCCAGGTGGGCACGAGCTTGGCGCAATCGCCCCAGCTAGGAGAGATATAGCCCTCCGGCCCGTGAAACATCGCAAGCGCCCGGGTCGCCCCGTCAAAGGCCTGCCAATGGGGATTGGCTTTGGCCACATGACCGTGAAGCATCAGACCATCGTCACCCTCCTGCAGCAGAAAGGGAATGTGGCTGGCCTGCAGATCGTCTGTCACGAGCGTGCCGAATGGGTAAGAACGGACAAGCTCAACAAGCGCCGCCCCATCCGGTGGCCTGAAAAACTCCGGCACATACATGGGCTCTGCTCCTAATCCGTTTGCATCCAGACTGCGACGCCTGCGACAGCCAGCGCAGCAATGCCAACATAGTCCACCAGCGCCACCCTGCCGAGCTCCACATTGGTCTCGCCTTCCAGTGCCTGGAACACCAGGAAGCTCACCATGCTCAGCATACCTGCGAAGAACGCGGCCCAACGAAACGAGGGCACGAAGGCCGCCGCCGCCAGCAGTGCACCAACAATGCCGAACAAAATGGCGCGGTGGCGCATCAATACAGCAATGTCGGGCCCCTCAAGTGCAACGCCATACATGCGCTCCAGCTGCGGTGCGCCGATCACCCCCATAACCGGCAGGAGATTAATGATCGCAGCCACAAGAAAACCACCGACGATAAGGATCTGCATGTCTCTCTCCTATTTCCTGAACATGGGGCCCGCAAGGGCTGGCCGTCCGGCATCGCTGACCGACGGATCATGCTGCCGCGGCACGCCATAAACCGTGTCGACGGGAACAATGCCTGCCCAGACTGGCCAGCTGAGATCTTCTGGTTCTTCATTGGGCGCATCGCCGACACTCACCTTGGCAGTCACCTGATCCAGCATCAGCCGCACCACATGGGTCGCCTTGATCTCTTGGATATTCATCGGCCGCAAATGCGCCGCCCGTCCCGGCTCCAACCGGTCGACCATAAAATCAAGCGCCGAAAGCTTGTCATCGCCGGTCAGAAGCTCCGTGGGACCATGTGCGGCAACAGAGCGGAACTTCATGGAGTGATGAAAGCCAGAGCGCGCATAGACGATTGAGTCGATGAGCGTGACCGTCGCGCACATGCTCACGCCCTTCTTTGCGGCAAGCCCCAACCCGCTTTTGGACGACGCATGGAACAAGAGCTCGTCGCCGCGCCGCGCATAGAAAATCGGGATCACATGCGGCTCGCCTTTGTCACCGACATAGCCAACATGGGCGACAAGACCCTCATCGAGAATTCCGTGCACGGTCTCTTTGTCATAATGCGCCCGGTCCGGTGTCCGCCGTACCCGATAAGGCTTCTCTGTTGGGTAAACCTCAGACATCGAGCGTCCTTTTCGGCCGGGGCGTGAGTTCCCCGCCGCAATTGGGGCAGACCCGGTCCATGTCGTCTGAACAGGGCACACAGAAGGTGCATTCGAAGCTGCAAATGCAGGCCTCACCTGATTTTGGCGTTGGCGCCTCACATTTTTCGCAGTTTTCCTTCATATCCAATATGAATGGTCCTTCCTCGTGTCTGGCGAATTGGCCCCACCATGCCGAAACATTGGCTCCTAAATCAGACCCAATTTGTGATTATATTCAGGACCAATCGATTTGGACCTGAGGAGAGGACAAATGGGGCAATCCATCGCACTGGTTGAACCGATCAATCTCGACCGCAATGGCGACCGACCGCTGCAATGGCAGCTCTATGAAAGCCTGCGCCTGGCGATCCTGGACGGGCGCCTGACCGCAGGCCAACGCCTGCCATCGAGCCGCGCGCTTGCGAACGATCTGGCACTCGGCAGAAACACTGTTGTCGCCGCCTACGAACAATTGGCGGCGGAAGGCTACGTGCTCTCACGGACCGGGGCAGGAACCGAAGTGGCGGCCTTGCCCCCCGAGACAGTGTTGGAAGTTGGTCGTGGCGAAACACAAAACCGCCAGCAAGACCCACGGCGCCATCTCTCCAATCGCGGTGAAGCCACCATCGCCATCAAGCGCGCCAGTCCCCGCTACGAAAAACTCGCCGCCCTCCCCTTTCAGCACGGTCTGCCGGCCATGGACTCCTTTCCCCGTGACACCTGGGCCCGATTGCTCGCCCGGCGCGCCCGCCAACCCCAGTCCCGCCTCTATGATTATCAGTTCGGCCCTGGCTTCCCGGCTCTGCGCGAAGCCATTGCTGCCTATCTGGGTGCCGCGCGGGGTGTCGTGTGCGGACCGGACAATGTGATCGTCACCGCTGGTGCGCAAGCCGCCCTCGACCTTGCCGCACGCATGACGCTGGACCCGGGCGACCCTGTCTGGATTGAAGACCCGGGCTATCTCGGCGCGCGCGGCGCGTTGCAAAGTGCTGGGGCCAATCTCATCCCCGTGCCGGTCGACAAAGAAGGCATGAACCCGGACGCCCTGCCCGATGGCACAAAAGATCCGAAACTCATTTATGTGTCGCCCTCCTACCAGTTCCCGCTTGGCGTCACCATGAGCCTCAACCGCCGCCTGGCACTACTGGAACGGGCGAAGGAGACCGGCGCCTGGATCCTCGAAGATGACTATGACAGCGAGTATCGCTACACAGGCCGACCATTGGCCGCGCTTCAGGGGCTCGATGGTACTGGCGGTGTCATCTATATGGGCACCTTCGCAAAGACCCTGTTCCCGGCACTTCGTGTCGGCTATCTCGTGGTACCTGACAGCCTGATCGACGCCTTCACCAACGCCATTCGCATGACCGGCCAAAGCCCGGCACCTGCCATTCAGGCAGCGCTCGCCGACTTTATGGATGATGGCCACTTCACCGCCCACATTCGCCGCATGCGCACGCTCTATGCCGGACGTCAGCAACATCTGATCAACGCTCTGAAGCGCGAGACGGGTGATATGTTTATCGTGCCCAAACTTGAAGGCGGCATGCAGCTCGCAGCCTATCTCAGCAATGATGCAGATGACGTGAAAGCGGCAGAAGCGGTGAACGCCGCGCGTGTCTTCACAACACCGCTGTCGGGCTACTACCTGAAAGATGCGCCGAAACGCGGCCTCTATCTGGGCTATGCGGGTGTGCTGGAAAGCGACATTGACCGCGCTGCCAAGAAACTCGGCCGCGCCATGTCCGATGCCGGTTTCTAAGGAGAAGAGTAAATATATGCGTCTCTACAACATGGCCGACAGCGGCAATTGTTACAAAATCAGACTCTGCGCAGCGCAGGTCGGTCAAGAACTGGAACTCGTTCCGGTCGACATTCTGAAAGGTGAGAGCCGGACAGAAGAGTTTCTTAAAAAGAACCCGAACGGCCGTGTCCCCACGCTGGAACTGGACGACGGCACCTGTCTTCCCGAGTCCAATGCAGCCATGTTCTACCTGGCAGAAGGCTCCCCGCTGCTCTCAGAGGATCGATTGATCCGCGCGCAGACCCTGCAATGGATGTTCTTCGAACAATATAGCCACGAGCCCTATATCGCCGTCGCGCGCTTCTGGAAGTCGATCCAGCCCGGTGGCGAAAAAGAAAAAAGACACATGTTCCCGGAATGGCATGATCGTGGCTATCAGGCGCTCGGTGTCATGGAGCGTCATTTATCAGAAAATGAGTTCTTTGCAGGCAAGGCCTACTCCATCGCTGACATCGCCCTCTATGCCTATACCCACGTGTCAGACCAAGGTGGTTTTTCGCTCGATGCTTATCCTCATGTGCGCACCTGGATTGACAAAGTTTCATCGCAATCAGGCCATATTCCAATGATGTAACAGCCCCTTCTGACGCAAAGGGGACATCAGATTGCATTCGATCTCAAAATTTCTTGGCGCACTCGTAATCAACCTGACAGGGGTCACGATGCCTGCACTGGCGATGGATGACACCATTCTCGAAACCGTCCGCACCATTGAAAGCAGATTGGGCGGTCGTGTCGGCATCTCTGTTCATGACACGGGCTCAGACCAGCGCTGGGTATATCGCAGTGACGAGCGTTTCCCCATATCCAGTACCTTCAAGCCCTTTGCTTGCGCAGCCATCCTTTCCCGCATTGAAAACGGATCAGAGCGGCTCCACCGTGTCATCGATATTACGGAAGAAGATCTCGTTACCTATTCACCCGTCACTGAGACTCGGGTGAACACCGTTGGCATGACCATCGCTGAACTTTGCGAAGCCACCATTACCCTAAGCGACAACACAGCGGGCAATCTCATTCTTGAGAGCCTCGGCGGCCCCAAGGCATTCACCGACTATATGCGCTCCATAGGGGATGACACCACGCGTCTCGATCGCTGGGAGACTGACCTGAACGAAGGCACACCTGGCGACAGGCGCGACACCACAACACCCAGCGCTGCTACAACATCGCTCAGCCACCTCCTCTTGGGACCCACCCTCTCTAACAGCTCCCGCGAACAGCTCACCACCTGGATGGAAAACGACAAGGTCGCTGACGCGCTCTTGCGCTCAGCCCTCCCAGAAGGCTGGCGCATTGCGGACAAGACAGGTGCTGGAGGCCATGGCGCCCGCTCCATTATCGCCATCATATGGCCCACAGCAGAGAAGCCCATTGTGATCAGCATCTACATGGCTGAGAGTGAGGCGAATTTTGCGGAGAGAAATGAAGCCATTGCAGAGATCGGCGCTGCGATCGTAGCCGCGGTTCGCAACTAAGGCGGGACACTCATTGGGCGATCACATTCTCGCCTTAAAATAACCCTTGCCCCGGCACAAAGCGACTGACATGTCGCCCCATTGCACCCCTAAAACGTCAGTCTACCGACTAGAGCGTTTCCAGGGTGAGGTCGCAGCCGCCACAGGTTCAAGGCAAGACCGAACGTGGCTCTACTTTTCCGTCCGGAAACGCGCCAACAAAAACGCTGCCATTAGGGGATCAACATGGCCACTCACACACTCAGCACCGACCGACAACTCGTCCGGCTCTTCTCCCTCCTCCCTCTCATCCTTGTCTGTCTGGTATTGAGTATTGTTGGCGCCCAAGCCAACAGCGGGGGCGACATTTCGTATGTGAGCCCGAATGACATGCAGCGAGGCGCACTTCTGCTGAAAGGCAAAGAGCCCGGCAAATTCATTGAAGCCCCCATTCTCGCGACAGACGTCGACATCCAGGTTACTGGTCCCACAGGGCGCACCCGTGTCACCCAAAGGTTTGAAAACCCAGGTGAGGGATGGGTAGAAGGCATCTACGTCTTTCCACTCCCTGAAGATGCCGCCGTCGACACGCTTAAGATGGTGATCGGCGACAAAGTCATTGAAGGCGAGATCAAAGAGAAGGTCGAAGCGCGTCGTATTTATGAAGAAGCGCGAGATGCGGGCCAACGTGCGAGCCTGGTCGAACAAGAACGCCCCAACCTTTTTACCAATTCAGTCGCAAATATTGGTCCTGGCGAAACGGTCATCATCCAGATCGAATATCAGGAGACCATCCGCCAATCGAACAACACATTCTCTCTGCGCTTTCCAATGGTCGTCGCGCCCCGTTACAACCCGCAGCCGACAATCGTGCATACCGTCGACATCGACAATCGCAATGGGTGGGGTGTGATTGATCCTGTACCAGATCGCGACCGTATCGAGCCACCGGTTCAGCATCCCGACGAAGGACCGATCAACCCGGTCACACTGACACTGTCCCTCGACGCAGGCTTCCCCATCGACCGGATTGTCAGCCACCATCATGAAGTCCGTATTGAACGCGGAGAGCGCAATGCCACGCTCACTCTCAAAGAGGGCAACGTGCCCGCTGATCGTGACTTCGAACTCACCTGGACACCAGAAGAAGGCTCTGAGCCCACCGCTGCACTCTTTCGAGAAAGCTGGAAGGGCGAAGATTACCTGCTCCTGATGGTGACCCCTCCTTACGGTGAAGAAGTCGAGACAGCCCCTGCCCGCGAAGTCATCTTTGTCATCGACAATTCAGGCTCTATGGCAGGAGAGAGCATGCCCCAGGCAAAAGAGAGTCTCTTGAAAGCCCTCGACCGTCTGAAGCCAACCGACACGTTCAACGTGGTGCGCTTTGACGACACCCACGAAGTTCTGTTCGACCAATCCATCCGCGCCGATAGAGAGAACCTCAACGTTGCACGACGCTTTGTCCGCTCTCTGGAAGCTGACGGCGGCACGGAAATGCTGCCTGCCCTTCAGGCCGCGCTCAACGATCCACTAAACGATACGTCCCGGTTGCGTCAGGTCATCTTCCTGACCGACGGCGCCATCGGCAACGAACAACAATTGTTCGAGGCCATTGTCGACCAGGCAGGTCGCTCCCGCCTCTTCCCTGTGGGCATCGGCTCAGCCCCCAACAGCTACTTCATGACACGGGCCGCAGAAATGGGCCGGGGCGCATTCACCCATATCGGGTCGGAAACGCAAATTGCCGAGCGCATGAAGGAACTGTTCCTGAAGCTAGAAAACCCTGCCATGACAGATCTACGACTTGTTTGGCCGGATGGTGTTGAGGCGGAAGCCTGGCCGACACCGCTGCCTGACCTTTATCGCGGTGAGCCCATCGTGCTCTCCGCAAAAGTCACTGATGGGACCGAAGGTACACTGCGGCTCACGGGCAAAACCGGCGACGATGTCTGGGCCATCGATATGGAAATTTCGGACGAAGCGCCAAACCGCGCTGGCGTCTCCCAGCTTTGGGCAAGACGTAAAATCGCTTCCCTGGAGGCGGCCCGCACCATGGGCGGCGATTGGGATGCGTTTGACAAGGAAATCACAGAGGTTGCTCTCGCCCATCATCTGGTGAGCCGTCTCACAAGCCTGGTCGCAGTGGACAAAACGCCGGCTCGGCCCGCAGACGAAGAGCTCACAGAAACAGAAGTGCCGCTCAACCTGCCGGCAGGCTGGGAGTTTGAGAAGGTCTTCGGCGAGCCTGATGCCGCTGCGCCCGTCATGCAACGTGCGCGGGCAGGAGCCATGCGCTCCATGCTGGCCGCAGCACCCGCGCCCATGATGATGGCTGACGCCAGTCAGACTCAAGGCATCGCCCTCCCCCAAACGGCGAGTGAGGCACCAGCCCTTATTGCACAGGGGATCATGATGCTTCTTCTGGCACTCTCCCTGCTCGCGGGTTGGTTCTTGTGGATGAAGCAGACCAATAATGGCTCTCCATTTGAGCGGAGCCCCTCTTTCAAGTGGAGATGGTGATGCGTACCACGCCGTTCTTCCTGCTTGCCGCCGCCTTGGGCCTCACCGCTCTTGGCGGTTGGCAGCTGGGCCAAGGTCTTTACATGGACGCCAAAGCCGAACTCGCCCAGACCCTGCTGGAAAATGCCTGGGACGAAACCAAACAATCAGGCAAACCCGTAAAGGCCTGGGAATGGGCGGACACGTGGCCAGTCGCACGGGTGACAGCGCCCCGCGTCAAAGGAACAGCCATCGTGCTGGCCGGTGCGAGCGGCGAGGCTTTGGCCTTTGGCCCCGGACATCTCTCAAACAGTGCGGAACCAGGCACACAGGGCACCAGCGTCATCGCCGCCCACCGCGACACACATTTTGAGTTCCTGAAGGACATGCAGATCGGTGATGCAGTGGAACTGGAAGCACAGGATGGTGAAAGCCATACCTATATTGTCGACGACGTAAAAATCGTCCGTGCCGACGCCTCGGGCATTGACCCGCGTGAACCCGGAAAACGCCTAGCCCTTGTCACCTGCTTTCCCTTCAACACAACCGAACAAGGGCCGCTCAGATATGTGGTCTTTGCCACGGCTGAGGAAGACCTCATTTAGGACCAGCGGCGCCGAATCAGCTCAATTTTCCATTTTGGAAAGACAAAACTTTAGAACTAGATACTTAGTGCCGGTTTTCCCTGCGTCAACGTCTCCCAATGACCGACACCGCGAACAACATTTAACAAAACTCCTAAATATAAAAGGTGGCCGGATGCGGTCCGATGGCTTCGAGATAAGTGAAATCCCCTTTCATTGATAGGACATTTTATCCAGAAATCATCAATTACCTCAAAGACTTATGAAAGAAACCACCAGTATTATTCACATCGCAAACAGTTCATGCTTGCATTGAACGCGATTTCCATGACAAAAAGATGGTGTAAAAATGGGGCATTCCAGAAGGCCGGTTTTGCCCAAGGGGGACACGAGTTTTTGTGAGGAGTTCTTAATATGGGACTGGAAGGTTATCGACGTCGGGTCAGTGAATCGAAAAGAAAATCGATCATGGCAGCGGCAGGTGCGGAATTTCAAGACAACGGTTTTACCCATGCGGCTATGGCCGAGATAGCTCGTAAAGCCGACGTTTCAACCGCGACCCTCTACAAGCATTTCGGATCGAAAGAAGAGCTGTTCAGCTCAATTATTGAAGCCTCATATGCTGGCATCGGGATCCCGCAAAGCTCAGCCACTGAAGCAAACAGCGCAAAAGAAGCGCTGACGATTGCTGCCAACGATTACCTGAATCAGCAATTTGGATCTGGCATCAATGCTTTGATGCGTGCGGTAATTTCTGAAACATCAGGCGTTCCGGAAGTTGGCAAAGACTTTCTGAAACGCGGCGTACATCAACGCACGAAGGATCTGGTTGCCTATCTGGACCAATTGGTCGAGAGAAAATTTCTGAAACCGCACGATACAAAAATATCAGCGATGCAGTTCGGTGGCATGGTCAAGGAAAGCTTTGTTTGGCCTGCTATGTTTGATCCCAGCTTCAAAATGCCATCCAACAAGGATGCCATTATTGAAAACGCCGTTGAGACTTTCCTCGCCCGCTACGGCGCGTGAACTACCCTTACTTCATCGCCACAAACATGTAGCGATTGACGCTGAAAAAGAAGGCGCCCAGCTCTGCCAGACGGAGCTGGTCGTCATACCAGCGCTGAATATCTTCCTGAGTGAGACCATGCTTGTCCGCATTCCCGCGCACAAATGACCGTATGCCCCGCATGATACCCGCCGCATATGAGTGCGGCTGAAAGCCAACACTTAACATTGGGACAATCTCAACGCGCGACACCTGAAAACCAGCGCGCTTAAGCCGCCGCGCCAGCGTAGACGGCAAATGCGGGTCTGCCAGATGATCATCCCAGCAGGCAAGCACCCGCTTCATCAGCTCTGCATCACTGGCATGCCAGACAATCGAGTCCCAGTCTGTATCCAGGATAACGGCCCGTCCATGGGGTTTCAGGACGCGATGCAACTCTGTCAGCGCCTTGTCTACATCATCCACATATTCGTAGACCTGGGTGGAAACAGCCGCGTCAAAGCTTCCATCAGCTGCCTCAAGTTTCGTGGCATCACACGTAATGAACTCAGCTTGCGGCAGCGCCGCACAGCGGGTCCGCGCCATGGTGACCATCGCATCGCTGACATCCACACCCAGCACGCGCCCTTCGGGACCCACCATCTTGGCTGCATCTTCGGCCAACAGACCGGGACCAGACCCGATGTCTAATACACGCTCATAGGCAGCAAGGCCGAGCGCTTCCAGAACCGCGATACGCTGTCCCACAACATCTGGCGTTTGATACATGGCCTCAACCGCCTTGGCGGCTTTCGCATCAAAATCGATCTTCCCACTCATGCCACACTCACCTTGTCTACTCGTGCCTGATCGCGGCTTATCGCCTCAACAATGCGCTCCGGCGCACCCATATCATCAAGAATAAATTGTCGCCCATCCGCAAGATCCACTCTGATCTGACCGGCGCCAACCAGCTTCTGCAAGTAGGACTGCGCAATTTGTACATTCTGGACTGACGCGAGATCGACACGCGCCTTTTCGGGCTGACGTCCACCTGTTGAGATCGCAATATCATCTGACGTCACCACGACCTCCGCCCCCCGCGCCCGAAAAAACGCCCAGAGGTAGAGCGACGGCACAGCGATCGCCTCCACCGCAAGCGCCAGGAGTTTCAGCGTTTCGAGAGGCGGCTCACGTCCGTCTGCCCAAAAGAGAACACCCGCCCACAAAATAGAGATGCTAAGCGCAGGTAGGTAGATTGACCAATGTCGTTCAGACCGCATCACGAAGCTTCACCTTTCAACACTGACGTTTGTCATCACCAGCAGGAGTGTCCCAGATGCGCGCGCCATTGTTAAGCCTTCTCCGCCGAATTGGCTGATTGCTGCCCTGTCAACAATCAGATAAACCGGATCCATGACCCGTTTGCGCGCTGATCTGCTTCTGCTTTTAACGGCGCTCATCTGGGGCGCAGCCTTCGTTGGACAATCGACCGCGATGGACCATCTCGGTCCATTTCTTTTCACGGGCACACGTTTCCTGCTGGCGACCCTCGTCGTCCTACCCTTCGTATGGGCAGAAAGCACGCAAGGCCCACCCCTCCGGCGCGACCACCTATCACTCATGGGCTTAGCCGGGCTCGTTTTTTTCATCGCAAGCATGACCCAGCAGGCAGGGTTGCTCGCCACGACGGTGACCAATGCTGGTTTCCTGACTGCACTCTATGTCGTGCTTGTACCGGTCATCGCCTTCATGGCCTTACGGCAAAAGCTTCCCTGGGTTGTCTGGCCAGCAGCTGCACTCTCCCTGACCGGGACCTGGCTGCTGGGAGGCGGGCTCGCCGGCTTGAACTGGGGAGACGGCATCATGATCTTCAGCGCCGTCTTCTGGGCGCTGCAGGTCCTGCTGGTAGGGTCACTTGCAAGCCGTTCCGGACGCCCCATCACGCTCGCGGCCTTGCAGTTTGGCGTGACGGCAGTGCTGTGCCTGATTTTGGGCGCTGTGTTTGAACCCATATCGTTCGCAAACATGGCTGCTGCGTGGAAAGAACTCCTTTTCACAGGCATCATTTCCGGCGGACTGGGCTTCACACTGCAAGCTGTCGGACAGCGCTACACGCCAGCGTCAGACGCTGCGATCATCATGTCATCAGAAGCTCTTTTTGCCGCCCTCTTCGGCGCGCTACTGCTCGGTGAGCGGCTACCGCTGCTCGGATGGATCGGTTGCAGCTGCATTCTGGCTGCCGTCATCGGGGTGCAACTCGCCCCGCTCTGGAGACAGCGCACCCTGGCCTGAACACACGAACTAGTAAGGATACTCCAACTGAAGCGCGACGAATTCAGCACTGTCCCGTCCATATTGCGCCGTCAGAAAGGCGAGTATCTGTTCCGGCGCAAGCGCGCCTGGCTCCAATTGAAGGTCTCCACCGGGACCAAAACCCACTGAAGCTGTGGCATCGACAAGCTCAGGCTGATCTGGCAACACCGTAAGTCCACTCAATGTGCGCACTGCATCGCGGGCCACGGGCACAGCCTGGGAACGATAGGTCCTGGCGAACATGTCCACAGCAAACGCCAAAGCGATCTCATCCATGCCGTCGGAGAGAACAAGCGCGTAATCATCCCGGGGCCACCCAAAGAGAAAGTTGCGTGCGGCGACCCAGATCCGCCCAGCCCCCAACACAAATTCTTCCGAATTATGCTCAGCGCCAAATCCTTCTAGGGAGAGCTCTGCAGCAAGCGTCTCCGCACGGGCCTTCCCCTCCAACATCTCAACAAGATGAAGCGAGATAGGTAGAGATGCACTCACCCCTGCAGAGGTCGCGACATTACCATCGCGCACATAGCGTGTGTTCTCCTGCCAAAGGACTTCTGGAAAATCTTCCTGTCGAACGTCCCGCGTATACCAGTGTCCCGTTGCTCTGCGTCCATCGAGAAGCCCCGTGCGTGCAAGCACAAGCGCCCCGTCGCAAATCGACACCAGCATCGCACCCTTCGCTGATTGCGCACGCAGCCATTCAATGAGCACCTGATCGTCATGATCAAGGACGGCAGGAATGATGACGAGATCCGCCCCACCGGGCTTGCGCGCGTCAAACTCATTAACGGTTTCATCCGCTTCAATTGTCAGTCCCGGCCATAGGTAAACAGGGCCACTTTCGGTCGACACAGCGCGAACATCGCCAATCTCCGCTCGGGACAGAACACCATAGGGCACAAGAAAGTCCGTGACCTCAGTGCCACCATTTTGCGCAACCACGACAATGGTCCGGTCATCAGCCCGCGCCTCGCCAATCGCAACCAAGGTCACGAGAGCCATCAGAATGAGCGTGAGGAACAAGGCCGTCCCAGCAGGGCCGGACGGCAGATGAAACCTGAACATGGCTTTTCCTTTTATGGATCATTCACCGGATCAAAATGCCCTTGCAATCAAATGGCAGCAATGACACGATAAAAGCATATTCTGCCAATCTGAGTTTGGAGTCCCCCATGAGCCCTGCCCTGACTTCTCGTAACCCGGCCCCCGTCCGCAAGATCGTCCTCTACACCTATAAGGGCGGCATGATGTTGGACGTTGTCGGGCCTGCAGACGTCTTTGCAACGGCCGCGCAATATGTCGCCTACACAGAAAAAGCCTCGGCGCCCTACACAATTGAGGTAGTCGCCAACGAGGCTGGTCCCGTCACCATGTCGAATGGCGTTCAGATCGTCGCGGCGAAAAGCTTCCGAGACGTGAAAGGACCCATCGACACCCTGATTTTTGCTGGTGGCTCTGAAGAAGGGATTGCAGAAGCAGAGCAAGACCCTGCCCTTCATCCGTGGATCAAACGGAAGGCTGACACGGTGAAACGCTTGGCGAGTGTCTGCTCCGGAGCTTTCTTTCTGTCGCGAACTGGATTGCTGGACGGGCATCGCGCGACCACCCACTGGGTCGCCTGCGAACGACTTGCGAAGGATCATCCGAAAGTCGATGTGGTGGACGATGCCATCTATGTAAAAAGCGGCGACACCTACACATCCGCCGGTGTGTCTGCTGGCATCGACCTGGCACTTGCTATGGTGGAAGAAGATCTGGGACGCGAAGTCGCGATGCAGGTCGCCCGTCACCTCGTGCTCTTCCTGAGGCGCCCAGGCGGACAGTCACAATTCTCCGCGCAGCTTGCTGCACAAAGCACTAAGACAGAGAAGTTCGACGCCCTGCTCACCCACATTGCCGAACATCCCGAAGACGACCTCACTGTTCCCGCACTAGCGGAGCAGGTTGCCATGAGCCCGCGCAACTTTGCCCGCCTGTTCAGACAACAGGTCGGCGAAACACCCGCCAAATATGTTGAGCGCGCACGCCTTGATGTCGCCCGCAGGCGTTTGGAAGAAGATAATGACAAGATAGAGGCCGTCGCTGCCGCAACTGGGTTCGGCACCGCGGAAACGCTCCGCCGCACCATGAAACGCCACATGGCGACAACGCCGGAAGCCTATCGCGCAAGTTTTGGCGGATAAATTTCGCGCGCCATAGCAACCCCACCTTTTCAATGACGCAGCGTCCCCCTACGTCCCACAGGCGGCCTCAAAACAGCGCTGTAACTCGGTGAAATCTCCTTGATTTGAAACAAGAGGAGAATGAGATTCTGTGCCAAGCTCTTGAAAACTGAAGAGCATTTCGCGGAGGACCCCATGCGCATTGATCAGGATATTGCCGAGACCATTGTTGATCCCAACGCTTACGCCGCGGGCACACCCATTGACGATGCCTTCAAGACATTGCGCAAGGAAGCGCCCTTGGCCATTGCTGAACCGAAGGGCATTGACCCCTTCTGGGTCGTCACGAAGTTTGACGACATTCAGCTGATTGAGCGGCAGAACGAATTGTTCCACAATGGTGACCGTGCAGCCGTGCTCACCACCATCGAAGCCGACAAGATGGTCCGCGATATGATGGGGGGATCTCCCCATCTCGTGCGCTCTCTCGTACAGATGGACAACCCTGATCACATGGCCTACCGGCGTCTGACCCAGGCCTGGTTCCTGCACCAAAACATCAAGAAGCTTGAGCCGCGCATTCGCGAGATCGCGCGCAGCTTCATCGACCGCATGGCAGCCTTCGGTACAGAGTGCGACTTCGCCCGCGATGTCGCCTTCCTCTATCCGCTTCATGTCATCATGGAAATTCTCGGTGTGCCGGAAAGCGATGAGCCCAAAATGCTGAAGCTGACGCAGGAGCTCTTTGGCGCAGCCGACCCGGAAATGAACCGCACCGGCACAACAGATCAGGGAACCGAAGCGGGCGTCAATGCCATCGCTGAAACCGTCGGAGAGTTCATTGAATATTTCAACGCCCTCACCGAAGACCGTCGCGCGAACCCACGCGATGACGTGTCGAGCGTCATCGCCAACGGCCAGATCAATGGCGAGCCTTTGGATCACTTCGCGGCCATGTCCTATTACATTATCGCCGCCACCGCGGGCCACGACACCACCTCCCATACCACCGCGGAAGGCCTGTGGGCGCTCTGCGACAATCCCGGGGAGCTCGCCAAACTGAAGGCAGATCCCTCTCTCATCAATGGACATATTGAGGAGTCGATCCGCTGGACCACCGCGGTGAAACACTTCATGCGCACCGCCACCGAAGATACGGAAGTCGCAGGCCAGAAGATCGCCAAGGGCGACTGGCTGATGCTCTGCTACCAATCCGGCAACCGGGATGAAGATCATTTCGACGATCCCTTCGCCTACCGTGTGGATCGTGACCCGAACAAACATGTTGCCTTCGGCTATGGCGCCCATGTCTGCCTTGGGCAGCATCTGGCGCGCATGGAAATGCGGATCCTCTGGGAGGAGCTTCTGCCGCGCCTGGACAGCATTGAATTGAATGGCGCACCGGAACGCATGAAATCTTCCTTCGTCTGCGGACCAAAATCAGTGCCCGTGACCTTCAAAATGAACTAGGGCGCAGCGCTCATGGCCGAGACCGACTTCAAAACCTGGCAGTGCCGCACCTGTGGCTATATCTATGACGAAGCCGAGGGCGATGAGGGTGAGGGCCTGGCGCCCGGCACCCGCTGGGCAGATATCCCAGACGCCTGGATCTGCCCGCTTTGCGGCACGCCCAAGTCCGATTTCGACATGATCGAGATGTAGGACAAGCTTGACTAAAACCACCATTAACCAAGTTGGCGCGCGCGGTTAACCATGCCACTATAGACCCTTCGAACAATCTGGTCGGGGTTGGGTCATGGCAGGGAATATCAAGAGAGCCGTTATCGTCGGGGCAGCCTTGGCCTTTTCCGCGCCGGCTGTGCAGGCCGCTGACGCTTCCGCCTGCTTCTTCAATGGCGCCAACTTCGAAGGCGCCGCCTATTGCACCGCTGCGGGCACCCGCAAAGGACTGGTCGAGCACCCGTTCGGCAAACGCTTTCGCTCCGTTCAGCTCACCGGCAGTGCCGTCGTACACATCTGCGAATATTCAGGTTTTGGCGGCCGCTGCATGGTGGTGGAGAAAAGCCAGCCCGATCTCGATACGCTCTACGTGAACAATGTCGAGTCCTACGAAGTGCTGACAGTTGAAAGCTCCGGCGCCCGCTTCTTCAACCATGTAGGTTATGCCGACAGCGGCATCCACAACACGCGTTGACAGACGACTAAGGCACACCACAGCATTGCTGAAGCGCAGGGCGAAGAGGCCTACCCGACGGCCCGCACATCAGACAGGAAGGTTTTGACCTGGCCGCGCAGGGTCTCGGATTGCTCGTTCATCTGCGTGACCGACTCCGAGACACGTTGTGCGGTGTCGCCGGAAAGATCAGCGGATTTTTGAACGCCGGTCATCGCCGCGGCTATCTCCTGAGTGCCCTGTGCCGCTTGTTGAACACTGTCGCTAATTTCACGGGTGGCGGTCCGCTGTTGATCAATGGCAGATGCAACAGTCACCGCATATTTGTCGATCTCTTCAATCGTCCGGGAAATATCACAAATAGCCGCCACTGAGTCTCTGGTCACTGCCTGAATGGCCGTGATCTGATCGCTGATTTCTTCGGTCGCTTTGCCGGTCTGCATCGCAAGCTCCTTGACCTCCGATGCGACAACCGCAAATCCCTTCCCGGCCTCGCCTGCGCGCGCCGCCTCAATGGTTGCATTGAGCGCCAGCAAATTGGTCTGTTCGGCAATGTCATTAATGAGATTCACGACATCGCCGATCCGCGTCGCTGCTTCGGCCAATCCATTCACCGATTGTGTTGTTTTCTCGGCATCCGCCACGGCTTTCTGCGTGATCTGAGTCGTGGTTTCGATGTTCTTCGATACTTCCGCGATCGAATTGGACATCTCCTCCGCAGCGGAGGCAACGACCTGTACGTTGGTGCTGGCTTCCTCAGACGACGCAGCCACGGTCGCCGTCTGGGTCTGACCGTCGCGTGCAACATTCGCCATGTCTCCGGCGGCTGTATCAAGCGTGCCCATGGCCTTGCTGATGACGTCCATCACGGCGGCGACCGAACTGTCAAAGCTTTGCGTCATTTCCTGAACGACGACCCGCCGTTTTTCTTTCTCTTCTTCGTTGATCTTCTCCTGCCGGGCAAGCGCCTGGGCTTCTTCTGTCCGCGCCCTGAGGGCGTCATAGGCACGGGCCGTCTGTCCGACCTCATCGCGCGTAACAATGTCCATTTCCCGGCTGGTATCCCCATCAGCAAGTACGGTCAGCGCACCGACAACCTGCAGGAGAGGCTTTACGACCGCGCGCACGACCAGGAAGGAAACCGCACCACCGGCGACAAGCGCCGCCAGCGTCATAAAGAACACCGTCATCACCGTACTTTTTTCGTGCGCAAGGACTGTTTCAAGCGATTGAGCGGTCAACTCTTCGATATCGAACAGAATCTCCTCGATTTCATGATCGAGTGCTTCCTCCTCAGCTACAACTTCCGGCACCATCGCGCCGGCAAGCGCGAGTTGTCCGGCCTGAAGTAGCTGATTGACCTCCATGGCATGTGCTTCATATTTCAGATGGGCCGCATCAAAATGCTTAAGTGACGCCAGGATTTCTGTATAGCGTGCGCGCGTATGTTCATCGTGAGCGACGGCGATAGCCTCTTCGGCGATTTTTTCCGCCCTGACCACATCAACATCAACCTGGTGGCTGTATTTTTCAAACTTCTCTATGTGTTTAGTCAGGTCTTTCCAGGTCGAGGATCCGGTTTCGGCGAAACCAGCACGCAGCGCCCGCTCGAAATAGATCGCCTGCTCAAGCTGCGCGAGGGCGACCTTGGTGACCATCTCGGTGAGCGGCATATGTTCCTGCGAGACCTCTTCGATCTCCGCAGTGATCGCGCTCATCTGCCAAAGCGTGACAGTCGACGTGGCCACAAGGCACAAAATCAGGAAAGAGATGACGCCGTAGAACTTGACGGAGATTGTGAAGCGCCCCAGCAGTTCCTGTGCAGCGGAAAGGATCCTAGTCATCAGCTTTCTCCCTAATAAACACCCATTTCATGATAGAATTGCAAATTCACACTACCAAAGAACTAACACTTAAAATAAATGTGCGTTTTTTTGTCTCACCCATCTCAATGCTTTTTTAACCCGGAGGACGGTGCCGACAATGATGCGCCCCTAGCGGCCAGTGAGCTCAGGGCGCTAGAAGAAAGCCCCGAGGCACAGCATCCGAGTCATTACTGACATATCCTGACAGGAAGTCTCTCTCACCCCCTTTGAATGGGAGTGATTCCGCGCCATATTGGGCCCATGAGCTCACCGAAATCAGATCAGCCGGGATTTGCCGAAGCACCGGGCGCGTCCTTTGTGCCCGCGCAGCCCGTCACCAGCCCCACGCCGCAGAAGCGCGGGCAAGGCGAGCCCGAGCGCGCGCCAAATGGCGACCTGCTGGAAGACTTCACCCCTCACAGACCCGCGCGGCCGGAGAAATCCGAGGGCGGCATTGCCTTCAAGCTGGTCTCGGAATTTGAGCCGAAGGGTGACCAGCCCGCCGCGATCAAGGAACTCGTGACCCAGGTGAAAGACGGCGAGCGCGATCAGGTTCTCCTCGGCGTCACCGGCTCCGGCAAAACCTTCACCATGGCGAAGGTGATTGAACAGACCCAGCGCCCGGCCATCATCCTCGCGCCGAACAAGACGCTCGCCGCCCAGCTCTACGGGGAGTTCAAAAACTTCTTCCCGGACAATGCGGTCGAATATTTCGTGTCCTATTACGACTATTACCAGCCGGAAGCCTATGTCGCCCGCACGGACACCTATATCGAAAAAGAAAGCTCCATCAACGAGCAGATCGACCGCATGCGCCACGCCGCCACCCGCGCGCTGCTGGAGCGCGACGATGTCATCATCGTGGCGTCCGTTTCCTGCATTTACGGCATCGGCTCGGTGGAAACCTATTCCGAGATGACGTTCACGGTGAAGGTGGGCGACAAGCTTGACCGCAATCAGCTGATCGCCGACCTCGTGGCGCTGCAATATAAGCGCAACGACAATGCCTTCCAGCGCGGCACGTTTCGCGTGCGCGGCGACACGGTGGAAATCTTCCCCGCCCATCTGGAAGACCGGGCCTGGCGCGTCAACATGTTTGGCGACGAGGTGGAGGAGATTGTCGAGTTCGATCCCCTGACCGGCCACAAGACCGACCGCCGCCCCTTCATCAAGCTTTACGCCAACTCCCACCACGTGACCCCGGGCCCGACGCTGCAGCAGGCGGCGACCCAGATCAAAAAGGAGCTCGGCGAGCGCCTCGATGAACTCAATGCCCAGAACAAACTGCTGGAAGCCCAGCGCCTGGAACAACGCTGCAATTTCGACATTGAGATGATGCTCGCCACCGGAAGCTGCGCAGGGATTGAGAACTATTCCCGCTACCTCACCGGCCGCAAGCCCGGCGAGCCGCCGCCGACGCTCTTTGAATATATCCCGGACAATGCCCTCATCTTTGCCGATGAAAGCCATGTGAGCGTGCCCCAGATCGGCGGCATGTATCGCGGCGACTACCGGCGGAAATCGACCCTGGCGGAATTCGGCTTCCGCCTGCCGAGCTGCGTGGACAACCGCCCGCTCAAGTTTGAGGAATGGAACGCCATGCGGCCGCAGACGGTCTATGTCTCCGCGACGCCGGGCCCCTGGGAGATGGAGCGCACCGGCGGCGTCTTCGTGGAACAGGTGATCCGCCCCACAGGCCTTATCGACCCGCCGACGGAAATCCGCCCCGTCGACACCCAGGTGGATGATCTGATTGACGAGTGCAAACAGGTGGCCGCACGCGGCGGGCGCATTCTCGTCACCACGCTCACCAAGCGCATGGCCGAAGACCTCACCGAATATATGCATGAGCAGGGCATCCGCGTGCGCTACATGCATTCCGACATTGAGACGCTGGAGCGCATCGAGATCATTCGCGACCTGCGCCTCGGCGCCTTTGATGTGCTGATCGGCATCAACCTGCTGCGCGAGGGCCTCGACATTCCCGAATGCGAGCTGGTGGCGATCCTCGATGCGGACAAGGAAGGCTTTTTGCGGTCCGAAACCTCGCTGGTGCAGACCATTGGCCGCGCGGCGCGGAACGTGGATGGCCGCGTCATCCTCTATGCGGACAAGGTGACCGGCTCCATGGAGCGCGCGCTCGCCGAGACCGCCCGCCGGCGGGAGAAGCAGGAAGCGTATAACAAGCAACACGGCATCACGCCGGAAAGCATTCGCAAGAATATCGGCGACATCATGGAGAGCATGTACGAGAAAGACCATGTGATGGTCGACACGGGCGATGAGACCGTGGAACTCGTCGGCCACAATCTGCGCGCGCACATTCAGGACATGGAAAAGCGCATGAAGGACGCCGCTGCGGATCTGGAATTCGAGGAAGCCGCGCGCCTGCGCGACGAAATCCACCGCCTGGAACAGACGGAACTCGCCATCGCCGACGACCCGTTTGCGCGCCAAAGCGCCGTCGCCGCTGCCGGCGAAAAAGACCGCCCTCTCGCCCGCTCAGCACAGGGCAAGGCCGGCACCCGGACGTTCAAAAAGTCCGGCCAGACAAAACCGAGGCGGCGTAAAGGGCCTTAGGGAAAACTCAAAATTTCAGTAACATGGCGTCCAAACTTTTAGAAGGAAACCATATGCGTGAAATTTTCGATTTTGAATTCAGCAGAGATGTCTTCTTAGGCGTAGCGCTCTCAATCGGCGCAGTGTGCATTTCTGCGGTGTTAATGAAAACACCCTTTGAAGCAACGCTTCATATTCTTCTGACCGACTTCGGAACAATTGTAGCAGCTTTAGTAGCCGCTGCTGCCGCATTCTTAACTATCAACAGAATGCAAGCTCAACTGGGGCAGCAACGAGAGTTGTTCAACGAAGAACAAAGGGCAAAGCAGTCAGAGTTGTTGGACAGTGAGGCGGCAGATAGCCGCATGGCATCGCTCTCACTTTTGCGCACCGCGCATGTCCTACTCGCAAGGCATAATGCAATTCAAATTCATATTGATAAAGGCGAGGGCGTCACTTCCGAAATTTATAATTGGTTTCCCAAACCGCAACCAATCTCGGACGCTCTTTTTGGCGCATTAAAGAACTTGCGCGGAAGCGATGGCGCTAGCTCCATGATCCACCTAGACTTAGTTTCCCAAAGCCACCTACCAAGAGATAATCCAGCGGATTTGGACATGCTGTCAGAGACGTCGAAGCAAACAGCCCACGCGCTTTTTGTCACCTGCCAGCTATTTTTCGCCAGTTGGACCAACACGTATAGGCTAGATAAAATTCGATCCGGATTCAAAGGAACCGAAGAACACCGTGGCGACGCATACACAAAATTTGTGAAGGAAGTTCTGAAAGATCATGGCGGACTCGATCTGGTGAAAATTGAAATGTGCTCAAAACAAATAGGACGCAACCCACCCTGGATGGGTCAGACACCAGCGTAGTTCTTCCCATCTCATTCCTGTTTCTTGGGGAACGTCTCCGTCTCAAACGAACACTCCACCTTTTTCCTAGCCCCATCCGACAAGCCGCCTATAGTGGAATAGAAGTTCCTCTATGTGGACGTACAAATGCCCTATGTCAGCTCAAGCGCAATCTCACGGATTGAACACAACGCAGAAACGCTGGTCCTAACGATCTGGTTCACAGAGTCTGGCGGCCCCTACGACTATTACGGCGTGCCCAAATCCCTTTACGAGCGGTTCCTTTCAGCCAGTTCCCCTGGAACATTCTACAACCAATACATTCGCGACCAATATTCTGGTCATTGAACATGCAAACCCATCCCATCGCAGTATCTCAATTCTGCACTTGATCCCTAGAGGACAACAAACGTCTGGAGAGCGAAAACAGATGCAACTGAAATCTCTAGAGCTTTTCAACTTCAGATGCTTTGAACACGAGACGATTAACTTTCAAAAATACAATGCCCTCCTAGGATCAAACAATTCGGGTAAGTCCACCATCCTACATGCGCTGGACATCTTCTTTGGGTCCAATCAAAAGAGCACATTGCTAAAACCAGATGATTTCAGAGTCGACGGGACCGAAAACGAGATCCGAATAAAAGTCACTTTTGGTGATCTGACAGAGGATGCACAGCAAGATTTCCAAGACTATTTTCGCGCTGGAGAGATCTGCTTCTTGATCAAAGCCCAAAGCGATGACGAAGGAAACGTCAAAGCTCACTTCCACGGTGTGCGCAATGGAATAAATGACTTCCGACTCTTTTTTGAAGCGGGCAATGCAGCCGAGAAAAAGGAAATATACAAAACTCTTCAGGAGACCTATACCGATCTTCCCAACTACACCAGCGCGCCTGCGGCCAAAAGGGCTCTCAATGATTTTGAGGCAGGCAACCCGGAGCTAACAGTCGAAATTGAGAGCCCAGTCCAAGCATATGGTGTGGCAGGACCACTCCACCTTCTAAACAAATATCTACAATGGGTTTACATCCCAGCCGTCAAGGATGCCGCAGAAGAAAATTTCGAAGCAAAAAACTCCGCATTCAAGACACTGATAAATCGAGCTGTGAGAAGCAAGATAGATTGGGATAACGAACTCCAAGAAATTAAGAACGCAACCTATCTCGAAATCACAGATCTCACTGAGAAGAACAGTCAACCACTTAGTGATCTACAAGATCAGATAACTACAGAATTTCAGCTACTCACTTCGACCCCTTCGCAGGTCAAATTGAACTGGAGTGATGCCGCTGAAACCGTAAACGTCGCCGCCCCCAATGCTCTGGCTACAATTGATGATCAGTCTTTCGAAGGAGATATCTCTCACTTCGGTCACGGGCTCCAACGCAACTATTTAATCGCACTTCTAAATGTGAACGCAAAGATCGCTACCGAAGGCGACACTTCACTTCTACTAGCCTGCGAAGAACCAGAGCTCTACCAACACCCTCCGCAAGCTCGGTTCCTTTCAAATTCACTTAAAGAGCTTTCTGATACCAATCAGGTAATTTTGACAACCCACAGCCCGCTTTTCATAACCGCGAGAGAACTGGATGCGATCCGGGTCGTTCAGAAAGATTACGCGCAAGGGAGATCTGCGGTTCATAGCTCGACCCTGCAAGACCACAGGGATCGAATTTCAACAGCGAAAGGTGAAGACCCCATTGGACTAAATGCATCGCTAGCCGCTCTTCATCAGCATCTACAACCTGTAGTAAACGAACTCTTTTTCGCTCGTCATATTGTGTTAGTGGAAGGCCCTGAGGACGAGGCAGTGCTAAAGACAATGCTACAACTCAAAAATTTGCAGCGGAAATTTGATCAAGCTGGCGCGCATATAGTACGCGTTGATGGAAAGCAGAATTTGATCAACGCAATTTCTATAGCAAAAGGGTTCAACATCCCGCACTTCGTTGTCTTCGATGCGGACACCGACAAAGTGAAGGAGGCTAAAAAAAACGCGCAGTTACATTCAACCATTTTCAGCCTGCTAGATGAAGACATCAAAGACCTAAATCCTGAGAACACTTTGTGGCTAAGCAATGCCGTCGTTTGGCCCACATCGCTAACTGAAATACTTAAAAGCCAACTACCGAATTGGGAAGATGAACAAACAAAAACCGCGAATAATTTTGGCGGGGATTCGAAGAGACTGCGAAAGAACCCAATAGCACTAGAAGCAACGCTAACTAGGTGCTGGACAGATTTTGAAACTGTCGACTCTGAGGTACACAAACTGTGTGAGCTGCTCATTGAGAAAATAACGTAATAACTCCCGACACCACATGCACTGAACAAATGATTCTGCTATGCTACTCTCGCGGCGGGCAAATTCCCGCCGTGGGGCGTGAGAACCCCTATCCATCGAGACATACGGTTACGCACCGTTAGGTTTTACCTAACGAGACATACGTGGCCGGGTGACGGTTACGTATGTCCAGGGTTCACGCCTAAAGGTAATCGTGCTCCTCGTCTCGAGGGGGTTTCTCAACATCCGGCTGCTTGCACCGGAATTGCCTCTCCTTCAAACGGACAAGAGAGGCACCAATGACCTCCCCAGATGATCCAGAAGACGGTGGCAAAGCCACCGGGGACGGCAATAAGACCTCCGAGGCAGGAGAAGACGAGCCGACCCTCGCCTTTCTGCCCCCGCACGCGCGGGCCTATTACAGTAATGCGGACGAACGCATTCAAAACGCGCTGGCCCATGTGAACCCGGAGACAGCGGTCACCTTCCTCCGCAAAACCCACGGACCCCATGCGGGCCAGGAGGCGCTCATGCGCGCGCTGATGGCCGAACGCCAGCACCACCGCACCGCCGCGCGCTATTGGCTGGATGTGTATGGGGCGTTGGTGGGGTAGGTCTCTGAGGCTTTCGTTTGTAGGCCCTGGATGCCCGGAACAAGTCCGGGCATGACGTGAGTGTTTTTGGGTTCAGCTGCGGCAACAACAAATCGAAGCCGTCACCCCCGGACTTGTTCCGGGGGTCCAGGGTAAGGGAACGCGGGCCACCCTACTTCATGAGGTCGTCGTAAAGGTCTCGCCACTGCGGGTTACGCTCTTCAATCAAATTGATCTTCCAGGCCCGTGGGTAGGCCTTGATGGTTTTCTCCCGCTGGATCGCAGTAAGCGCATCGCCCGCCTCCTCAAACCAGACGAGGTGTTTCAAATCATAGCGGGACGTGAACCCTTCAACTGTGCCGCTCTTGTGTTCATAAGCTCGGCGAGCGAGATCACTCGTGACGCCGCAATAGAGCGTGCCATTGCGACGGTTGGTCATGAGGTAGACGTGGAAGCGTTTCTCCATGGGAGAAGCTTGCCGCCCCTGGACCCCCGGAACAAGCCCGGGATGACGGCTTTGGGGTGGGTCAAGCCCGAGGGTGACAGCAGAGAGTGAAGAGAGCCTGAGAATAAATCTCAGCACACTGACAATATGAAGTCGTGCACAAAATGGTAACCTTAAGCCCCCCGAAAAAAGGCAGAACTTAGGCAGCAAATTCCCAACTTAGGACACAAGGGAACGGCGTCCCCATGCTAGAATTACCACATGGCTGCAGAGCACAAAAGGACCCGCATGGTCCGGGTGCTGGCCGTGATCAGCACCTTCCCGTGGATTGTCGGGGGCCCCGCCCGCGCAGAGACGCTTGCGCCTTGGCACACCCCCATGTCGACGCAATTGTCAGAGGCTTTTGCGCCGC
The DNA here is from genome assembly GCA_000509225.1 of Parvibaculaceae bacterium Mf 1.05b.01. GTDB lineage: Bacteria > Pseudomonadota > Alphaproteobacteria > Parvibaculales > Parvibaculaceae > Mf105b01. The sequence continues at coordinate 304,700 of BAOK01000001.1, read as the reverse complement.
TCAACGCGCGCGCGCATTCAGACATTGTCCATCGCGGGAACAGACCGCATCTTGCGGCCCCGGCGCCGGCGCCGAAGCGGCGCTATTTCAGGAGCACGCTCACCATGCCACTGACCGGCGACCCGGCACGCGTCAAAGTAAGTGGGCTGCGCTGGCGCATGGAGACCGACAGGCTCCAGCTCGACGGGCGGCTGACCGATCTCAAAGTGTCAGCCCGTTACAAAATTCCCTGGTGACAGACTGTGGCGCGAAGGCAGGCTCAAGAACAGCCTTCCACCCAATGCACTTCCGGCGGGCGGCCCACACGGTAGGCCGTGACCTTGCCCTCATCCGTTTCAAAGACAATGCCGCGCGTGTCGGTGAGCGTCACGATGTAATCCGTGCCCACCCCATATTTGTTGGGCTCGGTCTCCACCTGGTCGCCCCAGGTGACCTCAATGTCGCCAACCGGGCTGCCAAGGCCCACACCATTCGGCAGCGACGGCCCCGTCGTCACCCCTTCCGGGCCCATGCTGCTCACATCAATCCGCGCGGCCTCGCCCTGCACAATCATGAGATAGAGAGGCCCCGCCGGATGATCGAAACGCACATAATGGCAGTCCGGATTGATGGGACCAGAGGCGGCAATCTCCGGATCGCTGAGGTCGACCGCCTCGCCGATCACATAGGGCCCATAGCCGACTTCCGTAAACGGTCGCACGGGCTTTTCAGGGGGGATCGGCGCGGCCTCAAACTGGCTGCCCCGCGGGCGCGGTGTCGCCGGTGTCAAAAGGTCTGCCGGGGGTGGCAGGGCCGTGCCCTTTTCAATGTCCGGGGAGCCGCCCACGTCCGGCGAGAGATCAATCCCGTCAATGGCAGCAAGAGACGCTGTTGTTCCTGCAACGAGCAAAGCTGCCCCACTCACCAAACTCAAAAACCGACCGCACCCCATGACCACCAACTCCCAGAAAACTCTCAAAAAAAGCTACCAACAGGGCGCCAGTGTGACGCGGAAAGAGAAGAGATGAAAGCACTCACTATCCCCATTCCAAACGTCACCCCCGGACTTGTTCCGGGGGTCCAGGAGCGACAGAATGGAAGCCTGCGTTTGGAACCCTGGATGCCCGGAATAAATCCGGGCATGACACTTCTATTTGAAAGATCCCGAAAAAGGCACAACTCCTGCTTCGTAAGACTATGAGCCCTCGCATCTGTTCCATATTGGCACCGATTGCCGCCACCCTGTGCCTAACCGGGACAGGTCACGCCCTACCGCAGGTCGAGCTGCGCGGATCCGATTCCGAACTGACCCAGATCGGGATTGAGCCCCGCCTGCCCGCCACGCAGTTTCTCGCGCCGGATGCAGGTCTGAGAGCCCCGGTTCCCACCGCCACCAACGCGGAAATTGAGGCCGCCGGCGACGCGCTGGTGCAGAAATATGCACCCATCCGCGAAAAGGGCGTCCGCGTGCATCTGGACCTCTCTACCGACCGCGCCGAACAGACCGGCAAGCTGGAAGACGTCGCCCTCACCGCTAATTACACGGTGAGCTGGTAGGCACAGAAACAGACCCAAGCTCCGGGGCATCCTGTCGCACTTGGCCTCTGGTTTTGCTTTCTGTTAATGCCATCGGTCTAGTCTTGGACCATGGGTGTGCAACTAGAAAAACCACCGGCCCTTCAGTCGCCAAAAACCGTCGGCTTTGCCGATCTCTGGTACGACGCACGGGCCATCGCAAAAACCACGATTCCGACAAAGACCGACCTGCCATTGCCCAAGCTGGTGCGCTACATGCCCAACCTCGCCATGTTGAAACGCGAGCCCGACGGCCGCGCCCGCTACACACTCTTCGGCACCGGCCTCGCCGCTGCTTTCGGCCACGATCTCACCGGTCACTATGCCGAAACGCCCATGAATGAGGAGGCGCGCGACGCTCTCGGGAAGGTCATCAGCGCGTTCTACGAGGAGCACGGCCCTGACGCCCTCTTTGGCCGCTGGACAATGTCCAAGGCGCGCACCTCAACCGGACGCCTCATCGAGTTCGAAAACCTGGCGCTGCCCTATCGCGAAGCAAGCGACGACAGCATCCGCTATATCGCCTATGCGATCACCCTCACCACGCTGGACTATGGCGAAGGCATGGTGGAACGCTTTCCGGACACAGCAACCCGCATGTTCAATGCGGAAACAGAGCGCCCTGACTGGCTGCAGCAGGACCCTGAATCCGCTGCGCTGGTGATCGAGGCCAATGTTGCCTAAAGACTGACTTCCCTAAACAATGGCTTCCCTAAACACTGGCTCCTCTCTGCCGAACCCCTTACAAATAGGGCATGGCAGATCACGCACTCCTTATCGGCACCACAGGCATGCTCGCCCCGGTCGCCCGGCAGATTGTTGGCGAAAGCCAGCACGCCACTCTCTGCGCACGTAGCGCAAGCAAGTTCTCTTTCGGCGAAAGCTTCCTTGACGACAAAGTCATGAAGCTTCCCCTCGACTATACCGACGAGACCCATTTCCTCGACACGCTTCGTGTTCGCGGCCCTGTTGATCTGGCCGTCACCTGGCTGCATCCGGAAGCACACACACTGCGCGATGGCATTGCCGATTGTGTGATCCCTGGTGGCAAGATCATCGAGATTATGGGCTCCGCCTCCGGCAAACCGGATGGCTTTGCAGATCAGCGACTGGAAGCCATGCAGGCCCATGCCGGGAAAACCTATCGACAGGTCATTCTGGGATTTGTTGTGGAAGACGACAGCTCCCGCTGGCTCACCCACGACGAAATCTGCGACGCGACGCTCCGCGCCTATCGTGGCTTCGACACCCGCACCATTGCCGGAACATTAGAACCCTGGGAGAAGCGACCATGAAACACCTGATGGCGGCCCTGGTCGCAGTCTTCGCCACACCTGCCCTCGCCGATTTCAACGAAATACCCATGGCACCGCCACCGCAGGAGGTCATTGATCGCGCCTTGGATGACCCAGACTGCTTTCTGCCGGAAGCGTTTGAGGTCCTGGAAATGTGGGACGGTACAACACTGGATGCCAACACACGCATACACATTCTACCCTGCCAGCTCGCCGCCTATAACATGATCTCGAAAGTCATCATTGAACGCCGCGACGACGAGGGAACCGACTCTACCTTCGATCTGCAAAGCTTTGCGGACTATTCCAGCCTCTATGGATGGACCGCCTCCGATACGCTCACCAACGCCTTCATAAATCCGGAAACAGGCCACCTTGCGCACTTCCACAAAGGGCGCGGCATTGGCGATTGTGGCGCCAGTGGCTCGTGGGAGTGGACGGGCTTTCTCTTTGCCATGATCGAATACAGAGTCTACGAGGCCTGCAACCCAAGCCTGATGCCAGACGCTTGGCCCATCGTCTACCAGCGCACCTCCAAGCCGGAATCAGCAATGAGGCCGGATCCTGTCATCGATCCGCCAGAAACAGAGACCGCCGATTGCTCCGTCGCGCCCTTCTGCGAAGACCGCCGTTATTTCAAAGACTTCCTGGTCGCCTGCCGCCAACCTCGGGACGACGGCTCCCGGTTTTGTTCAGCGAACACCTATGTCCACGATACGGGAGCTCCCGCTGGATATGAATATCAACTGCGCATCGCCCGCGAACGGCGAGATGCACCGTTACGCATCTCCTTCATTGCCGTTTTTGAGATGATGGATCGAAGCAAGCCGATGACCATCAGCATTGATGGTACGCGGATCGTGGCACTTCAACCGCATGAAATTGAAACGCCCGAAGCCATCAATGACTATTTTGTCGGCCCACAACAGAAAACAGATCAGCTCGTCGACGCCATGCGTGCGGGGGCAGACATCACATTCACCTATCGAAGCGAGCAAGGAAAGAGCCTCACCGTTCCCTTTTCTCTGTCTGGTTTGACGGCCTCGCTTCTATGGATGCAGGAAAACGCTGGAAACTGAATTCACGAAGCTGTGCATGGACGAACGGTGTCAGACACCTATCCTGTAGGCGTTGTTCTTATAGGGGGAGCCCATGCGCGCACTCACACTCATCACAGCCCTTCTGGCCCTGCTGGCGACGCCTAGTTTCGCTGAAGAAGAAACTCTCCCGCGCGAGGGGACTATGTCCCTTGAGACCATGCACACAATCCTCGAGCGGCTGGACAGCGACCTGCAAAATCAAAATGGCAACTGGCAGCTCACCATCGCTGACGTGCCCGTTGTCATCGTCACTGATGCAGTGAACAACCGGATGCGGATCCTTGTCGCCATCCGCAAAGCAGATACGCTGACGCCTGAAGACCTCACCCGTATCATGCAGGCAAATTTCGACAGCGCTCTGGATGCCCGTTACGCCATCGCAAAAGAAATTCTCTGGAGTACCTTTATTCATCCACTGAGCACGCTGCACGACCGGCAGCTTATTGAAGCAATTGGTCAGACAGTCAATCTTGCCCGCACCTACGGCTCAAGCTACTCGTCTGGCCTCCTGCTCTTTGGCGGCGGCGACAGCGGCGCCATTCAGCAACGCGAACTGATCGACCAGTTGCTCAAACGAGGCCAGCCAACCTGACAGCTCAGCTCAGGAGATACTGACCGACATCTTTCACATCGAAGATGAGCGAGATCCACAAGGTCGCCAGCGCCAACACATACCAGACACCGTAAATACTCTTCACTTCAATCTGAGAGAAGCGCCGCGCCATGTAAATCGCTACAGGCGTCCAGAGAATAAGATGCGTAATGCCCCACAGGCCGTTCCACCCAACATAGACCCCCAGGATCATCGTGGCCGGGATGGTCAGCACCATCGCCAGCAACAGCCAGCGGGCTTCAACCTTGAAAATCGCAAACACCAGCGCGCCAAGGCCCAGCACGAGCATCATCCAGTTCATCCAAAGCTGCACCCATTGCGGCAATGCAGCGATGTAAACTTCCTGTTCTGCCTGTGCAATTGCCCAGGCATCCATAAACTCTGCAAACATGGGGTCCCCTCCCTCACCTTGATTGGCTCTTGTTATTGATGACTATTGTCGAACCTTTGCATCAAGCCTGCATCTGACAATCTCGTGAGACAAGAAGAAAGAACACCATGCCGCCCAAAAGCAACCAAGGAACCACTGACAGAGCCTATTTGTCTCATCCCGAATGGGTAAAAGGCGCCTGTGGCTGCGGAATTGTGCAATTCGAGATCAAGTATCCCGCGCGCTGGGCCTATCATGACCACTCAAACGCCACCCGAAAAATCATGGGAACAGCGTCTGTGACCTATGTCGGGTCCTGGCGCAAAAGGTTCAGAGTTACCGGCGGCGAAGAAGCCCTCTCGGACTATCGAGACGATGAAAAGGGTATTACACGGCGCTTCTGTATCGAATGCGGCTCAGCCGTAGCCTATGAGCGTGACGCGTCCCCGCACATGATCAACACACCACGGGGCTTATTCAAAGAAGGTGTCGGGCGGGAGCCTCGCTACCATGTTCGAATGGGTGAAATGCCCGACTGGGCTTATACCGGCGAGAAAGTCACGCCGCTCAAAGACTATCCAACGGTGCTGTATGAACGCCCGCGCAAAACCAAAAAGCGTGCCGCGCAAGACGATACATTCTAACGTCCTGCTAGGCAGTCAGACCTGGTCTGCGTCGGGGTTCACGCGCGCATACCCTTCTTCGCGGATACGGTCCAGATGGGGCACAATCGCCTCATGTGGCGTCCCGATTGAATGCAAGACATCAGAGGCAAGCTGCAATGATGCTTCCAACGTCTCTGGAACAATCCCAGTTGCCCCAAGCTTCATGAGCTCCTGAGAATGCGTCAGGTCATGAGCCCGCACGAACACCGGAAGTTTGGGCCATTTAGCGCGAACGGAGGCAACCCCTTTGGTGCTCGCAGCATAATCATTCAGGGTAATAACAATCGCCGCCGCGCGGTCCGCTCCGACCCGTTCCAACACATCATGGCGTGCAGCATCACCATAGAAGACTGGCTCACCGCTCTTTCGGGCTTCCTGCGCTCGTGCGACACTCATATCCAGCGCCACAAAGGGAACCATCTGCTCTGACAGGAGCCGAGCGACCGTACGGCCCACACGGCCATATCCAGCAATGATGACGTGCCCGCTCAGATCCTCATCAATCGAGGACACTTCGACTTCTTTTTCTACGCGATAGCGTCTGGCGACAAGAGCCGAGACACCATTTCCAGCAATCATAAGAAGCGGTGTCAGTGCCATAGAGACACCTGCGACAATCAGCATGTATTGCGCTACATCACGGTCAAGAACGCCGCCAGCCATCGCGCCCCCAATAATCACAAACGCAAACTCCCCACCGGCACTCAACAATAACCCGGTCCGCACGGCCTGACTGGCCGTCACGCCAAATGCCACCGTGAGAGATGAAATCATGACCGCCTTGATACCGATCAGGCCGACAACCCCCAGGAAGATTTCATAGGGCATGGCCTGCATGATCGCGAAATCAAGCCCCATGCCGACACTGATAAAAAAGAGGCCGAGCAAAAGACCCTTGAATGGCTGAATATCAATTTCAATCTGCGGACGGAATTCCGTCTCCGACAGCACAAGGCCGGCGAGGAAAGCGCCCAATGCCATGGAGAGACCGGACTGGCCGGTCGCCCAGGCAGTACTGAGAACAGCCAAAAGTGTCAAAGCCATAAAGAGCTCTGGTGACCTGGCCCAGGTAACAAGGCGAAACAGGTACCTGAGCGCATAGCGACCCACGACGAGGATAAAGGCAATCGCCGCCACCGCCTGCAAGACCGCGAGCCCGATCAACTTAACAAGATCAAGCGGACCGTCTGCCCCTCCGTTTGACAAGATCGCAACCAGCATAATGAGCGGCACTACGGCCAAGTCTTGAAAGAGCAGGATCGAAAATGTCCGGCGCCCCATCGGCGTTGCAAACTCGCTGCGTTCAATCAACACCTGGGTAACAATGGCGGTAGAGGAAAGGGCAAGCGCGAAACCAATAACCACAGAGGCTTCGATGGAATTTCCCCACATGTTTGCAAAGAGCGCGAGGACAGCCCCACAGATGAGCACCTGCAACCCACCCAACCCAAAAATCAGGCGACGCAAAGCCAGCAGACGTTCAAATGGCAATTCGAGTCCAATAGTAAACAGAAGAAAAACAACGCCCAGCTCAGCCAACCGGGCCACGCCTTCAGTGTCCGCAATCACCGCTAGACCAAAGGGGCCAATCAGGGCTCCTGCTGCCAGATACCCCAATACCGGACTGGCTCTCATCCATTGGAACAGCGGTACAATCAGCACTGAGGCAACCAGAAAGACGACAATCTCCCTCAAATAGGGAATGACCTCTGTATGCCCAGCACCCGCTTCCACCAGCTATATCTCCATCACTATCGCGTGTTGCGGGCATGCCACGCACACGTCAGCCCAATTTGAGCGGTTTTACTTCAGCCGGAAGGCCCCTATATATGGAGGATAGGGGATCGACGTTAAGAAAGAAAATAAATGACCGCCGACGGGAGCTTCACCGCGATAGCACACTCTTGGATCGATTCCACGATTCCTCGCGACGTCTTCTGCCGGAGCGGCTTCGCATGATGTACCTGTCGCTAATCAGCGGTTTTGTCATTCTGCTGTTTTGTGGCGACCTGTTGGTGCGTGGCGCAGTCTCCCTTGCTCTGAAGCTAGGCATCCCATCCATGCTCATCGGATTGACGGTGGTCGCCTTCGGCACCTCCGCGCCTGAGCTTGTTGTGTCTATCCGAGCGGCCCTTACCGGTGTGAGCGGCATCGCCATCGGGAACGTTGTCGGGTCCAATATCGCAAATGTACTCCTCGTGCTGGGCATTCCCGCCCTGATTTATCCCACACTTTGCGATCAGGTATCGGTCCGCCGAAACACCCTCTTTATGGTGTCAGCGACCCTCATTTTCATATTCCTCTGTCTGTTTGGTCAGCTTGTCTTCTGGCAGGGATTGATCCTCTTTACGCTCGTTCTTTTGTTCCTTGGCTATGTCGCAACCCACGCGGTGAGCACATCCAACGGGTCTGGCGGGTCTGGCGGGTCTGGCGTCTCCATCGTTGAAGAAGAATTCGAACTCCCTGACGAGAGTTCGGGACTTCCCAAAAACCCCATAATGATTGCGCTCTTTCTTGCAGCCGGGGTGCTGGGCCTTCCTTTGGGGGCCCACTTCATTGTTGATGGCGGAACGGAGATTGCCCGAGCCTTCGGTGTCTCAGATAGCGCCATCGGCCTGTCTCTTATTGCATTCGGCACCTCCCTGCCAGAACTCGCCACGACGGTCATCGCAGCACTCCGCCGTCAGGCAGACATCGCGGTTGGCAATGTTTTGGGCTCCAATCTTTTCAATATTCTAGGCGTTATGGGGATCACTGCCATGGTGGCTCCGATCGACGTTCCCCCTGCGTTCATCTGGTTCGATCTTTGGGTGATGTTGATCGCTGCACTGCTGGTGGTGCCATTTGCCATGTCGAAAGGTACCATCACACGCTCAGCCGGCGCCTTTTTCTTGATCGGCTATGTTGCCTATCTCTATTTCCTCTTTGTTGCGGACCGTGCCGCTACAATGCACGGCGCATAAGTTCCGAAGATGACAAACCCCTCTGTGAAAAATGTGCTCATTACCGGTAGTGCGAAGCGCATTGGCCGCACGATCGCACTTGAGCTGGCAGCTGATGGCTGGGGCGTCGCAGTTCATTATGGCGGTTCAGGTGAAGCAGCGGCCGAGACAGTTCGAGACATTGTGGAAGCTGGAGGCCGCGCAAGCGCCTTTCAGGCAGATTTGGCAGATGTGAACACCCTCTCCCCGTTGGTCGAACAAGCACATGCTGAAATGGGCCCGCTGACGGCCCTCATCAACAATGCCTCCCTGTTCGCAGATGACGACCTGGAGAGCCTGACACACGACAGTTGGTCAACCCATATGGACACCAACCTCCGCGCGCCCTTGTTCCTCGCTCAGGCATTTGCGAAACAGTTGCCCGAGGGTGATCCGGGGAACATCATCAACATCATCGATCAACGCGTGTGGCGCCTGACACCACGTTTTCTGTCCTATACCACCTCAAAGGCTGGGTTATGGACCCTGACACAAACCCTGGCACAAGCACTGGCTCCAAAGATCAGGGTCAATGGTATAGGCCCCGGCCCCACCCTTTCCAACGACCGCCAATCCAGCGCCGATTTCGAGGCACAGGCAGCATCAACCCTGCTGCAGCGCCAGATTTCGATGGAAGAAATTTGTGCAGCAGTCAGATTTATCCTTGCCAGTCCTGCTATGACAGGCCAAATGATCGCTCTCGACAGCGGTCAGCATCTCGCCTGGGAAACCCCTGACGCCATCGGACCCGAATAACGTCTTAGAGCGCAAACAAGGACCCTGAATCCATGAGCCATCGCTCCTCAAACAATGACGAAGAGCCGAACGCCAGTTTGGACAATGTGACACGCCTGCGGATCGCTGACGGGTCCCAATCCATTCGCCATGTCTTTGTTCGTGACCTGGTGCTTGACGGAGAAATTGGCGTGTACGCGCACGAAAAAGATGGTTTCCAGCAACCCATGCGCTTCAATATCGACCTCACCGTGCGCGAAGTCGCCCACAGCGATGCGTTGGAGAACGTGGTTTGCTATGAGCAAATCGTCAATAAGGTGAAAAACCTGCTGACAGAGGGCCACGTCAACCTCGTCGAAACTCTGGCTGAACGCATCGCGTCCAGATGTCTGGAGGACGCCCGCGTCGAGTGCGCCAGAGTACGGGTAGAAAAGCTTGCAGCGATTGCGGAAGTGGCAAGTGTAGGAGTGGAAATCGAGCGAACACGGGCGCGGACTTAAGCGAAAAAATCTCTTAAGTAAAACAATAAAACTACCTTTACGCCCTTGAATTTTTTCACATTTTTGTCATCTGGGAATAGACCGCATGCGGACATTTGTGCACACGGAGGCAACCGTCCAATTAACCATAAGGTCTAGAAGCCCTAATTGGGCCTGATCGCCGAAAACATCCAGACCGCTCAAAAAACCTGTTTCTTTTCAATGAGTTAGAAATACGCGATTTGGACCCAATATTCGAATAATCGTTGTGTCACAATCAGTTGCGTCGAATCCCTTGAGATTCTCAACAACTTTATCCACAGGCCGCAGGTGAAACAGGTCGGTCCAGTAAAGGCGCAGAATTTGGGAAGAAAAGCGCCCCGGGACACGTCCTTCTATTCAACTGTGCTACGCCACTACTACATCTATCTGAACATCAATTTTCTACATGGACGGGACGAGAGATAGCGATGAGCAAAGACGCCATGGACAGTGAAGCAGAAGAGCTTCATGGCGCGGCTTTGATCGCTGAAAAGGTCAAAACCCTGCCTGACAGCCCCGGCGTCTACCGGATGCTGAAGAGCAATGGCGACGTCCTCTATGTAGGAAAAGCTCGCAGCCTGAAAAAGCGCGTGACGAGCTACACGAAGCTTGCTGGCCACTCCAATCGCATCGCCCGCATGATCTCCTCCACCGAGGCCATGGAGTTCATCACGACGGCGACAGAGACCGACGCGCTCCTGCTTGAAGCCAATCTCATCAAGCAGCTAAAGCCCCGTTACAATGTCCTTCTGCGCGACGACAAGTCCTTCCCCTATATCTTGCTCACCTCTGATCATGATTATCCGCAGGTAGTGAAGCATCGCGGCAGCCGCTCACGAGACGGCGACTATTTCGGCCCCTTTGCCTCCGCAGGCTCTGTCACCCGGACCCTCAACACCCTCCAGAGGGCCTTTCTGCTCCGCTCATGCACCGACTCTGTCTTTGATGCGCGAACCCGTCCCTGCCTGCTCTATCAAATCAAACGCTGTTCAGCGCCCTGCACCGGCGAAATCAGCAAAGAGGACTATGCGGAACTGGTGTCAGAGTCGCGCGACTTCCTGCAGGGCAAAAGCCGCAGGACTCAAGAACACTTGGCCGACCTGATGGAAGCAGCCAGCGCCAAACTCGACTTTGAAGGTGCCGCGATCTACCGCGACCGTATTCGCGCCCTGACCAATATCCAGTCCCACCAGGGCATCAACCCACAATCTGTGACAGATGCTGACGTTTTTGCCATTGCCGAAGACAGTGGTCAGACCTGCGTACAAGTCTTCTTTTTCCGGGGCGGTCAGAATTGGGGCAACCGCGCCTATTTCCCTCGACACGAAAAAGGGTTCACTCCCTCCGAGGTTCTCGATGCATTTCTGGCGCAGTTCTATGACGAACGGCCCGCGCCGCCGAAAATCTTCCTCAGCACGGATGTCCCCGGACGTACGCTTCTGGGCGAGGCGCTCTCTATCAGAGCTGAGCGACGCATTGCGGTGTCTGTCCCCCAACGCGGGGAGAAGCGGGAACTTGTGGAGCATGCGCTCCGCAATGCCATGGATGCACTCGCGCGGCGCCTCGCGGAATCAGCAACCCAACGCAAACTCCTGAATGAGCTTGCTGAAATATTCGGTCTCGACACCCCGCCAGAGCGCATCGAAGTCTACGACAACAGCCACATCCAGGGGACAAACCAGGTCGGCGGCATGATCGTCGCAGGACCGGAAGGCTTTCTGAAAAACCAATACCGAAAGTTCAACATCAAGGGCGACGACATTGAGCCAGGTGACGACTACGGCATGATGCGTCAGGTGCTCACCCGCCGCTTTACCCGGCTGCTAAAAGAAAGCGCCGCCGCAGCTGAAGCAGACGGGTCCGCCGAGACATTAGAACAATCCGTCGACGAAAAACGCGCCAATGGCTGGCCGGACATCATCCTGATTGACGGCGGCATGGGACAACTCTCCGTCACCATGGAAGTCATGACAGAGCTCGGCATCGACAATGTTACGGTCGTCTCCATCGCCAAGGGGCCAGACAGGAACGCGGGCCGCGAACGCTTTTTCATGCCCGGACGTAGCCCATTTTCACTGCCCGACAAAAGTCCGGCGCTCTATTTCCTGCAGAGGCTGCGCGACGAGGCCCACCGATTTGCCATCGGCTCTCACCGCGCCAGACGCGCCAAACAGGCCAAGTCAAACCCGCTCGACAATGTGCCGGGTGTCGGCGCCGCCCGCAAACGCGCCCTGCTCCATCATTTCGGATCCGCCAAGGCCGTCTCCCGGGCAGGCCTCACAGATCTGAGCTCCGTTGAGGGTATCTCTGAAAAAGTTGCCAAAGCAGTCTATGATCATTTCCACGGGACACCCGATTGACGTATTCCAGTGTTAAGGTGCGAGTATGACAGAGACACAAAGCAGCAAACTGGACAGGCGAACGGCCGTTCTGACGAGCTTGCCCAACATGCTGACCTATGGCCGCATCCTTATGGTGCCCGCATTGGTGGCGGGGTTTTACCTGGAAGGGCCAGTTGCCAATTGGACCACTCTTGGCATCTTCACCCTCGCGGCAATCACTGATTATTTCGATGGTTACTTCGCGCGTGCCTGGGAGCAGACATCTAACCTTGGGCGTATGTTGGACCCGATCGCAGATAAGCTATTGGTCTCAGCGGCGCTCTTCATGCTGATCGCCAATGACACCATCAGCTGGGGCTCGGTTCTGGCCGCCATCATTATCCTGAGCCGAGAGATATTGGTCTCTGGCTTGCGGGAATTTCTAGCTCAGGTACGTGTAAGCGTTCCTGTCAGCCAGTTAGCTAAATGGAAAACAGCCATCCAGATGATTGCTATCGCCTTTTTGCTGGCCGGTGACGCCGGTGAAGCAATCTTGCCCGGCACCCAGCAGGTCGGCATCTGGCTTCTTTGGATTGCGGCAGGCCTCACCCTATATACAGGCTATGATTATTTCAGAGGCGGGCTTCGCCACGTCATTGAAGATGACGCCAAGTCCGGTGAATGAGGCAAATACCCTATGAAAGTCCTCTATTTCGCATGGTTTCGAGATCGCATCGGCATGGCCGAAGAAGAAATCGACTTGACCGGCGCCGACAAACTCACCGTGCGGGACTTCATTCATGATCTTGCAGGTCGCGGTGACGGATATGCCACCGCATTTGAAGACATGAACGTGGTGCATGTTGCTCTCGACATGCAGGAAGTGGATCACGACACGATAATCGGCGGCGCATCCGAAATCGCGTTCTATCCTCCCTTTACTGGGGGCTGAGAATGGTCCGCGTCCAAACAGAGGATTTTGATCCAGGCGCAGAGTTGGACAATCTTGTCGCCGCGCGCACTGACGTCGGCGCGTCGGTAAGCTTCGTAGGTCACATGCGAGCACGCAACGAAGACCGCGTTGTCGAGACCATGACTCTGGAGCACTATCCGGGCATGGCGGAAAAAGCCCTGAGCGAGATTGAGGCAGAAGCCCACAAACGATGGCCACTACAGGCAAGTACCATCATCCATCGGGTCGGCCCACTGAAACCTGGCGACCGAATTGTCTTGGTCATCACCGCATCCGCCCACCGTCAGGCAGCATTCGAAGCTGCTGAGTTTCTGATGGACTGGCTGAAGACCAAAGCTCCTTTCTGGAAGAAGGAGTCCGGCCCCGAGGGCGACAGTTGGGTTTCTTCGCGGAGCACAGACGAAGACGCCGCCCAAAGATGGACAGCGTCAGGTAAATCCGATTAGCGAAAATCTTACGCAGCACTGACCTTGGGTTGTACTTCCGCTGAATAGTCATCCATCAGTGTTTTTGTGATCTCAGATGGCGTGTAGCTGTAAGGCCCAATTTCCGCAACAGCTGTCACTTCAACGGCCGTGCCGGTGATGAAGCACTCACTGAAATCGCCCAACTCATCTTCCTTAATGTGACGCTCCACGATCTCATAACCACGCTTACGCGCTAGATCGATCACAGTGCGGCGGGTGATCCCATCCAGGAAACAGTCCGGCGTAGGTGTGTGCAGGACGCCATCTTTGACGAAGAACACATTTGCGCCCGTCATTTCGGCAACGTAGCCTCGATAGTCCATCATCAGCGCATCTGCATAGCCTTTGGCTTCCGCCGCATGTTTCGAGACAGTGCAAATCATATAAAGACCTGCTGCTTTGGAATCGCACGGCGCGGTCTCTGGCGAAGGTCGGCGATATTGAGCAATATCGGCACGAATGCCTTTGAACCGAAGAGCCGGATCGAAATATGACGGCCATTCCCAGGATGCCACCGCAACATGAATTTTGTTTTTCTGCGCGGAGACCGCCATCATTTCACTGCCACGCCAGGCCACGGGGCGGACATATCCATCCACAATGCCTTGCGCAGCGACAGCTTTCCGACACGCGTCGTCGATTTCCTCTATGCTGTAGGGAATCTCAAACCCAAGTATTTCAGCCGACTTAAAAAGCCGTTCGGTATGTTCACGCAGTTTGAAAATTTCGCCGCCATAGACCCGCTCGCCTTCAAACACGCAGCTGGCATAATGAAGCCCATGGGTCAGGACATGCACCTTCGCATCTGTCCATGGCACGAGGTCGCCATTGAACCAGATAAAGCCGTCTCGCTTATCAAATGGAATATCCGCCATGAGCCTGGATCCTGATTGTTTCCCAACCGATCTGGCGCAAGCGCGATCTTATTCGCCAGCAGCGTTTGCCCAATTCAGTCCGCTGCCTACAAAAATTGCAGCACGACCGGTCTTTGGGTCAAAATACTGGCACTCACGTCGCGAAAACGCCAGATGGGTTCATTTCTGTCGTAAATTCGATTGTCAAAGTAACTATGTGATCAAGATACGTCAACATGGCTGACATAAAAACATCGACGCTTGCATCGGGGTCTGACCGAACAATGGCGGATTCCGGCGAGAATCTTGCCGAAAAAGAAGCCCTCATCCAGGCAATCGAACTTCTGTTTTTTGCCTATCGAGACTTTGTGAGCGACCCGGATGCGATTCTGGAAGCAGATGGCCTGGGCCGAGCCCATCACCGTGTCGTCCATTTTGTGGGCCGTAATCCCGGCATCACGGTTGCAGAGCTGCTCGGCATTTTGCGGATTACCAAGCAAAGCCTGGCACGTGTTTTAAGAGAACTCATCGAACAGGAACTGATCGAACAAAAGACCGGGAAGCGGGACCGCAGGCAGCGCCATCTTCATCTGACAGAAGCTGGAACCAGTCTGGAGCGCCGCCTTGCCGTCCCCCAGCACGCGCGAGTTGCAAAGGCAATAGCGGACGCAGGACCGGAAGCGGCAGTAGCGTGGAAAAAAATCCTTCTTAATCTCGTCAACGAAGACGAACGTGCCGCAGTCGAGACACTCATCACAAATGGCGAGGTCCCTTAATGTCCCTTGCAACCTCAGAGGCCTCCCACACATCATTTGATGAAGAGACACCGCACATTCTGATTGTCGACGATGACCGGCGCATCCGCGAACTGCTGAAAAAATATCTGAGTGAAAATGGCTATCGCGTCGCAACTGCTGAGAGCGCGGCGGAAGCACGCGCCCGCATGGCGGGCATTGCATTTGATCTGCTCGTCCTTGATGTAATGATGCCCGGCGAGACCGGTCTGGAACTCACCAAATCCCTTCGCCTGGATTCGTCGGTCCCCATCTTGCTTCTGACAGCACGCGCAGAAACAGAACATCGCATTGAAGGGCTAGAAGGTGGGGCGGATGACTACCTGCCCAAACCTTTTGAGCCTCGGGAATTGCTGCTGCGCATCGGCACGATTCTCAAACGCACTGTGCCGGAAAAAACCGACGCAAGTCAGATCCGCCTTGGTGCCTGCCGGTTCGATAGGGAGCGCGGCGAGCTCTGGCGCGATGGCAATCTTGTCCGTCTGACGGACCGAGAGATCCAGATGATGCATCTCTTTGCCAGCCGTCCAAATGAAACCCTCTCCCGCACGCTGTTAAGAAACGATGAGGCAGGCACAGAGCGGGCAATTGATGTGCAAATTAACCGCCTTCGGCGGAAAATCGAGAAAGATCCAAAAAACCCGATTTATCTCCAAACCATCCGCGGTCTGGGATACGTTTTGAAACCCGATTGAGGCCGCGCACGAACTGCGTGGGCAGCACCTAGAGTCCAGGGACAAAACCGGATGAGTGGCGTCGACATTCAGGATGAACAGCATACCGCACGGACCAGCCGCACAGATGCAGCGAGTGCCGCGCCAAAACTCAATGCAGGCGATGGCATCCACCCCTTTCGCATTCTGAAGAGGATCTTGCCCCGCGGCCTGTATGGGCGCTCTCTCATCATCATTGTCGCCCCAATGGTTTTGCTGCAGGTGGTCGTGACGTATGTTTTTCTGGAGCGCCATTGGCAAATGGTGACCGAGAAACTCTCCGGCGCCGTCGTCAGCGACATTGCTCTGCTGCTTGAGGCCAATGCCACTTTCCCTGAAGGAGAGGCCAGTGCACCTCAGCTGACAGCTATCGCGTGGGAGCAGTTGGAAATGAGCGTCTCTTTCCGGCCAGGCGAAACCCTGCCCACCGAAAAACCGGATCCGGGGTTTTCTCTTCTGGACCAATCACTGCGCAGTGAGTTGGAAAAGCGGGTTGGCAGACCCTTTTGGATAGATACCGTTTCATATCCCGACTATGTGGATATTCGAATACAAATGACGGATGGCGTCATGCGGGTCTTGCCGCTTCGCAGCAGGGTCTATGCAACAAACTCTCACATTTTCCTTGTATGGATGGCAGGGGCCTCACTTCTCCTCATCGCCATCGCCATTCTCTTTTTGCGAAACCAGATACGCCCTATTGAGCGACTCGCAATCGCGGCTGAAAGCTTCGGCAAGGGCAGAAACTCAGGCTCTTTTAAACCGTCAGGGGCTCTGGAAGTCCGCAGAGCGGCAGCCGCATTCCTCGACATGCGCGAGCGCATTCAGAGACAGATGGATCAACGCACAACCATGCTTGCAGGCGTCTCTCATGACCTGCGGACGCCGCTCACCCGCTTCAAGCTGCAGATTGCCATGATGGAAAGCAGTCCCGATGTGGATGAACTAAAAAGCGACGTTCGCGACATGGAGCATATGCTCGAAGACTATTTGGCGTTCGCCCGTGGAGAAGAGGGAGAAGAAGCGCAGGTTGTTGACCTTGCAGATCTCCTCAATGAAGTGCGGTTAGATGGTCAGCGAAACGGACACCAGATTGCGCTTGAATCAGAACCGGGCATCACGCTGCCGCTCCGGCGTGCAACATTCAAACGGTGCCTGACCAACCTGACAGACAATGCAACCCGCTATGCAGATACTGTGCGCCTGACGCTCTCATCCGATGAGAAAACAGTCACGATTGCCGTCGATGACAATGGGGAGGGCATTCCTGAGGACCAGTTGGAAGAAGTATTCCGCCCTTTCCATCGTTTGGACACCGCCCGCAACCTCGACAATGCCGGAACAGGCCTGGGCCTGGCCATTGCGCGCGACGTCGCCCGCTCTCATGGCGGTGACATCACTCTCTCAAAAAGTGGGTTGGGCGGCCTGCGGGCAGAAATTACTCTGCCGCATTAGCGCGTGGCGGCGGCACTTCAGGTGCTGCCGTGTCCCCCCAGAGTGCCACTGATTGCTGAAGACGCTTGTCCAGCTCCGACATGGTTTTGCCAAGCCCAGGCTCATCATCCAGCCAGACCCGGAAGGCCGCAAGCCAGACAACCCCCAGCGCCCGCGCCCGAACCGCCCCAAACATCCCGCCAGAATCAATGGACGCCGCCTCAAGCATCCAATGCATCGAGCGCAACGCAGGACGCGCGCCTGCAAGCAGACCAAAAGGGTCCCGCGCGAGATCCCGAGAGATGGCCCGCACCCCATCCTTGTAGGCACCGAGCTCGTCAAAACGGAGCATCAGCACATCGAAAAGGCGGTCCTTGGGACGCTCACCTTCCTGATCTTCCGGATCGACTGCGCGGAGCACCCGCACATCAACCCGACGGGAAAATGCAGCAAGGATCGCGCGTTTGCCTGAAAATATCCCATGCAGGTCAGCCAGAGGCATTTTTGCCCGCTGCGCAACGTCAGCCAGCGAAAACCGGCCCCAGCCCTCTTCTGAGGAGAGCTGAAGGGCGGCGTCAATAATCTTATCTTCTGTTGTTTTTCGCGCTGCCACGGCTTTGCATACCTGCTGTCTCGAACGTTAGACACAGCATAATACAAAATGGCTGAAAAGAGCTTATTGCTTCGAGAGTTCTCTTGATCTGTCCCGCGCCGCTGTCATTCCCGACCGCATGAGCTGTGCAAGCCCGTCAGGACCCAGCAACACGTCGAGCGCCGCCGCTGTGGTGCCGCCTGGTGACGTCACGTTCTGGCGGAGCGTCGATGCATCTTCCGGCAAGGTCTCAAGCATGGCCCCAGCGCCAGCAACAGTCATCCGCGCCAATTGTGCTGCAAGCTCCGGTTCGAGCCCCAAAGCTTCTCCAGCCGCGGTCATCGTCTCCGCAAGCGCAAAAACATATGCCGGACCGCTGCCGGAGAGCGCCGTCACCGCGTCCATCTGGCTTTCAGCACCAAGCCAGACAACCTCACCGACGGTGCCCAGCAGGCTGTCGCAAATCACCTTATCAGCATCCGTCACCAGGCCGTTACCAATGACCGCAGTGATCCCCTTGCCGACGGAGGATGGCGTATTGGGCATTGCACGAATGATGGCAGCGCCACCGCCCAGCAGCTCATCCAAGCGCTCTAGATCGACACCGGCGGCAATCGACAGGAACAGGGTTCCAGGCCGCACGAGAGGACGCAGATCAGGCAGGACTGCATCCATGATCTGCGGCTTAACCGCGAGCACCACAATACGGGGCGCTGCCTCCATCTCCTCCAGAGGCAGGTTGAGGCGCAGCCCCTTCTCGGCCACCAATTGTGCAATTTCGACAGGTGGTGTTGGGTCACGCAAAAAAACACCTGCTGGCTCAAGACCCTGATCCAGCCACCCTGTCAAAAGAGCTCCACCCATTTTTCCGGCACCAACCAGTACCAGCGGATCATCGAAACGCAGCATCTCAACACTCACTTGCTTAAATCGGGTTCCACCTACGCGATGGCCTCAGCCAGATCAGGCCGATCCGACGGTCTCAAACATCGCCGCGGCAATCGCCTCTTCAGGGCTTCGCCCGGCCCAGATAACGAAATTGAAGGCTGGGTAATAGCGATCACAGGCCTCCATCGCCAAATGCAACAAAGCTTCACACTGTTCAGGCGTCGCTGCTGCTCCACCACATAAGAGCAAAGTATCGCGAAACAAGATCGTCCCGTCATCTGACCACATGTCAAAATGTCCGGACCAGAGCTGCTCATTGATCAAGCCAAGCAGATCACGAACCGCCAACCGTTTCTCCGGCGGCACGCGCATATCCAGCGCGCTGGCCATATGCAGCCCGCAAAAATCATCCCGCCAGTTCAGAGAAATCTGATAGTCCCGCCACTCGCCCACAAGCGCCAGATTAAGCTCCTGCTCGTGAGACCGATCAAAGGCCCAATTCCGAACATCAGCGACTTGCTCCAGAAGATCGAGTGGGTTTGCGTCGACATAGTCTGCAGGCACCATGGTTGCCTTCATCACGAGTCCTCGTCCGCCGCTTCACACTGTTTAGGTGCTCACACATCCATATATTGTGGATAACTTTGCCCCAAACACTACAGAGCGTGCCCGATCAACTGAGTCGGCGCAAGCGCTGGGAACCGCGCAAAGACAAAAAACATGTGGAAAAGCGCTGATGAGGCGCCCCGGCAATCAGGGCGCTCAACACCATCAATTCAGCCTTGGGAGGATGCTGCTGTCTCCAGCGCCTCAATCCGCGCTTTCAGTGCGTCGTTTTCTTCACGCGCTTTGGCTGCCATGGCCTGAACCGCATCAAATTCATCCCGAGACACAAGATCCAGATCGGCGATGAGACGCTCAGCTTGGCCCTTTACAATCGCTTCAATTTCCTGCCGCAGCCCTTGGGCCGCCCCCGCCGCAGACGTAAAAAGCTTTGCAACATCATCAAGCAGCCGGTTGTCATACTGGGTCATTATCGTTCTCCAATTCGGGGGCCATCTTACGCCCTCCCCTGAATTTTGTCAGCCCAGACCAGGGCTTATCAGCACTTGCGACCACATGTCTCGCTGACCGCGAACACACATCCCCCTGGCTTGACATGCAAGGTCCAAGAGAGACACTTGCCAGCCACATCCTGACCCAAGAAAGAATGCCTGTGCCCTTCCCCGAAATTGACCCTGTTCTGATCCAAATAGGCCCCTTTGCAATCCGCTGGTACGCGCTCGCCTACATTGCAGGTCTCCTCCTGGGATGGCGGTATCTGATGAACCTGGCCGACACGCCAACCATCTGGGGGGGCAAATCGCCCTTCTCCCGCGACCAGGCGGACGATCTTCTTCTTTGGGTTGCTCTTGGCGTGATCTTGGGCGGCCGTTTAGGCTACGTACTCTTCTACAATCCGGCTTTCTATCTCTACAATCCAGGCGACATAATAGCCGTCTGGAATGGCGGCATGTCCTTCCACGGCGGATTTCTGGGTGTCGTGCTCGCTATCTACCTGTTTGCCCGCAAGCACTCCATTCCCCTTTGGTCTCTTGCAGATGGCGCTGCCGCGGTCGCGCCCATCGGCATCCTGTTTGGACGCCTTGCGAACTTCATCAATAGTGAGCTCTGGGGCAGAACCACAGACGTTGCCTGGGGCGTTGTCTTCCCAACCGGTGGGCCACTCCCGCGGCACCCAAGTCAGCTCTACGAAGGGCTGCTTGAAGGTGTGCTGCTTTTCATCGTCCTGAGATACCTCACCCACAACACAAACGCCCTGGCGCGCCCCGGTGTGGTGGCAGGCACTTTCTTCATCGGCTATGGCCTATCGCGCATATTTGTGGAGTTCTTCCGCGAACCAGACGCACATATCGGCTACCTGGTTGGCCCCGTAACCCAAGGCATGATCCTGACAGTCCCAATGGTCCTTGTTGGCGCAGCGATCATCTGGTGGGCCCAGAGTAAATCGCAGACGGCAAAGTCGCAGACGCAGCCGCCGAAATCTGCACGGAAAAAGAAGTAATCCAGACCAACCGTGACCACGCTTTCACACCATATTGCGAGCCTCATCCGGCAGGATGGCCCTATACCTCTGGACCGATACATGGAGCTGGCTCTCGCGCATCCAGAGCATGGCTATTACCGGACCCGGGACCCGCTTGGCCGCAAGGGTGACTTCACAACCGCACCAGAGATCTCTCAAATGTTTGGGGAACTTCTCGGCCTCTGGTCTATCGACATGTGGCAGAAACTCGGCTCACCCAATACCTTCAATCTGATTGAATTCGGGCCAGGCCGTGGGACACTTATGGCCGATGCATTGCGCGCGGCAAAACTCGTTCCTGCATTTGTAGAGGCCGCCAATGTGGTCTTTCTGGAAACAAGTCCCACCCTGCGCGCAGAACAAAAAAAACGCGTGCCCGGCGCCACATGGGTCGATGCGGTTGAGGCATTGCCGGACGGTCCCTGCCTCATCCTCGCAAATGAATTTTTTGATGCGCTCCCCATCAAGCAGTTTCAAAAGACGGTCAATGGATGGCAGGAGCGATGCGTGGCGCTGCAGCCATCAGCAGACAATGACACACCAATGTTCGAAGTCTCACTTGCTGATACGCTCACAGGACCCTCGACATTTGCCGCGCGCGTCCGCGATGCTGCTGAAGGATCGATCACTGAACTTTGCCCTATTGGGCGGACGATCATGGGACAAATGCGCGCTCATCTTGCAGAAAACCCCGGCGCCGCCCTCATCATCGACTACGGATATACACAGAGCGCCTGCGGGGACAGTTTTCAGGCGCTGAAGGGGCACAAATTTGTCGATCCACTCAGCGAACCCGGCGAGGCTGACCTGACTGCTCATGTGGACTTCGAAGCACTCGCAAAACCATTCGACACGAGCGCCTGTTACGGCCCGGTGGAACAAGGCCTCTTTCTCAAAGCACTCGGCATCCAAGCGCGCGCCAACGCGCTCAGCGCAAATGCCAACGAACATCAACGAGACGATATCGCCTCAGCTCTCAAACGCTTGACTGATCCCGGCGCGATGGGCAGCCTCTTCAAGGTTATGGCCGTGGCGTCACCAGGCGTTCCCGCCCCAGCAGGTTTCCCCACCCACGCCAGCTTCTAAGTGCTGCGAACCACAAAAGATTCGAGGTCTACGTTGATACAATCCGACGTCCTGTCAGCGTTCCCCAACATTGCCCATGGCTTTTTCACGCGTGAGGGCGGCACCTCATCGGGCATCTATGAAGGCCGTAATTGTGGCTTAGGGTCTGACGACCTCCGAGCAAACGTGATCGAAAATCGCGGACGTACCGCAGACGAGCTGGGCGTTTCCCGTGATCATCTGCTCACCGTCTATCAGGTTCACTCTCCCAATGTCATCGTGGCAGACAAACCCTGGGCGGCAGACGCAGCACCTGAGGGGGATGCGCTTGTAACAGCAGCCAGAGGCTTGGGTCTCAGCATTCTGACAGCAGATTGCACACCTGTTCTCTTCGCTGACCCAGAAGCAGGTGTCATAGGGGCCGCTCATGCCGGATGGAAAGGAGCGATCGGCGGCGTCCTTGAAGCAACTATCGATGCCATGACATCGCTGGGCGCCGACCGCGCGAAAATCAGCTGTTCTATTGGCCCCACAATCTCTCAAGCAAACTATGAGGTCGGTCCGGAATTCCAGAAGCAGTTTGTGGCTGAAACCCCCGACAACAGCGTCTATTTCCTTCAAAGCGCTCGCGAGAATCACTTCCAGTTTGATCTGCCCCGCTTTGTGGCGGACCGGCTTCACGGGCTTGACATCAACCGGATCGACAACACAAACCTGTGCACTTACGCCGACGCCAAGCGATTCTTCTCCTTCAGGCGGACAACCCATGCGGGAGAACCGGACTATGGGCGACAAATCTCCTCAATTGCTCTGCTCGACCCATGACAGACTTTGGTGTGAAGCCGCGGCCTTGCTACCCTTGAGCTGAAACGAATCGCTAATATGAGATCAGCGATATGAGGGGAAGCCAGCGCCGTGAGCGACAATGAGACCGCGACTGTCATGCAGCAAAAGAGCTGTAGCAAGCGCACAACATGGGCGCTGGGCGTTTGTCTCACGAGCGTGCTTATTCTCTCGTCCTGCGGCGAAGACAAGCCCGACCCAAGTGCGCTGGGGCTAAACGCACCCTCCGACACATCCCTCATCACCGGATCAGTCCAGGGCCTTCAGCGACGCGGCGTGTTTATCCAGCTGCCCGCCGGTCTTCCAGATGAGTTGGCAAGCCAACTATTGGCGCGGTTCCAGGAAGCGAGCATTGCCAATCAACTGACCCTCGCCCGTACAGGAACGGTACCCGAATACACAGTCAAAGGCGTGGTAAGGGCCGGCGCCTCACGGAACGGCACTGCTGTCGTTGTGGTTTGGGAGGTTATTGGGCCAGACGGAAAACGCGTTAAGCGCATGATCGACGATGTCGTCATCCAGCGGCGCAACTCCGCCGACCCAACTTTTTATGATCCCTGGGCCGTGGTGGATGAAGCAACCCTTGAGGCGATAGCGGACACGGCCGCGCTGGAGCTTGCCGGATGGGTATCCGATCAAACCTTGGGCGCGAGCCCCGACAGTGATGTATCGCTAACAACCGCCAGCATTGAGGATGCAGAACCCACGGAGGCTCAAGGCGGCCAAAGCACGGATACATCCCCAAACATCGACCTTGCGACCCCCTCCCTCCTGCAAGCAAGACAGCCAAACAACGCGCTACCGGATCTCACCGGGATCGCCGCACGCGATGCGACTTTGGGCATCGCCACTGCAGTCACAGCACCGCCGCCACAAGCAGTCCAAACACAGGGCCTGCCACGCCGAGAAAGCGAAGACCTGGCATCGCCTGTAGCCACTTTGGCGCCGACATTGGCCGCGCAGCCGAGCCAGGAGCCCCAACGCACCAGCAACGGGACTCGTACATTGTTTGACGTTGCAGTCGGAACCTCGCCCGGTGATGGCCGACTGTCCCTTGCTGCCGCCGTTCAAGAAGCTCTGGTGAAAGCCGACTATAAAACCGAACAACAGCAGGCATTCAGAGTGATTGGCAATGTTGCTCTGGAACCGGCCCATGGGGGCACCCCTCCTGGCACCATTAGTGTCAATATTGAATGGACGGTGACCACGAAAGAGGGAACCCCGCTGGGGCTCATCACCCAGTCCAACCAAGTCGATGAAGACGCATTGGCAGGCGCCTGGGGCAATATTGCGACGGCTGCCGGCACCGCCGCCGCAACCGGAATATTGCAGCTCATCAATCACCGAACACCGCCAGCGTGAAACAAAATGAGCCAGATTGAGATTGTTGCCACAAGGACACGGGTGTGCGGTTTACAGGCGACAACGAGCCTTGATACAACCCCGCCAGATGCAGCACGGGTTCCGCAAACATCATTTCGAGCGTGCGTCCAATAAAGGGCTCACAACAGGGGAAAACAGATGAAACTGGTCGCAGGCAATTCAAACAGGGCACTTGCCGAATCCATTGCCGCCTATCTCAACCTTCCCCTGACGAAATCGGTCGTTCGCCGCTTCGCCGACATGGAAGTCTTCGTTGAAATTCAGGAAAACGTGCGCGGTGAGGATGTTTTCGTCATCCAATCCACCTCTTTCCCGGCCAACGACCATCTGATGGAAACCCTCATCATCATTGATGCGCTGAAACGGGCATCTGCCAATCGGATCACCGCTGTCATGCCCTATTTCGGCTATGCCCGGCAGGATCGCAAACCAGGCCCCAGAACGCCGATCTCGGCCAAACTGGTCGCCAACATGGTGGCGACTGCCGGTGCCGACCGCGTTCTCACTGTTGATCTCCACGCCGGACAGATCCAGGGTTTCTTCGATATTCCAACAGACAATCTCTTCGCTGCCCCTGTCATGACCCGGGATATTCAGGAGAATTATGAGGGCGCGGATAATCTGATGATTATCTCTCCTGACGTTGGCGGCGTCGTTCGCGCCCGTGCCCTCGCCAAACGGCTGAATGCAGATCTCGCGATTGTCGACAAACGGCGCGAACGGGCCGGAGAATCGGAAGTCATGAACATTATTGGGGACGTGAGTGGGCGCCCTTGCATCCTGGTCGACGATATCGTCGATTCCGCTGGCACGCTCTGCAATGCCGCCGAGGCGTTGCTCGCTCAGGGCGCGACCGAGGTGTCTGCCTATGTGACCCATGGCGTGCTTTCAGGGGGCGCTGTCGCCCGTGTGACGGCCTCACAGCTGAAAGAGCTGGTCATCACCGACACGATCCAGGCAACTGAGGCCGTCCGCGTGAGCCACAACATCCGCACCACCTCGATTGCCCCTCTAGTGGGTGAGGCAATGCGCCGGACCGCCGAAAGCCGCTCGGTTTCCAGCCTCTTCGACTGAGACTGAACCTCCCAGCGCCTGTTACTAAGGTGTTGTTTTATGGGGGTTTCTGCGCTATCACGCCAACCGATCGCACTTCCACACCCCTGGAGGAGACTTGCGACGCCTCATTAGGGCCTTAGGGCCCTGTTTTTATTGGAGAATTTGCAATGGCCGAAAATACTCAACTTACGGCCCAAGCACGAGACCGGGCCGGCAAGGGGGTCGCCCGGGCACTTCGTCGCGAGGGACGTGTTCCAGCAGTGGTTTATGGTGACAAAAAGTCCCCTGACCTGATTTCGCTCTCACACAATGAAGTGACAAAGCTGTGGAACAGGGGCTCCTTCATGAGCGCCCTGCTCGACCTGGAGGTCGACGGCAAAACGCAGCGGGTTATTCCACGCGATGTGCAGCTCGACCCCGTCAAGGATTTCGTGACCCACGTTGATTTCCTGCGTCTTGGTAAAGGTGCGAAAATTGCTGTTGAAGTGTCAGTTAACTTCCTCAACGACGAAGAATCTCCAGGCATCAAGCGGGGCGGCATTCTGAACGTCGTCCGCTACGAAGTCGAACTGAATTGCCCAGCTGAATCGATCCCAGAATCGATCGACGTTGATCTGACCGGCACGGACATTGGCGACTCGATCCACATTTCTGCGATCACACTGCCTGAAGGCGTCACACCCGTCATCACCGACCGTGACTTCACGGTTGCCACCATTGCCGCACCTGCAGCTCTTGTCTCTGAAGAACAGGAAGCGGAAGAAGGCGAAGGTGAAGAAGGCGAAGCAACAGCAACTGAAGGTGAAGGCGAAGATAACGGCGACAGCGAAGGCTGATCGGCCTCTTCTGGCCTTTAAGGAGCATGTCACATGATCCTATTGGTAGGCCTCGGCAATCCGGGTGAAAAATACGCCCGTCAACGCCACAATATTGGCTTTATGGCGGTGGATGAGATCATCCGCCGCCATAATTTTTCGCCGGAACGAAAACGCTTTCAGGGCCTTATCTGCGAAGGCACCCTGGATGGCGTCAAAGCACTTATTCTCAAGCCACAAACCTATATGAATGAGAGCGGTCGCGCCGTTGGCGAAGCCATGCGCTTCTACAAGCTCGAACCGTCAGACGTCGTCGTCATGCATGATGAGCTTGATCTACCAGCGGCAAAAGTACGCATCAAAACCGGCGGTGGTGCTGCGGGGAACAATGGCATCCGCTCCATTGCTTCGCATATTGGGCCTGACTTTAGACGGTTGCGGATCGGCATTGGCCATCCGGGTGACCGCGCCCGCGTCAGCGGTCATGTACTCGGTGATTTCGCCAAGGCCGACAAAGCCTGGCTGGAGCCCCTTCTCGACGCGATAGCGGAAGCCGCCCCGCTTCTGGCACGGAACAAAGATTCTAGCTTTGCCAACAGGGTTCATCTGATTTTGAACCCGCCCCAACAAAAACAGCCCAAACCTGAGAAACAGGCCCGGCCTGAGAAACAGGCCCGGCCTGAGAAGCAGACAGAGTCTGACAAACAGGCGGGCCAAGCAAAACAAAAGGACACACCCGATGGGGTTTAAATGCGGCATTGTAGGCCTGCCTAACGTCGGCAAATCGACCTTGTTTAACGCGCTCACACAGACAGCGTCAGCCCAGGCAGCGAACTACCCCTTCTGTACGATCGAACCCAATGTCGGCGAAGTCGCCGTCCCGGACACCCGCCTCGATAGCCTGGCGAGCATCGCTGAATCAAAAGAGATTATCCCGACCCGCCTTACCTTTGTGGACATTGCAGGCCTTGTAAAAGGCGCCTCCAAAGGAGAAGGCCTAGGCAATCAGTTTCTCGCAAACATCCGCGAAGTAGACGCCATTGCCTATGTGCTGCGCTGTTTCGAAGACGGCGACGTCACCCATGTGGAGGGCCGGATCGATCCTCTCGCCGATGCAGAGATCGTCGAAACCGAGCTCATGCTTGCGGACATGGAAAGCCTGGAGAAGCGCCTGCCTGCGCTAGAAAAGAAAGCGAAGAGCCAGGACAAAGATGCCAAAGAGGCCATCAATCTCATTGAGCGGGCCCTTGTGCAACTGCGCGAAGGAAAACCGGCACGTTTTACAGAGCGCACCGAAGATGAAGAGAAAGCCTTCCGCGGCCTCAATCTCCTGACGTCAAAACCTGTGCTCTATGTCTGCAATGTGGAAGAAGAGTCCGCTGGCACCGGCAATGAATTTTCCAAAACCGTTGAAGCACGGGCCGCTGAAGAAGGCGCAGTGGCCGTCGTCATCTCCGCAAAGATTGAGGAAGAGCTGGCGCAATTGGATGCAGAAGAGCGCACAGACTATCTCGAAGAACTGGGTCTTGCAGAAGCGGGCCTCGACCGTCTGATCCGCGCAGGCTACGACCTCCTCCACCTCATCACCTATTTCACCTGCGGGCCGAAAGAGACACGTGCCTGGACAATCACAGAAGGCACTTTGGCGCCAGCTGCAGCCGGCGTAATCCACACAGATTTTGAAGCAGGCTTCATTCGCGCAGAGACCATCGCCTATGATGATTTCGTAGGTTTGGGAGGCGAAACCGCTGCCAAGGACGCCGGCAAGATGCGCCTTGAGGGAAAAGAATATCTGGTAGCAGACGGCGACGTCATGCATTTCCGGTTCAACAAATAGGGAGGTTGAGGATGATCTATTGGGAAGATGTGCCGGTTGGACATTCGTTCACAACAGCTGAGCGCACCATCTCAAAAGAAGAAATCGTCGAATTCGCCAGTGAATACGACCCTCAGCCTTTCCACCTTGATGAGGAAGCAGCGAAAGACTCGATCCTTGGAGGCCTCTGCGCCAGCGGTTGGCACAGCTGCGCCATCGCCATGCGTCTTGTCTATGACAGCTTCCATATAAAAGCTGCAACGCAAGGCTCACCAGGCATCAAGGAATGCCGTTGGCGCCGCCCCCTCTATGCAGGCGAGACCGTCAAAGTGACCGTGAGCTGCATCAATGCGCGTCCATCCGAAAGCCGCCCCGCCATGGGCCTCACTAACTGGACCTGGGAAATGACCAACCAGGCAGGCGAGACGATCATGACCACCGAAAGCTGGTTGATGATGGGACGCCGTCCCATCGCCGATGCTGCATCGGAGACGAACTGATGGCCTGGTTTGAAGATATTGAAATCGGGCGCGAGATTGATCTGGGCAGCCACACCTTCACCAGCGATGACATTATTCGTTTTGCCAAAAAGTATGATCCCCAGCCCTTTCATACAGACCCGGAGGCCGCTAAGCACTCCCACTTTGGAGGCCTTGTTGCCGCCGGCTGGCATATCGCTGCTGTCTGGATGAAACTCATGATCGCAGCCCGTGAAACCGCCCCTAATGAGGAAAGCAAACCAGCGCCCGATGGCCGGCAAGCACCGCAAGGCGGCCCCTCCCCTGGTTTCTTCGATCTCAAATGGATCAAGCCGGTGCGTGCAGAAGACACAATCTCCTACCGCACCACGACCATCGAGAAAGTGGACCTCAAGAGCCGACCCAACCGGGGCATCATTCGCAGCATGAACGAAGGCTTCAATCAGGACGGCGAGTTGGTTTTTTCCTTCATCGGCCAGGGTCTGATCGAGCGCCGTGATCCCTATTCACCCGAGGAGACATCCCCATGAGCCGCAAGGGCAAGATGATTGAGTTGAAGGGTGACCAGGGTTTTACACTCGGCGCCTATCTCGTGACACCACAGGACGCAGGCACATCACCAAATGGACAGGGCCTCGTTCTCATTCAGGAAATCTTTGGCGTCACAGATCACATCAAAGAACTCTGCGACGGCTATGCCGAGCGCGGCTTCACTGTCATCGCGCCATCCATGTATGACCGTGGCGAAAAAGGCTGGCAGTCAGACTATACCGGCGAGGGTTTTCAACGCTCCATCGAACTGGCACAGAAGTTTGGTGGGCCCAACGCCCAGGGCGATATTCAAGCAGCCATCGACTTCCTGAAAGCACAAGGCACCGACACCATTCATGTCACTGGATATTGCTATGGCGGATCTATGGCCTGGCTGGCAGCCTGTCGCTGCACCGGGCTCACATCCGCCGTCGGCTATTACGGCCGCCTGATCATGGATATGGAAGGCGAGACACCGTCTGTCCCCACCATGCTTCATTTTGGCGACAAGGATGCCTCGATCCCCATCGATTGGGTGCGTGGGTTCAAAGAAAAGCGTCCAGACATCACCGTGCACATCTACGACGCGGATCACGGCTTCAATTCAGACCGTCGAGAACACTATTCCAAAGAGGCTGCTGACCTCGCACTATCGCGGACACTGGACTGGTTCGCTAAGGCCTCCTGAAGTTACCCAAGGTTAGGCCTTCGGTGAAAAACCATCTGGATACGGCGCCAAATTACCTACGACACCTGAAGACTGCGATAGAGCGCTGTTCCCTCAGAAGCGAACTGGTTGGACTCTTCCACTGCTTCGGCAATGGCACTCAGGCTTTCATTTACATCGCTCACCGCCGTCGACACCGACTGCATGTTTGAGCTCATTTCCCGAGTAGACGCTGTCTGCTCCTCAACTGCACCGGCAGCCGTCGTCACACTGGTTTCCACTGCATCAACAGCATCCTTGATGCCTGACAAGCGACCCACAACCTCTTCGGCAATGGTCTGCATGCCACTGATTTCGCCGCTAATGTCATCCGTCGCTTTCGCAACCTGATTGGCGAGCGATTTCACTTCTGAGGCAACAACCGCGAAGCCTTTGCCTGCCTCGCCTGCACGGGCAGACTCGATCGTGGCGTTCAGCGCGAGCAAATTAATCTGGCCAGCAATATCCTGGATCATCTGAACAATATTGCCCATCGCTTCCGCGGCATCAGTGAGCTTCTGCGTCGACTCATCAGCCTTAAGAGCCTCATCGGTTACGCGTTCAACTTCTGTTTTCGATGTCATCATGCTCTGGGCGATCTCGCGCGCTGATGCTTCGAATTCTTCTGCAGCAGAGGCAACAGTTTGAACCATATGGGCTGTTTCACCCGACGCGGCTGCAGCTGTTGAAGACTGGTCATTCGCCCGACCAACAGCACTCATAATTTTCTCAAGATTCTCATCAACCAACGCGCCAACGCGCTTCGCCTCTTGCTGAGCATGAATCTGCGCCGTGATGTCAGTGGCATATTTCACGACTTTGAAAGGCTTGCCACTAGGGTCCATAATTGGATTGTAGGATGCCTGTATCCAGATCTCTTTGCCACCTTTGGCAAGCCGCTTATATTCTGCAGCTTGGTATTCACCCTTCCCCAACTGATCCCAGAAATTCTTGTATTCTGGGCTGGCCGCATACTCCGGATAGACAAACATGCGGTGATGCTTGCCTTGGATTTCTTCGAGCGTGTAACCAACAGCGCCCAGAAAATTGGAGTTGGCGGTAATGATCGTACCATCCAGTTCAAACTCAATCACCGCCTGCGACTTGGAAATCGCTTCAAGCTGACCAGAATAATCAGCGTTTTTCAAAGTCTGCGCCGTGATGTCAGTGGCATATTTTACAACTTTGACAACCTTGCCTGCTGCATTCAAAACAGGATTGTAGGACGCTTGGATCCAAATCTCCCTGCCCCCTTTGGCAATCCGTTTGAACTCGGCAGCCTGATACTCACCGGCCGCCAATTTTTGCCAAAACTTCTTATAGGCAGCGCTTTTTCCATAGGTCGGCTCCACGAACATGCTGTGGTGCTTGCCTTGGATTTCGTCCAGCGAATAGCCGATGGCACCCAGAAAATTCTCATTGGCGGTGATGATCGTGCCATCAGGCTTAAACTGGATGACGGCTTGCGACTTATCGAGCGCATCGAGTAAAGCATTCTGCCCCGCGCCGACAGAGCTAAATGATCCGACTTTCCCACGCAAAAAAGACATAACAGACATGAATCCACCCCTTTTGATGGTCACCTGACACTAGCGTCGGAACCATCTTCAATCTCGAAGGCCGATGCGGCCATCCGGATCTGCCCAACCCCATTTATGCGGAAACAAGAAAAGCCCTTACGCTCCGCCACCGACCACTGTGACGCGCAGGTTAAATAGAAGGGTCTAAAAAAAGACTAATTCTACTTAGATCAAAAAGCTTTGCTGGCAAGAGCTGGGGACTCAAGGCTGGCAATCGTCGGAATTTTTGGCACATAAAGTCTGAACGGAGGCGCCGTCAAACCTGCTGACCATAGCCTTTGAACTTGTCCAAGACGCGCTGCATCTCGTCATCACTCAGCAAAGGTACAGAGCCAAGCAACCGGGCTCGTCCGTATTGCTCTGCTAGCGTTTCTACCTCGACAGCGAGGTCGTAGGCTTTGACAAGATCCACCCCACAGGCAATCACCCCATGATGTGCAAGCAGACAGGCATTACGACCTGCCAGTGCATTCACCGCAAACGTCGCCAATTCTTCCGTACCAAACGTCGCATAAGGCGCACAGCGAATGTCTATGCCGCCCGCCGCCGCGACCATGTAGTGGAAAGCGGGTATCCCCTCCTCCAGGCACGCCAGGGCCGTGGCGGCATTGGAGTGCGTATGAACAATTGCGCACACATCTTCTCTGGCAGCATAGATGGCTGCATGAAAATGCCATTCCGACGACGGCTTCCGCGAGCCAGGCAGCACGGAGCCATCCAGCGCCATGGAAACGACATCCGATGGTACCAGGTCTTCATAGGCCATGCCCGTGGGAGTGATCAGAACGCGATCGCCGTCGCGAACAGATACATTGCCCGACCGCCCTGCAGACAGTCCGGATGACGACATAGTCAAAGCGGTATCAATCACAGATTGTGCAAGGATGCTCATGCCCGCTTCTCCGGAAAGAGCGAGAGCAATCCCTCTCGCGACGCTGCACAAATGCCCCTGTCCGTCACAAGGGATGTCACAAGACGGGCGGGGGTTACATCAAAAGCCGGGTTGGCCGCACCGCTGCCCACCGCACTCACCTGAACCTCCTGAACCTGTCCCTTGGCCGTTAACCCCGAAACATGGGTAACCTCGCGAGCACTGCGTTCTTCAATGGGAATATCAGCACCCCGCCCCAGCTCCCAATCAATGGTTGTATGGGGAAGCGCCACATAGAACGGCACATCATTGTCGAACGCTGCTAGTGCTTTGAGGTACGTCCCAATCTTGTTGCACACATCCCCATTAGCCGCCGTGCGATCGGTCCCGACAATGCAAAGGTCCACCTGGCCATTCTGCATCAGATGACCGCCAGCATTGTCGACGATCACTGTATGAGGAATACCCTCCTGACCCAGCTCATAGGCAGTAAGCGCCGCACCCTGGTTGCGGGGTCGGGTCTCATCGACCCAGACATGGACAGGCACCCCTTCCCCCCACGCCACATAAAGCGGGGCCGTTGCCGTGCCCCAATCGATCGTCGCGAGCCAGCCAGCATTGCAGTGGGTCAGCACATTGACAGGCTTTCCACCATTTACTTCCGCAATGCCCCTGATCAAAGACGCACCATGCTCGCCAATCCGGCGGCTCACCTCGACATCAGCCTCAACGATTTCCACAGCCTTTGCATAAGCCGCCTCAGTGCGTGTATGCGGCACATGGTGGCGCACGGCATCAGACACTTCCTCCAACGCCCATTTGAGATTAATCGCCGTTGGCCGCGTGGCAAGCAATCGGTCATAAGCCTCTTTTAGGCCAGCATCCGATGGGTCATCGCGCAACGCGAGCGCCAATCCAAAGGCAGCTGTCGCACCGATGAGCGGCGCGCCCCGCACGGCCATATCTTTGATGGCCCGAGCAGCATCATTCAAGTCCCGCAGGATTGCCACCTCAAACACGTGTGGCAATTTTTGCTGGTTGATGATGGAGACGGTCCATCCATCCTCATTCAGCCAGATGGTGCGCATATGTTTCCCCTCTATGCGCAAGGCCCCTAGTCCCCTTCAAAGGTGCAGAGAGACAGAACTTCAATGTCATAGCCTTCGAGGCGGTCCCGGCCCCCAAGCGCGGGCAGCTCGATCACAAAGCTCGCCCCGAGCACATTGGCCCCTGCGCGGCCAATCAGCTTCACCGCCGCCTCAGCAGTCCCACCTGTGGCGATCAGGTCATCTACCAGCAGAACATTGGCGCCTTTGGCGACCGCATCGGTATGGATCTCCACAATGTCAGTGCCATATTCCAGCTCATATTCCTGGCCCATCGTCTCTGCCGGCAGCTTGCCCTTTTTGCGAACAGGGATGAAGCCCTTGCCCAACTGGTGAGCAACAGCGCCGCCGAGAATAAAGCCCCGCGCTTCAATGCCCGCGACCATATCAATGTCCGCACCCACGTGAAGCTGAACCAGCGCATCGACAGACTGGCGGAACCCCTGTGCGTCAGACAGAAGCGTTGTGACATCGCGAAACTGAATGCCAGGCTTCGGGTAATCAGGAATGGTGCGAATATAGTCTTCGATTTTTTTCATTTTTGTTTTTCCTCAGAGCGTTTTCAACAAAAGTTGCAGACTTTTGTGGTTCAAAAACGCGACAAACAAAGATTCAGAGAACGCGGCCAGCGACCACATCAAGTTTAGCAAGCAGTTCAGGATCGCGCGCATCCGGCGCGGTGATAATGGCCATCTCTAGCGCCTTGTCGTGCCCCTGCGGACAAGGTGTCCTATCTTTACCTGCAATCGACCCAATCAACCGCCGCAGCATGGCCCGCGACCGCTCCGCATTATCCGTCAAAATCTGGATAACCTGCGCCACATCCACATCCTCTTCATGCGGATGCCAGCAGTCATAATCCGTCACCATCGCGACAGTGGCGTAACAAATCTCCGCTTCCCGGGCGAGCTTCGCTTCCGGCATATTGGTCATGCCAATCACAGAGCAGCCCCAGGAGCGATAGAGCTCCGACTCGGCGCGGGAGGAGAACTGAGGCCCTTCCATAGCAAGATAGGTTCCGCCACGCGTGTGAGGGATATTCTCAGCTGCACATGCGGCCTCCAGCTGGTCCCCCAGACGTGCATTCACCGGGTCGGCCATGGAGACGTGAGCGACACAGCCTTCGCCAAAGAAGCTCTTCTCCCGTGCAAAGGTTCGGTCAATAAACTGATCCACAATCACAAAATGTCCGGGCGGCAGTTCTTCCTTAAGAGACCCAACAGCAGACACAGAGACAATGTCTGTCACCCCGACCCTTTTTAGAACATCAATGTTTGCGCGATAATTAATGGAGCTCGGGCTGTGCACATGGCCGCGCCCATGACGCGGCAGGAAGACAAGCTGCACACCGTCCAGCTCCCCGAAATGCAACTCATCTGAAGCCTCACCCCAGGGGCTCTCCACCCGCCCCCAGCGTTCATTTTCAAGGCCTGGAAAGTCATAGACCCCACTGCCGCCCAACACACCTAAGATTGTTTTCGTCATCTCACCTCCGACCAAGCTGGCGACAGCCTAAAGCATTTCCAGGAAAAGTGGCCCCGGTTTTCCGTCCGAAAATGCGCCAACAAACAAGAAAAAGGGCCCCCGAAACGGGAGCCCTAATCAATGTCTAAATGCGCGCGGATTAGTGAGCGTCAGCCCAGACCTTGCGCATTGTGAAATACATGAGACCCGCAAAGATCGTCAGGAAGATCATAACCTGGAAACCCAGGCGATGACGTGCCTCACGCGTTGGCTCTGATGCCCATGTCAGGAACGTTGTCACGTCCTTGGCATACTGATCCACCGTCATGGGTGCGCCGTCTTCATAGTCAACAATCTCATCCGACAGTGGGTTCGCCATGGCCAGAAGATGACCAGGGAAGTAGGCGTTATAATTCATGCCCGCAGGAACATCGAACCCTTCAGGTGCGTCTTCGTAGCCTGTCAGCAGCGAGTAGATGTAATCTTCTGCACCACCACGAGCCTTTACGACAAGTGACAGGTCAACGGGATAGGCGCCACCATTGGAGGCACGTGCAGCGTTTTCATTATCAAAAGGCGATGGGAAAGGATCCTTTGGCAGACGAGCACGCTCAAACATGTCACCATAATCATCCGGTCCATCTTCAATTGTGTAGTCCGCTGCAATCACCTTCACCTCATCTTCGGTGAATTCCGGACCGCCAGGCTGTGCCAGATTGCGGAACTTCATGAGATCCATTGCATGGCAAGCCGCGCAGACTTCTGAATAGACCTTATAGCCACGCCTCAGAGCAGATCGGTCAAATGTGCCAAACGGCGCATCGAAGGACCAGTCACGTTCTTTCAGCTCAACAGCAGGACCGGCAGCCTTCGCACCGCCCATCGTCAGGAACATCGCCCCAAGCACGACGATTGCAACAGCTCCCAGGAAAGGAACAACACTGCATGCGCGGGTGAAGATGCAAGGACGGCTCTCAGTTTCGTTCAAATGTGTGGTCATTTTTCCGCCCCTTATCCGCGTGTCTCTGGCGACGCGGCCGCTTCAGATGAACCGCCTCCGCCACTCAGCACCGATTGCGCAATGCTTTCCGGCAAAGGCTTCGTCTTTTCGACAAGTCCCAGAACAGGCAGAACGATGAGGAAATGAGCGAAGTAATAGGCCGTCAGGATTTGAGCAGCAATCACATACCCGCCTTCAGCCGGCTGACCACCCAGATACCCAAGACCAAGACAACAGGCCACGAAGATCCAGAAGAACTGGCGGAACAGCGGACGGAAGCGCGCTGAACGCACTTTCGACGTATCCAGCCAAGGCAGCACGAACAGGATCCCGATCGATGCAAACATGGCAATTACGCCACCAAGCTTGGAGTCGATTGGACCAATGTCGAACGTGATGGCCCGCAGGATCGCGTAGAAGGGCAACAGATACCATTCGGGTACAATATGCGGCGGCGTTACGAGCGGGTTCGCTTCGATATAGTTGTCTGCATGGCCGAGCGCATTCGGATTGAAGAACACGAAATAGCCGAAGAGCAGCAGGAAGATCGACAGACCAAACACGTCTTTGATCGTTGCATAAGGTGTGAACCGGACCGTGTCCTGTTCGTCCTTCACGTCAATCCCAGCTGGGTTGTTCTGACCCGTCACGTGCAGCGCCCAAATGTGGAGTGCCACAACCCCTGCAATCAGGAAGGGGATTAGATAGTGAAGGGAGAAAAAGCGATTAAGCGTTGGGTTATCAACGGAGAACCCACCCCAAAGCCATTCCCGCAGCGGATCGCCGATGAGCGGGATCGCACCGAACAGGTTGGTGATAACCGTGGCACCCCAGAAGCTCATCTGTCCCCACGGAAGCACATAGCCCATAAAGCCAGCAGCCATCATCAGGAGGTAGATCAGCACACCCAGGATCCAAAGCACCTCACGGGGCGCCTTGTAGGAACCGTAGTAGAGGCTGCGGAACATATGGATGTAGACGGCGAGGAAGAACATGGAGGCGCCGTTCGCATGCACATAGCGAATGAGCCAGCCATAGTTCACGTCGCGCATAATGTGCTCAACGCTGTTAAACGCCATGCTCACATGCGGCGTGTAGTGCATTGCGAGCACGATGCCTGTCACGATCTGGATCACAAGACAGAAGGTCAGGATTGCCCCGAACGTCCACCAATAATTCAGATTGCGAGGCGTCGGATAGACGATAAAGGAGTCATACCCCAGACGCATGATCGGAAGACGATCATCCATCCATTTGGTAAAGCCATTTGAGGGCTCGTAGGTGCTTTCACCGCTCATGATCTGTTCCCTCAACCAATCTTGATTTTGTCGTCGGACAGGAAGTCATATTCTGGGACTTCCAAGTTGAGTGGCGCCGGGCCGCGACGGATACGGCCAGCCGTATCATAATGCGAACCATGGCATGGGCAGAACCAGCCATCATAATCGCCCTTCTCATCAGCAACCTTCTGCCCCTTCGGCACACAGCCAAGGTGCGTACAGATACCGACCATCACCAGCCATTCTGGCTTGATGACACGTTCTGCATCTGTCTGCGGGTCCCGAAGATCAGCAAGGTTGACCGCATCGGCCTCCGCGATCTCTTTTTCGGTGCGGCGGCGGATGAAGACAGGCTTCCCGCGCCATTTAACCGTAATGGACTGGCCCACTTCCACATTGGAAATGTCCACTTCGATGGAAGCGAGCGCCAAGGCGGACGCATCCGGATTCATTTGATCGATGAGTGGCCAGGCAATGCCCGCAACGCCTACAGCAGCAAAAGCGCCTGTGGCTACATAGAGGAAATCGCGCCGTGTCGGCTCATCCGTGTCGGTGGTTGCCACGGTTGAGGTCTCCTTTATTTAAAGTACAGCGCCAGCCCGTTTGACCATCGTCAGGTGGCCAGGACGGACGCCCAAAACCGGAATTTGCGGGGCTTTGTCCCCTCGTCCCCGCATTGCCGCGTTTGTGGCATTCCCTTCATAAATTGTCCAGTCCTTGGGACTTTGAAGGGACAGGATGACGCATGCGGCGATCTGTGCGAGATCAACCTATCAATGCCATGTCTGTTTGAGGAAACCGTAAACGATGCGAATTGCCCTATTTGAGCCTGATATTCCGCAGAATACTGGGAATATTCTGCGTTTGGGCGCCTGCCTAGGGGTGCCTGTGGATATAATAGAGCCCTGCGGCTTCCCGCTCTCAGACCGGGGTCTGAAACGCGCAGGATTGGACTATCTAACCATTGCAGCCATGCATCGGTTCGATTCGTGGGAGGCATACCTGGAGAATCTGGACGCCAAAGCCCGGCTGATCCTCATGACCACCGCCTCCGCAGAGCCCTACCAGGACTTTGAATATAGAGAGGGTGATGTGCTGCTCATGGGCCGGGAGAGTGCTGGCGTACCTACCCATGTCCACGACCGCGCCGACGCCCGGCTCTTTATCCCCATGGCGCCCGGTGCGAGATCCCTCAATGTTTCCTCTGCCTGCGCCATGGTCACTGGTGAAGCGCTCCGTCAGCTCAGCGCTTTTCCGGCCGTGACCTAAGCAGCCACCCT
This sequence comes from Parvibaculaceae bacterium Mf 1.05b.01, assembly GCA_000509225.1. Classification (GTDB taxonomy): domain Bacteria; phylum Pseudomonadota; class Alphaproteobacteria; order Parvibaculales; family Parvibaculaceae; genus Mf105b01. The sequence goes on along the minus strand of BAOK01000001.1, from coordinate 266,469 downwards.
ACACTGCCTTAGAATGCCGCCCTGACCCCTTTGAGAGGTAAGTATCAAAAGCAGCGGCGGCGACACGGACCAGCGGCCGCCCCTCTTCGGTCACCACCAGACGGTCCCCCTGCAGTTCAACCAGCCCATCATCCATAAGCGGTTCCAAACGTTTCAGTTCTGGTTTGTAATGATCACGCCCGCCCGCAAGATCTGCCCGCAGCGTGCACATAAGATCATTGATAATGTCGCGACGCTCCCTGTCATCTTCACTTAAAGAGCGCCCCTTAACGATGGGTAGGTGTCCCGCCTGCACGGCCTCTTTGTAGGAAGTGAGCGAGGGCTGGTTCTGCACATAACCTTGCGGCAAAGACCCAATGGAAGATGCCCCAAGGCCAATCAGCGTTTCCGCATCGTCGCTCGTATAGCCCTGGAAATTCCGCTGCACGCTCTTGTTCGCCAGGGAGTCTCCAGGCAGAGCAAAATGGTCAAATCCAACCGCCATATAGCCAAGCTCAATCAACCGCGCACGCGCCGCCTCGAACTGCGCAAAGCGGGCCTCCGCATCAGGCAGCGCCGCCTCATCAATCATTTTTTGATGTGTCTTCATCCACGGCACATGGGCGTAGCCAAAGAGCGCCACCCGCTGGGGCTCCAATGAGACCGCCAGATCCACCTGATCAATCACACTCTCCACCGTCTGATGCGGGAGCCCGTACATGAGATCCATATTGATCGCCGTGGTCCCGGCCTCCTGAAGCCAGCCCACCACCTGAGCCGTCATGTCATAGGGCTGAATGCGATTGATGGCTTCTTGAACCCGGGCGTCAAAATCCTGCACGCCGATACTGACGCGGCTGACACCGGCAGCAGCCAGCGCATGCACATAAGCTTCCGTTGCCGTGCGCGGATCGAGCTCCACCGCAAGCTCCACATCGCCGGTGAAATCAAAATGAGAGTTCAGCACCTCTACCATGCGTGCCCAGTCCTCTGGCGTCAGCATGGTGGGGCTCCCTCCCCCCCAGTGAACATGGGCAACAGGAAAGCGCCTCGGCAGCGCATCAGCGAGCAGCCCAATTTCCTTCAGGACATGGTCGACATAGGAGGCGACCGGGTCATAACGCGCCACAATCTTTGTGTTGCAGCCGCAGAACCAGCACATGGCCGCGCAAAAAGGCACATGAATGTAAAGCGATAGCGGCTTTGTCGGGTCCAGCTCCGCCAGCCAGGTGCGGTAGGCCTCCTCGCCAACATTGTCTGAAAAATGAGGTGCCGTGGGATAGCTCGTGTAGCGGGGCACCGGCCGGTCATATTTGAGCGCAAGAGAAAGCGAAGAGCGTGTCATGAGATACTTCAGTTTTGGGTCACACCGACATATGGTGCGCCAACTTAGGACACACACGCCCGCCCGCGCCTTGACCCAAATCATGGGGCCAAATCACGCGAACGGTGCATCAAAACCACAGAGTGAACATGAATATCGACGCCGCAAAGACCAAAGCCGAAACCTGGTTTCAATCCCTTCGCGACGAAATCTGTGCGTCCTATGAACAGTTAGAAGACGAACTGACAGGCGCGTTATCTGATCGACCCGCCGGTCGCTTTGAACGCACACCGTGGAACCGTGGGGACGCTGACGAAGACAAAGGCGGCGGGGTCATGTCTGTCATGAAAGGCCGCGTCTTTGAAAAGGTGGGTGTCCATACCTCCTCTGTCTTTGGCAAATTCTCTGAAGAGTTTCGTGCCCAAATCCCCGGCGCCGATGAAGACCCGCGCTTTTGGGCAAGTGGTATTTCCCTCATCGCCCACCCACAAAACCCCAACGTGCCGGCCGTGCATATGAACACCCGCATGATCGTCACCACCAAATGGTGGTTTGGCGGCGGCGCAGACCTGACGCCAGTGCTCGACCGCAACCGCACCCAGGAACATAAAGACACGATCGATTTCCACGCTGCCATGCAGGCGCCCTGCGACGCCCACGGCGAAGATTTCTACGCGCGCTTTAAAAAATGGTGTGATGAATATTTCTACCTGCCCCACCGCGATGAGCCCCGCGGCATTGGCGGCATCTTCTATGACCGTCACAACACGGGTGACTGGGATGAGGACTTTTCGTTCACCCAGGATGTGGGCCGCGCTTTTCGCGACATCTATCCAGAGCTTGTGCGCCGCCACATCAACGAACCGTGGACCGAGGCCGACCGGGAAGAGCAACTCATCCGGCGCGGGCGGTATGTGGAATTCAACCTGCTCTATGACCGGGGCACGACCTTTGGCCTGAAGACCGGCGGCAATGTGGACTCCATCCTCTCCTCCATGCCACCCGAAGTGAAATGGCCTTGAGATTCGTCTGCATAGGAGCTGAAGATGATCCAAATAAGCAAGACCGATCTCTTAGACCTTTATGACAATAAAAAAAGTGGATTCAGCAAACGCAAGATAAATGACGAAACGATCGGGTCACACGCGAGTGCCCTTACAGGTGTAATCGGTGAAGACTTGGTGCTCGGCTTGTTCCAACACTATTGGGACAACAAACACACGGCCGGGAAAGGAAAGTCCGATGTTTTAAGCTACCATTGCAGACAAGAAAATGGGCAGCAAAAGCTAGACGCCTGGATTGAGTGTTTCGACACCGAGGGAATGTCCACTCTTTACCAAACAGAGGTGAAAAACTGGAGCACCTTCTCGCGAGTGAAAAACTACAGCCTCGCCCCAAACGCTACCGACGAAGAGGTCAAATTGCGCGCGCAGGAGCAATGGACCGCAATTCTGGATGATAAGAGAAACCTATCCGCTGTAAAGAAGGTGAGTTTTCAATCAAGGATCAGCGAATTAGGGGACGACTACACGAATAGAAATGATGAGTCGGTTCCGCTTCTTTGCATGTGGCAACCACTGGCCACAAGCAATTCAAAACTTGAGCCCTTCTTCAGAGTCTCTGCACCGGAGCCTTTCTCTCGCGAAACATAGGTCTTTTCCGCATCGCTTTATCTCAGAGAACAACCTGATAACAAACCCATATGCATCAGCGCCCCACGGGTGGAACACAGACTGCAGCTCCTCAGTGAAATCATGCCCGGGCTTCCGATAACCAGCAACAGGAACACCTGATCGCTTGTCGAAGAACCCCACAACTCGTAGCAAAACTTAAAAATGCGCGGCGTAGCCACCATCCACAAAGAGCACATGGCCGGTGACATAAGACGCCGCCTCTGACGCGAGAAACACCGCCGCCCCGCCAATCTCTTCCGGGCGCGCCCAGCGACCGAGGCTCGTGCGCTGCTCAAGCCAGCGATCAATGGAAGGATCAGACGTCAGTTCCTCATTGCGTTCTGTCGCAAAGAAACCCGGCGCAATGGCATTCACGGTGATTTGTCGTTCACCGAGTTCCGCCGCCAGGGCGCGCGTGAGGGACGTGAGGCCCCCTTTGGCAATCGTGTAAGGCGTGTCGCCCTTGTTGGAAAGCGGGCCCGCTATTGATGTGATGTTGATGATGCGCCCACCTGCGCCCATGAGCGCGGCGGCACGACGCGACAGATCAAATGGCGCCACAAGGTTCACATTGAGCATGGCGCGCACATCATCGAGCGAATGATCATCTAGCCCACGACGATCCCGGAGCCCCACATTGTTCACAAGAATGTCGAGCCTGCGCTCAGGAAGCGCTTCGAACGCTGATGCCACGGCGGCTTCATCCGCGACATCAAAAACAAGAGCCTGCACATCTCCTATTGCACGGAGTTTCTCCGCAGCAGCGTCCGCACGCGCTGCATCGCGCCCATTCAGCAGAACCCGGGCACCTGCGTCCGCAAGCGCTTTTGCAATCTCAAACCCGAGCCCTTGCGTAGCACCTGTTACAAGCGCCCGCTTGCCTTTCAGGGAAAACACCGATCCGTCAGCCACAGCTCAATACACCGTTGCCTGAACAACGGCCTTTAAGCGTTCAATGATGGAGAACTCATCTTCGATGAAGCCTGCATCGACCCACCATTCTTCGACTTCTTTGAAGACTCGGCTCATCTCCGGGCCTTCCGGAACGCCAGCGGCCTTCATCATCGATCCATTGAGCATCAATTTAGGCCGTTCCCAACTATCTGCCATCGCCAGCAGCGCGCGCCATTGCATCGCGTTGGCGCCCTTCTTGTCTGTCGCCCAGCCAAACATGACCCGGTCTTTAAAACACTGCACGCCCATCAGGTAGAGAGCTTTGTGGACCTCGCGCACAGAGAGATAACAGACGATTTTTGTTTCATCGGTCTGCATGCCTTTGATGCGATCCCGATCTTTCTTCGAAAGCTTCAAACGGATCGCAAGCGCCTCGACACCATCTGCATCCAGCTCCAACGCACTTGAAAGGCGCAAAACCGGATCAGACGTAAAGAGCTGGTTCGCCTCAATATCCACCACCGCTTCCAGCCGGTCGAGACGGGTCGCCTCCGGCAGCACCAGCGGCAGGATACCCGTCGCCGCCATCTGGCGAAGCGCGTCCCCTGCTTCATCCGCGCTAAGCAGTTTCAGGAGTTCCGCCTGCACCCGCTCTGCTGACAGCTGCTTCAAACCGTCGGCCTCTTCGGCACAGGCTTTCAGCCCCGCCGCATCCGGCTCGCCGGAACCGTAATGTGCATGAAAGCGAAAGAACCGCAGGATCCGCAGATAATCTTCGCGGATCCGGTCATGCGGGTCGCCAATAAAGCGCACCAACCGGGCGTCGAGATCAGTACGACCACCCAGCGGGTCGTGCACCGTTCCGTCCATATCCGCGTAAAGCGCGTTCATGGTGAAGTCGCGGCGTTTCGCATCTTCCACCCAGTCTTGCGTGAACGCGACATCGGCGCGCCGACCATCCGTCGCCACATCCACTCGAAGCGTTGTCACTTCAAAATGCTTGCCATCAAGCACAGCTGTCACGGTGCCATGGTCAAAACCTGTGGGCACAACTTTCACGCCCGCTGCTTCCAGAAATTTCGTCGCCTCAGCCGGTGCGTGAACCGTTGCGATATCCACATCGCTCACAGGTTCCATCAGCAGCGCATTGCGCACACAGCCACCAACAAACCGTGCTTGGCCCTTCTCACCGCCAAGCGCAGTCATTACCTTCTGCGTGGTTTCATTCTTCAGCCAGTCATGGACAGCGAGTTCGCCTCGCTTTTGTTCACTCATCACCTGCTCCAAATCACTTACAAGGTTCTAGTCGACCGTGCCGGATTGAATCTCACCATCGATCAATCGCGCAGGCTCATAGTCGGTGCCTGCAGTGTTCGCAGTATAGATACCAGCAACGACCATACTCCCGACACCCAGCGTCAATCCGGCAACGATGAGCCATCCGAAAGGCGCTTCGCTCCATTTAAGGTCCGGCCGGTCCTCTGCCTTGCGGGAGATGAGGATAAAAATCCAATAGGTCGCAAAGGGCAGAAGAAAGAAAAGGAAATTAATCAGGAAGCGCGCCATTAAACTTGAGTCCCATTATGGAGTCTGTCGTGCAAGTTCCGGATCATACCGGCTGTTGCGCCCCATATATAGTGACCCTGATAGGGCATTGCATAATAAGCGCGTCGCTTCCCCCGCCAGAAAACACTATGGCGTTCATGGTTATCAACATTCATGAGAAAGCTGAGCGGCACTTCAAATATTTCGGCCACTTCGCCAGGTTCCGCGGTTAATGAAAAACCCGGACGCACAAAAGAGATCACAGGCAAGATCCGAAACCCAGTACCAGTCTCGTAAGGGTTCAGGAACCCGACAACATCCACAAAGGAACGATCAAGCCCCACCTCTTCTTCCGCTTCCCGCAACGCCCCATCGACAGGCGTTTCTCCCGGCTCAACTTTGCCACCCGGAAAAGCCACCTGGCCGGAATGGGAATTGAGGTGATCCGCCCGCCGGGTAAGCAGAACCGTCGGCCCCGCATCATGTTCAATGATCGGCACGAGCACAGCCGCAAGCCGAAGGTCGGGCCGGTCCTTAGGGTCAACCCAGTCGTCCGGGTTCAAGTCTTTATCGCCGCGCACCCCGGCACCTGTCGGCTCCAGAATGCGATCAAGCGAAGGCGTTTCCAGATCAATGCTGGCGAGAATACGTGCTTTATAGTCTTCCATGAACCTCAGGCCACCAGCTCGCCCGCAGGCATAAATTTGTAGAAGTCACCGGAACTCCAGACGCCGAACCAGCGCGCGCCATCTATCTCTTCTTCGACACCAAGCTCCACGAGATCATAGAACACGGCCCTGTTGATCAGCGCTTCCAGCCGGGCTCGAACCAGCACGTAAGGAGCAGGCTCCCCGGTAGCTTCATCCACCTCAAATCGCATCGGGTGCTCTGCATCCACCGTCACGCTGTCACCAACGCTCGTTTCAAAGGAGAGCACTTGAGACTGACCTTCCCCTTCCACAGACATGGCTACCGCCAAAAAAGGCACATCATCGACCGTAATCCCGATCTTCTCGACCGGGGTAACAAGGAAATAGTCATCCTCATCTTTTCGCAAAACCGTCGAGAAAAGTCGCACCAACCGTTGGCGGCCAATCGGTGAGCCCAGATAATGCCAGGTCCCGTCCCGCTTGATCCGCATATCGAGATCACCGCAGAAGGGAGGGTTCCAGAGGTGAACCGGCGGCAGACCGCGGGCCTTATCCCCTGCGGCTTGCGCCGCGCCCAAGCCTTTGAGAACTTCGGTCGGCGCCCGTGCCGAGGGAGCCGCAGAGCCTCCATTTTCCGTTTTTTCGCTCTCAGACATCAAAAACCCGCTTTCTCACAACCTTGTCATGTCCCCGAAAGTATCCTCAGGCCCTAAAGCCGGGCCATAATGGCCGAAATCTCGGTCACAAAGGGGACATGAGTCCCGTTACACTGGCCAAACGAAGACAAAAAGCCACCGATTCCCCCGTGCCGGGCCTTATTCCCGTCTCACGCAACCATATATGTAGGGCAATGCAGACAGTCAGTGAAGAAGGCGGCGACGTCGTCAAAGAAATCGAAGCCGCTGGTGAGAAGGTCGCTCGGGCGAAATCCGCCATTGGCGAGATCATCTATGGGCAGGAAGCCGTCGTCGACCAGACACTCATAACTGTCCTGGCCGGAGGTCACGCCCTTCTTGTCGGCGTCCCCGGCCTCGCAAAGACCTTGCTCGTCCACACCTTGGGCACGGTTTTGGGGTTGGACGATAAGCGCGTTCAATTCACCCCCGATCTCATGCCTGCGGATATTGTGGGCTCTGAAGTCCTGGAAGAAAGCGAGAGCGGCAAACGCAGCTTCCGCTTCATTCCCGGTCCTGTGTTCTGCCAACTTCTCATGGCCGACGAGATCAACCGCGCCAGCCCCCGCACCCAGTCCGCACTGCTGCAGGCCATGCAGGAACACCATGTGACGGTTGCCGGACAACGTCACGAACTGCCCCGGCCCTTCCATGTGCTGGCGACGCAGAACCCGCTGGAGCAGGAAGGCACTTATCCGTTGCCTGAAGCACAGCTCGACCGGTTTTTGATGGAGATTGACGTCCACTACCCTGACCTGGAAGCGGAGCGCCGCATGTTGCTCGCGACCACAGGGTCAGATGAGGCGACTTCCAAGCAGGTTCTCACCGCAGAGGAACTGCAGCAGATCCAACGCCTTGTCCGCCGCATTCCCGTCGGCGATCAGGTCGTCGATGCCATCCTGGAACTCGTACGGAGCGCCCGACCCCATGAAGGTGATGTAGCTGAGGTTACAGAAAATGTTGCCTGGGGTCCCGGCCCTCGCGCAAGCCAGGCCCTGATGCTCGCCGTTCGAGTTCGGGCCCTGATGGATGGTCGCTTTGCACCTTCCATCGATGATGTAGTTGCGCTGGCAGAACCCATTCTCCGCCATCGCATGGCCCTCACATTTGCAGCCCGCGCCGAAGGCGTCACCGTTGCCGGAGTGATTGACCGCCTGACGAAACGGCTGGGGTAATACGCCTTATGGCCAAACTGTCGACCAGTCCCGGTGGCACGACCACTTTTGCTGAAGCCCAATCTCTTGCGGCAAGTCTGCCGCCATTGATGGCAGAGGCAGAGCGTGTGGCAAACACAGTCGAGCAAGGCATTCATGGACGCAGGAGCACCGGGCCAGGGGAAAGCTTCTGGCAATACAGGCGCTATGACACCAGCGACACAGCAAACGCCATTGACTGGCGCCAGTCAGCCAGGTCTCAGCATCTTTTTGTGCGGGAGAATGAATGGGATGCCTCCCAAAGCGTATGGCTTTGGTGCGATCAATCAGCATCCATGTCTTACCGGTCGGACCTCGCCCCCTGCCTCAAGCGAGATCGCGCCCTCGTCCTGGGAATAGCCCTCGCCAGCCTGCTGACCCGGGCGGGAGAGCGGGTTGCGGCTCTCGGCCAGGACGGTGTGCCATCAAGCGGTCGCTCAGGGCTAAATCGGCTGACCAATCATTGGCTGAGCAACCATACGCAGACCAGCGAGCAATCCGGCCTGCCACCCCTTCAAGAGCTGCCACGATATGCCACCATGGTGCTGATCGGAGACTTTCTTGATCCAACAGAAGAGCTTTCGCAGCGTGTCCGGCAGCTCGCCGCTTCAGGTGTGACGGGTCATCTTGTGCAGGTGCTGGATCCGGCGGAGACTAACCTCCCCTTCGATGGGCGAACGGAATTCGAGGGTGTCGAGGAAGACCTCAAACTGCTGGTCAGTCGCGCCGAGACCATTCGCACTGCCTATCAGGACCGGCTTGCCACCCACCAGGCTGCCCTGCAGGACATGGCGCGATCGATCAGCTGGTCGTTCGCTACGCACCGGACAGACCATTCACCAACCAGTGCCCTGCTATCGCTCTACGGAATCATTTCAGGCGCACCTGATGCTATTCAGATGGCGAGGTCCTGATGCTCTCCCTTGGCCCCCTTGCCTTTGCGGCCCCCTGGGTCTTGATCGGCCTGCTGAGCCTGCCAGTCATCTGGTGGCTGCTACGCGCCACACCACCCGCCCCACAACGGGTGCGGTTTCCAGCCATCCGACTTCTTCTGGGACTGGTGCCCGAAACGGAAAGCCCTGCGCATACACCTCTCTGGCTGCTTCTTCTGCGGCTGACATTGGCGGCACTAATCATAATCGCGCTTAGCACACCACTTTGGCGACCCGCCGAACGCATCGCAGGTTCAGGCCCTCTCCTTATCGTCATCGACAATGGGTGGGCATCCGCCAAGGATTGGTCACAGCGCCAGGCGCTCGCGGCGAGCATCATCATGCAGGCCGCCCGCGACAATCGCCGTGTCGCCATCACCGGCTCTGCGCCTGAGGCTATTCCCGAAATACTTGCCTTCGAAGGATCATCAGAAGCTGAAAGCCGCCTGGGCGCCCTTCAGCCCCAGCCCCTTGATGTAGATCGCTCCGCGCTGATCGAGAAGCTTCAAACACTCACTGAAAACCCCAGTCAGACCATCTGGATCTCCGATGGCCTGGAGGATGGGGCGGCAGATGCCCTCGCAACTTACCTGACTTCCCTTAATACCGACATCGAACTCATCGAACCGGTGGCAAGTGACCAGCCTCTCGCTCTCCTTCCACCTGCCACCGGCACGGGAACCGTCACCGTGCCGCTCATTCGCGCGACCCAGGCAGCCCTTCACCAGGGAGACATCACGGCTTTTGCTGTTGATGGCCGCCCACTCGGGCGCGCGCCCTTTTCATTTCCAGACAATGCGCTCCAAACCGAAGCCGTGATCAATCTTCCATTGGAGCTGCGAAATGAAATCTCCCGCATCTCTTTGAGCAGCAATGCGACAGCTGGAGGGACGCTGGTGCTGGATGAACGCTGGCGCAGACGCACCCTCGGAATGGTGTCGGGCACAGCGAAAGACCAGCCGCTGCTCTCTGACCTCTATTATTTGGAACGGGCACTTGAACCTTTTGTCGACGTCCGCACCCCATCCAGCGAAGAAGAAGGTACAAGTCCTGTCGCACAATTATTGGCAGAACCCCTCTCCGTATTGCTTCTGGCCGATCTTGGACGCCTATCACCGCCAGATGTGGAAGTGGCATCAGAGTGGATCAAAGATGGCGGCGTGCTGGTGCGCTTTGCCGGCCCCCGCCTTGCAGCCCAGGCCGACCCCCTCATTCCCGTGCCGCTGCGCTCTGGCGGACGCGAGCTGGGCGGTGCGCTTTCCTGGACAGAACCGCAGACGCTGGCGCCATTCGCCACCGATAGTCCATTTTCCGGCATCACTGTCCCCGAAGATGTCGCCGTCAAACGACAAGTTCTCGCCGACCCGCGAGGCAATCTGACAGGGCGCGTCTGGGCACAGTTGAAAGATGGCACCCCACTTGTCACCGCACGCGCCGATGGCGACGGATGGATCGTGCTCTTTCATGTCACCGCAAATGCTGAATGGTCCAATCTGGCCCTTTCAGGGCTCTACGTGGATATGTTGCGCCGCCTTGTTGATCTTGCCCAGGGCACGGCGATCGCACAGGACGCAAACACCGGCGCAACGCTGGCACCTCGCACCATGCTCGATGCTTATGGCACTTTCACCACGCCACCGCCCTGGACAATACCGATCTCCCGTGCGGACATCGCCACGATAGAGCCGACCGCCATTCATCCTCCCGGCCTGTATGGAGATGCCGGGTCCGCGCGCGCACTCAACCTCACCAACGCCGAAACAGTACTCACCCCCCTACCCGAGCTGGAGGGTGTGACCACCCGCCGAACCTTTGCGCGTGGCAACGAACGGGAGCTTCAAGCCCCCATCTTCATCATTGCGCTTCTTATGCTTCTGGCAGACAGCATTGCCGCACTGGTGTTGAGTGGGAAGCTTTCACGACGGACTTTTGCCAAAGTCCAGCCTGCTGCGTTGGGCATAGCAGCCATCCTGCTCGTCGCAACACCAGGCACTCCCGAAGCTGCAGAGAGCGACGACGCAGCTCTCGCCGCGGTCCTTGAAACCCATCTTGCCTATGTCTTGACGGGAGATAGCAACCTGGATGAACTGAGCCGCGCGGGCCTCACGGGGCTAAGCGACGCACTGCGCCGGCGCACAGCACTGGAGCCCGGCGCACCGATCGGTGTCAACATTGAACAGGACGAGCTTGCATTCTTCCCTCTCCTATATTGGCCGATCAGTGAGTTTCAATCTGACATATCACCAGCAGGGCTTGCGCGGATTGAGACCTATATGCGCCAGGGCGGAACCATCCTCTTCGACACGCGCGATCAGGACCGCACCATTCAGGGTCTCACCACCAAATCGAGCCAGGCACTGCGCGACCTTCTGGAACAGCTCGACATCCCGCCACTGGAGCCTGTGCCAGATACACACGTGCTGACAAAAGCATTTTATCTGCTGGCCGATTTCCCTGGCCGCTGGGATGGCGGGCATCTCTGGATTGAACGCGCCCGTGCAGGCGACGGAGCAACCTCGACAAGTAACGATGGCGTCTCCGCGATCCTCATTGGATCAAACGACTATGCAGGGGCCTGGGCTCGCGATGCATCGGGACGGGCGCTGCATGCAGCCGTTCCCGGCGGAGAACGCCAACGGGAAATTGCAACACGGACCGGCGTGAACATTGTCATGTACGCGCTCACTGGGAACTACAAAGCAGATCAGGTTCATCTGCCTGCCCTTCTAGAACGGTTAGGGCAATGATATGAGCTGGAGCGTCGTCACAGATCCGTTGATCGCACCGATATGGCTTGCAGCCCTCGGGGTTTTAGCGCTTGCCGCTACCCTCGGCGCAGCCTGGCTGCGGGCGCCGGGCACAGTCTATCGCGCTGGCGCCTTTGCCGTCTTACTGGCCCTCCTCGCCAATCCGACACTGCGAGAGGAAGATCGTGAACCGATTGACGATGTAGCCGTGCTCCTGATCGACAATAGCGCCAGCATGAAACTGAGTGAGAGATCAGAAACACGTGACGCCGCGGTGAACCGTTTAAAGAGCCAACTTGACCTGATGTCTGATCTCGACGTTCGCATTGTTGAAAGCGACAAAGCTGCCAATGACGGAGGCACTGCCCTCTTCGGCACTCTGGATGGCGCCATTGCGGATGTCCCTCGTGAGCGCCTTGCTGGCGTTCTCATTGTGAGCGATGGGCAGGTGCACGATACGCCCTCAAGTCTTGCGGCACTGGGTATTGATGCGCCCTTGCACGGTATTCTCGTCGGCGACCCTATGGCGGCAGACCGAAAACTCATTGTCGAGGAGGCAACCAGGTTCGGTATTGTGGGCGAGCCGATCACCATTCGTTTTCGCGTGGATGAGGAAGGCAACGATCACATTCGCCCCGTGGGCGTAGAAGTACGGCTAAACGGCGAACGCGTAAATCAACTAAACGTCAAACCGGGGGACGAAACAACGACTGCCCTGGCATTGCCCCATGGCGGCGAAAATGTGGTGGAGATCATCGCCGAAACACTGCCCAATGAACTCACCGCTCAGAACAATAAGGCGACATTGGTCCTAACGGGCATTCGTGACCGGTTGCGGGTCCTCTTGGTCTCCGGTGAACCTCACGCTGGAGAAAGAACCTGGCGCAATCTCCTTAAAGCCGATCCATCCGTCGACCTGGTTCACTTCACCATTCTGCGCCCACCGGAAAAGCAGGACGGCACGCCAATCTCAGAGCTGTCGCTCATCGCCTTCCCCACCCGCGAGCTTTTTTCAGCGAAGCTGGATGAATTTGATCTCATCATTTTCGATCGCTACCGCCGCCGCGGCGTGTTGCCCATCGTCTACCTGGGAAATGTTGCCCGCTATGTGGAAAATGGAGGCGCTGTGCTGGCAGCCGCGGGCCCCGCTTTTGCCTCCCCTTTCTCCATCTATCGCACACCCTTAGCGAGCATTCTTCCGGCACAACCAACCGGACAGATTGTCGAGGAAGGCTTCAGAGCCGCCCTGACTGAAGACGGAAGCAGACACCCTGTCACCGCCGCCCTTCCAGGCAGTGAAACGAGCCCGCCAAACTGGGGCCGTTGGTTTCGCCTAATTGAAGCCGCACAAACTTCGGGACGCGCGGTGATGGAAGGCCCAGAAGGACGACCCCTGATGGTTCTCGACACTGTGGGCGAAGGACGGGTGGCACAGCTTCTCTCAGACCATGCCTGGCTCTGGGCTCGCGGTTTTGAAGGTGGCGGACCACAGGCCGAGATGCTGCGCCGTCTGGCGCACTGGCTGATGAAGGAACCTGACCTGGAAGAAGAACGGCTCCTCGCTACCGGTAAGGATGGAAGTCTAACCATAGAGCGGCGGACCATGGCGTCTGAAGCAGAACCCGTTACCGTAACGCTGCCATCAGGAACAACGGAAACACTCATATTGTCGGAGTCGGCCCCTGGCCGATTCACCGGCAGCATCGCAACGGACGAGATCGGCCTTCATCAGGCGGCTGATTCAGCATTGCAAGCAGTTGCCGCCGTTGGTCCTGCCAACCCCCGCGAATTCAAAGACGTACGATCAACACAAGAACCGCTTGCCCCCCTGATTGCCGAGAGTAACGGCGGGACCTTTTGGATCAACGAATTGGGCGAAGCACCAACATTGCGCAGCGTGCGAGCCGGGCGTGATGCCGCAGGGGATGCCTGGGCGGGCTTACGCCGCAATGGCGGCTATGTGCTGAAAGCGGTGACACAAGTGCCATTGCTCTCACCCTTGATTGCGCTGCCTCTGATGATCGGCCTGTTGCTTCTTGGCTGGCGGCGCGAAAGCAAATAACCAAACCGCTCAAGCGCCCTTCTCCACCGTTCCTGAAACAGCGTCAAACCCACCAGGCACAAGCTCGCAGTAAAGCAAACGGCTCTTATCAACCGGTCCAGGCAATGTAATCTTGCCAGGCGGCACCTGCTTAAAGCCCACCTTTGCGTAATAGGGTGCATCTCCGACCAAGATGACAAACTGATGCCCCTCGGCGCGCGCAGCATCAAGAGCCGTTCGCATGAGATCAAGACCGCCACCCTGCCCGCGCACGGAGGGGTCCATAGCCAGAGGGCCAAGCAGCAATCCTTGGTCTCCACCAATCACCAAAGGAGAAAACCGGATACTACCAACCATCCGGGAGGCACCCTCTATTTCGGTAAAGGCGACGAAACTCAAAGATGGTACAGGCCGGACACCTTCGCGCATCCGGTAGGCGGTTTTGGCAAAACGTCCAGGACCAAAGCTCAGGTCGTGCAACGCTTCAATATCGGTTTCATGCGCCGGGGTTTCCGGGAGTATGTCGAACACCATGGAAGTAATCTTTCGAAACGGCTAAAGAACAGCAAGCAATTTGGCGGCGCTTGTCTGGACTTGTCTCCAGCCGTTTAGAGGAAGGCAGGCACGCGCGCACGAAGATCGAGGGATTTGGTCCCCTGCTCGATACGTCGTCGTCGCAAATGGGCTTTCGCCAAAATCATCTTGCCGTCCTCAAATTCGCAGGCCCTAAACGACCGCGAAGAGGCTGGGGTAGCAGGGAAAAACCAGGCCGTCCAGAAAAACCGACTGCCTCAGGACCAGTTTCGCTACGGCAGCCTGCCCCCGCGCACGCAAAGTTGGGGAAAAGACTGGCCCCATAAGGGTGCCTTCGGGTAGCTTCGGCGCCAACAAATAGGCCGTCCAACACTGCTTGAGCGGCGACTAGAGTAAAGACAAAACAGGGAGATGGCACATGGGATTGCTTGAAGGAAAAGTCGTACTTGTGACCGGTGCAGCAAACGGCATCGGGAAAGAATGTGCGTTGATCGCCGCACGCCAGGGAGCCAAGGTCGTCGTGAACGATCTGGGCGGCAGCGTCGCTGGCGGGGACGAAGGCAGCGCCGGTCCTGCGCAGCAGGTAGCAGACGAGATCAAGGCAGCCGGTGGCGAAGCCGTCGTCAACTCAGACAGCGTCGCGATTAAAAGTGGTGCGGAGAACATGATCGCGCAGGCGATGGATGAGTTCGGTGCCCTCCATACGATCATCAGCCCCGCAGGCATTCTGCGCGATGGCATGTTCCATAAAATGCCAGATGAAGATTGGGACTCTGTTCTGGAGGTCCACCTGAAGGGCTCCTACAACATGACCCGTGCCTCTGTAGAACATTTCCGTAAGCAGGAAGAAGGCAACTATGTGCTCTTCACGTCCACGTCGGGCCTGATTGGCAACATTGGCCAGGCAAACTATGCCGCCGCGAAGATGGGCATTGTCGGCCTCTCCCGCATCATTGCCATGGAAGGCGCAATGAAAAACGTTCGCTCGAACGTCATTGCTCCCTTTGCCTGGACACGGATGATCGCAACCATCCCTGTGAAGGATGAAGCATCGGCCCAGCGTGTAGACCGCATGAAAAATGCCATGCGCGCTGATCAGGTCGCTAATTTCGCCGTGGGTCTCTCCGCGCCGGAGTGCGACGTCAGCGGTCAGATCTTCTCCGTCCGCGGCAACGAGGTCTTCCTCTTCAGCCAACCCCGCCCTGTGCGCGGGATTACACGCCTTGAGGGTTGGACACCGGAAACACTTCTGTCACACGGTTTCCCGGCAATGAAAGGCGACATGACCGATCTTGGCAACACAGCCTCGGTGTTCACCTGGGAACCGATCTAAGCTCCCTGATTGACACCAAAGAAAACCGCCGATGCCAGAAACATCGGCGGTTTTGTTAGTGGAAGTAGCGCGCCACCTGCCCAAAGCTGCGCTCTGAACTGTAGCGGACCCGCAGGGGCAGAGCCTGATGGAAGGTGAGCATATTTGCATCCGCTACCGACCGGACGTGACGCTCAACATCACCGACAATGCACCCATTGTTCTGATTGCGACGCACGACGCCGGTAAACGGTCCGACAGAGCAGACACGCTGGGCCTGCCGCACAATACGTGTGTGTTCATTGTTGAGAGACCTCAATTGATCAGTAGAGAAGTCGGACGCCGCCTGCGCGGCACCGAGCGGCAGCACGAGGGATGCAACGGCAACAAATCCGGCGAGAGTATGTTTCATCATCTTTCTCCTTCAAGAAACAAAAATACTTTACCCGCTCTGCTGCAGCATGATCATTAAGTCCCTGTAACTCGCGCCATTGTGATCAGGCGCGAGAATACGAGCTCAATATGTGGGACCAAAAAGTCAGCGCCGCGACGACAATCTCGCCCTTATTCGAAATACTTCTGGGTCTCACTAAAGCTTCGTTCAGAATTGTAACGCTGGCGCAGCGGTAGCTGGCGATGGAACCTGTAGAGATCAACATGGTCTCCTGTATCCAGATGGCGCTCAACGCTGCCAATCACGCAACCAGACCGGCCACCACCTGCGACCCCTAGATAGCCGCCTGTTGAGCAGGAGCGCTGCGCTTGACGAACAACACGAATATGGTCGTTATTCAGCTCCTGAAGCTGACTCTCTGAAAACTGGGGTGCAGACTGCGCTGATGTTACTGTCATGAGCGCGCCAAATGCGACTGCCAAGCCGAAAACTGTCTTTTTCATTTTTCTCTCCTTACACTGTTCCTAATAAACGAACGCACCTTCGAGCCCTTTGTTCCCACATTTTCGGCTGACCGCCACTGAGACAGTGTGACAGCTAGAAACTCGGCGACTAAACTCATGAAAAACAAGGGAGCGAGAGCCGTGGGTAGTTTCAAAGAATATGAGGATCATGATGCGCTGGGGCTGGCGGAGCGTGTCGCCAAGGGAGACGTGACTGCAACAGAATTGCTGGACGAAGCAATTGAACGCACCGAAGCAATCAATCCGAAAATCAACGCGGTGGTCTTGAAGCACTATGACGAAGCCCGCAAGCTCATATCCGACGGCCTGCCAGACGGCCCCTTCAAAGGCGTACCTTTCCTCCTGAAAGACCTCCACCTGCTTTGGGAGGGAACCGTCACAACCTACGGATCAGGTGCCTTTGAAGGTTATGTGGCTGATCACAACACAACCCTGACCGACCGCTATCTCGACGCCGGGCTGGTCCTGTTCGGCAAAACCAACTCTCCAGAACTAGGTCTCACCGGCACAACCGAACCACGCCTCTATGGCCCCACACACAATCCGTGGAACCTGGAGCATTCGCCGGGCGGCTCGTCAGGCGGCGCGGCAGCAGCTGTTGCCGCAGGCATCCTGCCATTGGCGAATGCATCAGATGGCGGTGGCTCCATTCGCATTCCAGCCTCCGCCTGCGGTCTGTTCGGACTAAAGCCAACAAGAGGACGCACACCAGCTGGCCCCGACCGGGGTGAAGGTTGGGCAGGCATGTCCATCAGCCATTGCGTGTCCAAATCCGTGCGCGACAGCGCCGCCCTGCTTGACGCCACAACAGGCATGGCGGCGGGCGACCCCTATCTACCACCCGAACCCGACCGGCCCTTCTTGCAGGAAGTCGGCGCACCAACAGGCAAACTACGCATCGCGTTTAACACCAAACGAAGCGACGGCACCAAACCAGACCCTGAAGTCGAAAAGTCCATTCTGGACGCAGCCAAGCTTTGCGAGACTCTCGGCCATGAAGTCGTAGAGGCGGCACCAACCATTGACCCTGTTGCCATGGGCAATGCGCAAGCCACGATCATCGGCGCCAATGTCGCACTGACCCTGGATCAACGGGGCGAAGCGCTGGGACGGAACCTCACGGAAAATGATGTGGAACACATCACCTGGTTGATGGCCAACGCCGCCAAAGGTCACACCAGCACAGACTATGCCGCCGCCACCCTCTTCATTCACCAGATGGGGCGGATGATGGGAAGCTTCATGCAGAGCCACGACATTTATCTCTGCCCCGTCCTCGGGACACCGCCGCCAAAGCTCGGTGTTCTCGACATGATGACGGACGATGTGGGCACCTATCTTGCTAACCTGGGAAAGATCATGCCATACGCTGGCCTCTTCAACATGACCGGCCAACCTTCCATGTCCGTCCCTCTTCATTGGACTGAAGACGGCCTGCCCGTTGGCGTCATGTTCACTGGACGATTTGGCGAAGACGCTACTTTGATCAGGCTGGCCTCGCAGCTGGAAGAAGCAAAGCCCTGGCGGGACAGCAAACCACAGGTGTAAACGCGACTAGTTGGAGCGCCCACCAGCTCAGTCGACAGCCCAATGATCCGGTGGCGTCAAACCATCCATCACTTCACGAATCCGGACACGCGTCGCCTTACTTGTCTCCGCAGGCAAAGCGTCGCGGCTATAAAAGCCAAACTCAGCGATCTCTCTATTGGGACGCGCCTCGATGTTGAAGGCCCGCAACACAAACAAAGAAACATGATCTGACTTGAATTCTGCGAAATTGGCATAGAGGCCGAAAAACGCCAGTTCCCCTTTTGGGGTCACCCCAACCTCTTCCCAGAGTTCCCGCTCCGCCGCTCTGCGCATGGTCTCGCCGCCGTCCACGCCGCCTCCAGGCAGGTACCAACCTGGCATATAGGTGTGGCGAACCAGCAAAACCCTGTCCTTTTCGTCTATCACCAACACACGCGCCCCTGCCGTCAGCGGCCGGGTAAAACGCCAGTAAAGCCGCAAAAAGAACTTTGCAAACGGATAGAGGCGGATCAGGAGTCGCATTCAGTCTGGGCCTTATTGGGATGATTTATTCATAAACTGTAAACTCTACTGCAATTACCGTCTATCCAGCGCAAATCGCCAAATGTCGGAAACCGAGACTGGCGGCAAAGGAACGACGGATATGGGACTTATCAGCAAACTTGTCGGCAAGCAGGGCAATCCTGCCGAGGCAGCCGTACCTCCTGTACCCACTGGCGAAGCAGTCACCCGAGTGATGAAAAGTCTCGCAACCGGCGCACCCGCGAAGGTTGCCAAGGCTGGCGCTGAGATTGCCACGGCACTCAACACCGTTGAAACTGCCATCCTGGCGGTCGACATCGTTGCTGACCTGCTTGTGGAAGCTGAACTCCTTACCGCGACTGCCCGAGAGACGGAAAGCGTCGGACGCAGGGCCCTGATCGCAAACCGGTACATCACACTGCTCCAGACCATTTCAGACACTGTTGAGCGGGCCGAGCACAACGGCATGAATCTGCTTGATGGCGCCAGAAGCACCTACGAAATCAAGCTCGACTCAGAAGAACGTGCCTCCATTGCGCTCCATGTGGCAAACCTGACAATTGAGCCTGAGGGCCTTGACCTCAGATCACCACGTGAAGAATTTGCCAGCCAAATGGAGATTGAGCGCACCATCGCTGAAATCGATGCCGCACGACGCACAGCCTCTCGTGTCGCTGATCTTTTTGCCGACAGCTCCGCAGTCCTTGCAGAACGTCTCGCCCGCCTGGACCAGGACTTTGGTCCGGACGCGGCTCAGGCGACAAAACCCACCGGCGCGGGCCACTGACCGCACCGTCTTAACGACTGGTCAACCACGTTGACCGACATATTCTTAACCTTGAACGACTAGTCTTTGCAGACGTCCAACGGAAGATCAGGGGATGCTTTCGGCTCTGGGCAAGGGTGCTAGTATGCAACACAAGCCAGATGTAGCGATGCGGTCGCTTCTGGGTGGACCACCAGAAGTGGTTCCCGTTCCGTCCATTGCAGAGACCAAAGGTCTCGCCACCGAAGGCGCCCACATGCGCATGGACCCGCGGATACTGACCCGCATAAGCGATGTCGTTTCAGTTCTGGAACAGGATTACACAAAAGTCCTGCAGTCGCATATTTCGGATATGGAACGCGCCTATATTGGCTGGAAATCTGGCACCGAGGATACGCGGGCGAAAATCTATGAAATCGCCCATGACATCCGTGGCGTTGCCGGCACATTTGGTCGCCCCCTGTCTGGACAAATAGCAACCAGAATTTGTGCGCGCTTCGACCAGGCACCCAAAGTCATTCCGGCAATTGAGGATCATATTGATGCCCTCAATCATGTCGCCAGTCTTTCGCCAGAACCCGAAGGCGCTTTCGCAGATCTGGTTCTAAAAAGATTGGACGAACTGTCTGATGTCCGACCTGATCCCGCAGGCGAAGCAAAGGCTGGAGGGTAACACCATGACTGAAGCAAGCCTTGCTCCCCTAAGAATTTTGATCGTCGAAGATAGCGAGCAAATGCGGACCTTGCTTGAAGCCCTCCTCGAAGCCATGAGCATCACCGACATTCTCATCGCGGAGGATGGCGAAAAGGGCTTGGCGCTTTACATGGAAACAGCGCCCGACATTGTCATAACAGATGGCGCCATGGCCCCCATGGACGGGTATGAGCTGACAAATCATATTCGCACAGCTCCAGACAATCCCAATCCTTATGTACCCATCATCATGTTGTCTGGCCACCTTGAGAAGGAACATGTCGAAAAGGCACGGGCAAGTGGCGTGACAGAATATCTCGCAAAGCCTGTTTCCTGGCAGACCCTCTATGAACGACTGGTCTCAATCGTCAGCAATCCGAGCTTTTTTATCCGCACACCAACCTATCTGGGGCCGGACCGGCGCCGGGAAACTGACGAGCTATATCAAGGTCCGCTTGAAAAACACAATGCGCCACAGCCAAAAACCACCGCAGAAATCCTGCCCCTGGACGCCATCCGCCGACCAAGCCTAATCCGAACCAAGTAGATCACCACGGCAAAAGGAAGGTGACTGACCCGTCATTTTTTTGCGTTCGATTGCGATTTCCGGCTAGGCTATCAACCAAGCCAGTCTTGTAGATCGCCTTGGAGGAGAGCCATGTCTACCGAACAGACCAACATCACAGTTGATAGTGCGTATGAAGCCGTCGCACCGGATGATTTTCCGGCCATGATGGAGGTTGAGAGATACGGCAATCGCTCGACAGCCTTCGACAAGATCATCTCAGCGACCCACGACCACTTCTGGGACCCGCAGGACCCGAAGTTTGTGGACTTCAGCCAACCCTTCGATATGGAAAACGAATACCTGGTCGATCCGCTCGGCCTTGCAGAACTGCAAACCGCGATCAATGACAAGATTGATGAAAAGCAACGCATCAAACTCGTCAATCTGGACGTGCAATGGTCACTCTCTTCGATCCTGCATGGTGAGCAAGGTGCCTTAGCTCTATCTGCGAGCCTCTGCCACATTCTCAAAGACCCAGGCGCACAGGAATACGCAGCAAACCAGACACGCGAAGAAGCCCGCCACGTTGCTGGCTTTTCAAACTACATCAAAGCCAGGTGGGGCAAACCTGTTGCCGTGGGTCCTGCTCTTGGGGACCTTCTGACAGAACTCGTTCTATCGCCTCTTGTGTGGAAAAAGATTGTCGGCATGCAGATGCTGGTAGAAGGGCTCGCCATGGGTGCCTTCGCGACTTTCTATAAACAGTCCAACGACCCTGTCATGACCAAGCTGATGCAGCTCACCATGACCGACGAGGCGTTCCACCATAAGTTTGGAAAAATCTGGGCAGATCGCACCATTCCCAAACTCTCCGAGCATGAACGCAATCAGATCGAGGATTGGGCCTGGGAGGTCTTCCAGGTTCTCCTCTACAATCTGGGCAGTCCGGAGCAGAAGAAGCACATTTATGCAGCCGTAGGGCTCGATTGGGAATGGGTTCAAAGTGCCTTCATGGAGGCGATGACAGACTCTGCCGTTCGCGAAGACATGATGGAAGCCACCAATATCTTCCGTGTTCTCATCAAAACACTTCTGAAAGCAGGCGTGATCACGGACCGCACCTCAGCGAACTATGCCGCCTTCATCGATATGAAAGAGCTTCACCAAGAAGGTGATCGGATGGTTGGTGATGATATTGCCGAGGAAGGCATCAAATATCTCCGCGAACTGAACGGAAACACCAACAAATACATGTCGCTTGATACTATGACAGCAGCTGAATGACAGCGGCTGAAGAACTGATCACAATTTCGTAAAATGGGGCGATACCTGCGGGTATCGCCCTTTTTATTTACCATTCCCGTGCTAAACTTTCCCCAACGTCACCGTGGGGCTAGGTCATTCCATGAGTGTGGAACAGGCTTTTATTGAACGGGCTTTTCAATGGCACAAACGCCTTGCCATTGGTCTGTCAGCTGCGGCAGCAGCACTGCTTCTTCCAGCAATCCCCTCATTCGCAAATGTCTTTGAAATAGATGATCGACGCCTTATCACGCCGGATGATCAAATGGGATTTGTCGGTGTCATCGCCTGTGCTGATACGAAGCGCATTCCAACGGCCAGTCTCATCACAACACCAGACGCGAATCCAGCCCGACGCCATGAGGTGATCACCACAGTTGCCCACGCCTTCTACACAAAAGAAGGGGACCGCTGGCAAGACTGTTCCTTTTTACCCGAAGGCGACGCCACACGCGCCCTTCCGATCACTTATGTGATGACCGGAACCTCAACTCCCGGCAAAGGATGGAATGATGACTGGGCTGTTGCAGTAGTACAGGGCCGCGTCCCAATTGACATGCCCATGCCCCTGTCAGTTGATCTGGCTGCAATCGAAGACCACCGCGCGGCGGGAGGCCTCATTCAACTCGCCGGACACAATGGCGAACGCCTACCCATGCTCATGTCCGAAAACTGTGGCCCAAGACACAAAAGAAGCGGCAGTCACAATTTTGGAGACGCCCGCGTTTTCAACCATGACTGCGACATGATTTCTGGTTGGTCAGGCGGGCCCCTGCTCCTTCGGACACCAACAGATGTCTTCACAATCGCCGTCAACTCGACGCGGTTCAATCCGGTGGTGCATCAAACTGGCTTTCCGTTTGACGACCGGTTCAATCCGAACACGGCAATCCGCGTGGACAATGATTTTCTGGCCGTGATAAAGCGCCTGACAGTTGAAGGCGCGCCCATCCAACTGGCAAACACCGCATCAATTTGCAACGCAGGCGACCAGATCGACTGCTAACTGTCTTATTTTGGGGTCGCAATCGGCGCGAGCAGAGCTTCCAGGCTTTTTGCGTAGATCTTTCGCGCGGCATCAGGGTCTTTCGCATTCGCAATCGCGAGCCCCGCCTGCATCAGCGAGCCACCAATGAGATCAGCCAACGGCTCCAAGGGCTGCTTCGGCAAGATCCCTTCGTCTACGAGGTGTTCCAGAGAATGGGTCACCAGCGCTTTGTTGAGCGGTTCTTGGAGCTCACGCCACTCTTCCCAGCCCAGCACAGCGGGCCCGTCCAGCAGGATCACCTGTTTGATGTCTTTCCTGCTGTAGAGATCAAGAAGGATGCGCGTCCCCACGACCAGATCCTCCCGGTCGTGGGCGATCTCATCCATGGTTTTCTCAAACAGTTCCATGGCAACGTCATTCAGCATGTCGAGAAAAAGCGCCCGGAAGAGGTCCTTTTTGTCTGAAAACTGGTGATAGAGCGCGCCACGGGTCACACCCGCGCGGGCGACGATCTCCTCAGTCCCCGTCTCCGCATATCCCCGAGACACAAACAGAGCACGCGCGGCCTTCAGCAGTTTTGTGTGATTGCGTGAGGGTTTTTTCGCGGGGGCGTTCATAAAAATACAGCTTGTATGAAAATTTCAAAGCAACTATACACGATCCAATTCATACAGATTGTATGAATTGGATCTGGGAGATCAAGAATGGGCACGACGAGAATAATCCCTTCATGGCTTTTTGCCGTAACGCTGGTCGCCTCCATCGCAACGGTTTTTGGGCCTTTGGTGCTTTTCGGTGTGAGCGACCGCGGCCTGCAGCTGGCAGCGCGCTACACGGTCCGCGTGAGCTTCCCCCTCTTCCTCCTGGCTTACCTGGCCGGGCCGCTTGTCACCCTCTGGCGATCAAACCTTACCCGCTGGTTGCAGAAGAACAGGCGTTATCTTGGTCTGAACTTCGCCATTGCCCACACAATTCATCTGGGTGCCCTGACCGGCTATTTCGTCTTTTTGGGCGCATCACCCGACGCAGCGACATTGATCGGTGGCGGTCTGGCCTATGTCCTCATGTTTGCCATGGCCGCAACATCGAACGATTGGAGCGTCAGAAAGCTCGGCCCCAACTGGCGGAGATTGCACTCAGTCGGACTGCACTATCTCTGGCTCATCTTCCTGATCACCTATTTGGGGCGCCTGTCAGATGGCGAGACAGGCGACAGACCTGAAAACCTATTTGTCGTGGGTGTCGTCGGGTCCGCCTTGGTCTTCGGCGCCCTTCTCGTCCGCCTCATAGCCTTCTTGAAGCGGCGTCAGCGCGCAGCCCATGCATAACTGACGGTTTCGCGTGACCTTGCCGTGTGGCGCGGTATATTTGCCCCAAAGGGCGAACAACGCCCGAACACATAAAAAACGGGGAGGAACATATGGCCTGGAACTATGGCGATATACTCGACACGATTGCGCCCATGCTGCCGGCTGATGCACCGGCAATGATCCATGGCGATCGCATGATCACCTGGGGCGAAACAACCAAGCGCACAAACAATATCGCACGGGGCCTGATTGAGCGCGGCGCCAAGCCTGGCGACAAGCTCGCCTTCTATATGCGCAATCGACCTGAATATATGGAGACTCTGGCTACCAGCTTTAAGGCGCGTATGACGCACGTAAACGTCAATTACCGCTACACTGCTGACGAGGTCTTCTACATCTTCGACAATTCTGATGCGCAAACCGTTGTCTATGGTTCTGAGTTTCGCCATATCATTGAAGAGTTGAAAGATCGGCTAACAAAGGTCGCCACCTTTGTCGAGGTGACAGAAGACGGAACGACCGCCGCATTTGCAGAAGATTTTGAAACCCTCGCCACCAACGGCGACGGATCACAGCTCGATATCAAGCGCTCGCCGGACGATCAGCTCTTCATCTATACCGGCGGCACAACCGGCATGCCCAAAGGCGTCATGTGGCGTCATGGTGATATGCGCGAAGCACAATTGAATGCGCTTCGTCGGTTGGGGCCCGTGCCGGAGTCACTGGAAGAATTGCAAGCGGCCATCAAAGAGGTAGGCCCTGCAGGCAAGATGATCCCTGCCTGCCCGCTCATGCACGGCACAGGGTTGCTTACTGCCCTTGGCAATCAGATGAACGGTGGATGTGTGGTCACACTCAGCCATCCGTCGTTCAGTCCGGAAGAAATGCTTGTCGCCATAGACAAGCACAAGGTAGCAAGTGCCGCCATTGTCGGGGATGCCTTCGCAAAGCCGCTTCTGAAGACGCTTGATGAAAACCCTGGCAAGTATGATCTCTCCAGCATGGAAACACTCATCTCCTCAGGCGTGATGTGGTCCATGGAAGTGAAGCAAGGCCTTCTGAAACATATGCCGACGGCCATCATGACAGACAGCTTTGGATCGTCGGAAGGTCTCGGCTTTGGCTCATCCCTCACAACAGCAGATGGCGTCATCAGCACCGCAAAGTTCCAGATCGGTGATCGGTGTAAGGTTTTTGACGAAGAAGACAATCTCATCGAACCGGGCTCTGACAAACCTGGCTTTATAGCCCTGACAGGTCCTATTCCGGTCGGTTACTACAAAGACGAAGCAAAAACAGCGAAGACATTCAAAACCATTGATGGTGTTCGCTATTCAATCCCTGGCGACTTCTGCACTGTCGAACAAGACGGCACGCTTACCCTGTTGGGTCGTGGATCGGTCTGCATCAACACTGCAGGCGAAAAGGTCTATCCGGAAGAGATCGAAGAAGTACTCAAAACCCACCCTGCCATTGACGACGCCCTGGTGGTTGGCGTACCCGATGAGAAGTGGGGCCAGTCCGTAACCGGCATTGTGAAACTCAGCGGCGACGGTGATTTTAACGAGGAAGATCTCCGCCAACATGTCCGCGGTGCCCTCGCCGGATACAAAACGCCAAAACGCATTCTGGTTGGTGACGCGGTCCCCTTCCGCGCCTCAAACGGGAAAGCGGACTACAAGGCCGTTACCGCTTTTGCACTGAACGAGCTGGGCATTCCCGCTTAACAGATCGAGCAAAAAACAAAGACAGGGCGGTCCGGAACAAACATCTCGGACCGCCTTTTTTCAGTGCTCAAGCCAGGAAGACGCCCGCAATTCCTCCACCAGATGGTCGACCACGGCGCGCACGCGGGCAGACGTTTGGCCCGCTTCCTTATGCACCACATGCACCGGAAGCGGTGCCCCTTCCGCCTCTGGCAACACAACCTGCAATTTGCCGTCGGCCACTTCTGCGGCGACCTGATAGGAAAGAACACGGGTCACACCCCGCCCTGCGACTGCGGCGGCGATCGCGGCGTCAGCTGTGTTCACGAGGAATCGCGTTTCCGGTCGGTGCGTGACCGTTTTGCTGCCTGACACCAGTCCCCACTGACTGCCGGACCGGCTCTGTGAAAAATCAATCAGCTGGTGCTGATCGAGATCGGCAACACTTGTTAGCGCCCCATGCTTCGCAAAATAGGAGGGTGCTGCGCAGAGAACCCGGCGCACAGAGCCAACCCGGGCAGCGACCAGAGTCGAATCCGGCAGATCCGCAATCCGCACAGCCACATCAATGCCCTCATCCATCATATGAACCACCCGGTCGACAAAGAGTGTGGACACAGAGAGTCCCGGATACCGATCCATCAGGCCGAACAGAATGGGGGTGAGCGCGAGGCGTCCAAACAGCGCTGATCCTGTGACAGACACCCACCCTTCAGGCTGCCCGTGCCGACCACCGGCATGGGCGTCGGCGTCTTCAAGATCAGCCAGGATACGACGACAATCCTCTAGATACCGCGTCCCGGCATCGGTGAGACCCACAGAGCGCGTGGTTCGATGAAACAATCTGGCTCCAAGGGTTTCTTCCAGCTCAGAGACGAGACGCGTCACAGACGGTGCAGAAAGCCGCAGCGTGCGCCCAGCAGAGGCAAACCCTTCCTCTTCTGCGACAGCCACAAAAGCCTGCATTGCGCGAAACCGGTCCATCAATTATTCCATATTTCAAAATAATAAAGTTCGAAACTAGCATATTCATTCATATAGAGAAAAGACCCAGATTTCCCCCATCGACCCCACACGTCCATCTACTCAATGGAGGAATTCATGACCCAAGCAACTGACACCCAGGCGCTGACCCCCCAACCCTTAACCCAGGGTGCCCACCATATCGGCCTCACGATCCCGAGCCTTGCAGACACAAAGGCCTTCTTTCTCGACACACTCGGCTACTCCCAGGTTGGCGAAGTGCCTGACTATCCCGCAGCCTTCCTGTCTGACGGCACGACCATGATCACCCTGTGGCAGGCGAACAATCCAGCCACGGCAACCGCATTTGATCGGAAGAACGTCATCGGTCTCCACCACGTGGCTTTGAAGGTGGCTGACAGAGCTGCCCTTGCAACGCTTCATGACAGGATCAAAGCAGCACCAGGATGCGAGATTGAGTTCTCCCCGGAATCCTTGGGCGGCGGCGATATCCACCACCTCATGTGCACCATCCCAGGCGGTGTCCGTGTCGAGTTCATCGCACCCACGGCTTGAGCAAGTCAGCAGGAGGAAGTGAGATGCCCCAAGGTTGGACATTGGACACATCACCATTTCACGAAGGCGAAATGCGCATTCAGGATCGGACCGGTGTCCGCGAGAGAGCAGAGATGCAAGGTCTGCGTGTCATCCGCGATCACCTGCCCGATCAACATCGGGAGTTCTACGAAAACCTTCCCTTCCTCCTGCTGGGCTCTGTCGACAAGGAAGGGAGACCCTGGGCGTCCTTGGTTGCAGGCCCCACAGGCTTCATTCAAAGCCCTGATGCAGCGCGCATCCACCTAAATACGACCGCGCTCCCAGGTGACCCTCTCAACGAGACATTGCAGACAGACACGCATCTCGGTGTCTTGGGGATTGAACCGTCCACCAGGCGACGCAACCGTTTCAATGGTAAAGCGTCACAGGTGCTCGATGGAACATTTGACATCGTCGTGGATCAATCCTTCGGCAACTGCCCCAAATTCATCCAGACCCGCGACGTCACATATGTTGCCCCATCGGGAAGCGCGTCCAAGCCCACGGTGCGGAACATCTCGCTGTCAGACAGCGATGTGCTTCGCACAATCATCACCGCTGACACATTCTTCATCGCCTCCGCCTATTCAGACGGCAGCAGCTCAGCTGCCATGGGCGCAGATGTCTCCCACAGAGGGGGCAAGCCCGGTTTTGTAAGAATTGCGGACAAAAACTCCATCCTCTTCCCGGACTTTGTTGGCAATAATCACTTCAACACGCTTGGCAACATTGAGATGAACCCGCAGGCGGGCCTGCTCTTCATCGACTTTGAAAAAAATGGGCTCATCTATATGACCGGGAAAGCAGAGATCATTTGGGACGGCCCTGATCTTGATCGATTTGAGGGAGCCAAACGCCTGATGAAAGTCACGCCAACCAAGATCACCGCCACCCAAAACACGCTACCCTTGCGATTTGAGTTTGGTGACTATTCACCCTTCCTCTCAAAGACGGGGAGTTGGTGAGCCCGACCCGGCTGACTGTCTCAAGTTTCCTTCGCTTGACAACCACCGCCCCTGCGGAAATCGCGCGAAATACAACCGCTTACACCCATTGTCCGCTTGCCTGACAGCCCATCAGCGCTATTCTTCTAGCAACGTAACTGACGAAAAATCAGGAAGACACGCTTATGGACGCTCTAGAGCAATTCCGGGCCGATACCCGCGCCTGGCTGGAAGAAAACTGCCCCCCTTCAATGCGAACTCCCATGCCAGAGGACGAAAGTCCATGGGGCGGCAAACGTGCGGTGTGGAAGAACCCTGAGTCAAAGCAATGGCTCGATGCCATGGCCAGCAAAGGCTGGACCGCGCCTCAGTGGCCTGCTGCCTATGGCGGCGGTGGCCTTTCCAAAGATGAAAATAAAATCCTGCAACAGGAACTTCGGCGCATCAAAGCCCGCCCTGCTCTCATGAGCTTCGGCATCTGGATGCTTGGCCCTGCGCTCCTTGAATTCGCCAACGAAGAACAGAAAAAAGAGCACTTGCCGAAGATCGTGCGAGGCGAAATCCGCTGGTGTCAGGGATATTCTGAGCCAGGTGCTGGCTCTGACCTTGCAGGCCTTCAAACCAAGTGTGAAGACAAGGGCGATCACTACCTCGTCAATGGCCAGAAAATCTGGACATCTTACGCAGACAAAGCCGACTGGATCTTTGCCCTCGTGCGCACCGACACAAGCGTCAAACATGATGGCATCAGTTTCCTGCTGATCGATATGGAACAGGACGGCGTTGAAGCCCGCCCTATCACCATGATCTCCGGCGCATCGCCCTTCTGTGAAACATTCTTCACAGACGCGACAGCCCCTAAGGGCAACCTTGTCGGTGAGCTCAACAAAGGGTGGACCATTGCCAAGCGCCTGCTCCAGCATGAGCGCGAAATGATCTCAGGCATGGGCATGGGAAGCGGTGGCGGCGGCACGGGCCTCGCAGACCTGGCAAAGGACTATGTCGGCCAGGCAGATGGAAAAATTTCCGACGCAACCGTTCGCGATTCCGTTGCCCGTCAAAAAATGGACTCTCACGCATTTGGCCTGACACTTAAGCGTACAACAGAAGAAGCGAAAGCAGGCCAGGGAACCGGCGCGGCATCGTCTATCTTCAAATATTACGGAACGGAACTGAACAAGCGCCGCAACGAACTCATCATCGAACTGATGGGAACGCAGGGCCTTGGGTGGGAAGGTGACAGCTTCTCCGCAGAAGAGCTGTCGGCGCCACGCAGTTGGTTGCGCTCGAAGGGGAACTCCATCGAAGGTGGCACCACAGAAGTTCAGCTTAACGTGATCTCTAAACGTGTTCTCGGCCTGCCGAGCTAACACGCGCGTTCACGACATAAAATAGAAACGACTAGATAAAGACAGGGATACCCATGGGGTTGGTACTGACCGAGGAGCAAACACTCCTTAAAGAAACAGCATCGCAGTTTTTTCAGGAAAAGCTGCCCGTTGCGAACCTGCGAAAATTGCGGGACGAGAAAAACGCCGACGGTTTTGACCGCGGCACATGGAAAGAAATGGCAGACCTAGGCTTTGCCGGTGTGCTCGTGCCGGAAAGCTATGGCGGCACGGAATTCGGCCCAGTTGGCCTAGGTGTCATTCTGGAACAAGCCGGAAGGACCATCGCGTCAACACCACTTCTGTCGACTGTTCTCCTGGGCACAACAGCTGTTCAGCTGGGCGGGTCTCAGACACAACGCCAGGATATTCTGCCCGCCATAGCAGCTGGCGAGACCATTATGGCGCTGGCGGTTGAAGAAGGCCCTCATCACAACCCGACGCAGATTGCGACAACGGCGACGGCTGACGGTGACAATTTTAAACTGTCCGGGTCAAAAACCTTCGTGATTGATGGCCACGTGGCTGACACACTGATTGTCGTCGCACGCACATCAGGCGAAGTGAATGATTCGAATGGTTTGACCCTGTTCCTGGTCAATACCAACGGAACAGATGGCCTGGAGATTACGCGGACCATCATGGCAGACAGCCGCAATGCGGCAAACGTGACATTGAAAGATGTGACAGTGCCCGCATCAGCGGTTCTCGGTGGAGTCGATGGTGGCTGGGACGTTTTGGAACCTGTCCTTGATGCCGGCCGCATCGGAGTCTCTGCAGAATTGATGGGCCTTATTCAGGAAGCCTTTGATCAGACGCTGGTCTATCTCAAAGAACGCACCCAGTTTGGGGAGCCGATTGGGTCGTTTCAAGCGCTCCAGCACCGTGCAGCAGAAATGTTCGCGGAACTGGAAGTTTGCCGGTCCGTCGTACTGGACGCACTCAGTGCATTGGAAGAGCGCCGGAATGACGTCCCGAGCCTTGCAAGCCTGGCAAAAGCACGCCTGTCTGAGTCATCCAAGCACATCACGAATGAATGCCTTCAGATGCATGGCGGGGTCGGAATGACCGACGAATATGATGTCGGCCTTTTCATGAAGCGCGCCCGTGTTGCGGCCGCAACCTTTGGCAATGCCGGTTTTCATCGGGATCGCTATGCCGGTCTCGACGGTTTCTGAAAACAACTGATTCGCACTGTATTTAAAGGGCTTCGAGGCCACCTCGAGGCCCTTTTTCTATGCGAAGCCTTTCTTGCATTTGAGCAGCGAACCTTCTATCGACAGAGGCAGCGGCGCACATCATACTAGCGCCAGCAAATGAAGCGGGCCGGGCCCATCGGCCTAGCCCCATGACCCTAAATGACAGGATTTCAGCAAAGCTATGGCCGATGAAAACGACGACACCCAGCCTGAGCGCATCACTGTTTTGGCAAAGGACTTCACGCCCGCAGCGATGGAATTTCATCGCCGCAACATGAGCGCGAAGGGGTATCGCATGGAAGGCCAGATCGTGCCGCGTAAATTCCAGATGATTGAAGGTATGGGCGAGCCAGCTGACCTCTTTGAGGGCGAGCGTTTCTACGCTGTGACTTTTGTCCGGAAATCCGAACAGGAATAGATAGCCTGTAAGAGGTCGTATGGCCGAGCAAAACAATCCGGAAGACCCACAACCTCCTCATGACACTCATGAGGCAGAAAGTGACACGAGTATGGCTGAGGTGGTCATGCCCGATGGCGTTGATCGCTGGACCCTGATGCGCGACGTCACCGTGTTTCAGGGAAAGCTCATTCTGGACGGTCTCCGTGACCTGCTCCTGAGCCCCATTTCCATCGCCGCTGCGCTGATAGGCATCATAGGGGGTGGAGACAGACCCGGACGGCAATTCTACGATCTCCTCTACCTGGGCAAGCGCTCCGAAAAATGGATCAATCTGTTCGGTGCTGCTTCCCACGTCTCACCACCAAGCTTCGACAAAGAAGACGGTGAAAGCGTCGACGCACTGGTCGACCGCCTGGAGACGGTCGCTCGCCGCCAATACGAAAAAGGCGGCCTGACCCAGAATGCCAAAGACGCTGTTGATCGCGCACTGGACGCCGTCAACAAAGGTCTTAACACCAAAAAACCCTAGAATTCTGCCGCGAACAGACCGCACTTTTTGACACCACAGCTTTTTGCTGGCCCCGCTCTGCCGTCCATGCATCATGAAACCAACAGATAGATCTGGGGAGGTCACAATGAGCGCACAGGAAAATTTTGGACACGGCACGCAAGCCGGTGAAGTTGTCAAAGGTGTAAGTCTTGCCGGAAAAACAGCCATCGTGACCGGCGGGGCCTCAGGCCTCGGCGTCGAAACGGCGCGCGCCCTCTTGCAAGCTGGTGCAGCTGTAACTCTGCCCGTGCGATCCCTCGACAGAGGAAATGAGGTCGCCAAAAATCTTTCTGAGGACACGGGCAATCCAACCATCTCCGTCGCTCAGATGGATCTCATCGACTATGCAAGCGTACGGGCTTTCGCCGACGGTTTTCTGGCGGACCATGACCGGTTGGACATTCTCATCAACAATGCCGGCATCATGGCCTGCCCGCTGGCCCGATCACCTGAAGGGTATGAAAGTCAGTTCGCCACCAATCATTTGGGCCACATGTTGCTCACCTGCAAACTGGCCCCTGCCCTGATCAAGGCAGCCCCTGCCCGCGTTGTGTGCCTAAGCTCCATCGGACACCGTCTTTCACCCATCCGGTTTGACGACATCAATTTTGAAACCACCGACTATGACAAGTGGGTCGCCTACGGGCAGGCAAAAACAGCCAATGCCCTTTTCGCTGTTGAGCTGAACCGTCGCCTTTCAAGTAAAGGGGTGAATGCCTTTTCTGTTCACCCCGGCGGCATTATGACGAACCTGCAGCGAGACATGTCCGACGCAGAAATCAAAGGCATGGGCTGGGTCGATGATGATGGCAACGTTCGAGAAGGATTTAAAACACCCGCGGGCGGTGCCGCCACAGCAGTCTGGGCCGCAACCAGCGCCAGCCTGAACAACCGAGGCGGCGAATATTGCGAAGACTGCCATATTGCCGAGCCTGCCAGAGAGGATGTGCCCTTTGCAGGCGTGCAGGCACACGCCCAAGACGCGGAAGCAGCGCAGAAGCTCTGGACGGCATCAGAAGAAATGCTCGGCGAAACGTTCGGCCTCTAATCCGGCCCATATTTCCCAGAGCGCGCGTCATAAGACTGTCTCACTTGGGTCTTAAACCTAGCTCATGCTTGAGAGTGAATTTTCTTATGCGGCACCGGAAGATGGCTTTGTCCGACGCAGAGCCATTCAGCTGATTGAAGTTCTGACGGGACGGCAGCACCTGGAAAAACTCTATCAGGGATACCGCGCCCTTCCTGAACCTCGGCCACCATTCTTTTCGTCGTCAGTTCAGAGCCTAGACCTCAAGTTGAATTTCAGCACTGACCGGCTGACGGCCATCCCGAAGTCAGGCCCACTGGTCGTCGTCGCAAACCATCCCTACGGCGTGCTGGACGGTATTATTCTCTGCGATCTGATCTCACGCGTGCGCCCAGACTTTCGCATTCTCGCGAATGCGGTTCTTTGGCGCGCTGAGGAACTGCGAGAGCACATTCTCCCCATCGATTTTGCTGAAACACGCGACGCGCTCAAAACCACACTAACCTCACGTCAACAAGCACGCAGCCATCTTGCGAACGGCGGTGTTCTTCTGGTTTTTCCGGCAGGAATGGTCGCCACCTCAAAGAATCTTATGGGCAATCATCTGAACGCCTCAGACCGGCGCTGGGGCTCGTTTACCGCGCAATTGATCACCCGGACCAAATCACCTGTTTTGCCCATCTATTTCGACGGCCAGAACAGCGTTCTGTTTCAGATAGCGAGCCATCTACATGAGGCTCTGAGGCTGTCACTTTTGTTTCGCGAGGTACGGCGGCGAATGGGACAGCAGATCAACATAGCGATAGGAGCTGTCCTGCCCTTTACACAACTGGATCATTTCGACAATGGTCAGGCATTAGCAGACCACCTTCAGGAGACAACCGACGCACTGCGCAATGAGATCTCCCATCCAACATCTCCCAACACCCGGAGATATGCCGAAGAGCTGGCGACAGCCTGAAACCTAGGCGGCGAAATATCCGATCCCAAAATAGAATGCGACGATGATCGCGATTGAGATCAGGATCGACACCGTCGCAAGCGTCGCCCCCAAAGCGACGATGGCGCCATCATGTTCGATCAGGCCGATGCCCAGCACCGCGAATGAAATCGCGGGCAACCAGGCGCTCAAAGGGATCGGCAGACAGAGATTGACTGCTGACGCGAGCAGCAAGCCGCCCAACAGACGTTCAGCACGTCCTTCAAACAGAAACGACAGACGGACTTTGGTCAGGCGCGCCACAGGCCGCGCAACTGGCAGAGCTTTCAACGCCGCATTACGCCATTTTTCCCGCTTCAGATGACGGTTGAGCAGAAATTTTGGCAGCCAAAGCTCGGGACGTCCCATCACCATCTGAACTGAAATAAACAATGCGGGGACACCAAAAATCAGATTGGACCCGTAAGGCAGAGGCAGCATATTAAGGAGCCCGACAAGAAGCAGCGCCCAACCAAAACTGCGGTCGCCTAGCCCATCCAGGACGTCTCCCAATGTGCTGCCCTCTGGGCCATTTCGGGCCCCAAGGCCCGCCAACCCGCGGATCGCATCGCTTCTTTTCTTAGCCATTTACCGCCCGAAACCACTGTTCCGGACGGAAATACCATATTGCGCCAAACGAGGGTAGCGCTCTGTTAGGTCACCATGCGTTTGAAAGCGTCATCGTGCTTATCAACGAATTGGTGTTTTAAGGAACCGGCAATATGGGCCGCAAAAGTCACATAAAACATGAGCGGCAGCGCCAGTTTGTGGAGAACCGCCCAGGGCACAATAAGGTCGGCATCGGGCGCCCAGAAAAGCGGTGTATCCCAAAAGAAGAAGTGGGAATATTTGCCACCAAAAGTCGACATCACAAACCCAGTGATCGGAAATCCAATCATCAAGATATAGAGCAACACATGAGCTGTATGGGCAGACCTACGCTCCCAAGGCTTTAGACCAGCATCCAATCCAGGGGTTGGACTGACCCGGTGCCAGAAAAGCCGAAGGACGACCAGCAACAACACTGTCAGGCCGAGGGACTTGTGCACGACATAATATCCCTGCCGATACCAAACATCCTCCGGGATCATTGATGTGAAGATCCCCATGGGGATCAACGCGACAAACAGAATTGCCGTGGTCCAATGAATGATCCGGGTCACACGACCATATCGCCCCGACTCATTTACGGTTTGCAATGCCAACACATCGCTTCGCTTGGTTTGCCAATAGGTCACCAGCAGCAAAAATAACCCACTAATGGTGAAGGCAATCCCCAAAAGCTTCATGAGTAGAGGCTTTAGTTCATCTGTGGGGAGGAGCGGTGGACGAACATTGTCCAGCGAGCCAAGCAGATGGAGCCACCCAATCATCAAACCTATACCCAATGTCATTGCCGCCGTGAGGAACGTCCCTACAATCCGGCGGCTAGGAGAAGCGTGGTTTAACCAAGCAGCAGCAAACAGCACGACGGCCAGTATCACCACACCGGCAATGCTATCTGCCTGATATGCCATGCGATGGTCATTATCGCCCGCATTGGCAATCAGCTTCGCGGTCATTTCATTGCCGGCCTC
This sequence comes from Parvibaculaceae bacterium Mf 1.05b.01, assembly GCA_000509225.1. GTDB lineage: Bacteria > Pseudomonadota > Alphaproteobacteria > Parvibaculales > Parvibaculaceae > Mf105b01. Next base: position 231,103 of record BAOK01000001.1, on the reverse strand, counting down.
AGTCGGCGCAAGAGGCCCCTCCGCCAATACCAATGAGGGCATGAGGCCAATCATGGCCAGCATTATCAACAGCACCACATTTCTCGATATCCCGGTCATCGCCACCCACCCTTTTCAGTTCATCCCGCTAAATGGGGAAGGATGGTATCAGGTGCAGCACCAGTCATTTTTGAATGACAAAAGATATGGTAATTTGTGATCAGAAATTTGAGCTCACTGACCATCACCAATAGGCATGCAGCGCAGAATGAAAGAACAATCCTGGTATCTCTATATTCTGGAATGCGCGGGGAACCGGCTATATACCGGCATTACGGTAGATGTTGACGCCCGGTTCGCTGCACACGCCAGCGGAAAAGGTGCCAAGTTCACCAAAAGCTTCCCGCCTCAGCAGATCCTGTTCCAGGCGGAATTTCCGGACAAAGCGGCCGCGAGCCGCGCGGAATCTGACATCAAGAAACTGTCTGCCACAGAAAAACGGCACTTCGTGCAAACCAACACCTAAATCGGAACACACCTCTTATGACCTCATCCGACGAACCAGAAAAAATAGGCGACCTGGAGGTTCAGGTTGCGCATCAAACGAATCTCCTGGATGACCTAAACGAAACGGTCCGCGCCCAATGGACGGAGATCGACAAGCTCACACGATCTGTAACCTTGCTTGCCGACCGGGTGCTAAACATTGAAGCCACCAGCAAAAAAGGGATGCCAGGCGAAGAACCGCCACCGCCTCATTATTAAGCCTGTGGTTGGTTTTGCTCTTAGTACCGGGACGGCTTATAGGTGAGAAATGAGCCAAGACGCCCCTCGTCCCATCACATACAATCCGCCAGACGATCCGCTACAAGTGATGCATCAAGACGCACATATTCTCGTCTTGTCAAAACCGTCAGGATTATTGACAGTGCCAGGCAAGCCCGCGGCTCACGCAGACTGCCTTGAAACCAGGGCACGCGCGGAGTTCCCAACAGCAACGACCGTTCACCGACTGGATATGGACACGTCCGGGATTCTGGTCATGGCAATGACCCGGGAGGCCCATCGACACCTGGGTCTTCAGTTTGAAAAACGAAAGACGGAAAAAACCTATACCGCCCGCGTATGGGGCAATATGGCAGAAAAGGACGGCACGATTGTCGCCCCTATAATCACCGACTGGCCCAACCGGCCAAGACAGATGATTGATTTTGAGAAAGGCCGATCAGCTGAAACCCGCTGGCAGGTGCTTGATCGGGAAGCAGGCGTTACACGGCTGGCGCTTTATCCCCACACTGGGCGCTCGCACCAACTGCGCGTACACATGTTAAGCCTTGGACATCCAATCCTGGGCGACAACATTTACGCCCCTGACGATGCGTTCAACGCGGCAGATAGACTCCAGCTCCACAGCACATCTCTTACCCTGCACCACCCGGATGGTGGGCAACGCACAACTTTTTCCGATCCCTGCCCGTTCTAGAGCCTGACCTGACTCAGTTCATTCAGATATTTCGGGGCCATGCGCTCTGATCATCAAAGCAGCTAAACCTGCCCCTAAGAGAGCAAGCGCCCCGAGGAAGAGGAAAGCGCTCTGCTCGCCACCAAAGGAAACAGCAATTCCCGCAATCGCTGGAATGGCGATGCCCCCGCACATGCCCATACCAACGAGCAGGCTTGACAGCCTGGGCGACGCCACCATTGGTTGCGCCAGCCAGGCAAACATGTTCGGAAAAAGCAACGAGATGGCTGCGCCCGACAACACAAACGCATAAGGCGCTGCTTGCTTGTCGAAGGTCAGGAACAGGCAAACGGTGCCAAAAAAGAGGCCGGCGAACACCAGTCGCCCTGGACGTACAAAAAGACTGATCCCCACCGCGGCCGACCGCATGCAGGTAAAGGCGACATAGAAAAGGGAAGTAAAAACGGCTGCGTCAGCCTCGCTCAGCCCTTGAGCGACGAGAACGGTCGCTCCCCATCCCACAGCAGATATCTCAATCCCTACACCGAGCGCCATCAGAAACAGAATCCAACGATAGCGCAGAAACAACACAGAAAGGTCCTCGCCCCGGTCTGTGATGTCAGGTCCCCTGTCATCACTCAGAAGCGCGAACGGTAGGATCGCCAGGGCAAACAGAAAGATCGCAAAAAACGCAGCATCAGGGCGACCGGTGAACCACACCAGAAGCAGCGGCGTGCCGATTGCCCCCACCCCAAACACGGCGTTCAGCACATTGAGAACGACCGGGGAGCGACCCCCAAAGGATGCCGCCGCGAAACCGTTGAACCCAACCGTCAGAAAGCCATATCCGCACCCGTTGAAGGCTGCACCTATGAGCGCGATCTCCCAGGAGGTGGTAGATGAAATCGCAGACGTCCCGATAAGAATACTTACAATTCCGGCAGCCGGGCGCCAGCGCAGCACATAGGCAGGCAGCCGGAGCGCCAGCGCAGAAACGCCGATAAATGCTCCAATCCAATGTGCGCTTAATATGAGCCCAGCAGCCCCCGGCCCTAACTCAAACTCCCGTTCAAAGGCAGGGAGAGAGGGGCCAAACAGTGCCTGTGCGACGCCAATTAGGGAAAAGGCAAAAAAGCCGGTGCCTAGCGTCAATACTTTCAAGGGACCAGACACAACAGATTTTTCTCACTCTTAGAAATTAGGGTCAGATTCCCCAAACACTACCAACACAGAAACAGGCTTAACGCCCTGTTTTACATAATCATTCTGATCGCACCAGCCGCAAAAGCATTAAACATTCGGCAATCAGAAAACTGTAAAGTTTACCCAAGGTTGCAGATACGAAGCCTAGGAGCCGGTCATGAATAAAGATCAGCAGATTGAGTTGGGCGATATTTTGGTCGCTCATTGGCGATCGCTGCTCACATGCGAGTGCCTCCCAGCTGCGGGGAAATTTAGGCCCGATGCGAGCCTAAAACCCGTGCTGCCGTACCTCCTCATACTTGAAATCGTGGATGGTGATGTGAAACTGGGCCTTATAGGCCCCGGGCACGATGGACGATTAGAAGTCAATCCCATGGGACATTCCTACCTCGACACGATCCCTGCTGAACGCAGATATGCGACAATGATGCGGGTTCAGGCGATGTTGCAACACAAGTGCGGCGCCAGGATTGAAATAGAAGAAGAAATGACAAACGGAGAACTCGGCGCTGCCTATCTAACTGTCGTGCCCTACGCCGCCGACGACACTCATGGCGCCTATCTCGTTACGGTGGTTCCTCCAAACACCTTGGCGGAGGCGGGTGACACTGCAACCTCGTCATCCTTCCTCAGCAGGCCGTTCAAGTCGTTTGAGTATTTGGACTTAGGCTTTGGCACCCCGCCTGCGCTAGCCGAAAAGATCATGGGTGTCGACGCTCCCTCACCAGACCTCCAATGGCCTGATCTTAAAACTTTGATCGACGAAACAGTCCCATCATAGAAGTCATGCAGCCTTCGCAGCTGGTGGACGCGAACGCCGCAATGCAGGTTTGCGCTTTCCATTCTTGCTCTGACCTTGTGGCTTTTTCTGACCCGGTGATTTTTTCTGACCCGGTGATTTTTTCTGACCCGGTGATTTTTTCTGACCTTGAGGTCTTTTTTGGCCCTGTGATTTGCGCTTCGCTGTGCCGGTAGCGCTCGCGATCTCCGGGGAATGGTAAGGCTGGTCTTCCATGACCGGTATTGTTTGACGAATGGTTTTCTCGATATCCCGCAATACCGCCCGCTCCTCAAGGTCACAGAATGAGAGTGCAATACCGGAGGATCCGGCCCTCGCTGTCCGCCCAATTCTGTGGACATAATTCTCAGGATCATCTGGCAGCTCAAAATTAATAACGTGAGTTACGCCATCAACATCAATGCCACGTGCTGCAATGTCAGTGGCAACCAATGCCCGAATGCGTCCCGACTTAAAACCAGTCAATGCGCGTTGCCGAGCGTTCTGCGCCTTATTGCCGTGGATCGCGTCGGCACGGACACCGCTATTTTGAAGAAATTTGGCGACCCGGTCGGCACCGCGTTTGGTCCGCGTAAACACCAAAACCCGCTTGATGGCCTCGTCCTTCAACAGCTCACACATCAACTCCCTCTTTTTTTCCTTTGGAACAAAGAGAATTTTTTGTGCAATTTTTTCGGCGATTGTCGCAGCTGGAGCCACTTCAACGCGAACGGGGTCTGTTAGCAAACCGTTCGCCAACCCTTGCACGACCTTGGGCATTGTCGCTGAGAAAAGAACTGTCTGGCGTTCACGGGGCAGCGCAGCGGCAATTTTTTTGACATCCCGCACAAATCCCATATCAAGCATGCGATCTGCTTCATCAAGAACAAACACTTCAACATTATCAAGGAGAATATGGCCTTGTGCCATGAGGTCCATAAATCGGCCGGGTGTCGCGACAAGAATGTGCACCCCGCGCGCCATGGCCTGAATTTGGGCACGGATCGAGGTCCCACCAAATACCACAGCTGTACGAAGATGCAGATGGCGGCCATAGGCAAACAGATTTTCTGAAATCTGAGTTGCAAGTTCACGTGTTGGCGCAAGGATAAGAGCCCGGGGTTTGTTGCTGACAGCTTTTCTGTTTGACAGAGACAAACGGTGGAGAAGAGGCAGAGCAAAGGATGCCGTTTTTCCCGTTCCAGTTTGCGCAACCCCTAACAGGTCACGCTGTTCAAGCAGCGCAGGAATGGATTTTCCCTGTATTGGAGTTGGCGTTGCATACCCTTCCTCACCAAGCGCGCGTAGCAATGGTTCAGCGAGTTTTAGATCTTTAAAATCGGTCATAGAAGTGGTCTCACACGTATGCGCACTCCCCCTTTTTTACATCACACCAGGGGGGCGAACTTTATTAAAGGCACAACGATCAAGGCGATTGCCGTATTGACTTCACCTATCTAACGAAACGCCCACATGTGATGAAAGAAACGTGGCCAACACGCAAAGCGCTGGGCTGGAGACCGACAAGTTCGGCCAAATAGCAAGTGTCGCTGGGTGCAAATGGCGCACCAAGCTGCCTAAAGTCAAGGTGAATTTGGCAATACAACAAACTGCCTCAAATTGCCGATACCTCAAGATCAGTTGTTTTCCATTCCAATAAGCCGAAATATGATGAGTATCGACTCACATAATCAAAGGCTGTTTCAGCATGGACTTCACCTACCCGCTCGCAGGCATCGTAACAGTAATTACCCTGTTCATTTACATGTGGATGGCGGTGCAAGTCGGAAAATCCCGCGGAAAACATGATGTTCCCGCCCCTCAGAACACCGGACCTGACGAGTTTCTCCGCGCGCTCCGCGTTCACGAGAACACCGTAGAAGGGCTCCTCCTGTTTCTGCCAGCGCTCTGGATGTTTGCATTGATCTTTGGCGACCTGTGGGCCGGCCTGATCGGCCTATTCTACCCGCTCGGTCGTATCATTTATGCGCAAGGCTATTACCAGGCGGCAGACAAACGAAGCCGTGGTTTTATGATCGGCCTTATTTCCACGGCTATCCTCCTGATTGGCAGCCTGATCGGGTTTGTCCTCTCCGCCCTGACGCTGTACCTATAGTCGCCAAAAATACAACAATTGGCAGAAACTAAGAGATTTCCGGAGCGATCAATCTCGATATGTAGTTTGCCAGATTTGTTCAGACATATTTGTTACAAACCACGGGTAGGCTTGCCGTGACTGCCTATGTGAAACCCCCTCAGAAAAGTTAGGGACCCTGTTGCAGAAATCAGTTCCTGAAGCGAGCGAGCTCATCAAGAATGATTGGCTCAAAACCCTCGCCAAGTACCGCGTGCCCAGTCACAGACGTAGCCTTTTTGAACTTGGCGTCACGGCTCTTCCCTTCGTCGCCCTATGGGGAGCTGCATGGTGGGCTCTATCTGTAAGCTATTGGCTGGCGTTTGGGCTCAGCATTGCTGCGGGCCTTTTCCTCCTCAGACTCTTCTTGATCCAACATGATTGCGGTCACGGGGCCTTCTTCCGAACGAAGTGGGCCAATGACTGGGTCGGACGGGCACTTGGTGTCCTCACACTCACGCCTTACGACGTTTGGGCACGCAGCCACACCATCCATCACGGAACATCGGGCAATCTTTCCAAACGCGGCACAGGTGACATCGACACACTGACCGTACGCGAATTCCTGGCACTCCCGAAGTGGCGACAGATTTTGTATCGCCTTTACAGACACCCTCTGGTCATGTTCGGAGTGGGCCCAGCCTACATCTACTATGTCCGCAACCGCTTGCCGCTTGGTTTTATGCGTTCGGGACCTCGATATTGGATAAGTGCCATGGGCACCAACGTGGTCACAGCATTGTTTGTTGCGCTTGCAGTCTATGCAGTTGGCCTTGGTCCATTCCTACTTGTCTACCTGCCTACCACTCTCTTGGCGGCCTCGGTCGGCATTTGGCTATTCTATGTTCAACACCAGTTCGAAGATACGTTCTGGGCTGAGACGGATGATTGGTCGCTCAATGACGCTGCGCTGACCGGCAGTTCGCATTTCGATCTTCCGCCAGGCTTCCGCTGGATCACCGCTAATATTGGCATGCATCATGTGCATCATTTCAGCAGCCGTATTCCTTACTACCGTCTGCCAGCCGTGCTGCGCGACTATCCGGAGCTAGCGAATGTAAGACGTCTTACATTCCGACAGAGCTTCGCCTGCCTGAAGCTTCGCCTTTGGGATGAACAACAACAGCGTTTGGTTCCCTTCTCAGCACTCAGGGCGGCCTAAACCGGCTGCATTTCAACGCCTGCGCATCTTACGCCCTCAGACACTCCGCTCTATCCAGACAATAGTCGGAAGCGCTATCGGGAGAAAACAATGGATAGGAGCCACATAGCAGGTATACTGATCTTGCTGGGGGCTCTCCTGTCTCCCACCGCGCATGCCCATTCAGGCAGTTTGTACGTTTATGGCGCGACAATACCAGTCCATGAAAACCCGAACTCTGCTCAAAACGCCCTTCACACGCTTTCCTACGGCGACCAGGTAACGGTTGCAGATGAGGCCGTCTCACCAAAACCCAGCGAATGGCTTAAGGGGAAAATTGAAGTGGATGCCGCATGTATCGTGGGATACATCCGGGCTGACGCACTCCTCCCGCTCCCAGCACCCGATCTTGCACTGAGCGGTTTTCAGTCACTGACCAACCATCTACAGGAAGTGGGCCCCGCGAAATCCGAGCGGCAAGAAGATGTCACCACATTGACCCAACATTACGACCATGGCGTCACACTCAGCACCCGGACATTTCATACGCCCTACGGCGACTTTGAGGATCAGAACCTCCTCGTTTCAAACATCACGGTTGCTCAAGGTTTTCTCCTCGCCCGGTCCATCGTCAATCAGGATGGCATTGACTCCGAACACATGAGCCGCCTGCCCAAGATCGAAGAGGACGAACAGGGAAATGCCTATGTCCTGGATGACGGCTATTGGCAAATAATCTCGGTCAAACAAACACCGGACGGAGTCCTGATTCAGTTCCCCGAACGTGCTGATTAGAGAGCCCACTCTTGCGGAAGCGCCGCAGAGCGGACCGAAATGCCTGGAAAAAGGAGCATTTCCAAACTACCCTTAATGTGTGGCTTCCAATCCCCAACAGACAAAAGCTGTTCCCTTCTTGTGTCTGAGCAAACAGGCTGTCTATCCATCATGCAAAATCTATTCACCAAACCTCGCATTCTGGCCAGCTCCATTTGCCTTGTTTGGGGGAGTTTCTTCAGCTCAATTGTTTCCGCCGAAACGGAATCGACAACGCCTCAAGAAACAACAACGATCGCATCCGAAGCGACGTCTGCGAAAAATGTCATTCTGATTATTGGCGATGGCATGGACGATCATCAGATCACCATTGCCCGCAACTACCTGGCAGGGGTCAACGGGCGACTGTCCCTGGACACAATGGCACGCAGAAGCATTGCGCAGGTCTTGACCGTTTCCAATATGGAACCTGACATGCCTGTTTACGTAGCTGACTCGGCAAACAGCGCTACCTCCATCGCGACCGGAACGGTGACCAGCCGCGGACGCATCTCTACGACAGCAGGGTCGGACGAAGATCTCCGAACCATTGTTGAAATGGCGAGCGAAGCTGGAATAAAGACAGGATTGGTGAGCACTGCCAGCGTCACTGATGCAACTGTCGCTGCCTTCTACGCCCATATCAGCCTGCGCGTCTGCGAAAACCCAAGCATGATGCGCGATGCCTTGCTGTTTGATCGCATCCCGATCGACTGCTCCCCAGACATGAAAGAGAATGGCGGCCTTGGCTCTATCTCTGAACAATTGGTGAGCTCAAACCTCAACCTTGCCCTAGGCGGCGGCACGAAACACTTTTCCCCTATCATGGAAGGTAAGGACGTATCAGTCGCCGTAGGTGCTGAGGCCGCAGGCTTCCAAGTTCTCCGCACCATAGAAGACCTGAATTCAGCGTCGCTAGAAACCCGGTGGCTGGGTCTCTTCGCTCCCAGCACCATGCCCATCAGACTACAGGGAGAAGGCGGACGTTCTGCAGAAAGCCCTTTGCCGTCCTTTATGAACCGTGTTCATTGGAGCCAGGGTGACGTCACCTTGCCTGAGCCGACAACATGCGAAGAAAATCCAGAATTCGCGGGCACCCCGAGTTTGAAATTGATGACCGACCGAGCGCTTGATCAGCTCAGCCATAACAACACCAATGGCTTTTTCCTGATGATTGAATCTGCGTCCATCGACAAGCAGTCACATCTCCGCAATGCCTGCGGCAGCATTGGTGAAGTCGCTCAATTGGAGGAAGCGCTTCAGAGCGCACTGGGTTTCGCCAACAAAAATCCTGAAACGCTTATCATTGTAACGGCGGACCACGGTCAGGCGGCACAGCTCGTCCCAACAGAAAGCCTGTTCGATGCCTTTGGGCTTCCAGTCTACACTCCCGGCCAGGTCATGCGCATTCGCACGCCTGAAGGAGCCCTTATGACCGTCAACTACGCAACAAACAGTTTCCTATCTGAAGAGCACACCGGCGTGAGCGTTCCCGTCCTGACCAACAGCACGGGGCCTTTTCCAACCATGCTGACGCAGCCGGACCTGTTTGACATCATGACCGACCATTTGGGGTTGGCTGACTAAGCCAATCAGACTGGTGCAGGGACTGCGCTCTTAGAACTGATATCTGATCGCAGCGGTGATGGAGTGCTCCTGATAGTCGGTCTGGAATTCCCCGTCATAGAGGAAGCGAACCGAGAACTGGTCATCCATCTCGTAAGTCACCCCGGCGCCTGCCGCATAGGAGAACTTGTCCCGCTCCGCCGTCTGGCTGACAAAGGTGCCCCCGCCCACAACCGTGCCGGTAATCGCTTCATTTGGATCGGCAAGCTCCTGCAGACCGCGCACATAGGCTTCAGGAATGAGCTTCGCGCCATCTTCAAGCGTATGGGTGTAACGACCGCTGAGACCCAGCACACCTCGCATAGACGTCAGGCTCTGGCTTCCTACAGTCGTCGGCAGGATGCCTGTCTCCGTGTAGCCATCAATGTCCACCTTATTGAAGCGAAGACCCACATGAGGGCTGAGGTCCCAGGCCCCTTCCGTAAAGACCTTGCCGACTTCAGCGCGCGCCATGAACTGGGTGCCGTCATAATTGGCCGTGTTGATGCCACCAGCCGCGGAGCGCCTGCTGTCATACTCGTTCATGCCATAGCCAAGGGTCGCATTTACATAGAAGTCTTCCGGGCGGTACGTGCCGTAGAGCAGCACCCCATAGCCTTCAATGTCCTGATTGCTGTTGGCACCTGTGCCGATCTCATCGACCTTGGTATCGGAGTAGAAGACCGCAAGACCCATGCGCAGGTTCTCAGCCACATCCCCGTCCATCCCCAGAGAGACGGCATAGGTGTCTGACTCAAAACCGTTCACACCCGAGGGTTCAAACTCAGCAAAGCTTGCCCCTGCCCGGCCCCAGAGCGCCCAGTTCCCGGCACCGCCGAGGAACTGCTCACCAGCAGCCACGCCGGTCCGGCGTTCGCCACTATCCACAACCGTGAAGCCGCCGCCACTCAGGCGGTCCATGATGAGATCGAGCACCATATCCGTTGACACAACCGTGCTGGAGCCTGTCGCCCCGCTCTCAGACGGCAGACTGTCTTCCACCAGCTTGGCCAGCTGAGCTTCCTGCTGCTCTACCGGGAACTGCGCGAGGAAGGTCACAATCGGATTGTCTGACGGCGCGTTGTCGATGAACTCATCAATGGCGTCCGCAATGACTTCAGCATTGGTGCGGCCACCCTGGTTCTCGGTTGCCGTGCGTGCGCGAAGCTCCCGCTTCGTGATCAGGAAGAGCTTGCTATTGGTGCGCACTTCAGAGGTAAAGCTGAAGAGCACCGTATTGTCATAGACGGACGTCCCACCGACATTATTATCGACAATGCTGCCTTCACCACTGACCACACCTGCGATCTTGATGGCGCCACCATCGGTGAGCTCAACACCCCGTGTCACATCCGCATAGATCTCGGAGCCTGCGTTAAATGTGATCGTACCCTGACGGCCATCGAGATAACCCGCACTCGTGTCCGATGCCACACCAACCCGGAAGCGGCCACCGGCGTTAAATGTGGTGTTACCATTCGTCACTTCGATTTTTGATCCGGCGGGCGCATGTAGTGTTCCTCGCGTAACCCCCCGGCCAGATATCGTCAGCTGATTGGTGTTTATGCCGAGTACGCGCGATGTCGTGCTGAGCGTTGCACCTGCGTTGATGTTGACTTGGGACGTCCCCATATATCGGCTCGTCCCAATACCGCGCTCCTGCGCGATGACCGTTGTGCCGCTGTTAAAGTTCGCTGTTTCAAACCCAAAGAAAGCATAGCCACGGCTTGCTCCGTTGAGCGTGAGTGTATCGCTTTGATTGAAATTGATGACGTTATTGCCAACACCTGTACCGCCATCATCGCGGAAGGCCCCGTTGATTACATTACCACTCCCGGTGATCGTAACGACATCATCCCGCGTTCCTGTATGGGCTGCATAGGTCCCATCCCCGATGGTGCCGCCATTGTTCGTAATGGTCGTTGAGAAGCTGCTGCCTGGCTTGACGACCCCGTTGATCGTTCCTGTATTTGTTAGCGAAAACGGAATCCCTGTCACAGGCGCCATCCGTCGTCCACCACTGAGAATACCGCCATTCAGTGTTCCATCATTCACGATGGTGACCGAACCCGCGCTGCCAATGCGAATTGACGCCTCGGTGCCGGTAATCGTCCCCGTCGATGTATTGGTGATATTGATCGTCGGACCAGAGGCGAGCACCCCGGCAGTGCCATATCTTGGCCAAGCGTTGGAAGCACCAGACTGCGTAATGGTGCCGGAATTAGTGACATTGGTGGTCCGTACAGTGGTGGAGGCCGCGAAGACACCATAGGTGCTCATGCCAGTAACCGACACGGTACCTGTATTGTTCACATTAGTCGTGTTAGCACGCGTCGTGATACCAAAAGCATAATCCCCGGCAACGGTGATCGAGCCATTATTCGTAGCGGTGGACGTGCCTCCAAAGGCTGTCGCGCCCATACCAATGCTGCGATCTCCTGTAAGCGTAATCGTCCCGTCATTCGTGGCGTTGGCATCACCACCAGCTCCGACCAGCATCGCCATACCGCCGTAGAATGGGTCAACGGCTGCCCCAGTAGCGAAGACGCCATAAGACTTGCCCTGGCCGCTATCCGTAATCGTGCCGCCCATACCATTTGTCGCGGACGCGGTTCCATTGGAGCTGGCAAACACGCCGATGTCTTGAGTGTAACCGCCAAACATTCCCCCATCTGCGACGTTCGACTGCAGGGTGATCTGCCCCGTATTGCCCGCCGTCGCAGCGCCGTCAGTGCCAAGCGCCGCAACGCCAGCAGCCGCGTTATCGCCAGTGACGTTGATCGTGCCGGCATTAGAGGCATTGCTGGCAGCATTGCCAATCTTGCCGATCGAGATCACACCGGCGGTCAGGTCGCCGCCAACATTAATCGTTGCACCCGAGGCATTGGAGGATGTGGCAGACCCACTCGTCGTATTGGAGAATGAGTAAACACCGTGGGACTGATTGGCAGTCGTCGTCACAGTCCCATAGTTGCGGCTCACCGCTGCATTCGCGTTGGACGCCGCAACACCATAGCTGCCTGTTGCGCCGGTCTGAACTGTCCCACGGTTGATGGCCGTCGATGTGCCGGTTGTGGCCGACACCTGAATACCCGCACTATTCACCGCCGTCGTGGTGATGGACCCGGTCGCTGTGTTTTCCGCCGAGACATCGCCCGTCCCGCCGATAATGTAGAGACCGTTATGGCGACCATACGTCCCCATCCCTTCAGGGATTTCACCCGTGCGGATCGTACCGCTATGCTGGATCGTGCCGCCGCTGCCACTGATATAAATACCAGCATTAACGCGCTGCACACCGATTGTGTTTCCCGACGTGTCCTGATTGAAATTCTCATCGGCAATGATGGTGAGGTCATCCCCAGCGAACCGCTGAGAGGCGGTCGTCATCCCGGTACAATTTACCGTCGTACCGTTCGCAGGCATGGCCGGCGTACATGCCGCCGAAGCTGGCGACGAAAGCACCATGATGGAGCTCGAAGAGAGCAAAGCTGCAGCGAAGAAGCGCTTCAGACCCGTCGTGGTTGATCGATCCCCTGACGGCACAATTGTCGTCGCGCTGTAATAGCTGTAAGCGCTCTGATTGAGCCTCTCCGAAATCGTGCGCGCTTCAGTCGAACCGTCTGTTTTCTTCGAAACCATCGTCTTCGCCCCACCCTTTTCGCCAACTGGCGATACAAAACTCGGCGCTAACCGCAGGATCTGCTCCCACGCGTCGCATTAAGAAATGAGTAAGGAGTTTCGGCAAAACGGTCACTCACCCAAAAGGGTGAGCGACCCCAAAAACGGCAGACTTATGGGGTTTTCGAGATCTAGAAAATCAGAAGATCATCATGAAGATGGTTAAGATGGACGGTCCGCCTCGTCCCAATCCTCAATTGTGATCATGGATTGAAGATTGGGGTCCATAAGCCCCAGTGCCATAGGGGTTTTCACGCCTGGCAAGGCAAACACATCAAACAGCTCGCGGATTTCGCCCACAAGACGCACCCAATGCACAACATCGCCGCTTCTCGTATCGATAACCTGCACACCACACCAGGGATCGGCATCCCGCTTTTCCAGTTCACCGTCCAGCTCCAGACCGGAGAAACTTCCGTCTCGAGGCAACGACATGCCGACAAAGGCAAATGGTCCATGGAACGCAAGCCCGCGCAGGAAGCCAGGTAGGAAGGCGACGGTTTCTGTCGAACCATCCTCCTCGTTCACGACACACAGCCGCCCGCGCCCGGAATCGAGGACCCACAACCGCCCGTCATGCATGCGCGGTGAGTGCGGCATGGAAAGCTTCTGAGTAACAAATTCATTCGACTTCACGTCGATGATACACCCGCCTTCGGCGCGCCGGTCGCGCCAGCCACTCACCACGTCGCTCTTGCACACGGCTGTCACGTAGCGGGCTTCGCCCTCATGCATCGCCAGTCCATTCAGATGACAACGGTCTTCAGGCGCAAGACGAGAAATAAAGTGCGGCTTCCAGATTGGTTTGAAGCTATGCGTGACACTTGGTGTTGCGAGGCAGGAATATTTTGTATTGACGAAAATGACGCGGCCAGACGCTTCAACGCCAACATCGTGTGCATCAAGATCGCCGGTCGTCTGCGCATTTCGCGGCACGTAATTCGCGTCAAACCCATCCACCTCCTGGCCGGGCGCCAGAATGTTCTCCAAACGCCAAATCTGAAACTGATTGGCCAACAGCAGACGGTCGCGGCTCGCCGCGACGCCCATCGCACGCGTAAAATGTCTTTCGTGAAAGCTCAAAACACCGCCTGGCTGATGTCCCACAAGGTAAAGACGCCCCGACTGATAGGAGGTCAGACCGAAACTTACATTCTGGTCTCTCAACCAGTCGGCGAAACCTCCTGAACACGAAATCTGTGTGCCCGGCTGCTCTTGAGGTGCCTCAGCGGGTGGTGCTTCCTGTTGGTCTTCCATCTGTATTGTCGCTGTCCCTATTGCTTCTTACCGTGGCCGAAAAACTCTATACACCTTTGAGGTGCAGTCTCACTGCATTTATCAGCATTTGGAAAATTCCGGAAAGACAGTCATCATCATTGCCTCAACGGAGAATGACTAAACAAAATGAAACTGAAGTTAGCAACGTTTTTCTGGCCTTTGGCAGCACTCATCACGCTGAGCGTTAATGGCTGCAGTACGCCTGACCTGAAAGCGCGTCAATTGGGAGCAACATCAATCGTTCCTGCAACCTACGAAGAACGGACGCTTGCAACACAGTCCTTCGACCTGCGCAGCTACGCCCCCCGAGACAAAACACCGAGGCAAGAGCTCCGTGTCTTTATCGAAGGGGACGGATTTGCATGGGAGAGAAGAGACAGGCCATCGTCTGATCCAACACCCATCACACAAACAGTTTTGTCGCTCGTCGCGGCCAGCAAACAACTCAACCTGATCTATTTGGCCCGCCCATGCCAATTTGTCGGCGCGAGAAGCCGCAATTGCCAGGAGAGCCTCTGGACGAACGAGAGATATAGCGAAGCGGTTGTGTCCTCGCTCAATCAGGCGATTGACCATCTGAAGACCGAATATAAGGCCAACCGCCTTGTGCTTATTGGGTATTCAGGCGGCGGTACCCTCGCCGCCCTGCTCGCCGCAAGAAGATCAGATGTGTCGGGATTTGTGACACTAGCAGCACCCCTGGATATTGCCGCATTCTCTGAGTTCCACAATGTCTCTCCGATGACGGGCTCGCTGAACCCAATAGACCAAGCCCACATTCTCTCCGGCGTTCCGCAAACCCATTTTGCAGGCGACAATGATCAAGTCGTCCCGCTCCAGCTGGTTCTGGCATACCAACATGCCCTGGCACACGACCAGTGCACCATGATCATAAAAGCGTCGGCGGATCATTGGTCGGGCTGGACCGACATTGTCCCCAATCCAGCTGACATCACCCCAACCTGCAAGGCATACGGACAGTGACTGGCTCAAGCGAACCCCAAAACACTTTTGTACCGGAGATGCTTTTCTCCGTGCCTATCTGGTTGCGCACCGTGGTCGACCATGAGCGAATAAACGAAAATCTTCGGACGCAAATCGCAGCCCTCGAGACAGGCGGGTCTTCAATCAAGCGGTCCAATGTAGGTGGGTGGCACAGCGCCGCTGATCTACACTTCAACGAAGACTTTGCGGAAATCAGACGCATCATCGGCACCGCTTGCGCTCAGTGCGCCGAGTCACTGGGTTTTGACTTTAACGGGCACCACCTGAAGTTTGCGGAGATGTGGGCGAACCGAAACGGTCCCGGCGACTACAACCGCGCACATATTCATCCAAATGCATTTCTTTCAGGCGCATATTACGTCACGCTGCCCCCGGGCGCCGGAGACATAGAGTTCTACGACCCGGTACGGGAGCGCGCAATGCAGGCGCTTCCGCTGAAGAGCAGAACCCTTCTGAACAGCCAGAGCGTTGAATATGAATGCGAAGAAGGAAGCTTGGTCATTTTTCCTGCATGGCTTCAACATGCTGTTGGCGCAAACAATAGCAGCTCAGATAGAATCTCGATAAGCTTCAACATGTTCGTCGAAAAAACATCTTCAGAAAAACCTGCCGCCAGTTAATGTCAAAAAAAATCAACATAGCGCTCATCGACGACCATCGCATGTTCTTGGACGGTCTGAGAGAAGTCATCAACTCCCTTAGTCCGGACTATGTCTGTGAGAGCTATGCGTCTCCGCGTGAGACAATTTCTGAGATTGAGAATGGCCGAACCTTCGACCTCATCGTTTCTGATTTTGTCATGGAGGAAATGAATGGGATCGCGCTCATCCTCGCATTGAAGGCGCGCCAATGTCAGATTCCTGTTCTGATTGTGTCTGGAATTGACACATTGCCACCTGTTGAAAAGGTTCTGCAAAACGGCGCGATGGGTTTTGTTCCAAAGTCTGCACCGACTAAAGTTCTTGGCCAGGGAATTTCGACAGCACTGAAAGGCGAGGTATTTTTACCACCGGAATTGTGGACCGTGATGGAAGCAAGCTCAACGTCACCACAAGCGGTGAATGCGCAACTGCCTCCCGAAGGCGAGCCCCTGATTGGGCCTCGTCAGATGGAAGTGCTCAAGCTCGTCGCTGAGGGATACTCGAACAAACGCATCTCAGATGTGCTCGCCATCAGTGAGAATACCGTCAAGACTCACGTTAAACAGATATTCCGACAGCTGAATGTGACGCGGCGCACCGCCTGTGTCAGCAAAGCACAAACACTTGGACTCCTGGAATAGACGATCTTTATAGTTAAAAAGCGTCGCGGTTAGCGTACGTTTTGCGTTCAGCAATCTCAGCCAGGAGGCTCTGAACCATGGACGGTTCAACTGGCTTATGGAGCAGCTTGAGACCCGGTATCGCAAAGTCTTCCGGTGCAGCAGCAATGTCGCCGGTCATAAGAACAACAGGAATGTCTTCGTTAAGTTCATCGCGAACGCGTTCGACAACATCCATGCCGGTTTCTGTGCCGCCCAGACGACGATCAATAAGAAGAACATCGGGCGTTGCCTGATCATGAGTCAAGAGACCAATCGCATCCTCGCCACTGCCTGCTGAGAGCACCTGGCATCCCCAGCTAGAGAGGAGCGTCGTCATGCCTGATCGAATAGCATCTTCATCATCAACAATCAGAATACAAAGATCACTTGCCACAAGAACCCGGTCTCTCCGTTGCTCTTCGCGGCCGACCTCCCCACACTGAACCAGATTTGCTACAGGGACTCCCAGGCGAAAATCTGTCCCCTCACCCAAACTTGAAACAAGAGACAGATCTATCTTCAGTAGACTTGCCAGTCTGCGAACAATTGACAACCCCAGGCCGAGCCCCTTCTCCCGGTTCCGCTCCCTATTCCCAAGTTGCACATACTCATCAAAAACGAGGTCCTGCTTGTCCAAAGGGATGCCACAACCTGTGTCAGAGATCCGCACCTCAATCATTTCAGGTTGCGCGTTGACAGACACTTCGACACGACCGCCGGGGTCTGTGAACTTGATAGCGTTCGACAAAAGGTTTCGAATAATTCGTGCAAACAAGATGGGGTCGGTCTGAGCGAAGACTGATCCGCAATCAATTATGAGATCGACTCCTTTTTCATCGGCAACAGCCGTGAACTCGCCAGCAATCCGCCCCGCAAACAGACCAAGGTCAAGGGTTCGCTGATCGGCAACGATTGCTCCGGCATCTAGGCGCGAGACGTCAACCAACCCGTCAAGAAGATTGCCAAGACCGCGCCAGCTATCTTCGATTTTTGCCAGCAACTCAAATTGAGCCGGCTCTGTTAGTTTGTCTTTGAGCGCCGCCAGAAAGAAGCCTTGAGCGTGTAGTGGTTGTGCCAGATCATGACTGGTAGCCGCCAAAAACCTTGTCTTATCATCACTGACCTTTTGGAACTCATCACGCTGAACACGCAGCTGTTCTAAAAGAGATTTGTTCTGGCGGACAGCAATTGCGTCACGCGTCGCAAGTTCAACCCGCGCGCTGGACGACATGAAAAAGGCATAGCCCAACAGTACACCGGCTCCGGTCGCCGACACGGGCCATGGCGCAGTGAGCAAAATGTAGAAGCCGTAAGGCAGCATCACAAAAGTTGCGAGGCCGACATAAGAACGACGGTAGGCAGATTGAGGCGAGACGCCCCCCAACGTGATACCGAGCACCATCATGCTTGTCGTAAAGACACTGAGCACATCATCTACATTGGTTAGAAAAACACTGCCCAGACCCCACGTGACGCCGGTGACACTCGAGATAAGCGTATGCCACCAAAGGTAATCGCGCGCATTCTCAAGCGTGATGCCGGTGGCTCGGAAGCAGGCTGGCTGTATCAGCGTTACGGCAATCATAACCACCGAGGCACAAAACCACATCGCGACGCCAGACAAAGGAACCGTGAATGTCAGCATGGCGCAGTAGACGGACACAATCATGAAAACTGCGATGGCAGATGAACGCGCGCGCTCATAGAGCAGTCGAGCCTGCTGACGCTCCAGCGTCGCACTATCTAGCAACGTCAATTCAGTATCAGTATCCTGAGCCAAAGCGTCCCCATCTGTGGCCTGCGACAAACACCATCCTGCCGCAACATGATGCCTCCAGATAATAAGGTCAAACCGTCACTATCCGTGACCGTCTTACCCATCTGCGCGCCCGTCAACTAACCGCTCACAAATACGCCACAAATTCATACCATTTCGCCACGAAAACGGCAGCGGACAATCAACCTCAGTCAGTTCACGGTGATTCATCCGACATTTCGCTAGAGAGGTCAGCAGTACAACAGAAGACGAAATCACACCTGAGCAAGACAAATTATGAATCAGCCTGTTACCGCGAGCGGGCCTCGGCGCTCAAATCATCTCAGGGTAAAAACGATGGGGATTTGTGTTGAAAAAGGCGTGACAGGCGGTGGGGGAAAAGGCGCTGACTTTTCAGCCATCCGTTTTGCCGCACGGTCCAGATGAAACGAGCCTGATCCGGCTACGAGCTGCACCTGGGTCAAATCCCCCCGTGCATCAATCGTGATTGTGATCGTCGCCATGCCTTCTTCACGTTTGCGACGCGCCGCCGACGGATACGTTCGGTTCTTTTCAATACGCGCGCGGATCAAGGCAAGGTAGGCATCCCGTTGGTCCCCGGCACTTGCTTCGGATGACCCAATACCCGCAGTCTGCGACGCTGCGCCCTCTCCAAGGCTTGGCGCCCCAGCGCTCGCAGACCCAACCGGGTTGCCATCACCGCGCTCCCCAACCTCCTGCCGAACCGGCGCTGCTGGCTCTGTGAGCTCACTGACCCGCAGAATCTCGGCAGGCCGTCGAAGGACAGGCTTGGCCTGAACCACCCGTTGCTTTGGCGCAACTGCCTCTACCTCGGGAGCTTGTTGCTCTTCAACACGAGGTGCCGGTGGCTGAACCGTCGGCTCGACAACAGTTTCAGTCAGCAGAACTTCAGAAGGACCGGCTGCGCCCGAACCTCCCAGATGAACGCTCAACTGGCCCACCACCTTTCCGCCTCCGCCGCCATCTGATGGCGATGAAAAAAGAATGTATGTAAAAGCCACCAAGTGCATCACTATGGCGACCAGTATCGCACGTGGAACGAACCGTCCGAGTGACGGTGCCGCCTTACCAGAGACCAAAGTCACGTCCGCCCCAGCGTTACGATCTGCACATTCTCAATGCCCAAGCCTTCCGCCGATTGCAGAAGCGCAATAACCAGCACAGCCGGGGTGCGTGCATCGGTTCTCACTTCCAGGGCATGCTCACTCTGACCAAGACTATTCAACAGAGGTTCCAGTTTTCCGGCGGCCAGACCACGGCCCTCAAGCGACAAAACGCCTTCTGTGTCCATCGTCAGAACAATGGACTGCTTTGCTTCTTCGTTGGGGACGGCGGCTTCTGATCGGAGGGGGTCAAAATCAGGCGGCAATGGTTCCGTAAACGTCCCCGCCATCATGAAAGCTAGCACCAGCAACAGGACGATGTTGATCAACGGCAAGGTGCCATCCGGTTTGTAGCCAGTTTTTCTTATTTGCAGAGTATTCATGGCTGGCCACCTGCCTCTACTAACGAGAGCTGTACCTTGGTAAGGCCGGCTTCGTTTAATGCCTCGACCACATCCACTACGTATTGAATTTGGACGGTATCTTCTGGCGATAGAAACACAGCTCTATCACTGCCTGTGGACTTGAGCCGACCGACGGCCATGCCCAGCTCATCAACAGTTTGGCCATTTACCAGAAACGATCCATCGTTGCGCAGTTGTAACGACGAGGTTTGATCATCAACCACGTCCCCGGAGACCTGTGCCTGAGGCATCAGCTCAATCTGCCGCCAATCTACAAACTGAGACGCCAGCATGAAAAAGATAAGCAGAATGAAAACGACATCAATAAGAGGTGTGAGGCTCAATACCAGTTTTGGTCTAGGTTGCCGCAAAACCACAATATCGCTCCCTAGTCTGCAGCCACACCAAAATGGTGCGGATGGTCTCTGCGAACATCTGCCACTTCTCCGATCGTCTGTTCCGCCAAATCAGCAAACAGCGCCAGACGGCCTTCGAACCAGCCATGCGCTAGGGCTGCCGGTATAGCCACGATGAGCCCAGCCGCTGTCGTCAGAAGAGCCACCCAGATACCAGCCGACAAAAGACTTGGATCAACTGCCCCGCCGGCCTCAGACAACGCACGGAAAGCGTCGATCATGCCAACCACGGTACCCAAAAGGCCTATGAGGGGGCTCAACATGGCGATCAGCCCCAGCATGCCAAGGCCGCCCTCCAAAGGTCTCAGCTCACGGCGAGCGGCACGAAGCCCAGCCTTCTCGATTTGTGCCTCTTCCTTGAGCACATCGACAGCATCCTGCGTTGCCTTGCGGACCCGCGCCAAAGCCCCCTTCTGCGCCCGTTCGCCCAGACGTGCAGAAGAGAACTGCATCGCTTTGGCCACGATGAGCACGAGGGTAAGAAACGATAGCGCTGCGAGCAGGTAGAGAACGGGCCCTCCAGCATCAACAAAGTTGAGAGCCGTCGACAAAAGGTCGATTGTTTCTGGATCAACGATTGATGTTTCAGGCCGCTCAGAGCTCAGAACAGTTTCTTCCATTGTCAAATCTCCATGCTCATAGGGCACGCCGAATATCAATCACTGAGGCGCTCCGCCGATGATTGCCTGTTGGCACAATCAGTTTCCGACCACTGTCAGGGTCCTCGACCCGGTGGACAGAAAGGTCAAACACATCAGCAATCAACGAGGGCTGCAATACCGCCTCAGGCGCTCCAGTTGCCACCACATTGCCTTTAGAAAGAACGACAACCTGCGTCGCATAAAGCGCCGCAAGATTAAGATCATGAACAACTGCGACCACGCCAACGCCTCTCTCTGCAAGCCTGCTGGCCAAATGCAAAACAGAGTGTTGATGTGCGAGGTCCAGGCTAGAGGTTGGCTCATCAAGCAGGAGGAAGCGGGCGTCCTCATCGGCCTCTCGCCAAACCTGTGCCAACACTCGCGCGAGCTGAACACGCTGCTGCTCCCCACCGGATAGCTGGGTGTAAACCCGCCGAGCAAGATGGCCTATGTCGGTTTCTTGCAGTGCCCAGTCGACAGCAAGCCTGTTCGACGACACCTCAACAGATGCGCGAAACGGGTCACGCCCCATCGCCACCACGTCCTTCACTTTGAAGGGAAAACTCAGCGATGCTTTCTGCGGCATCAATGCCCGTTTGCAGGCAAGAGACGCCGACGATAGATGGTGAAGCTTTTCATCACCGATCCGCACATCGCCGGTTAGCACCTTCTGTTCGCCGCTCAAGACATTAAGTAAGGTTGATTTGCCCGCCCCGTTTGGCCCCAACACCGCGACAAGCTCGCCTGGGGACACCTCCATGGACGCACCCGTGAGCACCTGACGCGAACCCAGGACTACATCCACACCGCGCACCGCAAGGCTCACCATGACGTTCCCTCCCGCGACGCCCTGCGCAACAGCCATAGGAAAAAGGGCGCACCTAGCAGTGCTGTCAAAACACCAATCGGGAGCTCCGCAGGCGGCGCAAGTGTTCTGGCCACCACATCGGCCCATAGCAGTAACGCGGCGCCACCAAGTGCGGAAGCGGGCAGGAGGATACGATGGTCGGGACCAACCACCATGCGCAGCAGATGCGGAACCACAATTCCGACGAATCCAATCGTGCCGGACACCGCAACCGCAGCGCCAACACCGGCAGCGACCAGAGCCACGCAGAGGTATTTGAACCGGTCAACATTCAGTCCGAGAGAGGCCGCTTCACGCTCTCCCAGCAACATCAGGTTGAGCTTGTGCATCAGCATCGGCATCGCGAACAGAATGACACTCATGATCGTGATTGCCGGGAGTATCGTGGTCCACGTCGCACCGCCTAGACTTCCAAGCATCCAGAATGTGATCGACCTCAGCTGCTCGTCATTGCTGATAAACATCATGAGCCCCATAATGGCGCCACCAAGCGCAGCCACAGCGATACCGCTCAAAAGAATGGTGGTCATCGGCGTTTGGCCATTCACACGGGCAATCGCCACGACGATTAGGGTCGCAACAAACCCTCCAGCGAAGGCCGCGACGGGAAGCGCATAGAGAATGATGGCTCCCATGGCACCAAATGCCGTGCCGAGCACAATCGTCGTGACCGCCGCTGCCCCGGCGCCTGCGGACACACCGATAATGCTCGGCTCTGCGAGAGGATTGCGGAACAACGCTTGTAGGACCGCACCTGATACCGCCAACGTGGCCCCGACCATGCCGCCGAGGAGAACCCGCGGCATTCTTATTTCCATGATGATGGCACGCGAAATCGCGTCTACATCGCCACGCCCGGACACAACGTCCCAAAGCACCGAGACGACATCCCAAGTGGCCATATCAGCAGCGCCGCTTATTAGGCCAGTTAATATTGCCGCGACAAGCAGCAGCCCAAGCCCCGGCAACGCCAACGCGCGAACAACCTCTGAAAGGTCGACGTATTGGCGGGCACGAAGCGTGAGGATGCTCATCACACAGCCACGAGCGATACTAGTGAGGATGGCGCCGCATCCCGGTTCAACAGCGGAATATCGGCATCCGGATAGAGGAGCGTGGCGAGGTCTGCGGCGGCTTGAGGCGCGCGCGGGCCAAAGCCGAGTAGATAATGGCTATCGATAATGGCCACTCGCCCTTCGGGCCCGGCCCGCGTACGCGCGACAACGTCGAGTGCAGAAATCCCTTCTGGACCTCCCAGTGCCATAGCTACATGGCTGGGCAATATGATCCAATCAGGGTCTGCAGCAAGTACCGGCTCCAGCGAGACGGCCTTGTATCCCTGCATATCAGGAAAGGCCAACGCACCGCCCGCAAGATTGATTGCTGCCGATGCCGCCGTGTTCGCACCTGCGCCCAGCAAAGGGCCATTTCCCGCAGCCAGGAGCAGGAGCACACTCTTTCGGTCTCCATCCGGAAGCTCCGCATCCAACCTTTTGAACTGATCTGTGACTGTGGCAGCAAGGGTGTTGGCGACCTCTACTTTACCTGTTGCAGCGCCGATAGCCTCAACCATATTTGTGACCGCAGCTGGCGACCGTCCAATATCGATTTGCTCCAGCGCGACGCCTGCTGTTTTCAGATGCGCAACAGCTGCTGCGGGGCCCGCTTCGCCAGAGAGAAGAACAAGGTCGGGCTTCATCGCCAGAATGCCTTCAGCTGACAACTGCCTGAGATAGCCAACTTTAGGGAGCGCATTCGCAGCCGCTGGAAACGTGCTTGTTGTGTCTGCGGCCCGCAATTGCGCGCCGAGCCCCAACGCGAAGAGTGTCTCGGTAATGGCGCCCCCTACCGACACGATCTGCGCCGAAGAAGAGGCCGCTTGTGCAAACGAACGCAGTTGAGATGCTGAGAGCACCGTTCCCGCGCCAAGACCAGCAAGCACCGCCCGGCGGGAGGTCATGCGGCCACTCCTTTGCCCAGGACATTCTCTGAGACAATGGTCCGCCAGTCATCGCGTTCAACCTGGCCGGGCTTCCGCTCGCCGAAAAACTGAATGAGCATTGCGCCATCGTTGTCATAGAGTTCAACCGAGGTCACATCTCCGTCGTCAGTCGGCTTGCGCACAACCCAGGCGTCAGTGACGAGGTCAGACCGCAAATGAAGATTGAAGCCATCATCAAGCACGTTGATCCATGGACCCTTTGGTTCAATTCGGGTAACCGGCCCAGTATGGATCTGGATGATGCCCTTGTTGCCCACAAAAGCCATGATGGGTGCGCCGCTAGCTGACGCCGCATGAAGCACCCGCTCGGCAGCATCGACCGGAGCGCGCTCTGCAAATCGCCCTTCCGCAAGGCGAAGCGCCTGCTGACGGCCCACTTTGTACTTCCGAAGCAGCGGGAAAAAATCGTGTGTGTCCTTCAATCCGCTCCAATGCGAAAGCAGCCCCTCTGCATCAATCTCGCCATCAGCACGATCTGGCGTATCAGCGGGCAGAGCAGCCACCTCAATAAGCGACTGCTGGTTTTCATGAACAAACTGGGCAATGAGTGCCTCGTAGGCAGCTTCATGGCTTTCTGCCCGCAGATAGACTTTGTGAACCGCAGTGCCGTCCGGCCCGAAGAACTGCAGACTGCGACGGGGTCCAGATCGCGTGTCTTCACTAACAGCAAACCCAAACGCCCAGTTCTTCAAAAACAAGCGAAGATCAATATCATGATTGAGCACAATGCCGCCATGCGCGCCAAAAGACATATTGGCGTACTCACCGACTTTCTCATGAACGACGCCGTGATTGCGTGTCAGGGCCATCACTTCACCCAGATCACCAAAGGCCGTAATCACCTCAGACCAGGGTCCAGTGAGACGGGTGGCAGTCTGACCGAGACCAGCACAAACCAACTCGCCTTCACTAATACCCAAGCGGTCCGCCAGATCGCGGGCGCGCACATTAGGCGTGGCCTCCCGTTCTTGTCTGATCTTCGCGTGCAGTTCTTCAACGGATGTCGTGATCATGTATCTTCCTTTCGGGTCACCAGTTGAGTGTGTAGGTAACATCGACAAGAACAGAGCGGCCTTCTTCAAACGTGTCAGACGACACCCGCTGATATTCTGCGTCGAACAAATTTTCCGCCGTCACGCCAAAACTAAAGCCGTCCAAAGGACCTGATACCGGACGCCAACGGGCATAGACTTCGTGAATTTGGTAACTGTCGCGATGTTCGCTGGTATCTGTTCCCTCGCTAAAGTCATCCGCAAAGGTGGACTGCCAGCCGACATAGGACGCGAATTCGGGCAGTTTCACACGAAGGTCCGCAGTGACTTGATCAGCCTGCTCTACTCCGACGGGCTGACCGGTCGCCGTATTCTCCGTTTCCATTGTCTGGCCTGAAAGAGAGAACCGAAACCGATCTGAGTCATAGCTGGTTTCCAACTCGAAGCCCGACAGTTCAGCATCGGCAATGTTCACAGACTGTGTCGTGCCCGCACACCCGAGCGGGTTTGCCGCAATAGAAACAAACGGAATACAGGTCACACCTGGAATAGATGTGTCGGCAGTTTGAATAACTTCCAGCGAAATGAAATTCTCGCCATCTGTTGAATAGTAGCCGCCTTTGGCCTGGAAGATGTCTCCATCGCTTAGCAGGTCCTCAAACTCGAACCCGAGGCCTGCTTCCCATGTGGTGGTGCTTTGCGCCTCCAACGCAGTGTTGGGAAGGAACGTGTTAAAACCAACCAGAGCAAATGTTGGAGAAAAAACGGGGAAGTGCGTGCCAATCGCAAACATCTCGTCCAGACGCGGCGCACGGAACGCATCGCCATAAGACCCGTAGGCAAAGGCCCACGGTGTCGGCGCAAACCGTGCGGTTACTTTCGGCGATACCTGACTGTCACTGGTTTGCGCGCCGGTCGTATCCTGACTGTCATATGTGTCGAAGCGCACGCCTGGGGTCAAAGAGAACTCACCATCGGCTAAGCCAAAAGGTGCAAACCAGGTGAAGGAGGTCTGGACAAAGGCACCAAAGAGGTCTTGATCCCCGGTGACGACACCACCACGAACACCGCCGCCCGTCGCACCAACCGCACTGTCCTTGGCAACCTCGAAACCAGCGGTAACGGCAAGCCCAATATTCTCTGAGAACATGAACCGACTGGTGTTAGACATTTCCAACCCAACCGTATCAAGTTCGCGCTTACTCAAAACACCAGCGCTCGTCCCAGTCAAAGGTGTTTCATCAACAGTGTTGGTATTGCTGTAGATGACAGCAGAGAAGTCGACGAGATCCTGACCGACTGGCTTGGAGGTAAAGCCGAGCGTAAAAGTCTCGCTGTCAATATCCTTATCGTTGAGTGTGCCAGTCGCCACCTGCCCGTTGCCCGGTTCGACGGCGTCATTTGAGAACCGCTGCCAGGACAGCCGAAGCGCCGTGTTGTCGCCAAGGTCGAATGTTCCCTTCACCAGACCGGAAATAATGTCGTCTTCGGAGGCGAGCTCTGTCCCGTTGCCAAGACGCACATCGTCAGACTGACGCGCGACAATTCCGGCAAAAATGTCCGCGCCTTCCATGGGCTTCGAATAGGCCTGCAATCGCTGTGCAAACTCGTCATTGCCACTGCGGTAACTCAGGCCAAAGCGTGTGCCATGCGTCTCCCCTTCACCCAGAAGGTCATCCGCAGTGAGCGTCCGCAACGCAATCACACCGCCCGTTCCGCCCGAGCCATAAAGCGCTGAACTTGACCCTCGAACGACCTCAAGCTCGCTTAGGAAGGACGGATCAATAAAGGCACGCCCGTCATGACCTGACACAAAATTCTGACGCGCACCATCTAGCGTCACAATAATGTCGGCGCCCGAGAAGCCTCGGATAGTTGGCACTTCACCGGTGCGTCGGGGACCACCAACAGCGGTAACACCCGGAATATCGTCGAACAGATCGCCAAGGTTAGACGGAATTTCTTCGGCTATTTCGTCAGCGCCTTTAACAGTCACCATTCCAGGAACAGCAAATGCCTCCATGGGTGTCCGTGTCGCCGTCACACTGATGGGCGCCACTCTGTCGCCCGCATCGTCCGCCATCGCACCGGTTGAGACCAATACCGCGGCACTACTGATAGCGATCGCGGAGACACCACCCAGAAGAGCCGTCCGGTTCGTTCTGCCTGCCAGGGCACGCTGTGCACGTCCGGTGCTCTCAAAAACCTTGTTCATCACCCCAAAAACCCCTGTAGCTATTTAGACCTATTTGCAACATCTAGAACCCTCAAGGTGTCCAGTCTCCCCCGTTACAAAGGGGTTCTTTCATTGTTGTTATTAAGAGTCAATATTAATTGCAAAAAAAATGCAAAAAGACCACCGACGGGCCGACCCGACATCAGCGGATGGAGGATTTGGAATGGCAGATTTTCGCGGGGACGCAGAACAAGGCGCCCGACATGCGTCCGGTCAAGACAGCCGACTGGGATTCAGGAATGACGTCAGACAGATCATCGCTTTTAAGGAAAATTTGGTAGCGGAGGAGAGACTTGAACTCCCGACACGCGGATTATGATTCCGCTGCTCTAACCAGCTGAGCTACTCCGCCCCAAAAGAGGCTTCCGCGCCAGAAATTCTGGAGGCCGCCCCAAAGCACCCCTGAGGCTGACCGACGGTCGAAACCGCCCGGAAAGTCAGGGGATATAAGGGCTGAGAGCCCTCCCTGTCAAGGAAGACGATGGCGGCCTGTACCGACCGCTATTTCAGGCGAAATCAGGCCGTTTTTTCGGCAGGTTTCTTGAACCGCAGAAGGGTAAAAAGCCCCATCGGGTGCATCGAACGCGCCTCAACAAGCTCCAGATCAGTTATGCCCGTAATCGTCTCGATCACGAAATCAGGGTGCCACCCCAGAAGTTTCGCAAAGGGTGTCATCCATTTTTCAACGGACCCGCGGAGCCCATGGTCCTGAGCGAAGTGATTGACGATCATCACCTCCCCGCCCGGCGCGCACACGCGCTCTAATTCCTGCATCACTTTCTGAGGATCAGGCACCACGGTCATCACATACATCGCCACAACCGTGTCGAACTTCCCGTCATCAAACTCCATGGCGCTCGCATCCATCTCATAGATGCCGTCCACATTACTGAGGTGATGTTTGCGAACCTTGTCCCGCGCCTTGTCGAGCATTTCAGGCGACAGGTCGATACCGGTAATACGGAGTTGTGGACCATAGGTTGGCAATGTAATGCCCGTGCCGACACCAACTTCCAACAGAGCGCCTTTGCGCGAATTGATCGCGTTCACAGCCGCTTTCCGACCGAACGCTGCAATGGCACCAAAGGTGACGTCATAAACCGGCGCCCAGCGGGCATAGGCCTTGAGAACCGAGCTTCTGTCAAGACGGGCAGATGCAGCCAATGGAAAACTCCCAGTCAGACGGACAAGAGAAACAGATACATGCCAGGAGCCGCCTCACCCAACACACGCACATCACACACGATTAACGCCTACCAAGCATTGATCATGCGCAAGGCGAAAACCCATCTTTTTTAGACGAGAAAACACCTTCGGAAAACCGATGAGTCACAAAACAGTCAAAAAAGGGCAGGATTGCGGCGCCCGAGCCCATGCCTAACCGGCATATTGCGCGGCATTAGCAGTCGAGCTGCTTTTTACAGCATTGCCCAAAAGATTATAGGCAGCTCGGATCCAGCCACCCCCCAATACGCGCGCACCAGAGGCATCATGGGCGTAAAAGACACAGGCCTGACCGGGCGCTACGCCATCCTCACCCTCTTCCAGCTGAATTTCAGCGCAGCCGTTTGGCTTAGCAATCAGCCGCGCCGGCAAGGGCGGCCGGGTCGAGCGCACTTTTGCCAGAATTGGCAGACCCTCGGCAGGTACCTGATCGAAAGGTGTATCCCCGAGCCAGTTCACTTCTGACAGCTCAATACGCTCCGTCAGCAGGGCGGGCCGTGGTCCAACGATAACTTGGCTTTTTGCAGCGTCCAGCTTCACGACAAAGAGGGGATCACCGGTGGCGATGCCAAGGCCGCGACGCTGACCTATCGTGTAGCGGATAATGCCCTCATGGCGGCCCAGAACATTGCCCTCGAGATCGACAATGTCGCCCGGCGCTGCGGCCCCTGGCCGAAGCCGCTCGATAACGTCTGTATATTTGCCGTCCGGCACAAAACAGATGTCTTGGCTGTCTGGCTTGCTCGCCACGCCGAGCTCTAGCCGCTCAGCAATCGCCCGCGTCTCTGCCTTCGAGAGGCTCCCGAGCGGAAAGCGCAGGTAATCCAGCTGGTCGCGCCGGGTCGTAAAAAGGAAGTAGGACTGGTCCTTGTCAGGGTCAGCCCCGCCATAGAGGTCACGGCCGGCAATGCCAGGCTTTGAGATGACATAGTGTCCGGTCGCCAAAGCAGCAGCGCCCAGATCCTTAGCTGTGGCCAGCATATCGCGAAACTTCACCCGTTCATTGCAGCGGACACAAGGGATTGGCGTTTCACCGGCAAGATAGCTGTCGGCGAAGTCATCCATCACGCTTTCGCGGAACGTGTGTTCATAGTCCAGAACATAATGCGGAATACCGAGCTTGTCGGCCACCTGCCGCGCGTCATGAATATCCTGTCCTGCACAGCACGCACCGACGCGCCGTACAGCTTCTCCATGATCATAAAGTTGCAGAGTAATCCCGACGACGTCATAGCCCTGCTCCTTCAGAAGCGCGGCCGTCACGGACGAGTCAACGCCTCCCGACATGGCGACTACCACGCGGGTATCTTCAGGGCGACCGGGCAGGTCCAGGCTGTTTAAGCCAGTATCTGGATCAAATGCTGCTGACATGAAGCGCAATATAGGGGCTGAAGCCATAAGCGCAATCCAAAGGCTGCGACTTGCTCGGCAAATCACGCCGACCCCGGCAGTTCTTGCCGAGAAAATCAGGTCGTCCAGCCGAAACTCAAAAGATGCAATTTGGTAAGCCACTGAACTTATTGAACTAATCCAGGCCACCCACCCTGGCGCGCCGATTGCTTATGGAGGATGCACCATTGTACGAAGATCAGGGTAATAGGCATGGAAGTCACGAACACCAATAACAATCAGTTTGCGCCAAAGATCGGTCAGACTGCCTCGGACACATTCTCGTCCGACGCGTTTTCCGCGCATTTGGCAGAAACAGACGCTTCTGCATCCGACGACGCCGACGCCCGCCTAAATGACCGTAAGGCCGACGCTGACGGCCACCGTGCAGACGAACGCCAGGCCGACGCAGAAAAAGCCGACGCAGCAGCCGAAGAAGAACGCAGAGCTGATCAACGGGATCGAGATGCCGACGCGCGCAGCGATGACGACGCTGAAACCGGTGATGAACAAGATGCCGCTGGTGACGACTCCACTCCTGATGTGAATCTGGCTGCCGCAGAAACCGACACTCCCTTGAATGACGACAGCAACCTGTCCGAGGAAGGTGAGATCGCACTTGAGTCCGAAGAGGGAACAATAGGCGCTGAAAATGACGGCGAACTGACTACAGGTTCCTCTGAAGAGACCAACGAGGCCAGTGTGCCGGCAATCACCGCAGCCGATGCTCAAACCGCTGACGCGCAAACAGCGGCAACCGATTTGGATGAGGCAACAGACGCGGCAAAGAACCTCAAAGATACCGACACACTGACAGCCGACGAGCTTGCGCTCCAATCAGCTCAGTCATCGAACAACAGCGCAACCGCCAACGCTGACGCAACGGCTGGCAGCTCAGCGCAGCAAGCAGCCCGCCCCGCACAAAACCCAACAACACAAACAGCCCAACAGGCAACTCAGGCCGCAGCTGGCGCGGATGATCAGTCATCCGGTTTGTCCAACCCACTTGACTCTGGCCTCCAGAGTGATGTCGATGCCGACGCAGACGGCGAAAGGGGTCTCGGCCATCAGGCAGCAGAAGCCATGGCCGGCAAAGCCAAGTCGTCCGCATCAAATGCACAACCCCCTTCCACGCCGCAGGCCGTACCAGCGGCAACTCCTGCCGCCGCGGCAGCAGTTACGCCTTTGCAGGCAATGGCCGCAGCTGGCTTAAACCTGAGCTCTCTGCCCGCGGATCTGAATCTGGATCTCCTCAATCTGAACGCACCCAACCAAGCCTCGCCGACGGGTACTCCACAGAACAGCAATCCGGTTCTCGTTCGATTTGGTGCCCTCCCGGGGCAGGCGCAAGCAACGCAAGTGCCTAACACGGCCATTGCACTCCAAATTTCCAAACACGTCGCCCGTGGCGTATCAACTTTTGAGATCCGTTTGGATCCGGCTGAGATGGGTCGCATTGACGTTAAGCTTGAGCTTGCGCAGGACGGCCGCGTGACGGCACATCTGGCAGTCGAAAAAGCAGAAACGCTGGACCTGCTGCAGAAAGATGCCAAGGCGCTGGAACAGGCCCTCAAAGACGCAGGCCTTGATGCAGACGCCGATACACTGAACTTCAGCCTTAAGAACGGCAACGAAAACGCAGACGCCAACGGCTCAGAAACACTTGCATCAGGCGAAGACCAACCAAATGGCGACGAAGATGGTGAAGACATTCTGTTGAACGCTGTTGCTGCCCGACAGATCGAAGCGGCCGCACGTGGCGGTATCGACGTAAGCATATAGAGTTAGGAACGACCCGATGTTGGAAGCTGTTTCAAACACCCAGCCTGTAACACAGGCTCAGACAACGGAGACATCTGCCTCTCAGTCCGCCAAAGAAGCTGCGGACGAAAATTTCAATCTGTTTCTGTCATTGCTCACGACTCAATTGCAGAACCAGGACCCGCTTGATCCAATGGATACAGGTGAAATGACAAACCAGCTTGTTCAGTTCTCCTCGGTAGAACAGAGCATTGCAACAAACTCAAACCTCGAAGAGTTGATCTCGCTCACTAACTCCCAGTCATCTGACAATGCCGTTCAGTATATCGGCAAAGAAGTAGAAGCGCTCTCCACGGCTAGAGAGTTCAAAGACGGCGGAACTTCTGATTGGCGTTTCTCAATTGCCGAAGACTCGCCTGAGATTAAGATCTCAATCGTCGATTCATCTGGCGCCTCGGTCTATTCAGAAACGCTCTCTGAAGACGCAGGCACCCATGATTTCAGTTGGAACGGCTCGCTGGATGAGGGTGGCACTGCTGCGGACGGCACCTACTTCCTGTCCGTTACCGCTCTCGACGCTGATGGTGAACCCGTCAACACAGACGTCCGCACATTCGGCACCGTTGATACGGTCGATTTCACGTCCAATCCGCCTATCTTGCTCGTTGACGGACTGCCCGTGAGCCTCACAAGCGTCACATCAGTCTCCGAACCTAAAGATGAGGGCTCATAATGTATAAAAGTGTGCCACTCTGAAACACTTAACCCATTGATTTCATTGAAAATTTACCCTGGCATTTAGCCCTTTTTTAAAGTCGCTCCGATAGTCTAACCCCAGTCGTGAGTACAAGGATCGGGACGGCAATGAGCGAGCACCAGTCATCTCGGGTCAACTATGTGATAGGACCGGACGGAAGTCCCCTAACCATAGCGGACCTGCCACCACCAAACACAAAACGGTGGGTTATTCGGCGTAAGGCCGAAGTCGTCGCCGCTGTGCGCGGTGGCCTTCTAAGCCTTGAGGAAGCCTGCAGTCGCTATACGCTGACTGTAGAGGAATTCCTCAGTTGGCAGCGCTCCATTGAAAAACACGGTCTTGCCGGTCTTCGCGCGACGCGAGTTCAGCAATACCGGCAGTGAGATAGAAAAGTAGCTGCGTACTTATCTGCCGCAAGGCGCTGGTGTCCAAAAGACACCGGCGCCTTTCTGCTATCTAAAGCGACTTATCCACAAGCCTGGCACTTTTTTCCACCGAATCCATGCGCGTTAAACCTCTGTTTAGGCTAACGGGGTAAATTTTGCCTACTGACACGGGGGCACGGTCCATATCGGGACCAAATTGCCAATGAGATAGCCACAGGATGTAGCCACTCCCCGTCGACCAAACGCAAGTCCGGCCCAAGAACAGGATCCGGCACGCAAGGGCGACAATGGATGGTGAGCGCGTGGATAGCTTCACTGAATTTTTAAAGACGCTGGGACCAGCAAGGATCATTTCTCTCGGTCTCGTTGCAGCTGGCTTGTTCGCATTCTTTGCCTTTGTAGGCCTGCGTGTCAGCGAATCCCCCATGTCCTTGCTTTATGCCGATCTCACTCAGGAAGACGCTGCTCAAATCATCTCAGAGCTAGATGCCCAAGAAATTCCCTACGAACTAAAAGGGGACGGGACAAAGATTTTTGTCCCCAACGACCGCGCTCTGCGCTTGCGCATGGCAATGGCCGAACAGGGTCTGCCGTCGGGCGGATCTGTGGGCTATGAAATCTTCGATAATGCAGATGCGCTGGGTACCACGAGTTTCGTTCAGAACCTCAATTATCTGCGGGCCCTCGAGGGTGAGTTGGCGCGCACCATTAAAGCGATTGACCGGGTTAAAGCCGCCCGCGTACATCTTGTCCTTCCCGAGCGCGAAGTCTTTTCCCGCGAACGCCGGGATCCAAGCGCATCCATCGTTGTCCGTATTGCCGGCGAGCCGCTCTCGCGCGCACAAATTCGGTCCATTCAACACCTTGCGGCCTCCGCCATTGAAGGTTTGACGCCTGGCAATGTCTCTATTGTTGACGAAAAAGGGACCTTGCTGGCAAGCGGCGCTGATGGCGAAGAAGACGGGCTTCTCTCTTCATCTATTGATGAGCGCAACATTGCCTATGAACGTCGCCTTCAGTCTCAGATCCGGACGATTGTTGAGAGCATTGTCGGGCCTGATAATGCGCGCATTCAGGTAAGCGCTGAACTTGATTTCAATCGCATTACACGGACCTCCGATACATTCGATCCAGAAGGTCAGGTTGTTCGCTCGACACAGACCGTAGAAGAATCCAACTCAAGCTCAGACGGGCTTCCAAATGATGCGGTGACGGTCGGAAATGCTGTTCCGGGAGCGGGTGACGCAGACGCCGGTGCAAATGGCTCGCTCGATCAGTCAAATCGCCTGGAAGAGACAGTCAACTACGAAATCTCCCGAACAACGCAGACAGAGATTATCGAAGCTGGTTCTGTGAAGCGTCTGTCAGTCGCCGTTGCTGTTGATGGAATTTACAGCGTTGCCGAAGATGGCACGACGACCTATTCGCCCCGCTCTGAGGATGAGGTGAACAAGATTTCCGCCCTTGTCCGCTCTGCAATCGGGTTCGACCAGGGACGCGGTGACCTTGTGGAAGTTGTCAATATTCAATTCGCCGCCAAGGAAGCGCTCGAGCCCCTTGAAGCGATTGAAGAACCGTTTCTTGGTCTCACAAAAGCCGACTATTTCCGGATGGGAGAAACGGGTGTGCTCGCGCTCATCTCCTTGCTGGTCTTGATGTTCGTTGTCCGCCCTCTCATTCGCGGCATCATTAATCCAGCTCCTGTGGGCGATCAGTTGGCCCTCGCCGGTGCCACCGCTGGTGGCGGCGAACTCGGTGCAGCTGCCCTTCCAGGCGCTGAAGGCCAGGCACAACTTCCTGCTCCCGACGGAACCGTCAATGAAGAAACCGGTGAACCGAAATCAGCTGTCGAACAGATGATCGACATTGCTCAAGTCGAAGGCAAAGTAAAAGAGTCCTCCGTGAACAAAGTCGGTGAACTCGTCGCAAACCACCCAGATGAAACCATGTCCATTCTTCGGTCATGGTTGCACGAAGGGTAAGAGAGGTCATCGACAATGGCTGCGGCTGACGAAAAAATTAGAGACGACATCAAGTCCGTCTCGGGTGCTGAGAAGGCGGCAATCTTCATGCTGTCGCTGACCGATGATCATGCGGCCGCTATCTGGGATCTGTTTGACGAGGACGAAATCAGAGAAATTTCGGTCACCATGTCCAACCTGGGCCAAGTCAGCTCATCCCTGGTTGAAAAACTGCTTGTTGAATTCGCCGGGAAGCTTTCCGGATCTGGCGCAATTGTCGGTTCCTATGAGGCAACCCAGCGCCTGCTAAATCGCTTCCTGCCCGACGACCGCGTTAATCAGGTGATGGACGAGATCCGTGGCCCAGCCGGCCGCACCATGTGGGAGAAGCTTGGCAATGTGAACGAGCAGGTCCTCGCCAATTACCTTAAGAACGAGTACCCGCAAACCGTTGCTGTTGTCCTTTCAAAGATCAAGTCTGATCACGCCGCTCGGGTGCTCGGCTGTTTGCCGGAAGACTTCGCCTTGGAAGTCATTAACCGTATGCTCCGCATGGAAGCTGTCCAGAAAGAAATCCTGGAAAAGGTAGAACAGACGCTCCGCGCCGAGTTCATGTCCAACCTGTCGCGCACCAATCGCCGCGATAGCCACGAAATGATGGCCGACATCTTCAACAATTTCGACCGCCAGACTGAAGGCCGTTTCATGGCGTCGCTGGAAGAACGCAATCGCGAAGCGGCCGAAAAAATCAAGGCGCTGATGTTCACCTTTGAGGACCTCAGCCAGCTCGACCCGGGCAGCATCCAGACCCTGTTGCGAGCCTTTGACAAGGACAAGTTGGGTCTGGCGCTTAAAGGTGCATCAGACAGCTTGCGTGACCTGTTCTTCTCAAACATGTCGGAACGCGCGGGAAAAATTCTCAAAGAAGACATGGAAGTAATGGGTCCTGTCCGTCTCAGAGACGTCGATGAGGCGCAAATGCTGATGGTCAACATTGCCAAAGACCTCGCCGCACGGGGCGAGATCATGCTGGCAGACAGTAAGGGAGAGGACGAGCTCGTCTACTAGACGGCTCCCGGAACCCTATGACTGAAGCCATCAAATTCACATTCAACGAAATGTTCGACGACGATGCCGGAGCAGATGACGCCGGCGTCGCCCAAAAGGCTGTGCGGAAATCACGCTGGACCGACGAAGAAATCGACGCATTGAAGGCAGAAGCACGAGCGGAAGGCTCAGCGGAAGCCTTGGCATCTATTGAAGCCAAAACGCTCGAGGCAAATACCGCAGCGTTCGGACAGATCGCCACCGCCGCTTCCACGGCTCTCTCTGATTTGGCCCACGTGAAAAGTGAAGTCCAGGCAGAGGCCGCAGAACTCGCATTTTCTGTCGCCCGGAAACTGGCCGATGCCCTTCTCGAGGTTCAACCCGAAAAAGAAATTGAAGCGGTCATCCACGAATGCCTGAAACACCTGAACCGCGAACCGCGGCTGGTTGTGCGCATCAACGATGCTCTTGTCGACGACATCCAATCCTCAATGCAACAAGCCGCTGCCGAACGCGGCATGGCAGAGAAAATGATGGTGGTCGGTGACGCGGGCATTGCCCTTGGCGACTGTGAAATCGAGTGGTCTGACGGCGGCGTGACGCGCAGCCGCGCTGAGCTGGAAGACAGCGCTGCGGAGATCATCAACAGATATATCGAAACCTTGACGCGCGGCCCAGAGACGCCCGCAAACATGGAGACCCACAATGTCTGATCAAGAAGAAGGCATGGACCTGCCAGACCTCGCAGATGAAGCCAATTTGCCCGTCGAAGGCGATGCCGAAGACGCAGCAGCGGCTGTGGACGACGGAGAAGAGAAAACAGCCGCCGACCTTGAAGCCGTTTTTGATGTTCCGGTGAATGTCTCCGCTGTGCTCGGAAAAACAGACATCGAAATCAGTGACCTGCTGAAACTGGACTCTGGCACGACCGTTGAACTCGATCGCAAGGTCGGAGAAGCCATCGATATCTACGTCAACGACCGTCTGGTCGCTCGCGGCGAGGTCGTCATCGTTGAAGAACAACTCGGTGTCACCATGACAGAGATCATTAAGGGCGGCGCCAATTAGGTCGCTCGGAGTAAACCCATGAACAACGCCACACTCATCGGACTCTTTGCTGGATTAGGTCTTGTCGCCCTTGCCATTGCCTTGGGTGGAGACGCAAGCGCATTTCTCAATGCGCGCGCATTCCTGATTGTTTTTGGTGGCACTGTAGCAGTCACTCTAATCTCCTTCCGCGCCAGCGAAGTGCTCGACGCCTTACGCGCTGCGGGAAGAACCCTCACAGGTACGCCGACGAATACCCGCGCATCCATCGAAAAGCTCATTCATCTGGCCGAAAGCTCCCGCAAAGACGGCGTGCACACGCTCGAACGGCGCATGAAAGACTTCCGTTCAAATCCATTCCTAATGCGCGCCCTCTCCCTTGTGGTAGACGGAGCAGCGCCAGAAGACATTGAACGCCTGCTGAACACTGAAAGAACTGCGGCCCAGGATCGTGCCATCAAATCGTCCGCTGTTCTTAGGCGGGCAGCAGAAATCGCACCGGCAATGGGTTTGATTGGTACGTTGGTCGGCCTGGTTCAGATGCTCTCTGTCCTGGACGACCCAGCTCAGATTGGGCCTGCTATGGCGGTTGCCCTTATCACGACATTCTATGGCGCCATTCTTGGCAACATGATCCTTGCCCCCTTGGCCGCCAAGCTTGATCGCCTGACCCAAGAGCGCAATGTACACTTGGCTGTTTATTCAGCGAGCGCTGCTGCGATCAGCCGCAAAGAAAATCCGCGCCACCTCCAATCCCTTGTAAATGCCATGCTCCCTCCGTCGGAGCAGGTAAACGTATTTAGTTGAAGAGAAGGAACTGCTCCCATGAGACTTCTGATCGTAGGAACACTAAACGGCCAGCTCTCCACAGCCACAAAGATGGCGATGGAAAAAGGGGCGAAAGTGACCCACGCCGAACGGGGCGAACAGGCAGTTGAAATTCTTCGCGCCGGTCGCGGCGCAGATCTGCTGATGGTAGATGTCGGCATCGATATTGCGCGCTTGATCGCCCAGCTAGAAAGCGAACATATCTGCTTACCCGTCGTTGCCTGCGGCACCGGTACCGATGCCAAAGCAGCCGTGGCCGCCATTCAGGCTGGCGCAAAAGAATACATCCCACTTCCACCAGATGCAGAACTGATCGCCGCCGTTCTCTCCGCAGTTGCTGATGACACTCATCAGCTTATCTTCCAGGATGAGAAGATGGCAGAAGCGATCGCCTTCGCCGATCAGGTGGCAAAATCAGAAGCCAGCATTTTCATCACCGGCGAGTCAGGGACCGGCAAGGAAGTCATGGCGCGGTATGTACATCGCAAATCAAATCGCTCCGACAAGCCATTCATCTCTGTAAACTGCGCAGCCATCCCCGAAAACCTTCTGGAGTCCGAGCTATTTGGACACGAGAAAGGCTCCTTCACAGGCGCCGTCGCACGGCGGATCGGTAAGTTTGAAGAGGCAAATGGTGGGACCCTTCTTCTCGATGAAATCAGCGAGATGGACATTCGCCTGCAATCCAAGCTGCTTCGCGCGATTCAGGAAAAAGAGATTGATCGTGTTGGCGGCAAAGGCCCGATCAAGGTGGACATTCGCATCATCGCCACGTCGAACCGCGATCTGCAAGAGTCCATTCGGGAAGGCAGTTTCCGTGAAGACCTTTTCTATCGTCTGAATGTTGTCAACCTTGCCCTGCCCGCTCTGCGCGAGCGCCCAGCTGACATTGTGGCTCTGGCTGAACATTTTGCAAAAAAATATGCAGCCGTGAATGGCTTGGAAGGAAAAGCAATTTCGCTCGAAGCCCGCCGCCATCTGGCAAAACATCGCTGGGCTGGCAACGTACGAGAGCTCGAAAACACGATCCACCGCGCCGTCCTGCTCGCGATGGGCCCGGAAATCGATGTAGCCGCCATTCGCTTGCCAGACGGATCCCGCCTGGATGCAAGCCCGGCGCCAGTTGACGGTCTGGCGGCTCAGGCTGCTGCGACCGCAGATGCGGTGTCGCGCACCTATGTCGGGCAGACCGTTGCTGCAGTGGAGCAGGAGCTCATCCTGAACACACTTGACCACTGCATTGGCAACCGGACGCACGCCGCAAATATTCTTGGCATCTCAATCCGCACGCTCCGCAACAAGCTGAAGCAATATTCGGACGAAGGCATCCAGGTACCACAGCCTGGCGAAGCACGATTGGCTGGCTAGCCAGCGACGCCTTTAGGTCTTTGAGAGTATTTGGGGAACAACAGTTATGAGTGAAGTGGGGACGAGAAAGACCGGAGGCGGCGGCTTAGGTAGCCTGACGCCGCAACGGATCTTTGCAGAGATTGGCAAGCGCAGTGACTTAGGTCTAGCGCTTGGCGTTCTGACAATCATCGTTGTCCTCATCCTTCCTATGCCAGCATTTATGCTGGATTTTGCTCTGGCGATTTCGATCACATTCTCCGTTCTCGTCCTCATGACGGCCCTCTTCATTCAGAAGCCGCTTGAGTTTAGTGCTTTCCCGACCGTTCTCTTGATCGCCACCATGATCCGGCTGGCGCTCAACCTTGCCTCAACACGCCTCATTCTCTCCCACGGACACGAAGGAACCGGCGCGGCCGGCAAAGTCATCGAAGCTTTCGGCAACTTTGTGATGCAGGGCAATTTCATCATCGGCATCATCGTCTTCGCCATCCTGGTGATCGTGAACTTTGTTGTTATCACCAAAGGTTCCGGACGTATCGCAGAAGTCGCAGCCCGCTTTACCCTGGACGCCATGCCCGGCAAGCAGATGGCGATCGATGCCGATCTGTCCTCTGGCCTCATTGATGAAGACCAGGCACGCGAACGCCGGAAAAACCTGGAAAATGAAGCCGCCTTCTTTGGTTCCATGGATGGCGCGTCCAAATTCGTTCGCGGAGATGCCATTGCAGGATTGCTGATCACTTTCATCAACATCATTGGCGGCATCATTGTCGGCGTCGGCCAGATGGAAATGTCTTTCGCAGATGCAAGCGCAGGCTACACCCTGCTGACCATTGGCGACGGCCTTGTCAGCCAGATCCCTGCGCTCATCGTATCAACGGCTGCAGGTCTGCTCGTCTCCAAAGCTGGGGTCGAAGGCGCCGCCGACAAAGCTCTGTTCGAACAATTGTCGGGGTACCCGCAGGCACTCGGCATGTCCTCTTTTGTGCTCGGTGTCATGGCGCTTTTGCCAGGCATTCCAATGCTGCCTTTCGTCGCGCTTTCCGCAGGAACGGGATTTCTCGCCTACCGGATTATTTCCAAGAGAAAGAACGAGGCCGCGACAGAAGCAGCAGCGGCCATTGCCTCAACAGAAGCGGTAGAGGCAGAACCCAAAGAAGAGCCCATCTCGCAAACATTGAAAATTGACGAGCTGCGCCTCGAAATCGGCTACGGCCTCTTGCCGTTGATCAATGATTCAGAAGGTCAAAAACTCACCGACCAGATCAAAGCGCTGCGTCGCCAGTTCGCTGCAGATATGGGCTTTGTCATGCCGCCTGTACGGATCCTCGACAATATGCAACTTGAAGCAAGTCACTATATGGTGCGCGTGAAAGAGGTCGAGGCGGGCGCTGGTGAAGTTTATGTGGGCCAGCTATTGGTCATGGACCCTCATGGCGGTCAAATCGACCTCCCCGGCCTTCACACTAAAGAACCCACATTTGGCCTTCCAGCGACATGGATTGATGCGGGCATCCGCGAAGAAGCGGCCTTCCGCGGCTACACTGTTGTCGATCCTCCCACCGTTATCACCACCCACCTCACCGAGGTCATTCGCGACAACATGCAGGAACTTCTCTCCTACGCTGAAGTTCAGAAACTGCTCGACGAAATGGGTGATGAACATAAGAAACTGCTTGAAGACATTGCGCCGAGCCAGATCACCATTTCCGGCATACAGCGTGTTCTTCAAACACTTCTGGCCGAACGCATCTCCATCCGCGACTTAGGCACCATCATGGAAGGCATCGCAGAAGCTGTTGTCCATACCAAGCAGCTCACCCATATCGGGGAACATGTGCGCATGCGTCTCGCCCGCCAGCTTTGCGCGTCCTATGCCGCCCCTGACGGAACGCTGGGTCTCATCACCCTCTCTCCACAATGGGAGCAGGCATTCGCTGAATCTCTGGTCGGTCAGGGTGATGAAAAACAACTCGCGATGGCCCCAAGTGAGCTGCAACAGTTCATCGCCGCTGTTCGCGACAAGTTCGAACGCGCCGCAGAAGAAGGCGAAATGCCTGTCCTTCTTACAAGCCCCGGTGTTCGCCCTTATGTGCGCTCGATCATTGAACGGTTCCGACCACAGACAATTGTCATGTCTCAGAACGAAGTGCAC
Source organism: Parvibaculaceae bacterium Mf 1.05b.01 (assembly GCA_000509225.1). Classification (GTDB taxonomy): domain Bacteria; phylum Pseudomonadota; class Alphaproteobacteria; order Parvibaculales; family Parvibaculaceae; genus Mf105b01. The sequence continues at coordinate 190,356 of BAOK01000001.1, read as the reverse complement.
CCAAAGGCGCGCCTCAAGACAGTCGCAACTGTATAAGACCGGGAACCCAGAGTAGATGCGCATGCGAACCTTCATCGCCGAGTCCATGGCCGAGGCTGTAGATCAGGTCCGCGATGCCATGGGCGTGGATGCCATCATAGTGTCGAGCATCGAAGGGGAGAATGGCGGGTTCGAGGTAACCGCCACACTTGATCAGCGCGCCCAGGACCACCCGGCCGCAGCGCCCTCCGAAGAGACCGTCCTTGAGGAAATTCTGAAAGAACATCTGAGCGCATCACCCAAATCCGCAGAAGCGCGCCCCACCCATCCAAGCGAGCGCGCCGACGAGCAAGTAGCAAAATCTGAGACCAGTCTGGTCCTTTCCGAAAGCATTTTGCTAAAGGCTCTGGAAGATCAAGGTGTTCCGGCCATTCTGGCAAGCGCCTTAACGGCAGAAGCAATGAACGCCGGCGTTGATGATCCAGTAAACGCCCTCGCGACCGCACTGGCTGACCGCTTTTCCTTTGAGCCGCTGCCAATCGCGCCACCCCACCCCATTATGGCAGTGGGACTGCCAGGTCACGGCAAGACAGTGACCATTGCCAAACTGGCGGCGCGCGCCGCTGTCGAGAATGTACGCGCTCAAATCATTTCAACAGATGCAGAGCGTACCGGCGCAAGAGCCCAGGCAGAAGCTTACGGCGAATTACTGCAAATTCCTGTCGACCACACAGAAACCATTGACGCCATGGGGTTGGTGCTAGATCAGCGGACTGACCGCATGGCCATTGAGGCAGGCGACCGGCGCGAAGCCTGTTTCATCGACACTGCTGCAGCCAACCTCCTAACACCAGAAGGACGTCAGTCACTTCAACTTCAAATTGCCTCAGGAAAACAGATCTCAGGCGCAGAACCTATTCTGGTTTTGGCCGCGAGCGGGGATGCGCGCAGTATGGCTGAAACCGCGCAGGACTTTGCAAACCTCGGCGTCCGCCGCATCATCGTGACACAGTTGGATGCGTCCCGTCGTTTTGGTGGCATCCTCGCAGCAGCTGAAATCGCTGAACTTTCATTTGCTCAATTCTCTGACACGCCCTACCTCGCCCGTGGCGTGGCCGCTGCGACCCCACTGCGCCTGGCGCAGATGCTTTTGAGACAAGCGGTAAATGCACCGCTTACGGAACATACCAGTCCCAATTTGGCGGACTAACGATCAAAATTTGGCGGATTCCTTGAGCGGTTAACCTCATCCAAATTAGATCTGGGATAACGCCCCTTTCCTCATGTACCCTAGAAACCAGTCACCCAGGGAGTGGCACCTGGGCGCGACGGAATGACAATTCGGGGGAAGTATAGTGAACGATATTCTCAACCAGGCCATCGCCCTCTTTCAACAGGGCTTTGACACTGTAAACTCTATTCAGGGTTTGATTATTGCGTTGATCGCTGCATTTTTGATGCGCAGGTTTGGGCAAATCATTGCGTGGACATTTGCCGCCACAATCATCCATGAGGTTGTTTCGGGCGGGCGACGATATCTTGCCGGCGACACAAGCCCATTGCCAAATTTGACAGACGTGGACGGTGATCTGAAACTTATCGGAATTCGATTCCTAGGATATCTGGTTGCGATCGCAGTTCTCTACATCGTGCGCCGCATTGTGATGAACCGATAAACCAGCGGCGGAAAACTCAGTCGCGGAAGTTTTCAAACTGAAGCGGCTGTTCACCGCCCTTTTCTTTCAGGAACGCGATGACCTCCTGTAGGTCGTCGCGTTTTTTTCCGGTGATGCGCAGCTCATCGCCCTGAATGGCAACCTGGACCTTCATCTTGGTCCCTTTGATTTCCTTCACGAGCTTCTTAGCGAGATCTTTTGCAATCCCTTGCTTGATTTCGACTTTCTGGCGCACGCTCTGGCCAGCGGCAGGTTCAACCGACTTATAATCAAGCATGCCGGGCTCAATACCGCGCCGCGATAGGTGCCCCTGCAAAAGCTCCTGAACCTGCTTCAGCTTCAAATCATCGTCAGCGTTGATGGTAATTTCAGCTTCATCCAACTCAACCGAGCTTTTTGACCCTTTAAAGTCATAGCGCTGGCCAATCTCGCGCATGACATTTTGGAGGGCATTATCAACCTCAGCCAAATCAGTTTTCGAGACAACATCAAATGATGGCATGACAATGCACTCCCAATGCATTGCCCGGGGAAGTAAAACACTTCACCGTCCGGGAATGCGCAGAAACAAATAGCCAGAGTCCAGTTCGAAGTCGATCAAAGCCGAAAGCGCCCAGGCCCAGGATGACGAGAAGCGCATTCTAACCAACTATTGCATGAGGAAAAGGAGCAAACTGACGCAAAGCGCATCTTCTATTGGTTGCTCGCCTCGATATTGCTCTGACGATGAATATTGAGAGAAATCTCGTCCATCTCTTTTTGATCGAGTCGGACAGCCTCTTTCTTCGCACGTCGCTTGCGATTTTCTTCCATCAGTTCATATTTCTTGAGATCACGATAGCTGTCAGCCAATTGTTCTTTGGCATCGTCCAGCTGTTTGCTGATCTCATCAATGGACTGAAGAAGGTTCTCACGGCGAACCAGCATCGATTTGGCAAACATCGGATAGGCAAAATGCCCAACATCCGAAATACCCGCCTTATCTTGCTCAGCTTGAACCTGTTTGTTCAGATCCCCTTCACGGCGATGGAACTCATCCAACATGGATTCCAGGTCTGCCACCTGGCGCCGGCGTTCATCGACCTGAAATCGATGCAACCGAATTAGCGACTCTTTGTTTCTCATCACTCACCCTCCTGGGCCTCACTAGTGTCCACCGGTCGAGCGCGCAAAATCTCTTCCAGTAAACCAAATCCAGCAGCTCTGTCGGTCTGCTCAGATTTCGCCTGCGACAGGAATCCTTCCAACGCAGGCTGATAAAAAATGGCCTCATCTACTTTTCCGTCAGAGCCAGGCCGGTACGCACCCAGACGGATTAATTCTTCCATGTCGTCATATGTCGCGAGCAATTGCCGCGCTTCCCTGATCAGCTCCTGCTGCTCAGGTTCGTTACACGACGGCATTGTCCGTGAAACAGATTTCAAAATGTTTATTGCCGGATACCGGCCACGCTCTGCGATGGAGCGTTCCATGACAATGTGCCCGTCAAGAATGCCGCGCACGCTGTCGGCAACGGGCTCATCATGGTCATCCCCATCCACCAGAACTGTGAACAGGCCGGTAATTGATCCAGACCCTGTACCAGGTCCTGCACGCTCCAGAAGTTTCGGAAGCTCAGAGAAGACAGTCGGGGTGTATCCCTTACTCGCCGGCGGCTCTCCACAGGAAAGACCAATTTCCCGCTGCGCCATTGCAAAACGCGTCACACTGTCCATCATGCATAGGACCTGAGAGTCCTGATCTCGAAAATACTCGGCGAGCGCCATCGTCAGAAGAGCAGCCTGGCGGCGCATAAGCGCTGTTTCGTCAGAGGTGGCAACCACCACGACAGATCGGGCAAGCCCTTCGGGTCCCAGATCATCTTCAATAAATTCCTGAACCTCACGGCCACGTTCACCGATCAACCCGACAACGGCGACATCGCAGGCCGTATTGCGGGCCATCATGGACATAAGGACCGACTTACCAACGCCTGAACCAGCAAAGATACCCATGCGCTGCCCGGCACAACAGGTCGCGAACGTGTTAAGAGCGCGAACACCCAGATCAATCGGCCCACCCACGCGGCTTCGCAAATGAGCAGGTGGTGGCGAATTCCTCAGGTGATAGGGATGAGGCCCCTGCGGGAGTGGCCCTTTGCCATCTATCGGCTCACCCATCGCGTTAATGACGCGTCCAAGCCAGGCTGGTGAAGGATGAACAGCTGGAACATTTTCATGAATGGCCGCATGTGCGCCGACGCCTATACCCTCAAGAGAGCCAAATGGAAGGCATAAAGCGCGGTCAGAGCGAAACCCAACAACCTCTGCGAGGATCTGACGGCCCCCACGCGCTGTGATTTCCACCCGACTTCCGACACTCATGGCATGCAAGGGACCTGCGATCTCCACCATGAGCCCTTGTACGCTCACGACGCGACCATAATAGGTAACCTCTTGAATTTCCTGGATTTCTGCCAGCAGAGCGCGCAAAGAACCTATCCCCAATCAAGCCGAAAACCCGGCTGAAACAACTCAGGTAGGCATAATGTGCCGGAAGGCTTTAAGACGCAGTAAACCTTGGGCACAACTATTGGGGATAAGACGATCTCCATCTTAGGGCGTTATTTATTAGGCTAACCGGAATATGAACCGGTATTCGAAAATTTTGTGTATTTTTTTCGATCTGATTAACCTTTGTTAACCAAATCAGCTTATGTTTCTGAATATGGATTAACCAAGGGGAGCCGGGTTGCGGTGACGTAGAGCCCGGTCAGACTTGCGATGCGAGTTCTGCTGATTGAAGACGATAGCGCGACAGCGCAGAGCATTGATTTGATGCTCAAATCTGAGGGTTTCAACGTTTACACCACCGATTTAGGTGAAGAAGGCGTCGACCTCGGCAAACTGTATGATTACGACATTATCCTGCTGGATCTTAACCTGCCGGATATGAGCGGATATGAGGTCCTTAAGACATTGCGCACAGGCAAGGTCGGAACCCCAATTCTCATTCTGTCCGGCCTAGCCGGCATTGAGAACAAGGTTCGCGGTCTGGGCTTTGGCGCCGATGACTATATGACCAAACCGTTCCACAAGGATGAGCTGGTCGCGCGTATCCACGCTGTGGTTCGCCGGTCCAAAGGTCATTCTCAGTCTGTCATCACGACAGGCAAGCTGACCGTCAATCTGGACACGAAAACGGTAGAAGTCGACGCACAACGCGTTCACCTCACCGGCAAGGAATACCAGATGCTGGAGCTGCTCTCGCTCCGAAAAGGCACGACACTCACCAAAGAGATGTTCCTAAACCATCTCTACGGCGGAATGGACGAGCCTGAACTCAAGATCATTGACGTGTTCATCTGCAAGCTCCGTAAGAAACTTGCGGCTGCCACGAATGGTGAACACTATATCGAAACTGTCTGGGGTCGCGGCTACGTGCTGCGAGACCCAGTTGCAGAGGTCGAAAAGGCGACAGCCTAAACGACTAGAAAGAGCTTCTCTCTCTGCGCTATCTGGGGGAGATGAAAGGACGCTGCTTCGGGGGGAGCGCGTCCTTTCTTATTGCCTACCCTCTCGGTTTCCAGACAAACATTGAAAAAAGCCGCCTGCAATGCAGGCGGCTTTTTCAGGAATAAGTGTCGATACGCTTAGGCGACCGCAGCACCCTTCAGCTGAGCAGCGGGAACGTAGAGCCCGCGTTGGCCAGCTTGTGGCTTGAATGAATCGGTAATCCCGATGACTGTTTCCGCAGCCCCAAGGAACAGATACCCGTCTGGAGCAAGCATCTGAGACATACGCTCAAGAATTTCTGCTTTTGTCGGCTGATCGAAATAGATCAGAACGTTCCGGCAGAAAATGACATCGAATTTCCCCAGGCTGCTGAAATTATCCAGAAGATTCAGCTTCCGATACTGGACCATTGAACGAATTTCGGACGCTACTTCCCAATCATTGCCTTCTTGCTTGAAATACTTCATGAGCATCTGAACCGGCAGACCACGTTGAACTTCAAACTGCGTATACTGCCCGAGCTTTGCCCGTCTCAGCACGTCCGTCGAAAGATCTGTCCCGACAATTTCACTGTTCCAAGCGGAATTTTTCTCGGCCCATTCCTTCAAAATCATGGCGATCGAATAGGGCTCCTGCCCTGTTGATGCAGCAGCACACCAGATACGAAGTTTGCGAGAGGCCCCACGGGTCTCCTGAAACTTGGGAAGAACTGTCTCTTCAAAGATTGTGAAAGGTGTTTTGTCGCGAAAGAAGAATGACTCATTTGTCGTCATCGCTTCCGTAACCTCATCAAGCAGCGCTTTTGGCGCACCAGACCGCATCTTTTTCACAAGACCAGAAACATCATCCAGACCCTGCTCACGAGCGATAGGCAGCAGACGACTCTCAATCAGATAGCCTTTGTTTTCGCTAACGATTAGCCCAGATTCCTTCTTCAGGAAGTCAGCCAGGTACGAAAATTCCTCTGGCGTCATAGCCGTCTCCCTTCAATAAGCTTCGATGCCACTTCGGACAATTCTTTTAGCGGTACGACCTTATGGCATATGCCTGCTTGAGCGACAGCACCTGGCATTCCCCAGACAACACTCGATGCTTCGTCCTGCGCGATGATCGTGCCCCCTTCAGACTGAACGCGTTTCGACGCGTCCCGTCCATCGTGTCCCATGCCTGTCAGAATACAGACCAGCAAGGATGCACCGTAAATTGGAATAAGGCTCTCTAACATCGGATCAACAGCCGGCTTACAAAAATTCACCGGCGGACCGTCATCCAGGTGGATGCGAACACCAGTGCCTTCTTGTTTCATAAGCATGTGTTTACCGCCTGGCGCGATGTAGATCCTTCCCGGCTCCACCAACATACCCTCTTCACCCTCCACGCAGACGCGATTTGCGCTGCCGCTAAGGTGTTCCGCCAAAATCGCAGTGAAAGTCGGCGGCATATGTTGTGTGATGACGACAGGAATTTTCGAAAGCGAAGGAGATAACGCTTCAAAGAAATCGAAGAGTGCCTTTGGCCCACCGGTCGAGCTTCCAACCGCCAGAATTCTCGGCCGCGTCTTGGACGCTGGCTTAAACTGGAGACTTGGAACCGCCTCGACAGGAGCCATCGCACCCTTTGCGATCGCTGTCTTTTCCGCGGCGAAGACCCGGCGCGGCGCCTTCGGTTTCCTGGCCTGCCCAACAGCCCTGATCTTGTCCACAAGCTCTGTTTGGAAGTCCTCAGAAGCGTGGCCATCACGAGTGGATTCGGGCTTGGGCACATAGTCTGTCGCCCCCAGCGTCAAAGCTTTGATCGAAATCGCGGCATTTCTGTGCGTCAGCGTCGATGCCATCAAAACACGAGAGGATGGCGATGCATCCAGGATTTTCGGGAGTGCCGTCAGCCCATCCATCACCGGCATTTCGATGTCGAGAACAACGACATCTGGTTTGATCCGGGCAACCTGCTCTACGGCATCCTGTCCATTGCGGCATCGTGCCACAACATCCATATCTGGTAGCGCATCGAGCCACCGACCGATCAACCCACGAATGACGACAGAGTCATCGACAATCATGACCTTGATTTTTGCACCGCTACTACTCGCGGGTGAAGATCGCTTCTCTAACGCTGACACTTTATGCAACCTACTTAATGGAGTTCGGTATCAAATAAGCCCGGCTTGGGCGAACTTGGACTCGATGATCTCTTTGTCGAAGGGCTTCATGATGTACTCATTTGCCCCAGCCGAAATGGCTTCGGTAATATGAGACATGTCGTTTTCGGTTGTACAAAAAACGACAACAGGATCTGCCCCTCCATCTGACTTACGAAGCGCTGTAAGAAATTCCATCCCGTCCATCACCGGCATATTCCAGTCTAACAAGATGGCATCTGGCATTGATCCAACGCACTGGTCCAATGCCTGTTTCCCGTCAGCAGCTTCAGCGATGGAAAAATCCATCTCCTCAAGAATCCGTCTGGCGACCTTCCGGATCACCGAGCTATCATCTACGACCAAACATGTTTTCATCATTTTGTCCCTAGCTTCACCACCCAGCTTTAGGCCGCGATTGAACGTCCTTGAAAGTCGAGAACTTTTTCCACGTCGATAAGAACCATCAACCTGTCTTTAAGCTGCTGAACACCCATTGAAATGGAGCGCCATCGTGGATCAAGGTTAGAAGGGTTGCGTTCCAACGAAGAGTCGCTCACCCGCAACACTTCACCGACGCTGTCAATCACAAGACCGTAAGATTCACCGCGATATTCAACACCCACTGCCAGACCGTTTTTCCCATCAGTTCGTGGGGGCAGATCCAAGCGACGGCGCATATCAATCGCTGTCACGATGCGGCCACGCATATTGAGCACACCGGCAACTTCGGGCATCGCCATGGGCACCGGCGTAACCGATTCCGGCATGAAGACATCCTGCACCATCGGGACCGATATCCCGAAGAGCTGATCACCAATCATCACGGTGATGTACTCCGAGGTCGCGCCGTCGAGAACGAAGTTATCGTCCTTCTTTTTCACAGTTTCATCCAAACCTGTCGTTTCGCTAGGCGCACTCATGCCGCTTCTCCCTTACACGTAACAATTTCGTTCACGACCTGCACAAGGCCATCGCGGTCAAATTTGGCTACATAGTCATCAAACCCGGCATCACGGCCACGACTGAGGTCTTCAGCGGTGCCGTGGGCAGACAGAGCGACGAGCGGCGTTTCCACCCAGGTGCCGTCTGACTTAACAGCTGATGCGAACTCGAAGCCGCTCATGCCTGGCATTTCAATGTCTGAAATGATGACATCAAATTCAGCGCCTTTTTCACGAAGAGCGAGGGCGTCTGACCCACAGGTGACTTCCGTCACTTCATATCCGGCCATGCTCAGCATCGGGCGGACGATCGCCCGGAAAAACTGGCTATCATCCACGAGCAGGACTTTCTTGCCATAGGCCTCAGGAACGCCAGCCGGTCCTTCTTTCCGGAACCAGTCTTCAAAGACTTGCGTTAGATAGTGACCAACGTCCAGCACTTCCGTCGCTTTGCCACGGACAATTGCCGAGCCCATCATGCCAGGCCTTTCCGATGTCAGTTCGACATTCAGCTGGTCGGTCACAATGTCCACGATTTCGTCAACGGCAAGACCGATTGACCGTTCGTCTTCAGTGAACACCAGAACAGGCTGACGGCCCTCTGTTTTGAGCGGCGCGTTATCAACAACATTGATAATCGGCATCAGCTTACCGCGATACTGAATGAGGCTTTGATCGTTCGAATGCTCCAGATCAGCAATGTCGAACTCTTCAAGCCGCGTCACGAGGGACAGCGGCACAGCCTTAGGTTCATCGGAACCTGCGCGGAAGACGAGCAATGACATTTCGCCATCAGCACGACCGGAGCCTTCTTCAGCAGCACTTGACTTGTCGCTTGCCTCAGAGAGTTCGCTGGTAATCGATTGTGCAATACCATTCGGGTCAACAATCATGATGACGCTGCCGTCACCAAGGATCGTGTTCCCGGAGAACATCGTAATGTCGCGAAGGATCGAAGCAGCTGGTTTGACAACAATTTCCTCGGTGTCAAAAACACTATCAACAACAATGCCAAACTGCTGATCCCCGACATGGGTGACAACGATGAAGGCTTCTTCATTCTCCGCAGTCCGACGCACGGGTTCAGGGTTTGAGTTTGCCGCCTCAACGACTTCCACATCACCTTCTTCAGCAACATCGACATTGTCATGTTCGACAACCTCCGGAGCAACCCGCTCCAGCTGTAGCAGGTCATCCATGAAGACAAGCGGCAACAGGTGATTGCGCAACCGCAAGACAGGTGTCTTGTTGATATGTTCAATCCGGTGTTCGCTGTCTGCTTTAGCCCGCACAAGCTCGACAACCGCCAGCTGTGGAATAGCAAAGCGCTCATTGGCCGACTCAACAATGAGTGCTGACACAATGGCTAGTGTGAGCGGGATCTTGATTGTAAAGGTCGAACCTTTGCCCGCAGCAGTACGCAGGTCAATCGAACCACCAATGAGCTCAATATTGGTACGCACCACGTCCATGCCGACACCGCGACCGGATACACTCGTGACTTCAGCTGCAGTAGAGAGACCAGGATGGAAGATGAAGCGACAGATTTGCTGTTCGGTCAGCTTCTCAAGTTCAGCTTCAGTCGCCAACCCATTGGAGACGACCTTCTGCTTGATCCGCTCAACGTTCAGGCCGCGTCCATCATCTTCGATCTCGATAATGATGTGCCCACCTTCATGATATGCACGAAGCGTGACACGCCCTTTGTCGGACTTGCCTGCAGCGATACGCTCTTCTGGACCTTCCAACCCGTGGTCAGCTGAATTACGAACCATATGCGTAAGGGGGTCTTTGATCAGATCAAGAACCTGACGGTCAAGTTCAGTATCCGCCCCAACCATTTCGAGGTCGATTTTCTTATTAAGCTCTTTGGACAGATCGCGAATGATACGCGGCAGTTTCTGCCAGGCATTACCAATCGGTTGCATCCGTGTTTCCATGACAGCACCCTGAAGCTCGCCAGTCACATTGGACAGGCGCTGCAAAGGAACTTTGAACTCGCTGTCATCAAGACGACGGACCATCTCCATAAGCTGGTTACGCGTAAGAACGAGCTCCGACACCATCGTCATGAGGTTTTCGAGTGTATCGACATTTACGCGAATTGACTGAGCAGCAACGGAGCCCTCTTTCTTTGGCGCCCCATCATTGGACTTAGCGTCAGCTTTGGGAGCCTCAACCTTAGGCGCTTCAGCAACCGGCGCTGGTTCTGGCGCTGCAATCTCTGCTTGTGCAGGAGATGGCACCATATCCTCTGGCCCCTCCGCCTCCTGGAAAGCACGCTCAAGCTCTTCTTCAGATACTTCACCGGGGCGCAGCTCACGCTCTGGTTCTGCTGGTGCAGCCGGCGCATCAGGGGCAGCGGCGGCTCCTGATGCCTCAGCAGTTGTTCCGCCCTCTGACAACACAACCAGTTTGTCGATCAGATCACCATCGACGCCTTCAGGTTCCGCTTCAGTGGCTTCCAGCTCTGCCAGAATTTCCTTAATTCGGTCGATCGAGTGAAGGATGATGGTCACACCGTCATCCGTTACCGCCATACCATCTCTGTACTTGCCCATCAGGGTCTCGGCAGCATGCGCGAGAGCCTCCAGACGTGGCAGGCCTAGGAACCCGCAAGTCCCTTTGACCGTATGAACCAGCCGGAAAATGTTGCCGAGTATCTCATCATTATTTGGTTCTTGTTCAAATTTGACGAGTTCAACATCAACGACATCGAGACTTTCATTGGTCTCAGTCAGAAATTCACTTAGCAGATCGTCCATCTCAGCCCCTCATATCAGCCTGCTCTTGTGAGCAGCGACTTTGTCATGGTCCTTGTTAAACGGACCGACGACATTGGGGAGATCGTGCCTGTGAACTGTTAAAAACCTCTGAAAAACCCGTGCTTTTGGTTTACACCACAACCATAAGGAGAAATTTATCCCACTTTTCAGCCGTCAAGACGCGCTCAAACCCGGTTCTTGGTCAGAGCAGCCCTCGAAAGCAAACGGGTAAAGAAGAGACTTTAGCCTCTGGGCTTGGCAAGCAGCAGGAAATCATCGCCATCCATCTCGGCGGCAATGTCCATCTGACATTCCCGGGCGACGAGTCCGGTGAAATAGGGCTGAATCGCCCGCGCATCGAGCACATCGTCCGCCGTACGTCCATTCAAGAAGCGTTCGGTCTCCGTCGGCACGCGGGCATTGATGCCTTTTGACACCAAAGAAAAAGTTGGCCGCTCTGGATCACCTGAGACATTAAGTGAGATGTTCCCTCCACGCGGGATGGCCGCAAGTGCGATCAGGATCATATTGAGAAGGAGTTTGACAAGATCCTTTGGCATGACCGCCGACGGCCCTTCCCAGGTCATCTCGGCCTTCTCGTGAGAGACAAAACCCATTGCCACATCCTTGGCATCGTTCAGATCTAGCGATGCGCCGGCTGAACCAGCCGCGCCAAAGGCCAGACGGGCAAACTGCAGTTTCGAAGACGCTTGGGTCGCGCTTTTCTGGATGAGCTCCATGGCATACCGCTGCATCTCTGCATCGTCTTCGTCTTCCAGAACCTCAAGACCATTTGTAATCGCACCGACGGGGCTGATCACATCGTGGCAAACCCGGCTGCACAAAAGCGCCGCCAAATCCAAAGCCTCAATCTCGTTCGCCTGTTCCATCGATCCCCCCGGTTAACCATCCGCAATGGCCGCTGATACCATTTCTGGAGGCTCCGGGCCAACCCTGTTCCGATATTGAGGCACCCAGAAAAGATCAATTGACCTGCTGACCCGGAAAATGCTGTTCTCCGGCCTTTCAGGACGGCCATTTTGTAAGGAAAGCGCGCGTGACAAAGTTTCAAGGCGACCGAAATGAGCTCATGGGAGCTCTCTGCCGAATCGCTGTGCAAGCCGGCGCCGCAATTATGGATCACTACGCGACCGATATTGTCGTCAACGAAAAGGACGACAAAACGCCGGTAACGGCCGCCGATCAGGATGCCGAAGACATCATCCTGCCAGCGCTCGCACTTGCCGCTCCGGGCATCCCCATCGTTTCTGAGGAAGCAACTGCGGCAGGCAGCAAACCGGAAGTCGGACCCGCCTTCTTTCTCGTCGACCCGCTTGATGGCACCCGGGAATTCATCAACAAGAACGGCGAATTCACAGTCAACATCGCACTCATTGAAGACGGAATCCCAACAATGGGTGTTGTCTACGCACCCGCGAAAAACCGCATGTTCTATTCAGCAGGGTCCGGGAAAGCCTATGAGCAAGACATAGAACCCAACGCAACAGGGTCTCTCGATACAGCCACAAAGCCTGCCCTCCTGGCGGTCAGGAAAGCAGATCCAAAAGGCATGATTGCGGTGGCCAGCAGGTCACACCGTGATCATAAAACAGACGAATATCTCGAGATGTACAACATCAAGGATTTTCTGACCGCTGGCTCATCTCTGAAATTCTGTCTGATTGCAGCCGGTGAAGCCGACATTTACCCACGCCACGGCCGCACGATGGAATGGGACACCGCCGCAGGCCATGCCGTTCTGTCTGGTGCAGGCGGGCGTGTAGATGAAATGGATGGGACGCCGCTCAAATATGGGAAGCTAGAACGGGGATTGGACAATCCCTATTTCGTCGCCAAAGGTGGCATAGGCTAAAAGAGTTTTAGCCTAGAGACAATCACGATCCCGCCTATCCAGCGGCAATATCTTCAAGTCGGTCGATATCTCTAATCTCTATGATGCCCTTGTCAGCAAGGTGAATAACACCAGCAGTCTTCAGCTTGGTAACCGTCCGACTGACAGTCTCAACGGTGAGCCCCAGATAATCACCCATATCCGTGCGGCTCATCGGCACATAAAGCTTGGTGGCACTATCACCACGGTCTTCAGCGCGCGCACTCAGCCAGAGCAGAAATGAGGCAAGCCGTTCTTGCGCCGTCTTTCTGCCCAGCAGAAGCATTTGCTCCTGCGCTGAGGCGATACCACGATTGGCAACCTGAAGAAGCTTGCGCCCCAGCGGTTGCGAGTCGCCCACCAGCATCTCGAAAGTGCTTCGCGGCATCTGGCAGAGTTTGACACCCTCCAGAGCCTCCGCAGTCACTGAATGCTCATCGGCAAATGTGAGCCCAAGAAAATCGCCCTTGAATAGGAAGCCCGTGACCTGACGACGTCCGTCGGCAAGCAGTTTGTAGAGCTTCAACGAGCCATCTATGACGACGTAATAAGCCTCATTCGGGTCACCTTCAAAAAACAGGCATTCGCCAGAATCAAGAGATTTTTCCCTATTAACGCTCGCAAGCTCAGCCAGCTCAGAATTGTCCAGCGCAGCACATATCGCCCGTGACCGCACGTCGCAATCAGCGCAAGGGTTCGCATCACCCACAGCACTACCACCTGAGCGCACTTCCATCCCTGCATCAGAGATCATCTTCATGCCAGACCACCCCGCCGATTTTCACAAGCCCGCAACCGGGCCCATTTCATACATTCAGCATCTGTAAAATTAGGCAGTTTAGTACCTTACTGCAAGGAAGATAGGCAGGCCCAAATGACGCAGGCAAAGCCGCTGCCAGCCAGGTCAAACCACAATAAGCGAACAAAATTGGGGGGTTACGCTATTTCCGCACCCAGGCACCCGAGGCACTTTGCACATATTGTCCCGCTGGAGTCTGGCCGATGATTTTCGCACCTGCGAGTGCCTCAACATCTGAAAGTGTTGATCCTGGTGTCGCCTGTGCAATTTCACGGTACCTGTCGCGGCGCTTCAGATTGATGTCCTGCACAAGCCGCTGAGTAGCAGCATCCGCCCCTGAGGAAACAATGCCCAGATAACCATCACGCTTTTCGCCGACGATTCCGGCCGCCTTAGCATCGTCCAGCGCATCCGCGAATGCCGTTGGCGAGAACAGTGTCACAGCAAAGGCCATTCCAATGAGGGCCACCAGCATGCGAAATTTAGAAACAGGTTTTCTCATAGCGCCCTCCCTAGAAAAGGTCTGGATTTTCAGCAAGCAGGTCATCCAATTCCCGGTCCACCTTGACCCGAATTTCCTGCTCAATTTTTACGTTCAGATTAATCTCAATGGGTTTATCCGGCGCTTCAATTTTCACCGTTGGCTGACAGCCAGCCAAAGCGCCCCCCAAGACAATTGCCAGCGACGGCAACACAATGCGTTTTTTCATCATAGAGCCAATCCTGTCATGCAGCGGATGAACCCAGGCTGAATAGCCACCCTCACCGTCCGGAGTCCCAAAATTTGTTGTCATTGACCGGTGACTCCTTTGCCCCGAATGAGATCAATCGCGTTCGCCCCTAGCGTAGCAGACCGCAACAACTCCGCAAATGATGCTTCCGTGTTGATATTGATCGCAAATGGATACCCGTCATAAAGGCCCGGGTTTGCACCTTCGAGATTAAGTTTCAAGGTGAGGCGGTCTTGTGCATTCCCCTCCAGGGAAAGGGTCAGACCAGTATATTGAAAATCCTCCAGCGCCTGGAAGACCAGAGCGCCTTGACCACCACCAGCAGCATCAGTGCCACCGCCTTTATAAGACAGCTGTCCCGGCTCGCTGGCGGTTAGAACACCACCGGCAATAATGGGATCTCCATCGCGAATGATAATCGGAACGCGCCCGCTGATAACACCCGTGCCACTTGCCCCATCAAGTGCCAGCAGGTTGATGAAAGCGGAAAGATCAACTTCATCCACCGCAAGTTCAAACGTCTGTTCAGACGCACCTGGTTCTATCACCCCGGAAGAAAGGGTGATCGTGCCTCCCGCGAAAGGCCACGCGGCATTTTCAACAATGACGCCACCTGACCCATTGAGACTGAACGTCACCGCACCATCAGTGAGAACCATACCCGCTTCAACAGAGCCGACATCCAAGCGTTGGCCTTCAGTGGTTCGAGGGGGAAACAGGTCACTAAATGTAAGGTCACCACGCACGCCGTCAATGCGGGCGGCTTCGGTGCTAAATCCAAGATCGTCAAGCCGCACGTCAGCAGTACCTCGGACCACACCTGGGCGCCAATTGATATTGGCCGTCCCACTCATGCTGCCCTCTACATTTGTCAGAAGCCCTTTCAGCATCGGAAGCAATGCCTGAGGTTGCAGGCCGGCCGGTGAATAGATAAGTGGACCAGCGACGACTTGAGCCGAGCCCCGGCCATTGACAGTGCTATGAGTTCCATCAACCGAGGCCAGGAGCGAGAACGTAGCCGCATCAGAAACCAGCAAATCAAAGCTTGTAGAGTCCGCCGTCACCCCGCCATCACCGACAATATCCACCGGCGCAAATCGACTGGCTTCAGACAAGTCGCTTAGTCTTCCAGCAGTCAGACGCCACTGGCCTGTCAACGAGAGAAGGTCATCGAAAGCGATCTCAAAGTCCACATTGCCAATGGAGAGGCTTTGCGCTGCGAGTGAAAACTCAGCCCCTTTTGTTCCCAGCTGAAGTCCAATTCGTTGATCAAACACCGCATTGGCTTGAAGCGCCTTGAATTGGGCGTCAAGCAGTGTACCGCCAAGGTCACTTCGCACAACAAGTGGCACTGCTTCAGTTCGAAAGGCGATGCCCGACGTCGGCGGCCAATACACATCGCCATCCACACTTGTCGTGCAGACCTTGGTCGAAAATGGATCCAACACAATGCCGCCAAGACGAAACTTACTCAGACCAACGTCCACGCAACCGTCCGTCGGTGTGATCCTGTAGCCCGTTCCCGCTTGCTCGATGACTCCAGCCCCATCAACATTGACGGCACCCTGTGGCAAATGGAGAGCAGCGGTGAAGGACGCCACAGAAATAGGTCCGGTTTGAAACCCACCACCGCCACCGCCACCGCCCATGAGCGGCAGGAGCGGTCCCAGATCAAGCCCGCTCTCATCCACTGACAACGAGAGGGCAACAGCCCCGATCTCAATTGACCGAAGGCGCTGTTCCAGAAGACCAGAGAGAGAATAGTCGACGCGAATATCCTCGACCTGAAGCGTGGGACGCGCTAGATCGCCCACAATGAATGATTCAACGCGGGCACCACGAAGCCCCACATCAACCAAGGCAAAGTCAAAGTCAACAAGCCCCATCTCTGTCAAAGCCATGCGAATTTGCGCGTCGACCAAAGCGATGCGCTCTGACCACCAATAGGCGCCTGCCGCAAACCCACCGACAAGCAGCAGCAGAACAATCGACCGCCTCAGCCAGCGCAGACGTCCCTTTTTGCCACTTTCGTCAGGTTTCTTGCTCACGTCGGGGACTTCCTTGGACCAGCCCTTGTCAACCAATAGAAATGTGCCTCTGATTTGCCGATTTTTTGCCACACTAGCGTGGTGGTATGCATTTTTATGGGACTGCCAGAGATTTCGCGAATTGGCAGGTTAAGCGCTCCTGATTGAACCGCATAGTGGGGATGCAGGATACCGGAATGTCCGGCGCACCCAAGGCAGATATGGGGACAACAATGTTGGCAGCTCTTCTTCAACGCCAAAACAAGACCAAAGCGGCAGCTATTGCTCTCGCAGGGGCCCTCTCGCTGGGATTGTCGGCCGCTCGTGCCGAAAGCGAGCAAGCGCCCACTCAAGAGACAGACCCCAGATATTCAGAAGAAGAAATCTACGCAGCCGCCTCGGAATTTTTCGGCGGCACAGCTGAAGGGCTGGCAGAGGTCGTTCATCGAGTCTTCTCTGAAAACGGAGAGCCCAACGCCTATATCCAGGGCGAAGAGGGAAGCGGCGCGATTGTGGTTGGCGCAAGATATGGTGACGGCACACTTGTCACCAAGGCAGGACCCACTGCCCGAGTCTTTTGGCAAGGACCATCCGCCGGGTGGGATTTTGGTGGGGACGCCGCCAAAACATTCACGCTCGTCTATAACCTTCCCAACACCGATGCCATCTATCAGCGATTTCCCGGTGTTTCAGGAAGCGCCTTTTTTATAGGCGGTGTAGGCGCAAATTATCAGCAGCGTGGCGACATTATCTTAGTTCCCATGAGGGCAGGCGTTGGCCTGCGCCTCGGCGCAAATATTGGCTATCTGAACTACACACGTGAGCGAGACTGGCTGCCTTTCTAAGGCAAAAAACGCCCGTCATACTCCCCTTACACACGTTGGGTAGAATATTTAAAAGTGGCAGCACTTTTGCGTATCATGTGATCATCAGGAGTGTGCTGTCCCGTTACAGCACATCCTGACCTGTGTGTGAGACGATAATAGGTAGCGAGCAATCTGATGTCCGAGAGTTTACTTTTCGCCATATTGGGCTTCCTCGTAGCCTGTCTCCTGGGAACCGTGTTTGCGAGCTTTCTCTGGCGCCGAGCCGTCACCGTGACAACGCGGAAAATTATGGAAGATGAGAATTATGCGGGTCTGGATGAAGTAGCAGATCTCAAAGCAGACCTGCGCGCTGCGCAGAACAATATTGCTGCAAAAGACCGGGAAATTGCTGCGGCAGAAACGAAAGCAGCTGAATTAGAGGCAGCCATTGCCGAAGCGAGAGCATCCGGCGAAGGAACGGCAGAAAACCTCAAGCAGGAACTCCAAAACGCAGCAACCGCCCTTGAGGCAGCACACAGCGAAAGGGATGCCGCCAAAGCCGCTCTCACAGCGAAAGATGATGAGATCGACGCGGCCGAAGGGCGCGTAGAAGCCGCCCAGAAGCGCGTATCCGAATTAGAGGATGCCATTCGCGCGCTAGTCAGACAAACCTCTCTTTTCGAGACCAACTCACCTGGCCAGGCATCTGAAGAAGCATCCCTGGAGGCAAATGCCCCCGACGCCAAGCCGGTGACCCCTCTCTCCACCACGTCAGATGCCGATGGCGGCAAAGACAATGGCGCGAACGCCGCTATCGCCGAAAGCACGTCTTCGGCTGAGGCGCCCATGCCTGAAGAAACAAAGCTGACCGCACCAACAGTCGGTGATACAGACGACAAAGACACAGCAGAACCTTCATTGGCAATCAGCCGGTCTTTAGAAGAGCGGATTGAAGCTCTGAAACAGGGCGAAAACGCGTCCGCTTAGGCAAACCCCGTCTGCCCATGGACCGGACTGACAATCTGTCGCGCGTCATTATTCCACAATAAACCCAAGTGAAAGTTGCTTGCGGCGACTCGACAGCCGTCGCATGCTTATTAAGCCATAGTCCCATTGGGGATATTTGGCGGTTTTCTTTGGAAAATCGGTCGTTCAATTGATCTACGGCAAGTACGGGGCGCCCGAGTCAATCTAAAGAAGGGCAAGGCAACAAGCTTTAGGAGATCTATTATGGCGGCTTCCAAAGAAGCGGCCCCAGGCACATTGACAGCTGCGTCGTTTGGCGTTGGCGGTCTCTTTGTGGTCGGTGCGCTCATTTCAATGTTCATTGCGGCGGGGACACATGACAGCGTCATGGCGTTTCACGCGACCCTTTTCATTCTCTTTTTCGTGCTCGGCATATTTGCCATTGGCAAACGCCACTTTGATGCACAGGAAAACCCGCCCGAGCCACCCGCCCGCGACGGCATCGCCTACCATGACGGTCCAATCCGTGTGGCGACCGTCGCCTCCCTCTTTTGGGGCATTGCAGGGTTCCTGGCAGGGCTGGTGATCGCACTGCAGCTGGCTTTCCCGGTTCTCAATTTTGATCTGGCCTGGCTGAACTTTGGGCGCCTTCGTCCCCTCCACACCTCTGCGGTGATTTTTGCCTTTGGCGGCAACGCCCTTATCGCGACATCGCTCTATGTGGTCCAACGCACATGTAAGACGAGGATCGCCGGGGATCTGGCACCCTGGTTCATCGTTTGGGGCTATCAGCTCTTCATCGTATTGGCGGCAACCGGTTATCTGCTGGGCGTGACGCAAGGCAAGGAATATGCAGAACCTGAATGGTATGTAGACCTCTGGCTCACAATCGTCTGGGTAACATACTTGCTGGTATTCCTCTTCACCCTGGCCAAGAGGAAAGAACCCCACATCTATGTGGCAAACTGGTTCTATCTCGCCTTCATCGTCACCATTGCCATGCTGCACCTGGTGAACAATGCGGCAGTGCCTGTCTCGCTGACATCGCCTAAATCTTACATCATCTGGTCCGGCGTCCAAGACGCGCTGATCCAGTGGTGGTATGGGCACAACGCGGTTGGCTTCTTCCTCACCGCTGGCTTCCTCGGCATGATGTATTACTTCGTGCCGAAACGGGCAGAGCGGCCGGTCTATTCCTACAGACTGTCCATCGTTCACTTCTGGGCGCTCATTTTTCTCTACATCTGGGCAGGACCTCACCACCTGCACTACACGGCCCTGCCCGATTGGGCGCAGACATTGGGCATGACTTTCTCAATCATGCTGTGGATGCCGTCCTGGGGTGGCATGATCAACGGTCTGATGACCCTGTCAGGGGCCTGGGACAAACTCAGAACCGACCCGGTCATCCGCATGCTGGTGGTTTCGATCGCCTTCTACGGCATGTCCACCTTCGAAGGACCCGTCATGTCCATCAAAGCGGTGAACTCGCTCAGCCACTACACAGACTGGACCATCGGCCACGTGCACTCCGGTGCCTTGGGTTGGGTTGGCTTCGTGACCTTCGGCGCAATCTATTGCCTCGTGCCATGGTTGTGGAACCGCAAGCAGCTCTATTCGCTTGCGCTCGTCAACTGGCACTTCTGGATCGCCACACTTGGTATCGTGCTCTACATCACAGCCATGTGGGTGTCTGGCATCCTCCAGGGTCTGATGTGGCGGGCTTATGACAGCCTTGGTTTCCTCGAATATTCCTTCGTGGAAACAGTTGAAGCCATGCACCCCTTCTACGTTATCCGTGCAATGGGCGGCGGCCTCTTTCTGATCGGGGCGCTCATCATGGCCTACAACATCTACATGACCATCCAGGGTCGCGTGCGTGAAGGCGAAGCCATGGAACCTGCACCAGCCGGTGACGGACAACTCGCCGCCGTCGGCGCGAAATAAGGAGGACAGGGATCATGTCTAAATTTTCACATGCCACTATCGAGAAAAACTCGATCCTCCTTCTTGTCTTGACCCTGATCGCTGTTGCGATCGGTGGTCTGGTCGAGATCGTACCTACCTTCCTCATCAAGACCACGGTTGAAGATGTGGAAGGGGTGCGCCCCTATACCCCGCTGGAACTGGCGGGACGGGACATCTATGTCCGTGAAGGCTGTTACGCCTGTCACAGCCAGATGATCCGGTCGCTTCGCTCTGAAGTGGAACGCTATGGACACTACTCACTTGCCGCAGAAAGCAAGTACGACCATCCGTTCCAATGGGGATCGAAAAGAACCGGACCGGACCTCGCCCGTGTCGGCGGAAAATATTCCGACGAATGGCACCGGGTTCACATGGCAGATCCGCGCGCCGTTGTGCCGGAATCAGTCATGCCGGGATATCCTTTCCTGGCAGAGACACCATTGGCCACCCACGACATGCAGAACAGTCTGAAAGTGCTGGCTCTGTTGGGCACGCCCTACTCTGAAGAGATGGTGACCGAAACCCTTGCCGACCTCTACGTCCAGCAGAATCCGGACGAAGATTATGATCCGATGGTTGAGCGCTACCCTGGTGCGGTGGTCTCCAACTTCGACGGCAATCCGGAAGTGGTGACGGAGCTTGATGCCATCATCGCGTACATGCAGATGCTGGGCACGCTGGTGGATTTCTCCACCGTCGAACGCTCAACACTGGTGCAATAGGAGAAGATTGATGGACTACGAAACATTTTCGATCTTCGCCGGCACCTGGGGGCTCGTCCTTCTGGTGATCATGTTCGTAAGCGCAATGGCCTACGCGTTTTGGCCCTCCAACAAAGAGATGTTTGAGCACGCCGCTCAATTGCCGCTTGATACAGACAATCCTTCTGATAAGGGAGAGCCCCGGTCATGACCGATACTAAACACACAGATGACGTGACCGGCGTCGACACCACCGGTCATCAATGGGATGACATTCGCGAGTTGAACAACCCACTGCCAAAATGGTGGGTCTACAGCTTCTACGCCTGCATAGTCTGGTCGGTCGCTTATTGGATCGTCATGCCAGCCTGGCCAATCTTCATGAATGGCGCATGGACCTATACAGGGGGCGTCATCGGCTACGACCAACGAGTGGTTGTCGAAAATGACATTGCCGAGGTGGCCGCTGGCCGGCAGGTCTATATGGACCAGATAAGTGCCCAGGACCTGCCTACCATCCAGCAAAACGTGGAGCTCATGGAAGTGGCGCTGGCCGGTGGACGGGCAGCGTTTGGTGACAATTGTGCGCCCTGCCATGGCTCAGGCGCGCAAGGGTCAACCGGGTACCCCAATCTCAATGACGATGACTGGATTTGGGGCGGGTCGCTGGAAGACATCCATGTGACCCTGAAACACGGCATCCGCTGGGAAGCAGATGACGATACGCGCTTCAATGAAATGCCGCGCTATCTGACCGATGAAATCCTGACCGCTGATCAGGTGAGCGACGTCACAGATTACGTTCTCACCCTGTCGGGTACAGCGGAAACCACAGAAGCCTCGGCCCGGGGATCAGAGATCTTCGCAAGAGAGTGCACTGCCTGTCACATGGATGGTGGCATCGGTAACCGGGAACTCGGCGCGCCAAACCTCGCCGACGCCATCTGGCTCTATGGCGGTGATCGGGCATCGGTCTATGAAAGCATTGCCAATGCGCGCGCTGGTCAGATGCCTGCATGGGGCGACCGGCTAGACCCAGTTACTGTGAAACAGCTCGCCCTCTACGTGCACGCACTGGGCGGCGGCGAATAAACGACGGTCTAAGGCTCACAGAAAGCCTTAGACCACCTTTCAGAGCGGTTCGTTGATCAAGCGTTGTGACGAACCATTCTGATAGGTGGTCGACAGAGACAGGGACGCAGGCAGATTGCCGCAGCGGCCCTTCGCCACGGCGCATTTTCGTCGATCACCCAGTACATAAAAGTCGCTGCCTGGACGGGAGGTCCCTGCGGGGAAGGCAACGCATAGACCACACACTCCGCTGCGATCCAGCGGTACAGAAGAGGCGGACATGACCAGCGACGCGTCAACAGCCGGACCCGAAACTGCAGGAGCAGGGCTCACCTCCCTCATTGGTGAGGCCGAGAAGCTCGCAAACCCACACGGGCACGAAGGAGAGACCGCGACGGCGGTGAACTCCGAGAAAAACCGCTCCCTCTATGCAAGTCGCATCAAGATTTACCCCAAACTCGTCCATGGCCGTTATCGACTGGTCAAATGGGTCGTCATGGCAATCACCTTAGGCGTTTACTACGTCACCCCATGGATCCGGTGGGACCGAGGACCTTTTGCGCCGGACCAGGCGGTCCTTCTCGACTTTCCCCATCGGCGTTTTTACTTCTTCTGGATCGAGATTTGGCCGCAGGAAGTCTATTACCTGACAGGCCTTCTAATTCTTGCCTCTGTCCTTCTCTTTCTGGTGACGTCCCTCGCCGGTCGTGTCTGGTGCGGCTATACCTGCCCGCAGACTGTGTGGACGGATCTCTTCATCTATATCGAACGCTTGATCGAAGGAGATCGCTCCGCCCGTATCCGGTTGGATAAATCATCATTTTCTATCAACAAGCTCGTTCGCAAAACCTCCAAACATGCGGTTTGGCTGATCGTCGCCATCGCCACTGGTGGGGCGTGGGTCTTCTACTTTGACGATGCACCAACACTGGCAGCCAATCTGCTGACTTTCAGTGCTGATCCGGTCGCCTATCTCTTCATTGCGATTTTTACCGCCACAACTTATGTGTTCGGGGGCCTCGCCCGCGAACAGGTCTGCACTTACATGTGCCCCTGGCCCCGTATTCAGGGCGCGATGTTTGACGATGAGTCCTTCCTCGTCACCTACAAATATGATCGCGGCGACCCACGCGGTCCTCACAAGAAAAACACCAGCTGGGACGGGCGCGGCGATTGTATCGACTGCGGACAATGCGTGGCCGCCTGCCCCATGGGCATCGACATTCGCGATGGCATGCAGCTGGAATGTATCCAATGTGCGCTCTGCATTGATGCTTGCGACGACATCATGGCGAAGGTCGGTCGCCCACGCGGTTTGATCGAATACGACACCCCTGCCAATATGGACCGTCGCCTTGCAGGCGAAAAAGAGCGCTTCCATATCTTCCGGCCGAGAACCGTCATCTATATGGGCGTCCTTGTTCTGGTGAGCGCGATCATGTTCTTCTCACTGGCGACACGCGGTGCCATTGACCTCAATGTCCTGCGCGACCGCAATCCGCTCTTTGTCCAGCTCTCTGATGGCAGCATCCGAAACGGATACACGGTTAAGATCATCAACAAGGTCCACGAGGAGCAGGCATTCTCCATCCGAATTGACGGCCTGCCTTCTGCGCAATTGATCCAGCAGGGCGTGAGTGCTGGCGACAGCGTCAAAACAGCTATTCCCCCCGACAGCCTGAAAGACATCAAGACATTTGTCATTCTGCCGCGCGAGGCACTAGGCTCACTGGACGGGGGCGAAGCCAGCCTTCGTTTTATCGTTGAGAACATAAGCACAGGCGAAACGGTCTATAACGAGACAAGTTTCAGAGGTCCAAGATGAGCATCGACACTAGCAGTGACAAAATCTGGACGGGCCGTCG
This sequence comes from Parvibaculaceae bacterium Mf 1.05b.01, assembly GCA_000509225.1. Taxonomy (GTDB): domain Bacteria; phylum Pseudomonadota; class Alphaproteobacteria; order Parvibaculales; family Parvibaculaceae; genus Mf105b01. Next base: position 166,536 of record BAOK01000001.1, on the reverse strand, counting down.
AATACTAATTGGGTTGAGCGCTTTCTTTCTGTCGGTGTTTGCCGCCAACGGCATCATGGTCTTCTACGCTCTGACAACCTTTGACGGCGTCGAAACCGATGACGCCTACCGAAAAGGTCGGGCCTACAATCATGTGCTGGAAGCAGATGCCGCTCAGAATGCACTGGGCTGGACCACGGCGATAAAGATCATGTCCTCCCGGTCTCCAGAAGGTGTCTCGGTCTACACAACGGTGACAGTCACCACCGTAGATGGACAACCAGCCCCCTTGGTCAATCCAACGCTCACCTTCTGGCGCCCAACTGTTCAAGGGATGGACGCAGAAGCAGAAATCACCGCAGCCGGGGACGGCACCTATCAGGGCGTCGCCCAGCTCCAGCGTCCGGGAAACTGGATCGTGCGCTTGAATGCGGAGACCGCCGACGGTCGGCCTTATGTCTATGAGGAGCGCCAGTTCATACAACCCGGCGCCGGATGAGTTCATGACCGACACCACCCTTGATGCAAACCTCTTCGTTCGCGGCGATGACGAGACCGCTCAAATCGATCTTGTGGTGGAAGGCATGCATTGCGCGGGGTGCATGCAGAAAATCGAAAAAGGTTTAGGCCGTGTGCAAGGCGTGACCAATGCCCGGTGCAACCTTTCGACAAAGCGGGTCGCCGTCTCTTGGGAGCGCGGCCAAACCACCGGCGACGAAGTTATTGCCGAGCTGGACTCCCTTGGCTTCAGTGCCGTTCCCTTTGATCCAAAACTCGTCGGCGCGATAGACGAAACAGAAGCACGCCAGCTTCTCCGCGCCATGGGCATTGCTGGCTTTGCAGCCGCTAACGTGATGTTGCTGTCGGTCTCCGTCTGGTCTGGCCTTGTGACCGACATGGAGCTTGAAACACGGGCGCTGTTTCACTGGCTCTCAGCGCTCATTGCGCTGCCTGCGGTCGCCTATGCGGGACGTCCCTTTTTTGGTTCTGCCTGGGCAGTGCTCAAAGCACGCACAACCAACATGGATGTGCCCATCTCTTTGGCGGTCTTACTTGCCTGCTCCATGAGCCTCGTCCAGACCCTGCAAAATGCGGAACATGTCTATTTTGACGCGAGCATTACCTTGCTCTTTTTCCTGCTGATCGGCCGCTATCTGGATGTGCAGACCCGCGCCAAAGCCTGCTCCGTCGCGCAGAACCTGCTGGCGCTGCGCGCCGTCGCCGCAACGCTGGTGGACGCAAACGGGTCAACGCGCGCAGTGCCGGTGGACACGCTAGAGCCAGGCATGATCGTTTCTGTCGCTGCGGGTCAGCGTTTGCCTGCGGATGGGATCATCACAGAAGGCCTGAGCGACATCGACACAAGCCTCGTGACAGGCGAAAGCCTGCCCACAACAGTCGATGCAGGCACGCCGGTCTATGCGGGCACGCTGAACCTATCCGCCCCTCTCCTCGTTAAAGTGACAGCTAAAGACGATGCATCGCTCCTCTCTGAGATAGTGCGACTGATGGAGTCAGCTGAACAGGGGCGCGCGGGATATGTTCGCCTCGCCGACCGGATCGCCAGTAAATACGCGCCAATCGTCCATGCCTTGGCAGCCGCAACCCTTATTCTCTGGATTGCACTCGGTGCTGGCTGGCAAGTCGGTCTCATGAACGCCATTGCGGTGCTAATCATCACCTGCCCCTGCGCGCTGGGCCTTGCGGTACCAGTCGTTCAGGTTGTCGCCAGTGGCCGCCTGCTGAAGCTCGGTGTTCTTGTTAAAGCGCCAGACGCGCTGGAGCGCCTTGCGCAAATAGACACCATTGTCTTCGACAAGACAGGAACACTCACGCTGGGCGAGCCGAAACTCACTAATAGCGACACTTTAACGCCGAGCGAACTCGCGCTCGCTGGAGCACTGGCCGCACGAAGCAATCACCCCCTCGCCCGCGCCGTCTCAAGCGCAGCAGACGATATCTCCCTGCCCACCCTCACCAACATCACCGAAACACCCGGTTTTGGGATTGAAGGCGAGGAAGATGGTAAAACAGTACGGCTCGGCAGCAGGGTGTGGACCGACGCAAATGGCCCATCTGCATCCGGCCCGGAGCTTTGGCTCCGCAGCGGAACAGACGCACCTATCCAATTCACTTTCGCGGACCTGCTCCGCGAAGATGCAAAAGCAGTCGTCAATCATCTGAGCAAGACCTACAACGTGGTTCTCTTGTCCGGCGATCAAAAGCCTGTTGCGAAATCTGTCGCTGATGACCTTGGCATTACCAACTGGGCAGCAGAACAAACCCCAGCAGACAAAATCACCAAGATCGACACCATGACCAAGGCTGGTAAAACAATCCTCATGGTTGGCGACGGCCTAAATGATGCGCCTGCGTTGAAAGCAGCTCACGTCTCCATGTCGCCGGCAAGTGCTGCCGACATATCCCAGACAGCCGCTGACTTTGTCTTCCAGGGCACACATCTCGGCGCTGTTGCAGATACGCTCAACACAGCCACCCGCTCTCGCAGACTTGTCTTTCAGAATTTCGGACTGGCAATCGGATACAATTTCATCGCCGTCCCCCTTGCGGTAATGGGATTTGTCACGCCGCTCGTCGCAGCTATTGCCATGTCATCATCATCATTGATAGTGACCCTCAACGCGCTGCGGTTGGGACTGAAGTCGGGAAGCACACCATGGACGCGTTGATCTTTCTGATCCCGATCGCGCTGGGCCTTGGCCTGCTGGGCCTCGGCGCCTTTCTCTGGTCGCTGAAATCCGGGCAGTATGACGATATGGACGGCGCTGCAGAGCGCATCCTCTTCGACGACGACACTCCGCCAAACCAATAGCTGCGCTTAATCTGCGTCTGAAATGGTCGCCCTATAGGCATGCCATGTCGCATGCCCCACGAGCGGGAAAGCCAGCACCATGCCGACAAAGAATGTCGCCATACCCACCGCCATCACCACCGCGATGATCCAGGCCCATAACAGCATCGGCCCCGGGTTCTCACGCACCACGCGGACACTGGCGAGAACCGCACTAATGGCGTCCACATCCCGATGCATCAACATCGGCACTGACAGCGCAGAAACCGCAAAGACAGCAAAAGCGATCAGGGCACCGACGCCCGTTCCCACAACCAAAAGCCCGAGACCATAGGGGCTGAAGACAAGTGTCGGCAGAAAGTCAGGCAGCGGCGGAAACCCTTCCAGGCCAAAAAACAAGGCAAACAACAGACTGGCAATCCGCATCCATGCCATAAGCGCCAGCATCAACAGCGCTCCTAGAAAGGCGAGCTGAGCGGGGGAGGCTGTTTTGACAAGCAGGACATCCTTCAGGTTCAACGCTTCACCGCTTTCAAGACGTCGGCTTGCTTCATAGAGCCCAACAGCGAAAAGAGGTCCAACCAGCATGAAGCCAGCCGCCAGAGGCAGCACAATGGAACTGAGTTCCACCAGAAAGAGCGAGAGTGCCAACAACAAGGAAATGGTGGCAAACAACACGCCGTAGAAAAGGCTAATGCCGGGCATGGCCCACATGTCGCGCCAACCAGCGGACATCCACCGCCAGGGGTCATCCAATGTCAGATTCCCTGACGCTTGTGGTCCGTTTTCTGTGGCCGGATTCCCGGTAGTTACCGCCATATCTCTCCTCCAAATCGACCACCAAGGGGACCGTAAGACCCGTCGCTTACCTGAGCAACAGGCGACACACATCTGATTCCGCCAAATCCACCAAAGGGGACGAAAATCGAGCGCGAAAACCGCCCCTTTTGGCCTGAGCGCGCTGCGTCAAACCAACGCATTTGCAAGAAAAAGTTGTGAGTCTTTCTTACGAGTTTCAAAAAATATATAATTATTTCAATAGCTTAGAAGAGAATAATACTTACTAAGTTGTACGCAGTTTATTTTGCATCGCACCATTTCTATGTTGACAACTTGTCATATTCAGCAGATAAAGGTTCTCAAGAGCCCGGCCTTACCTCCTCCCAAGGCCACAGGCTTGATAGGCCGCTTGCACACTCCTCCTCCCCCCGTGCGAGCGGCCTTTTTCATTCCAGACGCAAATCAAGAACGCTCAGACGCAAGCCAAAGCTGGTTTAGGGGGCGGCGGCAGCCTATTCCGCAGCGGGCGGCTCCACTGGCCCAGACAGCGCACCATCAGCGACCAGACGAACACGGCCAAGCTCTACGCCGCGCTTGGTATCAACAATGATCACCTCAAGCACACCTTCGTTGGTGGTCACGATCGAAAGCCGGTCCTCAATAAAGGTTGTGCGCACAACCGCAGTGCCTTCCGCAACAGGCACATCCACAGACCCGAACTGACCCCGGACTGGGACCGTGGAGGGATCTGGGCTCGAACTCAACCGATAGATAATCGTGCCAAACACAACAATCAGCCCGATAACGATCAACACACCCATCACAATGACAGAGGCGAACAATACAGGCCGTTCTTTCACAGCCTCCATTTGCGTGACGGGCCCAATTTCAGTGTCGGCCCCCTTTTCGGTGGCGGAGGGTGTTTCCATGGCACCGTTAGGTTCGCTATTGTCCGGCATGAGTTTATCAACCTTGAATGTCACGGGCGGCACGCGCCACACCGTGTGTGTCAGTGAAGAGGAAGCGGGAGCCCGGCTTGACCGCTATCTCGCAACCGCACTGGAAACCCTTAACCCTGCCCCAAGCAGGTCACGCATTCGCACGCTGATCGAGGAAGGGCATGTGACGCAAGGCGCATCCAGTGAGGAGCGGACGATAGGTGAGGTCGCGTACCGGGTCAAACAGGACGAGACCTATAGCATCACCCTGCCAACACCGGGTCCCGCCACACCACAGCCCGAGGACATCCCCCTTACCATCGTGCACGAGGATGCTCAGCTGATTGTCATCGACAAGCCGGCGGGACTGGTCGTCCATCCAGCGCCAGGGTCACCTGATGGCACTTTGGTGAATGCGCTCCTTGCCCATTGCGGTCCGGACTTCACCGGCATAGGCACCGAGCTCCGCCCGGGCATTGTTCACCGGCTGGACAAGGAAACGAGCGGTCTGATGGTCGTCGCCAAAACAGAAGCCGCGCTGAAAAACCTGCAGGAGCAATTTGCCATTCACGGCCGCGACGGACGATTGGAGCGCGCCTACACCGCCTTCGTTTGGGGGAAACCACACCCGAGCAAAGGCACGGTGAACGCGCCCCTTGCCCGCAGTCGCCACAATCGGCTGAAAATCACCGTCACACGCTCTGTGGACGCCCAGGGCGCCCGGGAAGCCATCACCCATTACAAAGTTGCGCAAAGTTTTGGAGAGCCGGAACCGCTGGTAAGCCAGGTTACCTGCCACCTGGAAACCGGCCGCACCCACCAGATCAGGGTCCATATGACCCATTTGGGCCACCCGATCTTAGGGGACAGTGTTTATGGCGCTGCACACAAGAACCGCTCTGTGAAGCTCTCTGAAGCCGGGAAGAGCGCTCTAGATAGGCTGGGCCGCCAGGCGCTCCACGCCCATCTATTGGGCTTTGAACACCCAGAAACTGGGGAAAAACTGCGCTTTGAGAGCCCTTTACCCCGGGAACTGGCGGACCTGCTGTCAGCCTTAGAATCCCTATAAACAATAAGTGAATGCCCTTTTTTTAGCCCCAATCCCCCCCTATATGAAGACGACTTAAGATGCTGAGTACGCATCATTGAAGGGGGTCATCATGGCGACTACACCAACAAGCACCACGTCACGCATGCCGGCGGTTACGCCGGAGCAGTCTCTGTCGCGCTATCTGCAGGAAATCCGCAAATTTCCGATGCTGGAGCCGCAGGAAGAATACATGTTGGCAAAACGCTTCAAAGAACATGAAGACCCTGATGCGGCAGAGAAGATGGTGACCAGCCATCTGCGTCTCGTGGCAAAAATCGCCATGGGCTATCGCGGCTATGGCCTGCCAACAGGCGAAGTGATCTCCGAAGGCAATGTGGGCCTTATGCAGGCCGTGAAGCGCTTTGAGCCTGAGAAAGGCTTCCGCCTCGCGACTTATGCCATGTGGTGGATCCGGGCAGCCATTCAGGAATACATCCTGCGCTCCTGGTCGCTCGTAAAAATGGGCACGACTGCGGCGCAGAAAAAACTCTTCTTCAATCTCCGCAAGGTGAAAGGCCAGCTGCAGGCTTTTGAAGAAGGCGACCTGAAGCCGGAAAACCTCACCACGATCGCAACACGCTTGGGCGTGACGGAGAAAGAAGTGACGGATATGAACCGTCGCATGTCCGGCCCGGACAATTCCCTCAACGCGCCAATCCGCAACGCAGAAGCCGACGGCGGCGAATGGCAGGATTGGCTGGTCGATGAAAGCACCGACCAGGAAGCCGAGCTTGGTGAAAAAGAAGAACTCAATGTGCGCCGCGACATGCTGCATGCGGCGATGCAATCGCTCAACGAACGGGAAATGCACATCCTCACCGAACGGCGCTTGAAGGATAATCCCTCAACCCTTGAGGACCTGAGCCAGGAATATGGCATCAGCCGCGAACGTGTCCGCCAGATTGAAGTGCGTGCTTTTGAAAAGCTGCAAAAAGCCATGCGCGATGCGGTAAGCGAACAGGCCGCTGAGCGGCGCGCTGCACGGGACGATTTGCTGAACTAAGAGCATTTCCAGCTGAAGTTGAAGCACTCCAGCGTCCGGAAATGCGACAGAGGGAGCAAGAGCGCTTCTTGCCCTAACAAAATCAAGCCTGCGGCCTTACACTAGGTCGTGGGCTTTTTTGTGCCCGGCGATCAGGGAGACTGCAGCATGGCGATACTGGTGACCGGGGGAACAAAGGGCATAGGCTTGGCCATTGCCAAACGCCTGTCCAAAAGCGGAGAAGAAACCTTCCTCGCCTATCACAGTGACGATATCGCTGCCGAAGACGCCCAGATGGCATTGGAGGCCGTCGGTGCAAAAGTTCATCTCATCAAAGCGGATATTGGGTCCATCGACGGTGCAGCAACCATTCATCAGGCTGTTGCAAAGACGGGCGCAACCCTCACAGGCGTCGTACACAGTGCCGCACTCATCTACCCCACCACCCTGCTCGATGCAGATCTGGAGAAGTTCACCCGCGCGGTGGAAACGAACGGGCTTTCCTTGCTCTATCTCGTGCAGAAACTGCTGCCGGTAATGGATCGTGGCACCAGCATTGTCTTCATTACAAGCGGCGGCGCCCGCATTCCCCAGCCCCGCTATGGGGCGCTTGGCGTCGGCAAGGCCTTGGCTGAAAGCATCCTGCGCTACCTGGTGATGGAACTGGCCCCCAAAGGCATCCGCATCAATGGCGTGGCGCCAGGCCTTGTCGCAACAACCTCCGTTGCCGATATGGTGGGCAGCCAGGATGCTGCCGACCGTCTGTTTGAAAAAGCGGCCAAGGCCAATCCCTCCGGCCGCATGTCGCAAGACAGCGACTATGCTTCACTTGTGGAATATCTCATGAGCCCGGAAGCCGAGTTCATTCAAGGCCAGGTCATCGCTGCGACCGGCGGTGTCGGCGTCGTGGGGTAATGGCTCCTTGAAGCAAAGTCCGAATTCGGCGAGCAAGATTGTCGCGTCATTGACATCTTCTCCTCCGTTCACAAACGGAGAGACCAATGACCCACTACATCCTTATTCACGGTTCCTGGCATGGCGCCTGGTGCTGGCACAAAGTAGCAGACCGCCTGAAAGCCAACGGCCACACAGTTGATGTGCCCGATCTTCCCTGCCACGGAAAAAACTGGGGCAACCATAAAGACGTCACGACAGAAGACTATGTTGGCACCGTGACCGATCTCATTGACGCCGCAGACGGTCCTGTCACGCTTGTCGCACACAGTCGAGGTGGTCTTGTAGGATCAAGTGTCGCCGAAGCCCGGCCCGAAAAAGTTGAGCGTACGATCTACGTTGCTGCTTTCCTGGTGCCCAATGGAAAGAGCGTCGTTGACTATGGTCTACAGGATGAGCAATCACTCATCTTGCCCAATCTCGACCAAAATCCGGATGAAGGATGGGACATGCTGCAATCGCATATCTTCAGGGAGGCACTCTATGCCGACTGTGACGATGATGACGTGGCACTTTGTCATCTCCTGCTGACGCCAGAGCCGGTCGCCCCTACCTTCACCCCGCTTGAGTTGAGCGAAGAACGTTATGGCCGCGTGCCCCGGTCCTACATCATGCTGACGGAGGATCGCGCCGTGTCACCGAAACTTCAAAGGATGATGCTGGATGAAACTCAGTGTGAAGTGCTGGAGTTGGAAGCAAGCCACAGCGCCTATTTCTCAAAACCCGGTGCACTGACGCGGTTGATCGAACAGGCAGGCGAACAACAGGCTTCGGCTTGAGCGCGGCGCGGCGGTTACTCCGCCGCGTCAACACCAGCATCGACCCCCACACCAATCGGGCAACTCACACCGGTACCGCCAAGACCGCAATAGCCGTTCGGCACTTTGGCCAGATATTGCTGGTGATAGTCCTCGGCATAAAAGAATTCAGGCGCTTCCAGAATTTCGGTTGTAATGGCACCATAGCCTTCCGCGAGGAGCTTCTTGCCATAAGCCACCTTGGAGGCCTCCGCCGCAGCCTTTTGCTCAGCTGAATAGGTATAGATGCCGGAGCGATATTGCGTGCCCTTGTCATTGCCCTGCTGCATCCCTTGCGTCGGGTTATGCGCTTCCCAGAAGGTTTTAAGCAGCGTGTCATAGGTGACTTGGCTGGGGTCGAACGTCACCAGCACAACTTCATTATGCCCGGTGCTGCCGGAACAGACTTCTTCATAGGTCGGATTCGGCGTATAGCCCGCCGCATACCCAACCGCAGTGACTTCCACACCGGGCAGTTCCCAGAACTTCCGCTCCGCACCCCAGAAACAGCCAAGACCAAACATGGCCTGCTCATGACCCTCAGCAACGGGGTCTTTCAGCGGCTTGCCGTTCACGAAATGGGTTTCCGCCGTCGGGATCGCGAACGCGCGGCCGGGCAGCGCATCCGCGGGATCAGGCATCTGGGACTTTTTCGACAGACCAAACATAAGGGCTCTCCTGATAAAGAACGGGCATGCTTTATTATGTAAGCCAGCATAGCTCTTATGCTACCCCTCTCACACCCTGTTGATGTATCCCAAGCAAACGGCCACCAGTCTTCACGTATGTCTGAGTTTCTCTTCCTTTTTGCTGACGCCACCCTGACAGCGCCGGATATGGCGCTGGCAGCAGCGGCCGTATTCTTTTCAGGCCTGCTCCGCGCTTTCGTGGGCTTTGGCTTCGCCATGGCGCTGGTGCCGCTCCTGGCGCTTATTGTGGGGCCTGTAGCGGCGGTCCCAATGGCGCTGCTGCTCGAAATGCTGAGCGGCCTTCAAATGCTGCCAAAGGTGCGCAAGAAAGCCGACTGGCACTCCATCCGTCTGATCCTACCCATGGCGATCCTCGCGGCTCCGTTCGGAGTCTATCTGCTGGATATATTGGATGCCGACAGCCTGCGCATCCTGATTTCCGTGGCACTCCTGGGCGCTGTGGCACTCATGGCAAGCGGGTTTGTGCTGCCTGCCAAACTGCCGCTGCCTGTCACGCTCAGCATTGGAGGGACGTCAGGCCTGCTTGCCGGCAGCACGGCCATGGCAGGCCCACCAGTGCTGGTCTACTTCCTCGGCCGCGCCAGCACGCCGGAGGCCGCACGCGCCTCCATGTTCATGTATTTCTCTTTGACGAGTGTGACGACGCTCAGCATCGGGCTCATCGCCGGCATCGTGCCCTATGAGACGCTCCTGCTCGCCTTCATGCTGAGCCCGGCGCTCTTCCTGTCAAACATTATGGGCAGCTGGGCCTTTCACCGAATGGGCGACCATCACTACAAGCCCATCGCACTGACGCTTCTCACCCTCATCGCGCTCGTGATGCTGGTGCAAGCGGTGACGGGGTAGGCTTACGGAATGCAGCTCTGCGTCTGAGCTTGCGTCAACTGAAGATTGAGTTGCGTGAGGAGTTGCCCATTTCCCCCTGCACCAAACGTTATCGGTGTACCGGGCGCCAACGAACCTCCAGGGGCAAAGCTCGAATTCAAGAGAGGCACAAGGTTGTTTGCCAAGTTTGTACAAGCTGCTGGCACAACCGGTTGAACTGCAAAAAGATTCCCTGAGAAACTCGAATCCACAATATTTCCGATTGATCCGAATACGCCGCCCGCCGGGATCACAAAACTCGAAGAAAAGTCCACTCCTGAAACACCCGCATCTTCAGGAAGGGTTAGGAACACACCTTGGATCGTCGGACGCACACCGTTTGGAGTAGGCTGCCAAGTGATTGGTTGACCTGTAGTTGGATCAACAAGCTGGAACTGCGCGTTCTGCGCTCCAACAACGACTTGACCTGACTGCACGATCGCACCAGTCGCACTTGTTACCGGTCCGTTCGAGCCGTCCACAACGACAATAGAGCCCGGCCCAACGGCATTCAGCGCTGTACCAAGATCATCGTTTCCATCGACAATCGCAGCCCCCTGCACAGGTGCTCCCTGGAATATAGGAGCAACGGGCGCGCTCATGGTCCCGCCAGCGACGACGTCAATGTCGCGGACCACCGGGTCCACCATGCGCTGATCAAGCACGCTTAAGTTGGAACTGGACGCACTACCAAAAAGCGGCACACGCAGACGCGCAGAGAGGAACCCCTGCGTGTCGCGCACATCATCATGCTGAACTTCCGCGCCAAAGCGCAGCTGCGTGCCGGACGGCAGCACTGTATCCCAGAGATTGTTGAAGGAGAGTTCCGCGCGCCCCCTTGGCCCCGACACATCCTCAAACCCGGACCGACCGAAATGGAAGCCACCGGCAAATCCGGTAAGCGTCACATCATCCAGCCCAAGCGGAATGACACGCCCAACTTCCGCATCAAACCCCGAGAGCGCCCCTTCCAGATTGGACTGCACAAAAATCTGTGTGCCGGTCTGGCTGACAACACCCCCGCCCGTGGGCGCCAGATCATTATCCGCAAAATAGCCATTGCCACGCACTGTCCAGACATCCGTCATGAACTCTGCGCCCGCCATAACTTGATTGAAGTAATTGTTGCTCGCACTTTTCCGGCGGTCGAAATAGGCATAGCCGCCCAGGATGTAAGAGCCATCGACAATCTCGCGATAGCCAAGGCCCACATTGCCTTCAAAACTGTCCTGATCGTCAAAGCGCGTAATCAGGTTGCCAAACAGAAGACTGTCCTGCGATTGGCCAAGCGGCACAAAGAGCCCCACTTCGCCAAGATTCCGGTCTGTGCCGAGCTTCCCCTCAACATCCACATAAGGGGTCCATTTCTCCCCCTCCGCAGCAACTGCAGAAACCGGACCGCTCATCACAAGAGCAGCACTCAAAAAGACACGACTGAACACTGGCACACCCTCACACACTTCCCCGATACTCACAGAAAGCCCGGAAACGCTGAGAAAATCAATCTTTTTCTGTAAACCAATCCTTTTGTTTAGGCGCAAAAAAGGCGGGGTTCTGCCCCGCCTTCTTGATTCTCCTGATGGACGACAGCGCCTACTCAGCTGCACTCCCGAGCGCCTTGTTTGAGCGCTTCAGGGCTTCCACATCGCCCTCTTCCATATAGAGCTTGCCGCCGGAATTGTTGAACTGGTCAGACATTTCCGCCATGCCGCTTTCGGCATAGTCGCGCACTTCCTGCGTGATTTTCATGGAGCAGAATTTCGGCCCGCACATGGAACAGAAATGCGCGGTCTTATGCGCGTCCTTCGGTAGGGTCTGATCGTGAAAGTCCTTCGCCCGCTCAGGATCAAGCGCCAGATTGAACTGATCTTCCCAGCGGAACTCAAACCGCGCCCGTGACAATGCATCATCACGCATCTGTGCTGCCGGGTGTCCCTTGGCCAAGTCTGCCGCATGCGCCGCGATCTTGTAGGTGATCACACCCTCTTTCACATCATTCCGGTCTGGCAGACCGAGATGCTCTTTCGGTGTCACATAACAGAGCATGGCACAGCCAAACCAACCGATCATCGCCGCCCCAATGCCCGACGTAATGTGATCATAGCCCGGCGCAATGTCCGTGGTGAGGGGCCCAAGCGTATAGAAGGGCGCACCGCCGCACTCTTTCAGCTGCTTGTCCATGTTCACCTTGATCTTATGCATGGGCACGTGGCCCGGGCCTTCGACCATCACCTGACAACCTTTGTCCCAGGCGATCTTGGTGAGCTCACCAAGGGTTTCGAGCTCCGCAAACTGCGCTTCATCGTTGGCGTCCGCAATCGAGCCCGGACGCAATCCATCGCCGAGCGAGAAAGACACGTCATAGGCGCGCATGATGTCGCAAATCTCTTCGAAATGTTCGTAGAGGAAGCTCTCCTTATGATGGCTCAGGCACCACTTCGCCATGATGGATCCGCCGCGAGAGACGATGCCCGTCACCCGCTTCGCAGACATGGGCACATAGGCCAGACGCACGCCCGCATGGATCGTGAAATAATCAACGCCCTGCTCCGCCTGCTCAATCAGCGTATCGCGATAGATTTCCCAGGTAAGGTCTTCGGCAACACCATCAACTTTCTCCAGCGCCTGATAGATCGGCACCGTGCCAATCGGCACAGGCGAGTTGCGAATGATCCATTCCCGCGTGTTGTGAATGTTCCGACCGGTGGAGAGGTCCATCACATTGTCCGCGCCCCAGCGCGTCGCCCAGACCATCTTGTCGACTTCTTCAGCAACCGACGAGGAGACAGCGGAGTTCCCAATATTGGCATTGATCTTCACCAGGAAATTACGGCCGATAATCATCGGCTCAAGCTCTGGGTGATTAATGTTGGCGGGGATAATCGCCAGACCATCCGCCACCTGTTGGCGCACAAATTCAGGTGTCACAAATTCAGGCACGTCTGCGCCAAAGCTCTCACCCTCGGCAATCTTGTGGCCCGCATTATCAACAGCACGCTTGCGGCCGAGATTTTCCCGCTCCGCGATATAGATCATCTCTTTGGTAACGATGCCGGCGCGCGCAAATTCAAACTGTGTGACAGGCCCGGTCCCGTCACCCTTGAAAGGGCGGTTGGTGACCGGGAAGGCGCGGGCGAGATGGTTCTCACCCACGTTTCCATTGTCTTCCGGGCGCACATCGCGCCCTTCATAGGAGACCACATGGCCCCGCTCTTCAACCCATTGGGTGCGGTGCCGCGGCAGACCTTTTTCAAGGTCGATGGTCGCATTAGGGTCCGAATATGGCCCCGACGTATCATAGACACGGACCGGCGGTTCCATGGCGGACGGGTGAAGCTCAATTTCCCGGTGCGCAACTTTCACATCAGGCGCACTCTCAGGTGTGGTGAAGACCTTGGTCGACGCAGGCAGGGGCCCCGTCGTGACATTGGGTTTGGCGTGCATATTCATTTCGATGTCCTCTCTAAACAAAGAGGTCAGTCGAGCGAAAGACCGCAGCTTGAAACTAAACAGCTACTCCGTCCCTTCGCCGGCATGACCCGGATCAGGTTCTAAGGGTCTAGCCACCTGGCCATCTCAGCCCGCTCCAAACACATAAAAGCAGACACCCCTCGGATGAGGAGAGTGTGCACTTTTCACGCGAAACCGTCAAAGCCAGAGCAGGTCGATTCGAAATTGCGGGCCAATTTTTCTTTGATGTCCGGACCGTTTGCCCCGCCCTCTCGCCAAACAGGTCGAAGGCAGGCATGATTCCTCCGCAACCGGGCGTAAAAACGGCCAAACCAAGAGAGAGGGAACCCAATGTCTGTAGAACTATCCATGCTGATGTGGAGTGGCGTGCTTTTACTCGTGCTTGTCGTGATGGCTGCGAATGCGGGAATCATGGCCATGGGCATGCCGTGGGGCTTTGGCAATCGTGACGAAGCCGCCAATCTGGAGGGCTGGGGCGCGCGGGCGAAACGCTGCTACATGAACCACCTGGAAAATACGGTCATTTTCGCTGCCATTCTCTTGCCGGTGAGCCTGTCCGGCATCAGCAATGACATGACGGTGCTCGGCGCTCAGATATTCCTCGCGGGCCGAGTGGCTCACGCGATCATCTATGTGGCTGGCATAACGCTCCTGGGACTGCGGACACTGGCCTATTTTGCAGGCGTCATCGGCACTGTCATGATCCTGATCCAGGCATTCTAACCCCGGTAAGGCGGCGACCAAGCCGAGCCCTGGCACCGCCTTACTGCATCTCAAGGCAACACTGATGACCCTTGAACTCTGGATGCTCTTCTGGTCCTGCGTGCTCGGCATTGCGCACCTAAGCGCGTCGAGCTTTGCCTATAAGGGCCAGGAGGGAAACAAATACACTGTCGGGCCAAGGGATGAGCACCGCCCGGCCACGGGCCTCGCCGGACGCTTTGTCCGCGCGCAGCAGAACTTCAACGAAACCTTCGCGATATTCGCAGCCCTCATCCTCATGGTGCATGTGTTGAACGAAAACGGCTGGTGGAGCGCCTGGGGAGCCCAAGTCTATTTCTGGGCGCGGGTCGGTTACCTACCCGCCTATGCCATCGGCCTGCCCTGGGTCCGCACGCTGATCTGGCAGATTTCGATGGTCGGGCTTTTGGGTGTCGGCGCGGATCTGTTCCTCTAACTAGATAAGCCAGGGCAATATCGCCTTCCGATCTACCGGATAATCGGGGAATTCTTCTTTGTACCAGCGATGATGGGTAAGCGCCCGCGGGATCATGTACCCGACGGTAAAGAGCGCGAAGGCAAGCCCTGCAAGGGTCCAGCTCATGCAGGCAAAGCCTGCCCAGATCATCATCTCGCCCAGATAGTTGGGCGCCGTGACTTTCTCAAACAGAAATCCACGGGGAATTTTGTACCCCTCACTGCCATCATCTCTGAGGTGAATAAGCATCGTATCCGCCCGCAGGTTCACATAGAGCCCGGCGACCATCACACCAAGCCCGATCCAGAAACGCGGATCGCCAAACCAGGCTATTTGTTGCAGATGGTCGGCATGTCCCAAGGCCCATCCATTTACGAACCCGTTCATTGTGTTGAAGAAGATCGCCAACGGCACCGCGATGAGCGGGAACGGCTTATCGCCACTGTTCAGCCGAAACGGAAAAATGAAACCACGATGGATGTAATGCACCTGCCACATCAGGACGCAGAAAATCGCAGGCCAGGAATAAGCAAGCGCCAACCAGAGGTAAAACCCGCAACAGGCAAGTGCCGCTGGGATCTCCATCGCAAGCCAACCGGTCCGGGCCTTGATCGCCCACCAGCCGGGCGTGTAATGCCGCCCCAGCGGGTTCGGAAACACCAAGCCTTGAAGTGCAACACCTGCAGCACTCGCAAACATGGCCAAAAGCAGCCAGTCGTAAATCGTTTCCACCATGTCCCCCGTCACGTGAAAACCATCATACACAGTTCATGAAGGACCGCTCACGGGCTCGTTAAAGCCTGTGATTTGCTTGCGACGCTCTTTCTTCCCAGATTTGGACCATGATAAAGACAATTGGCATTGGGACACTTTCCATCCTGGCTGGGTTCGTCCTCCTGGCCATCAACCAGCTGAGCCACGCGCAAACCACGCAGCCCCTCGCCCTTCAGGGATATGACACCGTCTCTTACTTCGAGGTCGGCCGCGCGGAAGAAGGTGTTGATGACATCAGCCATGTTTGGAATGGAAAACGCTGGCTGTTCACCAATGAGCGCCACAGAGACCTCTTTGCCGCCAGTCCTGAAAGCTACGCGCCAGCCTATGAAGGGCTCTGCGCATGGGCCGTAAGCAAAGGCTACCTGCAATCCGCCATCCCGACCGCGTGGACAGTTGAAGACGGACGGCTCTTCCTGAACTATTCGCAGGGTGTCAAAGGCCAGTGGGAAACACGTAAACGCGCCAACATCCGTGCCGGGGACAGACGTTGGCCGAGCCTCAAAAACGCCGCTACGCGCTTCGGGCTTTAATCCGCGAACGGGTCGTGCATCAGGATCGTGTCGTCCCGCTCTGGCGAGGTTGAGAGAAGTGCCACAGGGCACTCAATAAGCTCTTCCACATAACGCACATATTTGACCGCTGCTGCAGGCAGGTCTGCCCAGCTGCGCGCACCAAAGGTGGTTTCGGTCCAGCCGTCCATTTCTTCATAGATAGGCTTGATCCGCGCCTGCAACGCAGGTGTGGCTGGCAGATAATCAATCCGCTCGCCATCAAGCTCATAGGCCACACAGATTTTGATCTTTTCAAACCCGTCGAGCACATCAAGCTTGGTAAGTGCAATGCCCTGCATGCCATTGGTCTTGAGCGACTGATTGACCAGCACCGCATCAAACCAACCGCAGCGGCGTTTGCGCCCGGTGACGACACCAAACTCATGGCCGCGCTCGCCAAGGCGTTGACCGTCTTCATCTTCCAACTCAGTCGGGAAAGGCCCTTCACCCACACGGGTGGTGTAGGCCTTGGTGATGCCCAGCACATATTCCACGGCAGATGGCCCCATGCCGGAGCCCGTTGCCGCCTGACCTGAAACCACATTGGACGAGGTCACAAACGGATAGGTCCCGTGGTCAATGTCCAGAAGCGTGCCTTGCGCCCCTTCAAAAAGGATGCGCTTGCCGTCTTTCCGTGCCTGCGCGAGATAACGCCAGACTGTGTCCATGTGCGGCAGAATTTTGGGCGCAACGTCGGTAAGGGCATCCAGAATAGGTTGCGCCTCCAGCTCGTCCTTACCAAGACCCCGGCGCAGCGCATTGTGGTGGTGCAGAAGCTTCTCCACCTTGTCCGGCAAAGTAGAGGGGTCAGCCAGATCCATCACGCGGATCGCGCGGCGCCCCACCTTGTCTTCATAAGCCGGGCCAATGCCCCGCTTGGTCGTGCCGATCTTCGTGCCTTTGTTGGACGTTTCGCGAATGACATCCAATTCAGCGTGAACCGGCAGAATAAGAACCGCGTTTTCGGCGATCTTCAAATTCTCAGGTGTCACGATAACGCCTTGCTCAGCAAGCTTCGCGATTTCCGCTACCAGCGCCCAGGGATCAATCACCACCCCATTGCCCAGCACGGACATTTTGCCGCCCCGCACAATACCCGACGGCAGCAGCGAGAGCTTATAGGTCACCCCATCAATGACGAGCGTATGGCCGGCATTGTGGCCTCCCTGAAAGCGCACGACCACGTCTGCACGCTCTGAGAGCCAATCCACAATCTTGCCCTTGCCTTCGTCGCCCCATTGGGAGCCGACGACCGCTACATTCGCCATGAGAATCACCGATTTTTGGCCCAAAACAGGGAAGTTTCAGCGCCTTAAACACAAAGAAAGCCCCCGCGCCATTTCCGGCTGGGGACTTTCATAGCTTTTACCCGTTTGGAGGGCAGATGGGAAGCAGAAACGCGCCCAATGCCATCCCGTTACGGTCCGACACCCCTCCCTCTTCAGCACTAAGCGTTATTCGATATCAACGCGAGCACCCCAACGAAAATCAAAGCGACGAAGGAAAAGCCCAGCTTGCGTATGTGCGCCTTCTTTTCGGGTGAATCATCACTGCGGGAAATCAAAAACATTTTCCCATCAGAGTAAACGTACATCATTGCCGTCCAGCACAGGGCGCCAACGACAAACAACGAAAAGAGCCATTCAGAAATGCATCCCATCAGTTGCCACTCCTCAAATGAAAGCACCTAGGAGTAAACAAACACTCCGAACACCGCGCCGCCAACAAAAAAAGGCCCCACGAGGGGGCCTTTTCATTTGATGGGTTCTTCAAGGCCGCGACCGTGGCCCGGCCGGGCAGGCCGCGCCCGCGCAGGTGATGCGCAAAGCGCATCTACCGTGAGCGATTAGAAAGCCAGCGCTTTTGCTTGCTTCACATGGGGAATCGCTTCCACAGCTTTCAGACAGTCTTCTGACAGGTCCTGATCGAGATCGATAAGGGCAATGGCGTCACCCCCCTGCTCATCGCGACCGAGACGGAAATTGGCGATATTCGCGCCCGAATTCCCAAGCACCGTGCCGAGTGCGCCGATAAAGCCTGGCTTGTCTTCATTGGTGACATAGAGCATGTGCGGCGAAAGCTCAGCTTCCATATTGATGCCCTTCACCTGGATAAGGCGCGGCTTGCCATCAGAGAAGATCGTCCCAGCAACAGAGCGTTCCTGACGTTCCGTCTTCACGGTAAGGCGGATATAGGTCTCAAAAGCCCCGCGGGGCTCTTCCCGCTTCACTTCCGTGATTTCAATGTCCCGCTGCTTTGCGATGACAGGTGCGGAGACCATGTTCACGTCAGACAGTAGCGGCTTTAGAAGTCCGCAAAGGGCGGCGTTCGTGAGTGCCTTTGTGTTGAGCTCAGTAACTTCGCCTTCATACTCGATGATGACTTCTTCAATGCCTGTCTCGGTGAGCTGTCCGGCAAAGGAGCCGAGCTGATCAGCAAGCGTCACATAAGGCGCAAGCTTCGGCGCTTCTTCTGCTGTGATGGACGGCACGTTAATGGAGTTGGTCACCGCACCGGTCAGCAGATAATCCGCCATCTGGTCCGCCACCTGAAGGGCCACATTTTCCTGGGCTTCAGACGTTGAGGCACCCAGATGCGGGGTGCAGATCACATTCGCCATGCCAAAGAGCGCGTTCTCTTTCGCTGGCTCTTCTTCAAACACGTCCAGCGCCGCCCCTGCCACCTTGCCGCTTTCCAGAGCCGCTTTGAGGTCAGCTTCAACGATGAGACCACCACGCGCGCAATTGATGATGCGCACGCCGTCTTTCATTTTCGCAAAGGCACCAGCGTCGAGGATGTTGCGTGTTTTGTCAGTGAGGGGCGTGTGCAGCGTGATGAAATCTGCCCGCTTGAGGAGATCATCAAGCTCAACTTTCTCAACACCGATATCTGCGGCCCGCTCCGGCGTAAGGAACGGGTCAAACGCGATCACTTTCATACGCAGGCCCAGCGCCCGGTCTGCAGCAATCGAACCGATATTCCCACAGCCAATCACGCCGAGGGTTTTGGCGGTGAGCTCAACACCCATGAACTTGGACTTTTCCCACTTGCCTTCATGGGTTGAGGCATTGGCTTCCGGGATCTGGCGGGCCAGAGCCGCCATCATGGAGATCGCATGTTCTGCCGTAGTGATGGAATTACCAAACGGCGTGTTCATAACGATCACACCGGCAGCTGTTGCAGCAGGCAGATCAACATTGTCGACGCCGATACCCGCGCGACCAACCACTTTCAGGTTTTTTGCGGCTTCAATGACGGGCGGCGTCAATTTGGTCGCAGAACGAATGGCAACGCCATCATAGTCGCCAATAATCTTGATCAGTTCATCCCGGTCGAGACCGGTAATCACATCCACCTCCACGCCACGATCTTTAAAGATCTGCGCAGCAGCGGGACTCATCTTGTCGGAAATAAGGACCTTCGGCATCAGATTGTCTCCTGAATGCGAAATAGAAAATAAAGGGGGAAAGGTGAATGGGGGAGCAGCACAGCCGCTCCCCGAAAATCAAGCTCAGGCCGGAACCAGTTCCGCGCAGGCTTCCGCAAAGGCCCAATCGAGCCACGGCGTCAGCGCCTGCATGTCGGAGACGTCGATCGTCGCCCCTGCCCAGATACGAAGACCAGCTGGTGCATCCCGATAGGCGCCAATGTCATACGCGACACCTTCGCTATCCAGAAGGGAGCCAATCTTCTTGGCAATGGCTGCCTGCACGTCGTCCGGCAACGCAGTGACTTTAGGATCTACCACTTTGAGACAGACCGACGTGCAAGAGCGCGTCGCAACGTCTGTGTTCAAAAAGTCGACCCATTCCGTCTGGGAGGCCCAGTCGGCGAGGACAGCAAGGTTTGCTTCCGCGCGGCCAATGAGACTGTTCAAACCACCAATCGACTCAGCCCATTTGAGCGTGTCGAGATAATCCTCAACGCAGAGCATGGATGGCGTGTTGATGGTTTCGCCTTTGAAGATGCCTTCAATCAGCTTCCCGCCTTTAGTGAGACGGAAGATCTTTGGCAGCGGCCAGGCTGGCGTGTAGCTCTCAAGGCGCGCAACAGCCCGCGGGCTGAGAATGATGATGCCATGAGCAGCTTCGCCGCCCATCACCTTCTGCCAGGAGAAGGTGGTGACATCGAGCTTGGTCCAAGGCAGGTCCATCGCGAACGCTGCAGAGGTTGCATCACAAATTGTGAGACCTGTGCGGTCGGCATCGATCCAGTCGCCGTTTGGAACCCGAACGCCCGACGTTGTGCCGTTCCAGGTGAACACCACATCACGAGCAAAATCGACAGCGCCAAGATCTGGCAAGTCGCCGTAGCCCGCTTCAAGCTTGCGCACGTCGTCGAGTTTCAGCTGCTTGGCAACATCGGTTACCCAGCCAGAGCCAAAGCTCTCCCAGGCCATCATGTCGACGCCGCGTTCGCCAAGAAGCGACCACATGGCCATTTCCATAGCGCCCGTGTCAGATGCGGCCACAATGCCGATCTTGTAATCGTCAGGCACGCCGAGAACGGACCGTGTCAGGTCAATCGCTTGCGCCAATTTCGCCTTCCCTGGCTTAGAGCGGTGGCTCCGGCCAAGACAGGCATTTTCAAGATTTTGGAGGGTCCACCCCGGCCGCTTAGCGCATGGCCCGGATGAAAAATTAGGATTAGCCGGACGCATTGCCGGCGCAGCAGTCTTTGTCATTATCTGTATCTATCCTCACAGATAGTCGCCTCTCGGTGGGGAGAGGTGGCCCACCGCCGATATAGGCGTGTGCGTTCTCCCTGTCAAATGCCTTTGCGCCGCAGCAGAGAAATTCACGCCAACACCGTTAAAGTTTTAAGAAAATCAAGGGCTTAACAAGTTGAAAAGATATTGAACTCAATATTGCGAGATAGAAAGTTCTATGACCTTTAGGTCAAGGGAGTGTGCAATGGCCAGCGAGTTGCGACAGATCGTTTTGTCTGATGAGGAGTTCACGTCGAGCTTGAATTCCTTCAGACGCACCCATGTCGATTTCCTTCCCACAGGTGAGATTGTCAAATGGGGAGCTGGCGACAATGGAACGCTGGATGTCACCGTGAACATCAAAGGGGGGTCAACCATCAATAAAATGACCTTCACCATTGAGTCTCATGACGTCATCGACATTCTCGTGCGCTTCTGCATGGAGAACAATATCCCGGTCCCCCGTGCGGGAGACAAAAGCTGGCGCAGTTGCGACAAAGGCATCGCTCTATCGATTGCGCTTTTAGGGGCCGAGCTGGAACGCGCCAATATCGATCTCGCGGCGCTTGCCTAAACCCGGAACCATTGCTCGAAAAACATTGAACCAAAATACGGTTCGGGCGACGCTGCGACCATCCCGCACATATCAGCGGGAATTGAGTCGGACCCAAACATGCACACCCACCTTCCCGCGTTGATCTCCAATCAGCGTTCCCTCTTCGACATTCCAGATCACATCGCCTACCTGAACTGCGCTTACATGTCGCCGCTGCTCAAAAGCGCAGCGGCTGCGGGCGGTGAGGCCGTCGCATCAAAAACACAGCCTTGGGGCACAAGTTCAGAGGATTTTTTCACCGAGTCCGAAGCAACCCGCAGCCTCTTTGCCCATGTGATTGGCGCTGATCCGGATGCCATTTCTTTTGTGCCCGCCGCCTCCTACGGCATAGCCATCGCCGCCAACAACATTCCCGTTGGTGAAGGCCAGGAAATCCTGGTGCTCGCCGAGCAGTTTCCGTCAAACATTTACGCCTGGCAAAGAGCAGCGGACGAACAGGGCGCACATATCAGAACAGTCGCCTCCCCTGCTGAAACGCCGAACGGTCCCGATTGGACGCCCGCAATCCTGGACGCAATTACCGAGCGAACAGACATTGTTGCCCTGCCCCACTGCCACTGGACAGATGGCGCACTCATCGACCTGGCAATGGTTTCAAAAAAGGCGCGAAAGGTCGGCGCTGCCCTTGTTCTCGATGTGTCTCAATCCCTGGGCGCTATGCCTCTCGACCTCAACCTGATCAAACCAGACTTCATGGTGGCCCCCACCTATAAATGGCTGCTCGGTCCCTACGCCATGGGCTTTCTCTATGTCGCCCCCAAATGGCGGGACGGACGACCTCTTGAAGAAAACTGGCTGAACCGAAAAGGCTCAGAGAATTTCGCCGGACTGGTCGATTATGAAGACGACTACCAACCAGGCGCACGGCGCTATGACATGGGCGAACGCGCCAATTTTCAGCTCATGTCGATGACCCAGGCAGCATTGCAACAGATTGCAGACTGGGGTGTCGACAACATCGCGGCCACTCTGCAGACAAAAACCAACACCATTGCAGAACGGGCAAGCAAACTGGGCCTTACGGTGTCAGCACCTGAATTGAGAGCACCGCATTTCCTTGGTGTGCGTTTTCCAGGTGGGGTGCCAGACGGTCTGCTGGAACAACTCGCAAAGCAACATGTCTATGTAAGCCTGCGCGGCACTTCCATGCGGGTCACGCCGCACCTCTACAATAGTGACGAAGACGTGGACCGCCTGTTTGCGGCTTTGCAGGCGGTTCTGTGAGTCTCCGCCAGCACACGCGCGCCGACTATCGCGACCTGGCGCTGCTGGCTGTTCTTTGGGGAGGCGCATTTGCGCTAACCGATCTCGCTGTGGCCACGATGAGCCCGGCCTGGTCCGTTGCGATCCGAATGCTCGTATCTGCTGCCGTGCTTGCGCCTTTCATGATGATCAATCGCGAACCTATCCCGCGCACACGAAAAATGTGGGGTTGGCTGACCGCACTTGCACTCTGCGGGGATCTTATTCCCTTCTTCCTCCTTTCCTGGGGCATCACCCTGATCGCATCGGGCCTGTCAGCCATTCTCATTGGCATCATGCCACTCATCACCCTCGTGCTCGCGCGTATTTTTGTGCCCGGCGAAACGCTTACGGCGACGCGGATAGCAGGGTTTTTCGTCGGCCTTGTTGGGCTCATCATCGTCGTCGGGCCGGACGCTCTTGATGGTGCATCTACAGAAGGCACACCGCTTCTCGGCGAGATGCTGGTGCTTGCAGCGGCCTTCTTCTTCGCCATGAACGCAATCATCGCACGCCGCGCGCCACCTGCCCCGCTCTATTCAAAAGCCTGCCTGACAACAGGTCTCGCCGGCGTCATCATGCTGCCGCTTGCATGGGCAGAAGCCCCGCTCGACATAGACGCGATCACCCTGCAGTCCTGGATTGCCGTTGTGGTCTTGGGCGCTCTGCCCGTCGGCTATGCAACCATTGTTTATTTTCGGGTGATTGAAAGCGCTGGCCCATCCTTCATGGCCATGACCAACTATCTGGTGCCGGTGCTCGCCCTCGGCATTGGCGCACTCTTCCTCGGCGAAACCATCACGCTGCACGCCATGATAGGGCTGACCGTCATCCTGGGAGGCATTGGCCTCGCAGAGCTTAGACGGTGAAGCGTTTTCAATAAAAGTTGCAGACTTTTATGGTTCGAAAACGCGACAGAACAAGGCACTAGAGCGTTTCTCGTGATTCAGTTTAAACGAGAGACGCTCTAATCACGCCTTTAAGATAGTCTACCGCACGACCGCGCATCACGACGCGGTCACCATTAAGGGTGCAATAAAGCGTGCCCCCGCGCTTGGAGATTTGGCGCGCAACGATGTCGTCTTTCTTCAAACGCGATGCCCAGAATGGAACAATAGTCGTATGCGCCGATCCCGTCACAGGATCTTCGGCAATACCCACATGGGGCGCAAAGAAACGCGATGCGCAATCCCAGCCGGAAGTTTCATCGCCTGGCGCCGTCGCAATCAGCCCTTTGCCGGTCTCGTTGCAAAAGCGCGTCAGCTTCGCCAGGTCAGGCTGCAAGGCCGCCACCTGACGCATGTCATCAAATACCGCCAGCACGTGATGGCCGCTCAACACCATGGACGGTCGCGCGCCAAG
Organism: Parvibaculaceae bacterium Mf 1.05b.01; assembly: GCA_000509225.1. GTDB lineage: Bacteria > Pseudomonadota > Alphaproteobacteria > Parvibaculales > Parvibaculaceae > Mf105b01. Next base: position 142,705 of record BAOK01000001.1, on the reverse strand, counting down.
AGCGTCCACAATCTTTTCATCGACCATGGTGGGCTTTGGCGGGTTTGCCGGAAAATCCATCACATAAAGGTCATTGTCGCGCCCGACGGTCAGCGGCCCGCTCTTTGTCTGAAAAACAATCTCGGCGCCCGCGAAACCCAGATGCGCAAACAGCACATGAGCCGACGCAAGTGTTGCGTGACCACAGAGCGGCACCTCAGCGGCAGGCGTAAACCAGCGAAGTTCATATCCCTCGCCAACCCCAACAAAGAACGCCGTCTCAGCCAAATTGTTTTCCGCAGCAATGGAGAGCATCAGCTCATCCGACAGCCAGTGCTCAAGCGGCACCACAGCAGCAGGATTGCCCTCAAACACACCGTCAGCAAAGGCATCAACCTGAAACATCGTGAAGTCGGTCATATCAATTCTCCATACGCGTCAGTTCAAGACGCCTCATTTAGGCATGGAAGAAAACAGATACAATCATTATATTGTCACCATGACATTTTGGACAACAGCGCTGAAGTCTGGAAGTGGCCCCGCCTATCGACGACTCGCAGACGGTCTTCATGCGGCAATCACAGATGGAACAGTGAACATTGGTGACCGGCTGCCACCACAGCGCGAGCTGGCCTATGAGCTTGGCGTCTCAACTGGCACGATCACCCGCGCTTACGATCTGGCGACCCGCCGCGGCGATGTGACAGCTGTCACAGGCAAAGGCTCCTTTGTCGCCTCACCCGCAATGCGCAAGGGGGATGGCGCCGTCAATCTGAGGATCAATCTTCCAGCAGATGTAGGACAAGGCGTGGACCTCGCCGCAGCGCTTGGCCAACGCAGCGCTGCGGAGTTCCTCTCCTACATTCCCTTTGGGGGCTCAGAAGCTGATCGACAGGCAGGTGCGGCCTACATGAAACTCGGTGGTGTCTCAACCTCCCCCGACGACCTGATCGTAACAGCAGGTGGCCAGCATGCGCTCACGACCGCATTGATGGTCGCCACAAAACCCGGCGACACCATACTGTGTGAGCCCTTCACCTTCGCGGGATTCCTGGATTATGCGCGCCTCACCGACAGGCAGATTGTCGCCATCCCGGCAGACAAGGAAGGCATTCGCCCTGCAGCCTTTGAAGAACTTTGCAAAATGCATCAGGCTGCCGCGGCTTTTCTCACCCCCACAGCGCAGAACCCCACCGGCACCAACCTGCCGGAGAGCCGCAGGAAAGCGATTGCCAAATCCGCCTTCAAACATGGACTCACCATCATTGAGGACGGCATCTACGACCCACTGATGCCGGAACCACCACGCACCTTTCACGAACTCCTGCCACACCAGACGCTCTATATCGCGTCGCTCTCAAAGACAGTGGCACCCGGGCTGCGCGTCGGCTACCTCCTCTGCCCACCTACCTTCCGCGATGCCGCGAACGACATGCAACATCTCTTGGGCATGGGGCCACCGCAAGCAATGGCCAACCTCACAACCACGCTGATTGAGAGCGGAAGTGCAGAAACCATGACAAGAGCCCAGGCAAAAGAAGTTGCGGCCCGTCAAAAACAGACGCGCACCATCCTTGGAAAATCTGGCGGCAGCGATAAGTCCTATGCGCCCCATTTCTGGCTGCCGCTACCCAAGACCTGGACGCCGGATCAGTTTGTTGCAGCAGCAGAAGCAGACGGCGTTTTGGTGTCTCCGTCCAATCATTTTGCCGCCCATTCTGCTCATGAGGCCAGATCAAACGAAGCAGGGGCAAACCATGTACGCCTTGCGCTCGGTGCAGCCCCGGATCGCAAAACACTGGAACAGGCCTTAGCCAAACTGGCTCACTTATTGGAGAAGGCACCTGCCCGTGCCAGTCGTTCCGTCTAACCCGGATCGGTCACTCTGATTGCTGAAACGGATGCAGGTGATTGAGGGGGCCGTGGCCTTTGCCAAGACCAGGCGCGGTTGCAATCGCCTCATGCACATAATCCCGAGCAATGGAGACAGCCTCGCGCATCGGTGCCCCTTGCGAGAGCAGTGCCGCTATCGCTGAGGCCAGCGTGCATCCCGTGCCATGGGTGTGGAGGGTGTCAATGCGCGGGCTCGACATCACCTCAATGCTATCCTCGGTCACAAGCACATCATGCACATCGGTGCCTTCACCGTGTCCCCCCTTCACCAGGACGGCACGGGGGCCCAGCCCCATAAGCGCATCAGCCGCCCGTTTTTGATCATCCAGCGTCTCAACACTCTGTCCCGTTAGACGCGCAGCTTCGGGCATATTGGGTGTCAAAATCGTCGCCGCCGGCACCAGGAGGTTCCGAAGCGCGATCATGGCATCCTCTTGCAACAGCGGATCACCACTGGTCGCCACCATCACCGGATCGACAACAAGCTTCAGGTCTGAACGGACATCCAGCTCTTGCGAGACCGCTTCAATCACGGCGGTCGAATGCAGCATGCCGGTTTTCACAACATCCGCGCCGATATCATCAAGAACAGCCTGCATCTGCCGAACAATGATATCGGGCTCAAGCGGGAGCACATCAGAAACGCCCAACGTGTTCTGAACCGTGATGGCACTCACAGCCGTTGCTGCATAAGCGCCAAACATGGTCACTGTTTTGATGTCTGCTTGAATGCCTGCGCCGCCGCTGCTGTCAGATCCAGCAACAATCAACACCCGTCCCATGAGCGGGCCAGGGGCACTATCATTGTCATTCATGGAGGTCAGGCAGCCGCGTCTGCGATGGCCGCTGTGATATCGCCCACAACATTTGCAACGAGTCCCTCATCGTCGCCTTCTGCCATCACGCGGATCAATGGCTCGGTGCCTGATTTCCGCACAACAATCCGTCCGCTCTCACCGAGGCGTCCTTCGCCCTCTTTGATAGCGTCCTGCACATTCGCACACTCAAGCGGCGCACCTGACTTGAAGCGAACATTCTTCAGAAGCTGAGGCACTGGATCAAATAGATTGCAGGCCTCGCTCACAGGCTTGTTTGTTGACTGCAATACAGCCAGCACCTGCAGCCCGGCAATCAAACCGTCACCCGTGGTCGCGAAATCAGACAGCACAATATGGCCGGATTGCTCACCACCGACATTGAAGCCATTTGCGCGCATATGCTCGACGACGTAGCGGTCTCCGACCTGCGTCCGCGCAAGCTCCAGGCCAATACCCTGCAGATACCGTTCAAGACCCAAATTCGACATGACCGTGGAGACAATGCCAGGCCCAGTAAGCATCTCAGACTCTTTCCAGGATTGCGCCACGAGACCCATAATCTGGTCACCGTCAACAATCTCGCCCTTTTCATCACAGACAATCAAACGGTCCGCGTCCCCATCCAGAGCGATCCCAATATCTGCACGGCGCTCCCGCACCAGCTCACACATGCGCTCTGGCGCTGTTGATCCACAACCTGAATTAATGTTCGTACCATCAGGATCAACACCAACGGTGACGACTTCCGCGCCCAGCTCCCACAGAGCCGTCGGCGCGACCTTGTAGGAAGCGCCATGGGCGCAATCGACAACAATGCGCAAACCGTCCAGACTCAGGTGCTTCGGAAAAGTGCGCTTTGCAAATTCAATATAGCGCGCTTGGGCATCTTCAATACGCTTTGCACGGCCAATAGCTTCCGGCGGGGCCAAATGGTCCATGATGCCATTGTCCATACGCCGCTCAATCTCATGTTCCACAAGATCAGACAGCTTGTAGCCATCAGGCCCGAAGAGCTTGATGCCATTGTCTTCGTAGGAATTGTGGGACGCAGAAATCATCACCCCAAGGTCTGCGCGCATGGAGCGCGTCAGCATCGCCACCGCAGGCGTCGGCAACGGGCCAAACTGAAAGACATCCATCCCTACAGAGGTAAAGCCAGCCACCAAAGCGTTCTCAATCATGTAGCCAGAGAGGCGCGTGTCTTTCCCGATCACCACCCGGTGACGGTGATCACCCCGCGTGAACACACGGCCAGCAGCCATGCCCACGCGCAGCGCCATTTCTGCAGTCATTTTCGATTGATTGGCCGTGCCGCGAATACCATCGGTGCCAAAATACTTGCGTGACATTGAAGGTCTTTATCCCAGTAAATTTATCGTCCCCAGGGGCGGCACTATATAGCCGAACCGCTGGATAGTCGGTTAACGATTTATTTCTTTTTTTTACGGGGTTAACAAGCCGACAGGTGACCCCAAATGGCCCCAGATCGAGAGAGAATCCGCCAATTGCCGCGGTTCATGTGTCCGGATCATGTCCACCCCGGCAGACGCCGCGTAAAGCTCCGCAGCAAGCGTTGCGGCCGCTGAACCGCCTATCTCAGTCCCAGCCAGCTTCCGGAGGAAGCTTTTCCGCGACACCGACAGGAGAAGCGGTACGTCAAACCGCTCTTTCAGGACGCCCAGACCACGGATCACCTCAAGCGAGGGTTCCGGCTGATTGCCGAGAAAAAAGCCCATGCCGGGGTCGAGGATCAGCCGGTCCCTGGCGACACCCGCCCGCTCCAGCGCGCCAAAACGCTCGTCGAAAAACCGGGTGACATGATCCACCATCGACCCCGCTGGTGGCGCGGCCCGGGTGGCAGGCCCCCGCCCCTGAATGGAATGCATCACAACGAGCTTGGCCGACGCGTCTGCCAGCTCCGAATAGAAGCTTTCATCGGCAAAGCCCTGAATATCATTGAGATACGCCACATTTTGTGAGAGCGCCCAGCGCTGGGTCTCTGTCTGAAATGTATCGACGGAGACGATTGCTCCCTCGCCCTGCAGAACCGGCACGACTGCCGTGAGCCGCCTGATCTCCTCTGTCGCACTCACCGGCGCACCGTCCGGGTGCGAGGACGCAGGACCGATATCAAGCACATGCGCACCGTCCGCCATCAGCTTGCGCCCATGGGCAAGCGCTGCTGCGGGATCGAGATACTTCCCCCCGTCAGAAAACGAGTCCGAGGTGATGTTCAGAATGCCGAATAGGTGGGGTGTGGATGTCATACACGCTCATACCACAGCGGCTACCTTACAAAAAAGCCCCGCTCAATCGAGCAGGGCTTTTGTCGTTCTCTTCGAGGTAGCTAGATCAGGTACCCAAACTAGGCCCCAGACTTAAGTACCTTGCGGTTCCGGATCGATCCGACCCACGCCGCCACTTGTTGGCACTGAAGATGTCGGGCCACCTGTAGGCTCTGGTGGCTCACCGCTCTCGCGATGTGGCGTTTCACCGACCAGAAGGCCTTTGATCTCATCGCCTGAGAGGGTTTCAAACTCGAGCAACCCTTTTGCGATTTTGTGCAGATCGTCAATGTGAGTGGTCAGCACTTCATTGGCCTTTTTGTAGCCATCATCCACGATGCGTCTCACTTCCTCATCGATCATGCGCTGCGTTTCCTGAGACATGTTCTGCGAGCGCGCCACGGAATGGCCAAGGAAGACTTCTTCTTCATTGTCCTCATAGGCCAGCGGCCCAAGCTTGTCGCTCATGCCCCACTGGGTGACCATGGCCTTTGCCATCTTGGTCGCCTGCGAAATATCAGAGGACGCTCCCGACGTGACCTTGTCATGACCGAGAATGATTTCCTCTGCCACGCGTCCGCCCATGGCAACTGCCAAGTCCGCATACATTTTCTCCCGCGTCACCGAGAACTGATCTGCTTCAGGCAGGCGCATGACCATGCCGAGCGCCCGGCCACGAGGAATAATCGTCGCCTTATGGATCGGGTCTGACGCAGGCATATGAAGGGCAACCAGAGCATGCCCACCTTCATGATAGGCAGTCAGGCTGCGTTCTTCTTCAGTCTGGACCATGGAGCGACGTTCCGCGCCCATCATCACCTTGTCCTTCGCATCCTCAAACTCAGACATGGTCACCAGGCGACGCCCCCGACGCGCTGCGAGCAGGGCCGCTTCATTCACCAGGTTGGCGAGGTCCGCACCGGAGAAACCCGGGGTCCCGCGCGCAAGCGTCTTCACTTCCACATTTGGGCCAACAGGCACTTTTTTCATGTGCACTTTGAGGATTTTCTCGCGGCCAATAATGTCCGGATTTGGCACCACAACCTGACGGTCAAAACGACCAGGACGCAGCAGCGCCGGGTCCAGAACGTCTGGACGGTTGGTCGCTGCAATCAGAATGATGCTCTCATTGGGCTCAAAGCCGTCCATCTCCACCAAGAGCTGGTTGAGAGTCTGTTCCCGCTCATCATTGCCGCCGCCAAGACCGGCGCCACGATGGCGACCAACCGCATCAATCTCATCGATGAAGATGATGCAGGGTGAATTCTTCTTCGCCTGTTCGAACATGTCACGGACACGGCTCGCACCGACACCCACAAACATTTCCACAAAGTCAGAACCGGAAATGGTGAAGAACGGCACATTCGCTTCGCCGGCAATGGCTCGCGCCAGCAGCGTCTTACCAGTACCTGGAGGGCCCACCAGCAGCACACCCTTAGGGATGTGACCGCCAAGGCGCTGGAACTTTGAAGGATCGCGCAGGAAGTCGACAATCTCTTCCAGATCGTCTTTCGCCTCATCAATGCCGGCCACATCGTCAAAGGTCACCCGACCATGACGTTCTGTGAGCAGTTTCGCTTTTGACTTACCAAAGCCCATGGCCTTGCCGCCACCGCCCTGCATCTGGCGCATAAAGAAAATCCACACCCCGATCAGAAGCAGCATCGGGAACCAGGAAACCAGAATACCGAGCAAGGACGGGGACCCGTCATCAGCAGGCTTTGCCGTGATTTCCACATTGCGCTGGTTCAAGCGCTCAACCAGGTTCGGGTCGCCAGGATTGTAAGTGTAGAAACTCTGACCGTCGGAATAATGTCCAGAGATCGTGCTGCCGGACATGGTCACATCAACCACATTGCCCTTATCAACTTCATTCAGAAGCTGCGAGAAGCTGATCTCATTGGTGGTGGCCCGTTCGACCGGGCTCTGGAACAGATTGAACAGCGCCACAAGCAAGAGCGCGACAACAGCCCACAGAGCAAAATTCTTAAAATTGGACAAGGTGCTTTTCCTGTCTGGAAGTCCGGTCCCACAAGCGGGACCAAGTTTCTACCGGCTAATTTGGATTTGTTCTAAGTCTATTAGAAAGATGGGGTCCCGACAAAGTTTTACTAGACGGGGATAAGTCTCCCCAACCCTCTTTTTCACGCTTTTTCGCTGAAATGTGATGATCCGTCCCACTTTGGCGCACTTACCCTTCTGTTGAAAAAAGACCCTAACCCGCTTGGGTAAAAACCCCGTTAGCCCATTCAGTCTTTTTCACGGGATCTCGGTTCGGACCAGCAGAGAGACGTGGCTCAGATTTCGCCCAGAAAGCGGCTTCGAAATGTGGGCGCACCCGTCGCAAAATAAGCGAGCTGCGGCTGCACCAGAAGCTCATCATCCCGCCAGAGCGCCGGAAGCGTCTCCAGCGCAAGCTTTGGCACATCAGTCGGGAGCGGCAGACCCTCCTCTTTCACCTGACGCAAGCCCACGCGGCCAAGCGCTCTCACCGTGCCACTTGCCTTGCGTCCCGTCAGGCGCACATCAAAGCGCCCATCCCAGACAAGCGGCGCCCCGGAGACAAGGTCAAGCCCTTGTCCCACGGCGGCTGCTTCTCGAAGCACCCGAAAATGCGCCAGCCGACTTGTAAACTTGACCCCGCCAAGGGTGCGCCCCCGCCCCAAAGCCTCTCCGCGTACCGCCTCCAAGAGCGTTTCGAGGGAGCTGAGGCGCGGCGGATAGTCAGATCCGCCGACACGTTGGATCAACCGCGCAAGCAACCGCAGCGCAATCTCGTCTGGAACGTCAGCTAAGCAGGCTGTTTCCACGTCCGCATAGCCGAAAGGCTGCCAGCGCACGGCTTTGCGCTCCAGCACATCCGTGGAGAACTCAAGCCCTGCCCGCGCCCGGCCCATCGCCTTCGCCGTTGAAACCAGGCGATCCCGATTGATGCCCAGACTTTCCAGCAGTGGCAGCGCGTTGCGCACCTGAACCCGCAAAAAGCGTTCATCCTCATTACTTGGGTCATCGACCCAGCTCTGTCCCGCTTTAAGAAGCGTGGTGCGCAGCCGTTCCCGGGGCACATCCAGAAGCGGACGCAGAATCCTGACACCTTGATGCACCCGCACCGGCGCCATCGCGGAGAGGCCATCCACACCGCTCCCGCGCTGCAGTCGAATGAGAAATGTCTCCGCCTGATCATCCAGATGGTGAGCCGTTAGAAGGTCCGCTCGCCCGCGTCCAGATCGGCACCAATCGGTCATGAGACGGTACCGTGCGGTCCGTGCCTCCGCCTGCAGATTGGACGAAGGTTTGTCCCCTTCCCAAAGAAGAGTCTTATGCGGGAGCTGAAGTGCTTTCGCCCAAAGCGCAACTTGAGCGGCTTCCTCAGCTGCTTCTGGCCGTAACCCATGATCGACCGTCAGGACCGAAACCTTGGGAGCTTCTTTGCCCCGCGCCTCCAGCCAATCGCACCAACCGGCGACCAGCAGCATCAAGGCAACAGAATCCGGCCCGCCGGAAACGGCAACACCCAGCCGGGCAGCCGGGTTGAGGGGTCGCATCAAACGGCCAAGTTCAGGGGCGGTGAGTGCACGGGGGGACCGGGCCGGAGCCATGGGCAGGCGTCAGCAGCCAGCGCGCGTGCGCTCAAGTTGCGCTCGCTGCTTCACCGCTTGCGTCGCAGACGGGAACCGCCGGTTCAGCTCACCCAACGTCGCACAGGCCTGTTCTTGCTGACCGAGCGCCGCGAGCGTCATGCCAAGTTTCAGGAGGCTGTCCGGTGCTTTCGTGGAACTTGAATAGGTTGAATAGCCAGTGAGAAACGCTTCTGCAGCCTGCCGGTACGCACCGCGAACATAGAAGGTTTCCCCGAGCCAATATTGGGCGTTGCCTGCCAGATTGTGACTTGGATAACGCTGCAGGAAATTCGCGAACTCCGCTTCAGCCACGTCAAACTGCCCGCGCTTCAGCTGGTTGATCGCCGCTTCGTACGCATCTTCCGGTGCACTGGCCGTGGGGGTCGCCAAAGGGGCCGAATAGGTCTCTGTCGACAACCGAGCCGCGTCATTCACAGAGACGCGGGCATTTTCGTCTGGACGGCCTTGAGGCAGAGAAGCCAGCGGCACCTGCCCAAGCGTTCCCACAGTTGAGGCCGCCGCGTCACTGATCGCCCCCCCCGCTGGGGGCGTGAGAACAGGCGCACCGGATGAAGCGGCGATCCCGCTTGGTGCGCCGCCAGAAGCACCCAGCTCCTGAAACCGGAATTCTACATCTTCAGCAAATTGACGGAACTGGGATTGGGTTTGCGTCAGGTCATAGGTGAGCTTCTCGATCCGGCCCGTCAGATCACGGAGCGAGGTCTCTACGGATTGAAGTCTGAGCGACAGGTCTGCAGCACTCTGTGGATCGGGACCAAATCCCGTCGCACCGGAAAGCTGACCCGCCTGGCCCGAGACCTGCCCTGCGGCTTGATAGGTTTGGCGCTGAACGTCGATCAGGTCCCGCTCAATCTTCTCAAGTCGGTTGTAGAGGGCACGAGTCTCAACACTATCGGGTTCAGCCTGAACACCAGATACGCTGATGCCGACCAATGCCGCAACACAAACACCCAATAGACCGGCGCGTATGCCGCCGGTTGTCCTAGCGTGGTTCGCAAAATGTGCCACGTTCATTGCCGCTAACCTTCTCATTCCAGACCCCGAAATTCAGATGTTCCACAATAGCAGAGAGTTCGGCCAAATTGAGGCCAAGATAGTTCTGGCCCCACCCCACATAAAAACGCCCCCGAAGGCGCACCCTCGGAGGCGTTAAATCTGATTAGGATCTGATCTTTTTAAGAACCAGCGCCGCTTACAACAGAAACCGCACGACGGTTCTGGCTCCAGCAGCTTTCGTTCGAGCAAAGTGCCACAGGGCGCTCTTTGCCATAGGAGATTGTCCGGATACGGGAGGGATCAACACCGAGGCTGACAAGGTAGCTTTTCGCCGCATTTGCGCGACGCGCACCAAGAGCCAGATTGTAGTCCCGAGTGCCGCGCTCATCCGCATGGCCTTCCATGGCGACTGACAGGGCTGGGTAAAGTTTCAGCCACGCTGCCTGGCGCTGCAAAGTTGCCCGCGCTGCTGATGTGAGATCAGAACGGTCGGTTTCAAAGAAAACGCGGTCGCCAACATTGACCACAAGATCCTGTTGGGACCCTGGTGTAGGTCCGCTTGGCTGAGTCTGCGTTACTGGGGCAGACGGTGTTGAGGTCGCTGACGCGTTTTCGTCCGGTGTCGAACTACACGCTGCTACAACCACCATCAGGCCAGCCATTGTCACGACCCGCAGGCCGGCATTCAGGATCTTCATGGATGATGTCTCCTTACATCTTTATCGCAGTACGACCGAAGCCAGCGCTTTTTGAAGCTTTGCCGCCCGTTTTCAGCTGATACAGCCTAAAAGTAATCTACCGGGCCGACTTAACACTGCGTTCTTTAACATTACATGACAGCGCCCGGTGAAATTGTTTGTTTTCAACATCCCCGGTCCCATCGCACAAAGCCCCCCAGAAGCCTTACGAAGCAAGAAACCTATCTGCCCGTCGATCTTCCCGCAAGCCATCCCTCACTCATTAGGCAGATTTCCTGCAGTAAACCAATCAAGTTGCATTCACCTTTTGATCAAGAGAGGCATCTTTTGGTCAGACGAACGGCCTCGACTGGAATTAACCACCAAACTCAGTTGAGCCCCCTTAGTTGAGCCGGGGCGACCAGGCAGGGTCAGAGGCAAAAGCAGGTGTATAAACAGGTCGCTCATTATAGCCGGTCAGGTCGACCGACCAGAGGCTCGGCCCCCCATTCTCTCCCCGTGTTTCCCGGAAGAACATGAGAACCCGCCCATTGGGTGACCAGGTCGGGCCTTCATTATGATAGCCCTCTGTCAGCACACGCTCGCCTGTGCCATCGGGCTTCATAATCCCGATCACGAAGCGGCCCTTGATCATCTTGGTAAACGCAATGAGATCACCACGGGGGCTCCAAACTGGCGTTGCATAACGTCCTGTCCCGAAACTGATCCGCTGAGCGCCAGATCCATCCGCATTCATGACGTAAATCTGCTGTGAGCCGCCGCGATCACTTTCAAACGTGATGTAGCGCCCATCTGGCGAATAAGATGGAGCGGTATCAATGGCCGCTGTATTCGTCACCCGCCGGGTCTGCCGCGACCGCAGGTCCATCTCGTAAATGTCCGCATTGCCGCCACGCTGAAGGCTCATGATGATTTTCTGACCATCTGGTGAGAAGCGCGGCGCAAAGGTCATGCCTGGAAAATCGCCGACAACTTCCTGCTGTCCGGTCTCAATGTCGAGCAGATAAACCCGCGGCCGGTTGCCGTAATAGGACAGATAGGTGATTTCCTGGTTCGATGGGCTGAACCGTGGCGTGAGGACGAGGTCGGCCCCATTGGTCAGCATGCGCGGATTGTGTCCGTCCTGGTCCATAATCGCCAGACGTTTTACCCGTTGGCCTTTAGATCCGCTTTCCGACACATGGACGATGCGCGTATCAAAATAGCCCTTCTCACCTGTCAGCCGTTCGTAAATCGCATCCGCGATAATGTGGGCGACCCGGCGCCAGTTTTCCGGCGTCGTATAAAACTGAAGTCCGGTGATCTGCTGTTCGGCATAAATATCCCAAAGCCGGAACTCAACTTTCAGCCGTCCGTCAGGTTCAACAACCGTTTGCCCGGTCACCAGGGCCTGCGCGCTGATCACCCGCCAGTCGCCAAAGCGCGGCTGCACATTCACGTCCTGAATGCGCTCAATATAGGAGGCTGACGGCAGCGGGCGAAAAAGGCCGGAGCGCTCTAAGTCCGCGCCAATGACTTTTGCCACATCCACACCGATCTGGCGTTCCTGCGAACCGGGCCCCAGAAAATCGACAACAGCGATAGGCAGCGGATCGATATTACCTTGAGTAATGTCAATCTGCAGCGCGGCAAAAGCCTTTGGGCCACCAAGGACCAGGCCCATCACAACCGCAATGGCTGCAAGACCGCCGCGTATTCCCCCAAAGCGCAAACCCATAAGCTGGAAACTCCCTCGAAACCCTGTCATTGCCCGAACCATATCTCGTATTCCCTCACTATCACCCTTCAGGTGACCGCAATGTGGCAAGAACGTTAACCACCCAACATTTCTCGCGGGTCGAAATTGAGATCAATTTCGCGCCAGGACGCATATTTGTCTGCAGGCATCCGGAACGGCGCACACCGCCGGATGGCCCGCATGGCACTGTCGGCGGCCGCCCTGAAATAGCTGTCACCGGACAAAAGTCTGGAATTATTAATCAATTGCGGCGGTTGGGAGAGCGATCCGTCGGGGCGCAAGAACACTTTGATGCGAACCACAAGGCTCGCTGCATTGGCCGCGCCCGCTGGAACACTCCAGCACCGGCGCATCTGAACCTTGAAGGCATCAATCTCAGACATGGTGAGCTGAGCAGCAGGCCCTGCCTGTCGCGCCCGCTGAGGTTCACTGCGGCGCACGGGCTGAGGCTCCTCTTCCGGAAGTTTGTCCAGAAGCGCTGCAATCTGCGTTGGGTCAAAGGCCGGCTTGGGTTCTTCCCGCGGAGGGGTCGGTTTCGCCTGCGGTTTCGGCTCTGGTTCCGGTTCGGGCTCTGGCTCCGGAGCCGGCTCTGGGGCGGGCTCGGGCTCAGGGGCAGGCGCTGGTTCTGGCTCGGGAACCGGTGCAGGTTCCGGCTCAGGAAGCAGTTCAGCGATGGGTTCTGGTTCAGGCTCGGGCTCAGCAATTGCTTCTGCAGGCGGTTCGGGCGTTGGCTCCGGACGGGGAATATCGCGCAGGTTTGTGAACTCATCGATCGTGACAAGCTCAACCGGCAGCGCCCGACTGGGCGCCACCTGAAGGGGCTCTGTATCCGGCAACGCAATAAACATGGCGGCCAGAAGCCCTCCATGAAGCGCTGTCGAAAAAAGGATCCCTGCGCGCATGAAGCCTACCGCTCAGACGAAGATTGGGGAGGGGCTTCCGTAACGAGACCGACACGGGAAAAACCAGCAGCCGAAATCCGGCCCATGACTTTCATCACTTCGCCATATTCCACTTCCGCGTCCGCGCGCACATAGATGCGTTCTTCATACCCGTTCTCGCCGATCGCTAGCAGGCGGGCGACAAGCTCTTCCGGCTCCACGACGGTTTCTTGCAAATAGACCGTGCCGTCCCCCTGCACGGTAATTGTGAGCGGTTCATCATCACCTTGAAGCGGTTCGGAGCGGGTTTGTGGAAGGTCAACCGGCACGCCAACCGTGAGCAAGGGTGCCGCCACCATAAAGACAATGAGCAGAACCAGCATGACATCCACGAGGGGCGTCACGTTGATTTCGCTCATGGGCTGCATGCGGGACCCACGTCGTCCGCGACGACCTGACCCTCCGCTTGTTCCAAGAGAAGCGCCCATTTCTATCTCCGATCGTCTACTTGGCGGGAGACGATAGCCGAAAACTCGTCTGCAAAGCCTTCAAGCCGGGATCCGAAGCGACCAATCTCACTGGAGAACTTGTTGTAGGCAATCACAGCCGGAATAGCCGCGAGCAGTCCAAGCGCCGTAGCAAAAAGCGCCTCGGCAATGCCCGGCGCCACAACAGCCAGGTTCGTATCCCGGCTGATCGCGATGGACTGGAAAGAATTCATGATCCCCCAGACCGTGCCGAAAAGGCCAACGAAGGGCGCGATGGAACCAACCGTGGCAAGAAAAAGAAGGTTCGTCTCAAGCGACACCATTTCCTTGTTGAGGGTGACGGACATAACCCGGTCGACCCGCTCTTTCACACCCGCAAAATGATTGGGCCCGGCTTCTGATGAGCGCTTCCATTCCCGCATGGCCGCTGCAAAGAGCGCCGACATGGGATGGTTCGGGCGACTACCAAGATCCTGATAGAGGTCATCCAGCGACCGGCCTGACCAGAAGGTTGTTTCAAAATTGTCCGCCTTGCGACGCACGCTGCTCAGCCGCCACCATTTGTCGAACATGATGGCCCAGCTCCAGATCGACGCGCCGATAAGACCGATCATCACCGATTTCACGACCCAGTCCGCTCGCGCGAACAGCGACCATAATGTGAAGTCTGTCGCATCCGTCACCAGCGTGGCGTCCTGAATGATCTCGCCAACCGGCGCAGGCGTTATGTCATTCTCAGCCCGAAGCGATGACACAACATCCCCGACACCTCCTCCAGGCAAAAAGAAGTCTATCGCCGAAAGGGTTTGCACGGCGAATTCGACGACTTGTATGGGATCCATGGAAACTGCTCTCCGTCAGGTGCCTGAGCATTTTCAGGATAAGTTGAAGCACTTATCCGTCCGAAAATGCGAGAAAACTAAGCATTTGGGCCTCACCGAAAACGAGGCTCGCAAAGCATGAGGGGGGGCGTGCTCCACGAAGAGAAGCGAATACCCCCAGAATGGGGCAAAATTAGACGAGAGAATGTGTCAAAACTGGGGCACAGAGGGCTTTTTGCCCGAAACGTCAAAGGCTTAACCCGATTGTGATGCTGCCGCCACATAAGGTCCAAAAGCCGCAAGCATCTCTGGTGTCAACCGTCGCGGTCGGCCACTCGTATCAATACAGGCTGCCTTTAGGATCGCCCGCCAGATGGGCTCCCCGTCGCGCGTGATCACCTGCTCAAACTCCAACCGCGCACCCCGGGCAGCGGTATAGCGAGTTTCAACCTCCAACAGATCATCAATGCGCGCTGGTGCCAGAAACTCAATCTCCATTTTCTGGATGGCGAACGCCAAAGGAGGATCAAGCTTCAGAATCTCTGAGTGGTGAATGCCCACAAGACGCAGAAAATCACTCCGGCTGCGCTCGGCAAACTTCAGATAGTTTGCGTGATAGACGATGCCGCTGAAATCTGTGTCTTCGTAATAGACCCGGATCGGAAGCCGATGGACCCCATCAACAATCTTTCCCGAAATATCGGGCCAAGTCGTGTCACTCACTTACCATCTCCATCAAACAAAGCGCCCTGTCCCGGCACGCCTGAGGGCGTTGGCAGCCCAAGATGCTGGAACGCGGCAGATGTCAGCACCCGCCCACGTGGCGTGCGTTGAACGAGCCCGTTCTGAATGAGATAAGGCTCAACAATCTCTTCAATCGCATCGCGGGGCTCAGACAAGGCTGCCGCGATGGTCTCAATGCCCACCGGACCACCCGAAAACTTGTGCGCAATGGTCGTGAGATAGCGGTGGTCGAGACCATCGAGACCAAGACGGTCTACTTCAAGACGAGTGAGCGCTTTGTCCGCAAGCTCCGCATCAATCTGCGCTGCGTCTGCCACAGCCGCAAAGTCTCGCACGCGCCTGAGCAATCGCCCGGCAATCCTTGGAGTCCCCCGCGCACGCCGCGCAATTTCAAGCGCCCCATCATCGCTGATCTTCATGCCCATGACCCCCGCGCCGCGGCGCACGATCAGCTCCAGCTCATCAACTTCGTAGAAATTGAGACGCACCGGGATGCCGAAACGATCTCTGAGTGGTGTGGTGAGAAGCCCCGTCCGCGTTGTGGCACCCACCAGAGTAAAGGGGGCGAGTTCAATCTTCACGGACCGTGCGGCAGGCCCTTCTCCGATAATGAGGTCCAGCTCGAAATCTTCCATCGCCGGATAGAGAATTTCTTCGACGGCGGGGTTAAGCCGGTGGATTTCATCAATGAAGAGCACATCGCGCTCATCCAGATTGGTAAGCAACGCCGCAAGGTCGCCCGCTTTCGCAATGACTGGGCCCGAGGTGGACCGGAAGTTGACCCCAAGCTCGCGTGCAACAATCTGGGCAAGCGTTGTTTTGCCAAGCCCTGGCGGCCCAGCAAAAAGCACATGATCCAGCGCCTCTTTGCGTTTCGCTGCGGCTTCAATAAAGACCGAGAGATTTTCCCGCGCCTGGCGCTGACCGGTAAACTCCGACAGGCGCTGCGGCCGAAGCTGCGCTTCACTCATATCCTCTTCATGAGGAGCGCCCCCCACAAGCCGGTCGCTCCCGTCTGCCCCATTACTCATTGCGCCAACTCCTTCAAGCCGACACGGATCAGCGCTTCAGCACTTGCCGCCTCATCCAATTGTTTCGTCGCAGCAGCGACAGCCGTTGCTGCCTGGGCATGCGCATAACCGAGATTCACAAGCGCTGACACCGCGTCCCGAACGGCGCTCCCGGCACCCGAAACAGCCTCACCATCTGAACTCGCCAGAACCGGCGCGAGCTTATCTGGAACGGGTGCCTTGTCTTTCAACTCACTGACAATACGCCCGGCAAGCTTGGGGCCAACACCAGGCGCCTGCGTGACAGCCTTCTTGTCCTCAAGCGCAATAGCATCCGCCAGACCGCTTGGACCGAGGGTGCCAAGCATCGCCATGGCGTGCCGTGCACCCACACCTTGGACGGATTGCAGCAGCCGGAACCAGTCCCGCTCATCGCCGGTTGCAAACCCAAAAAGCCTCAACTGATCTTCGCGCACATAAGTATCAATCAGAAGGGAAAGCGGTTCGCCCTTGGCGGGCACCTGACGAAGCGTAAAGCCGGAGCAGGAAACGAGATAACCAACGCCGCCCACGTCCAGGATCAACCAATCCTCGCCAACCTCATCCACAATCCCCGTGAGCTTGCCGATCATGCGCGTGTCACCCGGGCTTCTGTCGTCTCGACATAAGAAATCGCCGACCGGTAATGCGCATGACAAATGGCGACGGCCAGAGCATCTGCGGCATGCTCACTCTCGGTCTTGCACCGTGCCAACAAGGTTTCCACCATCATTTTGATCTGCTGCTTGTCTGCATGCCCCGAACCGGTCACCGTTTTCTTGATTTTGTTGGGTGCGTATTCCGCGACATCCAGGCCGGACCGTGATGGGACGAGAAGGGCGACTGCACGGGCCTGGCCGAGCTTCAATGCTGCTGCCGCATCCTTCGACACAAAAGCCGTCTCAACAGCGGCTGAAGCCGGCGCATGATCTGCAATGACGGACACCAAGCCCTCTTCCAGCTGAACCAGGCGCTCTGCAAGCGAGAGTTTGCTGCTGGATGTCACCGTCCCGTTCGCCACGTGCGACAGGCGATTGCCGGTCACATCAATCACGCCCCATCCCATGGCGCGCAATCCGGGATCCAATCCCAGCAGTCTGACGGTTTCGCTCATTGTCTCGCCTGAATACAGCGCTGACTTCAGCGCCTACATACCCGATTAGGCGGAGAGCTGTTCCATCACCGAATCGGACATTTCAAAGTTGGCATAAACCTGCTGCACATCATCGCTATCGTCCAGCAAATCCAACAGGCGCAGCAACGTCTCGCCCTGATCAGCTTCTACCGGGATGGTATTCGTCGGCTTCCAGATGATCGTGGCGCTGTTTGCCGCCCCAAAGGAAGCCTCCAACGCGCCTGCAACCTCGTGCAGGCTTTCTGCATTGCAGATGAGCGTGTGGCCTTCTTCGTCTGAGGTGCAATCGTCAGCACCAGCTTCAATGGCCGCCTCAAACATGGCATCCGCATCTGCCGCATCTGCCGCATATTCGATAGAGCCAACCCGTTCAAAGCTGAACGACACTGACCCTGTCTCACCCAGATTTCCGCCATTCTTAGCAAAAATCGTGCGCACTTCACTGGCGGTGCGATTGCGGTTGTCCGTCAATGCCTCGACGATCACGCCAACGCCTGCAGGTCCAAAGCCCTCATAGCGGACCTCTTCATAGTTCTCGCCGCCCTGTTCGGTGCTCTTCTTGATTGCGCGCTCGATATTGTCTTTGGGCATGGACTGGGCGCGGGCTGCATTGATCGCAGCGCGGAGCCGCGGATTATGCTCCGGATCAGGCATTCCCATCTTAGCCGCAACGGTGACTTCTTTTGCGAGCTTGGAGAAGAGCTTGGCGCGCTTCTTATCCTGCGCGCCCTTGCGATGCATGATGTTTTTGAATTTGGAATGTCCCGCCATGGCGTTCGCTCTTTCAACTTTAGGGTGTTGTGGGCGTCATCAACTCCAACGCCATTTTGCGCCCTTTATAGGCAGCGTGAGCCTCAAAATCCATAGGCGGACCTTGGCGGTCAAAAAACATCCTTCCAACCAACCTAGTCTCAGGATGGACGGTCTCCACAACGCCCACAAGAAAACATTCGTTCTTAGGTAAAACGTTCATTATCCTTTAACCTATCTATAGTTGTATTGATGAGTCGATACAACTTCTTGGTGTATCGATCATTTCAAAGCCTGGAGGCCAACGCCTTCAAGGCATCTGGATAAATCGAGACCACCACTGGGGTGCCCAGCCGTCAAAACGACGTCACTAGGGACTTTAGAGATCAAGAGGGGAACAGCCAATGTTCAAGAAAAGAAGTGCAGCTGCTGAAACCGCTGATGTGATCAGCATTGCCTCAGCGCAGGATGCGGGGCGCGTCGACGGCGAAACCCTCCTGACCATGCTGGATAACATGCCCATCAATGTCATGATGGCAGATCCGATCGATCTGAAGATCAACTACATCAACAAGACGAGCGTCGAAACACTCAAAACGGTGCGCGAGCTCCTTCCTCACGAAGTTGACCCTGAAAACATGATGGGCGTCTGCATCGACGTCTTCCATAAACAACCGTCTCATCAGCGCGGCGTGCTGGCAGACCCAAGAAACCTACCCCACAATGCCAAAATCAAACTGGGCCCGGAAACGCTTGATCTCAATGTCTCAGCGGTTCACGACAATGCCGGCAACTATGTCGGCGCCATGGTCACATGGAGTGTTGTCACCCAACTCCAAAATGCGATCACGGATTTCGAAACGAATGTGAAGGCCATCGTGTCTGACGTCGGCAACAAGTCGACAGAGATGAAAGGCATGGCTGAGTCTCTCGCAGAAACTGCCGAGCAAAGCACCAAACAGGCAAGCACTGTCGCAGCGGCAGCAGAAGAAACAACCGCCAATGTGCAGACGGTTGCAAGCGCAGCTGAAGAAATGTCCAACTCGATCAGCGAAATCACCCGCCAGGTCGCAGACAGTTCCAGCATTGCGCAGGAAGCTGTCGCAGAAGCTGAACGCACGAACAGCACCGTCCAGGGCCTGGTTGCCGCATCAGAGAAGATTGGCGAAGTCGTCAATCTCATCCAGGACATTGCAAGCCAGACCAATCTACTCGCCCTCAATGCCACAATTGAAGCTGCCCGAGCCGGTGAAGCCGGCAAGGGATTTGCGGTGGTGGCCGCAGAGGTGAAGGAGCTTTCCAGCCAAACAGCCAAGGCGACCGAAGAAATCGCCACGCAAATTGGCACCATTCAGCAGGAGACAGAGGGCGCTGTTGATGCGATCGAGTCAATCGGCACGACGATCCAGAAAATCAATGAGATCGCCTCATCAATCGCTGCCTCCGTCGAAGAACAAAGCGCTGCAACGACAGAGATCAGCCGCAATGTTCAAGAAGCCGCCACCGGCACACAGGACGTATCCTCCAACATTGGAACTGTGACCCAGGCCGCAGCCGATACCGGCAAAGCCGCAGGTCAGGTCCTGCAAAGCTCCTCAGAACTCAACAGCCAGGCGGATGTGCTTGGAGAAGAAGTCGAGAAATTCTTGGACGAAGTGAAAAAACTTTAACGCCCCCTTTCGACGGCACCCCGAGATAGCTCTGATCCTGACCCGCCACCCGTATGGGGTCAGAGCTTGAGTACCGTCTGATCCCCGACGGTGCACGACGCCCCGCCTCACCGCACCACCCTGCGATGAGGCGGGGACTTCTTTTTGAAGCCCGACAATGCAACCTTAACTTACGATCCGCCAGTTGCCTGCCGCGTCTCTACATGCCGTGCCGTAGCCCTGCTCGGTACGCCCACCAATCGTTATTGTCTGTTGATACTCACGGCAATTTTCGCCCTGAGGGGTTTGATAGGCAGGCCTCGGCGTCACAGCACCATAATGTCCGTTGTCGGGATTTCTCCAAGTTTGCGAAACACCCGATGGGCCATACTCCAGCGCATGTCCTGTTGTCCGCTCCAGATAAAGACGGTCTGCACGATCCAAGGATCGCCCAACTTCGCCGCCGGCCATGGAACCCAACAAAGTGCCAATCCCGACCGCCACAAGGCGGCCAGATCCTGATCCGAACGCAGATCCTGCAAGGCCACCGGCGACGGCACCACCAATGGTCCCAATCTGTTGTTTCGGGCCAGCACCTGGTTCACAGGCAGCAAGTGTGAGGGCCAGAACACCCGCGAGCCCAATTTTCAATATGCTCATTATCAACTCCTTAGCGGAGCAGGCGACTGACTGCATGCCAGAGCCCAGCTCAAAGCCCCCTCACGCAGTGTAGGGAAAAATCCGGAGAGGATTTAGACCTAGATCAATTCAAGCAGCCTGTTTCGGCGCCAATTTGAGTTGAGAAAAAAGGCGCGCTATCGCTTTTCGGGCACATTAGCGACGGCAAACAAGAAAGGGACAAGCGCAAGCGCGCTCACCCACCAGCTTTGCCACAGTCCATGCGAAACAGAAGCGATAACAAGAAAGCAACCAGCTCCGGCCAAAGACGTGGCGGCAGGCCAGCGGTTCATCTCAATGACCCGCTTGATTAGAGCCATCCAAGCAAGGGCTGCACCGACGGCGCCTATCAAACCAAATTCCAGCCATATCTGGAGCACGCCATTGTGGGGGTGATGCATCAGCGATCCTTGAAAATAGGTCTGATCCATATCGGCAAGCGAGATTGACCGCCCTGCTTCCAGGCCATAGCCAAACGGGAACAGGTCTATGACTTTTTCCCCAACAAAAGCCCATAGTTCAAGACGCGGCAAAATGGTGTTTCTTGCTAATGCGGACTCCCCAATCGCCTGGTTTAGATCGATAAATGCAAAGAAGAACGGCATGCCCAGAATGGCAACGGCACCACCGACCAGGCAAGCCCAACCAGTAGCGCGAGGCCAAACGAGAGCCAGCGACAAAACAACAGAACCGGCAAACAATCCGAGCTGGCTTGATTGGCTTTCTGCTGTGAAGGACACGAGCAGAATTCCCAGGAGGAGACCGGCCACCGCCAGCACACCGACACGCTCCGCCAAGATCAAAACCACCGGCCATATCATCAAGGCAAGGACGACCATCGGCCTGTTAGCGGCAAGCACCGCTCCAAGGCGATCAACGTCATGAGTGAGCCAGAAGAACCATCCATCCGTCAGCCCCTCCATCAAGCCGAACAGGATGGCGATCCCCATGATGCCAACCATGACTGTCTTGAGCGGGCGAAGCACATGACCCTGCTGCGCACAAATCCAGATCATCATCGCGCTAAAACTGAACATGGCGAGCTTGCCAACCCGCCCCCATGCATAATCAGCATCAAGAGCAATCAGTGAGGCATACACGATCAGAGCCATAAAGGCTGCCCAGATGCTCGCCAAGCCGAATGACGGAAGGGGCAGTCGCCGATACTGCCAAAGGAAAAGGATGCTCAGAATAACGCAGGCGCCAGGAACAATGGAGCCTAGCGCGCGCAGCGACACAAACGTAATCGAAGGGGCGAGCACGACGAGGACCGCATAAAGCCACAATTCGGGAGTCTTTGTGATGGCAACAAGATCGTCGCGCCAGACACTATCGGAAAAGAGCTTGGGAATATTCATTGTCTTCTAGGCGCTACTTCATTCAAACCGGCAAGAGTTCTTTCAACCGACCCCCAATACGCACCGGATCGATCTTAAGTGCCAGTCCCGTTTTATCATCGGTTTCGACAAACACGCCACAGACCGTTGCAGCCCCTGACGCCGGTGTAAAGCGCCCGCTTGGAATTTTGCGCGTAAACCGATTGATCGGTTCATCCTTTTCCATACCAATGACGGAGTTGTAATCCCCGCACATACCTGCGTCGGTTTGATAGGCCGTGCCACCGTCAAAAATCTGCGCATCTGCCGTTGGAATATGACTGTGCGTCCCCACCACCAGGCTGGCGCGCCCATCACAGAAATGGCCCATAGCCATTTTTTCTGACGTCGCTTCTGCGTGCATGTCAACGATCACCGCATCGGCCACCATGCTCAGCGGGCATTCCTCAAGCGCTTCATCGACACTTGCAAAAGGGTCATCCAACGCATTCATGAAGACACTGCCGAGCACGTTTACAACCATCACACGCCTGCCATCCTCGGTTTCAAACAGATCGCTTCCCTTGCCCGGCGTGCCTTGCGGATAGTTGCGGGGACGGATGAGCCGCGGCTCCCGTTCAATATGAACCAGTGCTTCCTTCTGATCCCAGGCGTGGTTGCCAAGTGTGATGACGTCTGCGCCGGCATCAAAGACCTGGTCGCAGATTGAGCCCGTGATGCCAAACCCACCAGCTGCATTCTCACCATTCACCACGACAAAATCAGCATTGAGATCTGCACGCAGGCGCGGCAAAGCGGCGATAGCGGCGTCTCGACCTGCTCGACCGACCAAATCGCCCAAAAACAATAATCTCACAAACGCGTCCTTTCAGAACATTTCCAGTTGAAGTTGAAGCACTTCAACGTCCGGAAATGGGGCAAAATAGAAAGTTAGAGCGGTTCTCATGATCACCATATAACGAGAACCCCTCTAAAAACGGCGGCTGCCTCTTTCGCTCACCACCCAATCCAGAGGCTGGTCATACACATCATGGGGCACCGTGTCATATTCCTGAACCGAATAGGCGAGACCGACAGCAAGACAGGAGCGTTTCGCTCGAAGCGCCGCCAAAGTTCTGTCGTAAAATCCACCGCCATAGCCTAAGCGAAAGCCGTTCAAATCAAAGGCGACGAGCGGCACCAGCAGAATATCAGGGATGATTTCTTCCGCCTTTTTCACCGGCACCCGCGTGCCAAAGGCACCCTCGTCTGTTGGATCACCCAGCGCCCACCTGAAGAAGCGAAGCGGCTTTTCAGCGCCGACAACCCGTGGCAGCGCGCATGTATGCCCAAGCTGACCGAGCTCCTCCATCAGCGGAACTGGATCAGCCTCTGAGCGGATCGGAAAATACCCGGCGATGGAGGCGCCAGACGTCCGCGGCACATCAGCCAGGAAATTGTCGAGTATGGCTTGCCCGGCAGCCTCGCCGAGGGACTTCCTCGCGTCAGACCGCGTTTGCAACGCCTGCTGTCGAAGCACTGACTTGGAGACGGTCGACGTGGCGGAGTGGGTGGGATCAGGCATTGGCGCTCAATTAAGCAAAAGGACCAAGCCATGAGAGGCCGGCCGAAACGAAGTGGGCCCACCGGATCGTTGGAACAGTGATTCTCGGAGACCTACAAGAGTAGGTGGGCACCGTGTGAAGCAGGCCACGGCCCGCCCCAGGGACAGTTCCCTAGAGAAACGTAAGGCCCCGAGCAATAGCGTTCCTGACGCATCCGGCAGCACCCGCGTTGATTATAACATGCTTCTGCCCAGAGCGTTTTCAATAAAAGGTGCAGACTTTTAAGGTTCGAAAACGCGACAAAATGAGATGTGGCGTTTTCAATAAAAGGTGCAGACTTTTAGGGTTCGAAAACGCGACAAAATGAGATGTGGCGTTTTCAATAAAAGGTGCAGACTTTTGTGGTTCGAAAACGCGACAGACAAAGAACAAGAACGTCGCAGACATTTCCCCCTGGACCGTAAGGATTGGACCGCAACGATAAGGGCACTCAGGAAGCTTCGAGCGTATCCGCCATTTTCTCAATTCGGCCAGCCGCATCGCTGATAAAGGCCGTGAGTTTCTGCTCGACGGCTTCTTCGCGCCCGATCTCGCTCTCCTGGGCTTGCCGGAGGCTTTTCATTTCGGCCGTCAGAGTTTCAACACGTTTCAACGCGTCGGAATATTCATCCGCGAGCAACAATCCTGCCAGCAAAAGAAGGCGTGTATCGCCAACCTGGCCAACAGACTTGGCGAGATCAGCAACGTGTCCATCAAGATAGCGCGCCAGTTCTCGTAGATGTTCTTCTTCTCCATCCCCACAGGCAACGGAGTAGGAACGATCATTAATGGAGACATTGACTTGGCCCATAAGCCACGTCCTTTCAATCAGAGCTAAGCAAGCAGTCGGTCGATATCTTTGAGCGTCGCGTCAATCTCGGCAGAAGCCTGGGCATTGAGACCATCCAGCCGCCTGACATCTGCGTGAGCGATGTCCAATTCTTCAGCAAGCCGCGCCCGGTCTTCTTTCAGGCTGGCGATCTGATTTTCCAGCTCAGAACGCGCTTCCGCCCGCACTTCATGACCGCCCAGAGCCCCTTCTAGTTTGTCCAGGGCAGCCGAAAACGCTTCCATGGCTTTATCAAGCTCGCTCATATCAATATGCCTTTTGACTGGTCTCGAAGCGTAAAAACGCCGCAAATCACAGCGCCTAAGATAGGGGGCCGTCATAAACTCGGTCAACAGAAGGGTTTGGAACCAATTTCACGGCATCTCCCGCAGAAATTACCGGCAATGAGGCAAGCCAAGGCCACGCGTCGCGGGCCATATTCGAATGCCCATTCCAATCAGGGCGAGGCGCTCGCCAAATCAGGCCGAATCCCCCCGAATCCCATTGACTCTCTATAGGCAGATAGTCATTGTGGCGCCGCTCTGGACAGGGTTTTTCAAGGCTGGCTTTAGCATTTTGCGTGAGATGCCTTGAGCAGGATTCAGACGGAGCGGGAAGTGATCAAAGGTCGTCAGTTGATTGTCCTTTTCGCGTGGCTCAGGGGGCTGGCCGCAGAGATCGCTCTTCTCAATAGTCCCGCCGACTATACTGCGCTGCCAGATCACTCTCGATTTGGGCAGCCCACGGCAACAAGAGTTTAAAAATGACGCCATCAGAGCAATCGGCAGCGGCCTCTGTTTCCTCAGAGAACGAATCCGCGGCTGTACCAGCAACCCATCACATGATGGCAAACGCAATTCGCGCCCTGTCCATGGACGCGGTCGAGAAGGCCAAATCCGGCCACCCAGGCATGCCCATGGGCGCCGCTGACATGGCCACTGTCCTCTTCACCAAATTCATGAAGATCGACCCGCGCCAACCAAATTGGCCAGACCGGGACCGCTTTGTTCTGTCCGCGGGCCACGGCTCTATGCTTGCCTACTCTCTCCTCTACCTTCTGGGGTATGAGGACATGACCCTGGATGAGATCAAAAACTTCCGCCAGATGGGTTCCAAAACCCCGGGCCACCCAGAGTTCGGTCACACTGCAGGTATTGAGACGACAACCGGCCCTCTTGGCCAAGGCATTTCGACAGCCGTCGGTATGGCGCTCGCGGAACGACTGCAGGAAGCCCGCTTCGGATCAGATATCGTTGATCACTACACCTATGTCATCGCTTCCGACGGCGACCTCATGGAAGGCATCAGCCACGAAGCCATCTCCATGGCAGGTCATATGGGGCTCTCCCGCTTGATCGTGCTCTATGATGATAATGACATTTCGATTGATGGACCTCTCAGCCTGTCTGAATCTGGCGATGCATTGAAACGCTTCGAAGCCGCTGGCTGGGACGCCGTTCGCATTGACGGACACGACGCCGACGCCATTGAGAAGGCCATTGCAGAAGCACGCAAGTCAGACAAACCAAGCCTGATCGCCTGCAAAACAACCATCGGCTATGGATCCCCAAACAAGGGTGGGAAATCTTCGTCCCACGGCGCAGCTTTGGGAACCGAAGAAATTGAGCTGACCAGAAAAGAGCTTGGCTGGCCCCATGAGCCTTTCGACATTCCATCAGACGTGCTGGACGCCTGGCGCGTTGCCGGGCTGAAGAGCTGCAAACCTCGGAAATCCTGGGAAGAACGCTATGAAGCGCTCGATGCAGAGACAAGAGCAGAATTTGACCGTCGCCTTGCCGGCGACCTGCCTGCCGGATTTGCACAAGCCATCAATGATTTCAAAAAACAGCTGAGCGCCGACAAGCCTGGCTGGGCGACCCGCAAATCCTCAGAAGAAACACTCAACGTCATCAATGCTGTTGTCCCTGAGACCATCGGCGGCTCCGCTGACCTGACCGGATCAAACAATACCCGCTCGAAAGAGCAGGTGGCGGTCACAGCTGATGATTTCAGCGGCAGCTTCATCCATTATGGCATTCGCGAACATGGCATGGCCGCGGCCATGAATGGAATGGCACTGCATGGCGGCCTTATTCCCTACTCAGGCACCTTCCTTGTCTTCACAGACTATTGCCGGCCGGCCATTCGCTTGTCAGCGCTGATGAACCAGCGGGTTATCTATGTGATGACCCATGACAGCATCGGCCTTGGCGAAGATGGCCCAACCCACCAGCCGGTTGAGCACCTCGCAGCGCTCCGCGCGATGCCAAACCTCAACGTGTTCCGCCCTGCAGATGCTGTGGAAACAGCAGAATGCTGGCAGCTCTCGCTGGAAACCAAAGACACGCCAAGCATTCTGGCGCTCACCCGTCAGGGCCTTCCGCTCGTCCGGACAGAACACACAGATGAAAATCTCTGTGCCCGTGGGGCTTATGAGCTGAGCCCTGCCAAGGGAGAGGCAAAGGTCACCCTGATTGCAACCGGCTCCGAAGTTGCCATCGCAATGGATGCACAGAAACAGCTCCAGACCGAAGGCATCGGCGCCCGCGTCGTATCCGCGCCTTGCCTGGAGCTCTTTGAACAGCAGTCAGCTGAATACAAAAAGCAAACCCTTGGCGAAGGCACAGTTCGCATCGCCATTGAGGCCGCAATCCAGCAGGGCTGGGACCGATATATCGGGATGGATGGTGCCTTTGTCGGCATGACGGGGTTCGGCGCCAGCGCCCCCATCAACGATCTATACAATCACTTTGAAATTACAGCAGAAGCGGCAGTGGCGGCCGCAAAAGAACGGCTCTGACCGCGAAAGACGGTATGGAGCGGAGAGGCTAAGGAGAATTAGAACATGGCAACACGCGTAGCAATTAATGGGTTTGGTCGGATCGGCCGTCTGGTCCTTCGGGCCATTGCAGAATCAGGCCGCAAGGACCTTCAGGTCGTTGCAATCAACGATTTGGGCAGCGTGGACGACAATGCGCACCTTCTGAAATATGACAGTGTGCATGGCCCCTTCCCTGGCAAAGTTCGCACAACCAAGTCATCCATGAATGTGGGTCAGGGTTCCATCAAAATCACAGCCGAGCGCGACCCATCGAAACTCCCTTGGGAAAAGCTCGACGTTGACATCGCTCTGGAATGCACAGGCCTCTTTGCGTCTAAGGAGAAAGCCTCTGCGCATCTCGAAGCTGGTGCCAAGAAGGTTCTCGTCTCGGCACCTGCAAGCAATGCAGACCTCACCGTCGTCTACGGCGTGAACGACAAGAAGCTGCGCAAGAGCCACAAAGTGGTTTCCAACGCGTCCTGCACAACCAACTGCCTGGCGCCTGTTGCACAGGTCCTCGACAAGCTGTGCGGCATCAAGCAGGGCTACATGACAACGATCCACGCATTCACTGGCGACCAGCGGACAGTGGATACACTCCACTCCGATCTCCGCCGTGCACGTGCCGCGTCCATGTCCATGATCCCGACATCAACCGGTGCCGCCAAAGCGGTTGGCCTGGTACTGCCACAACTAGCTGGCAAGCTTGACGGCACAGCGATCCGCGTTCCAACACCGAACGTCTCCATGATTGACCTTTGCTTCGACGCCGGTCGTGCAGTGACGGCGGAAGAAGTGAACAAAGCAATTGTGAAAGCAGCCGACGGCCCGCTGAAAGGCGTGCTTGGCTATGTTGATGAGCCTCTGGTCTCCATCGACTTCAACCACAATAAAAACTCTTCCACGTTCGACCTGACACAGACACAGGTTATGGGCAGCCGCTTCGTGCGTGTCCTGTCCTGGTACGACAATGAATGGGGCTTTGCGAACCGCATGGGCGATACAGCCGTTGCCATGGGCAAACTGCTCTAGTCACCACTCTGCTATGTGACGCCCCTGAACCAAGTTCAGGGGCGTTTTCATTTTAAGCCGCCAAACAGGCAGACATTTTTCGGGAAAAAGACAGATGGCAAACCACAAGACGCTGGACGATCTATTCGGACAAGGCCCCCTCACAGGCAAACACGTCCTTGTCCGCGCGGACTTGAATGTTCCCGTCAATGAAGCCGGTGCCGTTAGCGATGCCACCCGCCTGGAACGTCTTCTGCCCACGCTGAAAGACCTGAGTGCCAAGGGCGCCAAGATCGGCATTCTGTCGCATTTCGGTCGCCCCAAAGGTGAGCGCAAGCCTGAAATGAGCCTGAAGCCCATCGCCGCGGCCCTAAGCGACCTTCTTGGAGCCCCCGTGGCCTTTGCTGAAGATTGCATTGGTCTTACCGCAGGCGATGCCCTGTCTGCCCTCAGCGACGGTGGCGTGGTGGTTCTGGAAAACACCCGCTTCCATTCTGGCGAAGAGAAAAACGACAAGGAATTTGCTGCTGCCCTCGCAGAGAATGCAGAGATCTACGTGAATGACGCCTTCTCTGCCGCTCATCGTGCTCATGGCTCAACCGAAGGCATTGCTCATCTGCTCCCAGCCTATGCAGGCCGCGCCATGGAGCAGGAACTCGACGCCCTTGGAAAGGCGCTCGGACAGCCCGAACGGCCCGTGGTTGCCATAGTGGGTGGCGCCAAGATCTCAACCAAGCTGGACCTGCTCGGCAATCTGGTGGCCAGGGTCGACGCGCTTGTGATCGGCGGTGGCATGGCCAACACCTTCCTCGCCGCCAAAGGCGTGAATGTGGGCAAGTCACTCTGCGAACATGATCTGGCTGACACCGCCCGGGAAATCATGGGCAAAGCCGAGACGGAAGGCTGCACCATCATCCTGCCGACAGACGCGGTTGTCGCAGCAGAGTTCAAGGCGCATGCGACCTCAAGGACCGTTGCGATTGATGCAGTGCCTGAGGATCAGATGATCCTCGACGTTGGCACCGACACATTGGCGACCCTGGCGGGCCACTTCGAAACCGCCAAAACCGTGGTCTGGAACGGACCGCTTGGTGCATTTGAGGTCGAGCCCTTCAATATTGGGACAGACACCGCCGCGCGCCACGTGGCCATGCTGACCAAAATGGGCGCCATGGTCTCCGTCGCAGGCGGCGGCGACACCGTCGCTGCGCTCAACGGTGCCGGCGCCGCTGACGACTTCTCCTATGTTTCCACAGCAGGTGGCGCCTTCCTCGAATGGCTCGAAGGAAAGACCCTGCCCGGCGTCGCAGCCCTCGAGAACGGATGACACAAAACGGATGACAGGGGACCTCTGGTCGCGATAAACCGGCTGCATGACCGAGCCAACACAACCTGACTGCCGCCTCTACCTCATCACGCCACCGCGTCTTGAGCCTCAGGGCTTCGCTGAAACGCTGAAAGCGGCCTTGGGCGCAGGCGATGTCGCCTGTGTTCAGCTCCGCCTCAAGCAGGAAGACGGCGAAACCAGCGCGGACGCGGACATCATCGCGCGTGCGACCGAGATCCTGATGCCTGTCACCCAGGCAGCAGGTGCTGCCTTCCTGATCAATGACCGGGCGGACCTCGCAGCTGAGCTCGGCGCAGACGGCGTCCATGTCGGCCAAAACGATATGCCCTACGAGGAGGCCCGAAAGCTATTGGGTCCTGACCATATTGTCGGCGTGACCTGTCACGCGACCCGCCATCTGGCCATGGTCGCAGGCGAAGCAGGGGCGGATTACGTCGCCTTTGGCGCCTTTCATAAAACCGACACAAAGGCGGCTATAAGTAAGGCCGAACCTGAAATCCTGACATGGTGGTCGACGCTGTTTGAAGTTCCCTGCGTCGCCATTGGCGGGATCACGGTTGAGAACGCTGCCCCATTGGTAGCAGCAGGCGCTGATTTTCTGGCGGTTTCCGCCGGAGTTTGGGGCCATGTCCACGGACCTGCGGCAGCCGTGGCTGATTTCAACCGCATCATTGGCGAGGCCGCCGGGTCTTAAACAGGCGGTCTCGATCAGACCAACGCCGGCCTTAAGTTTAGAGAAAGTACGCCCATGCCTCGCTTTACCCTCTCCTCCCTTATTCTGAGCTTAAGTCTGGCCTTCTTGCCCGCAAGCATGGCAGGGGCGCAGACTTTTGAAGAAGCTGCGGAGGCGTATCAGGCGGGCGACTATACAACAGCCCTGGCGGGTCTGAGAGAGATTGCCCTTGGCGGCAACGCAGACGCACAGCTGTTGCTCGGCACAATGCTCTTTAACGGAGAAGGTGTTGAGGCGGACTATGTTGAGGGGCTTCGCTGGTTCAAGTCTGCGGCAGATGCTGGCAACCCAACCGCAGCCTTCGCGCTTGCCTCTGCCTACCGCACCGGCGCTGGCACAGCACGTAATGATGCGGAGGCACGGCGCTATTTCGAACGCGCAAGTTCAGGTGGCCTTGTGCCCGCCAAGTTCGAACTCGCCAACATGTTGGCCGCAGGGCAAGGAGGCAGCGCCAATTCAGAACGCGCCGTCGAGCTTTTTCAGGAAGCCGCTGACGCCGGTCATCCAGGCGCGCTTTACTCAATGGGCGCGATCTATGCCGCTGGTGAGATCAAGCCGCAGGATATGAGCCGTGCAGCCAGCTACTTCCGCAAGGCTGCCGAAAAAGGCCAGGCAGATGCCGCTTACAATCTGGGCCTTATGATGGTTGAAGGCACCGGCGTTGAGAAACACCCGGCCGGCGCGCTCGAATTCTTCCAGTTCGCCGCAGCTGAGGGTTTGGCAGAAGCACAGACGGCCCTGGCTTTTCTTTACGCGAACGGCACCGGCGTCGAGAAAAGTGATGAGAAAGCGGCCACCTGGTTCAACGAAGCCGCACTGCGTGGCGACACGCTGGCCCAAACGCGGCTTGCCCGAATGTATTTTCTCGGCAAAGGCGTCGAAAAAGATCTCATGGCGGCCTATACCTGGCTCAGCATTGCGCGCGCAGGTGGCCAGGACGATCCGGACCTGGCAGCATTGCTTGAACCTGAAATGACACCTGAACTTCTCGCTCAGGCGGAAGAAGCTCTAAAAGACTGGGAAGCAGCGACCCGGCCTCAATAGGGTCCCGAAAAGCATCCCCAGAGCCTTTTTCCTGCGATTTGCGTAGGTT
Source organism: Parvibaculaceae bacterium Mf 1.05b.01 (assembly GCA_000509225.1). Classification (GTDB taxonomy): domain Bacteria; phylum Pseudomonadota; class Alphaproteobacteria; order Parvibaculales; family Parvibaculaceae; genus Mf105b01. The sequence continues at coordinate 111,707 of BAOK01000001.1, read as the reverse complement.
TTCGGTTCAACCACCGATTCCGGTTGGAACCAACCCCGCTCAAGTGCTATCCAAGCGCCGGACAGGGCGTTCCAGGACGCCCAAGTCCTTTGTTTTCTGCCAGCTTTGGCCTCGTCGCTCAAACCTGGCCCTTCCGGATGTAAGCGCATGAAGATCAACGGCAACGAAATTCGCATTGGCAACGTCATTGAGCACAAAGGCGGACTTTGGGTTGCGGTAAAAACGCAGCACGTGAAGCCTGGCAAGGGCGGTGCGTTCGCACAGGTTGAGCTGAAAAACCTGATCGACAATTCAAAGCTGAACGAGCGCTTCCGGTCCGCTGAAACGGTCGAAAAGATCCGGCTGGAACAGAAAGACTACCAGTACCTCTATGAAGTAGACGGCATGCTGACCTTCATGGACACCACCACCTACGAGCAGATCGAACTGCAAACAGATTTTGTAGGTGAGCGCGCGGCCTTCCTGCAGGACGGCATGGAAGTAACAGTTGAAAGCCACGAAGGTCGCCCGCTGGGCATCAGCCTGCCCGATCATGTGACGCTGGAAATCACGGACACAGAACCCGTCGTTAAAGGCCAGACAGCCACCTCATCCTACAAACCCGCGATGATGGAAAACGGCGTGCGCGTCATGGTGCCGCCCTTCGTCAACACCGGTGACAAAATTGTTGTCGACACAAACGAAGTCACCTATGTGAAGCGCGCTGAATAGCCGATCTCCACTGACAAACATCTTTCATCATTTAGTATGACACGAAGGCACATCGCATGAGCAGCCGCCACTCTCCTACCCTCACCGTGATGGTGCAGGCTGCCCGCAAGGCCGCCCGGACGCTGATCCGCGACTTCGGGGAAGTGGAAAACCTTCAGGTATCCGTGAAAGGTCCCGGAGATTTCGTCTCCGCAGCTGATCTGCGCGCGGAGGAGACCCTGCGTGAAGAATTAACCCGCGCCCGGCCTGGATACGGCTTTTTGCTGGAAGAAGGCGGCACGGTTGAGGGAACAGACAAAAGCCATCGCTGGATCATCGATCCGTTGGACGGCACCACCAATTTTCTTCACGGCATCCCACTCTTTGCAATCAACATCGCACTGGAACGAGAAGGCGAGATCATTGCCGGGCTCACCTACAATCCAATTGCCGACGAACTCTTCTGGGCGGAAAAAGGTAAAGGCGCTTTTGTGAACGACAAACGCCTGCGTGTCGCCGCGCGCCGTGACCTGTCCCAAGCCGTTGTATGCACGGGCGTTCCGCATATTGGCTGGAAGAACCATGCTACCTTCTCAAAGCAGCTTGCCGAAATTATGCCGCAGGTCGCCGGGGTCCGCCGCACGGGCTCCTGCGCCATCGACATGGCCTTCGTCGCGGCTGGTCGGTTTGACGCGTATTGGGAAAGCGGTCTGAATGCCTGGGACCTGGCCGCAGGTATTATTCTGGTTCGCGAAGCCGGCGGCACCATCACAGACCTCAATAACAAGTCGGATGTTCTAGGCACTGGAAGTGTGCTTGCGAGCAATGAAACACTGCACCGGCCTCTAATCAATATCCTGAAAAAGGCCGGAAGCGCCTGACGGCGAGCCACCCAAAGGACCTGTTCGCCCCAATTTTGCCCCCTTCTCCCTTAACCTTGGCTCGTGATTTGTCCCTCTGACACTGGCAGTACCCTTCAGAGGCAGCAATAATGTCGAGTGAGTCGGAATTGGTGCTGACAAGCGAAATCAGCGAGCCCGGAGAGTAAGGACCGTTAAGAATGCGCCTAGCAGGCCACACCACCCTCATTGTTCCAGCTCTTTTCATCGCGCTGACGTCCACGTCAGTTCATGCGGATGTGGAAGTCAATCTGACCGCCATCGGTGGACAGACTGAGGCGGATGCACGCATCGCACCGGGAAAGGCACCCGTACAGTTGCGATATCCCGGCGAAACCCCGCCAACACGGATATTGCTCACGCCACCTGCGTCAGTGCGCCAATCACAAGAAACACCAAAAATTTTGGGACCTGCTGATGCCACGGCTGTTGAGGTGCAACCAGCAGCGGCTCCGCCGGTTCCACCCCGCATTCCAACGCCGGCAGCAAGAACCGCCACGCCGACACCTGTTACAACGCCGACCCTAAGAGCTCCCGCTCCGACGCCGCAGCGTGTCGAGACCCGTCCGGCCGCACCCGTTGAGCAGGCAATACAAAGCGTCCAACCTACGCCCTCAGTGGCTCAACAAGCACCGGCAACTGCAACACTTACACCCTTGGTCCCCCCTGTTCCCCCGGCGCCGAGCGCAGCACCCGTTTCCCCGGTAACCGCGCCAACATTGACACAGACACCAGCGGAGACAGTCCAAGAGCCGCCTGTTCAGGTCGCAAGCCTGCCTGCCCCACAATCAGCAAGCCATCGTCTGAACTTTGAAGAAAGCACAGCTGATATTCTGGGCGGCGCCCGTGACGAGTTGGAAATGATCGCAATGGAGCTGATGCGTCATGACGATCGGATCGAGATCCAGGCCTTTGCCGGAACAGCAGGAGATGTGAGTTCCGATGCGCGCCGCCTGTCCCTTAAGCGAGCACTTAATGTGCGAAAATTCCTCGTTGAGCGCGGCGTGTTGCAAAGCCGCATTGATGTACGCGCCCTCGGCGGCACCCGCGACAGTGGCCCCGCCAATCGGGTCGATATTCTGTTGAGCAGTCGATAACACTAAGCAATCCGAGGGGGAGAGAATATGGACAGACAGGACGGCGTGACCCTTTCACGACCCCGCCCCTATCTCACCCGCATGCTGCTCTTCTTAACGCTGGTGGGCTTTCTTGGTCTTATTCTGCTGCCACAATTCTCCGAAGCCTTTATGGCCAACCCGGGCCTGAATGGTCTGATTGTCGGCGTCTTGATCATCGGCACGCTCTATGCCTTTCGTCAGATCCTGGTTCTGGGGCCGGAAATCCGCTGGGTGAATTCCTTCAGACGGTCTGATCCGGGGCTGGCGCTTCCAAAACCGCCAAAGCTCTTGGCCCCCATGGCCACTATGTTTGGGAACCGCACCACCCATGTGGTGCTAAGCGCCCTGTCCATGCGCTCCCTGCTCGACAGCCTGGCCTCGCGCCTCGAAGAACAGCGGGAAATCTCCCGCTACATGATCGGGCTGCTGATCTTCTTAGGCCTCCTGGGCACCTTCTGGGGCCTGCTCGCCACTGTCTCCTCCATCGCCGGCACACTCGACTCTCTTGATGTCGACGCCGCAGACAGCCTCACGGTTTTCAGCACGCTTCGCGAAGGCTTGCAGGAGCCGCTCCGGGGCATGGGTACAGCCTTCTCTTCCTCACTTTTTGGTCTTGCCGGATCCCTCATTCTCGGTTTCCTCGACCTCCAGGCAGGTCAGGCACAAAACCGCTTCTACAATGAGCTGGAAGAATGGCTCTCCACGGTTACCGACATTGTCGGCACCAATGGAGACACAGCGCCTTCTGCCGATCCAAGTCAGACACTCATGGCGCTCGCCAATCAGATTGCCGCTCTTACTGAGCAAATGCGCGCAGAACAACATCTGGTAAATGGTCTTGCACGTAACCAAGAAGCCTTGCAGCCCGTGTTGGAGCGGCTCACCCGCGCGCTGGAGCAAGAGGGTCGCTAACCCCCGGTAGATATCATGGCCATTTCCCACCGCATCAGAAGCAGAGCACCAAGCGCCGATTATTGGCCGGGCTTTGTGGACGCTATGGCAACACTTTTGCTGGTGCTGGTCTTTCTGCTCTCCATCTTCATGCTCACTCAGTTCTTTCTTGCGCAGTCCATCACCGGCAAGGACAGCGCGCTCGATCGGTTGCGGTCCCAGGTTTCTGAACTCGCTGATCTTCTGGCCTTAGCCCAGCTTGAAAATGCTGACCTGCAATCCACTGTGGCGTCCCTGTCCAGCGCCCTTGCAAGTGCCGAGGATGAACAATCCCGGCTTGCAGGTCTGCTCGCAGAAGGTGCCGGGTCAGGCGACCGTGAAGCCGTCCTCTTATCCGAGTTGGATGAAGAACGACAAATCAGTGCACTAGCCCTCGCGCAGGTAGAACTGGTGAACCAGCAGCTGGCAGCGCTCCGCCGTCAGCTGGCAGCACTGGAGCAAGCGCTCGAAGCTGCCGAAGCTAAAGACAGAGAATCCGACGCGCAGATCGCTGATCTTGGCCGCCGTCTTAACTCAGCGCTTGCCCAAAAGGTTCAGGAGCTCGCACGCTATCGCTCTGATTTCTTTGCCCGCCTGAAAGAAGCGCTCGGCAATCGCGACGACATTGAAGTTGTCGGTGACCGCTTTGTGCTCCAGTCAGAAATTCTCTTCGCGTCAGGGTCAGCAGATATCAGCCCGGCCGGTCAGCGGGAACTTCGGAAAATTGCTGTGGCCATTCGGGAAATCACCGCGGAGATCCCCGGCGACATCAACTGGATCCTGCGAGTGGACGGGCACACAGACTCCACACCCATCCGAACCTCAGAGTTTCCATCAAATTGGCATCTGGCCAATGCCCGTGCCCTGTCAGTGGTTCAATACCTCATCGAGGGCGGTGTCAGCGAGCGCCGGCTCTCATCCGCGGGCTTTGCGGAGTTCCACCCGCTGGCGGAAGGCAGTGGCGAAGCGACCAACCGCCGCAATCGCCGCATCGAGTTCAAACTTACCGAGCGCTGAACTCAAGGCCAGCGCTCGGGTGATACATCAGGCAGCAGTCGCACTTGCCGCCGGGGACTCCAGATCCTCTTTTGGTCCAAAGAACTCAAAATGTATTTGAGAGCGTGGGACATTCCAGCCAACCAGCGTTCTATTTACCGCTGCCATAAACAGTTTGGGCCCGCAGAAGTAATAGTCCGCATCCCGCTGACTCACGACACTGTCAATCAGGCCAGCATCGACAAACCCATCACTCACGTTTGCCGCCGTCTCTTTTGCGATCTCTTCAGCGGGACGATCACTATATCGGTAGTGAACCTTCAGATTGGGGTGATCCCGTTGCAGCTGATCAATATCCGCCTTGAACGCCTGATGCTTTTCATCAAGACACCCATAGATAAAGCTGACATCGCGCTCCGGCATCGTTTCAAGTGCAACGAGGAGCATGCTGAAGACTGGCGTAATCCCAACACCACCAGCAAGCAAAACGAGCGGGCGGTCTGATCCCGTCGACTGGTCGAGCACAAACTCACCACTAGGGGCTGCAAGTTCAACCGTCTGGCCAACCTCAACCGACTTGTGCAGCAGATTGGAAACATATCCGTCCGGTACGCCCTGACCTGCCTCCCGCTTCACACTGATCCGAAAATGCTCCTCTCCTGGCCGACCCGACAGGCTATAGTTCCGCATCGTTGTTGAGCCATCTTCAGACGGAACCCTAAGCGAAATATACTGCCCTGGCTTAAACGGAGGCACTGCTGTGCCATCATCGGGAGCGAGATAAAGCGACGTGATGACCTCGCTTTCCTTCTCCTTCTTCACAACCTTGAACTCTTTGAAATCGCGCCACCCACCAGGCGCCGCCGCCTGTCCGTCGTAGATTTCGCGTTCGCGCCCCGTCAGGATTCCTGTAAGCACTTCATACGCAGCCGCCCAGGCGTCAATCACCTCATCGGTTGCTGCCTCCCCCAGAACCGTCTTGATGGAGGCCAACAGGTTGTCACCAACAATCGGATAATGCTCCGGCTTGATCTGTAGGGACGCATGCTTCTGCGCAATCACTTCCACGGCTCCCGTCAGCGCGCCGAGATTGTCGATATTCGCTGCATAGGCGCAGATCGCAGCCGCAAGCGCCTGCTGTTGACCACCAGAGGCCTGGTTTGCCGGGTTGAAGAAAGCACGAACCTCTGGGTTCCGGTCAAACATCCGTTCGTAGAAATGTCGGGTCAATGTCTCTCCATTTTCCTGAAGAGCCGGTACTGTAGACTTTATGAGGGAGATTGTTTTTTCACTGAGCATGATTGACCACCTTAAATATGTATTTGAAATACTTATTTAAGGTGGTAGAGATTATTGTCAAGTGAGGACAGGTAGAAAATGAAGCTGACCGCATTCACAGATTATTCGCTGCGCGCCCTGATGTACCTCGCGGTACACCCAGAGCGGCTTTGCACAGCCAAGGAAATTGCGGAGACGTTTCAGATTTCCCAAAACCACATGGTCAAAGTCGCCTACCAGCTTTCGAAGCTGGGTTATGTCGAAACGCAAAAGGGGAAAAATGGCGGTATGAAACTGTCGCGTCCGGCAGGCGAGATTAACCTGGGCGACGCCATTCGGGGATTGGAGCCGGACTTTCACCTGGTCGAGTGCTTCAATCGGAAGGACGATAACTGCAGGATCAGCAGTGCCTGCCAATTCAAATCGGTGCTGTTTGAAGCGCAGAGCGCCTTTCTCGACGTGCTGGACGGCTACTCCTTAGCGAACATCACTGAAAACGAGCTGGATCTGCTGGGCGCACTTGGAGCCGCTTAGGGACCTGTCCATCACACCACATCGAACGGCACTCATTCCTGCCTGCTCAAACAGTTTTGGTTCAAATTCAAACAAACGTTTGACTCAAACAACTGTTTGAATTATCTCTTGATCATGACCAAGCCAACAAAAGAACGATTGCTCGATGCCGCCGAACGGCTCTGCGCAGCCAATGGCATCGACGGCACCTCTATTCGCGCCATCACGGACGCCGCAGGCGCCAATGTTGCAGCGGTGAACTTTCACTTTGATGGCAAGTCGGGACTCATTCGAGAGATGTTTGCCCGACGCCTTGTGCCACTGGCTGAGCGACGCCTCGACCTTCTTGCGGCCCTGCAGGGGGATGCCCGCACACCAGATACAGGCGATCTGCTAGACGCTTTCATGAACCCACTCTTGGAACTCGTGTCAAAACCCGATCCCAGCGCCCAGGCATTCGCCAAGCTGTTCGCCCGCACGGTTGTAGAACCTACCGCTGCCATCAAAGAAATCTTCGGTGGTGAACTCACGGCATATTCCGAAGCCTTTCTCAAGGCGTTTCAAAATGCCCTCCCCCACCTTAGTCGCCTGGAACTTGTCCTGCGTCTCGACTTCGCCATCGGCGCTATTGCTCACGCATTAAGCGACCAGACACGCCTCACAGCCCTGGGTGAGACGCCAACCCCGAAGCGAACACACGCGAGCCTTCGAGCCTTCCTCATTGCAGGTCTCGAAGCGCCGTCCCTGAGTGAGTAAGCGACCATGACCAATCGGTTTGAATTCCCTATTGGCTATCGGCACCTCCATGACGACGCCAACTACAATTTTCAACTGAACCGGTGGCTGACTTATTGGGACGAAGAAGAAGTCCGGTACATCGCCGCCAACATCTCCGATCTGGCAACATGGAAGTCGGAGTTGTTAAAGGCGGCAAGAACCTGTGAAGCCGAAAACAGGGCACTCAATGCGGCCTTTTTCTACCGCGCTGCCGAGTTCTTCATCGCGCCCGATGATCCAGACAAACTCATTGCCTACAACCGCTTTCGAGAACTGTTTTACGCCGAGGTGACCAACCCGCTGATGACCCGGGTCAACGTTCCATACGAGGGCTCCACCCTGCCCGCTTTGATATTCCCTGCAGACGGTCCCAAACGAGACACGGTTTTGGTCCATGGCGGCTTTGACTCGTTCAAAGAAGAGTTCATTGAAATGGCGGCGACATTCACCAGCCAGGGTATCGAGTTCATCCTGTTTGAAGGTCCCGGTCAGGGCGAACCTCTGATGCTGAACCACCTCGCCATGCCAACCGATTGGGAACGGCCTGTTGGCGCGATCCTGGACCATCTGCAAATCTCATCCTGCAGCCTCATCGGCATCTCATTGGGTGGCTATCTTGCGCCGCGCGCGGCGGCCTTCGACAAACGCATCAGACGCGTTGTGGCCTATGACGTGCTCGAAGATTTCCTGGGCTGCCTGTCAGCAAAGCTCGACCCTGGTGCGCAAAAACTCCTGGCGCTCCTTATGCGCATGCGCGCGCGACACACCATCAATACGCTCATGTCCGGTGTGATCAAAAAAGACGAATTCGCCAGATGGGCATTCGGGCACGGCATGCATGTGAGCGGCACGACAATGCCTTACGATTACTTGAAATGGGTCGAGAGTTTTACAACCGCGCCCTTCGCCCCTCTCATTGACCAGGATTTCCTGCTCTTAGGCGGAGCTGAAGACCACCTCGTTCCCCTGCCTCAATTTTTCAGCCAGGCAAACAACCTGCCAAACGTCCGGTCCCTTACAACACGCTTGTTCACTGATAAAGAGCACGCTAGCAGCCATTGCCAGGTTGGAAACCTGCAACTCGCAGCAGACTGGATCGCAAACTGGCTTGTCTTTCAGCTGGAGCACCCGGAAATCGGGACATAGTTACTCTGTGCGCGGCGGCAACAACTCACACACCAGGATCTTCGGATCAAAGACACCGCTGATAAGCATCTTGTCGCCGAAGGACGCCGCGACACTTGAGCCTGACAGCTGGTCTCCCAGATTTAGATAGACCGTGTCGGCAATACCGCCGCCGCCTTCCCGCGGGATGAGACGCACAACCTGGCTCGGCGAAATCTGTTTCGCGTCTGCCGCATGATTGATGAAATCAACCAGCTTTGGATGCGCCCCAATCAACAGCGTTCCATCGGGCGCCACGTCCACATTGTCGAGGCCAGATCCAAGCGAGACAAAATCAAAGGCGGTTAGGTCGCCTGACTCAATGTTTCGATTATAAATGTTGAGCGCCATGCCACTCGTCTCAGCCACATAGACGGTCTTGCCGTCTGGAGAGACATTGACGCCATTGGCATAGCCCAGATCACTGGCCACTTCGCGCACCGACGTGCCGTCGAAATAGACAAGGTTCGCCTGAGCAAGAATCAGTACGTCACTCAACGCATTCCAAAAATCTGAACCGCTGCCATGATCATTTGTCGCATAAAAAGCGCTGTGGCCAACCGGCTGCACATCATTAAGAGCGAACATGCCCTGGTCTTTCACCGTTGCCCGATGGGACAAGATGCCGTCTGCCGCCACATCAAACAGCTCAACGCTATCCACATCGCCTGTGTGATTGACGACGGCGAGGGTACGCACGCCAGCCTCATCGATATAGAGGCCAAGACCATGGGGCTGAAACGCCGCCGGCACATGGGCCGTAACTGGCCGCAGCGCCCAGCTTGAGGGATCACCCTTAAGATCGATCACATAAATGCCGCCGCGCACATTTTCAGCGCCTGCTGCGATAGCCCGACGGTCAGTGGCGGACACAAAGGCCATGCCACGCTCATGATCAATCACCAAGTCTTCAGGCCCTGGCGGGGACGCCAGAACCGTGCACTGGGGCGAGACCTCCATGGCTGCGGTCAGTGTGGTGAGCTGACCCGCATTCGTGAAAAACCGCACACCGATAAAACTCAGTGTGGCAATAACGATAATGACGGCAACAACAATGTTACGGGTAAGCGGTGTCATAATTTCCCCTAAACTTTAAGTGCCGCTCTGCGGCTAGTCATTCGCAGCAAATGCAGGTGGTGCGGTTTCTTCCGCCGCCATTGCAAGGGCGTCGGCGCTAAACTGCAGCGACGCCAGACGCGCATAAAGCCCGCCTTCAGCAACCAGCGCGTCATGAGTGCCTTCCGCAACAATTCGTCCTTGGTCCATCACAATGATACGGTCTGCTTTGCGTACCGTGGCGAGACGATGAGCGATTACGATCGTCGTGCGCCCCGCCATAAGCCCCTCGAGCGCCTGCTGCACAAACTTTTCACTTTCTGCATCCAGCGCACTCGTTGCTTCATCGAGCAGCAGCACCGGTGCATTTCGTAAGATCGCGCGAGCGATGGCGATGCGCTGACGCTGACCGCCCGAAAGCGTCACACCACGCTCCCCGAAAACCGTGTCATAGCCCTGGGGTAGATCGCTCAGAAACTCATCAATGTGGGCGGCCTTCGCCGCAGCGCGAACTTCCTCATCGCTCGCGTCCGGGCGTCCATAACGAATATTCTCCCGCGCGCTCATGCCAAACACAACTGTCTCCTGCGGCACCAGCGCAAAGCGGCGACGCACCTCGCTTGGGTCTCCATCTGGAAGGGCAACGCCATCAAGCTGAATACGGCCTGATTGAGGATCAAAGAAACGCAGCAGCAGCTGGAAGAGTGTACTCTTGCCCGCACCCGAGGGGCCGACAATCGCAACCGTCTCGCCAGGACGCACAGAGAGGTTTAAGCCATCCAACGCCGAAACATCAGGACGGGTTGGATAGGAGAAACCGACATTCTCGAACCGAAGATCACCCAGCGAGGGTTCTGGCAAGGCAACAGGATTGGCGGGCACTTTGATTTCCGGCTCAATATGCAAGAGCTCCATCAAGCGCTCTGTTGCCCCCGCGGCCATCTGCACATCACCCCAGACCTCAGACAAGGCGGCCATCGACATAGCAGCCATCAACGCATAGAGGGTGAATTGAAGAAGCTCACCACCCGTCATGGTCCCTGTGATGACTTCCTGCGCGCCGACCCACAAAACACCAAAGACGCTTGAGAGTCCTAGAAACATGACCAGCGCTGTGAGCACCGAACGCGCCTGGATACGGCTGCGGGCTGCAATGAAAGAAGCCTCAACCGTTTGCGCAAAGGAAGACCGGTCAATCGCTTCGTGATTAAACGCCTGCACTGTCTGCATGGCGTTCAGCGTTTCACCACCAAAGGCGCTGGTATCAGCAATACGGTCCTGACTGAGGCGCGACAGGCGGCGCACCCAACGACCGAAAACAATCAGCGGCAACATGATGACCGGTATGGCAAGTAATACGAGGCCGGAGAGCCCAGGGCTCGTATAGGTCATCATCGTCGCAGCGCCGAAAAACAGAAACATATTGCGCAGCGCAATCGATGCGCTTGAACCGACCACTGTCTTGATGAGGGTCGTGTCCGCGGTCAGACGGGAGAGCACTTCCCCGGTCCGCATGGTTTCAAAGAAAGCGGGAGAAAGTCGCGTCACATGGTCATAGACAGCAGACCGCAAATCCGCGACCACCCGCTCCCCAATCCAGCTGACAAAGTAGAAGCGCGCCGCACTCGATATGCCAAGCAGGGCCGCCACCAAAATGAGCACAAGGAAATACTGATCAATGAACTGGACATCACCCTCACTGATCGCATCCATCACCCGCCTGGCCGCGACAGGAAAAGCCAGGGTCGACAGAGTGGCGACAACAAGCATCACGAAGGCGCCAGACAACATGCCCTTGTAGGACAGCACAAAAGGGATCAGACCCAGGATGGGCCGCACAGCGCGGCTCTTCGTCCGCCGCAGGGCTTCTTCTTCGATCGCTTCCGCGACCGTGTTGGCACTCTCGCTCATATATGTCCGGCTTTGGCTGGCTTGTGGTCATCCCAAAAGGGTAAGCAGGAGATATAGCAACAGCGCCTGGTAGAAACTAGGGCCAGAGCGCCTGTTTCCCACCTGAATCCCTCCCCAATCCCCGGGCGAAAGGCTGCAGAAGACCGAGCAGCCTCAATCCTGCGCCAGGACCCTGATCAGCGCTCAGCGGGAGGCTTCACCTGAGCCTTGCAATAGGCTGAAAGCTCCGCTATACACCCGCTTTCGCGGGCGCTTTGTGCGCCTGAACGGGCGGATTTAGCCGCCTGACACTTCTTTTGAGCGAGCAAGCGTTATGAAAAAGGACACCCATCCTGACTACCACATGATCACCGTGGCAATGACGGACGGCACCACCTATCAGACTCGGTCCACATATGGCGCCGAAGGGGACACGCTGACGCTGGATATCGATCCAACGACGCACCCAGCCTGGACAGGTGGCACAGGCGCATTGCTCGACCGCGGTGGTCGCGTGAGCCGGTTCAAGAAAAAATACGACGGCCTGGGCGTCTAAGCCCAAACGGCTTCCGGAGGCTTTTCCTCCGATACACCATCAAAAAAGCCCCGGCATGCCGGGGCTTTTGTGTATCTGGAAACGCGCCAAATTAATGTCAGTGGCGCGTTGGTCGGCTGCCGAGCGCCTCCTGAAAAAAGGCTTCCGCCCGTTCCCGCTGTTCAGTCAGGCTCGATTGCTCAATCTCTTCGCCAGCGCGCATCTGGGCATCCAATCGGTCGATCCGACGGTAGATATTCTCAGAGCGCACAATCAATTCTTTCAGCGCATCAGGAAGAAGATCCGTCCCATTGAGCTTCTTTGCCCGCCCGAGCTCACGACCGCCCAGCGCATATTTATCGGACAGCGCATCGCTTTCCGTCATGTCGCCTTCGTTAACCGCCTTCTGAACCAGCAGCCACGCTGCAACCTGCATCAAGCGTGTCGTCAGGCGCATGCTTTCAGTGGCATAGGCCAGAGCTGTTGCCCGGGGAAGGTCTTTCGCCTGGTCCCGGCCAGGACCGTCAAGATAGGTCGCTGCCTCTTCTACAAGCGCCATGCCTTCACGATAGGTGCGCTGAAAGAGCTGCGACCCGCCAAAAGGCGACCGACCGTCTCCGTTTTCACCACCACCGCTTGTTTTGTTGCCGAAACTCATAAGACCACTCACTGTTAATCATGTTGCTGGCGCCCATGAGCAAGCAGACACCAGCACGTAGCCAGCGACCGTACCAACCAAGGACGCGTTGCGCCTCAACTATCAACAAGCGTGCCATCCGGTTTTGTCTCAAATTGAAACAAAAATTCGAGCGTCAAAACCTTGTCGGGTATTGATCAAGTCGGATTTAAACTAGATGTAGTGGGGAAGCCTCTGAAAGGCGGAACGTGTAGTTGGAACACCACACAAAAAATGAGCCACAGTTGCCTGCGGCTCAAGTTCTAACAGGGAGGCGTCAAACAGAGTGGATAGGAGCCACTCAAATCCAGATGACTGGATTACGCCTCTAAACAATACATAAGGACTGCCTAACAAATAGTTAAAATTGAGCGAGAGCGCAGTCACAAGACCTAAAACAGCCGCTCTATACTTGATCAGAATCAAAAGAACTCATTTGTTACAAGGACTTAACAAATCCTTTGGCAGAATCATGATTTTCGAAAAACTGCCTCTGCCTCGGTCAAACTGCCCTGCTTTGAGGCGATCATGGCCCTCGAACGCGCAATTTCCGCGTCAAGCAAAGTGATTCGTTCATTGAGCTCATCGACACCCAGAAGCGAAATATCCTCTTTCGCCAGCGCCTGAAGGCGGTCAGGCACGCGCTTGGGTTGTAAATCTTCCGGGTCCATCGGCTCCCTCCTCATCGTTTGATCGTGATCCGCTGCCCTGTTGCGCGAACCGCCCAATCATTGAATGGTGAGCCACTTTGCCATTTCATACCGTCACCTCCAAAGACAAAGAGTTTCATCAATGCCTTCAAATCTGCCGACCAATATGACCGCCATCAAAATTCCCGAACCCGGCGGGCCTGAAGTCCTCACCCCAACAGAGGTGCCGCTGCCAACACCGGGGCACGGCGAAATTCTGGTGCACATTGCAGCAGCCGGGGTCAATCGCGGCGACCTTGTACAACGCATCGGCCTCTACCCCGCGCCAAAGGGCGTTACAGACACACCGGGCCTGGAGTTTGCTGGGGAAGTTGTCGCACTGGGCACCGGCGCATCTCGCTGGTCCCTCGGTGACAATGTCTGCGCCCTGGTGGCCGGTGGCGGCTATGCGGAATACGCCATCGTGCACGAAAGCCATGCGCTGCCTATCCCGGATGGCTACTCAATGGTAGAAGCGGCGGCTTTGCCAGAAACAATCATGACGGTCTGGACCAATGTCTTTGATCGCGGCCGATTGCAGCCCGGCGAAACACTTCTCATCCATGGCGGCACCAGCGGCATCGGCACCACTGCCATTCAGATGGCCGTTGCCTGGGGCGCAAAGGTCTTTGCCACAGCCGGGTCAGACGAAAAAGCCCGCAAGTGCGAGGAGCTTGGCGCCCGGCGCGGCATTAATTATCGCGCAGAAGATTTTGTCATGGTGATGGATGAAGCGACCAGCGGCCAAGGCGCCGACGTGATCTTTGACATGGTCGGCGGCGATTACATCCAGCGCAACATTACCTGCGCAGCGCGCGGGGGCCGGATCGTCAATATCGCCTATCAGCAGGGTTCGGTGGCAGAAGTGAACTTTCTGCCCCTGATGTTGAAACAGGTGACCCTCACCGGCTCTACCCTGCGCGCCCGGCCGCTTGAGGAGAAAACCGTCCTCACAGAGACAGTCCTCCGCGAAGTCTGGCCCTGGATCGCCGCAGGCCGCCTGAAACCCATTGTGGACAGCACTTTCCCGCTCAGAGACGCAAAAGCAGCCCATGAACGGATGGAAAAAGGCGGGCATATTGGAAAAATCATCCTGACTGTCTAAATGAGACGAGAGGTCTTCCCAGAACGACTGGAAAGGCTTATAAGACCGTTAATCCGTTCATTTTCAGTGGCATACGCCGATCTCGGGGGAAGGCTCCCGGGGCAAAGGAGAAGATATGTCTAAGCCGCTCATGCCAAAGGCTGCCGCCGTCTGGCTCGTAGATAACACCTCACTGACCTTCGATCAGGTTGCCGATTATTGCGGCCTGCACCCGCTTGAAGTGAAGGGCATTGCCGATGGCGACGTCGCCCAGGGCATTAAGGGCATGGACCCTGTTGCCTCTGGTGAGCTGACACGTGCCGAAATTGAGCGCTGCCAGGAAAGTCCAAACGAGCGGCTGCAATCTGCCGAGCGCAAGCATGAAGTGCCCGCCCCGAAGCCTCAGAAGGGGCCCCGCTACACACCTGTGTCGCGCCGTCAGGACCGCCCGGACGCCATCGCCTGGCTTCTGCGGAACCATCCTGAGCTGCCAGACGCGCAAGTTGGACGCCTTGTGGGCACAACAAAACCAACCATCCAGTCAATCCGCGACCGGACCCATTGGAACTCCCAGAACATCAAGCCGGTTGATCCCGTAACACTGGGCCTCTGCAGCCAAATGGAATTGGATGCTGCGGTACAGAAAGCCGCTGACAAGCTGGAACGCGCGCGCAAGAAAGCAGAAAAAGCAGCTCGGAAAGCTGGCACGCTTCTTCCTGCAGAAGAAACCACAGGCGAAGCAACAGCCGATCCATTGGGTCTTGCCCGTCCGGCAGCCCACGAAGTACCAGCCGATCAGTTGAACGTCCCATCCGTTGACGATGCGGACCCATCAGAGCCGAAACCATTTGCGGTGAGCGACGTGTCAGACGCGTTCACGACGGCCCCTGCGCCGAAGGAAGAAGAAGCCGCACCGGATGTCGACTCCGTCTTTGCAAAGCTGAAAGACCTGAAGGTCGAAGGTGAGAGCGGCGACGACGAAAACAAAGAGTAACGCTCTCTAAACAGAGCGATAATGATCAGGGGCTGCCGATCCACCGGCGGCCCCTTTTTTTGTTACAGCGGGCTGCGATCACAAACTTAGGTGTCATCCCGGACGCGACAGCGAGCCGGGATCCATAGAGCCCATCGTCAAAACATTGAATCTGAATAGACCCCGGATCAAGTCCGGGGTGACATCTTCTATTTGATGAGAAAGTTCGCTCTCACTTCCCCGACACAAGGCCCGCATCCACCAGAACGCCCGTGATCTCATCCAGGATTGCGGGATCATCAATCGTCGCGGGCATTTTCCACGCCTCGCCATCGGCAATCTTGCGCATCGTGCCGCGCAGAATTTTTCCCGACCGCGTCTTGGGTAGCCGCTGAACGATGAGCGCTGTTTTGAACGCAGCCACCGGCCCGATCTTGTCGCGGACCAGGTGCACCGCCTCGCGCGCAATGTCGCCATCACTACGATCCACACCCGCATTAAGGACGAGCAGTCCAACCGGCACCTGGCCTTTGAGTTTGTCGGCAATCCCCATTACAGCACATTCGGCCACATCCGGGTGCCCGGCCAGCACTTCTTCCATGCCGCCTGTAGAGAGCCTGTGCCCCGCCACATTGATGATGTCGTCTGTCCGGCTCATGATGTAGAGATAGCCATCTTCATCCATGAAGCCCGCGTCGGCCGTTTTGTAAAAGCCCGGATAGTCTTCAAGATAGGACGCGCGAAAGCCCTCTTCATTTTCCCAGAGCGTTGGAAGACATCCCGGCGGCAAGGGAAGCTTCACGACAATCGCACCCGTCTCACCGGTCGCAACAGGCTTGGCGGCTTCATCCACCACCTGTACGTCATAGCCCGGCATGGCCACTGTCGGCGAGCCGTGCTTTACGGGCAGAGCGCCGAGGCCGACCGGGTTCGCGGCAATCGACCAGCCGGTCTCCGTCTGCCACCAATGATCGATGACAGGCACTTTAAGCGCCTTCTCCGCCCATTGGATTGTGTCCGGATCCGCGCGCTCACCAGCGAGGAAGAGCGTCTCAAACCCGCTCAGATCATAGTTCGCGATGAGGGAGGCTTTTGGATCTTCCTTCTTGATTGCGCGAAAGGCCGTTGGCGCGGTGAAAAAGGCCCGCACCTTGTGCTCTGAAATCACCCGCCAGAAGGTGCCCGCATCCGGCGTGCCCACAGGCTTGCCTTCAAACAGGATGGTGGTGCAGCCATGTAAGAGCGGCCCATAAACGATGTAGGAATGTCCCACGACCCAGCCCACATCAGACGCCGCCCACCAGACATCGCCCGGGTCCATCCCGTAAATGTTCTTCATCGACCATTTGAGCGCCACCATGTGGCCGCCATTGTCCCGCACAACGCCTTTCGGCTGGCCGGTCGTGCCCGATGTGTAGAGCACGTACAGAGGGTCTGTCGCCGCCACATCAACGCAAGCCGGTTTGTTGCTGCTCGCGGCCGCCTTCTCCATCTCATGCTTCCAGTCGAGATCACGCCCAGGCGTCAATTCCGCCGGCTCCTGTTCTCGCTGCAGGATGATGCACGTCTCAGGCTTGTGAGAGGCAAGCTCAATCGCCCCGTCGAGAAGGGGCTTATAGGCAATCACCCGACCAGGCTCGATGCCACAGGATGCGGTGACAATGAGTTTTGGTTTTGCATCATCAATCCGTGTCGCCAATTCGTTTGCCGCAAACCCCCCAAACACAACAGAATGCACAGCGCCAAGCCGCGCGCAGGCAAGCATCGCCACCGCCGCCTGCGGCACCATTGGCATGTAAAGGATCACCCGATCGCCAACACCCACACCATTGGCCTGTAGCACGCCGGCAAAACACGCGACCTTGTCGAGCAATTCCGCATAGGTGAACGTTTTCTGTTTGCCCGTAATGGGGGAGTCATAGATCAGCGCCGCTTGGTCACCACGCCCATTCTCGACATGACGATCAAGGCAATTATAGCAGGTGTTGCATAAGGCTCCTGAGAACCAATTGGCACCGCCGCCATCTGTTTCCAAGACGCGGTCCCAGGGTTGCGCCCAGTCAATCTCCTGCGCAGCATCCGCCCAGAAACCTTCCGGGTCATTTTTCCAAGCCTCATAGGTTTCAGCGTAGCGACTCATGGTACTTTCCTCCCGGCCTTGATCTTCTTCGCACAGCCTCACGTGAAGCTGTGTCTTTCTCTTTTGCTGGAGACTGTTTCAAGCCTGCTGGAGCTTTGCAAGCCTCACGTAGTGGAAGTCAGGCCTGACGGAGAAAACATTCTATGGATATGATTATCGACCCCTGGTTCTACGCGGTTGCCGTTCCAGCGGTGTTGCTCGTCGGGCTCTCGAAAGGCGGCTTCGCAGGGGGCCTGGGCATTCTGGGTGTGCCCATGATGGCGCTCGTTATTTCTCCCCTGCAGGCTGCCGGCATCCTACTGCCCATTCTCATTGTCATGGACCTGATTGGTGTCTGGGCCTATCGCAAAAGCTTTCATCTGAAGAACCTGATGATCATGGTACCCGGCGCCGCCATAGGCATTCTGATTGCCGCGCTGACCGCGAGCTATGTCACCGACAATTTCGTGCGTCTTTTAGTCGGGGGCATTGCTGTTGCATTTGCACTCGACCATTGGATCGGGCGGCGGGCAGAGGCAGCACCGAAACAGGTCAATCAGACAAAGGGGACGGCGTGGGGCGCTGTCGGAGGCTTTACCAGCTTCGTCGCCCATGCGGGCGGCCCACCTTTCCAGATTTACATGCTGCCGCAGAAGCTCGACAAAAGGCTCTATGTCGGCACCAGCGTCATGTTCTTCTGGGCGGTGAACCTGATCAAAGTGCCACCCTATGCACTGCTCGGACAGTTTGAGATTACCAACCTCTCCACATCGCTTATGCTGATGCCCTTAGCCCCCATCGGCATGTGGCTCGGCATCAAGGCACTGGATCTCATTCCAGAGAAACCGTTCTACCGCTTTGCTTACATGGCGTTGTTTCTGGTGGGCTGCAAACTTGTCTGGGACGGCGCGACCGGGGCGTTTCTGACCTAGTCGCAAATTCTGTCGTGGAGATTTTCGACCGCGGTCCGCAATAAACCTTCACCGACAACATTGAGCAAGGTGAGACCGAGGAGAAGCGACTTCACTTCAGCGTCAAACTGCGTATCCGCCGCGAGGGCATCAACCTGCATGCCGACGCTTGACTGTTCTTCCGGCGTGACGTTCTGCATCAATGCAAAACAATAGGACGGAAGAACTTTGTCCGCTTTTGCAAACACAACGCCTTTCATAATCTCCGCGACAATGTCCGCACGAGCATCCCCCATGGCCCGGTCAACCGCCCGGTCCACAGCCTGAAGAAGCGTTGAAACGATAATGGATGGCCCCAGCGGTACATCTGAACCACCGATTTTCAGTTGAAACAGCGACGATCGCAAAACTGCCATGGCCCCCAGGCCTGCACCGATTGCCTGATAGAGCGCCGATCCGGCGTCAGTTGCTGCGTTAGGAAACACCACTCCTTCGCCAAACAAGCGCAATGACATGAGAGCAAATGCAGCCGCCGCGGCATTCACGCCCAGATAGATGAAGGCCGGTATGGTTTTAAGAGCCCTTGCCGGATCATCAGGATAACGACTGACGATTTCGGTCACCCCGACAAGCACTCCCAACAGAATAGCGACCAGATATATCTGATAGCTATCCATCAGCCCCTACCCCTCAGCGACCGTTTTTTTGCCCGCATCTGTCAGATGGAAAGCTTTCTCACCATTCAACTCAACAGTGCTCACAAGGCCCGCAAAGGACATTTCTTCAAGAACTGGAATGAGAGAAAGTGCGTCCTGACCGATTGTTTCAGCGATGTCAGGCAGCTGGAGGTCTTGTCCGTCAAGCGCCTTCAGAACGCCGCGCGCGAGATCAGGCCCCTCTACCGCAGCACTGCGGATAGAGCGGTTCTGCTCGACCGTCTTCAAAAAAGTGCCAAACGTGTTAGCTGATTTCGATTTCGCGGGCATGATCTGTCCTGATCCATAGCTATCCCCGTTAAAAACGGTGATATCAAAATATAGGATCAAATCAGCCGATCAGCAACAAAGGAAGATGGCTGGTTAGGCCCGCCCGATGCGCGGCTCGCCACCATCAGCGGCAGAGCTTGGCCCAAAAGACTTATCAAGCATGTGCGTCGAATCTTCCGCAAGCTTGATGGCCTCGCTCAGTAGCGACAACACCCGGATATTGTTTTCCAACACGTGATGGGCTTCTTCGCGATGATCATCCACGATTTTCCCACACCGCTTCACGACATCGGCACGCACCGCGGTCAGAATATCTTCCAGGCGATAGCCGTTTTCATTGTCATCGGAGACGAGGAAACGGGTCATGATCGGCCTCCTTTCTGAGGTCTGAGAGGCGCTTATTCTCCGACGTCCTGCTTAAAATGCCCTGAAAAAACACAGTTACCGCCAAAGAGTGTGAGAGCCGAAATTCGCCCCGAACCCGCGAACTTCATGGTAAAAAGCCCCTAAACAAAAAGGTCAAACAGGGGAGAAAAGCCATGACCGGCATCTATGATCAGGATCTGGACAAAAACGCCGCCAACCATCAGTCGCTGTCTCCCATCTCCTTTTTGCGCAGAGCCGCGCGCATTTACCCTGACAAGACAGCCGTCATCCACGGGGACATGCGGCGCACCTATGCCGAGTATTATGCGCGCTGTCGGAAACTTGCCAGCGCACTCGCCACCAAAGGCATTGGCAAGGGCGACACCGTGGCCGTCCTGGCACCCAACGTGCCCGCCATGCTGGAACTGCACTACGGCGTGCCCATGCTCAAGGCCGTGATCAATACGCTAAATATCCGTCTGGATGCTGCAGCGCTCGCCTTCATTCTGGACCACGGGGAAGCAAAGGCGCTCTTTGTAGACCGAGAATTCTCCGCGCTCGCGAAGGAAGCAGTCTCACTCGCCAAAGGCGATCCGCTCATTATCGACATTAACGACCCTGAATATGACGGTCCCGGTGAGCTTATCGGTGAAGCCGAATATGAAAGCTTCATCGCCAATGGGGATCCGGAGTTTGACTGGTCCCTGCCAGATGATGAGTGGGATGCCATCGCGCTGAACTACACATCCGGCACCACGGGCAATCCCAAAGGTGTCGTCTATCACCATCGCGGCGCGTACTTGCTCGCCGCAGGCAACATCGTGACCGCTGAGATGACCCGCGACAGCGTCTATCTCTGGACAGTGCCCATGTTCCACTGCAATGGCTGGATTTTCACCTGGTCCATGAGCGTGGTTGCAGGCACCCATGTCTGCTTGCGCAAAGTGGCCGCCCCCAACATCTACGCTGCCATCGCCGAGCACAAAGTCACCCATATGGGCGGCGCGCCCACGGTCATGAACTTCCTGATCAATGCGGATGCAGATGAAAAACAGAAACTGCCCAATGTCGTGAACTTCTTTGCCGCCGCTGCGCCGCCACCAGCAGCCACCATCCGTGCGCTGGAAGAAGAAGGCTTCAATGTCATCCACGTCTACGGTCTCACCGAAACCTATGGCCCCGCCGTCGTGAATGCCTGGCACGAAGAGTGGGACGCTCTGCCCGACGGCGAGCGCGCCCAGGTGAAAGCCCGCCAGGGCGTGAACTATCCAGTGTTGGAAGACCTTGCTGTCATTGATCCCGAAACCATGCAGCCTGTTCCTCAGGACGGCGAAACCATGGGCGAGGTCATGTTCCGCGGCAATGTGGTGATGAAGGGCTACCTGAAGAACCCGACCGCCACGAATGACGCCTTTGCAGGGGGCTGGTTCCATTCCGGCGACCTTGGCGTCTGGCACGCAGACTCTTACGTGCAGCTTAAAGACCGCTCCAAGGACATCATCATCTCAGGTGGGGAAAACATCTCATCGATTGAAGTGGAAGACACGCTCTACAAGCATCCCGACATTCTGGAAGCTGCCGTTGTCGCCATGGCCCACGAACGCTGGGGCGAAACACCCTGCGCCTTCATCACCTTGAAGGGCACCGCGCCCGAGATGACCGAAGCCGATCTCATCGCCTATTGCCGCGAGAATTTGGCCCACTTCAAATGCCCCACAAAAGTTGTCTTCTGCGAACTACCGAAAACCTCCACCGGCAAAGTGCAGAAGTTCAAACTGCGCGGCATGGCGGAGGACCTCGCTGGCGGCAAATCTTTCATGCCCGGCTGACCGGCGCCGCCGCATTCCCAAAAATACAAAACGCCGGGCCATCCTGGCCCAGCGTTAAAACGCACTCAGAAACTGTGGGGGCGCGATTATCAGGCGGCTTTGGCCTCTGCCGATAATCGCTCAATCTCTTCCTTTATTCGGAGTTTTTGTCGCTTCAATTGAGTGACCTGCAAATCGTCACTTCCAGGACTGAGTAGCTCGTCCTCAATCGCTCGTTCCAGGAGTTCGTGCCGCTTTTCCAACTCGGCGATGCGCGACTCAACAGCCATACATATCTCCTTATCTCATCTGAGGTTTACGAGGAGAAGTGTGACTCTTTCATGTCCATCTGTCGAGTTTGGCGGAATTCTGCGACGGATTTTAGGCGAATTCTTTCTTGACACGAATCGCGAAAAACCAATCCACATCCAACTAACAGACTTGTTCGAAAGGCCCATGATCGCTAGAACGCTTTGAGGGGCCATCGTAAAATTCATCCCTGAAAAAATAGAACAAACCGGACATGGGGCGCACGCGCATGGATGAAGAAGCTGAGCTCAGAAAAGAGCTTATCCAGCTGAAGCAGGAACACCGAGACCTTGATGGTGCGGTGCAAGCGCTTGAAGCCATGCCCTATCCGAACCATCTGCAGCTGCGCCGCTTGAAGATCAAGAAGCTGGCACTCCGCGATCGTGTTCTAGAAATTGAAGACCGTCTGACACCAGACATCATTGCCTAAAGCAACCTGACGCAAGCGGCATAATCATAAAAAGCTAGTGTGCGGACCGGGAAAAACGTTTCGCGGTGTACATCGCCTTATCAGCCCGGGCGAGTGCCCCTTCCGGCTCATCGTCAGGGCCAATCATCACCGCCCCAATGGAAATTGTCACCGCCAGGCTCTGGCCTTCCATAAGCACCGGGTCACGGGCCACAACGTCTGAGATGGAGCTGGCTTTGGCCCGAGCCGATTTCTCCGCCGCGTGGGGAAGAATAATCCCGAACTCATCACCGCCCAGACGACCGGCAATATCTGACTCGCGAATATGCGCGATGATCTTGCGCGCGACATCGTTCAGGACAGCATCCCCTGCCGCATGGCCATACGTGTCATTGATCGCCTTAAAACCATCAATGTCGATGTAAAGAAGGCTGAGCGGCGTCTGGTAGCGCTTGGCATAGGAAATGGCGGTCGAGAGTTCCCGGACGAACGCCCGGCGGTTTAACAGTGGCAGGAGAGCATCATGATCAGCCAGGGCTTCCGCGCTGCGCAGCCGTTCGCGCACAGAGCGCATTTCCTTGCGCATCTTATCCACCTCACCCATGAGGGTCATGATGGCAGTGCGCACGCTTGGAGTGAGCTCCGGCTCGGGAATACCCATGATCGAAGTACTGTCTTTGATCACACGACCATCTACACCCACAACATCTGAGGGTGTCGTATTGGCTGCTGGCGCAGCGGCACCGCGGATGGTTGTCTTCCCAACAGGCCTTTTCTCACCGATCTTCATCGCCTGCCCCCTTTGTTGAGCTCCACCTGACCCCTGCAAAACCCGCAGAAAACTGAGTGATTCGGCGTGACTTCCCGCCCAGAATAGGGCGAAGGATGGTGCACCGCCACCCCCTGATCGCACAGGCTTCAGAGATGCCCCATCGCTGCTTGCCAAGCCTGACCCCATGCCTATAATCCGCCGCTTTCCGCGCACCGCCGCCATTTTCGGCGCATCGCGCGTTTCGCGAACGGAACCGGACGATGGCCGAACCAACAGCCTCCCAAACACCGCAGGTCGGTATCATCATGGGCAGTCAATCAGATTGGCCAACCATGAAGCATGCGGCTGACATTTTAGAAGCGCTGCAGGTTCCCCACGAAGTCAAAATCATCTCCGCCCACCGCACGCCCGACCGCATGGCCGACTATGCCAAGACGGCAAAGCAGCGCGGGATAAATGTGATCATCGCAGGCGCCGGCGGCGCCGCCCACCTGCCCGGCATGACGGCATCCATGACACCGCTGCCGGTTCTCGGCGTTCCCATTCAGTCAAGAGCCCTGAGCGGGCAGGACAGTCTTCTATCCATTGCGCAAATGCCTGGAGGCATCCCCGTCGGGACATTGGCCATTGGAGATGCAGGCGCAAAAAACGCAGCCTTGCTGGCATCGAGCATATTGGCCCTGCACGATGACGCACTCGCCGCCCAATTGGATGCCTGGCGCCAGGCACAAACCGATGCGGTTGCAGAAACACCAGATCGCAATGGCTGACCTCAGCTCAGCAGAACCGCTTCCTCCCGGCAGCACCATCGGCATTCTGGGCGGCGGTCAACTAGGCCGCATGCTCGCACTTGCTGCTGCCGAGCTTGGCCTGCGCGTTCACATCTACGCACCGGAAGAGACAAGTCCGGCAGCTGAAGTAGCAGGCAACGCAACCAGGGCGGCTTATGAAGATGAAGCAGCCCTAATTGCGTTTGCAGACGCCGTCGATGTGGTGACGTATGAGTTTGAAAATGTGCCGGGCGAAACAGCGCGCATCCTCAGCGAACATGCGCCAGTCCGTCCGGGCCCCAAGGCGTTGGCGATTTCCCAGGATAGGCTCGACGAGAAAAATTTTCTGAATGGCCTTGGGATCGCAACCGCGCCTTTCGCGCAGGTGGACACACTCGACGACCTTATCAGCGCATTGGCGAAGCTGGGCACACCAGCTGTTCTTAAAACCCGTCGCTTTGGCTATGACGGCAAAGGCCAGGTCAAAATAGATGACCCGTCAGAAGCCGCTGCTGCCTTCGATGCCATCGCAGGCGCACCTGCTATCCTTGAAGGCTTCATGCCCTTTGAAAAAGAAGTCTCAGTCATTGCAGCCCGCGCCTTGGACGGCACCTCAGCAGCGTATGATGTGGGTGAAAATGTGCACCGCGATCACATATTGCACACAACAACAATCCCTGCTGCCCTGGATGCCTCCGTCGCAGAGGAAGCGCGGACGATTGCTGCGCGCATCGCCCATGGCCTCGACTATGTCGGCGTGATCGGTGTCGAGTTTTTCGTGCTCACAAATGGTGACAAGCGCCAGCTCTGCGTCAATGAATTCGCCCCGCGCGTTCATAATTCCGGCCACTGGACCTCAGACGCCTGCACGGTGAGCCAGTTTGAACAACACATAAGAGCCATTGCGGGCTGGCCGTTGGGCAACCCTTCCCGTCACAGCGATGCGGTGATGACCAACCTGATCGGCGCAGAAGCCGATGAGTGGATCACTCATGCGTCAATGCCTCATTGCGCCGTTCATCTCTATGGCAAACGGGAAGCGCGGCCTGGCCGAAAAATGGGGCACGTAACAAAACTTAATTCAGGTTTTACCAAACCTGAATAGGTAGATCAGGTAGATCGCCCGACCTAGTTCTTTGCAAATTAGTGCCATTCCCATTCGCATAAGAAACTGAGAAACTGTCACCCAAGTTGAGTCGGCTCGGCTGTGTATCGGTTGGAGCTTTGAGTTGAGTTGCGTACGGGTCGGGGGACCATGACAGAAAAAGATGACAAAAAAGACAGCCCCAAATCGACAAGCTGTAAGATAGCAGATCAAGTTCACAATCAAGCTCTCAAGCCATTGTGTGAATTTTGGGATGAAGTCCGCGGTGACAGACTGCTTCCTAGCACCGGCGACATTGATCCCTCTCAGATCGCTTACATCTTGAAAGACATTGCCATTCTGGATGTCATCGATCCCATGAACATTCTGTACCGCCTGGCAGGGACAGGCATAGCTGAGCGAATGGGTGAGGACCCAACAGGAAACAACCTCATAGAAATGACAGCGCCCGAAACACGCGCCATGGTCTCAAAAATTCTGTATATGATCGTATCCCATCCAGTGGGCGCCATCGCCACTTATGAGAATGTTTACAGCACCGGCAAAAGGTCGGTGGTGGAGAGCCTTTACCTGCCCCTGCAAAAGGCTGAAGGCCAATCGGACCGCATCGTCAGCGTTCACTCACGTGAAAAAACCGTCACTTATGAAGATGAGCAGGCTCACTCGACGGTCGCCGCGAAAATTCTCGAACTTAAATGGATTGATTTGGGAGCCGGCATACCGGACGAAATACCGGCATAGGCTGATCTCCCACCTAGCCCGTTGATCCATATCGGATGCGCGCGATCAATCCCAGCGGATCTGGCAATGCGTCTATTACCTTTGTCGCCTGAGCTTTGACTTTTTCTATCTGCATCACATCGGAAATACGGCGATCGAGGAAGGCCCATGTGTCGGCATGCCCGTCACTCTCATCGGCAAACCAGCACGCCAGCGTGGTCGTAAAGACACCCGCAAGTGTGGCCCGCTTGGTATAGAAATTATAGTCGGTTGATGTGTCGCCGATCGCGACCCAAATCGCATCAACCGTATTGTAGAGAGATTTCGCTGCGCTGCCTGAGGCAGGTGGAATAAGCAGCGACGTGCTGGCTCGGCGGAGCGCCTCTCTATTGGCCGCATCCACTTCAAGGCGGGTACGAACGGCAAATGTGATCTTCTCCCTAATCTTCATCGAAGCAAGGTCACTCTTAGCCAACCGGTCGATCATGCGGCGATCCCCATCGGCGAGAAAATACTCAGCGAGATCACGTGCGCCATTGGGAAAGGCCAGCCGGGCGAGACCGTGATCGACCCCCGCTGTTTTGGCAGCGCGCATCAACACAGCGCCCGTCCATCCATCAAAAGGGACATCTGGAAGGGCAGCTTCAAGAATCTTGCTGCGCACGCTTTCCAGCTGATCTTTCTTCGCCTCAGGTTTCTTTCGCTCAGTCATCGCCTGGTACCTCTTCACTTGTGTCTTCGAGCCAGTGTTTAACTTCGCTCTCGAAGATCAGCGCTCGCATGTCTGGCATGCGCTGGGGATATAAAATGCCGTCCAGGTGGTCGCATTCATGCTGCACCACCCGCGCATGAAAGCCCTGCGCCCGGCGTTCGATTGGTTGACCATCCAAATCCACACCACGGTAAATGATGCGTCGATGACGCGGCACGAGACCACGCAGACCCGGGACAGAGAGACACCCTTCCCAGCCCAGCTCCAACTCTTCACCAACCGGTTCTATCTCCGGGTTGATCAACACAGTGAGCGGTGCTGTTGGGTCAAATTCCTCTTCCGCGTCAATGTCAGCCGTTGCCCGCGCGCCAGGTGCCTGGAAAATCACCACACGCTGGGGAACATAGACCTGCGGCGCAGCAAGGCCTGCCCCATTCGCATCTTCCATCGTCTCGATCATGTCGGCCACGAGATCAAGGATTTCCGGCGCGGTCGGCTCCGAAACGGCTTCAGCGACACCCTGGAGAACAGGGTGGCCCATGCGGGCAATTTTGCGGATCGTCATGGAGGGAATATGGGCTTGCACCCTCCAGGCGTAAAGTTACCAATCGGTCGCGGAAGTCGGATTTAGAAAACCCTCCCTAAAAACGCCACCCCCCAGCAATAGGGCATCTGACAGAGAAACCCCGGCAATCAGCCAAAATTCTCTATTGCTAAGGTGGACAGCCCCCGATTCTTTTGCTACCTATCCGGCCTCGCTGCGCAGGAAATGCCCCGCTGCAGCGTTTGGCGGTGAAAAGCCGCTATTTTCGGCCAATTTTGGCCATTTCTGACCCAATTGGGAAAAGGCAGGGATAGCTCGTGCAGGTACTCGTTCGCGACAATAACGTCGATCAGGCTCTCAAAGCGCTCAAAAAGAAAATGCAGCGTGAAGGGATTTTCCGCGAAATGAAGCTGCGGAACTTCTATGAGAAGCCATCTGAGAAACGCGCACGCGAAAAAGCTGAAGCTGTTCGCCGGACCCGTAAGCTGGCCCGCAAGAAAATGCAGCGTGAAGGCCTTTTGCCCGGCAAGAAGCGCTAATTCAGCTTCTAACAGTTAAATTCCAAATGAGCCGCCTTAACGGGCGGCTTTTTTGCGTTTAGGGCAAACCCGATAGGCACAGCGCCTGGCACCACTCAAAATATGCTCTTCCCGGGTAACATCCACGCCCCGGCCGACGACGCTTTGGAAAAGTTCCAGTTCATACTTACAAAGCCCCTGGCAGGCCGCTGCTGCGCTGCAGACCGGACAATGGTTTTCGACCAGAAGATAGGCACCCTCTTCATCTGGCGCAGGCATTGAGGTGGCCATATAGCCCTCCTCAGAGCGAATTTCAGCCAGGGCCCCAAGCTTTGCTTCCAACGTCTCAGCACCCTTCAGGCGCTTCTTATAGGTCTTCTTCTGATCCTCTGTCCGCGCGGCGAGCAGGCGCTCCAATCCGTCCTCGCCAAACACTTCGCGCATCTCTGTCAGAAGGCTCACCGCCAGGTCGCCATGGGCGTCGGGAAAATAAGTGTTTGCCGCGTCGGTCAGAGCCCAATATTTCGTAGGGCGCCCGCGGCCCTCGGCTTTTTCCTCAAAAGAAACAAGACCCTCTTCCTGCATCGCATAGAGATGCTGTCGCACCGCCATCGGGGCAACCCCCAGTTCCTCGGCCATCGTCGAGGCGTCTGCAGGGCCTGAATTCTTCAGGATGGTTCGGATCGCTGCCCGGCTGCGACCGGCACCCCGTGACCCGCTTTGTGAGGAAGCTTTAGACATCCAAAATAGATAAACAGTTTTCTTTAGAAAAACAATTGCGCGTGTTGAAGGTCTCTAGAGATTCTTCCGATAAACCTGCTCATAGGAATGCCAACCGAGGCGCTCATAGAATGACCGCGCTCGCTTATTCTCGCTCAGCACGCCAAGCCGCATGTTGGTGAGGCCCTTTTCACGGAAATAATCTTCCGCCGCCTGCATCAGCGCGTCAGCAGTGCCTGTTCCCCGCGCTTTTTGACCGACATAAAGATCATTTACATAACCATAGCGCCGATGTTTGGGCTTCACATATTCCCCATTGTCTTCGTCCATCGTGCACATAAGACAGCCGACCCGCTGTCCCTGAAACTCTGCAACAAACACCGCACCATCTTTCGCAGCAACCTGGCCCAGGACCCAGTTGAGGTGAGGTTCCGCCGACTCATCAACAGAACTACGGTTCGCTTCTACTTCTATCTCGGCTTCCTGCAGACCTCCCATGCAAGCCGCCAGAAAAGCATGGTCCTCCGGCAGAGCAACCCGCACAACAATATCACTCATCAGAAGAGTTCTTCCCCCTGGACACGCCCGGCATCTGGAAAGTCACGATAAAGCGCAAACCGAACATTTGCGATGAGGGAGTTGACCGCAAAGTGTGGACCTTCGATCGGCGCCGCCCGCGACGCCACCAGACCAAAAGCTTCATCCAATTGAGCCAGGCCTTCCAGTTCGATCATGAAATGAAACTCGCCAAGCCCCTCACCGCCCAGGCCAAGCTTTCGCCGTGTCAGGCGGTAGCCTTCGATAAACCCGTCTGACTTGAGCTTTTCCATATAGGTCGTGAAAGCTTCAGCGAAATCGATATCGCTCACACCGTCTTTGAGGTCGCACCACCCGTGATAAATGTCCATGCCTAATGCCTTTCCCCGGAAGCCATCTCCAATAAATGGGCGACGCCGGGCAAAATTGCAATGTTATGGCGATTGAGAACGTCTGGCTTTCGCAGGTCACGAATGACGCGTTGCAACACGTCCTTATCGAGATAGAAAATCTCGTAGGCATATGTCCTTAAACGCTGTTGGTACCACCAGGCACGAAGCGGAGACAAAGAACGCCCCTTCTGCAGTGCGCGCAAACAGCTGGAACCAATCCGCGCAATGCGTCCCAATCCACTGGCGAGCCTGTCCAGACCGTCTGACCGCATGGCTGAGTTTTGACATGCGAGTGTCTGAACCTCCTTTGCAAGCACGTCCCAGACCAGGAGACGCTCAGCAATGGTACGCGCCAGGTCCGGATCGCCAGTCTTCGAGAAGGCAAACACGTCTACCCGAAACTCCCGGCCGATCATGCTTTCTGCAGGCAAGTGATCAACAAACCGTCGCATATCGGAATACCGCTCCACATCTGGTGCCGGGAACAGCCGCGGCAGCATGCGTTCGAGAAGCAGTCGACGACGACGCAAGAAGGGATAAGCCGCAGGTTCAACAAGATCAGCAAAACGTCCAAGCGTCTCCTCACCAGCACTCTCAAAAAGCTCCACACATGCCCGCGCCGCATGTCCTTGATGCCGGGACCCCGCTGCGGTCAGGTGACGCTCAAAAACATCAAGTCGGGCATAAAGCGTGTCCGCCCCTCGCTCATCACAATAGCTCCGCGGGCTCCAGAACCTCTCGGCGATAGCACCCCCCCGAGGCCATGTCCGCATATCCAGATTGCCACCGTGGATCGTCTCCGCCCAATTGGTCATCTCAGCGCCAACCATATTGAGGTCCTCTGGCGGCGCATCACCATTGATGGTGAAATCAAGAGGGTCCTTGCCGTAGAGCCAATCAGATGGTTGTTGCAGATCCAGGTAGGTGTTCCACGAGGTGAGAACGGGATGGCGGGCAAGGCCTTCGGCATAAGCCCCATCCTTCCAAAGGTGCACAATCACATCTTCGGGCACGTCGCTGTGCAAAACTTCTTCCCAACCGATAGGGATTTTCCCATGTTTCGCCACGAGCGCCGCATAGCGCCCAGTAAAATAGGCCTGAAGGTCACGTCCTCGCTTGAAGCCCTGCGCCTCCATGAAATCTCGAATGCGCGGGTTTTCTTTCCAGGCCGTCGGATTCACCTCATCCCCGCCTGTGTGAAAATGCGGGTCTGGGAAGACCTCTGCCATCTCAGCGACGAACTTATCGATAAACGCATAGGTCTCTTCGCGGGACGGATCAATGGGCATAGAAAATGCACCGCGGGTCTCACCGATGCGTGTCGGCGGATCATCCGACGCTGACAGCGCCGGGTAGGCGACCTGCCAGGAAACAGAGTGACCGGGCAAACAGAATTCCGGCACCACACGAATGCCCCGGTCAGCGGCAAAAGCGATGATCTCCGCCATGTCCTCTTTGGTGTAGTAGGCCCCTTCACTGCCCTCTTCATGCAGCTTGGGGAACGTCTCACACTCCATCCGAAAGCCCTGATCATTGGCCAGGTGAAAGTGGAGCACGTTGAGTTTTGCGACTTCCATGCAATCAAGCAAACGGAGCACATGTTCCTTGTGCATAAAATGGCGGGACGTATCGAGCAGCATGCCACGCCAGGAAAAGCGGGGATGATCTTCTATCTCACAACAAGGAAGCCGCCAGGAACCCTCCGCACAATCGAACAATTGAAGCAGGGTCTGCAGTCCACGGAGCGCGCCTACTTCGCTCACAGCTGTGAGACGAACCCCGTCATCGGCAATGCGTAGGCGATAGCTCTCATCCATATCGGGCATGGGGTAAGTAGCAACAGCGGCCGGCACCGCCATCAAAAAATGCGTGCCTTGTCCTTCCTCCAAGATGGGCAGAGGGAGGCCACCTGCATTTTCCAAACGACCCAGAAGGCGACGGAGCGCGGCCTGAAGGCGCGGCGTCGGGACATCAAAAGACAGACCATTGAGAATAAGGGCGCCCTCACCGGGTGTCACAACCACTGGCATAGGCATCAAATGATCGAGTGCGCGCTCCATGTCTCCCCCAAAACAAAAAGGGCGATGTTTCCACCGCCCTTGTCGAACCTCGCACGAGAAAAGATAGAGGTCAAAGCACCCCTTAGAGGGCTTTCACGATCTCCTCGACCATCTTCTTCGCATCCGAGAACAGCATCATCGTGTTGTCCCGGAAGAAAAGTTCATTCTCAACGCCGGCATAACCCGCCGCCATACCGCGCTTGATGAAGAGAACCGTCGCCGCATTCTCAACATCGAGAACCGGCATACCGTAAATCGGGCTTGTTGTGTCCGTCTTCGCTGACGGGTTGGTCACATCATTCGCGCCGATCACGAAGGCCACATCGGCCTGAGAGAACTGGCTGTTAATGTCTTCCAGCTCAAACACTTCATCGTAGGGCACATTGGCTTCCGCCAGGAGCACGTTCATGTGACCCGGCATACGACCCGCCACAGGGTGGATCGCATAGGAGACTTTAACGCCTTCCTTTTTAAGTTCATCGGCCATTTCACGAAGCGCGTGCTGCGCCTGCGCCACCGCCATGCCGTAACCAGGTACGATGATCACAGAAGATGCATTCTTCATGATGAAGGCCGCATCATCCGCAGATCCCTGCTTCACCGGACGCGTTTCCACATGACCGCCGCCGCTCGCAGCTTCTTCGCCGCCAAAGCCACCAAGGATCACGCTGAAGAAGGAGCGGTTCATACCCTTACACATAATGTAGGAGAGGATCGCCCCAGAGGACCCAACAAGCGCGCCGGTGATGATGAGTGCCATATTGCCGAGCGTGAAGCCGATACCTGCAGCCGCCCACCCGGAATAGGAGTTCAGCATCGACACAACCACCGGCATGTCTGCACCCCCAATCGGGATGATGATCAAGAAGCCGATGACAAATGACAGAAGCGTCACGATCAGGAACATCTCAATCGTCTGGTTGGCAGGATCAATGCAGATATAGGCGATACCACCGACAATAGCCGCAGCCAGCAAACCGTTGATCAGATGGCGACCTGGCAGCATGATCGGCGCACCGGACATATTGCCGTTGAGCTTCGCAAACGCGATCACGGAGCCGGAGAAGGTGATGGCACCAATCGCCACACCGATCGACATTTCAACAAGGCTTGCTACCTTGATATTACCAACAGCACCGATACCGAAAGCTTCGGGTGCCATAAAGGCGGCCCAGGCGACCAGAACAGCGGCCATACCGACAAGCGAGTGAAACGCCGCCACGAGCTGCGGCATGTCCGTCATCGCGATCCGGTTGGCAATGATGGCGCCAACACCGCCCCCCAGCACAATACCGCCGGCAATCATGCCCCAGGTAAGACTGGTCGAAGATTGTAGCAAGGTGAGAGTTGTGAGGATGGCAATTGCCATACCGACCATGCCGTACACATTCCCTTGGCGGGATGTTTCAGGCGAGGACAGGCCCCGAAGAGCCATAATGAAGAGTACGCCAGAGGCGAGATAGAGCAGCGCGATTACGTTCGCAGACATGATGTCGCCTCCTTACTTTTCTTTTTTCTTGTACATGGCAAGCATACGTTGCGTGACGAGGAACCCGCCAAAGATATTGACCGAGGCCAAGACCACCGCACCAAAGCCGAGCCACTTGGAAACTGTTGCACCGTCGCTAAGCGCTTCCACGCCGACGGCCGTCACTGCACCCACGATGATCACAGAGGACACAGCGTTCGTCACAGCCATCAGCGGTGTGTGGAGCGCTGGCGTCACCGACCAGACCACGTAATAGCCAACGAAGATGGCCATCACGAAAATCGAGAACAGAAAGATAAATGGAGCAATCTCACCCATTATGCAGTCTCCCCAGTTAGGGCCGGATGGATGATCGCGCCATCGCGCGTCAGGGCCGTGCCGGTAACAGTTTCGTCTTCCCAATCAAGCTTCAGGCTTTTTGCTTCCTGATCGATCTGGGGCGTAATGAAATTGAGCAGGTTCTTGGCATAGAGAGAAGACGCATCAACCGGGATGCGGCCTGCCATATTGGTCATGCCAATGATAGACACGCCATGCGCGACGACCGTCTCACCTGGTTTGGAGAGGGGGCAATTGCCACCCTGCTCCACCGCCAGGTCGATAATGATCGAGCCAGGCTTCATGCTTTTCACCATATCTTCGGTGACCAGCACGGGAGCTGCACGACCTGGGATCAGCGCGGTCGTAATGACAATGTCCTGCTTCTTGATGTGCTCAGCCACAAGCTCAGCCTGACGGCGCTTATAGTCTTCACTCATCTCTTTCGCATAACCCGCAGCAGTTTCACCATCTTCATCGTCGCTCTCGACCATGATGAAGGTGCCACCCAGGCTTTCGATCTGTTCGCCAGCAGCCCGGCGAACGTCTGTCGCGCTCACAATAGCGCCCAGGCGCTTGGCCGTTGCAATCGCTTGAAGACCCGCAACACCTGCACCAAAAACAAAGACACGGGCCGGAGCCACGGTCCCAGCCGCTGTCATCATCATGGGCATGGCGCGGGAGAACGCGTTTGCGCCTTCCAGCACGGCTTTGTAGCCCGCAAGGTTGGACTGCGAAGACAGAACGTCCATCGATTGCGCGCGCGTGATACGTGGCATGAATTCCATGGCAATGGCCACAATACCGGCATCTGCATATTTCTGGACGCGCTCCTTGTCCCCATAGGGGTTCAGGATCGCGGCAAGAAGAGCGCCTTTTTTCATCGCGCCCAACTGTTCGTCATCCAGACCGCGCACAGCAAAGACCGCATCAGCATCTTTGATGGCGTCGGCAGAAGAGCCCGCAATTGTTGCGCCAGCTTCCTTGAACACATCGTCCGAAATGTGAGATCCCGCGCCGGCACCTGTTTCAACGACAACGTCAAAACCAAGCCCAGTGAGTTTCTTCACCGTTTCAGCAGAAGCCGCTACACGCGGTTCTCCAGCTGTTCTTTCCTTGGGAATTGCGAGCTTCATGGATTAATCGCCACCCTTTCAACACGGTCGTTCTTGAAGACGCCGTTGCCTGATAGTGGAACAGTGACAAACGCACCCGTCCCACGTCGATTGCACATTGAGCATTTCCAGGTGAAATGGATCCAGGTCACCGTCCGGAAATGCGTCGGAATAAACTAAGAGCGGTTCCCATGATCCTACGGAAGAAAGAACCGCTCCAATGCTTGAACCACATGAGGCGCCGCACGGAAATCCGCAACCGACCTCACGAAAAAGAGACCTGACTAGAGGAGAAACACAGCCATCAGGATCAAAAGAACCGTACACCCGATGGTGCCGTACTTTGTTAAAGCGACAAAACCGTCAAACGTGCGTTCGTGTTCTGCCTCGTCCATTGTGTCGCTCCAAACGCTGTCGGATTTTCCTTCGCTCATTGCCCTCTGCCTTTCAAAAAACCGCGTATTTGCGCGGACTATAGCAAAAGCGGCCCCTCCGGCAACCTTCGCTGATGCACTAATTTAGAGCGGGGTCAGGAAAAGTGTGTGCGGTTTTCCGTCCGATCCCGCTCTACTCCTCAAGATTCGATCACGTTTATCTTTTTTAGGCGGGTTTGCCCAAAAAAGATCGTGATCTAGTCGAAAATGATCAGACAGGAGAGCACGGGTGATCAGCCAACTCTGTGGTTGGGGTCAGAATGCTCCCAATCCGCCAAAAGCGCCCGGATCGCCGCCACAAAGGCGAGCGGTTGGTCCAGCATAACGTGATGCCGCGCCTGGGGGATTTCGATCACCGGGGCCGCCCGGCCCAGCAAATCGAACATATATTCCCCGATTTCCACCGGCATCAGGACCGAATATTCGCCCCTCATCAGCGCGATTCGACATTTTGTGGCTTTTAACCGGCCAGCCGTGTCCCCGATCTCGAACCTTTGCCAGATTTTCGGGTCAAATTTCCACGTCCAGCCGCCCTCCACCCGTTTGAGCGAGGTCCGGGCGATATAGTCAGCCGCGTAGAGATTCTCGCATGGCTGCGGCGGCGCCAGTCGAAACCGGGAAACCGCCTCATCCAGCGTTTTATAGACCCTGTGAGGGCGCACTTGTCTGTCTGGTGGCCCGCCCGGGCGGTCTGGCGGGTTCACCGGGCTATCCACAATCACTGTCCCGGCAAGCCGGTCTCCATAAAGAGCGCCCGTCAGAATGGCGATAAAGCCGCCGAATGAGTGC
Source organism: Parvibaculaceae bacterium Mf 1.05b.01 (assembly GCA_000509225.1). Classification (GTDB taxonomy): domain Bacteria; phylum Pseudomonadota; class Alphaproteobacteria; order Parvibaculales; family Parvibaculaceae; genus Mf105b01. The sequence continues at coordinate 76,536 of BAOK01000001.1, read as the reverse complement.
GCCACAATGATCGGTGGCTCAGAATTCTCAAAAAATCCCGCCGCTTCGCAGACCGCCATTTGCTCCTCAGCAAACATCTCGACGGAGTACGTATCCCGGAACCCGCTATCGCCCATGCCCGACATGTCCATGGCAACGACGGAATATTCCCGCGCCAGGAAAGGGGCAATGAAGGACCACCAGCGCGCATGCGCCCCATTGCCATGAACCAGCAAAAGCCCGGGCTTCGTCCGCTCGCCCCATTGCAGATAGTGAATAGGACAGCCCTCAACATCAACCTTGTGGCTAGTTGGCTCTGTATCGAGAGCACGGGTAAACCAGGACGGGGGCTGAATAATATCAGGGCCCACACTGTCGCCAGGTGCGAGATCAAACGCCTTTTTGTCGACCGGCTGATCAACAACCAGACCGTCCTTGGTTCCGCCCTTCATGTCATCGTTCATGGACGTTCTCCAAGCGCTTTGAAGATGCCGCTCCCCGTCATGACAGTACGCTCGCCGACCCAAATCTTACCCGACACGGTGATGAAGCCATCTTCTTCCCCGGTAATCTCCGCAGACCCTTCCACCCAGTCACCGAGATGCGCGGCGGAGACAAAGTCTGTCAACAAGCGCACGGTCACCCAATAGCGATGATGTGCGACTGTGACTGCATGTCCGAAGGCCGTGTCGGCAAAAGCCATCAACATGCCTCCATGACAATTACCCATGCCATTGGTGTGATGCTCTTCAACGCGAAACGCTCGCGTATAAGCCTTCCCCTCGCCCCGGCGTTCATAGAGGGGTCCGATCTGGCGGCCAAATCCTCGCGACCAGTTCATCTGTTCGTAGCCATCTGGCACGGGCAGCAGTGTTTCTTCTAAAAGATCATCAGTCATAAGACGCCGTTTTGTTTAGGGTGCTGAAAAATCGGGGGTTGGCACACCTGCTTTTGCAAGGGCTGCGGCCTGACGCTGCTGAAGCTGCACAAACTCAAAATCTGCAATCGTCTCATTAAAGAGCCGATAAAAATTAAGCTCAGCGCCCAGGTGAAGAAACACCCCACCCAAACCAATCGCCGCACGATCCATAAAAACAAATTCGCGGGGCGGCGTTACCGGCCCATGCTCCTTAAGGGCTGCATGAACGGAACTCGCCTGCTTGCGCCCATAATCCCCTGGTGAAATGCCATCCGCGATGGAGCGAACGCGGTCATCCAGGAGCGGCCCATAAATAAAGCCTGCCCAGAGATTCAGAATGTCGATCAGCTCATTCGACAGGTTGCGAAAGCCCCAGGTTTCATATGCCGCAACCGACCTATCTCGATCATCAGCTTCCAGAGACCGGTAAAGCTCAATCACTCCCTGCACGAAGGTCGGCGGGAATATGCGAATACAACCATAGTCGAGAAGGTTGATCCCGAGATCTGGCCGAACACTATAATTGCCAAGATGCGGGTCACCATGGATCACACCATAATGACTGAACGGATACCACCAGGCGGTAAACATAGCTTCCGCAATGGCATTGCGGTCTTCCAGCAAATGTTCGGTGAAGTCGAGAAGCGGCTTGCCATCCAGCCAATCCATCGTAAGCAAACGTTCTGTCGAGAGGCTGTCGTGAACACCTGGAACAGTGATCCGGGGTTCATCGGCAAAAACATTAGCGTAGAGACGCATATGCGCCGCTTCGCGTTCATAGTCCAACTCCTCCCGAAGTCTGAGGCCAATCTCATCTGCCATTTCGCTCGTGTCGATGGAGCTATCCATCCGCCTGTGAATGGAGAAAATCATGGCCAATTGGCTGAGGTCGGCCTCCACCGCTGACTGCATGTCTGGATATTGCAGCTTGCAGGCAACAGCGTCGCCCTCAAGTGTCTCAGCTTTATGGACCTGTCCCAGAGACGCCGCAGCGGCCGCTTCACGCTCGAAGGAGGTGAACTTCTTTTTCCAGCCCGGCCCAAGTTCTGCCGCCATGCGCCGCTTCACAAACGGCCATCCCATGGCAGGCGCCATTGACTGAAGTTGCGACAGCTCGGCGGCATATTCTTTCGGCAAGGCTTCGGGTATGGTCGCCATCATCTGAGCGACTTTCATGATGGGACCTTTGAGGCCACCAAGCGCCGCCTTCAGATCCTGCGCATTCTTGTCAGACGATCCATCACCGCCCATCAGACGTTGACCGGCAACCTTGGCCGCGACGCCACCCACATTGACGCCGACTTTCGCATAGCGGGCGACCCTGGCGCTTAGCCTGTTTTCTTCAGCATCGCGTTTGCTCAAGAGAGCGCCTCCAACTCATCAATAAAGCCTTCAATCACGCCAAGGCCCTTGTTCCAAAAGGCTGGGTCCGACGCATCAAGCCTGAACGGTGCCAACAAGTCCTTGTGACGCCGCGATCCACCGGCCCGCAACATATCAAAATACCGTTCCTGGAACCCATCTTCTGAGGATTCATAAACCGCATAGAGCGAGTTCACCAGACAATCCCCAAACGCATAGGCATAGACATAGAAAGGTGAATGAATGAAATGGGGAATGTAGCACCAGAAGGTCTCATACCCTTCAGACAAACGCACGGAGGGACCAAGACTTTCGGTCTGCACCTCTATCCAAATTTGCCCGATATCCTCTGATGTGAGCTCACCCTCACGTCGCGCCACATGCAACCGGCGTTCAAATGTGTAGAACGCTATCTGGCGTACACAGGTATTGATCATGTCCTCCACTTTGGAGGCAAGCATGGCTTTGCGTGAGGCTGCGTCCGTCGTTTCCGACAGCAGGCGCTTGAAGGTGAGCATCTCTCCAAAGACGGAGGCTGTCTCCGCAAGCGTCAGCGGTGTCTCTGCCATCAGGGCACCCTGATCGGCGGCGAGCACTTGATGCACCCCATGCCCCAGCTCATGCGCCAGCGTCATGACATCGCGCGTCCGGCCCATATAGTTGATCAGAATAAACGGGTTCGCTGAGGGCACCGTCGGGTGTGAAAATGCACCGCCTGCTTTCCCCTCGCGGGGTGCGGCATTGATCCAGCCGCGATCAAAGAAGGGGGCAGCATGAGCTGCAAGGTCCGGCGCAAAATCACCATAGGCCGAGAGCACAATGTCCTTGGCCCTGGCCCAGGGGATGAGATCCGTCTTCTCTTCTGGAAGCGGCGCGTTCCGGTCCCAGGTCTCCAGCTTGTCGAGCCCCAGCCATTTTGCTTTCAGCGCATAATAGCGATGGGAGAGCCTCGGATAGGCACCTTGGACAGATTGGGTAAGCGCCTCAACAACTGGCGCCTCAACCCGATTGGCAATGTGGCGAGCGCCCGCCACATCCGCATAACCACGCCACTTGCCATCAAGCTCAAGGTCCTTGGACAGCGTATTGGTAATGTGCGTGAAGAGCGGTTGATCAGTCTGAAATCGTTTGGTCAACGCCTCCACGGCTTTTTGGCGCAATGCGCGATCCGGATCAGAGAGCTTATCCAACACTTGCTCGAGCGAAACAGTCTCGCCCTCGAAGTCGAACCGCATCCGCGCCATTGTCTCGTCGAACAACCGCGTCCAGGCAGACCGCCCTGTGAGCGATTTATCTTGCATGAGCTGCTCAGATTCTGTCGACAGATCATGCTCGCGGTGAAGACGCAGATCATTCACCCAAGGCAGATAGTGGGCAAACGCCGGCGAGGATGCCGCGAGCTGCTCAATATCCTTGTCGTTAAGACCATTGAGCTCCAATCCAAAAAACAGAAGCTCGGAATTCAGCTCCGTAAGAGCGGTCTGCATATCGCCATAGAAGCGCGCGTGCTCTGGAACCGTTGACGAAGTCGCGAACAAGAGCCCCGCATAGGAGGCGATGCGCCCCATACGGTCTTCCAGCGCCTCATAAGCGACAATTGCGGTCGCAAGCACATCGCCCCCATCTGGCGCTGCCACATGCTCTGCAAGCTTTCCATGATAGGTCTTGGCAAAGTCCGCCACTTCTTCCTTAAGCGAGGCAATATCAGCAGCGATTCGGGGGTCATCCACCCCCTGATAGAACACACGGAGGTCCCACTCTGGCAAATTGCCTAATTTCTCTGTGGGTGACGCACTCATATCCATAAAACCACTCGCTGCTCGTTTGTGACGGGAACAGGGAATATGGCCCCGAGAGCATGAGTCTCAAAGAGCAGAAAGCACTTTCAGCAAAAGTTGCCAGACTTTTGCGGTTCGAAAGTGCGCTGGCAAATATGCATGTTTCCGCGAAGTATCAAATTACCTCCTGGAGCTGTCGGCGAAACACATGCCCAACAAGAGACCCCAGTACGCGGGAAACAGCGTCCCCCAAAAGAAAAGGCCCCGGTTTTTCAACCAGGGCCTTCCCAAAGTCTATGTGTGTCGGCTTAGTCGACCGTCACAACCGCACGGCGGTTGAGAGGCTCACGCACACCATCACCTGTTGAGACAGCAAGATTGCTCTCACCAGATGTTGTTGAGCTTGACACGCCTGCGTTACGAGCCTGCAGAGCGCTAGACACTGCATTGGCGCGACGCTGACCAAGTGCCGTGTTGTAAGCGGAGCTACCTGAGGTATCGGTGTGACCGACAACGCTCACGGAGCGGCTTCCAACAGTGTTGGCAATTTCGTCAACAACAGACTGAGCTGCAGCTGTCAGGTTCGACTTATCGTAGCCGAAATAGATGGTCCAAGGACCAGCTGGAGCTTGTTCGCATTCAGCAAGAGCTTCGTAGAAAGCTGCTTTTTCTGCTTCAACACGGTTTGGCTGTACTGGACCGCCAACACCACCGAAGTATGAGCCGTCAATGCCCATATCGTTGTCGCTAGCTTGTTCAACCCAACCATCATAGTAGCGCTGAGCTTTTGCACACTGACAAGCGTTGTCGCCTTCGCGACCACCATTGTCGAGCGCAGCAAGAAGACGTGAACGGCCTTCCTGCAATTCGCCAAGAGCTTCAGGCAAAACTGCGAAATTCGCTGGGTCATACGGCATTACCGTCTGACCGGCAGCTGCAGCGCGGCCTTTTTCTACGATGCGTGCTGTATCGATCCAGTCGCAATCAACATATGCTTCTGAAGTAGCACGGTCTTGATATTCCCGCGCGAGACAGGCGTTAAAGTCACTGCCTGAAATTTCCTCGCTGAGGTAGGACTCAGCATGCCAGGTACCGCAAGCGGCCAAACCCAACATCGCCCCTACCGCAATCATCCGGGATAGAATTTTCATCCCACTCTCCGTCGTCGTTTTAAGCACACCCCCCGTACATACGGAGGACCCGGACCCCACCGGACTGCCATTCATGAAACCAATTGGTCGCACGTATCGGCTGGGTCCATCAAGGTGGTTTCAGGTTTTAGCCTTAATTGCGAGCGCAGAGTCACCCCTCCGCAACACCTATGGACCAAAATGTGACAGTTTTACGCACCCCGCACATACATTAACCATTATTGGCGGGGATCAGCGAAAAAAACGGGCACGAAACAATCGAATCTCCCCCTCTTTAAACCCGCCTTTACCTGTCTGCCCCATATTGGGTCACAGCCGCTGAGGGGCGCGAACACTCGTTTCCTATCTCAGTGGCCTCGTTTTGTGATTCGTCGCCCGCGGCCTTAAGCGGACCGGCAGGGGAACTAGAGGTAGGCATGGCTCAAACGGTATTGGTCGTCGATGATGACCCAGCACAGCGGCGTATTCTGGAAGAAGTCGTCAGCCGTGATGGCTACCGCGTAGTGAGCGCAGACGGGGGCGATCCAGCTCTCGATATCCTCAATGGCCCCAATGGCAAGGACATTTCCTGCATGATCCTCGACCTGGTGATGCCAGGCATGGATGGCATGGAAGTGCTCGAAGCCATCGCCCCAACCCACAGTGACCTGCCAGTCATCGTTTTGACGGCGCAGGCAGGTGTAGAGACGGTCGTGAAGGCGATGCGGGCCGGTGCAGATGACTTTGTCATGAAGCCGGTGAGCCCAGAGCGGCTCTATGTCTCTATTCGCAATGCGCTGAAGGTGACAGCACTTGCAGGCGAAGTGAACAGGCTCAAGAAGAAAGCCAAAGGCCAGTTGACCTTTGACGATATTATAGCCGGCGCCCCCACCATGAGCTCCGTGCTTAAGCTGGGGCGACGAGCCGCACAATCCAACATTCCCGTTCTTATTGAGGGCGAAAGTGGTGTTGGGAAGGAATTGATCGCCAGCGCCATTCAGGGCGAAAGCGATCGGGCCGGCGGCCCCCTCATTACGGTCAATTGTGGGGCCATCCCGGAAAACCTCATTGAGAGCATTCTCTTCGGCCATGAAAAAGGCGCGTTCACAGGGGCCTCTGAAAAACATGCCGGTAAATTTGTCGAAGCCAGCGGCGGCACTCTCTTCCTGGACGAGATCGGCGAACTGCCGCTCGATATGCAGGTGAAGCTGCTCCGCGCCATCCAAGAAGGCGAAGTAGACCCTGTTGGCGCCAAGCGCCCGGTGAAAGTCGACATTCGCCTCATTTCAGCGACCAACCGTGACCTCATCCAGATGGTGACTGACGGGCGCTTCCGTGAAGACCTCTATTACCGACTAAACGTCTTCCCAATCTTCCTGCCGCCGGTGCGCGACCGCAAAGAAGATGTGCCTGACCTCGTCACCCATTTCGTTCAGCGCATTGCCGCTGAAGAAGGCAAAAAAATCGCCGGTGTCGCATCCGATGCCATGGGCATGTTGGCCGCCTATGATTGGCCCGGCAATGTGCGCCAGCTCGAAAACACTGTCTTCCGTGCCATCGTCTTGTGTGATGGTGACATGCTGACCATTGCCGACTTCCCGCAGATCGCCGCCCAGGTCGAGGGATATGACCCGATCGTGGCAACAGCTCCAGCATCGCCGACCGTCCAAGCGGAACCCCAACCTGCCATGATCACAGGCGATCCAGTGACCTCATCAAACGGGATTGCAGCATTTGCCCGCTCTACCTTCGGTGAAGGCATCACGGTGACAGACGACGGTGGTGAGCTACGCAAGCTGGAAGACATTGAAGCGGATCTCATCCGCATGGCCATCGACAAGTACAAAGGCCATATGTCTGAAGTTGCCCGACGTCTGGGCATCGGACGCTCTACGCTCTATCGCAAAGTCCGCGACCTCGGTCTCGATGTAACGCGATAGAACGCACACATTTCACAAAAGTTTGCTTTTCAATATCAGCACACAGATTGACCTGCGCCCATAGATCGACAAGTCTATCGACATGGCTCGGTCAGAAAATTTGTTGCGCTTGGTGAACACTATCTACAGTGCTGTAGGTGAACCCGAACGCTGGCCTGACGCCCTTCAGCAGATTGCTACAGGCATGAACGGCGCAGGTGCCCTGTTTGAAGCCGTCGACAAAAAATCCAACACCCTTGGCAGCAGAGACTCAGGGATACTCAATCCGACCAGCCGAAACAATTATCAGCGACATTTCTACGCCATCAATCCGCGGGTGAAATTTTCCAGTCGCGCGCCAGAAGGCACCATCTTCTTTGATCGAACGATTGGCTCAGAAAAGGATCTTGATCGGGACGAGTACTATCAGGACTTCCTCGCTCCATCAGGCTTGCGCTACTTCCTCTCCGCAAATCTGATCAACAACTCCCAACGACGCATCACCTTCGCTATTCAACGCAGCAGACAACAAGGCCATGTGGACGACTCCGACATTGCAATGCTCCGCCAGCTGATGCCGCACCTAAAAGCAGCGCATGAAACCACCGAAACACTCCTCGTCCAGCGACAGAAAAACGCAACGCTGGCAGCGACACTGGATGCCCTCCCCTCACCCGCGCTCACGCTAACAAGGTCGGGAGAAGTATTATTTGCCAACCAGGCGGCGGAAAAACTCCTGGCCACGCCCGACGGCCTCATTTTGTCAGGGAGGTATTTGCGAACCGCGCGACCTGAAGAACAAAAAGCCCTGAACGAGGGGCTGTCATTGGCTGCAACAGTCGGTCAGGACGGTGTCACACCACCACCTCTCATAAGAGTTTCACGTCCCGGTGGCGGATCGCTCCTTGCCCGTGCAACACCCCTGCTCAGGGAGCCCAACACGCGGGACGAGGAAGCCCAGGCAATTCTCCTAATGATCAATGCAGATCCCCAAGTTCCAAGTCACGCCAAAGCAGCGTTGATGGAACTCTTTGATCTGACGCCGACAGAGGCAAGCCTCGCGGTCGCGTTCGCCCAGGGGAGCGATCTCAAGCGTCTTGCGTCCGACCGGGACTTGAGCCTCAACACAGTCCGGTGGCACTTCGGCACCATCCGTACAAAACTCGGCGCCCATACCCAGGCAGACATTGTCCGAATTGTTCTGGGACGTGTGAACGGCCTTTAAAGCGCACTTTTTCGCCAAAACTTTGCTTTCCCCATTCAATTGGATGGGGACAGAAACAACAGCGCCTTGCTTGATTGAACACAGGTCAAACAGTAAGGGGACGGCACAATGCGCACGATATATCTATGGGCTTCAGCGGCACTTTTTCTACCCGTTTTTATGGGCACAGCAGCCCATGCGGACAACAGCGCAACGACGCCCAGCTTTCCAATTGCTGGAACCGAGCATGGTCTCTTCGATGGAAACGCCGCCGAAAGAGTAAATTCTCAAGTGGTGCGTGCGCGAACCGCTATCGCTGCATGCGACAGCGAAACATTCAATTCCGCGATCCAGGCCATCTACAGTGAAAAATCGAGCAGTGAGGTGAAGGCAAGGGACCAGGACCCAATTGCAGGCCAATTGATAGACGCCTTGTTTGAAAGTCAGGACGAGAAAGACGCAGACGCGCTTGGGTTCCTCACATCAGACCTCTACAGAGAATGGCGTGCCGCCTGCGACAAGCCTGAGCAATCCGACGCCGCCATCTTCGGGGCGGGCGCGAGTTTCTTCGCAGGCATTCTCAATCTGCCCCACCAGGCATTCCTTGGCTTCGAGAACGCAGTAACACTGGCACAAACAATTGGTGTTGCTGTGGGTGAAGAAGAAGCCCGCACAACCGGCGCGTCGTTGGATGGCTCCGTCTTTTTTCCGGGTCACGGTATTTTTGGATCGCAAGGCTTTTGGACCGCCTTTGGCTATCTCAGAACCACCGCCAATGCATCCGGCACAGCCCAGACGATTGATCCCGCCGGTGATGGGCTCTTAATCCCAGGTCCTCTCGGCGGAGCGTCTGGCTTTGCCCTGGTCAGTGCTGGCGGTTTGAATGTTGTTCAAAACGCAACCTATGAGGTAGATGCCGAGTGGGACAGCTTCTACGCCAAGGGCGGGCTGCCATTTGATTGTGGAGAGGTCAAAGTCACACCGTTTGTCGGTGTCGCCTACAGCGAACAGGAAAGCATGAGCCGCTTCACTGGGTCCATCCCCGGGTTCGGACGTAACTTCGCCTACAACACAGCTGTCTATGTTGATACATTGAGCGGTTTTATCGGCGTCGATTTGGAAAAAGACCTGGGGCGGGTCTCGGTGCATGGCGGCGGGCTGGTATCCATCGATTCCAACGATGGCAAGGGAACAGACAGGCTGTCCTTCACCGGCGTTGCAGACAGTCAGGCCTCACTCAGCAATGATGAGACAACCTATGGCGGCCGCGCCTGGGCCGGCTTCACCTTTGGGAATGATAAGTCGCCGTTCAAGCTCTCAATTGACGCGACCTACATCTACCAGGAAAACCTGCCGGTTGTTGAACGAGACGGCACCAACGCGTCGCGCTTAACTTTTGATGATGGTGACGCAGTGGTTGGCTCTATCAGAGCGAGCTTCCGGTTCTAGATCGAAACAAACATGCACAGCGGAAGGTCGCGCTTTTCAGGCGCGGCCTTCGTCACTTCCCAACAAGCCAATCCGCACACAATCTGCCTGATCTCGCGCGCTGGGCTTTCCATACAACATCTGTGCAGTACCCTGGTTTGCGTGAAAAAAGCATGGCCATTGGCGGCTGCGCCCCATTCTTCTATTGACCCTCCAATACCCAGCCGCTAAACGTATGTTATACGTTTTCTTTGGAGGCGATAATGGCGCGTGCGCGAACCATCAATGACGAACAGCTGATCGAGGCTATGAAGACAGCCGATCAGCCGCTATCTGCCTATGACCTGCTCGATTTGCTGCCTGAAGGCCCAAAGCCCAAGCCACCGGCCATCTACCGCGCGCTGGACAGATTAAGCGCGGAAGGTCGGGTGCATCGCATTGAAAGCCTCAAAGCGTTTGTTCCCTGTGACGGACATCACCACCACCACGAGACTGTTTTCGCAGTCTGCAGCGACTGCAATCAAGTACAGGAAATTGAAGACCACCAGCTCTGCAATTTGCTTGGCGACTGGAAAAAGAAGACCGGCTTCATGCCGTCCCAAAAGACATTTGAAATTCTCGGCCTTTGTGCCGAGTGCAGACCAGCATGACGGTCTGACTTAAGCGGCTAGCCCGCAGCTCTGAATTTGAACCATCCCCTTAACGGGGACACGAACTCGCATGTCACAACAGGGGGTACCGATGAAACACGCCTACGCGTCAAAACACAGAAACCTAAAGCGAGGGGCAGCGCTCCTCGCCTGCGCATCTCTCGCCTTTCCGATCGGCGCAAATGCCGAACCGGTAAGCGCACCATCTATCGTCATCACTGCATCGCCGCTCGCACGCACCACCGCCGAGCTGGCACAACCGATTACAATCATTGGCAAAGAAGAAATATCCCGCAGCGGCGCGTCAACACTCGGTGGTCTGCTCGGCGCGGAGCCAGGTGTGGCACAATCCTCGTTTGCCAGAGGTGCAAGCCGCCCCATCATTCGCGGTCTCGACAATTCGCGTGTTCGTGTTCAGGAAAACGGTCTGGGCGCTCATGACGTGTCTGCGATTAGTGAAGACCATGGCATTCCCATTGATCCCTCGGCTGCTGAACGGATTGAAATCATCCGCGGCCCTGCCGCACTCCGCTATGGCAGCGAGGCCATTGGGGGCCTTGTGAGTGTTCTGAACAACCGTATTCCCACCAGAGCACCGGACGGCGGTTTTGAAGCCGAGATTGAGGCAAACACAACAACTGCCGATAGTGGCCTCATGGGCCGGGGATCTGTTGATGTGGGCGCAGGACCGATCGCGGTGCATATTGATGCCTTTGCGCGCTCAGCAGATGACTATTCAACACCGCAAGGCACGCAGGCAAACAGCGCCGCTGAAACAAATGGCCTTTCCGCAGGCATTAGCTACCTCCTGCCAAACGGCCATGTTGGTGTCTCCGTGACGCAATATGACAGTGACTATCGGGTGCCGGGTGCCGAAGCGGCAGCAAACCGCCTCGCCATCGACCTGGAACAGACACGATATGCAGCCTCCGCCCGTCTTGAAGAACTGGGCGGCTTCTTCACGGGCCTCAATGCGGACATTGGCTATTCCGACTATACCCATGATGAAGTCTCAAAAGTCGCCGGCACAATCGGCTCCCGGTTCGACAATGAGGAACGGGAAGGACGCCTGGAAGTTCTTCACCGCGCAATCGGCAATGTGGAAGGTGCCTGGGGCGTCCAGGCATCGACCCGCGACCTGAGCGCCATCGGTGAAGGCGGCGAACTTATTGCCCCCTCAACCCGCGACAGCCTCGCTGCCTTCCTTTTTGAAGAATGGAAGATCAACCCGGCGCTTCGGCTCCAGGTTTCTGGGCGCATTGAACAGGTTGAACTCGAAGGATTGGGGGTAGCACCGCCCACACTTCAAGGTGTGACCTTGCCGGGTCAGGAGCTTGCAGACTTTGGCAGCCGCCGGTCGCTTGACTTCACACCGATCAGTGGCGCTGCCGGACTGGTCTTCGACGTAACAGACGACATCAGCCTGGGTCTCAACGCGCAATATGTTGAGCGGGCCCCTGATCTGTTAGAGCTGTTTGCCAAAGGTCCGCACGAGGCCACGGAAACCTTTGAGGTTGGCGACCCAACGCTCGGCAAAGAGAGCGCAACTTCTTTCGACCTGAGCCTGGCACGAAACACAGGCGATCTGTCACTGGAAGCCAATCTCTTCTACACATCGTTCAGCGACTTCATCTTCAAACAAAACACAGGCTTTGTTTGTGGCGAAGAATTTGACACATGTGGCGTTGACGGCGCAGCAGGTGTTGAGGATGAGTTGACCCAGATCGCCTATCGTCAATCCGACGCAGATTTCCACGGCGCTGAATTCGCCGCACGCTGGTCAGCGTTTGATCTGGCCGATGGACGTCTGGGCTTTGACGGCCGCTTCGACTATGTCCGCGGCAAACTGGATGCAGGCGGCAATGTGCCTCGCATCACCCCGCCCCGCTATGGCGCAGGTGTTTTCTTTGAAAACGAAAATCTGTTCAGTCGCATCAGTTTCTTGAGAGCGGATGAACAGGACGATGTCGCCATCAACGAAACACGCACCAACGGGTACACAGACCTGCGGGCGGAAGCGACCTACACCTTCTTCCTGCCTGACTCAGATCGCGAGATCGAACTGGGCGTGGTTGGCACAAACCTGCTGGATGATGACATTCGCAACCACGTGTCGTTCAAGAAAGACGATATTCTTGAACCTGGTGCGAGTGCCCTCTTCTTCATTCGCGCAAAACTCTGAAGTGGCATGAGATTGCCAACTCAGGTGGGCAACACTTAGCCTGAACCTCGCACGGGCAAGAAGGTCGCGCCTCTCAGGCGCGGCCTTCGTCATTTCCGAGCAGTGCAATGCGCACGACATCTGCCTGATCGCGCGCACCGAGCTTTCCACGCACCTGAACGAAATGGGTACGCACCGTATTGATGGTGACACCCTGGCTATCCGCAATTTCCTGCAATGTTTGCCCACTGAGAAACGCACAGAGCACGCGCGCCTGCGCCGAAGTGAGATCAAATCGCACGGCCAGAAAGTCCTCCGGTGGAATTTTTCCAACAAGAGCATCCGGGTCATTCTCCTGAATGGCCTTTGACCGGGCATTCAGAAATTCGAAGATCCAGTCTTCACCATTGTTAGCAGCCCAATCCATGATTTCGGAGAGGCGGCGATCAGTTTCAGGCACCAACCCTTCATGAATACCCGGCCAAACCCGCGCACTTAGTCGGTCCCTGTGGCGCCGGTCTTTGGTGCTTTTGTCTGCCATGGCGCTAGCCGACCCGCCTTCTGTCTTCGCTCCGTCCCGGAAGCATCTCGCGGAGAAAATCACCAATCTCTTTGATGGAGCGCTTTGTCTCTGGCAGCAACGGGCCCAATCGATGCCAGACATGTGGCATACGCGGATAGACATCGCACCACGCCTCCACTCCAGCCGCGCGAAGGCGTGTCGCAAGCCGAGTGGAATCATCACGCAGGATTTCCGGCGCGCCGACATGAATAAGAGTTGGCGGCAAACCCGCAAGATCTGCAAACAAAGGCGATGCCAATGGATCAGTCGGGGAGTGCCCCTGCAGATAGAGCCTGGAGCACATGTTAAGCCCTTCCAGAGAACTCACCATGGGATCGTTCTCCAGATTGCTCAAAATCGAATTTCCCGAAAGCGTCATGTCTACCCAGGGGCCGAGCAGCACCATAGCCCCAGGCATCGCCACTCCTTCGTCACGGAGTGCAATAAGAGCAGCCAGTGCCAACCCGCCGCCGGCAGAATCCGCCACCACACCCAGAGTCTCAGGCGGCGTGCCTTCACCAAGCAGCCATCGATAGGCTGCTTTTACATCGTCAATTCCAGCCGGAAAGGGGTTTTCCGGCGCCAGTCGATAATCCAGCACAAACGCTGCTGCATCGGCCTCTTTGCAGATATTGGCAATCAGGGCGTCATGAACACCGGAACGCTCCAGCATAAACGAGCCCCCATGGACGTAGAGTAGTGTGCGAGGCTGGGCTGTCCTCTCAATACGCACCCAAGGTCCCGCAACCGGCGCGCCCATGGCATCTTCAAAGGTCGCGTTCGACGGAACCATGGCAATAATATTCTCAAGAAATTTCACCCGCTTACGCGCGGTGATCACGTCGAAGGGCTTCTTTTCTGCACCTTCAGCACCAACGGATTTTCGCAAGAGCTTATTGATCGTTTGAACGAGACCAATCCAAAACCGCGCACGCAGGCTCGCAGCGTTCACCTGGGGTCGCCAGCTCGGCGCTTCTTCATACACGGTCTGATCCAGAACACCCTCCTCATCCCCGACGCTATTGGGAGTAAAGGCTAAAACATGCCACCGCCTCATACAAATGTATGACGAACCACTGATTTTCGCTCCGTAGGTTTGACCCCTGTCTCAGGTCAGCGCCCTCAAGGGCGTCACAACAGGGGTTTCACATGGTCCGTCTCAAACTAATCCGCAGAGTTGCGCCCATCGCAACCGTTGTCGCTTTCGCACTATCGCTTTCCGTGCCAGCGGCTAACGCTGTCGATAACAGTCACAATCCGGCGCTCCCACAGTTCGAGGTTGGGAATTCCGGTCTCATGCTTCACAACAGCGTGCGTGCAGAAAACCTGACTCAAGCCGTCCAGGACGCCGACGCAGCACTCGCCACGTGTGACAAATCAAAATGGATGGCAGCGATGGGTCGGCTCGATTCAGCGAGCATTTTAGCCGAGCGTGCTATCAGTGGTCCGGCGGGAAAGATTGTTGTCGACGCGGACGAAGAGGATGAAGACGCAATCGACGCGTACTCCGCTAAACGACGCGCCGAGTGGAAAGCCAAATGCGCCAAAAGAGAAACGACGAACTCCGGCACAAGCTTCACCGCAGGCGGTAGCTTATCCGTGGGTCAGTTGAGCCTTCCCCAACAGCAGTTCCTCGCATTTGAAGCAATTGGCACCCTGATACAATCCTTCGGCATTGTGAACATCGAAGAAGAGGCACGAGCGACGGCTGGGTCCTTCGATGGCAGCGCCCATTTTGCAGATGCTGACATCTTTGGCTCCAACGGCTTGTGGACAGCCATTGGGTATGTCCGCACAACAGCCAATGCATCCGCCAGCGTGGTCAACATTGACCCCAACGGCGATCGTCTTCTGATCCCAGGCCCTCTCGGTGGGGCATCAGGTTTCTCTCTCGCAAGTGCCGGTGGCCTGAATGTGGTGACCCAGGCTGACTATGAAGCCCATTACGAATGGGACAGCTTTTACGCAAAGATAGGTCTGCCGTTTGTTTGCGAAGAATGGCTCTTCATGCCTTTCTTCGGGGCGGCTTATACCGATCAGGAACAAACCTCGAGCTTCTCCGGCAACATTCCAGGCTTCGGACGAAACTTCGCCTACAACACCCAGGTCGATGTTGAAACCATTAGCCCCTTCATTGGCTTCGACGCTGTTCGCCATTTCAACGGCGTCAGTGTCCACGGGGGTGGCCTTCTTTCGGCAGATTTTAATGATGCCGATGGATGGGACCGCTTGTCCTTCACCGGTGTCGCCAACAGCCAGGCATCCCTCAGCGGCGACGATACAAGTCTCGGCGGACGGGCCTGGGCAGGCATCACCTTCGGCGCCCCGCAATCGCCCTTCAAGCTTTCGCTCGATGCGTCCTATGTCTATGTCGACAACATCCCAGTTATCACACGGGATGGAACAAACCCCTCATCCCTGGGCTTTGAAAGCGCAGATGGTGTGCTTGGAACCATTCGCGCCACGTTCCGCTTCTAGGAACGGTCCTCAGACAACAAAAAGCCCGGCGGGATATTTCCTCTGCCGGGCTTCTTTGTGACGATTTCAGGAGCGACCTTAGCCGAGCATGCCGAGCGCATGGAGATAAAGCTCGAGCATCGCTTCTTCTTCCTGGCGCTCAGCTGTATCTTTCTTCCGAAGCGAAATCACCTTGCGCAAGACCTTGGTATCAAAACCATTGCCCTTGGCTTCCGCATAGACTTCCTTGATATCGGCCGCGAGTGCGGCCTTTTCTTCTTCTAACCGTTCGATCCGCTCAACAAAAGAGCGCAACTGTCCTTGCGCAATCGTTGTTGATCCTTCGGGCGCAGTGCCATCCGCCATGTGTCTGAGATCCTTGAACTGGTAACGAAAAATGGGGCGAGCATCTGCTCACGAGCCGCGCACCATATCGGCCTCCCAGTGCGCCAGCAAGAGATAGAGACAACAAAGCTGTGGATTATTTGACGCGCAAGACGTGCTAACCTCAAAGCATAAAACTGGGGTCTCTGGGAGGGCAGCAAATGCGCGCGATTTTGGTCAGTCTACTATTGGTTTTTTTCACGACATCGGCCCGCGCCGCCAACGTTGAACGCTACATAGACCCCACTATGGCGGACGCCAATCTGCCCTTTTCTCAGGCCGTCCGCGTCGGAGATATGCTCTACCTCTCCGGTCAGATCGGGAACATTCCTGGAACCCTGGATCTGGCACCTGGCGGCATGGAAGGCCAGGCTCGCCAGACAATGGACAATATTGAGGCGGTCCTTGAAGCGAACGGGGCTTCTTTCGCGAATGTTACAAAATGCCTGGTGATGCTCGCTGACATGAGCCAATGGGCAGACTTCAACAAAGTCTATGTCACATATTTTGAGCCCGGGCATTTCCCCGCCCGTTCAGCCTTTGGGGCCAACGGCCTGGCACTTGGTGGCGCGCTGGAAGTCGAGTGCGAGGCCTATCTCGGCGACTGACACTTCCCTCAGGAGTGATTTTCCTGCGCTGCCTTGAAAGCAGCCATTTGCTCTGGCGTTGCCTCTGCCTGGTGCTTTTTCTTCCAGTCTGAAAAAGGTTCGCCATAAATATGTTCGCGGGCCGCATCCTTACTCATCTCAATGCCTTTATCTTCCGCAGCATCTTTGTACCAGTCCGCCAGACAGTTCCGGCAGAACCCCGACTGGATCATGAGATCAATGTTCTGAACGTCTGTGCGCTCCATGAGATGAGACACAAGCCGCCGAAAAGCCGCGGCTTCGAGCTCAGTCTGTGTTGATTTATCCATGTCAGCTCATCCTTCCATCGCAGTGAGATCAAAGCCCCGCTGCAGTTTCCTCAATCAGGTGATCAACGACGGCCACAAGGGCGTCACGTGGTTCAGCCCCGCCCTTCATCGCATCAGAATAAACGCGCCGCTGCTGGTCCGCACTCGTGCCACGCCGCGCAATCCTCTTAATATGGGAAATCTCACCACGCGATCCAAGCCTGGCAGCATCTTCTGCCGTCATTTCAATAATCTCATCACACAAGGCATCAAAAGATGTAAGCGTGCCCTTGCCGAAATCAATCAGCTCGCCGCTCACACCATAGCGCTGTGCGCGCCAGCGGTTTTCACCCATGAGCGTCGCCGGGTAGAGCCGCCAGCGCTGGTTCTGTTGGCGCAAGCGATAAAGCATGGACAGAAGCGCTTGATAGGTTGCGGCTATCGCTATGCCATCATCCAATTGGGTACAAATATCGGTAATCCGGCTTTCCAGCGTCGGAAACCGCCCCGAGGGACGAATGTCCCACCAAAGCATCGTAGAATCCGGAATAATACCTGTTTCCACCAATTGCTGAACAAGGCGCTGATATTCAGAATAGCCGTCAAAACTATCCGGCAAGCCCGTCCGCGGCAGCGCGTCCCAGATGGTCAGCCGGTAAGACTGGAGCCCCATATCTTCCCCCTGCCAGAAGGGGGAAGATGTGGAAAGCGCGAGGAGATGCGGTAGGAAATAGCGCACCTGGTTCATGAGATCGATCCGCAGATCATCATCCTCAATCCCCACATGCACATGCATGCCCGAAATCACCATGCGCCGGGCAGCACCGGCTAAATCACGGGCAAGCGTGTCATAGCGCTCTTTTTTTGTGTGTTCCTGCTCATCCCAGTGACTGAAGGGATGAGTGCTGGCCGCGATAGGCGCATATCCAAACCCATCGGCCACTTCCACGACCAAACGCCTTAGGCGTGCAAGTTCGGCACGCGCTTCCCCAATTTCGGTGCAGACCTTGGTACCCACCTCCACCTGACAGCGAAGAAACTCTGATGTGACCTGCTCACCGATCGCTTTGTGAAGCTGCCCCATCAACGCATCGGGCGGGTTGCGCACCAGGTCACGGGTTTCGCGATCCACAAGAAGATATTCTTCTTCAATTCCAAGAGTGAGTGTGGGTGCATCCATCGCATCTCGTTCCTAGGCTGGTCCGTTAGGTCGGGTCTGTTCTGGAGCCATAATGAGTGATTTCGCGTACACCGTCTGCAGCAATCAGGTCCGGTAAAACCCGAGCAAGCCGGTCCGCCCACTCAGCCTGGCCCCTCTCCGTATCGATCAGGTCCTGCCTGATTTCCAGAAGCGCATGCGGCAATCCTCTCTTCGTGCAATGCCGATAGAGCGTGTCACCTTTGAGGAAACCGCCATAAGGCTCATTGTCCCCAACAGCGAGCCCCTCCTGACCTGCCAAAGCACCCAACAAAGGCATCGCCAGGCGAGGGTCTTTATCCCATAGAACACCCGCATGCCATTGCCGCGCCTGGCCCCGCCAAAAGGGCGTGAAACTATGGATCGAGATAATCACAGGCACATGGTCTTGCGCGAGCGCGGATTTGATCTGAGCATCAACAGCGTCATGATAGGGCTCATGATAATGCGCGATCCGGGATTGGAACTCTTCCCCATCCCGAAAGCGATCCACATCTGCATTGGCAGGAATGACTGACCCGTCAGAAAGCTTCATCACAATGGTCGGATCATCCGGCCCGCGATTCAAATCCACCAAAAGACGTGAATACCGACCAAGGATCGCAGGGCAATTCAGGTGAGAGGCCAACGCGCGCACCACCTCCGCACACCCTATGTCATAGGCGATATGCCGATGAAATTCGGTCGCAGGCAGGCCCAGCGTGCCATAGGTCGGCGGCAGAGCCGCAGATGCATGATCACAGAGGATCAAAATATCAGGATTACCCTGTGCGTTAACCAGTTCAAAAGGTGATCCATCTACGGCTGAATCAATGGACACTTTGCTGGTAGACTTGGGCGAACTCATATCGGGCATGGCCGGACTATAATCGGACAAGACCGGGAATGCGACACCAGGCTTCAATCTCGATAGCCCAAACCTTGCTTGCCCGAACCTCGATAGCCAGGAAAGAGCACCGTTCAGAATGACGCTTCATGAAGACCCAAGAAGATTTCTGCTGAACCTGTTCGAGGCTGCTGTCCGGGCTGTGCAACCGGCCGCATGCCTGCGCAAACATTTGCCCGCTCCGCCTGAAGGACGCCTGGTCATTCTCGCAGCGGGCAAGGCCGCGGCTGCGATGGCGGCAGAGGCCGAGGCCTTCTACGAAGAACGCTGGCCCGGCACGGAGATCGAAGGCATTGCCATCACGCGGTACGGCCACACGGTGCCAACAAACCACGTCGCGGTTCATGAAGCAGGCCATCCTTTTCCGGACGGCGCAGGAGAAAATGCCAGCAGAGGCATGCTTTCCCTCGCAAATTCTCTGAGAGAGGAAGACCTTGCGGTCGTCCTTCTATCAGGCGGCGCCTCCGCCCTCCTCTCCCTGCCACCTGCGGGAGTAAAAATTGAGGAAAAGCAGAAGCTCACCCGGGCACTCCTAGCAACCGGTGCCCCTATCGCGGACATAAACTGCGTGCGACGCCATCTCTCCTGCATCAAGGGAGGAAGGCTGGCCGAAGCGATCGACCCGGCCCGCTCGATCACCCTCGCCATTTCCGACGTAGCGGGTAACGACCCAAGCGTCATAGCCTCCGGTCCAACAGTGCCCGCCCACACCACGGCACTTGATGCCTTAAGCATCATTGAACGTTTCCGTGTGCCCATCGCAGACCCCATTATTGAGTGCTTCAAACAGAACTTGGCCTTGCCAGCACCCGATGCGCCCTGTTTTGACCGCACCGATTTCCGGATCATCGCGACAGGGTCCCACGCACTGAGCGCAGCTGCGGCCCTCGCCCGAGAAGCCGGCTGCGAAGTGTCGATCGTCGGCGACGAACTTGAGGCCAGCGCCCTGGAACTCGCGACCTCCCATGCGCGCATGGCCAGATCCCATACCAACCCAGGCGTTCCGCGGATCATCCTCTCAGGCGGGGAGGCAACCGTCGCTCTGGGAAAAAACCACGGCGCAGGCGGCCCCAATCAGGAGTTCGCCCTCGCGCTGGCTTTGGAGCTTCAGGGTGAACGCAATGTCCATGCGCTTGCCTGTGATACAGACGGCATCGATGGGGGGTCAGGCGCTGCCAGCGACCCGGCAGGCGCCGTCATTTCATCAAGAACCCTGTCACGGGCAAAAAGATTGGGACTTGATGCGGAAATGGCCCTTGCTGGCCACGATGCAGGAACCTTCTTCCAGACATTGGGGGATCTGATAACCACGGGTCCCACACTCACAAATGTGAATGATTTTCGGGCCATCCTCGTCTCTGCTTAAGCACGCAACTTTATCCACACGCCAATTTAACAAGACATTGACAGGTCACAGCTAGGCTTAGGCTAAAGTGACCTGTCTTGATCCCGTGACATTTGACCTTCAGGGTCAAGAGGCGCAAGAAGATGGGATTATTCCCTAGAGGCCACCGGTGAGGCCAATCCCGGCGGTCGAAGAAGGAGCGAAAGCAAACATGCGGCGCCGCAACGTCAAAATCATCGCAACACTTGGACCCGCCTCAAGCTCTGCGGAAATGATCCGGACACTTTTCGCCACAGGTGCAGATGTGTTCAGGCTCAACATGAGCCACCTGGATGCCGACGGCCTCCGCCAGGTTCACAGCACCGTGCGCAGTGTAGAAGAGGAGCTCGGCCGCCCAATAGGCATTCTTGCAGACCTTCAGGGTCCCAAGCTTCGCGTCGGCGCCTTCGCAAATGACAGCGTGGACCTCAAATCAGGAAACGACTTTCGGATCGACCTGGATGAAACACCCGGCGATGTGACCCGCGTCTGCGTTCCACACCCGGAAATTTTCGCAGCCATCGAAGAAGGCAGCCAACTGCTCCTCGACGATGGACGGATCCGGTTGCGGGTGAAAGAGGTCCAAAAGGATCACGCCATTACCGAAGTCACCATTGGTGGGAAACTGTCCAATCGCAAGGGTGTCAACCTGCCAGACACATTGCTGCCGCTCACAGCTCTCACCGATAAAGACCGGAGAGATGCAGAACTCGCGCTTGAGTTGGGTGTGGACTGGCTCGCACTCTCCTTCATCCAGCGCCCGGAAGACGTCGCAGAGGCCCGAAAGATTGCCCGTGGCCGCGCTGCTATTATGGCCAAGATCGAAAAACCACTCGCTCTCACCCATCTGCAAGAGATTGCAGATATTGCCGACGGCATGATGGTCGCACGTGGCGACCTGGGTGTTGAACTTCCCATTGAGCAGGTGCCGGGATGGCAGAAACAGATCACCCGCCTTTGCCGCAGAAACGGCAAGCCAGTTGTGGTTGCCACTCAAATGCTCGAGTCCATGATCACATCACCTTTGCCAACCCGGGCTGAAGTGTCCGATGTGGCCACCGCCGTATTTGAAGGCGCGGACGCTGTGATGCTATCTGCTGAATCCGCCGCAGGCGACTTCCCAGCGGAGGCTGTGGAGATGATGAACAGGATTGGCGCTCAGGTAGAATCCGATCCCACCTATCCAAGCATTATGTACGCCCGCGAGACACAGCCAGAAGCAACCGGTGCCGACGCCATCAGCGCAGCGGCCCATTCTGTTGCTGACACACTGAATGCAGCCGCCATTGTCTGCTGGACAAATTCCGGCTCAACGGGCTTACGCGCAGCACGGGAACGCCCTCAGCTCCCGATCGTGGTACTGACGCCGATTGTGGAGACAGCCAGGCAGCTAGCGCTCGTCTGGGGCGTCCATTGCGTTCTCACCGAAGACGCCAAGGATCTGGACGATATGGTCGACCGCGCCTGCAACATCGCCTTCAAGGAAGGCTTTGCGCAGCCGGGCCAACGCATTGTTGTCATGGCCGGTGTGCCGCTGGGAACACCCGGCGCCACCAACATGCTCCGTGTTGCTTATGTCGGCTCACCCGCGGCGGCCATTCCTGAATAGGCATCTTTCAAGCAACAGCAGCTTTTTGTGCGGCGCTCTGCGGCGGATGCACATGAGTGCCCGCTGCAGGTGCCTTCCCGCTTGCAAGGCGCTCAAGCGCATCAATGACAATGTCAGGCCGCACATGATGGGGCATGTGCCCTACGCCCTGAAGTTTGATGAGTTCAGAGCCTGAAATCTGCTCATGCAGCGCATAGGAGTGAAGTTTCGCCATCACCGTCTGATCCCGGTTACCGGTCACGATGATCGTCGGAACTTTGATTTCGCGGTACCGCGTCGATTGGCGCGCGAGATGCGTGCGCAAGTTTGACGTGTCCACACTATTGTTTCGGAAGTGGTTTGGTCGGAAAAGCAAGGAAAGACCAAGCGCCTCCTCATAGCCGTCAGGGGCACTGTCAGGCGTGAAGGTCGATTGCACACCAGCAGATGCCATCAATCGCCCGAAGGGCAACACAACCAGCCACAGGAAGATCGACCCAAGGATCGGTTTCGCAAGGACCCGATGATACCAGGCCACAGGTCCCTTCCAGGGATGAGTTGCACCGGCCAAAACCAGGAGCCCCGACAGATCTGTGCCAAACCGCGTTGCGAAGGCTGTTGCCACAGCGCCACCCCAGGAATGTCCAAGGAGTACAGGGCGCTTAACGCCTAATTTCTTCAGCGCGGCATGGATCAACGTCGCCTGGCGCGCAGGGTCATGCGCATCGGCAACATCCGGACGCGCGCTCCATCCATGTCCCGGTCTGTCAAACGCCAGCACACGATGGGACTTGGCAAGCTCTGGCAGAATACTCGCTTCAAAATCACGAAGGTTTCCGCTAGCCCCATGGATGAGGACGATCGGCGCTTTAATGTCGGCTGTCGGATCATCTGGCCCTGCATCGACATAGTGCAAATCCACACCATCAACAGAGACAAGATGCCCGTGTCGGCCATAGCGGCGCTCCGCACGCCAAACATTGATCCACGCAAAAGCAATGACGGCAAGAACCGCAACCAACACCCAAGACAAATTTTAGATTCCCCGGCCTTCTATTTCCACGGTGAGACGGCTCTCAGATTCCCCCGCACCTTCAAGGTAAGGATAGATCACCAGCACTCGGCGATAGGCATCGAGCGCACCTTCCTTGTCCCCCAAATCTTCCAACACCAATGCAAGGCCGGCAATCGCACCGAAATGACGGGGTTCCAGAGCCAGCGTCGCTTCCAGATCATTGAGTGCGCTCGCGTAATCGTCTCGCAAAAAATGAACGGTCGCCCGCTTGTTCCATCCTTCTGAATATCCCGGCGCAAGATCGACAATCTCATCCAGGAAAGTCAGAGAATTTTCGTAGTTCCCGGCCGCCAAAGCCTCAAGCGCCCGGTCCATCAATAGATCGACGCTGACGCTCCCGGATTGGTTCCAGACACCCCAGATAAGATCTTCGACAACCTTCGCATCTTCCGGCGTCTCCGATTGTGCGAGCTCACTAAAAAGGCGATCCAATCGCACAGACGCAGCAGTGGCTGGTGTCAATTCCGTTTCGGCAGCAGTGGGAGCTTCGGTGGCCTGCGCAATCGGCGCAAAAACCGAACTGGTCAATCCGATAAACAAGCAAAGAGCGGCGCGTCCTAATTCCATGTCATTGAAGATAGAGTTCAAGACAAATTCCGCAAGCGCTCAAAATCACACTTTCGCGAGGCCTATGCGTTCAAATCCTCACGCACGCACCCATCAAATGTCGTGATAAAATCGGGCCCAAGAAGCGTAGATGGTGTTTGAAAACCGGGCTTTGCTTCACCCGCCAGAACCCGCTCAACAATATCGAGACCCGTCTGAATGGTGAGCGAATAGCCTTCCGGCGTACGAAGGCGGGAAACCACCTTCTCTCCAGTATCATTGCTTGCCTCACCGATAAGAACACTGGAGCCAGACGCACGCTCCTGCTCTGTCGGCCCATCAGGTTCCGCATCAACTTTTGCCTTAAGCCGCCGCTGCATGAACCCCCGGCTCAGGATGAAGCGCATAAAACCACCAATACTTGCCATCTGCTGCAGCTGCGGGCTTGCTTCAAAATAGACCGTGATATTTGGAATACCGGTCGAGTGGTAGGCCGTGGAGACATCGCCCCAGCCCACACCAACCGACGGCTTGTTGCCATCCCCAAAATTCATCTCTCGTTGGGGCGCTGCGCCAAGCGACACGATCCGGCCGTCTCGGCGCACGCGAGTGCCAGCACCGATGCTCTCAATCATCGTCTTGGATGTGCCCCGCGATGCCGTTCCGATTCCAGAAATCCCCAGAACGAGATCTGTAGCGTCTGGCAAACGCCTTTTCATATGCGCGGCCAGACAGTCGCTCGGCACCACGTCGAAGCCGACACCAGGCATGATCATGATGCCAGCTTCTTTGGCAGCCTCGTCCCGACGCGCGCAAGCTTCGAAGACGCTGATCTCGCCCGTAATGTCTAGATAATGAGTTCCCGTCCTGAGACAGGCATCGACCATGGGTTTTGACGTGGCGGAAAAAGGTCCCGCCGCGTGCAGAACCACATCGACATCATCCAGTGCCTCATCAAGCGCTTTGCGGTCTGAAAGGTCAAAAGCGCGAAACTCTGCCTCATATTGGTTTGCGAGACTTTTGAGCTTTGCCTCACTTCGACCTGCGATAATCGGAGACAAGCCCTTGTCGCGGGCCAAGCGCGCCAGCAGTCTGCCGGTATACCCCGTTGCCCCGTAGATCATGAACCGGCCAGCATTCTCCCCAGTCATCGCACCTGTTCTCTCTGCTATCATGGTCTGGACGCATACTCTTGACCATCAACGGCTCTGAAGCAAGCCAAGGCCTTCCAGTTCGTCCCTAAGTGCTTTCGCATTAGTAAACCGAATGCCATGCAGCCCCAGACGATCCGCAGTCGCAATGTTTTCACTCAAATCATCGACAAACACTGCCTGCTCCGGCTGCAATCCAAACTGCTTAAGCGCATGGTCGTAAATATCGTCATTGGGTTTATGCATCTGCACCTGCCCCGACACGACAATATCTGCAAAATGGCCCAGAAAATCATAGGCCTGCGGCGCATCTGCTGGAGGGCGCGGTGGCCAGGTTTGGTGAGGCCAATTGGTCAGGCCGTAGAGCGGGACGCCTGCGTCGACCAGGTCATGCAGCACCTCGACTGTCTCGGTCAGAGGGCCACGCACAAACTCATGCCAGCGATGCTCAAACACTTCGATCAAATGAACCATATCAGGCTCCTGGTGCTTCAGCGGCGCGAGTGCATCCGTGAAAGACCCTCGCGCATCATGAGCGGCATGATGCATGCGCGGAAACAGCCCCGCAAAGAACATCACCTGCTCCTGATTATTCGCAAAATGATGCTGATAAACCTCTTGCGGGTTCCAATCGATCAGCACATTGCCCATATCAAAAATCACAGCATCGCGCATCAGCCCGCTCCCAACACGCCAAGCTCTTCGAGGTGTGTTTCCAAACCCGTCGCACTCTTAAAGTGATGAGTGAGCAGACCAACCGTCGCACCGGCCTCTACGTTGGCCTCGGAGTCATCGACAAACAATGTTCGCCCTGGATCTGTTCCCATTCGACCAATAGCTACATGAAAAATCTCTGGCTCGGGTTTGCAGATTTTCTCATCCCCCGACACCACAATCGTACGAAGGCGCCGAATGGGCCGAAACGCAGTTTTGAGCCTAGGATAGATGGAGGAAGGCATATTGCTGAGGCCGTGAAACTCAAGACCAGCTTCTTCAGCACGGTCCATCAAATCACTTATTCCTTCAACTTCTCTAGGCGACATTTCCAGATATCGCTCTTCCCAGAGGTCAATGAGCTCGGCATGCTCAGGAAATTCTTCTTTCAAAGGCACCGCATTTTCTGCAAACGACACGCCGGCATCATGAGCCAGGTGCCACTCAAGGGTGCACACCTCAGACAAGAACTTTTCAACTGCCCCCTCATCCGGCAAAAGCTTGCGGTAGAGGTGCCGCGGATCCCACTCAATCAATACTCTTCCAACATCAAAAAGAATGGCATCAATCATCGCCATGAAGCCGCACCCCCACTCATGGAAAAAAGACAAAAGAAAAGGCCGCCTCCAAAAGGAGCGGCCTCTTAAGACTAGTGACTGTGTTGGATCAAATTAAGGCGCAAAACCTCATATCCGGCGGGATACCACGCCGAGGCCCTACTCAGCCCTGGCGCGCCTTGAAACGGCGATTGGTCTTGTTGATCACGTAAAGACGACCTTTGCGACGGACCAAACGGTTATCCCGGTGACGATCCCGAAGTGATTTCAAAGAGTTACGGACTTTCATGATGCTCTACCTTGGGCTCGGACGGGATAAGCGGGTGCCTTGCAGCCCCGGACATATCGCCGGTAAATGTCTGAAATTTGGCCGGAAACTAAGCCGCGGAAGCTCCCCTGTCAACCGCACATTGCAAGAGCTCTGCCCCAATCAACCATGAACCTTTGGATCACTTTACAAGGATCCATCCAGGTCATAGGACTGAGCGCAATTGAAAATGACGCTGGCGCCACTTTTACCCCTTAAAAGTCGAGCCCATATACCCAGCCCAACCGAAGAGATCACCCATGAGCGAAGAAGAATACGAGAATCAGGGTCCAGATATCGCCCCCCTCCCCGCCGAAGACTTCATTACCCATGAACCCCGTTGGTTTCAGGATGTATTGGCGCAAACACCGGAAACGCGCTGGGTAGAGTCAGAAGGTACGAAAATCCACTACCGGAAATGGGCCTCCAAGGCGGAGAATCGCCCAGGCTTGTTGCTCGTCCACGGCAATGGGGCTCACGCCCGTTGGTTTGATTTCATCGCACCACTCCTCACCGATCGCTATGAGGTTGCCTCCATCGATCTGCCCGGCATGGGCGACAGTCATTGGCGCGACGAATACACCCGCGAGACCTATGCCCATGCCATCAAGGCCGTCGCCTTTGACGCAGACCTAGGCCCTCGCCCCGTCATTGTTGGTCACAGCTTCGGCGGATTTGTGACACTCATTACCGGCGCCCTTTATGGCGCTGAGCTCGGCGGCGTGATTCTCGCGGATTTTAAAGTCCGTCCAAAACACGACGCGGTTGAATGGTTCCTCGGCGACGCACCGCGACGTCCGACCCGAATCTACCCAGACCTCGAGACGGCACTTGGCCGTTTCCGTCTGGCGCCCCTTCAGGAATGCGCCAACAAGTTCATTACAGACTATATCGGCAAGCATTCGCTCAGAGAGGTTACCGTCGGTGAGAACGAAGGACGCAGAGCAGCAGAAGAAGCCGGCTGGAGTTGGAAATTCGACCCCTTCGCCTTCAACGGGCTGCGCATGGGTGGGGAGGAGCATGAAGACATGTTCAAGAACCTCGCCTGCAATGTCGGGGTGATGTATGGCGACATCTCAAAAGACCATGACCCTGAGACCATGGCTTTTATGAGGGGACTACGCCCTGAAGCACCAATCTTCACAGTTCCCTTCGCCCAACACCACATCATGCTGGATCAGCCTGTTGCCTTTGCATCCGCAGTGGGAACATTGATGGCGGATTGGGGAGCCAAGGGCGCTTTGTCCGCCGGCAAGAACAGCGCTACCGCCGCGGCCTAGCTCGCCTGAAAATCAATGAGGATGAAGCTCTGCGTCTTCATCCTCTTCCACATTTGCCTGAATGCGCCGCACGACAGGATGAAACATCGCCATCAGCAATATGATGACCATAAGACCCATGGCGAGCATGAACGGTGCCTGTGGCATCACTTCCAGGAGCGGCACCCCAATGAATGGGTTGAGAATGTGGCCCGTCGCTGCTGTTGATCCGATAAGGCCAGCTATCGCTCCCTGATCGCGCGGTGACACCGAAAGCGAGGCACCTGCCATCAGGCCTGGACGCAACAGACCAAAGCCAACACCGGCCAGAGCCAGCGCCGAAACAAACATCCCGTATGAATTGGCAATGATGAGAAGACCGAACGAGCCGATCATCACAGCGGCCCCCACCCGCAATAGGAACTGAACCGACAGGTCGAACCGCTGGATCAGGACCATCTGCGCAAAAATGGTTGCCATGGCCATCGCCATCAGACCGACACTGACAAGCTGGGTCGCCTCATCCCCTTCCACGTTAAACGTGTCCATATAGTAGAAAGCCACCAGCTGCATGGTGATGGACTGTCCAAGCGACAGAACCACACCCAGGACCAGCCAGGGCAGCACACGCGGATCCGTGAGCTTCAGCCGGCGGCGTTGCTTCTGCTTTTCCGCCAGCTTTTTGCGCGGCGTTGTGCGCTCAGGCAATAAAAGCCAGATGAAAAAGGCGCCGCCAAAAGCAAGCGCAGAGACAGCGAAAAAGGGCGCCAGGATATGGAAAGTCGCAAGTGCGGCCGCAAAACCAGGCCCCACAACCGTCCCCATGCCAAAGGCTGCACCAATTGAGGCAACACCAGAAGCCCGCTCCGCCCGGCTGGTCCGGTCTGCCACATAGGCCTGTGAAGCAGGCATTGTCCCGGACCCGAAGGTCCCGAAAATAGCGCGAACGGATATAAGAAGCGGGAACATGAGCGCCAGGGAGACCCAGCCCCAAAGGCCAACCATCACCACAATGGCAAAGCCGAGCGTCGACACCCCAAAGCCGATAAGTCCCATCAGGATGATGGGCTTGCGACCAACAAGGTCAGATCGTGTTCCCCAGAAAGCGCTGGTCAGTGTCCAAAGCAGGGCCGAGAGCGAGAAGATCATGGTCGTCTCGAACTCGCTCATACCAAGTTCGCGCGCAATCGGTGGCAGCACAGCGAAAAAGAGCGACTGCCCCATGCCAAGCGACAAAAGGCACACAAAGAGGACCCCAAAGGCACGCTTGCGTTCTTCCGGCGTCGTTGCCTTCAGCGCCGGAAGATCATCTTCTTCCTGCATCTCGCTCTGTGAGTTTCCGGCCATACCCCAGCCCAAAAGAAAACGCGCCCACCGTGCAGAAATGCCGGGGCGCGCCCTTCATGTAAGGGAGTTTGGCGCAAACGCCAATGGGGAAGACAAAAAAACTCTTTGGCTCATGCAGGACGGTGCCTTGCGTACATCTCTTTAATCCACTGAGTTCCCGGATGATCTTTCCATCGATCCATCCAGGCCCGGGTCGTTTTGGACATGGGTTCAGGCCGTTTCATATCCGGATGATCAGGATTGGCGGTGATGGAGAGAAGCGCTGCTGCCGACAGGTCCGCGACTGAAAACCGGCCCCCCACAAGATAGCCAGTCGCCCGAGATTGCTCAGCGATGAAATCCAGCCCCTCCTCTGTGGCTTTCAAAGCCGCAGCTTGCTTGTCCATAGTGAGATCCATGGCAGAGCGCATAAGCGGTCGAACCAATGGCAACATCGCCCCATAGCTCTTTCGAACGAACCAGGGCTTCCCACCAGCAAAAAGCTTCGCCATGTACGCAGCATCGCTCATTGTGTCGAGGAACAAAGCTCGGCGGACTTCCGGCCCCACATTCTCGTCAAAATGGGCCTGAAGACGTAAGGCTTCTTCTTTCTCTGCTGGATCAGCGGGATAGAGCGGGGGGTCTGGCTGCATCTTTTCCAGGTGGTCGATGACCTCCGCAGACCCTTGTATGTGGTCCCCATCCCACTCAAGAACCGGTGTGAAACTCTCGGGGCAGAGTTTTTTGATCTGACCGCCATGCGGCCCGGGCAGATAGTCCTTTCGCGGCAGATCGAGCCCTTTGAAGGCAAGCGCCCATCTGGCCTTTTCGTTGAAGTTCGAAAATCGAAACTGATGAAGACAGCGCGTTGCTTCACTCATCCTTGCATCCACCTATTGCATGTCGATCAACATGCTACTTGCAGGATAACCAACATGCAATACATAAAGAAGCATGCGATACAGCTCAGACCATAAGACCAAGACCCGCGCCCGAATTCTGGAACAGGCAGGCCTGCTCTTCCGCCGCAAAGGCTTCAACAGTGTCGGAATTGATGAAATTATGGGCGCCGCGAAACTCACCCGCGGCGGGTTCTATGGATATTTCAAGTCCAAAGCCGAGCTCTTTACGGAGATTGTCCGTGATGAAGCAGGCCTTGGTCGGATGATGCGGCGGCGTGAGGGCGCGACACCTGCCGCGTTGCACAGCGAAGCCACAGAGACACTGACCGGCTACCTCGACCCCAAGAACGCGAACGTTATTGCGAAAGAGTGCACCCTCGCTTCGTTGCCAAGCGATGTTACCCGCTCAAACGTGAAATCAGCCAAAGACGCATACACAGACAAAATCCTCGAACTGGCCCAAGAATATGACCGAACACGAACCGGCAACACACCAAAACCGGGCTCTCTGCCGAGTCAGGAAGCATTAGCGGCTGTGGTCCTGAGCATTGGCGGCTTCTCCATCGCCCGCGCCATGAATGATGATGATCTTTCAAAGGCCCTGCTTGACGCAGCGCGCGACAAGACTCTGGAGCTAATCAAGTAAACATACCAAAAGTGTCTGTTCCCAAGATTGACTTGGGTGCCCCCACCCCTACTCTCCTTCTCAATCAGAAATTGCGGGGAGAGACCCATGGAACTGGGATTAGGTGCGAAACACGAGGCGTTCAGGCAGGAAGTCAGAAGCTTCCTCGCAGACGCAATGACGGACGATCTGAAACAGGCAGGCGCTGGCATGACCAGCGTCTATTCAGATTATGAAACCACCCTCAAATGGCACAAGAAGCTCCACGCACAAGGCTGGGTCGCTCCTGGCTGGCCTGTCGAGCATGGCGGCACCGGCTGGGACATTGTTGAACGCTATATCTGGCAAAGCGAATGCGCGGCTGCAGAAACACCGAGCCTTTCTCCTATGGGAGTTGGGATGTGCGGACCGGTTCTCATCGGACACGGCAATCAGGAACAGAAAGACTATTTCCTGCCCCGTATCCTTTCCGGCGATGATTGGTGGTGCCAGGGCTACTCAGAGCCGGGTTCAGGATCGGACCTTGCCAGCCTGCAAATGACGGCCATAGAAGACGGCGATGATTTCATCTGCAACGGCACCAAAATCTGGACGACCCATGCCCAGCACGCGAACTGGATTTTTTGTCTCGTCCGCACCGACAATTCAGACATCCCTCAGCGCGGCATCACGTTCCTGCTGATCGACATGAACACGCCAGGCATCACCGTCGACCCCATTGTGATGCTCACCGGCGAACATATTCAAAACCAGATCTTCTTTGAGGATGTCCGCGTTCCAAAGAAGAATGCCGTTGGCAAAGTGGGCGATGGCTGGACGGTTGCAAAATATCTCCTGCAGTTCGAGCGCGGCAATGCCTATGCACCCAAACTGCATGGTCACCTCAACAAGGTAAGAACCATGGCCGAAACCGAAAGCGGGCGTGACGGGACCACACTCATCTCCAACCCAGAGTTCCGGGCGAAACTGGATCAGGCGGAAATCGACATCACGGCCATTGAATTCACGGAACACCGTATCCTCTCAGAACTGTCGCAAGGGGGAGCACCAGGAGCCGCAAGCTCCATGCTCAAGACCCGCGGCACAGAGATGAGCAATAGGATCACCGAACTCGCCGTTGAAGCCATGCACCACTATATCGCGCCCTTTCAACCGCACATGACGAGCCCCGGCGGCCCTGTGCTGGCAGCACCGGCTGTGAGTGCCAACGAAACGGCGATTGGGCCAGACTATGGCACGACGGTCATGCCAAAATATTTGAATGACCGTGCCGGTCCCATCTATGCCGGATCCAATGAGATTCAGCGCAACATCATGGCTAAGGCAGTTCTGGGATTATAAACGGCAATCGGCGATCAGATCAGAACGTCGATCACCCGCTCCATGAGCGCACCTCCGACCCAGGAAATGACCGGGATCGCAAGGTAGAACGAGAAGGTCCCGAGCGTCGGCAGGTCAATCGGCCATTCGGATGTTTTTTCCAAACGCGCCTCATAGGCAACCAGACCTGTCAACCGATGCGCCGCATTGTTGGACGTCGTCGGGTTCGTGCCATGCAACACCTCATCACGGAATTTGGCGATGGATTGTCGGACAGCACGGAGCTCATCCTTCTTGGCTGCTGAAATCTTCCGGTGGATGCCCGTGAGAGGAGCGATTAAAGCGAGGCACGCAACAACCATGATGGCGACGACAAATGGGAGAATGCCCGCTGGACTGACTGCATCGTTCAAAAACAGAAGCAGACAGAGGGACGTGCCCACTATCCACAAAAGAGATCGGCGCAGCGCCATGCGGGTGAAGGGTGCCAATCGTTCAGGGTGAAGAAGATCAATCTGGAGGGAGGCGTTACGCGTTTCACGGCTAAACCGATCCTCCACAATTGTGTAATAGACGCCCTTGCCCATCAGTGCGAAATTAAGGGGCACGAATACCAAGAACCAGCCTGCTGGAACTTGTTGGAACCAGGGATATTGTTCGGTCTCATTAAGACCCAGCAGATCAGTTGCCCCGGGTATGTTGTTCACGACAATCCCAAGACCAATTGCAAAAAAGACGATGGCAAATATGCGCCCTCGGACCATCTTCCCCCGCAAAGCCTCCACCCAATCATCCATGAGGTCGTCCGGGTCCCGACCAATCACCAGGGCAATTTCCCGCAAGTCCCTCACATCATGTACAAGCGCCAGTGATGACGCGCTGATGCCAAATCCCGTCAAAAGAGCGGTGACAAACGCAGCCCACGTATAGGGGTCCATCCCCAAAGTTCGATCTAGGTCTGGAATGGCACCGCTATAGACGAGCTCGTAAATGCCAAACCCTTGAGCAAGCCCAAGAAAAGACAGAAACGAAACCGCCGCAACAATCAAGCCTGACCGCCAGGGCCGTCCGCCAAGCAGGCGTACAAGCTTCTGGTCCCAATAGAACAGAAACTTCTCCGGCAAATCTGAAATTGACGATGAAGCCATACACTCCCCCATAACAGTTTGCATCATATGGTAAGGGGCCGGCGACAATCTGTCTTGAAATTCGTGGAGGCGATATCTCCGCTGTTCACCCAGACGAGTGAGCATGCTATCTCCACCCAAACGATATTTTGGGGTGGTTCCATGGATCTTGATATTGCGCTCGACACGCGGCGCTCTGCGCGCGCGTTCAAAGATACACCCGTGCCAAAAGAACTGGTCGAAGAGCTGCTGCTCCGAGCCTCCAGGTCACCCTCGGGCACCAATGTTCAACCCTGGAAGGTCTATGTCGCCATGGGCGCGACCCGGGATCGCTTATCAGAAGAATTGCTGGCCTACCGCGAGACACACCCGGACGACGGTGGCAAGGAGTGGCCGTCCAACAGCAAGCGCATAGAGCCTTACATTTCCCGCATGCGGAAATTGGGCAAAGACATGTACACGCTGCTCGAAATCCCAAAAGGCGATAAACAGGCCAACTGGGATCAATGGGGTCGCAACTACAAATTTTTTGATGCGCCCGTCGGCCTCATTTTCACCATCGACAAAGATCTCGATCGCACAAGCTGGCTGGACATTGGCATGTTCATGCAGACTCTCATGCTTTCAGCGACCGCGTGTGGCCTTGATACGTGCGCGCAAGGTGCCTGGAACCAGTTCTGGAGAGTAACGAAGGACGTACTCGACATTCCAGATGACGAATATGTCGTCTGTGGCATGTCACTCGGTTACGCCGACGAAACCGCAGCCGTAAACACGTTGGTCGCCGAACGCGAGCCGCTGTCCTCCTTCGCTTTCTTCAGGTAACGCTGCGACACCCTAGGTCGAAGAGGCGGTGCAACACATCGTTTCGCTTGCCAGTTTGCCAAACACACCCTGCCCGCTATGCTCCCGCCAACAAAAACCTGAACATGAGAGAGCAGTGACATGGCTGAATTTAAACGCCCGTTGCCAGAACCAACCCCGGAGACAGAACATTTTTGGGAAGGATGCCGATCAGGCGAACTTCGCCTGCAATCTTGTGACGATTGCTCAAAGAGCTACTTTCCGCCGCGTCCCTTTTGCCCCGCCTGCGGCTCACGCAACGTGACCGTGAAAAAAGCCAGCGGTAAAGCAAAACTCTACTCCTACATCATCAACCACCGACCACGACCAGACTTTGGCGACGAACCACATTCCATCGCTGTGGTTGAGCTCGCAGAAGGTCCACGCATGATGACCAATATTGTCGACTGCCCGCAGACACCAGAAGCCCTTCTGTTGGACATGCCGCTGGAAGTCACCTTCGAAAAAGCGAGCGACACCATCAGCTTGCCGAAGTTTAAGCCCGCCAGTTCTGCGCAAACGGGAGCGTAAACATATGAAACAGAAATCGATTGCCATCGTCGGGGCGGCAGAAACCACTGAACTCGGCAAGATCCCTGACATGTCCCAGATCGCGCTTCATGCTGACGCAGCACTCAACGCCA
The DNA here is from genome assembly GCA_000509225.1 of Parvibaculaceae bacterium Mf 1.05b.01. Taxonomy (GTDB): domain Bacteria; phylum Pseudomonadota; class Alphaproteobacteria; order Parvibaculales; family Parvibaculaceae; genus Mf105b01. Next base: position 42,256 of record BAOK01000001.1, on the reverse strand, counting down.
TGACAGACGCAGGTTTGAAACCGTCGGACATTGATGGCGTTGCCACCGCGGGGGAAAGCCCGACCGAAACCGCCCACTATCTGGGCATCACACCAAAATGGGTAGACGGGACGAGTGTCGGCGGCTGTTCGTTCATGCTCCATGTGCGCCACGCTGCAGCGGCCATCAATGAAGGTCTCTGCTCAACAGTGCTCATCACCCACGCAGAATCGGGCAGAAGCCGTGTGGGCGCCAGGCGCTTTGCCCGCTCCCCTCAAAGCCTGCAGGGACAGTTTGAACTTCCCTATGGCGTCACGAACCCGCCCACCATGTTCACCATCCCGGTGCTGCGCTACATGAAAGAACGGGGTGTCACGGAAGAGCAGCTCGCCAATGTTGCGGTTGTTCAGCGCGAATGGGCGGCCATGAACCCGCGGGCAAGCTTCAAAGACCCAATTACCGTCGATGATGTTTTGAACAGCCGCATGATCGCCTACCCGTTCCGGTTGCTCATGTGCTGTTTGGTGACTGACGGAGGCGGCGCGCTTATTCTGACCAGCGCGGACCGCGCCAAGGACATGCCGCAAAAACCGGTCTATATCTTGGGCACAGGCGAAAGCGTCGAAACCCCAATGATCAGCCAGATGGAAGACTTCACGTCGTCCAAGGCATTCCGGGTTTCAGGCGCGCAGGCTTTTTCGGAAGCGGGCATTACCCACAATGATGTTGATCATCTGATGATCTATGACGCCTTCGCGCATCTTCCCCTTTACGGACTTGAGGATCTGGGCTTCTGCAACCCTGGAGAGGCGGCAGACTTCATCTGGGAGCGCAACACTGCACCCGGCGGCAAACTGCCGCTGAACACCAATGGTGGTGGCCTTTCCTACATGCACTCAGGCATGTATGGCATGTATGCGTTGCAGGAAAGTGTGCGCCAGATGCGTGGGAGCGCGCCGGCGCAAGTAGACGGTGCCAAAATCTCCGTGTCTCACGGGGTCGGCGGCATGTTCGGCGCCTCCGGAACCATCATCTTCTCAAACGAAGCGCCCTGACCTCTCAGACAAAAAAGAGGCCGCTCAGAATGTCTGACGCGGCCTCTCAGATTTTTCAGTGAAGCAATTCTATCTGCGGGTAATCCGGCGACGAAGCTCCTGCGGAACGAACGACGATTCGATCAGATCGTTCGCCGCAAAATCGATGCCTTTTTCTTCATTCTTCAAATTCTGCACCACATAGCGCCCTTCGATCAGGTCGTAGACGACATCAGATGCATTGAAGCAGGTTGGCACATCATAATACTGCATCAGATGGGCTTCCTGTACCCGCCAAAGACCACCACGCGCATCGTAGAGATTGCTTGACGCAAGATTCCAGCTGTCTTCATCAAAGTAATTTGTGCGTCTTGAATAAACATGCCGAGTTGTGGGCTTCAAGGTGGCCTCCACCGCCCAAACGCGATGACGCTCATACCGCACATGATCCTGATTGAGATGCCCTGCCTGCACAATATCTTCATAAGTAAGGCTCGGAGAACTCAACCGGTAAGAGTTGTACGCAATGTATTTCTCTTCCTTGCCGAGCAGCGTCCAGTCATAGCGATCAGGTGGGCCCGAGAACATGTCGAAATTGTCGGCAGTCGACATCGCATCAGAATAGATCTGCGGATTGTCGTAGGAAACCGCTGTCGTGCGCTGCACGTTAGGCGCTGACTCCGTCCGACCAACGGTGTATTGCCAGGAGATCCGTTCCGCGATGTTTGGGTCAATGGTTTCATGAACCAGCAGAAGCTGGCCTGCGCGCCGGGGCGGACTCAGAGTTTCCTGAATATATTTCAGAGAGATATTGTCCAGATCATCAATCGACGCAAGTGTCGGGTCCGCATAGGCAAACACCAATTCATCCTGAACGCGGATTGGCGTAAAGGCGCCGCCGCGCGACGGTGCTGCAGAAGCAAATGTCCGCCGTACTTTATGTCCACGGAAGCGAAGGTTGTGGTTCCAAACAAGTTCGACACCACTTTGCGGAATGGGGAACGGCACACCGAGTGCAACCCCTGACAATTGGCGCCCATCATCTGAAATAGTGCCATTCACCGCATTGGCTCGGGTCGCGTCATAGACGGCCTCCGGAAATGCACAAGTTCGGCGCGTTTCATACACATCCATTTTATAGGATGGATATCGGTCCAACATGGCGCGTTGCCCGTCTGTCAGCAGTGATGCATGCTCTTCAGCGTTTGCGCTCGTTATCGTTATTACAGGAGCATCACCGGAGAAGGGATCTGGGTAGTGTCCTCCGACAAAGGCGACCCCTTCCGGCACCGCCGTCAATCCGCCATCCCATGCCGGAATAGATCCATCCGCATTTCCGGACATTTCAGCACCGATCGGCGTCAGGTCCTGGCCCAGCCGCGCAGCTTCAGAGTCAGACACACCCGCAACAGCAGCGCCAGACCAACAAAGACCTAACGCCAAAGAAACACTTAAAACCCTCACAACACTCTCCCCCAAACAGATAAATATGTTTTACTAAGAGTGCCTCAGCGCGCCGACCTTTGCCAGTCTCAAATTGACAGGTTTACCAAAGCGCGTTTTGACGGTGCTGCACCCTCTTGGCTACAACGGGGGTGCTGGGGAGGGGACCGAGTGAAATTTGTTGAGTTAGCAGTCTTCAAGCTGCGATTGGTAATCTTGTTGGCCCTTGCGGCGTTCACAATTGTGATGGGCGTCTACGCAACTCAGTTGCGCATGGACGCCGGCTTTTTCAAGCAAGTCCCTACGGAACATCCCTATATCCAGACATTCTTTGAATATCAGGACGAAGTACCAGGCGCCAATCTGGTACTCGTGGCCATCCGCGCTGAGAGTGGGGATATTTGGCAACCAGATTTCCTAAAAACACTGCACACTGTGACAGAAGAGATCACCTTTTTGCCTGGCGTGCGGCGAACCAAAGTGCGTTCCCTCTGGGCGCCAACGACGCGGGTCACAGAAAACACTGAATATGGCATCGAGTCACAGCAGGTTATTCCCAGTCGCATCACGCCAGACGGTCTGACGCCAGAGGATATTGAAGGCATCCGGGACCGCGCCATGAACGGCGGCCACCAGGGCACGCTCTTCGCCAACGACAATTCTGGCGCACTGGTCATTGCCGAGCTCCAGGAGATAGATCCGCTTACCCGCGAACGTCTTGACTATCTTGATCTGGCAGCACGTCTTGAAGCCCAGGTCCGCACCCCCTTCCAGTCCGATGACGTCCGTGTCGAAATCATCGGCTTCGCGAAATTTGTTGGAGATCTGGCGGACGGAGCGGGAGATGTGTTCCTTTATTTCGGATACGCGTTCATTCTGACTGGTCTTGCCGTCTATGCCTATGTTCGCTCAGCATGGCTCGCCTTCTTGGCCATCTTCTGCTCACTCATCTCCGTCGTCTGGCAGTTTGGACTTCTCAACATTATGGGGTTCGGGCTCGACCCGCTTGCGGTTCTGGTGCCGTTTCTGGTCTATGCCATCGGCGTAAGCCATGGCGTGCAACAGATCAATCTGATCGCCTCTGAAGTCAGTGACGGCTCATCTTCGATGGATGCCGCAAAGCTCACATTCACGCGGTTGCTGGTGCCCGGCAGCATGGCGCTGGTAACCGATCTTGTCGGCTTCTTTACGCTCTATCTCATCCCAATTGATGTGATCAGAGAACTCGCGATCATGGCGTCACTGGGTGTCGCGCTCAAAATAGTCACCAATCTCATCATGCTGCCCCTTTTGGCGAGCTACCTTCCCCCAAACCCCACTTATGCTTTCACCTATCGGCGCATTCGTGTCCGTCGCGAAGCCGCCATGAGGTTTTTGGCCCGTGTTGCAAAACCGCGGAATGCTACGCTGGTTCTGGTCGCATTTGCGGTACTCCTGGGAACCGCCATCTACCAGACGCGGGAACGTCACATTGGTGACCTTGTCCCTGGTTTTTCTGAGCTCTGGCCAAACTCGCGATACAACATAGACACAGCCTCTGTTGTCACCGACTTTTCCATTTCCGTCGACGCCCTCATCATCGTTGTGGAAACTCCACTCGATGGCTGTGTCGACTACGCCACGATGCGGCTAGTCGATCGCTTTTCAACGCACATGGAAAACGTCGCGGGCGTCACCTCGGTCCAATCCCTGCCTGTCTCAGCCCGATCGGTCTCTGCTATCTGGCGGGAGGGAAACCTGAAATGGCAGGACCTCCCCCGAACACAATCGGACCTCATTCGCACAACATCCCACATCGAACCAAGCTCAGGGTTACTCAACGAGACATGCACCATTCTGCCAGTCATCGTTTACATGGACGATCACATCGCAACGACAATTGATCAGGTTATCGCCGCCGTGGAGACATTTACCGCCACGGATCAAGAACTTGGAGCGCGCAATGATATAAATATCCGGCTTGGCATGGGTGGTGTCGGCGTGATGGCAGCAACCAATGAGGTAATTGAGACATCGGAGCTCCCCATGCTTCTTTGGGTCTACATCGCCATTATCTTTCTCGTCCTGATCGCTTACCGGGATTGGCGCGCGGTGATTTGCTGCTGCATGCCTCTCCTCCTTGCCACCTTCCTCGGTTATTGGTTCATGACCTGGCTTGGCATTGGCTTGAAGGTCTCCACCTTGCCGGTCCTTGTTCTTGCGACGGGCATCGGTGTTGACTATGCGTTCTACATCTACAGCCGCCTCAACATTTTTCTGGATCAGGGAAAATCGCTACAGGAAGCGTATACGCTGGCACTTGAACAGATTGGTGTTGCGGTCGTGTTCACGGCCCTCACGCTGGCCGGTGGGGTCGCCACCTGGGCATCCTCCAGCCTGAAGCTTCAGGCCGATATGGGGATATTGCTGGCCTTTATGTTTATGGCGAACATGATCTCAGCGATCTTTGCCCTTCCAGCCTTCGCGGTAACTCTTGATCGTTTCGTGCCCCGCAGGGGAGTCGCCAACTCCTAAGTTTGGGGTATGCTGTCTGCAGCGAGCGACAAGTGAGACAAAGGATTTCTGATGATCGACGAAAGCAAGCAGCAAGACGAAACGCTTCGGCCGTTCGATATCAGTCCAAGCCATCCACTTTGGACCCAGATGGAAAGGGGAATCCAGATCGTTTTAGGATTCTCCCTGGTGACAGGCATGCATTTTTTAGGCGAGAGCTGGGGCCAGCCCAATGTGCCCTATGAACATCTGTTTCCAGCGCTGGCCTCAGTTGGTCTAGCCTTCATCTACTCCATGCTGATCACACCCATTGCGGGTTATGTAGGCATGCTTTTGAGAGCTTTCACATCCTGGCCAAACTACAGGATCAATCAGATAAGAGCGGTCATTTTCAACATTGGCCTGCTTGCTCTTGTGATTGTCTTTTTTGTTGAGGCCAGTACCTTTATTGGAGCATTGGCGGATGCGGCGGGACTTGATCCCACCTCCCCAGAAATGTGGGAGAATTCTTTCGGCGAGGAGCTGAGGAACCGCAACAACGCAACTCCGGCTATTGGGAGCGAATAATGAGCTACAAAAACATCGACGTTCAACCTGTCTCCGGCGCACTCGGCGCCGAGATCTCAGGTGCCGATCTAAACGCTGATCTCGACAATGAAACCTTCGACGACATTCATCAGGCGTTTCTGGACCACCAGGTCATCTTCTTCCGCGATCAAGACCTCTCACCAGAAAAGCACACAGCTTTCGGCCGCAGGTTCGGGTCTTTGAACGTCCATCCATATGTGAAAGGCATGCAAGACCATCCGGAAGTGATGGAAATCATCAAAGAGCCGGAAGACAAAGTGAACTTTGGCGGTGGCTGGCATTCCGACATGTCATTTCTGGAAGAACCGGCGCTGGGCTCCATCCTTCACTCCATTGAAGTTCCGGCCTATGGAGGTGATACCCTCTTTGCAAGCCAGTACAAGGCCTATGAGGCCCTCTCTGATGGCATGAAAGAGATGCTGGACGGCATGGTTGCCATCCATACCGCCGAGCGCGAATATGGCCAGACCGGTGTCTCTGCCGCAAAGCGCTCATCCATGGACATTGAGAATGCCAGCGACGATGTACCGAAATTCGAGCACCCTGTCGTCCGCACCCACCCAGAAACCGGACGCAAAGCGCTTTACGTGAACATGGCCTTCACCATGTACTTCAAAAATATGACCCGGCGGGAAAGCCGTCCGCTTTTGAACTTCTTGTTTGATCATTGTACGCAGGAACAGTTCACTTGCCGCTTCCGCTGGACACCAGGCGCCGTCGCTTTCTGGGACAACCGCGCTGTTCAGCATTTTGCGCTCAACGACTATCATGGCCAGCGGCGGCATATGCGGCGCGTCACCATCAACGGCGACCGCCCGCATTGATCCCTCCTCTCTCGCATTTGTGAAGAGACAAGGCGCTCAGCAAGGTTAGGCTCCCCCCTGGAGACCATCTGAGGAGCCTGCGCCAATGGAATCGATTTACTACGTCCTGACCTGGGCCTGTCACCGCCGGTGCAAGCATTGCTATGACACGCGTTTCCGCCCCTACGTGCGAGATGCTCTTGAGGACGTGCTGGTGGAGAGCGACACCCATTTCGAGCGAGTGATCGCCAATCTGCCAAGTACGATGATTTACCAGGACCCAAAAAACCTCACGCCAGAAGGAAAACCCGAAGAACGCATCGGCCGCATCATTCTGGCAGGTGGCGAGGTTTTGATTGATCCAGTCCGCGAACGCATCTTCTACCCTGCCCTCGACGCCCTGAACGCCAAGTACGGAAAAGGGGGAGTCAACATATCCATCCAGACTACGGGTGATCTTGTCACGCCGAAGATTCTGGATGAGATGCTGGAACGCAATGTCTGGATGATCGCCATCGCAGGCATGGATGATTTTCACGTCGGTATGGAGGGTGACAAGCGCTTGCCGCTAATGGAGAAGCTGACGGACATGTTTGACACCGCAGGCATGCAACCGGTGCCCGAAGCTTCCACAGGCCGGGACTACCTCACCGAAAAAGGGCCTTTCTACTTTTTCTTCGGTGCTCAGCCCGATCAATGGATCGGTGAACTTTGGCCACGCGGACGCGCCTGGGAAAACTCCCTCACCAAGGCTGACATGAACACAAATTTCTGCGCCCGTCATTCAGGGGGCCGCAATTTCCTCAATCATGGTATGGCCGGGTCAGAAGTTGCCATTGAGCCCGATGGGTCGGTGTTTCCCTGTTGCCTCAAAACAAAGGTCCCGATCGGTAATGTCGCGGAAGAACCACTGATAGACATTCTTGAGAGCCTCAAAGGACATCCTGTGTTTGAAGCACTGAATGAAGGCGCCCCCGACAGGATGGGTCTCAGTCAGGGATGGTCGGAGGAGAAATTCCACCAGGCCTCCCACACAGAGCTGCCAAATGGCACGCCGTTCGCCAATCTCTGCATCGGCTGCGACAAGTTCCATGAAGAAGTCATGGAACCGGTTATCCGTGATTTGACCAAAAAGAGACGGATGGCCCGGGCTTCACAGCCCATTTAAGGCAGCGACAAACAAGCCCAGCGCTTTTAGAACCATTTAGCTCTGTGGCCCACACCCCCGCCCGTCAAACTCCGCGCCAATCTCACTTGCCGATGGGCGCCATTTCTCGAGCAATATCAACCCAACAAACAACAATGCGGCGAGACCAAGGGCCAACAGCCAAAAGGGCCATCCTGTGATATCCGCATAAGTCATCTTTTCTGCACCTCCGACATAGGGCGCAAACAACGGCAGCGCATAGCCATAAGCAAACGCGCCGACAAGACCGCCTAACAAGATCATCCAAGCGTCTTTATACCCTGCGCCGATTTGCGCAAACACTGTGCCCGGGCAGGCACCGGCGACAACCATACCGACGCCAATCAACCCGCCGCCCAAAACCTGAGCACCGACTGAAAGAGCCTTGGGGTGCAGGGTCACAATCCCTAATCCATGGAGACAGGCAAGGACAATCAGACCCGTCACAATGGCGCTGACGAATACCTTCACCATCGTGAAATTCTGGAGCCGCATCTGGCCTAAAATCATGCCGGGCTCGAACACCCGAGACTTTTCAAGCGCAATCCCAAACAACAAACCCATGGCCAACCCGAGAAGAACAATCAACAAAAGATCCATGACAACCTCCTTAGAAGCGACGGGTGAATACGAGAGCCGTTGCAATGCCGCCAGCGAAAATGGCTGGCACGACGATAGAAGATGAGACCGCCAATTGGGCGAGCCCGGTCAAACCATGGCCGCTCGTGCATCCGCCAGCCAAACGCGCGCCGAAAAGCAGAATGAACCCACCGAGGAAAGCGAGCACATATCGTGCAATGGGGGAGGACACACCCATCGCTTCTTTCCACACTGGCGAAATGCGGTCCCGACGGGCATTCGAGAGCCGCATGGAAAGAAATGCGCCTAGTGCAATTCCGATCACCAGCGCAGTTTGCCAAACATACTTCGATGAAGTGATGTATTTGCTGAAATAAGACCCATCAGCCACCGTGGGATCAAAAATCAGAGCGGCATGGCCTGCGAATTTGACAAAAGATGAGGATGCACCCAAGCCAGTATCCATCAACATGAAGGCAGGGATTTGCAAAAGGCCAATGAGCGCCCCTGCAACATAGGGCGACCAAACCTTGTCTGATAAGGAAATCATTTTTCACCTCCGTTTCATCGCCGACCACAAATATTATTATATGCGCATATTATAATTTATTCAAGTATTGCGTCGGCACTGAGGGGTTTACGTTTTGAAACAAAGCGAAACTGTCGGGAAATTCCTCTGAAACAGATTGCCCGCACATTTAGCCAGTCATTTTTGAACACGCACTCTTGACGGATTCGTGAGGGACACCTAAATACTAGACCAACCGGTCGGTTTGTGGGAATGAGGGGCGATGCCAGAGACTTTGAAACCAATCCAGGCAGAAAAAGGTGAGGATGCCCGCCAAATTCGTGGTGAGCGGACCCGCCAGGCGCTGCTCGAAGCCGCTTTTGATGAAATTCATCAGCATGGATATCGTTCAGCCAGCCTCAACGACATTTTGAAGGCAGCCGGTTGCACCAAAGGCTCCCTCTATCATCATTTCCCGGACAAGCATGCCCTTGGGCTCGCAGCCATCGTCGACAATGTTGACCGTTTCATGGGCACCACCTGGCTGAGACCACTCGCCCAGTCCACTGATCCAATCTCCACCCTTCTCGACATTCTCCAGCGACACGTCGACGGTGAAGTGCTCTGCGACGTCCGCCTTGGCTGCCCACTCCAGAACCTTAGCCAGGAAATGTCCGGGCTGGACGAAGATTTCCGCACCTATCTGAACGGAATCCACGAACAATGGCGCACTGCCATTGCCGATGCGCTTAGAAAAGGCCAGGACGCCGGTCAGGTGCGCAAAGACATCTCAGCTGAAGCAGCCGCCACGATGATCATTGCGACCCACCAGGGAACGGTCGGACTTATCAAAACAGCTCAGAGCACCGACATCGGCGCATCGAGCTTTGAAGCATTTTATCAATATCTCAACAGTCTGCGGACCACCGGCAATTCTACGCCTGGCCCCAAAGAAGGACTTACATCATGAATAACGGATGGGTCACGACCTACGCCAATTGGATCATCAAACTACGCTGGCTCGTTGTGTTGGTGACGGTAGCGGGCGCCCTGACGATGGCAGCTGGCGGTCAGTACATCAAATTTTCAAACGACTACCGCTATTTCTTTACCGATGAGAATCCAAACCTCAAAGCCTTCGAGCAGTTGGAGCGCACCTATACAAGTCCAGATACGCTTCTTTGGGTACTCCGCCCCAATGAGGGTAAGGCGACCGATCCTGAAATCCTGGCAATTGTGAAAGAAATCACAGAACGGGCGTGGCAAACCCCATACTCCATTCGGGTCGACAGCCTCACCAACTATCAGCATACGACCGCGTTGGAAGATGATCTGTATGTCCGCGACCTGGTTATTGACCCTGCAGAGGTAGACCCTGCGGAAGTCCTCCGGATTGGCACAACCGAACCGGCCATTGCCAAGCGCATCATTTCTGATGATGGAACCACCACGGCTATTTTCGCGACCCTCAAAATCCCCCGCGACGACATCACCGCAACGGCGGCGCCGGTCGCCCATGCGCGCGCAATTGTTGCGGACATTCGCGAACGGTTTCCGGACTTGCGGATCGAGCTGACGGGCTCTGTCATGCTGTCAACGTCCTTCTCAGAAGCGGCCACGCGTGACCTTCAGACGCTAACGCCAGGCATGTATGTCGTGCTCGCACTAACTGTCTGGTTCCTCATTCGTTCAATCAGCGGCACAATCGCGACACTATTCGTGGTTGGCCTCTCCGCGGCGGCGGCCATGGGTCTTGTGATGGGCTGGATGGGTGTCAAACTGACACCTCCCTCCTCCGGCGCCCCCACCATCATCCTGACCGTCGCCGTCGCGGACTCAATCCACATTTTGGTCACCGCTCTTGTGTCGATGCAGAAAGGCATGGCCAAACGCGAGGCCATCGTCGAAAGCCTTCGGGTCAATTTCCAGCCTGTGTTCCTGACGTCGGTGACAACAGCCATTGGCTTTGCAAGTTTGAATTTTTCAGACGCTCCTCCCTTCCGCGACCTCGGCAACACATCGGCTGTTGGCGCACTGGTCGCGTGGGTCCTCTCCATCTCCTTCTTGCCGGCTCTGATGTCGATCCTGCCAATCACTGCAAAGGGTTCCTTGACCCGCCAGTCAGCCTTCATGGAAAGGTTCGGTGAGATGGTCATCGGTAACCGGCGCAAAATCCTGGTCGGCATGACCGCGATTTTGATCGGCTTTGCCTCGCTCCTTCCCCAGTTCACCTTCAATGACAGGTTTGTCGAATATTTCGATGACCGCATGGAGTTCCGCGTCGCTAGCGACTGGGCATCTGACAACCTGATAGGCATCTACCAGATCAGCTATTCGCTCTATTCTGGCGATACGGGTGGCATCTCAGATCCGGAATATTTGGAACGGTTGGAAGCGTTTGCCAACTGGTTCCGCGAGCAGCCTGAAGTTGTCCATGTTGGGACATTCACCGATGTCATCAAGCGTGTGAATAAAAGCATGCATGGTGATGACGAAGACTATTACCGCGTGCCTGATGACCGACAAAGCGCAGCACAGTTCCTGTTGCTCTATGAAATGTCACTTCCTTATGGTTTGGATCTGAACGACCAGATCAATGTTGATAAGTCAGCGACGAAACTAACCATCACGCTCACAGATGTTTCGACCGAACAAATGAAAAGCGTTATTGACCGGGCCGAAAACTGGCTGCGGACCAATGCGCCAGACAGCATGTACGCCTACCCCGCCGGTCAGGCCGTCATGTTCTCCTTCATCGGCATCAGTAACTTCGAAGCCATGACTGTGGGAACCGGCATCGCGCTCCTGCTGATCTCCGGCTGTTTGATGCTGGCATTGAGGGATTTGAAACTGGGGATCATTTCCCTTGTGCCAAACCTCACACCCCCTATCGCAGCTTTTGGTGTCCTAGCGCTGTTCAGCACCGAAGTGGGTTTCTGGTCCACCTTCGTGATCGCCACCGCCTTGGGTCTGATCGTGGATGCCACTGTCCACTTCCTGTCCAAATACCAACGGGCTCGCTCAGAGCAGGGCAAGTCGGCGGAGGATGCCGTACGCTACGCCTTCTCCACCGTTGGCACCGCGCTTTGGGTATCTACCTTTGTGCTGATCATTGGTTTCGCGCTTCTTGCCTACTCGCCGTTCCGCGTTAATGCGATGCTGGGCACCATGGTGGCCGTGACCGTTGCGTGTGCGCTCATCATCGATTTCTTGTTGTTGCCGGCGCTCCTCATCGCGCTGGACGGCAAAAGGAAAACCGATAAAACCGCCCAAGCAGACGCAAAGTCTGGCCCTGCAGATGCACCCCCTGCTGCCTCAGCACCTGCATAGAGGGAGATCTAATCATGACTCGCTTTTCAATTCCCGACGCTAACCCTATCGTGCGTCTCACGGTAAACCTGAGAGAGGAAAATCAGCCCATGCGTATGAACGCGCTGAACCTACACAATATGGCACTGGCTTGGATCATTGCCGCCATGCTGGTCATTGTTCCTGTTGGCATCTCCACTGCTATCGCAGAAGAGCTGGCGGGGCTTGATACCCTGCCGGGCGCTGACGACCCTGCAGCAAGAGGTCTTGCCATCGCTCAGGAAACGGAGCGGCGAGATGTTGGGTTCAACAACACGTCTGCCAATATGCAGATGATCCTGACCAATGCGTATGGAGAGACCAGCGAGCGGGAACTCCGCAACCTGGTTCTGGAAATCACCGAGGACAATGAGGGCGATTGGAGCTTAATCGTCTTCGACAAGCCACGCGACGTAGACGGCACAGCACTGCTCTCCTACGCCCACATTCTGGATCCTGATGATCAGTGGATGTACCTGCCAGCCGTAAAGCGTGTGAAACGCATTTCATCGGTCAACAAGTCCGGTCCGTTCATGGGCTCCGAATTCGCCTTTGAAGATTTCTCGTCACAGGAAGTAGGCAAGTATTCGTATAATTGGCTGCGGGACGAAGCCTGCGGTGACAGGATGTGTCATGTAACTGAGCGCACACCGCTCTATGAACATTCAGGCTATACAAGACAAATTGCCTGGACGGATACGACAGACTACCAGCCGCGGACGATTGAGTACTACGACCGCAAGGACCAACTCCTAAAAACCCTCACCATGACCGACTATCGGCTCTACGAAGACAAGCACTGGCGTGCCCACGATTTGTTCATGGAAAACCATCAGACTGGCAAAAACACACGCCTTGTCTGGAGTGATTTCGTTTTCCAGGCTGGTCTCACGGAATCCGACTTCACCACCAATGCGTTAAAGCGCGCACGGTAAAGATTCCAAAGGCATTGAAGGCGGGCGCGAATACGCCCGCCTCTTTTTTGGGTCGCCCTGCTGGGAGGGGTAAATGAAAAAGTTGAAAGCAACATGCATCGCCGGCCTGTTTACGTGCGGCATAGCTATGACGACGCCGTCCATGGCCACAGAGTTCGAGTTTACCGGATTTGTTGAACCAGAATTTCAGGTCTTTCCAAATCGCGGCAATGTAGCCGGACAAAAGCGGTTCAACAGCTCAGTCGCAATAGAGGTAACAGCGGAGGCATTCTGGGATAATGGCGATCAGTTTGTTGTGTTCACACCTTTCGCGCGCCTGGACCAGAATGACGGAAATCGCACACATGCTGACATACGTGAACTGAAATACGCCTATGTGACAGGCGATTGGGAGTTCCGGGTCGGCATCGACAAAGTCTTCTGGGGCGTCACCGAAGTTGCGCACCTGGTCGACATCATCAACCAGACGGACCAAGTTGAAAGTCTGGACGGTGAGGAGAAGCTGGGGCAACCCATGGTCGCCGTTTCCACAGTGCAGGACTTTGGCGTCTTTGACTTCTACCTGCTGCCTTATTTCCGTGAACGCACATTCCCCAGCATGAGTGGTCGGCCCGCCTTTGATATCCCAGTCGATGAAACCCAGACCATGTATGGCAGCAATGACAAGCGGCAGCATCTGGATTTCGCAACCCGCTACTCAAACACCTTTGAAGACTGGGATGTGGGTATTGCCTATTTTCAGGGGACTGGTCGTGATCCTGTCCTGATGCCGGGCTTCGACACGGGCGGCAACCTGGTCCTCATTCCCCTCTATGCACAAATCAAACAAGCCTCGATCGATGTACAGGCCACAAAGGATGCGTGGCTCTATAAGTTTGAAGGGTTCTGGAGGCGCGAACTAGGCGAAGAATATATTCAGGCAACGGGCGGCATCGAATACACATTCTACCAGATTTTCGACAGCGCCAGCGATTTGGGCATTGTCGCGGAGTACATCTGGGATGATAGAGGAGCCACCAACGCGAATGCATTCGCCAATGACGCCGTCGCAGGCTTACGCTGGACGCCAAACGACGAGGCGTCCACTGCTGTTCTTCTGGCCTCGGTAGTCGACATCGACACGCAGGCTGTAAGCCTCTCTCTGGAAGCAGAACGCCGTTTTGGCGATGACTATTTCGTATCGCTGGAAGCACGCGTCTTTGAGAACGTGCAGAGAACTGATCCACTCTTTTCATTCGCTGACGATGATTTCATCCAACTCAGGGTCGCTCGCTACTTCTGATCTGTTTGTGCTAGGCAATCAAAAGGCGGCTTTAACAGCCGCCTTTTTTGTCAGTAGAGTTCTTGCTCTTCATTTTCCTTCAAGGCACCGTCGATAACCTCCGGCGGTACTTGGTCCAATGCCATCTGATCACGGTACATTGTGCCTGTGCTCGGAAGCACCGACCGCGCCACCTGCTTCTCTGTATCCCACAGCCCCGATCGCACGAGCGCTTTGGTGCAGTGCAGGTAGGCCTCCTCCACATGAACCACAAGCACGCTGCGCGGGTTTCTGCCGCGCATTTCGAACTGCCCTGTTAGTGCTGGGTCCACAGAGATTTCCGCCCGGCCATTGACCCGCAACATGTCATTGATGCCGGGAATAAAGAAGAGCAGCCCGACAGCACCAGAGGTCGCTATGTTCGTGAGTGTGTCCAACCGATTGTTTCCCGGCCAGTCGGGCATCAGAAGCGTCTTCGGGTCCTGCACAGTGATAAATCCGGGTTCTCCACCTCGTGGCGAGACATCCGGCAAAGCGCCATCGCGCGATGTACCAATGCAGACAAAAGGCGACAGCTCAATAAACGACGCACAGTGCTTCTCAATATGATCAAGCTGTTTGTCCACCGGCCCGGCCCCCGGCATCAGGTAGTGTTCTCTCAGATCCGCTTCCGATGTCAGGACAGTCGTCATCTCAATTCTCCCTTGGATTGCGCAGTTTTAGCATATTACTGACAGACTCCTGACAACATCCTGTCAGCAGAACCTTCATTTATGAGAATAATTATCAATAAGGCAATATTTCATTTTCTGATAAATTCATCACTATTGACTTACTACTCATAATGACTACGTTCCTAGAAAGGTGGTCCCCACATGCTCAGGAGCCAACGACATGGATTTCTATCTGGAAGAAGCACTTCCCGTTGATCCCCGCAAGATAGAAAGATGCGACTCTCCAATCGTCAAGGGATGGGACTTAGCGTATCTGCGTTTCGGCAAGCCCGACCTGAACAAACAAGCTGACTTTTTTCGAGACTTTGGCTTCGTGATCGCCGACCAAACATCTGACCGTCTCTATGTGCGCGGCGCAGGTCTCAGCCCCTATTTCATCGTCGTGGAGAAAGCACCCAAGGCAGAGTTTCTGGGTCTGGGAGTAGATGTGCGAAGCCGAGAGGAACTGGCAGCCCTGGCAACCAATGATCGAGTTTCTATTGATAGCGTCGACGGTCCAGGCGGTGGAGAGAGAGCTCGGCTGACAGATCCCAATGGGTTCACCATCGACGCTGTTTACAACCGCGCCCAGGAGCAAGAGCGGGCCGTAAGAAAAGCTGCCGAACACAATACGCCTGAGAACAAGGTGCGCATCAATCAGGGGCAGCGTGGGCCGATAGCGCCGCCTGATGTCGTCCGCCTTGGCCATGTCGTGCTCCTGACGCCCGACTTCACAGGTTCAATGCAGTGGTACAAAAGCAGGTTCGGACTGATCCCCACAGACGTTCTCTGCCTGAAAGACGGCACACCCGCCCTCGCCTTCAACAGATTTGACCGTGGGAACACGCCAGCAGACCACCATTCCATCGTTCTCACCACCTACCCGGTTAAGGGATACGACCATTCAGCGTATGAGGTGCATGACATCGATGCCGTTGGACTGGGCCAACAGATGATGAAGCAAAAAGGGCACAAACACGAATGGGGAATTGGCCGCCACATTCTTGGCAGTCAGCTCTTTGACTATTGGTCAGACCAGGACGGTTTCAAATTCGAGCATTTCGCAGATGGCGACGTTTTCACCTCTGACTATGAAACAGGCTATCACCCGCTGAGCTCGCAAGGTCTCTATCAATGGGGGGCAGATTTCCCTCCTGCCTTCACAAAACCCAAGCTCAGCATCGGGTTCATCCTCGAACTTGTTCGAAATCTGAGGACTGTGCCCGACTTCACCTTCAAGAAACTGCAAATGATGCTGTCCAGCACCAGCAGCAAAGCACGCCCCTGGCTCTAACAATCAGCGAAAGACAAGCACCATGGCAATCAATGTTGCGCACTACGAATTAAACGGAAACATCGGATGGGGAGTCGTTGCCGACGGCGGCCTCACACCCCTCGTGGGGTCATACGAAACAACAGGTGATTTCATGCGCGACGGGCGCGGCGAAGCCCGAACCGTCGCTGCGGCAGGCACCGAAAACAACATCCCGCTTGATCATGTGACGCTCCTGTCCCCGGTCACACAGAACCAGCAATATGTCTGCCAGGGCACGAACTATGTCTCCCATCTGGTGGAAAGCGGCATTGATCCAGAACAGCAGACGTTCAACATGATCTTCCGCAAAGCGTCGTCCTGCATCGCGCCGCCGAACACTGATGTCGTGAGACCCGCGCATGTCAGCCTTCTCGATTATGAACTCGAGCTTGGTCTTGTGTTTGGCAAAAAGATTGACGGTCCGGTCAAGGTCACATGGGACAATCTGGCCGACTATGTAGGTGCCCTCGTCGTCAACAATGATATTTCCGCCAGAGACGTTCAATTGCCCCAATGGCAGTTTTACAAAGGCAAATCCTATCGGACATTTGGCCCAACCGGTCCGTGGCTTACACTCATCGACCAAGATGATGTTAAACACATCGCTAAACTGCGCCTGCAGCTCTTTGTGAACAACAAGGGCCGCCAGGACGCGCTGGCGGACGATCTCTTCTTTCAGCCTCCTGAAACGCTAACGGAACTATCCGGCGTTCAGGATTTTTCTGAAGGTGATCTGCTAGCGACCGGCACACCCGGCGGCGTTGCCATGCAAGCGCCGAAAAGCAAACTGCTCATGTTCATCTCCAAACTGATCCCGGAAGCAAAGAAGTGGGAAATCTTCATCAAGAGAAGCCAGAGCAATCCAAGCTTCCTGCAGCCTGGTGACGTTATTCAGTCCCGCATTGCTACCGAAGATGGCGCATTGGATCTGGGCACACAGACCAACAAGATCGTCCAGGGATAATGCAGGAGACTAATATGGTGCGTCAACTCGAAGCCGAGATCATCATCAAAGGCGCTGGGCCCGTCGGGCTTTCCATGGCGAACCTGCTGGGTGTCTATGGCGTTCGCACATTGGTCCTTGACCAGAACGCCACGACGGTGGAAGAGCCGCGCGCGATTGGCCTTGATGTTGAAAGCGGTCGCGCGCTGCAGACAATGGGTCTTGAAGAGAAAACATCTGCTGAGATGATCCAGGGCTTCTCCATTGACTATCTGAACGCGAAAGGTCGCGTCATTATGAACGCGGAAGTCGGCGCATCGCCCTATGGCCCCGCGCAGATGTCCAGTTTCATTCAGCCGATCTTTGAACAGCAGCTTCTGGAAGGCACCGAACGCTTTGACCACGTCACCGTAGCGTTCAACCATAGGGTGGACGAGATATCCCAAACAAATGGCGAGGCGATGGCGAGCGGCACAACATCTGACGGCGAGAAATTTGAAGCCCGGGCCCAATATCTGGTTGGGTGTGGTGGTGGCAAGTCTCTCGTGCGCCGCACCTCAAACGTGTCAATGGAAGGGTTTTCAAACCCGGAAGCCTGGTTGGTGATCGATACAATTGACCCTGGTCTTGATGATGGTGTGGGATGCCGGTTCTTCTGCGACCCCGTGCGTCCGGCCATGACCATGAAAAAGAAACACATGCATCGGCGGTGGGAATGGATGCTGCACGAGGGGGAGACGGAAGAAGAGTTTCTCGATCAAGACCGGATCAATGAGCTGCTCGCCCCCCATACAGATCCCTCCCAGGTGACGATGCTCCGAAAATGCGTCTACAACTTCAACTCCATCGTTGCCGAACAATACAAGATTGGACGCCTTTTCCTGGCGGGCGATGCCGCCCACATGATGCCACCCTTTGCCGGACAGGGAATGAACTCAGGCATCCGCGACGCCGTAAATCTGAGCTGGAAATTGGCTGCCGTTGTGCAAGACAATGCGAGCCCACACATCCTTGACACCTACCAGACCGAACGTCGCGATCACGTGGTGAAACTCACCAAAGTCGCCAATCGCCTCGGCTCGATCATTATGCCAACGTCAAAGGTCAAAGCTTGGGTCCGAGACCTGTTTTTGTCCACTGTGAACACATTGGAGTTTACGAGAAACATCCTCAGACGCTCTTTTTTCGTGATCCCAAAGCTGGAAGATGGCTTATTCGTCTGGGAGGGACCCGGTGCGTCTCCCCATAGCGGCGAGATGATCGTGCAGCCCAAAGTCGAAGATGCAAATGGGAAATGCGCTTACATGGACGAATTCCTCCCATCTGGCTTCGTCCTGATGGGAATTGGTGCCGACCCAGAAGCAGACCTCAACAGCGAGGCAAGGTCTTTATGTGCAGAACTCGGAGCCGAGTTCGTGTCCATCGCTCCAAAGGCAGGGGCGCGCGGATCAGCTCTGAAAGACGTGACAGGCGCGTTGACAGAGTGGAGGGGGGCCTGCCCGCCATTCGTGCTCTTGCGTCCCGACAGATTTACCGCTGCCATGTTTGATGCAGAAGATGCAGCAGCATCCCTGAAAAACTTTATCGGTCTCTACAAGTCCTGACCGTTAAAGCGAGGGAATCGGCTTGGCGATAAGTTTCCGCGCCTTCTCCGGCGTGATGCCAAGATGGGTCACCAAGAGCGCGAGCCCTTCCGACACCTGTGCATCATCAATCACACCCGACAAACGGGCATTCACGAGCGATAAAACGCCACCACCCACCAGGTTTGCAACCACATCAATATCACTGACGACAAAATCGCCAGATTTTATGGCTTTTTCGACATCACGACGAAAACGAACCATCAATCCCTCGTTCAGCATATTCAGCGTCTTCGACGACCGAAGAACAAACCACCCCCAAATCGGCTCGGCGACCGTCAGACTCACGACCTGATGCCAGGCCACGATCTGTGCAAAAAAGGGATCCTCAATCGGGGCAATCAGTTCATCAATCTCATCGCCCAAACGTTCCACCATGTCTGCCATGGCGGCGTCGACAATCTCGTCTTTAGACTTGAAGTGATTGTAGAAGGTGCCAAAACCTAGATCAGCGGCCTCTGTAATGTCCGCTATTGTGGTCGCATCAACACCTTTGACACTCATCGTTTCCCGAGCGGCTTCGATGAGCGCCGCCCGGCTTTTCGCCCGGCGCCGTGAACTTCGATTGGGTGGTTTAGAAACAGTCTCTTCAGCCATTAAAAGCCCATTCATGGTCCACTGCTGTCCCCGCGCATGGATTTGGGGCCAGAATCATATTTGATGATGCAATCAGATTACCCCACAACGCCAGCAAAGGCTAAGGACGCATCGTCACATCAAGTTACTCTCATCAAATGGAAAAAATGGTGGGCGATACTGGGTGTCCGCCTCATCAGCGAAGACCTAAGATTTCTGCAGTTTTTCTTGTGCGTGTGCAACGTTTGTGTACCAGCTCTGTGTACCAATTTGAAGCTGAGCATGGGCTCAAAGTAGACACACTGGAGGCGGTGATAGGCGACTGCTTCGAAACTGAAGATACTCACATATCATGCCAGCTATTTGGATTTGTGTGGTACAAGATCATATCTTGCGCAGTTACCCGCGCATCCGTCCCGACGCTGATCGGGCAAAATCATGCCGACCATCAAGCAGATGAAACCTGCATTTGTGGATTTGGATATGATTTGAGATATGTCAGATCTTGAACTGATTAAGATAACGTCGATTAGGCAGCGCGACTAGCTGCGTTGATCAATACCGGAGATGCGGCAATCGTATTCTCTCAGGAAGAATCGTCACGTGCTCTTCCTGAAATTCTGACCAATGCAAGGCCTGTGGCGACGACCACAATGTGTAGCCTCCCATCGCATTCTTCAGCACCACATTCATAAACCGTCATAGATCCGCCAACGCACTCCCGTTGTTGGCGCACCGTCCTATTTAAGGAATCCAAATGTCTTTGACCAACGGCCCCAAGCTGCCCTATTCAGCGAGCACTGAGAGCCACATTACCGCGGAAAAAAACGACAATACGGTTATCGGTTTTCCCGCCCAGACCAAAGCGGAGAAGACCCCCACAGCAATCGTTTATTGCGAAGGAAATTTCGGCTCCCTCGATGGAAAGACAGCCAACGGCTTAGTTCGATATTCAGAAAAATACAAAATACTATCTGTCATCGACAGTCAAAAAGCAGGATTGGACAGTGGCTCTGTCCTTGACGACAAACCAAATGCCATACCCATCAACCGCGATCTAGCAGAAGCGCTGACGCAGCTGGAACAAACACCTGACTATTTCATCTTCGGAATGGCACCCTTGAGCGGCATGCTATCGACGCACGAACGCGGCGTGGTAATCGAGGCCATGAGCCACGGCATGAACATCGTGAATGGCTTGCATGAATTTCTGAACGAAGATCCTGTCTTCACTGCCGCGTGTATCGCAAATAATGTAACGATCCTTGATGTCCGCAAACCACGCACCAAAAAGGATCTGCGAATGTTCAGCGGAGACATCGCCAAAGTAACATGCCCGCGCATTGCAATATTGGGAACCGACGGCGCTATCGGAAAACGAACAACTGCGACCATACTGACGCAAGCTCTCAAGGACCGTGGCATCAACGCAATTATGATTGGCACTGGCCAAACAGGACTGATCCAAGGGGCCCGCTACGGCATCGCCCTCGACGCCATTCCATCACAATTCTGCTCTGGCGAGATGGAAGCAACAATCGTCGAAGCATTCGAAAATGAAGACCCAGACGTGATCATCGTCGAAGGACAAGGCGCGTTGAGCCATCCAGCCTATCTTACCTCAACCTTTATTCTGCGCGGCAGCCAGCCCGATGGCATTGTATTGCAGCATGCCCCTGGTCGCTCCCATCTCGGCGATTTTCCAGACACGCTCATGCCAACCCCTGCAAGCGAGATCAATCTCATTGAGACATTTGCAGACACGAAGGTCGTCGGTCTCACCATCAACCATGAGAACATGACCGACGCCGAAGTCAGCGACGCAATGAAGCTCTATGAAAACGAATTGGGCATTCCGGCCACCGATGCTCTAACCCGGTCACCTGACCTTTTGGTCGATATGATCTTGGCATCTTTCCCTCAACTTAAGGCGAAGCTGACAGCCAGCGTTCATTGACCGCCCCTCGGCTAGAGATAGACCTCGAAAAAATCCACCACAATGCTCACACGCTTGTTGAACGACTCAACAAGCGTGGCATCTCCGTTTGGGGAGTGACCAAAGCGGCGCTGGGTCTGCCAGCGATTGCCAGGACATTGCTCGCGGCAGGTGTAGAAGGTCTTGCAGACTCGCGGATAGAGAACATCCAAACCATGCGCCGTGCCACAATATCAGCCCCAATGGCACTCATCCGCGCCCCAATGCTCAGCCAAACTGAGCTCGTGGTCACGAACGCCGACACAAGCCTCAACACAGAGCTTGATGTCATATCAGAACTCTCGAAAGCAGCGTATGCCGCTGGGCGTAACCACAGCGTTTTGTTGATGGTCGAACTGGGTGATCTGCGTGAGGGGATCATGCCCGCCGACCTTGAAGAACACGTGCGTCAAACGCTCCGCCTCCCTAACATCAAACTCAAAGGCATTGGCTCCAACCTTGCCTGCCGATGTGGCGTCGCACCCGATGAAACAAACATGCGAGAACTTTCGTCACTGGCCGATGCGATAGACAAAACGTTCGGCCCCGTCATCTCAATCGTATCCGGAGGCAATTCAAGCAATCTGGGTTGGGCGCTTGGAAGCACCAACACCGGCCGGATCAACAATCTTCGGTTAGGAGAAGCGATCTTGCTCGGGTGCGAACCGCTCCATCGCCAGCCCATCGAAGGGCTTTTTACAGATGCGATAACGCTCGTCGCCGAAGTGATCGAGGCGAAGGTAAAACCGTCCCAGCCTTGGGGCGAGATCGCAGAAACCGCATTTGGCGTTGCTCCGCTACCAGCAAACCGTGGGCCCATTTTTCAGTCAATTCTCGCAATAGGTCATATGGACACCGATCCAGAGGGCCTCACCGCCCCGCCGGGGATCGACATTCTTGGAGCGAGCAGCGATCACGTGATTGTCGGGTGTGGCAAGACGCGTCCCAAAATCGGCGACGAGATAACCTTTGGGCTCAATTATAGTGCCCTCGTTCGTGCCATGGGGTCATCATTGGTTGCCAAGAAAGTACTTGCCCGTCCATTGAGATGAGAATGGCACTGCGGCTTAGGAAAAATGGTGGGCGATACTGGGATTGAACCAGTGACCTCCTCGATGTCAACGAGGCGCTCTCCCGCTGAGCTAATCGCCCTTCCATGTCCGCAGCGCCAAAAATTGGCGGAATAACTACCTTCAGCGAAGCTGACCGGACGGCACGTAATATCGGGAATAGGATGTAGACGCAAGCCGTCCAGGTGATTTCCGTGAAGAAATCTGCAATAGCCCTAGGCTGCCATCAGGCGATCAACTTCATCCACCAAATCCCGCAGATGGAAGGGCTTGGAAAGCACTTTTGCGTCCTTTGGCGTTTCTGACTCTGGATTGAGCGCAACCGCAGCAAAGCCGGTTATGAACATAATCTTGAGCGTTGGATCGAGTTCAGCCGCACGACGGGCCAACTCAATACCGTCCATCTCTGGCATCACGATATCTGTCAGCAGAATGTCAAACACATCGTGCTGAAGCGTTTCAAAGGCCAGATCTCCCTGCCCGAAGGACAACACCTCATGACCGGCTGAATCCAGCGCTTTTGCAAGGAAACGCCGCATTGATTCGTCGTCTTCAGCGAGGATTATCCGTGCCATGTGCCAATTCCCGTCTGTCTGGGCCTCTGTCCGTCCCCTATTTATAAGCGGCAAAGAGTAAACGAGATGTAAAGGCGCGATTGGCACGGCTGCCGTTTGAGGTCAAACTCAGCGTCAAATTTCAAAGAAAATGCCACACCTCATGGTTAAAAAAGCGTGAACTGCACCGGAAAGGCGGCACCAGCGGCCAGAATCGCCTAAGCTGAGGATGCGCCTTCCAAACCGGCCATAGAAGTCGGAAATGCCCCTGTTTCAGCTGTTCGGCCTTTTTTTATGGATCTCAACCAAACCCCTTCGCTATCTGATCAGGAGATTGAGGGCTTCAGCAATAATGAGGCTGTTGACGATCGCTCGCCTGCGAAAGAGGACTTTCAGGAACCGTTCGAAGTCCTGGAACCCCGGAAACAGACGCTGCCATTTGTCCTGAACTCACCACACTCAGGCCGGGTGTATCCACCCAGGTTTTTAGCATCGTCAAATCTCGACCCCCTGACGCTGAGGCGTTCGGAGGATAGTTTCGTCGATGAGATTTTTGCAGGCGCGGTTGAGCTAGGCGCCCCGTTGCTGCGGGCCCATTTTCCGCGTGCCTATCTGGATGTAAACCGCGAGCCCTATGAGCTCGACCCGGCAATGTTTGCGGACCCTCTCCCGCCGCACGTAAACACTCGGTCAATCAGAGTAGCAGGTGGCCTGGGCACCATTGCGAGGATCGTGGCGGAAGCAACGGAGATCTACAAAACACCACTCCCCTACTCAGAGGCCGAGACACGCATTCGCGACATCTATATGCCCTTTCACGAAACACTCAGGAGCTTGCTGGAGACAACACATCGGCAGTTCGGCCAGGCAGTGCTGATCGATTGTCACTCCATGCCCTCAACAGGCGGCCCCTTCGACGAAGAAATAGATGCAAATCGCCCCGATATTGTCCTCGGCGATCGATACGGAACGTCTTGCGCACAAGAACTCGTGGAATCCGCAGAGCGTATCCTGAAGTCTATGGGGTACAGAGTGACCCGCAACAACCCTTATGCAGGCGGCTTCAACACTGAGCACTATGGCGCACCCTCTCAGGGCCTTCACGCGATACAGGTTGAAATCAACCGAACGCTCTACATGGACGAGCAAAAGGTACAACGTCGCGCAGGCATTACACGCTTGTCTAAAGACATGACCCGTTTGGTCCGCAAGCTGGGTCGCGAAATGCGCCGGGCACCCTGGACTGCATCCCAAAGAAAAGCGTCCTGAAACCAATCTTCCTGAGATCCGCTGAGCCCTATACCAAAAAAAGGGGCCATACTGTTGCCAGCATGGCCCAAGTCTAGGGAGGAAACGCCCAAGAAGGGCTGCTATCAGGGAGCTTAAACTCACGCCTGATCGCCCTTGAGATATGCGCGTGCAGTGCACAAAAATCAAGGACAAACACCTGCGACACTTTGGAAAACCTTCGAAAAATCGCTTATTATTTGGGCATATTTCGACTTTTTCCTGTTTTTTCGCAGATTGCGTTGCAGCAAATCAACATGGCCTTGGACCTAGCCTCAGCGCCTAAATGTAAGCGTTCATTAACTCTTTCAGCGCACCATAAGGCTGTTGCAAGACGCAAAGGGACCGAACGCGCAGGACAAATGTCTCGCGGACGGGAAATGGGCACATGAAGGCTTGGACACCATCACAGATACTGATTTGGGCGGTCGCCCTGTTCGGCATCGCCTTGACTGGTGCGCCAGCGAGTGCTGACGATTGGGACGTGTGTCGAAATGCGGCTGCCCGTATGGAGCAGCAACACAACATGCCCACGGGCATGATGACATCAATCGCCCTGGTTGAATCTGGACGCCGTTCCCCCTCAGGGGATGTCAAATCTTGGCCTTGGACAATCAATGCTGAGGGCCGCGCCTACTATTTTGCCACTCGCAATGATGCGGTAGACGCTGTACGTCGGCTAATGTCTGAGGGCATGCGCACAATCGACATCGGGTGCATGCAGATAAATCTGCGCTTCCACCCAAGAGCATTCACAAGCGTTGAAGAAGCATTCGATCCCATGTCGAACGTCGCTTATGCCGCCTATTTCCTGAGAGATTTGGAAACACGCAGTGACAGCTGGGATCAGGCGATCGGACGCTACCACTCATTCTCGCCAGCTTTAAACGCACGGTATTCCGCCCGTGTTCAAGCTGTATGGGGGAAAGAGCGGGAAACAGCACGTGCAAACCCGGACCGGCATCCCTCAACAGCCGGGACGAATGCAGCTGAACATGCAGGCTTGCGCCTCTCATCCTATAGCGATGATTTGCAGGGCTATTCAGCCGATTTTTCAGAAGCGAGCGTTATTCCAGGTCCAATCACATTGACCGAAACCGCCAGTCTTTCGCGTTAGCACCTAAAAAGACGTCCAGCCATCCGTGGCAGACAAAAATCCCCACATTTCTGTGACACGAATTGATAAGCCTAAAGTTGCATCAAGGCTTAACTGTTTGTGTGCATAATCGGTAAAACTTGTTCGTATGCGTTCAACCCTTTGACCGTGAAAGACCAACATGGAAACGACTGCTGCGCAAGGAGCCACACCTTCGATGGTTCTCACTTTCATTGATGCGATGTCCGCTCTTTTTCTATTTGGCATTGGTCTTATCGTCCTTGGGCTGGTCGTCGCCTACATCGTCGATCGCACACAAACGACCCACGCGATCCGCCGCAACTATCCGATCATCGGACGCTTTCGCTATTTCTTTGAAAGTCTCGGCGAATATTTCCGCCAGTATTTCTTTGCGATGGATCGCGAGGAAATGCCGTTCAACCGGGCTCAACGCGCCTGGGTATACAGAGCCGCTAAAGGAGCGGATACGACCGTTGCTTTCGGTTCGACCCGCGACCTAAAGCCAAATGGGACCATCTTTTTCGTCAATTGCCCCTTCCCGACCCTGGACGAAGACTCAGTGTCTCCTAGTCAGATTGAAATCGGCCCCTATTGCGAGAAGCCTTACAAAACGTCCTCCATCTTCAATATTTCCGGCATGAGCTATGGTGCGATTTCCAAACCCGCTGTACGCGCCCTATCAAGAGGCGCCGCAATGGCCGGATGCTGGTTGAACACTGGCGAGGGCGCTCTATCCCCCTATCACCTTGAAGGTGGCGCGGATATCGTCTTTCAGATTGGCACAGCAAAATATGGTGTCAGAGATCGGGCAGGCAGCCTTTCAGACAAAAAATTGCGTGAGATCGCGGCGCACGACCAGGTCAGAATGTTTGAGATCAAGCTGAGCCAGGGTGCAAAACCAGGCAAGGGCGGCATCTTGCCAGGCGCCAAGGTGAGCAAAGAAATCGCTCAGATCAGAGGTATCGAGCGGGGTCAAGACTCGATAAGTCCAAATCGTCATCCGGAAATCAACAGCCCCGAACAGCTCCTCCAGTACATCGAGCGCGTGCGTTCTGTGACAGGTAAGCCTGTCGGCATTAAGTTTGTCCTAGGGGCGCACGGATTTCTAGATGACCTCTTCTCGATGCTGGAGCATAGCCCGGAACTGGCACCTGACTTCATCACACTGGACAGCGCGGATGGCGGAACGGGCGCCTCTCCGCAACCCTTGATCGATTTCGTTGGCATGCCGATCTGGGAGAGTCTGCCTATCCTGATCGACAAGCTTGATCAGTATGGCCTGCGCCCACGCATCAGAGTGAACGCCGGAGGCAAACTTATCAATCCAGGCGATGTTGCTTGGGCCCTATCTGTGGGCGCCGACTTTGTCACCAGTGCGCGAGGCTTCATGTTCTCGCTTGGGTGCATTCAAGCACTGCAATGCAATCAAAACTCCTGTCCAACGGGCATCGCAACACACCAGAAGAAGCTTCAGCGCGGACTCGACCCAAAAGACAAAGCAGAGCGTGTCCGACGCTACCAGGAACGCATCACAGGCGAAGTCTGTATGATCGCCAGATCATGTGGCGTAAACGAACCGCGCCTGCTTCAACGCAAGCACGCACGGATCAACACCCCCACAGGCTTCTCAGTAGACCTTGACGAATACTACCGACGTGTCATGAATGGCGAACTGCAAGCAATTGATGCCCGCCCAAGCGTTGCCGCTGTCGGCTAAAAACAAGGCAATCGGGCGGCTTAACTCAGGGAACGCCACTTGTCTAAAACACTTCCGCCGCTGCCAACCGCCATCCTATTTGATTTGGATGACACGCTTATCTCCGCCTATGGCCAACCCCGCGGCGCTTGGGAAACAGTTGTCGCAGAATTTGCCGATGCGTTGAGCCCCCTTAGCCAAACCGAGGCTGTGGACGCCATCAGCGCCTTCGCATTGGAGTTCTGGACAGGCACCCAGGCACATCACAAGAAATGGCGCTTACGCCTGAAAGATGCCCGCCGGGAAATCGTCCGCGAAGCATTACTGCGCACAGGGAAATTCGGCGCTGATGGTCCAGACGTCGACTTCGTTCATAAACTTGCAGATCGGTTTTCCGACTTTCGCGAGGAAGAGCTCAAGCCCTTCCCCGGCGCCCTTGAGACAATCGATCACCTAAAAGACCTCGGTGTGAAACTCGCCCTTATCACTAACGGCGGCGCGGAAACACAGCGCCCCAAAGTCACCCGCTTTGCCCTTGAGCATCGTTTTGACCACATCCAGATTGAAGGCGAACATGGCTTCGGCAAACCGGAAGAGGAAGCCTACAAGCATGCTCTGAGCGTATTAGACGTTGCACCTGAGGAGACCTGGATGGTTGGCGATAACCTGGAATGGGAAATTGCGGCACCTCAGCGTCTGGGGATTTATGCCATTTGGCATGATGCATATAGGCATGGCCTTCCAGACAATTCCGACATCCAACCTGACTGGATCATTCACGGCATTCCTGAACTACTTCCAAACAAAGGTTAGGCTTGAGGCACAACCAAACGCAAGAATTGCGTACCCTGGCTGATGGTCAATGGAAGGCTCCGAAAGGCATCTCCGTCCACTTCCACCGGCACCGGCTCAACACTCGACAATTCAAGCTTTTGGAATCGAGAAACCTGCACACCAGGCATCCGCGCAACCTGCCTCACAGCAAGCCCTAGGAAATAGCCCGCAAATGCAAGGCGGGATTGCTTCTTAAAAATAAATACCTGCAGGTGCGGATCTGCGATGTCCGCAGTGGGTGCCAGCACAAAGGGACCTGCATAGTGCCGGGCATTCGTTACGACGACCCACGCGGCCTCATGCAACTCTCCATCAATTTCCGTCAGAATTGAGTGGCCTGGTCCTGTGAGCCAAATCTTCAGGCCTGCCCAGACAAAAGCGAACTTGCCAAAACGGCGTTTCATTTGCGGCTTAATCGCAGCAACGACGGCGCCATCAAAACCTGCGCCCACCATGAGCAGGAACATGTCACCATTCACCTGGCCGGTACCGATAAGTTTTGCGTCACCATGGAGAAGTGTATCAGCGATCGAGCGCGCTCGAAGCTTCTGCCCCAACTCAATTGCGAGCACATTTGCCGTCCCGAGAGGCAGCACGCCGAGAGGGGTTGGATGGCCAAGAAGCCCACGTGCCACCTCATTGATGGTGCCATCACCGCCGGCAGCGACGATGACATCCGCATAAGCTTCTCGCGCACATTTTGCCGCGAGCTCGGTCGCGTGACCTGGCCCCTCCGTGTCAAAACACCTGACAAAAGCGCCTTTGTCATGAAGTCGTCGCACTACGGCATCGAACAGGCCGCTGTTTCGCGACCCGGCTGCAGGGTTCACGATGATATCAATACGTTTTCTGCCGCTCATCATCCGTCCTCGGAGTTAACCCTACACAAATGTCTAATCGTTTCGACATCAAACGGTCATAGGACAGACGGATTCTCCGCCCGTCGAACAGAGCCCGTTCCTGATTCGTAACAAATCAAATGAAGCGGGCGCATGTTTCTAATAATTTGGAAAGTGTGACGGCGGCATGACATATCTAGAAACCGGCCTTCAAAAAGACACCCGACAAAAGAGACCCTGGTCAAATCGCACCCTGCTCGGGTTCCTCAGAGATCGGAAAACACCACCGCAAACAACCCCGACCCTCACCAAACAGTCATCATCTCGTCGCCGACAAAGCCCGTTCAACAGGATTATGGAAACACCACGGCCCACAGCACCTGATCGTCACCGCACTCTTTTTCTGTCAGACATCCACCTGGGCACGCCGGGGTGCAAAGCAGATCTTCTATTGGACTTCCTTCGTAACAATGAAGCCCAAACCATCTATCTTGTAGGTGACATTATCGATGGCTGGCGCATTAAGCGGTCCTGGTTCTGGCACGAAAGCCACAATGCAGTGGTTCAGGAAATCCTCCACAAAGTACGACATGGCACCAACGTCATCTATGTTCCCGGCAATCACGATGAAGCCTTGAGAGACTATACAGGCCTCGACTTTGCAGGCATCGACATTTGCGATGAAATCATCCACCGCACCGCCGACGGGCGCGATCTTCTTGTGCTCCACGGTGACCAGTTTGACAGCGTCGTCCGCTATGCAAGCTGGCTTGCTCATCTGGGAGACCGCGCCTACGGGATAGCCCTGGCACTCAACAATTGGCTGCACAATGCGCGACGTCTTTTCGGAATGCCCTATTGGTCCCTATCGTCTTACCTGAAGCAGAAGGTGAAGAATGCTGTCGAGTATATCTCAAGCTTCGAGACTGCTGTTGCGCGGGCCGCGCGGGAGCGAGGCGTCGACGGTGTGGTCTGTGGTCATATCCACCACGCCGAGATGCGCGAGATAGACAACATCCTCTACTGCAACGATGGCGACTGGGTCGAAAGCTGCACCGCGCTTGCAGAAGATATGACCGGCCAACTCACCATCCTCAGTTGGCACAATTTTTCCTGGGAGGAAGAAGACGCTTCACTCGCAGCACTCACTCCTGCATCGATGGAATCAGAAAATTCGTCACAAGAAGCCGCATGAACCACACCCCGCCCAGCAGCTTCAAATCCCAATGAATGGAATTCCCATGACCCAGAACCTTTCTGCGGACGCGTCAGGCGCGACTGAGGAGCTTCGCATTGCCGTCATCACCGACGCCGCACCGCCTCAGGTGAACGGCGTTGTTCGTACCCTCAAACAGTTGGGAAAAGAGCTAGAAGGGCTGGGACACAAAGTCATGTACATCACGCCGGACATGTTCCGGACGGTGCCACTTCCTACCTACAAGGAAATTCGCATTGCGCTGGGCGCAAAACGCCGAGTAGCAGAGCTTCTCAAGGATTTCCGGCCTGATGCAATCCACATCGCAACAGAAGGCCCCCTTGGGCTCGCGGCACGGCGGTACTGTTTGCGGAACGGACGGTCCTTCACAACGTCGTTTCACACGCGCTTTCCAGAATATCTGCACGCCCGTTTTCGCGTGCCCGAAAGATGGACCTATGCGCTCGTGAGACGGTTCCACGCTCCGGCAACCGCCGTCATGGCCGCAACACCGCTCCTCATTCGCGAGCTTGAGGAACGCGGTTTTAAGAACCTTCGGCTCTGGTCGAGAGGGGTAGACACCAGTCAGTTCAAACCCCGGCTTCAGGCAAAAACTGAAACCGATACAAAAGAGCCACTCTGGCTTTATGTCGGGCGCGTCGCGGTTGAAAAAAACATCGATGCCTTCCTCGATCTCGATCTACCAGGCACCAAGAAGATCGTGGGAGACGGTCCTCGCCTCGATCTTCTGAAGAGAAAGTATCCAACTGCGGAGTTTCCTGGCTCTCTGTTCGGTGAGGAATTGGCACAGGCCTATGCGGAAGCCGATTGTTTTGTGTTCCCCAGCAAAACAGACACATTTGGGCTTGTGCTCATCGAAGCGCTCGCGAGCGGCACCCCAGTTGCAGCCTACCCGGTCCAGGGACCGCTGGACGTCATCGGTGACGCACCTGTTGGCCGCCTTGACAACAACCTGAAATCAGCCTGCCTGGCAGCCCTGGAGGCGGATCCAGAAACCTGCCGGACCTATGCGATGAATTTCTCCTGGAAAGCCTGTAGCCAGCAATTTCTGTCAAATCTCTCCATAGAAAGTGCGGCGATTGAGGAAAAGACCTCCAATGACCAAACACCGGCCCTCGCCGCCCCTTGAGAGATTTCTCGCAGTCTTGTGATCGCAATATTGAGCCACAATGTTACAGTCACTTTGAGTTCACATAGGGAGAGCAGGACAATGAGATCAACACTCGCCGCCGCCGCTTTGAGCGCAGCGCTTATGGCCCCAACGGCCGTATTTGCAGCAAGCTACACAATCGACGAAACCCATGCCCATGCAGCCTTTAGGGTCTCGCATCTGGGCTTTTCGCACACGCTGGGCCAATTTAAGGAAATTTCCGGCACTCTTGAGTTCGATGAGGCAAACCCCACTGCTAGCAGCGTATCCGTGACGATCAACACGGCAAGCGTGGACTCAGCCAACGAAGCCCGGGACGAACATCTCCGTAAAGCTGACTTCTTCAATGTGGAAGAATTCCCAACCATGACCTTTACCTCAACCACAGTGGAGGTAACGGGCGAAAATACCGGAAAACTGACCGGAGACCTGACACTATTGGGCGTCACGAAGCCGGTAACCCTGGACGTTACATTCAATCAGGAAGGACCTCATCCGTTCGATCCGAGCAAGATCGTGGCCGGATTCTCCGCTTCTGGGGAGATTAACCGTACAGATTTCGGCATGGCCTATGCCGCACCTGCGATTGGCGAAACCGTCGAACTCATGATCGAAGTAGAAGCCCGCAAAGACTGATAACCAAACCATCCGCTTTCGCTTAAGCCCTCGCCTCTTTCTCTTGAGGTCAGGCGGACAGAAGCGTATAAGGCGGCAAATGTGATCGACAGCCCGTGAGCCTCATAAGGCCCGCGGGCTGCTTCTTTTGAGCCCTGAGTGCTCTGACAGGACCGACATGCCGCTTCGTAATATCGCCATCATCGCCCACGTTGACCATGGGAAAACCACCCTTGTTGACGAACTTCTCAAGCAATCCGGGGCTTTTCGGGCCAACCAGGACGTTGCCGAACGAGTTATGGACTCCAACGATCTGGAGCGGGAGCGTGGCATCACAATCCTCGCGAAAACAACCAGCGTTGCATGGACCCCACCAGAGGGTGGCGACGAAACCCGCATCAACATCGTCGACACACCCGGTCACGCCGATTTTGGCGGCGAGGTCGAACGTATTCTTTCCATGGTGGACGGTGTTGTTCTGCTGGTGGATGCGGCAGAAGGCCCAATGCCTCAGACAAAATTCGTCCTTTCAAAGGCGCTCGCTCTTGGGTTGAAACCATTGGTGGTGATCAATAAGGCCGACAAGCCTGATGCGCGCCCAGATTGGGTTCATGACGAAATTTTTGATCTCTTTGCAGCGCTTGATGCCTCAGACGAGCAGCTCGACTTCCCGATCATCTACGCCTCTGCCAAACAGGGCTGGGCGACCGAAAATTTGGATGCCGCAGATGCGAAGGATCAGGGCTTGCTTCCTCTGTTCCGAAAAATTCTGAGCCATGTGCAGCAGCCGATTGCCCTATCAGACGGGTCAAGCGACGAACCCTTCGCAATGCTGGTCACAACTATTCAAAAAGACCCCTATCTTGGCCGTATTCTGACAGGCCGAATTGAAAAGGGCGTTGCCCGGCCAAACATGCCCGTTTTTGCGCTGCGCAATGGCTCCGGCATTGTTGAGAAGGGCCGTATCACACGGGTCCTCGCCGTGCGCGGCCTCAACCGCGAGCCTGTAGAAGAAGCAAGAGCGGGCGACATCGTCGCGATCTCTGGCATGGAAGAAGCGACTGTCGCGGACACGATTGCTGATCCCGCCGTGACAATACCGCTCAATGCACTGCCAATTGACCCCCCAACCCTGTCCGTCCTCTTTAGCATCAATGACAGTCCGCTTGCAGGGCGCGAAGGATCAAAAGTCCAGTCGCGGGTTATTCGCGAGCGTCTGATGTCAGAAGCAGAAGGCAATGTCGCCATTGAGGTTCGGGACACAGAATCCAAGGATTCCTTTGATGTGGCAGGGCGCGGCGAGCTTCAGCTCGGTGTCCTGATCGAGACCATGCGCCGCGAGGGCTACGAGCTCTCCATCAGCCGTCCACAGGTGATTTTTCGTGACGGCCCGAACGGTGAACGCCAGGAACCCATCGAGGAGGTCACCGTCGACGTGGACGACGATTACGCTGGCGTCGTGATTGAAAAACTCGCGGAACGCAAAGGTGAGATGACCGACATGCGCCCGACGGGTGGCGGCAAGACACGTATCTTGTTTGATGCGCCTTCCCGTGGCCTCATCGGATATCATGGCGAGTTTCTGACCGATACCCGCGGCACAGGCATCATGTACCGCGTCTTCAAAGAATATGGAGCCTATCGTGGGCCAGTCGAAGGCCGTCGAAACGGTGTGCTTGTCTCCAACGGAGCTGGCGATGCTGTTCCCTTCGCACTCTGGAACCTGGAAGACCGAGGCTTTCTCTTCATTACCTCCGGCGAAAAGGTCTATGAAGGCATGGTAATCGGCGAAAATGCCCGACCCGACGATCTGATCGTCAATCCACTGAAGGCGAAACAGCTCACCAACATGCGGGCATCGGGCAAAGACGAGTCGGTAAAACTCACGACACCCCGTCGTCTGACCCTCGAACAGGCGATCGCCTATATCGACACAGACGAGCTTGTCGAAGTCACACCGGAATCGATCCGCATTCGCAAGCGCCACCTCGATCCCAATGAGCGGAAAAAGGCAGAGCGCGCCGCAGGTTAAGCTGCGCTCTTGCCCTGCTCCCTAGGCTGGCGTAAGTCATGATCACCTGTTTGCAGAGGATCGTCCATGACCAGCGCACCTAGTTCTTTGGCCGAAGAAGAAGCGATCACATTCGCGAAATTCGCCTGCACCTTGGCCGACGCCGCCGCAGATGTGACGCTCAAGCATTTCCGCTCAGACCTGGGCGTGGACAACAAGCTTGACGGTAACGCATTTGATCCGGTGACCATCGCCGACCGTGATGCGGAAACCGCAATCCGCACACTTATCGAAGAACACTACCCAGATCATGGGATTCTCGGCGAAGAACACGGGACAAAACCCGGCACCTCAGCATTTAAATGGGTGTTGGACCCAATTGATGGCACCCGAAGTTTCATTTCAGGCGTACCCTTGTGGGGAACGCTGATCGCCTTCAACGATGGCAAATATCCAGCGGTTGGGGTTATGGACCAGCCCTATACCGGCGAGAGGTTCGTGGGGCGACCTGGACATGCAGAGTTTCTTCGCGGCGGACGACCGAAAAAATTGGCAACACGAGCCTGCCCGGCCCTCTCCGAAGCCATTCTTGGCTGCACCGACCCTGCAATGTTCATAGACGCGGGTGAGCTGGAAGCATTCTCTGACGTGAGCTCAAAAGCGCGCCTCACCCGCTATGGCACAGATTGCTATTTCTACTGCCTGATCGCCGCCGGGCATGCCGACCTGGTCATCGAAGCATCTATGCAGCCCTATGACATTCAGGCCCTCATCCCCATTGTGGAAGGCGCCGGCGGCGTCGTCACCAATTGGCAGGGAGAAGATGCCCAGAATGGTGGACGTATCATCGCAGCAGGTGACAAGCGCGTGCACGCTGAAGCACTCGATATCCTCTCACGCGTTGACTGACGCTTTTGCTTCAGACGACGACAGCACCTGCTTTGTGAAGGCGTCAAACGCTGTCCAGAAAACCTGCTGATATTGTTCCTGCTCCATCAGGATTTCGTGCTCCGCACCTTCGACCAGAACATACTCTCCGTTCGGCAAGCCATCAGCGACTTGTCGAATAGACCCACCACGGACCAACTTGTCTGCTCCAGCTTCAAACAGCAGCACAGGCGTGGTGATCGCCGAGAGATAGGCAGGATCGGCAATTTCATCGACGGATTTGAATGCCTGATGCACCCATCCGATTGTTGGACTGCCCAGTCCAAGACTGGGAGCTTTGGCAACCATCTCCTTTAGCCGAGCATGCCGGTCCGGGTCTGAGGTAACAATATTTTCCTCAAACACTTCTTCGTCGACCGCCTTTGGCCCACCTCCAGGCGCGAAGCTGGCATGTTTGCCGAGCAGGTTCAGAAAAGACACAAGCCACCGGGTCGCCTTTTCTTGGAGCGGACTGCCAACATTGAGCCCCAACATCGGAGCGCTCAGCACAATTCCCGCAAACCTGTTGGGCAGGTTATGTCCTGCCCTAAGCATAAGATTGCCGCCCATGGAATGCCCGACACCGATATAGGGCTCAGGCAGGAGGGGCTCTACGACCTCTTTCATAAAGGCGATAAAGTCAGCATCAAAGGTCGAGAACTCATCCACATGCCCTTTGCGGCGGTCATTCAGCATGCGTTCTGATAATCCCTGGCCCCTCCAATCAAAGGTTGCCACGGCAAAACCCCGCTCAAGAAACGACGCGATGACTTCGAAATATTTTTCGATGAATTCCGTCCGCCCGCTTGCAAGCACAATTGTCCCTCGGCACGGCGCCGAGGCGTGATCAGGCGACCACACCATCGTCCGCATCCGAGATCCATCTGGACAGACGAGCCAGCC
Organism: Parvibaculaceae bacterium Mf 1.05b.01; assembly: GCA_000509225.1. Classification (GTDB taxonomy): domain Bacteria; phylum Pseudomonadota; class Alphaproteobacteria; order Parvibaculales; family Parvibaculaceae; genus Mf105b01. Next base: position 6,715 of record BAOK01000001.1, on the reverse strand, counting down.
GGGAACCCCGCCCGGCGGACAGGGAAGATCAGGCGTCTCTACGAAAATCCCCACTAAGCGTCCTCCCCCGGAATACGAAACGCTTTGGAGATTAAGGGTGCTAGTCTCAGCGCAACTGCAATATTCCCTTTTATTCGCATCCGGCCTTCCCGAAAAGCAGTTGTCTGATCGAGCTCAAACCGAAGCATTTGAGCGTGGGTCTCAAGTGGCAGAGACACGACACAGTCAGCATCTTCGTCTTTTTGAGAAATCCGGTTGGTACTCCCAGTCCCATCAATGACCAGCCACCCACCATCTGGATACTCAAACTTCAGGATGGCACCAATTGGCGACGCACCAGAAACCTCTTTTTCAAGGTAGGTCGCCAGAGCAGACAGGAGCTGTTGCGGGGATAAATCTTCAAAAGTCATACGCCGATCATTTCTTATTGATGACCGAAAGGCCAGCACAGAGGCACCTGCCCCGTAGATTTTTGGCCGATTTCGGTTAGGGTTTGCCACTCTAGAAGATTGAAGGAATCTCAGGAAGGAAGAAGCTGCCCATGAGTTGGGAAAAAGAAGCCGAAGAAATCAAGGCCCGCCGCAACTTCGCGAAACAGCAGGGAGGCCCTGAGGGTGTAAAGCGTCAGCATGACAAGGGTCGTTTGACCATCCGTGAGCGCATCTCCCATCTGGCGGACGACGCCAGCTTCAAGGAGCTGGGTGAGGGTGCCGGTGTTCCTGAGTTCGACAACGATGGCAGCCTGAAAGACCTGCAGCCTGCCAACTATGTTCTGGGTTTCGCCAAAGTAAATGGGCGTCGCGTCATCATCGGCGGAGAAGATTTCACGCTCAAAGGCGGGTCGCCAAATCCGGCGGGTCTGCGCAAAAGCGTCTACGCGGAAGACGTTGCCATTGACTACAAAGTGCCCCTGATACGGCTGCATGAGGGAGGTGGCGGCTCCGTTGCAGGCTCAGGGGGAAACAAGCCGTCCCGGCCAGTCGGCGATCCGGTTTTTTCCAGGTCCAGATTTCAGTCTATCGCACAAGTCATAGGCACGGTTCCCGTCGCCACGGCAGCGCTGGGGCCAGTCGCTGGCATGCCAGCCGCCAGGCTTGTAGGCGCGCACTTCACGGTGATGACGCGCAATGCGCAGGTTCTGATCGCCGGGCCGCAGGTGGTGAAACGGGCCCTTAATGAAGACCTGACCAAGGAAGAACTTGGCGGCCCGGACGTACACACCAAGAGCGGCGTCGTGGACAACGTAGCAAAAGACGAGAAGGCAGCCCTCAATGAAATTGCCAATTTCCTGTCCTACATGCCCGATAATGTCTGGCAGCTACCGCCTTACGTCGCTCCGCAAGATGCTGCGGAACGTATGGAAGAGAGCCTGATCGACATTGTGCCACGCGACCGGCGCAAACCATTCCAGATGCGCAAAATCCTCAAAGCCGTGGTCGATGATGGCAGTTTCTTTGAAATGACAAAGAAGTATGGCCCGTCCCTCATCACCGGACTCGCCCGACTTAACGGACATGCCGTCGGCGTGATCGGCAATGACTGCATGTACTATGCCGGCGCCATGACAGCAGAAGCAGCACAGAAGCTCAGGCGCTTTGTGGACATGTGCAACACATTCAACTTGCCTGTGCTTTCATTTGTCGATGAGCCCGGCTTCATGATTGGATCTGCCTCAGAAAAAGCCGGGACCATAAGGTACGGCACAGAAGCAATCGCTGCGGTGATGCAAAGCCGGGTCCCTTGGGCGTCCGTTATCGTGCACAAAGTCTTCGGCGTCGCAGGTGCTGCTCATTTTGCGCCGGACGGCTTTGTCCTCTCCTGGCCATCTGCCGCGACAGGGGCTCTTCCAGTGGAAGGGGGCGTCGCTGTAGCTTTCGCACGCCAGATTGCCGAAGCAGAAGATCCAGACGCTCTACGGGCAGAGCTGGAAGAAAAGCTTGCTGCCTCTCAATCCCCATTCCCGCGTGCGGAGGGCTTCTCTGTCCACGAACTTATCGACCCCAGGGAAACACGGCCACGACTTATCGAATGGCTGGAATGGGCCCAAAATGGCCGTGAACTTACCCTTGGACCCTACCTCACCACCATGAGGCCTTAAGATGACCCAGACCGGACCGGTTCAGGAAAACGCGCAAGACCACAATCCAAACAATCTGCCCATGCGTGTCGCTGCCGTTTATGAACGCGTGATCGATGCAAGCCTGGCCCGTGCCTGGGAAAATGTTCTTGATTGGGAACACCTCCCCCATCTTCATGATTCAAGCTTTTCATCGCTTGAATTAGAAGAAGCAGGCCAATGGGGATGGCGCGCCCGCACAAAAGGCGTGCCGGAAGAAACAAGCCCGGAAACGCTTATCGAACTTGTCGTCGATCGGCCACACAGCCGATACGTGTCCCGGACCCTGGCAGGTGGCCTGCCCGGCATGGAAATCTGGACGCATTTCGCAAAAGCCGATGAACGCACGACCCAGATTAAGGTCGAGTTTCATATTCCACATGTTGACGAAGATGGTGCCGCGAAACTGGGCGAGATCATGCTTGGCCTCTATGAAACATTGTGGGACGAAGATGAACGCATGATGGTGGAGCGCCAGGAAGCCCTCGATGCCAAATCAAAATCCAGCAACACCGATCAGCCCCAAGAAATCGACCTGGGCATGGCAGATGCGCTCGCCAACAAACTGCCCCTCACCATTGAGCTGGAGGGAAGGCCGGTCAATATCGTCAAAATCAACGACAGGTTTCATGCTTATGCCGCTGAGTGCCCGCATATGCTTGCCCCCTTGTCAGACGTCCCTGTTGATCAAGAGGGGTGCATTACCTGCCCGTGGCATGGATACCGGTTTGATATCAGGACCGGAGAGGTAACAAACGACAAGGACCTGTCCCTCACACCCGGTTTCAAAGTGACACTCACCGAACAGCACCATGTTATTGTGAGCAGACAATAAAAAAACCCCGCTCCTTCGAGCGGGGTTTTCTGTTGGGTGCATTGCATCAGCGATAAGCGGTGTGGAGAACCCGGCCAGTACGTGCACAGACATTGAGCGTTACGTCTCTTCCGCGACGGTCACGGGCACCTACTTGGTAATAGTCGTCGTGACGAGTAGCATTACCAAAGTGGCTGTAACGCTGCTGCTGCAGACCTGAACGCCAATGGTCAAAGCCGCGGACCTGGTGACGCAGGTGGTTAGATCCATTGTAGTTTCGTGCCTGATTGACGGACAGAACCCGGCCATTGCGCGCATTGGCAATGATCCGAACGGGGTTGCCACGGCGGTTCAGACCTCGAACGATGTAGGTTCGGCCATCACGAATGACCCTGTCAAAAGCACGGAAGCCGCGGTCGCGAAGACCCTTTAGCAAACGAGGGATGGGTTTCCCGTTTGTAGCGACATGCCCACCACCACGAACCCGTTGAACATCGAACACCTCTCCGGTACGCGCATTGGCTTTCGCGGTGACATAGCGCCCGCCGCGGCCAACACCTTCAATGGCGTATACACGGCCATTCCGCTTCAACCGGACAGAGGTCACCCGACCTCCAGTGTCACGTTGGATCTGACGAACAAGGCGGGCAATCGGAATGATGCGGCGCTCATTCTGCCATCCGCGATCCTGACGATGATGACGGTCGCGAGACTGGTATGACGCATCTGTATGTGTGAGCACCAGCTGACGCAGGACATCTTCAAAAGAAAGATGCCGGGCTGACTCACCGGCCTGAGCCGGCGCAGCAAGAAGGAGGGGGGCTGTGAGGCCAGCAATAACAAGAAACTTTTTCATGAGACTTCTCCAGAACAGAAAGAACAGAACCAAACGGTGAAGCCCATTCTGCAGATCAGCGCTGAACCAAGTCTGGGATGGAGATTCATCTGAGGTTTAGGTGCTGTTCACCTGGCGCTCATAAAGAAAGACCCCGAAAAATCGGGGCCTTTCGAAACATTCTGTGTGTGTTTTCGAAAACATCAGTACGGGCGATGATGAAACCGGACGAATTTTCCGGTGATTGCGTTTACCCGCAACCAGTAGAAAGAACCTGATACATGTCGCGCTCGGACCACATAAAACCCATTGCGCAGGACCGGGTTCCCAAATTGGGAGTAACTTGACCGGACCAACGCCCGGCGCCAATGAGCGAACTCACGTACAGGTGAATGATAGTGCCGTGCATGGCCGCGACGATGAACATAGACAATGGTTGCCTGAGCAGCCGCAGCACCATGTAAAGATGACACAAGCCGGGCTTCAGCCGGTGCGATGCTCAGCAGTGGAAGTACAACAGCCCCCAGGGCCATAAGCTTTTTCATGATCTCAATCCTTAGATTTCAATCACCCCTATCAAGCTGAAAATAGGCTATTTCGGCTAAATTTAAGCTGACCAGCCCATTCATCGACCGTTCATATAGATCGCGCCGCTCACCTATCCACCGAGAAAAAGGCGCCCAACATCAGGATTCTCCAGGAGCGCAGGTCCTTGATCTGCCATCGCAACCCGTCCAGAGACGAGCACATAGCCAACATCTGCGCAGGCCAGCCCTTTCTTAGCGTTCTGTTCAACCATGATGATGGTCTTGCCATCCCGGTCTTTAAGGTCACCCAGAATTTCAAAGACCATATCAATGTACCGCGGTTCTAGGCCGATGGAAGGTTCGTCTACGAGCAGCACCTTGGGGTCCATAATAAGTGCGCGGCTGATTTCGAGAAGTCGACGCTCACCACCTGACAACACCCCAGCCTTGTCAGTGCGCCGCTGTGCGAGCCGGTCATAGCGCTCAAACACACGCTCCGCAGCCTCTTTGGCCAAATTCGGGTTAGGAAGCAAATAACCGCCCATCAGGAGGTTTTCTTCGACACTCATGTCCGGAAAGACCGAATTGTCCTGCAGAATGTAAGCAATCCCTGCATCCCGCAGCCGCTCACTTGGACTGCTTTTGGTCACCTCAATCCCATCGACCTTGATGCTTCCGCCAAAAATATCCGTAAACCCGAAGATTGAATGCAGGATCGTTGATTTGCCAGCTCCATTGGGACCCACAAGACAGAGGCTTTGACCACTGCCCACAGCGAGATCGACCTCATGGAGGATTTCCATTCTCCCATAGCCAGCGGTTAGCCCTTGGATTTGCACAAGCGGTCTCTCGCCCGCAAGCTGCAGGACCTTGTCGCCGGAAACCTCGAGCCCGAGCGCTTGCGCCTCATCAGCCACGGCATCAACTGAAAGAACCGTGTCGGTTGTGCCCTCACCATACCCGCTGACAGATGGTGTTTCGCTATCACTCACGCACTTGCCCCCAAATAGGCTTCGACAACAATCGGATTGTCCCGTACCTCCTGAGGACTTCCTTGTGCCAGGAGCTCCCCATGAGCCAAGCAGGTGATATGTTCCGCGAGGTTCATGATCACTCGCATATTGTGCTCAATCACCAGAAGCGTCACGCCAAGTTCCTTGTTTGCTCGGACCAGACGGTCAATCAACCCGTTGATGAGGGTGGGATTTACGCCCGCCGTCGGTTCATCCAGCAACAGCAGTTTCGGCTCGCTCATCAGCGCCATGGCAAACTCCAAAAGCTTTTGCTGGCCAAAACTCAGCGACCCTGCGCGCAGGAAACGTTTCGATGCAAGCCCCACGAAATCAAGCAACTCTTCGGCACGAACATCGACCTGACTTGAGAAACCAGACAACAATGACAATACAGAACCTCGGGCATCTGGTGCGCTGATCCGCATATTCTCAACGCAGTTCATCTCTGCATATATGCGGGTCTGCTGAAATGTCCGGACAAGCCCGCGCCGTGCGATGACAGGCACTGTCAGCTTAGAGATTTCTTGTCCCTCGAACCGCACCGAACCCGAGTCAATCGGATGCGCGCCCACAATCGAATTGAAAAGCGTCGTCTTACCCGATCCATTCGGCCCGATAAGCCCGGCAATATCACCCTCATTCACTTCCAGGGATACGTTCCGGTTTGCCACCACACCCCCAAAAGTCTTAGTGGCATTCTCGACTTTAAGGAGCACACTCATGCCCGCTCCTCGACTTTCTCGCCAAACCATTCCGGGTGCCGTTCGCGCAGCGTGCCCAAAATGCCATTAGGAAAGAAGACAACAATCCCAACGATCAGGAGACCAAGCGCCACACGCTGCCAACCCAGCAAATAGGTCCAGAAAAGTTCCTGGGTGATGTGAAAGACAACCGCGCCGATGACCGGACCCCAAAGCGTGCCCTTACCGCCGAGGATAGCCATCAACACCATCCAGACACCGAACGTGGCACCCGCAAATGCAACATCACGGGGATCAATAAATCCCAAGAGATTGCCCGCCAACCCGCCCCCAATTCCCAGAAACAGGGCCGACACCGCCCAGGCAAAAGATTTGATCTGCGTTGTCTGCAGACCCATCGCTTCTGCTTTGTCTTCATCATCACGAATAGCATTGAGGGCGAGGCCAAACTTCGTTGCGTAAAGGGCGCGCAGCACAAAGAAAGTTGCCAGCGCCAACGCAAACATCAGGAAATAGAAGAAGATCGCGGCCTGCCAAGTCGGTCGGATAGAGCGGCGGCACCATTCCCGACCCAGCGCCTACATAATCCCAACCGCCTGCAATTTCTCCGGCTGCAATGCCAAGACCCAGAGTGCCAATCGCAAAATAATGCCCTCGCAATCCCAGCATCCCAAATCCGAGAATAATGGCAACAAGCGACGACAGGACC